>JACKAE010000001.1 GCA_020635205.1 Ignavibacteria bacterium
GGAGTGTTCGCCGAAGGTTTTAGTCTCCGTGTTGAGTCTGAACTCATATCCAGTGCGGAGTGTCGGTGCTTTTAACCCTTCAAAAAGCTGCATTTCCAGGTCACCCCCGATGTAGGGGGTCACTTTGCCGAGATTTCCCGGAATTGTGTGGAAGAGAAGCTGCGTACCAATATATGGTCGAACGTAGAGACTTGTTGGCTCAAAAGAAGAGCCACCACTGGCCCAGAGTCCCAACCAAAGGAAATGCTCCAGTCCGCAGGAAAGGTCAACAAACTCGCGACTGTAGACAACTGCCCCCTCGTTCGGAAGTGCAAACTGTGGTTCTCCGTCGACGAGGTGGGCGGAGATGTGGGCAATTCGGAGTGTTGGAATGATTGTTGTGCGGTGCTTTGTCCGCTCCTTAATGTTTCCATCGCCTGTTGAAGTATAGGAATCTCCTGTCTTGCCAATCCGCATCGATCCATAGAATCCGAAGTAGTAGTCAACTGCCTCAACAGGGAATTTAAAGTTTGCTTCCGAGCGAAGGCGCGACCAAGTAAAGAAATCGATTCCCGCGCTGAAGTTGATGGCAGCAGGTTCCCAAATTGGATAGAGGTAGTTAGAGAAATCGTCGTTGCCGCAGATAGGAGAGTGGCAAACCATCTCGACATAGCTCGCACTCTCAGCCGCCTCTAAAAGTGGTATCGTCCCCCCAATGTCGAGTCGAACTTTGTCCCCCTCCGACTCACCCGAACCTCCAATCCGCGGAGCATACTTCGCTGCGTATGGCCAGCGGTAGAGTGGAAGTTTCTCTTTAACCACATCACTCCCTTCTGAACCGGTCACGGTGTTCTGTCCAATCAGCGGGAGTGTGCAGAGGATGATTCCCGAGAGAAAAATCAAAGAAAGTCTAAACATACAATTGGTTGATAGTCTCTGTCTGCTGCGGATTCTGAATTTGTGAATATAGAGCGTTCGGCAGATATGATCGTTACCAAGGAAGTGTGGGAGTGAATGAGTGGGGAAGTTCGCTGACGACTTCTCTTTTCCCGATGCGAACTCAGAGTTAAGCAAGGACAATCATTCTATTTTCAGTGAAATAAGAAGAGGGTTATTGAGAGGTGCGGACTATCCACCTCCAAGGTAACTCAGTAGCCTTCGAGATACCGATTCTCGGGGTTGTCTCTACTATACTGTCGGGAATCGGTTCCCCTTGCAGCAGCTTAACTGGAGAGTCTGGAGTGAGGAGGTCGAGTCCATTGTGCTCTGGGCCAATGCCGAGTGCGCGCGTTAATTTCCCCGGTCCATTTGCCAGATTGCAGTCGCCTACCTTCATTCCTCGGCGTTCTCGCATCACTTCAATTCCCTCAACCGGTTCAATTCCCCGTAAAAGGACAGCCTCGCCATATCCTTCCCTCCCCGCAACGATGTTCACGCAGTGGTGCATTCCGTAGATGAAGTAAACGTAAAGTCGACCCCCATTTAGGAACATCGCCTTATTCCGCTCAGTTTTTCCACGGTAACAGTGGCTGGCTGGTTCTTCTTGTCGGTAGGCTTCTACTTCGACAATCCGGCCTGAGGTGTAGGAGCCAGCAATTCTTGTTTCTAATGTGCACCCGAGAAGGTCACGGGCAAGTGTAGGTGAGTCGCGGAGAAAGAAATCGCGTGATACCATCTGTTTATAGTTCATTGGCGATAAGTCACGCAAAGCCGCGAAGACGCAAAGGAGGCTCCCGACTCTCGATTTTTGAATTCATAGGCTTGACTACTTCTACCGATCCCGGCGCAACCTAAAAGAGTTGTACCTACCCAGCCCTTCTGACTCATACACTCTCCCACTCACTAACTCCCACACTCTCAACTCTATGAACTCTCACATTCTTGTTCTTGCGCACTCGGCTTCTTAGAGGTATGTTGACTCTCTTTGTTTTGTAACGCTATCGATAACGCATGAACAATATCCGCAATTTCTGCATCATCGCTCATATAGATCACGGCAAGTCAACCCTTGCCGACCGGTTGTTGGAGTATACCGGGGCGATCACCAAGCGGGAGATGACAAATGCTCAGATTCTGGACAATAATCCGCTGGAGCAAGAACGTGGTATCACGATCAAGCTGCACGCAATCCAGATGAACTACATTCGCCCAAAAGAGACCGGCGACAAATCGGTCTACACGCTCAACCTGATTGATACACCGGGGCACGTTGACTTCAGTTATGAGGTCTCTCGCTCGCTGAAGGCGTGTGAGGGGGCACTCCTGATTGTGGATGCGACCCAGGGAGTGGAAGCGCAGACGATTTCGAACCTCTACTTGGCAATTGATGCCGATTTGGAAATTATTCCGGTCATCAATAAGATCGACCTTCCGGCAGCCGCCACAACGTTGGAGACAGTGAAGGCGCAGGTGATGGATTTAATCGGGTGCAAGGAAGAAGAAATGATTCTCAGTTCTGCTAAGTCGGGAATTGGCATCCACGAGATTCTCGAAGCTCTCGTCGATCGCGTTCCTCCGCCGAAAGGTGATCCAGATGCCCCGCTTCGCGCCTTGATCTTCGACTCTGTCTTCGATCCATACCGCGGAGCCATCGCCTACGTTCGCGTTGTCGACGGGACGATGCGAAAGGGAGATGAGATTATCATGATGCACAGTGGGAAGAAGTTCGAAGTAGATGAGTGCGGACTATTGCGCATGAAACGAGTGCAGGGAGCCGAAATCTCCTGTGGTTCGGTTGGCTACTTTACTGCCTCGATCAAAGATGTGAAGGATACAAAGGTTGGGGATACCGTAACGTTAGCACGAGGCGGAGCTGAGAATCCAATCCCGGGATACCAGGAAGTGAAGCCCATGGTCTTTGCCGGTATCTACCCTGCCGACTCCGACGATTACGAGGCACTGCGCGACGCGCTCGACAAGTTAGCTCTGAACGATTCTTCTCTCGTCTTCGAACCAGAGACCTCAACTGCTCTCGGTTTCGGTTTTCGTTGTGGGTTCCTTGGACTTCTCCACATGGAAATTGTGCAGGAGCGATTGGATCGGGAGTTTGAGCAGACAATTGTCACAACTGTACCGAACGTACAGTATCGGGTCACAAAAAAGAGTGGCGAAGAATTGAGGGTGGACAATCCTGCGAAGATGCCAGCCGTTGGTGATATTGAAGGAATAGCCGAACCGTTCATCCGAGCACAAATTATTTGTCCTTCGGACTATATTGGTCCAGTCACGAAGCTCTGCATGGAGCGTCGGGCAATCTTTAAGGATACGAAGTATCTTTCGCAGGATCGCGTCGACATGAGTTTCGAGCTTCCACTCGGCGAGGTAATCTTTGACTTTTACGACCGCCTAAAGTCGATTTCACGAGGATATGCCTCCTTCGACTACGAAGTGATCGACATGCGTGAGGAAGACCTTGTGAAAGTTGACATTCTCTTGAATGGAGATAAAGTGGATGCTCTCTCCTTGATCGTTCACCGCTCAAAAGCCTATCACTACGGACGGAAGTTGTGTGGCAAGCTGAGAGAGTTGATTCCACGCCAGATGTACGAAGTGGTAGTTCAGGCTGCAATTGGGGCAAAGGTGATTGCTCGCGACAGTATCCGAGCGATGCGGAAGGATGTGACCGCAAAGTGTTACGGCGGTGACATATCTCGAAAGAGAAAACTCCTCGAAAAGCAGAAGGAAGGAAAGAAGCGAATGAAACAAGTCGGCTCCGTCGAGATTCCGCAAGAGGCATTCCTCGCGGTTCTGTCGATGGATGATGACTAAGTTAAGTTCGTAGAGTGTGTAGAGTTGAGAGTTCATAGAGTTGAGAGTGTGGGAGTTCGTGAGTGGGAGAGTATATGAGTCAGAAGGGCTGGGTAGGTACAACTCTTTTAGGTTGCGCCGGGATCGGTAGAGGTAGTCAGGCCTATGAATTCAAAAGTCGAGAGTTAGGAGCCTCCTTTGCGTCTTGGCGCCTTTGCGTGAGTAACTTCCTTTCCCTCTGTCCCGTAAGGGGAGCCTCGTTGTAAAATTATAGAGAAGAAGACATCCTGTATATCAGAACATAGAGAACGAGTTGATGAATCCTGAAGAACGCAAACAGATTCTTGCCGGTAAGGGAAAGAAAATCCAGCGGAACCAAAAGCAGGCAGATAGTGGACAGTCCAGCGAAGGGAACCCCAAGGGAAAAGGGAAGGGTAAGGAACGCCAGCAGCCGATGACGTGGCAGGAAGTGACAATCTCCTGGGCGAAGACAATACTTGGTGCACTCCTAATTGTGATGATCGTAAATGGTCTTCTCATCCAATCGTTCGTTGTTCCAACTGAGTCGATGGAGGGGGAAGTTCTTGCCGGAGACTTTCTGTTCGTCAACCGTTTTATCTACGGCGGCTCTACACCGCAGACTATTCCTTTCCTAAACATTCCTCTTCCTTACGTGAAACTTCCCGGCTTGCGTAGTCCTGAGAAAGGAGATGTGATTGTCTTTATCTACCCAGGTGACCGCGATCAAGTGGAGGCGACAGATTTTCAATACTACCTGAAACGGTGCGTGGCCACTGCCGGAGATACGTTGGAGGTACGAAATGGGGTTGCCTACGTTAATGGCGTAAAGGAGATATCTCCTTCAAAGGTACAGTATATGCAAAACCGTGGCGTGCGCTCGGACGAGAGATATAACACATTCCCTCGCGGACGACAGTGGACACACGATAATTGGGGGCCGATGCGCATTCCAAAAGAGGGGGATGTGATCCCGTTAAACGATACGAACTATCAAGAGTGGGAAATCTTTATTGCGAGGGAAGGGCACGATGTTCGCAGAACTGGTGGGTTAATAGAGATCGACGGCCAAACTGTGGACTCTTATACTGTAGAGCGTGACTACGTCTTCGGCATGGGCGATAATCGTGACAACTCACTCGACAGTCGATTTTGGGGGTTTGTTCCGGTTAAGAATGTTGTCGGCACGCCGTTGATCGTCTACTGGTCGTGGCAGAATAAAGATGCGAGAAATAACGAATATTCCCTCGGTGAAAAGCTCGGACGGATTCGCTGGAATCGCATCTTCAACAGTGTTGATTAGAGTTCGGCTCACAAGTCTAAAAAAGGAAAGAGTTTCGCCGAGTACGGCATTGTTCATTGCAAGAGACTCTCCGCACTGCAAATGAACCAGACCGATCATACAGAAGAATCGGTGGAGGCAGGTGGGTTGGCAACTGCAGGAGAGGGGAAGTCTGCATCCGATGCGTTTCGCAAACTTCTCTGGGGTACTGGATACTCCCTGTTGGGGTTACTGATTCTACGAACCTTTGTCTTCGCACCCTACGCCATTCCAACAAGGTCGATGGAGCCGACGATTCTTCCCGGAGATGCAGTTCTCATTAACCAGTTGCCCTACTACATCCGCACACCGGAGTTCTTTCCCTTCACCCACTGGCCTATTCCCCACCTTGAGTTGGGAGGGCTTGGGAGTCTTGAGCGTGGAGATGTTGTCCTCTTCCGATCTCCCGAACTTTACTTAAGTGAGGATCATTCAATCCTTTTCAAACGTGCCGTTGCCCTCCCCGGAGATACAGTTGCTTTAGTTGATGGAATGATTGTAGTTAATGGGAGAGATCCTGAGCCTCTCTCTCTACCGACAGTTCACCGTGAACCAATGGATGTGAAGAAAGCCTGGCCTCTGCTCCGAAAAAAGAGAATGGTAGTTGTTCCCTACAAAGGATATGAACTTCCACTCGATTCGGTAACTGCCGAAGCCTGGAGAGATGTTCTTTACGCTGAAGGGGTTAACGTCACCTATAAAAATCGAATTGTCTTTATCAACGGCGGTCCTGCAACCCGCTATCGTTTCAAGCAAGATTATTTCTTTGCACTCGGCGACAACTCCACAAACAGCCGCGACAGTCGTCACTTCGGTTTTATCCCACATAAAAATTTAATCGGAGAGGCAATAATCATTTTTTGGTCGAGCGGAGAAGATGGAATTCGGTGGGGAAGGATCGGGAAGGGAGTTGAGTAGAGTTTATAGAGTTGAGAGTGGGAG
The DNA here is from genome assembly GCA_020635205.1 of Ignavibacteria bacterium. Taxonomy (GTDB): domain Bacteria; phylum Bacteroidota; class Ignavibacteria; order OLB7; family OLB7; genus JAGWAZ01. Next base: position 6,008 of record JACKAE010000001.1, read on the forward strand.
TGTCTGAGTATGAGAGTTCGTAGAGTGGTAGTTGCAGGTTTTTCGCCTGCGCTGGAGTTAGAAGATGTTGTCAAGTCTATGTTAGTGAAGAGTCTAAAAGTCGAGAGTTCCGCCACGTATATTCTCCTTTGCGTCTTCGCGGCTTTGCGTGAGCGCCTTTGCGTGAGCGGCTTTACGCACTACTCTTTTTGAATTTTGCCTTTTGAATTTTGAATTCCACCATGTCCGGTCTCTACATACACATACCGTTCTGCGAGAAGAAGTGCATCTACTGTAGTTTCTACTCGATTGAGTCCTTTGCAAACAAAAATCGTTTCCTCGATGCCTTGCACCGCGAGATTGCCCAGTCGGGAGAAATCCCTCCGGTAAAGGAGGAGCGAGAAGAGGTTCGGACGATCTTTTTCGGCGGTGGGACTCCCTCGATGCTCTCTCCCGATGAGATGAGTGCGATTCTTGATTCGTTGCGGGCTGCCCACACAGTTGTGGGGGATGCCGAGATCACGATGGAGTGCAATCCGGGTGCGCTGAATCGGGATTGGTTGGAAGGATACCGCGAGGGGGGGATCAATCGACTAAGTTTCGGTGTGCAGTCGTTCCACGACGATGAGTTGCAGTTCCTAAGCCGTATTCACACCGCAGCAGAGGCGGAAGAGAATATCCGGCTGGTTCGAGATGTTTTTGACAACGTTTCGCTCGATATGATCTTTGCTCTCCCCGGACAGACTCCAGAGCGTTGGCACTATAACCTTGAGCGGGCAGTCGACCTTGGAACCGACCACATCAGTGCCTACTCTCTGATCTTCGAAGAGGGTACACCCCTTAACGCAATGCGATTGAAGGGGAAGGTAAATCCTGCCCCGAACGATCTTGAAGCCGATATGTACGAGGAGACTGTACAGTTCCTCGCTCGGCACGGTTTGGAGCAGTACGAGACGAGCAACTACGCGAAGGCCGGCTATGCTTGCCGACACAACATTGGCTATTGGGAACGGAAGAGCTACACCGGCTACGGCCCTTCGGCTCACAGCTTTGCACGTCGTGGAGTGCTGGGGAAACGCTGGGCAAATGTCTCCAGTCTGAACGCCTACCTCGAATCGATTGAGTCGGGAGGAAGCCCAGTAATTATGCGGGAAGAGTTGACTTCTGAACAGGGAATGGAAGAGATCGTGATGTTAGGACTTCGCTATCGAGGGATTAACCTCTACGACTTTAAAGAAGCTGTTGGCGAAGAGTTAACCAGCGTTGCCCCCGAGAGAGTAGAGTGGCTGCTGAAAGAAGGCTTTGCACAGCTCGACGAAGATTCCCTGCGACTTACGGCGAAAGGAAGTATCTTTGCCGACCGGTTCGCTCTGGAGATTATCGAGGCGACCGAACGATCCCGTCAACTATCTTCGATATAGAGTAGATCAGGTGGAGCATCAGCGTCGCAACGTACATCGAACACTCGCATTTCTCTCATTCCTTGTTCCGTTCGTCACCTACTATCTGACGGCTTGGCCGTCGATTTCACCGGGTGATTCCGGTATGCTTGCTGCCGCAGCATCCGGGGGACAAATCCTCGACGCTCCGGGTGCTCCTCTCTGGGTTACTATTGCTGGAGCTTTCGTTAACATCCTTCCCGGCGATCCGGCTCGACTCCTCGTGATCTTCTCCGCTATCTGCGGAGGGCTTAGTGCAATGCTTCTCTACCTTCTGACAACATCGCTTCTATCTTCTCAGTATGAAATCCCAGTCGAGGATGATAAAAGCCAGAGTAAGGGCGGAAGTGGTGAAGGTGAAGAAGAGAGTAGTGAGGGAGTAACACAACCTTCTTCCCTTAACCTTCCGAACATCATTGGTGGGATTACCGGGTGGGGAGGATTCGTTGCCGCCCTCTCCTTTGCTTGGTTCGACTCGCAGTGGAGAAACAGTACAGAGATTACCACCCACTCAGCCGGGACGCTTCTGGTGATCCTGACACTTTGGGGAGTGGTGCAATGGTATCGGGGTCGTCAGTTGGGGAGTGGGCGGAGCACGCTCTGGCTTCTGCTTGCCGCTTGGTCGCTCGGCCTTGTGCTCGGCGTTGATCGGATTGCCCTCGCAGTCCTTCCGGCAGCCGCGCTCCTTATCTGGATCGTGCAATTTATTCCAGAGAAAGGAGACTCTCCTCGCTTTGTTCTCAGTGGAACTCTCGGAATGTTTGGTCTTCTCCTGCTGTGGCACTTCTTCATCTTCGACTATCTCTTTGTAGCTCTGCTGGCCGGGCTGATTGCCCTACTCATTGCATCCTTTAGTCCAAGATTGCGGAGGGGAGCACTTGCAGGCACATTCGTTCTCCTCTTCCTTTTAGGAGGATATACTACATATGTGCAGGTAGTGGTTCGGACAGAAGCTCACCCTCCACTTCGTCTAATTGAGGAGGAACCATCCCTTGGGGGGGGCGTCAATCTCCTTCGCTACGCTAACGCACCTGTTTCCGCAATCTCGTCGACATCAGACAACGGTAACGTTCAAACGGAGACTTCTCTCTCGTACACTGTTGGCCACCTTTACACACGCTACCTTCTGTGGAACCTTGTGGGGAGGATCAGTAATGTTGTTGGATCCCCCGCACTCCTCTTCTCCGTCTCAGATCAGGAGCAGGATGAGTTTGTTGTTCCTGTTGGCCGTGAAAGGGGGGGGCCAATATACTTTTATGCTCTCCCCCTTCTCCTCGTCTGCATCGGTTTTGCTTACCACTTCCGCCACGACTGGCGCACCGCTCTGAGTATGATTGCCGGCTTCCTCACTCTCGGCCCTCTCCTTGCCCTCTACCTCGACCCCGCACCACCACTCACTTTCGAGATTGACCATCTCTTCGCCTCTTCTCTCATCTTCCCTGCAATCTGGATTGGCTTTGCCACAACTGGGCTTGCCAGAAGTTTGTTCAACTCGGTGGCGAGTGAAGAGAGGAGAAAAGGTGGGAAAGAAAATGTAGTGATGGGAGTCATTCTCTTATGCTTTCTGATTGCTCCGTTGAACCTTGTCTGGAGTGGATGGGAGTTCCATAGTCGCAGAGATAATTACCTTCCCCACGACTTCGCTCACAACCTACTCGTCAGTTGCGATTCGAATGCGGTTCTCTTCGTAGCAGACAGGATATCGGCATCTCCTCTCTACTATTTGCAAGATGTCGAGTCTCTACGTCGTGACGTTCGCGTTGTTGAGATCGACCAACTCAATCTCTGGTGGTATCGCGATCAGTTGGGAGGCGAGCGGAGTCGGGACGGGCTTCCACTTGCGATGAGTCTACCGGCAGGGAAACTTGTGAAGCCCCCTTTAATCCATCGAGTTGATTCCGCCCAGCGGGTTCCCCTGAGTATTCGCCACGATAGTACGGGACGTGCCGACACACTCTGGTGGGCTTGGCGAGGAACCGAACTCGATTCCGGCATGGTTCGTTACAGCCTGCGCGAACAGGTGATTAAAGACATTGTTGAACAGAATATTGGTGAGAGGCCGATATACTTTGCCATCACAGTTCCATCGCAGTGGTGGGGAGGACTGGAACGGTTCTTCCGGTGGGAAGGGATGGCTTTGCGTGTAGTGCCAGAGCGTGGTTTGAAAGGGGTGGAAGGATTCTCCGAGTTTGCGATCAACCACGACAAGATGCGCTCTCTCCTAATGCCGGAAGGGGAGGGAGGATTCCGTTTGCGAGGATTGAACGATCCCGACGTTGGCTTCGGTTTAGAGGAGCGGCAATCGATTACCTACTACCGTCGTGCCCTGTTAGCACTGGCTGCCGATGGAATGAAGAATCGATCCGACACAGCAGAGGCCGTTGCACTGCTCGACGCATTGGATAAAACAATCTCAATAAAGATTTTCCCAATGCCTTACTGGATGGGAGCTGTTGTTGCCTCTCTGTACCGTGATGCAGGAAATCGTGAGGGGACAGAACGCTACGCAGAGCATACAATAGAAGAGGCTGAGCAAGTTGGGGATGCGTGGCGGAACCATCCGGTAGACAGACGATACAATCCCTACCAGATACGTGCCCGAATGCACGCACTTCTCGGCGACTACGACAGGGCTATCGAAAGCTACCGCTCGATGAGTCGTGACATCGAATCCGATCCCGTGCTCCGTGGGTTGATTGAAGAACTTCGGGTGGAGCGACATTTAGTGAAGGGGGATTCTGCGGGGGCGATTCGGGAGCTACGCGAAATTGTTGGAGCGTATGGCTCGCCTAACACCCCTGCCCTGCAAAACAACCTGAGTGCATGGCAACAGATGTTAGGTGAGATGGATAGAGGAGCCGATACGTCGACAAAGTAAGGCTGATATCGTATAGAGAGAGTAGGTGAATTCTGTATAGTGGAGAAGTGGCATACCCTTGGTGCGCCTTCGTGTTCTTGGTGGTGCTTCCCTCCATAATTCGTGAGGATGTCCGCTGATACTACCTTACACCGTAACAACACTTGGTAGTGCTCCCCCTACAAGTTCTATCTTCCCCCTCTTCACTCAATACTCATATCTTTGATCCAGAATTCAATAATCTCACTCAAAATTTATAGGAGAGACAATGTCTGAAAAGAAAATCATAGCAATTCTTGGAGCAACCGGTGCGCAGGGGGGCAGCCTTGCGAACGCCATTCTGGATGATCCAGATAGCCAGTTCAGTGTGCGGGCAATTACGCGAAATGCTTCTTCTGAAAAAGCAACGGCACTTGCCGCGAAAGGGGCTGAGGTTGTAGAGGCGGATGTTGAGAATGTAGAGAGTTTGAAGCAGGCATTTGAGGGGGCATACGGAGCATTTTGCGTTACCTTCTTCTGGGAGCACTTCTCGCCGGAGAAAGAGCTTGCGCACGCGAAGGGAATGGCTGAGGCGGCGAAGGAGGCAGGTGTTCAACACGTGATCTGGTCTACGTTGGAAGATACCCGCAATTGGGTTCCATTGGAAGATGACCGGATGCCAACGCTGATGGGAGCCTACAAAGTTCCCCACTTCGATGCCAAGGGAGAGGCTGACAACTATTTCACTGAACTCGGTTTGCCGGTAACTCTGCTGCGAACATCGTTCTACTGGGATAACTTGGTTCACTTCGGTATGGGACCAGCAAAGGGGCCAGATGGCAATTTCTACTTCAACCTTCCAATGGGAGAAAGGAAGTTGCCCGGAATTGCCGCAGAAGATATTGGGAAGTCAGCCTACGGCATCTTCAAGGCAGGATCTGAGTTCATCGGAAAGACTGTTGGTATCGTTGGCGAGAGCCTTACCGGTGCAGAGATGGCAAGCTCCCTCTCCACTGCCTTAGGTACGAACATCACCTACAATGCCGTTCCACACGATGTCTACAGGAGTTTCGATTTTCCGGGAGCAGATGATCTCGGAAACATGTTCCAGTTCAAGCACGATTTCGAGGAAGAGTATGTTGGTGCCCGAAGTGTAGAGACCACCAAGGCGTTGAATCCATCGCTTCAGTCTTTTGATGCTTGGCTTCAGAAGAACAAAGAGAATATCCCGATGGCGTAAGGATTTACGCCGCAATTTAAATCTCCTTGCAGGTGCGTCAGGAAGCGTAGTGTTGATGTTTCAAGAGAAGTGGGAATAACCACAAAGAACACCAAGGGGCTGTCATAATCACGTGACGACTCTCTAGGTACGTTAGGAAGTGCAGCGTTGTAGAGAGGGTGGGGCGATCTCTACAACGCTGCATTAGGTTGCGTGAGAAGTTAAGCTATCCAATGTAAGATCAAAAGCCTATATGCCTATTAATGATGGAGCAGACCAGCTCTACAACCGCTATCGAGGGATGACCGATGAGGGGTTGGTTGCTCTCTATCGTGAGGGTGGGTTTACGGCGGAGGCTGAGGCAATAATACTTCGAGTGTTGGAGGAACGGGAACTTGATCGAGCAGAGTTGTTTCTCCCCTCAATAGATGAGAAGGTCGTAGAGGAACGCATTGTCTCAGGCCCGAGTGGATTGGGAGGATGGCTCATTTTGCTCTTCATCAATCTATTGGTGAGTCTACTATTCGGCTTCTTTTGGCTAAAGCGGGACTATCTCTCACTCTTCGTTGATGGAACTTGGACTCAAGTTAGTGATCCGGCCAGCCCACACTACGATTTTTTCCTGAGCATTATCGTTCTGTGGGAGATGGTGTTCGAGCTTGCTCTGATAACGATGCTCGGTGTTCTGATCGTCCTCTTCTTTCGCAAATCCTTCCTTTTCCCAAAAGTGCTTGTCTGGACGTTGGTGGCCTCCATTATCTTTTCAATTAGCGATAGCATTACTCTGTCGATACTTTACGGAGAAAATTATTTCGGGGGTCTTACGGAGATTTTGCGAGCGATTATATGGATTGCCTATGTCTCTTCATCCAGACGAGTAAAGAATACGTTCACGCAGGGGAGAAAGAAGAGAGAATCGACTGACTTACAAGAGAGAGAAACTATGTCGGAACAACCAAAGCCAATCGAGCGTTTGGATCTCTTCAACCAGTGGGCAGAGGACTATGCCCCATCATCTTCCAACGAGGACTTCCCATTTCAAGGCTATGATGAGGTGCTCGATCAAGTGGTGGAACAGGCCGATCCCACTCAGGCTGCCTCAGTTCTCGATCTCGGCATTGGCACGGGAAACCTTGCTGCCCGATTCCTTTCGTTCGACTGTGCGATTACTGGCGTTGACTTCTCGGAGAAGATGCTCCACCAAGCAGCCGAACTTTTACCCGATGCAGAGTTGATCCGAGCCGACCTTACTGCGCCATTTCCGCCAGAACTAAACCGGCACTTCGACCTGATAGTTGCTGGGTACGTTCTCCACGAGTTCGACGATGAAGTGAAGCTCTCCCTAATCGAACGGCTCGTCCAAAATCACCTAAAGCCGAACGGCCGGATTGTGATTGGAGACATTTCCTTCCCGAACGAAAAGATCAGAGTGCTTGCAGAAGAGCGTTGGCGACACCTTTGGGATCATCGAGAGCATTACTGGAGCGCAGAGGAGATGTGCGAGCAAATCGAGAAGAAGATCGTCGGAATAATTGTTCGCTATCGGCAGGTTTCGGAGTGTGCGGGGGTCTACACGATTGGTCGGGAGCTTGAGGGGTGAGAATCGAGATTGCTGAGTTATAGAGAAGCCGATCTATGTCAGATAGAATCATCGGGTCGTGTGGGAAATCTCGGGTATCCCTCACCTCCAGCCCCTCTCCCAAGTATAATCCGATCTATCCTCTCTTCTCAGAGTGGGAGAGGGGAGTCGGAACCGAGGATACCGATCTCCCCCGACTCAGGGGGTAATGATATCTCCTATCTCATCCGACTTAAAACCTCTATACACGCGGACAATCAGTTTGCGAGCGTATTATACAAATAACATTAAGGAAGAGGTATATGGTGGTGCAGGCTGGTCTATGCAGAAAAGGGTTTGTCATGGTGAGGTCTTCCGAAGCATCTGGCTGGCTCAGTAGAGCAACGACTCGTTTCACTACACTTGCTGCGAGACTCTTCATTCCGCTTCGCTTCATTCTGAGTGACATTCCTGAATTGGCAGATGTACGACTTCGGCATGGTAATTTGGTATTATTAACACCCGACTTCCAGTCGGGTGTGGTGAGACTCTCTGCTTCGGCTCCCCTCTCCCACCTCGGAAACTCTCGGTATACCTGAACAAACTATGGGAGAGGGGCAGAGGGTGAGGGAATCGCACGGAGAAGAAGCAGGCAAGACTCGTAGAATCGGATGTAGCGAATACGATCAACCGATTGCCTTCCGATCATCTCACAGTTTCTTCGTCCGAGAGTATATAAGAGTTGGTTAGCAGGCGAACGAGATATTCCTCCTCTTCGACTGCATCTTTTTCGATACTGACCCTGTATGACGCGGACGCTCAGAACAACCTGAATGATCTAAACATTTTTTATGAAGCCATCTTGGTACGTGTTTTTGCTCGCAGCCATTGCTACTGCACCACACAATCTTTTCTCTCAGCAACTGACTAAGGCGCAGGTTGCCCGAATCGATTCTCTCTTCACAAGGTATGATCGGCAGGATTCTCCCGGCTATGCTCTCGGCATCTATCGAGGGGGAAAACTTATCTACTCTGCCGGTTACGGCATGGCCGACTTGGAACATGCTGTCCCAATCACACCACAGACCCGGTTCGACATTGGGTCAACCTCCAAACAGTTTACGGCAACGGCGTTGCTCCTTTTAGAACAGGAGGGAAAACTGTCGCTCGAAGATGATGTACGGAAGTATATTCCAGAGCTTCCAGACTACGGCAAGCCGATAACAGTTCGCCACCTGCTGAACCATACCAGTGGCCTTCGCGACTATATCGGTCTGATGTCGATGAGTGGATTCGACATCGATGACGTGACCACATCAGAAGATGCGTTGCGGGTGATTGCACGACAGCGTGCATTAAATTTTGAGCCGGGAACAGAGCACCTCTACAGTAACACTGGATATTTCCTTGGGGCGGTGCTTGTAGAGCGAGTAACGGGAAAAACTCTCCGTGAATTTGCCGCCGAAAGAATTTTTGCTCCTCTCGGAATGGCACAGACAACCTATGTGGACGATCACACTGAGGTGCTTCAGGATCGGGCGATTGCTTACTCTCCCGGAGGTGATGATGCTTGGCATCGTGATGTCTCCTATTGGGAGCAAAATGGAGATGGGGGGATATTTACCTCTGTAGAAGATCTGTTACTTTGGGATGAGAACTTCTTTCACCCAACTGTTGGTGGAGAGAAGTTGAATCGAGAGCTACTCCGAAGGGGAGTTCTCGATAATGGCGACACACTCGACTACTCCCTCGGGTTGATGCAGAGTGAGTTTATGGGAATTCCTGTGGTGAGCCACGGTGGAAGTTGGGGAGGTTACCGGGCGGAGTTAATGCGCATCCCTTCGGAACATCTTTCCGTTGCGCTTCTCTCGAATTGCGGGGTCAGTAATCCATCGGCGGCGGCTGAAAGGGTTCTGGCAATTGTTCTTGGATCTTCTCTTCCCCCATCTACAACCTCTCCGCTACCCTCTTCCGACCCTCTTCCTCCCACAACTGAAGTCGCGTTCGATCCTACACTCTTCGATGCCTACGTAGGGGACTACGCTCTGGACCTTGCACCTGACTTCGTTTTGACGTTCCGGCGCGATGGTGACCGCTATTACAGTCAGGCTACAGGGCAGCAGGAGCTTGAGATTCTTCCCTCTTCAGATTCTACGTTCTTCTTGAAAGAGATTAATGCGTCGATGACCTTCCACCGGGAAAAGGAGGGGAGTGCCCAGACCGTTACGCTACACCAGGGGGGAGACTATACTGCGCACCGGGTTGTTCCTTTCAAGATAGATGCCGGTGCGTTGTTAGTCTACACAGGGGAATATTATAGTGATGAGCTTGAGACGACATACCAACTTGCTCCCGAGGGGAGAGGATTGATTGCAATGTCGTCGCGTGGTGATTCGGTTCTCCTTACGCCGGTAGATACAGATCGTTTTGTGGGGAGTGAGTGGTTTCTACAGGAAGTTGAATTTGAGAGAGGGAGCGAAGGTGGAGTTGCTGCGATGGTTGTAAGTGTTGGAAGAGTGAAGAACCTTCGCTTCCTTCGGAAGAATCCGTAAAACAATATCGAGATTGCTCCTTCTCCCAAACTGTTTCGTCTTCTCTGCAAGCAGGATGCAATCAATACTATGCTTAATCTACAGGTTCTCTCGATTATCGGTGCTTTCTGTATTCTCATCCCATACGTGGCCTTGCAGTCTGGCTGGTTGCGGCAGTCCGATATTCCCTACCTCTTATTGAATATCGCCGGTTCTACTGCTCTTATCACCGTGGCCATCATTGATGATCGCCACGGGTTTATTCTTCTGGAAGGAATTTGGGGATCTATTAGTCTCTGGGGTCTGGTAAAAGTGATTCGGGGGAGGTGGAAAAGCAACAAGTGAGAGAAGTGATTTCTTCTCTCTTTGCTCGCTCGGCTTCTACTGTTTAAGTTTGTCCGCAATTCAGTCTCTTTGTTGCAGCGAGTTCCTGTTCCACTTTCCTGAGCTATTGAGATATGACAAAAGGACGACTTGAAGCCTTCAGTGATGGGGTGCTGGCGATTATCATCACAATAATGGTGTTGGAGTTGAAAGTGCCGCACGGAGATGACTTCGAGTCGCTCCGTCCCCTTATTCCAATCTTCCTCAGCTACGTGTTGAGTTTTATCTATTTGGCAATCTACTGGAACAACCATCACCACCTGATGCAAGCAGTGAAGCAGGTGAACGGGCGGATACTGTGGGCGAACGTTCACCTCCTCTTTTGGCTTTCCCTAATTCCCTTCGTCACAGCTTGGATGGGAGAAAATCACTTTGCAACACGGCCAGTTGCTCTCTACGGTCTTGCCCTTCTCTGTCCGGCGATTGCATACTATATCTTGACTCGCGCTCTGTTAACACATCACGGCGAGGATTCAGATCTGGCGAAGGCACTCGGGAAGGATGTGAAGGGGAAGGTTTCGGTAGTGATCTACGCCAGTGCAATTCCTTTAGCATTTGTTCACCCGATGATTGCCTGTGCTCTCTACGTGCTCGTTGCTATCATTTGGCTAATTCCAGATCGGCGCATCGAGAGAACATTAGGTGAACATCATCAAGAGTAAGGGAGGTCTCTCCATGAAGCCGAAGATTCTCGGTATTTATTCAGCGTTAAAGAGTGGTGAAGAAATGCTCTCTCGTGAAGAGGAGGAGCTGGTAGTAGGGAGAGGAATAGTGGGAGATCGTTATTACGTAGGGAGTGGAACGTTCTCTAAGAATATGAACGAGACTCACGACCATGAAGTAACGTTGATCGAGTCAGAGGAGATCGACCGATTTAATGCTGAGCATGGTTTCTCTTTCAATCACGGTGCGTTCCGCAGAAACATCGTCACACAGGGTGTCCGGTTGAATGACTTGGTTGGTCGGGAATTCCTAATCGGGAATGTGAAGCTCTACGCAGTTCGTCTCTGCGAGCCGTGTGCCTATCTCGCAAAAGTTCTCGTTCCAGAAGTTCTCCCCGGAATGGTCGGTCGAGGAGGACTGCGGGCGAGGATTGTTGAAGGAGGAAATGTCCGGGTCGGGGATGTGATTGAAACAGATCTGGAGCACAATGAAAATGCTGGCAGGTAGAGGGGTATCTCCTCAACCCTCACGTAGCTCAGAGGTGAATATCTCACCACAAACCTCGCCTTCTTTGCGCCTTAGCGACTTTGCGTGATTCTTTTATAAGCGGTGTCTCAACATGGAGAACCAACTCTACCGAACGCGAATCAACAAAGCACTCAAGTACATGGGGGAGCACCTCAGCGAAGAGATTACAATCTCGCACCTTGCCGATGCTGCCCACTTCTCTCCGTTCCACTTCCAGCGTATCTACAAAGCACTGCAATCAGAAACTCCCTACGACACAATCCTCCGGCTTAGACTTGAAAAAAGCGTCTTCCTCTTGAAGCACTACCGGTCAAAGCCCATTGCCGAGGTTGCATTTGAGTCAGGCTTTTCTTCTATCGAAAACTTCTCCCGACAGTTCAAAAAGCGTTTTGCGGTCTCCCCCTCAGCATTCAGAAAGGATAAAGAGCTACAGAAGAGCAGGATTTATCAAGAGCAAAACGAATATGATTTTTATTATACGATTGAAGAGAGTCGGCGGGAAGGAGTGCGAGAATTTCCGGTTACTATCGAGCAGGTAGAGGGGACTCCGATTGCCTTAGTTCGCGCATTCTTCGGCGCTGATGGCTCTGGGTTATTGGAAAGCTACCACCACCTGATGGAGTGGGGAGAGAAGCGAGGATTTCGATTGCGTGGAGAACGTTGTCGGTTTGGCATGTCGATCGACGATCCCGACGTAACGCCGGTTGGTCTCTACCGATACGACTTTGCGTTAGCCGTGGATCGGGGTACAGAGGGGGAGGGAATCGTAGAGATTGGAGAGATACCAGCCGGGGCATACGTAACGCTTCACTGCGAGGGAACAATCACAGATGTTGCTCAGGCGTGGGACTACCTCTATCAGGTCTGGCTACCGGAGAGCACCTATCTCCCTCTCCACTATCCGGCAATTGAAGAGTTTGTCAAAGGGCCAGAAGAGATCGGCTGGGAGAAGTTCGACATCAAGTGCAGAATACTGGTAAGGAAGGGGGAGAGTCTCTGAGTCGAAGAGTCGAGAGTTGTAGCCCTTGGTCTTCAGCCAACGCCGGGACCGGTAGATGTTGTCGAGTCTATTAAGTCGGGAATCAAGAAGTCGAGAGTCTCCTTTGCGTCTTAGCGCCTTTGCGTGAGTTTATCGAACTAACATAACCATCATATGAACAAAACAATAATTGGCCTCCTCCTGTTGCAGGGGGCACTCGCAGTAGGGTTTGGTATCAACAACCACCAAAAGAATCAGAAGGAGAGCATGAAAGAAGTTGATTTAGGGATATACTCTCTATCACTATCAGTTAAAGATATTCAGGCTTCAAAAGAATTCTACGAAGCGTTAGGGTTTGAACCCCTCTCCGGAGCAGGAAGTGTAGAGTCGAAGTGGATGATTCTACAAAAAGGTGGAGTGAAGATCGGCCTGTTCCAGGGAATGTTCCCGAACAACACACTCACATTCAACCCAGTTGATGCACGGTCGATTTACCGTGGAGTAACGGAGGCCGGACTTGATGTGACCTACGCAAACGGAGTTGAGGAAGAGAGTGGCCCCTGTTCATTTATGATTGTCGATCCCGACGGCAATCCAATTCTATTCGATCAACACGGCGAATAGTATCGTCTGGTCTTTAACAAGAGAAGAACAGGGAAGTCTGCGAAGTGTTGCCAGACTTCGCTCGAATTCTCGGCGATATGTTGTTGTGAAGCGTCCCCTTTGTACTCCGCAAAGGGGACGTTCTTTTGTGGGAACTTCTACAACTCTTTGGCAAAAACGTCGCGAAAAACATTCTAAGCCATTATCGTAGATTGCGCCGAACAGGTTCCTCCACGCAGCAACAACGTGCTATGCTCTACACCATACTGGGAATTCTCAGTAACATCTTCATTGTTCTCAATCTGGTGGGCATCTGGATACAGCTTCGCACGATCTACAGGCGGAAGGAGTTCTTCAGGGTGGGAGGAGAAGGTGGAGGGAAGGCAACCGCAATCCTCTCGCTCAATCACTACGTTGTCAGGTTTGTCGCCTTCTACGTGATTGTGATTTACGGCTACTCAATTCGTCCCTTCAACCACTTCCTCGTCTGGTTGAATTTAGGAGCGGTGCTGCTTCTCTACACGATTGTTGTTGAAATCTTTATTGATCGGCGAGATTTCATTTCCAAATACATCTTTGCTCTCTCCACCCTCTTTCTGCTACTCGGCTTTGTCATGTGGGGACTCGGAGACCCAGTTATCTCCTACACCAGAGGGTTTGCAGAATTTGTGATTCCATTCCTTGCCCTACTGATTGCTCAATCAGACCTTCACCAAGTCTACGTAATGCGCCGCAGTGGAGATGCCGGAGCTGGAGCAATCCGAACGCACCAAACAACAGTGATTAAAGATATAAGCGTTGTCTCGTTCGGGCTTGTGATGGGAGTTGCAACTGGCTGGCCCGTGATTATCAGTGCGGGAACAAGTGGCATTACGAAGTCGTTAATCCTCTGGCACTTCCGGTGGGTGCGAACAAGTCCAGTTGCCGCCGAACGAAGAGGAAGTCAGAATCAAATTCAAAATTCAAAATGAAAAATTCAAGAAGGAGAGAGGGGAGGCAAGTTTTAGCTCGCCCGGCTCGGTGTGAGTGCAAAGAAATTATAGGAACTGAGACACTACGTACTATATGGTTGTCAGGTCAGATATGAAAGGAGTTTCCATTAACCCCGACTTCCAGTCGGGTGTGGTGAGACTCTCTGCTTCGGCTCCCCTCTCCCACCTCGAGAACTCTCGGAATATCTGACCAACTTTGGGAGAGGGGCAGGGGGTGAGGGAATTGCACTGAGAAGAATCAGCCAAGATTTATAGAATCAGATGTACCGAATTCCAGCAACCGATTGCCTTCGGATCATCTCGCATTTTCTTCGTCCGAGAGTATATCCGAGATTACCCACACAACCCGATGGCTCTATCAGACTTGACCTGACTTCTCTATAAGGAGGGCTGAATCTCTGAAGTTGGGTGATGGATTATTGGCGGCGTAACGTTCTGCGCGCTCTTTCGTGTTCAGTCAATACTACTATCGTCAAGAGATGAGGAATACCAACCCCTTCTATCAACCAATTAACCAGACTAACAATGCCATCACTCTCATTCTTTCTCCTATCAAGTGGTTTGCTCTTTATTTCGTGTGCCAGCCTACCAACCGAGCAAATTCCTCCGTTCTTCAGTTACTACGCCAGCCACGGTGCAGTGCAAATCGATACTACAGGGGATCTTCTCCTCAACCTCCATATCGACCACCATTATCCTGACTGTAATGCTCCCGACAATTTCGGTCACGAGATGACCATCCGGTTTCAGTCAATCCAAACTGGAAGTTATAGGCGGCTGGTTGGAGCTGTTTCGCAGAACAAGCGGTTTGGAGATGATTCTCTGACCAGTGCAATTCAGCCAGTAAATAACTTCGTTGTGGTTGGGCATCCTGATCCGTTCGATCCTGGTTTACAAGAGCTTGTACTTCACGACTCTGCAAACGGCCAGTCACTCTTCATCTTTCCTCAATGGTATGAGTTCTATGAGAACAGACTTGTGCAGGGGGACAACTTCGGCACAGAGGAGGAGCCGATGATTTTCCCGGCAACCGGCACAGAGTTGTATCACTGGAGATTTGGGGAATAAGAGCGGTGAAGCGGACTGCGTTATTTGCTCCGTGCCCCACTTCCCATTACTTTTGCCTCGACTTTTTTTCAACGGATCAAACACATCAAACAGGGAGCATATTTCTATGAGTGCAGAGAACCACGTTTACTGGGTACTTGAAGGGGGAGTGAAAGAAGGGAAGTTGGATGAGTTGAAGAGTTTAGTATCAGAGATGGTGCAGGCGACGAAGGAGAGCGAGCCGGGAGCACTTCACTACGAATTTACGTTGAGCGAAGATGGTACTCGCTGCCACGTTCACGAACGCTATGCAGATTCCGAGGCAACCTTAACGCACTTGAAAAACTTCGGAGAGAACTTTGCTGGTCGTTTTATGGACGCATTAGACATCAAGCGCTTCAACGTTTACGGCAATCCAGATGAGACAGCAACGAAGGCGTTGAGCAACTTTGGCGCGGCCTTCATGCCGTCGCTCGACGGATTTGTTCGCGGACACTCTTAAGCGATTGAAGAAAGTGGAGAGTGCGTTGATTGATCGTAGGGAGAAGTGGACTGAAGAGGCAGCCTACGCTTGGTGTGCGAAGATTGCTCGCGACCACTACGAGAACTTTCCCGTTGCCTCACGTCTCCTGCCGAAGCGAGCGCGAAAGCACGTGACGGCAATTTATGCGTTTGCCCGCTACGCCGACGACTTAGCCGATGAGGGGGAAATGCCGGTAGAGGAGCGACTGACAGCACTCGATCTCTGGAATCAACGACTCGAAGAAGCAGCGTTGGGGAATGCCGAGGGACCAATCTTTACGGCTCTCTCGGCTACCCTTCGCGACACCGAAATCCCTATCTCCCTCCTCTCCGATCTCCTGACAGCCTTCCGGCAAGATGCACGCAACCTCGGCTACGAGCGGGAGGAAGACCTCCTCCGCTACTGCCAATTCTCCGCAAACCCTGTTGGACGTCTCGTCCTGCACCTATTCGAAGAGGCAAGGCCGGAACATCTCACTCTCTCCGATCACGTCTGCACGGGCTTGCAGCTGGCCAACTTTTGGCAAGATATTTCTGTCGATTTGCCCCGCGAGCGAATCAACATCCCTCGCGAGACGATGCACCGCTTCGGCTACTCGATAGAGGAACTCGAGGGGAGGGAAGAGAACGAAGCCTTCCACTCGATGATGATCTACTTGAGCAATATAGCTGAAGAGCATTTGTACAGTGGTTCTTCTCTGCCGAAGACGATTTCTTCTTTTCGCCTGCGCCTTGAACTTCACGCCACTATCCAAGGTGGATTGAGAGTTGTGGAGAAGATTAGAGGTCTCAACTATCACCTGCTGAGAGAACGACCAACGTTGAAGAAAGGTGACGTTCTGATCGTCGGAGTTCGTTCTCTCTTCCGCTCTCTATAAGTATTCCGAAGTTCTGCCTTCTCTCTCTGTAATCTTAGTCCAGGGAGTTCTCGAAATCTTTACAGTTGTTTTTGTATTTTTATTTGGATTTAGTCCAAGTAAGTAATATCATTGCGCCGAATACAGAGACAAATAGTTGATTTTTCTATGAATAAGACGTTTTTGCTCTTTCCCCTTTGCCTTCTGCTGATGGCTTCAGGATCTCTGCTGGCACAGACAGAACAAGAAGGTGAAGAAAATTCAAGCAGAGGGGGATTTGAGATTGAGGGATATGGGGAAGTGATTTACCAACACTACGACTATGGCCCAGACCGGAAGAGTGGAGAAAATGGTGCGCCGGATGATAGTCGATCTGTGGTTGATCTTCCCCGCGTGGTCTTCGAGATGAAGTATTTCTTCGACGATGACTTCTACATAACGTCAGAACTGGAGTTTGAGCATGGGGGGACTGGTTCCTCGATGGAGCTTGAATATGAAGAGTCGGGAGAGTACGAGCAAGAGGTGGAGAAGGGAGGGGAAGTCTTCCTGGAAGAACTTCACCTCACGAAAAAATTCTCCGATGAGTTTTCGCTCAGGGCAGGAAGACTGATTCTTCCCGTTGGTCTTACAAACAAAGAGCATGAGCCGGATGAATACTTTACCACCACACGTCCCGAAGGGGAGGTGGCAGTTGTGCCAGTGACTTGGAGCGAAATTGGAGTGCAAGGATTTGGATCGTTTGGAAATCTTGACTGGACGCTTCTGCTGGTGAACGGACTCGACGCAACCGGCTTCACGTCGGAGAACTGGATTGTGGAGGGACATCAAACTCGGTTCGAGACTGTGCAGGCAACAAACATGGCAATTGCTGCTCGGCTCGACTATCATCTCTTCCCTTGGTTACGGTTGGGGGCTTCGTTCTATCGAGGGAACTCTACAGACAATCGACCGAAGAGTGATATGGAGGGAATTCCGGGTGTGGTAACGATTGCAGAGGGAGACTTGCTTTTGGAGCGAGGACCGTTGACTGTTCGAGGAGAGTTCCTTAACGGTAACCTGACAAACTCTCAAGAGATCAGCAGCAAGAACAGTCGCGTATCGAAAAACCTACAAGTTCCCAGAACACCAGTGGCGAGTGGCGCGCGCGCTTGGTCGGTGGAAGGGGGATATGATCTTTTCCCCCTGATGAACTCCTCATCTTCTCTGCGCCTTATTCCATTTCTCCGCTACGAGTACTATAACTCGATGGAGGAGACGGCGGAGAATATCTACGCCGATCTACGGTTCAAGCGAACGATAATTACCGGGGGGATCAACTTCCACCCAACAAAAGGAGTCGTTCTGAAAGCGGACTTCTCCCACCGCAAACTCGGGCTTGAGCGCTACAACGACGAAAACACCATCAGTCTCGGGATCGGCTACGTTGGGACATTTTTTGAACGGGAATAGGTGATCTGCGCAGGAGAATCTTTGCAAGCATTCAACAGAAATAGTACTTGATCGAATTAACAATAAAAACTGACCATGACTCTACAACGACTTCTTTCCACACTTGCTTTGCTCGCACTCGTTTTCGGACTTACCTCTTGCTCGGAAGATTCTCCGACGGGGGGACAGGAGACCGAGTACGAAGTCTACCTGAATGACTTTAGCTTCAAAGTAGTGGTGGCAACTTACAACGACATGCGGCAAAAGGGGGAAGTGCTCGATCAGGCTGTGGAATCTTTTGCGGCTGACCCTTCCAACCAATCGAAACTTGACGCTGCCTGCGCAGCCTGGCGTGGGATGCGTGAACCGTGGGAGGCGGGGGAAGCCTTCCTCTTCGGGCCAGCCGAGTTCCTCTCACTTGATCCTTCCATCGACAGTTGGCCAGTCGACCGACAGCAGCTTCAAGATGTGCTCGACAGCGAGTTCGACCTGACGCCGGAGTTTATTGCTGAGGGGTTGGGACCAGCACTTCGAGGATTTCACACCGTAGAGTTCCTCCTGTTCGACAACGGTTCTCCTCGCAACGTCTCCACATACACTGAACGCGAGCGTGAATACCTTGTGGCTGTGGTACAAGTTCTGGCCGACGACGCGGCACGACTTGCCGCGGCCTGGGAAGATGGGTTCGCCCAAGAGTTTGCCAATGCCGGTAAATCTGGCAGTCGTTACCGGAATCAGACAGACGCTGTTGTAGAGATCATCGAGGGGATGAGTGGTATCTGCGATGAAGTAGCAAACGGAAAAATCGCTGATCCGTTCGACGAGGTGGATACCCGTCTCGTTGAGTCACAGTTCAGTTGGAACTCTCTCGATGACTTCACCAACAACATCCGCAGCGTCCAGAACGCATATACCGGTGGGTATCACAATGGCGACGATGGAAAGGGGATTGACGAATTGGTGGCAGAGAAAGATGCCGCACTTGATGCACGGCTAAAGAGTGAGATTGAGGCGGCGATAGCAGCTATCGGCCAAATCCCAGCACCTTTCCGCGATAACCTGACAGCAACTGCACAGATCGAAGCGGCGCAGGCTGCCGTGTTGAAAGTCTTCAACACCATTGAAAACGATGTGAAGCCGTTGTTTGTGAATTAAGCGTATAATTTTGCCGAATTGATTGAGCTATGCGTGGTGACCTCCACTCATCGTAACCCCCGACTTCGAGTCGGGGGACGTGAAGCCAAAGGTGGGAGAAAACGGCTTGAAGCCGTTTTCCTTCTCGTGATGTTCCTGAACATCCCGATGAATCGGGGTGTTAATCAGAGGTCGGGTTACCTCAATAGTTATGCAAACTTTATAAGCTATCAGAATGTAGATAGCAGACTTGATAGGAATCACTGAATAGAGATCAAGAGAAAAGAGAGGTGAAGAGATCGATGGTAGGAATTATCTGTCGCTATAGTTACGCCGTAATTCTCCTCGTGGGGGCAGTTGTACTGAGTAGTTGTGGAGATGGACTGTCGGAACCGGATGGGGGAAATTTTATCCTCTCCGGCGGGGCAACCACTATCCTCAACGCGAATAGCAACGCATTCTCGACACCTGCTCCAAATCTCTCGGGAAGTCAACTGGATCTGCACGCGAAAGGGGATGCGGAGTTCGAGTCGAAATTTGTCGCTGCTCCGGCAGAAGTCTACGGTGGCCTGGGGCCGGTCTTCAACAGTAACTCTTGTGTCTCCTGTCACGTTCGGGATGGTCGTGGTCGTCCTCCATTTGTTGGGGAGGAGGCAAGCCAAATGTTGATGCGTATTAGTCTGCCGGGAAGCGATCCCATTACCGGCGAACCTCTTCCAGTCCCCGGCTACGGAACGCAGTTGTTCGACAAGTCGATTTTTGGGAAACGTCCACAGGGAAAGTTTCGAGTCGACTGGGCTGAAATCTCTGGAACGTATGGTGACGGAACTTCCTACACTCTCCGGAAGCCTCTCTACGCAATTACCGATGCCTATCGCCCTATGCCGTCGAATATGCTCTATTCTCCCCGAGTTGCGCCACCAGTTTTCGGCGGTGGACTTCTGGAGGCGATTCCAGAATCTGCTATTCTGGCTAACGCCGATCCGAGTGATGCTAACGGAGATGGGATTTCGGGGAAGGCCAACTATGTTTGGAATGTAGAGCAGAGTTCAAAATCTGTTGGACGCTTCGGGTGGAAGGCGAACACGCCAACCTTACTCCAGCAGACAGCTGCAGCCTACAGAAATGATATGGGGATTACCAGTCCATATTTCCCAGTGGAAAGCGCATTCGGTTCAGAGCAGGATGATGGGCACGGGGACGACCCGGAGATTTCGATGAAGACGTTGGAGGCCGTGACGTTCTACGTGCAGACATTGGCGGTTCCGGCTCGGCGGAATGTGCGGGATGAGACCGTCCGGCGAGGTGAAGTTCTCTTCGCCAATCTCGGCTGCGCCTCTTGTCACGTACCGTCGTTTCAGACCGGAGTGCTCACCAACGTTCCCGAGGTTTCTAACCAGCGCATCTATCCCTACACCGACTTGCTTCTGCACGACGTTGGTGAGGAGCTTGCCGACAGACGCCCTGACTTCGATGCCGACGGTAGAGAGTGGCGCACGCCACCACTTTGGGGAATCGGTCTGACATCGATTGTCAACGGGCACACATTCTTTCTGCACGACGGACGTGCCCGCTCCCTTGCCGAGGCTATCCTCTGGCATGGGGGAGAAGCCGAGGCTGCCCGAGAAGGCTTCCGAACAATAGCCAAAGAAGATCGTGAAGCGTTGATTACGTTCTTAGAATCGCTCTGAGTGTGGGAGGGCTGTAGGTTATCAGGAGGTGATATCTATAGATCGTGCTTTGCCTTTCTTTCTCCTGCATTCCATAGCTGCGCTGTAACATTCGCCCAAAACATGAATCTTGTAGGACGACATTTTTTTGCTTCTGAAGAAATGAGAAAAAGAGTAGGTCTGTTTGTCTACTTCTTATAAGGTAGAGCATATCAACGTAAAAAGAAGCCTTCGTGCCTGTATGGCAGGGTGCAGAAAGTGGGAAAAAAGAGCTTTTTACGAGCACTCCTCATTTTGTCCTTTGAATAGAACGTTGTCCTGAGTACTATTACTCTTGTCATCTTGTAAATTGTTTAAAAGTCGTATTGCATCAACCACAAGAACGTTTGGTGTCCTATGGCACAGAATATCCATTCTTTACTTCTTCTGGTCTCCTCCCTTCTGCTTTGCAGTACTGTTGCTGTTGTAGGGCAACACAGTGTTGATGATAATGGACTTCTATTTTTTCCCCCCAAGTTGACTGGTTCGTTCGCAGACCAAACAGGGGCAGGGGGCATTGGGCAATCAGTGCTTCGGCTTAACGTTGGGCAACTGGAAATCCACAGAACGCTCCCCTTCTTTCCCGTTGTCTTCTTCGACGGCCCCGGGTCAACTACAATCCCTTTGCGCTATCGACTACCCTCTGTGAATAGTTCTCTCAGCCAGGCGAGAGCTTCCGAGATTATTCACCTCAACCCAGATGAGAGCGTGATTGAGGTCTACCGCGAGATATTGAACGTGATCGGCTATCGGATGAGAAATTCCGATGAACATCTCTACTTAACTGGATGCTATACTACCGACCTTGAAGAGGGAGAGCAGACGGGGTGGGAACGAGCTAAGAGTATTCGGGCGTATCTCACAACGGTATGGAATGTGCCGGCAGACCAGATTACACTCCGCGAGCCTCGCTTGTTGGGGGAGTTAACCGACCCCGAAGAGATGCGCAGGGAAGGGAGAGCTGTCTGGATGGAGTTTGAGCATGGGACAATCGTTTCACCATTTATCTATGCCGTCACGCTAAACCCATCTTTCTCTATCCCGATAGAACTTCAGTTGCGACCTAATATGAAGGGGGAAGAGATTGCCTCGTTCGAAATTCATGCCTGGCTCGATGGTCGTTTAGTTAGCACGGATCGCATTCTCAAGAGAAGAGATGACTCAATCTATACATTTCAAGGAGCCTGGGATATTTCTCCATCCTCTTGTAAAGCGTTCCCCTCTCAGTTTGAAGTGCGGGTTGATGTCATCAGTCTGAGTGGAGAGCGGAGAACGTCGGAGCTTCTCTTGGTGCAGTTGGCAGCCGATAAGAATCGATTAATCGAGAGAGCATCACACCACTACTACGCCTTGTGGGATATAATGCCACGCTCCATCTACCATATGCGCGATACAGAACTACAACTCACCGATATGCTCGACGCATCACTTCAGATGAGCTCGCGCGGAAGGTTGCACTTGTACGTCGGCGTTCCAAAGCAGACCGAGGGTAACTCCGACCAAGATGGGGGGGAAGGATTGATGGATCATGCGTTTGCCTGTGGAGGGAGTGAAGAGGTCAACTCGGTAATTGGAGAGATTGTTGGAAATTCTGCTTCTGTCGATACCGATAAAGTCAGCCAGGATGATGATTCTTTCTTGTGTGGACCTATCGTTTGGGAGACTGGAAGTACGACTGTTAGCACTGACGAGTTAATGATTACTGCCGAGAAGTATCAACCACGCGAAGCGATTGAAGAGCTTCTCCGTCAAGATCAAGAGAGCCGGCCAGTTATCGTTGCTAAGGTCGAGAAAGATGATCTCAGCATGAAGAGTGGGATGGGAATAGTGCGGCATGTCCTTAAATACTTGCAAAAGATGAGAGAGAAGGAGGTTTACGGGATGATCAACTCCAGATCACTTGCTACCGTGGCGATTAATGCGATAGCTCCCCTCAACTTCTTTGTTCCGTCAACGCCGGAGGAGGAGTGTTATAACCGATCCATTCAGGTTGTGATTCATTGATTCCCATCCGTACATGTGCTGTGATAGTAAAGGAATTGATTGTTGTTTTCACCCTCGATACCTTTCCATCCACCTCTTCCGAGATTACCCAATACGCGCTCTGCGATGCTCTTCCTATCGTTGGTTCTTCTTGCCAATCAATCTTTTGTCCAGACTGAAGATTCCACTGCCGTGACATCGGCAGACGCCTTCTTCTCGCCACAGTTTCGAGCATTTCAGTTCGACGTAGCAAATTTGTGCTATACGCGGACGCAGAAATCAATCTCGACTTCGATTTGTTTCACCCAATCTCGAGCACGTGGATTGGATTGCGTGCAGGGATGGTAAATACCGGAGAGGATGTCTGCCAAGACCTGTTGGGGGCATATCCCACAGGCTGTAAGAAGGGAGGACAGCAACAGTATCACCATTGGGACTTACTCGGATATGGGGCTATCTACACAACGGGACGCTATCCAATTCGCTTCTCACTTCTCGGAGGGATCAGTAATGCTACGACAAACCTCAAGATCTCCGATTCTACCTTGCGGGTAAAGTTAGGGGGAGAAATGCAGGTTCGTTTGACGGGGGCAATGGCTATCGGTCTCGGTTTCTATAGCCTGCTTGGGTATCAGGAGGGAATGACTGACTATCTACCGTTGAAGCTCAATATCGGGTACGCCCGGTGGTGAAATTCACAATATGGTTTGTACCATAGCGTTATAGGGGCTACCTTTGTCTAAGCAATGCCACGCAAACTTATCATACTGACAACCCTTCTCGGTCTGCTGATCGGTACTATCGGTCTGCCGACAAATATCCACGCCTGCAACATGGCGAAGGAAGAGAAGGCCGCAAAGAGTTGTGGTATGTGCGATCCGTCGCACGAGCAGGAGAGTAGTGAAGGGAACGGTTGCTGCCACAACAGAATCGAGCTTCAGCATACTGACCAGGCCTCCTTAAGTAAGGTAAACGTGGAGATTGCTCCACCAACTCTCGGCCAACTTCTTGTGTGGACACTCTTTTTGAGTGAGCCACTTCTCAACGGAGAGAAGACCATCTCGGCACAAGCACATCCCCCTCCTCTCGAAAAACAAAGACCGCCGATCTATCTCGTTAACTCCTCATTTCTGATCTGAAAACCTCTCTTGCCGACCAACAGACTTGGCAACGTGGATAGCTCCTGCTCTCTACTCTGCTAAGCCGAATCTTATTCTCTACCACAACATTTTCTGGAACTCCCTGGAGGCTTTGCTCGCTGTAGCGAGTGCTCTCGGATACTCTTCTCAAGTGGATCGATCAACTGCACTGGAGAAGTGGCAAGGTTGATGGAGGGAATGATCTGACCAACGTAATAGCTACTGTTCACAACTGTTTTGCACTGAATTAATCTCTTAAAGAAATGGGGCGAAGAGTTCTCCTCGTATTTGTTCTGCATCTCTGCACGATACCGTGGCAGGTTGCCGCGCAGTCGATTGATTCTCTCGTGTCGATGGCGGTGAGGACCGATCCCGGTTTTCGGCAGATCGGGTATGCCGAGGAGCGAGCTGAGGCTCGTGCCCTCTCAGCCGGTGCGTGGGAAGCTCCCAAAGCCGGAGTGCAGTTCCAGATGCTCTCTCCACTCAATCCGAACCCAGTGACGAAAGGGGAGACAATGTTTATGGTGGAACAGATGATCCCTCTCGGTGGACAGAAGCGGACAATGGCTGAAGCAGAGCGGAGCATGGCAATTCTCGCCGAACCAGAGCGGATGGCGTTGAAGCGACGATTGCGGGGGGAGATCGAAGAGGAGTATTACACAATCTGGGAACTCGACAGGGAACGAGAATTAAACAGAGAGAATCGCTCCCTTGCCGAAGTCCTTTACGAAGATGTGGAGAGCAAATATGCCGTTAACCGGGCAACTCAGTCAGAGTTATATGCTCTATCTATCGAGATCGAACAGCTTGATGCAGAGCTAAAAGTTCTGGTGCAGAAGCGAGTAGAAAGCAGCCGGAGGTTGAACGCAATTGTCGGTAGAAGTCTCGATGACTCAGTGATTATTGTCGATGAACCGAGTGCCCCACTACTTCCACCATTCAGTCAACTTGTGGACAGTCTCGCGGGCCACCCCGACCTGCTCCGAATGGAACGAATGGCGCAGGTACAGAGGAAGATGGCCGATGCTGCCCGAAGCGATCTGAAGCCGATGCTCATGCTGCGCGGAGGAATTTCTTGGATGCCGGAAGGGCATCCAGTGAGAACACGGGCGTTGGGGGAAATGGTAAACGAGTTCCACAGTTCCGGCACTACGCATGGTGAACAGGTTGCCATTTCAGTTGGCGGGATGCTCTCCTTCCCTCTCTTCTCTTGGTCGCGTTCAGGTCCGGAAGGGAAGGCTGAAGATGCAGAGTTGGCGGCAGAACAGTCGCTTGCCGAGCGAGAGAGGATGTTGCGAGAAATGACCGCGATGTTGAGCAAGCCGTACGGGATGATTGAGCGAGGACAAACGATGATTGACTTCTATAAAGATCGGCAGATACCCCTTCTGGAACAGCAGCTTGAAGGGTTGCGTGCCGACTATATCGGTAACCGCGTCGGCTTCGATCAATTACTGCAGGTCTACAAAATGCTTGTGATGAGCAGAGAGGATATCCTGATGAGAGAGGGGGAAATGGCACGAGCTTGGGGAGAAATTCGAGCACTTACGGGGAATTCAAAGTGAACAATTCAAAATTCAAAAATATGAGTGAGCGTGGGGGGCGCGTTGCCTTGATTGTGGTGGCGGGGATGCTGCTCGTAGTTGGGGGTATAGCTGCCGGATATTTTTTGCTCCCCAACTTTGTTGGAATGGCAGGGCACAACCACGCAGATGAGATGATCTACTTCTGCCCAATGCACCCACAGGTGCGGCAGAACGAGCCAGGTATCTGCCCGATCTGCCACATGGACCTTGTGCCGGAGAACAACCCTGACGGAATGAGTGAGCAGATGGAAGAGGGAGAAAACCTCGTTCACATCACTCCTCGACAACGTCTGATTGCCGATGTCGCTACGGTAGAAATAGAGTCCCGCCAGCTTCAGTTAGATATAACTGCACCAGCTACAGTGGGGGTAAATGAGGAGACTCAAAAGGTGGTGACCGCTTGGTTCCCCGGAAGGATCGAGGAACTCTACGTTCAGAAGACCGGGGACTACGTTCGGAAGGGGAGTCCGCTGGCGTTGATCTACAGTCCTGAACTTGTCACGGCGCAGAAGGAATACCTGTTGGCTCTCGACGCGCAGGAGCGGCAACTTCTTCCAACTATCGAGCGGAGAGGGGAACGCTCTGCTCCGAATGAGGGGGAGAATAGGTTGGTGGCAGCATCAGAGGAGCGGCTGAAACTTCTTGGCATGACCGACGGACAGATTCAGGCGTTGCGTGAGAGAGGAGAGATTACTCGAACCACCACGATCTTCTCCACAGCCTCCGGCATCGTCACCCGCCGGAGTGTGGTGGAGGGAGCCTACGTAAACGAGGGAACCACACTCATCGAAGTTGTCGACCTCTCTTCGGTCTGGGTGATTGCCAACATCTCCGAAAGTCAGGTAAGTCTTATCCGACCCGGGATGAACATGTCAGTCACGGGACTCTCATTAAACGGGAAGGTGATGAATGGTCGTGTTGAGTATATCTACCCGATGGTAGACCCCGAGTCGCGCACTATCCAGGTGCGAGCTGTTTTCGCGAATCCTCAGCTTCAACTAAAGCCGGGAACGTATCTAACCGCTTCGCTTGTTCACTCTGCCACCGATGCCTTAGCTGTGCCGGTTGGTGCGGTAATTCGTACTGGAGAGCGGGACCTTATTTACGTTGAATCGGGAGAACACACGTTTGAAGCTCGCGAAGTCACCCTCGGGATGAAGGCGAATGGATACTATCAGATCGTTGCCGGAGATATTAACCGTGGTGACAGGGTAGTTGCCGAGGGGGGATATTTGCTTGACTCAGAGCGAGAGTTGAGTGGTGGAGCATCAGGTGGAGAGCACCAACACTGAGCAGAAAGCAGCTAACAGAAGAGTTTGAAAGAGGTGCAAGCCGGTACTCTCATCCTCTCTGTCTCCAATTCAATGCAAATATAAAGGCGATAATTACACAACAATCAGAAGGTCAAAACTGAGCGCAGATAACTATCCACAGACTGCTATCTGCTAACTACTACCTACTATCTCTCAAATGATCGAACGCATTATAGATTGGTCTGCACACAACCGACTCCTCGTCGGCTTACTCTTCCTGCTCCTTGCCGGGGCTGGAGTTTGGGCTGTGGTCACAACGCCGGTTGACGCTATTCCTGATCTCTCCGATAATCAAGTGATCGTTTTTACCGAGTGGATGGGGCGCTCGCCGCAGATCGTAGAGGATCAGGTGACCTATCCCCTGACAACTGCCTTGCAAGGGTTGCCAGAGGTGAAAGGGGTGCGCGCGCAGACAATGTTCGGCATGAGCTTCATCTTCGTCATCTTTGAAGATGGGGTCGACCTTTACTTTGCCCGACAACAAGTAGCCGAACGAATTACGACTGCACAAACCGATCTCCCCTCCGGGGTTATCCCAACAATGGGACCAGACGGAACAGGAGTGGGGCATATCTATTGGTACACTGTTGAAGGGGAAGGGTACGATCTGGCCACGCTCCGATCACTACAAGATTGGTTCATTCGCTACAAGCTCTCCTCAGTTGACGGTGTTGCCGAAGTTGCTTCGATAGGTGGCTTCGTAAAGCAATATCAAGTAGATGTCGATCCTGAGAGGCTCCGCTCGTATGGCCTCACATTCTCCGATGTAGTTCGAGCCATTCGCTCGGCAAACAATGAGGTGGGAGGAAAGCTAATAGAGAATAACGACGCCGAGTTCTTCGTGCGGGGGCAAGGATATTTCGAGAGTCGCGAAGATATTGAGGGGACGTTGGTTAACGCAAAGTCGGGAGGATTGCCAATTACCATTGGTATGGTTGCCGACGTTCAACTTGGTGGAGATATTCGGCGCGGTTCGTTGGAGAAAGATGGGAAGGGGGAAGTTGTTGGGGGTATCGTCGTGATGCGGCAGAACGAGAATGCTCGGGAAGTAATCGAGCGGGTGAAGGAGAAGATCGCTGAGATTGAAATAGGACTTCCGAAAGGGGTACGGATCGTCCCAAGCTACGACCGTTCTCCCCTGATCGACAAAGCAATTGCTACGCTTCGGAATGCGCTCGTCGAGGAGGCGTTAATCGTTACGTTGATTGTTCTCCTCTTCATCTTCCACGTCCGAAGTGCTCTCCGCATCTTAATTGAGATTCCAATTTCCGTTCTCCTCGCCTTCTTGCTGATGCGAGCGTTCGATATTACCTCCAACATCATGTCGCTCGGTGGCATTGCCTTAGCAATCGGCGTCGTTGTCGACTCATCTATCGTCCTCGTGGAGAACGCTTACCGGAACATTGCCGAGGCGCAGGAGAGAAAGCGGAGAGAGCGAGAAGAGGGGGCTTCCGATTCCCCCGATGCGGAGTCCTCAGAAGAAATCAGCTTGACAAAAGAGGACTACTTCAACCTCGCGGTTCTCTCTGCAAAACAAGTTGGGCGAGCAATCTTCTTCAGCGAAGCAATCATGGTCATCTCCTTCCTTCCGGTCTTCCTTCTCGAAGGTCAAGAAGGAAAACTGTTCCACCCCTTAGCTTGGACAAAAACGTTTGTGATCGGCTCCTCTGCAATCGTTGCCATCACTCTCGTGCCGATGCTGATGACTCTGTTGATGAAAGGGAAGTTCAGAACAGAGAGAGAAAACCCGGTGATGCGCTTCTTTCACGCTCTCTACAGACCAATACTGAACTGGGTGCTGAAGTGGCGGAAGACGACTATCGCGATCAACCTGCTCGCCCTTCTGGTTACGATTCCCCTCCTCACCTCGCGTGGAACAGAATTTATGCCGCCCCTCGACGAAGGCTCACTCCTCTTCATGCCGGTTCTCCTCCCGAATGCCTCGGTAGGGGAGGTTACCCGTGTGATGGGAGCACAGGATAAAATCATTGCCGACTATCCCGAAGTTGAACATGTTCTCGGGAAGGTTGGGCGAGCCGAGACTGCCACCGACAACGCTCCGGTGGCAATGATCGAAACGATTATTCTGTTGAAACCGGAGAGCGAGTGGCGTCCGGGAATTACGAAGGGGAAAATCATTGCAGATCTCGACGCACAGCTTCAGATACCGGGCGTTCGGAATGGTTGGACACAGCCGATTATCAACCGAATTAACATGCTGGCCACAGGAGTCCGTACAGATATTGGGCTGAAAATTTTCGGCCCCGATTTGGACACACTCGAACATTACGGAATCATGGCCGAAGAGATTTTGAAGAAGGTTCCGGGAGCAGCAGACGTTGTCGCCGATCGTGTGCAGGGAGGCGTTTTTCTCGACATCGATCTTAACGAAGAGAGTGCCGCTCGTTACGGCGTTTCCGTACAGGATGTGCAGACCCTTATTGAGACGGCAATAGGAGGAGAAAACATTGGGGTGGTTCTCGACGGACGTGCTCGCTATCCCATTCGTGCTCGGTATCAGCGGGAGTTGCGCGACAATCTGGAGAGCATTAAAAAGATTCTCGTTCCTGTGAGTGGAACTGTTGGTAGCAGTGCGATCACGAGTAGTGGCATGGGAGAAATGAGTTCGGGAATGGGGAGTGGGGAAAAGAGGGTGAGCAGTGCGAGGGGAGAAATGACGACAATGGGAAGTTCGAACGCGTTAAGGAGAAAGGAAGTCTCCTCTACACCCGGAGTCTCACTCTCTGGCCTTACGTCTCGTTATGATCTTTCCGGTTCTACCGGGGGTAATTTACGGGGCTACGTGGAGCTTGGTGAGATTGCTAAAATCGATCTGCGTCCCGGACCTTCGATGATACCTTCTGAAAATGGAGAGCTGAAATCTACAGTCTTTCTAAACGTCCGGGGTCGCGATATGGGGAGCTTTGTCGCCGAAGCGAAGGAACGATTGCAGGGCGAGTTGGTCTTGCCTCGTGGCTACACCTACAGTTGGAGTGGACAGTACGAAAATCAAACGCGTGCCGAAAATCGCCTGTTGTTAGTAATTCCAGTTGTCTTCTTGGTCATCTTCCTCACTCTCTACCTAACGTTGAAAGATTGGAAGGAGGCTTCTGTGGTGATGCTTTCAGTCCCATTCGCTCTTATCGGCGGTGTTTGGTTGATTTCTCTCCTCGGCTACAATCTCTCAATAGCCGTCTGGGTTGGGTTCATCGCTCTCTACGGAGTTGCAGTGCAGACCGGTGTTGTGATGGTGGTCTACCTTCACCACGCACTCGATAAACGGCTTGCCGAACGCGGTGAAGGTTCATCGATTACGCTGCACGACATCCACGAGGCAACGGTTGAGGGGGCGCTCGGTCGTCTCCGGCCAAAATTGATGACCGTTGCCACGTCGATGATTGGACTTGTGCCGATTATGTTCGCCACCGGTGTGGGGAGCGATGTGATGAAGCCGCTCGTTGCTCCGATGATTGGCGGACTCCTCACTTCTGCAGTTCACGTCCTAATCATGACACCTATTCTCTTCATCATTATGAAAGAACGGGCACTGAAGAGAGGGAGCTTGAGGAAGAGTGAGATGGCGGAGTGGATGGCGTAGGGGAATTCAAAATTCAAAAGTAAAAATTCAAAAAAGTAGGTTGCATAGATTTCTTATAGAACCTTCAGGTCGGATGTGATAGGAACTTTCGTTAACCCCCGGACTTTTAGTCCGGGGGGATCGGTATCCTCGGTTCTGACTCCCCTCTCCCACTCTGGGAATAGGGTAGGGGGAATTCAAAATTCAAAAGTAAAAATTCAAAAAAGTAGGTTGCATAGATTTCTTATAGAACCTTTAGGTCGGATGTGATAGGCACTTTCGTTAACCCCCGACTTTTGGTCGGGGGGGATCGGTATCCTCGGTTCTGACTCCCCTCTCCCACTCTGGGAATAGGGTAGGGGGAATTCAAAATTCAAAAGTAAAAATTCAAAAAAGTGGGTTGCACAGATTTCTTAATCAATTAAATCTTGAGAGATACTAATGAACAAATCGGTTATGTTGAAAGCACTGCTCGTAACGATGCTCTGCGGTGGATTCGTGTCGAGTTCGCTGGTTGCTGGCACGGAGGTAGCTCAGAAGAAGAGAGAGCGGACGATTACGATTTCCGTTCCAGAAATGCAGTGCGGAATGTGTGAAGCACGTATCGAGAAAGGATTGAAGAAGATCGACGGCGTCAAGTCAGTGAAAGCTGATGCTGAGGAGAATACTGTGGTTGTCACATACGACACCAAGAAGACATCGAAGAGCAAAATTGAAGAAGCCATTGCCAACCTCGGCTACGATGCAGGTGAGAAAGAGGCGAACGAGAGCGCGCAGTCGCAGCTCTCACCCTGTTGCAAGCCGGGGGGGCACGAATAGAAAAAGTGAATAGAAAAAAGAGATCCTCTGCGCCTCTGCAGTCATTCTCTCCCTAATCGAGAGGATGAGGACAGATCAAAGGGTGGAGAGAACAATCGTATAACCAACCAATATTCTGTCGTAAGTAAATAAAATGAAAGAGACAATTAAGATCGAAGGAATGAGCTGTGGCGGATGTGTCGCAAGCGTTACGAACGCCCTAAAACGGGCTGGCGTAGAAAACTTAGAAGTAGAGATCGGCAGTGCAACTGTTGAATACGAGGAGGGGAGAATGACACACCAACAGATCATCGATGCAATTGAAGATGCTGGTTTTGATGTGGTAGCAGGATGAGGAGCCTCTCTACGACATACCACTCAATCCAGTTGTGCAAGGTGAAGTCAACAACGTTTGGGGTACTATTCCTCTGCGGGGTACTCTTTGGGTATACACCGGGATTGGGACAGATGAACCTCGACGTAAAGATCGAACGTCCATCTCGGATTTTGCCGAAGGGGGGATACACCACCTACATCATCGTTGCGGAGAACAGATCGGCGGAGCCAATCGACCTGCAGGTGATTAGAACTGTAAACGACTATCCAGATGACACCTGGCTCATCTCCGTCTGCTCTCCCGACCTCTGCTACGAAGCGGAAGTCGATACGCTCGATCCCTATGTAATTGAACCGGGGGAGACCGGCGGAGCGCAGGTACATATCTTAGCCGGCGACACCGGGAGTGCTCGGGTCGTTCTCTCATTCGATTCTCAGAATGGAACCGAGCCAACGTTGATCGAGCTTCGGGCAGAGATCGGTGAAATTCCGGAACCCTCCCTTTTCGTTCGCATAGATAGCACAACCTCCAATGCGGTTGGGGGGGATACCGTGGAGTTTGGGATATTTCTTCTGAACACATCGGGGGATTCATTGCACCCACGTGTAGTTCGGCTCGAGAGAGATTACCCGAACGAAACCTGGGGCGACTTCCTCTGCTACTTCGATCAGTGCAGTCTGCCCGATCAAAAAGAACTTGGTGCAGACTTAAAGAAGGGGGAGGGGGTACTCTTCGCAGTAAAGGTAATTGCTGGTGTGGAGGTTGGGGAGAGTGGAGAAGTTGAAGTGATGGTGGATCCCGGTGATGGAACCGAGCCAACATTTCACCGCTTTGCTGTGACGGTAGACCGGGTTCTCTCAGTTCAAGAAGTAGAGGCTGAAAAGGCACTCCGAATATACCCGAACCCAACATTCGGAGAGCTGCAGATTGAGTGTAGGCGAACGCATGATGCCACTCCTCTGCAGATCGATTTCTTCGATTTGATGGGTCGGAATCTTAGCAATCAGGTTGAGTTCAACTATAAGTCTGATCGAGTTCTCCTCAACCTTACCCAACTTCCCTCCGGCACTTATCACTGTACCGTACGTGGGAGGGGGATAGATGTGAAGAGAACGATTATTAAGTACTAAAACATTCAGATAAAATCTATCTATACAACCATTCAACAATAACTGTAGGAGCTACTATGAAACGAACACTCGCAATTCTCACGATTGGTGCATCCTTGACCTTTACGGCATGTGGAGATGAAGCTGCAAAAGAGAAAGGGGATGAGATGACAGAGACAACTGAGCAGACGACAACTGAAAATGAGACGGCAGTTGCCACGCAGCCCGAGGTTATAGACGGAGTGCAGGTGATTACCGTAAAAGTCGAAGATATGGGTTACACGCCGAGCAAAATTGCTTTCAAAGCGGGAATGCCTGCAAAAATCATCTTCGATCAACATGCCGAATATGAGTGCGCGAGCGATGTGATGTCCAAAGATCTCGGCATTGCTCTGACAAAACTTCCCAAAGCAGAGAAGACGGAGGTTACTTTCACACCCGATAAAGCAGGAACCTATCAGTTTACTTGCGGTATGGATATGTTGAAGGGGACGGTGATTGTAGAAGAGGGAACAAGCCAGATGTAGAGAGCTTGGATTGGAAGCATTTAGGGAAGCTCTCTTCTATGAGCAGACCTTCTGAATGCAGAGGATAAAGTAAGATTTTCTTTGTGGGATGTTTCACTGGAGACAATTGATTGTTACCTGCAACTGTTTCAAGGTGAGAGATTCCGAACAGAATGGAATGTGTACCGGCTCTCCGATGTCTGAGTGCCGGTACATATTCCTGCTTTAGCGCGTGAACGAAGAGGCGGGTAATTTGAGCACTTCTCTTGTGATGAATTCCCGACTTTGAGTCGGGGGGGGATTGAGTGAAAACAGGCAGAGAAACGGCTTGAAGCCGTTTTCTTCTATGTGGATGCTCCAAAACACCCCGATGAATCGGGGTGTTAATGTGAGGTGGAGATTCCCTCATTAATTGTTCAAGTGCACTGAGTTGGAAGCATGTCAAGAGACGACCTGAAGGTCTTTGCCGAATTTGTCGAGCGCTGTGGGTTCAGTTTCCAACTGATAGTAACCCTCGACTTTGAGTCGGGGGGGGGATTGAGTGAAAACAGGCAGAGAAACGGCTTGAAGCCGTTTTCTTCTATGTGGATGCTCCAAAACACCCCGATGAATCGGGGTGTTAATGTGAGGTGGAAGAGAATATCTGGTTGGTGTTGAGGAGTAACTAATCCCGCTGTTTTTGGTTTTCCTTTTGGTTGTGTGCGAAAGCAACCTACCTCGCCCTGTGAGCCGCACCTTGCTCAAGAAAAGTGATCCCTACCCCGAAGAAAGAAGTAATCAGTATTGAGAAAAATAAATGTACTCGATCATAACTATGGAGTCTGTATGAAGTATTACTGTACAATGTTCACCTTTATCTGTTGTTGCGTGCTGACTGTTTCGGCAACAGCACAGGAATTTGATTCGTTGACTGTGAAGGCGAGGGATAACGCTGACAATGCAGGCGTTGCGGGAGCAACCGTAAAGCTGTTAGATGATAGTGGAAACCTTGTGGACGAAGTAACCACCGACGAGAATGGGAATGCCGGTTTTAGCTTCAGTACCTCAAGTATTGGTAACAACGTGGCTTACACTACTGGTCTCGGTGAGCCATATCCCAATCCTTTTACTTCCCACACAACTCTACCTATTTCCCTCCGGTCACCGGCGCGGCTAACTGGTGCAGTTTACGACCTTCTCGGTAGAGAGCTTGCCTCGGTTGAAGGAGACCTTGGAATCGGCTCTCACTCGTTCGATCTCGATCTCTCCGGTGTTCCTGCCGGCCTCTATCTCTTTCACTTGAGTAGCGGAGGAAAAGAGATCGGTTCAATTCGGTTGAACCACTCAGGTTCTGGAGCGAACGGTAACGTTAACCTTCACATCCTTCGCGGTGCTGGCACTCCTCCGGCGGCAGACAAACCAGCTATTCCCGGTACGTTCAGTCTTGTTATCTCCCACCCGAACTACAAAACGGTTACTGAATCGGATATTACGATTGAAGGAAGGAGTGTGAGGTTCATCATGATGACGCGGGTTGAGCTTATTCCAGAGTTTGGAACAGATCAGAATCGGGTATTTACGGTGATTGCCGACGCGCGAAGCGGACTTGATGTGCCGCGCGACTTGGAGTTCAATCCGGTGCACCCAGAACAACTTTGGGTTGTGAACCGTGCCTTCGACGGAACGGTAACCTACTGGAATCCTGGAACTGCCGAGATGACTTCGTTGAGAGTTCGAGACCTTTACGCTAACCACTTCATGGAAGAAGTGAGTGCAATTGCCTTCAGCGAGACGGAGCTTTTTGCGACTTCCCAAGAGTCTGTGAACACATACGATGGACAGCTTCCGGGGGGGAACAACTTTATGGGACCAGCACTCTGGACGGCAGATACAGCGATCTATAGTAAAGATGGGCTTGAGGACTGGGGAGAACTTGGCTCTCACCTCGACATGCTCCACGCAAGTCCGAACGGTATGGGCATTGCGCACGATCACGATAACGCCTACTGGTATGCTGATGGCTTCGGCGGTAACATCGTCTACTACGATTTTCAACAAGATCACGGTCCTGGTCACGACAACCATCGTGACGGTATCATTCGTCGTTACGTCGACGCACGTATCCAACGCCTTCCGAATGTGCCAAGCCACATGATTCTCGATAAGGAGAGTGGATGGCTCTACATCTGCGATCCAGGAAATCGGCGGGTTACTCGATTGAATACCAAAACTGGCTCATACTCAGGTAGTGGTGAGACATTCTTTCCAGATTATGAGGAGGTGTTCGAATTCTCAACCTACACTGGAGCCACCTACGAAGTCTTTGCGAACAGCAACCTTAGCCATCCATCTGGGATTGCACTCCACAACGGACGAATCTTCGTGACGGACAACGAGACTGGCGAGATCATCGCCTACAACTTGACCGGTAAGGAGCTGAACCGCATCTCCACAAATGCTCAGAGCATTATGGGAATCGAGATCGGTCCAGATGGAAAAATCTGGTACGTCGATGCCGAGGCGAATCAAGTGGTGCGGATTGATGTGAAGGATGTAGGTGACTAAGCAAAGGTGCGTGCCTACCTTCGCAGGCAACAACACCTGAAAAACATAAAGAGATGTGCTCCTCAAATACCTTCGAGGAGCACATCTTTTTGTTTCCCGACTCTTTGACTCTCGACTCTCATCTCCCTCCACCAATCCCGGGACGCTCCCTAAAGAGCCGCTGCTACCAATTGTGGCCTATTGCGATCTCCACTCCTACACTCCCACACTCATCTCCTTTCATCGTTGAACGATTATCTTCTCCGTTACTCGACCGTTCAACGTCTTTAACTCTACAAGGTAGGTTCCCGGCTTCAGCGTGCTTCCATCGAACTCGACGGCGTAGCGGCCTGCTTCAAACAACTCCTTCTCGATCATCCGTTCAACTTCTCGACCCATCGCGTCGTAGACTGTCATGCTCACGTGTTCCTTCCTACTTACCGAGAATCGGAACTCCGTCTCGCCCGTCGTCGGGTTCGGTTGGGCCGAGATGCGGAGTCCGTTCCCCGCTTCGCCGTCGAGTTTGCGAACCCGTTTACCTGCCAGGCTTTCGATCCAGCCTTGAGTGCGACCAGATGTCCACATCGCTGTGCTGTCGAGTGCGAAGTTCGAGAGAAGATTGCTCGAAGCGAGGCGGAGCCGGACGTAATATGTGCCGGAGAGAACCTCAATCACTTTGTCGGTGATCCGATACTCTGCGGGGTTTGTCGTCACGTCAAGTCGTGTGGAGTCGAGCAGGTAGGCACGGACACCCGTAGCCGAGTCGACGAGTTCTAACAGAAAATCGATCGACTTTCCCGTTGCAGTTGCCGAGTCACCGTGGAAAAATTGCAGAGCCATCGTTCCCCCTATCGCAACGCTATCTCCGGTGCTGAACGACTCTGTTTTGAGAAGAGCCAGAAGATCAGTCAAGCTGTCTGGGACTGCCTCGGCTATCAGGTTGAGGTTGCGACTCTCTTCAGCATCACTGAACCAGACATCGTAGAGTCGAGCGGAGAATCCAATCGGTACTGAGTCGTTCAGTCGCGCCCCCACTTCACGTCCATCGGCCAAGTATCCATCGGGTCGGGTGCGGGCGTAGTACTGGCGTGTTGTTCTGAGGGTGCTGTCGGGAGGGAGACCGTAGAGGACAGAGTATCTATTCACCAACTTCCCCTCTGATGCTGTTCCGTTTGGATTATATCCTCCGTGGTTAAAGGTCTTCCAGTATTGGTACTGCCACGTTGGTGTAGCACCCATCAACCATTCAGCCTCGACTTGGTGCATCAGACTTGTTAAATCATCCCGTTGGAAGACGATAGAGAAGAGAGGAGCCTCAGAGGAATCAGCAGGAACCATCACCTGATTTTGTGAGGAGACAACCGGAAAGGCATAATCTGATGAATTTGCTAAGTACATCTCTCGGCTTATCCACGTTCCCATCAACGACGATTGATTATAGGCAGTGTCGAAAAAGATTGATCGGAAGAAGACATCAGAATAATAGTCGTCGCGCACCCAAATGCCATTCTCGTAGACAGGAAAGAACCGATACCACTCCCAGGTCACCCCCTCCATCACCCGGCCAAGTCCATCTTGGGATTGGTCAATTGAGGGGTGGATGTAGTGATTGGCCAATACTCCCTGAGGAACTCCATTATACGGATTGGTAAAGGGAAAGGGAGAAATGTAGTAGGGTGAATTCATCGTATTTATCTCGAATGAGAACTGCAGCTTTGGACCTGCCGTGGGAGGGATATAGTTCAATCGACCATAGACAATACCGATGTAGATTCCGTACGTGTTGGTATCGGGCTGCTGCCAGACGATTGGGGCTGATTGCTGCTTCATCTGACGGTGAGTAAAAGGGGGCATCGATGGATATTGACCAATGCCATACCCCTGAGATGGTTGATAAAATTGGCTTATCGTATCGTATGGTGTCCAGACCGGAAAGTTCAGGAAGTTGGTATCCATTAAGCGTCCTCGCGCGACGATGCCAACAGTTGAATCGCTCCAAGCAATGTACTCCCCAATACCACTATCACCACTTGCCGAGGAGATCACCGGTGTTCCCCATTGGTAGGGGTCTAATCCGTAGTGGTAGCCAACACTCTTGATTGGTTGGACGAACATATCTTCGATGGTGTCCCCATTCGAGTTGGTATAGGTAAAGTATTGAATATCCCGAATCAAGACTTCACGCTGTCCGACAAAACCGGTGTCGTTCGGGTGGGCAGTCCAGACGATGGAGACACGCGGGGTTGCCTTGTTTGTGTAGGAACGAATAGTAATCGAAGGGTGTGTATTCTGTGTGCGAGTCTGGCCACCGGTCATGTTCCCGGAGACAGGCCACTCTATCGGTTCCCAGAGAATCGCCCCCAACTCCTGCATCGGCAGAGAGCGACGGAAGAAGACGTGGTAGTCACTCAGTGCACTATCCCAGCGAAAATAGGTCGAGAAATACCGGTCTGTTTTAGGATCGTACACAATTTTGCGTTGATTGCTGTGCGAGAGATCACCCGGAGCCATCGATTCGTCCGGTTGGGTGTAGGTTATGCGTAGAAGTGCGGCTCGACCTGCGCCTAACGTTAAGCGTACTGTGGCTATTCCTGAGCCTACTGATGAAACAACCGTGTCGAGTCCGGCTCTCTTCCCTATCAGTGGAAGGTGGGTTGTGTCGGGAACAACTTCCACCACTCGAACAAATCGGTTATACTGGTTTGAGGTATCTGGACTTACCAATTTGAGCGTCAACTCGATTGTGCGCGTTTCGCTCAGTGTGTCGAGAATTGCCTTCGTTGCGGAGGAGTAGCCGATGTCGGCACTGTCGTAGTTTCCTGTCTCGAATACTCTCCTGTTCACAACGCTGATCCAGTTCGTATCATTAAGTCTGTTGCGTACTCCTCCGGTTGTGTCAATCATCGTATCGTACAGTCCGATCTCTACGTATGTTCGGTTTAGTGAATCAACAACACCGGTAATGGGATGCCACGCCTTTACACCTTTGATGATTTCATTGGAGGGTATGGTGCGGTGGAGAACCCCCTGTGTGCCCCCCGCCCCATCATACTCTGCGGCTGGTTCATCTTGCTGAAAGTGAATGCTGTAGGCATCCCGCCAGTGGAGGCGTTTGGTGTAGCTGCCAATCTGCTTGAACCAAGCTAACCGCTCTTTTAACTCCTTGTAGGTATCGCGAAACCCGAAGTAGAGATCATCAATCATACCCAACGTGTCGTGACGAAATTCACCGTTCGCATCAACTGATCCAGAGGTTCGAAGCTGCAGCGGGTAGTCGATGAAGTTGTAGAGCGTATCGCGCAGCGTTAGGCCACCAAAGCCACTCTCAGCAACCTTCTCAGTAATAAGGTAGTCGTTGTCATCGAATAGGTGCCACGGGTAGACGTTGAACTTGTATAAGGCTAATCCGTAAGAACCGTAGCCGAGAACCATTGCGTTCAGAAGTGCCCGAACCTCCGCACGCTCGAAGCGGTGGTCCATAAGTGTGTCGTAGCCCCCCGCTCCACTCGCTATCTTGAAAAAACTCTGCAACCCTGCATAGCCAGTGTAGCGTCGGCCAGTGATTCTGCCAAGGTGGGCAGTCTCGTACATTGTTTTCATTCGCCACAAGTGGGTCTTCCCCTCTGTATAGTTGAACGTCTGTCCCGGAATTGCCGCCCCGAGCCTTCCGTGTTGCCAGAGAAGCTCCATCGTGTCGATACGCCCTTGCAGGAGTGCTGCGTAGCCAGATATCGACATCGAATCGAAGTCGAACAGGTGTGGAACCCCAAATCTTCCACCGTCGTGTTGTTTTGCACTCGGGATATCGGGAATTGGAACACCCCCTGCCTTAATACCGAACTGATCCCCAAAGTTCCAGAAGCTCCGCCCGATGTAGTTCCCCACCACCGACCGACTCGCATCCCCGTTCCACTCGATGTAGGGAACTGCCCAACCATGTTCAGAGGTCATCGTGTCGCCGGTGGCGAAGACGTAAGCGGGGTTGTTCTGAATCACATTGTTCTTCAAACCGCGGTAGCCGTTGTAGGCTAAGGGGGGAGGCTCGTCCGTTCCGTAAACGCTGAGGAAACCAGACTTAAGTGTTGAGGTGGAGAAATCCATCGCAAGTGTGTCAATCTCTCGCCGGGCAGCATCCCTGTAGTCTACCCCCTCGGTATCATCTGTCCACAACATGTGGGTGATAGAGTCCCGGACGCTCACCGAGTGCA
This sequence comes from Ignavibacteria bacterium, assembly GCA_020635205.1. Classification (GTDB taxonomy): domain Bacteria; phylum Bacteroidota; class Ignavibacteria; order OLB7; family OLB7; genus JAGWAZ01. Next base: position 45,495 of record JACKAE010000001.1, read on the forward strand.
AAGCCATCTTCTCTGTGCCAACGTAGATTACCTCGAGGTCGATACTCTTAGCAGTTACTCCAGTGTCAGCTGGTCCCCCCATCCCCTCACGTTGGAAGTTGATTTTTTTTGCGACTTCATGATAGATGTCCCAGTTAAAGGGTGGATTTCCTACTGGTTTCAACTCTGCTTTCGTTACTGCAACAGATTTATAGAGAAAACGCAAGTTCGTATCGGCAGTTTGGAGCGTGTAAGGAGACGCAGAATCGCGGTACGTCTTCCCCTTGTCCACTTCATAGTAGATGTTAAGGATAAGCATCGTATCGTTGTCGGCTCCTTCGCCACCATTAAACAGATGCCCTTTGATTGTGAGATAGTGGGGAGACCGGAACGCATTCCAGATATCCCCTTTGTATTCTCCCGGCTTTTCTGGATCCGGCCCATAATAGCTAACCCCATCGAAGAGTTCTGAAGAGTTGATCGGATTGTCTGTCGTTACCCAGTTCGTCCCGTTGAATGTCTGATCCCACCGCTCAGTCTGACTACTCTTGTGGCGGAAGGCGATGCCGGAGGCGACGGTATCGCCAGAAGAGGATGGGAGATAAACTGCTTCGCGATAGTGATAATCTTGCTTACGGAAAAAGTCGTGTACGTAAAGAGAAAATGGATTTACTCGCAATGAATCATACAGATAGTTGGTAAACACATTATCATACCACGGAGAGACAGTCAGCAGGTTCGTCAGATACCCCAGTCCACGCATCTCCGACGTATCGAAGGGATAGAAGACTGCCTCGCGCGCCTGCTGCGACTGGTGAATGTATGAGGGAAGCCCGTGGTGTCCATCATAACTGGTAAGGGGAACAACGTACTTCCCAGTCGGGGCTGAGTTGATGAGGGTCTGGTATCGCCCCCACCGGTCGAACTTGTAGGTCCCCTTCTCCACTGAATAGATTACGTAGTCTCCACCAATCCGGCTCACGTAATCCCACACCTCATTCATTGCCACTTGGTTATAACTGTAGAACCAGATACCGACAGGAAAGTCGTCTGGGAACTGTCGGGGGATGTTTACCCTGTCGGCCAGTGTAGAGTCGTACCACTCACGGTATCCGGCCGGTTGCCCTGAGCTTTCGGGGGGAAAGAGGAGAGGGAAGAAAAGAATAAGGGCGGCAAGTTGCCAGCTTCGCAGCATAGACTGCCACCTTGTTCTGTTAGTGGTATTCATAGAGGGCACTCCTGTTTGATGGTGAATTGAAGAGCCAGTATAGCTCCTTTACTATTACTGCTATTACGAAAGTTTTTATGCTCTACTGTTTGATGATTGGTGCTGTTCCAATTACCTCACCTCCCCCATCGAAGGCAACCACGCGGTAGGCTCCAGAGGGAATATCTCCACACTCCCACAACGCCGCACCTATCGAGGAGTTCACCTCTCCACGCACAACCTCACGTCCCGACATGTCGTATGCCGCAAACCATGCTGGCTTCTTCTTCAAGTTCCCTCGCCAGGCAATGTGCAACTCATCAATTACCGGGTTCGGCCACACGTACAACCCACCACTCTCGCCAGCGATTGGGTATTCTTGCACACTCAGCGTCGTGTCGTCTAACGGTATGCTCGGACCACCCGCAACAACAACTGCTACACCTGCGGTGATCCCTCCTGGCCAGCCATAGTCTCCGATGATGAAATCTCCATACCCATCACCTGTCACGTCACCGGCTGGACGCATCACAATCACATTCAAGTGATCCAATGCCGGACTGTACCACGCCTCGTAGTCGTAATCTGGACCATACGCGCTTCCAGAGACCAACAACATCGTAGGCTTCTCACCAGGGCGGAGGGGTTCGGCTAAGGGCAACATATCGTACCGATAGGCTGTGTCGTTGAGCGAACCGACTCGGTAATCGAACAAGCCAGTCTTGTAGAACAGGTCGGCAGAGTCAATGGAGAAGCTGCGGGTACGAACGTTTCCCCGCGTTGAGAGATAGACCGACGTGCCATCGATCGTTCCGCCACCATATCCAGCGATGTCGGCGGCAGCATCTCCATCGAGATGATAGAAGCCGAGATTCAGTGTGCTGTTGATACCAGTGACACCACTTACCAGAGGGAGGTTGCGATCAGCAGGACGTTGAGACCATGAAGCAGGAGAGTTGTTATCACCCCAGAAGAAGCGGAGCATGTATCCACCTTGAGGGTAGTTTCCACCGAAGGCCAAATCGAATTTATGATCTCCATCGAAGTCTTCAAACCAGACTTGCCAGGCATCAGCTTCGCCGAACTGGCTGGTATCCTTGACAATCACATCGGGTTCTTCTAACTGAAAGTCTGGACCGCCATAGTAGATCCATACCTGGTTCGATCTATCGATTCCTGTATCGCGTCGATAACCTACTCGTAAGCCGCCAAGCACCACTATTACATCATCAATACCATCATTGTTTACATCAGATACCAGAATATCTTCAAGGAAACGCTCTACTGGCGGTACTTTCTTGCCATGATCCACCGTTAGAAATGGAGTTCGATTAATCCCAGCACTCGTGAACTCATGCAACTGCATAATCTCATAATAGCGTGTCGCTTCATCCACGACTTCCTGATAGCCGTTGAGGTATAACACCGATTGTCGGCCATCTCCATAAAAATCTTTTATATAAGGCAATGTGGAACCAACTGAATCTGATACCCATATAGGATCAGTTGAGAGATTCTTCCCTCCGGCATAATAGTACCAACGCCACTCCGAACGCTTATACTGGGCAAAATCAGCCGTATCATCTCCGTTGATATCCACTCCACCCCACACGTTATACCCAATCTCCTCAAATAAGATGGCATCCCCCCGTACCTCCCACACCTTCTGCAACTGCACGGCGTTCGGGTTTGCTTTCAACACGTTTTGGCTCCGTAGCGGTATGCTCGTCAGGGTGAGTAACCCGATGAGTGGGAGCAATAGGAGTGTATGGAGAGTATCTCTGTTCATGGTTGTTCTTACATAATCATTTTTGGTTGCTTGTACTATGTACAATTCTAAGCTCTATCGTACAAGTGAAATTTCATGCCTATGAACTCCTCATTGAGAAGGATAGTGCCCCTCTCTGCCGAACGGTATTGATAGTTCCTATCCTTTTACAATTGGAGCAGTACCGATTACTTGGCTCCCCCCATCGAAGGCAACCACGCGGTAGGCTCCAGAGGGAATATCTCGACACTCCCACAACGCCGCACCTATCGACGAGTTTACCTCTCCACGCACAACCTCACGTCCCGACATGTCGTATGCCGCAAACCACGCTGGCTTCTTCGCCAAGTTTCCTCGCCAGGCAATGTGCAACTCATCGATCACCGGGTTCGGCCAGAGATACAATCCACCCGACTCACCAGCAATTGGGTATTCCTGCACACTCAGTGTCGTGTCGTCCAACGGTATACTTGGACCACCTGCCACAACAAAGGCAATCCCACTCCGGATTCCCCCACCAAACATTCCATCACCTGCAATGAAATCATCATAGCCATCTCCTGTCACATCGTGGATGCCCAATAACTTTGAAAAGTCGACGTGATCCAATGCTGGACTGTACCACGCCTCATAATCATAGTCTGGGCCATACGTACTTCCCGATACTAAGATCAACGAGCGTTGTTCGCCTTGTTTCAATGGTGCTCCCAGTGGCAGCATCTCATAGCGACGTAGAGTGTCGTTCAGATAGCCAGGCGAATCCTGAAACAGTCCCGTCTTATAGAATAAATCGGCTGAATCGACTGAGAAACTGCGTGTACGAACGTTCCCTCGGGTCGAGAGATAGACCGATGTCCCATCAATCCCACCTCCAGTGTATCCAGCAATGTCTACGGCATCGTCACCATCCAACCGATAGAATCCTACACTCGTTGTTGCATTGATTCCCGTCTGGCCATCTATTAACGGCACATTACGATCTGCTGAACGTTGTGACCATGATGTTGGTGAGTTCTCATCCCCCCAATAGAAGCGGAGCATCTGGCCACCGAGTTGATACCCTCCAGCAAAGATCATATCGAGCTTGTGATCTCCATCGAGATCTGCAAAGTGTACATCCCAATAATATTCAGGCTCACCATACTGACTACTATCCTTGACAATCACATCCGGCTCCTCTAACTGAAAGTCTGGGCCGCCATAGTAGATCCACACCTGATTATTCGCGTCTAAGCCTTCTCCTCGGACTTGACCTGTTCGAACACCATACATGGAGACAATTACATCATCAATCCCATCATTATTCACATCTTCCACGTATAGGTTATGAAAACTCCGTGAAATCGGGGGAACATGCTTCCCTAAATCCTCTGATACTATTGCGACTCTACTTAACCCCGTATCAGCCAATTCGTAAAGATTTAGGATATCATATGTATAGTAAAAGTCATCAATCTCTAATCGATACCCACCTACCCACAGCATGTACTGACGACCATCGCCATAAAAATCACCAACTGATGGAAGTCCCATTGAATCAATCGTTAGAATCGGCTCAGTCGATAGTGACTTTCCTCCAGCATAAAAGTACCAGCGATATTCTGAACGTTTGAATTGCCCAAAGTCGGCTGTATCGTCTCCATTCAGATCGACTCCTCCCCAGACATCATACCCAATCTCCTCAAACAAGATGGCATCCCCCCGTACCTCCCATACCTTCTGCAACTGCACGGCGTTCGGGTTCGGCTTCAACACGTTTTGGCTCCGCAGTGGTATGCTCTTCAGCGTGAGTATCCCGATGAGTGGGAGCAATAGGAGTGTATGGAGAGTATCTCTGTTCATTGTTGTTCTTACATAATCATTTTTGGTTGCTTGTACTATGTACAATTCTAAGCTCTATCGCACAAGTGAATTCTCACGCCAATAAGCTCCTCATTGAGAAGGATAGTGCCCGTTTCTGCCGAATGATATTGATAGTTCCTATCCTTTTACAATTGGAGCAGTACCGATTACTTGGCTCCCCTCATCGAAGGCAACCACGCGGTAGGCTCCAGAGGAGATAGTGGTTAAGAGATTTATTCTTCTCTGGAACTCCTCACCGCAAGGCTTCCTGGGCTTTTCTCCCGAACAAGATTCATATAGAGCGTGTTGACAATCACGATTTCCAGAAGGGACGCACCGCTGGTGCTCCACGGCAGAGGTATCGTCGAATTCCTCGCGCTCACGCACGAGGCTATCAACCGGCTGTCGCTCCGCGATGTAACAGAACCATTACCGAAGAGCCGCAGCGCGGCGAACCGTTGGTAGCCTGGAGCGGAAGCTCCGGGCAACGAGAGTCTACCGAGAGCGTAGCTCCAGAGGAGCGTTCCTCCATTGAGGGCAGAGCGATCAGCGCATTGTCTGTCAACACGCTATAGAAGTCTTTCCGTCATCGCTGCCGGCATCAGCACTAACACCACATCTCGAATATCTCTCTTGCCATTTCCCCTCAATCGGCATAACTTCTTCTATGCCTATTAACAGACGAACATTTCTAAAGAGGACGGCGGCAGCTTCGGGGATCATTGCTGCAAGTCCTTTGCTTCGATACTCGAATCTTCTTGCCTCGCCAGATGAGGCGAACCCACTTCGTCGTATTCCCGACCTTGAAGGAAATCTGTTGACCGTTGCTCCAACGCGGTTCTCTCTCCGCCCGGGAGGAGACTCAGCTATATACGGGATCAACGGCTCCTACCTCGGCCCAACTATTCGCCTGAATCGTGGCGGTGAGCTGAACGTGAAGATGGAGAACCGTTTGATCGACGAAGATTTGATTATTCACTGGCACGGCATTCTTGCCCCCTCTGAAATGGATGGACATCCACACTTGGCCGTTGGACCGGGAGAAGATTACGACTACAACTTCACAGTCAATCAGCGTGCCGGAACCTACTGGTATCACTCCCACACCGATAAGTTCACAGGATCACAAGTCTACAGAGGAGTTGCCGGTCTCTTTATCGTTCACGACGAAGAAGAGTCAGGGCTTGGCCTGCCGAGTGGAGATTATGATATCTCTGTAGTTCTGCAAGACAAGAGAGTGACACCCGACTTTGAACTCGACTACAATTTGGCTCCGGTAGACGTTATGCGGGGGTGGCAGGGGGATACGATGCTTGTTAACGGCAGACCGAATGTTCAGTTGGATGTTGATCGAACGCTCTACCGCTTCCGTCTGTTGAACGGATCGAACGCTCGTGTCTTTCTGGTTGGGTTCGAGGATGGGCGAACGTTCCACCTGATTGCAAACGAGGGGGGGCTACTTGAATCTCCTGTGGAGATTGACCAGTTCTTCCTTCCACCTGCGGGGCGGGCAGAAATTCTTGTCGACTTCTCCGACGATGAACTTAACGCGAACCTTCTCCTCCGTTCTCTCACTTTCTTTAATGAATCGTTCCCCGGTTCGCGCCAGGGGAAGGAAGCCGACCTGCTCTGCTTTCGGGTGACTGGTGATGGGGATAGTGGAGGGGTTGTTCCGCAGACGATGACGACAATCGAGCCGTATGATCCAGAAGCTGCGATGCGATCTCGTTCGTTCCGGCTGCACATGGCGAACGGCCACCACGCGATTAACGACTTGAGCTTCGAGTTGAACCGGATTGACTTCGAGGTTCCGATGGGGGAACTGGAAGTCTGGGAGTTCTTCAACCCGACGCAGTTGATTCACCCAATGCACGTCCACGGGACGCAGTTCCAGATACTCGACCGCAACGGTCGGACGGAAAACATCCGTCCAGAAGAGAAGGGGTGGAAAGATATGGCACTCCTCTTCCCTCAGGAGCAGGTGCGCGTGTTAGTTCGGTTCGATGCCCACCCCGGAAGGTTCATGCTTCACTGCCACAACCTTGAACATGAAGATGATGGGATGATGCTGAACTTCCGAGTGAACAACCCGGCCTCAGTTGGGGGGGGTGTCGGAGAGAGAGGGCATCTCTCGGCTTCACCGAATATCGTGGAGAAGGAGACGTTGATTCGGTTCAATCCAGTAAAGGGTGATCGCCAACTACAGGTGATCGACCTTCAAGGGCGAACCCTTCTTCAAAGGATAATCCCTTCGGGAAGAGACTCCTCTCTTCTCGACCTTTCCGGATTCCCCTCCGGTTCTTACTGGTGTCGCCTCGGCAACGAGTCGGTTCGGCTACTTGTAAAGTAGCATATCAAAGGAGAGTTCATACTATCAAGTTCGGTTCCCTTACGTTGGGTACAGCAGAAGAGGGGAGAGAAAACTGTGCAACTACACGATGAGGTAAGTTCATGAATCGCTACCACATATTTCTCTGTTCGGTCGCTCTGGTTCTTTTCGGGGCGTATCACTCTGGAGGCCAGACCATCGCCGATCCAATTCGCGTTAATGCTGACGAGGGGAATGCTATGCAGGGAGGTCCGATGCTCCGCGTTGGGCCAGATGGAACTATCTACGCCGCGTGGGTTGACTTTCGGAAGAATTCCGGTGGCGACGTCTACATGCGGACTTCAACTGATCGAGGGGCAACCTTCTCGGATGAACACGTTGTCTACAGTGGGGGCAAGGTTCCCTCGGGCCGAGGACGAGGAGCCGATTTTGTGGTAGCTCCAGATGGGACGATTCACATGGTCTGGCTTGCCCTGTATGGCTTGGGTGGAACGGATATCCGCTACGTCCGCTCGACAGATGGAGGGAAGACGTTTACCTCTCCGGTCTCCGTTGTGGGTGACGATGCTGGTGGAGCGCAGGACTTCCCATCAATTGCCGTAGACAGCAACAGCAATTTCTACATTGCCTGGATTGATGGCCGCGACATCAAGAAGGGAACTTTGAATACCGACCAGATTTATATGACCCGCTCTACTGACGGCGGGGCAACCTTTGCCGAGCCGAAGAGGGCGAGCATCATGCCGGAAGGTATCGGAGGATCGTGCGAGTGCTGCAACACGAGTACGGCAGTCTCTCCAGATGGCGACATCTACATCGCATTTCGGGCAAACGTGAACAATCTGCGCGATGTTCACATTGCTCGGTCGCGAGACGGAGGGGAATCGTTTGAGCCGGCAATCAAGGCAGCGAGCGAGACGTGGGAAATCTTTGCTTGTCCGATGGCCGGTCCGGTGGTTGCGCTCGACCGAGATGAGCGGGCGCACATCATGTGGAAGGATAACCGCCCATCTGCAAATGGTAAACAATACATCTACTATACCATTCTCCCGAAGAATGCCGACGGTTGCCTCTTCGACTATCCACTCACGCGCGAGGCGGAGCAGACAAACTATCCAACGCTCGATATTGCTCCCTCGGGGGCGATGGTCTGCACGTTTGAGAACGTGACGCTGGGGAAGATTCAAGGACTCTACATGATTTCGGGGGATGGGGGACATAGTTTTGAGGAGAGGGAGGGATTGACAAGTGGACAAGAGGGGGTGAACCAAGAGATGCCAGTAATTGTGAGTGGTGCCGACGGAAGCCGCTATATCCTCTGGCAAGATGATCGCCGTGGAAACACCGACATCTGGTTTGCCCGCGACGATTCTTCGATAGAGCTTACGTTACCTGAGGCCGTAGAGCTTCTCGGGCCGAACGACGGCACAACGTTCGACCAAAACGGTTATCTCTCCTGGAGTACCCCACCAAATCTTGCTGGCGGCAGAAATGTAATCTACACGCTCACTCTCGAATCGCTCTCCAATCCGGGAAGGGTGATTACCGTAGAGGATATTTACACGACAACCTATCGACCCGAAATTCCTGATGGGACATATCGTTGGAGTGTGGTTGGCCGAACTACCGTTGGCTCTTCCCGAATCTCAGATACCCGAACATTTACGCTCAGCCGCACAAGTTCCGTAGCAGATATGCGTGGCGTTGAGTGGGGGGGGATGGTAACAATCACTCCAAATCCTATCAGAGGTGAAGGAACGATTCGGCTGAAGCTCTCTCCCTCACTCGCGAACGCGAAGAATGTGCAGTTATCAATTGTTGACCTGCTCGGAAGGGAGCAAGTGGAGATCGGTCAACAGCAGTTATTGCAGGGGAACCTTGCTGTCGACGTTAACCTTGAGTCTCTCAGCAATGGTCTCTACTATCTTTTGTTGTGGGCTGAGGGGAATCGAACGCTCTATCCTCTCGTGATTTCCCGTTAGGATGGCGTTGCAATTAATGCAGATTGAATTTTTTCGGTTGTATCCTGTTGGAGGGATAGTGTGTTGTGAATACGTTGTGTTGAGGTGATGTCAATCAGACTATCATATCTTTCGATGAACAAGGCTACAATTCCGGATAGAATTCACCATGAATGTTGTTGAACAATTTCTCGGGCAGGGAGTACTTCCATTTGTAGGGAGGGAGGGAGAGATTGAACGGATTCTCGACTTCTGGCGGGGGACTGTCGATTCCCAGCGACTTCGTTTACTTCTGTTGACTGCCGAAGCGGGGGCTGGAAAGAGCCGACTGTTAGAAGAGTCAGTTGCGATGATCGAGAACGATGGGGGGGTAGTAATTCACGCAAAGCTCTACCCTGAAGGGACGAACGACCTGACTTCCCTCCTAACCCAAGCACTTCAGAGAAAAAAGAAGGATCAGAGAGTTCCCGGCATTCGCGCAGCCGAAGAGGTGAAGGGGATCGTTCCCTCGCTGCAACGTCTCAGTCGGCTTCGGCCTCTTCTTCTCGTGATTGAAGACCTTCACTTAATGCCGGAAGAGGCACTCCCCGACCTTACAACGTTGCTCAGCCAACTTGCCGATGAGACAATCTCTGTGCTCGGCTGTGCTCGTCCGGTGCAAATGCAGGCGAGAAGTCGCCTCGAAAGTTTTCTGGTAGATACCCTCGAAATGAAGGGGCTATCCCCAAATGCAATTGCAAAGCTCTGGAAGGAGTTGTTTGCAGATGAACCGAAAAATTGGGTTCCATCCGCTCTACACAAGGCAACCTTCGGCAATCCTCTCGCCCTCCGCTCAGCAATCCGCGCGTTGATTCACGGAAGGGGAGTGGAGCAACGCTCTGCCTCTCAAATCTGGAAACTCAATATCTCGCAGCAGGAATTTGAAGGGTTGGTTCACCAGAGTGTCTCTCTGGTTGTGGAAGGTCTCGTTGCCCAGTTAACGCCGGAGTTGCGCCAGAAAGCGGCACGCCTTGCAATGTTGGGGGAAGTTTTTGCCCGCGAGTCTGCGGAATACCTCCTCGGCTCTACCGAGGCACTCGATCAGTTGCAGGCAACCGGACTCCTTCTCCTCTCTGGCTACCCAGCTTCATCGTTGGCCGGGTACATTCCAGATGCACCTCGCTTTAATAGCGATGGCAGCTATCCCGGAAGTCGTTCCCCACTGATTGCCTTCACACATTCGCTTCTGCACAACTACCTTGTAGCAGAAGTAGAGGGAGACGCAGTTGCTCTCTGCGAACTTCTCTCACGCAATCTCCCTCTCTACTCGTTGGTTCCGTTACGCCTTCTCCGGTCGGTGCAGATCGCTGAAGAAATTTCTGGGGATGTTCTATCGAACAGTTTTCAGCGAGTAATTATTGTAGCGCAGCGATTCGACCGCACGTCGAACTGGAAAGAGGGGCACAACGTTTGGGAGACTGCCCGGCATCTTCTCTCATTTCTTAAAGAGAGGATACCACCTGAGGAGTACCACTATATCAACGTTGTCTTCCTCACGGTTCAACTCTCTATCTGGCGACGCGAGCGAGGTTCAAAGCGATGGCTTGACACATTGGAGAAGGGAATCGAAGCGACAGAAAACTATAGTCGCGAGTGGGAAGCCTATGCCCGCATTCTCCTCTGGGCATATTGGGGAGAATATTATGGCCGGGTCGACTATCAGAACACCTTTACTGCCGAGAAGAATGCTCGTGAAGTACTGGAGCGATTCCCTGACCAGAAGTATCGCCCAAGTTGGGTCTACCATCTGGAAATGCTTACGTTGATTGCCTTGCAGGTAGACGACGAAGAGCGAATTGCCGATATGCAACAGGAGTTCGATACCTTCCTCGCCGATCCTACGCTCCCACCTGAGATTCGCTCTTCGCTTATTCAGCGACTTGCGAAGTTTTTCCTGATGTACTTTTCGACGCAGGAAGAACTTGCCGAGCGAGTCGCCTCGCTTGAACTGATTGAGGAGGAGGTCGACGAACTCAGTCCTTTCTTCGGAACCAGTAAGAGTTATTTCCTATTGAGTATCGGGCGGTTTGCGGAGGCTGAAGAACTGGCCCGGCGGCTAATCACCATTTCGTATGATTTGGGGGAGTGGGGAACCACCTTAACGGCTGCCAGTGTTCGAGCCATGGCGGCTGTGGCAACTGGAGCCTCAATTGAGTTTGCTGCCAAAGAATTGAAGGAGGGGATAGAGCTTGTCGAGCAAAACAAGTCGGTTGGTGGGATGACAATAGCTGCCAACGCCTTCCTCCACATTCTCTTGTTTCTCGGAATCGAACGTCCTGAACAGGCTCTCCGTCAACTCTTCGATCTGTCAATCGATCAGCTTACAAATCAGCAGTTGGCATTGATTGGTATCTGGAATCATGACCTTGAATCAGCCTCGATACTTTTGAAGGAAGATCACATCAACCAACTCTACTTGAAGGGGGAGAGGGTAAAGGTCTGGAAAGATTTGCTCGATCCAGAGACGCCTCTCTCGTTCGAGGGATTGGATCGGTTGATGAAGCGAGAGATTTTGGAGCTTCGGGATATTCTATCTGTTCAGGGAGCATCCACCTTTGGTTGGCAATGCAAATTTCTGAAGAGGATCGAAGTGCCTTCCTCCCAACGGCGCTGGATGTACTGGAGCGAAGTTTGGAGTGGTTGGCCAGCATCAAGCCTGATTTATACACGACGCCGCTGATTCGACTGTTGGAAAAGTTCGAGGGGTAGAACAGGGAAAGAGGTGGCGAGCAATTGTAGCCGATGCCGAGAAATTACGAAGTGAGAGAGAGGGGAGGGAAAGAAGAGGAAGGCTCGATCCGTATCTCCATGCTCGGCACGATTCGGGTGGCTCTTCCGGGTGAAGATTTTGTTCCCCTTCGAGGGGTGCGCATCCGAACTCTCTTGGGTTTGATGGTAGCCGACTGCATTCTCTCTCGTCCACTTTCACCCGAGGAGTTTCTTCGCTTAGCCGGAGGGGATGATCCTGACTTAGAGCACGCACGAAAGAAAAAGAACATGGGTGTTGTCCGTCTCCGTGAGATATTAGGACGTGAGGCCATCCTGACCGACGAAGAGACCCCAAGGCTACATGCCGACATAGTAACAGTCGATCTGATTCGAGCCAACGAACTTCTAAGCGAAGTAGGTGGGGCAATCAGAGAGGGGCGTTAGTTCAGGCGCAACCACTGGTGGAGGAAGCGTTAGAGATCATCGGTGGGGAAGTCCCTTCCCAACACTCTACGACGATTTCTTCGAGGCAGTCCGGGAAGATTTTGAACATCGGTTGCGGCGTGGACTACTCGAGGTTGCCCGTGGTCTCCTCGCCAGAAGGTGAAGCAAGTCGTGCAGAGACGCTTCTCCGCCGTGCCTTCGATCTTCTCTCCGGCGATGAAGAGATTGGCGAAACATTGCGGCAAGCCTTAATTGCTTCGGGTAATCGAGTGGAGGCTGCACGGGTGAAAATGGCGATGACTCCGTAGCCGCTCGATAGAGAACTATGGAAATGAGCGATTGCCTGCTATCTTGTATTCAATTACGTACTCTCAGTTTTGTAGAGAAAGAGCAGAATAGTGAATCGGGTTGAGCAATTCCTTCAGCATGGTCTTCTCCCTTTTGTTGGAAGAGGGGAGATTGAGCGCATTCTCAACTTCTGGCGTGGCACAGTTGAGTCGCAGCACCTGCGCGCATTTCTGTTTAACAGCCGAGGCGAAGTGGAAAAAGTCGACTGCTATCTGAGTGTATCGAGCGGATTGAGGGGGGGGAGTTGTTGTTCACGCAAAGTTGTATCCGGAGGCCGCTAACGACCTTGCAAAGCTTCTTGCCGGGGCACTTTGGAACAGCAAGGAGATACGGAAGCTCCTCGGCAGTCAACCGAACGAATCTGTTCCCGCAATTCTCGCAGCACTCCGTCGCCTTAGCCGACTTCGCCCAACCGTGATTGTGTTGGAAGACCTTCACCTGCTTACCGTCGAGGCGATTCCTGATCTCGCCTCACTTCTCGGCAGCCTTTCCGATGAAACTCTCTCGCTGATTGCTCTGGCTCGTCCGGTGCAGCTTCAGGCTCGTGGTCTGCTGGAGAATTACCTTACCGAAACTGTCGAGATGAAAGGCTTGGAGCAACCTGACATTGTTGAACTTTGGAGTCAACTGTTTGGTGCTCCGGCAAAAGCAAAAGAGATTTCGCTGCTGGAGAAGATCACGTTTGGGAACGGGCTTGCTCTCCGCTCTGCTCTGCGAGCCGCTCTGCAAAGTGGGACAGTTCAGCAACGTGGAGCATCTGGAACGTGGCGACTCACAGCCTCTATTGTAGAGTTCGAGAATATCTTAAGGCAGAGTGTCTCTCTGGTAGTTGAGGGATTGGTGGCCGGATTAACGCCAGAAATGCGAGATAATCTCGCTTGCATTGCTCTGCTTGGTGAAGTCTTTGCTCGGGAGACTGCGGAGAGAGTCATTGGCTCTGGGGAGCAATTGAACGTGCTGTTGGAGACCGACCTACTGATTACCGCTGGGCATCTGATCCCACCAATTCCGGGGCTTCCCATTTCAAAAGTCGAAACATCGTGGCCTGCAAGTCAGTTGCCGTTGATTGCCTTCACTCACTCACTCCTCCACAACTATCTCGTCACCAAAAGTGATGTGGATGTCGATCTCCTGTCGGCAGTAGTAGCCGAAAACCTTCCCCTCTACTCTCTTCTTCCCTTTCGATTACTTCGCTCTGCTCCCATCTCTCCCCACTTTTCAGGAGAAGTGCTGGCTACTGCAATTACCCGTTGTTTTGCTGTCGCACAAATTATCGACCGAACGTCGAACTGGAAGGAGAGCTATGAGAGTGTCTGGCTAACTGCCGAGTACCTTGTGCCATCCCTTGAAGGGAGAGTGGCGAACGAAGAGTATCGGAGCCGTCACATTATGGAGAAAACTGTGAAGCTCTCTCTGCTCCGTCGGGAGATCACTTCCGAGAAGTGGCGGAAAGCCTTAGATGCAGCCATGCAGGTTACCGAAGATATTCGGGATGGAAACGAAGCCCGAGGGAGGTTGATGGCCTGTTCGCAGTGGCACGAGTGGCACAGCCGCCACAACTACCAGCACTCTCTCGAAGTACAACAGATGGTGAAACCTCTCCTACAAATCTACCCGTTACTTCGCTACGATGTCATCTACATTTACTATCTCGATGGACTTGCCTCGGCTGCCGAGCGGATAGGAGATATGGAGACACTCCGTGCGATACAGGAGATGGCCAAGGAGTTGTTCAACGACATATCAACTCCGCCTGAGTCCCGCACAATCATCATCAGAAGATTGCTGAAGTATCTACTGCAAACATACTCTTCAGAAGAGGAGATTGAGGAGTGCTGGAGAACCATCGAGCAGATTGAAGAAGAGATTGACGAAGAGGATCCCTACTACGGGGTTGCCAAGTCTTTTTTCTTGGAAGCGATCGGAATGTACAAAGAGGCTGCCGACCTTTCCGAGCGAGTGAGCAAGCAGTGCCGTGATCGCGGAGTCTGGCTAAACGCCCTCCTCTGTGAAGCTACACGAGGCATCTGTCGTGCTGCCTGTGGCGAACCAGTAGAGGAGTTAAAGAATCGAGCAAAGAAAATTTTTGCAGAGGGGAAAGAACATGAAGTACCGCAGACCTTAGCCGAATCGTTAGCGAACCAACTCTATCACGTTAATCTCTATCGAGGGGAACCAAACGTAGCTGAAATCTATGCTGAATTTGGGATCTCAACAGAAGACCTTAGTACCCAACATATCGGAGTGCAGGGCATTTGGGATGAGAAGAGGGAAGTTGCAGTCTCCATTATCGGCACTGATATAAACAACTATATCGAGATACCCAACGATGTCTGGAAAATCTGGAGTGAGTACCTGCAAGACCCATCGTTGCAACAGAGAGAGCAACTTCATTCCTTGCTTCAGTTGCCGATACTTCGAACGCAGGATATGCTGAAAGTTGTGGGTACTCTTCACATCTGGTTGATCGGGGAAGATATTCAAGAGTTGAAGAACGATCTCCCTTCCTTTACAACTGCTCTGGATAGCGTGCGGCGTGGACTTGCTTGGCTGGAGAAGAGGAACTGCACGGCATACATGCTACCCCTGATTGAGTTCTTAAAGCGATTTGGGGAAGAGAGTGAAGGGGAGGAGTGGGAACGTCAAGTAAGGGAGGGAGCAATCCCGCAGAAGGAAGAAGTGGTGGCTGAGGGAGCGCCGGAGAAAATTAGAATATCGATGCTCGGGACTATCCGCGTGGCGATGCCATCAGAACAGCTTGTACCAGTTCGGGGCGTTCGTATACGGACACTGCTGGGGCTAATGGTTGCCGACAAACTACTTGCCCGGCCACTCTCCACCGACGAGTTCCTTCGGCTTGCCGGTGGGGATGATCCCGATCCAGAGCACGCCCGGAAGAAGAAGAACATGGGGGTTGTTCGGCTGCGCGAGATCTTAGGGCGAGATGCAATCCTCACCGACCAGGAGACTCCCTCTTTGAACGAGGATCTCGTGGAAGTCGATTTAATTCAGGGGGATAAGAAAATTCGCGAGGCACTCGAAGCAGTCTCTGAGGGGGCACTTGTTAGAGCACTTCCGCTGGTGCAAGAGGTGTTGGAAGTGATAGGGGGAGAAGTTCCCTTCCCAACGTTGTACGACGATTTCTTCGAGGCAGTGCGGGGAGACTTCGAGCACCGACTACGCCGTGCTGTAATTGAAACAGCCCGGGGGCTATCCGATGGGGGAGATGTAGGGAGTGCGGAGACTTTGCTCCGCAAGGGATTTGAAGTTCTTCCGGGGGATGAGGAGATTAGCGAGATGTTGCGCCAAGCCTTGATCGCCTCCGGTAATCGCGTAGAAGCCGAGCGGGTGAAGATGGGAATGAGTTCGTAACCCCACCTCACCTTCACCCACTCGATGACGTATATCACATTCACACGCAGCCACATACGGTAGCCGTAAGGCTCCCAACTCCCCCCTTTCCTACTTACACGTCTTTGTCGTATCCTGAACATCCGGTACTGGCAACTTCTGTGAAAAGATTAGGTGATCGTTCACTGGGGCGCGCAGTAGTTCAAACACCTTCTGCGCAATGCGTGCACTTCCAGTCTCGAATTCCTGCTCAGTTACATAGCTTTTGCTGTGCAGTGTGTTATCGAACTCGGAGTAGGTGGCAATCCCTCCAATCTGGCTGACTTTCGTCACGAGTATGTCGGTTCTGTCGGCACTGTAGAGGTTAGTGAAACCGAACTCGGCTGCCTCTGCTGCAAACTGTGTAAAGAGTGCCCCAAAGAATTCCGAAGGGTTTACAATCCCTGGGTCTCCAGTCGCTAAGTCGATCTTCACCAGATTCTTGGCAGTCTCTAACAGGAAGGAACCAAACTTTGTGAAGGAGAATGGTTCGATCCGCGTATCCTTAATCCACCCAACAACAGTGTGAGTGGGAACAGGAGTTTCTCCCAGTCCTTTTAGATCTTCGCTCTCGGGACACATTGCATCAATTGCCCCCGATTCAATGTCGACACCACTTTTTCTTGCTATGTCCCGAAGAACTCCGCGCACTAATGATTTATCCCGAATCTTTACTAAAAGCGCGCAGAGAGGAGAACCCCAGTGTGGTGTTCCGATAGTAATTAGTTTGTGAAAATTCCCCTGGCCAAAGTTCTCGGGAAGATAGTATGTCTGCCCGTTGTAGTCTGCTACGTGTTGGCGGGCAGCTAATCCCCCCATGCTGTGAGCCACTACAGAGACTTGTGAGGTTGAAATCCGGTTGCGATCTCTCCTGTTTTTGAGCACTTCCCGAACCTTTGCACCGACTGTTTCCCCTGAGACCGTGAAGCTCTTGGCTGCGTCGGCGGAATAATCTACCCGGTGGATATCGAAACCAGGATAGGGACCGGTAAAGACAGACCTCCAAGTTCCCGGTCCTGACCACATGCCGTGAACTAAAAGTACTGGTGGGTGAGTGACCGTGATCGCCTCCGTTGCGCTCAACGTCTGCGATCCATTTGCGTAAGTGGCATATATCTGCACTCTATTCTCGTCTTGTCCCGACAGGTCGCTTGGTGCTCTGATAAGTGATAGGGCGTAGTAGCTTCCGTTCGATTCATAGATGGGAGAGGTTCCCTTCGTTCCTGTGAATGTTCCCGGTAGTTCGGTAGTCAAGTTTGTGGTAAGGGCAATTGTCGATAAGCCAGTAATACTAAAGTTTACGTTCCCACCGGGGTTGCTGGTGAAGCCGAGAAACCGTACCCTCACCAAGAGCAGGTTATCGCCATCGGCAGTCATGCCAACACGTTGCGCTCCCCCGTAGCCGAGGTTGTCGTGATTCGGTCCCCCGTCGGCTATTGAGACCTTATAGCTTTTTCGTCCGTCGGGACGTGTAATCTGGCTGGTGGTAACGAATTGCGGATCATTCAGGTCAACAATCTCCATTGCCAACTGTCCGGCTGTCTCAGTAAATATGTGAACTGGTGGTGGGCAACTCGGGTTGCTCTGCGTCGGTTCAATTTCTGCCCGCACTAAGTACTTTCCCTCTCTCTCCCCAAGTGTCATTTCTACCGAAGCGACGGCATCATCCCCATCTTCCTGCAACGCCATCTGAAGTGTGGTGGCTTTCACTCCCCGTCTGTCAGCGATTGACGCGCCATCAACTCCGGGAGTATCCATAATGGTGAATCGGACAGTACCACACGTTGGAGCGAAGTGTTCGATTCGTACGCCAAGTCTCTTCGGTAAGCGTTGCGTAGCTATTGCCGTCTGATAATCTCCCCCGAACATCTCTTCATCGGAGAACATGCCGAAGCGTGCTTCTGGAATGCGCAAGTTCCCGACAGATGATCCAACTGCAACAGTCGCTCCGGTTGTAAACTCAAGCTCAGATGCCGGGATCGAGTCGCTGTAGTGGTTGCAGGGGCAAGCACCCGGTTGCAGGACAAAGCGGATGTAGAAGTTTGCCCCATCCGTAGGGGAGATAGAGATCGGTGTTGTCCAATAGGTCTCGATCGATGGGTTAATCAAGTTAGAGGTGAAGAGAAGTTTATCGGCAGAGGATGACCTGCCATCTTTGTCAACATCGTGGAAAAGTTGAATCTCCCTAATGTCGTCGAGGCTGCCGGAGAGGGCATTCAGATAGACTGTTAATCCCTTCAACTCAACAGAGGTTCCCTCCCCCGCGCCACATCCACCAGAGAGTGCGTTCACTGTAAAGCGGTCGACTATTGGGGGTTCCGTTAACTCCCAGTCGAGCAAGGTTGTCTCCTTCCCAATATGGTTCAGGATAGCTGTCCCGGCTGAGCTACTTGCCGGGGCGTGTACTCGGTAGGTAGCGGTATTCCACCCTGAAATAGTTCCCGATAGAAACGCAGCGAGTCCATTCGAGTATTCCAAACCACCATTGTATCCTACCTTCTGATCGATAATAAAGAAGGGGAGTGTTGAGCCAGATGTGAAGAGACCTGTTCGTCCTGTTGGGGCAAAGAGGCGCATATCTTTTTTCTCACCGGCAATTGACATCGTAGCAACCGAACATTTCACCTCGTTCATAGTGTAGAGAACGTTGAGTCCGTCAAATTCAACGTCGCCGAACTGTTCCCAGTAGAGCTTTCCACTCTCTCCATTTTCTGGAGGACCGGAGTTCGTTACCAGAGGGGAAATATGTCCAGAGCGATATTGCATGATGAACTCTTCTCGGCTCTCTTTTTCACGGTAGGTTGCCCAGATGAGGTGGCCGGAGTAGAGCCTCAGGCTCTGCATCCGAAGTGGGGCAGGGCCGTAGATGGTTGATGCCGATGTGCCGTCGTAATATCCGATCAATCCTTCCTTGAACTCGACGGGCAGTCCGGGTGTTCTCGCTACTACTTCGCTTGGAGGATAGTACTGCCAGGCTGCCTCCGATCCACAAGAGACGAGAAATGGACCGGCAAACTGACCGACCAAGAAAGACTTTGCAGGGGGTATCCAGGCGCGAAAGGTTGCCACTCTTTCTGGAGCTTTCGTGAATGGAGCTTCTGCTTTGAATATGGTGATCTCTCCTTCCACGCCATCTTTTATCGTCTTCTTGTGCATCCAGAACAAGTTCTTTCCATCGAACTGATATTGGCGTACCATGGCAAATCGAGGGTTAGATAGGTGTTCGTCGTCAACGTTCACATTCTCCTCTATGCTTCGGTTTACCTGTTGAACAGCTTTAGAGGTATGGTTGTAGGCAAAGATGTTCCCTTCCTGATCTCTATAGATTACGTAGCCTCCTTCGGCTCGAACAAATCCAACCTTCACTCCCTCCTTTGCTGTAGTTAGCGTAGGAGCATTCTTCACGCTCGAATTGTTGCTGACTTGCGTCTGCGTTTTTCCGTCGTAGTAGAAGACTTCGCTTCTTCCGCTTTCCTGTGTTACGTAGGCAACATTACCCTCAGCATCCATATCGGGCCAACCGCTAAAGAGTATCCGTGCCTCGGTTGCCACCCGGGTTGTGTTTCCTGTTCTACTGTCGTACACCTCAAGTGTCACAGTTGGATTTGTGATCGTGGCAGTTGACGACGTGTAGACTACCAACACTCTCCCATTTTTTGTGATCGGTCGCGACGCAGTGCCGGGAGTGTTAATCGGGTGGAATTGAGCAAAGAGCGTTGGAACGCTGAGAAGAAGAGCCAACAAGAGGTTCAGGAGAAAAACACCTAACGAGCGGAAAACTGTGCTGTTCATGGCGCAATTGAATTATGGTTTCGATGTAGAGTAGAGAAACCGATCGTGCTCCGGCAGCAATCGCCTGTTCTGCACTATCTGATAGGAATGAAGTTATAGTGAACTGTAGAGGATACAAAGCACAGATTCCCAATTTGTGATGGAACAGAAGGGAGGTAAAGTGGTAGCAACCGGGAATAGAGGGGTGGGTGCAGGTAGATCAGCACAACAGTGAAGAGGTGGAAAAGAGAGACTCTCTTTTCCACTCTGCGGATCCTTCAGAACACCCCGATAATAATCTTTGCCGAATGAGTTGAGTACTATGATGCTGTGATCTCAACTCATAGTAACTCTCGACTTTTAGTCGGGAGGATTGATCTTTTGCTGCTGTGGTTCTATTGCCCCCCGATGAATCGGGGTGTTAACAGGAGTTCGTGTTCTCCTGCTTATAACTGTTCAAGAGTGCTAATCGAGGCACTAATGTGAACCAGTGATTACTTGGTGCATTGTTCAAACTTCACCTATAGCAGGCTTCACGCACTCATTCTATAAAAAGAGTGAGAAGCAGTGTTTATCCTCTTTTCGCAAACACGTCTACAAATCCTCCACCATCTTTCTCCACCCACGATTCCACGTGAATGGTGAGCCGGTGTTGAGGAATGTTCCATGAACGGAAGATAGGTGAGTGTTCACGTGCTTCGCTGGCAGTGTCAGAGGTGAGGTTGAAGGGGGGAGGAATTAATTCGATGATTGTCGACCCCTCTGGCACAAGTTTGAAGTCGATAATTACTCCATCTCGAACTTCTGCCATTAGGTCGATCAACGGTTCTACAAAGGTGTAGACTACAATAGTTGCCTTCTCTTCCAAATCGTCCGGTACGTCAATCTGCATATGTTCCCAGCGATGTGAAACGCGGTTCCGTCGCTCTGCATCCTGCCGGACGATGTCGTGTTGTGTCGGTAGTTGTTTGTCGGTCATTGTGCCCTTTCTCGTTGGACGTTTGGTAGGTTCGATGAAATCAGATCGGGTTAGATTTCTATCGAACAAAAATTTCTCCGCTCCGCTCAATCATTGACTCTCCACCATCCTCGGTCACTACTTTGATGCCGTAGCGGTAGCGAGACCCGGTGAAGATGTCCCGGTCAACATACTCTGTCGCCTTCCCCTCAACGGCACTCACCAAAGCGAGCTTCCCATCATCCACACTCTTGTAGAGCATCACCTGCACGTCGGTTGAGATCAAGCCGCTCCAGCGCAAGACAATCCCGCCTGCTGTTGAGTCGTAGGTAGCATTCACTGCCGTTACGCCGGCTCGCACGCCGTTGTCGTAAGGGCGGGCGGTTACGATATTGGAAAGACTGGAGCGATTGCCGTCGTCGTCGAGTGCGTCGAGCGCATATTCGTAGAGGATGCCCCGCTCGGCTGTGGAATCAGAGTAATCGAGAAGTGCCGGGTCTGCGCTGCTGAACAACGTTTCCCACTCGGTTCCCCCCGCAACACGACGGTAGAGTGCGTGCTCCATCGCATCCCCACTCGGACTGCGATACCAACGGATCGCCACGCCCCGATCGCCCGGCGCCACGCCAATGATAGCCGGTGCGACCGGAGCGATGACGTCCGGTTTCTTTAGTTTCAATGTTTGGGTAAAGTTCGAGTGGTTGAAATTCCAGTCGAGTGCAGTCACTTTATAGTAAATATCTTCGCTCAAGGTTTGGAGCGTCAGCGTATCCTTAAAGATCGTGTCGGTGGTGATCTTCGTGGTTAGCTGTTGGAACTCGTGATCTTCTTGGTTTGCGAAGAAGACCCGGTATCCCTGCAAATCGTTCTCTTCGTTTGGTGACCAAGTAAGCGTCACCACACCGTTCGAGTCGATAGTTCCGGCAAGCCCTTGCGGGATCATCGGAGCAATCGAGTCGGGAAGGATTCCGAGTACAGGACTTGAGTTCCGCAAGTTCCCCGCCGTATCGATTGCGCCCACAACGTAGTAGCCGGGGAGGAGTGTGTCAACACCGTAGTGTGTAAACTCTCTCGCATCGAGTGGAAGGTAGTCACTAATGGCTTCAAACGGCCCTTCTGTTCCACCACCACGTCCGATCACGAAGCCATCAAGATCACTTTCCATATCGTGCGGCAGCTCCCACTGAATCTTGATGCCGTTCCCCTCAACAACTTCTGGGAGAGAAATCAACGGTGCTTTCGGTGGAGTCATGTCGCGACCCATTGCCGTGATCTCTTTTCCACTGGGCGAACTGTCGCCGAAGGGGTCAATGCCAACAACCCGATAGGTAATCGGCTCGTAGTTCCGTTCAAGTTCGATGCGGTACTCAATCGTGTCGAAATTCCCTTCGCTTGCGTCGTCGATCTCTCCATTGTTTACTGGGATGAAGGGAATCTCCTTCAGGCGCTTGAAGTTCGGTCCTCCATCTGTTGAACGTTCGATATAGTAACCAGTGAAAGGAGTTGAGTGCTCGAAACGATACCACTTCAACACAACTAACTTCTCCCCTTCGGAGGCTGTCAGAGTCTCTATTGTTGGGACGTTCTCCCGTGGGACAACGCCGAGTGCAACTACTGCGGTGTCAACAGGTTGGTTCGGGTCGTTTGCTAAGGAGTAGAGCCGATAGAGGTAGGCTTTCCCGGGGACGACATCGCGGTCAACATATCGTAGCCCATATCCGTTGGCGAGGCGTGGGGCAATATCGGCCAAGACCATCGCGAAGCCGTGCATACTCTGCTGTTGCAGATAGGTCTCGTAGATGCTTCCGAACGGATCGGTCTCCGTCACAATTGCCGAGCCGTAGAGGGTCTGCACTGCTGCCCCAGCAAGTGTATCTTCGGGTCGGTACTGAGACTTCCACTCATCGATAGTCAGTGGGCGAATCGGTGAAGCGTTCAGTCGTTTCCAGTTCGGTTTCTCCGGCATTGTCTCCGTTAGCTCCATACGCTCGAGAACAAATCCTCCGCGACCGGCAGTCTGCCATGCTGTATAGGTGGTTGCACCCCACCGAAGGACAACAGAGTCACCGTACGACCGAGCTAAAATTTGGAGATTTGGCCCAGTAGCTGAATCTGTTTCGTCGAGGACGCTCTCTCGGTCGAATGGATATTCTCCATCTGCTCCTTCATCTTGTGCCAAGATGGGAGTTGCTATAAGCAACAGCGCGAGTATCAACAAAGAAATTCCGTTCATGATATTCTATCGTCTGATATTGTATGAGTTCTAATGTTCTGGCCTATCGGGCGCAGGCGTTTAGCCTGCGCCCACTGAAGGCAATGGTTATGGAAGGTCGAGTTTGATTACGCCGCCGTTGTTTGCCAGAGTGTTCCCATCGCGGCCAATGAAGCGTATATCGTACTTGCTCGATCTCTTTACCTTCATCTGAAAGAAATGTGGATTCTTTGGAGTTCCGTTGGCGAAGGTGAATGGATAGTTCCACTTCGCAAATCCCCACCACTCCGGCGTCTGGCTAAATGCGCTTGCGTTTAGTCCGTAGCGGTAGAGAAGTTCGTCGGCAACTCTGTCTCGATCTTTCAACAGAACTGTTGCGGCGTCGTAGCGAATCTCCAACGTGTTGATTTCGTTCTGCGCAATGTTCATGTTTGCGTTTGCGTTCATGCCGCCCCCTCCTCTCGATACGTTCCCCTTCGTTTGCACTGTCGCTTTAAACGTTGACTTATTCAATACTCCCCCCGGCTTATTCGGTTCTGGATCAAAGCCTTTCCAGTAGACCGCGTTGATCTCTCCATTTGTGAGCTTCGTTGTTGCTCCGGTTCCGATATACTTCAACCCTACAGCCCACTTCGGGAAAGGCTCAGCGGCGATAAATGTTCCGTTGGTCAACTGGCTTCCCGGTAGGTAAGCGTTCTTGCTCGGATATGTTCGCAGAGTGCGCGTATTCGGCTGCGCAAATTTTGCGTTGAAGGCTACATCAGTCATCAACATGTGGTTGAAGTAAGGGAACTCCAGATAGTCGAGATAGTATGCCTTCAAGTTGGACCAGTAGGCGTCAGAACCTACGTTTGACTTATCAATAGCCTCTACCCGCACTAATGGTTGGATATACTCTGTCTTGCCACCTTTTGTCCAAGCAATCTGCTTTAGGTCGTACCAGCCAAGAGGCTCTTCACCACTGTAGCGGGCGTAGATCGTATTCGAGTCACTTCCGTTTCCGGTTCCGATATATTTCTGGTTTGTATTCTTTAGATAGGCAACCATCTTATCCTTCAGTCGAGAATACTTGCTTGTCTTAAAGGCGATTTGGTAGACCATGAACTCGTTGTCGCCAAGCTGGATAGCTTTCAAGCGTTGTTGCTTCACGCTAATGGAGTTCCTGTCGCCGAGAGACTTCGACTTTGTATAGCTTTCCAGATTCTTATCACCGCTGGTTGTGTATTTACTATCTCCCCCTTCCGATTTACCTGCGAACTTCATTCCACCACCACCAGACTTCCCTCCGGCAGCGATCTTCTTGTCGCCTCCCATCAAGCCTCCTTTCTTCACCATCTTGCGGACAATCTGAATGATATAGAGTTGCTCTTTCTTCAGGTCAGCGTACGGCATGATAAACTTTGCCTTCGGCTCAGCCGGATTTGCATCCCACGTCAGTGGTGTCTCCGCAACAACCTGACTACCAGCACCAATCTCTTGGAACCGCGCTACATACTTGTACTCGTAATCCGGGTCCTTCGGCTTCAGGTTTGGAATGTTTGCCGGGAAGAGTTTGAATCGGACATAGCCCTCGGTTCCACCATCTGATGTGTAGTAGTAGCGTTGCCGCTGCCCCGGCTTCGTGATTACAATGTTCTGGTCAACGAAATTCTCCGGTGCTTTCCCAGTTGTGAAGTCCTGCGTGCGAGCCTCTACATGTTCCTGATTGCTAAACCTGTTCTTCGTGATCCGCACCCACTGATTGTCTACCAATCGGTCGCCGTAAATTTTAACAGTGATGCGGTGCTTGGTTGACTCATCCAACATCTGATCTGGCTCGAAGAGAGCGCTCATTGCATTGTTGTAGAGCGAGTAGGTTCCCTCCACCTTCTGTCCATTCTTCATGTTCTTCACCGAGAATTCACGAATACCAAATCGGAAGTGTGAGGTAACAACTTCCTCTTCTTCGTTAACTCCTTGTACGGAGATCACTTTGTTCGTCCCAACTGGTAGGTTGAAGGCAACCTCGGGATAGGAGAAGACATCCACATCGTTTCCAGTCGGTTTGATGTCGGCGATAACTTTCAGGTCGCCGAACGGATCTCCCGGAGGAGCACACTCCGAACCATAGTGGAACTTGAAGTTGCACTGCCCGGTAAGGAGTCCGTTGAGTACAGAATAGTATCCAGCTACCTGCCCTTTCAGCCACGTTGGGTTTGGCAAACCTGCCTTCAGTCCGGCGCAGACTCCCACTTCCAGAATTGGGATATCTGCTTTGATGAACCAAAGGTTGATGTCGATTCCAAGCTCTGCTTCAAGTCCAGCATATACTTGTCCGCGGGCGTACCAGCCGTTCATACCGGCGATTCCACCTTCAGCGTCGGCGCACTCTAAGTTCTCCTTCATTACTGAGACATCGTAGCCGAAGGCGATAGCGATGCGGGCGTAGAAGATCAAGAACTTCAGTTTGCCAGTGTTAATCGAAAGTTGCTGCCCAAGTGCAAAGCCGCTTCCGTTGTCCACACTTGCATCTCGGGGATTTTCATCGTTGAAGTAGGGGAGCTTCTCTTGGAAGTTAATCGGACTTGTTGGCAACGGAGGGAGTGGTGGTAGACTATTCTTACCAACCATGAAGTATGTGTTGATGTCGAGCAAGTCGAGTACCGTCAGTCCTATCGGATCGTCCGGTGTTCCCACCTTGATAAACCACTTATCCTTGCTGAAGTGCATTGCGCACTGTCCGCCACCGACGAGGATATTCTTCTTTCCTGCCTTCAGGTTGAAGTTGATGTCGATCAACCCGTCGAACGTTTTCATCGCCGCCGAGTATCTGAATCCAACCGATGCACTGACGACTGCCTTGCTCTCGGCGGGGCGTTGCTTCGGGTTTAGATCGCTAACGAAGTAGCCATTGCCGACAAGCGAAATTTCGTTTAATCCTCCTCCTTGGAAGAAGGATGCTTCCAGTGTGATGTCGCCGTTAAATGCTTTTGGTGATGGCATTGTTCCCATCACGATCGTTGCCTTAAATCCGAATGCGATGTTCGGGTCGGGATCGTAGGTTGTTCCCGAAGAAGATGCCCCGGCCTTATCTTGGTCGAAGTCCTTCGCGTTTCCTGGGTCACCCTCCAGATTCGCTGCGCCAGGAATCGAATTCACAGGCTTCATGTGGTAGTATGCGCCGCCACCAAATCCGTAGATACCGAAGCCGGGGTAGACCATGATACCGGCGTTCATCACCGCCATCGCGTCTACGTACCAGTAGCGGTAGTTATCGTTTCCGTTTTTGTACTTCGTGCTGCCGAACTGAACAGTTGCGGAGACCTGCACAAGTGGCTTGAACTTTACCTCGAGTGCGCCTCGGAATCCATCACCGAACTTCTCATCACCATTGTAGAGATTTACTTCACCCTTGATTTCACAGGTGGCGATACTGGCGTCGATAGAGATCGAGTTCAACTCCGGCTTATCGATTGTCCACGATTGTTTGCCGTTCTGCTCCACCATCTTTCCCCAGATCGTGAAATTCGTTCCGCCACTGATTGCGCTCTGGCCATTCCCATCCAGCCCGATGTGGAAGCCGAGTGCAATGCCAGCTTTCGTCCCGTCATCCTTGAACTTGATTTCGATGCCGTCGTCAGGCTTGATGCTGACGGGGAAGCCTGCAAAACTCTTTTCTGGACTTGCGAACTTGAAAGAGGTTGCCGAGATGTAGGGCTTCTTGTTTCTGATCTTCAAGTCTTGAAACTCCACTTCCGGAATTTTCACGCTGACGTTCTTCATCTCCGGGAACTTCTTGTCGATAGTAAGGTCTCCGCTCAGCTTTGCCTCTACGGTCACATCACCACCACCGGCGGTGATATTCAATTGCGATCCTTCGTAGAGAGAGAGAGTTGCCCCCCACATATCCACAACGATGTCGCCAATGTTACTCACGCTGAATGCTGTCTGTACACCTTGATCCGAGTTGCTAAGCAGGCAAGAGTAGCCGATACCGTTCTCTGCTACGGGTAGTTTGATCTTCCCAGCGAACTCTCCCTTTGTCAGTGAGTTGTTGACGAAAGACATCTCGAACAAATCAATAGAGAAGCCCCAACCTCCGATGCTCCCTTGGTCGATTGAGAAGACTGGTTCGGCCTTCACGTTTCCGGTAAATCCAAGTTTGTTGATGAGGGCATCGCTGAGGGATATGGTTGTGGCCGAGTTTCCCTTCTTCAAGTAGTTCGGAAGCGTGACGGTAATCTGTTTGAAGAAGAAGCCTTTCCAGTCATCCCCTTGCGCCCCTTGATAGTTGGCGGGGAAGGCCATGTTCTCTGCGTTTCGTGTGTCGGAGAAGTCGAGCACAACGTCGTCGAATGTGAACTTCACTCCTTGCATTCCCTTCACGCTGAAGGCGTCCATCGAAACCTCGCCGAGAAGATCACCCCAAGCCGATGCGTTGAAGGTGAAGCTGGCCTTTACTGGCCCTTCCCCATCAGCCTTCTCAATCATCTGGTTGTTGAAAGTGAAGAAGCCATCTACTTGCAAGCCCTTGAATCCTTCGCAGTCCCACTTCACAAATGTGCCGCTGTTCCCTTGCGCTTTCTTCAACGTTACCTGCACATTCTCTCCCCAGTCGAAGGTCTTGTCGTTCCCGAGCATGGTCAGTTTCTGGAGGCCATCTATTGACAGTCCTGTTGGGTGGAAGCAGACATTCTTCTGTGCGAAGGCGAGAATCTGGTTGTTCGCTTCAGGAATCGGGAAGTCCATCACCGCGTTGAGTCGAGCGCCATCTGGGGCAAACTCCACGGCCACAACGTCAATCAACTGAATCTTGCTATCTACAATATCTTTGAAGGCAAAGGGGAGACCTTGCACGTCGAGGTTTGCGAAGTTGTCGATATACTTCTGGTGGCTCTTGATGAAGTTGGTGACATTCTGCACCTTCTGCTCGGTGATATTTCCGAGGTTGTCCTGAAAGTCTTGCAGTGCTTGATCCACCTGTGATCCCGGATCGTACGCACCAATTGCTTTCCCCATGTAGACCTTGTGCTGTGGGTTCAGCTTCAGTCCATTGAACGTCGCCTTCAACTGTACTTTAAAGATCGGAGCATCGATTGTCCCCTCACCTGTCAAGTTCCCTGCACTCGGGTCGGAGAGACTTGTAAGCGTCATCGTGAAGTAGCCGATCTGTACCTCGTCTCCCACTTTGTAGCTGTAATTGCTCGGTGTGTTGGATGGAGCGGGGGGAGCACAGTTGAGTGATTGGCAGTCGGAGACGTAGTTCTGATCTAAGTCAATGTTCCCTTGGTCGTCATCCTCATCTTCTTCATCCTCCACGAGATCGTTACCGCCACCATAGGTAAAGGAGCAGACAACGCTCTCACCATCATTCTTAAATGATAGAGGCTTGCTTCCCTTCTTTGCGCGAGCGGTAATCCGAACGGCATACTTCATTTCCTCCTCAAGTTGCGGATCGGTTGGTCCGTAGAGGTAGCTTGTGCCGATCACAACTTTTTCGAAAAAGGGAGGTTCTGGAGCCGAGGCCATTGCCTGGGCGGGGGGCGTATTTGCCGGAAGAATTTCAACAATGGTTAAAACGTACTCTAAGTCTGCCGGGGGTGCTCCCGGAGGAATCGTCCAAGAGAAGAGAACGTTCTGTGGATTGCTCAGGTTTACGATGCCGTTGCACGATGGTGTCAGAAGTTCCGGTGGATTCAGGTGGGTAATCTGAAAGTTTGCGCAGCCGGAAGGAGCCGGATTTGAAAGTGCTACCCCACTCTGAAAGTCGAGTGCCTGAAGGCAGAAACTGTAGTTTCCTTCCGGTAAGCCGTTTCCCTGCACAACCTCAGCTTTCGAGATACCGGAGAACTGCACATTGTCCGGGTCCAGATAATCACTCAGGTCACTCCCCTTCAACACCTTTACTCCGTTTGCCGGAACATTGATAGGTGAATTCGGCACAAAGCTCTTGGGGATCGTAATTGTGACGCCGGTGTTCCCTTTAATCGAACCAGTTAGCCGGACATTCTCTGCTTTTCCCGACGTGTTCGTTAGCGTAATCACCACCTTGTTGTCGAATCCGACGTAGTCGGAAAGGTATGGCGAGTAGGGGGGGAAGACCTGAGTCGTCACCTGAATTGTTTGTGCGCTAATAGTTGTAGTAGCCAGTGTGAGGAAGAGGGCAAAGAGTACCCCCCACCTTAATCCTCCCCCGAATATGTGGGGGGGGGTAACGTGCCGCTTCCACGAGATCATCGTCGTGTGCGGGCGTACGTTCCCTCTCTTAAAATCTGTACGCATAGCCTGCTATCCCTGTATATTCTGTGAACGTTGAATTCTTTATTTCATCGGATCCGTTTGCCGAGACTGTCGAGAAGTTCAGGTTGAAGCTGTGGTGATCTCCCGTCCGATATATTCCGCCAAGACCCAGCGCAACCGTTCGCGAATTTTCTCCGAGCGTGGCAGAGATACTGCCGTTCAAGCCGAGCTTCTCCTTAAACAATCCTTTCGAACCACCGAGCGAAACCGATGTCGTGATCTGCTCTCCAGCCAAGTTCTCCATGCGCGTTCCGGTTAGCGATCCAGTTACTGAGAAGCTCGATTTCAGTCCGGTCAGCGTGTAGCTGAGCGAGGCAATCGTTGTGTTGTACTCAGAGTAGCTCGCAGTGAAGGTGTTGTTGTCGAGCAGTCGCTGGTGCGTAGCTGTCAGGAAGAATGCGTGGCTGAAAGTTGTGTCAGTAATCATGTAGCGGGGGGCAACCATCACCATTGGGGTCTGTTGGTGGAGTCGTGTAGTATCATTTACTGGAAGCGTTCCCTCCGATTGCGAGATCATCTGTGTGCTCCCAGTGAGCAGAATTCCGAACGATGCGCTCGGACTCCAATTCATTGTCAGCGATGGGGAGAGATTCTCTGTGGTAGCGAGCTTCTTTCCCTGAAGGTTGTCGTGCCCCCAAGTGAAGCTGCCGTTAAAGGTCAGCTTCCGGTTCGCTACTGCCAAGGATGGTGCGATAGAAACACTCTCCACATCTCCCGAGGTGTAGTAAGCCCCCATCGATTGATAGTCTGGATCGATCCGCGTGTAGTTTGCATTCATCGAGAAGACGTTGCCGTAATAGTTGGCGTCGGCTCGCAGAGCAGTGTAGATCTGTGTGGAAGCGCGGGGTGTAATCACATCGCCGAACGCCTCGGCCTCATCGCTGAGGGCAATCGAATCGCTTCGGACGTCTCGCGTGTAGCTGCTAACTGCGCCGTCGATCTTGAACGTAAGGTTGTTGGCTGGCTTTAATCCGAACGTTGCCCCAACCACTAAGTTCTCTCCGGGGCGCACATTTGCGTTTTCGGCAATTGTGTTTCGGAGCGAGGTTGTGTCGTCGGCAGCTTTCAGAAAGCTGAGGTCAACTGAGAATCCATTGTTCCCATACCCAAGTCGTCCGGCATATCCGGTACGCCTGTAGACTGGCTCCACGATGTTCAATGTATCGGCAGTATCTACTTGCACACCCTGCTGCAACTCTCCGGCAATGAACGATGCGCGGAAATCTCCCGGCATCAGTTCAACTCCGGCTCCCAACATTTGATGTCCCGAAAGTGTGTAAGGGGAGAACGAGAGGTTCCGATAGCCGAGGTGTGCGGTTGCCCACTTGTATTGTGGACTTGCGCCAAACTGATTGAAGGGTTGGCTGAAGGAACGATCCTGCGTGCTCCAAGAGAAAGAGAAGGGGAGCTGTAAGCCGTAGAGATCGAGCGTTACGTTTCCTGCAACTAACGCAGAGAAGGGATCTCGTCGATTCTCAATTCCAGAAACTCCGTAGCCTACCAGTCGTGAGGAGATTGCCCCACTCAACTTTACTGGTGACTCCTTTCCGACCCGCTCCAAATCTTGGGCATTCAAATGAAGTCCAAGTGTTAGGATCAGGAATGTTGTGGCGATGATGTATCGTGCAATGTTCATTGGTTCGCGTTTCTTCTGCCCTCGGCGTCGAGAGCGGTTTTTCACTCGCGAATCAATTTAAAGGTGGGTGGAAACGGTAATCTCTGTTCCTGACCACATCAACGAAGAAAGATCAAGCGTTGAGATTTTTTCCGGCCACGGTTTGTGGAGAAGGTGGCCACGGTTTGGAAAAACGGCTGAAATTGGGGGAAAACGGGAGGATTATTCGATGGTGGGGGTGTGGTGGGGCATGGTGTGCGGTAGGGACATGGCACGCCATGCCATCCATTATTATCTTCTTCCATCCCATTCTCCCGATCCAATTCCCAACGCATCGGATTTGCTTGGATATATTTGCGGATACGTTGCAGATCGTCCGTATCTCTGATAATATGATCGTAAAAGCGTGATTGCCAGATTGACCCTATCTCTGGGAAACAAATTTTAGCCTGACGTGACACTGCGGACTTGAATGCGCCGATAATTGACGAGAGGGAGCGAGCAACTGGCTTGCCGAAGTAGCGGACGTAGAGTGGGTCTATGATAATCGGGTTGATTGCCATACCTGATGGCAGAACTGTTTGGGGCTTGGAATCTCTCCAATTCACGAGAAAAGATTTGAGTCCTGTGGTCTCGTTCGCGGTCTCTTCTGGAGTAAGAGGGTTATGTAGGTGGTTCGTGTTGTTATTAGGGGAGAGATTATTCGGCGGACTGCTTCTTCCGTTCGGTGCTAACAGAATTCACACAATCAGGTGTATATGATTGGGCATAATCACATACTCATCTAACACTACTTCTGAACGTTTGTTCTCTGTTTCTTTCCACGCGTGGTTGGCAATCCTACCAACTTCGCTCAGGTGCATTTCTCCGGCATGAATTTCTCCAAACAATTCCCGGCGATTGAACGTGCAAATGGTGACATAATATGGATTGGGCAAAGCATAGTTGTAGCCTCGCAGACGATAGGAGCGGCGATGGTATGATGGCATAGAAGGTGATGAACAAATTATTGGGATAATGAGGAAGATGGAATATACGGCGTAGGGACATGGCACGCCATGTCCCTACGCCGTAACAATACTGTCTTTTCAGAATGGCGACGATACGTTCGCGTTGGTTGCGAAAGGGTCGTCAATTGTCTGAATGTTTTCAGATGCCCTAACATAACCTGCCACAAACCTACTCGTACAGTTAGTAAAGTCCTCCTAACGTGAGCGTGAGAATCGTTC
Organism: Ignavibacteria bacterium; assembly: GCA_020635205.1. Lineage (GTDB taxonomy): Bacteria > Bacteroidota > Ignavibacteria > OLB7 > OLB7 > JAGWAZ01. Next base: position 77,575 of record JACKAE010000001.1, read on the forward strand.
GAGAGAAGATTGTTTGATCGAGGAGTGTCTTGTTCGGGATCACATCCTTTATCAGTCGAGAAACTGAGGCTTCGAATGTTCCGAATTTCAACACACAATTTCTCTCCTCTTCACATGCCCGATCTGTTGTATCTTCCCCTTGTGCCGATGGTTTATGAGGATGCCCGATTCAGGTGGTGAGTTCACTTTCTCGGGAAAACATCGTGTTATCACTTACTTAGTATTAGAATAACGAGTAAACGTCTATGCTTCGATTTAAAGCTGACTACAGAACGATCGCCTACATGGTCGCTACCACCGGATTGCTGATAGCCCAGTGGGTTATTGGTTACGTCCACCCGGTTCTCTTCCCTCTCTCCCTGTTTATGGCTGTTGCCGTTGCAGTGATTGCCCACAACCACAATCACCTCCCGACGTGGAAAAACCGGACGCTGAATACTTTGACAGATTACTGGTTGACTCTCTTCTATGGATTCCCTGCCTTTGCTTGGAAGCCAACACACAACCTGAACCATCACGTTCTCAATAACCGTGAGGGAGACTATACGATCACGTGGCGAGTTACTGAGGGGAATCACTTCTTCTCGTTAATGAGCTATCCTTCAATCAGCAGTTTCTTTCAGCAGACTCCGATTAAAGGATACTTGAAGCACCTGCGCGTGAAGGATAAGCGGAGTTTCTGGCTGGCAATTGGCCAGTATGCTGCGCTCGCAATTTTTGTTGGCGTTGCGTTGATTGTTGACTGGAAGAAAGCACTCTTCTTTATCATCATTCCGCAGCAGTTTGCTCTCTTTAGCATTCTTCTCTTCAACTATGTGCAGCACGTTCACGCGAACGAGGAATCGGAGTGGAACCACTCTCGCAACTTTGTTGGGCCGATGTTGAACCTATTCCTTTTCAACAACGGGTTCCACACAATTCACCACGAACGTGCCGGCATCCACTGGAGCTTGACGCCGAAAGAGCACGCAAAGATCGAACACCATATCGACGACTCACTGAAGGAACGGAGCTTCTGGTGGTATATGATTCGGACATATATCCTTAGTCCGGTTGTTCCCTCATTCCGCACGAAGTCGATGCGGCTGGAGCGGATACGGCAAGAAGAAGAGGCACGGCGAAGAGAGGGAACGAGTCAAGTTGTTAAGGAAGAACAGGTATTGGCGTAAGAGAGTTTTGGAATTCAAAATTCAAAAGTAAAAATTCAAAATGATTTCGGGATTCGGATTGGGGATTTCGGACTGAGATACATCAGAAAGGTGTCGTACTTGACAACCGGCTCAAATTTGATTTTGGAATTCGGATTGCGAATTTCGGATTGAGTGCTTGACACCAGGTTGAAGTCAACATATCTTCCCCAATCCCCAATCCCCAATCCCCAATCCCCAATCCCCAATCCCCAATCCCCAATCCCCAATCCCCAATCCCCAATCCCCAATCCCCAATCCCCAATCCCCAATCCCCAATCCCCAATCCCCAATCCCCAATCCCCAATCCCCAATCTCAAGATCGTCTGCTCCAATCGGTTACGAGTGTACCGAAAGATCGGCCTGTGTCGTATGTTGGAACGATTGTTTGATGAACTCAATATTAATTCAAGAATTCAAGACAGAGGAGAGGATATTCCTATGTACTTCCAACGTATTTATGATGAGAAGCTGGCCCAGGCTGCCTATCTGATTGGTTGCCAGAAGACGGGGCAAGCGGCGATAATTGATCCGGAGCGAGATGTGGATCGCTATATCCGGATTGCCGAAGAGAATGGTTTCCGCATTACGGTAATTACCGAAACACATATCCACGCAGATTTCTTGAGCGGCGCTCGTGAACTTGCCGAGAAGACCGGAGCGACGCTCTACCTCTCCGGCGAGGGGGGAGAAGGGTGGAAATATAACTGGCTCGACAAGAAGAGCAGTGGTGGCTACTATAACCACGAACTTCTGGAGGATGGGGATAGCTTCAATGTGGGAAACATCGAGTTGAAGGCTGTTCACACGCCGGGTCATACCCCGGAGCACTTGAGCTTCTTTGTGATCGATCATGGTGGTGGTGCGGATGATCCTATCGGTCTGGCCACCGGTGACTTCGTTTTTGTAGGGGATGTTGGTCGTCCTGACCTGCTGGAGACCGCAGCCGGTGAAGAGGGAGCAAAGGAGCCTGCTGCCCACGAACTTTACGACTCACTTCGCTGGTTCGACAAGCTGGACGATTATATACAAATCTGGCCGGGACATGGTGCTGGCTCGGCCTGTGGCAAAGCGCTTGGGGCAATTCCGATGACCACAGTTGGCTATGAAAAGCGCTTCAACAGTGCGTTGACCAAAACGCGGGATGGCGACGAGAAGTTTGTCAACTTTATCTTGGAAGGGCAGCCTGATCCTCCCTATTACTTCGCTCGCATGAAGCGGGAGAATCGAGAAGGTCCAGAACTTCTGGGTGAACTTCCGAAGCCTGAACTTGCTCCCCCTTCTGAAGTTGCCGGGAAAGTGAAATCTGGTGATGCAGTTCTACTCGACACTCGTTCTTGGAATGATTTTCGTCGAGGCCACATGCAAGGATCGTACTACACACCGTTCGACAAGACCTTCCCAACGATTGCTGGTTCTTATACTGACCCAGAACAAGATGTCTATATGGTGATTGGTCACGCAGATGTTGAGGAAGCTGTGCGCGATCTGGTTCGCGTCGGTATAGATCGCATTAAAGGATATATCATTCCTGAGGCGCTCGATCAGTATCTGAACGATGGCGGAGCAAAAAGGGAGATTGTTTCGACAACTACCGAAGGGCTGGCTGCCACATTGCGGGAGAAAGATGTGACTGTTCTCGATGTGCGGGGTGAATCTGAATATCGTGAAGGACATGTGCGAGGAGCTTTACAGCTTGCACACACACGCCTACCGGCTGGCATAAGCAACTTGCCAGAGGATGCGACACTTTACGTTCACTGCAAAAGTGGTGCTCGCTCCGCGATTGCCTCGGCCTACTTGCAGGCAAACGGACATAACGTTGTCTACGTGAGTGGAGCGTTCGACGATATGGCGAAGGCGGGAATTCCAATTGCCGCCTCACCACGCGAGGAGATGACGGCATAAACACTTGAATGTGAAAGCTACCTCTTCTTGAGCTTACGCTTCAGGTAGAAGAGCCAAAATCTGTATACAGAAGAGGGCGACCGGATGTATATTCATCCGGTCGCTTTTTTTTGTGAGAACTGATTCTACACTTTTTCTCTTGGAACGATATGCCGGACAACGTCACGCTCTTCTCGTTGATTCAGTGGTCACTACTCCACCTCATTATTCCTCTGGCCATTCTCCAACGACTCGTGGAGCTGCAGAGAGCCAAACGGAATGGGCGGAAGTTGCGGGGGAGGGGAGCCGTAGAGTTTGGGAGAGACCACTACCCGGCAATTGTCACGATGCACACCTTCTGGTTCGTGGTAATGATTGCCGAAATTATTCTTCTCTCCCGTCCAATCAATCCCTTCTGGCCTGTTCTGCTACCAATTTGGCTCGGGGCGCAAGGATTGCGCTACTGGACACTCCGAACCCTTGGGGAGCGGTGGACAACGCGGGTGTTTGTCCTTCCGGGTGAGAAGCCTGTCACTGGAGGGCCGTTCAACTATCTCCGCCACCCGAACTATGTAGCCGTGGTTGTGGAGATTCTTGTGCTCCCCCTGATCTTCGGTTGCTACATCACCGCAATTGTTTTCTCTCTGGTCAACGCTGTTCTCCTTTGGATACGGATAAGGGCAGAGGAGCGGGGGTGGAGGGAGGTTGGGATGAGCTAAGAAAGCATGCTGAATATCGCTTGCATATAGTTTCCATGAGCAGACTTTCCTGTGCTTCTCATACACATTCCCTTCACAATCCCTTTTTTAATTTTTAATTTTGACTTTTGAATTGATCCTCCCTGTTTTCCGCACAACAGCCGCCACCTCGCCGAGCAGTGCAGTTTCCGGACTTCCATCTACTACTCCCACTTTTTGGTAGTGCCGGTTTACAGCCGTAAGATATTTCCGTGGGCCAGCCTGCTCCAGTCTGCGGACAACGGAGCTATTGCCTACCAAAGCGAAAACCAACATGCCATCTTCAACTTCTGGCGTTTGCCTTACTACAATCAGATCTCCTTTGAATATCCCCTCCTTATCCATTCCATCGTCGGTAACGATTGCGACGAAGGCGTTCTCTGTTGGCATAGTTTCTGGATCGGGAGTGAACATGCCACGCGGGTTCATGAAGATAGAGTATGGGTTCGATGAATGTCCGTCGCCAACAATGGGAAGCTGTTTTGCAGAAGACCCTGACGTTAGGGGAGAGATGAGACTCGGGTCAACTAAGGCGATTCCCCGAGCCTTCCCCTTGTGCCTGATGATATATCCCTTTACCTCCAGAGCATTCAGGTGTTCGAAGACGCCGTTCGTGGAGCGCAGCTTGAATTCCTTAGCAATTTCTGGAATTGTCGGTGGTGCTTGCTCCTCCTCAATGCGGGAGCGGATGAACTCGTATATTTCGTTTTGACGTGGCGTTAAGGAACCACGTCCTGAGCGGGAAGCCATGTTAGTCTTAACATGATAGTTATCATCAGTCAGAAACCTGAAAATACAACTGAACAGCTACTGCCGCACTACGATCTACGAACTGTTATCCGCAATCTTCCCCTATGGTTCGTCCAGTAGTCTTTGATCTGACAACAGGTTCACCGATTTTATGGGGATGAAACGTCACGTTTGGCAACCAAAAGGTTTGTGCCGACTATCTACTTCGAGGTATTCAGGAACTTCTCTGGAAATTATGTTGGAGCAGTGCTCAACGGAGGAAAAGAAATGATTAAGGGAATCGGAGTGGATAACGTCGATGTTCGGCGGATAGCCCGCACCTTGCAGCAGTATGGAGAGCGGTTCGAGCAGAAGATCTTTACTCCCGAAGAAATTGTCTACTGCCGTTGGAGTCCAGAACGGACTGCGGAACGATACGCTGCCCGATTTGCCGCAAAAGAGGCTTTCGCTAAAGCGATAGGGACTGGTGTCCGCTTAGGGTTCCGTTGGAGGGAAGTCTCAGTGGGCAAAGAGAAGACTGGGCGTCCAATTCTCTATCTCTCCGGTGGTATGGCTGAACGCTATGGACACCTTCGTTCCCATATCTCGCTGAGCCATACCGACGATATGGCAATCGCGATGATCGTGTTAGAAGAGGAGTTATAAGTAGAAGGGGAAGACTAAGCCCTGAAGATTTTCACAATCTATGGTTGGAACATAGTTCCCGTTGTTGCGTCTATCCTGCCGTGACAGCATGATCTATCTATAGAAGCTCATTTACTCTTTATTATCACAGCTATTTCTGGTAGTACTGTAATATCATCGTCGGAGGCGAGGGCCTATCGAACGGAGCCTCGCATCAGAACAACGGCGCATCTCCAGACGACGCAGGCTGATCGTGCTCGGGTTCGTCTGTTAGACGACGCTGCTCTGGTGGATGAAGCACGTGCTGGGAATTCGCTTGGCTTTGATGAGTTAGTAGAACGATATCGTGAAAAAGCTCTCCGCTTGGTTGCTTCCACTTTAGGGGGGCGGGAAGATCTCGAAGATATAGTACAGGAAGTATTTGTGAAGGTCTATCGATCCCTTGACCGTTTTCGTGGTGACGCATCTTTTTCTACCTATCTCTACACAGTTACCGTCAATCGTTGCCGAGATGAGCTGCGCAAATCAAAAATCCGCAAGTTTTTCTCCTTTGATGATTGGTTTGATAAGGGAGGAAGTAGCAGTAACGAGTTGACTGCTGCTAATGGTCACGGACTTGAGCAAGAAGAGCGAGTAGAAGCGGTGCGTGCGGCAATGCGGCGGTTACCGGAGCAGACCAGTATGTTACTCCACTTGCGGGAGATTGAAGAGTTGAGCTATAAGGATCTGGCCACGATCTTTAATGTGGAGATCGGGACGATCAAATCTCGTCTTGCGCGTGCTCGGGATAGGTTGCGGGAGGAACTGCTACCATTCATGGAAGAGTGAGGAATCGGGAGCTAATATCTTTCACTTCTACTGTCTTCGACGGTAGCGTGTGAAGTGCACAGAGCAGGATAACTGTTCATCTCGGCAAAAAAAAGAAGTGGCTATCGAAAGATTATCGACGTTTTACACTGACAAATGAGCTATAAACTCACAGAGAAAGAAAAAACTCTTCTCTCCGCCTACCATGATGGGGAGTTGAGTAGCGCGGAACATGCTGAGGTGGAGAAGCTGTTGAGGCGATCCACTGAAGCACAGAGTTGGTTGCGTGGGGCAGATGCAGTTCGGAGGCTTTCCATGACTGCCGTTGTTCTGCCTGAGGCGGCAAGCCGTTCTACAAAGCTAACTGGAAGTGCAATTGCTGCTGCATCCCGCAGAGGTGGTGTGGGCACAGTTTCATATATGGTTCACTCTCCTTGGACTGCTGTTGGTCTCCTATCGTTGCTTCTGATTGGGGCTGTCTACTTGATGGATCCATTTGCTCCGAGCAGTGAAGGGCTGACTGCTACGAATAGAGTTGTGTCAACATCAGGGGAAATGTCTCCTGAAACCGTGACATTGCCAGCAAGTGATACCAAATCAATGGTTCCGCCAATTACGCCGCGCGATCTAATTGGGTTTGCAGTAGATGGGATGCTTCCGGTGAACGCGGATAGAACGAAATATCTTGCTGTAGGCTCCCCCAATCACTCCAGCGAAGAGATGGTTCGCGAACTTGAATCTCAGTTGTCTGGCCTTGCCAGCGTTCACCTCCTGACGCTCGACTCTCTGGCAAAACTTCTTCGGTCGGCCGTGTTGCAAGCCCGTAATGGAACCTATGCTGTTCGACAAGATTTGTCTGCCCTTCGTGAGGATGTTATCGAACAGATAGAACGTGCTCCGCTCTCAGCGAAAACCAGTGAACAACTTACCAAGGCAAAGCAGCAAGCAAAGCAGGTGCGCGAGGATGTCGAAGATCGTCTCGCCATGGAAATGGAGCGAATGCGGAGAGAATTGATGGCTGGAGGAAGTGAGCCATATCTATTGGTAGATGCTACAACCGTAGCGGAAGCACCTACCGGAGATCACCAAGTAGTCCTCTCCTTTGAACAGATCGGTAAACGTTTTGATATCGTGCTTCTAAATCCAGAAGGAGTTACGGTGCGGGATCAGAATGTGAATATTGCCGCGTTGCTACCTTCTGCTTCTGGACGGCCAACTTCTCATGGCAAGCAAATGCGACCCCAGTCTTCTCGGTCGAAACCAGATACTCAGCCGGCAGGTTCATCAACAAATTTTGCTTGGGAGGAACATGTCACCAGCGTCTACATGGCTGATGTGACCATTACTCTCAGCTCTAATCAAAGTCAGATTATTATCAGTAACGATGAAGAGACTACGCTGAATTCTGGTTTCTTCGATATAGAAGAGAATTCCCCTACGTTTTACACTCTTAGCAACTATCTGACAAAGCTGACCGACAGCCTGAACGCGACTGTCAATCGTATTATTACTGATACGGCAACTTCGGCACGTGAGCGTGCAGGGCAAATTCTGCGGGTACAAGATGATTATCGTCAACGTGTTGGACGGATAATTGAAGTGATCCGGACTCACCAGAAAAACGCAGATGACCGAGATTCAGCAACAACTTCGGATGATGACGCCGCTTCTGTTGAAGAAGACCGTGAAGATATTAGAACTGATGGACAGTCTCTCGAAAGTGCCCTACGTGATGATGCTGCCGACGCTAATTCTCCCTGTTCTTTACAGGAGAACTGTACAGGAGTATCATAACAGTCGATAAGAAGCAAGAAGAAGTAAGTTCTGTCGTTCTCTCGAGGTCAACCGACTATTAGTCGGCTGGCCTCTTCTCATTTACCTCTACGCAAGTGCAACTTCTCCGCTACTCTCACGAATGCCGCTGCTACATTTACTACCGGGTCATTCTTTTGGAGAAAAACGATGATTATCACAAACACTGCTACTGTCCCAGGAAAAGAGGTTGTCGAGGTTTTAGAGGTTGTTTACGGTAATACTGTGCAGGCAAAACATCTTGGCAAAGATATTATGGCAGGGTTCAAGAGTCTGGTGGGAGGAGAAATAGTTGGATATTCTGAAATGTTGACTGAAGCACGAGAGCGTGCTACACAGCGTATGGTTAATGCCGCCGAGAGTGTCGGTGCAGATGCCGTCGTAAACGTTCGGTATACTACAAGTGCGATAATGCAGGGAATGTCAGAAGTTTTGGCCTATGGAACTGCTGTCAAACTTCGGTAGGTCTTGTTTGGTAACATAAATGACCATCGGTCACGTCTTCTCTCCTTAACATATCATCACGTCCCTCCCCTTGATTTTTGGCTGAAAAATCTACTATCTTTGCAGCGTTAGCACTCTACGCAATAGAGTGCTAACAAAATATCTAAAAACTGCCAATTCTTTTCAATTATCAAGTTTTTAAACACACAACTATAATTATTCTGAGGGAGAATTACTATGAATCTGACACCACTTCACGACCGAGTGATCGTCAAGCCATCTGCTGCTGAAGAGAAAACATCAGGAGGGCTTATCATTCCTGATTCAGCGCAAGAGAAGCCACAGCGTGGTGAAATCGTTGCCGTTGGCGAAGGCAAAGTGAGCGACGATGGCTCAAAGCAGCCAATGGCTGTCAAAGTAGGTGACAATGTTCTCTACGGGAAGTATTCCGGAACAGAAGTGCAGATCGACGGAGCCGACTATCTGATTATGCGTGAGTCGGACATCTTTGCAATCGTGAATAACTAAGTAAGAAGACTGTGATTAGGTAGGCTATTGGCTGCATGGCGACTGATGGCTCACGACCGATGAAGACTATAACAACAACTATCTAACAATCAAAACATACTATGGCTGCAAAACAGATTGAATTTAACTCAGATGCCCGCGCTGCACTGAAGCGGGGTGTCGACAAACTGGCGAATGCTGTAAAGGTCACTCTGGGGCCGAAGGGACGGAACGTTGTCATCGACAAGAAGTTCGGTGCGCCAACCGTAACGAAGGATGGTGTGACCGTGGCGCGAGAAATTGAATTGGAAGATTCAATTGAGAACATGGGAGCACAGATGGTTCGCGAAGTTGCATCGAAGACAAGCGATGTAGCTGGTGACGGAACCACAACAGCAACCGTTTTGGCTCAAGCAATGATTCGCGAGGGATTGAAGAACGTGACTGCTGGCGCAAACCCAATGGACTTGAAGCGCGGGATTGATCTTGCCGTTATGAAGATCATTGGTGGATTGAAAGAGATTTCACGCGAGGTTGAAGGTGAGAAGGAGATTGCGCAGGTTGGTACGATCTCGGCAAACAATGACCAAGAGATTGGGCGATTGATCGCTGAGGCAATGGAGAAAGTTGGGAAAGATGGTGTTATCACCGTTGAAGAGGCAAAGGGAACTGAGACGACGATGGATGTCGTGGAAGGTATGCAGTTCGATCGTGGCTATCTCTCAGCTTACTTCGTTACCAATCCAGACTCGATGGAGACGGAGCTTGACAACCCATATATCTTAATTCATGACAAGAAGATCAGTTCGATGAAAGATCTTCTTCCAATTCTTGAGAAGGTTGCTCAGACTGGACGTCCGATTCTCATTATCTCTGAGGATGTAGAGGGTGAGGCGCTGGCTACGTTAGTAGTAAACAAGCTTCGTGGCACGCTGAAGGTTGCTGCGGTAAAGGCTCCAGGTTTTGGTGATCGCCGCAAGGCAATGCTCGAAGATATTGCTGTCTTGACAGGCGGCACAGTGATCAGCGAGGAGAAAGGATACAAGCTGGAGACTGCTTCGGTTGACTATCTTGGAACGGCAAAGCGTGTTGTGATCGACAAAGATAACTCAACAATTGTTGAGGGAGCTGGTTCTGGTGACGAGATCAAGCGCCGCATCGGTGAGATCAAGGCACAGATCGATAAGACGACAAGTGACTACGATCGTGAGAAGCTGCAAGAGCGTCTGGCGAAGCTCTCCGGTGGTGTTGCAGTGCTGAAGATTGGTGCTGCTACTGAGGTAGAGATGAAGGAGAAGAAGGCTCGCGTTGAAGATGCCCTCCACGCAACTCGCGCTGCTGTTGAGGAGGGAATTGTTCCAGGTGGAGGCGTTGCCTATCTCCGCGTGTTGGATCGCTTAGAAGGATTGAAGGGTGAGAACGAGGATCAGACGATTGGTGTAAACATCGTTGCTCGCGCAATCGAAGAGCCAATTCGTCAGATTGTTGAGAATGCTGGCCTTGAAGGCTCTGTGATCGTTGCAAAAGTGAAAGAAGGGGAGAACGACTTCGGCTTCAATGCATACAACGATGAGTATACCAACATGTTCGAGGCTGGTGTAATCGATCCGACGAAGGTTTCTCGTGTTGCTCTGGAGAATGCTGCATCAGTTGCCAGCTTGCTGATTACAACCGAGGCGACAATCACTGAGATCAAGGAAGAGGAGCCTGCAATGCCACATGCTCACGGCGGTGGTATGGGCGATATGTATTAATAAAGTAGAGACATGGCGAGCCATGTCTCTACCAACGACATCTTCAAAATCATTTTCGTCCCTTTCTTCTCGAAAGGTGTAACATTAAAGCCTGTTCTGCGGTCTGTCAAGGGTTCCGCGGAGCAGGCTTTTTTTTCTGTGAAGCCCGAACTGGCAAGTGCTGGGTTGGTGAGTGGGATTTCGGAACGTATTTTGCAGCGTGTCGTCAAGAGAACAATCGTTTAGATATTCACGTAAATAGAGGACAACGTTTATGAATCGAGTAAGTCACTCTCTACTTCTTTTGGTAGTGATACCTCTCTACTTTTTAGTCAGTATAAGTCGTGTTGAAGCACAGTGTGGGTATGACTCTCGCGGCAATGTCGTGTTCTATATACCACCAGCATTTGCTGCCCAGAATGGTGATCCAGAGTTCTTTACTTCTGCCAAGATGTACGTCGGTTATCGGGATGGTAGTATTCAAGCCTGGGAGTTTGATGCACTGAATCAATCGGCAAATCTTATCCAGACCTATACTCCTGGTGAACAGATTCCTGCTGAAGTTGATGCTATTATGTACTTATCTATCCCTTCCCCGGGGAGAGTTGTTGGATTAGTGATCTACGATGATGGGGGAACAAGCCGCTATGGTATTCTTCGTAGCACTGACGGTGGTGGAAGCTGGAGTCTCCTGAAACCCCCAGCTGTTACGGCATTGGAAGTAATTGAATATACTGAGAACCGGTTGCACGGAAATTATTGGCGTGGCCCACTCTTAGAAATGAAGTGGTTAGAAGATGGTATGCACGGATGGTTGTGGGGAAGACGGTCAGCATTGAAAACAACCGATGGGGGAGCAACGTGGACAGAGATATACAGTGCTACAGCGAAGACGAGTCCAGCAAGCCTCACTGTTTCCGATACAGCCTATCACGCTATTTGGGGGGTTGCCTTCAACAGTCCAGAGTCGGGAGTGGTTATAGAAGGGAACAAGATTGCTACAGTGATTTGGTATACCACTGATGGCGGTGACAACTGGAACTTCGGCTCGACAATGAGTCCGAAGCTCATTGTTGATGTGGATTGGACAGGGGCGGCCTATCGGTTATTGCGTGCCGATCCATTCAACTTCGGAGGGAATAATCTTGAGGTTTTGAACAACAGCAATGGGCAGGGGTCGTGGCAGCCATATCCTAAGAAGCCACCTATTGAAACCAATGCGGAGTTGATGACTGAACTTCTTTGGCCAGCTCACAACGTCGGCTTTCTTGTTCACAGACAGGGAGAAATCTGGAGAACCGATGATGGAGGAAAGACTTGGAATAGCGTACAGGCAATTGATAATACCTATCCACCCGTTCCCTTTGGGGATGGTTTTGGAACAGATCGTGGTCCGCAGCAAGGCTATGGCCAGAAGTCGATCTTTATTAAAGATGAAGATGGGCAGAACTATATCGTTCACGTCCTAACAGATACCTGCACCGGTGAGCTGCGCGACAAGCTAATCTATGTTTGGCCTATCGATCAGTTTGCGGGAGTTGATGAAACCCGGGAACAACATTCGGCGATGAATGTGCAGACATCTCCTAATCCTGCCAGCAGCAGTCTTGACCTTAGTTTTACTCTCCAGAAACGGGGAACGGTTCTCGCTTCGTTGGTGAACGCTCAGGGCGTCCGGGTGAAGAATGTCAAACTCGGTCTTCTTGAAGCAGGGCAGCAGACACAAAGCATTTCAGTAGAGGGAGTGCCGGGAGGATACTATCAGTTGGAGGTTATTGCTGGAGAAGAGAGAGAAGCACAATCAGTGATTATTGTGAGATAAGAATAATCGAGCGTACACTTTTCGTGTAAGTGCAAGATATCGTTGTAAAAAGGTAGAGGGGGAGCACCTCAGAGTGCTCCCCCTTCCTTTATAAGGACTTAACGAGGTTTTGTATAGGCGCGACCTGAAATCACGACGTTAAGGGGGAAGAGACAATTGCTGCTACAAGCGACAAGAAAAAGAAGTCACCAAAGGTTGAGTTGACAATCAATCCAATGAGCTTGTGCTACCAAAAGAATTCCGACAAATATCTATAACGTCGCTATTGTCCCTAAATTTGGATGCTTATAAATGCAATTGTTCGATTATTATAGGCATGTGAGCATTGAAGGACACGACATCTGTCACCATGCCTTCCTGCACACTATAGAAGAAATTACTCCAAGAACTTCACCTACTAACTAAGATCAGCTATCTCAGGTTGAGGGGCTGTAAAGCGAATATCAACGAATGGTAAATCAAACTATGGGTGAGCAGAAATCGCATCTTCGGGTTGGAATTATCATGGGGAGTAAATCGGACTGGCCAACAATGAAAGAGGCGGCTTTAGTTCTTGAGAAGTTCAACATCCTGTATGAAGCCCGAGTTATCTCTGCTCACCGGACTCCTGAAGATATGGCTGACTATGGGAAGACCGCCCACGAGCGAGGGCTTGAGGTAATTATTGCTGGTGCGGGGGGAGCTGCTCACCTTCCGGGAATGGTCGCTGCCTATTCTCCACTTCCTGTAATCGGAGTTCCAGTCAAATCCAGTTCGTTGAATGGTCTCGATTCGCTCCTTTCAATTGTACAGATGCCGGGGGGGGTTCCGGTTGCCACGGTTGCAATTGGGGGGGGGAAGAATGCCGGCTTGTTAGCAGCACAGATTCTTGCACTAAATGATGCAAATCTTCACAAACATATAGTCTTATACAAGAAAGAGTTAGCAGAGATTGCGCGGGGAATGAACAGCGAGATATCTCTTTCTGATGGTTAGTGCTTAGGGGAGAGTGTCCCAAAAACGTTGGTCTTGAAGGTCAAAACCGTGACATCCTTTCACGTCAGGTGAATCGTATTCACGAAGAAGTAGAGAAAATGTCTACTCTTTCCCTCCCTCTCTCTCTTCCCGTTTCTGGCACTCATTTTGCAGTGCTCTGAACGGCACGACCCGCATAACACGTAAAAAAACGGTGTCTACTGCGGACTTCGGGAGTCCTCTTTCATTGAAAATTGAACCGTAATTACCGGTTTTGAGATGAGCGCATCCATTGCAGGAGAAAAGAAAGCGCGGTATATTTGTACTTCGCCTGCTTAGCGGCAACGTTCAGCAGGCGTGCATTGTTATGCGCCCGTAGCTCAATTGGATAGAGTGTCAGATTCCGGTTCTGAAGGTTAGGGGTTCGAGTCCCTTCGGGCGTGCTACATAGAAAAATATTCGTTTTCATCGAGAAAAGACGGTTTTCCGTCTGATTAGCAGAAGAAAGAACCATGGCAGACAAGCCACTGAAAATTGAAGGGCCGGAACGCATTGAACGGCATCACGAAGGTGAGGAGACCCTAATTAAGGGGGGGAGCCTTAAGCTTCTTGGCATCATTGGTGCAGTCATTCTTGTTGTTGCAGGAGGATGGTTCTTTTTCAATCGCCAAGCAAAAGCTGCGGAAACCGAGGCAAGTATTGCACTCGGTCGCATCAGTAGCTACCTGAATCAGGGTGACTATGAAAAGGCGATTAATGGTGACCAGACACTCCTTATCGACAACCGTCCAATTATCGGTCTGGCGTCAATAGTTGCTGAATATGGCTCTACGAATACGGGGAAACGGGCTGCGTTGATGCTTGGGAATGCCTATATGGCAACGGAGAAGTATCAGGAAGCTGCCAGTGCGTTCGAAGTTGCTTCTGAGTCGGGAGATGAATTGACCCGTGCGGCGGCATTAGCCGGAAGCGCATCGGTAGCCGAAGCCGAAGGGAATTATGAGGAGGCAGCAACCCGATACGACGAAGCTGCTGCCCTATACAAATCAGATGTTTCACGCTCCCTCTATCTTTTTGCTGCGGCAAAAAATTATGAAAATGCCTCGAAGAACGAGGAAGCAATTGAGCGTTACCGTGAGATTGCGATGGAATATCCTACATCGGAACAGAACAATATTGCCCGCCTTGCGCTGGCCAGACACGGTGTAGAAATTTAAGAGTACTCATCCATAAACAGGAACACTCAGAGGATTATTCATGACACTTGAGACCCCTTCCCCGTCGCAGACCAGCGGCGGCTCTTTACATATCGAAGAATTGTCTCGTAAGAACATACATCTTCAATTATCCGGTTTTCTTATTTCAGGAGGAACCATGCGACGTTTCTTGAAGGCATTGCTCCTGCTGGTGATGTCCGCTGTCGTCGGCCAAAGCGCTATGGCGCAGGTGAAGCCGATTGCACAGGTCGCCGGACGTCTCGGCCAAACGGAGTATCGCGTCTTTACCAAAGACTCGCTCTATCAGATCGCTGGAGATTACCATGTCTCCGGTCTTTTGATTATTGAGCCTGGTACTACTGTCGAGTTCTTGCCCGATGGTCGCCTCATCGACTCAGTCGGTGGAAAGATCATCGCGGACGGCGAACTTGACGCCATCTGGAATCGCAATACAGGTGCGGTTTCAGGTTTCCCAAATCGCTATTGCGATTTAGACTATATTCGTGCAAACGTAAATATATCGGGTCGCCCCGAGTTTACAGCACAAGGTGGACCAAACGGTTCGCCAAACTGGGTGAACTACGCTTCATACCTACTTTTCTATAAGGCAAACAACTTGCAGCGTTGCGCCACTGACCCGAACCTTCGGCTCCGTCAGTACGAGCGTGACGTTCGGCGTGAGCCAATTATCTTCCGTGGCCGTCCGGTTAACCAGAACTCAGAGGAATGGGGACATATCGTCATCCTTCCGGGTGCTGACACCGCTGTCTTCCGGAATGTTCAGTTCGTGAACTTCCGCAAGGATACTGGCGTTGTCCGCAACCAGCAGTTCTACAGCCCGCAGGCTATACAGGGATACGACAACCAACAGATTGTATCTGCCGACATCCTCAACAAGAAGATGCGGAGCCTGACATCTGGTGGTGGTGGTGCTATTACCACATTCTCTTCCAAGACTTGGATTCTGAACAGTCGTTTTGATAGTAACATGGCTCGCTACCATGGTGGTGCGCTGCAGTTGCTTCAGTCTCCGTGGGATCAGTATGTAGAGGATCCAGGAGCACGTTCATTCTTCCCGAGAGATCCTTCACTCGGTGCGGCTCACGACCAGAATACCTATCCTGCCGGCGATTTGAATGTCTACCTCGACAATGTCGACGTTTACGGTAGCTTCATCACAACGCCATTTGGTACAATTCCAACAATGCGGGTGACGGTTCCGAACAGCGGTCCTGTTCAGTACCGTATGCTGTACGATGATGGTCGCCAGGCAGCGAACCTTGGCCGTATTCGTCGCGTTTACTTCCGCGATAACCGGGCTATGGTTATTAGCGCTATTCGTGATGTCAATGGATATCGCGATGATCCTACAAATCCGCCGCCAGATATTACCGATGGCTTCATCGGGGGCATCGCAAAGAACGAAGCCTATGGTGGTGCTATCTACATTTCAGGTCGCCGTTACGACACCATCTACTTTGGTAATGGTTTGGCTCTGTCGTTAATGACAGGGGGTATAGTAAGTGATCCGTTGGATACCTTAGTATTTGAGCGGAACTATGCGGCGAACTTCCAGAAAGATTCGACTGGTGGTGCAAAAGGTGGTGCTATCTACGTTAATGACAGCACAGCACTTGACTTCGGTCTTTCACGTTTCAACGATAACTTCACGGCAACACCAAATGTGCCGATGACTGACTGGTATCGTCGCTCGCATATGTCACAGGGTGGTGGTATCTACATGGCGAAGGCTTCGCCATATTTGCGGATTCGTGACAACGTTAGCTTCACTAACAACCGTTCTGGTCAGGGTGGTGCTATCTACGTAGAAGCGATTGTGAATCCGTTCGGACAGAACATCGCAATCTACGATCCATTCCTCTCGCCAGAGATTCTCGGCAGAGACAGTATTTACTTCCTGAACAACAAAGCAGAGTATGATGGTGGTGCTATCTACACAATGCGCAACATGGTTGTGCAGGGTCGCTTCATCACAACCTTCGATTCAGTATCGGGTGCTCTGATCGATCGTCGTGTCTTGTTTGATAGCAACGCTGCAGGTCTTGCCGGTGGTGCTATTGTTATCGACAACCAGACACACCATTCAATCACGTTGGAAAGTAATGCACGTGTGCTGAATACTTTATTCAGCTACAACGCAGCAGGCGATTCAAACCGTGTTGACGACACGCGCTTGATTAAGTACTACGATCCATTAGCCAGTCCGGCTAACCCAACGAATCCATACAGTGTTGCAACGCTTGCTGATCGCTATCAGTTGCCAGTATCACTGCGGAGTGAGATTCTTGGTGGTGGTGCTATTTACTCGCGTTATGGCAATACCAACCTCTTCCGCGCTGTTGAGTTCTTGAGCAACTGGACAATCGATGGAAACGGTGGTGCTATTTCGATGGTAACTCCAGTGGAGGCGAATCGCTACTTCTTGGCTGATGGAGACGAAGCCTACGCATACTCTCCAAGCTATCCAGGTGGCAGTGTATTGCCATTTAACGACGGGCCTGAGCCTGCCGACATGCGCTATATGACTCGCTTCCTGAAGAACAAAGCAGTGAAGGGGAGTGCGCCATTCCGCCAGCATCCGCGCGACACAACAACGATTGTGTTGAACACGTTGGACGATCCATATCGTAATGGAACTGGTCTTGGTGGTGCGATCTATCTTAACGATCGTCTACAACCAGTTGGTGGAGCGCCTGGCTTCCCACGTGAGGATTCGGTGATTCTGCACCGCGTTCGTGTCCAAGGTGACACAGCATATTCAGGTGCAGCAGTCTACTCAGATAACTACAATATGAAAGTTGTTTTCTCCCGCTCGTTGATTGCCAATAACGTGGCAGTCTCGAACGAGGGACGCAACGTCGATACGTTTGCAAACTGGCAGACCACGCCAGCAGCTTCACGCACAGCGGGAGCTATTCTGTACGGTGAGATTCAGGGGCCAATGCCACTTACTGACTACCACACAGGTGCAAACTCGATATATGACAACGATGCACGTTACCTCGTTCGCATTGCAGACGCTCCTCCGGGAACGTTTGGACTTGGAGCGAGTGGTGCTGATACTCTCCGCGGAAACTTCTGGGGCGAAGTTCAGGCACCAGTAACAACCATTCTTCCGACAGGAACACAGCAAGAGACCTTCTTTGTTCAAGGTGATAGCTGCTGGCTTCCGTTGAAGAATGGAGGTGCTGCTGTCAACGAGCAGGGGCCATTCGAGTCAAAGCATGTCTACAACTACCGTCCGGTTCCATACGGCATGATTCCTGACACGCTCTTGCTTGAAGGTCGCATTTACGACATCTACGACAAGGGTCTCGACATTCGTGCCGTTGACTACTCAGGACCACGTATGGCTCCGATCGAAGATTTCTCGGTTGGTATTCCGCCAGTACTTCGGCAGTATCCTGCTGGAAGCGTCTATGAGGGTAAGGTCGTTCGTCGTCTGACTCGCGATCCATTCAAGGCCGAGGTTGACACAACCTATGCAAAGTTGATGCGTGAATTCGTTGGCGATCATCCGATTGGCTATCCGCTCTTCCTTGAGTCGCGTGCCGATTACTTGGGTGATTTGAACACGGACAATAACGATTCTTGCTCGCTGAACCACACAGTCATGTTGGTAATCAATGCCGAAACTGGTGAATTCATTCGCTCGAATCTAAAGCAATACCAAGAGGGTGATCCTCGCTTCTGGTCACGCGTTGAGTTCGTACCGGATTCAATTAACCGGGACGTTCTTGGTCGCCGTGCTACTGAGCAGCGTGCAGCATTCTCAATTGGCGAGCTTTATCGTCTGACGCCAGCATACTACTTAGAGCAGGGAGCAACCTTAGAAGAGGCTCGTTTCTTAGCCGCGCGCTACGAAGATTCGATTGCTCTTGATGGACGCCGTTATGGTGGTGCGCCAAATATTCTTGGTGGACCTACATTCAGCTATGTGAATCGTCCAACCGCTCCAACATTTGTCGATGTCTACGCAGGTGAGCGCTATCATGCGTTGCCAGTAAAGACGGGTGATCGTGTTTGGGTTATCTCCAGAACAATGCTCTGGAATACTGACAGCAGCCGTACGTGGGTTGAGAATATCTCGCGCTTCACAGGTATGGAATTCCGCATCGACATTGACAACAGTGTTCTTGCACCGTTCCTGCGCGGACAGATCGACTCGCTACAGGCAAAGACGCCATCAGAGTTGCGCAACACGCGTTTCCTCTGGGAAGATCGGGAGTATGAAAGCGATCCAACAGGACGTGTCGAATCACCGATTCTTGACGTAACGGCAAATGAGATTAATGGATTCTACGATCCACGGTCACTCTTCTTCCCAGATCGCTATACCGGTCTGCGTTATGAGTGGTCACCATTGATCGAAACGCCTGGCTTCACACCGTCGCCGAGCACAAATCCAGCTGCGATCCGTTTGGCGTCATGGTTGAAGGCGGACACGATTTATCCGGCAAATGTCCATCCTGACGCAATTGCACGGGATACGGCACACAAGTGGGGCTTCCTCCGCTTCTGGGGTAATCCACACAATCCGGATGTTGTACCGGGAGGTGAGCTTCTCGAGGTTCGCGTCTCGAACTATCCACCAGATCAGCGTACCATCGACAGTCTGAAAGGACTTGTTGGTGCGGACACTGTTGCTTGCTATATCTTCCTCTATCCACCGTACTTCAATTGCCAGGTCTACGATCCAGCAAATGCACGGTACTTGCAGCAGGATACGGTCAACATCAGTTCGGCCAGCACAGCAACCTATCGTCTGCGCATCTTCGTTCAGGACTCAATTCCGGTTGAACTGAACAGTGTGCCAGGGTGCTTTGATTTAGGACGCAATCTCGTGATTGCTCAGTGGACTGATAAGCTCCGGTTCAACTACGATGTGAACACAGATGATGAAGTTGAGGATCGGAATGCAGAGGCAGAGTTCTGGGACTTCCGTTACGGACGGACGACTTACGGCTTTGTCTTCACGCAAGGCAATACAGGTACAACCGATGATGTTTCTGAGGTTCGTCCAGTTTGGCTTGGCGATCAATATCTGCGCGACGTGAATCAAGTGCTGGACAACGGAGCTACAGTACTGCAAACAGGTAACATGGTTGTTCGGATTGACTCTACTGAGACACATGGTCTCTTGAGAAATCCAGCTCAGGTAAATAACACGTTCAACCTTGACTCTGTCTTCACAATGATTGTGAACGACGGACATACTGGAAACAACAAGTTCGACTTCCGCGTTTTGGTTAACGCACAGCCACGCCTTCTGCCGAATGCAAGTGGTCAGTTTGTGTTGCCGAATGCGAAGGAGGACTTCGACTATAATCGCACATTGCTTGACCTGAGTCGTGCAATCAGGTCGGAAGATCTGAACCGCGGCCAGCGCCGTCTCTATAGCTTAGTCTATCGTGACGATGCGTTGAACGCAGCAGAGATTCAGGATGGAGCGGTTGTTAAGGATACCACAGCGACAAGTACAGCAACGATTGCGAAGATTCGCAAAGACACGTGCTACTTGGAAGCAGGAATTCTTGATGCGCCGAAGACCACACCAAGTTGGATTAAGATCAATCCAGTATCAGGTATCCTGTACGGTACACCGGGATTGAACGACGCACCACGCACGGACTCCGTTACGGTAATTGTTACCGACGAATATGGTCTGAGTGATGTACGCAGCTACAGAATCGTTGTTGACTCAACACAGCATCCACCGGATCTCCGCGGTCTCCCGCCAATCCGCTGTGCGATTGTTGGACGAGCATACAAAGATTCGCTCTGCGTCAGCGATCGTGATTTCGGACGTCTTGCAGCTGCTGAGACAGTAACGCTGACAGCAACTGCCCGCATTCCAGGCAATGAGGTTCCATTAACTGTTGTTCCTGCATCAATTACAGGACCACATAATCCGGACACATGTATTCCTCTTTCAATCGAGACCAGTGCAATTCCGACAGCCTTTGCTGGACAGAAGATGACAGTGGTTGTGATTGCTGAGGATGCTGCTGGCAACAAGGACACCTTGAGCTATGAGGTATCAGTTAGCGATGCAATTGACTTCGCGATGACGGTTCGTGTAGAGAACACGAACGTCGCTGACGGCGATTCTCGCCAGTACTTAACCTTCGGTTTGGCTCAGAACGCTACAACTGGAGAAGATGCTGGTAGCTTGGGTGAGCTTGATGAGATCTACTGCGAATATGAGCTTCCACCACTTCCACCTACGGACGTGTTTGACGCTCGCTGGACAGTTCCAAACAACAATGGTATTCAGCGGAACTTCTATCCAACGAATCCATCGTCAGGTCAGATTCGTTCAGCATGGAAAGCCTTCATTCAGCCCGGTAACTTAGCTGGAGGAAGTCCTTTCTATCCAGTGAAGATCTGCTGGTCGATTTCAGAGGCGCAAACGTCAGATTCAATTCTAACGATTGCAGATCTCCGAAGCGACGAGATCGGAACGAACAGAGGAGCTTTCCGTGTCAGCATGAGCAACCCAACAGGGCACAACGTTTATGCTGTGAATGGTATTCGTGTTGAGATCAACGGCGACAGCGCATGTGTAGTTATTCTTGAGCCTGGAATCATTGAAGGCTTCAAGATCTTCTACGGCAGCGATTCAACATCGAGTGTAGACAATCCTGTTGCAGGTAGCGAGGCTGGCTTCCAGCTTGCTGCAAACGTGCCGAATCCGGTTACGAGCACAACAGAGATTGCCTATACCGTGCCGAGCCGTAGCGATGTCCGCCTTGATATCTTTGATGTTAACGGCAAACTCGTGAAGACTCTGATTAACGGATCGGTTCCAACAGGACGCCACACGGCTGTTTGGAATGGAACAGATGAGCAGGGAAGGAAGGCAGCGAGCGGTACATACACCTATCGTCTCTCTTCTGGAACAACGGTTATCAGCAAGACAATGATCGTAACGCGATAACCTAAGAATGATATTCTGCCCAAGGTCGGAGAGAGTTTTGCTCTCTCCGACCAAGCAGAACCGAATGTGAACAAATCATGGTTACATTATACAGAAACAATAATCAGAGGAGAGACAGCATGAACTTCAAGAGAATACTGCCCGGTTTACTCGGAGGTGTTGCTCTGATGCTCCTCGTTTCGGTCACGAAGTCGGAGGCCCAGATCTGGACAGAGTTCACGGTTGCGATCGAGAACCGGATCTATGAGCCTTTAGTCGGAGGTACACAGATTCCACGGAGTCAGTTCGTTGACCTCTTCAACAACTTTGTGAACCCGGACGACGGTGTGAGCAAAACAGCAATTCCTCTCGGGTTCGAGATCGAGTATGATGGACAGCTTTTTACCCAAGCGTGGGTCTCGATCAATGGCTTCGCGAGCTTCGAAGGACGGTTCATCACCAATGATCCATTTACTCTCTTTACACCAACGAATGGTCCTAACCTAACGTTGGCGGCATACTTTGGCGACCACTACTATCGTGCGCCAGGGTTTGATTTCTTGGATCCTCAGGGACGAGCATTTACTCCAACGACAATTAGTTGGCAGACAAATCCAGGATCAGCTGATCCGAAGGGCTTGAATCGCCGTTCATTCGTTGTTGAGTGGGAAAACGTGAACATTAACTATTTCTTTGATCCAGTTAATCCTGACGATCCATTCTCACCGAACCGTCAGGCTCAGGCTCCATCAATTGCCAGCTTCCAAGTCTGGATTTTTGAAGCAGATCCGAATACTGCACCTTCGAAGAAAGGAACCATCGAGTTCCACTATGGAGATGCCGGAACAGGTTCAGGCGTGAGTATTGTGAAGTTCAGCGGTGCTTCGGTTGGTATCGAAGATGAACCTGCTGTACCAAACGGCAATACTACCTGGATCAATGCAGTCACCTATGCCGAAACAGGCAATCAGATTCTTTCCCGTTCAGACACACGGTTAACCAGTAATTGGCCACCAAGTGGATTGCCGGGACGTATTTTCGTCTTCAATACTGATGGTACTGCAGGTATCAGAGGGTGGGGAGATGGGGATGCAACTCTGACTCAGGTAGATCCAAACACGCCACCAAACGTTCGAGCCGACCAACGTCTCTTCGTGACAATGGCAGATGTGATTCGTATCCTTCGCCATCAGGCAGGACGCCCAGTTGAGTTTGACTCAGCTATCAACCGTCATGGCTATCACGGCGATGTGAACCACAATGGTCGTTTCTACTATTCCACGAGCAACTACGACAATACGGGAGACTCCGTAATTCTCGGTACTGTTCAGCGCTATAAAGTCTTCTGGCCTTTCAAGAGCACGAATGAAAATCTTCCGTTGCCGAACGATAACACGTTCAACGGATTCTTCTTCGACGCTGATGAGTTTGATGCCAGTTTGATTATGACATACTTGGCCGCAAAATTACCGGGACTTCCTTGGTTGCCTGATACGTTGCCACACTTTACTGGAAAAGCAGTTGCAAACGTTAATGCAAGTGATATAGTTCTGGAGAACAGTGGAACGAAAACAGGACGTTTAGTAGAAATCCCGATTACTCTGAATGGCTACAGCAATGGTGCTGTTGGCGTTAAGTTGGAGGCTGCAAAGGGAACACGGATTGTTGATGTCTACACGCCAGAAGCCGATATCTATCGCCAAAGTCTTGCAGTTGCTGGTGAATCGAAAGTTTCGATTGCAGCGGCTGGACAATTCAAGCCAGGTGATGTAATCGCAACTGTTATCGTAGAGACAACGGAAAAAGGAGAGGCTTCTTTCGAGAATGTGATCTTTAACGAAAAAGAGACAGGCGCGAAGAAGCTGAATGTAAATAATACTGATGCAGCGGCTGGCGAATTGATGCTCGGATTGGTCTCGCCCAACCCGATTAACGTCAATGCAACGGCATCGTTCAATTACACAGTGCCAACAGATAGTCGGATTCATATCCGCGTATTTGATATACTTGGCAAGGAAATTGCAACGATTGCCGATGGCGAAGCAGTTGCAGGAACATATACAGCTCAGTGGAGCGGGCGTGACGAAAATGGACGTCAAGTTTCGCCAGGTATGTATATGATTCGCGTAGAAGCAGCCGGACGGAGCGGGGTTGCCCGAGTTCAGGTTGTGCGCTAAGTAAGGAGTTTTAGGGGTGGCAGGCAGGATTGCAATATCCTGCCTGCCACTACCGAAACGCTAAACCCACTTCACCTTAACGAAAAAGAGGCGGAATAATGAAATCCGCAATTCAACAAGAAAAAGTGAAGAGTGGACGGACTGTGTTGAGGGTGAGGGGCTTGAGCCAGACTTTGATAATGTTGCTATTGATAGGTGCAGGGATAGCAACGTCTGAGAGGGGAATTGCACAATCAGAACAACGTTCTTTGAGAATCTGGGTTGATACATTGGGCTTCAACTTCTGTGAAGTGGAGAACAGTGCCGAAATGGAGAACGATGTCTTGTTTGACAATTGGGGAGTTTGGTTGGAAAGCTTTGCCGACGAAGACACCACAATTGGATTTCGAGTTCAAGATAGCGTGTTGGTATGTACACTAACCTTGAGGTGGGATACTTCAAGAATTCAACTACAGCCACCATATATCTTAACTCCACCGCAGACAGTATTTGGCCGTTTTGCTTCAAAAGTACAATCGGTCGATACCGTAGAAGGTTTACTTTGGGTTTCTGTATCTCCTGCTCCAGAAGGAGCAATTCGGCCAGCGGTAGGAACAGGAATTCCCCTCTTCTATATGAAAGGGAAGTTAAAGCGAGGAGAAGAGTTAGTAGAACCACCGGAAGCAGGAGCAAGAGTACAGTCGATTGAAATCGAGGGGAAACTTGGAGAGAATCTTGGGTCAAGTCGATTTATTTCAGGCTTTGTTAAAGTTCAACGGGATACAACACTCGAGTATGCCGGAACCTTGAAAGTCACTGAGGGCGACCTTGATACGAACCAAGTAGACACGGTTGAACTCTATGTTCGTAATATAGCCAACCACAAAGTGCGAGAAATTAGATTTAGCCTCATAAATGAGGGGGCTGGAGTTAAATTTGTTGACACGATAGAGGCTGGTCCCGGGAGAACTGGAGAGTGGAATGTGAGGGATTTGACAGTGACCTCTGAGAAAATCACAGGCTATTTCACGTCAGATGCCGATATTACATCCGACGATAGTTTGTTAGTGCGGATTTTGCTTGAGCGAACAACGGACAGTGCTTTTGAGTCTTCTTTGATAATTGATGAATTCAGTCTTAACGAACAATCCTGCTTAGGTAAGCTGTTCGTTGAAAATGCTGAAGTTGTCGGGAAGCTGATTCCAACTGACACTGTGGACACAACGATGAGCGTTGTCAACCGAAGCAGAGGAGAGGAGAGCGGGGTAGAAGTTGTTTTATCGAAAGAGACAAACATTCTACAGGTTACTTCCGCGAGGCAGAGTTCAATTCAGAGCGTGACTATATATGATATAAAGGGATCACGCATTGCATATGTAGAAAACTTGGAGAGAGGGAAGAGCGTTGTAGTGAAGATGGAGAAGAATGTGAGAAGAGGGAAATACTTCGTCGTGATTAGGGGTTCAGAAGGGAGATTTTGGAATAGACAATTTATACTATAAACAACGGTAAGTTATTCACCATTACCACAGGAGTAGATCCATGCGTAAACGCTATTGGTTCTTGGGAATGCGGTTCGTAGCGATCCTTGCCCTGTTTGCATTGAGTACAACAATTGCTCGTGCACAGCTTGGCGCAAAGTTCCTGCCGACCTTGTCCTTACAAAAAGAGTTGCCAACCACCAATCCGGGGGGTGACGTAGTTAATGGAGACACAATCTATGTGTCAGAACCCGGAAACGGTGAGAAGCGCTATCTCGTAATGCCGATCTTTATTCACAACTGTCTTGATTCATTGACAAGAGAGAATATCGTTGGTAATCCTGGAGAGCGCATTTTTAGCTTCCGCTTCCAGTTGCAGTACAATAACTGTATGCTGAAAGCAGTAGGAGTTTCAAAGAAAGGTGCACTGCCAAAAGACACAAACGTTTTGGCAAAGCACTTTAACATGAGTATGTCGACAGCGACAGAACCTAACTATAAGTTCCCGACAACGGGAGGTTCATCGACATTTGGTGAGCGCGTGACAATTTCAGGAAGTTCATCACTTCCACTGCCACGTTCTCCAGTTTCAACTCCAGGAATTCAGAACCCAACATGTTCTGATCGTGATTATACTCCTTTCGTATACGTCGTATTCGAAATAGTTGGCACGGCAAATGGTGGCGTGTGCGGTATCACGGCTGACCAGATGATTCTGGTTCGTGATTCCATTCGTTGGAATAACTACAATCCAGCAAACGTGACGCCAGAAATGATTGCTCGTGGATTCGGCCCGATTCAAACGGGTGTATTCCCGCCGCCAATCTTTCCAATTACCTATCCGAATGACTATGGTTCAGCGGTGGTTCAGATTACACGTCGTCCCCGCATCGACCTTATTCCAAGTTCGCAGGTAGTTCAACCAAGTCCGTCAGACAACGCAAACTACGAGTTGGTCTTCCCATTGCAGACGCAGTTTGGTAACCCAAACCGTGTCTTCCGTGGCCTGAAGATCTCAAATGGTGTTGCAGGAACCTTCCTTCGCAACCTTACAGTTGAGACCGACCAGCCTTGGTTACGGATCGATCTGAATGATCCGGGCGTACCTCCTGGCGTTCAGCAAGGTGGACAGAATGGCGAGCGTGGTGTGCAAATTCGGAATGTTGCTGGAGAAGCTTTCTTCAACATCGTTGCGAACCCAACAATGTTGCCAGCTCCGCCAGATGGTTATCCAACACCTGGCATCTACGAGGGATACGTGACGATTCGCTCGATCGACGCACAAAACAGCTCAGTCCGTTTGCGGGTTGTGTTGATTGTAAACCGTAATCCATTAGAAAGTGGGTTGAACACTAATGAAGAGCCAACGCAGACTCGTGGTATTCAGTTAAGAGTCCGTAGCTCAGCTACCTCGCCAGATATTACCTATCTCACGATGGGAACGGGTGTTGGAGCTACCGATGGTGTTGATTCTCTCTTCGGTGAGTTGGAGGGGACTTCGCCACCAGGAGCAGGGTCGTTCTACGCTCGTTTCTTCCCGCCGTCATTGACTGGATTTAACGGTCTGATTGACGGACGAGGAATCTACACTGAGCCGAATCGTGTACCACGTTCAACAAACGACGAAGCAAGTATTGACATTCGCAACTTTGATATTGAGACAATTCATACATACTGTGTGAACTTCGATGTGAATAATGTGAATGACTATCCGGTTGTTCTCGAGTACGATCTGAACGACCTTCCACAGGGAGCACAGCTCTTCTTCAAGCAAAATGTTGCTGGTGTCGATCAGACCTTGAACATGCGTCTTGAGGGAGCGAACATTGGTGGTACACGTCGTGCAATCTTTATTGCCGACCCAAGCGTCAAGTCGTTCTGCATTGACTATCTGCTTCCACGTGTTGTACAATTCCCAGAGATCAATCGTGGCTGGAACTTCATTTCCTTGCCAGTTGAGCCATCTGATCCTCGTCAGCTTTCGGTCTTCCCGAATTCGAACTCTGGACCGATCCGGTTCACGCAGAACGTCTACTCGAAGGAAGATGAAGTTCACGCAGGTATTGGCTACTTTGTTAAGTACAGCGACATCCTCGACAATACAGTCTCGGGTGTACCAGTTCTGTTGATTCACGAAATCCTGACACCATACAGAGTTCGTCTCTTCCAGGGATGGAATACTGTTGGTGCTCTTTCCGTGCCAACAACAGTGGATGGAATTACGTTCGGACCATTTGAAAGCAATCCGATTCCATCGCTTGATGGTGAGGTCTATCGCTACGTTACAAGCCGTGGCTACGAGCAGACATCGCGTATCGAGCCAGGATATGGTTACTGGATTAAAGTAACGGGAACAGGCTGGTATCGACTGGAACCAACCGAGCCGATCCGCAAGGGGGTAGCTGGGGAACCAACGAAGCCATATCAGTCATTGAATAATCTGACAATTGCAGACAACGGACAACATGCAAACTCACAGCTTTGGTTCGGCTACGGTAACGTAGAGAACAAGCAGTATGAGATGCCACCAGTTCCTGGTGTTGGCATGTTCGACGTTCGCTTCAACAACAACGGCTTTGTTAGTGCTACAAGCGAGCGCAGCGGCGAGCACGTTGTTGAATTGACAGGCGTCACCTATCCGGTTGTCCTCTCAGTAGAGAATGTTGACGCAGCATATGTTGTCACTGATGCTGAGACTGGTGCATACATCGGTGAATTTGCAGCAGGAGAGGCAGGTGCGGTTCGCATCACTAACTCACTGACAAAATCGGTGAAGTTGACACGCGTTCCATCCTCGACTGTGAACTTGAGCGAAGCATATCCGAACCCGGCCAGCGATCGCATGTCGTTTGACATTGCGGTCCCAACGGAGCGTCACGTCACAGTCGGTCTCTACAACTCGCTCGGCGAGAAAGTAGCAGACTTGTTTGACGGAACGGTTGCGGGTCAGGAGTCAGTCGACTTCTCTGTAAAAGGTTTGAGCACAGGCGTCTACGTCTACAAGATGACAACCTCGAACGGAGAGACTGAGATTCGTCACGTCGTGATTGCACGATAACTTAGGGGTAGCATCTCTTCTTAACTTGAGAAAGTGGGAAAGAGGTGGTACAGTGAAACGGAAAGGGCGAACTCGAAAAACATCGAGTTCGCCCTTTTCTATTCAACGTTATAATGTTGCTCTATACACGTTATTGAAAGGGATGAATGTGATGAAAAAGTTCTTGACGTATTGTCTTCTCTCAAGTGCTACGTTCTTGTTGTGCCAGGTCGGGATACTTTCGGCACAGGAACAATACGAGAGTATTGGTAAGATCCGTTTTACATCAGAGATACAGTCGGGTGATCCTGCAGTAAATATTTTTTATGGCTTTGGCACACCCTATACCGATACAACAGATCAAGCAGAAGTAGAAATTCCTTTTCTTCCACCCCAAAACTACTATGCTTGGCTGAACAGAGTCTGTGATGGGCCTTTTGCTGGTGACCCCTGTATCTGGCAGGAAGATTTTCGAGGAGTTCCTGATTCAGTCGCAAGTGGTGATAAAACGGAATTCACCCTTACGTTTAACATTGGATTGCGGAACAATACAGGAGGCTCGCTTCGCTTAACGATTCTCAATCCTGACTGGCCTGCAGGAGTAGACTCAATTAACCTTGTCGATCCTATTGTACCGACTGCGTTCAATAAAACCTTTACAAGGCCTGCAACGGCTCTAATTGAAGATCGGTTTACGACAAAGCTGACACTCACGGTTTACTATAACCTTGCAACGTTGTCAGTACACTCTGCTGAAGCTGATGAGTCTGGTACGAATCACTTGCTGGTCGCTCCCAATCCTATCCTAAATGGTGGGATTCATGTAACTGGCAACATAGATGCCGGAGACCATCTACTAATAGTAAACAGTCGAGGAGAAGTTATCTCTCGCTTTGAAGCCTCACAATCAGAGGAAAGGATTGAGTTTGGAAGTGAGATACCATCAGGAGGATATTTCCTCCTACACTTGAACAGACAAGGGGTTGTAGTAGGACGACAAACTTTTCAAGTTATTCGGTAATATCGGGGAAGCAGAAGCTCTCTCTGCCGGTGTGCAATTCCAAGAAAACCGATCCGTTGTTAAACGGTATCTTTCGGAGTGCATCCGAGTAATCCTTGCCATCTACAGGG
This sequence comes from Ignavibacteria bacterium, assembly GCA_020635205.1. Taxonomy (GTDB): domain Bacteria; phylum Bacteroidota; class Ignavibacteria; order OLB7; family OLB7; genus JAGWAZ01. Next base: position 106,801 of record JACKAE010000001.1, read on the forward strand.
TGAGCAAGCCGAAGCGACCACATCATTATTTCAAGCAAAGAATTATGCGAATCTCGAACATTATTCCGACAACGTTGATTGCATTTTTTGTAGTTGTTGCCGGAAGTCTTGCTCAGAACCTCTCAACACTTAACACTCCATTAGAAACTCCTGACGGCACACAGACCTCATTGGCTGAAATCGGTGAAGGGAAAGTGATTATCGTTAGCTACGGTGCAACGTGGTGTGTGCCTTGCAAAAAGGAGATGCAGGCCGTTAACAACATCTACGATAGCTTGCAAGCACATGGCATTGAGTACGTGGCAGTCTTCATTGACAATACTAAAACAATGTCGAAGGTTGGACCTTACGTCAATGCTAAGAAGTTCAAGTTCCCTGTTTTGCTTGATCCAAGCCAGGAGACCTTTGAGGCGGTGAACGGAACAGAAGTACCATATGCATTGATCTACGATCAGAATGGCGAACTGAAATTCAAGCACGACGGATATTTTGAGGGAGACGAAGAGCATCTGATGGAAGAAGCGGTGAGTTTGATTGAGGGGACGGAAACTGGAGATAGCGAGTAGAAAACGTAAGAGAAAATCCGATTGGGTACTTCTTCTACTGGAGTACTACCCGGCTTCTCGCTTCTCATTCAGAAGATCGTGATTGCATAGGAATACAAGCCGAAGTGGAGAGATACTCCACTTCGGCTTTTGTGTTATCTTTAGAGTTGAACTAAAGACAAGAATATCCAACAAACTTTGATTCTGTTGTGACTGCTGACAAAAATCGACACTTTCGACTGATGGCAAGGTTCCTTTCAGTAGCAATCCTGTGTAGTATCCTTCTCAATGTTCGTACAACGCTGGCTCAGAAAGCTGACTTCTCAGTTGCCAACGATTTTCGCTATGGTATCGGAGAACAATATCAGAACGAAGATGTTGCTCGGAAAGAGTACTTGGAGAATCTCTTCAACGGCCGTGTCAACGTCTCGAATAACTTAGGGAATCTTCTTCTCGGCTTCCGTGTGCAGCTTGATCGTCCCAGAGAGTTCGGTCCTGACACTGTCGGTCTGACACAGTTCTTCGCCGAAGTCAAAAAAGATGGGTTGACCGCCAGAGGTGGGACGTTCTATCACTTGGTAGGGACAGGATTAGTGATGAATACGTTCGAAAGCCGACCGATTGGATTCAATACCCAAACACAAGGGGTGAACATCGACTATAAGCGAAAGGAGTTCAAAGGGGGTGTCTATGGTGGAACAATGGCGTATGCCGACATTCTGGCTACGAATAGGGTCGAGGATTATCTCATGAGAGGAGCTTGGGGAGAGGGAAGCCCTATCGACGAAGTCAAGTTCGGTGCATCATTCCTCTCAGCTACTGGGCAAAAGAAAAGGGGTGTGTTCAGTAATGACTTTGACGCCTATTTACGAGAAGGATATATCGAAGGGAATTACGAAGGTTTTACAGCACTCTATAACTGGGTCGACAAGCGGTCTGTGATTGACAGCGTAGACAGAACTCTCAGTTCATCTACAAACTACGGTACTGGTTGGTATGGCAAACTTGGGTACACTGGTGATATCTTCGGTGTAACTGCTGAGTATAAAGATTATCGCTTTGATCTTGTTGAACCAAGGGATCGTGATGTCTCCGCACGGCCAACTCGTGCACTTCCGTTTCAAAATGGTCCAACCTTGGTTCCAGAACATGACAAAACTCTCTTAGCACGTAATCCCCACACAATTGATTTTAGTGATGAACTTGGATTTCAGCTTTCAGGACTTGTTGTTCCAACAGAAGATTTAACCATCAGTTTCGTTGCAACGGCAGCAAGCCGCCACGCAGCATATAATCCGGTGGTTGTAACCGACACCCTCGGTATTGAGTCACTTAACTTTCAGTTGATCGATGATAAACGACTCTCTTTCCCTGAGTTAGGTGATGCACGATACTCTCCTTACTGGGAGATATTTGCACAAGCCGAATATCTGTTGAATGACAATATCACTATGATATTTGGGCTACAACGAAAAGACAATGTAATCTACTACGATAGGCTGAGTGTGGAAATTCCTAAAGCCACAGTGGAAACCTCCAAGGTATTCGGTGGCTTGATAGAGTCGACAGTGCTACTTTCTCACGGCAACAGTCTTCACGCGATTCTGGAAGCTCAACGAGTTTTTGAATCGAAGAAAATCTCTGAGCAGAATGACTCGCTTGGCATCAAGGCATCAGATGGGAAGTTTATTAACACCCTTCTGACCCTTGAGTTCACGCATTCGCCTCGATGGTCTGCAAATGCCCGCGTTGAGTGGTCATCGACTGATAAGGAGCAGGGAGGACGCCAGCTTTGGCCAGTGGTGGGAGGAACGTATCGTATTGGGCGGGCACACACGGTTGGAGCACAATATGGATGGGAGCGTGGAGGTGTTGTTTGTACCGGTGGAGTTTGCCGGTTTATCAATCCCTTCACAGGCTTTCGTCTGAATATTACCAGCAAACTGTGAGAGAACAAACAGATTAATTACTATAGAAGATTAGTATAACGATAGAGGAGAGTACTATGAATTACCAACGACTTTTTGCGACTATTGGAGTGTTTGGCCTGCTCGTTGTTGCAGTAGCAACGGCGCAACATCAGCGTATCGTTCTAATGGAAGATTTCAGTAGCGTAACCTGTGTGAATTGTCCGCAGGCTGCTGAGTATGTCACGAAGATTGCAAAAGAAAACCCAAGCCGGATTGTGACGATTCAGTGGCACTTAGATATTCCCGGAAGGAATGATCCATTCTATCAGCAGAACAAGCCTCATAACGACGCCAGAGATGCATACTACGGGAAATTCAACGCGCTTCCTCAAGTATTTGTTGACGGCTTTGGTCTGGGAACTGGATCGACGAACGAAGCAACAATCAGAAGTGATGTTAACTCGCAATTAAATGAACCGTCGCCAATTGCCCTAACCCTAACACATGTGAATGATGGGGGAACCTACCGGGTTGGCGTTACAGCAAATTCAAATGAAGGGCTTGGAGATGGATACAGACTATATGTTGCCGCGGTCGAAGGACTCGTAGAGCGTCCAGAATCATATTTCTCAAAAAGCCAGCCATACTATAAGGAAACGGCTTTTCACGATCTCTTCCGGACGTTCGTTTCACCTGTTGAGGGTGTCACAGTAAAGCTAAACCCAAAACAGTCACAGACATTCAACTACACCTACACTCTCGGTGATGATTGGGATCCAACGAAGATGTATATCGTTGCTTGGGTACAGGATGAGTTCACGAACGAAGTTGTTCAGGCAGGGTTCTCACCACGAACTGGCGCAACTTTAACAGTAACCGAACCGAACCCAATGGGCGGTTATAGTCTTGCGAACATTGTTCCAAATCCAGCAACAGAGAACGTTCGCGTTAATTTCACACTCGGGAATGTTGAGAGTAGTACAATCACACTCCACGACGCATATGGGAAACTTGTATCTGAGACTGATTTAGGACGCGTAGAGGAAGGAGAGCATGGCGTTGAGCTTGCCACCGAAGAGCTTGTTCCCGGTCTTTACACGGTAACCCTGCACGCCGGCGAGTACAGAGCATCGCGGAAGTTGATTGTAGTGAAGTAGCAGAGAGAACTCAAAAGTAGAAATTCAAAATTGTAGAGTTGGTGGGGAGCTTACCTTTGGGGGCTCCCCACTTATGTTTGTGCCGATGGACAGAGGAGCACGACGGGACACTCCGGGCATTTCGGGCGGCGCGCAATGCAGATAGCCCTACCATGTTCGGCCAACAGGTGACTAAATTTCACCCACTTCTCTTTGGGAACTACTTCCTCCAACTGTTTCTCGATCACGTCAGGGTTCTGGGAATCGGCAAGCCTCAGCAAGTTGCTAATGCGCTTTACGTGCGTGTCCACAACAAGTCCCGGCACGCCAAAGCAATGTCCTAACAGCACGTTTGCTGTCTTCCTGCCAACACCGGGGAGTGTAATCAACTCTTCCATCGTTCGAGGCACTTCCCTGCCATGTTCTGTTATCAGAGCTTCACAGGCTCCTCGAATTGACTTTGCTTTGTTCCGATAGAAACCAGTACTAAAAATTGCTTGCTCAAGCTCTTCTACCGGTGCAGCGAGAAAGTCTTGCGGTGTCGGATAGTGCTCGAACAGTCCCGGAGTCACGCTGTTCACCCGCTCATCTGTACACTGTGCAGATAGTATCGTAGCAATCAGAAGCTGGAAAGGTGAGTTGTAGTGTAGTGCAATCTTCGCCTCGGAATATGTCTCTTCTAAGAGGGCAATGATTTTAACAGCACGCTTGCGCGTTGCAGTAGGAGATTCAGGCATTGCATAGTGATGTTGATGGTCGATACGATACTGGTCTGTGAAAAAAGGATCGCCTTGGGCAGTCTCCTGCAAGGCGATCCTCAATTACTGGAAAAGGTTTTGGAATCTATTCTGGAATAAAAATCCTCTGCCCTATCTGAATGCGATCTGGGTCGCTTAGTTGATAGGTATTTGCCTTGAAAATTTCAGGATAGCGATTAGCGTTGCCCAAATACTGCGCGGCAATTTTGCTCAGTGTCTCTCCCGGTTGCACCTCATGAAACTGTGCTCCGGTCGAGTCAACCTGAATATCTGCTTCGATGTCAACAGGATTTTCGCCCCCAATTGCTTTAATTTTATCCCACAACAAATCCTTGTGCCCTTGTACCGGAACTGTGCCGGTGATCTTTAGTTTTCCGTCGGCTTCCTCTACATTTCCGTTCTTGACATTCAACTCTTTTCCAAGCTCGAGAACTGGGTTATACTTTTCGTGTAATGACATATAATCCTCCTTCGTTGAAAGTATGATAGATCAATTCCTGAAGATAGGAGTTCGGATGCAAACCGGGAAGAGTCCCCTCTGATTTTTTCTGGAGATGAACTGTTTATTCGGTGACTGTCGCAAATATAGTAAGCCATAAACGTGGTGCTCTCACCTTGCCAATCTATGGGAAGGATTGTAGATTGACCCCTTCGCAGTTATCGTCACAGGGAGGAACCTATCTAATGGCAAATTCGCGGGTTGATTTGTTGCAGGGCACACTCGACATGTTGATTCTACAAACCCTGAATGAGGGAAAGAAACATGGCTATGCAATCGTTCGGCACATCCAGAGCGTTACTAACGAAGTTCTGTCTGTTGAGGAGGGGTCGCTCTATCCTGCTCTCCATCGAATGGAAGGAAAAGGTTGGATTGTATCTGAATGGGGTCTCTCCGAAAACAATCGTCGTGCCAAGTACTATCAGCTTACTCGATCAGGGAGCAAACAGTTGGAAGAGCAAGTATTAACCTGGGAACGATTTGCTGAGGCGACAGCAAAAGTTCTCGGCCTCAGTGGGAGAGGATCATGAGCTTTGCCAGTGAGACCGAATTCGAGAACCCTATAGATTCGGGGAGATTGGTATGATGCGTCGGGGAAAGATTCTTGGGGCGCTTCGAAACAGTGCGCCATTTGCTTGGCTTCGTGCTGAAGAGGAGTTGGAAGAAGAGTTCCACTTTCACATTGCGATGCGGATTGAAGAGAACCTCCGCATCGGCATGTCTCCTGCGGCTGCCGAACAAGATGCTTTCTTCCGCTTCGGAGACCAAGAGAAACTTCGCCTTGCCTGTCTTGAAGCACGAAGCGAAAACTTTTGGTACGTGGCGTTCCATCTTCTTCGTACCTCTCTGATTGTGGCTCTTGGTCTCGGTTCAACCCTTGCCCTCCTCTTCCTTGTGGATCGGGCAATGGTTCAACCTCTTTCAGCATATAACAACCCAGACCGCTTGGTGCTGATTTTTGGAGAGCAGGAAGTTATTGGAAAGGAGCATGTTGGTGTTTCTCCTCTCGACTTCAAAGACTGGTCTGCTCGGTCAACAAGTTTTAGTGATATGGGGCTGTACCATTACCAGCAATTGCCGACAGGAGAGATCGAGCGTCCCATTGTCGCAATGCGTGGTTCCGAAGGATATTTCAGGATTGTCAAACCACGTCCTTGGATTGGCCGAAAATTTTCTGCAGATGATTTTCTTCCGTCGGCTTCCCCTTCCGTTCTCCTTACCTACGATTTCTGGAAGGATGTCTATGGGGGGGAATCTTCAGTTCTTGGGAGCACAATTGAGGTCGATGGCTGTTCTCGCACTGTGATTGGAGTAACAGACCCTGACTTTCAACCCTATACGAAAACAGATATTCTCCTTCCCTTCCCCGTAGATTTTGTTCCCCAAAACCCTGCTGCACGCGGCAATCGATTTGCGTTTGTGTTGGCCGAACTCCTGCCGGGAATATCTCTCCAACAGGCACAGAGTGAACTGGACTTGATTACGGCAGATTTGGTTGCTCGCTATCCTGCAACAAACAACGGGTATCGTTGGGAGATTGAGTCACTGCAACAGGCCTACATTGCTCCACTTGAGAAAGGTTTTTTTGTATTGCTCGGATCGGTGGCTTCGCTACTGTTGATTGCTCTTATCAGCACTACACGACGGTTGATTCCCATCTCCCGACAGCAATCTTCCCATAGCTCGGTAGAGCCATTCCTCACCCTCCTCGCCTCTCTTCTCTTGGCTGGTCTGCTTGCACTTCCAATTGGATTATATGGGGCAGATCTTTTGATGAAGACTTTTCTGGAGAATGTGGGGGATGCCTTCACTACAACCTTGGATATGAGAACCGTTGGAATTGCTGCTGGACTAACGTTGCTTGTAGGAGTGCTGATTGCGTTGTTGCATCGTGCTGAGCAGTTGCTCCACTCTTTCTGGTTGCGTCGCAATCGTACCGTCTCATTTTTCCGTTATGCCCGAGGAGTATCTGTGTTGCAGGGAGGGCTTGCCTTAACAATAACAGTCTGCGCAGGACTAATGGTGGGAAGTTTGTCAAATCTGTACGATGCTGACCTTGGCTATCAACCTGAGAAACTGCTTTCGGTACGTGTTCTCCTTCCACACTCTCAATACCCGAGTGGTAGCGATCAAGCCAATTATTTCTACCGAGCAATGCTGAGAGTCGAGAAGTTACCCGGTGTAGAGATGGTGAGTGGGAGTGAGTCGATTCCTCTCCGCTCCAGCCGTTTTGCAATTCCCTTCACGATACTTGATCGTACCTCAAGACAGGTGAACGAAGAGACTTGGGCAGAGTTCTGCCGGGTTGGAGTTGACTACCATCAGATAATGGGAGTTCCTCTCTTGGCTGGTCGTTACTTCAACGAAGAGGATGGAGGGCGTGAAGAGCAGGTGATTGTCATCAACAGGGCGATGGCTGAGAAGTTCTGGCCGGGGGAAAACCCAGTTGGCAAAAAAGTTTGGTTGAATCATCACCCAGAGGAGCGGACAATTGTTGGGATTGTAGAAAATGTCTTCTATCACGGTCCTCGTGAAGCTCCCCTCCCTCGCATTTACCGTTGCTACTGGCAGTTCCCCGCGAATGCGTTGACACTTGTTATCCATACATCAGGCGAGGTAAATCAGGTTGAACTTGCGGAGTCTATTAACCAGCAGTTGAAGCAGACAGGCTCAGGTGCTCTTGTGGGGAGTATTCTCTCTAACGCTGATATACGGAGTGAGTGGATTGCCCGGCTTTACGATCTGGTAGTAGTGGTCTGCATTACCGGAGTTCTTGGAATTCTTATCGCCTTCTTTACGTTTCGCCGTTTGATGGCAGACTCGCTTTGGGATGAGAGGGAAGGTCGGCGTTTTCTTCTGCCAAAGTTTAGGGAGACCCTCTGGTCCTTCTGTGGTCTCTTAGCTGTAGGTTTTATCGGAGCAATTCTTGCAATGCAGACCTTAGATGAATTTTTGTTCGACACATCTTCTCTCTTTCCTCTTATCTACGCATTCTGCGCACTTTGTACGCTTCTGCTTTTCTGGTTCGGCGGAATCTTCCCTGCCCGTCGGATGGTGCTTCGCGTCCGAGAAAAATAATATTTGGGATACCCCTTGCCATTCTATGGGAGTCCTCTTATATTTGCTTCCATACTCATTCTATGGGTATGGCCGGAAGACATTGCACATACGAATAGGCGTTCGCCGAAGGTATCACGGGAAGGAGCATACTTAGTCGGCGGTAACGGGGATTTACGTCTACGTTGTTTGTGTTTGTCTTCCGGCTTTTTTTCTTTCTATGGTCGGCACAGGTTATACAAGAACAGCTTTGAGCGAAAACTTTCCTTCTGTCACCTGCATGGAATTGCCTGAGCTATCGTAAAGTGTGCAGGAGAATGTACCCTCGATCTCGTAGAGAATGCGGTCTCCAAGCCATGGCTGGGGATATTCAATCTTTACCTTCTTTGTAATAACAAAACTGCTGTTCGCCTGGTTGCCAGAGCCGTAGGCAGTAGACCAAGATTTTCCGTTTGCGTCGACCCAGCGAATCTCTACTCCATCTTTTTCGTCGGCTTCACTGCCAAATGAAGTCGATCCCTTCCGGATCATTAGATCGTAGTCGTCGTCATTGGTAATCCGCTTATCATAATTCTTGATGAACGAGAAGTAGAATGTATTGGTCGAGTCGAGCACCGGAATGCCACCTGTAGGGACCACACGAGTAAAAAATGTTCGCTGAATTGATACGAAGTCAACATCATTACTTGCTGTTCCCTCAAAGGAAGAAAATCCCATGTCGACAAGGTTCGAGGAAGTGCTCTGCTGCTGTACAGTCTTGACCTTGCCATTGAGGCTTGCTTGGATATAGTATGGAGCGGTGATTTCCTCGACAGTGCCATCGTTGTCAGGATCTGTAGTTGAATCCGAACACCCGACGAACAGAAGAGTGGAAAAAGTGAGAAGTGGAAGAAGTGAGTGAATCAAAAGACGGTTCATAGTGATACTATGTTAGGATATATGAATGTGATATAGATGGATTACATAATCTACGAATGTTTCCATTCTGTGCTACAGCACGAGAGTGAACGGAAAGGATTCATCAATCGATTGCCGTTCACTCAGTTAGCTGCTAAAGTGGGGAAGTGTCCCATCAATAATTATCAATCTGCGCCCGCTGCAACGAGCCGCTGTAGTCGATGTAGACGGTCTTCCACTCGGTAAAGATGTCGAAGACTGTCCAGCCTCCCTCACGATGTCCGTTGCCAGTTCCTTTTACCCCACCAAACGGCATATGAGCTTCGGCTCCAATTGTTGGAACGTTGATATACGTAATGCCTGCTTCGATGTCGCGGATAGCGCGGAAGGCATCATTTACGTTCGCAGTGTAGAGGCTCGATGAAAGTCCATACTCTGTGTCGTTCAGAATATCGATGGCCTCGGTTAGATCTGAAACTTTGATTACCGAGAGAACCGGGCCAAATATCTCCTCTGTCGCAATGCGCATATCGCGGGTAACACCAATAAAGATTGTCGGTAGGAAGAAGTTGCCTCGCCCAAGTTTCGCATCTTCTTCACCAGCTCTATCACCCCCTAACACACAAGTTGCCTCATCTTCCTCACGACCAATCCGAACATACTCTGCAATGCGGTCGAGCTGCTTCTCGTTAATTACTGGCCCCATCTCTGTGCCCTCCTCCAATCCTGGTCCAATCTTCAGTGCGGCTCCCTTCGTAATCAGCTTGTTGACAAAATCGTCGTGAATATCTTCGTGCAAAATCAACCGACTGGTAGCGGTGCAACGCTGACCTGTTGTGCCGAATGCTCCCCAGAGAACGCCCTCAAGGGCAAGGTCAAGGTCGGCGTCAGGCATCACGATCTGAGCATTCTTTCCTCCCATCTCAAGCGAGACCTTCTTGTTCATTGCTCCAGCTTTCGAGGCGATTGCTTTGCCAACATCGGTTGACCCGGTGAAGCCAATTACTTTCACGTCAGGGTGATCCACAATTGCCTCGCCACACTCCACGCCACCATGTACTACGTTGAATACCCCTTTCGGTAATCCAGCCTCTTCGAGAACTTCGGCTAAGAGGTTGCCGCTGTGCGGGGCATCCTCGCTCGGCTTGTAGACAATCGTATTGCCGCATGCAAGTGCTGGAAAAATCTTCCAACTTGGAACTGCCATTGGGAAGTTCCATGCGGTGATGATGCCGCAGACTCCAATTGGCATCCGAAACGAGAGGTTCATCTTGTTTGGCATTTCGCTCGGGGCGTTGTAGCCGAACAGACGGCGGGTCTCCGTTGCCGAATAGTATGCCGTGTCGATAGCCTCTTGCACGTCGCCCTTTGTCTCGAAGACCGGTTTGCCCATCTCACGAGTCATTGCGCGAGCCAGGTCGTCTTTCTGTCGGTTCAGAATGTCTCCAGCCTTCCTGAGAATATCGCCACGCTTCGGAGCAGGGGTTAGCCGCCATTCTTTGTAGGCTTCTGTTGCCGCAGCTACTGCCGCAGCTACATCGTTTCTATCGCTCTCGGGAAACGTTCCGATTCTATCATCCGAGTCTGCCGGGTTTCTGTTCTCAAACTCCCGTCCACTCTGTGAGGCAATCCACTCGCCATCAATAAAGTTGTGATATGTTCCTGCCATGATTCTGATTTAGTCTGATTGATATTTCTGTGAAGAGAAGGGAAGAAGATAGGAAAGGAGTAGAGAGTGTGTGAAACAGAAGAAGGTAACGAATGTGGTTAGTGAAGAGGTTACCAAACGTCTCCAGACAAGGTTATGCTACAGGTTCTTGCGACATTCGTAGAAGTTATAGTGTTGTGGATGGCATTTGAGTAAATACTGAGGTAGTCACCACATGAGATTAACATCCCGATTCATCGGGGTGCAATAGAGCTTCAAGCCGTTTCTTCCCCAGTTCTCACCTCAATCCTCCCGACTAACAGTCGGGAGTTACCATCAGTCGAGAACACCTCGTCTTCTACGCAACCAATTCGGCAAAGATCATATCACTCTGAATCCTATAGAAGGAATAAAGAGCTTGGCAAACTTGTCTAAGGCCGACACAGTTACGGTTTGCGCCATTAAACAATCGAATAGCCTAATCAGCGTAGTTTGCTGCTGTGCAGGGTAAATAGGTTACAAAGAATCGACCACCAAATGATGATAATGACAACGCTCCGATGGTTTTGCTCGGGAATGCTCTTGATATTTTTAGCTCTTTCGCTCCCTATCGATACTCTGGCTCAGAGACCTGGAGGGCGTTCTGGAGGGAGGGATGGCAGACCCGCAGTTAAGGGCATGGTATCCGGTACAATTATCGACAGCGAATCGAAAGCCCCAATTCCGGGGGCAACAATTGCTCTCTGGCGTGTGCGAGATTCTACACTTGTCACCGGCGGGGTAAGCAATGCTGATGGACTCTTCTCTATTGAAGGGCTTCCCCCCGGTGCATACTACGCTAAGATATCCTCACTCGGCTATCAAGATCAGCAGCTTGATCAGATCGCAGTTCGTCCTGACGCGACAACAGTTGACGTAGGAACCATCCAACTTCAACTTGACGAGAGTATAGAGTCTGAGGGGGTGACTCTCACCTCTGAACGTCCTGACATTGAGTTCAAGGCAGACCGGACAATCTATAACGTTGAGAATCAGCCGGTAAATGCCGGTGGAGATGCGCTGGACGTACTGAAAAACGTTCCGCAGGTTGAGGTTGACATTGATGACAACATCAGCCTTCGGGGAAGTCAGAATGTGGTTGTGTTGTTGAACGGACGTTCGGTTCCACTAAGTGGGGAGGCTCTTGCTGGTTTCCTGCGTGGACTTTCGGCGAGTGAGATCAAGAACATCGAGATTATTCCGAACCCTTCGGCAAAGTATGATCCAGATGGTATGGCGGGCATCTTGAACATTGTTCTGAAGAATGAGAAGAAGGAGGGGAATCTGAGTGGGAACGTGACGCTGAGTGCTGGTACTACCAATAGCTACAATGCCTCCGGCTCTCTCAACTGGCGATCGAACAAATTTAACCTCTACAACAGCTACAGCTTCCGGTACGACGAAAGGGAATCCGAGCGTGATCTTTACCGAGAGAATAAGGTTGTAGAGCCATTGACAATTCTCGACCAACATACTGAGGGGGAGCGCATTCGTCGCTCGCACTCACTCAACTCTACGTTTGAATATCTACTCGACGACGTGAACACACTCTCCCTCACTTCGTTCCTGAGCTTACGTTCGGGTGATCGTACAGATCGCGTTGACTACACGGAGTTAAACAGCGGAAGCGAGATCACATCCCAAACAATTCGGCTTAGTCCAGAAGGAGATAACGAGGGGAGCGTCGACATCGCTTTGGGATATTCTTGGAAGAAAGAACCGGGACGCCACGAGTTCTCGGCAGAAGCACGCTACAACACCAACAGCGAGGAAGAGAAGGGGAACTTCTTAGAGTATATAGCACTCAATCAGGATTCAGTTGTTGAACAACAGAACAGTCTTTCGAACGACCGCAATCAGGAAGGAAGTTTTCAAGTTGACTACATTCGTCCGTTAGGGGAGAAAGGAAGGTTGGAAGCTGGGTACAAGAGCGAATTTAATCGTGTGAATAACGACTTCTACTCCGAAACGTACAACCAGATTGCTGGTGAGTTCCAGCCAGATGATGACTTGAACAATAGGTTCGTTTACGACCAGCAGCTACACTCTCTCTACCTGATCTACGCTAACTCTTTTGGCCCTATAGAAGCACAGGCCGGACTCCGTGCCGAGCAGGCAATGACAGATTTCAATCTCGTGACAACGAAGGAGAGTTTCGAGAATAACTATTTCAGTCTCTTCCCGAGTGCTGCCCTCTCTTATAGCCTTACCGACAAGACACGGCTTCGTGCTTCCTACAGCCAGCGCGTTCGTCGTCCGTGGGTGCGCCAGTTGAACCCGTTCCCTCAGTTCCAAGATCGCCTGAATGTGCGAACGGGCAACCCTTATCTATTGCCGGAGTATATCCACTCATTTGAGTTGAGCCTCAATCAGTATACAAATTGGGGAACACTCAGTCTTTCCCCCTACTTCAGGCGGACAACTAATCAGATCGAACACTACTATTCGCTCGACAGTAGTGGAATCTCGACATTTACCTTCGAGAATTTTGATGAATCTGATTCTTATGGAGCAGAATTCGTTGGGACTTACAGGGCTGGCAAGGTCTTTACTGGATTTCTCAACCTGAGCGCCTACCGTATCGTCACAGATGCCTCTAATGTCGAGTCTGACCTTTCAAACGATGCCTTCAGTTGGTCAGGTCGTGTGAATGGCACACTTACTCTTTTCACCGACCTTGATCTGCAACTCTCCTATTTCTACCGCGCACCGTTTAACATTGCTGACGGACGCATCAATGCAATGCATGGAGCCGACCTTGCCCTGAAAAAGTCGTTTATGGATGACCGAGTAAGCCTCTCTCTCAGAGTGAGCGATATCTTCAACACACGTGGTTTCTCACTACAACGTGACGGTAAAGATTACTACATCGAGATGGAGAACAGAAGAGACTCGCGCACAGGTTGGCTTTCATTTAGTTGGAACTTCGGTCAAGATGAGAAGAAGCGGAACCGAGGCCAACAGGGAGAGAGAGAAGGAGGGGGAAATGGACCAACCACGATTGATTTTGGGGATTAAGAATTTGAGTTTTTTAGTGTATGAGTACGTGAGTATATGAGTGCGTGAGTGTATGAGTTCAAGGCGCATACTGTAGTATGCTCGAATAGGTAGCTTCTGCTGACGTAATAACATCTTCTCTTCTCTGATGGAACCCCTCTCTTCCGACTTCGTCCGAACCCACGAAAAGTCAACATGCCGTAGATACTGAATCCTTATGGCAAACTTCGCGTAGAGGCGACCCACTGTTAAAATGACCAAGGCACTCAGGATGCTCTAACTGATCTCTACAGACGAGTTTGCTGACTGGCTATCAGAGAAACACTATACATCTTTATGACACAGAATTTTCGCAGCTACACTCTTGCAACTCTTCTCTTCTTTGCGCTCTCTTTACCAGAGATGCTCACGGCTCAGCCGGGGCGTGGGGGAATGATGCCTTCCGGTAGTCTCGTTGGGACAATTGTTGCCGATAACTCAGGGGAGCCAATTCCAGGAGCCACATTGGCAATCTGGAACAGCCTTGACTCGACGTTGGTGACAGGTGCAGCCAGCAAAGTAGATGGAACGATTGCTATCGAAGGGCTACGCCCTGGATCCTTCTACTTGAAGATTACGGCACTTGGGTTCCTTCCAAAAGTTGTCCCCTCAGTTGAGATAACAGGAGGCGCGCTAAAATTTGATTTTGGTACAGTCCGCATGGAAGCTGACGAAGCATTCGAGTCGGAAGGTGTAACGCTGCGGGGAGAACGCGCCGACATCGAGTTCCGTTCCGACCGTACCGTCTACAATGTGGCAAACCAGCCGGTGACCTCGGGTGGCAATGCCATCGACGTGTTGAAAACAGTGCCGCAAATTGAAGTAGATATCAACGATAACGTCAGCTTGCGGGGAAGCCAGAATGTAGCGGTGCACATCAATGACCGCCCTGTGCCGATTAGTGGCGATGCACTGGCCGCCTTCCTGAAAAGTCTCCCCGCCGATATGGTGAAGAGTGTTGAAGTAATTCCGAATCCCTCGGCCAAGTACGATCCAGATGGAATGGCTGGTATTATCAACATTGTGCTGGAGACCGAGAAAGATCACGGGGGTGTTAGCGGAAGTGTTAACCTAAGTGCTGGAACCGGTGACAGCTACAGTGCTACCGGTTCACTTAACTGGCGACAGAACAAGCTCAGTCTCTTCTCCAGCTACAGCTTCCGCTATAATGAGTGGAACTCAGATGGTGTTGTCTACCGGGAAAACCGAATTCTCGACCCGGTTAATCTTCTCAACCAAGCCTATATCGGCAACAGCCTTAACCGCTCTCACGTCCTGAACACTACGCTCGACTATGGGTTCGACGACATGAACTCACTCTCTCTGACAGCTTTGGTCAGTACACGTTCTGGACTTGGAGGGAACTCGATTACCTATGCGAGTGGTGATGTTGGGAGCGTGAACATCGATACAACAGTTCGGAATAGCCCAAGCAAGGACAACGGCCTGAACATGGACTATACGCTCGGCTATCGATGGGCGAAAGAATCATCGAATCATGAATTCTCAGCAGAGGTTCGCTACTTCAGTGATAACAATGAGGGGGATGGAAGTTATGTCGAGCGGTTGAGTGGAGAGCTTGCAAACGACTCAGTTGTGCAGCGTCAGGTGACAGAAACGCAGAACAAGAACTTCGGAACCACATTCCGACTCGACTATATTCGCCCGATAGGTGAGAAGGGGAGAATAGAGACAGGATATAAGGGAGATCTAACCCGCATCAATAACACCTACTATTCTGAAAGTTTCGATCCGAAAACAGATGAGTTTCAGCCCGATGTAGAGTTGAACAATGAATTCGTTTACGACGAACACATTCACGCAGCCTATGCCATCTACAACCACCAGTTCGGAAGTCTTGAAGCACAGGTGGGGCTGCGTGCCGAGCAAGCCCTAACTGATTTCAATCTGAAGACAACAGGTGAGACCTTTGAGAACAACTACTTCAGTCTCTTCCCAAGTGCCTCGGCCTCGTATGCACTCGGGCAGACAACGAGAGTTCGGGCTTCTTACAGTCGGCGAATCAATCGTCCCGGCGTTTGGCGACTGAATCCATTCACACAGTATGAGGATCGACTGAACTTGCGGACAGGAAACCCCTACCTTCGTCCTGAGTATGTGGATGCAATCGAGCTTGGTCTCAACAAGTTTACTGCGTGGGGTTCTCTCAGTTTCTCTCCCTACTATCGCCACTCAACAGATCTTATCGAACGTTGGTTGACAATTGATAGCAACGGCGTCTCTACAGTTTCGTGGGAAAACTTCGCGACAACTGATTCGTATGGAGCCGAGTTTGTGGGGACGTTCCGGGTAAAAGATCGGCTTCGCGGTTTCGCTAACCTCAGCCTCTATCAGTTTGATCTCAACGGAAGTAACATCGAGTCTGACCTAACCAACAATGCCTTCGGGTGGTCGGCAAGTGCGAACATGAGCTTGACAATTCTTTCGTGGCTTGATTTCCAGACGAATTACTTCTATCGTGCGCCGATCAAAATCAGTCGGGGAGAGATTACGGCGATGCAATCGTTGGATGGCGCGTTGAAGGCAACGTTCTTAGAGAAAAAAGCGAGCCTCAGTCTTCGAGTGAGTGATATTTTCAACACGATGAAGTTTGATCTCTTCCGTGACGATCCGAACTATTACATCGAGGTTGATAGGAAGTGGTTGTCGCAGCGTGCTACGCTAACCTTCTCTTGGAATTTCGGTCAGCAAGATCAAAGTGGGCAGCGACGCCGGCAGCGGCGAGATGATGGTGAAAGTCAAGGTGGAGGAACGCCAGCAGGTGTTGGATTCTAAAGGGATTGAAAGTTGGCAGTGTAGAAAAAACTGGACATTGCATTGATAAACAAAAGCGGATGGGAAGAGGACTCTTTTTCCATCCGCTTTTGATTGTGTCTGAGTTCATGAGAAGACTCACTAATGGTATTTCTTCTTCAACCTCTTGTACTCAGGTGAGGCGATGAAATCTGTCAGAGTTGAATCTTGCTCGATATTATCGAAGGCAATTTCATCTACTCCGGCTTCCTGCATCAGAGCAAGTCCATCGGCAAGTGCAGAATGATTCTTCTCATCTATCGCGGCACTAATCAGAAGAAGATAGGGTTCGGTGAGTGCGGAGTCGTAGCGCATTAGAGTTTGAGCATAGGTGCGGGCTTTGTTGTAATCCTTCCGAGCTAAGGCGATAGAACCCCGCTGATAGTCGAGATAGGGATCTTTTATACGTTGGTCGAGTTGATCTATCGCAATCAGTACACTGTCGTACTGCCCGCGTATTGCATAGAAATCAATCAACAACAGGTCAAGTGCCGGGTCGTTTGGAAACAGGCTTTGCGCCTCCTCGATAGCGGTTGCATACAGTTCATCGTCGTCAATCGCAGAGACTGCACGGATACGTATTAGGTGAAGGATTTTCTGATGTCGGAGTGATTCAGGGAGTGAAGCATAGTAGTCAACCACATCGTGAAGCTCTCCTGCCTTATACCGAAGCTGCATTTGTTCGATTGCATCGCTCAGCTTCTTCGTCTCTCCTTCTTTTCCCAACAACCTGTAGATTGGGTTCGACCGATCTTGTGCAAGTGTCCGCCTCAGTACGTTGCTGTAGTTCTCTCCCAGCATCGACGTGTGTAAGTCGACAATTACTGGAGCACCCTGACCTTCGCCGACAAGGAATGAGATGTAGTTCAAGCCATTTACTGGAGAGGAGAAACGGTAGAGAAGTTTTACGCCGTCCGGTTCGCGACGGACGCCGAGAAATCGCATCTCTCCTTCGTTATACCATTGGCTCACGATGTTCTGCGCAAAGCTGCTCCCTGACCGTTCTATTGCTTCGGTGTAGCCCCGCAGTGCCTCTTCTTTCTCACGCGCACTTGGCACTTCTGGCCACGCAATCCGTTCGAATAGTTGTTCAAAACTAAAGAGCTTGTCCAGCAGAGTTCCGTCTCCGACATTCACCTGAGCTTCAATTTGGTGGCCTAACGAATCGAGCATTGCGTCGGAGAACGAAATCTCGGGAGGGGGCATCTCTTGTTCAACGCTGGGTTGCGATGTACAAGAAATCAGGATCAACGTTGGTAGAAGAACAATACTGAATCGGTTCATAACGTAGTCTTTGCGGATTATTCTCTGGTAGTGAAGCCGTTCCGTGATCTTGCCCCAGTCAAGCTACCAATGAAATTAGAGAATGAGTTCGAGAGAGCAAGCACTGAGGGAAACAAAAAAGGCGTTGTTTGCACAACGCCTTCAATCGTATTGGATTTACCGGGAAAGGAAGACTTATTTCTGTTCCTTGAAATCAACGTGCTTCTTTACAATCGGATCATACTTCTTGATTTGAAGCCGCTCGGTTGTGTTCCGCTTGTTCTTTGAAGTCGTATAGATATACGGACTTTCAGTGCTGCGGAGCTTGATCGTCTCCCGCGCTTGTGATTTTGCCATGATGTCTCTCCAGTTCCTTTATGAATTTGTTCTCGTTACTTGCATCTCTCAGATAGGGAAAATCCAGCGAACCCCAAATTTATTGAAGTCTCGTCGCCTGTGCAAGGATCGTTTCTTACCGTTTGTGTCGGCACGCACTTTTGCTACCTTTGAATATGCTTACAAAGCTTCTATCTGTTCGGGAGGTGTGTCATCCCTGAACGTGCGTAATCTTTCGCACAACATTCTCCCACGATAGTGGGAAAAGGTGACTTCTGCGCACCTTTTGCCCATTTATATCCGTTTCCATCTGTCGCCAGCATAATAATCAGTCTGGATCGGTTAACGTTCGCTGACTGGGGTGGGCATCTATAAACAACACACTAATAGGGAGAATCAGATGAAGAAAGTATCTGTGCAGATCGCGTTTTTCACTCTGCTGATGTTTACTGTAGCCTGTGCAGAACAGAAAGAGGGCAATCAATCAGCAGAATCGAGTTCAACGGAAAACTCGCACAGCCCAAGTGCAATCTCTACTCCTTCTGCCGACATTCTAACTGCTGATGAGCGGAGTGGAATGACGCCCGATCAAGTAATTGCGTTGTTAGACGAGGGGAACAAACGGTTTACTGAGGGTGATCTTACTGATAGAGATTATATAGCTCAAGCCAAATCGACTGCGGCAGGACAATATCCAATGGCTGTTGTCCTTGGATGCTTAGATTCTCGGGTTCCCCCGGAATTGATTTTTGATCGAGGGATTGGTGATCTCTTTGTGGGAAGGGTTGCCGGCAATTTCGAGAACAGAGATATGGTTGGAAGTATGGAGTTCGGAACGAAGGTAGCCGGAGCAAAGGTGATTGTGGTGATTGGCCATACCGAGTGTGGTGCAGTGAAAGGAGCCTGCGATGGCGTTGAGCTTGGGAACCTGACTGGAACGCTCCAAAATCTTGACGCAGCTATTGCCCGAGTTGACTCTGTAGAGGGAGAGCGTTCATCCAAGAACAAAGCCTTTGTGCAGGCAGTGGCCGAAGCAAATGTGCATCAGACAATGGAGGATATTTTAGCACAAAGCGAAGTAATTAGAGAAATGGTAAAAAAGGGGGACGTGAAAATTGTTGGGGGGATGTACGATCTAACAACTGGGAGGGTAACGTGGCTGAAATAATCGTGGAAGGTTCTTAACCGGAGTCTCTGCTGACAACGGTTCAACCTAATGATCTTGCGAATGGGAAGTTCCGCTTTCTTGCCGGGAGGCGGAATTTCTCTTTATAGTGGAGTTGGGAGACTCTTTTCACAGAAGCTTCGAGGAGAGCCTTTACCCCTTTTTGAAACAACTCAGATTTTAGGCTCCCCTCTCCATGCGGTATATTCCCTCCGCTGTTCGGAGTGGAACGGCAAAACAGGATGCGAAAACAATATTCATCAATTGAGTGAACGAAATATGATTCCAGCAGATGTAGAAAAAGCGTTGGCCGCACAGATCAACCAAGAATTTAGTGCAGCCTACAACTATTTGGCGATGAGCGCCTGGTTCGACCGAGAGGGTCTTGACGGCTTTGCTCACTGGATGCAGATGCAGCATCAAGAAGAGAACATGCACGCGATGAAGCTCTTCCGGTATCTGCTCGATCGTGGAGGAAAGGTGGAGCTTGATGGAATTGGCAAGCCTCGGATGGAGTTCAGTGGAGTGAAGGAAGTGTTCGAGACGGCGCTGGAGCAGGAGCGGGGAAACACCGAATCAATCAACAGACTCTACGCCTTGGCTGGTAACCAGAGTGACTTTGCTACGAAGAGCCACTTGCAGTGGTTTTTAGATGAGCAGGTAGAAGAAGAGAAGAGTATTGAAGATGTGATTGCCCTGTTAGAGCGGGCAGGGAGCGACCCGAGTGCCTTACTCTACTTGAACGATAAGATGGGTGGGCGGACAGACCAAGGAGAGGCCAACCAATAATTGATTCGGAGAGATAACATCATGGCGAAATTTGCAGAGCGTTTTCCCCTCCTTCTCATCGCTCTTCTGCTGTTCAGTGCGGGGTGGGGGGGCTGTGCCGATAGTGATACCGACGGGTCGGAGTTTGCAGAAGGTTCCGAGAGTGGAGTGAGTGAAGAAGTAGTAGAAAACAGCGATACTCTCTTCGTTTCGAAGGAGGGGGAGTACAGTATCCAGTTCTCCGGAGGAAAGAGTATTGCGGAGCAGGCAGTTCCGGTGCAGACTGAGTTGGGAGCCATCAACATGAATATGGTGTTGGCTGATCGAGGAGACTACGCAATGATGGCTGCCTACTCAGACTATCCGAAAGCAATTATAGGGCTGCGGAAAGATCGCGAGATTCTGGACAGTGCCCGAGGCGGAGCTGTGAGAAATGTGAATGGAACCTTGGTTAAGGAACGGGACTATGAATTTCAAGGTTATCCTGCAAAAGAGTTCTATGTAAAGGGAGTGCAACAGGGGAAGGATATTTACGTGCGGTGTAACATCACACTGGTGGGGGCACGATTATATCAAATACTCTACCTCTCTATGGATGAGGCTGATTTAAACAGTGCGGTTGCAAATGATTATATCGCATCGTTCAAAATCAATGGTGAAGCTAAGGAGGAAGAGGGGACCGGAGAGGGAAAGTAGAAACATTAATGGAGTGCCGTTCACATCGAACGGCACTCTTCCTTTATCTACCGTACGTTCGTAGAGAGAAAGAGAATGTTGAGCAATCAATCTATCCCCCCTTCCGATTCGGATAAAGTATCTCTTAGAGGTGTAAAGGATACTGAGGGAGCAAGGTGGCCGGGTAGACGAGTACTTTTGCTCTCCCAGCTTCTACTCCTCTGGCTAATTATCATTGCCCGCTGCTTTCTCTTCAACGACTTTGCCAACAACGAAGTGGACGTACTCCCTTCGGCTCGCCAACAAGCTGAAGGAGAGTGGTTACCCGGCGATTGGTATCTGAATCGTGAAATTGGCTACCGGATGGTTTTCAATGGAATGGTTGGTCCTCTAATCTCATCACTTGGCTTCATCTATGGTGCAGTAGTTGGGCGTCTCCTCCTCTACCTCCTCTTTGCTACTGCGGTTCTCTACTTCTTCCGGACATTCAACATCCGTTTTGCTTTTGGCTTGCTCTTGTTGATTCTCTTCCTAAACAATCAATCACTAATTGCAGGTGAGTGGATGGCTGGAGGGCTGGAAACAAAAGCGGTTGCGTGGCCTCTTGCCTTGTTCGCCATTGCTGCCTTTGCTCGGAAGAATTGGTCGCTTGGGTTGGCTACTGCCGGTGCAGCACTTTCCTTCCACATTCTTGTGGGAATCTACCTTCTTCCCTGCATCGGACTTGCTCTACTATTGAATCGAAAAGAGTATCCGATAGGGAAGATTCTTAAGCGAGGATGGATTTTTGTGTTGACAGGTTCTTGGGGACTTTACGCAATTGTTCGCCAGCTTATAGCCGGGAGTGGAGGAGGAGAAGGGTGGAGTATCTACGTGAACCTCCGCGTTCCCCACCATGTCTTGCCCGATTTATGGAAGGGGAGTTTTTGGATTGTTGAACTTTTGGTTGGAGTGTTCGCGGCGATTCTTCTCTTGCGGATAGCTCGTTCGCCACAGCTTCGATTCTTTGCGGCTCTTGTATTGGGGAGTGCGTTTCTGTTCGGCATCGGTTTGATTATCTGGCTTGCCGGGGTCACTGATCTGCTTCGATTCTACTGGTTCCGTTTCCCTGATACAGTGATTCCGTTTGCCGTTGCAATGATGATTGCTCTTCTCCTCAGCTACCTCTTCGAGCGATATCCTGCCGGGGGTAGTGTTCAGGAATCGGCTGGGGATTCGCTTGCAAGGTCACGGAGTCGTTCGTGGAGCCGAATGAAGCAAGGGGGAGAGCTTGCGCTGATTGGATTGCTTCTCGTTCTCTCAGTTAGTGAAATTGTTCGGAAGATTCAAACGTTTGATCCCGTTCTCGGGTGGGGAGCTACTCCCTACGTTCCAATGTTCGACTGGATAGGGGAGAACACTCCGAAGAATGCCACCTTCATGATTGATCCTGCTATGCAGGAGTTCTACGTCCGTGCCGAGCGGAGTCTCTTCGTCTCATTTAAACATTCACCACAGTCAGCGGAAGATATGGTAGAGTGGTATCGACGGTTAGTTCTCTGCAACGGAGGCATACCACTTGAGGGGAAAGGGTTTGGTGCGGCAAAGAAGATAAAGGAGAACTTCTATCAACTGGATTCTGCACACATTGCAGTGATTGCAAAGGAGTATGGAATCAACTACTATCTTGGGAAGACCGATCAATCTCTTCCGTTTGAGCGTATCCACCAAGAAGGAGAATTCACCTTGTACAGAGTTCAGTAACTTTATTCTCACAGTTCTTCTCGACTTACGAACAAGATAAATGTATATGCTTTCATCACGACTTTGCTACGTTGCAGTTCACCATCTCTACGAAGGGGTAGAGCGCATCAGCACTTGTTTTTCCCAGCTCTCGGAGGAAGACATCTGGCGCAATCATAATGCCAACCTTGTCTCTATTGGCAATCTGGTTCTCCACCTTCAGGGAAACGTCAGTCAGTACATCATTCAAGGTCTTGGTGGAGAAGAATATCATCGGCATCGTGATGGAGAGTTTTCGGAGAAACCGGGGTTGAGTAGGGAGGAGTTGTTGGAGAGGATTACTGGGACGATTGACCAAGCAGCCGGGGTAATTGAAGGGCTGGATGAGGCTGCACTTCTGCGCGCAATCACGATTCAAGGATTCGAGCATACCGGGTTGAGTGCCTTGATCCATGTGGTAGAACATTTCTCCTATCACGTGGGGCAGATTACTTTCGCCACGAAATATCTGAAAGATGTTGACCTTGGATATTATGCAGGGCTGGATCTGAACGCGCAGTAGAGGGATATGCTTATAGAGTTCTTAGGGAGGAGAGTGTGTAGAGTTCATAGAGCAGAATCTGCCTATCTAACGTTGCACTCAGAATGAAGCGAAGTGGAATGAAGAGTCTCGCATGGTGTGTAGGTGAGATGCTTCGGTAGCTCTGCATGACATTGGATTGCTGATAGCCTCAAGCCTTCTCCTTTAACTTCCGATACTTCCGCTCCGATAGAGTCCAGATTGTTAGCCCAAAGAGTGGTCCTCCGATGAACATGAAGATTCCTAAAAAGAGGAGGAAGTTAGTCGAGAGGAACGTCTGGCTGAAACTTGATCCATTAACGAGAATCTCGAAGAGTCGAGAGAAGATAGCACTAAGAAATCCCCACGTTAAGCCGGTGATAAATATGTAGCGCCACTTTCCCTTCGCGCGGGTTCCTTCCCATTGGTTTATGAATTTTTGATCTTGAGGCTGTATCATCAAGCTCACGTATTAGGTTGCAGGGTTAGGATTGCGGATTGAACTGAATTCCAAACCCGCAACCCTAAATCCCAAATTACATGCTTCTCCTACGACGCCAGAGGAGTATCGTTACAACGGCAGCTAGTGCTGCAAGTGTTGGAACTACGTGCTCCGGCTCTAACAAGAAGTGGAGCGGGCTTGTACCATTTGATTCACCATGCCCCGGATGTGCACGCAACTGCATCGTGCTTGCAGCAATTAGTAGGAGTGAAAGAAAGAGTTGATGTCGTTTTCTGTTCATAGATCAAGTTTGTCGTTTCGATAATTTGTTAAAGGTTTCTTCCCCGATTGAAGAAACAAATTTTTCTTAGCTATGTGAGCTTTGGAGAAGTAGATGGACTGCGATGAATGAGTTTTCGACAACTCATATAAAATATACGCTTTGGTAAAGAATAACTCCTTGACTGATTCCAGTTCCATATACTGGGCCAGTATTTTTTAACATACTCTTTTAAGTCACGACGGTCTTCGTTGTTCCCAGCAAGAATGCCAATATGATATTGGCATAAGCGATCAATTGCACCGTTGTCAATACCTAATCGACGAACGCTCTCGCAGACATACAAGAATTGAAGTGCTTTTTCGAGTTGCGTCAGGGCTTCAATTCCTTCATCACTTAAGCTGGTAGGCATTTGAAGGGCAGGGTAATATTTCCTCATATAAGAAGGAGAGTATTCAACCTCAAAAAATGTCTGAACGTGTACTTTGTATTCATCTTCAATCTTAAGCAGAATCTCTGCTGCTTTGATTCTGTTGTTACGACGAAAAGTATTAAGAGCCATTAAGGCAACCAGTACACTTGGGACAAGTGCCACTGCTTGAGGGTTTCTTACGATAAAATTAAATATTGCTTCCATGTTGCCACACACTGAATTGAAATGAAGGTTTCGTTCTTTGATCTTCTATCTTAAACAGTTAGCCTATTCGAACTCTTGAGCTCAATGTGATTCCCTAATCACACGACCGTGCAACTCTCACTGCAATGCGCCTGTTTTGCCGGCGAATGCTCTCCAGCTCTTCTGGGTTCATCTTCTTCGCCTCTTCAGAGTTCGGATCGGGTTCAGGCACGGCATTCCTCACGCTTCCGTAGCCGATTGTCCCCTCCACTTTCTCCGGCGAAACTCCTCGTTCTATAAGCCATGCCTTCACTCGGTCGGCTCGCATCTCGCTTAACAGAAGATTCCGTTGGTCAGACCCTTCGCGTGAGGCGTGCCCTTCAATCAGCACGCGAAGTCCGGGACATTGGTTGATGTAGGACATGATCTTTGCTAAGCTCTCGGTTGTTTCCTGTCGGGAGAAATCAAATTGGTCGGTATTCTTCAAGAAGTAGACGGCAGGGAAGTCAGTAATCGTTCCAACTTTTGGTGGAGCCGGACAGCCGTTCCGTTCCGGCACACCTCGAACCAGTGGGCAGGCATCTTCGCCGTCGATTACGCCATCGTCGTCACTGTCTGGGTCGTTCGGGTTCGTCTTGTAGGTTTGTACTTCCGCTCCGTCTGCCAAACGATCATTATCAGTGTCTGGGCTGAGTGGATCAGTCTTCCAGATAGCAATCTCTTGCCCATCGGTCAACTCGTCGTTGTCAGTGTCGGTGTCGAGTGGGTTTGTGCGATAGGTCAGCACTTCCTCTCCGTCGGTTAACTCGTCGTCGTCGGAGTCAGCATCGCGAGGATTCGTTCTCCGTTCAATCTCGTCGCCGTCGTTCAAGCCATCTTTATCGGTATCAGGCTCTAACGGGTCTGTGTTATAGCGTCCTACTTCGTCCCCATCGTTCAATTTATCCCCATCGCTATCTGCGGATAGTGGGTTCGTTCGGTGGACTTCTACTTCGTTCCCATCGGTCAGGTCGTCGTTGTCGCTATCTATCTTCAGAGGATTTGTTTTGTACTCTCGAAGTTCTTCAGCATCTCCCAGTCCGTCGCCGTCAGTGTCGGGCTTCAGAGGATTCGTTCCATACGTTCGTATTTCCTCGATATCAGTCAGTTGGTCACCGTCGGTGTCGAGAATACAAGGATCGGTTCCCACCTGCTTCTCCTCCCGGTCACTCAACCCATCCTCGTCGCAGTCAAGTTTTCCGAAGACGTAGTAGCTAACTCCAGCTCCCAACGTTCCATACCCATCTGGAAGTCCTCCGTCGTCGAAGTCATCTAAGAAGTCACTCAGCGTCAGGTTCAATCGGCCTTCAGCAGTTAATGTCAGGTCTGGCGTCAGGTAGTACTCGGCTCCAACTCCAATTGGGATCATTAGTGAAGTGGTAGTGTAGAGAGAACCTTCTTGATTGTTCGGTAACTTTACACCCTGCTCCTTATTGCGAGGATCGAACGTAATAAAGCCAATGCCAGCGGTTACGTATGGGACGAGACGTTCTTCCGTTCGGAAGTTCCAAGAGGCAGCCACCACCCAGTTTGTGATGCTAATCTTGTTCCTCTCATCGCGGTTGATGCTGCCGTTGGCCGTAGGGTAGATAGTATCGCTCGGAAGACCGAAGTACTCAGGGTGGGAGAGAATATTATCTGATGAGATTGCATCGCTCAACCACCCCCCTCCAAGGCGGGCGAAGAGGGAGAACTGGTGGGTGATATTCCAGCGAGCAACAAACATCCCCGCGAAGCCGAAGTCACTGTTAAACGAGCCGAAGTATCGTGTCAGGTCAATTTCTCCTCCAACAGAAATTCGGTCGGGAGCTGTCTGTGGTAAGAGAGTGGTTGCCGAGATACAGAAGAGAATCGAGAAACTGAGAATGTATCGGTGCAAGGTGGACATCGGTTCGATAGTTGATTAGATAGTAGATCGTCGATAGTTGTTGTGCAAAGCCAATGCGAGATCATCGTGTAGCCTCAGTGGCACGCGCAAAAATAGCGAAGAGTTCACGCAAAGTCGCAAAGAGCACGAAGTATGCAAAAAGGAGGAGAGGTTGCAACCACTCTCCAAACCCTATCAACTCTTCTCTCTACGAACTCTCCTCTGTCTCCCTCTAACCTACAAGAGTTCCGTCTACCATCACTCATACACTCTCACACTCCAAACCCCACACTTCCTACTCTATAAACTCTACACACTCTTCTCTCTACGAACTTCCCTCTGCCTCAACACTTCAAATCCGAGGATGCTGGCTGCTGAGGCTGCCCCGAGCGATTGACGGAAGTCACGTCCGTAAGGGATTTCCAGCAGAAGGTCGGCACGGTCAAGGAATGAACGTTTCACGCCTCGCCGTTCGCCACCGATTAAGAGGAAGAGAGGGACTGTAAGGTCTGTTTCGTAGAGAGAGCGGCTGTTCTTCTCTTTCGTCGTTACGGCAATTTTTAGTCCAAGAGTGCGAAAGATTTCAGCCCCTTCATCTGGAGAGCTTACCTCTGCAGTTGGCATAAGTTCGGATGCTCCGGCGGAAGAGCGGGCAATTACTGTTGTTGCACTCAACCAATCTCTATGGCGGAGAACCAAGCCGTCAACCCCGGCTGCCCAGAGTGCGCGAATTGCAAATCCGAGATTGTAAGGGTCTTCGATTCCATCGAGCATAACA
This sequence comes from Ignavibacteria bacterium, assembly GCA_020635205.1. Classification (GTDB taxonomy): domain Bacteria; phylum Bacteroidota; class Ignavibacteria; order OLB7; family OLB7; genus JAGWAZ01. The sequence goes on from JACKAE010000001.1 coordinate 133,650, forward strand.
ATGAAGGGAGAATCGGCGTCGGGGAGAAGCTCTTCCGCTGAGAGTGAGCGTCGTTGGCCAACGAAGGCCAATACCCCTCCATGTCCATGGCTCTCGGCAAGTCGGTCAAGTTCTTCCCGCGTTTCGTTCTTCACTCTTACTCCGCGCCGTTCTGCTTCCCGCCGAAGCCACGTTATTCCGCGGTCGTCCCGCTTCGGGTCGATTAGAATCTGCGCCATTTCTCGAAACCCTCCGGTTAAGGCTCCCTTCACTGCAGCAAATCCTTCCAAACAAATTGATTCTTCCATAGGGTGATAAGATAAACTGGAAAATCTCCTCGTCACAAACGCCTCGTGCCGTATCTTCTATTCTACTGAGTATTTTTGCCTCATCAAACTGGAATGCAGAAGCCGAACGAATCTTCCACATTGGATATGTCGTCACTGAGTCGTTATCGTCGTGCTCGCAAGTGGGTCTACGATCTCGTGCAGTCCCCAGAAATCGATTCACGATTGGAGTCGTGGGTTCGTCACGGCATCACAATTCTGATTGTGCTGAACGTGATTGCCGTCATGATCGAGACGATGAAGGAGGCCTACAACGAGTATCACGTTATCTTCCATTGGATTGAGATATTCTCCGTTGCTGCCTTTACGGTTGAATACCTTCTTCGTCTCTGGGCAGTTGTGGAGGACCCTCGTTTTTCGCGACCTATCCGTGGTCGTCTTCGCTATGCCGTCTCATTTTTTGCCTTGGTCGATCTCTTCGCAATTCTCCCCTTCTACCTTCCGATGCTTTTCAAGATTGATCTTCGGACAATTCGTGTGCTTCGCCTCTTCCGGCTCTTTCGTTTAATGAAGCTCGGGCGTTATTCGCGAGCAGCACAAGTAATTGTGGAGGTCTTTCGCAATCGACGGGAAGAGCTAACCATGTCGATCGGCACAATCATTCTTCTTCTGATTATCTCTTCCACAGTAATTTTCTACCTTGAGCATGAGGCACAACCAGATTCATTCCCGAACATTCCCGCCTCCCTTTGGTGGGGTGTGGTTACTCTCACAACTGTCGGCTACGGAGATGTCTACCCGATAACAGTGGGGGGGAAAGTTTTTGCCGCATTTATCTCGATTCTGAGCATCGGTCTCGTTGCTCTTCCCTCCGGCATCATTGTCTCTGGATTTGTCAGAGAAGATGAAGAAGAAGAGGAGAAAGAGATGGCTGCGGCGATGCGGGAACGTCTTCATGGCAAGGTCGAACAGGAGGTGGGGGGAGGAGTCATCTGTCCCCACTGCGATAACTATTTGGCAATGAATATCTATCTATCCAAACATGATACAGAAGATGGTGAATAACATGAACTTTGATGTACTTGAGCAACGTATTGCTCGCCTTGAGCGGAAAGAGCAGACTTGGCGTCGAGCTTTTTTCGGTCTCCTCGCCTCGGTTGCTGCGGTTGTTCTGATTGCAGCCGGGCCAGGGGGTGTTCCTGATCTCATTCAGGCAAAATCTTTCCAAGTAGTCGACAACGACGGAAAGGTACTGGTAAACCTTGCCAGTAACCCGATGGGGGGGATGACGATGGTGATGAACCAAGAGGGACAGCCGGTGGTGTTGGCAGGGGCTTCAGGACTTGGGGGAGTGATGGGAATCAGCAACAAAGTGGGCAATCCGGTTGCTCTCTTGGAGGCAACTGGATCGGGAGGAGCGGTTACGACAAAGAGCAATGGTGGGGCAAACTTGACACAGATCGGTGCTCGACCTGAAGGGGGAGCCGTTGTAGTGAACAACGCTGAGGGGACCAACACGATTGTGCTCCGGTCACAGGGGAACGGAGGCCAAGTAGATTTAAACAGCAATAGAGGGCGTCCCCTCTACTCAGTTCTGGCAACCCCAGCCGGTGGAGGTATGGTGCTTCTCGACACTGCCGGCACTGCCCGCATGACGGTTGTGACAGGAGAGTTGGGAGGTGTGGCCACACTCTACAACACAACGGGAGAGATGATCTGGCAAGCTCCGAATCCAGGTTTTATGGGTAAGTAGTTTATCATAGTTCGTAGAGTTTATAGAGTGATAACTTGGGGATAGTATATGAGTTCGTGAGTGAGGGAGTTATAAGCGATAGTAAGGGTTGGTTTTCAGTCACCTCTTAACGCTCGAGTGTAAGTGATCCCGACAACTCATGCACTCATCTACTCTCTCACTCATACACTTTTAAGTACTGAAACTGCATGACGTTATTCAATCTCCTTGCCGGACTAATCGGACTCTCCGCCATCTTCAGCTACCTCAACTATCGCTTTCTGAAGCTGCCGATGTCAATTGGGTTGATGGTAATGGGGCTTGCATTCTCGTTGGTGATTGTCCTTCTCGGCGCGTTTGATCTGGGGGTTCACGACCAAGCGCGGGGAGTTCTGATGCAGGTTGACTTCAACGAGACCTTGATGCAGGGGATGTTGGGCTTCCTTCTCTTTGCCGGTGCGCTCCACGTTGACTTGAATGACCTCCGCGAACAACGAACACTGATTCTCCTACTGGCCGTTTTCGGTACTCTCCTGACAACACTTCTCGTTGGAGCAGTTCTCTTCTTCGTTCTTCCGATTCTTGGAATCACGCTTGGTTGGTGGTACTGCCTTCTCTTCGGTGCGTTGATTGCCCCAACCGATCCAATTGCAGTCCTCGGCATCTTAAAGAAACTTGGAGTTCCAAAGTCGCTTGAAGTGCAAATCTCAGGTGAATCTCTCTTCAACGATGGTGTTGGCGTTGTCATCTTCTTGGCAATCTGGTCGTTAGCTGGTCTTGGAGGTGACCATGGTGGAGAATTATCTGGGGGAGGAATTGCCTGGCTCTTCGTTCAAGAGGCACTCGGTGGGGCGTTGTTCGGTCTGGTAATCGGTTACTTCGGCTATAGGATGCTGAAGAGCATCGACAACTACCAAGTGGAAATCCTTATCTCCCTTGCCCTCGTCTTCACCGGCTACGCAATCTCTATGTGGCTTCACCTCTCGGGACCGATTGCCATGGTTATTGCCGGACTTCTCCTCGGGAACCACGGGCGTGCCTTCGCCATGTCCGACACGACGCGGGAGCACCTCGACATGTTCTGGGAGCTTGTGGATGAATTCCTGAACGCGATCCTCTTCGTTCTCATTGGTCTGGAGATGCTGATCCTCTCCTTCGTCGGAGAGTATCTGCTGGCCGGCATCATTGTGATTGCCATTGTCCTCTTAGCTCGGTTAGGAACAGTTGCTCTGCCGGTAAACATCCTTCGCTGGCGTGGGAAGGGAGAAGACCTCCCCCGCTACACCTCCCGCCTAATGACCTGGGGTGGGTTGCGCGGAGGAATTAGCGTTGCCTTAGCTCTCTCAATTCCGGTTGTTCACAACGGAGCACCACTCGCCGAACGGGAGACAATCGTTGCCCTCACCTACATCGTCGTCCTCTTCTCCATCATCGTCCAAGGCTTAACAATGGGGCCGCTGTTGAGGAGGTGGGGGGTGGTGGGGGAGAGTTGAAGAAGGTTTCGCTTTTCTTTGACATACATTCTTTATGTTGAATACTGATTCCGTACATAACTATCATCCATATCATACTGTTATGAATGTATCATCCTTGCTTGCTTTCGTAATCTTTCTGACCTCTTTCAGCGTAACTACAGCCCAACCTGCCGATCAGGTTGACTTCTTTCCTATCTCTTCAGGGAATCACTGGTTCTACAGAGACATAACCAATCCGTCTGATACATTCTCCATGACAATGTATCGCGATACAGTGGATAGCGAAGGGAACATTCTGGCTTGGTCATCAAGTGGACTTTTCAAGAGAGATCTGCAAAATCGTGTTTGGAAGATTATTGACACTACAAACAATGTTCATATTCTTGAATATGTACTGGATGCTGATAGTGGAGAGACCTGGCAAGTCTATCGCGATGAAGGAAGCGAACGAACCCGAAGTGCTGAGGTGACGGGGATTTCTTCAATAACATTGTTCGGCAAAAAAGTAACCGTAAAGAAGATTGAATTCTTCATTCAAGATGACAGCAATCCTGGGGAGAAGTTCTGGGCTGGAACAGATTTCTTAGCTGATGGTTTCGGTCTGGTAAGGTGGGATGCTGAGCCTGGCCTCAATTATCTTGTGACAGGAGCTATTATAGGTGGAGTCCGTTGGGGCGATCTTTCCACTGTCATCGAAGAGAGTGAGACCATGCCTCAGATGACCCTCACACTATACCCAAATCCTTGTCGAGGCAATCTCGTTATTCAAACTACAGGTAATCTCTCCAGTGTCAATCTCTATACAATAACGGGAGAGAAAGTTCCCGAGTTTTAAGTCGTTCCCGTGATGCTCTATCAGAGAAGGGGAAGAAGACATAGACTGCGATCTTGGGCATGTGACTCGATCATAGGTTCCGAATAAACTCTAAATACAATCACCAATTTTCAGATTAAATATTGGATGTGACATATATCCAACTTCACATCCGCCGAATATAATAACACCATTAAATTCATCAGCAAGATGTTGAGCAGCTGTCTGTATTTTTTTATTTTCTTCATCTTCTTTATACTCACCTTCCCAGTCTTCATCTTTCTCATCATAATAAGTATCAAGGACTTGTAACTCGCCGTGACTATATCCGACACCAATATTCACTCCTTCAACTAGATTATATAATACGACGAATTCTAAATTTGAAGCAATTTTATCCTCTGTAAGAGTATCGATACTCCAATCTGAAGGCAACCTTATACCATCCTTATGCTTTTTTAAATATTCGAGCCACTCACTCGGAGGTATAGGATCGTCTATGATCTCTCCATGCCGATTCGATAATAATCTTTGAATATAAAGAGGCCAACCCATAATAATATTCCTACATGTTTTCAAATGCCGCTCGGTTTCTATCTGAAAAGCTATTAGCGAAAATTAACTGAATGATTTTTCAACAAGTCGACAAAGTACTTGGTAAATACCAAGGTTCAAAATCAAGTCGATCAACTCAATGTAGTTCTCCACCTTTTCTTCCAACGAATAAGAAATTGAAGCCGACTTTGATGTCTCACATTGACGCAATCTATCGGCGATGTAGCCAAATTCCCTACAGCAGGCATAGCTGGTGCGCGTGCATACCCTTTGTCCAAAATGCATATGCTTGCTAATATCCTCTGAACGAGCAATCAGGATGTCCGCCAGAGTGCCGACCGACATTGGCCTGAAAGTCAAAGCTGATGTCAACCTGCTAATGCTCATAGGCTCTACCTGTTGTCCATATCTGATTGTTGGTAGGAAATTATTCGTCTGCGTTGCAGTGTCCTTTGGTGAGTTCATCGGCAATGCGATGACTCGGAACACTTCCTACTATTTTATCCCTATAGGGTTTTGGGATAGGTTCTAAGGAGAATGCTCTATGCGTCACTCTTTAGCCCAAGCTACAATCTACTGACTCTGAGTTCTATTTTAGAGCAAGCTCTTCAATGGCTTTAAGAAGAGGCTCGTATCTTTTAACGTTATTGAATCTATTCTGAAGGTTGTAGGGCAGATAAGGTACATCAGCGATACTGAACAATTTTGTCTGAGATATTACTATGGAACAATTCCTCAACACCTATCTCTACAATCCAACAGTGGGAAAGCTGGTGGCGGTTATTGCTGGGATTCTTCTGGTGGTTGTCCTCGTGCGCTTTGTCCAGAAGGTGTTGGGGCGGCGGGTTGCAAGTACTGAGGTTCGTTACCGCGCCCGGAAGTTTGTCTCCTTCGCTGGATACTTTGTCTCGATTCTGGTAATCACCGTTGTCTTCAGCGATAAACTTGGAGGGGTGACGGTGGCGTTGGGTGTTGCCGGTGCGGGAATTGCCTTCGCGTTGCAGGAGGTGATTGCGAGCGTTGCCGGTTGGTTGGCAATCTCCTTTGCCCACTTCTACAACACCGGCGACCGCGTTCAGCTTGGGGGAATTAAGGGGGATGTGATCGACATCGGTATCCTTCGCACTACGTTGATGGAAGTTGGCCAGTGGGTCGATGGCGACCTCTACAACGGTCGCGTAGTTCGGATTGCCAACAGCTTCGTTTTCAAGGAACCAGTCTTTAACTACTCCGGTGAGTTTCCCTTCCTCTGGGATGAAATCAAAGTGCCTGTCCGTTACGGTGGGGATGTTTCACTCGCAAAGCAAATTCTGAGCGATGTTGCCGAAGAGGTTGTTGGGGCTTATACCGATCAAGTGCAGGCTGCGTGGGATCATTTGGTGCGATCGTACCTAATAGAGAACGCACAGATTCAGCCGATGGTAACTCTTGTGGCTACCGACAACTGGATGGAGTTTACTCTCCGCTATGTTGTCAACTTCAAAGAGCGGCGAAGAGTGAAGGATCTCCTTTTTGCGAGGATATTGGAGGAGTTTGCGAAGAGTGGTGATAGTGTAGAATTTGCTTCGACAACGTTTGAATTGACTATGACTCCAGATTTCAATGTGCGGTTGGTAGATTACCTGAAGGGGAAGAAGGAGGGGGCAGACAAAAAAGAGTAGTGCTGAAGGGGACTTGGAGTAGGTTGAAGCGTAATTCGTGACATCTTTCACCTCTTCAATTCTTTAACTTTGCCGTAATTCATTTCTGTCATGTGTCGTACCCGTTACAATCGCTGAATCAACCTGTCTCTTTCCGACACAGAAATACCAAGCCAAAGAAAATCGGTCCTGATCTTATAAACATTATTGTTCACGTATGAAGAGAAATTCAATGAAACGCAATTTCATTACCACGATTCTCGCAGGACTTTTCCTGTTGATGGGAGTGGGGAAATCAATCGGGCAGACGCCGGGCGAAGAGGCCGAGCAGTGGGCCAGTTGGTGGTTCGGAATTTACGGCGGTGTAAACTACAGCACGTTTAGTGGGGAGCTTCGGAACTTCGGAAGTATTCCCGGCTCCGCCTTTACTGAGGGGAGTGGTCTCGGCCCAACCTTCGGTGGTCTATTCGAGTATAATCCCGGGAAGCTCCTCGGCTTTACTATGATGGTTGGCTACGATGGACGCCCAGTCGGTTTCGACTCCGCTGTTACCTCTGTCTCGGAGACTGCATCGGTGAGTGAGGGATTGTCCACAAGTTTATCCTACCTGAGTGTAGAGCCAAGCCTTCGGTTGAATTTAGGTAATCGGTTCTTCCACCTTCTTCTCGGTCCTACCTTCAACTTCAATTTGGGAAAGGGGAGTGAGTATACAACGGTTGATACCAACGGTGCAGCAAACACTACAACACCTGATTTGACAGGAGTTCGTGGCTTCGCAATCGGGGCACAAGGGGGAGTTGGTTACGACATTCCGCTGACAAGTTCGGAGGCGAACACACAAATTTTGCTGACACCCTTTGCACAGTTTCACCTCGGGTTCCAAAACCTGTTGGAGAATCCGGCAAACGAAGTGAATCGAAATCTCGACTACACGATCAATACAATTCGCGTTGGCATTCAACTTAAGTTCGGTGCGCGACCAACTGCTCCGGTGATAAGCGACGCGAACGGCAATCCGATTGCCTACGATTTTCGGGTTAACGCCCCGACGGTTGTTGCAGAGAGTCGTCGAGTGGAGGAGACCTTCCCGCTGCGAAACTACATCTTCTTCGATCCGGGATCGACAGCACTCCCTTCACGCTACAAAAAGCTCTCTTCGGCGCAGGCTGGATCGTTCCGTGAGGAGCAGTTGTTGAATCACGAGAGCAGTCCAAATCCTGGAACCGGCGTGAAGCAGCGCTCGCAGCGCCAGATGGAAGTCTACTACAATGCGTTGAACGTCTTCGGTGATCGGATGAAGAGAAATCCGTCGGCACGCATTACACTGACCGGTTCAGCAAATGGTGATGCAGCGAAGGGGAAGGAGATGGCAGAGAATGTGAAGAGCTATTTAGTTTCTGCGTTCGGACTCGATGCTTCCCGGATTACAACGAAGGGATCGGATATGCCTCCGCACAAGTCGGGGAGTGGCGGTTCCAGCGGCGAAGACAAGGCGTTGATCGATGCCGAGAACTGGCGCGTAGAGCTTGACGCCGAGCCACCGAGTATCCTGATGCCAGTGGAGATTGTGACGCTTGAAGAAGAGCCAATCGGAAACGACGTTATCTTCAAGTTTAACAGTGATGATAGAGTGGAGTCGGCTTCAGTGGCAATCACCGAGCGTGATGGGACAGTGAAGACGTTCGGTCCATACCGTGGCGACCAGGACGTTCGCATCGACGCTAACGAACTGTTGGGTGGTACAGAGCGGGAAGGGCGTTATACAGCCAAGACAGCTTACGTTCTGAAAGATGGTGGTAAGTTCGAGTCACAGTCACGCGAATTCCGCTTGGTGCGGGCTGATCCAGATGAGCAACAGACCGGCGTCCGCTACTCGATTCTCTTCGAGTTCGATAAGTCGAAGACGGTCACCACATACGAGCAGTTCTTGCGCGAGACGGTTGCACCTGCTATACCGAATGGATCAAACGTTATTATCCACGGTCACACCGACGTGATTGGCAAGCCAGAGTATAACAACGAGCTTTCCGATAGTCGTGTGGATGAAGCACGCCGCATTCTAACCGACGCGCTAACTAAGCTCGGACGCAAGGTAACGTTCGACTCATACGGTTTCGGTGAAGATGAGAAGCGAGCACCGTTCGGCAACGGCCAGCCGGAGCAGCGCTACTACAACCGTACCGTTGTGATTGAAATCGTTCCGGGCGGATAATTGCCGGGCAACATTTGTAGTCTGATATGCAGGACGATTCGGTCTGAACCGGGTCGTCCTGTTTGTTTGTAGAAGAGTTCTTAGAGTGTGTAGAGTTGAGAGTTTATAGAGTTGCGAGTGTGTAGAGTAGGAAGTATATGAGTTCGTGAGTGTGGGAGTGATTGTAGGTGCGGGTCTTTAAGTTGAACATCGTAAATAGTATAAAAGTTCGTAGAGTGTGTAGAGTTGAGAGTTTATAGAGTGTGTAGGCAGAACTCTTGAGGTTATCTCGGGATTGGTAGGGGCTGCCGAGTGTAGTAAGTTAGAAGCCGAAAATCTTTGCAACCTTTGCGCCTTCGCGTCTTTGCGTGACAACGTTCAATAACAGCGGAACAATACCCAGTTATGGATCACACAGACAACCTTTCTCTCCAAAAGAACAGTTCAAAGAACCGTTTCGAGGTTACCATCGGCGGAATGACTGCCTTCGTTGACTATATCGAAATGGGGAAGAAAATCATCTACACACACACGGAAGTTCCAATCGCTTTAGAAGGGAAGGGGCTTGGTTCAGCGTTAGCGCGTGGCGTAATGGAGTATGCGCGCGAGAACAACTTGCAAGTGATCCCCCTCTGTCCCTTTATCGGTACTTGGTTGCGCAAGCACACGGAGTATCAGGATATATTGGCGAATGGGGTGAGTCTGTAGGGGGTCACTCTTTACTCGCAGGTACTGTGATGATTGGTGTAGAGTAGTGTCTTTATTCTACACCAACATTCAATACCTTGGATCCAACTATGAAGACAAGATTACTCAAACCTGCGCTTTGGCTTCCCCTCTTTTTTCTCTGCCTACTTCCTGCCTGTACAGATGAACCATCTGGTCCCGAAGCTGCCGAGATTCGACTTCGATTCGCGACTAATCCCGGGGCAATTTTTTTCTATTCCGACACGACGACTCCAGTGCCGATGGACATCATTTCTCTCTATAGATTCAATAAGGCAAACTATCATCATGTCGATTCTGCTGTTCTGATGGTTCTTCTCGATCCGGGATCTCCGCAGGAGATAACACCGGGAGTAACCTATCTCTACGACTATACAAACAGTCAGATTATACCGAACAGTCGTATTGAGAATGCAAGTCCTGATACTGAATGGCTTTCGTCTGGAAATATCTGGGATGATCTTCCTAACGGCAATCTGACACTTGGATTGACGGTGCAGGGATCTGTCTACGAAGCCTTCATCGTGATCTATTAACCCTTCGGCACTTTCGGTATCACACAATTCTCTACTTTTGCCTGATTGACTTCTGGCAAAAACCTAAGCGAGTTTGGTGGAACCTACAGAATCACAGAACGGATTGATCGAACATCGAGCCTCCCACACACCGGAGGCTGTGGCTCTTCGCCTTGATGGTGGTCCTGAGCAAGGCTACCTGAAAGATTTTATCTACGGTGCGATTGACGGGGCAGTCACAACATTTGCCGTTGTTTCTGGGGTTGCCGGCGCAGGACTTTCAAGCAGTATCGTGATTGTACTCGGTGTTGCGAATCTCTTGGCCGACGGGTTCAGCATGGCGGTGAGTAACTACTTGGGGACGAAGGCTGAGCTTGAACGGCAGGAGAAGACCAGACGCGAAGAACAAGCCCACATAAAAATCTATCCAGAGGGGGAGCGTGAGGAGGTTCGGCAGATTTTTGCACGCAAAGGATTTGAGGGGGAAGAGCTTGAGCGTGTGGTAGATGTGATTACCTCCGACGATCGCCGCTGGGTCGACACGATGCTTCAGGAAGAACATGGGCTTGCCTTAGAACACCCCGATCCCTTCCGTGCCGCCGTTGCTACCTTCATTGCGTTCTTTCTTGTGGGTGGAATCCCCCTGCTTACCTTCCTTTGGAATATGTTGTTCAATCACACGATCTCTAATCCATTTCTGGTAAGCAGTATTCTTACTGGAGTTGCCTTCTTTATTGTGGGAGCACTGAAGAGTCGCGTAGTAGAACAGCGTTGGTATTCTGGTGGGATCGAAACGTTCTTTGTTGGTGGGGCTGCGGCACTTCTCGCCTACCTTGTGGGAGTGTTGCTGAAGGGGACAATTGGGGTGTAGTTAGTAGTCATAATCAATTCTCAAAAATACCTACGGCTATTATGGTCACCGGCATTCCACGAATCTTGCTTCGCATTGAAGGAGTGATTGTTTTGCTGCTTAGCCTTCACTTCTACAATGAGCTTGATGGAAGTTGGGTCTGGTTTGCGATTCTCTTTCTTGCCCCTGATCTCTCTTTCTTCGGATACGTAGGGGGAAAAAACGTTGGCTCAATAGCCTACAACACTGCCCACACCTATATCTCTCCTGCAATGATAGCTGCTCTCGGCTACACTCTCAACCAACCTGAACTCTACCCGTTCGCCTTGATCTGGACTGCACACATCGGCTTTGATCGGTTGTTGGGATATGGCTTGAAGTATCTAACAGACTTTAAGGATACACATCTCGGAAGTATAGGGAGAGTGAAGTAGCTGAGAAGCGAGAGAGGATTTGTCCAACGTAGATTCTGTACTTTTGTTTTAGTGGAAGCGCTTTATCTGCTTCTTCTACAATCTCATTGTTTGCTATCAATTCGAGAGGAGGTTGCATGTTCGGTATCCGATTTATCAAAGTTCAACCGACGACCTATCTGATTCAATACAACAAGGGGAAGGTTCAGCGTCAGGGACAAGGACTCTCTTTCTTCTACTATGCTCCCACGACGTCGTTGGTTGCCATTCCAGTTGCCAGTACTGAGGCTTCCTTCATCTTTACTGAGTTGACCTCTGACTTTCAAGAAGTAAGTGTGCAGGGGGAGGTGACCTACAGGATTGCAGACCCGGGGCACACAGCAAAGCTCCTGAACTTCACTCTCGATGCTACTGGACGGAAGTACGTGTCGGACGATCCGGAGAAACTTTCGCAGCGGGTGATTAACGTTGTGCGCGTTCTGATTCGCAAGGCGATTTCGACCTTACCTCTGAGGCGTGCTGTCAGATCATCGGAAGAGATTGTGAGGGAGATTTTGACCGCGCTGAGAAATGCGGAGGAGATTCTTTCACTTGGTTTGGAGATTCTCGGCATTGCCATTTTGGAAATCAGGCCAACACCCGAAACCTCGCGGGCACTTGAGGCAGAGATGCGAGAACAGTTGCTGCGAGAGGCTGACCAAGCGATCTACGCTCGACGAAATGCTGCGGTGGAGCAGGAGAGAGCGATTAAAGAGAATGAGTTGAATACCGAGATCGCTGTCGAGAATAAGAAGCGACAGATTCGCGAGACGCAGATGGAGGCGGAGAAATCGGTGCAGGAAAAGCGACATCAGTTGCTGACTGCCGACATGGAGTCGAAGATTGCGTTGGAAGATCAGAACCGTGCGCTTGTTGACCTTGCAATTCAGAATCGTCGTGCCGAAGCCGATGCGAAGGCTTACGCTGTCACTGCGTTGATGAAGGCGTTCGAGGGAGTTGACTCCAAGAAACTCCAGGCATTGATGGGATCGGGAATGATGCCAGATCAGTTGATTGCTCTCGCCTTCCAAGAACTTGCCGAGCGTGCCGAAACTATCGGCAACCTCAATATCTCTCCAGAGCTTCTCGGCGAACTCCTTGCATCGCGACACAACCGAAGTGGGCATGGAACGGCTGACTGAAAACAAGATCATTCTGCTGACTCGCCAGACTCGATTGGATGAGCTTGTCCATCGTTTCAACACAATCGAGCAGGCTCGATTTTACGTTGAACATCTCGGTGCTGATTTCAGTGACTATCAGCAAGAGGATAAGAAGTATCAAGCCTCAGTCGTTTCAGCTATTACAACCCTCGGAACGCTCGGCAGAGTGCAAGTGTTGAATCGAGCTTTCCTCCCAAACTTTCTATTCGGTCCAGAAGATGTTGTGGTTGTACTTGGTCAGGATGGGCTGGTAGCCAACACGCTGAAATATCTGAAGAACCAGCCAGTAATTGGTGTGAACCCTGACCCTGAACGGTGGGATGGTGTGCTCCTTCCTTTCTTAGTGGATGATCTGGGAAACGTTGTGCGAGAAGTGTTGCAGGGGAAGAGGGAGATGCAGGATGTGACGATGGCAATGGCAGAGTTGAACGACGGGCAGAAACTGTATGGTGTGAACGATCTCTTCATTGGACCACGTTCTCATATCTCCGCACGCTATGAAATCAATATTGACGGACGAAGCGAGAACCACTCATCCAGTGGCATTATTGTCTCTACTGGGCTTGGCTCCACTGGGTGGTTCAAGAGCTTGATAGCTGGAGCGCTCGGGATTGTCAGAGAGATTACAGGAGAACAACTTGGGAATATCCAACCAGCCCCTACTCCGTGGAATGCCTCGTGGCTCTACTTTACGGTGCGTGAACCTTTCCCAAGCAAACACTCGGAGGCAACGATTCTGTTTGGGACAGTCTCGCAAGATCATCCACTCCTGCTCACTTCTCACATGCCAGAACATGGAGTGATTTTCAGCGACGGAATCGAGAGTGATTATCTTCACTTTAATTCCGGAGCAACGGCGAGGATTGTTCCGGCAGATAAGGTCGGGAAGTTGGTGGTATAGGGGAGTAGAGTGGAGTAAAAAATGAGACAGGGAACCATCGTCGTGATGGCTCCCTGTTTTTCTTCGTGGCTTGTTCAGAATCACCGAAGGTCGTCGTTCTGATCACCGCAGCCGCTCGTACACTCTTGCACGCTCACCTTATCAACGTAAGTGTAGCTCAGCGTGTGGCCATTCTCTCCTTTGTTGATGCCCCGAATAATTAGGCGGTCGAAGGCTTTGTTCGCGTCAACACTTCCACTCAACTCCTCCCAGTTCTGGCTGTTTGAAACGCGAGCGTCAACTACCTGAAGCTCTTCTCTGGTCTGCGAGTTGTAGAGAAGAATTTCTATGTCGGAAGGGTAACGGCGGACTGAGCCGGTTGAGAACCAAGCACTGACTCTGTATGTGCGTTCTTCACCCTCTGGTAACTGTGATTGAAGTGTTCCCATCAACGACTCGTTCAGGTAGTTGCCGTAGTGGCGACCCTGCGAGATTCCGGCGTAGTTGTTTCCGTCGAGGGGGGTGCGATTTCCCATGAAGTTCTTGGGAATTTCCTGAGGCGAATCGTAGATGTCAGGGGAGTTCTGTTGTGGTGCTCCCGGTCCTTTTACCCACCCCTCAACACCGGTGAGTGCTCCACTGTGGCCGGGGTTGGGTGTTGTTCCAGTAATTGACTCAAAACTTGGGTTAACGAGAATTTCTGTGCAGTTGTTGTTGGAGTCGAGTGGATGATCGTGGCAAGCCACTATGCTCATTGAGGCGAGGCAGGTAATTCCAATAAAAAGTGTCTGGATGTTTTGAAGAACTTTCATGTTCCCTCCGTTGGTTTGATTGGATTAGGTGTTTCCAAACACAATGATTAGGTGTAAAAGTAATAACACGATAGAACGACCAAAAGTCACAAGTGAGAGTGAGGAAGGGAAAGTCTGGTAGCTGTTGTCGACACATTCTGCTCACTCACACTACCGTTTACAGCTCCACCATAATATCGAGTTGTCCTATGAGATAATTTACGTTCCAGCCTTCATCGACGCCGGACAGGCCGAAGTCGAATGTAATGCCAGGTTGAACCTGAAGCAGATTGAAGAGAGCGAATTCATATCCAATACCACTCCTGATAGAGAAGCGAGAAGGGGTGGAAATATTCTTTTCGTCAGTAAAGACTATCGTTGTTCCGTTATCTTCAGTAGGGAGTCCTTTGGGATTGGTAAATGGGGCATTCGTTGGGGTTTCAAGGTGTTGTGCTAACCTGGATGAAGTTCTCGTCTCCCACCCATATCCTATACCTGCTCTTCCGTGGAGTGCTCCCGGTCCAATTTCCACAAATTTGAAATCACCGAGCAGATCGACCATTGTATATGAATAGCTCCAATCTCCAGCTGTCGAGATCCGTTGCTCGAGAACAATAGGATTAGTTGGGTTGCTTGGATCGGGAAGTAAGGTGGTAGCGTCGAGAGATTCCCTTCCCGTTGACCTGTGTGCCGTAAACATAATGTCAGAGCGGATACTGAAGAGAGGGCTGAAGCGATAGACTCCCACAATTCCAAAGGTATAGCCTCTGTTAGAGGATTCAGTAAGGATTGGACAGCCGGGATTTTCAATCAGACTGTGGTTTACTGTGCTTCCACTGTGAAAGTCGTTGGTTACTCCCCCGGTTAGGCCAATGTATAATGTGGGCAAAGGGCTTTCGAAGGAGATGTTTTCTATGGAATGTTCCTGAGCATTCGTGCTTGCCGGGAGAGTGAAGAGAACTAAGAGAATGGTCTCGACAAGAATGAGGCTCTTGATGGCTATGGTGTTTACGGTGACGATGATATTCATCGGTAGTAATCTGAGAGTGTGTTATCGATATTAGAGTTCTATGATCAGGTCAATCTGTCCAACTAAATAGTTCATTCTCCACCCATCCTGAACGTCTGTGAGACCAAAGTCGTAAACGATGTTGGGCTGGATGTGAAGTGGAGCGAGAAGAGAGAAGTCGTACCCGAGACCACTCCGAAGGGAGAAGCGTGAAGGTGCGGAAGGATTCTGATTTTTTGAGATAATGAGAGATTTACCATCGTTTTTACTTGGTAGTTGATCTGGGTTAATAAATCGAGCGTTCTGAGGTTCTTCAAGGTTCTGATCAACTTCCCACTCCGTCAACGTTTGCCAGCCGTACGTGAGGCCAGCCATCGCGTGAAATTCTCCCGGTCCAAGTTTGATGAGAGTAAAGTCGCTGAGCAGACCGAGCATTGTGTAGGAGTAGATCCACTCTGCTTCCATCGCAACGGTTTGATCGATGATGGTCGGGCTGCTGGGATCATCTGGATTTGGGAGGAGTACCTTTGCATTTGGAAGTTCTTGCCTTCCGATTGACTGGTGTAGGGCAAACATGACATCGGAGCGAAGGGTAAGCCAAGAGTTAATTCTATATGCCCCAACAATCCCAAACATATATCCTTTATTCTCTTTATCTGGCCACGCCGTGATAACTGGACAACCATCCTCATCTACGGTCCGGCTATCGTGTAAACGTCCGCTATGGATATCGTGCGTTACTCCACCTGTAATGCCAATCTGAAACCGAGAAGAAAGAGGTGCAGAACCGATTTCTTCAACGGGACTTTCTTGTGCGCACATTGATGTTACCAGACCAATAAAAGCAGGAAGTATGATCGCAAGGAATAATGATTTTTGCATGGTCGTTTCACAGATGCGTGCTTTCCTATCCATTTGTGTTGTAAAGACAAAGGTATTACTGGATTCCTGACAGCTCCAGAACTATAAATCAAAAAAGAGCGTAAGGTTTGCTCCGAAAGTTGCGATTGTCCAATCTGAGTTTTGGACTATGGGTGACAGATCGGTTGCTGCGCTGATGCTGGGAGAAAGGGAGAGGCGCTCAGTAAGCCGAATGTCACCATATATAGCAGCCTCTATTCCAAGTCGAGATTGATTAAGATTCTCAATAGTTCCATTCTCCGAATATGTAGAGTCGTGCCACGGATAGGGAAAGCCAGGGAGATCAAAAGGGGTTGCGCCGTTGGGGCCAGGTTGCACGCGACGACTCTCACGGAGTTTGAGGGGAAACGTGAGCGAGGGGCCGAGACCTCCCCGGATGTTCCAACGGTTGGGGATACATATCAAGCCGAATAGACTTACCTTCAACTCACTTCTCGTTAGTTCTCCAATAACTTCGTGATATTGGTCGACCACATGTTTGGGGTCTGGAAGGAGAACCTTTCCTGAGGGGAGTTCTGTTTCCCACGACGTTGTACCAGTAACGTAAAGTAGTTCAAGCTGTAGGGCGAAGAGCGTTGAAGGTTGTACTTCAAGGAGCATTCCACCAGCGTAGCTGTTCCCCTCACCAGTTTCATCAATAAAAACAGGTTGGCCGTTATCTGAGAATGGAAAGGGAAAGGCAAATCCGAAATGTTCCATTGCTCCGTACTCTCTCCTGATCTCTCCACCACCAGTGATGCCAACACGAAGCGAAGATCGTTCTACAAGGGGGGCTTGGGCTAGAAGTGAAGAGTATCCTATCAAGAAAAAGGACAGGGTGCAGTATACAGCGGGATTGATGGAGAACATCTGCTTTTCCTCAAGTTGTGGTGAAAATTGGATGAAGGGAAAGACTCTCTTCGGAAGTCTAATGTCGCATCTGGGAGGGTAGAAGAGGACTTAAAAAGTATTTCGCATCAAGAGACCAAAAGCAGAAAAGTCTTCTCTTCGTCCTGCTCTTGGTCTCTTGTTCGTGAATCCTTCTCTGATCCATGCGAAGACCGTTTCTGTCAGATTCCAATTACCGAACAGTTCGCACTACTCGGAATCCAACGTTGAAGTAGCGTGCTCCACCCTCGCAACCGGTCTGCCAGACTTCCCCCACAAACGATGAGGAGCGAGCGAAGAATGGCTCATTTGCCCACGAACCACCCTTCACTGTATTTGCTTCCTGACACCACTCCCAGACATTTCCGTGCATGTCATAGATACCGAAGCTGTTTGGTTCTAACTGCCCTACCCGTTTTGTCTCTCCATTTGGAACACTCGGTCTGCGTGAGTTGGTGCAATACCAACCAGCCTTCTCTGCGTTTAGTTCGTGGGTTCCACAGGTTTTCCCATCGCCGATAAGGTCACCGGTATAGAAATCCGTTGTTGTTCCAGCGCGGCAGGCATATTCCCATTCGTTTACGTTCGGGAGACGGTAGCCGTTTGCATCGGGAAGAAGTTCTACTGAGCCGTTGTAGTAGCCTACGTTGATATTTCCTTCGAGATAGTTGATTTGATATGCTGGTTGTAACCCTCGTAGCTCGCTCAGTCGGTTGCAGTAGACAACGGCATCGAACCAGGTGACATGTTCTACCGGACGAATCTTCCAGCCCGGATAGTTGGCTCCGGTAAACCAACTTGGGTTTACGCCGAGGAGTGCTTGGAATTCTTCCTGTGTAGTTTCATAGAGACTTACTTCGAGCGAGTAATCAAGGCCAACAGTTCGTGTGTCGGATGAACCATCTTCTAAAGGTACTTCTATATATCCGGAGGGAACTGTCACGAAGGTTACTTTTGTTGCGGCTTCTTCCGGGGTGAGTGGCGAGTCGCTACATGAAGAGAGAAAGAATAGACCGAGGGCGCAAATCGTAGAAAATGTCGAGAGTTTCATAAGTCACTCCAAGGGTTTATAGATGAATGTGCCGTAGTAGCAGTTCAGAATCAGGTCTGCTGTCTTCCATTATTGGAGCACAGCTATCTAACCCATCACCTTAGTTTCTGTTAGAAGGATTCTAAAAAAACTTCCGTATCCACTTTGGGCGATTGTCCTTATAACGAAAGACAACGTTCGGGCGTTATCCTGACCTGCTTTACCGTGAAAGGCCACAAGAAGTATGCCGATTTTGATCCGAGTTGATTTGGTATCTTCACCACTCAAAAAAAAGTAGATGATGAGTAGAGCTTATATTCTCGGCGATCGAGCCGGCGCACTTGCTAACTATCCTCACGCCAGAAAGGCGAACGGATTCATTTACGTCTCGGGAGTCTCCTCTCGCCGTGCCGATAACTCCCACGATGGAGTGAAAATTCACGAGGATGGAACCGTAGAGCGTGACATTCGTCAGCAGACGCGAGCTGTGATCGAAAATATCCGAGCTATCCTGAAGGCTGCTGATGCCGACCTCGAGCACTTGATCGACGTTACTGTCTTCCTCGTCGACATGGCCGACTACCCCGGCATGAACGCGGTCTACAACGAATACTTCAATGCACAGACCGGGCCGACGCGCACAACAGTTGCTGTGAAGCAGTTACCACATCCTAATCTGTTGATCGAGATTAAGGCGGTTGCAGTAGAGAAGGGTAGTTGAGGATGGTAGATAAGAGAGTAGTAGAAGTAGTAGGAGGGGAAAAGGTTGCTGCAAAGTGAACGTGTTCGGTTTTCTACGTCCAACCGTAAACTCTACCTTCTCCTTTTTGAATTTTTCCTTTTGAATTTTGAATTGATTCCATGGCTTTTGTTCACGAACTTGCTGCGCGCCTTCAGACTGCACAAGCGAGTTGCACGGCGTGCGATGCGCTAACGAGCGACTATCCTGACATCGCTGTTGAGGATGCCTATGCTGTGCAGAAGATCAACTTGGATCGACGCATTAGTGAAGGGGGACGACTTGTAGGGCGGAAGATCGGTCTGACAAGTTTTGCCGTGCAGGAGTGGCTCGGTGTCTCCGAACCAGATTTTGGTGGATTGCTCAACACGATGGCAGTGCCGAACGGAGGACTTGCACCGACAGATCAGTTGTTGCAACCTCGCGTTGAAGGTGAGCTTGCCTTTGTCCTCAAGAAGTCGCTGAGTGGCCCCGGCATTACCGCTGCCGAAGTGATTGCCGCAACAGATTTTCTGCTTCCCGCAATCGAGATTATTGACTCCCGCATTAAAGAGTGGAAGTTCAAGATTCAAGACACGATTGCGGACAACGCCTCGAGTGGTGCGTTTGTTGTTGGGTCGAAGCCAATGACGTTAAGCGAAATCAATACCTGCACAATTGGCCTGACACTTCGGAAGAATGGGGAGGTCGTCTCTACTGGAGCCGGGGCTGCCTGTCTCGGTGATCCTGTGAATGCTGTTGTCTGGTTAGTAAACAAGCTCGGCGAACTCGAGACAGAGGTTGAGGCCGGGCAGGTAATCCTTTCGGGGGCGCTGGGGCCAGTATCTCCCGTTGTTGCCGGGGATTATGTGACTGCGCAGATTGGGAGGATGGCGGAGGTTAGCGTGCGGTTTTGACTTGAATAGTGAAGGGAGGATCAAAGAGGTGACTAATCTGCTTTTCCTCCCTTCACTATTCTTTCTTCCCTACTTAAAAACGACCGCTTCGATTTTTGTAAGGCGCTCAAGTATTTGATCTTGATGTATCAGGCGATCTGCCAACCGCATAAATGACGTTCGCATCTCAGCGAGTGCAAGGTTGGTTTTTGCTTGTTGTCCTTCCAGACGTTCTACACGATGCTCTAAGCCTTCAAAGCGGTGGTCAAGACCCTCAAGTCGGTGGTCAAGACCCTCGAGTCGGTTGTCTACTCTGTCGAGGCGTTGGTTCACCCCTTTCATCTCAACGAGCATTTCTGAAAGCAATTCTACAACACGTCCATTTTCCATAGTTCTTGGTTGGGTTAATAGTGAGTGATAGGTTTTGATTCTTAGTCTCTACTTGCTGAAGACAACTTCTTCAAGTTTAGCAATTCTCTGTTCAAAATTACTCTGGTGGATGAGTTGATCTGCTACGCGCATAAATGACGTTCGCATCTCAGCGAGTGCAAGGTTGGTTTTTGCTTGCTGTTCTTCCAGGCGTTCAACGCGGTGATCGAGGTTCTCAAAGCGCCTATTCGTCTCTTTTTGTTCTTCTTTCATTCCTCTCATCTCTATGAGCATATCCGAAAGAAGTTCAACAACACGTCCATTTTCCATAATTCTCTTACTGTTTTGTGTGAAGGATGAATTGAAGCGGGTGGAAAGACGACAGCTCCGTATCTTTCGTGCAGTTGTTATTGCGAGAAGAATGTGTCGAGAGAAGAGGTGCAATTCTCCAGAGTCGGCACTCGCACAAATCGATATTTCTTAATCAGATAGCGAATATAGAAACTAAGGTCACACAGAAATGAACTGTGCAATTATCGGTTCCGGTAATATCGGAACAGACTTAATGATAAAAATGCTGCGGCTCTCCGAGACGCTCGATGTGAAGATGCTTGTCGGCATCGACCCTGAGTCGGACGGATTAGCTCGTGCTGGACGAATGGGAGTGGAGACGACGCACGAAGGAATTGACGGACTTGTGCAGAGTTCTCTCTTCGGCGATATCGATCTCGTCTTCGACGCCACGAGCGCGAAGGCTCACCTTCACCACGCCGAAGTGTTGCGCGAACATGGAAAGCGGGTGATTGACTTAACTCCGGCAGCCGTTGGTCCCTACGTTGTTCCGGTTGCAAACTTGATGGAGCATCTCGAAGCTCCGAACGTGAATATGGTAACGTGTGGTGGGCAGGCAACGATCCCGATTGTTTGGGCTGTCAGCCAGACTGCGCCGGTGATCTACGGTGAGATTGTTGCATCGATTGCCAGCAAATCTGCTGGGCCGGGGACGCGCGCTAACATCGATGAGTTTACGGAGACAACGTCGCGGGGGATTGAGCAGATTGGTGGAGCGCGGAAGGGGAAGGCCATTATTATCCTGAACCCGGCTGAACCACCACTAATTATGCGAGATACCGTTTACGCATTCTGTGAGGATGGGAACGAGAAAGAGATCACTGAGTCGATTCACGATACTGTTGCCCGCGTTGCTGAGTATGTTCCGGGCTATCGTCTGTTGAAAGATCCGATCTTCGACGAACAAAAAGTCTACATGCCAGACCTTGGCGAATTTCATGGACTAAAAGTCACCTGCCTGCTCGAAGTTGAGGGGGCTGGCCATTACTTACCGAAGTATGCGGGGAATTTGGACATCATGACCTCGGCAGCACTTCAGGTTGGCGAGGTGATGGCACGGCACGTTGTAGAGGGGTAGAAGCTGAAAGTGAATTTCTCCTCAAGCATCCGGTATCTCTCCTGCTAAGACATTCTCTCCTTCAAGTATGTTAGTGGTGTGAGTTCATTACGAACATTGCACTACGTTAAGAATACTTGAGAGGTGTACCATGAAAGGTCTACAGTTACTACTGCTCTGCTTGCTCTTGGCATTGCCAAAATTACTCTCCGCACAGGAGTTGCTGGAAAATTTTGAGGAGTGGACAGAACGAGACGGAACGGAGATGCCAGTTGGTTGGAACGGGATGCCCTTCGGTTCTGGTCGTGCAACTGATGCACACCAAGGAACATCTGCCGCATCTGTCTGGAATTGGTATGCTTATGCACTTGGAATTCTTGCCATCGGGGAAAAATCTCCACTCTGGTTCGACCTGAAGTATTCTGGAGTGCCGATTGACTTCATTCCATCGAAGCTAATTGGATATTACAAGTACCAGCCGGGAATGAATAAGGGGCGAGGTGAGAAGAGCGCAGACTCGGGAATCGTCTACATCTTATTGAAGTCTTGGAATGAGGAAAAGGGAGATATCGACACAATCAGCTT
Organism: Ignavibacteria bacterium; assembly: GCA_020635205.1. Taxonomy (GTDB): domain Bacteria; phylum Bacteroidota; class Ignavibacteria; order OLB7; family OLB7; genus JAGWAZ01. Next base: position 155,503 of record JACKAE010000001.1, read on the forward strand.
CACGTCTCATCAGTTCCCAGAGAACAATGCGTGGGAACGCTTCGAAATAGATATTCCCATCTCAAACCCCTGGGTCATGCCCGACTCAATTGCCATTGTCTTCTATTCCAGCCATCCAGAGCGAACAGGTTTTTGCGGACCAGATTCGATGAACTGTTGTTATCTCTCTGTGGATGACCTTGCGTTAGTGGCAACGTCTGGCGTTCCCTATTCTCTCAACCATCTTCTCGCTCCTGCACGAGTAGTGCCGAATCCTGTTCTCCACTCTGCAACCATCGAGTTTGATGGGAAAGAAGGTGTATCCTATAACCTCCGCTTGTTTGATGCAACGGGGAGAGAGGTCTACAGTGCTGAGACGACAACACCGAGCTTCGAGGTTAGCCGAGTAGGACTACCTGCTGGTTCCTATCACTTTACTGTTACTGACGATAGAAATCTCTCGGTAACCCGGGGAGCCTTCACCGTAGAGTGATCGAGTTCCCAGTTTTTGCATCTCTTTAATCTCTGGATTGAGCAAGTTCTCGCCTGTTGCCACTGCGTTCAGGTGAGAACGTCCTCAACAGAATCAACTTCTCCAACTGAGTAAATTTCAATGAAACATCTATTGTTGGGAGCGCTGGTTGTCTCCTCTCTTCTCTGCTGCGTCTCAGCCGGAGCACAACCACAACCACTTCCTTACACTGCAACGTTCGATCGTTCCGATGATAGTCCGAAGTGGGTTGAGTATCGTCTTGGATTCAAGCATAGTTTCAACTGGTCGCAGAGACTCACCACAGTGTTTCATGATTATCCTGTTGGAGGTTTCCCAACGGCAAAGGACTCTGTGTATGATTGGCTTGTGTCACCTCCGCTTCAGTTACAGGAATTGGCACTCCTCTCCGTACGCTTCATCTCGTTCTCGTTTATCGGCACAACGCAACCGGGAGATTACTTCGGAATCTGGTTCAGTCCGGGTAACCCCGATCCGGCCAAAGGAGAATACATCGAACTCGTTGATCTCACGAAATTCACCTCCTCTATAAATGAGTGGGTAGATACTGCCGGAATAGCGATCCCCTCCAATGCTGACTTGGGGTATATCGCTCTCGTCTATAAAACTGAGGGGAACTGGTTTACCCCTGAGGTTGACGAGGTGACAGTTACTGCAAGTTCATCCTCTTCTGTACGCACTACTTTGAGAGATAAAGTAGGAGGAAGATTCCTGAGGATTTACCCCAACCCACTTACAACTTCTGCTACTCTCCAAATGTCAGGAGAATGGAAGGGAGAAGAAGCTACTCTCAAGATATTTACTCTCCTTGGTAAACTTGTGCGGGAAGAGGTTCTCACCGATCGAGAGCTAATTATTGAAGCAGAAGAATGGTCGCGAGGAATATATTATTATCAGCTTTCGGATGGCGATGGAGAGATTGAGCGAGGAAGGTTTGTGGTGCGATAGTTCTTATACATATGCTTCTCACGTAGGATGTTTCCGGCACCTTCCGCAAGATCTGTCTGTGTGAAGTTGAAAGTGACAGCAAGTACTTGCTGGGGTATTTTGGCAGCTGCGATATCGCAATCCCGCTTACTAGTAGGTGGGGGAGATGATAGCTGTAGGTGGGAGTATAGGCTCAGCTTGATATGCTCAATCCCTTGTGAGCATTTTCGTAGTACTATGGTAGAAGGCTACTCGCTCCCACTCTAAGCCATTCCCTGTATTTTTGATTGCCCAGAAGTCGTAGTTCCCTGTCGCGCGATCTCCTGCATCGTTAAGGATAATCGGTCCTGTCATTCCTGTGTAGGATGCCGCCGTTTCGGTCAGCTTCTCCTTGAAGGAGGTGATGTCGTTACTGCTGGCGGCCAACCAGCTCCTGACGGCAATTTGTACGGCGTCGTAGGTAACAAACGCATAGATATCTGCAACCTGACCGGTTGCTGCCGCAATCCGTTCCTGCAGTGGCTGCCATTTGCTTCTCAGGCTCTCTTCCAGTGCTAACGTCGAGCAAGGGTATGTTGTAGCCAGTGCGAAGGTTGCCGCTTTCGAGTTCTCAAGGAGTCGTGGACTTTGAGCAGTGGGTGCACCTCCATACCACTTTACTCTGGAGAGTACAGGACGATCTGTTGCCTCAGAGAACATTTCCTCTGCTTCGCCATACGAGAGCAGATAGACACCAACCTTCTCGGCTCCATACTGTGCCACTGCTTGCTCAACTTCTGTCTCAAGTTCTTCCAGAAGTGTCGAGAAATCTGAACTTGTCGGGTCGTAGCTTAGGCTGTCGTATACGTTGCCCCCTTGATCGTTGTATTGCTTCATCACCAGACCTACAAGGTCATGTCCCCAAGTATCATCGCGGTGAACCGTGATGAGTGCGTCGAGTTTGTCGTCAACAACCATTGCTACCATTGCCTCGGCTTGATAAGTATCGTCGGGAGAGAATCGGAAGACGTTATCTCCGGCGATGCTCTGCGACCGGGCAATGCTTGCTGGGCTGATTACTACAATATCGTGTGCATCGGCATACGACCGGACGCGAGCAACTTCACCGCTGCTCTGCGGTCCAATGATGACATTCAATCCGTCGGCATTGAGAGCTTCAATAGCTGACAGCGCACTGTCTGGCACTCCGTAAGAATTCCTGATGAGAATCGGGTTGAGCTGAACTTCTGTCCCCAGTTCCTGATTAATATCCTCAACTGCAAGTTCTATCGCTGCTTTTGCTGTTGTGCCGAAGTAGGAGATCGGGCCGTCGAGAGCCACAATTGCCCCGAGCGAAATCTCGCGCTTTTCAGGAGAGGGAGTGAGATCATCGTCGCCACAACCGAAAGCGAGCAGTCCTACTGAGAGCAGAGCAAATAGCAAAAGGTTTTTCATACGTCAGCACTGTGCAATGAGTGGAATAACGAAAGCAAATTGGTATGGAGCAGAAGATGAATTGGTAGTGATCCTACAGGACAAAAGAACAGAAACTCTGCTGATTAGGCAAACTCATGCAGGAAATGTCAGCAACCTCGATTGCAGGGGGATTCGTTGTAGGGTAGTATATTATCGGCTTCAAACGGAAAACTAAGCGAACTATCATATCAAGCTGCCGAAGAGAGAAGCGATCTTATGGTCTCAGGTCTTGTCATCAACGACGTCACGCTACGTGACGGAATGCACGCGCTGGCTCACCAGTACTCGGTCGATCAAATGCGGGAGATTGCCCGCAAACTGGATGAAGCCGGAATTCCAATCATCGAGGTGACGCACGGGGATGGTCTCAGCGGATCGAGTTTTAACTACGGGTTCCCGGCACACAGCGATCTGGAATATATTCGCGCGGTGAAGGAGGCTGTGACGAATGCGAAGATTGCCGCACTTCTCCTTCCCGGCATTGGAACGATTGAAGAGATGAAGGAGGCGCGAGAGGCAGGGGTGGATACGATCCGGGTAGCAACCCACTGCACTGAAGCAGACATCGCCGCCCAACATATTGCCACAGCACGAGAGATGGGATTTGACACCGTGGGCTTTTTGATGATGTCTCACATGATCCCGACAGCAGAACTTGTGAAGCAGGCAAAGTTGATGGAGAGCTACGGTGCTCACTGCGTCTACATCACTGATTCTGCCGGTGCTCTTTTGATGGATGAGACGAGAGAGCGGGTGCAAGCCTTCAAGAACGAACTCGGCTGCCAGATCGGATTCCACAACCACAACAACCTCGGACTTGGCGTCGCGAACTCTGTGATAGCCGTGCAAGAGGGGGTTGACCGAGTTGACGCATCGTTGGCTGGGATGGGAGCCGGAGCAGGGAACTGTGCGCTGGAAGTTCTCGTTGCAGTGTTACAACGGATGGGAGTAGAGACCGGTGTTGAACTCTATCCCTTGATCGACGGTGCAGATAACATCGTTCGCCCGCTTCAACAACGTCCAGTGCAGACTGACGGCAACGCTCTAATGCTCGGCTATGCCGGTGTCTACTCCTCATTTCTTCTCCACACCGAACGCGCATCGAAAAAGTTCGGTGTCGATTCACGCGATATTCTTGTAGAACTTGGCCGCCGGAAAATGGTTGGTGGGCAAGAAGATATGATCGTGGATGTGGCTCTCGATCTGGCCGGAAGGGAAGACTCCTTGTAGTTCTCCAGTCGAGATAAAAAAACGGAGTGTGAGTCACCCGCGCTCACACTCCGCTTCTCAATAAAAGACCGAAGCCTTTCATTCATTCTTTTTCTCTTAACGGACGAGCAATACTCGACTGGTTAATGTCCCGTTCAAAGAATTCACTCGCACGATATAGATTCCTGCTGGAAGTAGGTTCCCCAATTCATCTCTGCCATCCCACTCAACTGCTTCGCTTCCGTTTACTGCTGATTCTCCATACGTTCTAACTACTGAGCCAAGTGCGTCAACAATGGCGATCTGAGTAGCCTTATCCGAGCCATTGAGCGAGATAGTTGTACTTGCTGTAAATGGATTTGGCGAGACTTGCAGAGCTTCGGAACCTGCTACCACCTCATCTTCCAGCACGCCAGAGATGTTGTCAATTTCGAGTCGAACAGGAATCGAGTAAATTTCGTCGTCGATCCGAAGTTCCAGTTTTGTCTGGAAAACTTGGTGGTCGATTTGCGGCAGACTTGGGTCGGTCTCAACAGTGATCTCAACGTATCCATTTGCTGAGATCGTATAGGAAAGTGTTCCACCCCCAACGATCGAAGGGTCTTGCAAGTATTGGTTTGCTGATCCACCGAGGTCATATCCCATCCACTGAAGGTTGGCGATGTCGCCGCAAGGATTTGCGTTGATGCGAATAACCTCTTTTGCTCCCCCTGAACCACCGACGAAGAGAGAGATTGAATCAGTCGCTAAATAGGCTGTCTGCAAACAGACACCGTCGTGAACTTGTGTTGTCTTCTCGTTCCCATCACGGTCGCGCAGCAGAAGTGTGAGTGGTCCACTCGGATCAACCCCCGGCTTCACCTTGAAGAGAGCCTCCGCATCGAATTCTGGATCGAATGGGCGGTCGAATGATTTCCGCTCCCATCCCGGACTGTTGTATGGAGCAACTTCGTCAACCCCGCTAAAATAGGATTGTGCTTGGTCGGAGACGATGACGTTTACCTGGCTTGTAGTTGGCGTCGTCTTTTCGACGATGTGTGGTGGAGTAACGTCGGCCTCAACTTGAGCTGACCAGTGAGGCAGTTCCCAGGCGATTGAGATGTTCCCTTCCGGGGTGGAACCGTTATCTCCACTTACTCTTCCCGAGAAGAGGGCTCCGTTCGATGAGTGGAGAGCATGTCCACCCGGCGCAATTTTTCCTTTGAAGCTCCATAGGTCGCCGGTAATTCGGGCTACTGTGCCGTTCGGGATACTACTTACTGGCAGACCGTCGAGCGTGATGTTATCAAATGGATTTCCAGATCCCTTCGCAAGGAGATCGAGGTCGAAATCTCTAAACTTAACAGTGTCTTTTGAGACGATTAAGATCGGTAGAGCGAAAACTGAGTGAGCCGAATAACTATTTGTCGGAACCAGACGAATAAGAGCCGGACTTGCCTCAACGTTTGGATAGTTTCCGTTGCTTCGCCGGATTTGGGTTAGCATAAATGGTTTGTCGGCAGTCCATCGGGTCGGCCCGTTTAGTTGCATACCTTCTGGGGCGAAGATGTCGATAACTTGCCCGGCCCACTGTGCAGAGATAGAGCGTTGGTCGATAAACTTGCCGGTATTGTCGTACAGGCTGACCTGAATTGTTGTTCCCCCTTTCAAGGTAACAATGCGGAATCGATCCCCATCATTTCGGGTTGGAGTTGCAACATATTCTTGTCCCCATTGATTCGCGTCAGCATCAGTTGGCATTTGCATGGTTGCATGCCAAGCAGAGTAGACCTGGTTGTTGAAGCGTTCCGTGGGATTACTTGAGAGAGCTGTTCCACTGTGCCCTGCTACAACGCCGACCGGTTTGCTCGATTCAATCAACGTGCCGCTCAGGTCCATTGATCCTCGCGTCCCCTCTGCAGTGTTCGCTAACAACAACCACGTCTCGCCTCGGTTCAGCGTGTCCCGAATTCTCTCTCCTGCACTCCACTGCGAAACGTTTGCACTCGGGTAGACCGAGATGATCGTCTCATCGTAGGCGGCGGTAATTGTCAGTTGGCTTGTGATCTCATTTGGATCTACTGTCGAAGGGGTTGATGTTGCTGGCAGGGCTGTCACCAAATAAGTCTGTCCCCAACGGTCAACCGGAAGGAGAGGGTAGACACCACTTGAACTCTGACGCGCACTGATTACCGAAACAGAGACCGGCGCGCGCGAGGTTAGCCGGACACTACGTTTAGATGCTTCTCCGTTGTGGTTTGCGCGGCCAGGATAATCTGGTTCGAGCGTTCTCAGGATCGGAACCATCTTTACTTCACCTGCCTGAATGGAGAACGTTTGCGTTGTCCAGGTGGTGATTGGAACCAGTGGATCAGCCGGAATATCTGGAATCTCGATTGTCCCATTCGTTGCCACTTCCGATGTAATCATCAACCCCATGAACCGATCTAATTTGTTCGGATCGGAGAGAGGAAACGAAATGAAGTATTCTGTTCCGGAGTAGGTGGGAGCTTCAGAGGCATTCTGTGCCAGTGATCTGCCTACTGTAAGGAGGGTCAGTAGCGGAATTAGAACCAGTGTATAACGTAGGAATTTCATTAGTCTCTTTTCTATAAGTCTATTTGGGGAACTTTCATTCATCTTGTCGACGCGCGATTAATTTGCAGCTGGAGTGATCTCAATCAATTCTCTCTTCGATGCTTGCTGCGGAAGAACTTCAGAAGGAGCGTTGGAGTTCGGGTAGGTATTTTCAACGGTCATGATCTCACCGACTCCTTCTGCATAGAATCGAATCCATTCACTTGTCTCCGGTGGTGCATTAAGTCCATTCTCGTATTTGCGATACTTCACTGCAATCACATTTTCATAGGTCGTCCCCTGCACTTTTCTGAACGCATATCGTTCAATAATTTCTGCATGCCAGATATTGTTGTCTTGGTCAGAGGAGTTATATGAATACCACTCGTGACCTTTTACTAATGGGGCGAGCAGAGCAATCTCAGCACTCAGTCCTACTTCTCCGTAAACGTAGAGAGTATCCTTGCTCGGTTGGTAGGATACTTTTCCAAAAAGTGCATCTGGGCCGTTATTCAGTACATACGTTCCTAATAAATCACTACTATTGGAGGATAAATTCGTATCGATTACGATTTCCTGAGTGAAAGATCCAGTGTCGGAGACATTTCGGTACTTCATCAGTGTTCCCACTTGCGTCGGCCAACTGAACTTGCTCACATCTCCCCATACCGTCTCGTCTGGTGAGGTGACGCCACAGGAGGTGATGAGCAAGGCAGTGCAACAGAGCAATGCTCCGAGTTTGGCTGCTACTTGAACTGAATGTTGCCGTTTCATTTTCTGCTGGTTATCTATAGTGTGTGTATTCATCTTTTCTTTAGCTATCTACCATTAGAACCGGAAGAAGAGTCCGTAACGACCCTCTATCTGCGTCCCTTCATAGAAGTCAATAAAATCATCTGTTATAGAAGCGTTCTCGTATTGATCTAATCTGCTCTCCCGAATCTGCTGGGTAGTATATCGGTAGAGGCCATACCCAACGCCCCCCTGAACGCCAACTTGGTTTGTAATCAGATACGTTGCCAGCACGTTCCCACTTGCACGGAGTCGGGAAGATGAGAGACCCAAGGTTCCTTCCAAGCCGAGGGCAAAGCGTTCGGTGAAGAGAGGGATACGATAGTTTGCGAAGACCTCCATATCGAACTCTGATGTCGATTGCAGTGATGGAACCAACAGAGTGTCGGCAAAGCCGATGTTCTGAATCTCTTCTGTAAGTGTGACGGTGGAGAACGAACCGTAGATCAAGCGTGCGCCAAGCCCTACTCTTCCGTTCAACATTCGTCCAGTTAGCTCTATTGCTCGTCCGTTATAGTTCGGGTTCGACTCACCTTGAGTACGTGGGAGTGCGGTAATTCTTCCAAGTCGTTCGTTGTAGCCAACTTCAAAACCATTCTGCATCAACGTAATCGCGGATGACGATTTGTCGAGCGAAGGGGGATCGTCGGATTCGGATGAGGTAGACCGTTCGCTGCGAAGCACTTCGTTCGGATCTGTTGATTGGGTGGGGGGGACATTCGTTGCTGGAGAAATATCGTCCGCCGGAGTTGTTATTGGTGTGTGTACTTTAACTCCATCGTGCGAGTCAAGTTTTTGCAACGCTGCCAACGCCTCCTGACTGATGCCGATAGCTGGTGAAGAGCTTTCCGACGTAGATGGATCTGTAGTTGATGAGAGTGATTCTACCTTGTTGCTCGGAGCGGTTGGTAGTTCTGCTGCTGTCGGTTGCGCCTCGCTTGCCAAGATTTCACTGCTCTCTGCAACGGATGGCCGTTCAACGTACTTATACTTGATTCGGTCACGATACTGCACAACTGTCTGAATCACGGTGTCAACCCGTGGTGTTGCTGCTGCGAGTACTTCAGGCGATGACGAAGGCATTGTTGCGGTGACAGCTTCTGATTTGTCCACTTGGGTTACGTTCTCAGAAACTGCCGGGTTATCCTCAGAAGTGAAAAGCGTTCCATCGACGGCTGTGCCGATAAAGAATCCGGCGAGGCCTGTAACGAGAAACGCGGCAGCCTTCGCCAGCCAGCCACTTGCGCCAACAGCAGTTCCACCGGTTACTAAACCACCTGTAGCTCCGAGAACGGCAGCCCAAACAGCATCATCTTCCTCATCGTTCAACTCGCCAATTCGTGCATCCTCCTCGAAGGCTCCACGAAGTGCCATGTGCTGTCGGAAGGCTGTGAGCTTTTCAGGACTAACCGACAGACGGTGAAGAACCTCTGCGGTCTGCTCATCGTTGAGCATCCCTTCCAGCATTTCCTGTATATCCTGTGTTGCCATAATTATCGTTCTCTGTGCAATTCGTCTAACCAATGGCCAAGACGTTCGCGCAGCATTTCCCGCCCCTTGAAGATGCGGAACTTGACTGTGGCGAGCGTCTGCCCGGTAATCTCTGCTATCTGGTTGTAGGAGTAACCTTCGTATTCCCGAAGAATTACTGCTTCGCGATAAATATCAGGCAGGAGTGCTACCTCATCGGCCAGTTTTTCGCGGAGCAAAATGTCCGAGTGTTCAGCTTTCGCATCAACTGAAAGCAACTCCTGCTCATCGAAGTCAACATAATCTTTACTGTTTCGCTGGATGTTAATGCAAAGGTTTCGGGCGATTGTGTGAATCCATCCAGCAAAATTTGATTCTGGCTTGTATCTTCCAGCGTTTTCGTGAAGGCGAACAAAGACTTCTTGCAGCGCATCCTTTGCTGCCTCACGATCATTCAGCATACGGAAACAGTAGAGAAACAACTGCTTTTTATAGCGATTGTAGAGAACTCGGAATGCCTGATCGTCTCCACGGCTGATGCGACGCATCAACTCGTTGTCTTCATGCGTCGTTTTCGTTGTGCGGGATCGTATCAAAGTCTCCGTAAGCATTCCGAAAAAGGTGTTCAGTAAGCTGGCTGCTGCGCCGGAACGGCCGGGGCGCCGCCGTCTCGAACGCACCAACGCATAAGCCGTATCTCTAACACATCAGTTCTGATTTTGTTAGTGGAGAGAGGATTTCTCTCACATATTTTCTGTAATGGTAATCTACGTAGTGTGAAGGCATTTTCTTCCGATATTCCTGCTCTGTTTTATCCCGAATTGGTCAGTCCGGGGGAAAAACTCTATTTGGAGGGGGATGAATCCCGCCATATACGTGCGTTGCGGCTTCACTCCGGGGATTCTGTTCAGTTGCTGAGCGGAACTGGTTGGCGCTCATTTGGGGTTCTTGAAGAAGGGGATCGTGGAAGATTTCACGTTAGGGTAGAGAATTGTCTCTTTGAAGGGGAAGACTCAGGAACGTATATTGGCCTTGCAATCGGCCTTCTCTCCGATAAAAATCGGATGGAGTGGTTGGTTGAAAAAGCTGTAGAGTTGGGGGTTCGGTCGATTCAACCATTTCGGAGTGAGCGTGCTGAAGGATTCTTTAGGGGAGATCGACTCCACCGCGTTGCCGTTGCAGCCTTGAAACAATCGCAACGAGTCTGGCTGCCAGAGATCGGTGAGCCAGTTGACTGGAGTGGTCTGGCAAACGTTGTTTCATCATACAATGTTGTTCTCATCTGCCACGAGCAGGAGAGTGCCGACGAAGATTTGCTAACTGCTCTCCACAACGTCGGGAACCAGCAGAGAATGCTGATTCTTGTCGGTCCAGAAGGGGGGTTCTCTGAAGAAGAGGTGGAGCGAGGACGTGAAGAGTTCAATGCAAGAATTGTCTCACTTGGGCAGACAAGATTGCGATCCGAGACAGCGGCAATTGTAGCGCTTGCGGCTGCAGAGTTAAGAAATTCAATAGTAAAAGTTCAAAATTCAAAAGAAGAGGAAAGAAGCGTATAGGAGAAGAGCGAGCGTTTGGTATCTATCGAAGCAAGTTCTTCTCATCATTCTACGCTTCCCTTCGTTTGAACATCAACTTCGGGCAGAGCACTTAAATTTTCAATGACCTATGTCTGAGAATCTCATCGAAGTCAGAAATCTGAAGAAGTTTTTCCCCATCAAGCGAGGGCTTCTCTCTAAAACAGTTGGCCACGTCAAAGCAGTGAACGACGTGTCGTTCGATATTAAGCCGGGAGAGACGCTCGGACTTGTTGGAGAGTCGGGGTGTGGTAAGACTACTGCTGGTAGATCGATCCTTCGACTGATTGAGCCAACTGCTGGCTCGGTAAAGTTCGAGGGGAAAGAAGTAACCAAGATGGGAGTGACGGAGATGCGTCGCCTTCGTCGTGAGATGCAAATTATCTTTCAGGATCCCTACTCTTCGCTGAACCCTCGCATTACTATCGGCGGAATGTTAGCCGAGATTATCAAGTTTCACGGGCTTCGCACAACTCAGGCTGCAATCAATGATCGGGTGGCAGAACTGTTGGAGATTGTTGGTCTGCGTGCCGAGTATTCGCGGCGGTATCCGCACGAGTTCTCCGGGGGGCAGCGTCAACGTATCGGGATTGCCCGCGCCCTCTCCGTTGAGCCGAAGTTCATTGTGTGCGATGAGCCAGTCTCTGCACTCGATGTTTCTATTCAGTCGCAGGTTATCAATCTTCTCAAGGATTTGCAGTCACAGTTCGGGTTGACCTACCTCTTCATTGCCCACGATCTCTCCGTTGTAGAACATATCAGCGACCGCGTTGCAGTAATGTACTTGGGGGAGATTGTAGAGATTGGCGATGCTAAGGAACTCTACCACAATCCCAAACACCCATACACACAGTCGTTGCTCTCTGCGGTTCCCCACCCCGATCCACGGCGGAAGTCGGAGCGCATTATCTTAACTGGTGATGTGCCGAGTCCGGCGAATCTCCCCAATGGTTGTTACTTCCACCCCCGCTGTCCGAAAGCGTTTACCGACTGCAGCCGAGTTCATCCAGTTCTCGGAAATGATGGAAGTGGACATCACACACGTTGCCTCCTTTGGCCTGAAAGTGCTCCGGCAGGGGAGAAAATTACCGTAACGGAGAACCAAACCGCATGAGTCGTTTGATAACTCCCATGCTCTTCCTTCTGATGGTGCTTCTCGGAGTGCCGGAGAGTCGTGGTGTGGAGTTTGCAGTAAGTCAGTCAGGAAGGAGTTCGTGCGGAGTCACTTCGGGGAGTTCATATCTGCGTGCAACGTTGCTCCCTCGGTTAACTACGGTGGAAGGGGATAGTGTCCCCATCAATCCGGGACAGACACTTTTCCTTGAACCAAACGTTCCAAACCCATTCAGCGATCAAACAATTATCTCCTATACGTTAGATAGAGAAACTCGCGTGACCCTCCGCATCTTCGATGCCTTCTACAACGAAATCGCAACGTTGGTGGACGATGTCTTTCAAGTAGAAGGGCGCTACACTGTCCCCTTCCGGCACGATGGGAAGCTCTCCAGTGGAATGTATTTCTTTTCGTTGACAACCTCTGCCGGTATCGAGACCCGGCGAATGTTATTAGTGAAATAGGGGCAGAAGATAGAAGGTGTCGTGTTGGTGTTCTCAGCAATAATTTCGATTGAACCGGCTTTGAACTAAGAATTCATCAACCGACTGCGCAGGATAACTTCTACTTTGCCGTATACAAATTTCCAGTGCGAACTTCTACCTAATAACATTCTACATTCTTCTCTTTACATTCCTTTCTATGAATCGCATTCTTATTCTCTGTACAGGAAATAGTTGCCGTAGTCAGATGGCTGAAGGGTGGTTCCGCCACATTGCGGGTGACCGACTGGAAGTATACAGTGCCGGAGTGGAGGCACATGGACTAAATCCGCGTGCTGTAAAAGTGATGGGGGAAATTGGAATTGATATTTCTGGGCAAACCTCAAACCTTGTAGATGACTATCGAGATGTTGACTTTCACTACGTGATTACCGTCTGCGACAGCGCGCGTGAACGTTGCCCTTGGTTCCCATCCAACGCGGAAAAGATTCACCACAGCTTCCCCGATCCTGCCGACGCTACTGGATCAGAAGAAGAAATCCTCGATGTTTTTCGGAGTGTTCGGGATCATATTGGTCAGTATGCAGAAGAGTTTGCAAATAGTTTATCAAGTTCGTAGAGTTGGGAGTTTTTAGAGTTCGTAGAGTCGGTGGAAAGGTATTTGTTGTGTGCTTGCAATGAACGATCAAATTTGGTCTGATAGACTTATGAAGAGGCTGTTATCTACATTGTTTTTTCTTCTTGCTGTTGCATTTCCTCTTCGCGCTCAGGTAGGGGAGAGTGTTACCAACCACGATCCTTCACTCAATCGAGAGGATGAGGAGGGATTCAAAGAAGAACGCGACCGGTGGATGAGCGAGATGCACCGGGCAGAGCCGGGGGTGAATGTCGAAGTGTTGAATAGGGAGATTCGGCAGGCAAAGTTGAAAGTGTGGGAGCAAAAAGGGGCAAGCCTGTTGAGAGCTGAGGAGGGGGTCTCTATTCTTCCGGGTCTTATCGGCTACTGGAGCGAGCGTGGGAGTAACAACCAAGCTGGACGAACCCTTGCAGCCGACATCGACTACGCTACTGGTACGATCTATACGGCAGCAGATGGGGGGCAGATTTGGCGTGGAACAATCGAGGGAAAGAACTGGAAACCGTTGAACGATCCAGAGCGGTTCCCCGGTGTACAAATGCTTCGCATCTACCGTTCCAATAACCTCTTCCGCCTTATTGTCCTTTACGGACCCTATCTCAAATACTCCGATGATGGAGGAATTACCTGGCAGACAGCCGATAGTCTGGACAACATTCAACGGTGGGGTGGGTTCTCCAGAGGAATACTGACAGATGGACCGGGGCACATCCTCTACCTCTTAGGAAATGAGTGGAACTATGGAACTCCGTGGGGGGCTTACAGGTCGCTCTATCGTTCGGATGATCTGGGGGAAACATTTAAGGAAGTGAGGCGCTTCGATCAGCCTGTTGAGTTAATCGACATATCGACAGTCTATGGCGAGGATGATCTCTGGCTTCTGCACGGCGACACGCTTTCGCGTGTCCTAACAGATGGGAGCATAGAAGTTGTTGAGCCATCTCTTCAACTGGAAGGAGGTATGGAAGGTGTTTCGAACGTCAACTTGAGAGTTGGAAGTGGAGAAATTTTCTATCTCCACGTTAGGCGGAGGGGAAAGAACGAAATCTACGGTTCGAACGATGTTGGAAAAAGTTGGACGATGACTGGAACCACAACCGGGTTGTTTAGTCGGAATAGTTTTGCTGCTTCAGCGAGTGATCCATACTTCATTGTAGCTGGCGGAGTAGAGGTTCTCTACAGTACTGATGCAGGGTGGCAGTGGGACACCGTCAACAAGTGGGGAGCCTACTATAGTGATCCTGAAAACCTACTCCACGCAGATATTCCCTTCATTGGTTTCTTGCGTGCTCCTAACGGAAACGAAGAAATGTTAATCTCTACCGATGGGGGGCTATACCGTTCAGTAAACCAGTTGGGGAGCGTAAAAAATCTTGCGCTGAAAGGGTTGGGAATTAGCCAGTACTACTCAGTCTACACATCGCGAGCCGACAGCAACTATGTTTTTGCGGGGGCGCAGGATCAAGGCTTTCAGCGGACGCATCGGGATGAGGGGGGGATTATGGATTTCGAGCAGGGGATTAGTGGTGACTATGGACACATCACTTCTGGTGACGGTGGGAAGAGTGTCTGGACGAACTATCCCGGTTTCTCAATGTATTATCCCGAGGCTCTGCGATCCAACTTAGGCTGGGGGCTTACGCACGACTTCCCCACGAAAGGGCATCTCTGGCTGCCACCAATAGTAGCCGACCCCGACACCCCATACGTTGCGTGGGTTGCTGGAGGTGGAATTGATAGTGGGGCACACCTTATCCGAATGGAATATCAACAAGGAGCAAATGTTACCTCCACTGAGCACCCATTCGATTTTAGTGGGGGCAGCTCTCAGGTGAACCTTACGGCAATCGGTATCTCGCCGGTTGATACAAAACGGTGGTATACAATAACAAGCGATGGCCACTTTTGGGGATCGAAAGATCGAGGCGAGACTTGGCAGGAAGAGGTGTTTACTCCGCCGGGAGGACACTACTTCTATGGCGCGGCGATTACCCCGTCGAAGAGTAATCCTGAGCTTGTTTACGTGGCGGGAAGTGGTTACTCGAATCCCGGTGTTTGGGTCTCACGGGATGGAGGAGAGACATTCGACTCCCTAAACGTGGGACTACCTCCAACCCTCGTCTATGGGCTATCTGCTTCGAACGACGATCAATATCTCTTTGCTGCAACTGCGGTAGGTCCTTACATGTACATCGCTGACTCAGGGAGATGGTTCGATATTAGTGGGGGTGTTGCTCCCGATCAGACCTGGTGGTCGGTTGATTATATCGACGAAAACCGCATTGCTCGCTTTGGTACATACGGCAGAGGTATCTGGGATTTTCGGCTTGTAGTTGATACTACCAACAGTGTCAGTGAGGAAGTGTCGATTGGCCTATCCAGGCTTCAGTTATCGGCTCGAACGCTGTCAACAGGTGGGGAATACGAATTTCAATTGCAGATGCCTCACTCTGGAGCCGTTCTTCTCCACCTCTTCGATCTGACTGGGCGGCGCGTGGCTACGCTTCACGATGGGGTAGTTGAGGCTGGCCTACACTACCTCTACTGGAGTGGCAACGCTGATGATGGCACACCTCTTCCTCCCGGAGAATACTTCTGTGTAGCTTCTGCTTTTGGAACGGTTGCCTACGCAAGGTCACCTTTGTTTCGATAAGAACTCTGCTGGATAACGGAATTTCGATGATAGCGGAGAGTTTCTTCCCTAAGGGTTTTATTCGCTCACTTTCTGTTGTAACTTAGCCACTGGCTTACGGGTTTTGCCCGTAGGTTTTCTACACAGGTACACATCTGCTGGTAGTGTATTCTGTGACATCGTTATACCAACAGATAGCAACATGATAGTACCTCCCATACTTCCTGTCGCGGATCGGCTTACCGCTATCGTTATATGTCGTACGAAAAAAAGCCGAAGTAGACTGCTCACTCTTCTGGGCGAGCAGTATCCTCAAATCCATGTTGTCGGAGATACCAATTCCGTTGACTCAGCCTGGGAACTTCTACGGTCGTTTTATCCTGACATTCTCTTCTTAGATAGTCATGTTTCGGATAGTGAGAGTCTGCACTTGACAAATTCGGTACTGGAGCAGAATTCACTTGTGATTTACGTCGAGTCTGATGGCCGTTTTCAAGTAAAGCTAAACGCAGTTGAGTCTCGGCTGAAACTGAGTGAACCATCCGATCTTCAGGAACTTCTCGATCGCTTTATTTCCTTCCGTACCGAACAACATGCTCTATCGCGCTCTCTCTCTGCCTTCCAAAACATGTTAGTTGACTTAACGTGCTACGTGCAAAACAGTGTTCCCGTTCAGCGGATTGTTCTCTCAACAGAACAGGGATTTGTGATTGAAGAGACAGACAACATTGTGCGACTGCAATCAGATAACAACTACGTCACGGTAGTGAGGAATGGTCTCAAGAACATTGTACTCTCAAAGTCGCTAAAAGATTTCGAGGCGATATTGGATCCAGAGCGATTTGTGCGTGTACACAACTCGCACATTATCAACATGGATTATCTGAAAGAGTTCGAAAACCGTCAGGGAGGATATGTTGTGTTGCGTGATGGTTCAAGGGTTCCTGTTTCTCGCCGCAGACATACGTTGTTGATGGAGAAGATCAAGAAGTTTGCCTGCGTTTGAAGTGGGAGGTTGCTGGCGGAGGCATAGGGGATAGAGTGGGGGCTGCCTACAATCACTGACACGATCACGATACTCTCTCAGGCCTGAACGAACATCTGGTATAATCCATCTACTACCAGGTTCTTCTCTGGGTAGCTGCTGCCAGAAATCCGAGTTGCATAACCATATTCCGCTCGACACCTACCGAACTCCGTTTCGCTATTGGGGCTAACATCTTGAAATGATACTTTGAAATTATGTCAATGGCTGGACTATAGAAAAGTATCGAGGGCCCTCAGCTCTTCTCTTGAAAGCCGCTTTTTTATCCAACAAAACCTCATAAGGCTATGAAACGATTTTGCCTTGCTCTCAGCGTTCTGCTGGGTGTGGTGCTTGGCTTCTCCAAGATCGTAGCACAGGTTCAGGCGACACGAACTGTCGTTGGAGCTGGTGCGCAGCACACATCAAACAGTGGAACCTACACTATTGTGGCAACCTTCGGACAACCGATTATCGGCACGCGGACTATAGCGGAAAAAACCACCTACCAAGGCTTCTGGGGACCATTGGCACGGTCTGTATCGGAAGCCAACGAGACCTTCCCCGTAGCGGGCAGTGCTAACGATCAGCTTTTGCTTAGAGCTACAGAAAACCCATTCTCAACATCTACCGAACTTTTGGTCTACATCCCACAGAGTGGAGAAATTTCTCTGCGGCTGTTTGATGGCTTAGGACGTGAAGTACGAGTTCTGCTCGAGGGAGAGCAGAGTGTGGGAACATATCGGATAACTCTAAATGCAGATGCACTACCCTCGGGGCACTATATGGTCAACTTGACCTCGGGGAACGAGCACCAGAGTCTACCGTTGTTACTGGTACAGTAGTAACTCAAAGCTCAAGCAGAAGAATTGCAAAGCGGATCACATGTAAAGTCAGGCTGGATTTACTATAACAACCTTCATTCAGGAGAAAACTTATGAAACGACTATCCCTCATTAGTACAACCCTTCTTGGGGTTCTCATCATGTTTGCCTTCACCATGACCAGCTACGGTCAGACAGTAGAATCAACAATAGATATACCGGGTACAATTAGCTATCAAGGGCTGCTCACCTCGCCGAATGGTGGAGCCATAGATGACGGGACCTATAACATCACTGTGACGATCTACGCCGACGAGAAAGGAGAGGAAGCTCTATGGCAGCAGACCTATCCAACGCTTGTGGCTGGGGGACTCTTCAATATCTACTTAGGAACTCCAGAACATCCTCTTCCCGGACCGGACGCAATGAATCGGCCACTCTGGGTTGGAACGCAAGTGGCAGGATCTGCCGAGCTGCGGCCCTTAACGCCACTCACTTCCTCTCCTTATGCGCTCAACGTCTCCGATAAGGCGATCACAGCTCGGAAACTTGCAGAAGGAGCGGTGACAGCAGATAAAGTGGACATGAACTACGTATCAGAAGTTCGAGTTGATGGAAAGAGAGTAACTGGAAAGGGTTCTGTGCTGAACCTTGAGAGTGGCAAAGACATCTCGCTAAACTATGATGCGGTTACTGGAAGCGTGAAGATTGAGAGTGCCCACACAGCAACCGGAACACACAAGGGAGAGGATGGAGCTTCACTACAGGGACTAAATGACGCGTGGGGAGGCCAGGGGGATCAATTAGATCCTGGCACACACAACTTAGTATTGCCAGCCGCTGGTGATTGGCTCGGCACATCGAACAATGTGATAATGGAGATCAAGACGTGGGGAACAACAGCCATGCGTTATCAGACATCGGCTGCTGGTGTTACTCCAAATGTCATCGGTGGAAATATTGCCAACGTAGTTGTTGCAACTTCGGTCGGTTCTGTCATCGACGGTGGCGGCTCCGGCGGCTTTGTCTTCAACTTCATCAACGGTGACTACGATGCTTTGGGTGGAGGAGATAACAATGCAATCGGCACTGCTGCAAATGCCTACAATTATTCTACTCTCGGTGGAGGACAGGGTAATAGCATTCAGAATAACTGGGCTACGCTTGCCGGCGGTGCTGTTAACACAGTAAGTGGTGCATATGGTACGGTCAGTGGCGGTCAGTCGAACAGCGTTACCACCACACACGGTACAGTAGGTGGTGGTTTGATAAACGTTGTCAACGCAAACTATGGCACAATTGGTGGTGGTGACCACAACCTTGTAACTGCGTTGGCTGGCACAATTGGTGGTGGTGAGGATCACGAGGTGAACGATATTTATGGAACAGTAGGTGGTGGTTTTGCTAACATCATTGCCGCAGGTGCTCCGTATGGTACAATTGCCGGTGGTACGATGAACACGGTAAATAACCAGAATGGTACAATCGGTGGAGGAAACACGAACACCGTGAGTGGTGACTTCGGTACAGTAAGTGGTGGTGGAACAAATACGGTTACAGCACCTGAGGGAGTGGTTGCCGGTGGTACAGCTAACAACGTTTCTGCTGCTCAAGGAAGCATTGGTGGTGGTACGGCAAACACTGTGACTGCTGCTCAAGGGACGATTGGTGGTGGTTCCGGAAACAACGTCAATCTGCCTCAAGGCACAATTGGTGGTGGTGCAGGTAACAACATCAACGGCCCACTTGGCACGGTTGGTGGCGGTTTCAATAACCACGTAAATCAGCAGTTGGGAACGATTGGTGGCGGGCAGGACAACCTGATCAACAACATGTATGGATCAGTCCTCGGTGGGCAGAACAACCACATTAATGCTGACTATGGCTCCATAGGTGGTGGCCACGACAATATCATCCACCCAATGGGAGTAAGTGGCACAATTGGTGGTGGACAGATTAACATGTTAGATGGTGACCACGCCACGATTGGTGGTGGTATGGGCAACAACATTATGCCGTTGGGATTGTTTGCTACAATCGGTGGTGGCATAGGAAATATGGTAGATGGAGATCGTGCCACGATTGGTGGTGGCGAAGCGAATAATATCGTTGGCCCTTCTTCCTTCTCGACGATCGGCGGCGGACAGGCCAACCTTATCGACGTTCAGCATGGCACAATTGCTGGTGGTGAAGGAAATAACGTGATGGCGGGTGGTATGTATGGTTCGATTGGTGGTGGCCAAGTCAACCATGTGGATGTACAACATGGCACAATTGGTGGTGGTGAGGCGAACAACGTGATTGCTGCAGGTATGCACGGTACGATTGGTGGTGGCCAGGCAAACCTTGTGGATGTACAGCATGGCACAGTTGGTGGTGGTGAGGTAAACAACGTGATTGCAGGTGCTTTCCACGGCACGATTGGTGGTGGCCAGGCAAACCTTGTGGATGCACAGCATGGCACAGTTGGTGGTGGTGAAGCTAACGCAATTACTGCTGCCCCATACGGAACAATTCCAGGTGGCGATAACCTGAACGTAGCAAACAGCTATGCACAGACGGCAGTTGGCTTCTTCAACGCTCCTCGGGGTGCTGTTGGTATTCGTCCAGCTCCGGTTGCTTTAACTGACGATCCTCTCTTCATGGTTGGCAATGGTGATTGGGCTGGTGGAGTACCTGTTCGCACGAATGCCTTTGAAGTCTCCTACAACGGACATTCTGTCATCTATGATGTCAACGGAAGTGGTGGTGCAACTGTATTCCCGGGGCGTCCTGCTATTAAGGGGGCTACCTATGTTGACAATGTGATCTACGGGTGGGCAGATGTTCCTGCTACTGCCGGAGGTGCTGGAACTGTTGTTGTGCCAAACGATGACTTTGGGGTTGCTACAATTGTGAAGGGGGCTGCTGTTGGTGAGTACATCGTTACGCTGAATGTGACCGATCCGGTTACCGGCTTACCGGTTACGTTATTGAATGCTTCAATTACAGCAACGCTTGTCGACGATCCAGTTGGAAGCGTAACCTGTGGTTCAATCACTACAACTCGTATTGGAACCTTTGGAGCAAATTCGTTCAAGATCCAGACCTTCAACTTAAGTGGTGGTAGCTGCTTGAACGATGAACTTCCATTTATGTTCAAAGTAACGGGACGGCCGTAATCCCTATCCTTTATCCCCCCCTAAGCGGTCGTAGAACATCCCCCCACAACAAAACTGTTGTGGGGGGATGTTCCTATAAATAGCCCTACATACATGGGGTCATTGAATGTTGACACACTGTTCAATCTTCTCTCTTGGCTTCTCACTATCTTCAATTTCTAATTCTTTATAGAATACATGAACGATAGAGATAATGCCAAACGATCAACAACACTCACTTCTCCTTCGCGCTCTTCGTGGTGAATCTGTGGAACGCTCTCCAGTCTGGATGATGCGTCAAGCGGGACGGTATCTTCCTGAGTACCGGGCAATTCGGGCGACAACAAATTTTCTTAGTCTCTGCCGAACGCCTGACCTTGCCGCGGAAGTCACAATTCAGCCAGTAGATATTGTCGGGGTCGACGCAGCGATTATTTTCAGCGATATTCTGGTTATTCCGGAAGCGATGGGAATGTACCTCGTAGTTGAAGAAGGGAAAGGAGGTCCACGCTTTCCAGAACCGCTTCGTTCGGTTGAGGCGATTACAAGGTTACAATCAGAGGTGTCCAACCGTCTCGACTACGTCTACAACGCGATTAGTGAGACCAAGCGGCGGTTGCAGGGAAGAGTTCCTGTGATTGGCTTTGCTGGTGCTCCCTTGACGTTGGCCGCCTATATGGTTGAAGGGCATGGCTCAAAGACTTTTAACACCTTCAAGAGCTTCCTCTTTTCAGAACCAGAGGCTGCCCATCAACTGCTGGAGAAGCTATCGAAGGAGCTTATAGAGTATTTGATCGGCCAGGCAAAAGCTGGGGCAAATATGCTTCAGCTTTTCGATACGTGGGCGGGATTGTTACCTGAAGAAGAGTACCGCACCTTTGGTCTACGCCACGCATCAACAGTTCTCAGTGCCGTTCGTGAGGCAATTCCCGACATTCCAACTCTCTATTTTCCGAAAGGGGTTCGCAGCTACGATGGTTTTGCCGCGTTAGGAGCCTCTGGGTTTGGCATAGATTGGGCTACTGATCTTACTCGTGCCAATCGGGAAATACCCGCAGGATTTGCTCTGCAAGGTAACCTTGACCCAGCCATCCTACTAACTTCTCCCGAAAACATTCGAGAATCTACCGAGCAAATGCTTTCAAAGATACCTGTTGGTCGTCCCTACGTAGCAAATCTTGGCCACGGTATTGACAAAGATACTCCCGTAGATAATGCCCGAGCATTTGTCCAAGCAGTCAAGGAATTTCACAGATAGTTGTCAGCGATTGAGAGTGTAGAGACTTTTTCGGGATGGTCTTGTGAAAGATGATGGAATTCCTCATCTTGTTCGATGACGGTGGTGGCATATATTGGGCAGCAATTGTAATCTGATTGCACTGCGTTTCTTACAGGCACTTCGCGGGTTGTTCAAATCTCTACAGTGTCGGCTTCCGACATCAACGAAAACGTATCAAGGATTTTTTTGGAGTAGGTGTGCATCACGATATTGGGTGGTGGATAGGATTTCACATTCTTGTGATAGGACTTCTTGCTCTTGATCTCGGTGTTTTCCATCGGAAAGCACATGAAGTCAAGACAAAAGAGGCTGCTATCTGGAGTGTGGTCTGGATTACACTATCCCTATCGTTTAACCTCTTTATTTACCTTGAGTGGGGGGGGAAAGCTGGGACAGAGTTCTTGACAGGTTACTTGATTGAGAAGTCTCTATCTGTTGATAACCTCTTCATATTTGTCCTGATTTTTAGCTACTTCAAGGTTCCCTCCCGTTACCAACATCGGATTCTTTTTTGGGGTATTCTCGGCGCACTCCTGATGCGTGCCTCGTTGATAGGGATTGGAGCCTTCCTGTTAGAGCGATTCCATTGGATCATGTATGTGTTCGGTGCGTTTTTGGTCTTTACTGGAATCCGAATGGGATTGGAGAAGGGGCACGATCTGGAGGTGGAACACAATCCTTTGATTCGGTTGCTTCGAAAACGATTTCCTGTCACCGAAACCTATCACGATCAGAAGTTCTTTGTCAAGCAGTTCGGCAAGACATTTATCACGCCAATGCTTGTAGTTCTTGTGTTAATCGAGAGTACCGATCTTCTTTTCGCTCTCGACTCGATTCCTGCAATCTTTGCTATTACAGACGATACGTACATTGTCTACACATCGAACATTTTTGCCATTCTTGGCTTGCGATCACTCTACTTCCTCTTGGCAAATGTCATCACAAAATTCTATTACCTTCGTTTTGGCTTGGCCTTGATTTTGGTATACATTGGCGTGAAGATGTTGCTAACGTTCTTCCAAATCGAGATACCAACAGCTATTTCGTTGGTTGTTGTGGGAGTTGTTCTGGCACTTTCATCTCTGATTTCCGTCCTCTACCCACGTGATCCAGAAAAACTATCGGAATCACTTTCGAGTAGTTTGGGGCAGCCCGAAACGTTCTCTTCTATCGATGGAACTGGGGCTGTTGTCGAAGCATCTCCTTCAATGCCCACAACGTTAGTGCAAGAGGGAGAAGGGGAGGCTCAAGGAGAACAACATCCAGGCTAATTTAATTTCTATCTCTTCTCAAAGTATACCACAGGAATACATGACTGAGCATTTACAGCAACGCATCGAAGAACTTTCTCTGCTAACTGGGGATTCTTTCCCTATTGATGAGGCAAATAGACTTTTCACGGAATTGCGGGAAGAGCTAAATAGGGGAGCGATTCGCTCTGCCGAGCCAGATGGTGTCGGGGGGTGGAAGACAAATACGTGGGTGAAGAAGGGGATCCTTCTCGGATTCCGAGCCGGTTCTTTAGGGGATTCCTCTCTCGGTGGATTCCCTTTTTTCGATAAAGCAAATCTTCCTTTGCGTAAGCTCTCCCTTGCCGACAATGTTCGACTTGTGCCGGGGGGATCCGCAATTCGTGATGGAGCCTATGTTGCGCCGGGTGTTATCTGTATGCCCCCAATGTATATCAACATCGGAGCGTATGTTGATCAAGGAAGTATGGTGGATTCTCACGCATTGGTGGGAACCTGCGCGCAGATTGGCAAAGGAGTACACCTGAGTGCAGCCTCACAGATTGGCGGAGTGCTTGAACCGGTCGGTGCAAATCCTGTGATTATCGAAGATGAAGTTTTAATCGGTGGGAACTGTGGTGTTTATGAGGGAACAATTGTGAAGCGGAGAGCTGTTCTCGCCAGTGGAGTTGTTCTAACAGCATCCTCACGGGTTTACGATGTTGTCCACAACCGGATGCTGAGTGCTACAGCAGAACAACCATTAGTAATTCCAGAAGGTGCTGTCGTAGTGATGGGAAGCCGCGGCATTAAAGGAGATTTTGCTACCGAACATGGCTTATCCCTCTCAACACCAATTATTGTCAAGTATCGGGATGAGAAAACCGATGCCCGGACAGCAATGGAAGAAGCGTTGCGCTAAGTTGAAGAGGCTATCAGTGAGTTAGGTTGGTTTGCGACACGCGCATGTGCCTTCAACTCTATCCAGCAAATAAGGGCATAGCCAAACAGAACGAATAAAAAAGGAGTGCCACTCAATAGTTGAGTGGCACTCCTTGCATTGTACTTACTTCTGTGGCACTGGCAGTAGAAGCCTATTTGCTCTTCAGTGCTTGCAGTCTCTTCCGTTGTTCCGGTGTCAGAACGGCTAAGTAGTTCTTCTTGAACTTGTTTAGTAGGAGTGTCAATGAGATCTCTTCGTCAGCGATTTTTTCCAGCACTGCTTTGATTTCCTGTTGACTTGCTTCATCCTTTTCCAACTGCTTTCGTTCCGATTGCAGAGCTTTAATGCGTGCTTTGATCGGAGCAATGTCAGTATTAAAGGTTTCGCGCAGCTCCTTGATTTGCTCTTTCTGTTGCGAGGTCAGGTTCAGTTGGCTTTCAACTGACTCATCATCCTGACTCCAAGCAACGCCCGAACCGAGAATCATCATCAAGAGAGCTACTGTCAGTCCCTTCCATCGTTTGCTTTGCCAATACATTTGTGGATTCTCCCGTGTCAAATGATATAATGCATGTTTCAAAATATACACAACTTTGCGTCGAAGCCGCACGAGATTTTTTTCTTCTCAAATTTCCTCTTGTCGAGGTTGCTTCGGTCATGCTCTTGGCATGATGGGGGGCTATGACCAGATGCCCCGAAGGGGGTTTAACAGATATCCGCCAACTTCCCTTGTTTATTAGATACTACGAAACTCTTTCCACTTTTTGTTTGCGAGAGATCGGTTTCTTTCGCGTACCTGAGCCTTTTTTTGAGTGTGATCTGGCAACTCCATTCCCTTCAGGTTTTTTGGCGGCCCCTTGCCGGAAAACGTGAGGAACCGCTTCGGAGAGAAACTCAACTGGAATGATTTCCAAACCATCAGTCACTTTTGCGGGTATCTCAGACAGATCAACTTCATTTTCCTTTGGGATAATTACGGTTTTCATTTTTGCACGTTGTGCCGCCAGCAACTTCTCAGTTAGTCCGCCAATTGGCAGAATACGCCCTCGAAGCGTGATTTCGCCAGTCATTGCAACATCAGAGCGTACGGGACGACCAGAGGCTGCGGAGATCAAAGCGACTGCCATTGTAATTCCTGCTGAGGGTCCATCTTTGGGAATTGCTCCTTCGGGTACGTGAATATGTACTTCCCGTTCTTTGCTAAAGTGTTCTGGGATACCCAAGGTCTCAGTATTAGCTCGAATATAGGTTAACGCTGCTGCCGAGGATTCTTTCATCACATCCCCGAGTTGACCGGTTAAGGTCAATCGCTCATTACCAGGAACTATAGATACTTCTATCATAAGCGTATCGCCTCCTGTCGGAGTCCAGGCCAGTCCGGTAGCTGCACCAACAAAATCTTCCTTTTCTGAGGCTCGATTACGAAAGCGAGGAATCTTCAAGTATTGTTCTACCAGTTCTGGAGTAATGCTGATCAACGTTGTGTTCGGCTTGTTCCGAGGTGTCTCGTTTTTCTTTCCGCTGACTCCACCTGTTTTCTTTTGGGAAACGAGATGCCGAGCAACTTTACGGCAGACCGCTGCAATCTCTCGCTCAAGGTTACGCACACCTGCCTCGGAAGTGTATTCGCGGATGATCTTTAGCAACCCCTCATCAGTAAACTCTACAGATTGATTTCCCAGTCCATGTTCCTGCAATTGAATTGGGACGATGTGGCGCTTTGCGATTTCTAATTTGTCGTGTTCGAGATAGCCATTAAGTCGGATAATCTCCATACGATCCTGCAATGGGAGAGGAATGTTGTGCAAGACGTTTGCCGTTGCGATGAAGAGAACGTGCGAGAGATCGTAGTCAACCTCTAAGTAGTGATCGTTGAAGGCAATGTTCTGTTCAGGATCAAGCACTTCCAGCATAGCCGACGAGGGATCCCCCCGAAAGTCCATGCTCATCTTGTCGATCTCATCCAATAACATTACTGGATTTATCGTGCCAGCACGTTTCATCGACTGGATAACTCTTCCCGGCATCGAACCAATGTATGTGCGGCGATGGCCTCGAATCTCAGCTTCATCTCGAACACCACCTAAAGAAACTCGAATGAATTTCCGACCGAGTGCTCGTGCAATAGATTTTCCTAACGATGTCTTTCCGACTCCGGGAGGACCTACAAAGCAGAGAATTTGTCCTCGCATTTCTCGGACGAGATTCAACACGGCAATGTGTTCAAGAATTCGATCTTTCGGCTTCTCCAGCCCGTAGTGATCTTCATCCAGAATCTCCTTTACGTGGTCGATATCCAGTTTGTCGCGCGTTCTTTTTGACCACGGAACTGCAGTAACCCACTCAAGATAGTTTCGGTTAACGGCGAACTCGGGCGACATCATTGGTGTCTTTCGCAACTTATCAAGCTCTTCGTAGGCTTTTGTCTCTACTTCCTTCGGCATCTTTGCCTTCTCGATAGAGTCTCGAAGTTTCGCCAGCTCAGGAGATACTTCTCCAACTTCTTCTTCCAGTTCGTTCTGTAGTGCCCGAATCTGTTCCTGTATAATGAACTGGCGCTGCGATTTCTGAATTGTGTCTTGGACTTTCGAGTCGATCTCTTGTTCCAACTTCAATATCTCAATCTCTTCGTTCAGAAGCTTGACCAGTTCCATGTACTGTTCTTTCGCTTCTGTTGCTTCGAGAATGCGCTGCTTCGACTCGGTGCTATTCCCCAGATTACCGGCCACAAAGTAGAGGCGACGAATTGGGTCGTCAATGCTGTCGAACGTTGCAAGCATTTCTGGTGGCATCTCCTGATGGAGCCGGATATATTCTTGGAAAAGATAGGCGACCTGACGCTGAAGAGCTTTCATCTTGTTGTCGGCAGGAACTGTCGGCTTAACAACCGCAACTGCTGCCTCCATATACTCTCCGTTGAACGCAATCTCTCGGATGACGGCTTGTGACTCTCCTTCCACGAGAATGCGCATCAGACCATTCGGGAGACGGAGCATCTGCGCAATCTTTGCAATCGTCCCCGAACGGTAGACATCATCTTCAAACGGCTCGTCGACCTCTGGGTTCTGTTGTGTGACAAGAAGGATTTCTTTATCCTGATTCAGTGCCTCTGTGGCTGCCTTCAGTGATGACTCACGACCAACCAATACTGGGAAGATCATGTTCGGAAAAATGACGACATCACGAAGGGGTAAAACAGGAAGTGTGATTATGTTTTCAGCTTTGGAACGTCTTGAACTCATGTAATACAGCTCTCTACAAATATGACACAGGGGCTTCGCCTGCAGTAACAGTAGCATCGGCACACAATATAGGAATATGCACCGGAGTCACCCATCCAGAATGTCTGTTTGCTGAATGCAAAAGTGACTTCTCTACCCACTTCCATAAAAGTCTCACAATCGAAGTAACCATTCCCATACTCCTGTGTATGTTTGTGTAGCACGTTCCTGAGATATGAAAGAAGAACCAACCATACGGCAAGAAGATCGCTCCGATAACGAGCTTTTTCTCTCCGCTCAGCAAGGGGATGTTCAGGCCTTCAACGAAATTTTCAGACGGTACGAAAAGAAGGTCTACGTCTACTGCATGAGAGTCCTCTACGATGAGGAAATGGCGCATGATGCCTTCCAAGAGGCTTTTATGCGCCTTTATGAGCATCGGCAGACATATGATGGACGAAACTTTATGGTCTGGTTCTTTACGATCATTCGGAATGTTTGTCTGAATATGCGGCGAAACAAAAAACAGACCGTGCCGTTTGAGACCTCGATTGCAGATACTTCCCCCGCTCGTATCAAAGATGTCGCACTCTACGAAGAGGTTGCCGCAGCATTGAAGCGGCTCCCAGACGACTATCGAGAAGCAATCGTACTATATGAATATGATGGCTATGCGTATAAGGAGATTGCGGAGATCACCAGTGTTTCAATTGCTACGGTGAAGATTCGCATCTACCGAGCAAGAAAGATGTTGCGGTCACTTCTTTTCCCTGTGGTACACGATCACGATAATGACAAAAGTCGATAACTATCTTGAAAAATATCTCGACGGATCAATTTCCGACCGAGAACTTCAGCAGTTCCGCGATCTTCTGGATGCCGAACCGCGACTTCATAGTGAGCTTTCCAAAACTCTTGAGTTGCGTTCAATTATCCACGACGATTTGTTGGCACTGAGGCCTCCAGAACATCTCTCCGAGTTTGTCAGAGAGAATCTTGCTGAGCAGTTTGCTGCCTTAGCCACCGAAGAAGAAGAGAGACGCCCTCCTCTATTCTTTACAGGTCGGCTTGCAGGTTCATCTCTGGTAGCTATGGTTGCACTTGTGCTGATTGCACTTGCTCCTACTTGGATTGCTCCTTCGGGTGGAGATCGTTTGGCAGCGTTTGTTGATGGAGGAATTCCCGAACAATCTCTCGCTGATGCGGCCTCTCAACAAGTAGATGTTTCCTCACCTCAGATACCTGTGAATCCAACGTTGGCAGGATCAGAGTTGACAGGATCAGAAAAAGCTAACATCTCTGGTGCGCAGCCAAGAAGCAGAACGGCATCTGTTGCTACGCTTCCTTCTCTTCAAAACGACGTTGTTGCCAACTCAAACGATCCGTCGATTCTAAGTGAAGAGGGGAGCGAGGCACAATCAGTAGATCCTTTAGATGCAGAGATAGCAGCACCAGCAGTTGCGCTGGGCAATATCTTAGATGATGAGGGGAATTCCTCCGATGAATTGATTGTTGAAAGTGCGTTGGCTTCGAACTTCCAGTCACGACAACTTGGTTTGATGGGACAGGATCCCAATCAAGCCTTCAGAGAGATGCGGACGAACTCCAATCTGTTCGAGAAGGCCGACATTGTAGACCACGCTGCTGAGTCCTTTAATCAGTTAGCTAATGGTGATATAGAGGCTTCCAGATCACGTTCAGATCGTTCACTTCCAAGTTTAGACGGGAACGAAAACCGACGCCGAATTATGTTCGGCGGTACATTAGCTTCTGGTCTGACAACCAGAGAGTCAACATTTTCTGTTCAAGGATCAGCCTACATGGCAATGACATTGGGAGAGGGGAGTCGAATTGGTTTAGAGGGGGGGAGTGCGATGTTCAGCTATCGGAAGGTAGTAGCAGTACAGACCAGAACAGTGCCGACTGAAGTTTTTGGTCGGCGGACAGTTGATCGGGGAGAGCTTCAAGGATCAGAGGCGAGCCTTTCAGGCGAAACGTTCCGTGCAGGAGGAATAGGGGGGCCAGCAGGGGATGAGTCGAATAGTGGAAGAGCAACTGATGTTCCAAACGAAACGGATCCAACTAATCGTGGAGATGGTTTCGGGTCAAGAGATTGGAAGTCGACACAGCTTCTCGGTGGGGGAAGCTCCATTGTTCAGCCTGTTGGTGGCAAGGGTGATGTTCACTACGATTATCGATCATATGAAGCCGAGACTTCGATGATCTACGGTCTCGTTTTCTACGATCATACAGTTACGTCGCTCAATAAGAAGCTGAACATCAACGGCCGTATTGGCGTTGGGGGGGCTGATGGAGGTATCGTCCTAAATGCAAGGGCATATGCAGCAATTTCAACCCATGAGAATGTTGCTTGGACGCTTGGTGTGGGAGGCTCTATGCTCCACGATTTCGCGAACGATGTCGACTTCAATGCGAACTATGGTGTCAATGCTGGTGTAGAACTTGGGTTCTGAGAGCAAAACGTGATAAACAAATAACAGAGGCGGGTACGATGAGCTTTTGCTGAGACGTCGTTCCCGCTTCTCTTTTTCATACTATTCGAAAGTTCCGTAAACGTATCATTCACATTCATTGTAATTCCTACGCGGTCGCTATGATGGCATACTCGGCAACAGCCCAGAAAGACCGTCACGGTCTGTTGATTTTCTCTATAGTCCTTCTGCTCTCTACCGTTCAGAGTGGCGAGGCACAGGGAGATGCGTTCCTTCAGCCATCTGGTGAAGGAGAGGCATGGCTCTCGGTCAGTTGGACAAGTACACGTAACTACTACAACACAGAAGGAACTACTCGGATTTTCGACAGTGTGCGGACAACATTCACAAACTTCACCCTCGGTCTTTCTGCCGATTATGGTCTGTCGGATGATCTGGAGTTGAATCTTGAGTTGCCAATCGGATACTACACCCTTACCAGTGGTTCCCGGTTTCCCGACCGATCAATTTTTGCTCCGGCTTGGCTTGGTATAGGAGTAACGTACGGACGAGACTTTGGTGGATTGAGGGGAGCTGTCAGCTCGCTTGTGCGCATCCCCCCCGGTTTTCACGACGGTATTTACGATGATCCGAACCACCCCACGTTTCTCAGCGATGGATATTTCCAACTTCTGAACTCATTGCATATCGCCTACAGTGGAGATGAGTTCTGGGTAAAAGGGTCGGTTGGGTATAACCTGCGAGGGGAAGAACCTGTCGATGAAATAGTCTACTCCGCAGAGGCGGGTGTAGCACGGGTGAAGGGGACGGGAGTTTTCATTGGCTTTGCTGGGGTGATCGCTACGGAAGACCCTTCACAACCTTTGCGTCCTTTCTATGCTGGTGCTTCCGCCGAGGAGAGTCTGCGCCAGGATGGAGGTATCGGGCGTTTTGCAACGATTGATCGCGAGACAAACTTCAGGTTGCGACCGGGTGGCTTTGTGAAGATCAACGATCATTTGAGCTTAAGTGCCCAATATCAGGTGATGCTGTTCGGTATCAACACACTCAATCTCAACACATTCAATATCGCTGGAGGGTGGCGTTTTTAACCCAATTGATTCTCGGGAAGAATGTAACTTCCCACGACCCTAAGGCGTAACGAACGGGGTTTGTGATTGTGCAAGGCAAAGTATAGTATGGGGAAGCATTCTTCACAGAGAATCATGTTTGGGGTATCGGTGCGATCAATTCTGTCTCTACGTTCTCTTCTTCTTTCTCTCGCTGGATTCGTCTGTCTAATCCAGAGTTCTCTCTTCGCTCAAAACCGAATCTATCCTACCGTTCTCTATTCTGGGGTGAACCCAATTACCGTTTTTGCCACCGATGGCATTTCGAAAGTTGAAATTCGAACGAGGCGTGGGTGGGAACCTCTCAGTAGTAGTTATGAGACTTCATACTATCGCGTAATGACAATGCCAGTCTTCGGTTACTGTGCAAAACAGGCGAGCTTTTCACTTTGGGTTGAACGTATCGATAGAAATTTCGAAGTGGAGATTCGGGTAACTGATTGCGATGGTTCTACCAGAGAGTATGACCTTGGTCTGGAGAATACTTGGACACTCTTCCATGAAGATTTCGGTACGGTGACGCTCGACGACCGACCCTGCCATACATTTATGGTTCAATCGCAGGGGGGAGATTTTGTTATTGATGAAATTACCAGCTCATCACGGCAATTCACTATCCGGTATCCCTTTAAAAAACCACCATTGCGGATACAAGGCTCCAAAACATACCGCTATTCTGTCTGTTTCAAACCGGAGCGTCTCGGTCAGCTTAAGATTCCAATTAACGTACTCATTCGTCGTGGTCAACCGGTAGGAAAGTATACAACCTATGTCGTAGCGGACACAGCCTACGTGAACGTGATTGATCCATCACGACCAAATACTCCACCTCACTATGATCCTCCCCCAGTGCAGCCTCCACCAAAGCCACGTCCTCCGAAGATTCCACCCGGTGGCCCTGACACTCCTCCTGCTCCTCCAATTCAGGCATTCCCTCTGGATCCAATACCACCGGAGCCACTCTTTAGTGATACGAACGAACCACGTGTGGCCGGTTTGAGGGAGCCATTAGAGAAAGCTCCAGAAGAACCGCTGCCGGAGTTTGTACACGATCCCACAACGTTCCGAACGATTCTAACCCCTACTGCCCGCTCAGTTGGAAAGGGGAAGGGGTTTATAGCAAGCTATGATGTGGCTGGAATTATTGCTGGATATGGCGTGACTGATAAGTTTACGTTAATCGGCGGAGGTGTCTACATCCCCTCTTTTATCAACAACACGTTTGCTGGAACACTGGGTGGGAAGTATGAGTTCTACCACAACAACCTATTCCGGATAGCAGGTGGAGTTCAAGGGAATTTTTCCAGTACAGATAAATCAGATATTGTCTCAGTTGCTCCCTACATTACGGCGAACTGGGGGACAGTAGACTATTCAGCCAATCTGACTGCCGGATACTCCTGGCGTCGGCACATGCCGAGCGATACAATTGTTCCCCCCTTCGAGCGGAGAGCCGCACTCATTGGAATCGGTGGTGACTATCGGTTTGCTAAGCATTGGAAAGTTGCAGGGGAAGCCTTCCTTCTCGAGAACTCCACCTTCCAGCCTGCTGCGATTACGTTCCGTTGGTTCAACAATCGTGTGGCCGTTGATGCCGGGCTTGCTGTGGACCTTACTCCCGATAACGGTCTACAACTACTACCAGTGATTAGTGGTATCTGGACCTGGTAAAAGAGATAGTCTGAAGAAAGTTGAGCTTCCTCTGCAAGAAGCAACATATCTTCAGCTGATAGAAAAGATTCCTTCCTGTAGATGTAAGAGTTCCCCTATCTTTCCGTTGAATCAGCTTATCATATACTATGCGTCTGACCTGGCATATACTTCGAATGCACATCGGTCCGTTCTTCTTTGGAACAGCCGTTGTGGTTTTCATCTTCTTCTTGCAGTTCGTTTTCAAAACGCTGGATGAACTTGTGGGGAAAGATCTCTCCTACGGCGTGATCGCTGAACTCTACACCTACAATCTTGCTTGGATGTTAGTCCTCGCTGTTCCGATGGGTGTTCTCTTCGCCACGTTGATGGCCTACGGAAAGTTGAGTGCCCAAAATGAGCTGACGATTATCAAGAGTGCTGGCGGAAGTGCGTTCCGAGCAATGTTTCCAGCTATTCTGGGGGGAACAATTCTCTTCGCTATGCTCCAATATTTCAACGACCAAATACTTCCTGAGACCAACCACAAAGCCTATGTGATGTTAACCGACATCAAGCAGCTTCGTCCAACGGCGGCTATTGAACCAGGACAATTCAGTTCGTTGGAGGGATATAGTATTCTGGCTCGCCAGGTTGATCGGGAGAAGGATGTGTTGGAGAACGTGACGATCTACCAGCGCCAGGGACCGAACTTAAGCGTACTGAATGCCGGGCGGGCTGAGATTGCCTACAACAAAGACCTCACAAAAATTCTGATGACTTTGTATGATGGGGAGGCGCAGCGGATCAACCGAAATAATCCCGGAGAGTTTCGGCGCTTTGCCTTTCGGGAATATCAGTTGACGATCAACACAAGTGGGCAGAAGTTCGAGCAGACTGATCCGACTACGTTTGGCAGAACGGACAGAACTATGAACATCGCACAGATGCAGGCGATTGTCGATACGTCGAATGTGCATCGGGAGAGAGCTGAGGAGGAGTTGAGGGAAGTGATAGAAGAACAGAAGAGATTAATTGATTCTGGACAAGTGGCGGTGGCGTCCACCGGGATGACCCGAAGCCAAGCTGCGCAGGCGGCGTTGGGACACCTTGCTGGGATTCGAGGGGAGTTGCAGCGGATAAGCGGATCGATTCAAAGAGCACGCAAGGAGACGAACAAGTACCTCGTAGAGATTCACAAGAAGTATTCAATTCCGGCTGCCTGCTTGATCTTCGTCTTCGTTGGCGCACCCCTCGGTATCGTTGTTCGGCGCGGGAACTTTGGTGTCTCTGCCGTAATTGCCCTCGGCTTCTTCGTGATTTATTGGGCCTCACTTGTCGTCGGCGAAAAACTGGCCGACCGTGATATTCTCAGCCCTGCTCTCGGCATGTGGCTCGGCGATATTATTGTTGGTGCAATGGGTCTCTATCTCACCATCCTTGTCTCCCGCGAGACAGTGATGCTTCGACTGGACTTCCCGAGGATCAAACGTTTCCTTAGAATCTTCTCAAGAAAGAGGAATGTCCCTATCTCGCCAGAAGTGAGTTAATAAGCATGGTTGGAGAATGAGAACAGAATTCTTGTCTCCCCTTTCAGCAAGGGAATAGTCTGGTTGGGCTATAGAACCCAACATTTATTCGGATTGAACTTCATGGATCGACGAGCCTTTCTGACATTAACTCAGCAACAGACAACCTTCAACAGAAATGGTGAAGCCAGTCTCTCTATCCCTGACTTTACTGAGACCCCAAGCCTTCAGCCATATGAAGATTCGCTGGGGCGGCAAGATATTTATCACCTGCTTCGTCGGACACTTGTTGCCCCTTCGCGGACTGATATAGAACAAAGTATATCGATGACGCTGGAAGAGCTTGTCGATCAGTTGCTCGACGACTCTGCTTCTCTTCCAGGCCCTCCCCGCTTTGTCAGTGAGTGCTTGAATGCGTCGGCTCTCTACTGGGATTCTGGGCGGACAGAAATCATCGACACCTTCTTCGATGAACTTCGTCGATGGTGGCTACTCTTGATGACGAACAGTCGCCTTTCGGCTCGAGAACGATTGACTCTCTTCTGGCACAACCACTTTTCTGTCAATGCTCGAGTTGTTCAGGACTCACGCTATATCTATCTCCAGAATCAACTCTTTCGCCGTCACGCCCTCGGCAACTTCAAAACCTTAGTTGCCGATGTGACCAAGGACAAAGCAATGCTTCTCTTCCTCGACGGCAAGAACAACAAGGCAAACTATCGGAACGAGAACTATGCACGTGAGCTTCAGGAGTTGTTCACGATTGGCATTGCCGATAATGATGGGAGTCCGAACTACACACAAGAAGATGTTGTGGAGGCAGCCAAGGCGTTAACCGGATGGGATTGGGTGGGACTTGGAATGCAGGGAGATGTGGCGAGCAATTTGCTGACTGGGCACGATCTCTCCGACAAGGTGCTCTACGGTGAGAAAATTACCGGCCAGAACGAAGGGGGGCCAGAACTGTCACGGCTTCTCGACATTATCTTTTCAAAGGAAGAGACTGCCCGCTATGTGATCCGTAAACTCTATCGTTTCCTTGTCTACACCGACACAACATTAACGCCGGTTCGTCCAATACCGGCAATTGTTGAAGAGAATATCATTGCTCCACTTGCGGCAGAGTTTCGCGATTCAAACTGGGAGATTACTCCTGTCTTGAAACGGCTGCTGATGAGTCGCCATTTCTACGATCCCGCAATTCGTGGTGCGATGATTAAGAGTCCTGTAGATCTTTTCGTCAGCCTGATGCGAAGTACACTTGTTGATCCGTTAACGGGTGATCCGGGTGAGTTTGCCGGGCAGTATGCGCAGGATCGAGCAACAGAACTTGGTCAGAACCTCTTCCACCCACCCGGCGTGCAAGGTTGGCAGTTCTATCGTTCGTGGATTAGTTCCTCTACTCTTCCCAAACGACATTTCTATACCGATGAACTTCTCTACGGTGTGCAAGTGCGCATCGTAGACCGACTGAACTTGGTTTTCACCGGACCGATTAACCGTGATGGTACTTGGAAAGTCGACGTTCTCTCATTCGGAAAACAGTTTACCTCGTTTGATGAGCCGGAAGAGTTTGTTCGAGATGTTGCCGAGCACATGCTGGCGTTTCCAGCATCAGAACAACTGCTCGACAGACTGTTGGCTGAGTTAGTAGAAGGTCGTGCCTACGAGTGGCCTGATTTGAGTGATGAAATCAGGACAACACGTATTCAGAAGATGTTGCGCTACTTGATGCGCTCAACAAATTTTCAGTTGATGTAGATAGTAGTTGGTGGTTAGTAGGATAGCTGAACTGTTCTCCACGATATGTTCCTGTTTTGAATTTTGCCTTTTGAATTTTTAATTGATTTTTCATGCGTCGACGTGACTTCCTCAAACGAATCCCTCCAGTCTTGGCGACCCCTTTTGCGTTGCACGGGCTGCGCATGCAAGGGCTGGCCGAGACAAATCGACTCTATGAGGGATTGGCAAAGATTGAAGAGACAGATCGTGTCTTGGTGATTATTCAGCTTGAGGGGGGAAACGATGGACTGAATACGGTTATCCCTTTTGAGGATGCAATCTACTATAACGCCCGGCCCAATTTAGCTGTAGCGAAAGAAGAAGTGCTTCGCCTTAACGGTCAATCTCTTCTCGGTATGAATCCGGTGATGGAGGGGATGGCGAGCCTGTTTAACGATGGAGAACTATCCATTGTTCAGAACATTGGCTACGATCAGATGAACCTTTCCCACTTCACCGGAACTGAAATCTGGAACACTGCTTCTGGGTGGCGCAAAGATGAGTTTTTGAATACTGGATGGGTGGGGCGATACCTCGCAGGTGAATACCCTGACTTCCCCGATGTGCTGCCAGATGCCCCCCCCGCTGTTGAGATCAGTCCGGCAACGTCTTCAATCTTTACTGTTGTCGGTGCTTCGATTGCAATGTCGTTGACCGATCCTCAGGAGTTCTACGACCTCGTTTCTGCCGGACCAAATGTGAGCGATGAAGTAGATGTGACAACGCTTGCTGGTAGAGAGTGGGAGTTCATCGACTTAATTAATCGTCAGTCAATTACGTTTGCCGACACTGTCCGTTCTGCTGCGACCAAAGCGGAGAATCAAGTAACCTATCCCGACACTGACTTTGCCCGAGCACTCGCTATCGTTGCTCGACTTGTTGCGGGGGGATTAGGTACGCGGATTTACAAGGTGCGCCTCGGCAACTTCGATACGCACGGAGGGCAAGCTGTTGTCCACCCACTCTTGCTTCAAACGTTGAGTGATGGAGTTAAAGCATTTCAAGATGACCTTCACGCTCTCAACGTTGCCAACCGAGTTGTCGGCATGACTTACTCTGAATTTGGCAGACGTGTCGGGGAGAACGGACCGGGAACCGATCACGGCACAGCCGCTCCACACTTCGTTTTCGGATCGAAGGTAAATGGTGGTCAAGTCTTCGGGAGTGTTCCAGATCTTGTAAACGTTGATCGCTTCGGGAATCTTCCTCACGAACTCGACTTCCACTGCTACTACGCTTCGGTAATCGCTCCCCTCTTTAACCTTGACGATACTCGGCTAAACGATATTCTGCCGTTGAACCTTTGCGACCGTTCCAGCTTTCTTCCTCTCTATCGAGCGTCGAGTGTGAGAGAATCAGAAGTTCGTGCGGGCCACTTGAAAGTTGTGCCGAATCCAGTCAGTTCTTCCCTCGTCGTCTCCCTTCCCGAGGGAGTGCAAGATGCTTCAACCCTTCACCTTATTCTATTTGATAGTAGTGGCAGAGTTGTTAGGAGGGAGGAGAGAGTTGGATCAGAACGTAGAATTACCCTAAATGTGGAAGAGCTTCCATCTGGCTCCTATTATCTTGATCTTCGGAGTGGGGTATCTTCCTGGCGGGGCGATTTTGTAGTAGTGCGGTAGTAGTATGTTTGGATCGTATGTTGATTAAGTGGGAGACCGGCAGATATTCTATCTCCCTACCTTGGGTTCGTGAATGCAAGAATGATTGCAGAGATGAGCCTTCTTACCAAGATAAATAATGAAGCGACGAAAGTTTATCAGGACAACAGCACTTGGCGCAGCCAGTGGTGCGCTGGTTGTGAGTGGATGTGGTGAGGGGCCGGGGGCACGGCGTCGAACGGAGGGAACTTCGCAGCGGAAGCAAGTGCAGTGGCGGCTTGCCTCCAGTTTTCCCGGTGCTCTCGACATCCTTTATGGTGCTGCAAAAACGATGGCTGAGCGCGTGAGCACATTAACCGGTGGGAACTTTGAGATCAAGACATATCAAGGGGGAGAACTTGTTCCCCCACTTGAAGTTCTGGAGGCTACAGGGCGTGGTAGTGTAGAGATGGCACAGACTGCAAGCTACTACTTCATCGGAAAAAATCCTGCTTTCGCTTTCGACTGTACTGTCCCGTTCGGACTGACTGTCCGCCAGCAAAATGCGTGGATGTACTACGGTGGTGGGTTAGAGCTAATGCGCGAACTCTTCGCCGACTTCAACGTTATCAATTTTCCCGGAGGAAACACTGGTGCGCAAATGGGGGGCTGGTTTCGCGAGCCTTTTGCAAACCTGAGCGAATTGAAGGGGAGAAAAATGCGTATTCCCGGACTCGGAGGGAAAGTGATGGAGGCACTCGGTGTGACGGCGCAAGTGATCCCCGGCAGCGAAGTCTACATTGCCCTCGAACGGGGAGCAATCGACGCCGCCGAGTGGGTGGGGCCATACGACGACGTGAAGCTCGGCCTACACCAAGTAGCGAAGAATTACTACTACCCCGGTTGGTGGGAACCAGGGCCAATGCTCAGCTACTACGTAAACCGTGATGCCTACGAAAAACTTCCGGCGGAGTACAAAGCGGCACTCGAAGTTGCCTGCGCTGAATCGAATGTGAAGATGGTGGCCGCTTACGATGCAGGGAATGCAGGGGCGCTGAAGACCGTACGGGATGCCGGAGTAGTTCTCCGCCCCTTTCCAGACGACGTAATGCGGGCTGCGCGCCAAGCAGCAACGCAGATTATGGAAGATCAAGCCGCCGCCGATCCAGTTTATGCAAAAGTCTATGCTGCCTTTAAGATGTGGCGTGACGAATCTGCTGAGTGGTTAAGTTTAGCTGAGGATAGCTACACACGGTTTATGTTTGCTGAGGAGAAGAGGAGTTGAGAAATTTTATCGTATAGTTTATTCATTACTATGATTTTGAATTAGAGACATTGACATGAATCTATCTTCAAACAGACCTTTGAATAAAGGACAGCTTGAGATTCTTAAGCTCTTTACGAGAGATATGGATGAAGCCGACTTGCTGACAATTAAACGGCTGATTGTATACTATTTGGCAGAGAAGGCCACGAGAATGGCCGACGAAATCTGGGAAGAGAAGGGGTGGACAAATGAAGATATGCGCAGGCTTATTGAAGCGCACATGAGGACTTCTGGAAGTCTTGGAAAATCGGATTAAGCTATACGTATTGTTCTTGATACGAACATCCTTCTTGTCTCATTCTCGACGAAGTCAGAATTCCGCTGGATATTCGACAGCTTCATCAATGAGCATATTACTCTCTGTGTTTCTACCGATATTTTAATAATGGAGTATGAAGAGATTATTACGAAGCACATGGGAAGCAAACTCGCTTCAACTATCTTGCAGATCATTGAAAACGCACCAAATGTTGAGATGGTAACGCGTTTCTTTCAGTGGAAACTGATTCACGATGATCCAGATGATAATAAGTTTGTTGACTGTGCGATTGCAGGGCGTGCAGACTATATCGTCACACACGATAAACATTTTACCCACCTTGAAGAAGTAGAGTTTCCCCGAGTTCAAATTCTCTCTGCCTCTCAGCTTAAGCAACTGCTCAACATAAAAGATAGTTGAACACCACCACCAATGAACCGATTCGTTCGCACAATTGATCGGCTGAACGACAGAGTGGGGCGTGCTGCTTCGTGGCTTGCCTTGCTCGTGGTAGTTGTCGGTGCGTGGAATGCCGTTGCGCGCTTCCTTGACCGCGAGACCGGAACTACCCTCAGTTCCAATTTTTGGATCGAAGCAGGATGGTATCTCTTTGCTGCGCTCTTCCTCTTCGGTGCGGCTTGGGCACTCCGCAACGACGCACACGTTCGGGTCGATGTTTTCTACTCCCGCCTCTCAAACCGGGGGAAGGCTTGGGTCGATTTGCTCGGAACTCTCCTCTTACTGATTCCCTTCACGGTGCTGATGCTCTGGGCGGTCTGGCCCTCAGTGGAAGAATCTTGGAGGATAAAGGAGATGTCTCCAGACCCTGGTGGTCTTCCGCGGTGGCCAGTTCGAGCCGTTGTTCCAATCGCTTTTATCCTTCTGTTGCTCCAAGGAATTGCTAACGGACTGAAAGCTCTCAATGTGTTGAAGGGAGGAGAGGTTATTCTGGAAGGGGAGGAGAAGAATGGTTGAGTGGTTCGGCGATTGGCTTGCCCTCTGGATGATTCTCGTTGCACTTGCCCTAATCTTCTCCGGCTATCCTGTTGCCTTCTCGCTCGGCGGCACAGCACTTCTCTTCGCCTTCCTCGGAGTTGAATTCGGCTACTTCGACTGGTCCTATATGATGGCGATGTCTGAGCGGACATTCGGGATTATGTCAAACGGCATTCTCTTAGCGATTCCTCTCTTCATTTTTATGGGGACGATGCTGGAGCGATCTCGACTTGCCGAAGATCTCTTGCAAACTGTTGGCCTTCTCTTCGGCCCGGTTCGTGGTGGACTTGCTATTGCTGTTATCGTTGTGGGTGCTCTCCTTGCTGCGGCAACTGGAATTGTTGGGGCTTCAGTGGTTGCAATGGGGATGATCTCTCTCCCAGTAATGCTCCGCAACGGCTACTCGAAGGAACTCTCCAGCGGCGTGATCGCCGCAAGTGGAACGCTCGGACAGATTATCCCCCCGAGCATTGTCTTAATTGTTCTCGCCGATCAAATCGGAGTCTCGGTTGGCGATCTCTTCAGGGGAGCACTCATTCCCGGAATTATGCTCGCCTTCCTCTATATCCTCTACGTCGGTGGGGTTGCAATCTTCCAACCAAAGAAAGTTCCAGCCCTTCCGAAAGATGTTCGAGATGCCAATCGAGAAGGTCTTGGGCGTCGTGTTCTGTTCGTAATGATGCCCCCTCTCTTCCTGATCTTGATTGTCTTGGGGAGCATCTTTACTGGCGTTGCTACCCCTACAGAGGCTGGTGCCCTCGGTGCTCTCGGAGCAATGCTTCTGGCCTTGGCAAATCGTCGTCTGAAATTCAAGACAGTTCGGGAGACAACGTACGAGACCGGTAAGCTGACGACGATGGTGATCTTT
Organism: Ignavibacteria bacterium; assembly: GCA_020635205.1. Lineage (GTDB taxonomy): Bacteria > Bacteroidota > Ignavibacteria > OLB7 > OLB7 > JAGWAZ01. The sequence continues at coordinate 195,994 of JACKAE010000001.1, forward strand.
CTGCTCATCGGAGCCACCACCTTTACTCTTGTCTTCCGTGGACTTTACGGCGACATCTGGATCGAAGAACACCTAACGAATCTACCGGGAGGAGAAGTTGGGTTGCTCATCATCGCAAACCTCGTGGTCTTCGTTCTCGGTTTCTTCATCGACTTCTTCGAGATTGCCTTTATCGTGATTCCTCTTCTTGCTCCGGCAGCAGCCGCTCTCGGGATTGATCTCGTCTGGTTCGGCGTGATGCTGAGCATGAACTTGCAGGCTTCTTTCCTGACACCCCCATTCGGATTCTCTCTCTTCTACCTGCGAGGCGTGGCTCCACCGGAAGTGAAGACATCTGCTATTTATCGCGGAGCAATTCCCTTCATCCTGATTCAGTTAATCGCCCTCATTCTCCTGATTCTTTTTCCCGGAATGGTATTGTGATCCGTGTTGTTCATAGCAACCTACCTAACTATAATTCTTTTATGACTTGTCCGTGAAAGTGTAGTTGTGCAGAGATAGAGAGGGTCGAGAACTTTTTACAGAGAATCTAACGATGAATTCAGAGCACTATCCACTCAAGAACGGAGATGATCTCCACATCCGCCAAGCTGAGCCGGAAGATGCTGCCTCAGTTATCAACTACATTGAGGCAATCAGTGGAGAGAGTGATTTCTTGAGTATGGGACCGGGCGAGTTTGAGGTTTCGGTTGAAGAAGAGGTGAATATCCTTCGTAGGTTCCGCGATGCGGAGAATCAACTATTTATTCTGGGATTAGTAGGAGATCAGATCGTCGCCTCTCTCAGCTTCTCCTCCCGAAACCGTCCCCGACTTCAACACACCGGCAGTTTTGGTATGTCTGTCCGAAAAGATTATTGGGGATTCGGGATTGGGGGATTGATGCTGGACACCCTTCTCAGTTGGGCGCGAGAGACTGGTATCATTACGAAGATCAACCTCCACGTTCGTCCCGATAACGATCGCGCACTTCAACTCTACCTGAGTCGAGGCTTTGCCGTGGAAGGACGACTCTCCCGAACCATGTGTATTAACGGAGCCTACCATGACTCATTGATGATGGGGTTGAAGATCGATTGAGGTGAGAGGTTGGGAATCGAAGTCAGAAAGAAGGTTTTCTCTCTTCTTCACGTTCCCTTCTTGTCCTTCCTCACTTTTTTTCGTATGATTGCAAGGTCTTCGATTCGGAATTGCGAATAGGCGGAGACATTGTACACATGAAAAGATATTCCTTCATATCGTTGAATCGACTTACGGGCCTACTTCTACAGAAGCTGAGGCTTCCCGCGTTGCGTCCGTAATGTCCGGTCTATCGATAAGCAGGGCATAGATAGTAAAGAATCGAACGTGGAGCCTCGGGGATATAACCCGAGGTTTTTTCGTTTAGAAGAATGCAGATAAATACTTGAACTCATAACTGACATCTCAATTCTCACAACTGGTTTATGGCATATCCATTCTCAGAGATCGAACCGAAGTGGCGACGCTTCTGGTTAGAGAACAAAACGTTTGCGACAGATACGTCGCGCACCGACAAGCCGAAGTATTACGTTCTCTCGATGTATCCTTATCCATCTGGACAAGGACTCCACATCGGACACCCAGAAAGCTATACGGCGGTTGATATTCTCGCTCGCTACAAGCGGCACAGAGGATTTGAGGTGCTAAACCCAATGGGGTGGGATGCCTTCGGCTTGCCGGCAGAACAGTATGCGATGAAAAACAATGTTCACCCAAGTGTCACTACAAAGGCGAACATCGACAACTTCCGCAGACAGCTTCAAGCAATTGGGTTCAGTATCGATTGGGATCGCGAAGTGGATACAACCGATCCCGGTTACTACAAGTGGACGCAGTGGATATTTCTGCAGATCTACAACGCTTGGTTCGATTCACGTGTCGCTAAAGGTCGCCACATCAACGAACTGATTGCGGAGTTGGAGGAGAAGGGGAGTGCAGATCTGCCGAAGCCCGATCACTACAACGGTCCTGAGTGGGAGTTCGATGCCGAGGGGTGGAAGAACCTGTTGCCTATAGAACAACAGAATTTCTTAGCAAACTTTCGTCTGGTCTACGAAGATGAGATTCCGGTGAATTGGTGTGGGGAGTTGGGGACAGTGTTGGCAAACGAAGAGGTAGATGAGTGGGTAGAGAAAGGCTTCACCGTTGAGCGTCGCCCAACCCGACAGTGGATGATGCGGATCACAGCTTACGCTGACCGTTTGCAAGCTGGACATGCGAACATTAACTGGCCGGTCTCAACTACCGATATGCAGGCAAATTGGATTGGCAAATCGTATGGGGCAGAGATTACGTTCCAGACAGAGTCGGGTGAGGAACTCCGCATCTTCACAACGCGACCCGATACAATCTTCGGAGCAACGTTCATGACGATTGCGCCAGAGCATCCGTTGGCAGCAACTCTCACAAGTGAGGAACAGCGGGAAGTAGTTGAAGCATATCGGAAGGAGGCTTCGCTGAAGAGTGAGTTGGACAGACAGACCGGCGATGAAAAGACCGGCGTCTTCACCGGAAGCTACGCTATCAACCCTGCAAATGGTGAGCGAATTCCAATCTGGATTGCCGACTACGTTCTGGCATCCTATGGAACCGGGGCAATCATGGCCGTGCCGGGACAAGATGAGCGGGATTGGGAGTTCGCCGAGAAGTTCAATCTGCCAATTGTGCGTACCGTGCTGCCACCAGATGGTTTCGACGAAGGGAAGCCATATATCGGTGATGGCCCTGCTATCAACAGCAACTTCCTGAACGGCTTGAACATTGCCGAGGCGAAAGAGAAGATGATTACTTGGGTGGAAGAGAAGGGGATTGGGGAGGCGAAGGTAAACTACAAGTTGCGTGACTGGCTCTTCAGTCGCCAGCGATATTGGGGTGAGCCGATTCCGTTGGTACGGTATGAGGGGGGGATTATCGAGCCAGTTGATGAGAGCGAGCTGCCGTTGACGTTGCCTGAGTTAAAGGAGTTCAAGCCATCTGGCTCTACTGAATCTCCTCTGGCGTTGACTGGAGACTGGTTGAACGTAGAACACCCTACGTTCGGTGCTGGACGCCGCGAGACCAACACGATGCCGCAGTGGGCTGGTTCATGTTGGTACTACATTCGCTATTTGGATCCAGAGAATGGTGAGCAGATGATAGCTCCAGAGGTTGAGGAGCGTTGGCTCCCTGTTGACTTCTACATCGGTGGGTCGGAGCATACCGTCACCCACTTGCTCTACAGTCGTTTCTGGCATCAGGTGCTGCACGACTTAGGTCACTTGAAGAGTGAAGAGCCGTTTACTCGGCTGCTCCATCAAGGGATGATCTTAGGGGAGAACTCGCAGAAGATGTCGAAGTCGCGGGGGAATGTGATTAACCCAGATGACGTGATAGCCGAGTCAGGTGCTGATGCGCTCCGTACGTTTGAAATGTTTATGGGGCCGCTGGAAATGGATAAGCCCTGGTCGTCGAATGGTATCGAGGGGATCCGTCGCTTCCTGAACCGTGCGTGGGGAATGATTGTGGGGGATGAGAGGCGTGAGACCATCGTCGAGGATCGCCCGATGACGCCGGATGAGGAGCGCATTTTGCACGGGACAATCCGAAAGGTAACCGAAGATATTGAGGGAATACGTTTCAACACGGCAATCTCTGCGCTGATGGTCTTCGTCAACGAATTCCTGAACCTTGAGACAAAGCCGAAGGTTGCAATGGAATCGTTTGCGGTGTTGATCTCTCCATTTGCTCCACACTTTGCCGAAGAAGTTTGGCAGAGACTTGGGGGCGAGGAGACAATTGCGAACGCTACGTGGCCGGAGTATGATCCAGAGAAGATCAAGGTGGATGAAGTTGAGATTGTGCTGCAGGTGAACAGTAAGATCAAAGATCGCATCACTGTTCCTGCCGGAGCCTCAGCAGAAGAGCTGGAGAAGATCGCGCTGGAGAATGAACTGGTGAAGGGATTGATTGAAGGGAAGACCGTTCGCAAAATTGTGGCAGTGCCAGATAAACTGGTGAATGTGATTGCGGGGTAGACCTCTTTCAGAGTGTGGAGAAGAAGGGTATAGGGACAACTGGGAAGAAAGAGAATTCTCTTTCTTCCCGGTTGTGTTACTCAGATATGAGTTCTACCTAAACTGGTGGACGTAGCCTATCTGTGCAAGTGGAAAGGGGTTGAAGAAGTCTCCTGTCCCTATACTCAGACCAAACAATCCTTGCAGGTTGTGCCAGTTCACGATATAGCCTCCAGCCAAATACCACCAATATTTATACTCAGGAAAATTCCCAACCCCTTCATAGTACTGTGTCCCCAGCACATCAAACATACCTGCGCCGAAGAAGAGGCTCTGCTCGAACGGATAAGAGTCGTCAACTTGCCGGACAACATCAAGTTCAATGCCGTTCATCACACCTATGGCAAGTCCTGAAAGGCGAAGTCCCCACTCCCGGGTGAAGTTCCCAGCCACGACAAGGTTGAAGCCGGAGGGAGTGCCAACTGTTCCACCTAACGAAAAATATGCTCCATCGGAATAGGGAGCGGGAGGGAGTGGCTCAGTTGTGTACTCGATACTTCGGAGCGATGTGCGAGGGACAGTCAGCTCAATGCCGCTCTTCAGTTTGAAGAGGATAGTGTCGATTCCCTCTCGCACAATCGTTCCCCTGAACTCCTCACCGGTCATCGTAATGATGCGAGTTTCCTGTCCGAAGCAGAGAACCGATAGGGTGGCAAGAAAGATTAAAGAGAATGTCAGCAGAGGGTAAGTGGATGGTCTACGGTGCATAGTAATCTCTCAGTTGTTGAATGATGCTTGATGCGTGAAAGACCGCATCCGGAGCGAAACGATGTGAAGGGTAATGTTGTCTCCGGAGTTGAGTGTGTAGGAGGAGTGACAGTGGAACGCAAAAGTGGTTACCCCTTCTTTCCCATTGTTGGAAGTCTTTGCTGCCGAAGGATTGCAGATCAAAGTAAGAGGGGAGGGAGGGAATTGTTACAGCACTTGATTTCACATCTCCACCGTTGTACTTTTAGGGGTGTGTTTGGCCAAACATCTACCGGCGGCAACCGAAAAGCCGATAACAGAGTAGGTACTACAACTTAACCTTCAACCTCCATGAAACCTTTCAAGTTTCTTCTCGCATTCGTGGGCGTATGTTGCATTACAAGTGCGGCTTCAGCCCAGTGTCCTTGGACGCTCTGCAGTGAGATCGACTGTTTCCTTCAGTTTGAACTCTTTGTTGAGTGTCCTCCCAATCCTCCGGTCTCAGTCAGTCCAATCACGACAACTCCTCCGGGATGTTGGGGTGTTCCAGGGTTTACTACCTTTAATTCTACTTCGTGTGGACCGCTGTCTCCTCCGTGCGACTACGTCGTGCAGTTAAACGGTAGATTCTATGCAGATGGGGATATTATCTGCTGCGATCCTGCGTCAAGACCGGAAGATTGCATTTCATGTATGTGTGCGTACGTTCGGATTGATCCCACGACTAACACGGTTTGTCTTGAGGCGGCCAAGAGTGGAACTACAGCCTCGGGAGCAGTTTGGAATTGTCCGTAGAGGAATAACAGTACACGTGCACCGACAGTCTGTGTCGGTCTGCTGATCTGCCGAACCGTCCGAAAGTCTGATCTTTCGGACGGTTCTCTGTATAGATCTCTTGCTACCCGGATGCCTTCTCCATACCAGTAGGAGTGTCCGGCTTGTGACATACACCACAAGAGTGCATCTTCTATATCTATAGTATTTCGTGTCGATCACGTTTTCTTATCGTTGACAGCAATCAAGTCAGATGATCCGAATGTTGATGTCTACTCAGTGGAACAGATGTTTTCTCTCGATGTTCTCCTTTCTGGTTCTCTCCTCTGCTCTTTCTGCTCAGGAGTGGGAACTGACAGATTCTCTCCGCTACAGGCGATTTGTGCACACCGCTACCAGGCTTGCCGATGGGCGAGTACTGGTTGTGGGAGGTTCGTGTATGTCGGGAGAAGCGGAAGATCCGAACAACTATAACCCTCCGTCCGAGATCTACGATCCCGTGACAGAAACCTGGTCGGAAGCTCCACCACTGAGTACTCCACGGTGGGGGCATACGGCAGTCCTCCTTGAAGATGGTCGGGTGTTGATTGCCGGAGGTTCGTATCCAGCCGGAACGATGTGCGAGATCTATAATCCGCAGTCAAACACCTTTGAAAAGACTGGTGCACTTAATGTGGATCGGATGTGGGCTTCGGCAGTCAGATTGCAGGATGGCCGGGTCTTCATACATGGTGGAAGCCCTGTGCACGGTTATGGTGGAGACGAACAAGGGCTTCGGCGTCAGCCTGAGATTTATGATCCGGTTACTGGTAAGTGGTCATGGTCGACACCGTGCGATACCGGAAGCCCACTCTACACTCCAATGACTCTGCTGCCTGATGGTCGCGTCCTGACAATAGTGAATTCCTGGTGGTTTGAGCAAAGATCTGGGGTGCACCAATCATTCTACAGTACGATTGCCCGAATCTTCGATCCAGTTTCCGAGACCTGGTCCGATGGAGGCTGGGAGGGACCGCCGATTCACTGGAGTACTCTATCAAATCTGGCAGACAGCAGTGTGGTGATTGCCGGAGGAGTGCACGGCAGTTCGCACCTACACTACCAGTATGTTGCCGCACGATATGATCCGAAAGCAAATACCTGGGGACGAATTGACTCACAGCTCTTTTGTGCCGGTAAAGGTGGTGAACAACTTCTCAGGAACACCCTGATCACACAGCACGTAGTCCGCTCGGTAAGTATTACGACGTTAACTGATGGTACTCTGCTCCTCGTTTCATCTTTCAATGACTTTGATGACAAGTATCGGATTGGCGTCCAGACTTATGACCATCGTACCGGAGAGTGGAACCAGGTAGACACAATGCACGACAAGCGGTGGTTTGGTACAACTACTCTCCTTGAGGATGGGCGAGTGCTGGTGGTGGGTGGAGATAACAGACATGCGATTCAGGAAGGAAGTCCCCACTCGCGGGAGCGGTGCGAGTTGTTCAACCCCGGCAGAAGGATAATCGCCGCAAGGCCGGAGTGGAAGGTTGACTCGTTGCAGGGGACGATTGTCAGAGATGAATTCCGACTCGATGTCCCTGCTGAACGGGAAGTGTACGATTCAATCGCCCGACTTTACCAGAATGTTCCCAACCCGTTCAACCCGGTGACGACGATTGACTTTGATCTCTACGCGGGTGAACAGGTCTCTCTGGTTGTCTATGACATCGAGGGGAGAGAGATCGATCGCTTGGTTGACGATTACTATCAGCCGGGTCGATACCGCATGCTGTTTGATGCCAGTGGTCTCCCTTCGGGTATCTACATCTACCGTCTCGTTGCGGGGAAATTCTCGACGACAAAAAAGATGGTTCTCAGAAAATAGAAACAGCCTGCCCGGATCAACGTTTCGGGCAGGCTGTTCAAGATCTGGATCTCTCGGTTACGCTCCTTCAGTTTTTGCACTATCTCCTCCTTCCGCCGGTGCATCAGTTGCTGGTGCATCTCCACCCGGGGTTGCTCCCGGAGGAGGGCCTGCAAGCTGCGCTTCGGGCACCACGTTTGATACTGGCTTCAGCGACTTCAGGTAGGCAAAGATTGCCTTCAGGTCTTCATCTGCCAGGTTACGATAACCCTCCCAAGGCATCGGCGGCATCAACGGGCGTGCTCCCCCCGTCTTCAGACCTTCCTTGATCGTCTTCAGGAACTGCTCTTCTGTCCAGCTTCCGATTCCAGTTTCGTCCGGTGTCAGGTTCGAGGCGTACGTGGTACCCCACGGACCAACGTAGGCCGTGAAGTGCATGTTTGCCAGAATCCATTTCCCTGGACCCATGCCGACGAGATCCGGGTCGTGGGCAGGAAGTGGCTCGCTTGCCGGGTGTCCCGACATGGTTCGTTCCGGATCGGGTACTGGGCCATGTTCGCCCATAACTTTTGGTGTGTGGCAATCCTGGCAGCCAAGAACAGTTACCAGATACTCGCCCCGCTTTACCATATCCCCTTCCGGGCCTGAAATCCCTTTCTGTTCCGTGGTTGTCCCACTCTTTCCATCGGTCATTTCTCCTCCTTGGTCGCTGTCGGAACAACCGACGAAAACCAGCAGAAGAAACATGGGAAGGATGGTTCCGATTGCAACCTCTTGCATCCAATTCCTCATGGTCGTGTGCCTCCTTGATTGTCGTGATATACTTTCAACACAGAAACGTGTGTTGTTCTGCCGAAGCTGTATCTCCAGTAATTCAGAATGACGGTTTTGATCTATGTGATTTCTGAAAAACCAGTACCTGTCAAGCAGGGGGAATCGAATCAAGTAGTACAAAGGTAACACAATGAAAACGTACCTGTCAATACAAACTCTCTGGTTCCAGTTTTTCCCTTTTTCTCCAGAACATTGTGCGAACGTGGCTACCCACACCCTCAGACAGAAGTGCGAGTCACTGTTCCGGCTGTTCCGTCGACGGTAATGATTTCGCCATCTCGTATGATCTCTGTGCCATTTCCGGTTGCCAGCACTGCCGGGATTCCATACTCCCGCGATATGATCGCTGGATGTGAGAGAAGTCCTCCCACATTGGTGACAAGTGCGCCGATAGTTGAGAAGAGGGGAGACCATCCGGGAGTAGTAATCGAGCAGACCAGAACATCTCCCGGCTGAACCTTGTTGAAGTCCGAGATATCCGCGACGATGCGAGCCGGCCCTGTATAACTTCCGGCTGATGCACCATTGCCGGTCAGGACATTTCCCTGCTGTGCAGTTCCCGAGGCAGTCAGTTCGTTCTTGATAAACCAGAGAAGACCACGCATCAGTCTCTGCATGTCCTTCGGGAGAAAAGAGAGATCATCTGGCGGATCTCCCGGGGGAGGGCCAAAGGTTGGAGCGTGGTTGTAGGTCTTTGCCCAGAGCCGTTCCCCCTTGCGACGACGTACGAGCTGTCCTACACTACGTTCTTTGCTGAACCAGTCGAATATTTCGTTCTTCTGCAGGAAGAAAATGTCTTCCGGTTGGTCGAGTTGACTTTGCTCTACCATTCTTTTACCAACTTCCATAGCGGTGAGCCGGATTGCAGCGAAGAGCGACAGAGAGACCAGTTCGTTCTCGTCGCGGGAACCATAGGCATCTTTGAGATGGGAGAGGAGTTGCCCAAAACGTTCGAGCTGTGCCGGTTTGTTTTTCAGGAGTTCTCTCCCTTCATCCAAGATTGTCTCCCGCTTTTCCCTGAGGCGTTTCTCAAGGCTGTCTGGATCATACTTCTGTGCAATCTGCCCGGCAATCCACCCGAGAACCAGCCCCGGTTGTTCTTTGTAGGTCGGTTGGTCAAACTCGTAGCCGGGAACCTGCAATCCCCATCGGTTCAGATATTGTTCGACTGCGGTGGCAAATTCTGAGTCGATTTCCCGGAGATGTTCCATGCTTCTGCGGGATGGATCGGCCAAAAGTTCTGCAACGGCAGTCCGTTTTATCCCTTCAGTGGCAAGCTCTGCGAGTGCTCGCCCTGACTCTGCGGAGGGGGTGGAAAATCCACCGAAGAGAGAGGTTGTTTTCCGAGGTTCCCAACCAAGTTCTTCCTGACAGAAGAATAGGAAGTCGGTTACTGCCAGCATGTGAGGGATTGCTAACCGGAAGTGAATGGTATCCATTTCCGAAGCGAGACGGATCAGCCGTTGCAACTCGGCCAGCAGTGCCAGTTTATCGAGCTTCCCGAGATCAAGTCTTCTGAATGTGTCAAGTTCGGAGGAATATGTGTTGTACCACTCATCCTTCCACTTCATAACCATCTTCCTTGCCAGGTTGCTTTCTGCGGCTCTCCGGGCTGTCGTTGCTTTCTTGCGGAGTGGTGGCATCAGTTTGAAGAGAAGTTTCATCAGGAAGGGGGGAGGAGGATTCCCCTCTTTTCCCATCGGAGGAATAACGCGAACGTAGGTGCGTCCTCCGATCACTCTCCCTTCGACGCCGTCGATCAATGTGCCAAACTCTCCGAAGGCAGTGCGCGTTGCGTTGTTGTATATCGGGAAATAGGTGGAGGCGAAGAGGGGACTGAGTGGATGTGGAAAGTAGACGGTGTCCAGCTCCCAACTCCCTTCCTCCGGCACTTCAATCTCGATCGGAATCGGTTCGATATCGGAGAGTGTAGTAATCGGACGGGACTGTAGGATGTAAATGTCACTTCCCTCCACTCCCCACTCGATATCTTGTGGTCTGCCAAATGCCTCCTCGATCTTGATTCCGAACTCGGCCAGTTTGTGCAGGGCTGACTTTGCGAGGTAGGAGGGGATGTTAGAGATCGTCGCAATCTCTTCTTTCTGCATCTTCAATTCGTCAGGGGTCACTTCACCCGAGACAAGCCGGTCTCCTAACCCTTCGACCGCGTTAAGTACCAGGCTCTTCCGATCTCCACTTACAGGGTCGGCTGTGAAGAGAACACCGGCGGCGTTCGCCTGTACCATCTTCTGCACGACCACTGCCATTTCCTGCTCATCCCTACCGTTCTGCCTCTCGCTGTAGGACTGTGCCTCAGCCGAGACCACCGAAGCCCAGCACTCTTTGACAGCTTCCACGACTTCTTCGGGAGAAGTGCAGTTCAGCACTGTTGTATACTGTCCGGCAAACGATGCGTTCACTCCATCTTCTGATACAGCGGAAGAGCGGACGGCAACCGGGAACGAACCGAGTTTCTGCAAGCCCTCCTCGATTGCAGTGCCGACATCATCCGGCATCTTGCCACCTCGAATTGCTTCAGCTCCGGATGAGAGAGTAGTGGCATTCTCTGCGAGAAAGGTTCGTAATCCTTTCGTGGTAAGGATAAAGGCATCAGGTACTGGCATTCCGATGTGGTGTAATCGGATCAGACTCATTCCCTTCCCTCCTACCTGATCGAGCCGAGCCTTCTGGTCATCCAGATTGACTGTGAACCTGTTTTGGAGGGCACCACCTTCCAGAGCGTTGACTTCCTCAACAATGCTCCCGCCCGCGTTGATTGCTTTGCTCATAGAATATTCCTCTGTTACGTAGTAAATGAGATAGTCTTTTCCATTTCCAGTAGTGCGTCACGCAACAACCCTGCGTTTCTTCCCGGCTGACTCAGCTCTTCGCTGCTTTCTCGACCGCTCGGTTTCTGCGGACAAGATTTTTGTGGATCATCTTCAGAGCTTCCCGCACAGTTCGACTTGCTTCTTCTCCAGAGAGGCCAAACTGTGTCTTGAAAATCATCCAGGAGAGAGAAGAGGCGAGAAAGCGAATTAAGGCAGCAGCTTCCTTCTGTTCCTGGGGGGGGAGAGCCGGAGCCAGATCGCGAACGATTTCCAGTGTCGCACTATCTCTTGCCCGAGTCTGCTTCGGTCGAAAGTTGGTAGTGATCGACACTTGAAGGAAGGCCGTCATCATCTCCTCGTGATCTTCCAGAAGCTGGAAGGCTTCGGCAATTCCTTGCTCGAAATCACTAATTGTTCGAGGGAGTTGTAGACTGTTGGAAAGGGCTGAGAGATCTTCGATCTTTTCTCCTAACCCTTCCAGCAGTGCTTCCCGGTTCGGGAAGTGGCGATACACTGTTCTGTGCGAGACGCCTGCCCGGTCGGCAACGCTCTGTACTGAGAATCCGTGAATGCCCTCTTCAACTAGAATTTGGCTCAGTGCCTCAATAATCGTGTCTCGCGTCAAATCCTTCTGCCGTTCTCTCAACGATCTCTTTTTTCCATTTTCTGCCACGCTCTCTTTTGCCTCCGTTGTCATCTGAAAATGCCAACAAGTGTCATTTAATTTGACTTTATGTCACAAGATATGACGCGAGCGCAATACGAAGCAAGACCTCTGCAAAATATTCTTGATCGTAGCCTAAACAGGTGGAGAGAGAAGGACTGGATACGAAGTGTCTACTTGCTTGCCAGCAAGATTGCCTCGTGCCGGATTGCAAGCTGTCCGCAGGCTGCGTCGATGTCGACACCTGAACTGGAGCGAACCATTACCTGCACCCCTTCCCTTTGAAGCATTCCAATGAAGTAGTTGAAGCGTTCTGGGGAGGCAGGGTGAAGCTCGGCAGAGATGCCGGTTGGTTCGGTGAAGTCGATTGGGTGGAAGGGGATCACGTTCACCTTGCTCGGCACGCGGCGGGTGATCCGAGCCAGACGGCGAACATCCTCTGGTGAATCGTTTAATCCGTCGAAGAGAATGTACTCGTAGGTGACCGGTCGTCGTGTCTTTCGGTAGTAGTACTCTACGGCATCCATCAGTTCGGCTATGTCGAACTTCCGATTGATTGGCATTAACCGATCGCGGTCGCCGTTGGTAGTGACGTGGAGTGAGATCGCCAGCTTCACGCGCTCCCCATCGTCGGCCATTCGCTTGATTGAGGGGACAACCCCCGAAGTGGAGATCGTAATGCGAGAGGCGGGGACGAGATCGTTTGCTGGATCGGTAAAAATCCTCACTGAGTGGAATACTTCATCGTAGTTCAGCATCGGCTCACCCATCCCCATGTAGACGAGGTTGGTGATTCTCTCGCCGACAAGTTCTTCCACCCGGAGGTGCTGTTCAAGTATCTCACCAGCAACCAGATTTCGCTTCAACTTCATTGAAGCTGTAGCGCAGAACTTGCAGTCGAGCGGACAGCCAACTTGCGAAGAGATGCAAAGCGTGCGCCGCTTCGGCTCATCTTGGTCATCCCGAGCCTCGCTCGGAATCAAGACGCTCTCTACGTTGTAGCCGTCGAGCGTCTTGAATAGAAACTTGAGCGTTCCGTCGGTAGACTCTTGGTGATCCAGAAGTGTGAGTGAGCGAGAAAGGGCATTCTCGTCAAACTGTTGCCGGAGTGGTTGCGAGAGAGAGGTCATCTCCGCAAACGATGTGGCTCGCTTCTTGTAGAGCCACTCGTAAACCTGTCGTCCTCGATAGGCTGGCTCACCGAGCGACGTAACAAACGCCTCAAGCTCTTCCCGACTCATTCCGAGGAGCGATCTTCTCCCTACACTGTCCGATATTTCCTTCCTCTCTTTCTTCATGCGAGGAAGTTACGCGATTGTGTGGAAACCGACCGAAGCAGTTCGTATTTTACCTTCCTCATGATTGTTCGACCTTTCCGGCAGCAAGATCAAGTAGAAGCGCGCAACTGTATCCTTGAGGGCTTAGGGGAGCACTTCGCTTTTATCGACGAGTTACGTAATCCTGATCTCGACGATATTGGACGTACCTATGCTCCCCCAGAATCTTTTTTTATCGTTGCTCAAGGTGAAGGGGGAGAGATTGTGGGGACTGGTTGTCTCGTGCCGGAAAGTGGGGAGGAGGGGCGTCTTGTTCGGATGTCCGTTGCCCTACAACATCGCAGGAAAGGCGTGGCCAGACAAATCCTCAACGAGATTATTGCCGAGGGGATACGGCGGGGTATGAAAAGCCTGGTGGTAGCAACAGAGCCAGATTGGGAGAATGCCGTTGGTTTCTACCGGGCATCAGGATTTGTTCCATACGGGGCGGATGATGTAGATATCTGGATGCGGTTGAGGTTGTAGTTCGAGATGACATTACTCGAAAGCATCCAGCAGGAATAGGTAACGTTCACAACAACGCAAAGAACTATGCAGACTGAACAGAAGAGGGTTAACCTCGCCGAGAAATTCTCTCTCTTTACCGATCACTGGCATCCTCGCATCGTAGGTGAGCTAAACGGACAGCAGGTAAAGTTGGCGAAGCTGAAGGGAGAGTTCGTCTGGCACCACCACGAGGAAGAAGACGAACTCTTTCTCGTAGTGAAGGGGAAGCTCTTGATGAAATTTCGCGATCGTGATGAGGTTGTCAACGAGGGGGAATTGATTATCGTTCCGCGAGGAGTGGAGCACTGCCCTGTGGCTGAAGAAGAAGTGCATATCCTCCTATTCGAGCCAGCTTCAACGGTCAATACTGGAACGGCTGGGGGAGAGAAGACGGTGGAGAAATTGGAGTGGATATAAATCTGTGTCCTGCATAACGTGGAAGGCATTGTCACCAGTGCGATGACAATGCCTTCTCCTTCTCTTCTTGGTTTGGATAGTTTAGACGCTCTCCTACTGTTTCAGCAATCGCAGAACTCTCCTCCGACCTTCTCTGTCTCGGAGGCTGATAAAGTAGAGGCCGGGGGAACCGTCAAGGTGCAAGTCGAACTGCTGCTCATTTTGCATTCGAGTGTTCAGGACTCTCTGTCCAGCGACGTTCGTGATCTCGACGTCAATTTCAGGGTATACCTTCCCCATGTCAACCGTAACGTAGTCCAAGGTTGGATTGGGGTAGGATTGAACAACACCATTGAAGTCTTTCTCTTCAACGCTAAGGACGTTGTTTGTTTTAAAGAAGTACGCTGCTCCAGCATCCCAAAGAGAGGAGCCACTTGAAGAGCTATCTTTATCGGCACCTAATGCACCCACCAGTATATATTGGCCTGACAAACTTGTTGATCCTCCAAACCGGGCAAAGTACTCTCGGTTATTTGGAACAATCTTCTGAACCTGACTCCACCTATTGTTCAAATCTCTTTTGAAGATATAGGCGGCACCACTACCATCAATGCGGTTTCCTCCGAAAGCATCTTCATCTTCGTACGCTGCACCTACTACTGCATAGTAGTTTGAGATATTTACCGAGATACCGAAGTAATCACCAGGCATCCCGTCGGAGGCTTTCAGTTTCTGGGTCTCAAACCACCTGTTTGTGCTGTCGTCGCGCGTGAAGATATAGGCAGATCCTGTAAAGTCTTTGTTGCCAGAGCTGTCTTCAGTTTCATTTGTGGTTCCAACAATCAGGTAGTTACCAGAAATATCGAGCGTGGAGCCGAACAGATCTTTCGTTCCTCTATCGGAGGGAACAACCTTCTGTACGAAGCTCCAGTAGCCAGAGGCATTTCGTTCGAAGACATAGACAGATCCAGCATGTTCAAGCTTGTCTCTCAGGTTTGCATCTTCATCTTCACCCACTGCTCCCACAACAGCATAATTGCCTGAAATGCTCACGGGGTTGCCAAATAGATCCTCAGCCTCTCTATCGGGAGCCACCAATTTTTGCACATAGATCCAGTCGCCGACAGGGTTCCGTTCGTAGATATAGGCTGCTCCGGCTCCCGACAGTTCGTGTTGGCTGTTTGCATCGTCGTCGTCTCCCAGCGCTCCTACAATGATATAGTTACCCGATATGCTAACAGAGAGGCCAAACATGTCGCTTTCTTCTCGCTCGGGGGCAACAAGTTTTATTACCTCTTGCCATTCTCCGTTGCGTGACCGTTCGAACACGTAGGCAGCACCCGCACCGTCGTTCGGTTCAGCATCCTCAGAGTATGCACCAACAACAGCATACTTCTCGGAAATGCTTACTGAGAAACCAAAGAAGTCGTTGTTCTCTCCGTCGGAAGCACGCAGAGCTTGTGCCGCCACCCAGTCCCCATTCTCAGTCCGCTCGTAAATGTAGGCTGTCCCAGTGTTGGCCGGAGCTGTCCCTATTGCTCCGACAATTGCATAGTTTTCGGAGATAGATACTGCCTGACCAAAGTGTGCGTCAGATTGTCGATCAGTAGCAGTAATCGTCCCAAATGGATTGAATTCTTGTGCGAAGAGTGCAGTTCCCGCACAGAAGAATGTGGTGAGTAAAAGGTAGATAAAGACTCTCATAAAGCATGATCCTTAAGTGAGTTGAAGAGTAAAGACTCAATAGGAAATCTCCTACTAAGATTATGAGGTTCCCTCCCTAACCCACAACCACTATTTTTGTTAGCAGAAGTGGCTCACCTATATAAAAAACACAGATGAGCCACACGGTGAAGAGAGGAAGGATGTGGTGAGATCGTTACAATCTCTCTTACATCTTAATCGAACACCCAATCGCCTTTGTCTCCGTTACCACCGGCTTCCCTCCTGCCAAGATTGCGTCGACAGCCTCCTCTACATAACGCTTGGTGACGGCATTCGCATCTGTCACGTTGTTGTCGATTGCTCCGATGTAGGCCACCCGATTCCCTGCATTTGTTTTCTCGAGAACGTAGGTGTGCGGAGTCTTCGTCGCGCCATACTGCGGGAATATCTTCTGCCCTTCATCTACCAGGTAGGGGAACGTGAAGCCCTTCTCTTCGGCTCGGACAATCATATTCTCGTAGCTGTCAGCCGGGTAGCTCTGCGGGTTGTTTGGGTTAATCGCAATTACAGGGAACCCTTTCTCCCGATACTTCTTGTCGAGGGCAACAATTCGGTCTTCGTTTGCCACGGCGTAGGGACAGTGATTGCAGGTGAAGACAACGATGAATCCTTTTACGTTGGTATAGTCAGCTAACGAGACAAACTTGCCGTCAATGTTTTTTAAGTGGAAGTCTGTCGCTATATCACCAATGGTGTATCCGCTCCCGACAGCAGTGCTTTTCGAAGTTGCTTGCTCCACTTTATCCCGCGAAGAATTGCAGGCGAGCGTTGTTAGAAGCAAAAGAATCGTAGGAATGTAAATCGATTTCATAGCCTTGTTCATACTATACTATATGGTTGTTCTTTAGGATTAGCATCAGAGAAGAAATATCAAAACTTTTCTATCTCGGCTTTCAGTTCGTCGAGCGTGAAGGACCGTTCGTAGAACCCACGCTCTTTCTTCTTATAGATCACCGTCGCAGGAATTGCCCCGGTCCAACTCGGGTCTATCTCTGGAATCCAAGCGTTTGCGTCGGGTGCATCGAGTAGAATGACTTCCGATTGCAAGTTCCTCTTACGGATGAAAGGAATTACTTGCGAGATAATCTTGTCTGGAAAGTCTAAACTTACCAACAACACTTTCAGCGGTTTCTCACGATATTCTTCGCCAATCTGCTCGAAGTGGGGAAGCTCCTTCACACAAGGAGCACACCACGTCGCCCAGAAGTTAATAACGTAGACCGTATCGTTCTCCCTGTTCAAGAATGGACGAAAGTTCTCAAAGTCATAGACTTCAAGAGAAATGTCGTCGCTTTGGACAACGTTGGTGGGGTTCCTCGTGAACGTCGTTCCATTTTGTCCACCGCAGGAAATGAGTGCGCAGAATGGGAGGAGCAGAAGTGCGAATTTTATCGTAGAGTTTTTCTCTATCATACAAGTCTTATCGAAACTGTAAAGGGTAGGTATCCCGGCTGTTTATTAAGGGCAACGCTTTCCAACATTCATGAATAGATTCTCTTTTCCGTTCATCATCAGTTTTGCAGAATCAGGCCGAACGTGCATAGTTGAAATCTTCCGGAGCAGATTTGCAGTATAGAGAGAGTGAAGATAAGCGATATCTGGTATAAACAGAGTCTTCAGATAATCCGACCTTAAGATGCCCACGGTTTTTCAAAAAAGAAAATTCAATCCAAACACCTTTGACTTGATTCTACCAATGAAAAAAAAGATAGAGTTGCTTAGTTGCACTACTGCCATTTACTTCCTTGCATTTTGCTTGTTGTCAGCACAGGAGAATCCCAAATTCAGTCTCTGGCTCGGTGCTGGTCAGTTTAAGTTTGATCTTGCTGGGACTGGAGATGCGTTCCTGACAACACTTCGAGGTGACTACTCAATCAGCAAGCACGTTCTTGCAGAAATTGGTGTTGGATATGTTTCAACCGAACAACAAGCCTTCATTTTTTTAGTGGATGTTCCCTACTTCATTCACGAAGTTCAAATCCAGGGACAACTTGATCTTCGGGCGTTTCGACCTTATGTTGGATTAGGATTTGGTGGTTTGCTCAACGTGCAGAGCGAGGATGCTCTTTTCCAGTATGATGCTTGGAAGGCGTCCTATACTGGAGCGATTGGATTCCGTCTGTTCCCGGTCTCTTCATTTGGAATTCGAGGCGAGTTCCGATTACGGGGGATGGACTGGGCATTCCCTGATGCGGTCTTTCATTTTAGCAGCAGCTCTCTGGAGCTAACGGGGAGTTTAGGGGTTCGTTTTTGATGTCAGAGTCTCTTCGAATATACTTCGACGTGCTTCTCAGGTATAATGGGCTTTGAACAATTGTCGAGGCAATCACAAACTCCCATTAACACCCCGATTCATCGGGGTGTTCTGAAGCATCAGCAGAAGAGAAAACGGCTTCAAGCCGTTTCTTGCCGAGTGTTCTTTCCACACCCCCCAACTGAAGTTGGGAGTTAATATGTAGTGCAGGATATTGTATCGTCAGGTTCACTCTGCTACCTGATCACCTGCAGGAGCTTCTTGAAGCTCCTCGCCCTCTTGACTGATCTTCGGTGTCGTAGCCTCAAGGAACTGTTCCTCAAGCTCAGCCTGAAACTTGAGGATGCTGGCAAAACTCTTCTGCTCAATCCGTTGGCAGTGGTAGCGCGCCCGTTCCAGTTGGTGCATAGCGCGGCCGTAGCGTCCTTCCTCGAAAATCTGTCCCGACTCAATCACAAATTTTCCGTTCTCGATAATCGCTTCCTGCAATTCTTTAACAGTGTTGATGTTGGGCAAAGGAATAAAGTCGATGCTTTCCAGTTCAGCAATTTTCGTATTCAACCCCTCCAACACTTCCTTTACCAGTCTTCCAAATGCAGTAATTTGGTTGCTTGTCACTTCACTTTGCTCCTGCAAGGCTTCTACTTGTGCGGTTAGACCATTAAGCCCCCTTAAAATCCATTGATACATTCTTGTGATTGCCGTGTGTTGTGCGTAGTTGCGTTCAAGTTCCGTGCGCACTCCTGCAGTTTCTGCAATATCGAGGTGAAGAGCACAAAAGGCGGTATCCCATTCAAGGAAGTGTTTAGTAAAGAGTTCGTCTCGTTTTTTCGCAAGAGCTTTCCATGCCCATTGAAGCGATTTCTTCTTGTATGTAGCGTTATCGACCTTAAACGTCTTTTGCTTGAGAGTTCCATCCGCCATTCCTTGCACAGTGCGGAATTGCTCGTTTAATTCTTCTACAGGCTTCATCAACCGAGCAATTTCTTCTTTCAGGTATTCCAATCCCTCCTCTATTCGCATCTTTCTGATTGGAGAGTTCTCAAGCTCTTCGGGAGTAGGAGTGTAGAGGAAACGATCGCGGAATGTGTCGCTATATACTGGTCCTACATCTTTCCCTTCCGACTCTCCCTCTACGAATTGCTCAAACTCTTCTACCTCAGCAAAGCTCTCAGGCTTCTTCTCAAAGTAGGTCTGATAAATCTTCAGGGACATCTCTTGCTGAAGATTCTCTGGGTTAGAGAAGAGAATCCACGGAGAACGCTCGTCAACTGGGCAGGGTATGAACGGAGCTTTTGCGTTTGCCTCGCGCAGATCGTTCGGGGGGTGGCTTGCGTACATGTGAACTTTCGAGTTCTTCGATTCCGTGAAGTACTTCTTCCCGCCACGATGATCTTCTGGCAGCGATTCAAATGCTGCTCCACGCTTCTCTTGATTCCGTTGCAGTGCAAACGACTGTTGCTGGTACAAGTTCCGGGAATAGAGTTGCTTCTGCGAAGCTAAGTATGCGTTGTTCAATGTGCCCTGCCACTCTTCTACACTGTTGTCCATCTTCCAGAGTGCGGAGACGATTGCTTCACTTCCGGCTACGCTGACGGCAACTTTGTCGGCGTTGAACTCCATCTCGCGTGAGAGAGATGAGTGCATGATGTTCAGGAAGGAGTAGAAGAGCTTGAGAATTTGCCGGACGATCCAAATAATCGGAGTGATTGCCCAGGCTGCAATGGAAAGCCGAATGTCGGTCGATCTCCACTTTGCCAACATATCATCCCAACTGTCTCTCGTAAATATCATATCGTGGATGATCGTATTTGCCGAGGCAATGTAGCTTCCAATCTTCATGCTCCGTTGCGAGAAGTGTCCGAACTCGTGCGCTATCACTCCCTTGAACTGGCTCAGGTTGAGCGAGTTTACCAATCCGAGACCAATAGTCAACTCCTTTCGTACCGGGAGAAAAAGGCTGAGCCAGTGGTTGGAGTAGGCAACGTAGGCGTTCACGTCGGGATCAACGTAGATCGACTTCGGCAACGGTGCACCAGTCTCTTGACAAACTTCCTCGACAAAGCTCCAGAGTTGCGGGTGCTTGTCAGGTGAAAGCTTGATCCTGTTCTCCGGCTTATGGTTCTTCAGCTTGAAGAGAAACTTGATTGTGAAGAAGACGAGCATTCCTGCTCCAGCAATTGCCCCAAGCTTCGCTAAGATGGTGTAGAGCGATGGGTGCGGAATCTCGAAAATCATCGCCAAGTAAAAAAGGTAGCCGAAGGCTACGAGGAGTGCAGCGTAGAGAGCGAAGAAGAGGATGATCGCTACAATTGCGAGCATTGCCCGGATCATATAGGAACCGGAAAGCCCAGTCAACTTCTCAGGGATTTCAATTGGGCTTGCGGGATATGTGATTGAAGACATGGATGTGAGAACGTAGAGTTGTTATGAGAATGAGATTGATGATAATGCTAAATCGATAGGTTCCGCTACGCTCGTGTGAACGTAGATACTCGGCTTAAGATTAAGAACAGTCCTATCACAATGTATCGTTAAAAGGGATGTCCCGAAGTATTTTTTGGAATACTTCAGATTCTGGTATAGTAAGAAGGCAACAATGGATTCGAAGGTAAACTTCCTCGCTTCAACTGATCTCATTTCTACCCGGCTCTGCGACTCTGCGGTCCATCTCCTCTTTTGCAAGAAGAGGAAAACCGCAGAGACGCGGAGAGCGCAGAGGGAAAAAAATCACTCTACAACAACCTTCTCCACCTTCGCAAATCCTCCAGCAATTACCCGTACCAGGTAGACTCCCGATGGAACGCGATTGCCGTCGCTATCCTTCCTGTTCCACCTGTAGTGGTGTGCTCCGGGGGCTAAGGTTCGGGTCTCGAGTGTTTGAATGTTCGATCCACTCACGTTCCAGATGCTGATCTCAAGGTCAGCGCGGGATGTGAGATTGAGGTCAATTGCCACCGATTCGCGTGCCGGGTTAGGGCCGGCCTTTACGGTAAAGTCTGCGTTCAGTGCAATTGGATCGTTCACTCCCGCCACAATCTCGGACTGCCAAACTCCTTTGTTCCCACAGTCGAAGTACGTTCCGCTCGGCGATTCCACGAGAGCTACTGCGCGGACAGTGTAGGTGACGATCTTCCCGAAGAGTGCGGTATCCTGATAACGTCTGGTTGCGATTGGTTGTGGAGTTAGCAGTTCTTCCTTTTCTGGGCCAAGTTCTCCCTCGACACTGCGGTAGATTACGTAGCCAGCAATCTCCGGAGATTCCGGTCCTTCCCACTCAATTTCAACGTAAGGTTCGCGTGCCGCAATCTGGTGGACGGTGATATTCTGCGGTGTTGGTATATCCCGGTAACGCATCCGGAGCGTTGGGTCACCCATCAACGCAATGTGGACACCGTATGTGAAGAAGGCTCGTGCGTAGCTTTGGTTGTTCTGCGAGAGAAGTGCTGCATCACCAATCGGTTCTCCCATTCCCATCGTGTGGAAGTACCAGTAGGGACGCCCGGACCAGACCGATGTCAAGATTGAAGGGGAGGTGGCAAGTCCAGCACGAAGAAAGTTGTTCGGCGAGTCCCAGTCACCAAAGTACGAGCCGAAGAGCATTGTGAAGATTGCGTTGATCGGCTTTCCAACAAAGTCAGTTGTGTTGCCAACTCCCCCGGCACTTGTGTACGTTCCGCCACCACAACCGTAGGCCCAGGCGTATGCCGCCGTGTCGAGCGTTGTGAACCAATCTGCCGACACAACGTTCTCTCTTCCGAGGAGTGGAGCCATTGATATCCAGCCGGAGCGTGCAAACGCCTCACCACTGAAGTAGTTGAAGTTGTCGTCGATCAACCCCCGCATCTTCACTTCGATTCCACCAGTTCTATAGGCGTAATCTTTGTTGAGATAGTTGCGGAGAAGTTCTGTCTCGGACTCACGCGATGTCTGGTTCTCTTCCTTAAAGGCATCCATGTCGTAGAAATCCACTCGGCCAACTCGAAGCGTCAGGAAGTTGGGAATGCCGGCGTTGTCGAACTTCCCATCTCCCACGCGATTCCAATTTGCTTTGCGGCTTGCAACGGTGTCGGTTGCCACATCTGTCCACCCGGCTTCATTCCCGATGAAAGCGTAGAATGCGTCGGCGGGCCAGGCGCCACGGTGATTTGGGTGGGCGTCGGGGGCAATGATAAACTGTCCTTGGTTGACCATTCCAGAGTATGGAACCGGAACGCGACCGAAGAGAAAGACTGTGCCGGGGGAGCCAACCTGAGAGTACCATCCGTTGATAATGTCTTTTGTTCTGCGGACACCTTCTTTGCTGAACTCTTCGGCGCGCTCCACATCTTGCCGCGTAACGCTCCACCCCTCAGCTTCCAACGTTTCAACAAATCGATCGAGTTCGGAGGCGAGAGGGGTTGCCATTGTCGAATCAACCAACAGTAGCAAGTTGCCTCGGTTGTGCAGTGCAGGAACTTCAATTCCCGATGCGATATAGCCGAAGCCTCCAATTAGAGTTGTGTCTACTCGAATAGCACTTAGGAGAGCATACTCGTACATCACGCCAACCTGCACGCTACTGTCTACCCAAGTATCTGATGAGCCGGGAATCGAGTCGAGTTGTTGAAAGGTATTCTCTCCTCGAAGTTTTCGGCCAATTACGTAATACTCAGATCGCGCCTCGTTCCGCCACTGAAGTGTAATGCGTGGTGTCGGTCTTTTTGTCACAGTGGCATTCACCAGAACAGAAGCCTCTCGCGTGCTCTGTGCCGAGAGCGGTGGAAGAGAAAAAACTAATGCTGTAAAGATTGCTATGAAGTAGATAAACGTACGCATGTATTACTCCGCGAATGTAGTGGGCAGTGCAGATCGCAAAAAATGCAAAATTTAAAATGCAAAATTCAAAAGTTTATTTCAGGGATTTTTCGGAGGTCACGCGAAGCCGTGCACACAAAGAAGACGGGGAGTAACTCCTCGACTCTCGACTTTGTAGACTTCCCAATCTCTACCGATCCCGACGTAACCTAAAGAATTGCGGCTACCGGAGAAGCATACTCTATAAACTCTACACACTCTCAACTCTATGAACTCTACAAACTTGATAGCTATCCTCTCACGCTTTGTCAACGATCAATTCCTCCCGGTTCGTGATCTTTGCCCTGAATTTTTCACACAGCATTAAGGGACTATGTTTAAAGTATCGGTCGTACCAGGATTACTCTTCGCTTTTCTTCTGAGCTTTGGTCTCACTTCTTGCTCTTCTGATAAGAAGAGTAAAATGCCTGAGGCTCAAGAGAAGGGATCGACAGACACTCTTACGCTCGCAGAAGAGAACGCGCATCTCTCGAATATGCGACAGTTGACGTTCGGCGGGGAGAATGCAGAGGGATATTTCAGTTTTAGTGAATCGGAGTTCATTTTCCAACGAACGTTGCCTGAGAAGGGGGATAGCTGCGATCAGATTTACATCTACAATCTGGAGAGTGGAGATATGCGCCGCGTCTCAACCGGTTACGGACGGACGACCTGCAGCTACTTCATGCCGGGTGATTCAACGATTCTCTACGCAAGTACGCACCTTACCGACTCGGCTTGTCCACCTCCGCCAGATTACTCCAAAGGCTACGTTTGGGCACTCTATCCCGGCTACGATATTTTCGTAGCTGATAGAAGTGGAAAGATATTAGGCCAGCTAACAGACTCACCCGGCTACGACGCCGAGGCAACTGTTTCGCCAACAGGTGATAAGATCATCTTCACGTCGACCAGAACTGGTGACCTTGAACTCTTTACAATGAATCTTGATGGATCGGGTGTGAAGCAGTTAACTAACACGCCGGGCTATGATGGGGGAGCTTTCTACTCGTGGGATGGAAGTGAGATTGTCTACCGTGCCAGCAGACCTGAAGGGGAGAAGCTCCGAGAGTATCAAGCCTTACTACATGAAAATCTGATTCGTCCCGGTGCGCTGGAGATTTGCGTAATGAATGCCGACGGAACAAACGCTCGGCAAATAACAAACAATGGTGCGGCAAACTTCGGCCCCTTCTGGCATCCAGATGGAGAGCACATTATCTTCAGTAGCAACATGGGTGATCCTAAGGGGAGAGAGTTCGATCTTTATATGATTCGGAAAGATGGAACAGAGTTAACGCGCATCACGCACTCACCCCAATTCGATGGATTCCCAATGTTCACGCGAGATGGAAAGAAACTTATTTTCGCGAGCAACAGAAATAATGGGAAGGAAGGAGAGACAAACCTCTTTATCTGTGATTTTGAGTTGGGAAAACCTCAATAAGCTGGGGAGTTAAGACTCATTCCTCGAATGAGTAATTACGGGCACATTTATAGAGGCGGCAGGAGACGTATGATAGAGAACTTAGTATTCACTTGGCGATACTCTTACGATAGCCTCTTTTAAAGCACTATAGGCGATTATCATATCTGACCTGTCGGCTCGAGATCACTCTGCCCTCTACACTATTAGGACTATTAGGGGAATAATCGGAGGGAAAAAGTGTTGAAAGAAGGAGCGATAAACAAGTCTTCAATAGCCTTGCAGAGCTTTGTTAGCAGAGAGCCTTGGCAAAAATAATTTTGTTTGGTCTTGTCTTTCACTCTATCTTTGCATCCGCTGGCCAACAATGCCAGCGTTTGACTTATTATCCGGCCAGGGATCTTGCAGGACTCGGTAGAACCACGGCGCAGACTTCATTCGTTCGTTTCACGCTCGACAGATTTCGCCCGCGTAGACCTTTCTGACTTGTCACGGCCTTTACTGTTCATTTTTTTGGAGAATCTCATGAAGATCTACGTGGGAAACATGGCGTATTCGACTTCGGAAGATACGCTGCGCAACGTTTTCGGTGCTTACGGCGATGTAGAGGAAGTAGCTATTGTTAATGATCGCGACACCGGGCGTCCGCGCGGCTTTGCTTTCGTAACGATGGCCGATGCTTCTTCAGGACGGAGCGCAATCGAAGCAATCAACGGAACAGACCTCGACGGTCGTACCTTGGTTGTGAACGAGGCTCGTCCTCGCGAGAATCGTGGCGGCGGCGGCTTCCGTCGTGATCGCTGGTAAGTCGATCACACCACAATGTAATCGAAAAGAGGTCTCTGCATTTGCAGGGACCTCTTCGTTTTTAGAACGTGTTAAGAGTTCATAGAGTTGAGAGTATATGAGTTTGTGAGTGTGAGGGTGTATGAGTGATAGTAGGGGAACTCTTTAAGTATGGTGATCTTCTCCACGAACTTTGCCTCCTTGCGCGATCAAACAAACCGCACAACCTTACTCCAATACTCCTCAAACCCTTCCTGAGCTTTCTCCGCTCTCTCTCTCGTCTCGAACAGCCCGAAGAGTGTTGACCCACTTCCAGACATCAACGCGAAGAGCGCACCGTGATGGTAGAGCCTTTCTTTGATCTCTCCAATTTCAGGATAGGCAGCAAAGACCGGGGGTTCAAAGTCGTTAACCAGGTGGCGGCGCATTGATAGTGGATCGTGCAGACCTTCCCAGATATGTGCAACGAGATCGCTCTCTTCTCTCTCTTTTGTTCTGTTCACTTCCCGGTAGGCCCAAGGGGTTGGGATGTGAATTCCGGGATTGACAACCAAACAGTAGTAGGGAAGCTCAATCTCGACAGGTTGTAGGATTTCGCCACGAGAGCTACCGTGGGCAACGCCCCTGTGGAGGAAGAATGGAACATCGCTGCCGAGCGATAGGGCAATCTGCAGGAGAGCATTCGGATCAATATCTTTATCCCACAAACTGAGTGCCCCCTTGAGTACTGCTGCTGCATCAGAACTTCCTCCTCCAAGTCCAGCCCCGGTTGGAATATGTTTGCGGAGATCAATAGTAAGTCCACGCTCTTCGCCGAGATATTTGCGTGCTTCCCGTACAGCTCTCACGCAAAGATTGTTCTCGATAGGTTCGTTCTGCAAGCCTTCATCTCCGTCAACGGTGCAGATGATCTCCCGATCATCTCGTAGTTGTATACGGATCTCATCGCAGATATCTATCGCTGCAAAGAGTGTGTTGATGTCGTGATACCCGTCGTCGCGGCGACGGATAACTTCCAGGCCAAGATTGATTTTTGCTGGGGCAGATATATGGATCATGAGAGGAATTCAAAATTAAAAATGCAAAATAACGAAGGGGAAAATAAGAGGTCGGAGGAAGATTGGGTAATTAGGTGGGAGTAGGGATTTCATCGATTGACCTGAAGATTGGCAGACCTTTCGCTCGAAATCTCTCTACCTCTCTATCTGCTCCCGATGAGGCTCCACCAATGCGAAGCACAGCGTCGCACCGCTCAGCTAAAGCCAAGGAGATTGGCATCATCAGCTCGCTGTACATCTCCTGACCCGCAACGTCGATAACTGGCAGTGCAAGGTTGACGCCGATAATCGGAATATGGCCACGTTGAAAAATCTCCAACGCAACTTGATTAAGCTCCCTTAGATTCTCACTCCAGCGTACAGGATTATCTGAGCCAGAACGATATGGGCCGGCAACCATGATCCACATCATAGGAATTCAAAATGAAAAATTCAAAAGGGGAGATAGAATTAGTGGGGGAAAAGATAGGGAGTATTGGAGATTTAAGGGAGGTATAGAAGGTAGGAGCATAGAGAGGAGTTGGTTATGTTTTGTCTTTGGTCACATTGATTTTCTTTACGCAACAGCAAAATGAAAGAAGAAGAGAAGACACAAGAACGTTCGACAAATACTTCTCCAGCCGAGGTGAAAGCAGAGGCAAAGCTGGTGAAGTTCTTGGAAGGCCCGCAGACCAGGCGTTTTGAATTAGGGCGAGCAATCAGAATCTTTCGCGAGTTCATGCGAGGGTTTCGTGCTCTCCACTTTGTTGGTCCCTGTGTCACAGTCTTCGGCTCAGCTCGCTTTCGCGAAGATCACCGCTACTATCAGATGGCGCAGGAAGTTGGCAGAGAGCTATCTGAAGCAGGCTTCACTGTGATGACTGGTGGAGGTCCGGGAATAATGGAAGGGGCAAATCGAGGGGCAAAGGAAGCTGGGGGAATATCGATTGGCTGCAACATTCAACTTCCAATGGAGCAACAGCCGAATCCCTATCTCGACAAGTGGATTACCTTCCGCTACTTCTTCGTCAGGAAGCTGATGCTGGTGAAATACTCCTATGCCTTCGTGATTCTGCCGGGAGGATTTGGAACACTCGACGAGTTGTTCGAAACATCGACGTTAGTGCAGACCAAAAAGATCGAGAATTTCCCTTTAGTGATTATGGGCAAAGAGTTCTGGGAACCTCTGCTGAAGTCGATTGAGGAGACGATGGTTGTGGAGAAAACCATTGACTCTGACGACCTCGACCGATTCATTCTCACCGACTCACCATCTGAAGCCGTCGCTGCAATCCGTGAAATTGCCATCACTCGATTTGGCCTTCGTTACGGCACACAACCGAAGCGCCGGAAGTGGTTGTGGGAGTAGGGAGTGTATAGAGTTAAGAGTTGGTAGAGTTTATAGAGTTGAGAGTCGAGAAATCCCTATCTCTTCTTCTTTGCGCCTTTGCGTGAGTGGCTTTGTGTGACTAAAAACTTAGCACCCCCCAAAGCGAGAGGAGAGAGACAACGAACCAGAGCAGAACTCCTTGAAGGAAAGGCCGAAACCCGAGGCTCTTGATTGTAGAGAGGGAGAGTGAACTACCGATTAGGAAGAGCGTGAGTGTCATCCCCTGCCGTGCAACGCTCACAATCCCACCGAAAATTTCTGGGCTAACATATTCTCCAAGCCAAGTTCGCAGAGCTGAGGCAAGGACGAAGAGGAAGATGAACCAGGGAATCGTGATTTTCCCCTTTCGCTCACGTTGAATAAGGGAGATGAAGAAGACGAGGGGGACAATCCAGAGTGCGCGAGTCAGCTTAACTGTGGTGGCAATGCTTAACGCCTCGGTTCCGTAGCTTGAGGCTGCTCCAACCACAGAGCTTGTGTCGTGGATAGCGATTGCCGACCAGATACCGAAGTCCCCTTGGGAGAGTGCCAACAGGTGACCAATTGCTGGGAAGATAAAGAGAGCAATGGCGTTCAAGATAAAAACAGTTCCGAGTGATACGCTCATCTCGTCGGAGGAGGCGTCGATTACCGGACCGACGGCGGCGATTGCACTGCCGCCGCAGATTGCAGTGCCGCAGGAGATCAGCGTCGAGGTGTTGGATTGCGTGCGGAGAACTCGACCGAGAGCGAAACCGACCAAGAGCGTTCCAACAATTGTAGCAGCAGCGAAGAGGAAACCCGAGCTTCCTGCCTCCGCCACCGTCCCAAGGTTCATCCCAAATCCAAGACCAACAACCGAGGCTTGCAGCAACTTCTTCGTCCACTTCCCACTCTGTTTTGCATAGGGATTACTAACCAGCAGGGCGAAGAGGATGCCGATTGCGAGGGCAATTGGGGGAGAAATAAATGGGAGACAGCAGAGGATCAGAAGCACAAAAAAAGCGAACCGTCGAAATCCTGCACCTTTCATAAAAGGCAGATTCGACGGTTCGTCGCTCTTCAATCTATTCTCGTTCTTCGGGTCTGTTTGCATATCCTCTGTGGTTCAGTCAAGTCGTTTCAGAGGTTGCAATCTACGGCAATTGGGGGCTTCTCCTTCGCAACAGTCTTTCAGCTTCGCTTCCTTCCCGATCCAATTACGAACTCGCCTGGAATTTCGTAGCCTTCTCCCACTCGATATGGTTCTATCGACGCACGATATTCCTCTGCTGTCTCCACGCGCGTCTGCTCGTCGAAGCGGGAGTAAGCCATTGCCACAGGTCCGCCAACAAAGGCAGCGTTGGCAGCATCTTCAAATGAGCTGTAGTGAAGCGTTGTGGAGATGCGGTCTAAATTAATTTCCGAGAAGCCAGCACGTTCAAGCGTCAAGCGAAGGTTCTCTCCAGTTCCCTCTTGAAAGAAGAGGGGGCAGACATCGGTGTTCACACGCCGATCCACAATTGGAAAGATTTCCGCCCACCCACAAGCCGCCCGTGCTCCCCACGTAGAGACAACCGCGCGTCCTCCGGGTCGAAGAATTCGTTCCATCTCTTTCATCCCATCGACTGGGGAAGGATAGTACATAATGCCAAGTGCGCTGAGAGCAATATCAAAACTCTCTTCTGGAAGTTCGAGGGCTTCAGCATCCATTCGTGCGAAACTGATGTTTGTGACTTCACGTTCACCAGCCACGGCTTCGGCTCGCTCAACCATCTTGCCAGAAATGTCAGTGCCAGCAACGCTCCCTCCCGGTGCTGCCTTCGCAGCAGCAGCAAAGGAGACTATCCCCGTTCCACAGGCAATGTCGGCAACTTCTTCACCCGGTTGTATGTCTGCTATCTCTAAGAGTTTTGCATGCGATGCGGACAGTTGTTCTCTCCAGCACTGTTCGTAGTGATCCACGGCCTTATCCCACCCATAGCGTTGCACTCGTCGTTGAAGGTCAGGCTTCACGGTAGATCTCCTCCTCCGCCTGTACGGACTGTCGATACTCGACGATGCGGTCAATCTTGTGTGGATTAGCGAAGATGTCGAGGTAGGGACTGAGCATATCGGCTCGGTCGAGCATCTTTTGGACTTCTTCTCTCGGTGCCGGACTTTCAATTCGAACAGTATAGCGTATGCCGGTATAGCTTGGTGTAATGTCGGCAAGGCCAAGTTCTCCTCGTACGTCATAGTCGGTCTGCACTTCAACTTCAAGACTTTCAATTGGGATATTCATTACGACTGCCCAGCGGGCATAACCGATAGCAAGGCAACTACCGAGAGCACCCCGTCCAATAACTCCTGAGTTCGGTCCGGCGTTTGCACCACCATGTTTCTCTGCCATATCTACAACCAACTTCCAGGCTCCATCTTCTACCTCACAAGTATAACCATCGGTTAAGCGGACTTTTGTAATTGCGGTTCCTTGCCCCACAGTAGGCCGTAACAGCACGGCTTTCTTTCCTCGCTCGAACGCTTCTCTCATTAACTCTACTCGATTCGTCAGATCTTTCATACTACTTCTCATTTGTGAATGTTTTGATGATATATCTATTCAAGACGAGAGAAGAGTTCAATTTCCCAAATCGGTTCTCTACCTTTTTTTGTAGGTTCTTTTTCTTCAACAGAGAAAACTGGTACAGATATGGCTCAGGAAGATATTACCCAACTACTACAGGCACTTGAAGGAGGTAATCGCAAAGCCTTCGATCATCTGCTTGCCCTCGTCTATCCAGAACTGCATCGGATAGCAGAGGCACGATTACGCCAGGATCGAGCTGGAGAGACGTTGAACCCAACCGCACTGGTTCACGAAGCCTATTTGAAGCTCGTTCGTTACCAAGAGATTGACTGGAAGGGGCGAGCACACTTCTTCGGGGCTGCCTCGCAGACGATGCGCCGAGTTCTCGTCGATTACGCTCGTGCTAAGTCGGCAGATAAGAGGAAGGGAGAATATGTCGGGTTGACCGATGCAGGAGAAGTAGGCGAGGAGACTTCAATGGAATCTCTTCTGGAGATCGACGATGCACTGCAACGCCTTGAAGAGATTCGCCCCCGTTGGGTTCGCGTTGTTGAGTGTCGCTATTTCTCTGGTTTGTCACTGGAAGAGACAGCCACTGCACTTGGAATCTCGCACGGGACAGTCTCAAACGACTGGCGTATGGCTCGTGCTTGGTTGCAGAGAGAGTTGGAGGCCTAAGAATGGAAGAACTTCGTCTTGACCGACTGGAACGCCTATTTCGTGCAGCCTTAATGCACCCACCGGAAGAGCGAGAGCATTTCTTGGAAGCTGCTTGTACCGATGACATCGAACTCCGTGCTGAAGTGCTCAGCCTTCTTCAATCTGACCAACAGGCCGAGGAGCAGTCCTTTCTCAACAAGTCGGTTACCGATTTTATCGATCTTGAAAAGGTGATCGAACGGAAGGAGACAACTCCTGAGAATATGGTTGATCGAGAGATTGGTCCCTACAGAATTCTTCGGTTCCTCGGACATGGGGGAATGGGGGATGTCTTTCTCGCCGTCAGGGACGAACCATTCCGACATCACGTAGCTCTGAAGATCATTCGTCGCGGTATGGATACCGATGAGGTAATTCGGCGTTTCGAGATGGAACGACAAATTCTTGCCTCACTGAACCATCCGAACATGGCTCGCCTCTACGATGGTGGGGTAACGGCAGATGGCCTACCCTACTTTGCCATGGAATATGTTGACGGCGTTCCGATTGTGCTCTGGTGTGATAGCAGGGAAATGGGGGTAGAGGATCGACTACGACTCTTCCAAGATGTTTGCAATGCTGTTCACCACGCACACCAGAACTTGATTATTCACCGCGATCTGAAGCCCTCAAACATTCTGGTAACCAAAGAAGGGATTCCAAAACTACTCGACTTTGGAATCGCAAAACTTCTGAACCCAAACCTTGGACCGCTCGACGCGCCAATTACGCGGACAGAGATTCGGGCGATGACGCCGGAGTATGCAAGCCCCGAACAGGTTCGTGGGGAGAGCCTGACAACGGTAAGTGATGTCTATTCACTCGGGATGATTTTATATGAGCTTCTGGCTGGTCAAGCCCCCTATCGTTTAGTACGCCGGACTTCTGAAGAGATACTTTCGGTTGTTTGCGAGCAGGAACCCGAACTTCCCAGTACTGTTGTTGTGCGAAGTGAGGAAGGAAAACAACCTCCTACAACTGTGGCAGGCAAACGAGGGGTTTCCCCCGATCAACTGAGTAAACGGCTGCGAGGTGATCTCGACAACATTGTCTCCATGGCTCTACGAAAAGAACCGGAGCGGCGCTATTCTTCGGCACAACAACTGGCCAACGATATTGAGCGATACCTGACGGGCGAACCGGTTATCGCACACAAGAACTCTCGCAGTTATCGGGTTAAGAAGTTTATTCAACGAAACCGGATTCAGACAATTTCCGGGGGGATTATTCTCTTGTTGTTGATTGCCGCAACTGGGCTGACAATCTATCAATCAAATCAAATTGCACAACAACGCGATCGAGCACAGTTGGAGGCAGAGAGGGGGACGAGTGTGACGGAGTTTCTCGTGAGTCTCTTTCGGGCTGCCGACCCTACCTATTCGCCCGGCGACACGCTAACAGTTCGAGAGCTTCTGGCCAGTGGTGCTGAACGTGTTGAAACCGAACTTGCAGACCAACCCGAAATCCAGGCAACGTTGTTCGACGTTATCGGTACTGCCTACTTAAATCTTGGACGATATAAACTTGCGGAGTCACTTTTGGGGCGAGGTCTTGCCCTGCAACGGAAACTTGGCGTGGAGGGGAAGGAGTTTGGGCGGACGCTCTATAATCTTGGCCTTACGAATGAGTTGCTCTCAAACTATTCAGAGGCGGAAAAGCTCTACCGTGAATTTTTGGACGTTAGCCAACGGTTGGAAGGAGAAGGGAGTGCACCCTACGTTATCGGACTTTTCCACCTTGGATCAGTTGTTCACACCGGTGGGCGGACAGAGGAGGCCAATCAACTTTTTGATGAGTGGGAGAAGTTATATGATCGATTAGAGGATCGATCAAATCCAGAGCTGATTGAGGTCGCATTCGGGATGACGAAAGTCTGTTTTGCACGGAAAGAGTATGTGAAAGCTGATAGATATATCCGTGAGGTGCTGGATGCTGCCCGCAAGGCGTATGGTGAGAAGCATCCAAATGTTAGCTCTGCACTCAACATGCTCAGTTCGATTCAGGTTGCTGCGGGAGAGAACCTGCAGGCTGAGGAGACGATTCGTGAATCGTTGACGATGCTTCAAGAACTCTATCCTGATGGACACCAAGAGATTGCCTTAGCGTATGGAATACTTGCAGAGATATTAGAGCAGCAGAAAAAATTTAATGAGGCTGAAGAGTATTTCATAAAAGCTATTGAGCTTCAGGAGAGGGTTGTAGGAGTCAACCACCAGAATACCTTGTTGGCCAAAGCAGAACTTGGCAGATTCTACGGCCACCAGAAGCGATATGTTGAATCTGAGAAGTGGTATCGCAAAGCGTACGATGGCTACGTAGGAATTCTCGGACAAGAGAATTTGATGACAATTCTCCTTCACAAGTCGTTGGCAGAGGCGATGGTGAAGGGGGGAAAGAGGGAGGAGGGAATAGAGATGTTGAAAAAAGATTATGCGACGTTAGTCCGTGATCGCGGTGTCGACTATGTGGTAGCCAAAGAAGTGAAAGAGATGTTGGAAGATTTCCAGAAGCCGTAGTCGAGTATACAGGCGGAAATCCGTTTGCGAGTTTGTTATTAACACTCGACTTTCAGTCGGGTGTGGTGAGACTCTCTGCTTCGGCTCCCCTCTCCCACCAGAAAAACTCTCGGAATATCTGACCAACTATGGGAGAGGAGCGGGGTGATCGCACTGAGAAGAATCAGGCAAGATTCGTAGAATCGGTTGTACCGAATACGATCAACCCACTCCCTTCCGATCATCTCGCATTTTTATATCTACTCTTCTCAATCCCGACCTGTTATGCAGAGATCTACTGAAGCATCTCGCCGATCTTCTCACACAGTGAGTTTTCCCCCGACCATTCTTGCCAGATAATCTCTATCTCTACGTTCCTGCCGGCAACTCCCTATTCGCACATCAACTGCGAAATATATAAAAGTGTAAAACCTCGCCGACCCATTAGGGAACTCCGCTCAACCTTCCGTCTTGCTCTAATGAAAGGATCAAACAAGGCAAATGCCTGAACTATCAATCATCAATCTTTTAAAGAGGTAAGACAATGACAGAGACAATGAGCACAATCCCAGGATTCAACGTAGAGACAATGGAAGGCTTCGCCGGCTACGCAGCAGCAAATCCAAACGATGTTCAGCTTGGAGTTGAGGCGAAGGTAATCTGGACAGGACGTGCGGGACACAGCACGGCGAAGATCGGTCGTTGGGCACTTGGTGGCCAGCCTATTGAGAAGAAGGCGCGTGACTACTCAATTCAGTTCGGTGCTTGGAAAGAGGTGGAGGCAGCAATTGGTGTTGAGGGTGCAGACGACAAGCTTGAGCCGATTGAAGTTGCTCTCGGCGCGATGTGCGGATGTGTGAACTGGGCTATCTGCATCAACGCAGCTCTCGAGGGAGTTTCCTTTGATGAGTTAGAGGTGAGCGCACGGATCACCGTTGACCCTCGCGTTCTGCTCGGCATCCTTCCGATTGAAGAAGCTGCTTCATGTCTGCAAGAGGTTTCTCTGGATATCTCCGCGCGTGGTGAGAATCTGACTGAAGAGGATCGCCGCCGTATCGAGGCAATGGCACACCGCTCACCTGTCCACGCAATGATTCGCCACGCAAACACGATTCACACCAACGTGGTAATCGCGTAAACAAAGAGAAAACATCACGGGGAACTGAGATTGGAGCAGAGCGGGACGTGCTGTGCGTCCCGCTCCCGATCTCACCTACCAACTACTACCATGACACAACACAATTCAGCCAAATCGACATATCAACCTCGCTTCACAAAGAATCAGCTTCGCCGCGCAATTAGAGAGACATATAGAGAGGTTGCCAAGGCGCCGGCGAAGAACGTATCCCTCACATTGGGGCAACGCTTAGCCGAACACCTTGGCTACTATCCCGAGCTACTCGGTGGAATTCCGAGCGAAGCCATTGCCTCCTTTGCTGGAGCAGGAAATCCGTTCAATAGTGGTCCGATTGTGGTAGGGGAGAGGATTCTGGACGTTGGGTGTGGAGCCGGGATGGATTCATTGATCGCTGCTCGGTTAACCGGTGAAGGGGGAGAGGTTATCGGCGTCGACATGACAAACGAGATGGTGAGTTCTGCACGCCGCAACGCCAGAGCTATGGGGGCATGGAACACCCGCTACATGATTGGCTTTGCCGAGAAACTTCCAATTGAAAGTGAGACTATCGACCTGATTATCTCCAATGGCGTCATTAACCTCTCGCCGGAAAAAGAACAGGTTTTCAGTGAACTCTATCGCGTGCTGAGAACTGGAGGGCGCGTACACATTGCCGACGTGTTCCTCCGAGAGAGGGTTCCCGATTCTGCCCGCGATCTTCTCCACCTTTGGACCGACTGTATTGCTGGAGGAGAGGAGATTGAAACCTACATCGGAATGATGGAGCAAGTGGGCTTCCGCCACATAGAATTCTTCAAAGATGTTGATCTGTTTCGAGGAACGAGGATTGAAGAGCAGGCCAGAAAATTCGGTGCATACGGCTATACGATAAGAGGGTGGAAGTAGACTCGGTAGCATAGACATTACGGGAGCACATTCGTGTATAGTTCTCAAGCTTTACTCAGGAATAATACGCTATGAAAAGATCAGATATGTTCGATGCAAATACGTACGACGCGATTGTTATGGGTGGTGGTCCGCACGGCATCACATACGCCCACTGGTTAACTGAGCATCGTCCCGGCAGCCGCGTTGCCGTGGTGGAACGGAACAGTACTCCAGGATTTAAGATCGGTGAGAGTACTCTTTCGTCGGCCACCAGGAGCCTGATTGCTACGGGACTTCCAATGCCGGTTCTGCGCCGTCTCTTCGGGAACAAAGCAGGGATCCGTTTCTGGTGGACCGGATCTGAGACAGACCAGCTTCACCGACATCTGGATGTTGTGGATATCGAGGAGACATTCCAGGTGGAGCGGCGTGTGTTGGAGATTGCGCTGCAAGAAGTAATTAGCAGGCGTCCCGGTGTGGAGTTGATAACCGGCATGAAAGTCGACTTGCAGAAATCGGATATTGAAGAGTCGGTGAAGAAGATTGTTTGCCGTACCGCAGAAGGAGAGGAGAGGATAATGCAGGCTCCGATGATTTGCGATGCCAGTGGTCCTGCCGCGATCTTAGCTCGTAGCCGAAAGCTTTTGCGGAGCGAGCCAGAGCGAAACAACACTTTTACCACCAATTCCTACTACGCATACTTTCGACAAACTGGTACGCCAGATCTTCGCTTCTGGAACGAGCCAGCCACACGACATATATGCTTCCCGGGAGGGTGGACTTGGTTTATCACCTTGACGTCGTGGGAAAAAACTTCGGATGAGAACCTGCGCCAAATGATTCGCTTTCTGCTCGATCACCCGGCTGGCGCGGACGAAACATATCCATCGCGAGAGCAGCTCTGTGAGCAATTCAACTGCGTGAACGAACAGATAACAAGCATTGGGTTTGTTGTTCGGGACGACAAAGATGAGACGAAGGGAATGAATGCCGAGGAGAGCTTTACGCGGTACGTTGAAAAACACCCCGGCCTTGCCAAGGTGATGGAAAACTATGAATTGATTGAAGATCCCTACACCGGGCGTCCTTCCTATGGATCGTTCCACAACCTTGTGCGCGACTCCAAGCAAGTTGCCGGGGATGGTTGGGCTATCGTTGGTGATGCGGGAATCTTTGTCAACCCGATTTTTTCTCCCGGCATGAACTTGGGAAGTGGCACAAGCTACCTCGCCGCAAAGGCTACAGCCGAAGGGCTATCGAAAGGGGATCTCTCTCGCGCTACATTTCGCGAGTATGAAGAGTATGTTCACCAGATCTACGATGCGTTGGTCAACGAGACCGATCTCTACTACCGTTCATTCGAACATCCCGACTCATTTGAGTGGGGAGTTATGCTGAAGCTCGTCTTCGGTGCTGCCGACATCGTTCAACGGAACATGGTCTACTCCGAAGAAGATCTCTACGCACACGATTTGCTGAACCCCGAATTCCGTTCCATTGTCGACCGGGCACGATCCAGGATGAGGAGGGGAGAAGAAGGGGGAGAACTTCCCGAAGAAGTTGCCGTCGAGGTGAAGGAGATTATCTACCCATTCATTCGGCAAACCTTAGCCAAGCCAGAGGTGCGCAGGCTTCGCCTTGCCAGTCTCTTTAACCAATACAATGGCCGAGGAGAGAGAGTCGAAAAGAAGTATCGTCGCCCCAGAGCATTTGGTGTGCGGAAGTGCCAGCGATGCTCCCTCTGGTCGGACAGATCGCTCCAGCAGTGTCCAGTCTGCCACACCCCATCGTCTTCAAAAGAACGAGTTAAGTGAACAAACTGCCTTGCGGGCCGTCGGGTGCAGCCTGCGGTTTTCCCCACGGCCGCGCATCAATGCTCCCTTCAGGAGCAGTCGGAAAGCAGGAGGCATTTTGCAAGTGAAGTTTAAAAAACAAACAGACTGCCCCGAAGGGGCAACAGCTATGTAGTTGGGGACAAAGTCCCCGGAAGCCAAGCATAGAAAGTTATCACGCCTCGAAGAGGCAGAATGAATTCCGTCATAAAACAACTCTGGAATCTTAGGGAGACTTCTCTCGCGAACTGATTTTTCAACACGGTATCAACATTGGCAGCAATGAACAAACGTATATCAACACACAACGAATTTACAAGAACAGAACAACTGTTTAACTCTGTGCAGCGCCACCGACTTGAAATGCAAGGGTATCGAGGCTATAGCGATCAGGAACTTTCCCGATTTGGTTACTGGACACGACTGGCTCCCGCGCTCTGTGCTGCTGCTGGCATTGTTGGAACTGTCTTCACTTCGGAAGTTATTATCTGGATCTTGGCTACGATTGCTCTATTTGGAGCTGCACTACCGTTGCATCCATTTGACTGGTTCTACAACCACGTACTTCGCCATCCTTTAGGAACGCATCCGGTGCCACACCACGGACGACCGAGAAGGTTTGCCTGCACTATTGCGACAGGTTGGCTTGCCGGAACTGGAGCCGCCTTCTATCTCGGGAGTGATCTTGTTGGATATATCCTCGGGGTTCTCTTCGTAATCACAGCCGCCGTGCCGGCAGCTATCGGTTTCTGCATTCCCTCCTATATTTACCAACGCTTCACGCAGTTAGGCTCAGGATTTAAGGAGTGGAAAGTTGCTCGCAAGTTTGGAAGCTGACCTCTCTTCTCAGAACTCAATCTTGTAGCTCAAGTTTGGAATGATAATGGCCTCGTTGTTCGGCTCAACTTGGTCTGCGACGAAGTTATATCGATCTCCGTAGAACTCCTTCACGCCGGTCGCGTTCAGCAGATTCAGTGCAATCGTTGATGTGTGCCCTCGCCCGTTTACTCGGAAGCTGAGCGTGGCGTGAAGTAGAAGAGATGGATCTCCAACTACCGAAAAGGCTTTGCTCTCGTCGTAGATAACATCTTTTGCCTCTATAGAAGCGGGAAGATCAACCGGCGTGCGACGATCCCCACCCTGGAACGTGCCGCGCAGACTTATGCTGAGAACGTTCTGGTTCTGCTCTCCCAAGTTCCACTCTTTGCCGCAGAGCAGGTTGAGAAGGTACGTTCTGTTGAACCGCGTGTCACGCCAGATACCATCTCCGGCGATATACTCCGACTTAAAGAGCGAACCAGTCAACAGGAAGTAGTAGCCATCTTTTAGAAATTGTTCAAGTGTTAGATCTACTCCGAAGTTCCTCCCCTCTCCTTCGTTTACCAGTGGATCGTTCAAGAACCAATCGTTCTCCATGTTGATAAAGGAAAACGAACTCCTCTCCCGGATCGGAACGTTGAAGAGATATTGGATGTATGGCTCTACTTTCAACCGCAGTTCTGGGGTGATCTCAAGATCATAGCTCAGAACCAAGTGGTGAGCTTTCGAGAAGTCGAGATTCTTGTTTGGGTAAACAACCTCTCCACCAACTTCTCCTCGAGCAAAGTAAAAGTTGAGCTGTTCTAACCTGCTGTGCAGTCCATAGGCAAGGCCAAGAGCTTGGTCTGGTTGAAACTGCCATCTGATTCCGGCACGTGGCTCAATTGTGAAGTGATCGTTGAGCGTGAAGAACTCACCATGTACTCCTACGTTCACTCTCCAGCTCTCACCAAACGAGAGTGTAGAGTTGGTATACCCACTTAACAGAAAACTTCTCCCCTTTCGATCGACAATCGTTTGAAGTTCTTCTCCCAGAGTTGGTGCGTTTCGCAACAGCATGTCGTAGTTGAGTGCGGTTACTTCAACCCCGGTTCGGTTTGTGTGGTTGCTACCAACTTTTGCGTTGATGAGAGAGGTAAAGATCAGGTTCCAAGTCTTGCTCGCAATCTCTTCGGTTGGTTGTAGACGTAGTTCGCTGTCCAGTTGGTTGGTGGTTAAGTCAATTCCGTTTCCGC
Source organism: Ignavibacteria bacterium (assembly GCA_020635205.1). Taxonomy (GTDB): domain Bacteria; phylum Bacteroidota; class Ignavibacteria; order OLB7; family OLB7; genus JAGWAZ01. Next base: position 234,992 of record JACKAE010000001.1, read on the forward strand.
TGGCGGCGAGGTTTGCCCTGAAGAAGGCATTACTGCTGATTGGCAGAGTATAACTCATTCCCGTAGCCCCCATGAATTGGCTCACCTCCTGTTCCTGTTTATCCTGAAGGTAGAACCACTTCGTGCTATCACTCTCAGGTTCCTGACCCGATCCATCGATTCCTCCAATTCCCCAAAGGGAGAGAACTCCAGCATCATTCAAAGGGAAGTGGAGTTTGAACGAAAGGTCTTGATAGGTCGTTCCCCCAGCATCATCTGGTAGCAGAGGTTCCAACAAGGTGAGGGTGGAGTAGCGGTAGTTGAAGAGATAGGAAGAACTCCTCCCCTCAACGAAGAGACCTTCGGAAGCCAGATCAATTCCAGTCAACCCGATTTGTGCTCGGTGCTCTCGCTGTCGGCTGTTTCCTCTCCTCATGCGAATGTCGAAGATGCCGGAGAGTGCGTTGCCATACTCAGCAGGGAAAGCTCCGGTAAAGAAGTCGGAGTTATCCAGAAGGTGACTGCTCAGGATCGTTAACCCTCCCCCGCCAAACGTTGAAAGGTTTGCGAAGTGATTTGGGTTTGAGATTTCCACCCCCTCCATTCGCCAGGCCGTTGACTTCGGAGCATTCCCTCGAATTACTATGCCGTTGTTCCCAATTGTGCTGGCTACCCCTGCAAACGATGAGGCCAGCCGAGCCGGATCGTCAAATCCTCCCGCATACCGGCTCGCCTCTTCCACGCTGAACATTCGTCCACTTGTAGTTGCCGTTTGGTTTCGTGCTCTTCCCTTCAGAACCCGAGCCTTCACCACAACTTCTTTTCCAGTAAATGGCGACTCGCTCAGGTTGATTGTCAGCATAACTTCTTTCCCTGAACTGACAGCGATCTCTTTTAACAGAACTGGTTCATACCCTAACGACGATATCCGAATGTCGTAGCGGCCTACTGGGACATCGGCTATCTTGAACTCCCCACTCCCGTTGGTTGCCCCCCCAAGTACAGGGGTTGTTCCCTCAATCACGACAGTTGCTCCCGGTATCGGCATTTGTGACCCTTCTTCCAACACCTGACCACTGACAGTTTGAGTTAAGGGTTGTGTTTGGAGTTTGGATTGGGGGATAAGGAATAGAAGCAAGAGGGTCGACAAAATCTTCCCCACTCTGAAATTCCCCTCGATAGCACTACGGACATTTGTTTCTCTACCCATTCTCTCTTAGCTTGATTTCTGTTTACTGAAGTTCTCCGGGGTGCTTTCTCTGGTCTTTTGGCGATAAGGAAAAGTAGTCCTCTCGGCGTGGGAGGTTCAATACTGATATATCAGTAATCTTTCTTGAATGGAACAGCTTTCAACACTTCTCGGTGAGTACAACCAGATTCTTTCGACGCAGGAATTTGTGGGGGAGGATTTGGACTACACGATTCTGGAAGGACACCTCCCCTTTCTGGAGCAGTTGGCACAGATTGGGAAGAGTTCAATCTCGGTCTACGATCTCTTCAAGAGAGAGCATGTCTACAAGTCACCCACGTTCCACTTGATGTTAGGATATGATATTGAGAGCGTTGAGGGTGATCTTTTCTTCGACCAGAAGATTCACCCAGAAGACTTTGTCGCGTTAGTCAGGAATGGGATCGAGCTAATGCGTTTCTGCTTTGATCTTTCCCCTGACAAGCGGATGGAGTACAAACTGGTGAACGAGTATCGGATGGAGAATGGGGCTGGAGAATATGTTCGAGTGATTGAACAACATCAGGCATTGGAACTGGACAAGAATGGGAACCTCTGGCTTGCCCTCAGTCTGGTAGATATTTCTCCTGACAGAGATGTGAGTGCTGGAATCAAGAGTCGATTAGTCAACTTCAAGACGGGGGAAATCTTTCACTTCCCTGTTGAAGAGAGGAGGGAGAATGGTGAAGCGCCAAAACTAAGCTCGCGCGAGCAGGAGGTACTAAGTTTGATTCGGGATGGATTGATTAGCAAAGAGATTGCCGACCGACTCTACATCAGCGTTCACACGGTGAACACTCACCGTCAGCGAATACTTGAGAAGCTCGAGGTGAACAACTCGCACGAGGCGATTGCCTACGCTTCGCGGCTTGGCTTCTTGGAGTAATCTGGATGGTTTGAGAGGATAATTTCTATATGCCCGTAGTGTTTAAAGAGGGAGAATCACCACCAAGAATCACCAAGGGTATATATACATCACTCGTTGGCTCTATGTTGTTCCAAAAACAGTTCTTCTCTTCCAGATTCTGATAAAGAGAAATAGGAAGAGAAGAAGTGCTCCAGACATTACCGGGATCATGCCCTCCACATCCTTTGAGAACTGTAGCTGCATCAAGTTCTTCCCAACCATCAACTTTCTCGACCAACTCTTCTTCCTCAAGTGATCTCCCTCACTCACGCCGTTCCAGATTGCCTGATCTACGTGGGCTTTCTCACCGTTGTCGAGAATCAACCAGCAGACATCGTCTTTCCCCTGATGTTTTTCGTAGCCGATCTCCTTCGCAATTACTGTTGTCTCAATTCTGCGCTGAACTTCGAGTGTGGTCACGATCATCAAAAGTGTTCCGCCGAACCCTGCCATGAAGTGCCCGGCATAGTCGGGACGGTGACCGAGGAGGGTAAGGTAGAGAGTAGAGAGTGCCAAAGAGGGGAGAAGAATGTAGAGTGAGGCCTTTTTCATACTCGGTTGATATTGTTGATGAGTCCTTTTAAGGGGAGAGCTGACAAACCTTCCCCCAATTGTCCACTTTCGCACTCTTCGGCCAAAAGTAGTATAAAAGTAGTACGGAGGTTCCTCCGACATGCGGTTATAATTGTTGCGATGGCAGAGAGGTCTGTAATCTACAGGTGACAGGGTTCTCGGCTACCAACTCGGACTAACAGCAGAAGAGCATAATGGAACAGAATTATGGCACAAACCTCCCCTACAAGTTGGCAGAACATTGAGCAGTGGGTCAAGTTTTATTCGTGGATTACAGTTGCCGCGGTGATCTACGGTATTGCGGCGGCTCACGTCCCCTTTATCATCGGCCACCCTTGGTCTTCCTGTAAAGTGAGCGGAAGCGACTGTGCGTGCGTTTTGGTCTTTCACCTCTTTGAAGTTCCTCTCGTCAGCTTCAATGCCTTTATTGCTTGGTATGGACTGAAGAAATTTTCTCAGGAACGAGTAGTGCGCTTTAGCTCCCTCCTCGGCTTTGCCTTCACCGTGAATCTCCTCTTCTTTGCCTTTGAGATTTGCCTGATGCTGGATGGACTTCGTCGTCAAGCTCCTGACTGGGAGAACTGGGCACTTCTCTCGGTGGCTCTGATTCTGGTTTCTGGTGCTGGCCTGTCTCTCTTCCTGAAGCAGAAGATTGTCGGGTGGATAGAAGATGGAAAAAGTACAACATAGAAATTCATGGGAATCATTTACTCTCTTCAGTATATGAGTATCTGGCTCCTCACTATTACACATACTTCAACGGAGTAGACAATGGCTCAAGTTCAAGTCGTGATTAATCAGGTTGGCCCACTTCCCATTACGCAGACATTCACGTCAGAGATTGACATGGAGGCGATGTTATTCGTTTCCGGCTCTGTCTGGAGCAATGACGCGAATCAGATGATAGGGATCGAGGTCTTACTTGATGGGGAAGCGCTTGGTGCAGCAGAAATATTCTCGAATGGTGCCACTACACATCGAGCTGTTGTTCCGCAGTATATCCCGATCAACCTTACCATAGGGGATCACACGATAACCTTACAAGCCTCAACAGGGGAGACGGTAAGTGATTACAATGACTTCTATCGAGTGTTAGTCCACCTATAACCCCTGCGCTATTGGAGGTTCCCAATATGGAGTTTCTCAGGAACTATGAGAACCTCACCGCGAACGATTGTGCACTGCCCGGCATCGGACGTTGCCGGTTCAGGCACGCTCGAAGGGAACCCATGCTCTCTTCGGGATTGGAGTGCGGTCGGCTCTCGGGGGTGAGCCGACTGCCTCCACTTGTTCCTCTTTTTTCTTTTCCACAATCAGTAGACCCGAAGGAGTGCCTCAGATAAATCCAAATAGCCACATCGTTCCACTCAGAAAAGAAGAGATATACTTGCAGACAATACAATTGCAACAGAAAGAGTTCTCCAAGATCAGTTGTTCCTCGCTTCTTTCGTGAACACTCTGATATCACGAAGGGTTGACTTCGATATCAGCCCACATCGAAACAAGTCCACCAATCCGACTGCCCCGAAGGGGCTACCGATCCGCCGCGGCGGATAGCCGGGGATGATAATCCCCGGAAGAAAAGCGTTCGTAGTTCTCCTCGTCCCGAAGGGGTAGAATGAACGAGAGTGATCTCAAGGCATCCAGCACAGCCGCCCCTTCAGGGCGGAAAGATCAGATAGTGAATGGACTCCGTGGAGTGCAGCCTTCGACTTTCTCCACGGCCAAGCAGGAGTGCTTCCTCCGGGAGCAGATCGATAGTATCCGATGTGGAAGGGAGTGGTGAGGGAACGAGTCGTTCAGATTCGTGAACCACTCAGAGATGTGATAGATATCGCATTCTCTCGAAAACCAATTACCTATCAGTATATTTTATGTGCAAGTATCAATGGAAGGGAGTCTTCACAACGCCGTTAGCTTCTATAGATCATACAGATAGTTCTACAATCAACTACGAACAGAGGTCTCTCCATGGAATTCAAAGCATACATCTCAGGACTTCTTGTCCTCCTCCTCTTCTGGGTTTTTTACCGCATTCTTCTCGGTACGTGGAGTCCTTCGCTTTTGATCGACGGAGAGGATGGGAAGGCGAGCACCTCGAAGTTCCAATGGTTCCTCTGGACTATTGTTGTCATCTTCTGCTTCGTTGTGATCTTTGCTGCTCGAGCGTGGACAGGGAACTTCGACGTGATTTCCAACATCCCACAAAACCTTCTGATTGTCATGGGCTTCAGCATTACCTCGATGGTAGCGGCGAAGGGAATCACTTCGGCATATACGAAGAGTGGGCAGATCGTTAAGGTGCAATCAAATCCAGCTCAGACTGGACTAAGCTGGATTCTTAAAGATGATGAGGGGCAACCCGACCTGAGTAAAGTGCAGATCATTGCCTGGACGTTGATTAGCATTGTTGTCTACCTAATTCGCGTTATTCAAGAGGTTCATACGGGAAGTGCTCTTCTCCTTCCCGACATCGATCCGGCACTGATGGTTCTGATGGGGTTAGGGCATGGTGCATATATCGGCAAGAAGATCGTGACGACCAATGATTCGGGAGTGAATCTCCGAAACGTTGCGCAGCAGGGGCAGACGATAATGCAGTACCAGAGTTCAGTTATTCCGAACGTTGCAGCCAATGTTCCGGTATCTCCCCCTTCTCCCGCGCCACAAGCCTCTTCAGTCTCTGCGCCGCCACCTCCCCCGCAACCAGTTCCGGGTGCGCCACAACTGACAACAATTGCTCCCGGACATGGTCCAGCCGGAACAACGGTAACGCTTACTGGGATTGGATTCGGAGCTGTACAGAATCAAAGTTTCATCACGCTCGACGGACTGGCAACACATCCCGACGGAACAACTTGGAGCGATACGCAGATTACCTTCCCCTTCCCTCCGCAAGGTGGAAACGGTATCGACTGGGCCGCTGGACAGACTGTACAAGTAGGAGTTGTTGTCAACGGAGTGAAGAGTGAGAATGCACTCTTGTTCGGTGTGGGAGGATCGTAAGCCCGAGGCGAATGGGTTAAGTCCTCCTCTGCGCTCTCCGGTTAATCTTTCTTCAAGGAGAAGAGCAACCGCAGAGAACGCAGAGTAAATAGCGGCTATATCTTAACACCAACGAACCAGTTTACAACCTATCCACTCAACATGCCGAAGATAAAGGCTATCTTGAGCGTATTGAAGACGTTGTTGTATAAATTAGGTATTTGGTAATGAGGGGCGAGACTACCACGATTGCAGAGTGATTGGTTCTATTCCGCCCAGTTGCGGATGTCCTCAGTGTTCTTCGCGGATTCGTTTTCCATACCAATAGGTAAGCACCTATCACATCACGATCAATCCATGTCCAATCAACTACCGATCAAAACTCCCGGCGTTTACATCAATGAACTTGATAGCTTCCCGCAAAGCATTATCGGAGTATCAACTGCAATTCCTGCCTTTGTCGGATATACTGAGAAAGTGGAGCATGGTGGGGAGTCAATCTTGATGAAGCCGGTGATGATTACCTCCCTCTTGCAGTTTGAAGAGTGGTTTGGGAGAGGACCGGAGTTGCACTACACGTTGGTGGAGGTTGGGGATAAAGATGATCCTGACCTGAATATCTACGATCCGGCAGCTCAGGTAAACAGATACTATGCTGTGGTTGAAGATCGTAGTGCCTGGAAGTTCAATCTCTACAAGGGGATTCGGCTCTTCTTCGAAAATGGTGGGACTGAGTGCTTCGTTGTCTCTGTCGGCGACTACACAACGCGGGAGGGAGAACTGCAGGCGGGGGTGAGTGGTGCGTCGCTCGAAGGGGGACTTGATGCCATTGCTGACTTTGATGGACCAACTCTTGTCCTCCTGCCAGATGCTCTCCTTCTGCCGAACGATGACCCAGAAGGTGATCCGTGGCAATCTTCGCAGTTCGTTTCCCTCACGCAGAAAACCTTAAGGCAATGTGCTGATCGAGGAGATCGCTTTGCCATCCTCGACATCTACGGCAGCTCGTTGGTTCCGTCGACTAATGAGAATATGGGATCAGTCTTCGAAGCCTTTCGCCAAGGGATCGGGAACGAAGGGCTTTCTTACGGCGCAGCATATTTCCCTTTGCTGGAGACAACCGTTGTTTCGCTCAGCGAAATTGGTTACTTGAGCTTTACGCCAGAATCGCGTGGTATACTAAAAGAACTGTTGACCTGGCAGAATGCAGCACTCAACAACGGTGGAACTCTACCACCAGAAGGTGAACAGGGGAGTGCGAAGTACGAGATGCTTCAAGTAGAGATTGCGAAGGTTGTAGAGAACGACCTTCCACCCGAAGAAGTTGCTCAAGTCAATCAGACACTTACCGGCACGCTTCCCATCTTACAACAACTTTTGCAGGCAGTTGTGAAGAGAGAGAATATCCTTCCACCAAGCTCGGCGGTGGCTGGGCTTTATGTGAGAGTTGATTCATCGTCTGGTGTGTGGACTGCACCGGCTGGTATGAACGCCGGGTTAGAGTCGGTGATTCGGCCCACTATTCTACTGAATGATAGTGAGCAGGGAGAGATGAACGTTCCGGCTGGGGGGAGAGCCATCAACGCCATTCGAACTTTTCCTGGGATAGCCTCAGTAGTTTGGGGAGCGCGGACTCTGGATGGGAATAGTAACGACTGGCGATATATACAAGTACGTCGAACGCTTATCTATATCGAGCAGTCTATTAAGAACGCACTCCAACCTTTCGTCTTCGCCGCAAACAGTTCTGCTACGTGGTCAAGTGCTGTCTCAATGATTGAAGGTTTTCTCAACAGTCTTTGGAAAGAGGGAGGACTTATCGGCTCAACCCCCTCTGATGCCTATTCGGTGGAGTGTGGACTTGGGAGCACGATGACTCAGGAAGATATTCTCAATGGATACATGATCGTTCAGGTAATGGTTTCTGTTGTCTACCCTGCGGAGTTTATTGTGTTGATGTTTCGTCAAAAAATGGATTCTGTGTGAATCTCCAAACAACCTTCGGCTCTATCGACATCTACCTCTTCGATCAACTTCTGAAGGGGCGTATTGCCTCTGGTGCGCGAATCTTGGATGCTGGGTGTGGTGGTGGACGAAATCTTCTCTGGCTTCTGAAGAATGGATTTGACGTAAGTGGAGTTGACACTTCAGCCGATGCAGTGCAAAGCGTGCGAAGGCTTGCTGCCGCGTTTGCACCACATCTACCAGCAGAGCAGTTCAGGGTTGCCGACATCAAACAGTTGCCCTTCGAAACGGCGTCGTTCCACTTCGTGATTTGCAGTGCGGTGCTTCACTTCGCTGAGAGTGAAGATGCTTTCCGCAGAATGGTTCGGGAGTGTCGGCGCGTTCTAAAACCGGGTGGACTCTTCTTTGCACGCCTCGCTTCGACTATTGGAATCGAGGATCGCGTTGAGTTGATTGAGGGGAGACGCTACAACTTGCCCGACGGCTCAACCCGTTTCCTCGTTGACGAGCAGATGCTGCTGCAACTAACCGAAGAGATGAGTGGTCAGCTCGTTGATCCAATCAAAACAACAGTAGTGCAGGGCTTGCGAAGCATGACCACTTGGGTTGTTCAAGTGGAAGGTGACGAGTCGAAGAGTCGGGAGTCGAAGAGTCGGGGGTCGAAGAGTAAAGCGTAGCAATAATAACTGAAAGCCGTTCTACACCTTCCGTCCAACAATACTCACCATAATTGGCGCAACACAGAAGGCGGCGGGATCGGCCTCGTGGCGTTGCCAAGCTCTCTGGAGTTCCTCTTCTTCTTCTTCGCTCAACAGTCCGTGCCCCACAAGTTTTGGTCCCCAAATTTTAAGGAAGGAGCCGATCCACTCCCAGGTCATTGATCCCGGTCGAGCAATCCGAGCAATCGGTTCGATACTCTCCACTTGGAGTCCACTCCGTTGAAACATCTGCGGTATGCGTTGGCCAATGTTAATATCGCACCCCTCTTCTCTCCAGACTTCCAACGATGCAGCTTTCAGTCGGTGGAGAGCACTCCCCTCGGGAACTAACGAGATTACTCCCCAATTGAAGTAGTCCAGTACGGCGAAGAATGCTCCGGGACGCAGTGCTGCGGCAACCTGTTTGACAATCTCCTCCGGATTTTTCAACCAGCAGAGTACCCAGCGTGCAAATACTCCGTCAAGACTTTTCTCGGGGAGGGAGAGGTGATCGAAGTCTGCACAGTGCAACTCGATGTTCTCCAGCGCGTGAAGCTCTCGTTGTCGGCGAAGGTGCTCGATAAAGTTCAACGACTTGTCGGCAGCTATCACCTTCCCACCTGAGCCGACCAGTGATGCCATGTCTATTGTTGTGAAGCCCGGCCCGCAACCGAGATCGAGTAGAGTCTCCCCTCTCGAAATCCCCGCCATCTTCCAGAGATCGGACGTTTCGTCGACCCAGACACGATGCTGAAATATGAGCCGACGCAACTCTTCCGGTTCCGTTCCGAGGATATAGGCCTCTTCTTCACTTTGTGGTTCGCGTTGCATTCCTTCCAAGAGTTCTTTGCTTATCTCTGATTGATTGATCTGCCACCCTGCAAACGTACTTCTACAGCTATAATCTGCAAAGCGCAAGATAAGTGAGGGTGTGGAGTAAAGTGCAGCTTAATGCTCATTCCGCAATCTTCTCCAGTGACATATAAGCTCAATCGGGAGTCGTTTGTTCCTCTCCTGTAATGAACCATGAGCTGCTTAGGAATGGGAGTGATATGTTCGTCGCAGTGAAGTAAGAGAACAGAGATGAGAAGAAATGATGCCCTCTACCGACTGATTCAGTCGATGTCAAAATCGGAGAAACGATACTTCAAGGTCTTTGCTGCCCGCGGAGGAGAGAAGAAGAACTATTTGCTCCTCTTCGACGCGATGAGCCGACAGAAGACCTACGACGAAGATGGACTGAAACACCGCTTCAGAGACGAGAAGTTTGTTCGGCAGTTCAGCGTTGCGAAGAACTATCTCTACAACCTCGTGATGCGGTCGTTGCGGCAATTCCACGAGCATGAGAACGTGGAATCCCGGTTACGCACCATGCTTACCGACGTTCGGCTTCTGATAGATCGTGGGCTAACCGATCAAGCACTCAGCTTGAACGAACGAGCAATTGCGTTGGCCGAAAAGTTCGAGAAACCAGTTCTTCTGTTAGAAGCCTTACAGCTTAAGGAGAGCGTGGAGCCAGGACTTGGCACTTCAGCCACGAATATCGTCGCAATGGGGAGAGCGCAGCTTGGCACGATAGAGATACTTCGGGATTTAGTTGAGCGAAAGATGCTCCTCTATCAAATCTCTCTTCCGGTAAAGGGTGGAGATATGCGGAAGGAGGAAGAGTGGAAGCAAATTGAGGAACTGATTGCGCACCCACTGTTGAGTAGTGAAGAGTTATCCTCGACTCTCGTTGGCAAAATCTACTATCACTGGAGCCACAGCACGTATTCTTTCCTGAAGGTTGATTACAGCGAGGCACTCCACCACGTACAGGAAATTGTTCGCCTCTTGGAAGGAGAGCCGGATCGCCTACAAGACCTAATGGACTTCTACTTGATGGGGCTGAACAATGCTCTGGTTCTCTACCGTAGAATCGGGGAGAAGAAAAAGTTTGAAGAGGTGATAGAGAAACTGCGAAGCATTGCCGAAGGCTTGATGAAGCACTCCCACTCTGCATACAAACGCCGGAACGCCCACATCTTTGCAGGCATATATATTCACCTACTTGCCTTCCACAACAGTGAAGGTAATTACCGAGACGGATTGGCTCTTACCGCTGAAGTAGAGCGGGGGCTTACAATGTTCAGCTCCCACCTGACGGCGGCAGAGAGGATGACCTTCCACATGAACTTGGCGTCGATCTACTTCGGTGCGGAAGATTTCAGGCGAGCACTCGACCACATCAACCAAATTCTGATGGAGTATTCTCCCGAGTCGGACGCCGGAACTTATTACGCTGCCCAGTTGGTGAGCCTGATCGTCCACTTCGAGCTTGAGAACTACTGTCTTCTGAAGTATATGATTCCCTCAACCTCTCGCTACCTCTCTTCGCACAATGTGGTCTACAATTTCGAGCGAGCGTTGATCGAGTTGTTTGAGAGACTTCCCAAAACCAGAAGTCGTGCCGAAGTTGCCGAAGCATTCTCTCGGACGCGCGACCAGATGGTTGCCTTGAAGAACGATCCGGTGGAGGGGAGGGCCTTACACTACTTTCGATATGTTGAGTGGTTGGAGAGCCGAATCCAACGCCGGCCTTTCGCTGAGATCGTCCGCGAGTCACTCCTCTACAGTTCTTGACAACCGCCGTAGAAAGCTAAGATTGAGAGGTGTTTATACTCGAGGACGATGCAATTGCGCCAGAAAGAGTTCCTCAAGATCAATTCTTTCCTCTGCGGCCTCAATCACCTGTTGCAAACGGATGTTCCTGTAGTATGCAAACGAACAACTGAAGATCACCTGCTCTGGTTCGGTTGAGAGACAAACTTAAAGCAGGTCTGCTAACACTCGCCTTCCAACACGACTCCTACGAAACAAGTGCAAGCAACAACTTGCCCCGAAGGGGGAATCGGTACGTAGCCGGGGATGCCAATCCCCGGAAGAAAAGCGTTCATAGCTCTCCTCGCCCCGAAGGGGCAGAATGGAAGAAATGCGATGTCAATGCCTCCAGCAAGCTACCCCTTCGGGGCGGAAGCATCAGATAGTGAATAGAGTCCGTGGAGTGCAGCCTTCGGCTTTCTCCACGGCCAAGGATGAGCGCTCCCTCCGGGAGCAGTTTGATAGGATTCGATTTGGAACGGTGTAGTGAGGAAACGATTCAGGCAGATTACTGAACGACTCAGAGATGTGATGTCGCATTCTCTCGCAAACCCATTGTCCGACGGTCTACATATCTGGGAATGCGTTGATCCACGCTCATATCCTTGTAGTGCCTCCAGCAAAGGTCTGCCTGGTTCATTCTTCCCTCGTAAAAACCACCTCATACACTTCTAAGTTTCGCCCCATTTCCTGCGATTTTTTCTGTTACTCCGCTTCCATACTCAGGGTTATTGATGCCGACATAGCTCTTCTGCTTTGCGTGGATGGACGGCTCTCTCCATCCCTCTGCGCAGAGTGAAGAGATACTTCCAGAGAGTTCTGGAATTGATGCTGAGGAGAACTCACACACATTCAATAATTCAACAAGGGGTAGGAAGATGAAAACAAAAATGACGCTATACCTGCTCGGGGTGTTCCTGACGGCAGTTGTTGCTCGAGGCCAGAAGGTGGAGTGGGCAACCCACCTTTACGCAACCGGCACAAGTATTGGGAATGCAGCCACTGCCGATCCAGATGGCAACTATTATGTGACTGGATTCTTTGGCGGGAGCATGACCTTTGGTGGGAGTACAAATCTGAGTGGTTCTGGACTTGGCGACCTTTACATCGCAAAGTATGGTCCAGATAGATCGTTACGCTGGGTTCGCTCGGGAACTTCACAAGGGTGGAATGGGGGACGAGGAATCGCCGTTGATAAGGAGTCGAATGTCTTGGTAGCTGGGCGAATCGAGGGAACCACAAACTTCAACGGCAAAAGCGTTACCGGTGTAGGTGAGAACGATGTCGTTCTGGCAAAGTATTCATCGAGTGGGGATATCCAGTGGGTGAAGAGTGCCGGGGGGAGCGGAATGGATTGGGCTAACGGCATTGCAGTCGATGGGAAGGGGAACAGCTACGTTGCTGGATTCTTCTCTGGTACTGCAACCTTCGGAACAGCGCAGCTTACCTCGGCAGGCAACTACGATATTTTCATCGCCAGCTATACACCAGATGGCGAGTTCCGCTGGGCAAGATCGGCTGGTGGCTCCGGTCAGGATGAAGGGTATGGTGTGGCAGTCGATCTGGCTGGAGATGTCTACCTCACCGGCATTGCCGTTGGAACTGTCAACTTCGGCAGTGTTTCATTCTCTGGGGGAACTAAGGGAGGGTTCGTTGCGAAGTATGCAGAAGACGGCAGACTCAAGTGGGTGAAGGGGTCGGCAGGAGATAACAGTGTTGAGAGTATCTCAATCAACGAGGGTGGCGAAATTTTTGTCAGTGGAGCCTTTGCCGGCAGCTTGACGTTAGGGGGGCAGACAGTAACCAGTGCCGGAGCAGAGGATATCTACGTTGCCCGATACGATGTACTTGGAAATGCCAACGGACTCTGGCGGATGGGGGGAACTGGGAGTGACGGCACTGCCGGTTTTGGCCAAGCCATGGAAGTTGTTGCAGCTAAGGATAGTGGGTTCTTCCTTGTCAGCAGTTTCGAAAACACGTTGACGCTCGGTACACTCACCGCGCAGAGTGCCGGAAAGATGGACATCTTTTTAGCTCGTTTCGGCAAAGGGGGAGATGCTCGCTGGTTGGTGACTGCGCAGGGGACAGATCGAGAGCACTTCGTTTCGCTCGGCGTCGACAGCTACAACAACTGCTATATGATGGGGAACTATTTCTCCCCAACCTGTACGATTGGGACAACAACGCTTCCCCGCAACAGTACGATTGATATGTTAGTGGTGAAGGTGAAGGACGAGTCTGTCCCCACGATAGAACTCCCCAAAGTCCGGGTCAGCAATTCCCGCATCAACTTCGGTGATATTCGGGTTGGAACATCTGCAAGTAATACCATCACCGTCACGCCGGGAAGTGGAGCCGATCTGGTTGTTCGCAAAGTTTACTTCGACGATCCAGCCGCTGCATCCAAAGGGTATTCGTTAACTGCTCCAACTACTGGTGATCTTCCTGCTCTTCTCTCCTCATCGCAAGAGCTTGACATTACCGTTAAGCTCAACTCGCAAGTTGAGGGAGATGCCTCTACTCTGATTGCAATCGAGACAAACGATCCTATCTCTCCGAAGACAACCATTAACGTTTCGGCCTTCGGTGTGCGGGGGAATGGGGAACTTCCAACTGCAATTCTCAGCACAACAGAACTCAACTTTGGGAAAGTCCCTCTCGGTTACAACAGCCGCAAGTCCTTCACAATCAGTGGTGCAAATGCTGCCGGTTTGGAAGTGCAGAAGGTTGCGTTCAAAGAGCCGGGGAGTTTTGATCTCGGCTTCGATATCATTGCGCCAAAGAAGAACGATCTCCCAACATACTTGGACGAGGGGGAGAGTCTTGAAGTGATTGTAGAGTTCACCGCGGCGGAATACGATCCTGCGGAGTTTACACTCGTCATCGAAACAAACGACGGACTTCAGCCTCAGCGCGAAGTGATTGTACAGGGGAAAGGGAGCAATCTGCCGAAGGCAGAGCTGAACACATTCAACCTCGATTTCGGCAATACAATGGTGGGAGTGCCAGCAGAGGGGACGTTGAGGGTGACAGCCGGGAGCGATGCCGGGCTAACAATCAACGCTGCCGCGATTGACGGGGCTGGAGCCACACTCTACCGAATCGTTTCACCCGATCTGAGCACGTTACCAATTGAACTTGAAGAGGGGGAGAATATCGAGATGCGACTTGAGTTTACGCCGCAGGATACCGGAATATCAACAGCTCGCATCCTGATTGAGACAAACGATCCATTCCTCTCAGAAGCAGAGGTCGTGTTGACTGGATATGGAGAACCGATACCGACCTCAGGTGTTGCTGAGGAGAGCCGAGGGGGTGGAGGGGTCACACTGCTGCCAAATCCAATGCGACTCGAGGGGGAGCTTTCCATCAACCTTCCTCTGGTAGGAGCCATAAATGTACAAATCATTGACCTGAGTGGAAGAGTTATCATGTCGGTCTACGAAGGGGAGTATCGTGGAGGAGAAGTCAGCATCCCTTGCAATGTTCGCGGGCTGGAGACGGGGACATATTTCTGCATGGTAGAGATTGGAGGGAAGCAGTTCTACAGGATGTTGGCAGTCAATAAATAGAATAGTTGCTTGGTAGATTGGAGCGTGTTGACAATTGACAATGAGCTGATCGCTCTACTCACGATGGAGGATCGCTCCTCTGGAGCTACGCTCTCGCTTGGCTCCCAGTGCCCGGAGCTTCCGCTCCAGGCTACCAACGGTTCGCCGCGCTGCGGCTCTTCGGTGATGATTTTGTTACGTCGCGGAGCGACCGCCGGTTGGTAGCCTCGTGCGTGAGCGCGAGGACTCCGACGATCTCTCTGCCGTGGAGCACCAGCGGTGCGTCCCTTCTGGGAATCGGGATTGTCAACACGCTATAGAGAGTAGTGCTTCTCCTCTACTTGAGTGCCGGGTTCCCTTTGGATTCCCGGCACTCGGCGTTTTGGGTTTACTGATCCAAGTGGGCATCATCTTTCTGAGTAGTCGCTCTCTCCTTTCACTGAAAGTTCCTCCAATCTCTGTACTATTGTGGCGAATTCAGAGCATTGATGTGGAAGGAGATTATGCAGCGAACAATTGTCGGCTTTCATCGGGACGAGGAAGATCAGTGGGTAGCGGAACTGGACTGTTATCATGGCCAGCACATGCGCCACACACCACCATTCTACGAACGTTTCTGGGTATTGACCGAAGAGGGGAGAGCTACTCGGCTTGGCACGCAAGTGGAGTGTTTAAAGTGCGATCAATTCGAGTGGCCGGAAAAGTTGGTGGAGTTCAAGAGGACACCGGAGTTCACCGAAGAGACTGTTCCGGCGGGGTTGTTGAGAGACCACAGAACAAAAGGAGGAATTTGGGCAAAAATCAACGTAGTTGAGGGAAGCCTACTCTACCTTCCAGAAACTGGCGAACCGATCCAGCTAACTCCCCCCCGTTTTGGCATTATTGTCCCCGAGATGAAGCATAGTCTGCAGCTCCTATCTCCTGTTCGCTTTTATGTTGAGTTCTATCATTTACCGACTATATCGTGAGGAATAGTCGACGAAAATCGATGGTAGTTCCATCTCTCCTCTCTATATTGAGAGCCTTCACAACATAAGTGTCGAAAAAGATGTTTTACAGAGTGCTCTTCGGTTGCGTTTCGTTCGCGGGGAGGGTCTTCTGTTCAGAGGCTGCAGTCAGGCGATAGATCAAGCCTCGGAGACGAGGTAACCATATTCATTATGATAGCTGCAGTGTTTATTTCATGATAAGTGCCGCTGACATAGCGAGCAAAGGGAAAACGACAATACACGTGGCCGATGTATCCCGTGAATCGTTCGATGGAACCGATCTGGAACTCTTCCAGCGCTTCATTGACGGTGATGAGAGTGTGATGATGGATATTTTCGACCGTCACCACCATCAGATATATCTCTACTGCCTTAAAATGGTTGGGAGCAAAGATGCTGCGGAAGATATCGCTCAAGAACATTGGCTGCGATTAATCCGCTATCTGCGAAAAGGGAAGGAAATTACCTCTCCTGTTTCGCTGATGTTAACTATTGCCCGAAATCTTTGCTTGAACTATCTGCGGCTTTCACGTCCGCACACGCCACTTGATGAAATTTTGGAAACAGAGCATCCAGTGGTTGTCCCCCGAGAATTTAGTCATCTCGAAGAACTTGTTGTTCTCTCATTACCCAAATTGCCTTTCCGTCAACGTGAGGTTCTGATTCTCCACACGTACTGCGGATTTCGGTTCGAAGATATAGCCTTGATGTTAGGAGAGCCGGTTGGAACGATACGGATGAGGGCTTCTCGTGCCAGGGCACACCTTGGGCGAATTATCTCGGCAATTATCGGGATGGAAGAAGATAGAGAACGGAATAACTCACAAAAACGTGACGAAGGAGATCGAGGATGACACGTATTGAGTGCGAGCGATTGGTTGAGCGCTATCTCGAAGGATCGTTAGATTTTGCAGAGGAAGAGAATTTCTTCATTCAAGTAGCTTTGGATGAAGAGTTGCGTCGCACTCTAAAGGCCTACAGAATTGTTGAGGAGACACTTCAGAAGCAGAGAATTCTAAGTGGAGCCAACCATGCTGCCACCCGCAGTCTTGTTGCGGCGGCACTTGTTCCAGCGTTCCAACCTGAACCTCAGCCGGAATCTCCTTCAATATCCCAATCCAGAGAGCGAAAGTTGTCCTGGGTGTTCGTTTCGGTGATCGCTGGCGCGGCACTTCTGTTTGGCGGACTATTTGCTGTTGAAGAGTGGGGTGGTTCAGAAATAACAGATGCTCCGAAACAAGTGATCTTGGCTACCCAGCCAACGGAGGCTTTTGTAGAAACCTCGCAGGATGAGACGGTACGGACAAATTTGGCTGTGAAGAACAAGGAGCTGTCAAATCATCATCGGAAGGATATTGACCTTGGACAAGGGAATAACCGCAACCTTCTCGCCAAGAAGAAAGAGAGTATATCTCTTAACAGTAGTCCGCTTGACCCACGCGACAAGCCAGTTCAACCAAAGGTACAAAGCTCTGAATCTTCCTCGACACCGGTGGTTCCCTTTACTTCATCCCTCCCAGTACCAACTGGACAACGGAGTTTTGTTACCGACTCGGTGACGATATCTGACGTTGATCTCCACTCTGCTGACACCGGTTCCAGTATTAACCTTGATACCATTGGGGTCAGTCCCAGAAGAACCAAAACTCAGCGCTTTTCAAACGATGTTGAGAGGGGAGAAGACTAAGAGAGCTTCTTCTACGGTTAATAATCCTTCATTGATTCCTATTGCATAGGTAGAGAACCCAATTTCTCTTTGGGTTTTTCTACGGACAAAAGAAAGAACTGAGTTCCCGAGTTGTTGATGCTCGGTAGGACTTCGTTCTTTTTTCTTATATCCTCTTCTGAAGGAATCGTGCTGCATTATTCAAACTTCTGGCTTATGTTCATTCCTCAATTGGGGATCACAGTTTTCTAACAGAAAGGATTTCGTTCTATGAATAGTGATAGCAGAGCTACTACCTACAGTTATCGTGGGGCGCGTGCTATGGTGTTGTTGCACGAAGAGTATTTACGCTCCTGTCTCCGTACGTGGAAGCTGGGAAAGGAAGCCGGGATTCTCCTTCCAGTAACTGATGATCCCGACTACGAGTCGATGGAATCATTGCTCCGGCACATTCTCGGGGCAGCGCGAGGCTATATGGTCTGGATGTGCGAAAAGCTGGAACTTCCCGATCCTACAATTGATCCTGTTCCCAACCTCGACAAGATTGCGGAGTTGGGGGAGAGCTACCTTGAGCACCTTTTGGAGCGTTGGAGAACTCCACTGAGGGATGTCTCTGTAGAACGGTTCGGTATCCCAACCTATCCTTCACGGTGGGGTGTTGACTATTGTATCGACGCGATGTTAGAACATGCTGTAAGGCATCCAATTCGGCATGAGTTTCAGTTGAAGGAACTGATTAGAGTTCGTGGAGAGGAGAGTTGATAGAGTTCGTAGGGCATTTTGAGGAAACCTTAAAACAGTTGTCTGTTATGAATCAACTTGAGCAGAACAAAGAGAATGCGATGGCGTTCTACGATTTGATGTTCAACCAGTGCAAACCGGTTGAGGCAGTGGAGAAGTACGTGGGAGATATCTACATCCAACACAACCCGGAGGTTGGTGATGGGAAGGAGGCCTTCATTACCTACTTTGAACGAATGGCTCGTGAATATCCGGGAAAGCGAGTTCACTTCAAGCGGGCAATTGCTGAGGGAAACTTCGTTGTCCTCCACTGCTATCAGGAGTGGCCGGGTGATCGAGACTATGCTGGAATCGACATCTTTCGTTTCGACGAAGAGGGCAAATTAGTGGAGCACTGGGATGTGTTGCAGGTAATTCCAGAAAAATCTGCAAACGAGAACACGATGTTTTAGTGCTGTGTGGTGGGAAATAGTACACGGATTAGACGGATGACACAAGATGTCCACAGGTTAGATTCGCGTAAATCGTTTCTAATCCGTGTCATCCGTGTACAATACACCAATCTTCCTCAAATCCTCTCTCTCACACACGCTCACATCGATCAACGCCGAATAAGTGCATATTGCCAACGCACTGAAAGCCAAAGCCGTGACCGGAGTATATCGCACAGCGATTCGGAGGCGGCATTTTTTTTGACCCGCTTTCCGAACGCGATTCCCTGGCTTTGATATGTGTGCGGTTATACTCTTCTGCAATTGTCGTGGGTTCAGTGCTCCACGACACGAGAGGCGTGAAGAATCTCCGGGGTATAATCCCCAATACCGCATCTTCAATCCCTGCCGTTGACTCAAGATCTTCTGCGAGCGTGTCCAACATTAGGGGCGTCCGGCAACATCGCCGACTGATCCTCGCATTTTCATTATTAGTTACGTATGACGTTATTTCGTGAGCTTGGTCTTTCCAAGCAAATTCTTCGTGGTGTCCAAGATGCTGGATATACCGCGCCAACTCCCATTCAGGCAGCCGCAGTTCCGGTTCTGATGGAAGGACATGACCTGACCGGTTGTGCCCAGACTGGAACAGGCAAAACTGCCTCCTTCGTTCTGCCGATGCTCGAACGGCTCTCGGCAAACCATGCAAATTCAAGACGGCGTGCTGTTCGCGCCTTAGTTGTTGTTCCCACCCGCGAGCTTGCCTTACAGGTGGATGACTCAGTTCGGACATATGGAAAGTCGACCGGTCTGCGGAGCATCGCCGTTTACGGCGGTGTCAGCATGGAACCACAGTATCGTGCATTCCGTCAGGGAGTTGATATTGTGATTGCAACGCCGGGTCGTCTGCTTGACCACGTGAACCGTAGAAGTCTCGACCTCTCCAACGTGGAGATGTTAGTGCTCGACGAGGCTGATCGGATGTTCGACATGGGCTTCATCAACGACATCAAGAAGATCGTTTCTGAACTGCCGGAAGATCGCCAGACCGTTCTCTTCTCAGCCACGATGCCGAAGGCAATCCGTCAGCTTGCTGAGACTATTCAACGTGAGCCAAAGCTAATCGAGATTGGCGAGCGGAGGAATCCAGCCGCTACTGTAGAACAGCACATTTATACTGTATCGCAGGATCGGAAAGTTGACCTTCTCCTGCACCTGCTTCAGAGCGAGTCGATAGAGCGAGTCTTGGTCTTTACCCGGACAAAGCACAGAGCCGATAGAATTGCACTTCGCCTAAACAAGGAGAGAATTCGGTCGGTAGCAATTCACTCCAACCGGACGCAGAACCAGCGCCAGCAGGCACTCGACGGATTCCGCAAAGGGAAGTTCCAAGTGATGGTAGCAACCGACGTTGCTGCTCGCGGTATTGACGTTGATAACATCTCGCACGTTATCAACTTCGACACACCGAGATCACCGGAAGACTACATCCACCGCATTGGCCGCACAGGTCGCGCCGAGTCGACAGGTGATGCGATGACCTTTGTGGCTCAGGACGAGCTTGGGGCACTTCGCTCGATTGAGAAGCTAACAGGTAAGAAAATTACTCGGCAGACAGTGGAGGGGGTAACTGGAGAGTTCAGTGGAAGGGATGAGAGATCGAATGGGTCGTCGAGGAGATCGTATGGAAATAGTTCTTCCAACAAATCCTACGGGAATGGTAGATCTTCCAATCGTTCGAACGGAAACGGAAAGTCGTCGAAACCAACTCGTGGCAAAAGCGAGTGGAAAGATTCTCCTCGGGGTAAATCAACTGACGGATTTAATTCGACAGAGGGGAGAGAATTTTCACCGAGAGATATCTCGAACGAAGCTCCTCGCCGAAGTGAAGCCTGGATAGAGTTTTCTCGCAAGAACGGACAGAGTTTCAGAGGTTCCAAGCGGGGTGATTCCAGAGAGTTCGGTTCAGAGGATAATCTCGCTCAAGGAGTGCGCCGGACAAAGAAGCACCGCAAGTCTTCCGAAGGAGTTACCTCCGAGAAAAGCCGCCGAGGGAAGAGTTCCGGTGGCAGCAAGAAAGGATACCGGAAGTCGTTTGGTGGGAAGGTAGGGTAACTTGCCGGCATCAAGTGAGAAGAGATAAATTGAGGGGATGATCCAAGAAGATCATCCCCTTTTTTGTGATCGTGGACGTATCTTAAGCAAAAGTATATGAGAAGAAGTGAGAAAAGAGTCGGCAGGGAATGGCACTACTGAGCAAGCAGATTATCGCAACTGAAGATGTCCGCGTTTGCACCTTTACACTTGCACCGTTTGAGGAAGGAGATATTCACTATCATTCTGCGGTTGTCGAACATCTCGTTCCTCTCTCGGGATCGATTGTGTTATCTGTTGAAGGGAAAGAAAAACGTCCTCTTCGTTTGGGAGAACTCTTCGAGATTTCTACCGGAGAAGTTCACCAGGTGATAAACGTTGGCGAAACTTCTGCGGAGTATCTGTTGATTCAGGGAACTGGCAGATACGATTTCAATGTAGTATAGAGATCGGAGAGAAGAGACATCAGAACAAACGTATGTACTCTTATACCCATCCACTCTACTCTATAAACTCTATCCGCTGCGGCGGACTCACAACTCTATAAACTCGACCATGCCCATCTACATCAACTACTGGTTCTGGCTAATAGGCGTCTCCCTCCTTGTCTTCGCACTTGAACGTATCTGGACTTGGCGGAAGGAGCAGAAGGTGCTCCGGAAGGGCATCTGGCAGGACCTCTTCTGGCTTGTCTTTAACGGACACTTCCTCGGGCTTCTGCTCGCGATGGTAACCGGTGAGATTATCCATGCCTTGAACACCTTCCTCCACAATGCCGGACTTCCCCTCCCTGAATCTCTCGCGTTGGCAGCGGCTTGGCCTCTCTGGGTGCAGTTCGTTGCCTTCTTTATCGTGAAAGATTTTGTGGAGTGGAACATCCACCGCATGCTCCACCGGGTTCCCTGGCTTTGGGAGTTTCACAAGCTCCACCACAGCATTGAAGAACTCGACTGGATTGGGAACTTCCGGTTCCATTGGGGCGAAGTGATCGTCTACAAAACTCTCAGCTACCTTCCGCTGATAATCTTCGGTGTTGACGGGACAGTAGTTTTGGTGATTGCCGTCATCGGTACACTCGTCCAAGACCTGAACCACGCCAACATGCCGATAAGTTGGGGGCCATTCCGCTACATATTGAACTCACCCAAGATGCACGTTTGGCATCACGACGTGGAGATGCACGGGAAGGGAGGACAGAATTTTGGAATTGTGCTGAGCGTTTGGGACTGGCTCTTTAACACCGTCTATTGGCCGGAGGATCGGGAGCGACCGGAGAAGATTGGCTTTGCCGGGATGGAGCACTATCCTCGCGGATTGTTCGAGCGATTCATCTGGCCGATCAGATTCAGGAAAATGAAGTAGCTTTTCGGTAAGGCAACGTGATTTGGTGTTCGGTTACTGCACTGAAGATTGCCACAAAGAACGCCAAGAGCACCAACGAGAAGGGGATAAATGACAGTTCTATTTGATCTTGACGGTACGTTAACTGATTCAAAAGCAGGGATTCTTGCCTCGATTAACCACGCCCTCTTTCGACTTGGGAAACGTGAGTTGCCGGTGGAAGAGTTGACTGCATACCTTGGTCCCCCGCTGCAACATACGTTTGGGGACTTGCTCGACACAGATGACGACGAGGTGATTGCCGCCGCCGTTGCTGCCTACCGGGAACGCTTTGCTGTGAAAGGGTTATTTGAGAATGAAGTCTACCCCGGAATTCCTGATCTTCTTCAAGAGCTTTGTACTGTTGGAACAGATCTCTACGTTGCGACGAGCAAACCAGTTATCTACGCGCGACAGATTATCGAGCACTTCAACCTTGAAAAGTTTTTTCGAGGTATCTACGGAAGTGAGATGGATGGGAGGCGTTCCGATAAGGAAGAGTTGATTGCTCACGTTATCGAGCAGGAGAATCTGTCGGCTGAGGAGACTTGGATGATAGGGGATAGACGCCACGATGTGATAGGGGGGCGTGCAAATGATCTCCGAACAGTCGGGGTTTTGTGGGGATATGGCTCGCGAGAAGAGTTGGTAACTGCCGGAGTCAGTCATATCTGCGAGGAGCCGAGAGGACTTCAAATTCTGCTGACAGAGCAATGAGTTATCCACGATGATGGAGAATGAGCAAACAAGAGATATCGTTCTGATTCATGGAGGTTCACACGGGGCTTGGTGCTGGGATGGGGTGAAGCGGGAGCTTGAAAATCTTGGCTGGCAAGGTCACGCTCTTGATCTTCCTGGGGTTGGAGACGATCCAACCCCGCGGAAGTCTGTCACGCTTGAGAACTCTCTCTTAGCAGTAAACAACTTCATTCGTCAGCAGGATTTGAACGACTTCATTCTTGTCGGACATTCGCTGGCTGGCATTTTGCTCCCGGAAGTGATTGCTGCCAATCGGGAGAAGGTGCGGAAGGCTGTCTACGTTGCTGCCTTCATCCTTGCGGAGGGTGAGCGAGCAATCGATTTGGTAAATCCAGAGCGACGTCCAGATTACTATCGGCTCGCCGATGAATCTTCGGAAAGATCGTTGATGCTTCCATACAACGTGGTGCGGGAGCGCTTCTTCAACGATCTGAGCGAAGAAGATGCCCGAACTGCATACTCCAGACTTACGCCACAGCCACTGGCTCCCTACCTGCAACCGGCTGTACGCGGGGCAGCCGAGTTTGCCTCTCTCTCCAGCTACATCATCTGTCAACAAGATCAGAATCTGCCTCGCAGCCTTTGTATGACCTACGCCCAAAAATTGGGTGGGCAAACTGAGGTGATTGATGCCGGGCACGACGTAATGCTCTCGAAGCCGAAGGAATTGGCCGCGATGCTTACACGAGTCTGATGTCTCCGTATCTTCCGGTGAATTAGGGGAATGAAGTCCGCCAAATGCTATGTGAGGGCTTCTTCGTTGATGGGATATGAACAGTTCGAGTCTATGAATAATTCTTTTAGTGCTTCTCCCGCTGTCATCGTTATTGGGGCAGGGGCTGCTGGCTTAATGGCTGCTGGCTTCTCCGCACTTCAGGGAAGGCGAACCATTTTGTTAGAGCGGACATCGGATGGGGGTCGCAAGATTCTTATCAGTGGTGGTGGGCGGTGTAATATCCTTCCCTCCCGACTCTCTACATCGCAGTTCGTGACGGCATCTTCGCCAACACTTCTGAAGAAGATGCTTCGTGCCTGGCCTTTAGCAAAGCAGCGGGAATTCTTCGAGAAGGAGTTGAACCTTGAGCTTGCTCTCGAAGAAGAGAGTGGGAAGCTCTTCCCCACATCGAACCGTGCTCGAGATGTCCGTGATGGACTTGTAGCCTGGAACCGGCGTGCTGGTGTGGAGCTTCGTTTTGACGCCCACGTTGTTGATCTTGAATCGCAGGACAATATCTGGCGCGTACACCTTGCCGATGGTGAGGTAGTTGAAGGGAGTCGAGTGATCCTCGCCACCGGCGGACTCTCCGTTCCAAAGACTGGGAGTGACGGAACCGGATTGAGCATTGCGACGAAGTTGGGACACACGATCAACCCAACCTACCCTGCCCTCACACCACTTACCGCGGATCCTCCTACTCACGAGGAACTTGCCGGTCTTTCGCTGAACGTTCGGCTTGAGACTTCAGGAATCGCTGGAGCACTTGTCACAGAGGGAGGATTCCTCTTCACCCATCGGGGCTACAGTGGCCCTTCCGTTCTGGATATCTCGCACCTCCCAATTCTTTCACGGATGAAAGGGGACACACGCCAAGAGGTCTACGCCCGTTGGGTAGACCGAGACGAAGAGGGGTGGCGAGACGAACTGATTAAGGGGGGGCGGTGGAGAGTGACAGCAGTGTTGCGCGAAGTCCTTCCAGAGAGACTTGCCGAGTTCTTAGTCGTGGAATCTGGATTGCCGTACGACCGCGTCTGCTCAGAGCTGCGTCGAGATGAGCGGGAGGAGTTAATTGAACGACTCATCCGCTACCGGCTTCCCTGGACTGGAGATGAGGGATACAAGAAGGCTGAGGTGACTGGGGGAGGCGTTGCGCTCGAAGAGGTGAACCCGAAAACTCTGGAGAGTAAACGTCATCCCGGACTCTACTTCTGCGGCGAGATGCTCGACGCCTTCGGGCCGATCGGAGGCTACAACTTCCTCTGGGCTTGGGGGACAGGGAGAAGTGCAGGGATGAGTTTATAGAGTTGAGAGTGTGTAGAGTACAGAGTGAGTTCATGAGTGGCGTTGCGTGCAAAAAGGGTGAAGAGATGACCAGGTTGCTAAACGAAATAATTGAGCTTGTTGAAAGAGAGTTCTTTGACACAACCTTTCTGAAAGAGAGGTGGAACGCTATCAAAGTTCAAGTGCAAGAGGACTATGCAAAGGCAACTTCTGTAGCTGAGCGCGAAAGGCTTCTCAACACTCTACTTGTTCAAATTGGAACCAGTCACACCCTCTTAATCACACCAGAGCTTTCTGCCAAGATCGACAGAGCTGAGCAGGAGAAGACAGAGTCAGCTCTCAGCTATGAAGAAGTGGATGGAGTACTCTTTGCAGAGCTGACATCATTTCAAGTTCGTAGCATACGAAGGGAGGAGA
This sequence comes from Ignavibacteria bacterium, assembly GCA_020635205.1. Taxonomy (GTDB): domain Bacteria; phylum Bacteroidota; class Ignavibacteria; order OLB7; family OLB7; genus JAGWAZ01. The sequence goes on from JACKAE010000001.1 coordinate 259,994, forward strand.
GAGCAAAGTTCGCCGATGCGTTGGCTGAAGTCGATACTCTAATTCTTGATATGCGAGTGAATAGTGGTGGGTCGTGCAGTGCGGTTGCCAGTTTTGCAAGTCTCTTCCTTCTACCTAATCTCCCAGTTGCTAACGTGAGGGACAGAGAAGGCTTGCAGCGTAAACACGCAACGATTTCTCCCCCAATTCCTGAAGAAGAGAATATAGATCATGCGAAGGAAGTTGAACTGATGCAAACGCATCACTACCTCCAATTCCAAACGGGTGGAGAAGAGATGCCACACTTCAGCGGAGAGGTTGTGATCTTGATTAGCAAAGATTGCTACAGTTGCGGCGAGGTTTTTGTGCAGGTGATGAAAGAGGAAGGGCGTGCGAAGGTAGTTGGGGAAAGGTCGAGCGGTGCAGTTGTGGCTGGAACTGTATACGAGTTACGTAACGGATATTCTTTACTCCTTCCGTTTGCTCTGATAGAGAGTGGTAGGGGGACAGTTTTAGAAGGTCGAGGAGTAGAACCAGATGTTGAGATGAGCTTCAATGAGATGACCAGTCAGAAGATTGTTCGCGAGCTTCGACACCAAAAGTTGATAGGGTAGAGTGCTACACAATGGATGTAAGAGAGAGCCTCAGATCATATTTGAAATTTGTTCCTACTGAGCGGGAAGTCCCCTATACGGTTCTCAGCGAAGAAGACCTCGTTAGCTACCGCCGTTTCCTCCTCCACTACCAATCGGAAGATGGTGACATCATCCCTGCATTTTTTCTCCTTCCCCACAACCCAGTCCATCGCTCTGGTGTTCTTGCACTGCACCAACATGCAAGCCAGCGCCATATCGGGAAGAGTGAAATCTGTGGGATTACGGGTGATCCCAACCAGTGGATTGGCCACCACTTGGCCGAACGTGGTTACGCAGTACTTGCTCCAGACTCTATCTGCTTTGAAGATCGCCGGCGAAACGGTGTTACGGGAATCGGGCCACACCCGCAAGACGAACGTCAGCACTACAACGAGATGGCCTACAGATTGGTGAGAGGCGAAACACTGATGGGGAAGGTCTTGGCCGATACCTGCACCAGTCTCAACCTTCTGATGACTCAGAAGGTTCTCGACCTCGACTCCATTGCCGTTGTCGGGCATTCATACGGAGGAAACAGTGCCCTCTTCTACGGGGCACTCGACCGGAGAGTGAACTATGTCTGTGCGAGCGGGGCAGCCTGCACCTACAAAACAAAGCTGGAGAAGGAGATCGGGCTGGAGATGGCATTAGTGTTGCCCGGATTCCTTCAGAAGTTTGATCTGGAGGAGGTGATAGCCTGCATCTATCCAAGGGAGCTTTACTTGCTCTCTGCAACGCACGACCCCTATGCTCTGGATGCCGACGTAATCGAGGAAAAGATGCGAGCAAAGCATCCCGATTGGCAGCTCAATCACTCGCGATATGTTGGAGATCATCCACTGACGACAGAACGGTTGAAGGATATTCTTCAGTGGTTCGAGAGGAATGTCAGGTAAGTAGATTTGTAGATAGTGACTTCGTAGAATTTTAGAGGAGAAGCGAATGATCGAACCACAACTTCACGCAGAATCAATTGGAGAGTGGAGAGACTGGCTTGAAGTCTACCATGCGGATGAGTCGGAGATATGGTTAGTCTTCTACAAAAAGAAGACTGGGAAGCAAGTCTTCACCTATGGTGAGTCGGTTGAAGAGGCACTCTGCTTCGGTTGGGTTGACAGCGTTGAGCGGGGGATTGACGAGGAACGCTACGCCTTGCGGTTCACTCCTCGCAAGAAGAAAAGTACTTGGTCCGAGTCAAACAAGAAGCGCGTTGCCAAGCTAATTGATGAAGGGAAGATGAGAGAGGCTGGGTTGCGAGCGGTAGAGATGGCAAAGGAGAATGGCATGTGGGGGGAAGGTTAGAGGAAGGGAAGCTATTCTATCATTGTTGCCGTTGTAGTGAATCTCCACCACCGCCCCTTCGTAGGAGCCGCCTGTCGTCTACGACACGTCAATCTATCCGTCAACAATAGGGACACTGCAATGTCACAGCATCTGAAAATCCTTGGCGTCCTCACCATCGTCTATCACGGTCTCTCTGCCTTGCTCGTTCTGGTAATTCTTCCAGTCTTTATGGGAGCCAGTCTTTTCGCCGACAGCCCTGAAGCTGCTGGCGTTTTAGGAGGTCTTGGTCTGTTCATTACTATCGTGATTCTTACACTAACACTCCCCGGAGTTATCGGTGGCATTGGATTGCTGAAGGGAAAGTCGTGGGGACGCATCCTCGTCCTAATTGCAAACGCACTCTACATCCTCAGCTTCCCTCTCGGAACCGCACTCTCAGTCTACTCCTTCTGGGTCTTGACGAAAGACGAGAGCAGAGCAATTCTTGAAGCCTAATAAAGGATGAGTCACGGTGACTTCTTACCACTGAGATTCCAAACGCGCAAAGGGAATGTGAAGGTCAAACATATTTCACAAACCGATCTGTCCTATTTATCCTTAAGGCTTTGCAGTGCAAACGCACAATGTCAAAGAAGATAATCTTACTCATCCATCCTCATATTAACACCCCGATTCATCGGGGTGTTTGAATCAACAAAAGAAACTCAACGACTTCAAGTCGTTTCTCCCAGCAGTGAGAGGGAATTGAGAAGACAATCTCGCGCCATTGGCTATCAATACTGAACAAGGAATACTATGAAGATCGGTCACGCACACTTAAAGGTCAGAAGTCTTGAACGCTCAGTTGAATTCTATCGGAACGTATTTGGGCTGCAAGTTCGGGAGCAAATAGGTGGCTTTGCATTCCTATCAGGAACAGAGATGTACCACGAGATTGCCTTGCAGGAAGTTGGCGAAGCTGCTCGGCTGCCGGGACGTTCCGATGTCGGACTCTTCCACGTCGCGTTTGAAGTGCCCGACAGAGATGCACTCTCTGAACGGTATCACTACCTCCTCTCGCAAGGAATGCGGGTCTTCCCAGTCGACCACCGAATTAGCCTCGCCATCTACTTCAGCGACCCCGACGGAAACGGACTCGAAATCTACTGCGACACGCGGGATGAAGCCGACGGGGCAGAAATTTGGGAGGGGAGAGATCGACGGTTAGTAGAGCTATAGATGGAATTCAAAATTCAAAATGAAAAATTCAAAAAGAAGATCACATCCAACTTGCAATGCCTTGGGGTGAAGGGGAGAGGAAGAGTAGCTACGTCACTCAACTTCCCAAACGGCATCGAGATGCCTTGAGGTTAGCACGACACTTGCTGTAGCTTCACTCTCTTGACCTTGTTAAGCCCGCCGCTAACATCCTCACCATCCCACCAAATCCACCGTTGCTCATCACGACAATCACATCTCCCGGAGTTGATGTCGATACGATATGATCGACGATAGCTGCAACGTCCGGTAGGAAGCGGGCTTCTGCACCACTTGCCTCGATGTCGGCAACGAGCCGTTCGGTGTCGAGTCGTTCGTTCGGGGGGAGTTCGTCGAGTCGGTCAATCTGTGCCAGCGTTACATCGTTTGCATCACGAAAACATTCGGCAAGCTCTGCCTGAAAGACGTTCCGCCTTGTCGTATTGCTGCGGGGTTCGAAGATGGCACGGATTCGTCGCTCCGGGTAGCGTGTCCTAATTGCCCGCAACGTTCCGGCAATTGCCGTTGGGTGGTGGGCAAAGTCGTCGTAGAGGAGAATGTTATTCCACTCACCAATCTTCTCCAGTCTCCGCCGTGTGTTGCGGAAGCTGCGGAAAGCAGAGGCAATTACGTCGTACTCAACCCCAAGGTGCCGGGCAATCGCAGTCACTCCCAACACATTCCGAACGTTAAACTCTCCGAGCAGGGGAAACCAAAGCGTCCCTTCCACTTCGCCATTCCTCACAACGTCGATGCTCGTTCCCTCTTCGTCGTAGAGAATGTTCGTTGCCCGAAGTTCGCACTGTTCGCTGAGGCCGACGGTAACTACTGGCGTGAAGGAGTTGCGGATTACATCCCGCACATTCCCGTCGTCGCCGTTTGCCACAATCAAGCCGTTGCGTGGGACTATGTTCACCAGACGCCGGAAGGCGAGAAGAATCTCATCGAGTGAACTAAAAATATCGGCGTGGTCGAACTCGATGTTGTTAATCAGAAGAATTGTCGGCAGGTAGTGGAAGAACTTTGAACGCTTGTCGAAGTAGGCGGTGTCGTACTCATCCCCCTCCAGCACAACGTACTCGCTCTCGGCTCGATATTGCCATCCCGCATCAAAATTCCCCGGCGCTCCCCCCACCATAAAGTTTGGTTCCAGCCCAGCCGACTGTAGCACCCACGATGTCATTGCTGAGGTGGTTGTTTTCCCGTGAGTTCCCGTCAGCACAATCGACGTTCTCCCCCGAATCACCTCCTCTTTCAAAAGCTCAGGTAACGACGTATAGCGGAGCTTACGGTCGAGTGCTGCCTCCAACTCAACGTTCCCGCGCGAAAGTTTGTTGGCGATAATTACGAGGTCTGGTGCAGGCTGAAGGTTCTCTGGTCGAAATCCGGGAATAATCTCAACACCGGCATCTACCAGAAGATCACTCATTGGAGGATAGATGTTCTCATCACTTCCAGTAACTGTATGTCCTGCTGCTCGCATCATCAGGGCAACATTCCCCATTGCTGTACCGCAGATTCCGATAAAGTGGATGTGCATTCGAGTTTATAGAGTTAAGAGTTCGTAGTGTTTATAGAGTTGAGTAAGTGAGTGTGTGGGTGTATGAGTGTATGAGATAGGGGGTGGTAGGCGCAGGTCTTTAGCCTGCGTTCTTCTTATTCGAATCTCTCCTTTCTGGTCTCTCTGCTGGTTCATCTGCTTAAGTAGTGCCGAAGTGCTTCTGCCATCTCTTCTACTGTTGGATGTTGGGGGAGGATAATCTTCTCACATCCTGCATCTCGCAACGCATCCCCTGTTGTTTTACCGATTGCTGCCACTTCCACCTGTTGTCCTGCGTTCGGCCAGAGTCGAAAAAAATTCTCTACTGCCGAAGGGGAGAAGAAGAGAACAATTGTTTGTGAGTCGACCCTTTGCCTTATCTCGGAGAGAAGCTCTACACTCCCTTCTGGAAGTACTGGTTCGTAGAGTGGCAGTTCTACTACTGTAAAACCAAGTTCACTCAAGCCATCAACCGTTTCGTCGCGACGAAATTTGCTGCATGGATAGATGACTGGTCTGCTCGATGTCCAGTCAACATCTTCTCTACTCTCCAGATGTGCAATCAGTTGATGTGCCGACTCAGCTACGGCCACTACCTTTGCCTCTATCTCTCGCTGTTGAATCATCTGAGCGCTTCGTTCTCCAACGCAAATATATCCTTCCAACGTGAGGCTTGCCACCCGTGTCTCTTCCTCTCTCAGTAGAAGCCATCGTTCTGTCCCTTGCCTGCTGGTGAGGAGTATCAGAGGAGGAGAAGAGAGTATTGGGATAAGAGAAGGGGAAAATGGAAGTTCACGAATCTCGATCATCGGTAGTGAAATCACCTCTACTCCCATCTCTTTAAATAAAGGAGCAGTGCGGTAGTTGTCGGCTTCTGAGCGTGTGAGAATCAGCTTCGGCATTCGGGGATCACTCCTCTTCATTCCCTTCCAGATTGAAGAGCTGCATCTGCGCAACCGAGTCGGGAATGAAGTCTGGAATCAGTCGGCTAATTCGCTCAGCCGGAACGCTCGCAAGTTCCATCGGCTCCAGTTTACCGTATGCTTCGCCGTAGATGCGGCTTCGGTGGAGTATCTCATCAAGACCTATCGCATTCAGTGCTCCCCAGAGAGAGACGCGGAGAGGATAGTTGTCTGCAAGCTGTCGTGCGAGGGCAGGGCGGGGATACATCATCAGGTAGATGTTCGGCGCAATTGCCTTCGAGTGATTCATGATAAAACGAAAGGGGGCTTCTCCAGCGAGAGATTCTCGTCCCATATAGGCGCAGAGGTAAGGAGCCGGAGGACGCCGCTCCTGCGAGTACCACGGGGTACGATGCCGGCAACTGTACCGCTCGTGCACACCACGTTCCAAACCAATCTTTAGATATTGCCAGAGCGAGGGGTAATCCTCTTTGATCTCCCGCTCCGGCAGCGAACAGTCGAGCAAGAAAAGTTTGTTATCCAAGATGGGATGTCCTTCAGGGTCGGCCACAATCTCCTGATCGGGCAGCGAGTGAGGGCCGGGAAGAATCGGGCGGAGGAACTCCAACGGCAGATCGTAGGCCAGCACCTCCATCGGCGAGAGGAGAAAAAAGTCGTTGTCTCCGGTCTCCACACCACGTTTGATAGTAAAGAAATCGTTGAGAGTATAGCCTTCGGATTCTTCTCTCCGCAAAAATTGATCGCTCAGCTTTTGGGCGGAAAGATTTTGATTCTTTTCTATGGCTATAGCTCTTCCAGTCAAACTATTCATGGCAATACTCACCGACCGATTGAAATTCCTTCGAGAATTATCTCTCCTCCTTCTCTCAGCACATCCTCTGCCAACTCCCGGCCAATTTCTTTGTCGAGGTTGCCGGTTCTGTTTTTTCTAACGATCTCTCTACCATCAAGGGAGGCAACTAATCCAGTTAGCCTTAGTTCTTCGCCAACTATCCAGCCGTGGGCTGCTATTGGTGCTTGGCATCCCCCTTCTAAGCGACGGAGAAAGGCACGCTCTTCGTCGGTGACTTGGCGAGTGGGTCTATGTTCGATTGCAGCAACTATCGAGGCAACGTTCGGATCATCCACTGGAATCTCAATGCCAAGTGCCCCCTGTCCCACAGCCGGAACCATAAGGTCTGCCGGAATAATCTGTGCAATCTCGTTCTCCAGACCAAGCCGTTCAAGTCCTGCACGTGCCAAGATCATCCCATCCCAACCCCCGTCACGATATTTTTGCAACCGTGTTCCCACATTCCCTCGCACATCGACAATCTGTAGGTCGGGTCGGAGGGAGAGGAGCTGAGCGCGACGGCGTAGCGACCCGGTAGCAACTATTCCCCCCTCAGGAATCGTGTGGAGCGTCGTGCCGGGTTGAGCAATCAGGGCATCTTCCGGGGAGGCACGCTCGGTGACTGCGCCGAGTGTGAGTCCTTCCGGTAACTCCGTCTGCATATCCTTCAGCGAGTGGACGGCTATGTCAACTCTTCTCTCCAACAGCGCATTTTCCAGCTCCTTAGTGAAGAGTCCTTTATCACCAATTTTGCTCAGCGCGAGGTCCAGCACCTTGTCTCCTTTCGTCTCGATAATTTCTAACGAGACGTGCAAGTGAGGGTGGGCTGCACGAAGCATATCGGCAATTGCGTTCGACTGCCAAAGTGCCAGAGCACTGCCGCGGGTTCCTATCGTTAGTCTATCAAGCAGAATAAACCTCTATTTTTCTTTATCCTTCAACCCAAATTTTCTTTATCCTTCAACCCAAAAAGATCGCGAATATGTTCTGCTCGCTGAAGTGCTCCCTCTGGGTCTTCGCGAGCATTTAGCAGGTGCGACATCGGCAGACCGATGATCTTCTTTACCACACTCCCAACAAGTTTTTCAACGTTGGCAAAATCTTCTTCGGTGAAGCGGCTTCGATTTTCCTGCAGCATCTGTTCTGCAATCGACTCTGCTCGGCGGCGCAAGTCGGCGATTACCGGACGGATCGGAGCCATCCGATGCCAGGCAGAAAACTCCTCAAGCTCTTCGGAGATAATCTCCTCAGCCTTCGGTATCTCTTCCCTGCGCCGTTCCACGTTCGCCGCGATAACGCTGTTCAGATCATTTAGGTCTTTGCAGAAGACATTCGGTATTTCCGAGGCGCGAGGGTCGACGTTTCGTGGGATTGCGAGGTCGACAATCAGCATCTGGTTCCCGGAACGTTGTGCGGCAGCCTTCCTCAAACTTTCGTAGTCGATAACGTAATCCCTCGCTCCAGTAGCTACAATAACAATATCGAAGTTGTGAAGTTCTGAGTGGAGCATTTCCCACGGAAGAAGTTCACCGAAACCGAGCTTATCGATCAACTCTTTCCCTCGTTCTTCGGTTCGGTTCGAGAGGCTAATCTGGCGGACTCCTCGCCCGCGCAAACTTATCGCCGTTAGCTCACCTGTCTCACCGGCCCCCACCACCAACGTTCGTTGACCTTCGAGTGGGTAAAAAATCTTTCGCGCAAGTTCTACCGCCACATAACTAATGGAGACTGCACCGGTGAAGAGTTCCGTTTCGGTCTTCACACGTTTTCCGGCACGGAGTGCAGTCTCAAAGAGTCTGGTTAGAACCGGCCCTAAAGACTTCGCCTCCTTCGCTCGCCTGTAGGCATCTTTCACCTGTCCGATAATCTGAATATCGCCAATCACCTGCGAGTCGATACCGGCAGCAACTTCCATTAGGTGGCGAGCGGCGGAATTGGAGTGGATATTGAAGAACTGACTTGCCTCAATCTTCACCTTCCTATTCTCACCGAGCCAGTTGAGGATGTTTTCGGGAGTGACTTCTTCGTTCGGGACGACGTAGAGTTCAGTCCGGTTGCAGGTAGAGAGAATCACCACCTCTCTGGCAAACCACTCGCGTAGTTCTGCCAGAATATCTGGTATCTCATCTTCGGCGAAGGCTATCTGCTCGCGCAGCTCAACCGATGCCTGTTTGTGTGATGTCCCTATGGCGAAAAACTGACTCAAAAGTATCTATCGAAAGTCGTGAAAACCACTCAACACAAGGTTGACAATGGTCATTGAGAGAAAGAGTCCGGCGAAGCCGATAAGTGACAGAATAACGAATCGGCGTTGATCCACTCGAAGCAGATATTTCATCACGACGGCGGCGGCGTAGAGAATCCAGACGAGAACGGTGGCGATCACCTTCGGATCGTGGTAGGTGAACCCGGGGAGTGCCTCCGGCAGCCACGTGAGCGCGATAAGGATGGCAACACTCAGGAAGATCAGACCAACGATCACAGCTACTGCACTCATCCGCTCTAACAATCCAAGACTCGGCAATCGATTGTAGAGAAGGCCAAATCGGTTTGCCTTGATTTCGTGGTGTTGCATCAGGTAGAGAACACCCCAAACGGCACTCATCGTAAACCCTGAGTATGCAAAAATTGCTGAGGAGATGTGGAGTCCAACAACATATTCAAGCAGAGGTGAGCTTGTTGGAATTGACATCTCGGGACTAAACATACCGGAGAGAATTTGGAAGAAGAGGGCAAGTCCAATAAAGAAGATCCCAGTTCCACGTTCTCTGGTGACAAGTTCTACAATCAGGTAGGTTAGCGTAACGGTGAAGGCAATCATCGTCATCAACTCGAAAGGTGAGTAGACCAGACAATGACCAAACTCCACTGTCTCGGCATAGATCAGAACCGAGTGGATCAAGAGTGTCACAATGAGGATCGGTCTACTCCACTTCTCTGCTGCTCCACTTTTGCGGAAGAGAGATATCCCATAGGCTGCAACCGTAGCACAATAGGCAGGTGTGAGGAGAGCCGACGTTATGTTAATTAGCCAAGACACGGTTTCAATTCAAAATTCAAAAGTAAAAATTCAAAAAGAGGAGTTGGTAGTTGCACCTCTTCAGGGTGCGCAATGAACAAGCATGATTCAATTCAAAATTCAAAAGTAAAAATTCAAAAAAAGAGTTGTGTGGAGAGCATTCAATAAAGCAAGATGAAAAGGTGAAGATTCAGGGATAACGTAGACCACAAAAAGACTTCATGCTCTATACCTTCCTAATCTCTTCATTTTTTGAATTTTGAATTTTTACTTTTGAATTCCCTCTCAAATCAGATTCTTCGCACGTCCGTTCTGAATCGATAGAAGTTCAGCAGCAATCCTACCATTGCCATGTTCACTAACAGGGAGGAGCCTCCTTTCGACATAAAGGAGAGGGGGATACCAATCACTGGCGCGAGACCTACAGTCATACCAATGTTCACCAACGTGTGGTAGAAGAAGATCACCCCAATTCCGAAGCAGAGTGTTGACTCGAACTTATCACGCAGTCGGAATGCGGTATCGACGGCAAACCAGACTAAGAGAGTCAGCAGAAAGATGACGAGAATTGCCCCGAGAAACCCGAACTCCTCGGCAGTAACGCTGAAGATGAAGTCGGTATACTGTTCTGGTACATAGCGCAACTGCGTTTGCGTTCCCTGCAGGAAGCCTTTGCCAGTAACACCGCCGGAACCGATTGCGAGCATCGACTGGATCAGATTGTAGCCGTAGCCTCGCGGATCGATATTCGATTGATCGTAGAGAACCTCAATACGGACGCGCTGATATTCGGGCAGCTTCTGAAAGAGGATAGGTGTAGTAAAGCCGATGACTACAGAGAGAGCAAAGCCAATAGCTGTTACTACAACCGACCGGCGGAAGGATATCATTGCAACGAGAATCAAGCCGAGAGTGACATACATTGCCGTTGAACTCCAGAGTGCTACTACCGCAACAATCACTGGGGCAACTAAAGCGAAGAGGAGGAAGAGATCGGCTCCAGCCCAGAGGAGTACACCTAAAAGGAGTGCGCCGAAAACCGTTGCCGAGCCAAGGTCTTCCTTGAAGACAACGAGCATCGGCAGGCCGATAATAGCCCCAGTGATCCCGAGGTCACGCCAGTTTGTTAACTCCCGTCCTTCGCGGCTGATAAAGAAGGCTGCCGCCATTAGCGAGGCAATTTTTGCAAGTTCGGAGGGTTGCAGTGAGATTGGACCGAGAACAATCCAAGCCTTTGCGCCGTTGATTTCCCTGCCGACCACCATTACCAGCGCAAGCAGTAGCAGGGCTACACCGTATGAGGGCCAGGCAGAGACTCTGATCCACCGCTCCGGGAGGAAGGCCACAGCGAGCATCACTCCTAAACCCAACAGAGCGAAGATCAGTTGTGATTTGAACATCTCCGAAGCGCCAGCATCGTAAGTAGCGCTGTAGAGGGAGATGAGTCCGATAGCGACCAAAGCAATGCTAACAAGGAATGTTCGAAAGTCGAACGTTAGAACATTCCCCCCCTCTGATTCAAAGCCGATCCGATCTGTGCCGTTTCTATATGTGGTTGCCATCGTTGCTAATTACCTTCTTACCGTAATGCTTTCGGTTTGTCGAGGATTTCTGATAGGATAAATGCTCGGCGCAGAGCCTCCACGTCGGCGAAAACGGGGGAAGGTGGTTGTTCTGCAGTGTGGGGCGTTGTTCCTTGCTTTCCCGGAATGAGCGATTCCTTATAGTGTAGACCGTGAGCCGTGTGAAAATCAGTTGAAACTTTGTTTGCATCATCGAACGTCGTTTTCGTCTCTCCTCGGGCGTGTAGCCCATGCCCTTCACTGAATCCAGTAAAGCCATGTCCGTGATAGGTCTCCTGTGGAACCTCTTCCATCAGCGAGTGGAACGCAAAGTTCTGCTGTTCAGTTGTTTCTGATGAGTAGAGATCGCTATCGTACACCCGCTCGACCTTGGTTTGCTCTGGCTCCACGTTCACTTTTGTACGTGCTGTCGTAGAAGGCTCAGGGTTAACCTGTGATTGCATCTCACGGAGAGCCTCTTCCAGCCTTGCCTGCAAACTTTGCTTCTTTTGTGGTTCTGCACTTCTCTGCGGCACTTGCGCCGCAGGTTGCTTCTTTGCTTGCTCTGCTTTCTTCTTTGCAGCAGAGCCAAAGAGGTAGATAAGACCAAAAATGATCAGCGGAAGTAATTCAGTTATATCCATAAGAATGTTTCTCCGGCAAGACTGACTAAAGACTCTGTCAGGTGAAGAGCTATCCGTAATTTATCTGGCACGTTCCCCTTACACAAGGGGAGAATCGGCTGGACGCTGAATGTTACGAGAAACCTATGAATCTATTGATACTGAAAATGAATTTGGGAAGATTTCTTTCCGTTCTCTTTCTCTTCTTCTTCTCCTTTATCCTTCTCTCACACAGGGTTCAAGGGCAGAGTATGGTAGAGTTTGGTGGGGCAGGAGTCGATTCCGAGTCTACGCAATCCCGTTTGAATCGCGTAGCCGGAGATGAAAGTATCAACGCAGTTCCAGGTGACGTTCTAAATCCAGACAGTCGAGGAAATTCGCCGAACGTCAAGGTGGCTCTGAAGGGGGGGCTTAATCGGGCATCCTTTACGAACGATCGTTTTTTGGACAACAGACCGTTCGATGTTGGGGCAGTCTACGGTGAAGATGACTTATATGGCTCTGGTGCTGGGTTTGGGTGGCAGTTTGGGTTAGAGGTAGAGATACCACGCAACACCGTTTTTTCCTGGACAGTCGGGGGACGATACGATCATATCTCTGTAGGGAATCGGGGGGTAGTAGGCGATCCCTGTCGGAATACCGAGGGGGACACAGTCGACGAAAAGTCATTCCATCGGTACGATATGAGCATCGACTACCTGAAACTTGCTGGGGCAGCCAAGCTAAATTTCCAGAGGTTCTACCTTCTCATTGGTCTGACAGTGGGAACACCGATGCGGAATGATCTGCAATTCGAGCAGAGTTCTGGAGCCACAAGTTGCGTCTACAACGATCCGAACGATTTACGCAGCAGCAATGGTTCGATAGAGATACCAGAGATATCCCGGCTGCACTTTGCCTTCCGTCTCGGCGGAGGGCTTACCTATCAACTGAGCGATCGTCTGCAATTCTCTCCAGAGTTGACCCTCGACTTTGGGGTTAATGCGATCAACAAATCACCAGAATCCGATCTCGGAGTTTATGCCATCAGCGGAGTTCTTCGCTATGACCTGTGACCTTCTTCCATGAATGCTACGCTCATCGCCATTGCGGCATACGTGTTGGCTCAGCTCGGGATTGGCTGGTATGTTTCCCGCCGAATCACGACCGAAGATGACTACCTTGTGGCTGGGCGGAGTCTTGGCTACGTCGTGGCCACCTTTACCATTTTTGCGACTTGGTTCGGAGCCGAGACTTGTATTGGTGCGGCGGGTGAAATCTATACAAATGGATTAAGTGGGGGTTCTGCCGATCCGTTCGGCTATGCAATCTGTCTCTTCGCAATGGGATTGTTCTTAGCCGTTCCTCTCTGGCGGCTCCGGTTGACCACGATGGGAGACCTCTTTCACCGGAGGTATGGCAGAACCGTAGAGCGTATCGCCGTACTTCTGATGGCTCCTACATCTCTCCTCTGGGCTGCTGCACAGATTCGTGCCTTCGGTCAGGTTATCTCCGCCTCTTCTGGCTTAGCTGTCGACCTGACAATCTCCCTCGCCGCTCTGATTGTTATCCTTTATACGATGTTTGGTGGTCTTTTAGCCGATGCGTGGACCGATACCATCCAAGGAGTTGCCTTAATGGTAGGGCTTGCAGTCCTCTTCATCCTTTTTATTGGGGATGTCGGCTTCGATGGATTTGCTGCGGTTGACCCATCCAGATTGAATCCTTTCCCACTTGAGAAGGAGGGGATTCTCTCTCTTGTAGAGAAGTGGGCCATTCCCGTTTGCGGTTCGCTGATGGCCGCCGAGCTTGTCTCCCGGATCATTGCCACCCGTTCTCCCCAAGTCGCCCGTCGATCCTCGCTGATGGCAGGGGGTGTCTACCTTCTCTTCGGGATGATACCGGTGGCTATCGGTCTTGTAGGAGCCACAATCTTGCCCGGCCTCACCGAACCAGAGCACTTACTCCCGATGATTGCCCAACGTTATCTTCCCGGAGTTCTCTACGCTCTCTTTGCCGGTGCTCTCGTCTCAGCCATTCTCTCCACAGTGGACAGTGCCCTATTGGTTGCCTCCTCACTAATCTCCCACAACCTTATTGTTCCCCTTCGACCCGGCATGAGTGAGAAGAGGAAAGTGCAGATTGCCAGGGGGGGAGTCGCACTCCTCGGAGTGATTGCCTACATCCTCGCCATCCACGCGCAGGGGGTTCACGACCTTGTGGAGGAGGCCTCTTCATTCGGCAGTGCCGGAATCTTCGTGGTAGTTCTCTTCGGACTCTTCGGAAAGTTTGGGGGAAAGCGAAGTGCCGTTGCTGCTCTTCTGGTTGGCCTTCTCGTCTGGATTCTTGCCGCCTACGTCTTCAAGCCGGAACTTCCCTACTTGATTTCGTTAGGATCTGCGTTCCTGGCTTACCTTGCATTCGGTTTGATAGAACGAGAGGAAAGAAAGAGCAAACAGACTACTGAAGCTATTTAAAATCGTGATTACGTGCTGTTCTCGTCAAGATGTGTAAGTTAGAGTGCTTCAGGATGGAGTTTCCTGAGTATCCGCCACTATCAATAAACATCTCAGAGAGGTATTGCATGGACTTCAGCTTTGAATTTTCCGGACCGATCGTGTTTCTGTGGTTGGCCCTGTTGGTGCTTGCTATCGCCAGTTGGTGGAAGCTTTTTGAAAAGGCAGGAAAACCGGGATGGGCAGCGATTGTACCTATCTATAACATAGTTGTTTTTCTGGAAATTATTGAGAAGCCAGTTTGGTGGATCATTCTCTACATCATTCCTCTTGTTGGCGTTGTCTTCGTCATCCTCTCCTATGTTGAGCTTGCAAAAAAGTTCGGGAAGGATGTTGGCTTTGCTGTTGGGTTAATCCTGCTCGGCATCGTTTTTCTTCCCATGCTTGCCTTTGGTGACGCACAGTATCAAGGTGATGGCTCAGTGTAGACAACATCGATTACTGTATAGAGAGCCGAGCATCACACACAGACATTCATACAAGAGCGGAGGGGAACATTCCCCTCCGCTCTTTCATTTGATTGGATGATACTTCGATATGTCTCATTTTCCCTTCCCACCAAAGGGTTGAGTATATTGCTGCCCGTACTGTGAAGGCATCGCAGGATGTTACTCGAACATATGAGTCTACTGAGAACCTGTTTTGGAATTCGATACTATCTATACAAACGATGAATCTCCTGTGAGTTCAGACAGTCATGTTGAGGTCTCCCGAAGCATCTCACCGGTTAAGAAACCTCGTTGCAACGTACTCACTGTTTTCTCTACTCTTCCGGCGGGACTCTTCGCTTTGCCTATGCTCAGAGTGACAATCTCGTTTCTACGTAATAATGCTCGATCTCTACGCCTCGGTATATTACCTAAACAGCTCCTGAATAGTTTATACAGCAGGAAGGAGAGAGGAATTGCGGATCGGAAGTACTTCTCCGTTGGGCAACTTTTCCTGTTCTTCGCGATAAGTCTAAGCGTGGCAGGTGGCTGTGCCGGTTCCAGTGAGACTGTTGAACGTCCGTCGACACTTCCAGAGTCGATGACTCCGTTGCGAAACGATCTCACGCTGAACAACCTTTCCTTTCTGAACAGTTCACGAGATGATTTCGGTTCGACAATGTCGTTGGATACCACTCTCATCTTTTTCACCTCGGCAAACTCTCGTGCACTTGGAGCGCACAGCATTTTCTGGTCGCGCCGTACAAATGCAGGGTGGAGCACGCCTGAACTTGCTGTGGAGATCAACAACAGCCAGAGTAACGGTGTTCCTTCGATTTTACCGGGGGGGCAAACGATGTTCTTTACCGGGTGTGATTATGGTTTCGGCGACTGTGATCTTTACCGCGTAGAGTCGGGAGTGCGGGGGAGTGTGGATCAGAAGACGATTCCGTGGACAATCCCACGAAACCTTGGCCTTCGGATCAACAGTTCGTATTGGGATTCACAACCGTGCATCTCGGCAGATGGGAGCCTAATGGTTTTTGCCAGCGATCGTCCGGGGGGCTTCGGTGGACGAGATATCTGGATAACTCTGCGCGATCAAGATGGAAGTTGGCGGCCTCCAATCAACGCTGGTCGCTACGTAAACACTGTCTTCGACGAAATGACTCCCTGGATTGCCCCGGACAACCGGACGCTTTACTTCGCATCGAACGGCTTCCCCAGTATTGGTGGTTTCGACCTCTACTTCGTTCCCATTGACCCCGAGGTAGGCTACGCTCCAACGGCACTTGCACGCAATCTCGGAAAACCAATCAACAGTCCGTCCGACGACATTGCGCTCTCCATCTCCTCAGATGGATCACACACCTTCCTCTCCTCAAATCGTTCTGGCGGGAAGGGGGGATATGACATCTACCAGTTGAATCTCCCCCCCCTCACAGTTGATCCTGTTGCCATTGTTCGTGGACAGGTAAAGGATCAGGAGGGGAGGCCAATCTTTGCGCGAGTAGATGTAAGTGATCTGCGAACGGGAAATATCATCAGCCGGACGCAGACAGTACCGGAGACAGGGGAATATGCCGTAGTGCTTCGGCGCGACGGTAACTATGGGATAACTGCGGAGGGAACGGGGTATCTCTTTAACTCACGTCAGATTGTTGTTCCAGCAAAGCTACCGGAGAACCGTGAATACCAACTTGTTCACACGTTAGGGGGAATGGATGGTTGGGTTCGGCTACTAATCTTCTTTGCATCAGGGGGCAGCGCGCTGGAGCGAGAGTCAACGGTCGATCTCGATCGCGTTGTTCTCTTCCTGCAACTCAACCCAGATATTCAGATTGAAATTGGTGGCCACACCGACAACACAGGAACTGCTGAAAACAATCTTCAACTCTCACAAGAACGAGCCGACGCAGTGAAAGCCTACTTAGTCGGAAACCGCATCCCTGCCAAGCAGATCACCACAAAAGGTTATGGCCAGACAAAGCCGATTGCCACGAACGATACCGAAAAGGGAAGGGAGATGAATCGGCGAGTAGAACTGAGGGTGGGAGGAATTCAAAAGTAAAAATTCAAAATTCAAAAAAGTAGGCAGTACTTTTAACTCTCTCCTTCTGAGCACTTTCAAATAATGCCATCTCCGTTCTTCCGAGTAATATCATATCCGTTTTTTTGAATTTTTACTTTTGAATTTTGAATTCTCCATTCTCCATCCGTCTCCGCGTCACTCCCGAGATGACTGCACGTTTTTTCGACTGTGAGATACATCCTCTCTACGCCACATTCAAAATTGTGGAACATGCCGAGTATGTCTCCCGCTGTGCAATTCTCCCATTCTTAGAACCGGAAGAAGATGCCCTTGGCTCGAGTGTTGAAGTAGAGCACATCGCTCCGGCTCGCGTTGGAGACATCGTAAAAATTGAAGCGAGGGTAGTGAGCGTAGAAGGGCGAGACATCACCTGTAAGTTCAGTGTTACGAAAGGAGAGCAAGAGCTTGCGCGGGGAAAGACGGTGCAGCGAGTAGTGAAGAAGAGGTAGAACAACTGAAAGAAAAATTCAAAATCTGATTTCTCGACATGCCGTATATTCCTTCCACATTGGTCTCGTAGTTCAGTTGGATAGAACGCAGGTTTCCTAAACCTGATGTCGCAGGTTCGAATCCTGCCGAGACCACCAAGTCTATATCTTGCCTTCTCATAACTCACTCAAAAAAGCCTCAAAAAGCCCCAATTTTAGCTAAATCGACATTCCTGTTGCAAGGTGAGTACAGTTGAGCTATATTCGTTTATAGATGTTTGCTATACTGACTGCTATACTCAATTGAAGGCACTATGAAGATTTCCTTTTTCCTGAAGTACCCTGCAAAGAGAAACGGTGAATGTGGAATTTTCGCATACTCACGACTTGGGAAAGGGCAACTACAAATCTACTTTCCTCACCTATCTATTCATCCGAACCAGTGGAGCAAAAAGAAGCAGCAGGTAAAACCATCGGTTAGAATAGCTACGGACGTGAATGATGCCTTGCATAGGATTGAAAACGATTTGAAGGCAATCATTGCTTCTTTAGTACAAGAGCGAATAGAGCCGACACCTGAACTTGTCAAAGGTCGGTTTCAGTTGTTGACTGTGAAAGATGCAACTCATACTGGAAAGAAGACCTTTCTTGAATACTTCGACGATTGGCAAACCGAATCTAAGAACAGGATCAAAGATTCGACTTTGCGTGTCTACAAGACTACGTATAAACACCTGAAGGCATTCAGTGAAGCAAGGGGACGAACCTTGACTTTTGATGGTATGGATGAATCGTTTGTCAACGAATTCACTAACTACCTATTGAAAGTTGGTGGTCTTCAGGACTGTACGATTGAGCGGAATCGGAAGACATGGAAAACTTTCATGAAGTGGGCATATGATCGTGGGTTGACCACCAACAATTATTTCACACGAGTTCCCAAGATCAAACCGGCAGAATCCATTCCAGAACGATTGACCCGTGAGGAACTTAAGGCAATGAGTGATGCTGATTTATCCGATTCACCACCACTTGACAATGCACGAAACCTGTTTGTTCTGCAATGTTGTACAGGTGTGCGGTTTGGTGACCTTCAAAAGATTGTGAGTAATCCGGCAGCCTATCGCAAAGGGGATGCTTTGCAACTTACAACACAAAAGACAGGAAAGGTCGTTACGATTCCCTTGCTTCCGGGGGCAAAGGCAATCCTTGAGCGCAAGAATCCCCCGCATTCCATTTCAAACCAGAAGATGAACAAGTATTTGAAGGAAGTTGCAAAGCGTGCTGGACTCGATAGAACTGTACTGATTGAAGAAGAAAAAGGAAAGCGTAGAACCGTAAAGACAAAACCCCTACATGACTATATCCGGACACATGATGCAAAGAGAACGTTTGTTTCCCTTATGGCTGATAAAGGGGTATCACGTGAAGTCATTCGGGCAATAACTGGGAACACGAACAAAACTCTTGATCGATATTTGAGACTTGATGAGCGGGAAATTCAGAGAGAGTTGAACAAGGTCTCCAATCTTCTGGGAGGGTAGAGTAACTATATCATGTGCTGAATAAGCACATGAACAATCTGATATTTTCGCATATGAATAATGCTGACGCAGCAGGCAAATTCCTTGCGTATCAAACCCGGCGAAAAAACAAGAAATATCAAACTGAACTAAGCCGGTTTGCTTTGAGACATCCCAACTTCCTTTCTCATTTGGAATCAGAAAGAGAGGTTGCTCTCAATAGTGTGCCTCACAAATTCGATGACCTGATTGAGTTCTTAGAGTTCCTCTCAATAGGTAATATTGACAAGTTTTTTGATGACGATCTTCCTTCCGTTATTCAGTGCCTGAAATCAGTTGGCAGAATTCCCAATTTGCGATATGAAGAGTTTGTAGAGAGTATCAAACAAATGGGGATAAGCGAGGCTTATACACTTGGAATGTGTTTACTCGTGCTCTTCGCATGTGAACAACGTGAAAGTATTTTTGAAGTCTTATCACTCTCTTTGAAGAATGGTAGTCAAGAGAATCTACTCTTGGAGGAATGGACATCGTTCCAAAAATTTGAGCTTCAGGGCTTAGTACATTCCCTTAAGGGGAAGCAAGAACTACTTGTTGAAGCACATCTTCCGCATATCCCACTTCTGTTAAGAGAGAATTCTGGACTGAAAGATGTTTTTAAAGTCTTTATTACAGCGTCTCCTTTCATAATTGATCCTGAAGATAGTCGAATCATTTGGCCACTGAGATACAATGAGGATGGAACCCTACCGAAGGGGAGAAATGATTACTCGCAAAGATCACTTGCATGGATCGGAAACCAACTATGGCCAAGTTTCTCACATAAGCTGATTTTTGAGAAGGTGCAAACCTACTTCAAGTATCAAAATGGTGATATTGGGAATTCATTTCTCAAAGCCTTATCTCACCACTCACCGTCCGACTACGTTCGGAATAAATCGGGTCTTTGACCACAAAGACACAACTCACTCTAATTCCCCCCTTTATAGACTCTAAGTCTTCTCTTCGTTTGCTTGTCTTCCCCTTCTACATAACACAAATTTGCTTTCGATAGTCAGGGCTACCATTACCTGTACATAACAACTATTGAGGCAAAATATATGCACACACCATTCGCTGGCATTCCGGGAGCACTGCTGTTGACAGTAACACCGGATGAACTTCAGGCAACGATTCATGAAGCCGTATCGGCAGCCTTTCGAGAGCACTTGTCTACTGATACGCCACAATCGACGGCTGACGATCTTTTGACAGCACAAGAGACGGCACGACTTCTTCATATCACACGGTTGACATTGCGAGAAATGGAGAAACGGCAAGAACTACTTCCTGTCAGGATCGGACGCCGTGTACTCTATCGACGATCAGATATTGATAATGCTTTGCGGCAGGGGGAAGGGAGATGAGGGACACAAAAAAAATGCCCGACGCGGCAACGTCGGGCGGTTATGATGTACACGACAAAGAGCAACGCCAATCACTCGATACCGTATGCCTACGAATATAGGCATTCAACAAGAACCGTGTTCCGATACTACTCTTGATATAATAGCACAAGGTCGGAATCTCATAGATTCTGGGCTAAAATCAAAACTTTGGAATACGGAAGAGGCTCTTCAGAAAAGAGCGTACAGGAAATGCTACTCAGTGCTTCTTCATACCCAACTTGCAGGACTGGGAGGCGAGCGTCAACTCTACTATTTCAACTGTCTACGTTGCGCGGACTACATTGAACAATGTGAGGACGGGCGGCTGCGCTCCCATTATTGCAATGGCCGACTTTGCTCAATCTGTCAGGCGATTAGGACGGCGAAAGCCATAAGTCAGTATCTGCCTTTGATTCTGTCTTTTGCCGATCCGTGTTCTCTCACTCTCACCCGGCGAACAGTAACGGGTGAGAATTTACGTTCGACAATCAGGCAGATGGAAGTAGAGTTTCGTCGAATTAGAGACATTGCGCGTAAGAAATACAACTTTGATTGCTTGCGAAAAACCGAGGTGACATACAACAGAGAAAGCGGGTTGTACCATCCTCATTTTCACATTATCGTTGACGGTAAAGATGTTGCGTCGTTTGTGCTGGAACAGTGGTTGAAGCGGCATAAGACTTCAGCACATCGGAACGCGCAAGAGATGGAATCCGTTGAAGCAGGCAACACAAAGGCGATTCAAAAACTCTTCGGATACGTCACAAAACTTGTGACTCACATTGAAGGGAAATCATTTTTGGTTCCGGTTGAATGTTTGGATGTAATCGTATCGGCACTATATAACAAACGAGCCTTGCAACCCTACGGAAGACTGATACAGGCGGGACGGGAGACAGAAGAAGTTGACGATGCGGATTCCGTAGCCTATGAGGCTCCACACGCTTCCACAATCGGCAACGGGATTCTGGGTAAGTGGGAACAGGATGCGGAAACGTGGGTTGACCAACGAACAGGCGAATTTTTGGTAGAGCCATTGAGGGGAAAAAACGTGAGACCTCAACAACCGATTCCGACAACTATATGGGACTAAGAAAAACGGTTTATATGTGGGGTTAATAATGTCCGAAAATGTCCGAACAGACCCCGATGTCTTTGGAGAACTTTCAAAATGAGAACGTGTGACGGAAGCAACCGCTTTCAGCAGCTATATGAGACTAAGAAAAACAATTTCATGTGGGGTTAATGATGGCTGAAAATGTCCGAACGAAAGCTGAACGTGAATCCCAACTCGAACAGATTGCCCGGTACTGGGTGCGAGGGTACACGCAACAACAAATCGCTAATCACTACAAGCTGAGTCAGGGGCAAATTTCCTATGACCTGAAAGAGGTTCGGGAACGATGGAAACAAGCAACGATTGAGTCGTACAAAGAACGGGTTTTTGCTGAAGTGTTGCTTATCAATGAGGTGCAACAAACGGCGTGGAAGGAATGGGAAGAGACCTTTGAACCTCGTTTCCTACAAGTCATTTTGAAGTGTAGTCACCAACGTTCCCGGCTATTGGGTCTCTACGATATGTCAAACCTCACATCTCTTGAAAGATCGAGCACAAGAGAGCAACAGAATATGATAAAGAAGGCACAAGAGGCGGTGAAGAACCTGGGTCTGAGTTGTGAGAGCCAAGAGATTGAAGAGGTCTCTTGGAAACAGGGGAATTGTGAAGATGACACGTAGGTGAGAGAGCCGCCTTGTCCAGTTCTTTTGTAAATTGGTCGCGTTCAAATCAAGACGGGAACCGCTCCGTTAATGCGGTTTTTCTATTAGGCATAGACCAAACATGCCCGGTCTCCCCGTACCGTAAGGGCGGGGAACGCTTTCTTGAGCGTGAACAAGGCCGGGCATTTAATCTGTTCAAATCAAGATGACCACACAAACAACACCACACAGCGAACCGGACAAGCGGTTCACACCTGACGAACTCTTCAGAGTATTCGAGCGGAACAAAGGTCGGCTGCAAGTAGTTGAATACGCTTGCTACGGACTGGCAAACACCACCGGCAAGGAAGCCGCGTGTATTGGGTGGGTTATTGACGATGTTCTAACCGACCTTGAACGGATCACGGAGACGCTTGCAGAGTGTCCCGGTTCCGATCCTGATTGAAAGAAACGTTCATAGTGTCAACAGACTTGCAGGGGGAGCCAACACGGCTCCCCCTGTTTGTACACAGTCAATTCACTCACCTTCAGTAAATTCTTCCTTTGGTTCGGTGTGAGCAACAAACAAACAAAGGATGTGGCATGAAACGAGATATGGAATTGATTCGGCTCCTTCTGTTGCGAGTAGAAGGAGAATCTGACACCGATTTGTCCAAGTATGATAATGCAACCTTATGGTATCACCGCAACTTACTGATTGAGGCTAACTACGCGGTAGGCGCAAAGGCACAAGCAAGTAACAACGTTATCGTAGTGCACGAGTTATCCCGCCTTACATGGGAGGGACATGAATTCCTTGATGCAATACGCGACCAGAGAGTTTGGGACTCTCTCAAAAAGAAGTTTGATGGTTTCAGAACTTCATTCACCTTCCCATTGCTGAAGGATGTAGCCGTTTCGATAATTCGCCAATCTATTCTGGGATAAGACAATAGGACATATCCAACATTAACCAAAACCCGAGGGCTATGACTCCCCAAGAATTCGTTCACAAGTGGAAGAAAAGCACACTCACCGAACGTTCCGCGTCGCAACAACATTTCCTCGACCTTTGCGCGTTGGTCGGTCACGATACACCGGCAACGCTTGACGCGACCGGGGAGAGTTTCACCTTTGAGAAGGGGGCGGAAAAGACCATAGGGAACAAAGGCTTTGCCGACGTGTGGAAGCGGGGATTCTTCGGATGGGAGTACAAGGGGAAGCACAAAGACCTTGAAGCCGCATACACGCAACTTCTGAACTATCGGGAAGCACTCCAAAACCCTCCCCTTCTGGTTGTCTCCGACATGGAACAGATTCTGATTCACACCAACTTCACGAACACCGTGAAGCGGGTGGTGACTCTCTCCTATGACGACCTACTCACACCCGATGGAATGCGGCAACTGAAGGCGATTTTCTATGAGCCTGAATCCTTCAAATCAGAGAAGACGACTGACGCGGTAACGGCTGAAGCGGCGGTACAGTTTGCCAAACTCTCAGAGGCTCTTCGTACCAGTGGAGCGGAACCACACGACGCGGCACACTTCCTTATCAGGCTCTTATTCTGTCTCTTCGCTGAAGATGTGGGATTGCTCCCGAATGACACCTTGATGACACTGATTCAGAGAACAAAGCGGAACCCGGAAGAGTTCTCCGAAAGGCTAAGTGTCCTGTTCGGACTTATGGCAACGGGTGGAATGTTTGGGTTCACTCGCATTCCCCACTTCAACGGCTCACTGTTTGACGATGCAACAGTTCTCCCCCTTGACCGGGACGGGCTGGACATTGTGGAGAAGGTGAGCTTGATGGATTGGGGACAGATAGAACCCTCCATTTTCGGGACACTCTTTGAACGGAGCCTTGACCCGGCGAAGCGTTCGCAGCTTGGGGCACACTACACGAGCAAAGAGGATATTCTTTTGATCGTAGAGCCTGTTTTAATGCGTCCCCTTCGCAGACGGTGGGATGAAGTGCAAAAGCAAGCTGAGGAGCTTGTAAGGCTGCGAGAGGAAGCCGACACGGACAAGAAGAAAAGCAATCAGCAAGACAAGATTCGTGTGTTGCTACTGAAGTTCTCCGAAGAGATAGCAAGTATTCAGGTACTTGACCCGGCTTGTGGAAGCGGGAACTTCCTCTACATGGCACTACGCCAATTGCTTGACCTTGAAAAGGAAGTTATCCAGTACGGCGGAACTGTTGGGTTGCCGACCTTCTTACCATCGGTGAACCCTTCACAGTTGCACGGGATAGAGATAAACCCCTACGCTCACGAACTGGCAAGTGCAACAATCTGGATAGGGTATATACAGTGGCTCCGAGACAACGGGTTCGGGTTCCCGGCAGAACCAATCTTGCGACGGCTGGACACGATAGAGAACCGTGATGCAATTCTTTCCTTTGATGAAGAAGGGAAACCGTATGAACCGGAATGGCCAAAGGTTGACGTGATAATCGGGAACCCTCCCTTTCTGGGAGACAAGAAAATGAAGTCTGAACTTGGAGAACCTTATGTAAAAGCGATTCGGAGTCTCTACAAGGGAAGAGTTCCCGGCGGTGCTGATTTGGTCTGCTATTGGTTTGACAAGGCAAGGGAAATGATGGAAGCCGGGAAGGTGAAGCGAGTTGGATTCATTTCGACAAACTCAATCCGTATGGGAAAGAACCGTGAAGTGTTGGACAAGATCACGGAGACGGGGAAGATATTTGAAGCGTGGAGTGATCGGGAATGGGTTCTTGACGGTGCAGCGGTTCGGGTGTCAATCGTAGAGTTTGATAGTGGATCGGAATCGGAACGTCAGCTTGACGGAAAGCAAGTGGAGCGAATCAATACTGACCTGACTTCACGCGTAGACTTGACAATTGCTGAATCTTTATCGGAGAATGAGGGACTGGCTTTTCTCGGTATGATGAAAGCGGGGGCATTCGATATAACGGCAGATGAAGCCGAAGAGATGTTGCAAGCTAAAGGGAATCCGAATGGTCGTCCGAACAGTGATGTAGTTCGGCCACGAATTGGTGGACGTGACATTACCACAAGAGAAAGCGGGAACTATGTGATAGACTTTGGATTGTTGTCCTTAGAGGAAGCTGCTGAATATAGCGTGCCTTTCGAGTACGTGAAGAAACATGTAAAGCCAACACGAGACACAAATAACAGAAAGAGTCTGCGTGAACGTTGGTGGCGATTTGGTGAAGCACGTCCGGGGTTACGAAAAGCATTGGAAGGGTTAGAACGATGTATCGTAACTCCTGAAGTTGCAAAGCATCGGCTCTTTGTGTGGATGCCGACTTCTACAGTTCCAGATCACAAATTGCATGTTATAACCCGCAACGACGACTATTTCTTTGGTGTGCTTCAAAGTCGACCTCATGAACTGTGGTCTTTGGGAGTTGGTAGTAGAATGGGAGTTGGAAACGATCCAATATATAATTCCGGTCGGATCATGAGCACTTTCCCCTTCCCCTATCCACCCGGCAAAGAGCCACAAGACTCCCCAATTGTTCAAGCCATTGCCGACGCTGCAAAGAAACTGGTAGAGAAACGGGATAGGTGGTTGAACCCGGAAGGGGCAACGGAAGCTGAACTAAAGAAGCACACTCTCACGAACCTCTACAACGAGCGTCCAACATGGTTAGACCTCGCACACAAGAAACTGGATAACGCCGTATTCGATACCTACGGATGGCCACACGATTTGAGCGAGGAACAGATTTTGGAACGGTTGCTTGCGTTGAACTTGGAGCGGGGGAAGGAATAATCTTGAAGACAAAAGAGGCTGAAAAGAAGAAAGCGTATTGAACCACATTAAAACGAAGAACATTTTTTTCACTAATGAATAGAAGCCTATTTCGAGAGAAAAGAATTCCTGTATTTTGACTCCGAAGTTAATCCTTCACACGATCTATGAAGACAGTCCCTCACCACGCCTTGAAACTGTCAGCGCAATACCGGAATAAGATTCAGGGGCAATTGAGTTCCGCCGGTAGCATTGCACATAGGAAATCATAAACTCAGATCACAACGTTATTCCTACCCGATCCATCATGAAACTCTACACTCTCGTACTTCTCTTTCTCCTCTTTGTTGTCTCCCTCCACACCCAACCTTCAGAGAACTGGAAACTTATTGACCTTCAATTAACCGAAGCACCAACGTTCAACCTTCTTTTGTTCGCCGATTCATCCCGTGGCTACGGGGGAGAACAGGGAGAGTTCTACCGTTTCGGCAGGCCAAACGGTAGAACTACGGATGGGGGAAATTCGTGGCTCCTCACTGGAATCCCGAACGCTCTTCCGTTGCAGTTCTTTGGTAAGACCGGGTATACACAACGCGGACAGGTAAGCCGGGATAATAGCCTGACGTGGGAACCAGTAACGCCGACCTTTTCCGATACAGCTATTTCGCTCTATTGGGGATCGCCGGGGGCTGGGGGAATTGGTGGACGTTACGTTCGTATCTACGATACATTTCAGGACTTCGAGCACGATTCCCTTGACCGTATCGAAAGTTTCCGAGCTAACCGCCTGATATGGACAACAGATGGTGAAACGTGGGAGTTCGGTGATACAACGGCACTTCTCTCCTATGTTCCCTTTCGTGTTGGCTTTTCAGTGAAACCGGGTTTCGATCCCTATCCGTCAGGAACAACGTGGGGTTTTGTAATTGGGTGGGAGGATACAAACACGTTCCTTGTTTTGCAGTTCGGTAATGGTGAGTGGCTTGGACGCTACGACGTTGCTGCCGATACATCGGAGTGGATAGAGCTTCCGGCAATGTGGAAAAATGGAGTTCAGATTCGCTTCCCCGATTATCCTTTTATCGAACTTCTTCCGAACAAAATGCTCGTAGCTCTCTCACCCATTTCTCAGACCCGCAATGACTTCTGGACAAGTATTGACGGGGGATACAATTGGCGAAAGTGGGAACTCCCCGACTGGCTCGACACGCAAACACTACGCTTCTTCGACTCACTGAACGCAATCGGCTCTAACGGTAAAACCCGTGACGGAGGCAAGACGTGGGAACGTTTCGGGAATTCGTGGTGGACATATCCTGTTCAGGTTTTGGGAAGTTCAATAACGAGTTATGGTTTCTTCCCGATAGATACCACACACTTGACTATCGGTCGAAACACCATCTTTGCCCGTTCCGACGATGGGGGGAAAACTTGGCAACGGAACAGACCTGCAACAACCCTCTACGCATTCATAGCACGAGAGGGACTTGCCGTGATGAGTCGTGACGGAAGAATGATTCTCCGAAGCGAGGATAACGGAAACACGTGGGAAGATGTCGGCAGGGAGAGCGGGCTTCCCGAATATGTCCGGCGGGTCGGTTCCCTTGCCTTTGCCGACAGAGTAAGCGAACCAGACAAACTTTTCGGACTTGCCGAATTCAGCACCTACAATAGTGAACAGTACATTGCTTTTCTCCAGTCAACAGACGGAGGGGCAAACTGGAGTGAAGGGGAACGCCTTCCGGAACTTGGAACCGATGTTGTCGGAACTTCTCTCGTTGTCAATGGAAGTAGTGGAGGGCGAACGCTCTACGTTGCCTCCGATTCTGGCATACTTGCTTCCGAAAACGACGGAGTAGAGTGGAGTAAGAGAACAGACCGTTCTATCGAGCAGCTACTAATGGCAGACAGAGATAAAGGAATT
This sequence comes from Ignavibacteria bacterium, assembly GCA_020635205.1. Classification (GTDB taxonomy): domain Bacteria; phylum Bacteroidota; class Ignavibacteria; order OLB7; family OLB7; genus JAGWAZ01. Next base: position 287,382 of record JACKAE010000001.1, read on the forward strand.
GGAACGAAAACGATTCGCTCACGCAGCTATCCCTCAGTTCGTTTTACTCGCACATCCAACGGATGGAACTCACTGGAGGAATTCCTACCCTTGTCCGATACGGTTCGTTCAATGGCAGGGCTTGCACTTGTTGAACAGGGAACGTTGCGTGGGTGTGTGGTCACTTCCGACAGCTTGCATTATCTAATAACTTCTGAAGACGGAGGGGGGACATGGGAAGACGAAGTGATAGAATGGTTTCCCTATGGAGAATATCACTGGCTCGACACACAGAGAGTGTACGTGTTCAGTGAAAAAGAGGGAACACTTTACTACAGTGGAGACGGAGGGAGAACGTACCATCTTATTCACGACTTCACAGGAGAGGACAACATTACGTTCACCCGTTCAACCTATGACAGTGACTACCTATACTTTGCCGGGAACGGTACGTGGCTCGGACGAAGGAAGCTGACGGCAGACAGCCTTTCAACAGTGAGAACTTTGGGTCTGTCTTCAGGGACTCTTTCAATTCTCGGTATAACGGGGGAAGAGTCAAGTCTTGTTCTTCGCTACCATGTCAGCAGACCATCTACGCTTACGATTGCTTTGTACGACCGTCTCGGAAGAGAGGTTATACGACGTTCAGGTATAGAAGCCTATTCGACCGGACTACAGCAGTTCAAGTTGGAAACGGCAGGACTGTATTTCATAAGAGTGAGCAATGATAGAGGGGAGGAAATAGTTCAACCAGTCTACAGAAAGTAAGGGAACGTAGTTAGGAAGAGCCGGAATAGTGGGGTAGAATTCAGGGTTGCTTGCGTTGAACTTGGAGCGGGGAAAGAAACAATCCTTACGACATAATAAACTGAAAAGAACAAAGTGAATTGAACTATACTTAAACGAAGAACATTTTTTTCTTAACGGAAGAAAAGTAGTTTTTGCAGAATAACGAATCGTGTATATTGACCGCGAAGACAAACACACGTCTTTATCTATGTCGACAGTCCCTCACCACGCCTTGAAACTGTCAGAGCATTACCGGAAAGGGATTCAGGGGTAAGTGAATCGAGCCGGTAGTATTGCACATAGGAAATCATAAACTCAGATCGCAACCTTTTCACGGGGTGGTTGGCTCATTGTATTCAGGAACGGATATGATGAACGGTCTACGAACACTCATAACCGTAATTGGAGGGAATCCAGATGAAGGAAAAGAAGGTGCTTGCCAGTATCTTACTGGTAGTCATGATGTTATGTGGAGTAGAGTTGCAAGGGCAATCTACGTGGGTCGATACGTGGCCGGTAGGTCGTCAGGGAGTGAGTCCAGTTGTGGACACGATCTGTATTGATGCAAACCCATTGGATTTAGACCCGTGTGATTCAATCTTTATTGATACGATAGGTTGGCAACCAAATCCGAGTTCCCCGATAGACAGTTGCAATTGGACGGCGTGGCCTGCCGGGCCGGGTTGTAGTTGTGGGGGCTTGTATCCGGGTGGACCACATTACTCACACGACACGTGGGGAATAAACTATGACCCGGCACACTTTTATGATTCGTGCGGGGATCACGATAACCCGACGTGGGATTGCGGGGGAGCACCACAACCGCGACATTTGTACAACGTGCCGTGTAGTTACCAGACAGACACGAACGACCCGAATCACCCCTATCTTAAGACAGGTTGTTTTACGCTACAGATCGGAGTAACCCACTGCATGGCAGGAAAGAACTTGCAAGAGTTGCAGTTTGATTTCTCGAATTATGATCTGTCATGTTTTGGGGACTCGGTAACGATTATGGACTTGAATACAACTCCACCTGATACAGTCGCATTTCTTAGAAAAGACTCGACGGGAACACCGATAGGAGGAACATCGTTCTTGTATGACTTCGGTCAGAACAACACAATACCGCCGCCGCCGCCGTGTGTCCCTCGTATCTTAACGTTTGAGGTGTGCGGTTTGTGGAAGGACGGACGGAGTCCAGCGGAACACGAGTGTGCGGCTGTCTTTGAAGTCAAGTTTTTGAATAGTGATGCGTCGGAGTGTGGAATTATTCCGTTCATTGTTGGTGGTCGGTGTCCCGATTTGGACGCGGAACCAGTAGACAGGGGAAAAGAACCGTCTCTAAGTTATCGGGTGTACTATGATGAGAAGTAAGGGAAGAAGTACTATGAAAAGACAACTCGTTGTTATTGCTTTGTTGTTCAGTTGTTCTGTTCCGTTATTGGGGCAAATAGAGATTGAGCCTGATACGCTGGACTTTGGAAATGTGGGAGTGTCGTTAGTGGGAATGGACTATGGGAGAGGCTTCATAGTTCGGAACGTATCGGATAGTGTGTGGTGGGTAGAGCGTGCAAAGCAACCAGTTTTTGCAGGGGAAGAGTATGAATTCGGTCTATTCTTCGAGGGACGGTTAGGATACTCTCGATTGTTGCCGGGTGATAGTGTCCGGTTTCTCGTTGGAGGTTCAGTGGGAGCACATGGAGAAACGGTTTCAGTCAATTGGCGATATGGTGAATTCATGGATACTGCATGGATTCCAGCAGAGTCAGAAAACGGAGTTCGAGATACATTCGAGTTTTTCGTTCGTGCAAATGTCGTGAAGCAAGATGCCCCTTCGATCTCGACATCAAAGGGAGCGACGGTGTATAAGTGTCGGTGTGGAGTTCGTGACGAACTTCCTGTGAACTCTACAGAGTATCGAACTAACATCTATGTCAACAATCCAACAGAAGACACGATCTGGATTGATTCCTTGCAGTTGGTAAATCTTGATGAAGTGGGATGGTGGTTTACTATTGATCCGGGAACCATCATAACGTTTGATAGTATAGGAAGGAGAGATATTCGTACTGGAAAATCTCCTCCCTCTCATTGGAGTATTCCACCGACATACATCCTACCCGGAATGCCTGCGATTCTTTCAGCGGGGTTGCCTGCCTATAAGGGAACGGGGATGAAAGCAACGGTGGTAGAGGCATGGTTAAGCGGGAAGAACGGGGAAGCCTGGTACGTTCAGGACACAATGATAGGCTGGCTTGAAGAGTTGCCGCATACTGTACCAGTCTCTTCCTTCTCTGCTACAGTGACAATGCCTGAAGGGGTTGACCTTGTAGACAAAGGGGCGTATGCCTCATATCACAAATGCAAGTTGCCCGATTCAATTCCGGTCTATGTGACGGAGGTAGAGTTCAGGGGGAAACGTGCCGACGCTCTCCGTTTGATCTCAAACGCGGGTGCTCCCATTCCAGAACTGCCGATGCAAGCTGAGTGTGTGGGTGGTGACCTTACGTGGGGCATTGAAGTACGGAGAACTCCGAAGCTCTTAGGCTTGACGGTTGACACGCTTGTAGCTCACTGGTACTATGACGACCCGGTAGAGGGAAGAGTCGAGGGAGAGGCACACGGATTGATCTATATCACCATAGAGGGGACGTTATCGGCAACAGGTGAGGAACAGAGAGGTGTTCCCGGTCATTTGGTAGTCCGTCCGAATCCAGTAGGTGAGGTTCTGGACATTGCGTGGAAGTCTTCCGACGTTCAGGAAGTGAAGCGGGTAGGCTTTGTTCTCTACGATGAAGGGGGACGGAAGGTTGTAGCATTTGGAGGGGACAGAGAAGGACGGGGCATGATACAGGTATCAGGACTTCCGGCAGGTGTGTACATAGCCGTAGCGTATGACGAAACGGGGAAGGCACTCGGAGCGGAAACGGTAGTGAAAGAGTGAGAGGAAAGAGGGGAATCTATGAAGACAAAGCCCGGAGTGATCCGGGCTTTTTTGTTGTTGTTGAATCCATTATGAAAGTCAAGTGCAAACAAGTCTGCTTCAAACATTTCGGGAACAATCTAACGCAAATCCGACCGTAAACCGGGCGTTCTGCTATACTCTCTGCTATACTGAATCTTGCGAAGTGCGGAAATTAGCCCAATTTTCCAGTATTGGTGAGTCCTGCCGAGATCAAGACGACTGGCATTTGGTGCATAGGAGGAGATATTGATGCCTCCACCTTTATACCCGCTGCAGATGAAGAGAAAGGTTGGTGTAGAATTTATATCGGTGAATTCTGTTCCATTAATCTGCTCAATTAATAGAGACACTCTTCGAGGATGTATTTCTTGATCGTCAGACCCTTTCTGAATCTCAAGTTTTGCGTGAATATCTTGACTCTTAATGTTGCTAATCAGATTTTCTAAAAACGGCTCTACCTTGGTTTTACAGATTTCTTCGGCTTGGGATACCGCTTGGTTAAACGTGTTCACCCGCTCCTTATAGCTACCAACAAGGTGAGCAACTTGGCTGGTAACATCCTTCACCTTGCTGCCATGCTCCATCTGTTGGTCGAATTGATCCCAGTCCGCTTGAGTTTCGGTAGTCATAGCTCCTTCTGTCTGATTTTGACTGAATATTGAAAACACCTCAAATGTAGTCAAGTGCAGTAAGCAGAAGGGATTTGCTCGCTGTTGACGGCTATTGCATCCAACCGTACCATTCTACACCTTGAGAATGTGGTTGTGGCTCAAGACTCTACATATAAGAAAACGTTACCGTGAAAACTCCGAAGATTTCATCCAAAAAGGAGAAGATCGATGTGATCGTTTCAATTTGACAGGAAGTCAAACGAAAATTGAAAAGAAAGAATTGACAATCCATTCACATAATCTATTCCATTTATGTCATTTTTTATTTAGAAATGCCCTTTTTTGAGCACTGAGAGCCGTTAGTCCTAAACAGTATTGCCCGGCGTTATTATTAGTCAGGTTAATGCTTGAAGCAAATGTAAAAAAACGTACCCGCTGTGACGTTTCATAAACTTTGCGTTACCTCCACTGCTTGATCGCGAGCGTTTATGATCGATTGTGACCATAAAGAACTATCGATTTGGGTTCCTCAGTCCGTATGTTTGCGTTCTCAGCTTTGAGAGATTACTGACCACAAAACTTCAGATAGAAAGCAGAGAGATGCAAAATTCCATGGCTGATATCCGGCGCGAGTATAGAGGGGGGGAACTCCGTGAAGCTGATCTCTCACCCGATCCATTTGTCCAGTTCCACCAATGGTTTGCAGAGGCTGCCGAACGTGAAGGAACCGACGTCAACGCAATGACTCTCGCCACTGTTTCTGCACAAGGCAGGCCGTCGGCACGTATCGTATTGCTGAAAGGAGTTGACAGTGGTTTTCTCTTCTTTTCGAACTATGAGAGTAAGAAAGGGGAAGATCTGGAAGGAAATCCTTCGGCAGCACTGGTTTTTTGGTGGCGTTCGCTTAATCGACAGGTTCGGATAGAAGGAGAGGTTGCAAAAATATCACCAGAAGAATCGGACATCTACTTCCAGAGCCGCCCCCGAGGAAGTCGCATTGGTGCAATAGCTTCACCACAGAGCCACCTCCTCGAGAATCGGGAAACGTTGGAAGAACGGATCAACCAACTGTCAACCGAGCTTCAAGAGGAAGCAATATCTCGCCCTGACTACTGGGGAGGATATCGACTGAAACCGAACCTGATCGAGTTCTGGCAAGGTCGAGAGAATCGGCTACACGATCGATTGAGGTATCGGCTATACGGAGGAGAGTGGGTTATAGAGAGATTAGCTCCATAAAATTGTTTGCCACCCTATCATTTAAATTCTTTTAGCTCAACGTGCTGCTGATCCAGTTCTAAATATGTCCGCCGCTCTCCCATCCAATTCCCCAGATTGACGTAGGCTCCTCGGTCAAACTCAACAACAGCAGGCCGGTGGTTGTGACCCATCACAACTAAGTCAAAACCTTCTTCCTCAACTTTCTGTCGCGCAAAACGTTCCAGACCATCCCCTTCGCCGGGGCGTTCCCCGCCGTAATGTTTTTTTGTTGTGTGGTCACGGCTTTTCCGGGATGCTCGAGCGGCCACCCCAATACCAATATCGGGGTGGAGCCACCGCCAGAGTGCATTCGAGATTTTGGCACGAAGCACTTTTTTCAAGATTAGGTATCCTGTATCGTTTAGTACTTTCCCATCCCCGTGCGAGATCAAAACGCGACGCCCAGCAAGTTCCCGTTCTACATCATCTTGATGCAAGCGAACCCCTAATTCTGACTCAAAGAAATCTCGGTGGCCAAAGTCGTGGTTGCCAATAACGTACTCAATAGGAATGCCAGCATCACTGAGCTGAGCAATGGCTCCGAGAGTACGGACAAACTGTCGAGGAATAACAGTGCGATACTCGAACCAGTAGTCGAACAAATCACCCACAATCCAAATCGACTCGGGGTTTTGCGAACCGACCTCCTCGAGGAATCGAACAACGTGGTGCTCCCGCTCACGGGAAGCCTCGCGGGAACCGAGACCAAGGTGAGCATCTGAAAAGAAAATGTGCATGGCTAAAAATAGGAAGAGACAGACCGGTAACGATATACCAATCCGTCTCTCACCTCTCTTTTCTTTTGCAGCGCTATACGATAATATCGAGAGCAGAAAGCGGTTCCCAACCTCACGCCTCTCACTCTCACGTTATTTTCGGATATGAATCATGGTTCCCCCAACTGTTCCCTCCCTCCCCTTCACACGAACGAAATATGTTCCAGACGAGACCCCTTCAATCGAGAAGTTTACACGGGTCTCTCCGCCACTGAAGAGACCTTCACGTAGCAGTGCGACCTCTCGCCCTAATTCATCGTAGAGTTTCACCTGAAGCCACTCTGGAGCTTTCGAAAGATCAACAATCACTGTTCCTCTCTCGGCTTCCACATTCGTTAGGCCTCGAACCAGAACTCCCTCATTACCTGAGAGGTTATCCTTAACATCTGATCCACTCGGTACATACTCTACGCTGTACCAAACTGCTTCGGTCTCCCCTTGGTTAATTGTTATTCGATAGTCAGCTCCAACCTTTGTTGTCTGTAACGGCTCTCCTTTTGGCATTCCCTGCTGGTCGAGTGGGGTCAGGATTACATCCTTCACATCTCCTCCCCCCTTAAACTCAAGCTCCAGACGGACTGGTTCTACCAACATAGGCCCTCTTCCCCAAAGACTTGCCGTTGAGGAGTCGATCCAACTCCACTCCGTTGGCTCTGAGCGAGTAACTATCGTCAACAGCGAACGCCCCGGCTGGTTCAGGTTTTTTGTAGGATCGAGCGGAACCCACAGCACAGTGGCGCTCTCGTTGAGAGTGAAGACGTTCACGTCGAGTAAATCGAGACCAATTCCTCCCGGACGATTCAGCAGACCGGTGGCAGCCTGCACGTGGGGAGTGTTAATTGTCATCGTTCCACGAGCGAACTCCCAACGGATTTCTCGCGTATCGCTATTGACTTCACCATCGGCCTGTGCGGGAAATGCAAAGTCGTTTGCTTGGGTAAACTGTGTGGCATCAAGAGAATCGACAACCAACCGAACAATTGTTGTGCCGAACCCATTTACTCCCCCAGGAACACCATAGACTCCCCAGCTTCCCGCAAGACGAGGGAGGAGCCGGATCTGATCTTCAGTATGCTGCAATCGAATTGTTGTTCGAGCTGGCGCGATAAGTCCGTGACGAATAATCTGAGAGATAGCTGGCATCATTCCGGAAATCACCGGATTGTTCCGCATTCCATACCAGTCAGCACTGTCGATATAATCCCGGCGGTTATCTCCGCGATCTTCATCCCACGTATCGTAGATAAAACCATCCCAATCTTGCAGCATGAGATAGGCTGGATTTTGAAGCATCGACTCGGCCTGATAACGATTTGGGAAAGGAGTCGTAAAGCTGGTAATCATCGGCTTGTGTGCTTCGGCAAAAATTCCATTGAGGTACGTAGGGCCAGCATAGCTCAGACGTAGAGGGGAGTAGTTGCGCACGTGCCACGTTCCATTTTCACTGCTAACCCAATCCCACCCCTGAGAAGACATTGTCACATCCATATCACGCTGTGCGGCAACATCCATCACTGTTCCGGCCCAAGTTCTCTCCGCACCAACAACCAATTGTTCTACCCCGATTGTGTCAGTCACGTATCGCTTCAGGTCGCTGAAATAGTCCCGGTCGAGTTGCTGGTAGAAGGCATACTGATCCAAGAACCGTTGCGGTGATAATCCCGCATTTTCTCCCCAAGGAGTACGCGCCACAAATACGTTCTCTAAAGATTCTTGCGGAAGCAACCCGGTGGGAGCAGCCTCCCGAAGCTGAACATCATCAATTGAAAGCTCTCCATCTTTATCTCCAAAAAAGAAGTAGAGATTGGTAGTAATGTTGCCATTGTCAACCGGAATCAGGACGAGGATTTCATGTTCTTCCCACCACGGGTGGATCTCGCGGGCTTCGTTGAAACCGGGAGAGAGTCCCCCCTGCCCAGCATAGGCGACTGCCCGAATTGTTCTTCCATCGGGATTACTACACTTCGCCTTAAAGGAGAGACGGTAGATTGTGTTGAATTGGAAGTTGACAGTCTGGGTCATGTAGCTGTCGTACACATTACCCTTCGCGTCTCGAACCCGCAGTGATAGTGCCTCCACTCCGTCGGGTACGCTATCGCGGGTTAAAACAGGAAGGAGAGAGAGACCATTCCCCGCATTGAACGTCCACACTCTATCCCACTCCTGGCTCTCCTCAAAACTTCCCCCCTTCATCGTGTTAGGATATCCTCCCTCCGGAGGAGTGACCTTCCAAGCTGAGGCAAGTGCGCTGGTGGAACCATACTTCTGCCGAAGCCAGGCATTGAAGAGCGTATCAACCCGCCGCGTATGCCGCCAATTCAACACCGACCCACTACTGTAAATATCATAGGAAAGTCGGTGAAATGTATTCATTGCGCGGCGGTGCAGAATTTCCAGCGTAGCAACTGCTGGTTCTTCCCGATAGGCAATTCCAGTGAAGGGATTAACGTGGTTCAGAAGTTCCCCCGCAACATGCTTGTGGGCAGCTCGGGCTTGGGGGTAAATGAACTGTAGTCCTTGACCAAGCCAAGGGATTGTATCGAGAACTTCCTGTGAGAACCCATCTTCTACGCGAGGTGCTCGGGCAGAAAGGAGAGTTAAGGCTGAATAAATTCCATTCTCCTTTAACTGGTAAACCAACCAGTCAAAGCGGCGCGCTTGCTCCGGTGCAAGCGACCTGAAGCCGTCGGCAGGATTCAGGATTGAGAGAGTGGAAGCCCAGTCGTAAGAGTAGTCCATATAACGGAAGCGAACAAGGTTCACCCCGAGCTTGCGCAACCGTCGAGCTTCGGCGATAGCCTCCACACTATCAGGGAAGCAGGCATTCCCGCTGATTGTCACCCCAACGAAACGGACTGGAGTCCCATCTTCGAACTCGAAGTTTCCCTCTTCATTGGCTCGTAGGAACCCATGTGTTCCTGCAGGGCCTTCAAAGGACGTGGGAAGATATGGGCTTGACATTGTGTCCAGAGGATCGGCGGAGAAGGGAAAACCGTTTTCAATACCGAGACTCTGGGCCTGTAGCATTGCTACATGCGGATAGAAGAAAAAGATGAGCAGGAAGATTGTAGCAAACTGACGAACCATGGAATCCTCCAAGAAAAATTTGGCTTAGAACATCACTCTTTACGTCTGCACCACAGATATCACACGCAGCCTATTGAGAGATTGAAGCTGCAAGAACCTGAACCATATATAATTAGACTGCACAGAGCATCAAGCCAAAATATACGGTGAAAGAGAGTGCCACAGAAGCCGAACTGTTGTAACCTCACCACCTTTCGCTTGATGATAGAGGGAACAGAGTAAAAAGTATTCGTCTAAATCAAGTCGCGAGATTTAGCCTCTCAGCTCTGTCCGTCCGAATAGTGTCGCGGGAAGTGAGAATAAAAAACGTTATCGTTTACTTTCCCACAATTGCAAAGGCGGTTATATTACGCGCCGTTCGCTGCCTGCTGACCTCTGTTGGCAAGGCGTGTTAAGAACCACAAAAATCAGTTATATAAACCAACCACGGAAACCAGATGAAGACCGGAGCAATTCTACGTCTGACGTCCTTTCTTTGCACTGTATTTACATTCACACTCCTAACGGGATGTGGAGGGGAAGGAGGAGGAAGTGATGTTTCAACCAAAGTTGAACAGTATGCAATCGAAACCGAAGACAAATTCAATGTAGCTCCGGGAGCTGACCCAAGCGTCTCGGCTGAGGATGGGGGAACAGGATTCGAGGAGATCGCCGAAGATCAAGGATGGAAGACCAACAAACTTAACGACGATCAGATCAAGTTGGTTGTTGACCCGAACGCAACCAAGGGTGGAGAGTTCAAGTTTGCAGTAGAGGACTTCCCGGCAACCTTCCGCGCATACGGCAAAGACGAAAACAGCCAAGTAACCCGCATGATTCACGGGTTTGTCTACGAACCACTCATCACCGTCGATCCGATCTCACTCGACTTCCTTCCAGTTCTGGCCTCCCACTGGAAAGTCGGAGAAGATGGCCAGACCTACTGGTTCCGCATCGACCCGAACGCACGATTCTCGGATGGACACCCGGTAACAACCGAAGACGTGCTCGCCACATACAAGCTGGCAACCGACTCCAGTATTCTCTCTCCCTACACCAACACATTCTACGGTAGCTTTGATCCACCAGAGGCAGTCAGCAAGTATATCTTCAAGGTTCGCTCCAAGGATAACGGATGGAAGAACATGCTCTACTTTGGCGGAACTTCTATTCTTCCAGCTCACGTTATCAAGGATCTCTCCGGAAGCGAGTATCTGGAAAAATACCAGTACGACATGCCACCGGGAAGCGGACCATATATCGTACGTCCGGAAGATGTTATCAAAGGGAAGCTGATCAGTCTTACCCGCCGCACAAATTATTGGGCGCAGGATTACCCCGAGAACCGCGGAGCAAACAACTTCGACAAAATCTCCATGCTGGTTGTCGCTGATGAGCGCCTACGTCTGGAGAAATTCAAGAAAGGTGAGTTTGATCTCTATCTGATCCAACGTGCCCAATGGTACGAAGAGGAGTTCAGTGATGACCCTGTAAAGCGTGGATTGATTCAGGTACGGCGTATCTATAACGATGAACCACAAGGATTCAGTGGCTTAGCCTTAAACATGCGGAAGCCACCATTCGATGACCCAAAAGTCCGCGAAGCATTCGCTTACCTGTTCAACCGTGAAGGACTGGTCAAGAACCTGATGTACAACCAGTATTCAATGGTGAACTCCTACTATCCCGGGTCGGTTTACGAGAACCCGAACAACCCGAAGATTACCTACAACCCAGAGAAAGGAGCTGCACTTCTGGCTGAAGCCGGATATACCAAGAGAAATCAGGAAGGAGTTCTGGTGAACGAAAAGACTGGAAAGCCTCTGGTGATTGAAATACCAATTGTCGAAAGCTGGGTTCGCGTGATGACACCGGTTCAACAGGAGTGGAAGAAGGCTGGCATCAAACTCGAGTTCCGTCAGGTAGACGGCACAACGCAGTTCAAGCTGGTGAACGAGCGGAATTTCGAGATGTCGTTCCAGAGCTGGGGTGGCCTCCTCTATCCAAATCCGAAAAGCTCCTTCCACTCGGAGCTTGCCGACGTCCCGAACACAAACAACCTGAGTGGCTTCAAGAACTCACGCGCCGACGAGTTGATCGAGAAGGAACTGGTTACGTTCGACCAAGCCGAGCGGGTGAAAATCATTCAGGAGCTTGACAGTATCCTCGTTGCCTCGAACCAGTATGCTCTCGCTTGGTACGGCCCCTTCACACGGGTAGCCTACTGGAACAAGTTTGGCCATCCAGAATTTTACCTCGGAAAGATTTCCGACTGGAGGAACATCATCAGCTCCTGGTGGGTATCTGGTGAGAAGGCTGAGAAGCTATCTGAAGCACTGAAAGATGCTTCGATGGATCTCGGCGAGGGAGAGCGGGACATTAAGTTCTGGCCAGAATACAACGAGAAGCAGAAAGCATCTGCACCAGTTGCAGAGAACTAATCACTTCTTGTAGCCCATCCTCCAGGGTAAACTTCGAGTGTGAAAAGCGACCGGTATGGTCTGCCCAGCCGGTCGCTTTCATCTTCATGAACGACACACGATCAAGATAACGTCCTTATGTTCAACTACTTTCTCCGTCGGTTTCTTCTGATTATCCCGACGTTCTTTATCGCAACGGCTATTGTTTTTGTCATTCTGCAGGTAACACCGGGGGGACCGTTCGAGCAGATCATGCTCCAGGCAAAGATGCAGGCACAGGGGGGAGAGGGTGGAGGTGGTAGTGGTAATTTTCAAGAGTCAATCAACATTCCTGAAGAGTCGGTAGCTGAACTGAAGCGATATTTCAACCTCGACAAACCGATTTACACTCGCTACTTCATCTGGATCGGGAACGTACTTCAGGGTGACCTCGGTAAATCCTATAAGTTCTCCGAGCCGGTTGTTGACGTTATCAAGGACAGACTCCCAATCTCGATTTTCTTTGGTCTTACCGGCTTCATCCTCTCCTATCTAATCTGTATCCCACTCGGTGTCTGGAAAGCAGTAAAACATGGTTCCGCATTCGACATTACCAGCTCAGCCTTGGTCTTCATGGGGTACTCCGTTCCTGGCTTTGCGCTCGGTGCAGTGCTCATGGTCACCTTAGGATCTGCTGGGTATTTCCCGCTGGGTGAGTTTCACTCGCTCGACTGGGACTCTCTCTCCTTTGGGGAAAAAATTCTGGACCAGATCCACCACGCCGTCCTCCCAGTTATTGCCTACATGGTAGGAGGTTTTGCCACACTCACCATTTTGATGAAGAACTCGCTGATGGAGAATCTGGGGCAGGACTACGTCCGGACAGCCTTCGCAAAAGGCCTGCCGGAAAGGCGCGTAGTCTTCGTTCACGCATTCCGCAACTCCCTGATCCCGATCGTCACCGGCCTCGGGCACTTTATCGGACTCGTCTTCGCCGGTTCATTCCTGATCGAAAAAGTATTCAACATTGACGGGATGGGATATGTTGGCTACCGAGCAGTTGTGGAGCGCGACTACACCTTTGTGATGGGAACACTTGCAATCGGCATTGTTATCCTCACTGTCGGGAACATTCTCAGCGACATTTTCTACGCCCTCGTCGATCCTCGCATCCGGTTCAAATAGCAGAAGTACGGGACTGAATTTCTTCGGAGAGATCAAACAGAAACAGGCATGGCTCAGGAACACTTGAACGATAACTCGCTACATCAGGGAAGAGAAGAGAACAGCCCTCCGGTCGACAACCAGGACGGCTCACTCGACAACCCACAATCCGAACCGGGGGAAGCCCGGCCAACCCTGTTTGACAGGATGCAGGCAAGGCAGTCCACACTTCGAACAAGTCACCCTGCCGATGTTGGTTCGGAAGAGGTTGTCGAAGAGACTGGGGGGAAAAAACCGGCGCGCTCACGTGATTCCATTATGCGTCGCCGCTGGCGCAAGTTCAAATCGCTCAAGCGTGGATACTATTCATTTATTCTCCTGATCGTCCTCTACGTTCTCTCCTTCTTCCTCCCACTCTTCGTCAACAACATGCCGTTGATGGTTACCTACAACGGCGAGACATACTTCCCTGCATTTGCCGATCTGGTTGGCTCGCCATACTATCCTTGGGAAATGTTCGGACGAACCGGAGATGAAAGTTTTGTCAACTTTCACGAGTTAAAGGAGCAGATCGAGAACGACCCGACGAGCGAAAACTCGATCCTGATGCCACTCTATACCTGGGATCCCCTTGAGGGGGATTATGTAGAAGGAGTTCCCCCAACCAAGCCTTCGTCCCGCCACGTTCTCGGAACCGATGCTACCGGTCGGGATGTGCTGGCTCGTATCCTGTACGGTTTCAATATCTCGATCTCGTTCGGACTCCTGATGACGCTAATCACCTTCCTGCTCGGCACATTCTTCGGAGCCTTGATGGGGTACTTCGGTGGGAAGTTCGACCTTGTTGTGCAGCGTGGAATTGAAGTCTGGCAAACCCTGCCATCACTCTACGTTATCATCATTGTCAGTTCGATTATCATACCAAACTTTCTGATACTGATCCTTCTCTTAGCTGCCTTCGGGTGGATGGGAATGACCTATTTCATGCGAGGCGAATTCTATCGTGAGAAGGCAAAGGATTATGTGGCCGCCGCTATCTCGCTCGGCACAAAAGATTCCACGATTATTTTTAAGCATATCCTCCCCAATTCGCTCACTCCATTGATTGCCACGTTCCCGTTTGCTGTAGTGGCTGGCATTACCGGTCTGGTCAGTCTTGACTTTCTGGGCTATGGGCTTCCGCCACCCACTCCAAGCTGGGGTGAAATGCTCAACGTCGGCCTGAACAACTTCAGTGGGAACTTCCAGAACTGGTGGCTTGTGATTGTGCCAGTAACGGCAATGTTCCTAACGCTCCTGATGGTAACGTTCATCGGTGAGGCAATCCGCGAAGCATTCGACCCGAAAGTCTTCTCGCGATTGCGGTAAGCTGGACAGGTTAACCCACGTTTGTACAGAGTACACAAGGAATTTCCTTCTCGATGTACGAGGCTGAAAGCAGAGGATAGGCAGAGACTAAACTAACGTAAGGACTAAACAGGTGAGCAAGAAGACATTACTGGAAGTACGGGACCTGGTCACGCAGTTCAAAACCGATCGGGGAATCGCGAGAGCAGTCAACGGCGTGTCGTTCGATCTCTACGAGGACGAAGTGCTCGGAATCGTTGGTGAGTCAGGCTCCGGGAAATCGGTAACCGCCCTGTCGATAATGCGACTAATTCCGGACCCTCCCGGCAAGATTGCTCAGGGATCGATAAAACTCGACGGTCAGGAAATCCTGAACCTCCCGATTGAAAAAGTACGTGAGTTGAGGGGGAACGAAATCGGCATGATCTTTCAAGAACCGATGACCTCTCTCAACCCGGTCTTCACGATCGGCTTCCAGATGAAGGAGGGAATCATGCTCCACCAAAAGGTAGACGAAGAGACTGCCCTGAAGAGAGCTGCTGAGATGCTCGACCTGGTTGGCATACCGGCTGCCGAGAAGCGCCTGAGTGATTATCCTCACCAGTTCTCCGGTGGTATGCGCCAGCGTGTGATGATCGCCATGGCTCTGGCCAACAACCCGAAACTCTTGATTGCCGACGAACCGACAACAGCACTCGACGTGACAATCCAGGCGCAGATTCTGGAACTCATGATCGAACTACAGAAGAAACGGGAAGGCTCCTCGATTATCCTGATTACTCACGACCTCGCCGTGGTTGCTGAGATGTGCGACCGGGTGATTGTGATGTACGGAGGAAAAATCCAAGAGGTTGGCTCTGTCAGACAGATTTTCAAGAACCCGCTCCACCCCTACACACAAGGACTTCTCGAATCGATTCCCCACCCAATCCAGGGAAGCCGCATGAATCGGCTGAAGGCAATTCGGGGAAATGTTCCGAACATCATGCAACTGCCGAAGGCCTGCAAGTTTAACACACGATGCGACTATGCGCTGCGTGGTCTCTGCTTCGACCAAGAGCCAGGACTTGCAGAGATCGAGCCAGGTCACCTTGTGCGATGCCATTTGTATGAGAAGTCAACAGAGTTAGCAACGGAAACCGAAGGAATCGCAAGCAATGAGCGATAAACGCCTACTACTCGAAGTCAAAAATCTTAAAGTTCACTTCCCGGTATACGCGGGATTGTTCCAGCGGAAGGTCGCAACTGTGAAAGCAGTTGATGGCGTCTCCTTTACGATGTATCGTGGGGAGACTCTTGGTCTCGTTGGTGAATCTGGATGTGGCAAGACAACTGTTGGCCGCACAATTATCAACATCACGAAGCTGATGTTCCACGATGCTGAGGTAAGTGGTGAGATTCTCTACCATATGCCGAATGGCGAAGTGATCGACTTTGTGAAGCTGGATAAGAAGAAGATGCGTCCCTATCGAAGTGAAGTGCAGATGATCTTTCAAGATCCCTACAGTTCCCTGAACCCTCGAATGACTGTAGAGCAGATTATTGAAGAGCCTCTGACAATCCATCGTCCAGAAATGGCGAAAGAAGAGAGGCGAAGCAGAGTGCTGATGCTTCTCGATCGAGTTGGTCTGCAACCTGAACAGGCCGGACGTTATCCCCACGAATTCTCTGGGGGACAACGTCAGCGCATTGGCATCGCCAGAGCACTTGCCACAAACCCAGACCTCATTGTCTGCGACGAGCCAGTCTCTGCACTTGACGTGTCGGTGCAGGCACAGGTGATTAACCTAATGCAGGACTTGCAGGAAGAATTTGATGTGAGCTTCCTCTTCATTGCACACGATCTCTCCGTGGTAGAGCATATCAGCACACGCATTGCGGTGATGTACTTAGGTCATGTTGTAGAGCTTGGCGAGTCAGAACAGGTCTACTTCAACCCAACACATCCATATAGCCGCGCACTCCTCTCAGCTGTGCCGCAGGCAGACCCTGATAGTGGTCGACGTGGAAGAACTGTCCTCGAAGGGGATGTACCAACTCCACTAAACAAGCCGAGCGGTTGTCCCTTCCGGACACGCTGCCCGATTGCACGCCCTGACTGTGCGAACAGCTTCCCTCGTTTCGAAGAGAAAGAGTCGGGACATTGGGTGGCCTGCCCTTACGTCGAGGCCGGGGTAGAAACACGATGAAGGTGAGAGTGGTTCTCACGCAGAGAGTAACCAACAGCAGGTGAAGAGAGACATTTCCGATATTCTTCCCGGCTTTCGCCGAAAGGCATCTCTGCTCGGCAAGCGCATTGCTTTGCCTGATGCACTCGACCCTCGTACTCTCAGGGCTGCCCGAATACTCGCCGACCAAGGGATTGCAGAACCAATTCTCATCGGGAACTCAGAAGCTCTCCTTCGCGTCGCCGAGACTGAGGGAATATCTATAGCGAATCTCTCTCTGGTTGCGCCTGGTTCAGGCGAAGGGCACTCTCGCAGGGTAGAAACGTTCTATCAACTCCGCCAGCACAAGAGCATAACAGAAGAAGAAGCAGAGAAATCTTTGCACGATCCCCTCTACACCGCTGGCATGATGGTTCACCTTGGAGAGTGTGATGGGTGCGTTGCCGGCTCTCTCTCAACCACCGGCGATGTTCTCCGAGCCGGCATTCAGACAATTGGTCTTCAGGCAAACGTCTCAACTGTCTCTTCTTTCTTTCTCATCCTCTTTCCTGATAAAGTCTACGCTTTCGCCGACGGAGGTGTTGTCCCGAACCCTACACCCGAACAGCTTGCCGACATTGCACTGATGACAGCTCAGAACTACAAACTCCTAATCGACCGAGAACCCCTTGTGGCCTTCCTTTCGTTTAGCACCAAGGGGAGCGCGGAACACGCAGACGTAGCAAAAGTTCGGCAGGGATTCGAGATCGCACTGAAAAAAAACGCAGGTGGGGTTGTCATGGATGGTGAGTTGCAGCTTGACGCTGCAATTGTTCCGGAAGTGGCTGAACGCAAAGCTCCTGATTCCCCACTTCAAGGGAGAGCGAACGTCCTGATTTTTCCTGACCTCGACTCCGGCAATATCGCCTACAAGTTAGCTCAGCGGATGGCTGGTGCTGTTGCCATTGGTCCTATCGTTCAAGGACTTGCCAAGCCAATGTTTGATCTTTCCCGCGGTTGTTCAGTAGATGATATTGTCGACCTTACGGCAATCTGTGCCCTCTCTTCAGAACAAACTGTCTGAAACATCCTCCCCTCTATCCTTTTTCGTGACTCTTCCGTTATCGGTGAAATTGCCAACTCATATAAACCGACTTATTCAGTAAGAGGCTATCTATGAAACTGACAACTATCATTTCGAGCATTATTCTCTTCTGCGCAGTAACTCAGGTATATAGCCAGCCACAGATTGGTGACTTCGGCTTCGGATTGATTTTAGGAGAACCAACTGGCCTAACACTGAAAGGCTCCGCCGGGAGAGAAAACGCTTGGGATTTGGCACTCGGCTCTTCTTGGTTCGGAAGTCTTCGAATCCACGGTGACTATCTCTGGAATGTTAATGCTTTCAGCTCACGCAAAGCCGGACTATACTTTGGCCTCGGCGCGGCACTCGGTTTTGGTCGAGGGAAAGGAGTAGTCTTTAAAGGGAAGAAAGGAGAATGGTACTATTACGAAGATGAAGAGGCTATGGCGTTTGGCATCCGTGGCGTTGCTGGCGTTAATGGTATGCCCTTTAAAGCACCGGTAGAACTCTTCTTAGAGGTTGCGCCATTAATTGGCATTACACCTGCCACTGGCGTTGGAACAGACCTTGCAGTCGGTATCCGGTACTATCCGTAAACGAACAATGCTCTCTGAGGCTGAATATCTATCGTCAGCTTTTGAGAAGATTACTTGGGTGAGATGGCTCGACAATCATCAGCATTGTCGAGCCATCTCGCATTCTCCACTTGCCTGCTTTGACTTTTCTTCCAATCTTCCCCTGTGACTGAACCGTAGGAAACAG
This sequence comes from Ignavibacteria bacterium, assembly GCA_020635205.1. Taxonomy (GTDB): domain Bacteria; phylum Bacteroidota; class Ignavibacteria; order OLB7; family OLB7; genus JAGWAZ01. Next base: position 305,734 of record JACKAE010000001.1, read on the forward strand.
GTCTTTCTCTCTCTCAGTCGCAGATCATCAACAAACCATTCAGAAGAACGGATTGCCATGAATCAATCTCCCTTACGCAAGGCGTTGAAGGAAGCCCGAACAGTTGTACTGATAGGCATCTTACTCGCAATCAGCTTTAATCTCTTTGCGTCGAGCAAAGTGCCCTGGATTCGAACGACAAAGTCGGTCGACACAATATCAGATGACGCACTCTTCAACGACGTTGACACAACCACAATCGACCAACCGATCGACACGGTTCCAGCAGTTGACTCAGGAATGTCGGCAGAAGAACTTGAGAAGCATCGCATAGACTCTATCAAAAAAGAAGAGCAACGGGTTCAGGATTCGATCAAGAACGAGAAGAAGCGCATTCAGGATTCAACCGAGAAAGCAGAGAAGGCAAACGACATCTCGAATATCCCGGTAGATGGCGCAAAAGGAATCACTACGGAGCAAGCGAAGAAACTTCTCGATATGAAGGCAGCCCTCTTCATCGATGCCCGCCGGAGCGACCAGTTTGGAAAGGGACATATTCCGGGAGCACTAAACATTTATGCCTACGAGTTTCAGGATAACATCGGCAAGGTAGCAGGCCTTCCGAAGAATAAAAGAATTGTTGTCTACTGCGACGGTGGCGAGTGCGAACTAAGCCACGACCTTGCAGATGATCTGGCAAAATTTGGTTTTACAAAAGTTGTGATCTATACCGGCGGTTGGGAAGAGTGGAGCAAAACTGATTACCCTAAATCAACAGGAGAGTAAGCAATGGCGGAAACCTTAACACAACAACAACCCCGAACAACTTCCACCCTGAACGAAATGCACCCAGCAATGCAATCCCTTTCGTTAGCTGTTCGCATTCTGCTCGGCGTAATCTTTCTCGTCTCTGGCGCAGAAAAACTTGGTGCACTCGACACGTTCGCACACGCCATTGCTAACTACAAGATCATTCCATTTGCGCTGGCAAACATCTTTGCTGTTTTAGTTGTTTGGACTGAGATTGCAATTGCTGTCCTCCTGATTTCGGGGGCAGCAGTCCGAGGGACGGCACTTGTCACCGGAACGCTTCTAACAGTCTTTCTAATTGCGATTCTCACGGCAATGGCTCGCGGCCTTGAGATTGACTGCGGTTGCTTCAACCCTGCCGCAGGTGTCGAACCTGAAAAAGTTGGTTGGCCGAAAGTCTTTGAGGACTTAGCACTCCTCGCCGGAGCAGTATTCTTGATCTACTTCCCTAAGTCTCCACTGACAATTGATCGACTATTGCGAAGGCAAGGAGAGGAGGGGGAAAAAGGGTAGCAGGCAGTCGGTCTTTTCTTGTAGGCTTTGCAGTGATAACTAATTTGAGGGTAACTACTACATTGTTGGAACAATTTTCGAGCGATCACACAAAAAAGCCGTCACGTTTGCACGTGACGGCTTTTCAATTTCTGGAACAAGACCTACAGTTACTCTGCTGAAACTCGCTCGACAGCGGTAAGCTCCATCTCGTAGCCGTTGATGGGTTGCGAAACGGTTCCAGCTACCATCACAGTCTTCGACCCCATCGTCTGACGCAAAATGCCATCCGTAATGTCAACATCGTAGTGGATAAGAACCGAATCGTTAATGATATTTGAGTTTGCTGGAATGGTGATAGGTGGAACGCTAATCTCCTCGGGATTCGTAGCATTAACGTTCACCCAGTTGTCAGTAGCATACGCAGCACTGTAGGTTTTGGTCGGAGCAGTAACCTCTACCTTGCCAAGATGCTGCGAATTAATTCCAAGCTTCAACTTCGCATCAAACACCAGTGTGAGCACCATCACATCTTTCAACGTTTGGCTAACGATATTCGAGTTCGATTGAAGCACGCGAGCGCTTGCATCTTTTGTGCTATTAACCTTGACCCAAGTGTTTGGAAGATCGCCGATATAGGATGAAAGGTCAACCTGTCCACTAAAGCGTTCCAAAACAGTCTGGAAGAGATTATACTGCGACAACTCACCTTGATCGATTGCGAAGTAAATTTTTGAGCGGCTCTTCTCAGTTGTCCCATCTGCCTCAAAGCGAACTTCTTGAATCTCTACCACTCCGTTTTCACTGAGTGTATCCAATCCACTCCGCAACACAGTCCAAACAACGACTTGCTTTGAGCTTTCAACGCGAGCGTCATTCTCATCACGCTCATAGTAGTTATATGTGAACTTATCACCAGAAGTAAACTTCAGTACTGGATTTACTGACACGGTTGGATTATCGTCCCCACATCCCACCATAGCGGTTGCGATGATAACGGGCACAAGAAGCAGAAGTGTTTTTCGAATCATGGCATTCTCCTTAAAAGATATATTTGAATATCAGCGATATGTTCAAATGTTCACGGTATAACACGTGGAAACGGTCAACATAACAGCCCTCATCACTCAAGGTTCAATCAAGTCTCATCTCTACGCTATATCGATTTCGACCAAACAAAAACGTCGCCTGTCAACCAATTGACAAGAGGCGACGTTTTGAACAACCTTGCCGCAATAGTTTGGTTACGTGTTTAGGCATCTGCTGGGTAGACACTGATCTGCTTGCGATCGCGCCCTCTCCGTTCAAACGTAACCACGCCATCAACCAAAGCAAAGAGTGTGTCATCCTTGCCGATACCGACGTTATTTCCCGGGAAGTACCGTGTGCCACGCTGGCGGACAAGGATATTCCCTGCCAACACCTGCTGACCCCCAAAGCGCTTTACGCCGAGATACTGCGGATTGGAATCACGACCGTTCTTGGTCGATCCTCCACCTTTTTTATGAGCCATAGCTTTTCTCCTGCTCTATCTTCGTGAATGCTTGTTTTTTCAGCAAAACCAACCTAATTCAGACTTAGGCAGACACGCCAGTAACACGAATTTTCGTGTACTCTTGACGGTGTCCATTCATTTTGCGGTACCCTTTCCGGCGCTTCTTGTGAAAGACAATCACTTTGTCATCACGTCCGTGCTCGAGAACAGTTGCCGTAACTTTCCCTCCTCCAACGTTGATTCCGTCTCCATCAATTGTCATAACGACATTGTCGAACTCTACGGTTGCGTTCGGATCTGCTGAAAGGTGTGGAACAACGATCTCGTCATTCTCGGCCACCTGAAACTGCGATCCGGCGATAATAACCACTGCGTGCATAATTTCTACAAAGAATCAGTGAATTTTGAGTCGATTTACTCGCAAAGAGGGACAAAGATACAGTGCATTCCTCTGTGATCCAACAAATAGAATCGCACAAGGTTGTAACGGAAGCTGATCGCCTGGACTTTGCAATCCTACCTCTATATTGCAGACATCTATGAATATCATCGTTATTGGTTCAGGCTTCGGCGGCCTCGCGGCAGCCTTGCGACTGCAAACTAACGGACACAACGTAACGCTTCTCGAGAAACGAGATAGGCCGGGAGGACGAGCCTACGTATATCAGAAGGCCGGTTTTACGTTCGACGGAGGGCCAACGGTGATTACCGCCCCTTGGCTTATCGAGGAACTTTTCACAAATGCCGGGCGTGACCCGAAAGAGTATGTGGAGATGATGCCGGTCGATCCATTCTATCAGATCTGCTTTGAAGATGGTTCCACATTCCGGTACAACGATAACCGAGAGAGTATGATCCGGGAGATCAGCAAATTTAACCCAGATGATGTTGAGGGCTACCTGAAGTTTCTGCGCAAAGCAGAAGATGTCTTCAAGACTGGCTTCGATCTGATCGATGTCCCCTTCACGACACTCGGCTCGATGCTGAAAGTTCTCCCCGACTTAATTCGCTTGCGAGCCGACCGTTCGGTTTACGATGTCGTCAAAGGTTATATCAAGGATGAACGCCTGCGTCGTGTCTTCAGTTTCCACCCTCTTCTGGTTGGAGGGAATCCGTTTCAGACTACGTCGATCTACGCACTAATTCTCTATCTGGAGCGGGAGTGGGGAGTCTGGTTTGCAAGAGGCGGAACAGGTGCAGTAGTGGAGGGTCTGCTTCGCCTCTTCAAAGAACTTGGAGGGGAAGTACATCTGAACACTGAAGTGAATGAAATTCTCGTTGACGAAGGGAGTAGGAGAACAACCGGGGTTCAACTGAAAAATGGCAATAGCATTTCGGCTGATGCTGTCGTCTGCAACGGAGATGTCTCCTTCGCTTACCGCTATCTTCTGCCAGAACGTTTTCGACGGAAGTATACGAACCGCCGAATTGACAGGATGAAGTACTCAATGTCCCTCTACGTTCTCTACTTCGGAACCGACAGAACGTATGAAGAGATTGAACACCACACAATTATTCTCGGTAAAGAATACCAAGTACTTCTGAACGATATTTTCAACAAGCACCATCTCTCCGATGATTTTTCCCTCTACCTTCACCGTCCCACGAAAACCGACCCTGCCCTTGCCCCCGATGGATGTGATGCGTTCTACGTCCTCTCCCCCGTTCCACACCTCGATTCCGGTGACAACTGGACTCAGGTTGCTCCCCGCTATCGCGATATGATTGTTCAATATCTCGAGAAGCACTACATGCCTAACCTGAGGGAGCACATTGTGGTAGAACACCACATCGATCCACTCCACTTTCGCGATACGCTCAACAGCTACAAGGGAAGTGCCTTTTCTGTTGCCCCCACTCTCACGCAATCAGCTTGGTTTCGCCCACACAATCGATCCGAGGAGATCGAGAATCTCTACTTCGTTGGGGCGGGAACACATCCGGGAGCAGGAATGCCGGGAGTTATCTCGTCAGCAAAAATCGTTGCCGATATAATAGGAGAGGAATCAATTCAAAAGGCAAAATTCAAAAAGAAGAGTGAGGAGTCAGATTAGGTGTTCTGTTCAGAAGCTTGCGAATCGCTCTTTCTTTGCAATACCATGAACCCTTTTTGAATGCTCTGCTCACAACCCCGCTACTTGAGTCTTCTCCCGACCATAACCCCAATCCCTTTTTGAATTTTGCCTTTTGAATTTTGAATTCTCCCTTCCTACCTCTCTTCTCTCAGAAAACGCAATCTTTCTTTGCGATACCATGAACCCTTTTTGAATGCTCTGCTCACAATCCCGCTACTTGAGTCTTCTCCTGACTATAATCCCAATCCCCTTTTTGAATTTTGCCTTTTGAATTTTGAATTCTCTCTTCCTACTTCCCTTCTCTCAGAAAACGCATTTGCAGAAGTGAGACTCCAAGAATCAAAATGAAGGTGACGTAGGCAATTGCGGAGGCATATCCCATCAGGTCGGAACGGTCGAACGCATTTCGGTAGACTTCGTAGACGAGCGTTGTCGTGGCGTTTAGTGGCCCCCCTTTTGTCATCACGTAGACTTCGGTAAAGACTTGGAATGAGCGGATCGTGTTCAGTACGATAACGAAGAGGAGCATGGGACGAAGTCCCGGAAGCGTTACCCGGAAAAACTGCTGGCGCCGTGATGCGCCATCAATCTCTGCTGCCTCGTACAGCTCATTAGGTATTGTCTGCAAGGCAGCCAGAAAAAGGACTGTGTAGTAGCCAGTGGCAATCCAAACGTCCATTGCCATAATCGATAGCAGAGCCGTTCCCGTATTCAGAAGCCAACCATCTTTAGGGTAAGGAATGTTCAGCAAGTTCAGAATACTGTTGATGTAGCCATCTTGTGCGTAGAGATTGGTGAAGATTAAGGCCAACACCACTAAGGCAGTAACCGATGGGATAAAGAATGCCGAACGATAGAATCCTTTCCAAGCAATGTTGCGGCTCAACATTACAGCCAACACGATTGCAAAGATTGTTGTGAACGGGATAGTGCCCACCACAAAGATTAACGTATTTGCTAATGCCTTCCAGAATATAGGATCACTTACCAGACGCTCGTAGTTTGCGAGACCAATCCACTTCATCTGACCTGAGAGTGTTCGATACTCCGTGAAGCTCATGTACAGAGAATAGAGAAGAGGATAAATCCAGAAGAGAAGGAGAGTAATCAACCAGGGGGAGAGAAACAACCACGTGATTCCTTTCTTCTCGAGAAGAAAAGACCTGCTCTGTTTTGGTTTGCGCTGTAACAAACGTGGTCTGTTCACGGTCTGCTTGACTTGCTTTGGTTTACTATCACTCACTATCATGTTTTGCCATATCCACGTTGCAACAGATTAATTTGTTAGGGTTCGCAAGATTGTATGGCATTCTAAACTTAGTACAATCGGCAAAACGGAATAGAAAGAACTGATAGAGTGTCTAACTACATTCTACTGTAGACTACACATAACCTGTTGCCCCGGCTACCTAATCTGTACCGTGCACTGCCGAGGAGTCAATTTCCGAAGACCAGTATAACCGAAAGAATATAATCGAGCCTATGGAATCTCCAACCGAAAGTCGAAAGAAGTACCGCGCAGTACGCTGGATAGCATTAGGCGGTCTGCTGATAGCAATCATTCTACTCGCACTCCCTAAAATCGACTTTACCGGCGACGAAGATAATGGTTCCGGAAAGAATGGCGCGGCAGGAAAAGGAAGAGGTGGACCAGCACAAGTGGTTGCATACGTAGTACAGGTAGGACAGACAAATACTCCAATTACTCTCGCCGGCACACTTCTGCCAAACGAAGAGACAGACATTACAAGTGAAGTCTCCGGCAAAATCACCAACATCTATTTCACCGAAGGTCAATTTGTATCGCAAGGAACTCCTTTGGCTCAACTGAACGACTCTGAGCTTCAGGCTTCTCTCAAGAAAGCTGAAATCCGTTTGAACTTGGCAGAACTTAATCAGAAGCGAAAGGAAGGACTGTTGGAACGGAATGGTGTCAGCGAAGCCGAGTATGAAATTGCTCTAAACGAATTGGAAGTTGCTCGCGCCGACATTGCCCTACTGCAAGCACAGATTGAAAAGACAGTAGTTCGCGCCCCGTTCTCCGGACAAGTAGGCTTGCGCCACGTTAGCAAAGGAGCCTACGTTACGCCATCGACAGTCCTGACAACATTGTACGATCTCAATCCACTGAAGCTCGAGTTCTCTATTCCAGAGTCGTATGCTCTTCGCGTCACCCCTGGGACAATCTTCCGCTATAGCGTTAAAGGAATTAGTGGAGAGCGGAGTGCCCGCGTATACGCGGTAGAGGCTGGTGTAGATCCTTCCACCCGAACCCGACGAATTCGGGCAACAAGCCCAAATGGCAACCGTGACCTTTTACCGGGACAGTTCGCAGCCGTGCAAATGCCCGTCGGCACTACTTCGAATCTCCCAATTATTCCAACTATGGGGGTTATCCCAACAATTGATGGACAACAGGTGATGATGGTAAAGGATGGGAAAGCGGCTCCACGTTCTATCAAAACTGGAGCACGTTCGGAATCTTTCATCGAAGTATCTGAAGGGTTACAGGCAGGAGACACCGTAATCATTGAAGGAATTCAAACAGCACGACCGGGGAGTCCGGTTATTCCCGTTATCCGACAGTAGCAGAGCTAAAGAAGGAAGCACTTCACTGAGTATCGCTTCAGTTTCAAACTACCGTTCGGTTCCTATCAGTTTCCACCGGGAAGAACTCCCAGAAATAGTCGAGTTATGAGTCTTTCATCATTAAGCATACGCCGCCCTGTTTTAGCAACAGTCCTCTCACTGGTCATTATTCTGTTCGGAGTAATCGGCTTCACTCGGCTCGGCGTGCGTGAATATCCATCGGTTGATCCTCCAGTAATCACCGTATCCACAAGTTATCCCGGTGCTAACGCAGATATTATTGAATCGCAAATCACCGAGCCTATCGAGGAATCGGTAAACGGTATCGCTGGCATTCGAACAATCACCTCTGTTAGTCGCGAAAGTCGAAGCACGATTACTATCGAGTTCACACTCGACATCGACTTAGAGACGGCAGCAAACGACGTCCGCGACCGAGTCTCACGTGCTCAACGATCCCTCCCACCTGATGTTGACAATCCAATTGTCTCGAAATCGGATGCAGACGCTGGTCCAATAATCTTCCTCAACGTCTCCAGTGATTCTCGCGACCCACTGGAGCTTACAGAAATCGGCATCAACCTTTTTAAAGAACGGGTGCAAACGATTCCCGGCGTCAGCAGCGTGGCAATCTGGGGTGAGAAACGCTACTCAATGCGAATAGCCCTCGATCCAGCTCGGCTAACAGCACTTGGGCTTTCGTTAACTGACGTGGCAGCCGCACTGAATCGGGAAAATGTAGAACTGCCTACCGGACGGATTGAAGGAGAGGCAACAGAACTCTCTGTACGAACGGTTGGCAGACTGACCACACCTGAAGAATTCAACAATCTGATTATCGCCGAAAATAATGGCTCAATCATTCGGCTGCGAGATGTTGGGAGCGCGGCATATGGTCCAGAGAACGAGCGAACAGTTCTGAAACGGGATGGCAAACCGATGATCGGCGTCGTGCTGATACCGCAACCGGGAGCAAACAACATTGCAATTGCCAACGAGTTCTACAAAAGACTCGAAGAGATTAAGAAAGATTTGCCGGCAGATATTCAACTCGGCATCGGATTTGACACAACCAACTATATCCGAGATTCGATTGACGAAGTAGTGCAAACAATTTTTGTCGCCTTCGGCTTGGTAGTACTGGTGATTTTTCTCTTCCTCCGCGACTTCCGAACAACGATTATCCCGACGGTGGTTATTCCGGTATCGTTGGTTGGCACGTTTGCCATCATGTTGGCAGCCGGATTTTCAATCAATGTTCTCACACTTCTCGGCATTGTTCTGGCTATCGGTCTGGTAGTAGATGATGCAATTGTAGTTCTGGAGAATATCTATACAAAGATTGAGCAGGGTATGTCCCCCCTACAAGCAGGCTTTCAAGGGAGTAAAGAGATTTTCTTTGCAGTGATCGCAACCACCGTTGCATTAGCTGCGGTCTTTATGCCAGTAATGTTTCTCGAAGGACTTACTGGACGCCTCTTCAGAGAGTTTGGCGTAGTGCTTGCTGGAGCAGTTATTATCTCCTCGTTTGTTGCCCTCACCCTCACGCCTATGCTCGCCACGCGATTGCTAAAGCAAGGAAAGCACAATCGTTTCTATGAGTGGACAGAACCGTTCTTTCGTTCGCTAACCGACATCTACGGTTCGATTCTCGAGAGCTTCATGCGTCAACGTTGGCTCGTCTTTCCAATTATTCTTCTCTGTGGCTTCCTCATCTGGTTCTTGATGTCTATTCTCCCTTCCGAGTTAGCTCCACTCGAAGATCGAAGCGGTCTCCGAATGTTCGCCACAGCCCCAGAGGGAGCAACGTTCGAGTATATGGACAACTACATGGATCAGATGATCACGTTGGTCAAAGACTCAGTTCCAGAAATTTCCGCAATCATTTCTGTTACCTCTCCCGGATTCGGGGCGTCCAGCTCGGTCAACTCTGGGTTCATGCGGATTATTCTCACGCAACCAGATGAGCGAGGCCGAACACAAAGTCAAATTGCTGGCCAACTGAACGGACTCTCCAGAAACATTCCGGGGGCACGTGTCTTCTTTTCTGAAGAGCAAACAATCGGAGGACGCAGGGGAGGTTTACCAGTGCAGTTTGTGATTCAAGCTCCGAACTTTGAACGTCTGACGGAAAAGCTCCCACAGTTTCTTGATAAAACAGGTGAGAGTGAGGTCTTCAACATTGTTGATATCGACTTAAAGTTCAACAAACCGGAGTTGCAGGTCTCTGTAGATCGAGAGAAGGCGCGAGTGCTCGGCATTTCAATGCTCGACGTAGCCCAAGCACTGCAAGTAGCTCTCAGCGATGGTCGGATGGGATACTTCACAATGAATGGTAAGCAGTATCAGGTTATCGGTCAGCTTGAGAAAGAGAACCGGAACGATCCAATTGACCTTAACTCCATCTTCCTGCGAAACAATAGAGGTGAGATGATCCAACTCGACAATCTCATCGAGACAAAGGAGGAGAGTCGCCCACCGCAACTCTACCGCTTCAACCGATATGTTTCGGCTACGGTCTCGGCAGGCCTTGCCGATGGATATTCGTTGGGGAATGGCATTGAAGAGATGGAACGAATTGCCGAAGAAGTGTTAGATGATTCATTCAGTACATCTCTAACCGGAACGTCGCGGGATTTTGTGGAGAGTTCATCCAGTCTTTTCTTTGCCTTTGGTCTGGCTCTGCTGTTGATCTACTTAGCGCTGGCCGCACAGTTCGAGAGCTTCCGTGATCCTTTCATTATACTTTTCACAGTTCCTCTCGCCTTAAGTGGAGCACTTCTTTCACTCTGGTATTTCGATCAGACATTGAACATCTTTAGTCAGATCGGTATGATTATGTTGATTGGTCTGGTGACGAAGAATGGTATTCTCATCGTAGAGTTTGCCAACCAACGCCGCGAAGCTGGACTCGGCATCGCCGAGGCAATCCTCGACGCATCGGCGGCTCGCTTCCGCCCTATTTTGATGACCAGCCTCTCTACAATCCTCGGCGCACTTCCAATTGCCTTAGCACTCGGATCGGGTGCACAAAGTCGCGTCTCGATGGGTATTGTTCTGGTTGGCGGTCTCATTATCGCAACGCTCTTAACTCTCTTCGTTGTGCCGGGTGTCTATTCGCTCTTTACAAGCAAAGGTCTCCGAACTATTCCCCTGGAAGAATTGGAAGTTATTGAAGGAGAACAGTAATCTGTCACGGTAGATATATGCTCAGACTTTCACTATACAATAGCACCAACCACTGTTGGGAGAAGAGAGAATATCTCCTCTCGATAATATTCGTTTTTCTCCTCCTTCTCTTCCTCCCTATAGTTGGGAGAGGGCAAGGGGAAGAACTAACGCTAAGAGAAGCTGTTCGCATTGGGCTTGAACAGAGCAGACGAGCAGAACTTGCTTCGCTACAAACTGAGTGGGCAGGTAAGGGAGCAACGCCGGGAGCAGCCGGACTTCTGCCGGAAGTTGATCTGCGCGGCGGAGTGAGTGGAAGCCTGAACAACACACGTCAAGAGTTTGTCAGTGGCGAAGTAACCGAACGAAGCGGAGCCATCTCAAGCGGATACTCACTTGGAGTCGATGCCAACTGGCAGGTGTTCGATGGCTTTGCTTCGTGGCGACGGCTCGACTTGCTGCGTGGAGAAGAAGCGTTGAGCACTGTAGCCGAACGGGATGAACGAGAGAGAATTGCCACAGAGATTGTTCTCGCCTACTTGGATATTGTGTTACTTCGCGAACTTATCAGCACAGCCAAAGAATCAATCCGTCTTTCGATTCTTCGACGTGACTTAGCAAAAGACCGGGTTGACGCCGGAGCTTCGATTCGTTTTGAGATGACACAAGCACAGGTTGACCTTAACTCAGATAGTGCTACGTTACTCCGCCAAGAACTACAGCTTGCCAGTGCAAAAATCCGACTTAACCGACTGTTAAATAGATCTCCCCTAACTCCTTTCACTCCGGTTGATCCTGTTGCACTCCCTCTTCCCCTGCCATCACGGGATGAATTGCGCGAGCAGATTGTAAGAACTAACTCGGCAGTAGAGCAGGCTTCCCTTACTGTTGAACAAATGAAGCGTAGAGAGAGCATTGTAAAATCTGAACTCTACCCGAACCTTTCACTAAATGTCGGCTACGACTTCGTGGGGTCAAGTGCTGACGCCGGGTTTCTTCTCTCGAACCGCACCTCGGGATTGAACTATAGCCTGAATGCAACTTGGAATATCTTCAACGGATTTGCTACTGAAGGTCGACTTAACCAGGCAGATATTCTGATACGCCAGAGCGAATTGCGATATGCTGAAGCTGTCGCCGAAGCAGAAGAAAATTTCGAGACACTCTATCAGCAATACGACAGCCAACGTCTTCTGGCTGACTTTGAACGGAGTAGTATCACCGCCGCAGAAGAAAATCTGCGCCTTGCGTCTGATAGACTTGAGCTTGGAGCCGTTACCCCCTTAGAAGTTCGGCAAGCACAGACCCGCTTTATCGAGTCTGGAAGTCGACTTACGCAGGCTGAGTATGAGATGGCAATTCTTGGCCTTCAACTCCTTCGGTTGAGTGGAGACATTCTGAAGATCGCTGGTGAGTAGAGTAAGGAGAAGAGGCTGAGTTCTGACAACCACTATCTGGTAATAGTCAGGCTAAGCGTTATCCCCCTTAACCGAGCATACTTAACTGACCACTTTCCTCCTCACTCCCTCCCTGAAGCTGGCGAGTAAATTCATCCTCGTCGATGATTGCAACGCCAAGTTTTACCCCCTTCTCCAGCTTCGATCCAGCCTTCTCTCCAGCCAAAATATAGTCTGTCTTCTTGCTCACACTCGAAGAAGTTTTTCCTCCACGTTTCTCGATCTCAGCCGCCGCCTCGTCTCGCGTAAAGTGCGCGAGCGTTCCAGTTAAGACAAATGTTTTATCCACAAAAAACTCATTCGACAGGTTGAGTGCAGGGGCTTCAACTTGTGGGTCTTCCGTGCGCACACCGGCATCCCGCAATCGTTCAATCCGTTGGCGATTCTTCTCTTCGCTAAAGTAGTTCACAATCGACCCAGCAATGTGTGGACCGATTTCGTCGATCTCCTCAAGCTCTTCGGCAGTAGCTTCTGCAAGTTTGTCAATAGAACCAAACCTCCTCGCCAAGAGGCGCGCAACGGATGATCCAACGTGGCGGATGCCGAGACCAAAAATCAGTTGCCAGAGGAGACGATCTTTACTTTGCTCAATACCTGCGAGGAGGTTTTCCACCGATTTATCTCCCCACCTCTCCAGCGCAGCAATCTCATCTCGACGTTTGTGCAACTCGTAGATATCGGCAAAGTCAGCAAGCCATCCAAGCGTAACGAACTGATCGACAACTTTCTCTCCTAACCCTTCAATATCCATCGCTCCACGCGACGCGAAGTGTTCAATACGTCCACGCAACTGCCATGGGCACTCAGCGTGAACGCAGAAGTAATTCACCTCTTCTTCCGGGCGAACAAGTGTCGACTCAACCGGACAAGGGCAGATGGTAGGGAAGTGATAGGGTTCAGCCTGCGGACTACGATCCTCAAGGACAACTTGGTTAACCTTCGGAATAACATCCCCCCCTTTCTCAATCTCAACCGTATCTCCTATCCGTACATCAAGCTCGGCAATAAAGTCGGCATTGTGGAGCGTGGCACGGCTAACGGTGGAACCTGCAAGGAAAACCGGCTCAAGCTCAGCAACAGGAGTAACCCGTCCTGACCGACCGACCTGGATGGTAATATCGTTGAGTTTTGTTCTCGCACTCCACGTCTCAAACTTCCAAGCCATCGCCCAGCGTGGTGACTTTGCGATCTGCCCTAACTCTTCCTGTTGTGCTAACGAATCAACTTTCACCACAACGCCATCAATTTCATACGGAAGACTTTCGCGACGCTCACCCCAAATTTGCCAGTAGCTCAGCACCTGATCGATTGTACGGCAACGTTCCGCATTTGGGTTAACTGCAAAGCCAAGCTGACTAAGGAGATCGAGGTTTTCGTGGTGTGATTGCAGTCGCACATCATCCGTCCAGAGATAGTAGAGGAAGATGTTTAGAGGACGTTCGGCAACAAGTTTGGAGTCGAGCATCTTCAGCGAACCGGCGGTAGAATTGCGCGGATTAGCAAACGTCTTCTCCCCTCGGCTCTCACGTTCACGATTCATCGCATTGAACGCCTCCACATTCATGTAAACTTCCCCTCTAACCTCGAAGTTCCGAAGCGGAACTCCATCAACCTCAACGTCGCGAACTCGCAGCGGGAGCGATTGAATTGTTCTCAAGTTCTGCGTAATCTCATCCCCCTGCTCCCCATTCCCCCTGGTAACACCTCGAACGAAGAGTCCTTCTTCGTAGACCAGGCTTACGGCCACTCCATCAATTTTCAACTCTGCCACATACTCAAACGGTTCTTCACCGAGTCCCTCACGAACGCGGCGATCGAACTCCCGCGCATCCTCTTCCGAATAGGTGTTAGCAAGAGAGAGCATCGGGCGGGCGTGCGGTATTGTTGGGAACTCATTCGAGAGATCGCTTCCCACACGTTGCGTGGGCGAGTCTATCGTTACCAATTCAGGATACTGCCGTTCAAGCTCCTGAAGTTCTTCCAACATTGCATCAAACTCACGATCGCTAATCGCTGGATCGTTCAACACATAGTATCGATAGTTGTGTTCCTGAAGCTGCTCACGCAGCAAACGCGCACGTTCTGAGAGACTCGGCATCATCGATTAACTATTCTTCCAATAAAAGAGTTTGCGAAATGAGAGCATTGGGTGGCAAGATACAGAGGTTGGAGGGAGTGGTGGACACGACCTACACTCTTCAAAAAAGAATTGACATTGGATGCTAATCCACACGAAATACCTGCACAAAAATCAATAGGTTTGTTCACTTTTACTGTATACAACAAACAGATACGCATCCGTCGATGACAGCTCTACTTCATTCTCTCATTCGCTTCTATTGCTCACGTAGCCCCGTCGAATTCGGCAAAGGACGCCTGCAAAAGATTGGGCGTCACTTTCTTCGCGACAAAACTCTTCAGGTTCCGACTCGACATGGTATTAAGGTAGAGATCACTCTGCCGGAAGATGCTGGATGGGAGATGTTATACTACCGGCGGACATTTGAAACAGGAACAACTGAGGCGTTCGCCCAACTTCTTCGGCATGATGACGTGTTCATCGATATTGGAGCGAATATTGGTTGGTACTCACTAATTGCTTCGAAGCTCTCCCCGAATGGTGTTATCCACGCTTTTGAACCAGTCCCATTCATCTTTAACAAGATGAAGAGGAATTGGGAGCTGAATGGTTTTCAGAATGAGATTCACTTCAACAATCTCGCTTTAGGGGAGGATGAAAATGGGGAGATTACGATCTATACATTTGAAGGACTCTATCACGGCCACAGTTCTCTTTCAACTCTTAATCGCGAGGACTACAAAGCATCAACCGTACCGATGACAACTTTGGATCACTACATTGCGGAACATCAGGTTGACCGTATTGATCTCATCAAAATGGACACTGAGGGAGCGGAACTTCAGGTACTTCACGGTGCAACGGCACTTCTGGAGCATGACGTTCCTCCAATCTGGGTGATTGAATTAAATACAGAGACCAGTGAGAGCTTTGGACATACTCCAGCAGATGTTCTCGATTTTATTGCCGCTCGCAATGACTATCACTTCTACCGAGTAGAACGTGGGTGGGGAGCAGTAAGCCGGATGTCTTCGACTCATGATTATCGGAATGGAGACAATGCAATCTGTATTCCACGAGTGCGCGATTATATTCGCCTGTAAAAGGAAGGGACTTGAGTAATGAACTCAAGTCCCTTCCTTTCAGCTCTGAAACCTCAGAGCGATTTCGAACTTACTTCTATTGAGCTATGTTAACAGAAGAAAGACCCAGATCGGTTTTCTCTTCTTCAATACGCCTTAAATCCTCTTCTCCATTACACTGCTCAACTCCATGAGGCACATTGAAGTCACGAGTGATTTGCCCACGACATCCCGGAGTTGCACCATAGTCAGACCCACGAATTGTCGTTCCATTCTTTCCACCATCCAGCAAGACCTGCACTCCACGGAGAGCATCTCCATTTCCGCTCACACGAACAGTGCCGCCACCACCGCCGCCACCTGTACCAACATCTTTATGCTCGACATCATTATAGCTATCGCCACCATTCCCACCTGAAACATCGATATTAATTCCTTCGCTGATGCGTTGCACCAGAAGAGCAACGGTGCCACCAGCTCCGCCACCACTTCCACCATCATAGTTCGATCTCTCTGCATCCTCTCCACGAGAACGAATTGTATGTCCATTACAAACTACTTGGGAAGCCTGAATCAAGATAATACCACCACCATTTCCACCATCACTGCTGGTACTGTTGTTCGTATGTCCCGCACCACCACCGCCACCCAAGAACAAGCGTTGAATGCGTCCGGTGTTATCGAGAGCATGTCCTCCTAAACCCTGAGCAATCTGATAATCACCACTATATCTGGGATGTTGGTACGAGTATCCACCATTTCCACCACAACCGCTGTTAGCACCACCACCACCACCACCATTGTGGTTTCCACCACCACCACCACCATTTGCAGGAGCTCCTCGCCCTAACGTCCAAGCATCTAACCCAAAATCATGAATGCCCTCTCCTTTTTCGGAATGTTTTTCTCCATCATTACTGACGTAGTCACCTTCGTAGTTTGGCACAACGCTTACTTGCTCATGTACAGCGCCACCTCGGAATCCAGATGCACTTGCATCAATATCGGCTGCCAAGGTAACCTTCCCAGAAGCTGATATGGCCACTACTCCTCCCTTTCTGCCATTCCATGGCCGAGAGGTTAAATCTGCGCTGACAGTCACATGGTTGTATTCAGGAACAAGAA
Organism: Ignavibacteria bacterium; assembly: GCA_020635205.1. Taxonomy (GTDB): domain Bacteria; phylum Bacteroidota; class Ignavibacteria; order OLB7; family OLB7; genus JAGWAZ01. Next base: position 322,086 of record JACKAE010000001.1, read on the forward strand.
CCAACTGCACATTTCCACTCAGCATGTAGGTATTAACTAGATTGTTCTCCAACCAGATAGTATTCTCTTCTACATGTGAAACACGGTTGAATTCATATAATCCAGCACTTCCATAGTTTACAACTGTACCATATCGGGATGTATTGGAATTTTCAATCCTTGCGCCTTGCATCTGAATCACGAGTACTAAATCACCTCGTTTCCATCCTTCTACATCATCAACCACAAACCCACAGTCAACCTTATCGAGAACAGCCGCATAGTGGTTGACAACTCCTGAAATTGAAGTTGGTGGTTCATAACGATGTGTACAGGCAGAAAGGCCTAATAGCAATAAAAGGAAGGGAAGAGCGAAGCGATAATAAGTAGACATGATCATATTGAAAGTGTATGGTTAGGTAGATAAGCGTATATAAGTCATTTTCTATCCTCAAGCAAAAGAAATGAGTGGTGTTTCAAACAATCCATTCACACAGAACGATCCCCTCCTCCATCTTTTTCCTTAATCTTCTGTTGAGAGTTATCAATTTTTATGTAGAGCCCCTGTTAACAGAGACACGACCGATAGGCTGAATATCACAGTTTTAGGATTTTTTTGCTTGAAATACCAAGCAATTCTTGCAAGATAAAGGAGCGCTAACCCCAAACCCAATAGGAGGAAACAAGAATGATATAGGGAAGTACCATTAAACTTCAAAAGTTCTCACTTTGATCTTTCCTCACACACCTTCTCAAAATCCTATTTTGTCACTCTTGAATCGTTGCATAACTTGGGGGTTCGCTTTTTGAGAAGATCTTTAATCCTAATTCAATACAGCTATGTTCTGGGTTATTCTGATTCTGGCATTGATTCTGTCAATTATGCTGATTGTCATGGTTCTCCTGCAACCAAGTAAGGGGGGAGGAATCACCGCTGCTTTCGGTGGAATTGGTGGAACTATCGGCTCCACGTTCGGTCAACGCCGTACACTTGAAGCACTCGGGAAGTGGACAACCTACTTCGCAATTGGAATTGCAGTACTCTGCCTGATTGCCAACCTATTCTTTCTCCCTGCGGGGAGCAGCGATGGGGCAAGTCGTGCAATCACTCCGGGTGGTATTGCCCCTTCAGTTACACCAGCTCCAGGAGCTACACCAGCACCAACCGGAGAGACTGGCGCGACTGGAGAATCTTCTAATTCTTCGTCAGAGACTGCTCCAGCCACAGAGTCAGCACCTGCGAGTGATGACAAGAGCGGAGAATAAGAACTCCCGCATACGATTTTCCGATTTCATAGTCGGAGAAGGCGACATCCACAAATTGCTGGATGTCGCCTTTTTTTTCTTTTACCAATCCCTCACACCTCTTGACTCATTACTTTTTTTGGTGTAGCTTGCGTGGTGTTCATGCGATGCCCGAAAGTTTCGGCCTCGCGTTCTTTCGACATCTATCATATATGATATGGAAGAGCTAACGCCACGACAGGAAAGTGTTCTCCGCTTTATCGAGAAATACTTCCGCCAACATCAACAACCCCCTACCGAGCGAGAAATCGCACGCCATTTTAGCATTAACCAGAGCGCAGCCCGCAAACACCTCAAAGCCTTAGAACGAAAAGGACGCCTGACCATGCGACACGACGGACGAAGTCGTGGTATTCTCCTGAACTCCGTTGCCCCCTCAGTTCCAGTCCCTCTCGTTGGGTCAGTACAAGCCGGCACTCCTCTCTTAGCTGAGGAGAACATCGAAATGCACATGATGCTCGACCTGAATATGGTCGGCACCGAACAAACATTTTTGCTTCGGGTGAAAGGTGACTCAATGATTGAAGCCGGAATCTTCGAAGATGATCTCCTGTTAGTGCGCCGCGCTGAGTCGGCTCGCAGTGGAGAGATTGTAGTAGCACGCATTGGAGATGAGACAACGGTGAAACGATTCTACGATATAGCCGGACGAATCTTCTTAGAACCGGCAAACAAAAACTACTCCCCAATCATGGTAGAAGAACCAGAAGATTTTCGCCTTGAAGGACGGGTAGTCGCGTTAATTCGCGACATGCGAAACTTAGAAGTAAAGAAACGCACCGTCAACGGTTTTGGCAGACCGTCGTAATAGAGCCTTGATCCCAACCCTTTTTGAATTTTTCATTTTGAATTTTGAATTGATCTCTCGTGTGCGGAAGATTTTCACTTGCCAGCGACTTGCAGGAGTTCTTAGAGCAGTTCAAACTTGAATTGCCCGAAGAGCTTCTGCATCCACGACTTTATAACATTGCACCAAGCCAGCCAGTAGTTGGGTTGGTTGCCGATCCTGAACCACGCATTGAAGTGATGGAGTGGGGATTTGTTCCGTCGTGGGCGAAAGATGATGGGAAGTTCAAGCCAGTTATCAACGCCCGAGGTGAGTCGGTGGCGGAGAAACCATACTTCCGGGGAGCTTTTCGCAACTCACGCTGCGCAATTCTTGCCGATGGATTTTACGAGTGGAAGAGAGAGGGGAATGAGAAAAGACCTCACTGGATTACACTTGAGGATGGGGAAATCTTCGCAATGGCTGGAGTACAAAGCCACAGACATTCTCCCGACGGCTCAGAACATGTTACTTGTGCAATTATCACTACAACTCCAAACGAGTTGATGAAAGATATTCACAACCGAATGCCGGTGATCCTTCCAACCGAAGAGATTGGCATCTGGCTTGATAGGGAGACGCGGGCGCAGGATGCTGAGGGAATGCTCATCCCCTACCCAGCAGAGAAGATGAAAGCACGTGAGGTGAGTCAGTATGTGAACAATCCTCGGCATGGCTCAGCGCAATGTATTGCACCGGTTGAGTAATGCTCTGTCTGGCTGGATTCTTTCACCACCACGTATACCAAGGTTAGCGGTGGCTTTCGATGCGAACACGAACGTTTTTAAATCCGGGAGTTCGGGATTGGTTGTCCACGAACGTTGGAACGAGGATGTTTGCTTCCGGGTAGTACATCGCCGCTGAGCCGGGAGTGACATCGTAACGAGAAACACGGATGTTCTCCATCTGACCTGTTTCTGATACTACTGTCACCCGTTCCCCATCACGCAATCCAAGCCGCTCAATGTCAGCACCACTCATCATGATTACGTCGCGTGAAGATTGATTCCGATAGCGGTCGTGCTCTTCGTAGACAACGGTGTTGAATTGCCCCTCTGACCGGATTGTCATCAACATCAACTCTCGATCTCCATAATCGAAGTGTGGTGTCTCCACTGCAATGAACCGCGCGCGCCCATCCGGGAAGTTGAATCGTGGGTGGTGTCGCACTCGCCCTGCGACGTGAAACTCTTCTTTCGTCTCCCCAATTTGCCCGACATCTTCATATCCTGGCACAACTTGGGCTATCACCTGACGAACGTCGTTATGCTTTTTCAACGAAAGAAAATCAACTGGACCATCTGGGAGTAAACGCCCGGCAATGCTCGTCACAATGTCGGTTTCTGTTCGCAGCTTTCCCTTCGGCCCACGCATCCCTCCCTCGGAAAGTCGCACATAGCTGAACATGCTCTCCTGCGTTGTGGTTTGCAACTCTTCGTCCCGCGTGAATGTTGGAAGAATGATAACCTCACTGCCATCCCCTACCGGACGAGGAACCACGTGCCCTTGGTTGAGCTTTGTACTGACGTGAACTGTAGTGCCGATTCGGGAGAGAGCCTCTTCAGCATAGTGAAGTGCTGGATTCGAGGCGTAGAAATTCCCCCCCATCAAGAGAGCAAAGTCGACATCCCCGTTGTGCGCTGCGTGAATGCACTCCATCGAATCCATACCCTTCCAAGCAGGCACACTCAGTCCGTACAACTCCTCCATCCGTTTCAGGAAACCTTCCTTCAGTTCGGGTGTAAAGCCGACCGAGCCAATTCCCTGCACGTTTGAGTGACCTCGAATCGGCATCAAACCAGCCCCCTCTCTCCCAACCATTCCGCGGGCTAAAGCAAGGTTGGCAATCATTGCAACGTTGTCGCTCCCATGCTCGTGGTGAGTGATGCCCATCGCCCACATGAAGATGGCTCCCTTTGCCTCAACATACATTCTGGCTGCTTCCTCGATTATTGCGAGTGAAACTCCAGAAAGACGAGATAGTTCTTCGAGGGATAGCTCAGCGACTTCTGCACGAAGGGCATCGAACCCATTTGTATATTGGGCAATGTATTCTTCGTCGAGCTTTCCTCGATCCACCACAATCTTCAGAACTGCCTTCAGAAATGCAATGTCGCCGCCGATGCTTGGTTGGATGTAGAGATCATTGATTTTGGAACCGAAGAGAAGAGAATTAGGCTTCGATGGGATATTGAACCGGTCGAGTCCGGTTTCGCGCATCGGGTTGACGACAACAACTTTGCCTCCTCGCTTCCGAAGTTCTGCAAGTTCTGTGATAATGCGGGGATGATTGCTCGCTGGATTTGCACCTATCAACATCACGAAATCAGCCTTGTGCAGATCATCCAACACAACCGTTGCAGTTCCGCTTCCAACGCTTGCCCCAAGCCCAACACCACTCGCTTGATGGCAATAATAGGAGCAGTTGTGAACGTTGTTCGTTCCGTAAATGCGGGCAAGCAACTGAAGGAGAAATGCGGCCTCGTTACTACTGCGACCTGAAGAGTAGAAGAAAGAACGGCGCGGATCGGTACGACGCATTCCCCCTACAGCCTTATCCAGTGCCTCGTTCCAGTCGATTTGCCTGAAGTGTGTCTCGCCAGCTCGGAGAGCAATTGGATAGGAGATACGCCCCAAGTTTTCCAATTCGCGTGGAGTGAGTCGAGCAAGCTCTTCAACGGAGTGTCGATCAAAAAAATCTTCGGCAATTGGTGGCTGCATGTCGGCAGCCATTGCCTGCACGCTCTTCTTGCAGAACTCTGGGAAACTACCCGCTTCGTTCCGCATCCCCCCATCCTGACCTCCCATACCGTATGCACAGGTCTTGCAGGAGTTCTTCGAAAACATTCTCCGCCAGAATTCTATCGGCCCAGCCTTGAATGACTTTTCAAGACTGTACCAGATTGCAGCCCATCCACCACCGGAATTTACGCGTGACATCTGCCTATCCAGATTATTTATTTCTCGGCTTTACTTTCAACTCCACAGTAATCCAGACTGGAATCGCCTTCCCATTCTGCATACCGGGTGTAAAGCTCGTGTTCTGCACTGCCTGCACTGCTGCATTTGCGAGTACCACGTTTGTCTCGTCTGGAGCCAGAACCTGCTTCACTCCCCCCTTCTCGTCGATCATCACCCGCAACTTTACTTCAGTGACTTTATCGACCGAGCCATTAAAGATGAAGTTCTTCTCCAGCTCTGCTTGGTCGAAAGATGGCTTCGTCACACTTCCAACCGCTTCAGAAGTTTCTTTCGGTGCTTCATCGGACGGCTTGGATGCTAAGCCGTGCGACATCGTAAAGTTGACTGGAATCATCGTCCACATTGGGGCAGGCTCCCCCCCCTCAAGGCCGGGAGTAAATGGAGTTTTCTTAATTGCTTCCAGGGCAGCCGCGGCCAGAATCGGATCGGCCTCTCCAACCACTTCGGCCTCCACAACCTTGCCAGTCTCATCCACACGAACGCGAACCGTCACCGTCCCCTGCAACGACGACACCTTTGCTTCATCTGGGTAGACAAGATTTTGCTGGAATGCTGTTCGATCCATCTCTGGAAGCGTTGCATCCCCTACGTAAGCCCAAGCGTCAGCATTTTCTTGCGCCGTGTCGGTTGAAGAACCGTCGTAAAGTGCTGTCCACTCATCTTCGGTTGTGAACTTCACCTCCATCATAATCGCCATGCTTACCGGCGCTCCGGCCAACGTTGCCGGCTGAAACTGGAACTGCTTCACTCCCTCAGTAGCAGCAACTGTGAAGATCGAATCGTCGCTCTTGCGAACGGTTACGCTCTCCACCCCACCGGTTGCCGCCACCATCACGTCAAGTTCTACAACGCCACTCTGTCCAGTAAGCAGTGCAATTTCTGGATAGTTAATTGTTGGACTACTCGGCTTAATTGTTGGTGGCTTTGTCTCGCCGTCAATCAAGTACTGCATGCCTATCGAGACAGAACCGCGAGTGGCTCCCCCCCCTGAATTGGCACTCTTCTCTTCCGATGCCTGAGAGAAGGCAAGCGAACTACAACAAACAAATGCTGCAGCAACGATGAGGAAACGATATCTGTACATGGTGCTCTATCTGAATAATATGAGTGGTTAGCAAATTGAGAAATATAGTCTGTTCAATTGATTATTCCGCAACCTTGATGTGAATTGGAATTGTCAGGCTCATCTCAATTGGATAACCATTTTGTATCGCAGGGGTAAACGTAGTCTTTAAAACTGCGGCTACTGCCGCATCGTTAAAAATCGATTGTGAGCTTCTGGTTACGGTAGCACTTAAGACAGTGCCATCTTTGCCGATGGTGGCTTTTACATAAACTGTCCCCTGAATATCCTTTTCCTTCGCTTCTTTTGGATAGACAAGGTTGCCAAGCAACTCAGATTCGCTATACCGTGGAAGAGTTACATCAGGTACAAATGTGGGAGATGTCTCCACTTCTTCTACTTCCGGTTTCACCTCTTCCACCTTCATATCTGGATTCCCCTCACTATCAAACTTGAACGTAAAGCGAAGTTGAATGGTTCCAATTATTGATATTCCATTGCTGACTGCCGGGGTAAACTTGATCGAGTGCAGAGCTTTCAGCACCGCTTCGTCAAACAGGTTATTGGTACTCTCCACAACCCGTACGTGGAGTGCTCGCCCATCAGGATTTACCTCAGCACTCACCATCACCTCTCCTTCGATATTGCTTTCCTTGGCGAGTACAGGATAGGCAAGCTGAGTAGCCAACTCCACAGCATCATACTCCACTGGCGAGATGAGAATATCAGGATTGCGCATCCCCTCCTCTTTCCTGTAGAGGATATCGGGAGCAGCCACTGGCTCTTGAGGAGTCGTCACCTTCCGCTCCAGCGAAAAGCGCACTTCTGCTATCATCCACATCTCCGCTGGCAACCCACTAATTTTTCCCGGTTGGAACGTTGTCTTCCTCAACCCATCAACGGCAGCGTTGAGCAATCTCGAATCCCCACCATCTTCCAATACCTGCGTTTGCTGAACAACACCTTTGGTATCGAAGAATACTTTCAGGCGAATCTTTCCCTGCACACCCTCTTCTTGCGCACTCTCTGGGTACTCGATTCCTCTGGTTCCCAACACCTCAGCAGGAGGTATAACAATAACATCGGAGGATGGTGGGGCAGACGGCTTCAAGGTTAGGCTAATAATGGGTTTGAGGTCGAGATCCGAGCCACTTTGGGCATAGCCAGGCCTTACTCCCAGAAACAATGCAACAACCAGAAGGAGAATATATGCTCGTAGCTTTATCGTATCAATGTTCATAGTGGTGTAGTTCTTTATATGTGCGTGTTTACTCTATTGACTGATGTACTGACCGAAGCCTTCTCCCTCACTGTCACAAGCAACTTCACACGACTCTTCAAGGCGTCAGTGTAAAACGAATTGGAACTGTTATGCTCATATTAACAGGTTCACCCTTTACTACTGCTGGCGAAAACTCTGTTTGGCGCACGGCATTCAGTGCTGCTTCTTCAAACATCTCAGCATTGGTTCCCCTACGGGAGACCACCTTTATGTTACGAAGATTCCCTTCCTTGTCGACAGCAACCTTAATATAGAGAGTCGCCTCTAAGCCCTTTGCTTCCGCTTCAGGTGGATATTGTAGATAAGAAGCAAGCTCATTCATGTTATAGAGAGGAGGAGTGGCCTCCGGGACAAACTCAGGAAAATCGTTGCGCTCCTCACTCTCTTTTGAGGGAGATGCCTCCGCCTGCTGAAGTGTCTCGATACGGAAATCAATCTCTGCAACAGCCCACATCGTTGCGCTCGCTCCATCGATCTTCCCCGGATTGAACCTCATCTTTTCCAAACCACTCACTGCTGCGTAGAGTAGTCCCCTGTTTACAGTAGTGTCCATCGATTCGATCTGCAAGATCTCACCAGCCTTATCTAACAGAACTCTCAGGCGGACCAGACCTTCAATTCCTTCCTGCACGGCATCTGCCGGATAGGCTATGCTCAACGGAGGCTCAGGAGAGGGAAGAACAACCTTCTTCGGATCAGCATCCGTTTCAGCAGAGCTAACCGAAGGCTGGGCAAACATTTGTTGAAATTGTCCGAGAAGAATAATGACAAGCAGGCCAAAGAGAGAGAGGATGCGTTGATATCTGGTAGTGTTCATTGGATAGAATGAATTGTTTTGCACTATGAGATATTTCTCTAAGATATTGATAGTTATCTGCTATAACAATCTCTATAACTGTACGAGAGAGAGCGACTATGCCAAATCTAATGGATGACGGCATTCCTGTGAGACTCTACTTCTTATATCTGTGAATATCCTGCCCGATCCGCGTCACCTGTGTACCATCGCCAGCCAGAGATGATTACTCGATGAAATCGTACACAGATCGGACGGATTAAGGCGAATGAATACTGATCTATAGTCGTCGCCATCTACTGTGAGAGAGATCAGTTATCAGAAATTCTGAATCTCACTGGCACAACCAAGCTCATCGTATCGTATCCTTTTGCCCACATCCATGCCCTCCAATTGCTATAAGGTTTTTATCCCCTACGGTTGAACTCTATGAACTCTTCTCTCTATACACTCTATAAACTCACATAACCTTTATTCAACCCCTTGTTGCATTTCCCTAAACCTATCGTCACCATGCGGGGCGCAAAAGGGCTTACGGTTTTGTATCTTTGCAGCCAAACATGATTCGTTGTACCAGTCTTCAGCACCATAAACATCCGATAGTTATCAAGACGCTCTCTGTGGTAAAGAAAAGGGGACTTTGCATCTTCACGCTTCTACTGTTTCCGCTCTGCCTCGTGGCACAGCCTCGCACCGAAGAGAACCGGTCGTTGCAGGAAGGGACGCGCGAGGCAACCATTCTGATTGAACGAGGAGAATATCTGCTCGCCATCGAGCATCTAAATCGCCTGATTGACTCAGCCGCTCCCGGAGATAATTTCTCCTCTCCACTCTTCCTTCTCACCGAAGCAAATGCCGAGGTTGACCGGAACTACCCGGCTCTCGACGCCGCCAGACGGTTTCTTCTCCTCTACCCGAACGACCCTCGTGCCGGTGAGGTAATGTACCGACGTGGCATCACTGCCTGGCGGGAAAACAACCGGGCCGAAGCCCGGAACTCGTTTGCAGAAATCATCCGGCTGAAAGGGGATCGCGAAGACGAGGCCTACTACTGGCTTGCCCGCATGGCGGCTGAGGAGGATAGCTTGAATTTAGCTGAAAAGCTGGCCGACCGCTCACTTGAAGATAACCCTCACGAGTTCACCGACGATGCACTGTATCTCTCTGCCTGGATCAAAGAGGGGCGTGGAGAATATCAGGAGGCAGGAGAACTCTACCGTCAGTTAGTAGAAAATTATCCTGAGAGTGACTTAGCACTCGACGCACAGTTGCGCCTCGGCGTTAACCAAGCACGTGGTGGATATCACGAGTCGGCTCTGACTCTCTTCTCCAGCTTAACCCCGCGAACAGATCGTCAACGCGAAGAGCTTCTCTTCTACGAAGCTGAATCGAACGCAGCACTCGGTAGACATGAGAAGGCCATTAACCTCTACACAGAATTCCTCCGCACGTTCCCTCAAAGCGAGCGGGTTCGTTCGGTGCGCTACGGTCTTGGGTGGTCAGAACTGCAATCCCACCGCTATACTAATGCCATCGCAACGTTTCAGACCTTGACGAAGGGAAATGATTCGTTGGCCGCAGCGGCTCTCTACCAAATCGGCGCAATTCAGGTTACCCGAGGCGACACTGCAGCAGCAATGGCCTCACTCCACGAACTTGTCTGGCGACTCCCCTACGAATCTTTCAGCGACAACGCATACAACGTTCTCGGACGCATTCACTACCGCCGTAGGAACTACGACTCTGCTCGCCGCTACCTGATGATTACCGCACGCCAGTTCCCGGAGAGTGATGTCCGCATCGAAGCCTTCCACTTGTTGGGTGAATCGTATGCCGCCCTTCGTCAGTTCGACAACGCACAGTATTCGTTCTCGCGCGTTGTGAAACTTGGGGATAGCACCGACCCGTTAGTTAGCCACGCACTCTACCGCGAAGGGGTGATGCTCTACTATGTCGGACGCTTCAACAGCGCAATCGACCGACTTCGCACATACGTTTCCCACTATCCAGATGGAGAGGATATCGACGAAGCCACCTTCTGGCTTGCCGAGGCACTCTATCAAGATGGCACAATCGACGAGGCAGAAAAGTTCTACAGCGAGGTGGTGGGCAATTGGCCAAAATCACGATACCGAGCAGAGGCGATGTATGGCGTTGCCTGGACAGAGTTTCGGCAGAAGAAGTTCCGTGAGTCGATTACATCTTTCCAGAAATTTATTGACACCTATCCAGATGACGATAACGTGGTAGAGGCTATCATCCGGATGGCCGACGCCTACCGCTTCCTGCGAGAATACGACAAAGCAATTGCCACATACGAGTCGGTTGGGGGGAAAGCTGGGTCGGGAACGCGCGCAGAGGAGGCGCGGGTAAGACTTGCCGAGGCATTCGTGGAAATGCGCGATTATCCACGTGCAGTAGAAACCTATCGCGACCTCGTGAAGCGCTATCCAAAATCTAATCGCGTTGACGACTACGCCTATGCTATTGGAGCAACGTGGTATCGAGGAGGGAACGACTCCTTAACAATCATCGAACTGGAACGATTTCTGAGAGAGTATCCCGAGAGTGAATACCGTCCGAACGCATACTTCACGTTGGGTGATGCGTGGTATAACTTAGGTGAATACGAGACAGCACTTGGCTGGTATCGCATGGTTCTCGACCAATATCCGAACAGTCCTATTGTTGTCGACGCAATTGAAGGACTTCGCTACGCACTTGAGTCGATGGAACGAGGCCCCGAGGCAGTGGAGATTATCAGCACCTTTGTTGAACAAAACCCGAGCCGACTTGCTGCCGACTCTATCACGTTTAAGAAAGGAGTAATCTGGTTCGACAATGGTGAATACGCGAAGGCCGACTCAATCTTCCGCAAACTGATTGCTGACTATCCTGAGAGTCCGCTGGTGGCCGATGCGTGGTATCAGGTTGGCAAAGGAATGGAGTATTCTGGAGATGTCTCTGAAGCGATTGCAACCTACGAAAAGGTTGTCAGCACCTACAGCTCGAGTAATGCCGCACTTCTCTCCTTAATTGCCATGGCTGAACTTCGGATGTTTGAAGAGGACTATGAGAAAGCACGGGGTGATTTCCTTCTGTTTACCCAACGTTTTGGTGAGTCGGAGTATATCAACCAAGCACGGTACGGAGCTGGAAAAGCAAGCCTCGTACTTGGTGACACCCTTACGGCAATCGAGCAATTCCGGCTGATTATCGACTCCTTAGCTTCAGAAGATGGAACTGACCTCTTCGTTGATCGAAGCAGAATCTCACTATCGGAAATCTACTGGATGCAGGATAGTACCGACTTAGCTCTGGAAGTTCTTGCATCGGTAACCTCTCGGCGTCGGGACTATGCCGCGGCTGAAGCACTCCTGTTGCGAGGCAAAATTCTTAGGAGTGTCAACGACCTCTCCGGGGCCTTGGCCGACTTACGCCGCCTAACTGAAGAGTTTACAGACTATCCTGAGTACACAGAGCCGGGGTTACTTGAGCTTGGAAGCCTCTACGAAGAGTTAACGAACACAGCAGAGGCAATAACTACCTACCAATTGCTAATCGATACGACTGAGGATGAAACGCTGAGGAAAGAGGCCGAAGCACGTATTGCCCAACTGAAACGTAGGCGATAAGCTCCCCTAATGCGCAGAAGAATATAGAATCAAGAGTGAAGAGTGTGAAGACCATACAGAAAACGATCCCGTACATAGCAATCGTTCTTGTCTTTCCCCTGTTAACGCTGCCACTCAGCGCGCAGGAAGGAGAGCCAGGAGAGGGAGTTGGAGAGTTTACTTTCGTTGGTGAAAGTGGCCCCCCTCCAATTGTTCTCCCCCCGGCTCGCAAAGGAGAAGTCTTCGATACTACACTCTACGCACTTCCACCGGGGGACACGCTCATCTTCGGCGAACGTATCACAAACCTACAGGGCGACGGCGGAAGACTCCCGGTGTATGGTGAGTTCGACGATCCTTTAGTAGTAAACGTCGAGGGGAGTATTGGAACTTACGTTTCGCCGCGAGGGCGAGTGAGCCTTGAGTATGCAGTTGATCGATGGAATGGGCGCGGACTTCTCGACATCGGCTCCACGGCTGGGCACCTTGAAGGAGCCGAGGCCTCCAGCCTCCTCTTTGACGGTCGCCTTGAATATCAGATTCCGGGACAGCTTCCCTCTCCCGGCAAAGCGCGTGCAGGACTTGGCATCAGCTTTGGAAGCGATAGCTACAATCTCTACGGCAACAGCGTTGCACCGTTCGACAGAACACGGTCGATCTTCGACATTGATCTTGGGATGACAAGCGAGACCGACGCAGCATTCGACTATGCAGTCAGTCTCTCGATCGAATCAGTTTCGCTAAGCGACGATACGTTAGGAGTTACTGGGAACGCCTCTGCACTAACTCCAGCTTTCGGTGCGCACTTCCGGTTAGGAAACGACTCGTTGAACGTCAGCGCAGGGATTCGCTACCAAGCGACCTCCCTCGACTACGAAATGGTTACGAGCAACCCAGACTTCGTTGAGGCCTCCGGTATGGTAGAGTGGAGTCCCTCCTCCGGTCTCTTCGTTACGGCTGGTGGAATAATTGCCCACGGCACGTTCTCTGACAGTGGTTCCTCAACTCTGCTGATGCCCCGAGGTGCTATTCGATATGAAGTCAGTGAAAACCTTGCAATCTTCGGGCGTTTTGCTCCGGAACTTCGCGCTCCATCCTATCGCTCCCGAATTATGCAGGCTTCCTACGTCAACCGGGAGATCACTCTCCGTCCTGAAAAAGTCTTAATCCGGGGAGGAGGAGGAATCAGGTTGACCGCAGGTCAATTTAATATTGAGGGAGAAGCATTTTTTGAGAAGAGTGAAAATACGCCGGTAGTAACGCTTGTTGGGGAAGCGGGTGAGTTGCGCTGGAGTCACAGAGATTCCCGAACAGTTGGGGTGCGTGGAGGCTTGAACGCTACAGTCGGAGAGAAGATTGCCCTCTTCGGAGAATTGAGAATTGCAAACTCGGTCGATGAAGTAACTGACGAGCAACTACCAATGCACCCAACAATCGAGGCAGATGGCAGAATCAATTTCTCGTTGACCAACAAAATCCAAATCTTCGGCACACTCCACTTTGTAGGTGAGCAAAACATCACATCTGATTTCACTACGTTGCCTGCTGGAATTGAACGGACAATCGACCCACAGTTCCTGCTTGGCGGCGGCGCGGAGTATCAACTCACTAACGATCCGAACGTGAGTCTCTTCGCCGAGGTCACAAACCTGCTTGCACAGAGCTACCAGTGGTGGCAGAACTACGAAGCACCAGGATTGGAATTACGAGTTGGAGCGAGAGCACGGTTTTGAGGAAGGCAAAAGTCAAAATTAAAAATTCAAAACCGGAGTCTGTGTAGAGCCTGTTTTGCTGAAAGCAGAGCACCACCTTCCTCCCCGATTACCTCTATCTGCCATCTTCTCTTTTTGAATTTTTAGTTTTTAATTTTGAATTTTCAACTGACACTATGAACCTAATTAGCTTTTTCACGCAGGGTGGATGGATCATGTATCCAATCCTTCTCTGTTCCCTCATTGCCGTCTACATCATCATCGAACGGGTGATGGCTCTGCGGCGTGCCCAAGAGATGCCAGAAGGTTTTTCTCGCCAGCTTCGCGATTTCATTCGCGTAGGGGACATCAAAAGTGCCCTCCTCTACGCTTCACGCTACGATATCCCAATTGCCCGAGTAATCAACTCCGGACTGGTAAAAGTCCACCGTGGTTACCGCCGCGTGCAGCAGGCAATGGAAGACCAAGGGCGAGCCGAAATGAACCTGTTAGAACGCTACATGGGGATCCTGGCAACGGTGGCGGGCGTTGCTCCACTTCTCGGCTTTCTTGGAACGGTAATCGGTATTGCCATTGCGTTCCAAGAGATTGCCGCACAGGGAGGACAAGTGAGTGCAGACGTGCTGGCCGACGGAATTTCGCAGGCGCTCTACACAACAGTCTTTGGTCTGATTGTCGGGATTCCAGCCTTTGCCGGATATAACTATTTGAACGGAATGATCCGAGGTGTAGTGAGCAAGTTGGAGAACCAAGCACGGGAAATCTTCGACGTAATCGAAGAAGAACTTCCAGCCGAAGGGCGTTCGAAAACCTCGATCAAAGCTGCCGAGCGGGAGTTTCCAGACGGAGGAAAAACATTATGAAGTTTTCCGGTTCACAAGATTCAGGCTACCTCTCCGCCTTCAACTTCTCGTCACTTACCGACATTGTGATGTTGCTGCTGATCTTCTTCTTGCTGACAAGCTCGTTTGTCACAACCAAAGGACTGGACGTTGTTCTCCCTGAGGCTTCGAACACGCAGCAGCACCAAGATTTACGAGTTGACGTGAGTGTGAAGGGGGATGGATCGATTGCCTTCAACGGAAAGGAGATAACAAAAGCAGAATTGCCAAGCCTGATCTCCGCAGCTATTACCGCAGACACAACGGTAGCAACAGTTGTGGTTCTCCGGGCAGATCAATCGCTTAGCTACAGCACAGTTGTTGAGATGCTCGACGTTATTAAAGGAGCCGGTGCAACCCGGTTCTTCTTAGCAACGGAGAAGAAGAAGTAAAGTAAGGTCTACAGGTCTATTGCAATAGAAGGAAGTATGTGCTACATGATGTGGATGATGCTATATGAACAAGAAAGAACTTGAGATCCCGGAGACATCGTTCGATAGAAAGAACAGACAGAATTCCCTGTTTGCTACGATACTCTTCCACGCTGCACTTCTCCTCCCACTCTTCCTGATTACCTGTTCCCCAGGAACAGAGCCAGATGAACTGACGTTGATTGAGTGGGGGGGAGGAGGCGACCCAAATGTGAATGCACCGGTTGGACCAACGCCGCGGGGAGAGGTGGATGGAGGGAAAAAGAGCACTTCCGAACAGCAAGTGAAAGAGACCCCAACAGAACCGACGGAAACCACTACGTCAAAGTCTTCAGACAAGATATACGAGCCTAAGGAAAAGACATCCAACAAACAATCTCAGCAGACGAAGGCAGAGAAGGAGAACTCCTCTCCCTCAACATCAAACAACAATGATACCGACGGCCAAACCGACGCACCGAAGGGAAAACCTGATGGAGAGGGAAAAACAGAAGCCAGTGGAAGCGGTCAAGGTTCAGCCAGCGGTTTTGGCCTCGGGGCTGGAAGAAGTTGGATCGTCTCTCCCCATTCAGTAATCCCGAAACGCCTTACCGGTGCAGTTGGAACGGTTACCCTCAGCTACGTTGTAAAGTCTGACGGTAGGGTAACCTCGATTAGCAAAGTCAGTGGGTCAACTTCTCTGTTCAACATAGTTAAAGGCTATTTATCGAAAGCCCGAGCTAACACAGCAGAACCGGGAAGTCCTGATATTCGTGGGAAAGGAACAGTAACCTACAATTAGGTTTGGATGATCGAGTAGAATAGATCTGTCCATCTCATCTAAAAAGAAGAAACCGGAAGCCGAGTTCATCGACTTCCGGTTTTCATTTCTATAGCAAGAAGATATCTTCAGAGAAGATTCTCTTTACGATGCCTGCCGCTCTACCATTCCACCGAGCGTAATTACGTACTCGTTGGTTGTGGTGTCGAACGAGACCTTGTAGGTGGTTGGATAGAATCCATCCTTTTGATAGGCTTGTGGCAGTTTGATAAGCTCCTCAAGCGTTGGCTTCGTATCGAGCCACGCCTTGGTCATCATCGGCTCGATGAAGTTGATTTTTCCATCCCACGAACCGAAAATCATAACTTCGGTAAAGCCCCCCGGCATAATGCTTGCATCCTTTGAGTCAATCCAGTGAACGCCCATTTGTGGAACCGCCGAAATTGGAGGAGGTGTGATGTAGTCAACAGGGATATACTCTGCATCTGGAAGGTTTTCTGCCTTTTCTGTGAGAGCCGGATCAATCGCCATGCGTTCTGCTTCGGTCATCATGTAGAAGTGCATGTCGAAGTGGGGAACGTCGAAAACCATTGCTGGCTCATGACCATGTCCGTTCCAGTCGAGAGAGACGTGGTTGATAACGGTCGTCGATCCTTGTGAAGGGATGTTGAACCAGAGCGTAACCGGCTCATCCTGATCTGGTAACCCTTGCAAGGCATCCTCAGTAATTCTGAGGCCAACCTCGGTTGGATCACCATCTTTGTCCAACGTCACGAAGAGTTTGGCTGATCCGTTACCAATGTTTTGTGACTCAGTAGCAAATGTGCCACTCTTGTCCTCTGGCGTTGTTGTCGGTTCGTCATCGCACCCAGCAATTGCCAGTCCGCAAAGCAAAAGTGTTGCTGCTCCCCAACGATTCAGTAGCCTGAAATTCATACGATAGTGCCTCCGCATGTTATGATTTGGTAATAATGCGCCGCAAAGATAAGAGAATGTTGTTAAGGAGCGAATACCCCCGCATAATCACTCCATTTCTTGGTCTCTCTATCGTGCGAGTGAGGGGAGGACTACGTTCCCGTCTCTTTTGCTGGAACCGTCCTCAGATATAGCCACATCGCGTGAATATCATCGTCGGTCATCAAGGCAGTTGTTCCCCAAGGCATCGCCTCAGGGTTTAAGGCTCTTCCATCCTTGCTCTTCCCTAACCGCAGCGCAGTCGTAAACTCAGCTTCGTTCCAAGAGCCGAGGCCATCTGTGTGTGGAGTCAAGTTTGCTGCCGGTGGCCAATCGGGTGCGCCAGCAGAGACTGGGCCACCGGAGAAGTCTGGTCGGTGGCATCCGATACATCCACCAATTTTCGTGAGGTGTTCCCCATATTCGGCTGTCGGAGCAGAAGGGGGTGGTGCGGGACGGGTCGCCTTCAGGTCGATCTTCTCGGTGGCAAAGAGTGGTAGTGCACCTACCGTAACCAGAACACGCCCTAAAATACCGAGCGACGGTTCCTCCACTTCCCGGTCAACCGGTGGCACAGACTGTAGGTAACCGATCAACTTCCCCAGCTCTTCATCACTCATATACCAGTAATCTTCACTCGGCATCACAACAAGTCCTTTCCCATCTGGCTTCACACCGTAGCGGATAGCCCGCACCCAATCCTCCACTTTGAACTCAGCTCCAATCCCTCCTTTCCCTCGCGTGATATTCTTGCCGGCAACGTGCCCAATAATTGGCTCGTCGATAAAGACTTTCCCCCCAAAATCTCCGCCGTGACACTCAACGCACTTGCCAATCGCCGTAGCTAAATACTTCCCTTCAGCCATCGAAGCTGAGTCGGTAAGGATTGCGACCGTTTCGGTTGGAACTTCGAACGTAGAGCTAAGTTCTGAACTGCTGACGATGTAGGAAATACCGACAAAAACTATGAGCAAGCCGAGAATGCTCCCCAGAGTAACGCCTACCCACTTGAGTACTCTTCGCATGGTTCTCCTCCTAATGCGAAATTGATGATAATGGTTATACTCTATCGTAATATCTGTATGCTACGCTGTATAAGTAGAATCAAAGGAGGCTGCACGCTTCGAGCCTTGCATAACGCATAGCAAACTCCAACGCTCTCTCCTTACCAACCGAGTCTGCATAAATTCACGCACTCATATACTTGCCCACCCATTCACTCAACTCTGCCAACTTATCCCACACTCTCTGGCGCGTTTGCGTACTTACGATACCTCCCCGTGAGCTTCGCAAGCAGACGTTGGATTGGAAAAATTGTCTTCTGAACAAAAGCTGGAATTTCAGTGATTGCGAACTCACTACGATAACGGTAGGCAAGCCAAGCCGCATCAAGTCCGCTCGGGCGTTTTCCACCATTCTCCTTTGTTGATGCGTACATCTCAGTCAGGAAATACTCGATATTATCGGGGGGGCAAATATATCCGCTACAAATCAAGTCGTCATCTCCAGCATTCCAAAACTTGTGAGAAACTCCGGCGGCAAACTTAACGGTTTCTCCTACGCTGGCATACCGCTTTTCTCCCCCCTCTACTTGATAGCCAATCCTTCCCTGCTCCACAGTCAAACCTTCTTCCTGCCGAAAGTGAACGTGCATTGGTGGTCCACTTCCAGGAGAGACTCGATTGCGGACTTCAAGATATTCACCACGTTCATCTCTTCTACGCCCAACGAACGTCAGCTCTTCACCACCACCACTGGCGATTGTGTGGGGATAGGTATACATGCTTACCTCCAAATGCTATTCTGTTGATCTCCGATATATATAAGCAACACGAAGGTAGGATGCTACTGATAGATAGTATTGTAAAAAGGGGACATGCGAGCAATCTCGTCGAAATCCTTTCCAAGTTTGCTGCGCTGTATCGTTGAAAGGAATTTTCCGGGCGACACTCCTGCCAACTCTCGAAACTCTTTGGTGAAGTGTGCTTGATCGAAGTACCCACTCTCGCAGGCAACCTCGATATTGCGAACTGGATCGCTCAAAAGCTGTAGTGTGTGCTGGAAGCGAACGATACGACTAAAGAGCTTTGGAGGTATCCCAACAGTCTCTTGAAAGCGCCGAGCAAATTGCTTTCTACTCAACCTGTACTGCTCTGCCATTTTCTGCACTTGTAACCCTCCGCGAGTTCCCACAATCCCCTCGACAGCACCAACGATAAGCTGATCTTTCCGACACTCTCTTAACTCCGAACAGAGGAAGGCTTCCACTATGTGGCGACGTTCGTATGGCGAACTGCATTCGCTTAGGCGTTCCTCCATATTCGCTACTCTGTTTCCAAACACATAGTGAAGATCCAAGTTCTGATTCGTTGCCTCACTTAGTGGAAAGCGAGTAAAGCAGCGTACACCCCAAGGCTTGAAGCAGATTGAAAAAACGTTATAGCCAGACTCCCAAGAGTACTTTTTCGGACGCAAGAAGTTCCCTCCAAGGGAAGCACGCGGGGAAGCAATCGAATCAGTCCCCTCAAACGAGACCTTCGCTTTTCCGGAACCGTAGGCAAAGGCTATCGAGATTACTGGAGCTGGATAGAGTTGGATAGACTGCTCGGCTTCCCCCACAGCAGACTCACCACTTTGCATGTCGAGGTAAACCTCGACAAAGGGACGAAGCTGCGGAGAAGGTGGTAGAAGGAATGTCTGCATTGATCTCGAAAGAGAATTCAAAATGAAAAAGGAAAGATCAAAAAAGGGAATGTTTTACAAAACCCTTTCGAGAACATTCTCCACTTCGCTCCAATCTTCCATTATACCATCAGCACTTGTCTCCTCTTCTGCATACTTAGCAAGATGTTCAGAGCTTCGGTAGAGAATTGCGCGCATTCCAACTCCCTTCGCCCCACGTATATCTGTTCGCTCAATGTCGCCGATGTGGAGTGCAGTCTCCGGCAGACTCCCGAGCGGTTCCAACGCCCGGAGGAATGCTTCTGGATGGGGTTTTGCCACCCCTGTCTCATCACTGAAAACAAACTCCTGAAAGTATTGGGCAATGTTATCGCGCTCCATTAACTGACGTAGGACTGAACCGGGAGAGAATGCTGTATCGGATATTAGAGCCAGAGGAGCAAACGAAGCAAGGTGGTGTAATCCTTCCTGCACGCCCGGTAAGAGTCCGGGAGAGTGATCGAGTATCCCTTGCTCAAACACCTTCACCACGCTCTCAATTCGCTCCTCTGAAAGAGATATCTGTAACTGCCGCAGAATCTCTGCAACCATTTCCTCTGAGGTTGGCGTTCGCTGTTTCCCAAGCCAGTGCTGATCGAAGTACTCCCACAGTCCAGCATACGCCTTCTCGAAGAGAACAAGGTTGGGCAACTGGTGCTCCTGCTCAATTGCCCTTAACAACGTAGCCTTTCGCTGCGCATTCCGCTCCGGACCATTTGCACTGTCGTAGAGCGTCTGCCAGAAATCGATGGTTATTGTTGTGAAAGGCATTATATGTTCCTTGTGGACGTTTTGATTTCATCTAACATTCTATATCAGAACTCATACGCTATCCTCCCCAACACCAACCTCCCAATTTCCGGCGTTCCAACAAACTCTGCGTGCCGAAGTTCAAATGGACTTTCGTCACTCCCCTCAACCCAAGTCATCAGGTTTTGTGCGCTGAGGAAGAACGTCATTCCTTCTATCCAAGGGAGCTTGTATCCTATGTCGAGCGAGAGAGTAGAATAGCCCGGCACTTCTCCCGAGTAGACACCAGAACGGACAGGAAAACCATCGACGTGGCGGAAGAGAACTCCGGCATTGAGACCGAGGGAGTTATTCCGCCAATCTCCACCAAGGTTGAACTTGAACTTCGGAGCGTTCAGTGAGAGATCAGCAATGCTGTCGAGATTCGGGAAGAAGTTGTTGTCAACGTAGGAGAGATTTCCACTCAGGGTAAGGCCATCAACAACGTCAACGAGAATGCCAACATCGTATCCGTAGAGAGTAATGTTACCGTAATTTCTATAGGTTAAGAGAACAGCCGTGAGGTCAGCAGCTTCTACGGGAGAAATCGTACCGAGGGGAAGTCCCGGATTCTCCTTGCTCCCGGCAACACCTGCAAGCTGTGGCACGAAGAGGGCAGCAAAGATTTGCGCTTGCTCTTCCGAAACTCCATTTTCCACAAAGACATCAACAAGGTAGCTTGTGAGCGATTCGGCATTGAAGAAAACTGTTGGTGTGATTGTCTCCAACGGACCCACAAAGTTGTTGTAGTGCGAGCGGTAGAGGTCAACGCTGATCCCAACCCGGTTGAAGAGAATGCCCTGCCAACCGAACTCTATTGTGTTGTTGATTGTTGGCAACACCTGCTCGCGACCTGTTACTCGCTTTCCTTCAAATGAATCGAACGCCCCCGTACTCAAGTTGAGTGCCCGCAACTCTGTCTTCACAGTCCCCTGCGGTGGTGCTGGTATCGCATCTACAATTGAGCCGAGTGCAGGATTTGGCAAAAGATTCTTCGCAATAGTCTGAATGCTCTTCCATATCGCTGCAATATTGTCGGTCTCTAAGTATACTGATGGATCCTCCGCTAAGAAGGAGCGCATCATCGGATCCCCTTCACTATCAAACCGGAAGCTGTATCCCTCCTGTGGCACACCGGAACCACGAACGTTGAAGCTGAAGCCACTATCAACTCTCACATTCTGACCAACGATGTCGAGGAACATCTCGTTGGTGGTTGGTGCGTTGTAAGCGCGATTGTATGTAAGGCGGAATGCACCAAGTTCTTGTGGCGTCCAGACGAGTGCAGCTCGTGGTGATAGGACTGGATCGTTCAGGCGACTATGCTTGTCCAGCCGTAGAGCAGCAACAAGGTTCAGTTGATCGGTAATCAGGTCAGTTTCCGACTGAACGTAGGCTCCAATCTCGTTGAAGTTATCGTCGTTCTCGTTTCTGCCAGTTACCGTGGAGTCAGTAACTGGATTTGTCACGATAAAGTCGAGACCATAGGTCAGGCGTTCCTTTTCCCCAATGCTCGCCGCATGTTGCGCCTGCGTGACGAAGACAGTGGAGCGATCGACAATCGGTTGACCGGTACGGAGGAGGTAAGTCTCCCCGGCATTGCTTCTGTTCAAGAAGGCTTGAACAAAAAGATCACGCCACCGAAAACGTGCCTGATGATACCAGTACTGCCAATCCTGTGCCTGTGCCGAACCGACGCCTGTTGCGTCGGTATTATTCAAGGCCATCGTCATGCCAGTAGAGAGAATCAGCGTTGCGTCGTCGGTGAGAAGCCAGTCGATCCGTCCCTCTCCTCCAAATCTCTCCATTGTCGAATCGCGGCGACCGATCAACACAGAACTCGTATCGAAGCTGGGATTAATTAGCAAGCTGTCAGCAATTGCCTGCCGTCGCGCACTTACTTCGGCAGTGTCGGTATACCCCCAATCTTCACCCCGCATATACTGTCCGGAAATCTTGTAGCCGAAGCGGTCTCCAACTGTGCCGGCGTGGCGGAACATTCCCTGGAAGAGATCCCGCTCTCCACCAGCTACCGAAACCGAGGTTCCACTTGAAGAGAGTGGTGATCGAGTGATGATGTGCATCACGCCGTTCGATGCGTTCGGTCCGTAGAGCGCAGAGCCAGGGCCACGAACGATTTCAATCTGCTCAATATCTTCGTTGACCAGAGGAATAAAGTAGTAGCCGTTATATCGAAGCGAGGGAACGCTCGCAAAGCGGTTGTCGGTAAGGGAAGTCAGGTTTCCACTAAAGATGTTGTTGAACCCACGTGCTACTACCGTGTTCTGGGCAAGCCCACCCTGTACAACGTCGAGTCCTTTAACGCCACGGACATGATCGATAGGGGAAATTGCCGTTGTCTCTTCTACCTCTTGCGCCCTAATCACCGTTGTAGATGCTGGGGCAGCCGTCACCTTCTCCGGTCGACGTGAGGCCGTAATCACAACCCCATCCGTTGTCAATCCCTCCTGCACAAGCTCCACATTCAACGTTGTTCGGCCACCAGCGCGAATCTCAACCAACGTATCGCTCACTGTGCCATAGCCAATCGACGAAATCGTTGCCCGATACCTCCCTGCCGGAAGGCCTTTAATCAGATAAGTCCCATCTCCTCGCGTTACCCCACCTCGCAGACTCCCCGACTCTTGCACGCTGATTACCTGCACGGTAGCACCGGGAAGCGGATCTCTCGTCGCACCATCTAACACCGTTCCCTCCAGAGAGCCAGGCTGGCTTAGAAGCGACGAGGAAGGAATTGCTATAAGAATCAGGAAGGGCGTGAGTGGAACGAGGAAGAGAGATAAGAACCTGCGCATTGTCAGAATCAAGTATAGTATGTAAACAGAGCTAATAGAATTAAAAATGCAAAATTAAAAATTCAAAAGGAGAGAAGGAGACGGGAGGGATACCGGAGACTCCCCACACGACCCGATGACACTCTCTGACTTGAATTGACTTCTCTATAAAAATTGAAAAGGGAGAATGGGACGGGCAGATACCCAATCGTGAATGTAAAGGCTCTTCGATTCTGTTTGATAACCCTCCCTTTCAAAGTATATTTGTAACCCTTGAACAAGGTTGAACAATGTGGTTACTAAGGTTATGAGCAAGTATCTTTCTTTGTCGGAGACATCAGAACTCATCGGAAAAAGCAAGGAAACCCTGAGAAGATGGGATCGTGAAGGCAAACTGAAAGCCTCTCGCGAACCTGTTAGCAACTACCGAATGTATAAACAAGAAGAAATTCAATTGTTTTTGGGTGATTTTTGGGAAGCTGACGAAAGCGATACTTCCAACTATGTGCAGCCGGATAGAGAGTACTCTGCATTAGAACTGTTTGCTGGTGCTGGAGGGTTGGCCATCGGCTTGGAAAAAGCAGGATTGAAATGCGTTGCACTAAATGAAATTGACTCGTGGGCATGCCAAACTCTCCGAAAAAATAGACCGCAGTGGAATGTTTTAGAGGGAGATATAAAGTCCTTTGACTTCTCAGAGTATCGGGGCAAGGTTGATGTCATTACTGGAGGCTTCCCTTGTCAGGCCTTTAGCTATGCTGGAAAAAAATTAGGCTTAGATGACGCTCGGGGGACGTTGTTCTATGAATTCGCTCGGGTTGTTCAAGAGGTTCAACCAACGATCTGTATCGGAGAGAATGTCCGAGGCTTGTTGAGCCACGATAGTGGGAACACATTGCGGGGGATGATCTCTATTTTGAATCAGATAGGGTATCACACAGTCCCCGTGCAAGTGTTGAAGGCCGTCAACTACAACGTACCACAGAAGCGAGAGCGACTGATTTTAGTCGGTGTAAGAAAAGACATTGAGGTTGAATACCAATACCCTAAGCCATCAAAACAAATCTACACCTTATCTGATGCCTTGAAGAAAGGAACACTCTACGACAGTGATGTTCCCCCATCAGAAGGTTCGAAATACCCGAAGAGCAAGAAGGAAGTTTTGGAACTGGTTCCCCAGAAAGGATACTGGCGTGATTTGCCGTTGGAAATTCAGAAAGAATACATGGGTGGGAGTTTCTATTTAGGTGGTGGAAAGACAGGCATGGCTCGTAGAATAGGGTGGGATGAACCTTGCTTAACGTTAACCTGTAGCCCCGCCCAAAAACAGACGGAACGCTGTCATCCTGATGAGACCCGTCCTTTTACTGTTCGAGAGTATGCACGGATACAGACGTTCCCTGACGAATGGGAATTTGCAGGTTCTATCGCACAGCAGTACAAGCAGATCGGCAATGCAGTTCCTGTAAACATGGGGAAAGAGATTGGCTATTCAATAGTCAAGTTCTTAAATCAATACTACAACCTGTCGAAACCTAAATAGTAGCTGTAGTTCTCGAAGGTGATCTGGTCTAAAATAGTCCTGCCATTCTTTTCTGATCCATCAGTAATCTCAGTGAGTGCAGAATGTTCTGTTCGCTCATCACCCCCTCTGTCAAACGATTTCAGATAGTCCTTCACCACTTGGGGCAAGACTTTGTAGAGTTGAAAAAGGGCATCATCTTGTCCCGTTAAAAGGGCATAGAACCTATCTCCTGATATTTTATACACGCGGCTATGGCTATACTCCTTCCCGTTTATCTCGGCTTCCCACTTCTCCTCAAAACTTCCTTTCGCTAAGATTTGCACCCAATAGCATTTCGCTTTTTTATAGTCATCTGCATATCGAGCCAGCTTCTGAAAGAGGCTCTCGGCAGAGCTACTGTTCATTGTATTATGCTTGTTTTTGATGTCGGCAAAGAGTGAGTCATCTTTTGCCTTAATATCAAAACCGCTCAGAGATCCAACTTCAACCCCTTCAATCCCGCCTAAAACCTGCTCATGAAACGTACCGATGGAGTTATTGATTGACTTATCAATCTGCCGTAGAATCTCTGCTTGAATAATGCTGGCTTGGTCAATTTGATTGAACAGAGAATCGAACGTCAATTTAATCGTATCAACTTTGTTGTTGTAGAACTTCGCTTTGCTGACATCAGCCTTTGCCTTGACGTATGCTGCGTGAAGGTTCGCAACACATTGCGTTAGGTGTTGGTCAGAGATAAATTCTACGTAAGTATTGTCCATTGATTTAGGTCTTATAATGCTCTGGATATTTGACTGGTAAGGTCGAGGAGCACGATGGTTAAATGGTTGTCGGGACAGTCTATAAGAACTTCCACGAATAGAATCTGAGTCTCTATCACGAAAACGTAACTTACCGAAGAAGGCTCTGTCAGCAAAGGAAGGAACTGAATCGGACTCATTGAGGTTCATACCTTTGTCCTCTTCTCTCCTTTTGAATTTTTCATTTTGAATTTTGAATTGACTCAATGTCTACAATTTCAGCTGTTGGAACAGCCGTGCCGGAGCACATCCTGTATCAAGATGATGTGAAGGAGTTTGCACGAGAACTGTTCGGTGATGTTTTTCCGGCAATCGATCGACTTGTCTCGGCGTACGACAATGCGCAGATCGACCGGCGTCACTTCTGCGTTCCCATAAGCTGGTTTGCTGAACAACATTCGTTCAGGGAGAAGAACGACCTCTACGTTGCCAATGCAATCAAACTCTCGAAGGAGGCAATTGCAACCTGTCTTGAGAAGTCACTCTGCTCGATAGAAGAGATTGACTACATCCTCTTCGTCTCCACAACTGGACTTGCCACGCCGAGCATTGATGCCCGACTTATTGAAGAACTCCCATTTCGTCGGGACGTAAAGCGCCTGCCAATTTGGGGACTCGGCTGCGCTGGCGGGGCAGCCTCTCTCTCCCGAGCAATGGAGATGGCCCGCGCCGTCCCAACTGCCCGCATCCTAATTGTTGTGGTGGAATTGTGCGGACTGACCTTCGTGAAGAACGATCTTTCGAAAGCGAACTTAATTGCCTCCGCCCTCTTCGGCGATGGGGCAGCGGCTGTTTTAGTGGAAGGAGATGAGGCAGAAGGGAAAGACCGTGGCTCGCTAGAACTTCTCGCCTCGCAGACACGAACACTCCCCGACTCTCTCGACGTGATGGGATGGGATATATCGGAGCGAGGATTTGGCATTACGATCTCCCGCGACATTCCAACGATAGTCCACACCTTCATGCGGGAGTCGATCCAAGGATTGCTTTCTGACAATGGACTTGAAATTGAGCAGATCGACCACTATATCACACATCCGGGCGGAGCAAAGGTTCTGGAGGCTTATCAAGAATCGTTGAACCAACCGAGAGAGAAGTTTGCCCACACTTGGGAAATTCTCCGAAACTTTGGGAACATGTCGGCAGCCTCTGTCCTCTTCGTACTGGAAAAATTTATTGAGGAGATCGAGACTCGCAGAGCTGGCGAAGCTAAATCGACAGTTGAGTATGGGTTAATTGGAGCACTCGGCCCGGGGTTCTCCTCTGAGTTACTCCTTACCGCTTGGAAATAAATACTTGACTTCGTCTGTCAAATATATTACCTTTGCAATAGTTGCATTAGCAATCATATCTTGTTAGCTCATGGCGAAAGAATCAACATCGGCAGACCCGGGGAAATTGAATGATGCGTTAGCATACACAATCCATCGGACAGCACGGCTTCTCCGCTACAGTCTTCTGCAGTTCTTCAAGCGGAACGGGCTGGACATTACGCCGGAACAGTGGTTCATGCTCTACCGACTCTGGGAGGAGGATAAGCGACCACAATTTGAACTAGTTGACCCGGCCATCGACGACCGCCCGAACATTACGCGGCTCATCGATTCGTTGGAAAAACGGGGGTTAGTGGAGCGGCAGGGAGATCCAGAAGATCGCCGCCGCTTTCTGATTGCCCTCACGCCCGAAGCTCACAAGCTATTGAAAGAGCTTATGCCGAAAGTGATCGAGGAGCGAGAACGGTTGTTCGGATCATTCAGCGACGGTGATCGACGTGCGTTAACTCGCATCCTAAAAAAAATCGAAGAGATCGCCATCGAATAGTGTATGACCTATAATAGGTGATAGAGAATCAAGAGACGATAATGACATATCGTTTTTTTTGGACAATATAGTTGCATTAGCAATAATTACCATAACAACACAAACATTATGGAGGAACGATGAAACAGAGAATCTTTGCAGTAATACTTGCCATCGCAATACTACCACTACAACTTCAGGCAGAGGAGGAGACTGAGATGAACGATATCAAAGATGTTATTGAGCAATTCAAAAAGAGTGGCGATCAACAAAATCCAGAACTTGCTGAGAAGAGTTTGCACGAGGAGAGCAGAATATTCTACATCGGAAAAGATGGAGTGGTTGTCACGAGAAAGGAGGGATACCTCCGGGCACTGGAATCGAAAGTGATCGGCGGGACAGAACGTGAAATGAGCGTGGAGAGGATTGAGATTACTGGTGCAGTTGCAACAGCACACGTGCAGTTCAGCAGCAATGAGGCGTTGTTCGATCAGTTTGTCAACTTGGTAAAGAGTGAGAGTGGATGGCAAATCGTCAACATTGTCCTGAACTTTCAGCCGAAGGGATAACGAAGAGCCAAGAACCGTGTAGCACAACGGGTGAACGGAGAAGTTACTCCGCTCACCCGTTCTTATTCCACACCGGTGATCCCACATCCATTTATCTCATTCATAGTTCTACACTTCGCTCATCAGAACTTTGTACAGTTCAGAATCCTACCAACACTCCCCCCGAAAAGATGTTAAACGAGCCAACCTTAAAATCGGCGAAGAGTTGAACTGGGCCGATCTGATAGTCAGCACCAACTGTCCACTGTAGATTACTTGCCGACAATTCCACACGGCTCTGCTGCGGTTTTGTGTCACCCGGAAAACCATTCTCAGGATCGGGGACGAATTCGTCATCATCAATTCTCCCGTCGTTGTTCAAGTCTATCGGCGTTATCAAACCAAGCTGCGCCTGCAACTGACGGGGAAGCGTGTAGATGTAGGTGGCAACAATGTTTGAACGCTCCAGACCGAGACCTGAATATAGAGTGAGGTTTCCCAACCGTTTACTGGCGTGCACGTTCGCATTGAACGTCTCCCCTTCCGCCTCAAGCTCCGCAGCAGTAACGCCAACACTGTTTTTCAATGAAGTCTGCTGGTAGACAAGCTGAAGGGAGAGATCAAATCGACTGGTAAGGTAGTGGGAGAGATTGTGCTTCAGCCCGACACCCCAAAAGGTAAATGTCCCCACATTAGTATCAAGCTTCACGGGAGGGACATAGCGAAACAGAAGCTCTGTTCCGAAAAGGGAACCAACTTCAACTTGCGGCACAATAGCGGCAATCGTTGAAATGTCGGCACCTGTTGGCAAGGCGAGAGCATTCGGAAGACCGTCGAGTATCTGATCGATCAGATTTGAGTCTAACATTGCAGCCTGCACGTCAGGATCATTCCTCAACTCTCTCCGCAAATACTCCCGATTCAGGTCGAACTCCGCTGCAAGGAATCCGAGAACTGTTGCTGACTCAGGAGGAACCTGAATAGAGTCGGCCTCGATTCCTCGCTTGAAAATCGTTTTGATCTTGTTAGCAATCCCAATCGAAAGAACGTTGGCAACCTCGTTCTCCGTTGGCTCGGTCGGGATAGCAGGGTGGTAGGTTAACTGGTCATCTCGCACAAACCCAAACATCCCACGCAGACCAAACCGGACGTAGAGCGTATCCTGTGCTGGCACGAAAGCTGTGTGGTAAAATCCTGCGTTTGCTGTCGCATTAAATGTTTCTACCATCGGTTGCATAAATGCGGTGCTGTTCAGATCAAACAGATCTTTGCTGAGAACGCGGACAATGTCTGCGGAGATAAGCCGCGTGTCGAGCTGCGCATAGAGCTGCGGTGAGAAGAACATCAGGAAGAGAAAAACCGGAATGCTGACCTGACGAATTCGAGACATAGTGATCCCTTTTGATTGGAATGATCGTGCGTAAACTTCTCGAAGGGAACTGTCGGGTAAACCGTTCAGATTGGGAGAGGATACACTCTCGTCCAAGGTTCTCTCAATGAGTTGTCCCAAGCTTCTCCGGTTCAGAAAAGAATTCGGCTGCAACTCTCCACTTTCGTACTTTCTCTCGTTCAGTTGAAGTTGCACCACAAACAGTTGAGGAATAAAATAATGGCGAACCATGTCTATAAGCACATTGAGTTGACTGGATCATCTACAACAGGTATTGAAGATGCTATTAGCAATGCCATTGCCCGAGCCGGAAAGAGCGTAAAGAACATGCGCTGGTTTCAGGTAACGGAGACGAGAGGACATATTGAGGAAGGAAAGGTTGCCTACTGGCAGGTGACAATTAAAGTTGGGTTTACAATTGAGGATAGCGAGTAAAGGCCGGTCTCGCCCTCAATCGAAGCTCTCGCCATTGTTGAAGAAGATCAGATATGTTTTCCACATTTCCACTTTCTAACGTTTAACACTATATGAGTGCAGTTCACTTTCACATTGTTTTTACCCACGCTGTCGTCGTAATGACGATTCTTGGCGTTCTCATTCTCGCTTGGTCGTTGCTACGTAAGAACCATGATATACGAACGCTCGGACTCGTGGTAATTCTCGCCGGAGGCCTTTTCGCCATTCCGGTCTACCTGACGGGTGAACCAGCAGAGGAAGTTGTTGAAGAGGTCGCTGGAGTGACGCACGACGTAATTCACGAACATGAAGAGTCGGCAGAACTGACCTTTATCGGACTGGAAATTTTAGCCGCCGCTGCACTCCTAACCTTGCTGATTACAGCCCGCAGGAAATCGACAGGACAGGGGGCTGCAATTGCGGTTCTGGTACTGGGAATTATCGTCAGCGTTTTAGTCGCCCGGACTGCAAATCTTGGTGGCCAAGTCAGGCACAGCGAGATTCAATCTGGAGCAACGAGCGAGACGGGAAGTGGCGAGCACAGCGAGGAAGAAGAAGACCACGATGATGAACACTGAACTTCGACACTTTAATCGCAGAGACATCGTGCTGACCAAAGCAGGTGTCTCTGCGATAACCTTACCTCTCCTCCTACTTTTCTTATCTCTTCCTATCTCCCTGCAATCACAGTCAGATTATCCTCTAAAAGTCGACGCAGGTATTACGTTTTCCCACTTCCAACAACAGGTGAAGGAGGAGATTGGAGGTGCTCGAGGAGAACGGCTTGTCGATGAAACCTCGCTCGGACTTGCTCTCTCTGGAAGCTACGCTCTGCTGGGGTGGCTCGACGGCGGCATATTTCTGCGCGGTGACGTTGGCAATAGAACCGCAGCACGATTCAACGGTTTCGACTCAACAGGACGAACAGTGACAACTGGAGAAGTTGGCGGTTCCTTCTCGGAACTCTGGGCTGGTCCTTTCCTCCGCACCTCTTGGAAGTCACTCTCTGCAGAACTTGGCTACGCTCTCATCGGAACTCGACACGATGACGGACGCTCTGATCTCCCCTCTACCTCCGGCGACACAACATCTGCATTTACTACAAGCGCAACTGTTGCTTGGATGATAACACTCGGGGCAGCCGTTCCAATCACCGAGCGACTTCATCTCTCCGTAAAAGCAGAATATCGCGTGCGGTATTACGTGCAGCGGGGTGGAGAAGACATCCTCACCGGTGTTGAGCACGGCACACAAAGTCTTGCACCGATTATTGGGGTTCGGTATATGTGGTAGGGACATGGCGCGCCATGTCCCTACCACATATACCAATTAACAAATCTCCCTAAACCATCTTGCCTCACGTCAATCCAAACCGCCCATTCATTCAATACCATGCAAATTATGAGGGAATCATGAGAACAATCTTCCACCACATGCTCTTCAGCTTTATTCTCACTCCTCTCTTCTTCTTTCCTCACACCCTTCCCGGACAAATTGTCGACTCGTTTGCCCTCCCCGGCTACACTGGACTTCCAGTTGGTGGTGCTGGTAACTGGTTCATTCTTCCGTTTGACGTTGACTCGGATAAGGATATAGATTTTTTCTTAGGACGATCGCACCAGTTCGACCAGATCTACTTGAACGATGGTAGCGGACACTTCCACATTCTTCCAAACAACGCTCCGTGGCAGATTCCTGGGGGAACACACGACGCTCTCCTACTTGACCTAAATGGAGATGAGAGGAGCGATCTAATCTTGGCTCGAAGCCCAGCTTCCGGCAGTTCCGACCGACTTGATGGGCACGATATGATCCTCCTGCGGAACCCAGATGGTACTTTTCGTGAGGCTCCCGGGAACTTGCCAGATGGTCCCGACATTCCGTTCCCTCTTGTTGGCAAGACAAACCCCCAGAACTATAGTGTGGGAATAGCTTCCGGAGATTTTAACGGCGACAACCGACCTGATATAGTAATCGTGAACGGAGGGATGAACTATCTCATTATGGTTGCTCCACTAAAACCGCTTGATGGCCAGTGGATATTCTTCCCCGATCTTCGCAACGCCCTACTGAAAAACAATCTCTTTCTTGGATCCAATACTGACGGGAACAACGATGGCGTTAACGACTTCATCGACGCATCGGAATCTTCTGGAATTGGAACGATAAGCGACCTTAGCACAGATGTAGTCGTCGCCGACTTCAACAACGATTCACTCGACGATATTTTCATCACCAACTTTGTGAATGCTGGGTTGGCTATCACACATCCCGGCGCCGATAAGTATGTCAGCAAGCTCTACCTGAACAGTAAGGAAAATCCGGGAACGTTTACGTGGGCACAGGAGAACTTCCCCGCCGAGCTTAGACCGAGCACATCAGCCTCAGCAGGAGACATTGATAGGGATGGCGACATCGACCTGTTTATCACAAATGAGAGTCGCTCAGTCGGGAGTCTTCCGGGAGAGCGAAGTAGGTTATACCTCAACGATGGAAGTGGGAAGTTCCGAGATGCAACGGAGGAGCTTCTTCCCCCCCTCTCTCCAGAGTTCAGCTCTACATATAAGGGAATAATGGTCGATGTAAACAACGATAGCCGCCTCGACCTCTTCGGGGCAGGCATTCACAACTTCCTGTTGATTCAACGACCGGACGGAACGTTTGCCGACTCCACATCGTCACTTCCACTTCACGCTGGGTCACGACTTCCCTACACCTTTCACTCGTACGGAGCGGCCTTCGCCGACGTTGACGGGAATGGACGCCTTGACATCTTGACAGCCGATACCTACGAGCAGAATCGTCTTCAGCTTCAGACAGAGAGCGGACTGTTTATCGACTCAACGCAGGTTAACCTCCCTCCAGAGGGAGAGAACACGACTGACGCAGCGATGGGAGATATTGATGGAGATGGCGACATAGACGTAATCGCCGCAAACTACAAGGAAGTTCACGGCCCAAGCCTTCACCTGAATATCGGCACAAGCAACCTCGGTTATCCTCTGTTTGTTGATGCCTCCGACCTGATTCCGAGCGGGCCGAAGTTAGCCCGAGGGGTAGCAGTTGTTGACATCAACGGAGACAAGCGATTAGATATTCTCTTTACTGGATATGATGGTGGAAGGATATACTACAATGCCGGCAATGGGAGTGACAAACGTCCCCGCTTTATCGACTCTACTGACCGCTGGTTTCCGAGTCTCCGCTCAATGGATAGCACAAACAAAGCACTCCTCTTGGATATTGAAGAGGATGGAGATATTGACCTCTTTCTCCCAAACGGACAGGTTGAGAGGGGAAGTGCTTCCAACAAACTTTACCTCTGGGAAGAGCAATCGCACACCTTTGTTGAGGCTTCCAACTGGCTGCCAGAAAATAGATCGCGAACAATTCAAGCAGATGCCGCAGATATTAACAACGATGGCTGGCCTGACTTCCTCGCCGTTAACGACGATGGCCCAATGGCACTCTATCTCTCGGACAATCCGATCCCCCCATCGAATGCTCCATCCTATCGCCGCGTAATTCCGGAAGGCTTTCTCAGCAACAATTCATCTGCCGCAAAATTTGGAGACATCGATGGCGACCAAGACATTGATATTATTGAGGTAAGTGGTTGTTGCCTTGAGGGACCTGATTCGGCAAAGTATTTCTACGAGAATTTGGGAACAACAACGGATGGCATCCCAGACTTCCGAGCCATCCCCTATGGTGGGCGCGATTTTCAGAATCAAGATGTTGAGTTGCTCGACTTAAACAACGACGGATTTCTTGAAGTAGTGACGGCTGGCCGAGGCGCGGCTCACATCTACTTCTATGCTCCCGGAAGTGGTCGGCTTGTTGAAGCAGCAGAGGAGTTCTGGCCAATCAACGAAATTGCTGGGGCATCCCTCTCCATCCACAACCTAACAATCGGTGACGCGAATGGGGATAGTTTGCCAGACATTTACCTTGCTCGAGATAATCAAGACTTACTCTTCTATGGGATAGGCAGCCCAACAACTTCCGTGGAAGAGTCTGCAAGAAATGTTGGCGAGAAGGTTGTGCACCTCTGGCCAAATCCAGTTACTGAACAAGTCCAAGTGAACTATCAGATTGAGGAGAGAGCGTTCGTTGAAATCACGTTAGTTGACCTTCGAGGAGCCGTTCGTAGTCAGCTCTCAGCAGAAGTCAAAGAAGTCGGAAGGTACAGAGAGGTATTTCCTATTGATAGAATCGATATTCCCGATGGCTTCTACTATCTCTGTCTGAAAACTGAAACCTATACGGTTGCTCTTCCGTTTGTTCTCCATCGAACCGAATGAGGCGAATAACTGTAGAGGTTGTTTTTGGATTGCCTGAACGCCTTGTATCTTCGCCGAAGATGTTACCGAGAACTGATGCAAACCGAAGCGTACCTCAATGACAGGATTAGATATACTTCTCGCACTCTTTGTTCTACTGATTGCTGGCATAAGCCTTATCGTAAAGACCTTCACTCGACGAAAACACCGTCGCCTTCTAAAGGAGTTTACCCCACTATCAGAGCGTCTACAGTGGAAGATTGAGGAGAGCGAAGTGGAAGGACCGGCAATTCGTCTGCAAGGGGAAACAGCATCTGGAATAGAGTGGGAAATGATTCTTGCCGGAAGAGATCGCAAGGGGAATCACCTCTCTCGCTGGCACTCTTCCGAGGTTGCTCTCGAAGGTGGAGCCGTTGTTATCGGCTATGTGCCGCAAGGAGCAATCGTCGAGGATGTGGAAGAAGAGCTAACGCCAGAGGAAATGCGTGCAGAAGTTCTTTGGAGGAAGGTCTACGCAAGGTTTGGAGAAGATGTACCGGAAGAAGTGACACCATACGAAGTTGGAAGCCTCTCCTTTCGAGAATATTTTTCAACGCTCGCTCTCGCGAGAGATGATATCTCACACCTTCTCGACAGTTCTATCGAAGCTCTTCTGTTGGAGTGGACTCAACGTTATCCAGAGAGTACACCCCCATTGATTCTCTTCACAGGAGAAGGGCTGACACTGGCAACTGAACAACTGGATCGTTTTGATGCAATAGAAGACCTTGTGAAGATTGGCACGATGATGGCGGAGAAGAGATAGAAGCCTCCTGAAGTATCCTCGTTGGCAGGAGAATAATATTGAGGGGGCTTCCACACAGAGAAAGAAGCTGTGAACGTTGAACGTGAAGTCTTTCTTGCAACTCTTCGACTTTGCAGACTCGACAACCTCTACTGATCCCGGCGCAACCTGAAGAGTTGCGGCTACCGCTATTGGGACTACTATCGGCTCCTCCGATACTTCTCTCCATTTGGCTCCCGCCTAAACCATCCTCCATCAACAAGTTCCCGCCGAAGCCACGCGGCATCGTTGAAGTTGTGGAGTCCGTTCAACGTTCGGTTGACTTCGTTCTCGGAGTATTCAACTTCAGGGTCGAAATAGGTTGCAAGGTAGTGAAGGACAAGGTCACGCTTCGAGCGTTTCGACGGCAACGTCTTGAGCAGACCCTCTTCGTTCATAAACTTCCCAACTTCACCACTGTATTCGTCGGTTCGGAACCGGATATTCTCTTTGGCAAGCTCTTCAATCATTCGATGATAGAGTCCACCTGTTATCAATTCATCCGGTGTACGAAGTCCTGAAAAGGTAATCTCTCCAGCGGCAATCATTCGGGCAAAGATTGCTCCAGTAAAGGCAGTTGTCCGTCCCATTGAGGTAAATCCAGTCGCTTCGTCGTATCGGTCAACCATCTCCGTCTTCAACGTTACCGGCTCTCCCCCTCTCATCCCACTTACTTCAACGCGAAAGAGCGTAATGTCTCGATCCCCTTCTTCCATCGTTACATGTGGTCGAAGGAGTGTATCTACAAGTTCTTTCGGAATCACCGAGCCATTCCCGACTTGCACAGGCTCGGTTCCGAGAAGACCGAGTTCATTCAGGGCACGAGCTTTTGCAGCATAATTTGGCCAGCGAATGGTACGTTGCATGGCATCTTGAAGCTCCTTCATTTCAGGTTGATCCAGCAGCCACGGGATAATCCCCTCGTGCCATGCCTCAACTCTTCCAACACCTGCGAACTCAGTTCTACTCTCGCCACTATACCGTGGACGATTTTTTCGTTCACCACTCTCCAGCGTGAGGGCAGGGATTGAGCGGAGTGGAAGTTGATCCCCACCGAAAACAATTTTGTAGCCGAGAGGACCGGAAGGGATTTCGGGAATTCCACCCACCATGATGTCAAAACTCCGCACCTCATCTAACATTCCAGCAAGCCGCCGTGCCTCAATCTCCGTCAATCCCGGCTCAAGTCCGCAGCCTAAAAGGATCGTGCCCTTAGCTTTCTCGGTCTCCTCTCGAAGCAGTGCCATCTCTTCGTCATCGGGAATTGCAAGGTCGACTAACGGAACACCTGCCTCGATTGCAGCTCGAACTGCTAAAACAGTTGCACGCCACGGAAGGGCGGTTAACACCACATCAGCATCGCGAAAGAGAGAGACGGTTGCCTCGTGGTCTGAGAGGTCGTGTTGTCGAGTGTGAAAACGGTCGGTTGGATTATTGGTATGGTGGGTAGGGACATGATGCATCATGTCCCTACCCACCATACCATCGCGCACCCGGCGCAATTTCTCTTCATCCACATCAACCAACGTCACTCGCCCGACGCTCGGATCGTTCAACGCATTGAAGGCCGCCGCCGGCCCCATCAGGCCAGCACCGACAATAAGGATATGAGAATCGGAAGAACCGTTCTGCGGCATTGAAGTACCTTGATAGTGAATTGCTCGGGTTGTTTTGCACAACTTACTTTACACAACCAGATAACGCTCGAATATCAGAATTTTCTATCGGATGACAACGAGCGTTGCAGCGAGCTTCTTTAATTCAGTGTTCAACATAACTGAGAAAGAACTCCTCATCCTACCACTCCGCACTCACCCCAATCGAGGGTA
The DNA here is from genome assembly GCA_020635205.1 of Ignavibacteria bacterium. Lineage (GTDB taxonomy): Bacteria > Bacteroidota > Ignavibacteria > OLB7 > OLB7 > JAGWAZ01. The sequence continues at coordinate 358,430 of JACKAE010000001.1, forward strand.
ATATCCCAATTGGATCGCTCACCTCTCCCACTCTCGTTCGACTGTTCCAACGTGGTGGTGTTGGGCTTTTAGAGTTGTAGATATTCTGGATGTCGATATACGTAATCAGGTTCCACCCACTGAATGGCCAGCGTTTGTCTACACGCAAATCAAGTTGGTGGGTGGGGTCAAGGCGAAGTGTGTTGTATTGATCTACCACTTGATAGCCGAATGTCGGATCACCTGTTGAATCAACCGGTGTGTATGGTCGTCCAGTAGCAAATCGGAATTTCGTTCCCAACTCCCACGTATCGGAAATTTTCCAGCCGCCACTGACGTTGAAGATTACCCGCTGATCGAAGTTGCTCGGACGCTCCACACCATCAATTGCAGTGAAGGTTCCCTTGTTAATTGAGAGAGAGGCAATGCCATACCACGGAGACTCGGATAGCTTCTTCTGTGCGAAGAACTCGACACCATAGGCCTCCCCTGTACCAGCACTTGCAAGAGGCTCTAAACCAAATGAGGCGAACCCTTCATCTGCCCCGCCAAACCCTGCTCCTGTGTTTGCCAACACCAAGTAAGGACGTGTAGTGCTGGCAGGATAGTCGTTGTAAATCTTTCGATATGCCTCGACACTGACTTTGAAATCATCGGAGAGAAGCTGCTCAAGTCCGAGCACGGCAACGTCGGTTTTAATGCTTTTCAACTTCCGGTTCTCCTCGTTTGCAGCCAGCCAGATATACGAAGGTGATTGGAAGTATCGTCCAGCACTCAGGCTAAGCCTCAACCGGTCGGTAAAAGGATAACTCAACGACGATCGATAGGATGGATAGAGTTCTTCCTCAATTCCGCTGAACCAGTCGAGACGCCCACCGAGCGTCACGAGAAGTTTTTCGAAGAGAGGAGAGGAAAGTTGAGCGTAGAAAGCTCCCTTGTAAAAGCGCTCGTCCAGATTCACCTCGAGCTTTGGCTCCACCTGCTGCAATAGCAAATCGGTTGTAAAGCCAACGGTCTTTACGTTCCCTCCGAACGACAGATCACTCCCCTTGATGAGCTGCCCAAGTTGCAGCAGGGCATCTATCCGAAGGTTGAATTCATCTTCGGTGGAATTATTCTCGAAGATCGGGTTGAGCAACGTATCAGCTTGGTTGAACTCGTAGGCAATCAGGGTTCTCCCAAGGGTTGTGTTGACGTAGCCATTCGAGAAGAGATGTTTCCACGTCAATCCTGCAATCAACTGATTCTGCGTGTTGTCCAGAATGCGTGAGTTGTCGAAGGCATCATCTTCGTCGTCGTTGAAGAATTTTACTTGATCGATTGCAGCGATTACAAGACCTGAAAGGCGATCGTTCTGCCCAAGTTTGTAGTCGAACTTTCCGAAGAAGTCCCAGTATTCTGGCACAAATGAAAACCCAGCAGCCCGGAAGATCAAGTCGAGGTAGCTGCGACGTACTGAGAAAAGGTAGGAGCCATTTTCAGTGACTGGACCTTCAAGGTTTAGGCCAAATTGCGAGGCGCTGATTGTTGCCTTCCCTCCAGTCTGGTCAGTTCGCCCATCACGCAAATCAATGGTTAGCACACTTGAGATTTTGTCCCCATACTTCGCACCAAATCCCCCGGTTGAGAATGTAGTCTCCCGAACAAAGTCGAGATTGACAAACGAGAGTGGCCCTCCCCCTGCCCCCTGCGTCCCAAAGTGGTTGATGTTAGGAGATTCAACTCCGTCAATCAAGTAAAGGTTTTCTGAAGGTGCTCCCCCTCGTACTAACAGGTCATTTCTACCGTTCGAGACTTGTGCCACACCGGGTAGAGTGCTGATTGCCCGTACAACATCTTCAAAGCCTCCCGGCAGTCGGCGGATCTCTTCGTTCTGCAACGTCTGAGTGCTGGTAGGGGTTGCGCGGTTGCGCGAAAAGTAGTCGGGGCGGATAGTAACCCCTTCAGTTTCTACAGCCGCCTCGTTTAGTTCTACACGAACTGACTGAGGCCGGGCAGTGGTTACGACAATATCGGTCAGGATTAATGGCTCAAATCCAACGGAACTGACTTCAATCCTGTAGGTTCCAATGGGAAGCCCCTCAATTCGAAAAGCTCCGTCGCTGTTGGTTGCCGCACCTCGACTTGTGCCGAGGACACGAACGGTGGCTCCCGGAATCGGCGACTGAGTTATCTGGTCAACAACAACACCTGAAATTATTCCATCACCAGCTTCACCTGGTTCCTGAGCAATCATCACACTAACGCTGGAAAGAAGAGAGAGAAGAAGGGAAAGGCAAAACCGCATAGTCGAACCTATAGTTAGTGGAACAAGCTTTCGTAATGAACAACTGAAGAGAAAAAATCGTCTGCAAAAATTGAATACTGTAGACGATTAAACAGACCTGATTTGACCCGAGCAACATCAATTTACTTTAGCGCATCCCGATAAGCAGCAGCCGTCTTCTCAGCCACTTGTCGCCAGGTAAACTCTTGCAAAATGTGCTGCCGCAGTTCTGGAGATTTTGGTTGGGAAAGAGTGTGGCTGATGCCAGAGACAATAGCCGAAACCGATTTCGGCTCAACATACGTTGCCATCTCTCCAAAATAATCGTGAGTTCCTCCGTGCGGGGTAATCACAATTTTTGCACCGGCCAAAGCAGCCTCCAGAGCAGCAATACCGGGAGTTTCAAAGAGAGATGGAAGGGCGAAGGTATCGCAGGCTGCATAGGCAGATGCTAACATCGGAGCGTCGTTTGGCAACCCTTCTATGATTGTTACGCAAGGGTTTGCTCCGGCTTCTCTAAGGCAAGCCTCAGCATACGATCCTGCCTGCACTTTACCAACAACGACAAGAGGGCGATCTATCTCCTTCATCGCACGAATCAGGTTGAGCACGTTCTTTCTTCCAGAGCCGATATGCCCGACGTTGAGCACAAAGTCTTTTAGTCCATACTCACTTTCGAAGAGATAAGGGTCGGCATCTGCAAAGCGGGGGTCAACTCCGTTCGGAACAACTCGGATTTTCTCGGGTGGAATCTCAAGCCCCCTTTCAATGATCGCAGCTTCATCAGTCGTGTTCGGTAGAACCATGCGACTCATCTGGCAAATGTCGGCAATAAACGCATAATCTGCACGGAGTCCGGGAAAGTATCGTGAAGCAATGTGAGCCAATTTTCGCGTGGTTCGGATGAACCGGTGGGAACGCATGGTAAAGAAGATTGAGGAGACCACGAAAGGAATTCCAAACTGGTAAAGTCGTAGAGCAACGTCGTGGTTCAGATAGGTTCCATTAAAGATATGAACCAGATCGAACTCGCTCCGGGGAAAGTCACGCCACTGATCGAAGTATTCAACTTCCACGCCGAACTCGGGAAGATAGCGGACGGTTTCCCGGAGCTGAACCAGAGGCCCCCCCCGCACCATCGAAACACTTTGTTGTGCGAGCAGACAGACTTTCATCGGCGCATCCTCGTGAGATAGTCGCGGAGTGCACGGCGAGCGACAGTAAACGAAATGTTGCGCAAGTGGTTCACCTTCTCGACTCTTAAAGGAGTTTCAGGAAGAGTTTCTCGGGGAAGACTCTCCAGATTATACTCTCCATCTTCTTCGATCTGGGTGATTGTTCCATCAGGAAAAAGGATGTCGAGCCAAACCGACCGATCACGCCCACGGGAATGGATGAGGAGTCGATCCTCCACGACCTTCGCACTCACGCTCCCCTCTTCCCGCTTCTTCCACCACTCAGCATACGCTCCGAATGTCATCGAGCGGACTCCTACCTTCTTCGTTCTGTTGATAATTCCTTCCACAACGTTCCACCGTTCGTGCGTGGGGTGGTGGTAGAAAATCAACGATTCTTGACTCTGTTGTTTGCAATCAATCACGTTACGATAATAGTCAATCATTCTCTCGTCCGAAATGCCAACCCGAGCAAGATTCCCAACAGAAACTGGGTGGATCGGGATCTGTAGTGCCCGATAAAAGTGCCGGTTCACCCGACGACTGATTGGAAGAACCGGACGAAACGGGAAGGCATCGTATGCGAGCGTAAACTCCGACGAGTAAGCAAACCCTTCTTCGTCGATCACCTCGGCTAAGTTATGATTCCAGAGACCGTTCGGTGCGGCATATCCAACAGCACTAAGTCCGGCAACTTTCATTGCTGTTCTGGCATCTTCGATGTTCATTCGATTCCTCTCACCATCGGAAAACGTTCTGTGTCTGGCACAGTGGAGGGCAATCTCCTGTCCATCAAACTCAGCAAAGCGCTGGAGCCAGCCGCTGTGCCCCTCTGTATGGAGGAACCACGTCATGGGTGTAGAAGTCGATCGAGCAAGATCGTAGAGCGACTCAATCTGTTGGCGTGTTCCAAAGTCGCTGTCGATTCTGAAACAGAAAACATTCTCAGCCCCCTCGGGGAAACGGCGTCTACTTACTAAAGGGAGTTCGCGTTCGGCAAAGAGGCGGGCAAAGATTCTCCGCAGAAGCAGTCCAATCTCTCCCTTGCCTAACCGAGCCACTCGCTCGGCAGGATGGCGACCATCAATACCGGGAAAACGTTTGGCTCGGAAGCTACGATCCTCGAGGATATGGTCGGGATCAACTCCGAGAAGCCCAACAACTCCCCTCCCCATCGGGAGGAAGCCGAGAAGTCCTCTCAACTCCCCACCCTGTCGCAACGAAACACCTGTTCCGTAAAGGTCGAGAATTGGGATGTGGGAGAAAAGTTGGTGAGCCTGATCTGGAAAGAGAGAGGTAACCCACCCTCGGCGAATCTTCTCAGGATAGATACAGTGGAGAAAGCGGCCAACGTCCAAGGCACTCCCTCCTTCACGCACAAACCCTTCCACGGCATCCCGCTCTTCTCTCCACAAAGGTTTGTTCACAACAACAACGGCAAATCGCTCAGGTGTTAGTTCACTTGTGTTGTGAACCACACGCCACGGAACACCTGTCCACTCCAGCAGGATTTCCCAGCCTGGTGTCCACTTGAGTATTGCAATAGTGAGAGAACGGCTCATGAGGCGGGAAGATACTTCGAGCAGGGAAACAGAGAAAGGGGAATGATTGATTGAGTTGTGAGTTAAGAGTGCATAGAGAGAAGAGTTTGTGGTATCTCTCCACTTTGTACTATACGTTAGACTCTACAAAAAACCTCTCCCCTCTTCCGCCAGTGGCAAAAGAAGGGAGAGGTTTATCGTTTTACACCAAACGCAAACGCTCGTTAGTTCGAGACAACAATCGGCGACACATACTCCACATGCCCCGACACCATCCGGCAGTAGTAGACACCGGCTGGAAGGAGAGTGGCATCGAAGTCAACGCGATAGACGCCCGGCTGCTGATACTGGTTCACCAGTGTCGCCACCTGATTTCCTGTCGCGTCGAAGAGCGTAATGATAGTCTCTCCATCGAGACCAAGTCCATACTCAATCTGAGCCATTCCGCCAGCAATTGGATTCGGCAGCGCCGCTGGTGGTACATACTTACCTGAGGTCAGCTCGATCAATCGCAGGTTCAGACCACAAAGTGGGTTCACGTCGATTGCTGCACTGGCTACATCGGTAATCTGCGCACACTCTGCACCGTCGGTAAACTCTATGTCCAGATTGATAGAGCGCGTAAGGTTCGTGTTGAAGACGACGCCGAACGGAGCCTCGAATAGAAGACCACTTCCAGTGAGTGGCGAAGGAGCCTTCACGTTAAATATCAGCTTGCCCCGCGTCGACGCACCGTCGAACGTAATCGTTGTGCCGGGTGGATGGACGAGAGGATTCAACGTAATCTGAGAGATATTCGTTGGCTCGAACAGATCATTCGGATCGTACGTAAGGGTTACTTGATACCCCGTTGCGTTCACACCGTCGAGTAGGTCATCTATCATAACCTTTGCAGTCACATCTTCACCGAGAACAGCAAGTTTATCTTCCCCCTCTGGGAACGTACCAGAGAGAAGAAGTCTTCCAGCAATGTTAAACTCTCGCCCTGAACCAGTCAGTTGAAGAGTGACAACTGGATTAGCTGGGTCATCACTCGTAATATCGAGCGTTGCCGTTCGCGGTCCATTTGTTCCAACCGGCGTGAAGATAATCTCAATCGTCTGAATCTCACCCGGAAGCAAGGTCAAAGGTGTTCCCGGAGGATTCAGCATCACAAACTCCCCACTCGGGTCGTTTAGAACGAGACTGCTGATTGTGAGTGGAACAGGACCAGCACTTTCGATTGTTGCCGTCAACGTATCACTCAGGCCAAGGCAGAGATCATCCCCAGCAGTAACCGCCGCAACAACCGCTGCATCTTGCGATGTACCTCGACCAACCCAACGAGAGACTGTGTCGACACCATCCCGAGTCCGGGCTAATAACGACCCACTTCGGCTTCCGGGGAGTGTTGCAGCAAAGAAGCCTGTAATAGTAATCGACTCTGTTTCGTTCGGAATCAAGATGATCGGGAAGGTTGTTCCCGCCGGAAGTTGATAGCGGAAGTCATCTGTTCCAGCACCATTGTTATCGCTAACGAAGTCGAAGCCATCAATCCAAACAGTATCGCGCCAGTTACCATCTGGCCAGAAACCATCAAGCTCAAAGTCAACGGTCTGCATCGTCTCCGGGTCACCGAGAGTCATTGAACCGAAGTCGAGATCGGTTGTGCGAAGACCGGGGACGATACCAATACCGGTAAGTATCGAATAGACATTGGTATCCTTCGTTTCGTCCTGCTCGGCTGTATTGAAGACGGCTTTTAGCTGTCGATTCCCAATTGCCTGTGGTGAGAATGAGACAGCAATCGGGATTGAATCATTTGCTGGCACATTAATGTTAAGAATGTTCAACTCATCATCGATTCCAAAATCTCCAACGTCTCCGATTTTATCCTTGACTCCAAAAATCCGAGCATCCGCCTCACCAATGTTTTTAATGTACACTATACCTTGATATCTGCCTGTTCCAACGCGCTTACGAGGCCAATTGTAGGGTGTAGCAAAGAGGGTGGCATCGATTCCTCTTCCGGTTAAAAGACCAACTGGATCATTCTCTATGTTATCTGGAGCATTATGCTCAAACACAACTTGATCTTGATAGGGCTGTTCCGCAGTAGGTCTGAAATAGACAAGCAAATTGCGGATTTGGCCAGCTTTTAACTCGAGAGGAAATGCAGGCAGACCATTCGGGAGCGTAAAGACCGGATCACTCGGTCCAGTTCCATTGGTAATTGTGAGCGTACCGGTTCCGGCATTCCGAATCTCTAAACTGTGAGACTCAGGAACTGGAAGATTAATCACCACAGTCCCAAAAGGCCAATCGCTAACCTTAATAATCGGCTGCACAACTTCGGCACGCGCCAAAACGAGCCAACGTATATCACAATCATCTTCTATTCCAATCGAATCAAAAAACACTCCCGTTGTTGTGGCGGTAAACTGAACGGTTGCATCTACTTGTTGGCTTGGGGCAAGCGTTAACCCATCCGATGGTGGGATAAGAGTAAAGTTTTGATCTCCCTTCTGCAGAAGTACCTGTTTGAGAGTAACAGTACGATTGCCACTGTTCTTGATAGTTACCGGTAGATTCTGTGTCGTCCCTATCATCACCTCTCCAAAATCTACAGGGTTCGGAGTCAGAGTAACATTACGTGCGAAATAGCGCACGGTATCGAAGGAGACATTTCCAGCCATATCACTCACAACAAGAACCGCAACAGCATCAAGCTTTGGATCCCTAACTTTCAGGGTAAAGTTGGTTGCTCGATTGATGCCAGCATCGAACTTGTCAACGAGGATAGTGTAGTTCTTACTCCCTTGAGTACTTAATCGGACTGAAGAGAGGTTAGAGCGTATGGTTACATCATCTGGCAGATCGTTTACTCTTCCTGAAACTGTACCATCACAATCCTGAGTCCACTCAATATCTGGTGCAACCACATCAGGAATAACAAGGTTTGCCGTGGCAACTGATAGAGGATAGCCGTAGGAATCGAAGTTACTACCAGCATAGATGTAGGCAGCCAGCGGGCCAGTGCTTCGCATTCGCCAAGCACCGTTGGTAATCGCGATGTTTAACCCTGTATATTTCTTCCCTTGAATAGCAGTTGGGAATTTATAAGGGATGCTGGTAAAGGCTGAGGCAGCACTTCGCCAGTTTTCTGTCCCAGCTTCCGCAATTTCAGCAGTAGCAACTGCTGCAGAGTCTCCGATAATGTTCACGAAGTTTTGGGGGAATTCATCTGCTGGTGGTGTCGCAAAAATAAATTGATCTTGGTACTGCTCAACTGGAGTGAGGATAATATAGAATGGATCGCTCCCTCCAGCATTATCGTATAGCTGGCCATTATTATACTGAGCAACAAAAATTCTTTTGTTTGATGTAAATTCCATCGGACCCCGAGCATCTTCACGATACTCAACCCAGCCAATGCCTCTTGGCCCCCCAACGGCAGAAAGAGTGGCTATTTTGGTTCCGTTAATTATCACATCTGCTCCTGGCTCACCAGCAAATATCCTGTATGTATCTCCTTTCGTTCTGTTTTGAAATGGAAGAGCATGATAGAATGTCCCCCAAGATTCTAAAGGTGTCATCATCTCCACTAAGTGATCACAAGCAGGATATTGAAAGTCGGGAAGATAGGTACAGTTCTGCCCAGCAATTACTGCTATAGGCTTGTTAGAACTAATGTATGAGCCTGAGAGATCCCCACTATTTCCCACCGACATTGCCGAAAAAACATCCCCTTTCTTCATGCTAATAGAAAAGCGCTGCCCTTCTTGATGGTTGGGTGTGTCGGTTGAGTTGACAATAGTGACAGAAGTTCCATCGTACGGGGCAACAATCATGTATTGTGAGGGAAGACTCTGTGTTGCCCCCTCAACCGAGGCAGCACTCGCTACAACATACTCTCTCCCTAAGGCATTAACCGGAAGTGCCAAGAACCCATCACTTGTAAACGTAGTTCGATTCATCGCATATACAATAATCGGATCATCAGCAACCAAACGGACTGCTTGTCCTGGGTAAATTTGATCGTTAGGCTCCGGCGATTGGTCATCTCGCACAAATATCTGCCCTTCAATGTTAGACAGCTCTACTGTTACAATCTCGTTGGCAACAGTTGGAACACTCTTCTTGAACTGTCCCAATACATAAATATCTACCTTCGTTGCCACACCTGAACTGATATAGAGTTGAACGTACTTCTTCCCTGCCGCAAATTCCCAGTTTGCAGGAAAAGCAAAGTAGAACTCCGTTCCCACATTATCCGGGCCAAACGGCACGGGAAAGTTCTTTGACTTGAATGTTTCGCCGGACCCTTGTGCAATAAGTGAGGAAGCACCAAAGAGAATGAGGAGGAGAACCGTCGAAATGCGAGCGTGTAATGAGTAGAGCATAAGCGTGCTGTATGATGTTGCAATCGTTGTTCTGCTTCGTGTCAAAATATCAAAAACCGAGGGGATTGCACGACGAATAATTTTGGGGAAGCGTGCATTATTTGTATTAGGGGAACTGTGGAGATATGACTCCAAATTAGGGGGAAGCGTTACACATCCGTTCTCAGCCGAGAACTCAGATTGCGTTCTGATTGGGCATGAAGAGCCTCCGGACGATAGACGACGGCTACGATCTTCTGGACTACTCTACCAGAATTCCATCCTCAATTGTCAAGATACGATCAGCTCGCTCAGCCAGATTACGGTTGTGAGTTACAATCACGAAGGTTCGCCCTTCGGCACGACTCAGATTCCAGAGTAGATCGTGCAGACGTTCCCCAGTTTCCGAATCAAGATTGCCCGACGGCTCGTCGGCCAAGACAAGTGTTGGCTTTGGAATCAGGGCGCGGGCAACGGCTATACGCTGCTGCTCCCCCCCCGACAGTTCTCCCGGTTTGTGTTCGGCTCGGTCGGCAAGGCCAACCATGTCGAGGTATTGCCGCGCCACTTTCAGCGCATCCTTTAACCCAACTCCCCGGATCAACAATGGCATTGCTGTATTTTCAGCCGCCGTAAACTCTGGGAGCAAGTGGTGGAACTGGAACACAAAACCGACGTGCTGGTTACGAAAAGGAGCCAGTTGAGGCACTCTCATCCGATCTAATCGCTCTCCTACAACCTCTACTTCCCCTGCAGTTGCTGTGTCGAGACCTCCGATCACGTGAAGCAATGTACTCTTACCCGCCCCTGAACGTCCAACAACAGCAATTACCTCTCCCGACTGCACATCGAGTGAAACGCCGCGAAGGACAGGAAGTGATTTCCCTTCAAGGCGATACTCCTTGGTTACGTTCCGGAGACGGACAACCGGCAGTAAGCCTGCCGAGTCTGATTGAAGAGCCATACCTATAACTATGTCCTGTTTGATTATTTGCGGCGGGAATATAGGGAGGTTTAGGTTTCAGAAGCTACGGTTGATTGTGGAGAAGAGAAAACGCCCGGCTCAATATCGAACCGGGCGAAAACGTTCTCCTTCAACGTTTACGATAGGCTATGCCCATCCTGGCGTAGAGATTCAGTCTTATCGCACGATGGTAAATGGTTGCACACCTTTCCCTTCTTCTGTCTGAACTGTTAGATAGTACATACCGGAAGGGAATTCATGAACTTCAAACAACTCTTTTCTCTCCCCCGGTTCTGCAACTATTCCTTCCCGTTCCCCTATCAACTCACCACGGTCATTGAATATTTGGATCGTAACCGAGGATCGTGACCGAAGTTGGAATGCAATCGTGAGTTGGCTTGAGCTTGAGACTGGATTTGGCACAATCGAAAGGTTGAGAGACGCATGATCCCACACAGTACCTTCAACACTGTTCAACGTATCAACGGCTTCAGCACGCACTGGCACTTTCCAGGTAATGCCACAGCTATCCTCAACGACAAGCGTATCGGTAGAGCGACCAGGTCTATCGCTGCTGAAACTGATAGGAAGAGAGAACTCCCCCGAGGGCTGAACAACTATGGTTCCCGTAATCTGCCCCACTTTGAAGCCAGAGGAGCCAGAGAGAAGGGAGAATCGAGTCAACCGTACAGGTTGACTGCCCCTATTTTCCACAATCACCAGAGAATCACGCTGTTCATTCAGGGGAACCATCCCAAAGTCTTGTGAAGCAATCGCAAGGTCTGGGCTGTCGTAGTCAATTGTGTCGAACACCACGTTTCCACTCCAGTCTCTGATCTGCACAACGGCACGTCCATCCTCTCTCGGGTTTATCGCCTCTAATCGGAACGTAGCCGTTCGGCTTTCGTTCGGAATAAAGGGATCAACAAGTAGGCGGTAGTTAGAACTGGCTGAGTAGTCGAGCCAGATCGTTGAGAGGTTCGAGCGGGGAGCGGGATCATCTGGCATATCACGTACAGTGGCCGTTATAAAGTTACCACACTCTATATCCCACTCAACAGCAGGTGGAACAGTGTCAACTATCGCACGGTTCTCAACTAAGAGAGCAATTGGAAAACCGTAGGAATCAAAACTGTTCCCCGCGTACATGATCCCCCCTAACTTCCCTTCACTTCTAACCTGGAATGTGCCAATCGAAGAGAATACCAGTCCCGCATATTGGGTTTCTGTAGGCGAAGTAGGAAACGTGTAGGAAACAGTGGCTGACAGTGCCAATAGCTTTTTCCAATCGCTTGTCCCTGCCTTCGCAATTTCTGCTGTGGCAATGCCTAAGGAATCACCTACAACTGCAAAGAAGTTCTGAGGGAAGTCAATACCCAATGTAGAAAAGAATAGGTTGCTCTGATACTGCTCAACTGGAGTCAGAATTGTGTAGAAGGGATCCGAACCGCTTGCATTGTCATACTGCTGCCCATTACTGTACTGCACAACCTGAATCAGCTTGTTTGAACTGAATGTGAGGGGGCGACGTGCATCTTCTCGGTACTCAATCCATCCCACTCCCTGCGGTCCACCAACCCTCGATAGCGTCGCTACCTTTACTCCATTGATAAGAATGTCTGCGTCTGGTTCTCCGGCCAAGATACGGTAGGTATCCCCTTTCGTTCGATTTGCTAATGGAAGAGCATTATACACTCGACCCCACGAAGTAACCGGAGTCAACATCTCGGTCAGGTGATCGCAAGCTGGATATTGGAAGTCAGGAATGTACGTACAATGGTGCCCAGCAGTCACGGCGATAGGTCTCGACGCCACAATATGCGCTCCAGTCAAATCACCACCATTCCCAACAGACATGGCCGAAAACACATCCCCCTGATTCAAGGTAATGGTGAAGGTCTCCCCCTCTCGGTGATTTGGTGTATTCATTGGGTTGGTAATCGTCACGGTTGTGTTATCGTAGGGTGCGGTAATCATATACTGTGACGGTAGATTTTGTGTTGCCCCCCCAACAGAGGTCGCTGATGGAACTACATATTCTTTCCCTAACGCATTCAGGGGAAGTGCAAGCAACCCATCACTTGTATAGGATGTACGGTTCATTGCGTAGAGGATGATGGGATCTTCCGCCACAACGCGCACAGCCTGATTCCGATAAATTTGATCGTCGGGAACCGGAGTCTTATCGTCTCGCACGAAAATCTGCCCTTCAAGATTACTCAAGTCGGAAGTGACAATATCATTTGGCTTGGTTTTCACACTCCGTCTGAATTGACCGAGAGCATAGATATCTACCCTGGTCTCTACCTCAGAAGCAATGTAGAGTCTGATATACTTCTCGCCTGCGGGGAACTCCCAATTTGCTGGAAAAGCTAAATAGAACTCTCTCCCCACATTGCTTTGAGCATGAGCCATTCCATCTGGCAGTGCGAACAGAGAAAGGGTGGTAAGGAAAAGAGCAAAAAATTTTGAGTGTTTCATGTTTTTTTGGTTGGCGATCATTCCAATACGATGTCTTCCCTCCATAAATAACAGAATTCAAACGAATTTGTTAGCACACGGCAATACACAACCCTACAAGACTTTTCGATTGCATGCACCGAATACATGATGTATCTTTGCTTTTCTGTGAAGTGGGCAGCGGAGTCGCGTGCCCACTTTTTATTTGTCCGAAGCAAATGTTGTCATGGCGGTTCTACCGGAACATATCGAACGCCGCGTTACCGAGTGCGTTGAGGAGCGAGGTCTATATCTGTTGGAGATTCTTCGACGTGGGAAACAGGACTCGACAATTCTGGAAATTATCGTCGACGGCGAAAGTGGGGTTACTCTCAAGAGCATCGCGGAACTTAGCCGGGCTATTGGGACGATATTCGACGAGGATGAGGAGGCAATCAGCGGAGGCTATCGACTTGAAGTCTCAACTCCCGGTCTGGATCGCCCTCTGGAACATCACTGGCAATACCGCAAAAATATCGGACGCTTAGTACATGTCCTCTGGCAGGAGGATGAGGGGAAGAATCGGACGGAACTTTTCCGCCTGATTGGTGTGAGTGAAGGAGAGATAACCGTAGAGAAGCACCAGAATGTAAAGGGGAAGAAAGGACAGAAAGCGAGTGCAAACTCCGAAGTACTTTCACTCTCTTTACACCAGATTGAACGGGTAACGGTAGAACCGGAAATATAAACGGAATTAAAAATTCAAAACTGGCTTAGGATAAGTAGGTCGTGGAGGTCCGTTCCACCCTCTTCTCTCCCTTTTTGAATTTTGCATTTTTCATTTTGCATTGAACCGATGGCCAAGCGCAAGACAAAATCAAAGATCAACAAATCGCATATTGTTGAGGCGTTCGCAGAAATGGCACGGCAGAAGAGTATCGACCGTGATCTGCTGCAAGGTATCATGGAGGACACTTTTGCCCAGATGGTGCGGAAGAAATATGGCCCTGACGCCGAGTTTGATATTATCGTAAACATGGATAAGGGAGATATTGAAATCTACCTTATTCGCGAAGTTGTTGAGGAACCTGAAGATCATAGTCTTCAGATTGCACTGAGCGAAGCGAACGAAGAGGAGGAGGATTACGAACTTGGTGATGAGCACTTAACGGAACTGAACCTCGAGAATCTTGCCGAAAATTTTGGTCGTCGGATGATTTCAATGGCTGGCCAAACACTAAGCCAGCGAGTTCGTGAAGTTGAGAAAGAGAATATTATCAGTGAATACAGCGAGAAAGTTGGAGAGATTATCGTCGGTGAGGTCTACCAGGTTCGCCGCAACGATGTCTACGTTCAGCATAATCGCGTTGAGCTTCGTATGCCCCGCAGCGAGCAGATTTGGCGCGAACGCTATAAGAAAGGGGAGACTATCCGCGCCTTAATGAAAGAAGTTCGCTCCGAGGAAGGAACATCGTCGCAGCCTGAAATCATTATTTCGCGTAGCGACCCCATGTTCCTCCACAAACTGATGGAGATCGAAATTCCAGAGATTTACGACGGCATTATCGAGATTAAATCCATTGCTCGTGAGCCGGGAGAGCGTGCAAAGGTTGCCGTCCTTTCAAACGACGAGCGGGTTGATCCGGTTGGTGCTTGCGTTGGCATGAAAGGGGTTCGTATCCACTCGATTGTACGGGAGCTTTCAAATGAGAGCATCGATGTAATTCCCTACGATCCCGATCCGAAAACATTTATCTCGCGTGCCCTCTCTCCTGCGAAAATCAAGGAGATCGCTATCGACGACGATACGCGTACTGCAACTGTTCTGGTTGCGGACGATCAAGTGTCACTCGCAATCGGTCGCGGTGGACAGAATGTCCGTTTGGCAATGAAGCTGACTGGCTTCACGATTGATTTGGTGAAGGAAGGGGGAGAAGACATTGAGCTTATCGAGTTCAAGGATGAACTTGGAGAGAGTCTCTACGAAAGTCTTATCATGTTGGATATTGAGACTGCCAAGGAGTTCTTGCGCTTCGACGAGCACAAACTTCTCGAGATCGAGGGGATGACGGCAAAGAAGTTGCGCGAGATTCGGGGAATCATGATTGTAGAGTTCGACGAAAACGAGCTTCGCGATATACTCCCCCACCTTAGCCTCGATGCAGTGCTTCCCGGTGAAGAAAATGCTTCAGAAGAAGCGCCTACACCTGAGCAAGCTGCCGAAGAGGCGGCAGACTCAGCGGTGGCAGAGAGTGGAAGCGAGTCAGCACCGGAAGCGGAAACTTCTACACCAACTGATGAATCCGCGCAAGCCAGCGAAACAGCAGGTAATCTGGCTGAAGAAGAAACAACACCGACCACTACAGAGACTACACCTGTAGTTGAGGGCGATGGTGAATCGACTTCGGAAACGGAAGGGTCGACAACAACTGATGAATCTGCCCAGGCTGGTGAAGCCGCAGGGGATGTGGCCGAAGAGAAAGCGTCGCCGGAAGATTCAGTTGAGAGTGAGAATGCCAAAACGAGTGAAGAGAATGTATCGGAAGCATAACGTTGCTCCATTATAACCTTCAATCATCCGTCATGGTATAGTTTCCACCACCTCAACCTTGCCCTATATGAAATCTCTGCTCTATAGGATAATCCCTATTGGCAGAGAGGTCGTTTGCAGAAATTGACTGAGTGTATTGTTTAGAGAATAGAATGTAGACGAGGATCATCTGATTCTGAATCAACGCCGCATGGCAGCTACAAAAGACACAGGAAAGACATACAGGCTCTTCAAACTCGCAGCCGAATTAAATATCGGGCGTGAGACAATCGTGGAGTTCCTGAACACAAAAGGCTTCGAAGTACCAAATAAGGCAACAACGAAGCTCGATCAGGAGATGTATGATCTGGTGATGAATAAGTTCGAAAAAGAACACCGCCAGATCGAAAAGCAACGGCGTAAAGTCGATGCCTACCACGAACGACGTGTAAAAACACGGAAGCCTGAAGAGAAGGAAAAGGAACTTGAAACTGAGGAAGCTCGGGTTACTCCGCAGGAGATACCATCCACACCTCAGGAAAAGAAACAGCCGAAGCCTGAAACTGAACTGGCTCCCGAGTCAGAAGTGGTGGAAGAAGCTCCCACTCCTATCGTGGAGGAGATACCCGAACCAGAAGTGGTTGAGGCTCAGGCTGAGCACCACCAAACGGCAGAGGTTGAGGAAGTACCTGAACAGGTAGAAGTAGAGCAAGAGGTAGAAGCTGTTTCAGTAGAGTCTTCGGCTCCTCCAGAGCCTGAGTCGCACGAGGTAATCGCAACTGAGGAGACTCCCGTACCTGAAACCGTTGAGTCCGACCCTCCAACAGAGAGTATTGTCGTTGAGACCTCGACGCCAGCACCGACGAGAGCTGAAGAAGTGGTTGCCGAGAGTCTGGAGGAAGAGGACGATGAGGAGGAAGAGTTTGAAGATGATGAATTTGAGGAAGAAGAAGAGGAGGAGGTAAAGAGTAAAGAAGATGTTATCAAGAAGCCGAAGCTGAAGGGCTTAAGTGTTGTTGGCAAGATTGACATCTCGAAAAGTGAGGCGGAAGAGAAGGGAGCCAAGAAGAAGAAGAAGAAAAGAAAACGTATTCGCGAGTCGAAGTCAGTCGATATTAACGCCGAATCGAAGTCAGGGACAGCCAAGTCGACAACTGGAACTGGAACCTCAGGAACTGCTGCAAAGTCTGGGTCTGCTGGCAAAACAACCGAACGGACTGATAAGAGGAAGAGAAAGAGGAAAGGAGTCAGTGTCAGTCAGGAAGATGTGCAGAAAGCGATTCGCGAGACCTTCTCCCGCATGGACGACCGGACAGGTTCGAGTCGCCAGAAGAGAAGCAGGCAAAAACGTGAAGAGCATCGTGAGCAACGTGAGCAGGAGATGATGGAGCAGATGGAGAATCAGAATATTCTCCACGTTGCCGAGTATGCTACCGTTGCCGAGTTGGCTGGGTTAATGAATGTGGACGTATCGGAGGTGATCGCGAAGTGTATTGGTCTTGGCTTGATGGTCTCGATCAATCAACGCCTCGACAAAGATGCTCTCCACCTTGTTGCCGACGAGTTCAACTACACTGTAGAGTTCCAAGAAGAATATGCAGAGGATGTTCTCGCAGACGAAGTCGACAGTGAAGAGAGCCTGAAACCACGTGCCCCAATCGTGACGATTATGGGTCACGTCGATCACGGCAAGACATCACTTCTGGACTATATTCGCCGGGCAAACGTTGTTGCTGGCGAGGCAGGTGGAATCACCCAGCATATCGGTGCATACTCGGTAGAGCTTGATGATGGACGCCACATCACTTTCCTCGACACTCCGGGTCACGAAGCCTTTACGGCTATGCGTGCGCGTGGTGCTCAGGTAACTGATATTGTTGTGTTGATTGTTGCCGCTGATGACTCGGTAATGCCGCAGACGCTCGAGGCAATCTCCCACGCGCAGGCTGCCGGAGTACCAATGATTGTTGCGATCAACAAAATCGACAAGCCAGACTCCAGTCCAGAGCGAATCAAACAGCAGCTTGCCGACAGGAATGTTCTGGTTGAGGAGTGGGGAGGCAAAGTTCAGGCCGTTGAGATATCGGCGAAGCAGGGGACTAATGTTGACAAACTCCTGGAGTCAATTCTGCTTGAGGCAGAACTTCTCGACTTGAAAGCAAATCCAGATCGCCTCGCGCGGGGAACAATTATCGAGGCGGAGATCGACAAAGGACGCGGAGCAGTGGCAACTGTGCTCGTGCAGAAGGGGGTGCTCAATATTGGTGATCCATATATTGCCGGACAGTACTCTGGTCGCGTCAGGGCAATGATTGATGAACGCGGACACCGTGTGGTGAAGGCTGGGCCTTCTACACCGGTTCAGATTATCGGCCTCGAAGGTGTTCCTGATCCCGGCGACGAACTCGTAGCCGTTTCAACTGAACAAGAAGCAAAGGAGATTGCAACCAAACGCCAGCAATTGCGGCGCGAGCAGAGCTTCAAACAGGCTCGCCGTCGCTTTACGCTCGACGATATTTCGAAGCAGATTGCGCAAGGACAGGTTCGTGAACTTCCCCTTATTATTAAGGGCGACGTTACTGGTTCGGTCGAAGCCTTGGCCGACAAACTTCTTGAGCTTTCTACACCAGAAGTGGGAGTTGTCATCGTGCTGAAGGGAGTTGGCGAGATTACGGAGTCGGATGTCGACTTAGCTCTCTCATCGAACGCAATCATCATTGGATTCCACGTCCGCCCGAACTTGAAAGCTCGCAAACGTGCTGAGGCTGAAGGAATTGATATTCGGACATACCGCATTATCTACGAAACCGTCGCGGAAATTCGGGCAGCCCTCGAGGGAATGCTTCAACCGGAAGAGCGAGAAGAGGTTACGGCAACAATCGAGATTCGCGAGACTTTCAAGATTTCTCGCCTCGGTACAATTGCCGGCTGCTACGTTACCGACGGAAAGATCAACCGGAACGACAAGGTGCGCCTGTTGCGGGATGGCTTCGAAGTCTACGACGGAACAATCTCTTCGTTGAAACGCTTGAAGGAAGACGTCCGCGAAGTGGAGCAAGGCTTCGAGTGTGGTATCGGCCTGGAGAATATGAACGACATAAAAGTTGGTGATGTGATTGAGGCTTATCGCACTATTGAGATCAAACGGAAACTCGAAAGCCAGCCGATGCCGACCGCTGAGGCATAGCTTAGAGAGTTTGTTGATCGGCGAGAAGATCAAGACGTAATACCTCATGTTGAAGACATGGAAAGCGCACGTTTCTCTACAGCAGAACGTGCGCTTTGCGCAAACAGCCGTCTCTATCCCAACGCCTTACCTCTCTTTTTTTGAATTGTTAATTTTGAATTTTGAATTCTTTGATGTCTTGTGTCTATACGAACTGAACGAGTAGGAGCAATGCTGCGGCAGCTTCTGGCAACACGTTTTCAACGCCAACTCCCGGACTACTTAGAGGGGATGGTAACGGTTACGGCAGTTCGAGTGTCAACCGACCTTTCGGTAGCCAAAGTCTACGTTAGCATTTTCAACAGTAAAACTGATCCAGAGATTCTGGTAAAACGTTTGAACGCACACCAGAAAGAGGTTCGCACAGCACTTGCACGCGAAGTCCAGTTACGCAAAATGCCAGAGCTACGATTCTTTTTGGACGATACGCTCGATACCGCCGCAACAATCAATCGGTTGATTGAGAAAGTACGATCAGAAGATGAAGAGCGCCGTGCTGCGCGAGGAGAGAGTGAGGAACAGGACGGAGAGGTGAACATCGGCAGAGATGATGAAGATTGACCCTCGCTACAACCTCCCGATAGTTGGCCGGGGTGAACTGGCATCGCTTGATCCTGCTGCCATACAGCAAACTGGAGCGCTCCTATTAGTAGACAAGCCTCTTGAGTGGACATCCTTCAACGTTGTGGCAAAAGTCAGGAACACTCTCGGAATCAAGAAAGTGGGACATGCTGGAACGCTTGACCCGCTCGCTACCGGGCTGCTCATTCTTTGTCTCGGCAAGGCAACAAAACTGGCTGACCAAGTTCAGGCTGAGGAAAAAGAATATACTGGAACAATGCGCCTTGGGGCAACAACTGAAACTGAAGATGCCGAAGGAGAAGAGCGTGAAATCCACTCAGTTGAACATTTAACTCCGGAGAATATCGTTACGGCTGCCCAGACCTTTGTTGGCGAATCACTTCAAACTCCTCCGATGTTCTCCGCTCGCAAAGTCCAGGGCAAACGACTCTACAAACTCGCTCGAAAAGGGATTGAAGTAGAACGCCCCTCCAAACCAATCACCATCTACGAGTTCGAGATAAGTCGGATTGATCTCTCAACAAATCCTCCGCAAGCAGACTTTCGCGTTGTCTGTTCTAAGGGAACGTACATTCGTTCTCTTGCTCGCGATCTCGGTGAGAAACTTGGCGTGGGAGGATATCTTCTCGGACTCCGCCGCACGCGAAGTGGCGAGTTCAGAGTTGAGCAGGGTGTGAAGATTGGGGAGATTAAGGAGTATTCAAGCCCACCCTTACGGTAGGATTTACTACCGGAATCGCAACGTTCTCTACACGAAAAGCAACTCATCAAGAAGTCAGGAATGAACATCTATAACTCCCTTCACGAAATTCCAAGGAACGCAAAGACAGCCCTGACAATCGGGACGTTCGACGGCCTGCACTTAGGACATCGGGCAATCTTGGATGAGCTGCTCCGAGCTGCCACTGGTTTAAGTGGTCGAAGCATGGTGCTGACGTTTGATCCTCACCCACAAGAGGTTCTCCGTAAAACTGGGTTCTCCGTTCCAATTCTTACCCCAATCAAACAAAAGCTAAAACTTCTCGAAACCCTTGGAATTGAAGGAATAATTGTTCTCCCCTTCACGCAAGAGTTTGCCGCAACGCCCTGGCAAAGTTTTATCGACCAATTGATTGAATGTACAGGGCTGGCCCACATGGTAGTAGGACACGACCATGCGTTCGGACGGAATCGTGAGGGAAACGCAGAGTCGTTACGGGAGTATGGAGCCGAGAAAGGCTTTACGTTCACCCAAGTTGGCCCACTCTTCGTTGATGGCGAGATGATTAGCTCCACAAAGATTCGCAATGCTCTCAGTGAAGGAGACGTTGAGCAAGCAAACCGCTGGTTGGATCGTCCCTATGCCCTGACAGGGACTGTAGTGCAAGGAGATGGCCGGGGTCGGCAAATCGGTGTGCCGACAGCGAACATCAAACCACTCAATCAGAGTCAGCTTATTCCAGCAAATGGGGTCTACGCTGTCCGCGTGCAGATTGAAGACGAGGAAGCCTTGTATAAAGGGATGGCGAACATAGGCGTTCGTCCCACATTCACCGACGGTTCCGAGCGAACAATTGAAGTTCACTTATTTGATTTTTCTGATGAACTTTATCACCGGGAAGTAACGGTTGAATTCCTTAAGTTTATACGCTCTGAGCGAAAATTTGGCTCAAAAGAAGAGTTTCTCGCCCAACTCGAACGAGATCGAGAGGAATGTAACGATAGCTGAGATCACACCCCGTGGCAAAGCAGACACCCGACTATGATAGCCCTTGGAAAGAAATCATTGAGGTTTTCTTTCCCGAATTTATCACTTTCTATTTCCCTCACGCAGCCGAGGAAATCGATTGGAATAGAGGCTATACGTTCCTTGATAATGAACTACGCCAGATAGCACACGACGCCACTCTTGGCCGACGCTACGTCGACAAACTTGTTCGCCTATGGCAGGTGAGTGGGGATGAAGAGTGGGTGCTAATACACGTGGAAGTGCAGACCGGACAGGAGCAGGAGTTTGCTGAACGAATGTACATCTACAACAACCGGATTTACGACAAGTATCGGAAACGTGTTGTTAGCTTTGCCATTCTGGCTGACGATTCGGTGTCGTGGCGACCAGATCACTTTGTCTACCAACTTTGGGGATGCGAAGTAAGTCTGCGCTATCCCACTGTAAAGCTGATTGATTGGCGTGATCGGTTAGGTGAGCTTCTACAGACCGACAATATTTTTGCTGGCGTAACGCTCGCACACATCAGGATGTTGGAGACACGCCAAGATATTCCAGAAAGGTTACGGTGGAAAGTGATCCTTTCGCAGGGATTATATGAGTTGGGATATGGCCAGCAACAGATTCAGCACCTTTTCCGGTTTATTGACTGGCTGATGTTTTTGCCCACAAAAATCAACCAACAATACTATAAAGCTATGACAACCTATGAAGAAACTGGAAGAAGACCTTTTGTCTCGATATTTGAAGAGATGGGAATGAAGAAGGGGATGAAGGCAGGACACGCAAAAGGCCTCGAGGAAGGTCTACAACAAAGTATCCGTGAAGTAATCCAAACGATGTTCGGTCAACTTTCTAACGAATCGGATGCCCAGATTGATGAAATTCACCCAATAGAAAATTTACGAACCCTATTCCGCTCAATATTAAAAGCGGAGTCGATTGAACAAGTTGAAGAATCAATTCGCGTTATGCGCGAAAATGTATAGGTCACTATCTAATTAACCACACACTGCAATTCGGAGCGGTAACTATGCCATTGACGAAAGAACGGACAGCAGAGCTGGTGGCGAAGTATGGCGACAATCCGAATGATACCGGCAAGCCGGAAGTTCAGATTGCAATCCTTACTGAGCGCATCAAATCACTTGCGCCACACTTTGACAGCAACAAAAAAGACAAGCATTCACTGCGTGGTCTCATGAAAATGGTAGGCAAACGCCGCCATTTGCTCGACTATCTTGCCGACAAAGATGTCGAACGCTACCGGTCGATTATCAAGGAACTTGGTATTCGTAAATAACGTGAGGAGAAGAAGGGGTTTGTTCGGAGTCCGGACAGACCCCTTCTTGTTCTTCAAACCTGATTCCTGATAACGGGAAAAAAGGGTCATAATCAAACAAACTATAGACGTAGCGACAGCGTATCTCTGAAGACAAGTTTTGGACTGAAGAATTGAGAGGAAATCGACCGCAAAGGTGAGGAAGACCCGGCGTAGCCGAATCTCCAATGTCTCGACAGATTTTCGGGACATTGGAGATTTTGCTCGCCACTCTCTTCTCCTACCTTACCAATTTCGGTTCCAGCTTTTCGCTTAGACCAACACAATCGTCTTGCAGGATACCTGTGCGCATTCATAACACTGTGTGGCTGAGCCTTTAGGTATTGACCACACACAATTCATTGAGAGGTATCCATATATATGGAACGTAAAACTGTAAGCCGCGAAATAGGTGGCAAAACAATTTCTCTGGAGGCTGGGTTATATGCTCAGCTTGCCGACGGAGCTGTGATGGCTCGCTGTGGTGACACAATGGTTCTCTGCGTGGCAGCATCTTCTGCCGAGCCGCGTGAGGGCATTGACTTTCTTCCACTGCAAGTGGAGTATCGCGAGAAGTATGCTGCTGCGGGAAAGATTCCGGGAGGTTTCTTCAAGCGGGAGGCACGCCCAAGCGAATATGAAATTCTTTCGGCTCGGTTGATTGACCGACCAATTCGTCCAATGTTCACAAAGGGGTGGACATACGAGACCCAGTTGATCTGCAACGTCATGTCCTTCGATCAAGAGAACCAAGGGGATGTTCTCGGCGCAATCGGATCGTCCGCCGCACTTCTCCTCTCCGGCATGCCGTTCGCTGGTCCAATCTCCAACGTCCGCGTTGGCTGCATCGACGGCGAGTTTATTCTGAACCCAACATATGCAGAACTTGAAGAGTCAATTTTAGAGATCGTGGTCTCTGGTACTGACGATTCTATTGTTATGGTTGAAGGGGAAGCAGAGGAGATCAGCGAGGACTTGTTCGTCGACGCCATTGAATTTGCTCACGGACATATCCGGGAAATCAATGCGCTGCAACGGGAGTTGGCAGCACTCTTCGAAGTACCTGAGCGGCCAATGCCAGTAAAGGAAGAGATTCCAGAGGAGATAGTGAAGCTGGTACACGACTACGCGGCGGCAAAAGCTGGGGAGAACGTGCGGCAACCGGGATCGAAAGAAGAACGTCGCGACCGATATAAAGCTCTTCGCGAAGAAGTTCTCGAAGCTGTTACCGAGAAGTTCGGTGAGGAAGAAGGACTCGACATCGGAAAGATCGTTGGATCACTGATGTACGACTTGGAAAAGTCCTCAATGCGGGAAATGATTCTGGAGGAAAAAGTTCGTCTCGATGGAAGAGGCTTGAGCGAGATCAGACCAATCTCCTGCGAAGTAAACGTTCTTCCCAGAACCCACGGATCGGCTCTCTTCACGCGAGGTGAAACTCAATCCCTCACAACACTAACCCTCGGCACACGCTTGGACCGTCAGCTAATCGACGGACTTCTTCCGAAGCACGAGAAGCGATTTATCCTTCACTATAACTTCCCACAGTTCTCCACCGGTGAAACTGGACGATATGGTTCAACATCCCGGCGCGAGATCGGCCACGGCAACCTTGCCGAACGAGCACTGAAGGGAATGGTTCCCGACGAGAACACCTTCCCATACACTATCCGCATTGTCTCGGAAATCCTGATGTCGAATGGATCTTCATCCATGGCAACAGTCTGCGCCGGGAGCCTTGCAATGATGAGTGGCGGCGTTCCGATGAAGAAGCCAGTTGCAGGCATTGCAATGGGATTAGTGAAAGAGGGAGATCGCGTCGCTGTTCTGAGTGACATTCTCGGTGACGAGGACTTTCTCGGCGACATGGACTTCAAGGTGACTGGAACACGTGAGGGCATCACTGCCTGCCAAATGGATATGAAGATTCAAGGGCTTTCCTTCGAGGTGATCCGCACAGCACTTGCTCAAGCAAAAGAGGGGCGCTTCCACATTCTCGACAAAATGGATGAGGCCGTCACAACTCCGGCAGCCGAACTTTCGCATTACGCACCACGCCTAACCACAGTACAGATTCCAGTTGACATGATCGGTGCTGTAATCGGTTCAGGTGGTGAGACAATCAGGAGCATCGTGGCTGAGTCAGGTGCAACAGTTGACATCCAAGATGACGGCACAATTGTGATTGCGGCAACAAGTGGTGAGTCGGCAGACAAGGCAATCAAGATGATTGAAGACATTACGCGGATGCCGGAAGAAGGTGCTATCTACGAAGGACGGGTCACACAGATTCGCGAGGGCTTGGGAGCAATCATCGAGTTCCTTCCGAAGAAGACCGGTCTTCTCCACATTTCCGAGATCGCCTACGAGCGGACAGAAAATGTGGAAGATGTCTTGAGCGTTGGTGACCGAATCGAAATCAAATTGCTCGAAGCAAAAGATGGCAAGTACCGTCTCAGCCGCAGAGCACTTCTTCCAAAGCCAGAAGGTTGGGAGGAGAGGCCGTCACGTGGACGTGATGGTGATGATCGCAGAGGTGGTGGCGACCGGCGTGGCGGTGATCGTAGAGATGGAGGCGACCGACGTGGCGGAGGAGATCGCAGAGGTGGTGGTGACCGGCGCGGTGGTGGGGATCGACGTAGAGACTGAGGATAATTTGCAATTGCAGATTGAGAAAAGGGGATTGGAGATTTGTTCTCCAATCCCCTTTTAAATTCACCTTCTCGAACTTGCCGTTCACAAATGACAAGACTGTCCTCGTACTACAGCTTTTGTAGTGCAAGAGATGGACAGTCTTTTTGTCTTATCGACCTTCGACAATCCAGTTGACTATCGCTATTTCAGCTCATAGTCAACCAGAATATCTCTTGAAGCAGACCAAAGAGGAGGATCGTCTGGATTCCCCCAATAGGTATAGGCATCAATCTGCACAAAGTACTTCAGCTCAGGTGAATACCAATAAACAAGTTCAACGATAGATGTCGTCTCAGGCAAACCTTCAATGAATAGTGTCTGCGTAATCCGCTCCTCGACCTTCGTTGTGCTTATACTGTTTCCCTTTACTGTCTTGTTCTCGGCACCGAGTGAGATAGCCTCACGCTCCACGAGAAAACGTTCCGACATTCCATCCTCCGAGAGATAGGTGGAGTCAACCAGAACGGCCTTTCCGGTACTCCCCCCTCCAAAGGGAAAGCGCACCCAGGCCGAACCCATTGGTGGATAGAAGGGGAGTGCAAACTGGCCATAGTAGTAGAGAAGATCACCAGCTGGCAAGTATTTTACGTAGAGAAGACGGCTTTTCTCACTGTGAAGCAACGTCGTAATTCCATCTTCTCCACGATACGATTCGTCGGTGCTGGTGACAGTGAATTTCCCTTGGTTAGCTAAGCTCCCCTGATTACCAGCGGCATCAAGCAGATAGACATTAAAATGATAACTGCTTCCAACATTTGGTCCTAACGTTTCGGTAGCTGGTGAATTTGGATCAGCAGGATCTGATCCGCAGCCAATAACGAAAACAGAGATAGAAATGAGACCAAGCAACATCGCGCGTAGAGTGTTCATAGTCTGAGATCCTCTACTTAAGTTCATAGTCAATCAACTCTCCAAACGAACCGGGTCCAACACTTGCTCCGCCTTGAGTTATCGAAGATTCCTGATGCGCCAAGTATCCGATGCCGGGAGCAAACCAAAGCACGATGTTTGTGTTAACTACCTGATCGCTTGCTGGCTGCCCTGCAATCACATAGCTAATTTTGTTCTCAATACCCCCCTTGATTTTCTCAACGCCAAGGCTCTTCCCATTCACTGTAATAGATGTCGAGCCGTCGTGCTCGGCAGTATACGTCATCCGATTCTCCACTCGAGCCGAACCTACCACCTGTACATCTTCATAGAGGATAGTACTCACGCTCTTCTTAGTTGTAGTGGGAAGTTTCAGCCAAACAGAATCAATTGATGATCCAGCAGATGTGATGAAGAGGAGAGAAATATCACCATCGTCGTGGAAGGCAATAAACGAAGAGCCATACTTAGAGCTGTACTCGTATACATTACTCTCACCCCGAAAGTTCGTGTGGATTTCCGTCAGGGTATAATCAATCGTATCGCGAGTACTCTCGACTACTGCACCACTAGCATCAGTGTTATAACCGGCAACAGTGTAACTACTTCCAATCTTAGGAGCAATAGTAGGAGAAACCGGATTATCACCGCAGCCTGCAAGAGATATGTAGAAAAGGCTGCTGCAGAAAAGCAAAAGAGAAGTAAAACGGGAATAGGTAGACATAGATGAACCTCCAAAGTACATTGTGGATGGATATGGAATAATGGTGAATGAATGGTGAGGGGCGAATATACAGCATTCCCTCAACGTGTTTTCTACTATTATTCCAATATCCAACCTACACTCAAGAATCTCCCACTACCACATACCCCACTAACTCACTCCGCTTGCTCTTCGTGCTTATCACTTCGCCATTATCTCGCCGCTCGGTTATCTCTTCGGTCCAAGCCGGCCAACCGATTGAAGGGACGTAGAGTGTTCGCCCCCCAATCGTGGTCGTAATATGTTCATCCGGTATCTCAAACGTGAACGTGTAGTCGAGTCGCCAACCGATAAGCTCTGTCCCCTCAATCACTACTTTTTCGCTCCCCTTTCGCTCCGTTACCAGCCGGTATGTCACGTGACGTCCTCCATCAGCCGTGTCGATTAACAACACATCGTTTCGCCCCGACTCACTGTATGAAAAGAGAGCCCAGAAGGGGGGAAGGAGGTAGGCGTCGGCAGGGAAGAATGTTCCCTGATAATAGCGTGAGAGATTTCCGCTCTCATCGTAGATGAAGTAGAGAGAGGAACTTCTCGGTCCATTGAACTGCGTCACATTCTGCATGCCTTGATAGGAACCAATCTGTGCAGCAACAGTGAAGAGAACCGTGTCGAGACGGTCGGGAGTTGCCGGATCGTCGTCGTGCGTTAACTCCGCCACTCTGTAAGAACTTCCAATACCGGGTACAAAGTGTGTTCCACCCGGATCAACTGAATCTGCACAGCCTACAATTCCTACGAGAAGAAGACAAAGTCCGAACAGCACTCTTTCCATACTCTTTGCCACGTTGTTTTTGTTATTGCCGAAGCACTAAGGATTATCACAATCTTGTTTTGGCAGATGCCGAGACGTTGCTTTCACAGCCTCACCCACTACCTTGTTCGCAATCTGCCACAGCGGAGACAATCGATGTAAAGAGCACGAGAAAGAATGCAGACCAATCTCTGATGAAACGACTGACACCCCTCTCTACAACCCACTCATCGACTCTCTCTCACCAGTCAGCTTCTTCGTTCTCTCGACCAACTCAAGGAACTCCTTGCGTGAACCGTTGGCGTCGGTTCCAAGCCCCCTTTTCCCCCACCCGAGAATATCGTCGTAGGTAATCGTCCCCCGATAGGCTGAACCACGAAGCAACATACCCCAGCCAGCGATTGCGGTTACAAACCGGGTTGACTCACTGGCCTCCTCCACACTCTTCCGCTCGTCGAGAACCAAGTATTGAATCAACTGGCTCACACTATCCTTCGGTTCTTTATAACGTAATCGAGCTAAGAGAATATCGTTCGATGTAAACAGAACAGGGACTTCCTCACTCTTGTCGAGCTTGTAATCTTCTCCTTTCGCCGTATCGACAGTGTAGCCAACGTCGCTCCCGACCGGCACAACTTCGTAGAGTGCTGTCACTTGATGTCCTGCTCCAAGTTCACCTGCATCTTTTGTGTCATCGTTGAAGTCCCGGGCGGCGAGCACACGGTTCTCGTAGCCGATCAACCGATAGGCAGATACCTTCTCCGGGTTGAACTGAATCTGGAGCTTCACATCTTTTGCAATCGTGTGAAGTGTTCCACCCATCTCACTCACCAACACACGCTCAGCTTCTTGCAATCGGTCGATGTAGTAGTAATTACCATTTCCATGATCGGCCAGTTGTTCCATCTTCTTGTCCTGATAGTTCCCGTGCCCAAAGCCGAGAACACTCAGAAAGACCCCCTCTTCACGCTTCTTCTCGATTAGCGAAACAAGCCCCTGCTCCGATGAGACACCAACGTTGAAGTCACCATCGGTAGCGAGAATTACCCTGTTGTTCCCCTCCCGCAAGAAACTCTCCTGCGCGGTCTTGTAGGCAAGCTCAATTCCAGCACCACCGGCAGTAGAACCTCCCGACGTAAGCCGATCGATTGCATCTCGAATCTTCTGCTTATCCGACCCCGGCGTTGACTTCAACACCAAGCCGGCAGCACCAGCGTAGACTACGAGAGCAACCTGATCTTCTGAACGAATTTCATTCACGAGCTTCTTGAGCGATCGCTTCAACAAGTCCAGTTTATTCGGACCACTCATCGAACCAGAGACATCAACCAGAAAAACAAGGTTGGAAGGTGGAGCCTGTTCCGCATGAATTTCACGTCCTTGCAACGCGAGGCGAACCAGGAGGTGGTCGCTGTTCCAAGGACAGGCAACCACCTCCGAATTGAAATCAAAGGGGTGATGGCCTGCTGGGTCTGGGTATTCGTATCTGAAATAGTTAATCATCTCCTCGACGCGAACAGCCTCAGCCGGAGGAAGCTGCCCACGACTGAGATATCCCCGCACATTTGTATAGCTTCCGTTGTCTACATCTATAGAGAAGGTGGAATAAGGACTGCTTTCGGTTGCACGATATCCGTTTTCGTAGAGGGGAATTGGAGGGGGAGCTTGCACAATTCTCGGAGGAGTAGGCTGTTGTTCTCTTTCTCCTTGAACCTTCACCTCTTCTTTCTTCTGTGACTTTGGCAGGCCATATGTACTTTTCGATGGTGTTCGCCCCCTTTGTGGGAGAGAGGTCATCTCCTGAATTGGCTGAGTGACTTGGTTAACAAGTGACTCATCACTCGTGCGATACGTTAGAGTGTTCACGGCTCCACTCAGCACATCACCATATTCAGCTTCAAATCCTGAGACGAGAGTGCGCGCAGGCTCAACAGCGACA
This sequence comes from Ignavibacteria bacterium, assembly GCA_020635205.1. Taxonomy (GTDB): domain Bacteria; phylum Bacteroidota; class Ignavibacteria; order OLB7; family OLB7; genus JAGWAZ01. The sequence continues at coordinate 387,542 of JACKAE010000001.1, forward strand.
TCCGCTACGTCTGGAAAGAATCCTAAACTTTGAGGATCAGTAATCTCAAAACCATCTCTTCTAATTACAGCTTCACTCCCACGACCACCCCGAAAGTTGTACCCTCCATCGCTGCTTCTTACAGTTGCCTCTCTCGTAATCGTTCCAAATGTTGATCGTGAAGTCGTTTCTAATAGGTCTTCTGCTGAAAGCTCGGTTACTTTCCCAGTTGTGCTCGCCTCAACGCGCTGTCTGCTGATACGGTCAACATAGATTGCCTGCTGCCCCTGTGAAACAACCATCGCTCCGGCAACACCCTGTTTAGCGTAGACCATCGGAAGAGGAGGGGGAGCTTTCGGCTCGACCGTAAAGTTTGCGGCAACGTGAAGTCCGGGATTCACAATCACTTCCTGACAGAACGTATCGATAGAGCCGTAGAGCGTTACTTGCAGATCGTACGTCCCCGGTCTCACACCAGTAATCAGGTAGTCGCCGTTGAAGTTCGAGACGGTACTCTTTGTTGTGCCAAGAAGCTGCACCAAAGCTCCGGGCAGACCAGAACCGGCGGTATCAACTACCCGTCCTTTAACGATACCGGTAGTCTGCGCCTGTAGCTCAAGTGTGAAAAGAGAGAGGAGAACAAGTAGGTAAAGAGTGCGTTTCATGATGATTGCTCCAAAGTATGTTGAAGTTGTTTGATGATTCGAGTTTGAGATTTCTACTTCGTCAGCTCTGATCTCCTTCAAAAGAGATTTGGGGTTCGAGCCGTGATTGCGTCGAGTGATTCTGGCCGCTCAGTAAACTGAACGATGAGTCGAACTAAGAGGTCGTCGAGGAACTCCACATCGTATCCACCGATTGTTGGCTCGATGTGTGATTTCCCAATACCGCTGTGATCGGTCAGGAAGACGTAGGTTCCACCGGTGTGCAACGCGAGAAAGCGGAGAAGAAATTCTGTCGGCTTGTCGACGCCGCTGCTCGCTACTGGGATGATTCGTATGCCCTTCGCCGCTGCCAGCTTTGTTAACTTTCGAACCTGTTCGAGATCTTCCCGGTTCTGGTGTGGTGGTGCGTCAAGCAGTAAGAAGAGGAAGCGGGACTGTGCGTTGTCGCTCCACGTATGATCCTCAATAGCATCCTTCAAGGCTTCTTCAACTGCCTCTGGAGTGTCACCACCTCCGCTGGGAACTTGATTACTTAAGAAGGCAAGAATCTCGTCAACCTTCTCAGCAAACTCAGTGGAGCGAACAACATATTCATCGCCATAATCGCGGTAGACGTTTGCACTCAACCGGAGTAGGAACTCCTTCTCTCCCAACTTCTCTTCAACGCGCGTAATCACGCTCGCCAGTTCAGCTTTGAGGTAGCTCAGTTCATCACTCATTGAACCGGTAGCGTCGATCACGAACATCACGTCGATGGTTTTCAGCTTCGGCGCATCACCGGCAATGCGAACGACAAGAGGAGAGTCTCCCGACAACTGCTCCTGTTCTGGTTCGATACCAGCTACCCGCACTTCTCTTTTGTTAGATGAGGCAACGATAGTGTAGGGAGCTTTCGCTGCGTCGTTGTCGAGACCAGTAAAGAGTTCTGCGCGACCGAAGTTATCCGAGTGAGCTTGCCAGACGGGAGCTCCATCCTTATCCATCAACGTAACGACAGCATTAGCTATCGGCTCGGAACCATTGTCAACGCGGACGGAGATGCGCTCACCACGACCGAACCCCCACAAATCTTTCATTTCCTTCCACTCACTCGAAGCAATCTTCGCTCTCCAGAGATCCCACTCACGCAAATCGTTCCACTCCCCTGCGGTGAGTTGGTTTGGGGGAATATTCTGAGTAGTGAGGTTGGTAACTTCAACAGGCTCTTTTTCCCGCTCTGACAAATCAGTTTCTATAAGCTCGCTGTCGCGTTCAGGGTCGCTAATTTCAAACCCATCCCGTCGAATACTTACCGAGCTTCCTCGAATATTAAATCCGCCATCCTTTGTCTTCACAATTGCTTCACGGGCAATCGCACTGAATGTAGATGGCATCGAACTATTTAATAACTCTTCTGCCGTAAGTTCTCGCACAGATCCCGTTCTATCTGCTTCTACCTTACCAATACGTCTCCCCATTAAGACGACATCTTCTCTCACTACTTCTTCTACTCCGACTGTGAAGTTTAGATGTGCAATCACACCAACAGAAACTCCAACAATTTGTCTTGCAGTATCACCTGTGATCGGCGAAACTATGAGTACATCATATACTCCCGCATTTATACTATCGAACCTGTACTCTCCCTGGTCATTTGCATACCGTAAATGTATTGTTCCCATCACTCTCACTAACGCACCTGGAATTCCCTTACCATTCTCATCAACAACCCTCCCCCGCAGAGAGCCAGTTGTCTGTGCATAAACATTTGCAGTGAAGAGCGAAAGAAGAATTAGAGCGTAGAGTAGCTGCCTCATAACGAAGCCTCCATTGAATTGGGTTTGTTGTTGACTCAGGAAAAGAGGGGAGGGTAATAGAGCCGTACCTAAATGATTGTGCTAACGGTTAAGCAGATCGGCACCCCGAAGGATGGTGATCTTGCCTGTTGTGGATGGATCAGTGAATTGTCTATTGGGACCACGTAGAGAACCACAGGAAGAAACTCCTTCCTTGCTCTTATCAAACTCAAACCCTTGAGAGACAACACTTTCCTGAAGAACAACAATGGCAGTTAGAGCATCTGGATGGGTCAACGAGGTAACACGAATCTGGTAAGATCCCGGCATCAAGCCCTGTATAACATACTTCCCATCAGCATTAGTAGAAGCTCCTCGCGATGTGCCGAGCACAAGTACAGTAGCACCCGGAATAGGCTCTCCGTTAGAATCGAGGACAGCCCCCTGCAACGTACAAGTAGACTGCGCCTGGAGTGCGGCAGCAACAACAAAGAAGGCGAGGATGGCGAGTAGAACAAGCACCTGTTTCATAGTGCACCTCCGTTGGGTAAAGGATTCTCAGGAACGTAGGACAATCTAAAGACCGTCTTGCGCCAACATACCAGCGAAGGAGAAGAAGGTTACTCGCATGTACCGATCAACATGCAAAAATGGGATCGCTCTATCTTTCAAATCGTCTTCTTAACTCTCTCCAACGATGAGAAGAGTTTACCATACAGTCGCGTTGAGAGTAGATAGGTAGAGTGACGAGAATCCAACTCTACGAACATCAACATTCCTTCTCCTGCAAATCTTATTCGCGAGATTCTGCAACTCCATTTGGCTACAAGTTGAAGAGAGGTTATGTTTGTATTTAACCAAACGGTTAAACCTATTGGATAACATGAAGGAAGAACGGGACATCACTACAGAGCAGCGCATCTTGAAAGCTGCGCGAAAGGTATTTATCGAGTACGGGTTCAACGGAGCGCGAATGCAGCTGATTGCCGATGAAGCCGGAATTAACAAGGCTCTTCTCCACTACTACTTCCGCTCGAAAGAACAGTTGTTCGACGTAGTCTTCACCGACTTACTCGCGCGGTTTCAGATCGCCTTCTTCACTATCCTCGCATCAGACAAACCTTTGATTGAGAAAATTCGATTGATGGTTGAAGAAGATATTGAACTTCTGATGAAGCACCCAGAGATGCCTCTCTTCATCATTTCAGAAGTAGCTCGCAACCCCGAAAAGACTGCCCGACGTGCTAACGCCGCGAAGATATCCAGTCTGTTCAAAGAGTTCTCCCGGCAGGTAAAGGAGGGGATAGCCGAGGGAGAAATTCGTGAGGTAGACCCGATAGATTTGTTGATGAACATCTTATCCCTCAACCGTTTCCCTTTTATTGGGAAGCCGATGATCCAATCAGTGATTGGTCTCAGCGACGACCGATTCCAGAAGCTGATGAAATCGAGAAAGAGAAGTGTCGCTGAATTGATTATCGGAGACTTGAAGAACAGAACAACGACAGGTGGGAAATGAACAGACGGAGAATAATCTCTACACTACTTCCTCTCCTCTTGCTGATAGGTGGATGTAGTGCCGACGAACAAGCATTCGATGCAGAGGGAGTTTTCGAGGCAGACGAGCTGATTGTCTCTTCAGAAGTTGGAGGGCGCATAGTTCAATTCAACGTAAAGGAGGGAAGCACTCTGCACGCAGACGAGGTTGTCGGTTCGATAGACGACACACAACTTCAATTGCAGAAGAAACAACTGCAAGCACAGATTCGCGCAACGCTGAGCCAGACTCCCGACGTGGCGGCACAGCTTGCGTCGCTTCAAGAGAGTGTGGCGGCAACCAAACGGGAAAAAGAACGGCTATCACCACTTGTAGAGGCTGGAGCAATCCCCCGCAAACAACTCGACGACGCGGAGACGCAACTTGAGCTTGCCCGCAAGCAACTGGAAGCTGTGGAGTCATCCCTCGGCATTACCAAGCAGAGTCTGAGAGCGCAGACCCAACCCATCACTGCACAGATCGAGCAAGTGAACGACCAGATTGCCCGCACCACACTTATCAACCCAATTGACGGAACTGTTCTGGCACGGTATGCCGAGCAAGAAGAGATCACCGCCCCAGGAAAAGCTCTCTACAAGATTGCAAACCTTTCCACGATGACTCTGCGAGCCTACGTCGATGGGGGAGCCTTCTCCAGAATCAAGTTGGGAGATTCCGTTCAGGTCTTCGTCGACGATGGCTCTGAGGGGTACAGAGAATTCACCGGAACAATTTCGTGGATTGCGAACGAAGCTGAGTTCACACCGAAGACAATCCGAACAAAAGATGAACGGGCAAACTTAGTTTACGCTGTCAAAATCACAGTTCCGAACAATGGCTCGCTGAAGATCGGTATGTATGGTGAGGTAAAGTTCTGATGGATTCGGCACTCCACGTGAACCAACTTGTGATGACCTACGGCAAAGGAAAGGTCACAGCCCTGAACGATATTTCTTTTGACGTAGAGAGGGGAGAGCTTTTCGGTCTGATTGGTCCCGACGGTGCGGGGAAGACAACTCTCTTCCGTCTCCTCACCTCGCTTCTTATTCCTGACTCCGGCACTGCTCACGTCGACGGCTTCGACATCGTTAAAGACTACAAAGAAATTCGCCGACGTGTTGGATATATGCCGGGACGATTTTCTCTCTACCAAGACCTGACAATCGAAGAGAACCTGAACTTCTTCGCCCGTGTTTTCAAGACAACTATTGAGGAGAACTACGATCTAATTCGTGACATCTACGTGCAGATCGAGCCGTTCAAAAAACGCCGAGCAGGAAAGCTCTCGGGTGGTATGAAGCAGAAGTTGGCACTCTGCTGTGCCCTCATCCACAAGCCTTCGATACTCTTTTTAGATGAACCGACAACCGGAGTTGATCCGGTTTCACGCAAAGAGTTTTGGGAGATGCTCAAGCGCCTGAAGGAGCGACAAATCACCATCCTCGTCTCCACACCCTATATGGACGAAGCCGCGTTGTGCGATCGAATTGCGCTGATGCAGTCAGGCAAGATTCTCTCCATCGCCTCACCAGTCCAGACTCTCGCAAACTACGAGCACCTCCTCTACGCAGTTCGAGCGGACGGAATGTATCGGCTCCTAAACGATCTGCGGGCAGCCCCCTTTACCGAGCGATGCTATGCCTTCGGTGAATCGCACCATCTTCTTCCAGCTTACCCTAATCTTTCAGAATCAGACGTTCGGAATTACCTGGACGAGAAGAACTATACCAACCTCGAGATCGAACAAATCACTCCCGGGATTGAAGATGTCTTCATGGCACTGTTAGAGAAAGGAAGCGAGGAGGTAGCGTGAGCGAAGTAGATAACAAAACTATCCCGCCAGTAATCAGCGTCGAAGGACTGACAAAACAGTTCGGGAACTTCAAAGCAGTTGACGACATTACGTTCGATGTGGCGAAGGGAGAAATCTTCGGATTCCTCGGAGCAAACGGCGCGGGGAAGACAACGGCAATGAAGATGCTCATCGGTATCTGGAAACCAACCTCGGGAGAAGGAAAGGTTGCCGGATATGACATCTACTCGGAGACCGAAAAGATCAAGCGGAACATTGGCTACATGAGCCAGCGATTCTCTCTCTACGAAGATCTCACTGTCTGGGAAAACATCCGATTCTTCGGCGGCATCTACGGTCTCACGCGGGAGGAGCTTCGTGAGAAGGGGAGTGCTCTAATCGATCGCCTCGGGATGGGGGAAAAGAAAGGATCGCTCGTCGCATCGCTCCCACTCGGCTGGAAGCAGAAGCTCTCATTCTCCATTGCGATTCTCCACACTCCACAAATCGTCTTCCTCGACGAACCGACCGGAGGAGTGGATCCGATTACCCGACGCCAGTTTTGGGAGATGATTTACGAGGCTGCCGACCGTGACATTACCGTCTTCGTTACCACACACTATATGGACGAAGCCGAGTACTGCAACCGAGTATCGATCATGGTCGACGGTCGGATTGAGGCACTCGACAAACCGGCACAACTCCGAAAAGATTTCAACGCCGAATCAATGGATCAAGTCTTTACCAGCTTAGCCCGCAAGGCAACGCGGAGTGCAGACTAACCACAAATCTATCGGAAGAGAAGAATCAATGCAGTTGCTTCTAACATTCATCGCAAAGGAGTTCAAGCATATTCTGCGGGATAAGCGGACGCTCCTTATTCTTTTCGGTCTACCGATTGTTCAAATTCTGCTCTTTGGCTTTGCTTTGACAAACGAGGTAAAGAATTCACGAATTGCCATCCTGGATCACTCGACCGATGAGATGACCCTCCAGATCGCGAATCGTCTCTCTGCAAGCGCATACTTTGACGTTGATCGAATGCTTCAACGAGAAGAAGAGATCGATGCAGTTTTTAGGAGAGATGAAGTGAAGATGGTGATTGTCTTCCCCTCGAACTTTCGTGAGACTCTTCTCCACACACACAAAGCCGACATCCAGTTGATTATTGACGGGAGCGACCCGAATACGGCTACCTCCATCCTCAACTACGCAACGGCAATTATTAACGATTATCAAGAGAGCCTTCAAGGGAACCCATCACTCCCACTCACCATCACAACCGAGACCCGAATGCTCTACAACCCTCAACTGAAAGGCTCCTACAACTTTGTCCCCGGAGTTATCGCACTCATCCTAATGCTCGTCTGCGTGCTGATGACATCGGTTGCAATCGTTCGGGAGAAGGAGCTTGGAACGATGGAAGTTCTCCTCGTCTCTCCAATGCGGCCAGCCATTCTGATTATCGCGAAGATGGTTCCATACCTTGTTCTCTCCTTTGTTATTGTCGGCATCATTCTCGTGATGGGAGTAACGCTGCTCGACGTTCCGATTCGAGGGAGCCTCCCTCTCCTGCTCGGGGAGAGTCTCCTCTTCATTCTCACCTGCCTCGCTATCGGTCTGCTCATCTCCAACTTTACCCGAACACAGCAGACCGCTATGCTTATTACCTTACTCGGAATGATGATGCCGACACTCGTCTTCAGTGGCTTCATGTTCCCCATCGAGAACATGCCGATCCCGCTGCAACTCATCTCGAACGCCATTCCGTCGAAGTGGTATTTCTACGTAGTGCAGGCAATTATGATAAAGGGACTCCACATCGAGAGCATCTGGCGGGAGACGCTGATCCTCACCGGCATGACCCTCTTCTTCCTCCTTGTCAGCCTTAAAAAGTTCAGTATCCGTTTAACGTAGGAGAAAGAACAAGAACCTATGCGCACACTACGATTTCTCTTACAAAAAGAATTCCGGCAAATCTTCCGAAACCCGGCAATTGTCCGAATGATTCTGGTGGCTCCTACCCTCCAACTACTGGTGTTGCCCTTAGCTGCCGACTACGAAGTGAGGAACATCAACCTTGCTGTAATCGACCACGACCACTCCACCTGGTCCCGCCAACTGACACAAAAGCTTGCCGCCTCCGACCACTTCCAACTTGTAGACTACGAAGAATCGTACCGTGCAGGATTTCACTTAGTAGAGCAGAATGAGGCCGACATTCTTTTGGAGTTCCCACGCGGTTTTGAACGCGACTTAATTCGGGAAGGAAAGACAACGGTGATGATGTCTGCAAACGCTGTCAACAGTGTGAAGGGGGGATTGGGAACCGCCTACGCACTGAACATCATAGGTTCGTTCAACAAGAATATTTTGACGGAGATGATGCCAACACCGGCAGTCAGTCCGGGAGAGCAGATCGGCGTTGTCTCCTCTGTTCGATTCAATCCGCTTCAGACATATCCCCTTTTCATGGCTCCCGGAATCCTCGCAGTTCTGTTGACGATGGTCGGAGCCTTTCTTGCTGCCCTCAACATCGTGCGGGAGAAGGAGATTGGAACGATTGAACAAATCAACGTTACTCCAATCCACAAATGGCAGTTTGTTCTCGGGAAGTTGATTCCCTTCTGGGTGTTGGGGCTTGTAGCTATGACAGTTGGGTTGACAGCCGCCTACTTCGCGTACGACATCGTCCCCCTCGGCGGCTACCTCGTGATCTATGCCTTCGCTGCCGTCTACATGGTGGCCGTTCTCGGATTTGGTCTCCTGATTTCAACACTCGCCGAAACCCAGCAGCAGGCAATGTTCATCTCTTTCTTCTTCATGATGATCTTTATTCTCCTCGGTGGACTCTACACACCGATTAACTCCATGCCGGAGTGGGCAATCACGTTGACGAAGTTCAACCCGGCTGCCTACTTTATCCGCGTGATGCGGATGGTTGTGCTGAAGGGGAGTACGTTTGCAGATCTCTGGCCAGACTTCAAAACGATGGGAATCTTTGCGTTGGTATTAAATAGCTTAGCAGTCCTGAACTATAGGAAGAGAACGTGAGGAGACTCCAACTCTGATTCATTCTAATTGCCTTACATCTACTCCGTGGGGTGGGGTGCAGCCTGCGGCTTTCTCCACGGCTACATGTCACTCCTCTCTCCGGGCTGCTCGATTGTTGATTGCTTCCCAGTTCATATCGAACTGCCCCGAAGGGGCTACCGATATGTAGCCGGGGACAAAGTCCCCGAGAATGAACGAGCAGAGATGTCAACTACTCCCACCGAACCTCGTAATTTCCCGGCTCGCCTAAGAGACAACGAGAATAAATTTCAACATTTCAGTAGATCAACTCGTGACACGACTCAGTAGACTTGTCGGTATTATTCTTCACTTGCAGGGAACGCGCGTTATTCGCGCCGAGGACATTGCCGACTATTTTGGCGTAAGTGTCCGGACAATCTACCGCGACTTGCGAGCGCTGGAAGATGCTGGCCTTCCAATTGCTGCCGAGGCTGGAAGAGGCTACAGCCTTCTGGAAGGCTACAACCTTCCCCCTGTCATGTTTACGCAAGAAGAGGCGAGCGCACTCTTAGTTGGTGGCGCGTTGGCTGAACAACTGAGTGATCGTTCTCTCCGACCGCACGTCCACTCCGCCCTGATGAAAGTGAAAGCTGTTCTTCCAGACGAAGGGAAAGAGTTCGTGGAGGAACTGAGTCGAGGAACATCCATCCACTTGCGTAGGATGTTCCCTTCCGACCAAGACAAAGCAAATCTTACCGTAGTGCAGCAAGCTGTGGCAACACGTCGTCTCGTCAGAATCACCTACCGGAATAGATCGAAGAGGGTAACAACAGAACGAGAGGTAGAACCACTCGGCGTTGTCTACTACGCCGACAACTGGCACATGCTCGGCTTCTGCCGTCTACGCCAAGGGATCCGTGACTTTCGTGCAGATTGCATCGAACAGATTGCTCTCCTCGACGAACAGTTTCCAGTCCGAAAAGATTTCGTTTTAGGAGAACATATGGAAACCTTCTTCAGTGGCAGAGGTGAGTTCCGAAAAATCCATCTACTCTTCCAACCTTGCATTGTTCCCTTCGCCACCGATCGAGATCGACTCGGCTTCGTTGAGGAGAGGAAGACTGAGGCCGGGGTTGAAATGGATTTCAACTTTCCTGACCTTAACCATTTCTCCCGCTGGCTGACCCAATTTGGAGATGGAGTTGAAGTGTTGGAGCCGGAAGAGCTGAGAGAGCGGGTAAAGAAGTTGGCAGTCGGTATTCTTCAACTGTACGACAAGAACAAGAAGTAAACGTTTTCAGAAACAGAACTACGATCTACGCACAACTATCAACAATCGTCCACTTTTCTATGCTTCAACTTCGGCCAAACTGCGAGTGCTGCAACCGTAATCTCCCTCCCGAATCAACCGAGGCAATGATCTGTACTTTCGAGTGTACCTTCTGTCGTGACTGCGTCGAGAATCGCCTGAACGGAGTCTGCCCAAACTGCGGCGGGAACTTCGCCCCACGTCCGATACGTCCACCTGACCGACTTGAACGCTATCCCCCCTCAACCGAGCGGGTGGTAGTGGAGGGTGGATGTTTGTAGGAGTTGTGTAGCTTGGAGCGTGGACAAGGAACATTCAACACATGAGAGAAGATCATGCCGGATATCCCTCTATCTTTGAAGCTCGCATTCGTTGGTATTACTGCTGCTCTGGTCACCTTCCTTCTCGTCTACATCAATCGAGCAACGGGTGAGGGGAGAAGACGCACTGCTGTCTTACGGACAACTCTGCTCCTTTCGGGGTGGCTTTTGCTAACAGCTATTCTCGCCGGCAGAGGATTCCTCGACGATTTTTCCTCAGTTCCCCCACGCTTCACCATTGTCTTCTTGCCAGCATTCATTGCGATGATTCTCCTCGCGGCGCGGCGACCTGTTGTGGAACTCATCGGCAGAGGTTCGATTGCTTGGCTTGTGGGAATTCAAGTTTTTCGACTCTTTTTGGAACTGATTCTGCACGAACTCTACAGCCGAGGGATCATCCCCGTGCAGATGACCTTTGAGGGCTTGAACTTCGACATTATCACCGGCATCACTGCCCCCATTGTTGCCTGGCTCCTCCACCGCAACACTCCATCCGCAGTCAGGATTGCGCAGATATGGAACGTGATGGGTCTGTTGCTCGTGCTGAACATTCTCATTATCTCCTTGCTCTCTGCACCCGTACCATTCCAAGTTTTTACCGAAGAACCGGCAAACAGAATCGTCGCCGAATTCCCCTTCGTCTGGCTTCCAGCCTTCGTTGTGCCCTGTGCGATTCTTCTGCATCTTTGGTCGTTGCGTCTCCTTAAGCAGAAGAAATAAATTCGACAATCAATGCTTTCCACAAGGTTATTCCGTGAACTTTACCACCACATGGAGTGGGCCGATGCCGAGGTCTGGAGAGCGATTTCCCAAACAGCCGAAGCCGAGGGAGATCAAGCACTTCACGATAAACTCTACCATACACACGCAACGCAGCGAGTCTTCCTTCAGTTGTGGAGTGGGGAGAGTATCGACCGCTACGATCCTTCCCGCTTCTCCTCGCTAAAAGAGATTTACGAATGGGTGCAATCATATCACGACAACGCAACGCAGTTTCTTTCGAGCCTTAACGACGCCGATCTCGACAACCCTCTTCTGATTCCTTGGTCACGAATGTTTGAAAGGGCATTGGGAAAGCCTCCCGAACCAACAACGTTAGGGGAGACACTCTTTCAAGTAGCAAACCACACCACCTATCACCGCGGACAGATCAACAGTCGACTGCGTGAGCTTGGCGGAGAGCCACCACTGGTAGACTACATTGCGTGGATATGGGGAGGACGCCCAGAGCCGGTTTGGAAAAGCTACTGACGTATACGGCAATCTCAGAAATGAACAATCATGATTCCAACACTACACAACCTTTTCAATACTTCATCGACTTCCGAGAACGAAGAGTTCTTCACTCTCCTCGAAGGTTATAGGTTCCGCCTCGAACATATCATCTCCCACGGGGAGGCGAGTCCTCCCGACTTCTGGTACGACCAAGAAGAACCGGAGTGGGTGGCACTTCTGGCTGGAGAGGCTGAGCTTCAGTTTGATGGGGGAGAGACCTTGCCGATGGCGTCGGGAGATTACCTACTAATTCCGGCTGGGATGAAACACCGCGTGGAATCGACTTCCGCCGATGCAGTCTGGTTAGCTCTGCACTTTAAGGAGAACGAGTAGTGGTATGTGAAGAAGATATCGTGAGACTTCTGGAGGAAGTGGTCGGCGGGAGGGGAGTGGTAGGTATTAGTTTAGTAGAAGGCGAAAGCGAGAGCAGGAGAGTATCGGTTTGGAAACCATCGAATCTTGCAACCGAGCCACACTTCCTTGCCTACAGCATTACCAAGACTTTTATAGCCCTACTCTTTCTCCAGATGGTAGAGGAGAACAGGCTTCAACTGGAGGATCGACTCGCCAACTGGTTTCCAGAGATAAGCAACGCAAACGAAATTACACTCCGGCAAATGCTTCGTCACACTGCCGGGATTCCAGACTACGGCACGATTCAATCCTATCACCAAGACGTTCGCAACACCCCTGAAACGCCCTGGAGGTTTGAGCAGTTTCTCGCAGAGACAGAAAAGCAGGGAAGTCTCTTTCCTCCCGGAACAGGTTGGGCTTACAGCAATATCGGGTTCATGCTCCTGAAGCGGATCGCTGAAATTACTTGCGGTAGAAGTCTGAAAGATCTCGTCGCTGAACTAATTTCCAAGCCTCTCGACCTAACTAACACCATTGTTGTTGAATCGATCGCCGACCTAACAACGCTTGCCCCAGCCACCTCCAGTCTTCTCTCCCCCGAAAGAGAACTTCGTGACGTACGGAAGCATTACCACCCAGGTTGGGTTTCGCACGGCGTCATCGCTTCCACTCCTTCAGAGATTGCGCACTTCTACTCAAATCTCTTCGCTGGACATCTTCTTTCTACAAACTCCCTAACTGAAATGACAACTCCGGTTTCAGTACCTAACGCCCCAGCACGCTGGGTAAATCCGTGCTATGGCTTAGGCTTGATAATCGACGACCGAACTCCTTGGGGATCGGTCTGGGGACATGGCGGCGGCGGTCCCGGCTACACGAGCTTTGCTCTCCACGTCCCTGACTTCCCGACAGGGTCCCGCACAATCTGCGCGATGTGTGGGATTGAGGGCGACACCCTTGCCGAGGACCTTGTTTTCCACCTGCTGGAAGTATCGTGAGAGAATCTCCTACATTGAATTTTTCTTCTTCTCAGACTGATCCGTTTTTCTTCTCTTTGTGGCGTACTTAGAGTGTTGGGTTCGCACGTGCGAACTCTGCAATCTCTAAACAATCAAAGCAGACAAGTACCATGAACAGAATTATCGTACTCGGACCAATTTGCCTCCTCACCCTTCTGATAAGCTGTGGCTCGAACAATGAAGTATCCCCCCCTGAAAGTGACTACCTCCTCGGCAAAAACCGATTCACTACTGAAGTAGATGGGGACACAAGAGAGTACTACGTTCACGTTCCCGAGAGCTACGACCCAAGCCAGCCGATTCCCGTTGTCTTCATGCTTCACGGAACAAGTGGAGATGGAGAGAAGTTCTACAACATCTCCGGTTGGAAGGAACTGGGGGAGAAGGAAAATATCCTAACAGTATTCCCATCCTCTTGGCACTACTGCATCATTGACGACGGGCAGGTGAAGAACACCACGAAGTGGCATAGCTTTCCGGGTGGGTTCGACTATTGCGCGGGAGAAGTTCCGAGAGATGATGTAAAGTTCTTACGACAGATCATCGCAGAGCTTGACGAGAAGTTTACTATCGACGCAAAGCATATGTACTTAGCTGGATTCTCCAACGGTGGCCAGATGGCCTTTCGGTGTGCAGTGGAGATGAGTGATGTCTTCGCTGCCATTGTAGAGTCAGGTGGATCGACCGCGACCGACACCACCGCAACTCCACAACGCAAACTTCCCGTCACTTTCATGCTCGGTAACTCCGACGATATGTGGGTTGGGAACGACACGACAACCGTTCCACTCAGTCAATTTGAGACCGGACTTGAGAACCTTGGGATCTTCCGAAGAATCGTCCACTCCCACACAAGCACGTTCGACTTCGACACAACGTACACGATGACAGGGGACACAAGTACTGCACTGATTGCCACTTATGAAGGGAACCCGAAAGGGGAGAACCGGAACTTCAACTTTGTCCTCATCAACGGTCTCGACCATCAATATCCAAACGGTAAGAATCATTGGATGAACGGAGCCGAGAAAAACTGGGAGTGGTTCAAGGAGTTTTCCCTGCCGTAATCTCTTCCATACCTCTTTGGTGTCTTGGTGGCGAACCCCACTGAGGAAGGATAACCATCAAGACACCAAGAGCACGAAGGAATCAGAGTGATGGAAGCTGCTCCCTCCACGTTCGATCCCGCAGTCCGTTGTAGACCGACTCTGGGCGAATAATCGTTCCCAACTCTCTCTGCTCGAAGCAGTGGGCAATCCACCCAACCATCCTGCTAACAGCAAAGGTTGGCGTGAAGAGATCAGTTGGAAGACCTGCACCGTGCAGCAACAAGGCTGTGTAGAACTCCACGTTCGTCTGCAAGTTGCGTCCCGGCTTGTACTCTTCTAATAAGGCAAGAGCAATCTTCTCCACTCCAGTTGCAAGCTCGTAGAGAGAAGCATCTCCCTCCTCTGCAAACAATCGCTTTGCTGCCTCGGCCAGAACGTCGGCTCGGGGATCACGGACTTTATAAACGCGGTGACCAAATCCCATCAAGCGTTCGCCACGCTCAATCTTTGCTCGCAGATATTCTTCTGCTCGGTCAACCTCTCCAATCTCAAACACCATGTCGAGTGCTGGCCCCGGCGCACCTCCGTGGAGTGGTCCCTTCAACGCGCCAACTGCTCCGGTGATTGCGGAGACCAAATCTGATCCTGTGGAAGTAATGACACGCGCTGTAAAAGTCGATGCGTTCAAGCCGTGGTCAACGACTGTGTTCAGGTAAGTTTCCAGTGCTCGTGCTTCTTCCCTTCCGGGAACTTCGCCACGCATCATGTAGAGATAGTTCGCTACGTGCCCAAGATCGGATCGAGGAGGTAGAACTTCTTTCCCTTGCACCAACCGATAGTAGGTGGCAACGATTACTGGAAACTGGGCAATAATTGGGAGAGCTGCGGAGAGATCACTCTCACCACTCTCAGTAAGAGACAATGTTCCAACAGCCATCCGAAGTGCATCCATTGCCGGGATCCCCGCAGCGGCAGCATCGCGCAGCAAGTAGAGCGTTACGTCGGGGAGTTCCCGGTAGGAGGCAAGCTGACGTTTGATCGATTCTTTCTCCTCACCTGTAGGTAGCTCACCCGTAGTGAGCAACATTATCACCTCCTCGAACGCAGCATTCGGCGCAATCTCCTCTAATGGGAATCCCCGAATCACAAGCTGTCCCGCCTCACCATCAACTTCACTCAACGCAGTCTCGGCTGCAACCACTCCTCTCAATCCATTCTGAACAATTCCTCTATCCATCTTTTCTTCTCCATCAATTCGTGGTATAAAGATTTTGCGCTAAGGTAGAGTTATCGTTCATATATTGTCAACATTGATTTTAGAATCAATATATCTTTCTCACAAAACGGAACGGAAGAGAAAATGGGGAAGAAGAGATTCGTTACGGCAAAAGAGGGAGCGAAAGAACTGGGCGTTAGCCTCACCACACTCTACGCATACGTCAGCAGGGGATTGGTGCGCTCGGAGGCAACCGCAGAGAAGAGTGACAAGAGGAAGCGCTACGCCTACGAAGATATTGAGCGACTGAAGAGTCGGAAGGAATTGCGTCGCGAGCCGAACAAAGCCGCCGAGCGAGCACTCCACTGGGGAACGCCAATTCTCCAATCCTCTATCACAATGATTGCCAACAACAAACTCTACTACCGAGGAAAAAATGCTGTAGAGCTATCAAAATCATCAACTGTCGAGGAGGTGGCACTCTTACTTTGGGAAGCTGAGGGACTGAGCGAAGAGACCTTCCCGACCAGAGCAACCGACTTGCCGAGAGAGTGGAGCAAACTCAAGGGGACAGTCGGCAACCTTCCCTTCATACAGCAGTTCCTGATTCTACTACCGATAGCTGAAGGGGGAGACTCGACCGCCTACGACCTGACGCCACAGCGAGTTACGAGAACGGGAAGCCGAATTGTTAGAATGATGGCATCGGTAGTGGCGAATAGAGATGTCGGGAAAGAGGGGATTGGGCGAACGTTGGCGAGAACGTGGGGAGGGAGCAGGCGAGGAGGCGAAGCACTAATCAACGCCGCACTCATTCTCTGCGCCGACCACGAACTCAACGTCTCCTCGTTTACTGCCCGATGCGTTGCCTCTGCTGGATCGAACCCATACGGGGCAATCATTGCAGGGTTGTCTGCACTGAAGGGAACAAAGCATGGAGGACAGACTGCAAGGGTAGAGGCACTCCTTCGAGAGATAGGCAAGCCTTCGGAGATAACGCGCACCATTACCGACCGTCTCAGTCGAGGCGAGGATATTCCGGGGTTCGGCCACACCCTCTATCCCGACGGAGATCCTCGCGGACGTGCGCTACTCGACCTCACCTACAAACACTACCCACGTTCGGCGACAACGAAGTTGATTCAAACGCTTGAAACTGAAATGCGAAACAGGAGTGAACAGGAACCAACGATTGATCTCGGTCTGGTTGCAATTGCTCGAAACCTTAGCCTTCCCCCCGACGGAGCAATCACCCTCTTCGCCCTCGGCAGAGTGATTGGCTGGATCGCTCACGCGCTGGAGCAATACAAACTCGACTCGATAATTCGTCCACGTGCGAAGTATGTGGGGAGATTACCTGAAGGAGGAAACGAGAACCAATCACTGTTAACATAGGAGTAACGAATGAGCATCTTAGAGTGGGCACGAAAAGTACAGGGAGTGGCACAAAGTGGTCTGGCTTTTTCCCCCGATCCAGATGATCGGAAGAGATATGAGCAACTCCAAGAACTTGTTGCTACGATCCTCTCCAGCGAGCTAACAACTCCAATAGAGGAAACTCGCAACCTCTGGCATCACGAACAAGGATATGCTACTCCAAAAGTTGATGTGCGAGGGGCAATCTTCGCCGATGAGAAAGTTCTCTTAGTACGCGAACGCTCTGACGGAAAGTGGACGCTGCCGGGAGGGTGGGTCGACATCAACGACTCCCCATCCGAAGCAGTTGTCCGTGAGATTTATGAAGAATCGGGCTACCACACCAAGGCAATAAAACTTGCGGCTCTCTACGACAGAACTCGGCACCCGCATCCCCCAATGCTCTACCATCTCTACAAGATCTTTTTTCTGTGTGAAATCACCGGAGGTAAGGCAACAACAAGCGACGAAACGGATGCCGTTGGCTTTTTTGGATTGGAGGAACTCCCCGAACTCTCTCTCCCACGAGTGACGCGCGGACAGGTTGAGAGACTTTTTGAACACAACCGGAACAAAGAGATGCCAACCGACTTTGATTAGCTTTGCTTTGATTCATTCCTCGAGGTTGACGAGGATATGATGGGCTTCGATCAACTTCTCCATAAGCTCCCAGAAATATTATTAGGATTTCCGCCGATGTCGGAGTGGTGGAGGGAAGTAGTGCAGCCACCATTCGCCGAGAACTACACGTTGTTGTGGGAAGCTCTCGATCAGCCTTCATATACATCCGAGAAAAGACCATGACGTCTGCCGACATATCGCACCTTGTTAGAGAGCAAATCACGTTAATTACAGCAGAAGATCGTGCTCTTGCTCTCATGGATTATTTAGTAGAACCAGAGCTTCACATACGAACCTGGAATTATGGCCCAGAAGAGTTTCAATGTTGGGTTGTTGCACGTGCTGATATGGGTCAATGGATTTTGATCTATGCCGAGGAGGGCTTCTCGGATTCGTGGGGTATTGTTTGTGAAACTGATAGCGACCTTGGAATGGATAGTCAATGGTTTACAACCTTGGACGACGCCTTTGTTGCTGCCTTTTGGACTGGCCCGCTACCTCCAGGTTACGAAGTCAACTAAGCTCACCTTCAAGCGTACCTCTCGTGAGATGCGAACTCTTTATTTTCGCTCTATAAGAGAACTTCTTTTCTGCCTAACATTTCTTGAAAATGAATACCAACCACCTTAAACAAGAGTGGATCGACCTCTCCACTCCCTGGATCAAAAAGTCTCGCGAAGAGCGGAACCCTACGCGCACTGGTCTGCTCGACAAACCGATGCTGGAGGCGTGCGGTGATGTGGAAGGGTTGCGTGCCCTCGACTGTGGGTGTGGTGAGGGACGGTTCTGCCGTATGCTCGCCGAACGTGGGGTGGCTTCTGTGTTAGGACTCGACTTGTGCGAGCCGATGATTGAGGCGGCAAACCAACTGGCCTCTGGACGTGATGAGTATCGTGTTGCCGACGTGCAAGAGATGAGCTTCCTCGGAGATGAATCGTTCGACCTCGTTGTCTCCTACTTAAACCAGTGCGACCTCCCCGACTACGAGGCAAACAACCGCGAAGTCTACCGTTTGCTGAAGCCGGGAGGTCGCTTCATCGTTGCAAACCTTCACCCGATGCGCTCGGCTGTGGGAGCTTGGCATCGAAGTCCAGATGGAACGAAGGAACACGTAATCGTGGACAAGTACTTCGACGAAGGGGAGCGGCAGTGGGTGATGCTGGGGGTTCGCTTCACCAACTTCCACCGTTCACTTGAAAGGTACGTCCGCAGCTACCTTAACGCAGGCTTTCGAATTGAGAGCATCGTAGAGCCAACGATTACCGAAGAAGAACTGAAGCTCTACCCAGAACTGGATGACGAGATGCGCGTGCCGAACTTTATCATTTTCGCCCTAAGGAAAGAGGAAGGAAGAGGATGACGGCTCGGCTTCAACTACTTCAAACGGTTGCCTCAGAAATTGAAGAGATGGTCGACGCAACCATTCTCCGCGTTGGTATCGACGGGGTAGATGGTGCTGGCAAAACCTACTTTGCTGATGAGCTTGCTGCCCAGATTACTTCTCTTCCAGTTATCCGAGCGTCGGTCGACTTCTTTCACAACCCTCGCGCGGTCCGCTATAGTCAAGGAAAAGATTCTCCCGTGGGATTCTTCGAGGATTCGTATAACTACCAACTCTTTAAGGAATATCTGCTCGACCCACTCAGTCCTAACGGATCGCTCACCTACCGAACCAAAGCTTTCGACCACACGACTGATCGACCAGTGGAGAGTCCCGCGAAACAGATTTCTCTCCCCTCCATTTTAATCGTCGACGGGATATTCCTCCACCGCCCTGAACTGGTTAACTACTGGGACTACTCACTCTTCCTCAAGGTCTCAACAGGCGAGTCGGTTCGCCGGTGCGAGATTAGAGAAGGAATTGTTGAGGGGAGAGCCGATCCAGACGACCCGAAGTATCGCCGCTATGTTCAGGGACAGGCAATCTACCTTAGCCAGTGTAACCCAGAATTGCAGGCTGATCGGGTTGTCGACAACGAACATCTTGATTCGCCATTCTTCGTTCGCTGACCTTCGCTTGCTGATTTCTTCGCCGAAAGTAGTACAAATGTAGTAGCCCTTTCCCCTCTCAGCCGCCCTATTATTATTCTGGTAAGGTTTCACAAACGGAGAAGATCATGCCAACCAGAAAATTTATTGATGACGACTTTGTTGTTGTGCGCAGAGAGCCGAACAGTAAGGCAAAACGAGCCGTAACGCTGGTATTTGGAGACCCGGTAGAAGTTCTCGAAGAAAAGAATGGGTGGACAAAGGTGCGGGTGCTGAACTACTTCGCTCGCTCTTTTACTGGTTACGTTCGCGGGAAACTGCCGGTTCGGGATAAAGGGGTTCTCTCCCTATCTATGGTTGATGTGCAACAAGGGGATGGGATAGTACTGGAGACTCCAACCGGAGAAATCGTGCTGATTGACGGAGGAGACAATCAGCTTTTCGCTCGCCACGTCGCAGCTCGATATCTTCACCGCAAGTCGAGTGAAGCAAAGCCACTGGAAGTTGCAGCAATTATTGTCACTCACGGCGATGCCGACCATTTCGATGGACTTAACGACATTGTTCGTTCAGAATCTTTGCCCGACGATAAAGCAAAGAAACGTCTCTTTATTCACCCGAAACGGATTTACCACAATGGCTTGGTTAAAGGCCCAACAAAAGATGCGACCGGCAAGACTATCACTGACCGCAATCGCTTCGGGCGTACTGTTAAAGAGAATGGGAAAGTTCTTGCAATTGACCTGTACGACGATCCTCGCAAAGCTCCCCCCGAGCAACTGAACACCCCCTTCAAACGTTGGGCAAAATCGATAGACCACTGGAACACTCGAGGCCCAATTGATGTTCGCCGCGTAGCCCACGGTATGAATGAGAGTGACTTGTTTGGCTTCCTGCACGATGAGGGGATCCACGTAGAACTGCAAGGCCCTTTCGCTACGGAGACGATTGATCCTGCAACTGGCAAACATGTTGCGGCACTCCCATTCTTCCACAAGCCCCCCCGTTCATCTGAACTTCACTTAGAGCATGGAGGGGAGGGTGTGGGGAGCATTTCGGCATCGCATACAATTAACGGCCATTCGTTAGCCTTTCGGCTTACTTACGGCAACGTGCGGCTAAACCTAACCGGTGACCTTAACCATGAAGCAATGGAAGGTCTCTTTACGAACATTCCTTCAAAACAGCTTGAGGCTGAAATACTAAAAGTCCCCCACCACGGCTCGCACGATTTCGGCTTCCGTGCCCTCGAAGCGATACGCCCCGTTGTTGCCATTATCTCCTCCGGCGATGAGAGTGCGCTGAAAGAATACATCCATCCCCGCGCCACCTTGATGGCTGCCCTCGGCAAAACCATGCGGGGTAATACCGGAGTCATCTTCTCTACTGAATTGGCCGCTTTCTTTTCTGTGAAGAGAGAATGCCACACACGCGAAGACTTAGCAGCTTTCTTTAAAAAGCATAAAGAGAAGACCTTTACTGGTGAAGAACTACGCCAACTCTTTACCGGAAAGGTTCGCCCGAAAGAAGACCCTCCCGGATTGTTCTTCGGCTTCGAGCGAACAAACTTCGGCATCGTCCACATCCGAACTGATGGAGAGCGCGTACTAACATTCACCCACAGTGGAAAGGAAGGTCTGAACGAGGCTTATCGCTTCCACGTTACGATGGAGAATGGTGAGCGGAAGATCAAGTTCAGTCCGGAGGTAACTACGCGGTAGAACTCCAACCGAAGATTCTGCCGAGACCTGAGTCTCCTTCTCAAATGAGTCTCCGTTCAATTCTGTCACTCTGAATCTGCTGTAGGCGGATGAAGAGTCTCTCATGCCTTGTAGAAAAGATCCGAAATGCTATAGATCTCCTGCGAGATGATGATCTGCGGTACTCCCTTCGGCAAATCAGAATGATAGACACAACCTCTACGACACACTCTCAAAAAGTAGTACGGAAGTAGTACCAGAAGGGAGAGGAAAATCGATTACTATGAAGGTAGATCGATGGTTTGTCTCTGCTCTGTTTCACGCAGGTGGCTACAATCCATCGAATCCTGATCTCTTCCAAACACCAAACAAATAAGAGGCACGTTGATGAATCAACAAGAGCAGACGATTCGGCAGAAACTCGGAATCCCTGATACAGCAACGAAGGTGCTGATTTTCGAGGCGGCGGCTCACTTGGACTGGGATTGGGTGAACACCTTCCTCGGGTACTATAACAATGGATATGGAAGTTATCAACCGGTGAAGGATACCTTCGCGACGGCTATCGAGTTCATGCAGAATAATCAGGGGTCAACTACTGCAACGTACTACTACAGTATTTGTGAGATGGCCTACCTTCGCCAATACCTTTTGGATTTTCCCGATCAGATTGGAGTGCTGAAAGGGCTTGGAGACCAACTTTCAATCTCCGGTGGTGGAATCACCTCAGCCGAAAATCTACTGACTCACGGGGAAGCCTTCATCCGAAACTATCTCACCGGACAAAAGTGGTTGTTCGATACGTTAGGATATACCTCCATTGGCCAGCTCTGGATACCAGATGATTTTGGTTCCGATGGACAATTGCCGATTGTGGTTAGAGCAATGGGATATCAAGGGGTCAGCTTCTGGCGTGCGCCAATCGCCGGAAAGTTCAACGGAGCCACACCCACTTCGCAAACCCCTTCCCAAATTTTGACAGATAACGGTCTCGACTTTATCTGGAGAGCCGACGATAACTCGCAGGTGAATGCACACTGGTTGAGCATTGGATATTGTGGGGGGAACAACATTCTCGGCTATGGCGACACTTCTCTCTACTGGTCGGCCACGTTGCAGAATTCGATCACAAACAACTTCCTCGATAATGCAAATCTCTCCCCAACTCCCTATTCCTTTATCCCGATAGATTGTGACTTCAATACTCCCTACAGCAACTTGCTGCAGATCGTTGAGAATTGGAATGCCTGCAACGGGTGGGGTGGCACAGGAGATGGGTGTCCGGGCAATCCGATCCCTTCCGAACTTGAAGGAGCCTACGTTGTTGCGGCAACGTTCGAAGACTTCATGGAACTGGTTGCAGCCTATAATGAGGGGAGCGGAGGAACTACCCTCAACAGACTCCCCTTCCTCCCCAATCCATACTACTCCGGTTGTTATACCACCCATCCAGACCTGAAGCAGATGCACTATGCGGCAACGCGAACGTTGCTGCAGGCTGAGTCGATGGAAATCTTATTGGAGTATCTCGCCGCTCAAGACCCGAACACCTGGGGAACCATCGCTGCAAACGCCAGAGCAACGTTGGCCAGTAACTGGAACGATCTGATGCCCTCCACTCATCACGATTATATTACTGGCACCTCTCCCGACAATATCTACAGTGAAGAACAGCAGCCTGATTTACAGACAGCACTCAACAATGCCGAGAGTACCCTCTCATCTATTCTGAACAGCATCACCTCAACAATTCCTCCTCTCGACAATCAAGCTGGTCAGTCGGTAGTTCTTTTCAACGGTATCGGCGTTCCTCAGGGAGGGCCAGTTGAGTTCACACCCCCAACAGGCTCGTGGGGAAGCGCACTCTACAACGGACAGAACTGGCCAGTACAAAACCTCAACGATGGCAACATACTTCTCTTTATTGATAAAGAGTTTGTGCCGACCAGTGGATTTAAAACGATTATGCTGAGCACGCAGCCACCAAACGTGGAACCGACATTGAGCGCTACACACAACCCTGAGGATAACACCTATACGTTGGCCAACAGTCTCCTGCAGGCTGTAATCGGCGTTGACGGATTGATTTCACTGACAGACCTTTCACTCAATGGTGGAACAGAAGTGTTGGGTGGAAATGGCAACCTTGTCACTTTCTATCAAGATGGAGGGAACATCTACCGATTTGGGAATGAAATTCCGATTACTGAGACGATCACCCAATACAATCCAAACGGTACATGTGTGCCGTTCCAAAAGGAACCGTATGTGCTGCAACAACCTTCGATAGAGTTAACGGAAGATGGGCCGCTGCGGAAAACTGTAGAGGTGAGTGGATACTACGAGATCAACAACCAACAGGTTAACTTCACTCTAACATATTCTCTAATTGTCGACGAGGAATATCTGCGGATGTCGACAACGGGAACTGCTCCGCGAGGTTATTCTGTGATGATGGCATTCACGTTCGCCGAGCAGACCGCACAGCTTACTCACGGCACAGCATATCACTATGAGACAGGATCACCTCGTCAATACTGGACAACTCCGGGACATGACTGTTCTTCCACTCAGGAGCTGATGACGTTCGAGGCAACGCACGGGTTCGTAATTCCACTCGACGAGAATGGGAACCGACAAGGGGCAATCTACCACGAGAGTACACCTGCCTGGGCAATTGCTGAGGGTGCAATTTTGGGATGTATTCTTCGGAACGTTCCAAACCCAAACTACAATGCTGCTTGGGGTTCAGACAATGCGACCCACAGCGCAAACTATGCACTCCGCATCCCTGGAACCTTGCAGGGGCCAGAAGTGGGTGGCGAGTTAGGAGGGCCGCTCCGTGAATCGTTGCAGTTTAACAATCCTCCCACCGCAGTTCCTCTCCCTGCTGAACAGAACTCTCCCTCCCTGCCAAACTCGATGAGTATTATCTCGACTTCTGAACCAAAAGCGGTAGTCACAGCATTGAAGATGGGAACATTTAACGAGAGCAACTTGATTGTTCGCACCTATCAGCCAACGAACCAGCCGTTGGATGTAGAGCTGACACTGGACTCCTCGATTGCGACGATGTTCCAGAGTGGAGGAGTGGTAACTGCAGAGGAGACATCTGCCTTAGAAATTTTCGACCTCAATGCTCCCAATCTTCCGACGCATGGGAATACAATATCTGTAGCTGCTACGTATGCACTAACAACCATTAGTGTTATCGGAAATTGGCAGTAGAGAGAACTACGGTCTGTGCGAACGCAAAAGTGGGAGAAGAGAGTCTCGGCTCTCTTCTCCCACTTCTATATCGAGAACATTGTCAGGCTGCACAAATATGCTCCGCAGCTTCCCTCCTTTTCAGAGAGACCTTCACTTAGATTAGATTGCTGTCACTATCAACGGAGCCGATACTCCGCACGGAGCAACAATCTGAATGTAGTAGGTTCCATTTGGAACGCTGACACCACTTCTATCCAAGCGATTTGAAATTTTTACTTTTGAATTCCCTCTCCTACCCTACCACTCCCTGCCGAACAGCCCACATCACAAGTCCGGCTGTGTTCCTCGTTCCAGTCTTCAATAACAACTGCTTCCGGTATCCCTCAACTGTGCGGGGACTCAAGTAAAGTTTCTCAGCAATCTCCGGGGTGGTCAATTCCTGACAGATCAGTTGCAGCACTTCTTCCTCCCGCTCGCTCAGCCCGATAGCCAGAGACTCTTCCAGAATAGCTTTCTTCCGCTTCCCCCCCTCCAGCCGTTGCAGCATTGCTTGGGAGAGGATATCACTAAAGTAGTATCCGGTTTTGTGAACCTTCTCGATTGCCTCTTCTAACTCCTCCGGTCCACTCTCCTTCACCAAATACCCACTGGCTCCACTCTCCATCATGTGTACCATGAAGTGGGGTGTTTTGTGCATGGTAAGAATCAATATCTTCAAATCTGGAAATCGCTCGCGTGTTAGCTTGCAGGTCTCCATTCCTCCGAGGACAGGCATTTCCAAGTCGAGCAGGAGAACATCAACTTTTACTTTCCCCACGTTCTCCAGGAACTCCTCTCCGTTTGCCGCTTCAAGTGTGACAACAAAGTGGGGAACTTCTTCAAGGATAGTGATGATCCCTTTACGGAACATTTCGTGATCGTCGACGACAGCAACGTTAATCCGATCCATATAGACCCTATGCTTCAATTGATGGAAGGTTCATTTTCAACTCAAGTCCCATGCCGGAATCCTTCGCCGTATCCCAGCGAAATGATGCGCCTAAAGAGCGTGCCCGGCTCTCAATGTTCTTCAAGCCGAGTCCTCGAACTCCGCTCTCTTTCACGTTGAAGAGATGCTCTGGAATTCCTTTCCCGTTGTCGGTGTAGAGAAGAGTGATCGTCCCCCTCTCCTCTCGCAGAATAATATCTACCTCCGAGGCTCCAGAGTGCTTCAGCGTGTTGTTCAACAGTTCTTGTATGATGCGGAAGAGAAGTAGTTCATACTTGATGGGGAGACGCCCGAACTCGGTAGAGAACTCAAGGTAAACCTCAAGCTCTCTTGTCTGATTGATTGTGTGGGTCGTCTGCTCCAGTGTTGCCTGCAGACCGAGAAGCTCCAGTTCAGGAGGGTGAAGGTCGTGTGAGATACGCCGTACTGTTTCAATTGTGCTCCCAAGTATTTCCGTTGATTTAGCAATCACCTCTTTCCCCTTCTCGTCGGCTCCACCACGCGAACCATAATTCTTGAGAATCAACTGAAGTGTGGAGAGCATCACGCCAACACTGTCGTGAAGGTCGCGGGCAATCCGGCTTTGCTCTACTTCCTGACTTTCGAGAGTGGCGGCAAGCAGTTCTCTCTGAAAGTTTACCTCAAGGTCTTGCAACGACATCTGTTGTTGCAACACTTTCCGTTGGTAGAGAAGCGTAAAGAGAACAATCATCACCACAAGAACCAGAACGATTAATGCACTTACGATGAAGATTGTGATGATGGTGGAATCGGATCCTTGCATAGTAGTGCTACACCGTACAAGATGTAGAGAATCATATTGAAGATCGTGTGAATCGTCCAGACAGTATAGTAGACTTTGTCCGACGTCTCCGCAATGTAGCTGCCGAATATATTAAGCAGGAGATTACCAGTAAAGTAGAGGAGCACGGCTCCACTAATCCAGAAGGGGAACGTCCGCTCGATCCGCTTTACCTCCAAATATCGGAGTGCGTTGAAGAAGAAGAGGACGGAGAAACCAATCAGAACCAGACTCTCGACTGTGCGAAAAAGATCGGGGAACTCGAACGGCTTCGTGACGACACCCCACACTCCCACTACAGAAAGAAGAATTCCCGGAACCAGAAAAACAATCCCGGAGATACGCCTCATCGATCTCCTAAACAAGTAGAGTAGGAAGGAAAACTCTACGAACGTGTAGATATGGTAGAGGAGCAGATTGTTCCCATACTTTCGCGCAATAACTTCGGCAAGAATAGTGTTGGCTATCACAAAACAGAGATAATACACCAGCACCTTCTGTTCCTTTGAGAGTATCTGGAACCGTACCAGCCCAATAGTGAGTGGAACACAATAGAGACCATAGCAAATATAGGTGAGTGTTTCTTCCATCTACATCATATCGACAGTTTTAGTTCAGCCCGAAAGAGATTTGCAGGCCACCTCTGCACAAGCAGAGGTGGCGATTAGGTTGGTATGAGATAACTCGAAGTAATCATCTATTCGCAATCCATATGCTGAAACATCGGGCAAGTGTAAACAGATTTCCAACTCAGCATCTACTGCTGTAACAACCTCCTATAGATCGTCGCGTTGGCAAAACGACAGACTACGGTGTAGTTGTATTATCGGAGGAGAATTTGAGGTTAAACAGGGAAACCCCACAGAATCGTGGGCAGGGACGCACAAAGTCATCACTCCGTAAACTTTCATCAAAGGAATAGAAATTGGACACAAGCGATAGCATCAACGTAAGAGTACCGTAGCCGTAAACGTTAGCAAGTGATGAGTCTTGCTGGGCTTTTGCATTCTCCACACAGTGGATGGTATCTGTCGGTTCAAGCGTATGGTATCCAAGGGTCAGGTAGAGACCGTTATTGATATTCGGATCGTTTGCCATGGTGTCTAAGTAATCATAAATGATTGAGGCTGGGAGCATGAATGAACTGATCGGAACCATAAAGTCCTCATCTATCTCATAGTGATTCTGCCAGTGGTCGATGTAGGCTTGAGCTTGGCCTTTTGAGATACCGACAGGTGTTCCTACACTCCCTGATCCGCGCCCTATCTTTATCACCGGTTTCAGAGGACCAGAAAATATGGTGTCGTAGCTAACACCTCCTGTCTCTCGATAGGGAACCACGAGCAGACAGAGATGGTTTTGTATCTCGCTAATTGAACTGACTGCACTGTCGAGACCGAGGTAGACCCTCAGCCCCTGATAGCAACTGTCTTGGCATCCCGGCACAACATTCATCGCAGAGTCCAAGTCTTCGTACGGGATAACAAAGCTAAATAGTGAGTCCTGAGACCCTACTTTATACATCCTCAGGAAACTCTCTCCCCACAATTGAAGCGTTGGATAGAAGATCCCATAGGTGATGGCTTCTCCCGACAGGTCAGCACATGCCGAGGTTCTGAGTGTCTCCGAAGGTAAGGATGTCTTTTCTGTACAAGAAGAGACCGTAATGAGAAGGGAACAGAGGATACCGAGTGGAACGTAGCGATGAGACATAATCTGACCTCCTTGAGTTAGTTGTGAAGCTCTGTTGAATGTTGGGCACGATTGAATATCTGCATCATCCCCTACATATCAATCAGGATACTCCATCTGTCCCGTATTTCTCCCGGTAGCTTACCGTAGAAATACGGGGTTGCGTCCGTATATCTACGGCAGGATCCTGATAGGTAGATATGGTCTACCAGAGAAGATAAGATCGAAGGGTTTTCAATAGAGAGGGGAGAGGTCTACAGAACCTCTCCCCTCTTTTGAATTTTGCCTTTTGAATTCACTTTCAAGGCTCTGTTTTCTCTACTGATCCTGACGCAACCTGAAGAGTTGCGGCTACCACTCCCTCTTCATTTTTAATTTTGCCTTTTGAACTTTGAATTCTCTCTAATATGCTTTCGCAAACAGCACAACCTCCTCCGCCTCTTCTCCAGTTGAGAAACAGGTTCCCTTTCCACCCGGCTGATCCATTGGAATGCAGCGAACGGTTGCTCCCGTATCTTCCTTGATCTTCCTCTCCTGCTCATCCGTCCCGGCCCACCACGTTCGCGCCCACTGTCCTGCGGCGATCACTTGGCGGAAGGTATCCATGTTCTCAACATCGACGATGTTGTCGTCACGGAACTTCGTAGCACGTTCCAACAGTGAGCTTTGGATGTCGCTCAACCATTCTGTGGCGATCCTTCCAACATCGCCGCTCGGAATGCCGAACTCTTTCCCCTCTTTTCCCGGCCTATCGCGTCGTGCGAAGACGACGGCATCTTTCTCGACATCTTTCGGACCGATCTCAATCCGGAGCGGCACGCCCCGCATCTCGTACTCGTTGAACTTCCAGCCGGGGTTTTCCTGATCGCTCGTGTCGCTCTTCACTCGAACGCCAGCATCCTTCAGGGCACGCTCAACCTTTGCTACCATCTCCAACACACTCCCCTTCTGCTCTTCGCTCTTCCAGATTGGAACAATCACCGCTTGGTCAGGTGCGAGCTTCGGCGGAAGGATCAGTCCCTTATCGTCGCCGTGCGTCATGATAACGCCCCCCACCATCCGTGTGGAGACACCCCACGAAGTCTGCCAGACATACTCGTGTGTTCCCTCTGTTGTCAAGAACTTCGTGTCGAACGCTTTGGCAAAGTTCTGCCCGAGGAAGTGACTCGTCCCCGACTGCAACGCCTTCCCATCCCCCATCATTGCCTCGATGGTGTAGCTGGCAACCGCCCCAGCAAACTTCTCGATGTTCGACTTCCTTCCCGGCACAACTGGAATTGCCGCGTCGTTGATTGCGAAGTCGGCGTAGACGTTCAACATGCGGATCGTCTCCTCCTGTGCCTCCTCCGGCGTAGCGTGTGCCGTGTGCCCTTCCTGCCAGAGGAACTCACTGGTTCTAAGGAACGGACGTGTCCGCAACTCCCAACGAACAACGTTCGCCCACTGGTTGATGAGCACCGGCAGATCACGGTACGACTGAATCCACTTGGAGTACATGTGGTTGATAATCGTCTCTGAAGTCGGGCGCACAACTAACGGCTCCTCCAACTCCTTTCCCCCAGCGTGCGTTACCAACGCAAGCTCCGGCGAGAATCCCTCCACGTGCTCCGCCTCCTTCTGGATAAAGGAGTAAGGAATGAACAACGGGAAATATGCGTTCTCGTGTCCTGTCTCCTTGAACCGTCTATCGAGTCCTTCCTTAATGTGCTCCCACAGTGCGTAACCATACGGTCGGATCACCATCGTCCCTTTCACCGGCCCATAATCGACCAGCTTGGCACGACGAATAACTTCGTTATACCAACCGGCATAATCTTCACTGCGAGGCGTTACTCCTTGATCTGACATAGTCGTATGCGATTGAATGTGTACAAAAAATCGAGCGGGGAATATACGATAGAGTTCGTGAGTGTATGAGTGTGAGAGTGTATGAGGGGATAAGTTCGTAGAGTTGATTTATAGTGTTTGTAGAGTTCGGACGCCGTAACAGCGATTGAGAAACGATCGGTGCTGGAACATTTGCCCCAGTGAATGTTTTGAACGTACTTTCAGGTAGTCGACAACTCGATACTTCAGGAACAGAATCGATCACATAGCATTTCTTGAGAGATGATCCTCAAAGCAAATCTGATTCTCTACGTTGCCAACCAAGAGCAAAGTACTTCGTTCTACACCTACACCCTTGGCCAATCACCGAACCTGAACGTTCCGGGTATGACTGAATTTCATCTATCTGAGACTGTAACACTCGGCCTTATGCCTGAGGCTGGGATCAAGCGATTGTTGGGTGAGTCTCTACCTGATCCTTCGGTAGGCAATGGAATTCCTCGCGCCGAAGTCTATTTAACTGTTGACGATCCTCAGCTTTACCTTCAAAGAGCCTTAGAGGCTGGTGCTCGTCAGCTTGATGCTCTTCGCAACCGTGGCTGGGGAGACGAAGCGGGGTATTGCCTCGATCCAGACGGACACGTTCTGG
Organism: Ignavibacteria bacterium; assembly: GCA_020635205.1. GTDB lineage: Bacteria > Bacteroidota > Ignavibacteria > OLB7 > OLB7 > JAGWAZ01. The sequence goes on from JACKAE010000001.1 coordinate 417,741, forward strand.
TATTCGCAAAACGATCTTCTTCTTGAACCTTATCTCTCTGGGCAACCTGGTAGATACCCTTCACATCTGAACGCGACGAGCTACGTTCGATCAGCCTCGTCTTGAACGCGAGATACGGTTTCCTCTATATCAAATTCCTTTTTGCCATCGTATCTCTTTTCGATCATTATCTTCTTGCATATATTCCTATATAGGAATATATTTATCCTATGGCCAGAGCATCTACAACATCGGACGCATTCAACGCAATTGCCGAACCACAACGGCGGGCAATTCTTACTCTGCTTGTTCAAGGGGAGAGATCGGTGAACGACATCGCTAAAACCCTCAGCATGAACCAGCCGCAGACTTCAAAACACTTGCGCGTTCTGAAAGAAGTTGGCCTTGTGGAGATGCGAGGATCGGGCCAACTACGACTCTACCACCTTCGAGGGGAAGGACTGAAACCAGTACACGACTGGGTAAAGTCGTTTGAGCAGTTCTGGAACGAACGGTTGGACAGGTTGGAAACCTACTTGAAGGAACTGCAAGAGAAAGAGAGTGGAGAGGAGTGATTGGAACTGAATTGAATTCTATAGGAAGACCATACATATATCAACAATGGGAGAATACGAAATGACAACAGCAGAAGAGACCGCTACAACGTCAATGCCGTTGACCATCACACGCATATTCGACGCACCACGCGAACTTGTCTTCAAGGCATTTACCGAGCCGGAGCACTTCACGCAGTGGTGGGGACCAAACAACTTCACAACGCCCCACTGTACAATCGACCTTCGCGTGGGTGGCAAAATGCACTACTGCATGCGCTCTCCTGACGGGAATGAGTTCTGGGGAATTGGCGTTTTCCAAGAGATCGTAGAACCAGAACGGCTCGTCTACAACGACAGCTTTTCGGATGCTGAAGGGAACGTTGTCCCGGCATCAGACTACGGTATGGGAGATTGGCCTCTGGAGACGCAGGTAGTGATGACCTTTGAAGAAGAGGGTGAGAAAACACGGTTCACCATGCAGAGCTTCGGAATGCCAGAAGGAAAGGGACGAGATGGTGCTGAGATTGGTTGGGGTCAATCGTTCGACCGACTTGCCGCGTACGTTTCAAGTCTGAGCAAAGCGTAAAGTAGAAGAAGGATGAGCAAGACAACTCCCATATTATGAGTTACTGACAGAATAGTCTGTTCGTTGAGGGCATCCACCTTAGGGGGATGCCCTCGGCATTTTCGACAACTGCTAACAACATGCCTTTCGTCTCACACCCTTCGGATAAACGATCCAACAGATAGCGATGATAAGAATGCTAAACGTCCCTCAACCCTCTGCAACTCGGACTCTTGTCGGCACAAATCAATATCTTTCAATACTTCTATTCCATCAATCTCAACCAAAGAACAGCTATGGATCTTGGAGAACACTTTCCTTGCCTTAACGTTAAGGATATTCATCAGTCGATTGAATTTTATGAGAAGCTCGATTTCAAAGTAATCGACGACCACCGCTCGGAGAACTGGGCAATTCTTCAGCACAACAACATGGTACTCTGTCTCTTTCAAGGACACATCGAGAGAAATCTCATAAACTTTCGGGGTGGCGACATTGAAGAGATTTACCGCGAAGCCACTGAACGGGGAATTGAATTTTCAAAACCGGCTCAAGCCGAGCCTGATGGCTCGTGGAGCGCGGAGATTGTTGATCCTGACGGAAACGTCATCTACTTCAACACCTTTGGGAGTGAACGAAAAGAGTATGTGGAGAATGGGAAATTGATTGACTACAAGTGAGTGTTCGTCGATGACAGTCGAGTAGAAGCTAAAGAGCATCTCGCTGAGGATAATGGCACAGAAAAAGGTTGCACAAACGTTGCGACTGTTCTACTATCTACTATCCCCCTCACTCATCCAACAAAAACCCCTTCTCTCCCCTGAACCGAATCTTTCCTTTCTCAACTGTTGGATCGGTGAACGTGTCGTCGCCAGTTCCGAAGTCGAGCAACATGCCGAGCGAGCCATGTTTGCGGGGACGGTTGAAGTTACCCCCTCCTAAACTGGAAGTTGTGTCGGTGTGGACGTAGTAGCGGTCGTTCCCCTCCCAGTCGAGGAGCCAAGCGAAGGAGACGTTGAGGGCAGAACCCTGGCTGGCTGTGGAACCACGGTAGCTGTCGTTTCCACTTAAGTCTTCTAAGCATCCAGCCGACCAATCGTGTGCGTTCCCTTGCTCTAATCCGTGGTAGGCGTCGTACATGTCGTCGCCTGCATCGTCGAGGAGTGCGCCGAACGAGAGGTGGATGCCACTCCCCTGCGAGTACTGCCCTGCCGTGTATCGGTCGGCCCCGGCTCCGTCGTGGAGAACTCCGAAAGCATACCAGTAGCTCCCCCCCTGACTGAAGAAGTCAGATGCGTAGAGGTCGTCTCCTGCTTTGTCCGTAAGGATTCCCAACCCACCATCAGTTCCAATACCAGTTGACCAGGGGCGCATACCAAATCCAAAACCTTGCGACATTGCAATGTGGGCACGATTTGGGTAACGGGAATCTTCATACTTCCATCCGGCTCGATAGGAGTCGTTCCCGCTCCGCTCAATCAACGCTCCGAACCCCTTTGCGTAGCCGAATGCCTGCGAGTAAATATCTGCGCTGTAGTTGTCGTTACCTCCTCCATCGTAGAGAATCCCAACTCCGAGAAAGGCCGCACCTTGCGAGCACCAACGTGAAGCATAGATGTCATCACCAGAGAAGTCGGCCAGAACTCCAACTCCGAGAAGTCCGGCTCCCTGCGCGAAGTGATCGGCACGGTAAGTATCGTCGCCGGAGATGTCAACCAAAAGGTCAACACCACCAACGCCAGCCCCCTGCGAAACTCCACGACTGATGTACATATCGTTCCCATCAATATCCGCAACAAAGCGGAATATACCGGGGGAGATCGCGGAGAGATCATATTGATCGTCTCCTCCAACGTCGAGGATGAAGGGGAAGTGGCCACTGTAGCGGTTCGGGCCATCCCCACCAATAACGCAGAGACCGAAGGGGGTCTCCCACCAGTAGAGAACACTCCCCTTTACTCCCGGTATCTCATCGGGAGCAACCATATCTGAAGGCCTGAACTGCTTGGCAAACGATTTTAGCCAGACAGTGTCGGCTAAGGCAGCTATCCAACTTCCCCCCTCAACTAATGCTTCAAAATCGACATGGTCAGCATTCTTAAAGAGAGTAGCAATTTTCTCTTCGTAGGCATTCCGAGCCTCTCGCCTGCGACGCGGATCGCTTATCGAGTCGAGTTCTCCCTCCCAGTTCTCATTAGGATCGAGAAGAGAGAGAAGCTCGTTAGTCGTCCTGAAAAGATCGGAGCCAACTGGACGATATGCCCCACGAATTTTCTCCCCAGCTGTCAGGAGATATTCCGTCAATCCGCTCACCGTAGATGGATGTTGCGGAGGAGTCTTCGTTGGCACGGGAATATCGAGGTGGCTACCGGCAGCGACTACAGCACCGGAGAGACCTGTTCCGACATCTACCCCACTCCAGAGATCGTCCACAATTAACCGACCGTATGCTCCAGTCCGAGTCGGGTTGTGGTGGAGGGCAGTTACCACGTTCAGTCGCCACGGATTTGGTCGCCCGGCAAAGCGCGTCCTGCTCATATCGATGTCGGCGATACCCCGCATCTGCTTTGCAATCTCCCGGCTCCAGTCGAGAAGGTTGTTCTCCTTCAACGTCTGGTAGAGCCATGAGTTCTGGTGGATTCGCCCCAAGCGTTCTGGCATGGTAAAGGGCATCAAAACACGCTCATCGGTAAGGAGTGGCACGGGAAGCTCCAGCTTCTTCCCCTCCCGCCGTATCGAGAGGCGGGCACTCTCCCCCGGCTTCATGTCGCGAATCACGAGGTTCACGAAGTCTTCGCCGTAGTAGTTCGAGTCGCCGATAGCTCGGCCGTTGATTGCAGTGATCGTATCACCGATCAACACACCCGCCTCATCTGCCGACCAGTGGGGCATCACGTGCCAGATCACGAACCAGGGATCATTCATTTTCTTTTTCGTGACCTTCGCCACCGAGTCGGCCGGAATCGCGTTGAAGTAGATACCAAGTCGCGGACGTAGCGGCTCCGGCTCACCATCCCACTCAAACGGAGGAAGATCGAACGTGGAGAGTTCTCGTTCGATAAGCTGATCAGTTGAGAGAACAGATGTCTGTGCGAGCAGAGAGCCTGCCATGAGACAGAAAAGCAGCGTAGAGAATAAGAATTGATTCATGCGGGAAATTACAGAGATGGGGAGAAAGTGAAAGCGTAAAGATGAGAAGAGAGCTTTCCACGTAGCACGGCGCCTTTCGGGAGTGGCTTGATTGCGACTGGCATTGCGAGACTTTAGCTGACGCTGATAAATAATGCTGTACGATTCTGCTATAATATAAATCGTTTGAGAGAGCTTGTTGATATAACTCTTCTCTTCCGTGGGGTGGGGTGCAGCCTTCGGCTTTCCCCACGGCCACACAGCAGTGCTCCCTTCGGGAGCGGCTTGATTGCTTCTTGCGTGGATACTTAATTGACTTCGATATTAACCTATATCGAAGTCTACCATTCCAACTGCCCCGAAGGGGCTACCGATACCTGGCCGGGAATGCGAATCCCCGGAAGAAAAGCGTTCATAGCTCTCCTCGCCGCGAAGGGGCAGAATGATTGAGTGAAGCGTTTCCAGCTTAACCGCCCCTTCAGGGTGGAAGATTCAAATAATTCTTCCGTGGGATACGGCTTGCAGCTTTCCACACAGCTACATAGCACGGCGCCCTTCGGGAGCGACTTGATTGCTTCTTGCGTGGATACTTAATTGACTTCGATATTAACCTATATCGAAATCCAACAGTCCGCAAACCTCACTCCAGAAAAACTGGGGTGTGTTCTCAAAGAGAAGTTATTATCTTATTCCACTATTTTTATTGGATAGAAAGTACCTCATCACTCACATTCAACCTCAAACAATCATGGGATCAACCTACCACAGCCTCTACTATCATCTCTTCTTTCACACGAAGTACAATCGTCCCCTCATCAACAAAGCTTGGCAAGAGCGACTTCACGCCTATATGGCTGGTTGCGTGAGGAAAGATCGCGGCACTCTGATAGCCATCGGCGGTGTTGCCGATCACGTTCACCTTCTGGTTCGGTTAACTCCTTCGCACTCTGTTGCAGATCACATGCGAAAAGTAAAGAGTGCTTCATCACGCTGGGTTCACGAGGAGCTGAAGATTCTGGATTTCGGCTGGCAAGATGGATATACTGCACTGAGCGTAAATACTTCACGGGTCAGCATAGTTAAGCAGTATGTTCTAACGCAAGAAGAACACCACAGATCGAAGACTATAAGAGATGAGCTGATTGAATTTCTCGAAGCAAATAGAATTGCTTACGAACAGAGATTTCTTCCAGATCAGCCGCCCCTTCAGGGCGGAAGATTCAAATAGCTTATCGTGGCCGTGGGGTGCAGCCTGCGGCTTTCCCCACGGCCACATCACAGTGCTCCCTTCGGGAGTGGCTCGATTGTTCCTGGCATTGCGAGACTTTAGCTGACGCTGATAAATAATGCTGTACGATTCTGCTATAATATAAATATAAATCGTTTGAGAGAGCTTGTTGATATAACTCTTCTCTTCCGTGGGGTGGGGTGCAGCCTTCGGCTTTCCCCACGGCCACATAGCAGTGCTCCCTTCGGGAGTGGCTCAATTGTTCCTCGCTTCTTACGTGAAGATTCTGATATGCACGAATGATGGACTTCGATATCAATCCACATCAGAAAAAGTCCAACATTCCAACTGCCCCGAAGGGGCTACCGATACCTGGCCGGGGATGCCAATCCCCGGAAGAAAAGTGCTCGTGGTTCTTCTCGCCCCGAAGGGGCAGAATGAGCGAGTAAACAGCAACAACACTTTCTACTTAGCAATTCTTTCAGGACGGGACTTCCTCTACAACTCGTTCCAGTACTCGCTCACCGATAATCGCGTGCGCGGGATGATCGTTCATTCCAGTCTCCAACAGCACCGCACCGAAAGAGATTGCCCACCCCTTCGCTCGCGCCACAGTCTGCTCAGAAATTTTTGGATTGTAGTTCTTCAGAACATCCTGACGAACTTGAGAATCGGAAAAAAGCATCCAAACTGCAACGAGGTCGGTGGCCGGATCTCCCAATGCCAGATCTCCCCAATCGAGAATCCCTGTAATCGCTCCCCCCTCTACTAAAATGTTTCTCGAGTGAAGGTCCCCGTGAATCCACGTAAGTGGAATATCTATCTCTGCACGCAACGCATCGTTCCAGATTTTTCGTACATCTGACGTTATCAGGTGAGTCTTCTCAGAAAGTCTATCCATTCTCTTTTCGTCAACGGCAGCACGCTCTTTCAAGGGAGCACCCCGCGTAGGGTTGCGCGGAGCATCGGAGGGTGCAGGTAGGTGGAGCGCACGTAAGAAGTTAGCGAATGGCTCTGCTGCCAACGCATCAGGCTCGCTCCGGTCGGCTGTTTCCCCCTGTAGCCAAGGAAGAATACTCCACCTCCACGGGTAATATTCGTCAGGTTCTCCAACGCGAAGCGGAACTGGTACAGAAAGTGGTAATTGGTCGGCAATCAATGGAAGCCAACGCTGCTCGTGTTCGATAAGCGTTGCAGCAATGGTGCGTCGGGGAAGCCGAATCGAAAAATCATTCCCGAGTCGGAACATCACGTTGTCCCACCCTTGGTCGACGATCTGCAACGGGAGATTGGCAAGGTCGGGATGCTGACGCGAGAGAAGTGATTGCACAAGCTCGTGGCTAATCTCAACCTCAGCCGGAGGAGTAGCGAGACTGTCTGATCGAATTTGAGTACTCATAGTTCATTCGTGTAAGATTCCTCAGACCGGCTCAAGAGGTTTGTACGGAAGGGATGGAAGCTCTGCACGAATCAAATCACCAGAGCGAACTTCTCCACCAACACGAACAATCCCCATAACTCCAGCCTTGCGGATCAAGTTCCCATCCTTATCTCGGTTAAGCACCGCTGCCATCAGACCTTCTCGAAAGACATCGAGTTGTCTGCAAGGATTTCGCAAACCAGTTATCTGAACTACTGCACTGTGACCAATGTAGAGCAGAGTATGTACTGGAAGATCAAGCAACGCAATCCCACGAGTTGTGATGTTTTCCCCAATGTCTCCCGGCTGAATGTCGAAGCCTCTTTCTCGAAGCTCGTCGAAGAGTTCAGAGTGAATCAGGTGAACTTGACGGAGGTTCGGTTGACTCGGATCACGCGCCACTCGCGACCGATGTTTGACAGTCTCCCCCATGTGTGCATCCCCTTCCACTCCCAACCCACGTCGTAGTCTGATACTCTCTTGACTCCTCTTGCTAAAGCTATGTTCCCCACTTCTGCTAACGGCAACGACAGTTCCTGTGATCGGTTCAAGCACGTTCATCTGATAAGTTTACGGTAGTAGTTCCACAATTTGTCTTCCCCCGATGTAGAGGAAGAGAACCAAGGTGACAATTAGAATTGCGTTGAGGAAAAAAGTATTGCGAAAGCGGGAGCCAACCCAGTCAGTTCGATTGTTCATCAGAAGGAGCGTTAGAGCCAGGAGTGGCATGAAGAGTGCCCCGAGAACTGCATAGGCGATCTGGACTTGCTTTACTGAAAACCAAAGGAGCAGAGTGGGAACGATAGCAATGGCAACCAGGTAGAGACGATAGGGTTTTGTCGTCGTCAGATCATCTAACATTGATTTGCGCTTCGCGTAGAGAAAGTCAGCAAAGAGGTAGGGAGCACTCTGCCAAACACCGAGCAAGCTGGAGAAAACCGCGCCCCAGAAGCCAATCAAGAAAAGATATTTCCCAACTGGCCCGAGCACCTCACCAAGTTGTGCGGCGAGCAGCAGACCGACCTTGGCTCCTTCGCTCTCCAGCTTGATGTGCGAGCCGATGAGAATCATCGCAACCCCGAAGAGAGCTGTGGCAACGTATGCAACGCCCAGGTCAAGTCGACTTATCTTCAACCCATCCCAACCAGAACGCTTCCGCGCACGAATCCAGTAACCATACGAGAGGAGTGTTACTGTCCCGCCAACTCCTCCCATCACGCCGAGCACCAGCGGAAGTGAACCGCTTGGGAGCTTTGGGACGAAGAGTCCCGACATCACGCTCCCCCAATCGTGCGGCAGGAGAGCTGCGGTCAGGAGAACCCCAACGAACATCACCGCAATGCAGACCATCATCATCTTCTCGAAGATCTTGAAACCACCAATCCAGACGATGGCAAGTCCGATCAACGAGTGAATGATACCCCAGATAATGCGCGACGTGTCGTGATCTCCCAGACTGAGAAGTCCATCGCCAGCAACTCCGCAAGCGCTAATTAAAGCTCCCCCAACCATTAGTGACCAGAAGAGGAAGTAGATCAAGAATATCCACCGAATCCCCCCCCCCAGCCGACTTGTCCACCCTTCGAGCAGGGTAGTTTCGGTTCCCATTTGCCAGCGGGCAATTCCTTCATTCAACCCCCACTTAAGGAGAGCACCAACCACCACTGTCCAAAGGAGGAGAACACCTGTTTGCGCTCCGGCAAAACTTGCAGTTAATAAATCACCTGCCCCTACGCCAGTTGCAGCCACCAAGATGCCGGGGGTTAGGCGAGCGAGCAAGGATTGTTGTTGATCCTGATGCGTCAAGTTCTCTCCGCTACTTGATATATAGCTCTAATGTGTAGTGTGCCACTCCCTTCCGTCGCGCCTCAGCTCGGGGCATCAAGATGGTAAACTTGTAGTCGCCATCGTGTGGAAGATCTGTGAAGACTGTACTGGAACTTTCCACACTCCCATCAAAAATCCGGGTGTTGGTCTCAACATGGTCAACCACAAAAAAGGCGAAACGGTTATCGCTGTTCAGTGTCGCCTCCAACTGCTGCCCTTCGGCTGCGCCGACAAGATATTCCTTCACATCATATCCGGTAATTGTCCCCTTCAACTCCGTGCCGGTCGTCCCCTTCTTAAAGCGAACTCGTTCCGGTTTCCCCTCCTCAACACTACTTTCCTTCTCCTCTTCTTTCTCGGATGCGGTGGCAGAAGTATTCTCACTCTTCTCTTCAGTTGTCGTAGGAGCTGAAGTTTCTTTCTTCTCACTACTCTCTGTTGGCGTTGGCTTCTCCTCCGCGTCGGAACGTTTGTCACTCTCTTCTGCGCAAGAAGCCAGAAAGAGTGTTCCACTTAGGAAGAGCACGAGAATCTTCATCCAGTTGCTGTGCATAGTTGTCTTGCGTTGATCTCAGCGTTATGTGAAAGTCGACCCGATGTGGATGAACTACTTTCTTCTCCACATCGGGTCGTAAAAGTACGCCGTACAAGATTCTTAGGAAGCTGTCATGTCTGGAATATTGACAATCATCCCACCTTGAGCAAAGGTGAGACTAACCGAACCGATTGCGTCGACAACAACTTCCACAGACCCTTGCCCTTCATAGCGGAAGTAGGCATCGATACCCCGATACCGTATCAGTCCTCCCCAGGTAGCCTCTGTCCAAGGTATTGCTGGATTGGTAAACTCTGGGAGTTTCTTATCTCCAAGGTCGAGGAAGTTAATGAGTCCCATACCGGGTACTTCTACGTAGATAGTTCCCCATCCCGTATACGCTTGTACTCCACCCTTTGGTGGAATCGGGTCGGGAGGAATTGGCTGAACCCCCGATCCCCCTGTGATAAGTGCCAAGTGATAGTTGTTCGTGATTTTCACGTCGTACATAAAGCCTCCGTTAATTGAACGTGTAGAAAAATGGGAGCTATCTCCCACGTTAATTGTAGTCTCTTTTTTCCTGGAGCAAGAGTTTTCACCTACCGTTTTATTCTGGATACTCTCCAACTGTAATTGGCTCCCCCAACTTGCCAAGGGCAAAGCCCTGCATGACTGTGAATATCCTCCACTCTCCATTGACTCTAACAGGGTTCGACTTAATCCGAACCCACCCATATCGTTCTCCCACACCAGTATCGGGAGCAAGTTTGAAGCCGATATAGACCCCATCAGGCCCAGTCCCAAATTCTGGCTTGTCTTCTATTCCGATGGTGTCTTTAATGCTGGCATCTCTATTGCGATACCGTATTGAAGCGAGGGAATGTTCAAAAGATCCCCAATAAGGATACTCCCCACTATTCCGAAAATCATTCCACGTCGGTGCAGACCCAACGATCTCTCCGGGAGCAAGAGAACGCCTCCCCTCAGTAACGAGAATTGATCGCCCCGAACCAATCTCGAAAGCACAGAGCGTGTGGATGTAGGCCGGGTGAAGACCGAATGTGGTATAGCGGGTTTGAATTGCGGCATCATACTCACCATCCTTATCAAAGTCGATCGGGTGAAGGTCACCTTTAACGACTTCGTTCCCCGGTTCCAGAATATCGCAGGAGAGGAGAAGTATGAGAAGTGGAAGAATCATTCTCATAGGATAGACAAAGCATCAAATACGAAAAGAATAACAGATTGAAAAAAGATACGGAGAATGAGAGAATGCATTGGTAGGGACATGGCGCGCCATGTCCCTACCTCTTTTTTGATCTGAGCGCCCTTCACAAACCTCACTCCATTGGCTTGAACTTTGCGCTTCCCGTACAAACATCTCCCTCTTCTATCCCCTCCGTCCAGCCTCGCAGTTGTTCAATTCGTTGGCGCGTCAATATCCTCTTCTCGATTGAGACACACATCGGTTCAATGGAACCGTAATAAGTACCTGGAGGGTAGCGAGAGAGAAGGTGGGCATCGCGAAACGCAAGCCACTCTCCTTGCGCATCGGCCATTGCGTTAATGAAGGCAGTATCGTGAGCATACTCAGTCTGAATCTGTTGAATCATCCGATTCATCTCTTCTTCAACTCGGACTGTTTCTGCCGACTCCATAAAGTTCATATCCTTCTGAGTCAAGGCGAAGGTGTCAGCCTCTCGAAGCAACTCTTCAGAGGAACGGCTTGACTGGATAGTTGGAATCGTTTGCAGGAGAGTGCCTGTTGTCTGTTCCCTACCTTGAGTGGTAGTCGTCGTCTTTTGATCTTCCACTTTTGAAGAGGCTTTGCACCCCAGCAAAACAGAGATTGTTAAGAAAAAGAGCGTGAGGTTGTGGTGAATTTTCATTGCATCGTTGAGGTTATGAGAAGATGTTCTGTTTGTATCGACCACGCAAACATAATCAGCTCACCATAATTTCCCCTCACCTTCTTTGGCTGGAAAGAGTTCTGTATGTTGAAGTAGATGTGCGCGATTAAGAGTAGGACGATTACTTTATTTGAACCATGCCACAACTCATACAGAACCCGTCAATCATTGAAGCTGCCGGCAACAAGCCGAAAATTATTGAAGAGTATGCCGGGCGCGTCAACTCCGGTCACCAGAACGTGAGCGTTGCGCGGATGAAGTCACCGGAAGGGTGGGTGGAGCCGGGACAACGTCCTGAGTTCGAGGAGCTTACCATAGTTCTTCGGGGAATGCTCCGCGTGGAGAGTGAAGAGGGAACAACCGACGTACGGGAAGGGCAGGCTATCGTAACGAAGCCGGGTGAGTGGGTGCGCTACAGTACACCGGAATCGGGGGGAGCAGAGTATATCGCCGTATGTCTTCCAGCATTCTCACCGGAGACAGTTCACCGGGATGCGTAGAGAGAACATGCGAAGAGAGGAACGCCCATCCCAACTACAGCGCGTTGTCGGTCTGCCCGGAGCTGTTCTCTTAGGACTTGGCTCGATGGTTGGAACAGGTGTCTTCGTCAGCATCGGTCTCGGCGTGATAGTTGCCGGTTCGGATGTGATGATCGCAATCTTCCTCGCCGCGATAGTTGCTCTCTGCAACGGACTGAGCAGCGCGCAGCTTGCAGCCAAGCATCCTGTCAGTGGTGGAACGTACGAGTATGGCTACCGCTATCTCAACCCTCACCTCGGCTTCCTCTCCGGGTGGACATTCTTGATTGCGAAGTCAGCCTCGGCAGCCACTGCCGCTCTCGGTATCGCTCAATATCTCTTTACCTCCCTTCAGGTTGTCCCTACCTTTATTCCCCTTGTTGCACTCGGCTTCGTTCTCCTCTACACGCTCATCACCCTCGCCGGACTTCGACGGAGCAACCAAGTGAACGCAATCCTCGTTGCACTCACCTTCGTAGCGTTAGGTACGCTAATGTTCCTCGGTTCTTCGCACATCAGGACGGATAATCTCCCCTTCATTAAGGGGGAGGTGTTTCCCACTAACTCTCTCTCAAACATCCTTCAGGCTACAGCACTTCTCTTCGTCGCCTTCACCGGCTACGGACGAGTGGCGACACTCGGCGAAGAAGTTCACAACCCACGACGTACGGTTCCCCGCAGCATTCTGGTCGTGGTACTGATTACGACGCTCCTCTACCTTGGCGTTGCTTTCGTAAGTGTTGGAGTTCTTGGAGAGAACGAGTTCAGTTACAGCATGGTGAAGTCAAGCGAAGGGATATTGATTGTCGTGGCTCGGTGGATGAGGCATCCAGAGATCATCCCCCTGCTAACTGTCGGCGCAATCACTGCCATGTCTGGAGTCCTCCTCAACTTGATTCTCGGCCTCTCCCGCGTTCTGATGGCAATGGGACGTCGCGGCGACATGCCAACTCGGCTGGCTCAACTCAACAAAACGGGGAAAACTCCAGTTGCCGCTGTGATTGTTGTGGGAAGTATCGTTGGGGGATTAACTCTCATCGGCGACGTGAAGACAACGTGGTCGTTCAGTGCCTTTGCCGTTTTAATCTACTACGGAATCACCAACCTCTCCGCCCTCCAACTTCTACGGGTCGACTCACTCTACCCTCGAATCGTTCCGGCAGTCGGACTCCTCTCCTGCCTCGCCTTAGCTTTCTTCCTCGAGCGGGAAATTTGGCTCATTGGACTTGGCCTGATTGCCGTAGGAGTTCTCTGGCAGCAGTTGATGAAACGAAAACGTTAAGCCTCCTCTCTCTGCCTCCTCCGCGTCTCTACGTTTTTCTTCATTCTATAGAGTCGCCGAGCACTCCATCACCCCGTTTGAAATTCACGTGGCACTGAGAGATTCGCGAAGTAGACATCCCACACGAACAACTCTGTCTCCCCAATCTCATTCATCGGATTTCCCGCACCGATTGCCATTGCCTCATCGACATTTGCCGCACGAATCAGCGTTAGCCCCCCGGAATGATTCTCAAACCCACCACCACCGCAGCCGACAAGTTTTCCCTCTTGCCGAAGATCACCCAACCACTTCATCAACCGAGGAATGCGGGCATCAAACTCACTCTGGTCGAACGCATCGTCCGTTGCGGTCGAACGCCAGATGAGGGCGTAGATTTCGGGGAGGAGTGTTGGATCGGATGGTGCTTCCACGTGTGATTGGTCGGACATAATGTAGTGGGATTATTGTATGTATGCTTCTCTTGTCACTCTCGCTATGATGTTGTGAAGATAATATACCCACATCAGGTTAACGATTCCCATGTATCACGCATCTACCACCAACGCAACAGGGGGAAAAATCTACCTTGCCCCCCCTCCCCTTCCTCTCTACCTTTGTCGACTTGGATAATCGTTCGACTACGAACCGTTAGAAGAAACAGAGTGAAGGGAAGCCGGTTGATGTAGGAGATGAAAAATCAGATCTGGAGGGAGAGGGTGGTGAAACCACAAAATCTTTTTCACGTCCGGTCAGGTTTTGTCATCCCCATCGTTAGGAAAACAAAACCCTGTAACAGATACCAGGTTTTTCTGTTCTTGCAAACAATCTGAACAACAACAATTGATTTTGATAATGTCTTTTCGCTTGTTTGCCCCGCTTCGGCTTGGGCTTTTCTTTCTGCTGACCTTTAGCGTAAGCTCCCTACTTCGAGCACAGACAACCGTCACGCTCTCCGGCGTTATCACTGATAAAGAGTCGGGAGATGAGATTCCGGGAGCCACAGTTCTCCTCTACACGCCAAGCGATGATTCACTGAAGGCGACGGTGCGTGGTGCTGCCGCAAACGCCTATGGGTTCTATTCAATCCCAAGCGTTTCAGTCGGAACATATCTGCTTGTGGTGCGAGCCATTGGCTACCAAGAGTATCGCCAGAAAATTGAGGTAAAGAATGGGAGCTTACGCTACGATGTCGCTGTGACGCCTGCGGATGTTGAGGGTGAAGGAGTGACAGTGATTGGCGACCGAAGTGGAGAACCAGAGACGAGAAACATTGGGCGCGTAGAGCTTCCGGTTGAATATCTTCAACGCCTGCCGATGTTGGGTGGAGAGAGTGACATCCTCCGAACGCTACAACTGATGCCGGGGGTGCAGCAGATATCAGAAATCTCCAGTGGACTCTACGTCCGAGGTGGGTCTCCCGACCAGAACCTGACACTGCTCGACGAAGTAGTGATCTACAACCCGAGCCACTTAGCCGGATTTCTTAGCACGTTCAACTCCGACGCGATAAAAGATATTTCCCTGACGAAAGGGGCATTTCCTGCAAAGTATGGTGGACGCCTGAGCAGCGTGCTTGACCTGAAGATGCGAGAGGGAACGAAGGAAGATTTCTCCGGAGCTGGAGGTATTAGTCTGATTAGCTCTCGCCTCACTGTTGAGGGACCAATCTCCGATAAGTCGACATTCATGCTGAGTGGTCGCCGCTTCTACCTCGATATTCTGAAGAACTTGATTCCGGGTGAGAACGATGCCCCGGACTACTACTTCTACGATCTGAACGGCAAAGTCAACTATCAATTAAGTGATAAGGACAAGCTCTACTTAAGTGGCTACCACGGTCGTGATGTGGTCACGTTTAACGGCGATGGTGAAGAAGTAGATGTGAACTGGGGGAACTCCACCGCAAACTTACGCTGGGGACGCATCATCTCTCCCTCAGCCTTCTCCAACGTCTCCCTTTCGTGGACGAAATATGGATTTGATGCGGCAATCAGCGACCGTGATCCACAGTTGAAAATTACTGATGAGTTTGTGACCTCTACCGGAATCCGCGACCTACGCTTGAAGGGGAACCTGCAACTCTTCCCCCACGCCGACCACATTATCGAGACTGGTGTCGAGGGGACGCGACACGATTCGCGGGTGCGAGCACTGGCCTTAAGCTACAGCGACACCACCTTCAGCATCCCCGACTCTCTCGGCTTGCAGAATGCGAATGCCTACGAAATCTCGATTTACGGACAGGATGAGTGGAAGGCAACCGACAGGCTGTCGCTAAATCTTGGCGGACGGGTAACCTGGTTCGAGAAGGGGCACTACCTCTATGCCGAGCCGCGAATCTCGGCAGTCTACCGACTAAGTGACCGCCTCTCCCTAACCGGAGCCTATGCCGAAGCACGTCAACCAGTTCACCTCGTGATTCGCAACGGAATTTCTCTCCCGACAGATACGTGGTTTCCAGCAACGGAGACTATCAAGCCGGGAAAATCTCGACAAGGATCACTCGGGATAATGGGAACGCTCGGAGAAGAGTGGGAGTGGTCACTTGAAGGATACTATAAGAATCTGGAGAACCTCTACGAGTATTCCGATACGGCAACGTTCAACCCACTTGTGCAGGTAGAGGATCAACTTGTGGAGGGAACCGGAGAGGCTTGGGGTGTGGAGTTGTTCGTGCAAAAGAAAGTTGGTGACTTCACTGGGTGGATCGGCTACACGCTCGCGGAAACATCTCGAACATTTGCCGACTTAAACGAAGGGAAATCTTTCCACCCCCGCTACGATCGGCGGCACGACGTAAAGGTGGTACTCTTATATCAACTCGGTGAGTCATGGGACCTGGGAGCTACGTGGGTCTACGGAACTGGACAAGCCTACACTGTCCCAACCGGACAGTATGTTCAGGTTGATCCCGACTATCCATATCAGGTCGACGATGACTACTACGTCTACTCAACAGACTATCGCTATACTGCTCGGAACGAATTCCGCATCCCCGCATACCATCGCCTCGACCTCAATTTTGGCCACACGTTCACCTGGTTCGAGCTTCCTTGGCGACTCTCCCTGAATATCTACAACGTCTACAATCGTCGGAATGTCTTCTCATGGTATATCACTCAGGATTACGATGAGGTCACCGACGAATATCGCCCTGTAGTAAAGCAACTAACACTCTTCCCAATCATTCCGACAGTTGGGTTGAGCTTTGAGTTCTGAGAGATGTTAAGAGATCAGTTGTCAGACATCAGTGATAAGGCACCAGTAACCGGTAGGCGCAGCTCTTCAGGCTGCGCAACCAGAGGCAGGATTAACATCAGCACATCTCTTATAGTAGAGATGTTTTAAGCAGGTGGGGCGATCAAACAGATTGAAATTACAGAGCAGACTACAAGTAGAACATAGAATATGAACAAGATGAACTATATCGGATGGATTGCGTGCGGAATCTTCGCGATAGCGAGCGGGATTTTCTGGATGGGCTGCGAGGAGACCTTGAGCGGCACTCAGGTTGAAATTCCTTACCGTGAGGAGATCGTGGTGCAAGGATACTTAACTGCCGACGGAGAAGCCGATACACTCTCGATTATGCGAACGCTCCCTCCGTTAGAAAAGTGGTCGAGTAGTGCCGCGAGAATCACAGACGCAAGTGCAGTAGTTATCAGTGATGGTGTCGAGTATCCAATGAAGCATATTGGTTCGGGAAAATATGTTGCAGAGGAATTGCGCGTGGCAATTGGAAAAAGCTATCAATTACGAGTCGACTGGAAGAACTTGAGTGTGACGGCAACCGCAACAATCCCACGCGAACCGGAAATTATCCGAGTCTACATCGACACGGTGAAGAACGGCTGTGACTACTACTTCGACGAGGACGAACGCCAGCAAACCGATGCGTTGAACTTTATGGTGGAGTACCTCCCTCACGGAATTAGTCTGAACAATGCCCGATTTGAAATGAGCTATAGGTTCGATACGCTCCAGTATCGAGATGGAAGCTACGGCTACTACTTCTACGACATCGATTCTTCCGGCACAACAAACAAGGCAGTGTTGTACAACATCTGTTTATATGAAGAAGACTTTCGCCAGAAGATCGACACCCTCTTTGTCTACATGACCGAGTATGAAGAGGCCTACACGGCTTACTTCAACACCCGCTACAGTGGAGACGACGACCTCTTCTTCGGCTCCCCGGGTCAGCAACCTGTCTGGAACGTAAAGGGAGATGGATTCGGTTGGTTCTTTGGTAGGTCGATAGGGGCAGATACGTTGGTGGTGGAGTAGAACAAAATACTTAAAGAGATATCAGCTTAGCGACTGATTCTACTTACCACCGCACATCCACATCATATTTGGTAAAATCTGAATCTTTGGAGAGGATCGTGAGACTTTCAACAGTAGCCTGAGCAATGAACAGTCGGTCGAATGGATCACGATGGTGGAAAGGAAGGTGGATATAGGCTTCCAAATGTTCGAGTCTGATAGGTAGCACATCGATTGCGTTCTCTTTGAGTTGTTCTGTGATAAACGCATCAAAGGAAAGAGGGGATGATATTTCTAATTTCTTCAACCCCTTTTTGATTGCCATTTCCCACAGACTGCCGGCACTCAAGAGAACGCTTTCGGATGTAATGACTAAATCTCTCGCAACCTTGCTAAGTTTCGCATCATCAGTGATGAACCAGAGGAAAGTGTGGGTGTCGAGCAGGAGGTGCATTACATATACTCCGAAAAATCCTCCAACGGCTCATCAAAGTCATCCGACATCGCAATCAAGCCTTTAGCACTTCCGGGATGGCGTTGAAAGGTCGTCACCGTTGGAACGAAAGGGAATAAATAGGTAGAGCCATCTGCTAAGTCGATAGTGATCTCTTTAGGATTCCTTTGGGTTTGATTCGTTAATAGACTGGAAGGGAAGTTCGGCTGCGGTTGTGATGTTATTGGTTGCATGATTCTATCCAGTTATCGCTACTCTACTATAACTTCGCAAGCTTTGATTTAAGAGTTTGGTCAATTGACTCAATGTGCTTAGAGATATTTTCTAAGGCTTTATCAGAGCGTAGTTCATCAACGAAGCCATCATAAAACGTTCGCAAGTCAATCACTGTCACTTCTTTAGTTCTTTCATCTCCGTCAAAAGAATATATTGCTTCAATAGTAAATCGAGGAGAATGGTTCTGGAAATCAGGATCTTCTTCACGAATATATCCTCCAATTGCGATATGATAGAAGAGTTTTTGTCCCGGAGCGAAGGTGTCAATCTCATTGTTAAAGGCATAGGCCTCAGAAAGTTTTCCTTGGTCAGACTGCACTTTATAGCCAAATCCTCCAGGATAGACAAAATCCAAGTCAGTTTGCAATCGCAATTTTTTTGCCGCAGTTCGCCCAGTATTCTCAATAATAAGAGAGAATTTGGCACTTTCTCGAATTTCCATCCTTGCAACAATGTAGGGTCGGTAGAGTGCTACCGTCTGTTCCTTTAAAGCCTCAATAGCTTTCTCCTGCGCTCGCAACGATTCGGAGTGGGAACGTTCTGAAGCCTGCACTTCCTCAAGTGTTGATTGGAGTTCCTTCCTTTGATACCAAAGCGAGACAACTACCGCTGCAAAGGCAAGTGCTGTAAAAACAGAGTTGACAATTCCGAATGAGTCGCCAATTGTTCCCCGCTCTTCCCAGCTTCCAGGGATGAAATTGCTGATAACAATAATGGCAATGAGGTATAGAACTCCAACTACTCCCAATGTCGCGAAGAGTGGCTGCCAAAACGACCCTTGTTTGCGTTTTGTACTCAACATCTGCAATCAACTATTTGAGTATTGTTCTTATGATATGTGGAAGTAAGCTACAGACATCGGCACTGACGACCAAAGCCGACAATACCTGCATTTGAAGGTAAAAAAATTAGAAGAAGGATCGCAGGTAGCTCTTTGCACTACCTCGACGTGAAGAGAAGAATCGAGAATGATCCACAAAAAAAGGAGATACGCCCCCATAAACGTATCTCCTTCAGTAATCGGCCTCAGTGTTGTCCAACTCCATGCAGTATCACCGAAGCACTACCAATAGTGTGGTGGGTGTCCAGTCCACCATGAGCACAAAGGTATTTGCTCCCCGTAACAGAATCGTGTGAACAGACATAACAGTTCAGAGAAAAAGTTGTTATGTCCTGTTTTTTTCTTCTCTCTCACTCATTTTCCCTTCTTACGGATCAATTTTCCATCGACTTCGTCTGAGAATAGAAGTTGGCCACGCTCAACTCTTCAGTTTTTCTGAACCATATTTCTCAGCTACAATGAACCAAAATACCCACTCTCCATTTATCGAATCTGGGTCGGGAGTTCCCCTGAGCACCCAGCTACAGAACCTTGCCTCACAGGTTGCCGCCGAATATTTAGCTGATTCTCGCGTAGAAGGAGCGATCATCGTCGGCTCCGTGGCACGCGGTGTTGTTGACCAAGTCTCCGACATTGACCTAATGCTATACCTACGGGAAGGGTTTACGAAGGAAGAGATCGAGCGGGAGAATCAACGGGCAATAGATTCTGGAGGGAATATCTACGGTGGCACTCCAGAGGAGGGATTTGGTGTCTGGCGGTGTGTCGACGGAGTGAAGGTTGACCTCGGCTTCAACATGATTCCGAACATTGAAGAGTTGATTGTGGAAGTTCTTGAAAACCACTCTCTTGAGAACGACTTCCACTTGATCGTTGACGGCATCCAACGTTCGGCCATTCTCGGCGGAGAGGAGTTGATCGCCAAATGGAAAGATCGGATGAACGCCTTCCCCGAACCCCTTGCCCGCAAGATGGTGGAGACCAACCTCCGTTTCAGTCCACTTTGGGTAGCACGCGATATGTGTGCCGGACGAGACGAACATCTCTGGTTCCCGGAACTGCTCCTCGAATATGTCCGCAAGATGCTCTGGGTTCACTGCGGACTGAGCCGACGCTACTATCCCGGAAAACTGAAAGGCTTCGGCTACGTTGCCGGAACGCTCTCGATTGCCCCAGAGAACTTCCGTTCTCGCGTGGAGTCACTCTTCAGCGATCCTCCCGAAGCTGCCATCTCCACACTCTCCTCTCTGGTTACGGAGACACACGACCTGATCGATAGGGAGATACCAGAGGTTGACACAACGAAAGCACGCGAGTGGTTTGCGGGAAAGGTTGTTTGCAGAAGTTAGTGCCGTTCGATTATTCATTTCCGCCTCTATATGATGCTATGAGGAAGAAGAGTTCGTGAGAGTTGTGGTAGAGTGTCCACTGATCCATCAGTTGTTTATACACCTCATGCAAATTCTGTACTCCCAACGTGAACCAATACTGCACTGTTGAACGTTGGCTTTTGTTTGAGCCATTAGCTGTCAGTTATAAGCTGGCAAAATTATAAGCGTTGTTGAGACCGAACGATCTCCTCCCTTAAGTTCAACAAGGTATACACCACTTGGTAATCCCGAACAATCGAGAGGAATGATATTCTGACCAAGTAAAAGCTTCACATCTTTCTGGATACGTGTTATTCCTATAAGGTCGATAATAGAGACTGAGGCTTCGCCCCCTTGTTCGGTATCGTATGAAAGAGCAACACTACCCTCTGAAGGATTGGGAAAGAGCGATAGAAAGGAATTAGTGGCGATTGACTCTATTTCATCTGATGTAGATGTGTTGAGGGTATTTAGATAGAGCTTCGTGATATATGTTTTTGTTCCGCTACTGTATCCCGCAATCACGAGGTCTTGATCGTTGTCCCCATCAACGTCAGCGAAGGCAATGGAACTGTTATGAATTGCCGTAAAAGGTGTGCCCTGCACTTCGAAAAAATTTTCTCCCCCAACGTTTCTGTAGAGCTTTGTGATGTTCTCTCCAGTACTCACTGTTAGTCCCGCTATCAGAAGGTCTTGATTGTTATCCCCATCAACGTCAGCGAAGGCGATGGAACCATCAGAGATCGCCTCAAAGGGCGTATTCCCCACTTCAGAAAATTCACCTTTTCCGTTGTTCCTATAGAGCTTCGAGATGCGTTCGCCAACATCCTTCTGTCCTGTGATTAGAAGGTCTTGATCGTTGTCCCCATCAACGTCAGCGAAGGCAACGGAACTGGCCTCTACTTTTTCAAAAAGTGTGTTTTGCACTTCAGAAAACTCCCCTTTCCCATTGTTCCTATAGAGCTTCGAGATGCGTTCGCGATTACTCTTCTGCCCAGTGATTAGAAGGTCTTGATCGTCGTCCCCATCAACGTCAGCGAAGGCAACGGAACCGCCGTAAACACCCTCAAAGGGTGTATTCTGCACCTCAACGAACTCCCCCTTCCCATCATTTCTGTAGAGTTTTGCGATCCGATCAGAAACAGAATTCCATCCCGTTATCAAAAGGTCTTGATCGTTATCCCCATCAACGTCGGCAAAGGCGATAGAGCCAATACGGACACTCTTAAAGGGTGTGTTTCCCACTTCAGAAAGTTCACCTTTCCCGTCATTCCGATAGAGCTTCGAGACGTCTTGACCATTGTTTTGTATTCCCGTTATCAGAAGGTCTTGATCGTCGTCCCCATCAACGTCAGCAAAGGCAACGGAACAGAAGCCGACCCCCTCAATCGAACTCTTTTGCGCTGTAGAAAAATTACCTTTCCCATCATTTCTGTAGAGTTTTGCAATGCGCTCGCCACCATACGTTTGTCCGGTAATCAGGAGGTCTTGATCGTTGTCCCCATCAACGTCGGCAAAGCTGATGGAACCAACACTTACTCCGTCAAAGACCTGTTCCTCCTCAACTGGAAATGGAACCTCAACAAAGTCTTGCGCGTGAAGTAGAGGTGGCGCGAGAAGTAGAAACGAGCAGAGTAGAATTTTCATGGTTGATTGTGGATAGACCCAATTGTCTCATTGTGGGTGCGTTGAAATTGACTGATCTAATTTTCTAATCTTCGTGAATGTCTTGTGAACCTATCGATCCGATTTCGCCTTGACCTTCTGATACCTACAGAACACATCATCCTTTGTTGGAAACGACAAGGAGTTGAAACGACACAGGTGAATGGAAAGTGCTACCCACACCCTCCCCCTTCACACTCCAAGGAGTTGTTCGGTTAGGTCGCGGTGTAGGCGATAGACCAGATGTTCCTGTCCATAGACGCCATCCCTCCTTCCATCCAGAACAGCTCCGATCTTCTCTACTGCTTTTTGCGAGCGGAAGTTTTGTGGGCCAATCAGGAAGATGACGCTCTCCACGAATTGGAAGGCGTGCTCTACCATCAGCCGCTTCATCTCGCGGTTGTAGGCTCCACCCCAATAGGAACGAGCCAAGAAAGTCCAGCCGATTTCAACTTCGCTCTTCTCTTGGTTGTATTCGTAGTAGCGAGATGAGCCAATCATCTTTCCACTCGCTACGTCGATAGCAACCAACGCTCCACCTGACTCCATTGCCTCGCGAAAGAATTCTCGGAAGACATCTTCTCGATACCGTTCGCTTACCGGATGTTGTTCCCAGATCAGTGGATCGGAGGCAACCGAGTAGAGCACGTCAAAATCTTCAGCCAGAAGTGGCCTGAGCCTGAGAAGATTTCCTTCGAGTGTTGGTTGATACTGGAATTGCATAGTGAACCTGCTTGACTTTGCACCTGACCTTGAGACTACAACTTCTGCTTCAAGATAAGAGCCTGCCTTACATTAAGGCCACACACCGGCAACTATCGCATGCCAGTTGAGAGCCTCCCAGCAACTCATAGGCAAGGCTACGAAGAGCAAGACTATTCGCTCCCCGGATCAATACTCCAATGGAACTCACTCTGTAGAAGTGGTAACGAGCGTAGGTCTATCTTTCGCAGCTTCACTTCTATCGAATCTCCCGAAACTCTTCCTCGCACAATCATATTTCCCTGGTCAATCGCTTCGTAGTCGAGCGTTGAATTCTCACCACTTCTCGGATCGTTCAAGAGAAACCTCTTCGCCCCGACATCAACTTGTAGAGCGTAGTCCTTCATCTTGTCATCCATCCCCTGCACGATCATGTACCCTCGCCGGTGTACGAAGAGGCGTCGCCAGCGACCCTCAACTGTGGTTAGCGGAGGAATAATTTCCGCATTCTTCTTGAACTCCACGACTTCGTAGGCTCCGTGTAGTGGCAGGCGCGGAGCCACGTCGTCGTTGAAGTTTCCAGAGAGAACGTAAGGGGAGAGAGTGTCGAAGAGAATGAGGGAAATCACCAGAGCTTGGAGAATTGTGCGAAGGGGAGAGGGTGGGGGGGCTGGCGAAGAGTGATGTCCTCTATCGAGACGATCTAATCGAAAGAAAAAATTAACGAGTCGGGGAAATTCTGGAACGAGGATCAACAACGATAGGGAGAGAAGGAACGTGGAGTGAACCTTCACCGAAATGTCGAAGCCGAAGTTGATAGCTACAACGTTCAGCATTACCCCACAGGCAACGACTGCTCCGAAGGTTCGGGTACGACGGAAGAGGAGAAGCAGGGCGGCAACAACTTCCACGATGCCAGCAAACATGGTGTATGGTCGAGAGGCTCCCATCGTGCTCCAGTACAGCAAATCGCGCGGGGTCTCTCCCACCGTTGTGAAGAGAGTGTTCGGCTCTGGTAGATAGAACTGCCACTTGAAGACTTTGTTAAATCCGTAGTCGAGAAGTTGAAAGGCAAGGTAGTAGCTGGCAATTACGATCAACCAGTAAAGTGCGCGGCGGTAGTCCTTCCGGTTCCGGTCGACAACACTCCAGATTCCAGTGAAGACCATTGAGAAAATACTGAGATTGAAGAGGTGAATGTAGAGTCCGGTAGTATCAGATAAGAGCGGACTAAAGAAGCCTTCCCCACGACCGAAGACGTTTCTCCCAGTCCACGAAGCGAGTGCCTCGAAGATCGGGCGAAGAAGTTCTCCCATATCTGGTAGAAAATGGTGTGGGAAAGGAAGCGTGAGCATAAAGAGAAGCGCAAAGAGGGCGACAAACCGGAATCCGATTCGCTGAACCACTGGCCAATTCCGATCTCCGCTTCGGTTTGATCTCCCTCGACTCACTTCTAACTCAACCATCATAAAAAAATTTCTGTGAATAGGTTACACAAACTTCTCACTGCGTCACCTCCCCATCAATAACGAAAATCTATACCATCATTCATCTTTGCGGAGCCATCACATGAAACTCATCTACCTCTTGACTACCACACTCCTTTTCGTAACATCATCCAGCCTCTTCTCCCAGACAAAGTTGATTGGACACAGGAGCCACAGCGGATCGGGTGAGACCTTTACTCTTGCGGCTGAAGGGAACTTCGGTTGGGATCCAAGTTGGAATATCCCGATTGATACTACAGAGCAGACCGACAGCGTAGAGAACGGAGCATCAGGCACAACCACCATTGACACCCTCACGATTGAAGAGCCGCGCATCGATTCACTTCAACCAAATGTCTCCAATCGAGATCAGGCATACCAGATGAACACCGATCGAACAACAAACTCTTCAAACAGAGGAGATCACCAGAATAGGTTGCTTTGGTTGGCGTTAGGATTAGGATTTCCTGTCGTGATAGCTGTGGGAAGAACTCTCTTGAGAAGAAGCAACGATAAAGAAGCATAGGAAAGAATCCTCAGTACTTAACCTCGACTACCATGAAAAATATCATCGCATTCTTCTTCTCCCTCTTCGTAGTACAGCACCTCTCTGCTACAACGTTCTACGATCAGCTTTGCCAGTTCAATTTCAACTGGAAGAAGTATGAGTCTCAGGCTCCCAAAGGGGAAGCTCGACACTTTGCTTCAGATAGAGAATATGTGCAAGCACACCTGAGCAACGTCATTCCGATTCTCCGTTCGAATCCTGTCAGTCACCTACGTGCTGAACAATACGAGCACCGCACTCACTTGATAGAACTACTCGATGGATACCGTGAGGCGGGAAACTTCCCTCTCAACTACTATCGGCACGAACGCATTCCCGTCTTTATCGACGAACATAACACACACTGCGCAGTGGGGTATCTACTACAGCAGACCGGCTATGAAGATCTGGCTCGCCGCATTGCCGCAACAGACAACTATGCGTGGGTAAAAGATATTCACGAAGAGGAATTGTTGGAGTGGCAGGAAGCTTCAGGATTTACTTTGGAGGAGTTGAAGCTGATTCAAGGTGCGTACGATTTTTACATGCCCGATGCCCTGATTGCCCCAAACAAATATGAGATTCCGCAGAAGCCAGCACCCATGGTTACCTACTTCGAGGGGAGTGGTGGTGGGAGTTCAGTTACCGAGAGTGAGGAAAACATTTGGTGCCGTGGCGAAGGAGAAAACGGCCTGTTAAACGGTCGTTGGGAACAAAATTTTGCCGCAGGCGTGCCCTGGATTGAGGGCTACTTCAAAGATGGAAAACGAACTGGGGAGTGGAAGGAGTATTACCAAGGAACGACACAACTCTGCCGCACCGAGAATTGGAGAGATGACAAGTTAAACGGAGTGAGGAAGCGCTTCGATAGATCGGGAGTGCTGATTGAGGAAATTATGTTTAAGGATGGGAATGCGATTGCGAAGACCAACTACGATCGATACCACTCCTTAACGTGGGTGCGCAAGCCGTTAGATTCCACTCTCGTCTGGACTGAGGTCTACACTCCAGCAGGAGGGTTAATAGCCTCGGGACATGAGAGAGTACACAATCCGGGTAACCTCCTCTGGTTTCAGAACATTGAGCTAACGGCTCTGAATTCTGCGGCTATCACAGCACGCGATATTTCTCAGTCGAACGAAGTGGTGACATTAGGGTTTGGAAGAGCAGGCTTAGGCCTGTACAACACACCACCATTGGTGCAGTATAAAAAGGAAGGGGAGTGGATTTACTACAACAACCTTTACGGAGCATCTGCTTCTGCCCTAAACATCTTCGCGCAAGACCCTCCCCAATATACACTTGCACTCCTTCAAGAATTGCGACTGTTCGATAATGCAGAGTTCCACTCCGACTACGACTCCATTCGCGTTGAGTATGGAAGGGACGTTCGGGACTTTTATGGCGAGGGAAAAGGATACTTCCACTTGCAAGTTCGCTATCAGTACATCTACATTTCCGATTATGGAAGCCCTAACCCTTGGGGAAGAGACAGAGCGTTCCCAAGGCGTTTTTTTCAAGTGAAAGAATTTGGCCAATACAACCGCGAGGGTTTGAAAATCGGTGAGTGGAAGCACTTCAATACCGCTGGTGAACTCTATAAAACAGAACACTTTATCATTCCCACGAAGGAAGAAAACGATGTTGCCTCGAGAGGGTTAGGGGTAGCAACGGAAGGGAGGTAGTTAGAGAGACATTGCCCACTCTCTCAATCAAGGTTATATCTCGTCAGGTGGCGTGTCTTGCCTCTACACGTTCACCTGACGGGATAATGACCGATACTCTTCTGGGAGCAAACCTCAAGTTTTGAGATTCTCTCATCCTCTTCACATCCCTGATAAACAACTCTACTTTTTCCTCCTTTGCCTCTACGATTCTGATTACCTTTCCACATACTGACAACCGCAATGTGTGACGGCGTCCGCTCGGATAGCCAGTATGAGAAACTCTCTTAAAAGAATGTGTGTGCCCTTTCTCCTGCAATCTTGACGTTCATCAGATGTAATCTGGTTGATGCCTCTACCCCATCCATCTAAGGATACTATTCAAAGCATCCAGATAAGTATGTCAGCAGAAACAAAGATGATAGAGACAATCGCTTGAGCTGATAAAGACTTTCGGCGCATAGACGATGCTCACTCTTGATATTCTACTCTGAAGACAACAACGATTACGCACACTTGAGACATGGGAAGGAGGAGGGGAAGCCTCACCTTGCCACACCACAAAAAGTGTAGAGAATCCATACATCGATAGGCATCCTATGCAGATATGCTGTGGCTGACAGATGCTGCACAAGAGACTATGAAGTATACCTTAGGTCAAGGTATACACCTACATACATCAACACGGTAGGAGGTAAACATGTACGAAGTGAAGAGTAACCGGCGATACCACTGGAAGTTAGATCTGGGGTGTCTTCCGGGGGTCACGGAGGATCCCCACGCACTGATTGAAGTACAAGGAACGGTCTATGCCTTCTGGGGTGATCAATATCAGGATGATAAGATTAAGAATGATGGGAAGATGTTCTACAGTACGTTTGATAACGTCTCGAGAACTTGGGCCACACCAAAAACTGTCGGAAGAGATGAGGATAAGGAATATACCAGAACGTGGGAAACTCCCTCGGTTACCTTCCTCAATGGCAAGCTCACCATCTGCTGGCACAGAATGTACAAGTGGGAAATGTACACTGCCACACTGGAAGCAGGAGCTTGGTCGAAAGCTGTACAGCTGATAGGGCATGCAGCAGATTATACAAGCCCTGCGATTATATCAACCCCAACGGGTGACCTTGTCACATTTGTTGGACGCAACAGTCAAGTCTGGTATTCCTACCTACGGAAGTCATCGAATATCATAGGGCCGATAAACGAGGCAGTAAAGGATACATATACAACCAAAAACCCAGCTCTCCTCCCCCTTAGAGAAGACCGCTCACTCATCGCACTCTACTGGACTGATAAAGACTCGGGAGACATTCGTTGCCGTTTGTGGGATAATGAAAAGGGATGGGATAAAAATCATACTGTTATTCATAAAGGCGTTGCTGACACCGGACCTTCTGTCTATTGGGTTAACGACACAACGTTCATTGTCTGGAGCAAAAAGAACAGAATTTATTACTCCTTCACGACAAATGGAGTCAACTGGTCGTTGCCAGAACGTGTGATGTTCTATGAAGACTTATTCTTTAGCAAGTCACAAAACATCGACCGAGGAGTTACCGTTGGATTTCTGAACAACGAACCCTGGCTTGCTTTCGGTCGTGACAAGAGAACCTTAACAGCGAGGTATAGAGAGGCAGAGTCGTTAACCTTCGTAGTACTCACTGACGTACACGTGACCAGCGCTTGTGCAGATCCTACAAACTGGCAGACCAATCTCTTCTTAGTGGATGCTATTAAGAAACATCTTCCGACGATGGTACAGGAAGGGACAAACGAACCTTTTGGAGAAGTCGACTTTGCTCTGGTCACGGGCGATCTTACGTACTCCGAGGGCCTCAGCCCTCTCCAACACCAAGTTGACAATTTCTTCCAGATGTTCTCGAGACTCGGTATACCAGTACACCCTATTGCTGGCAACCACGACACCACACAGAGTTACTCGCCTCCCATCAGCACTGATCTCTTCGACAGAATAAAGAAGGTACATGGTGGTTATCCTTACACCTTTGACTGCAAAGGGGTTCGCTTTGCTGCTCTGCGAGGGGATGAGCATCTGCCGATTGGAATCGACTTCGGCAACGAGGAGACAAACAATCGGTTCTTAGATGAAGAGTTGCAAATCAACGAACACACTCCTTTAGTAGTAATGTGCCACTATGGTTTTGACCACGATATGACCATTCCAAAGATCTGGACCAGAGAGACAGCACGGAAAGCCCAGATAGATCGGTTGAGAAATCGGAAATTTCTCGCCTACTTCTCTGGACACTCCCACATATCGCGTGCGTGTGAGATTCCAGTACTTGGTCCAAATCGAAACCTTGTCGGCGGCACTTCAATGCCATATGAGAACCAGCACCAATTTTGGGCAGTCAGAATTGTGGGGCGCACAATGTATGCCAGCCTTATTAGTTGGAGCGGAAAAGTTGGTACAATATGGACGGAAACGATTGAACTTCAAGATCAAAACGGTAAACCGGCAGGAACTTCCCGTCTGCTGACTTGGACATTCTAATTGCGTCGACAAGCTCAAACCATCTGGTGCCCACGAACACCAGATGGTTCGAGTTATCAGACTTGGAAGGGTTGACAGCTTTTCACGAAGGATTGAAGCAATGCGGTAGGGAAGATAGTTTCCGGCATAGTTCCGATGTCCAGCCGTTTGATTCCACTCGGTTGCGTGTCATACGCCGATAACGCAACCTAACGGAACGACAACTGATGACCACTCGCCTCTTCCCCTTTCTGTTGTTCGCTTTCCTCGCGAGTGCCGGACTCTCCTCCTGCACTACGTTCTATACTTCCCCTCCACAAAACAATTGCGACTCTCCCTAATACCGTAGCAAAATCTTGCCTAACTTTTCCCATATCGGCAACCTTATAGAAGTCTCCCCTTCAGTTGCCAGCATTGGGACATTCTTAACGAAGAAGTTGTTCCTCGCGCGAGGCAGGTTTCGCTCAATTGATTTTCAGAGAAATAAAAGGCTCCATAGAACAAAAGGGAATAGCGATGGCAGAAGAGCAAAAGGCATGGCCAACCGGTGCACCTGAAGTTGGAGAGAAGGCGGAGTTAACGCGAGAAGTCTTGAAAGAGGATATTGAGAAGTTCACCGAAATATCAGGCGACCGCAATCCGCTGCACTACGATGCCGAATTGGCAAAAGAGACAAAGTTCGGCGAGATTGTTGTTCAAGGGGGAGTGACAAGTGCTATCCTCAACGCAGTTGTTGCCGAAAAGCTGCCGGGACCAGGCACAGTATTTCTGCAGGTAAACTGGAGCTTTAAAGCACCAGTAAGGCCGGGTGATACGATTACTGGTGCGGTGGAGGTAGTTACCGTTCGAACTGATAAGCCAATAACCGAACTTAAAACAACGGTAACGCGGGGTGATGGCACAGTTGTTCTGGACGGAGAAGCTGTCTGCTATACGATGTCATTACCTGATCGCGTCAGATGATCCATGGCGACCCTACTCGTTACGCTCTTCACGTTGATAGCCTTTGCAGCCAACTCACTCCTCTGCCGCATGGCTCTCGGTGGAGAACTCATTGATCCAGTCTCCTTCACTACTCTTCGGCTGGCCAGCGGCGCGTTGGCACTGGTTACAATATCCCGACTGGTTAGTGAAAGGAAGGAACCACAACAGCCGAGAGGATCGTGGGCATCTGGTCTTGCGTTGTTTGCGTACGCCGGGGCATTCTCTCTCGCCTACACGTCACTCAATGCAGGAACGGGGGCAGTGATTCTCTTCGGGTCAGTACAGGTAACGATGATTGGAGCAGCACTGAAAGGGGGAGAACGGCTGCGACCGACCCAATGGCTTGGCTCGGCTGCGGCTCTCATTGGTCTCATCTATCTCGTACTCCCCGGTATCTCAGCTCCCGATCCTTTGGGAGCACTCCTCATGATGATTTCTGGAATAGCTTGGGGCATCTACTCAATTCGTGGCAAGGGTGTTTCAGCACCGATTGCCATGACTGCTCGGAACTTCACCCGAGCTGCCCCAATGGCCATTGCCGCGAGCCTGATCGCAATCTCTATGGTTTACTTGGAACCATACGGCATCTTGCTTGCGCTAATATCTGGAGTCGTAACCTCTGGCCTGGGGTATGCTCTCTGGTACAAAGCACTCAGGAACCTCACAACGCCGCAGGCATCAATTGTTCAACTGATGGTTCCGGTTCTTGCTGCCTTTGGCGGAGTAGTATTTCTTTCTGAAGAAATATCATCGCGCTTAATCATCGCGAGCACAATCATTCTTGGAGGGATAACCTTCGCGGTGATAAAGATGACGCCGAAACGGGTTAGGCTCGGGCGTGGAGATCGTAGTGATTGAAGTGAATGACAGAGTTCCCTCCGCCACGATATACTACCGGACAATTGGCTTGCGAGAGAAGGCGATATCATGTCTCTGAGTCGGTCAGGAATCTGGGCAACTCATCCCCTCACCACTCCCTTCTACATCTAATCCTATCGAACTACTCCCGGAGGGAGCACTCCTCCTTGGCCGTGGAGAAAGCCGCAGGCTGCACTCCACGGAGTCTATTCACTATCTGATGTTTCCGCCCCGAAGGGGCGGCTGAGCTGGAAGCCTTGAGATCGTTCTTCTTCCATTCTGCCCCTTCGGGGCGAAGAGAACTATGAGTGCTTTTCTTTCGGGGATTAGCAATTAGCATTCCGGCCAAGTATCGGTTGGTTGCCCCTTTAGGGCAGTCAGATTGTTGGACTTTTTTCGATGTGGATTGATATCAAAGTCAACCATTCGTGATATCATAGTGTTCACGCAAGAAACGAGGAACAACTGATCTTGAAGAACTCTTTCTGTGGACAATTGCATTGTCCGCAAGTATAGCATAACCGGGTTGCTCGGTCTAATACTCTTTCACCTCTCCCAGAGCATCGATACCGGCATCTCAAGAAATCGCTCGACCTCAATCCCTTCTCTCCCGACGAGTAGAGAGCGAACTTTGCCGAAAGCACCAGTGAACGCATCGATGCCGGGTAGCTTCTCCCCACCTCCACCACTCTTTACCTCTATTGCTATCAGATCGTCCCCTCTCTCTATAACGAAGTCAACTTCACGGTTTCTCTCTCTCCAGTAATAGAGTTCTCCTCCACTGCGACCAAGCCCGTTCAAGAGATGTGCCCCAACCGCAGACTCGGTCAACCTCCCCCACCAAATTTTATCATCTCTCGCTTCTTGAAAGTTGTAGGAAGAGAGAGCACTCATAAGTGCAGTGTTATAGACTTGTAGCTTCGGACTGGAGGCTCGTTGCCGCGCTCTATCTCCCGCATATTTCTGAAGTCCAGTCACCATTCCAACACCGGAGAGAAGGTCAAGGTAGCCGGCTAACGTTGTGGTATTCCCTGCATCTTGAAGCTGACCAATCATTTTCTGGTAGGAAAGCTCTTGCCCTGAATAGCGACAGGCAAGTTCAAAAAGGCGACGGAGGAGGGCAGGTTTATCCACGCGGGTTGTGAGAAGGATGTCGCGGGAGATCGTCGTTTCCACTAATGAATCGAGGAGGTAGTGTCGCCAGCGATCTTGATCTTCAATTAAGGAGGCTGTCCCCGGATACCCACCGAAGTAGATAAAGGTGTCGACATCCCACCCAAATGCCTCCCGCATTTCACTATATGACCAATGCGTTACACGAAGCGTCTCGAAACGTCCGGCTAAACTTTCTGAAAGCCCCTCTCTGAGAAGAAGTGGCGACGAGCCGAGGAGGAGCACGCGAAGTGGAAGCTCAGCAGCCGTATCCTCATCCCAGAGTCGCTTCACTGTTTCCGACCAACCAACTATTTTCTGCATCTCGTCGAGAATAAGAAGCGCCGGTTGTGGCGTGCCCTCAAGATTGTGACACAGAAATCGCGCCGCCTCCCATTGCTGTGCAATCCAACCTCTACTTTTCAGCGCAGGTTCGTCGGCAGTGGCAAAGTGTGTTGGGATCACAATCTGCTCTATAGCTTGCCTCGCCAATGTTGTCTTGCCAACTTGCCGAGGACCGAGAAGAATTTGCATGAATTTTCTCGGTTCTCTCAATCGTTGTAGAAGCTGGTCGAGAACTGGTCGCGTAAACATTTTTCTTCGTGGTCGTGATCGATCTATATGGAAGTCTTACAAATTACTCAATACACTGAGTAAAATTACTCAGTGTATTGAGTAATTTGTTCTATCGTCGTTTTTTTATGAAAAAATCACGTTTCATGCCAACTCTTTCTCCTCTTTTGCCTCTCAATTCCCAATGCTCTATACAACAGAAGCTCTATTTTCTCCCCTATACCCTCTTCCTCCTCCCCTGTAAGTTCCTGTGAACCCAAAGATTGCCCGCAACCCTAACTGCATCTTTTCGGGAAGATTTCGTATTCTGGTATGCTTTGCCAGAATGGTAGAGTTTTACCCATCTGCTACAGCAGAACGTGCAGTCGAAGAATATCCTTGACATCTTCACACCCCTCTACAGATAGCTATCTGTGCCATATTCTTCGCAACCGAGCAGCTTTCTATCAACAGAATATCTATAAGACTACGGAGCATCGTATGAGCACTAACTCTTTCAACGCACGCGGAACGTTGCAGGTCGGAGATCGGACCTATGAGATTTACCGCCTGAACGCCCTCGCCGAACTGAACCAGAACATCCATCGCCTTCCCGTCTCCATCCGTATCCTCCTCGAAAACCTTTTGCGCCACGAAGATGGCGGTGCTGTCTCTTCAAGCGATATTGAAACATTGGCTCGGTGGAATGCTCACGCTGTTCCTGTCGAGGAAATCGCCTTTACGCCTGCTCGCGTTCTGATGCAGGACTTCACTGGCGTTCCGGCTGTGGTAGACCTTGCGGCGATGCGAGATGCAATGGCGAAGATGGGGGGAGACCCGAACAGAATCAACCCACTGCAACCTGCCGAACTGGTAATCGACCACTCCGTCCAAGTCGACGCCTTCGGTCGCCCAGATGCGATGCGGATCAACACGGAACTGGAGTACGAGCGAAACCAAGAACGCTATCAGTTCCTCCGCTGGGGACAAGATGCGTTGCGCAACTTCAAGGTAGTTCCACCGGAGACCGGTATCGTCCACCAAGTGAATCTTGAGTTTCTCGCCCGCGTTGTCTTCCCCGGCGGCTACATGAACGGAGCAACTGGCCCAGTTCCTGCCTACCCCGACACACTTGTTGGAACCGACTCGCACACAACCATGATTAACGGTCTCGGCGTTCTCGGCTGGGGTGTTGGTGGTATCGAGGCAGAGGCAGCAATGTTGGGGCAGCCAGTTTCGATGTTGATCCCGAACGTTGTCGGCTTCCGTTTAACAGGTGAGTTGAGAGAGGGGGCAACGGCAACTGACCTCGTGCTCGTTGTTGTGGAGATGCTCCGAAATCATGGAGTGGTTGGAAAGTTCGTCGAGTTCTACGGACCAGGACTCTCCCGCCTTCCACTGGCTGACCGTGCAACGATTGCAAACATGGCTCCAGAGTATGGTGCAACGTGCGGATTCTTCCCAGTTGATGCGGAGACCATTCGCTACCTCCGCTTCAGCGGAAGAAGTGACGATCACGCAAACCTGGTGGAAGCCTACATGAAGGAACAGGGAATGTTCCACACTGCCGACTCTCCTGAGCCAGAGTTTGCGGAGAGCTTGGAGCTTGATCTCTCAACTGTAGAGCCGAGCATTGCCGGACCGAAGCGTCCGCAGGATCGCATTCTTCTCTCCAATGGAAAGAAAGCATTTTATCAGGCCGTAGATATGATTCTGAATCCGGGAGGATTGCAGAACGCTGAGAAGAACGTGAGTAAGTGGGAGAGCGAAGGAGGAAACGGCCAGACGCACGACTTTGCCTCGGACGAATCGGCTGTCCGCTTCACGCACGACGATGCCGAGCACACGCTCCACCACGGATCGGTGGTGATCGCTGCAATTACAAGCTGCACAAACACATCGAACCCATCGGTGATGGTTGCCTCCGGTCTCTTGGCGAAGAAGGCGGCTGCTCTTGGCTTAAAAGCAAAGCCCTGGGTGAAGACCTCCCTTGCGCCGGGATCGAAAGTTGTGACCCGATACTTAGAGAATGCCGGACTCTTAAGCGAGCTTGAGAAGCTCGGCTTCCACGTGGTTGGCTACGGTTGCACCACATGTATCGGTAACTCCGGGCCACTTCCCGACGTGATCTCCGAGACAATCCGGGAGGGTAACCTCGTAGCCTGCTCTGTCCTCTCTGGCAACCGGAACTTCGAGGGACGAATCAACCCCGACGTGAAGGCTAACTACTTGGCCTCTCCTCCCCTCGTCGTCGCCTATGCGTTGGCAGGACGGATGGACATCGACCTTTACAACGAACCGTTAGGGCAGGATCAAGATGGGAACGATGTCTTCTTGAAAGACATTTGGCCATCACGTTCCGAAGTGACCGAAACGGTTGAAGAGGCACTGAAGTCAGAGATGTTCTCCACAATCTACCAAGGAGTATTCGAAGGGAACGAAATATGGAAGAACCTGAACGTCCCAACAGGTGATCTCTTCGCTTGGGATGGCGACTCGACATACGTACAACATCCTCCCTACTTCGAGGGGATGACCGCTGAGGCTCCGTCGAAGGCAGGTCCAATTACTGGTGCGCGAGTTCTGGCACTGTTAGGAGATAGCGTCACAACCGACCACATCTCCCCTGCAGGATCGATCAAGAAAGACTCACCAGCCGGTGAGTACTTGATGGCCCACGGCGTTCTCCCGAAAGACTTCAACAGTTACGGCTCACGTCGCGGCAATCACGAGGTGATGATGCGGGGAACGTTCGCGAACGTTCGCTTGCGGAACCAGCTTGCGCCGGGGACTGAGGGTGGCTTCACAAACTACTTACCGGAAGATCGGGTGACTTCGATCTACGAAGCATCAATGAAGTATAAGGAGAGTGGCACACCGTTGATTGTGATCGCCGGAAAGGAGTACGGCACGGGATCGAGTCGTGACTGGGCGGCCAAGGGGCCGATGCTCCTCGGCGTCCGGGCAGCGATTGCTGAGAGCTACGAGCGGATTCACCGCTCGAACCTGATCGGCATGGGAATCTTGCCACTCGAATTCCTGGAAGATGAAAGTGCGAAGACGTTAGGCCTCACCGGCAAGGAGACCTTCGACATCATCGGCCTCACCGAACTCTTCGAGAATGGCTTCCCGGCAGAGCGTCGTTTAACCGTGAAGGCAACCGGTGAGAATGGTAACGCTTGCGAGTTCACAGTAAAGGTGCGGATCGACACACCACAGGAGATGCACTACTATCTGAACGGAGGTATCCTCCAGTACGTGCTGCGCGGACTACTGGCACAGCCGAAAGAGGAAGAGGTTGAGGCGTAAGGGGAGAGAACGTAGATAGTTGAGAGAACAAGGCTCTCATTTACTATCAACGAAACGTAGAGTATGAACGGGGACATCTGCAAGTGCAGGTGTCCCCGTTTTCATTTGTACGATGTCGCGTTGATAGAGGACAGTACAATCAACACCATGACATAGAACGTTTTCTCAAGAGAGTCATTCCGCACCAATCACAGCGCGATACTCCCTTGATAGCACCGTGCGGAAGCGCGGTGCAAGAATAGCCCTTGGCAACCTTCAGCACCATCGGTGCGATCTTCAAGAACTGAAGAAGGGTTACGCATGGCATAGGAACGTTCCGATGGAGCTTCGAGATAATACGGAATCTTCTTTCCCTCTGCTTCTGCACAGGGCTACCGATGGCTGGCTCTGACAGAGCCGCGAAGTAAGCCCACTCGTAATTTCATTTGCCCTGTGTATACCAACCAGAAAATCGACTTATCACTGTCGAGCCTTGACACCGACGAAGTCCTTCGCATTCCTGCAATGTCGTTAGTCTGACCCAAAACCATGAACAACACCTCGTGCTCGCATGTTCACTTTCCTATAGAGTGATTTCTTCTTGCTTATATCTATTGTGAACTTGAGCTTGCGATTAGTTCTTTTAACCTTGCCCTCTACTCTTTACGTTTGAAACCAGCGGGCCACTCCAACCCTACAATCTTCCTTGGACTATCAGTTACAACGGAGTAAAGTTCCGAACTTTCGATGCAAACTTAGCTCGAATCTTGATGAAGATGCTTCCGAAAGAGAAGTGGAGAGTTCCTACAGATGAAGCGGAAAATAAGCGACTCCTTTACGCTGTTGCTCACTACTTAGCTTCCAAACATGATTGGTCATCAGAATGAGGAGTAGCGTTGATCTCTGGCTTGCAAACAACCTGAATCGCGCAAGCCAACTTCGCTTCTACGAACCGAATGCAACTGTTGGGGCATTCCCTCCAGTAGGAATCAACTACAGTGCGTTTGTCCAGAACGACCCCTTAGCAACAGATATCACCTACGATCTTCCACCAACGCTCAACACTGCCGCCGTAAATCAACAACAGTTTATGCGCGCAACAACAACTACAGCAAGTATAGCAGCACAACTTGACTGGGTAGATGCTTCTACAATTGTAGGACAGAGTGGATGGCTTCTCACTGGAAATGCTTCAACAAATCCAGTAACCAACTTTCTTGGCACTACTGACGCACAGGCACGACAAACGGATCGAACTTCCAGAACACCGACGCAATTCGAGTTGGGTATACAGTCATCAATCCCTCCCGATAACGGGAGAAGAGTCATCCAAACTTTATGTGCCTCTCCTTCAGCTGCTGTGGTGGTTGTCTGAAGGGGATATCCAACGGAGACTCGCATAGCACGGGGGAGCGAGTCTCCGTTACCTTATTATCCCCGTAATTCATTCCTCAAACTACTTCAACAGGATTGTTCCCCGATAAAAAGCCCTGCACTTCTTTACATTTTTTCTCTTTCAACTGTTATGGCATAACAACAGAAGTTGTTATGCCCCCCACCGACCTTCAGGCATAGTTCCCAATCTGTCTGATTATTCCCTTCCAATCGTTTCATACAACCACTACACACGACATCTTTATGAAAAAGAATCTGTTCCATGCCAGCTTCTTAGCCTTTGTTGCCCTTTCGCTTTCGGCATACGCGCAAAACTCGGAAGCTCTTAACGACTACGGCATATATCGTGCTGAGCACGCATCGCCACCAATCGACTTACCAGTATCTCAAAACAATGTCCCGCAGACTCTTTCACTGATTGAGAATCGCGGACAGTGGGATTCTGATGCACGGTTTCTGATGCGGGGGCCAAACGTAAACATCTGGGTTTCAGATAATGGCTTCGTCTACGATTTCTACCGAAACCACTACACAACTCCCGATAATGCTAACCCACAGAGTGTAATTCCACACCTTTCCAGACGGGAAGGGCATGTAGTGGAAGTTCGCTTTGAAGGATCATCCCCTTCAGCTCGTGCTATACCACTTGAGCCAACCGGAGAAGTTGTTAACTACTTGATCGGCTCGCAGGAGAACCACAAGATTGGCGTTCCCCTCTACCGGAATAGTCGCATCGAAGGTCTCTACCCAGGTGTTGACGCTCTACTCTATCAAGAGAATGGGCAACCACGCTACGATCTGATTGTAGAACCTGGAACCAATCCCTCTTCAATTAGAATTTCATTTGCTGGTGCAGAGGAACTAACGCTTGCGTCAAACGGGAATCTTCAGATCGGCACAACGCTCGGAGATATTGTCCAGAGTGATCTGTTCGCATATCAAGTAGTGAACGGTACAAAGGAAAAAGTAGAGTGCTCATTCAAACTTGTTGGCAACGCTGTTCAGTTTGAGGTTGGTGCGTACGATCAGCAGCGCCCACTGGTGATTGATCCAATTGTGACCGCCACCTACATAGGAGGTTCCGGTTGGGAAAACGTTGGGCCGAGCGATGGCAACACTTCTAATCTCTATCGAGTTGCTATTGACCCACGAGATAACACGGTGTTGCTCGCCGGCGGCACAGCCTCCGATGACTTCCCTACAACACCTGGTGCATACGATGTTTCCTATAACGGTCCTACAGTAGTCGACCCAGTTACTGCGTGGGATGGCGTGTACGGAAGGCTCTCATCTTGGGGGGGAGATATGTTTGTGATGAAGTTAACTCCAGATGGTAAGTCGATCATTTTCTCGACATACATCGGAGGAGCTGACCAAGGAGAAACACCAAATGGTATTGCAGTCGATCCAAGAGGAAATATCTGGATTGTTGGAGCTACGGCATCTAACGACTTCCCTACAACACCCGACGCATTTCAGAAACATGCTGGACGGGTTCCCGACACAACCGGAGGAAAACAGAATCAGAATAGCCAGACAAACTGGTCGGACGGAATCATTTTGAAGCTGAGTTCAGATGGAAGTAGTCTGCTCTACTCAAGCTATCTACACGTTAACGACAATCGAACCGATCCAAACGATGGAAGCACCTATACAAACATCTGGTCGGAGTCGGTAACCGATCTTGCTCTCTCAAGAGATGGCAACGTCTGGATTGTCGGCAATGCTCCCTGGGGTCTGCCAACAACGCAGAATGCCTACCGCAAAACGTGGAGCGGAAGAAAGAACCGGACATATACTCCACCAACTGCATTCACAAATACTACCTCAAGCAGCAATATCTTCTTTGGCTGCATGAACCCCACAACACATCGGCTGGAATATCTTTCTTACGTGAACGATCCTACACGGGAAGGACTGGGAAATACCGACGGAGACATTCGCATTGATCCAGAGGGGAACATTCTAATCTCTGGATATGCAAGCAAGTTCCTCGGTGGCTTTGGCTTAGTACCCAACAGTGTTCTCTGCAATCTGCCGACAACTCCGGGAACGTATAGACCTGATCCCGGTGCTGAAGGAGCCGAAGCGTGGGTAGGTAAGTTCGATCCCTCTGGTCGCAACCTGATCTGGGGAACGTATGTTGGCCGAGTTTACGGTCTTGGAGGGTGGTCGAACTCACTCGATGTCGATAGCAAGGGGCGTCCATCGCTCCTCGGAGTAACCTACGATCCTAATTTCCCGGTGACACCAAATGCTCTCGACTCGAACTTTAACGGCTCTCACGGTGGATACTTGCTTCGGTTAACGGCAGATGGAACACTCGACTACTCGATGGTGTTCGACGGAATCGACGCACACTTCCACGCACTCGACCAGTGTGATAATATCTGGTTCGTTTCTATGGTCAATCGCTCGGCTCCCGGAGATGTTGCAGGTTGGATTACTCCGAACGCTTTCAACGGCGACTTGGCAAGCTACGTCGGCCAGTATCCATATACGCAAGAACTTATCTGCGTATCTCCAGACTTTGAGTCGATTCAGTACGCCTCGTATCTCCACCCGGTTGGCGGTCAGGCTCCAATCCTCTGGCGGATGGTTCCAAGCTCGAACGGCACGCTTCATTTCTACGGCTTCGGCGGAACAGGTCTCTACACAACAGAGGGAGCCATTCGTCGCAATCCATCAATAGACAACAGTCCGTTTGACTTTGAACACTACTACTTCCAGCTCTTTGCCGACGAGTTGAAAAATGTGTCGGTTGCTGTTCACGATAACTCAGGGGGAAGCGGCACTACTATCTGCCGATCACAAATCGGAGAAGTTACGTGGGATGGTGGCATGGGCTTTATCCGATGCCGCCAAGGATATGAACTCCAGGTACAACTCCTCCCCAAATCAGGAGGAGCATCCATGGTTATCGCCACAGTAGAGTCGACCAAAGGGGTTTGGAGCGACGAGATTCCAGACTGGGTTCCAAGTGGTGAATATTACCTTCGCTTAGTGGATAGAATATCTGGCACAGTAATGTACACGAGCAATCTAATTACTATCAGAGCACCACTTGGCGGACTTCTTGCCTCCGACTTGAAGGGGTCAGCAGTGAAAGCAATCGTCTATCCCCCCACAAAGGTTCGGGAGTCACGCGACACGGCAGTTGTGATCGCAAACGCAAGTCCAACGTGCGAACTTCGTATCCTCGGTGGATCGGTACGCTTCGAGTCAGGAGACATCAGAGACCCGAATGAGTTCCGCATTATTAAAGCTCTGGGGAACACCACGTACGATCCGGTGCAAGATATGTACATCATGGCTCCAATGAGCCAAGACACTCTCGTAGTACGCTTCACGCCAGTTCGTGATGGTTCGCGTAGAGCGACAATGCGCGTTGTAACCGATCAGAAGACGAACTACATTCCTGGCATCACCGCTCCGGGAGAACTTTACTGGGATTTCTACGGGTTGGGCATACCGGGGAATGAGAAGACCGAGGCAGATATATATGCTGAACCGATTACCTTCACTCCGATTGAAATTGGTGTGGAGACCTCGCGGAAGCAACTTCGCATTGAGAACACAAATCTGAAACCACTCACCATTGAACGTGCTGACTTCGCAGACTGGGGGAGTCCAGAATTTGAGTGGGATGAAATGTTCGACAACCCAAAACTCCCACTTGAGTTACGTCCCGGAGATGTCGTCTTCTTTGGGCTGAAGCACTTCTCCCCCTCTGGCTCAGATGGTGGTATCAAGAATGGGATGCTCATCTTGAAGAGTAGTGATGGCGACACCCTCGGCGTTCGACTGCAAGGCTTTGCAGGATCACGCACACTGGAGATAACACCAAGCGAAATCCACATGAGCACACTGGATATTCGTTCGGTTCGGACTCGTGTAGTACTAACAAACAGTGGCACACTCCCAATCTCTATTGAGTCGATTAACCTCCGCGATGGTCGACACTTCGCAATTAGCCAACTTGAGCGACGGGTAATTGAACCGGGATGGTGGGAGTTTGTAGAGGTACTCTACACTCCATCTGGAGATGGTCCGCATGACGATGCTCTGATTATTTACTCGAACGCTAATAGCGGGGGATCATCCGTTCCACAACAGATGGAACTGCAGTTGCACGGATTGACATCGTCTACCAGCACAGAGATCAGACCAGAAGGATCCTCGGCGCGACCAACAACTGGGTCGGAGAGTACAGATCTTTCACTTCTCCAGTTATACCCACAACCGGCTCGAACAACGCTAACTATTACCTGGTATCAACCAACTGCCACTAACGTGCAGATGCAGATGTACGATGTTAGCGGTCGCTCGGTAATGGCAACCTCAAGCGAAGCTCAAGACTTTCCAGTGGGAAGAAACGAAGTAGATGTAGATATATCTGCTCTGACAGCAGGACTCTATTACTACGAACTGAAGGTGGGAACAGAAGTTATCCGCCAGCCAGTTATGATTGTACATTAACTTGGCAAGCTGATAAGCAAAAAAAGGGGAGCGGGGAGAGAGTCTATCTCTCCCCGCTCTTTTGCATTCTCCCATCGAAGTTGATCTTCCCACACCTAACAATATCCCAGTTGACCTAAGTTTATTTGCTCCACACCTTGAACTGTTATGGATTTCTCTCAAGGTTGTTATGCCCTACACATACCTTAGATATGTGGCATGTGTCACTCCCAATTGTACCATACATAGACAGCCATAACGGTTCAGTGAGAATACAACATCTTCTCTATACCAGTCTACTGGTCTTTTTCCTCGCTCTCTCTGTCAAGGCCGAACCCCTTAAAGGTCTTGATAGTGGAGACCGTTTGACAACTCTGAACGAAGGGACGAATAGAGAGACTGTTTTAACTGAGTGGAAAGTGCTCACGCCCGACGCAATCTTCCCAAGTCATTTACAGGCAAGCTCCACAGTAGCCTCCTCAGTCGGAACGAATCTGAAGTTGGTAGAGTTCCATCCACAAATGTCCAGAACTGATCTGACAATTGTATGGCAACAGTCAACTTCTTCGGCTGTACAGGTCAGGATATTCGATGTCGCCGGCCAACTAACACTATCTTCTGAGTTAGGAGAGTATCCGGCTGGCGAGCACGAGCTACAGACAGATTTGTCGAATCTGATGCCCGGTATTTACTCATATGAGCTACACGTAGGGGAAGTAATGGTAGAACATCCCTTGATGATTATCAGATAGAGCCATGATGGATCTTGTCTCTATCTGATAATCATCTTCCTTTGAGTTCCGAACAATTCCCGCTCCAGCAAAAGAAGCGACGAGGCAAATAGTCCCCTCGTCGCTTTCTTCTTTTCTTTCCTTAGTTTTGCTGAATGTCTACTATACCAGCATATATGCAATTGCGTCGTTCACCACGCACGCTTCTTCTGATAGTTCTATTACTTCCAATCTCCTGTTCAGTGAACCCGTTCGACCAGAACCAGGTTCCGGTAATCGGCATCCAGCAGGAGGGTGAGTTGATGATTAACTGGACTCCAGGTGGAGCACGCGATGTCAGGGTGTTGAAAGGACGTGTGGACCCGAAAGATTCAAAACAGACACGACCTCCAAGCCAAAACGTGATGTGGAGTATCGGGATGCAAGAGAAACCGGTGAGTTCGCCTGTAACATACGGGGAGAAGCAGGAAGGGACGTGGTCATCTGAAGCGAAACCCCTTGTTTCCGGTGAGACGTACACGGTCTACGTTCTACGAGATGACCCAAAGGGGAGTGGCGATGGATTTACGAATACCCGCAATGTTTATGAGGCCGTTGCGGTCTTTGTGATGCGGTAGGGACATGGCGCGCCATGTCCCTACCGCATCACAAAGACGTATACCCCCACCCCATCAACCATTATTCGCTCGTTAACTGAAGAGCCGTTTTATTCTAATCATACATGACACATTCGATTCAACTCAAGTCGCTGACCGACCACTACCCTACATTTCTCTCACATTTTGCAAGCGAGGAGAGCACCCTCCTCAACGCTGACCAACTTCGCTCCCTCGACCGATTTACGGAGTCGCACCGGGAAGAACTTGTGCGCAATATCCTCGAAGACTTGAAGAGGTGGAATGCCCCCGAAGGATCTATCGAGTCGGCAGAGCAACTACGAAGCGCAAACTGCTATGCCGTAGTTACCGGTCAGCAGGCTGGAATTGCCACGGGCCCCCTCTACACTCTCTACAAAGCTGTCGGTACAATTCGTCTCGCCCAAAAGCTACAAGAGAAGCACCCCGACTATCAATTTGTTCCAGTCTTCTGGGTTGAGGCAGACGACCACGACTTCGACGAAGCGCGAACGATAAACCTGATGGAACGCTCGGGTGATCTTCGCACAATCCTCTACGACGATGGTGACGAGCGTCGACGTAGCGTGGGAGATCGTGAGACAACGGAGGAAGGACTGAACAGACTGCTGAGTCAGGTAGAGGAGATTGTAGGAGAGACTGACTTCACACAAGAGTCT
The DNA here is from genome assembly GCA_020635205.1 of Ignavibacteria bacterium. Classification (GTDB taxonomy): domain Bacteria; phylum Bacteroidota; class Ignavibacteria; order OLB7; family OLB7; genus JAGWAZ01. The sequence continues at coordinate 461,160 of JACKAE010000001.1, forward strand.
TTGGAACTGTTGAAGTCTTCCTACACCGACGGAACGTTGGCCGACGGCTTCGCTCGGTTCTTCTACAAGTTACTTGGGGATACTTCATTAGTTCTCCTCTCCTCTCGCAACGCGGGGTTGAAACATCTTGCCGCTGACATCTTCCTTCGTGAAGCGGAAAACCCGGAAGAGCAATACAACGCAATCACAACGAGAACCGCGGCTATGCAGGCTGATGAGCTTCCAACACCGATTGATCCGAAACCGGGAGCACTCTTCATTCAACACGAAGGAGAACGCCTCTCGCTTGACCTGCAAGGAGAAGAATATGTGATTCGTGGCACTGAGGTGCGGATGACAAAGAACGAAGTTGCAGAGATTGCGAAGACAACTCCAGAGAAACTCTCACCAAATGTTCTGCTTCGCCCTATCGTTCAAGATGCAATTCTCCCGACTGCAATCTACCTCGGCGGTCCGAGCGAAGTGGCATATCTCAGCCAGCTCTCCGATCTCTATCCCCTCTTCAGCATGGAGACTCCGGCTATCGCTCCCCGTCCCTTCGTCACACTCGTTGAGCCGAAAGTAGAGCGTGCCCTCGAAGGGACTGATCTCACACTTCAGGAACTCTTCGCAAAGTCGTTTGATGCTGCTGAGCATTTCGTTGATGAGGAAAAAGCAGGCGAGATTGATCGACAACTTACCGAAGGGGAACGGCTGATAGCGGAGGCATTCAATGGACTGCAAGCCTTGACCGAAGCGATTGACAAATCACTGGAAAAGACTCTCGGCGCAAACCAGCACAAGGCGTCGAAAGAGTTGGAGAACTTTGGTGGACGGCTGCGAGGAGCCTTAAAGCGGAAGAATGAGACGGAGATCAAGCGCGTTCAAACCGCAAGGCAGCTTCTCCTCCCCGGAGACACACTCCAAGAACGAACGCTGAACGTTCTCTACTACACGAATAAGTATGGAGTCGAGAAAGTGCGAGAAATCCTCCGTGAAATAGACATCCTACCGGGTGAAATGCAAGTAATAACGATTTAACCCTCCCCCTTTTGAATTTTGAATTTTTACTTTTGAATTCCTCACAATGCACCTTGGTCTTTTTTCTGTTGCCGACCACTATCCAAACGAACTATCTCGAACTGTAGGCCAGCTCTACACTGAACTGTTAGGGCAGATTGAGTTGGCCGATCGGTTAGGCTACGAGTCGTTCTGGATTGCCGAGCACCACTTCCACGAGTATGGCGTAATTCCACGTCCAGCAATTCTGCTAAGTGCTGCGGCCGCACGTACTGAACGAATTGGCCTCGGCTCAGCCGTCGTCGTCCTCCCCTTCGACAATCCCCTCCGAACAGCCGAAGATTTCGCAATGGTCGACACCCTCTCCAATGGACGTTTGATGTTAGGAGTTGGGTCGGGATACTTGAAGCACGAGTTTGAAGGGTTCGGGGTAAAGCCGGAGGAGAAGCGAGCACGGTTTGATGAGGGACTGGAAATCTTGTTGAAGAGTTGGAGTGGCGAAAGGTTTTCGTTCGAGGGAGAAGCGTTCTCAGTGGAGAACCTTCAACTGAACGTTCTACCCCACCAACGCCCACACCCACCACTCTGGGTAGCAATCCTGAGCAATGGTGCAGCCTATCACGTAGGTCGCCGAGGTCTACCGATTATGATGATCCCCTACGCTACCACCGAATCGTTTGAAGAACTTGCGGCGACAACTGCCGAGTTCCGCAAGGGGTGGCAGGAATCGGGAAAAGATGTTGCCGAAGCCACCGTCCGATTTGGTCTGCACGTTCACTGTGCCGAGACAACCGAGAAGGCACGTGACGAAGCGCGTGAGATGATGGATCGCTACGTCCGTACGCGCCTCTACGCAAAGCAGCGTCCCTTCGACCTGTTGATAGAGCAAGACTTAGTAGCCTTCGGCGACCCTGACGAAGTTCTCCGCGTCCTCCGGCGCTACGAAGAGGCCGGCATGACCCACGCAATGGCAATCACAAACTTCGGCGGAATGCCGGATGAGAAAGTAAAACGGTCGATGGAGTTGATGGCGGAGGGGGTGTTGGGGAAGGTGGAGATGCAATAAAGAATACTATGCGATTTCATAACCTGATCCTGAGTTCGTCGTCGCCTTACGTGATCTCGCTTATGTAGGCCATCAGATATAATCTCAACAGAGACCAGTAATGAACGTACCTGAACTACAATCTGCTTTAACCCCTTACTCCGCAGAATTGCGAGAACGTTTTGATGTACGGGAGCTACTCCTGTTTAGGTCGGTAGCTCGAAACAAACAGACGATTTCAAGTGATGTTGACCTTATAGTAAAGTTCAATGGGAGAGCAAGCTTTGATCGATATATGGACTTGAAGTTCTTTCTCGAAAAGCTTCTCGGAAGGGATGTTGACCTTGTCACGGAGAAGGGCATAAAGGAAGCTATTCGTTCACAAATTCTTGAGGATGCCATTCGTGTCACGTAATCCTCGACTTTTTCTGGAGGGTAACCTCAACCTCTCTCTACATCATTAGAACTGCCTTAGCCTCTTGCATCCTGTGACTTTCCCTCCCCTCTCGGTGTACCTTCACGCAACTCAATCCCGTTACACGTGCAGTGAACATCGTCTCGGAAATCACTATGAAATTCATTCCGTACATCCTGCTGTTCCTTTGTTGTTCTTGTAGTGCAAGCCAGAACTATAGCCTTCAGCAATTCGAGGCAATTTCTGGAGAGTTAAAAGATTTTGCTCTCACTCAGGGCGAACATCCCTCGCTGCGAGAGGAGTTAATTATACCAATCAAACTTTTTGAGAATGCTGAGAACGGTTATCCCTATGCCTACAACCCTGTTCACGAGCGGAGGCTCTATCGTTCACAAAACAGTCTGATCGACAGCCTTCGTCTGGATGACGCAACGTCGCTCGAGTACTATGCTTTAACATCAGAACGACCTCCGCAAGCTTCCATTGCGCGACTGCTCGATATTCTCTACACAAAGAATTGGCAGCAGATTCTCGCAGATATAAATCAGCTACGCCTCTACTTGAAGAAGTCGGCTCTCTTCTCTCGCCTCAATTACTACAACGGCTTTATAGGAAAATACCGGCAACGGTTTCTGAAGAGTTCACGTGAGACGATTCAACACCTACGAGAACTGCAAGCTGCTGAGAGAGATCAAGATATTGTTCACGAGATCGATTCCCTGTTCTATACCCTCTCTCCAGAACCTCGCCATAGTCTCGATGACTTCTTCGCTCGCATCGACCAGGTCTCTCAGTACGACCTCAAGCACTTCCGCCTCAACCACGATTCAAACACATACGCCCAAATCGTTGAGGCGATTGCTAAGGAGAAGAAGGTGGAGCGCGTAGAGCTTATGCTGAAGTTGCTTCAGGATAACCTTTCGGTTGAGATGGTTCCACCTCTCTTCCAAATTATTGATGACAAGCGCGTGGTAAGGACAGAGTTTAGATGGGGGTATTGGTCTGTTCACGATGACTCTATTACTGTCGAAGATGAGGTTGTTGGTATGCTGCAACAGATATATCGTGTTGGATTAACACATCCGAACGATCCACAATCGAGAGCACTCCGTGGCTTTTTCCCTGATAGATCTGCAGCGTACAATAGTCACTGGACACCTATCTGGAAAAATCGATGGAGAGAGAGAAGTGCCACCTACCGAAACTGGGAAGAAGAATTATATCGAACGAACATCGAGGCCTTGAAAAACAACCCTATCATCACAGAGGATCTCCTCAACTCTGTTGCCCGCTCACGATTTTTTGACCGGGATGGACGAAGCACTTGGCTCCACGCACTTCCGAAAGTACTCGATTGGAATGGAAATGTAGGACAAGCTACCGACACATCATATCTGAAGTCCTCAAACGGAGCTATTGACACAATCTATCCCGGCGTTTTTGTTGGCGATTTTCGGAGTGATCTTCTTCCTATCACTCTACAGCCTGATGAACTACGTTATCTGATGGAGAACTGCTCAAACCCCCTCTACCTGTTAGGATTCCTTCTGGGAACTGGGCAACCAATCTCCTCTACCATCCACGTAGAGCTTCTTTCGAGAATCATCGATCAGCTTCCTCCCGATAAGGTGGGGGAAATCATACTGAACAAACTTCTGTATGAGGATTTGTACGACTGGTATCGGGAGGATTCAACACTGCAAGAACTTCTCTCCTATGAGAAGATCCTTTCGCTCCTCAACAACTATCGTAATGTTGTCGAGCAGAGAGCGGCTATCAATACAGCGTGGTGTTCAAACTTGGGACTGAGCCGGAGTTCCGCAGCGATTTGTCTTGTGGAGAGTTTGAGGGGAGGAGGAGGACTTCGAGAGGCAGCTCAACATGTTTTTTTGAACTCGGATTCGATCTGCTGGGAGAAGACTCTTGAGAGCATCTTCGAGAAGATAGAGTATGATGATCTTGAGGGCATTCTTGAACTTGTGGTGGGGGATGACTTCCCCTATCAATCGCTCATGGAAAAACCTCTTCACTCTCTTGCTATTCCCTACAACCTGAGTGGCGCGAACGAATCGGAATCGTTGTCGATCTTGCAGCACCGCATTCAAACGCTCACCCCTTTTGAAGTCTACCTCTCCTACGTGAAGGCGTACGATTCAACGATTGTCAAGAAGGATGGGACGTTGGATTACCAACGTATTTATGAGATCCTCACGCACGACTATGGAGTAGGCTTTATCGAGAACTACTATGATTACCGAGTTGAAAGCATCGTGAAGATGCTCGAATATCACTTCGGAACAAACCTCGGCTTTATCAATTCCAATCGCTTCCTAACTTCAACTGAGCAGGTTGCTCTTGCAGATCGAATCCCCGCATGGAAACGTTTTCTTGAAGAGAAGAATTTGGCCAAGCCAATTGAGGGTTCTCTCTTTTAAGGGAGAGCGTAACGTTCGCCCTCTGCAAACGTGCCCTCCCCTATGAACTCAACACATATTTCCCTACTTACGATTGCTTCTCTTCTCTTTCTCGCTTGCTCTGATTCTCTCCCAGAAACTCAGAGTCTGAAGGATGATGCACCTACCGTATCGGATCTCTTCGACACCTATCTCGAAACTGACTTCCCTCCAGCCAACGGTTTTGATTTCCCTATCGGCGATCCAAATGCCGAGGGGAGCTATCGCGACAAGGCTACTGGGAAAGAGTATACCGGATGGTATATCGCCACGACATTTGCTGAAGAGTATAAGCTCGGAATTCATCCGGGTGAGGATTGGAACGGGAGAGGTGGAGGCGCAACCGATTTAGGTCAGCCTGTCCGCTCGGTTGCAAACGGTCGTGTAGTAACGGCAAAAGACTTCGGTCGACTTTGGGGAAAGGTGATTTTGATTGAGCACATCTACTACGAGAATCACCACAAGCGAACAATCCAATCGCTCTACGCACACTTGAAGGCGATCGAGGTGAAGCCGGGAGATGTGGTGAAACGTCGGCAGAGGATTGGCACTATCGGACAAGACCCAGATAAGCTCTACGCCCCACACCTCCACCTTGAGTTGCGGAACGATCTCTCCCTCTCCCCCACTTATTGGCCTTCATCGGATGGAAAGAATGTTGCTTGGGTGAAGAAACACTATATCCCGCCGAGCAAGTTTATCCGAGCACACCGCAAACTCTTTGTTCCACAAGAAGAGAAAGTTCTCCTACTGGTTGATAATGAGAGCTATCGAATGAAGCTCTTTAAAGAGAACAAGCTGGTGAAAGAATATGATGTGAGCTTTGGCCAGGGAACCGGACGCAAGCGCGTAGAGGGGGATAACAACACACCGAAGGGAATGTACTTCGTTGTAGAAAAGGAGAAGGGAGATATTCCGGGAAAATATGGAGCCTACTTCGGAGGACACTGGATAAAGATCAACTATCCAAATGCCTTCGACGCTGCGTGGGGTAGAGAGGAAGGGAAGATTAGTAAAGCAGTGGCGAATGAGATTGCCGCGGCTTGGCGTGCCCGGAAACTGACGCCGCAGAAAACGAACCTCGGTGGAGGGATCGGTCTGCACGGCTGGATTCGCGAGTGGAAAAATGATGGCGCGCGCAGACTTTCGTGGGGTTGTGTGGTGCTACACAACCGAGATATTGGGAAGGTCTACCCGATGGTTCCAATGGGAAGCATGGTGGTGCTGATGTAATACCAAATTACCTTGCCGAAGTCGTACATCTGCCAATTCAGGAATGTCACTCTGAATGAAGCGAAGCGGAATGAAGAGTCTCGCAGCAAGTGTGGAGAAGCGAATCGTTGCCCTACTGAGCCAGCCAGATGCTTCGGAAAACCTAGCATGACAAACCCTTTTCAGGATAGACCACCCTGCACCACGATATACGTCTTTCTTAACATTATTTGGTATAAGCCCTGTTGGACTGATAATGGCAAGGCAAAACACTCCGGCGACCAAGAACACAAAGAAAAAGAGAGTCCTCCTTTGCGCCTTTGCGTGACTATTTCATCACCACATATCCCTCCCTACCAACATAGAGAAGATATGCTCCTCCGGGGAGATCACTCATATCGAGCGTAAGTCCATGTTGCACACCTGCTTGGAGTGGGTAGTTCACTCGCCTCACTTCACGACCTAACGGATCGTATAGACGAATCGTCACCTCAGACTCTCCAGTGCTCGCTCGATAGATAATATTGAGGTTAGAACCAGTCGGGTTCGGATAGAGCTTCTCCACTTGCCTTCCTTCTACTTCCAACAGATGTTTATCCCCACCAACGGAAAGTATCGAGGAGCCAACCGTTCCAATTAGGAACTGCCCGAACATTGTCCCTCCATCTGTCGCTACGTCGCCGAAGGTAATGGAGCCAGATAGCGTATCAACACCGATACCGGTTCGTTCAGGTTCTCCCCAACTATTGAGAAATGCGTTTGCATCCCGACGGTAGAGCTTGAGTCGTGTAGGGTCGGCGGCATCGTCAGCTCCAATTTTTCCAACGGTGGAGAAGATCATTGAGTCGATTGGTGGATAGGGTTTCTCTACTCCCCAAGCTCGAACAATCCAGTAGTGACTACTTACTCCACTCAACCTCGTTGGGAGACTATCTGGAGTGTGCCGCAGATGCCAGGCAACCAGATGCGATTCCCCCGCTCCCCAGGCCGGTAAGAGAGGGAGAGCAAGGTCAGCCCCAACGAAATCGACAACTCCCCCTCCCGGCTTTCGCACGTCGGCAACAGTGCCACCACTGACCGGAGCAGTTGAGGTTACCCGCCCGGCTCCACCAATAAATGAGGCGTCTCGGGCAGTTGCCACATCGTAAATGCGAGTTGTGGTCTTCTCATTGAATTGATAGTAGTGAACAAGGTCACTCTCAGTAGGTAAGGCTGTTAGGTGGATGCTGCGGCGAACTTCATCTTCGGAGAGGGTGCGACTGTAGAGTCGGAACTCGTCGATCAGACCGTTGAAATTCCGCGCCGCACCGAAGCCACGATCCTGCCCGAGCTTTGCCGAACTTCCAACCATTGGTGTGTGAGGAACTGCATGGCGTGAGGGAACACCGTTCAGGTAGAGTATTGCTTCGTTTGAGTTTACTGTTAGTGCAACGTGCGACCATTCATCGGGAGGAACCTGAAGTCCACTATTCCAACTCCACTGACCACCATCCCAATGATACTGCAGCTCGTTTGTCCCATTCTTGAAACCGATTCCGAAGGCATTGTCGCTCATGAAGATTGCAGCCCAGTCGGGCTGAATACCGTTCGGCTTAACCCAAGCAATTATCGTCACTTCGTTCGACGTAAAGTCTACGTTCGGAAGTTCTACATAGTCGAGATTGCTCCCAGAGAAGTCGGCAGCAGATCCTGCAACATCACTGAAATCGCATTCGCTCGGTTGAACAGTAATAAAGTCGTTGAGCGTCTGCGTGCTCTCTCCAAATTCATCCTCCACTTTCAACGCAACGCTGTAACGTCCGGGCGTTGTGTAGGAGATCAGAGGGTTCTCTTCACTGGAAGTAGATGGTGTACCACCGGGAAAACTCCAAGTCCACTTTGTTGCCGTACTCCGGCGGAAGGCAGAGCCACAGGCGTACTGTACACGTTCGCGCGAACAGGCAACTTCATTTCGATCTGCCGTAATCTGTGCCGAAGGTGGTGTCCCCTCGAAGAGATCGGCCTCCCAAAGACCTCGCGACGTGCCAGCCCGCAACTTCCCTACGGCATAGTTGATGTGGAGAAAGTTGACATCGGCAACCGGCATTCCCGTTCCGTGCAACTCCCAATCATCCATCTTTCCATTCCGATAGTAGACCCCGAGTGTAGTCCCCACATAGATTCCTCCGTCGCTCCCGCGCTGGTGAACCATCGAGAGAATTCCAAACGATGGAAGGGTTCCGGAGATATCTTCCCACGTCTCTCCGGCATCATCGCTCCGAACAACTTTGCGGCTGTTTTGATGCCCTCCGAAGGCAACCCAGATACGTCGTTCATCACGGTCATCCACCACAACATCACGCAATCCTTTCCCTGTTGAGATTGATTGCGGCGGAGTAATATCACTCCACTCACTTCCTCCATCACTTGTAATCCAGAGTTTGCCGTCGGCAATGCCGTACATCCAGTCTGGGTTGGAGTAGCTGACTCGAATCCGGTAGACCGAATTTGAGAAAGTCTTCAACGTCTCCCACGATCCGGCATTATCACGACTGATAGCAAAGCGTTTTGGTGTGCTGTGATCTGGAGCAATTATCGTGTGGTAGAGTTGCGGGTGAAATGCAATGTTGGTTAGTGGAATGTAGCCGAGGTCGATCCCGAGGCCTTGGGATGTAGGAACCACATCTTTCTTCTCGGAACGATATGCGCGGACACTCGTCCAAGGCTTCGCATAGATCCAATAATCGTCAACCGGGTTGATATCTGCATTCATGGCATCGGCTCCTGACCAAGGGTACCATCCACCTCCACTGAAGCCGTTGCTGGAATAGGTGTTGTCGTCGCGAATGAAGATCGGAAGGTGGTACGCTCCAATCACCATCAAGTCAGGACGCTTCAACGCCTGAGAAAAACCCCACACTTCTATCGTGTTAATTCCATCACTTTCGTCGGTGATCGTAACGCCGTTGTCGTCGGAGCGAAAGATTCCACCATCAGTCGCAATCCAGATTGTTCCGCCGCCGATTGCCACATCTTGCACATCATAGTGAATGCCGGGAGTAGAGAGCCAGCTTCTGCCGCCGTTGGCTGAACGCCAGGGGAAGATGCCAGCGGCTATTAGTACGTTCGTATCTCGGTCGGACATCGCATACCCCATATCCCACGTAACTTGACCGAGTCCATTCTCCGCAGCGTTGTAGTGTAAGATATTTGGGTTGCCGTTAGCAGGATCGGGAGCTTCGGGACCATCCACTTCGCCACAGCAAAGGTGTGTGAAGGAGATTCCGGCATCCCACGAAACGTAGTTTCCCCAAAGACCAGAGATAGAGTCGTTGGCACTTCCGGCAATAATCACGTGAACTTTTTGCGGTGCGGCAGAACTGAGCGCGATAACACCTCGACGCATTAGCTCCGACCCAACAGGGGAGGGATAACCGGCTGCGCCGGGATTGAATGTCTTTCCTCCATCGGTAGAGCGAAGGAAATCGGCTCGACTTCCATTTTGAGCGAGGAGGTAGACAATCATCCCATCTGTTGGATGGAACTCTACATCCCAAATTGAACTCCCTGAACTGCTCGCACTGTAAACTGACTTCCACTCTCCTCCCCCATCCTCACTTCTGAAAAGTCTGTTTCCAGCAGCGCAGAGGAGAACGTCGGCAGATATTGGAGAGACTGCTATTCGGTGGGCAGCCTGTACAGAGGGATAGTTGTTGATGCCACCGAAGGTAGTGTAGTTCCACGTCGTTCCTTTGTCGGTTGACTTTATCACACCGACGTTTGTAGCAGCGTAAACGATGTTAGGGTTTGCCTTCGAGATGGCAATCTCCCGCGTCTCCTCGACCAAGGTTCCAGCCGTCGCTTCGCTCCAACTTTCACCTCGATTCCGACTTAGCCAAATACCAGCGGAGACTGTGCCAAGGTAGACGTTGTCTGGATTTGTCGGATCCACTTCAACTGCACGAATCACACCAACTCCCATCGATCCAGTGGCCGCCCGTGCTTCGCGATCCCAAGTCACCGGACCGATTAGTTCCCACGGACTATCACTCCCGGCAGATTGGCGTGATCCCTTCCCTCCAGCCCGAAGGTCGTAGCGAGTCTTCTGCTGTAGGAAGCGTTCTGTTCCAACCGGATCGGGCGTAACAGGCAGGGCATTGCCAGCCGCGTCGATATTCAGATAGTGTAGGCGAATCCACTTCCGGTACTCCTGCGTCTCGTGGCTTCGCTGAAACGGGTGTTCCCGAAACCACTCTTCGTAGGCACGCATCACGTCGAGCACGTTCGGATTCTCACCCTTCATCATCCGATACCAGTCTGCCTCCCGATGGTTAACCTTCGGATCGATTCCACTGCTTTCAAACTCATTCATCCACCATTCATTCGCAGTAGATGGCGTTGTCTCCCCATCCTGCACTTGGGATAGGAGAAGCGTTGGAAACGATGTGAGGAGAATCAGAAGTGAAAACAGAGGAAGTCTATAAGTTTTCATACGGCTACCATTGTTCTATGTCCAAGTTTCTTGAAGCTATGAACTTTATAGAGGATACGAGTTCGTAGAGAGATAGAAATTACTGTGGCAGATGCCGTTTCGTTTTTCGAGTTGCCTCCGCTACTAACGGATCATCCGGCCAGTAATGTTTCGGATAGCGTCCTTTCAATTCTTTCTTCACTTCGGCATACGTCCGCTCCCAGAATCCAGGAAGGTCTTGCGTTACCTGCACGGGACGATGGGCTGGGGAGAGAAGGTGAATCGTGAGTAGCACTCTTCGCTTAGCGATTCGTGGCGTCTCAGTTGCGCCGAACATTTCCTGCAAGCGAACCGGAAGAACGGGTTCTTCTGGATTGCTGTAGTCAACTTTGATATGTGAACCACTTGGAACTTCTATCCGCTCTGGAGCAAGTCTGTCAAGATCACGGATCTGTTCCCAGTCGAGCAAGGAGAGGATCGCAGAACGAAGGTCGAGCGACTTCAGGCGATTTCTTCCACTCCCTTTCTCCAGTGCCGAACGCAACCACACATCGAGATGCTCCATTAACCACGCATCGGACATATCGGGCCAGGATGAATCGTAGCGACGGTGGAGGAATGTGATTCGATTGCAAAGCGTCATCAACTCTTTTGTCCAAGTGAGGATAGATAGTCCCTCAGAACGTACTCCCTCAACAGTTGCATCCACAATCAGTCCTTCATCTGGACGCTCAACTCTTTTTGCACTCAACGTCAGAGCACTAAACCGCTCTTCTCTGAAAGCAACCACCCCATTCTCTTTCCCCTTCCACTCGGTTCGTTCTGCAACTTCAATCTGCGATGCAAATATCTCTCTGATCTGATCCAGAGCAATCGAAGCTGCCAGCGTTATCGTTCCAGACAGATGACTTCCGAAACTGGAAACTCCACAGACCACGAGATATTCTTCCCGGGAGAGAGAGCTTCCGTCGTTTAACCGCACGCTCTGTCCGTTGCTCATCAGATATTGGCCGATACGTCCCTCACGCCGTTGTGCGATACGATCTGGGTAGGCGAGGGCGAGGAGAGAGCCGATATTCTGGTTGATTCCATTCGTAGGGACATGGAGCACCATCTCCCTACGAATGGAATCATCACCACCAATCCTCACAATGCGTTCCCACTCTGCGAGAACACGATCCCCTCCCCTTCTATCGAATTCACTCGGAAGATCACGATACTCTTTCCGTTGATAACGCCCCAGCAGATCAAGTCGAGAATAAATGTCTTGGTCGGCACGGGCAGGCTCTCCTCGCAACATATCTCGTTCTTCCAGAAGAGCGGCCAAGAGAGAGGCAAGAACCAACTCCCCCCTCTCCGCCGCACGAATCACCATGTGTGCGAGGCGGGGATGCAATGGGAGTGCTGCCATTTGTTCTCCCACATTCGTTAACGCTCCACCTTTATCAGTCGCACCAAGTCTGTGAAGAAGCTCTAAGGCGGCAGCATATGTTCCCGGTGGTGGTGGATCAATCCAACGAAGTTCTTCTGGAGAGGCTCCCCACCGAAGGAGGTCGAGTGCGAGAGGGAGAAGGTCGGCTTCTAAAATTTCAGGGGTTGAAGAGGGAAGAAGCGAGGTATGTTCTCGTTCGTGCCAGAGTCGATAGCAAACCCCCGGAGCCACACGCCCAGCACGTCCTCGCCGCTGCTCCGCCGCCCCTTGAGACACCCGAACAGTCTCAAGTCGTGCCATTCCACTCCCCGGATCGAACCGTGGAACGCGGCTCAGTCCGGAGTCGACAACAACTCGAACTCCTTCGATAGTCAAACTTGTCTCGGCAATCGAGGTGGCGAGAACAATCTTCCGTTCAGCGCTGGGTGATGGCTTGATAGCACGATCTTGCGCTTCTCGCGAGAGCACTCCGTGGAGAGGAAGGATCGCCACTCCTGGCAGACCACGTAACCGTTCGGCTGTTCTGCTTATCTCGCCATATCCCGGCAAGAAGACCAGCAAGTCCCCCTCCGACTCTTCTCGCAACGCGCGCGCCACCGTTGCCGCCACGTCATCTTCAATTCTCCGACTCTCATCTCTGCCAACATATCGGGTCTCCACTGGAAACATTCTCCCCTCACTCCGAAGAACCGGCACATCACCGAGTAAGCGAAGAATTGGCTCCACTTCCAGCGTTGCCGACATCACAACAATGCGGAGGTCGTCGCGGAAGAGTTCCTTGGTTTGCAGAGTTAGGGCAAGTCCGAGATCGGCTTGCAAACTTCGTTCGTGGAACTCATCGAAGATTACGACACCATATTCTTCCAAGGTCGGGTCACTCTGGAGCATCCGTGTGAGCACACCTTCGGTCACCACCTCTATCCGCGTCTCCCGACCAACACTCGTCTCTCCCCGCATCCGATAGCCGACGAGACCACCAACGCGCTCCTTCAGCAGCTCAGCAATTCGCCACGCCCCACCCCGTGCCGCAAGTCGACGCGGTTCGAGCATCACAATCTTCTTCCCTTCAAGGTAGGGTTCGTTCAGGAGAGCAATCGGAACGAGCGTGGTCTTACCTGCGCCGGGTGGAGCTTGCAGGAGAATGGTGCTCCCTTCAGAAAGCGCTTGGCGGAGATCGGGAAGAATGTGGCGAACCGGTAAGTCGGGAATCATAGAGTAATCAAGGTTGCCAATATGCTTTCAGGCACTGTGGTGTATCTCACGCAAAGCCGCCAAGACGCAAAGAAGATTATCATCCTTGGTGCTCTTGGTGTCCTTTGTGTTTTGTTCTCCTGTAGGAGCAATCGAACTTCCCTTATCTATCAAGGAAGGATTGCCTTCTCTCGACGTATTACCATATCCCAATCCATACGGTGTGGAGGATGCAGATAGTGCTTGTAGGCAGTGGCCATCTGTCGTGCAACCTCTTTGTATGGCACTCCGCCAAATCCGGCTCCCATCGCTGGAAACCCCACGGTACAAATTTCATCCGACGTTTCTACATTATGTCGGTAGATCGCTAACAACGATGCCCATGTTGCTATGTAGACCTTATCGGTTCCGGCGATTACTCCCGGTGTACGCATAGTGGGAGCATGAACGATGTATCGATAGTCTGGCTGGCCAGTACCCTCTATAAATGCAGTTCCGATTGGTTGCTCACCCAGATATTCATTTCGAATACGTTCTTGCACTCGTTTCATAAGACCCAGGCCATGTCTCTCAATAACTGCCGCATCAATTCCAGCAGTCATGATACCAAAACTATTCCCGGCAGTAACGAAGCAGTCGTGCGGTTCAAGGCTCTGATACATTCCCTCCACAACTCGGACATTTGGAAGATCAATAAAAGCTTCTCTCCACGCATCACACATTGCTGAGTCAGGATTTACGAGCCAAAGAGTAATGGGAAGAGGCATATTGAGAGAATCATGTATAAGGTTTAGCTCTTCTACTTCACCACCTGCATTTTGCCACGCTCTCTTCCACTTCCAGTTTCAACCTCGTAGATATAGACTCCCTCAACTAAATCACCTCCACTCACTTCAGCCTTTCCCTCACCGGCTGGATAGTATCCCGAGACAATCACTTTTTCGATATTGCCAAGCAGATTATAGAGAGTAATTCGCACTTTCGACGGTGCTGAGAGTCTGAACGAGATCGTGGTTTTTTCTACAAATGGATTTGGATAGTTGTGAAGCGCAAGTGGAGAGATCACCTCATTATCTTCCACACCAAGTTTAAGACCAGAGACAGCACAGGAGATGGTGTTCTCTCCATCAATACCATACCACATCTTATACCCCTCCTCAAAGGAGAGAACATAGGGGAAGTGAGCCTGATCGAAGACAGCCCCATTTGTTCCGTTACCTGAAACTCGCACCCAGTTAACTCCATCGGAAGAGGTTGCGTAGCCGAGGCGAATCGTGCCTGCTGCGTCAACCCCAGAATACCACATCGCAAATCCATTCTCAGTTGCAATAACCGTTGGCCAAGAGACTGCCCCCTCATCGAAACTTCCGGCTTCCCCAACGTCGAAGACTGCTCCGTTCGTACCCGATCCCGATTGGTTAACCCAGTTTAGACCGTCGAGAGAGACCGCATAGCCGATCCGGTAGATCAGTCCATCCTCTTCAATTGCTGCTCTCGTATACCAGAGATGGTAAACGCCATCCTTCTTGACAACAGAAGGAGTGGCTAAAGCAATTGCCTCGGAGCCATCCATCACCTTGTCGTAGATGCTCCCATCCGTTCCACTTCCCGCCACCTTCGTCCACTCAATTCCGTCGAGCGACCAAGCATAACCGATGTTCCCAATGTCGAGTCCGTTCCCCCAATACCACATCTTCAACGTATCTCCATCGGAGATCACCCACCCTTGGCTGGCGTCGATATAGTCGAACGCTTCGGGATCATCCGAGTGGGAGAGTACGGTCTCTTTCACTAAGGTCCACAATAGACCGTCGGGGGATGTCGCATATCCCATTTTCTCGTCACCATCTCCCTCTGTATTTAGCTTGCCATACCACATGTGGTACAACGTGCCATCGAAAACAACGGAAGGACGAAAGAGTTCGTCGGCATTTAGGTCGAAGGTAGAGTTAATTACTGGATTCGCCGGAAGTGGCGTCCAGTCTATCTGGGCTGTGAGAACAAACGGAAAGCAGAAGAATAATCCTCCCAATACCCACCGAAGCATGTAATCTTGACGCATAGTAATCTCCATTGAACGAACGCTGTGTATCACTTCCGAAAAGATAACGCGAGTCGAGTCTGTAGATGAACTATTATTTTCTCCTCGACTTCGCCAACTCAATCATAACAAAACCTTTTCTACCCCAACAATGTTACCATCCACTCGAAGCAGAACAAACCAATAACCGCTGGGGATATTTACTAAAGGAATCGAGGATATCTCTCCCTCAACCCTTATCGACATTGCAGTAACTCCCTTAAGGTCAACAAACTCCAGTTCCATTCCCTCTTCTACAAGTGCAGTCTGCACATAAAGCAAATCGTGGTCGTGCCGAATATCGATAATTGAATTTGCTCTCTTCTCTCGATCAACAGAGACAACCAGTGATGAACCCTCACCTACAGGCTGCAACAGACGGACGTATGCTGGCTCTTCCAGACTACCACTGATTGTGGTAGTACCTCCTTGGGCAGGACGATACGCAATCTTCCCAAACTCATCGTCTGGCTTCAGTCCCAAAATGTTCGACATCCCGACCTTTACACGAGCTTCGAGAACATGCCCGGCCTGAATGGTGTAGAGTTGCGGACTAAGCTGATACTCTACGCGACGCTCGCTCCCTCCATCACGAGACTGCCACGATCCGCGCGTAATCTGTCGGTACGAACTATCCGCAGGATTATAGTCCCAAAGCAACACATTTCCCTGCCACGTACTAACAGTTGAGCTACCGAAAAACGAAGTCTCCGCTCCAATCATCGTTAAGGGTTCTTCAAGTGGCTCAGTTCGGAAAACCCGCATTCCATTTGAGAGGTTAAGGATGTAGAGAAGAGAGAATCGTACACCTTCTGAAGGTGGCTCTGTAGTAAGTCGCCCACTGGTATTCCAGTAGAAACGTACTCCCTCCTTTGCACCGAACGTTCCCGGCGTCCAGTTCTCGAACTCATCAGGACTGAAAGAATGATAGGAGCCATCAGAAGGATCCACGAAAGTAAAGAGTGAGTCAGGCTGCATGATGGTCTCGTTCGCATCATCGCGCAACCACCGGCGATAGAATCGGAGTGACTGTCCCATTCTCCCCTCCCAGCTATTAATTGAACCATGATTCCCCGGAACAATTAGCATCTTCATTGGAAAATCAGAATCTCGGTATGTGCGAAAGAGAGAGGCTGTTCCGAAGAGATCATCCTGCCACGCAAGTTGTGCAAAAACTGGAACGTCGATCTGATTAACCTTCTCAATTAACTCTTTGTTCTGAAGCAGACGGAGCAACTCATCGTGTTGATCGAGTTGGTAGGCATTGTAGATACTATCCCCCATGAACGGCCCCATATTCACGAGTCCTCCACGAGTTACCTCTAAGATAGTCTGCGTAAAGAAGTTGTTGCAGCCGTTGTGAGCATGGCTTTCGGTATAGTGGGGAACCGAAGCCATAGTGATAGCACATCGAATAGGGAACTTGTTGATAATTGCTCCCCACGTTGTAAGTCCGCCTTGAGAGATTCCCTCCATACCGATTCGCTCGGCGTTAACGTCAGTACGTGACCCCATCCAAGCGAGAATCTCGCGAACATCTTCCATCTCTCGCTCACCAGTGAACCAGTTAAACAATCCTTCCGATTGAAGCGAGACATCTCCCCCTCGCCCCTGACCACGGATGGACCACGTAACTGCGAAATATCCACTGTCGGCATAGGTCTGCGCCATCGAGGCGTTGCTATTCTTGGAGCCAGCAAAGCCGTGAGCCGAGAGGATAGCAGGCCAACCACCTTTGGGAGCCAAGTCATCTGGAAGGAAGTAGGCTACGCTCAGCTTCACTCCATCACTCATTTGAAGCGTTGTGTCAACCCGCGTGAAGGCAGAAGTTGGTAGGGAATGGAGGAGTAATAGAATGCAGAATGTCGAGAGAAGTTGTAGTATCGATATTTTCATCATTATCCTCCTTGAAAATTCATAACGCACTATAAAAGAACAATATCAGTTCACGTAACTTCTTCGATCCTTACATGCTTATATATCAAAGCTATTCTCTCCACCTTCCGAATTAAGATTGGTAAGACTTTGCTCTCACGTTGAGTTGAGAGGAGAAAATTCTCAGAACTCGGCTCACTGAGATTTCTAAACCGACAGGTAAGATTGGAGTTAGTTGTACAGGTGAACCGCTATAGCTCTTCCAGTGCCCTCTCGAATTCTTTCCTCGATACACCGAGAAGGCTCAAGCACTGCTTTACGATTCGTTCTGGAACCGGATCAATATGCGATTGCAGAACTATGGGACGAGTAAATCCATCCTTCACCCACTTTTCATGACCACCCTTTGCCCGCTGATATTCGCACCCACACTGTTGTAGATACTTGCGTAACACTTGAAGCGAAACATTTGAAAGGCGGTGACTCATTGAATAACTGGAACTGGACGATACGAAAGTGAGTGTTGGGTAGCCATCATCCGTCGAAGGCCTTCATCTTTCTTCAGCAAGGTTTCCATTGCCGGTGGGGTCTGACGCCCTTTCGCCTTTTTCCATCCCAATCTTCGAAGTTCCGCCTCCAGTGTATCGTGAGTTACCATGTATTCAATAGTCTCCTGCAGCACGATTTCAAACGACGCCTTCGCTTCGTCTTCGTTCTCACCATACCCCGTAATCTCCAGCACAGGAGAGTATGCGTACCAAATGTCATCATCTTCATCTTTGAAGACAACAACAGGAATCCGGATTTCAAGATGGGCTTCCATTACTGTGCGAAAAGGAATTAATAAGGTCGTTAGCCATGTTTTTTTACGGGCTGAATATACGGCTTCGTAAAAAATATCTTGTTCGTTCACTGAATTACGACCACTCCCTCCAGATAGGCAACTATCGAACAGCACGAGAACTACTCGTCTCCTGAATCCACTCCCTCCAATCCTCCCCCTCCATTCCAAAATCTTGACCGGAGACTGCGTTCAGGAATTCATAGGCTCGCTGGCTAATCTCTGATGTTTGCGACCCAAGCATTGCGAGAACGAACTCTGTGTTATCCTGAAGCAATTTCAGCCCGAGTGTTCTGTCACCACTATCCATTATCAACGTCATCACCGTCATGATGTGTGAGCTTGCTTCACCCCCAAGAACTCTGCGGAAGGTTGGTATTGATGAACTCCAATCCACAGGTTCATGAAAATGCTTATTCCAAAGCTCTAAAACTTGTGCGGCATTTCCCCCAACATTTTGATTGGGATCACGGAACGCCTCCACCAACTTCTGCCGAACACTCATATCGTCGTGGAAGCTAATCAGAGCCTGCGCAGCCATATACCGTGCCGTATCGTTCCCCTCGTTCGACAAGATGTCGAGAAGTTGATCTCGTCCCTCGGTTGAGCGCAGTTCATCCCAGAACCTCCAAACTCTCTTTACCATGTTGCTATCGATACCGGCAATCTCAGCTTCATACCCAAGCGGAATAAGATTTTGTCCCCAAGAATTCACAACACTCCAAGCAGTCTCATCCATCCCTTTCAGATGATGAGGATATGATGATGATGCCACTTGTGGAAGGAATCTCCACTCTGCAAAGAGATCGTGCAGGTTACGCCAGGTACTGTCGAGCGGATGACTCGTTGGAGGTCTTTCCAGCACGAAAGGATTGTTTGGATCCCCCTCTTCACTAACAAGGGCAACCCACCTCATAGAGTCACCTTCTGGATAGAGAATCACCAACGCATCTTGAAAACCGAACTCCTCTCGCAGAACCGCCATGCAGGCGTGTGCTCCCTCATCGGGATACCGAGCATAGATGGAGTCCCAAAGTTGCTGGGCAGACCAGCTCTTCAAGCCAATGAATTCAAGAGAGCCAGATGGTGTTTGAACAACCTGCGTGTTCAGTCTCGGAGAGACTACGAGAAGGAGTAAAGCAATTGTCAGGGTAATTGTGAGAGCAATTCGCATGGTGATCGTTCCTTACTACATATTGAATGAAAAGAGAATGAGATTCAATGCTTACGACTTCACGCTTACCTCCACCCTCACCTGACTCAATCCCTCTATCCCATCGGCTTGGATGCGGAGATCGAGTGTAAAAACTTTTCCGTTGAGTTCACGAATGCGAGCGGCGAATGCTTTTTTGTTCTTCACTTGCAGTCGAACACTCCAAACGATTTCGGAGATGCGAGTAACCTGTGGAGAACCAATGCCATAGCGGGAAAGCTCAGGACAGGAGACAATCAGGTTGTCGACGCCGACGCCATCGAGATCATCATCTTCCGACGTAACCCGCAAACGTATTGGCATCAGTTCTGTGGAGAGAGATTTTTTGGAGAGTTTCCAAACGAACTCATATCCCCCGATGTGCCACTCCCCTCTCAAGAGAGATTCCTCCGTTGCGGTCTTGGATTTCTCTGCATCCGCTTCAGCAGGAGGCGAGGGCCACGAGGGATCGCGCTCTGGCTCTGCATCCAATGTGTCCAGCACTTCTGCTTTGCCATCAGCCATCTCGCTTTCTACCTCACTGGTTATCTCATCCCCTCTCGTCCCAACCTCCTCCTCGGCAACCTCTACCCCAGCGGTTGGCTTCGTTATGGTTGAGGAGGCAACGGCAAAATCCTCTTCAGCTATCGGCGGAGGTGGCGTGCTTGGTTCACTTGGCAGGGTGGCCATATCCGGTTCAGGAATTGGAGCGTCGGCGAAGAGTCCTTCCATTGCGGCAAGCGTAGCACTGTCTGGCTCCTCGGCAACCAAACGCATATACCGGATGCCCCCTCCCGAAAGTCGTCCACTCCCGTTGCTTCCACTCACGCGAGACTTGGTTACGTAGTTGTAGGAGAAGGGAGAGTCGACAATGGAGTCGAGTGTCGGTTCTTTCACTTCTCTCTGCGATGGTTCTACAGCGATCGGCAGACCAGAATCATCGAAACTAATTTTCCACGATTGATCGAGTGCTGAAGCGGAGTGTTTCAACAACCAAGGATAACGAGCCAACAGATCGAGTCGAGATGTGCGAGGAATGAGAACAGAATAGAAGAAGGGATGTTCTTCTTCAATGAATTGTCTGATTGAGAGATCAGGATTTTCACGCAGACGTTCGTAAAGTCGGGCAACGTTCAATCCTGCAAGGTTCATACCGTTCAGGTAACCATGCCGATTATTTCCGTCCCCATATTCATCATCGTACCACTTATCGAAGTTGCCGTTCACCACCATCGCAATCTCGAAGTGAAGGTGTGCCCTCCCCTTGTTAATTCCAGCACCGGTATAGCCGAGACGCCCAAGAGGAGTTCCCTGCGCCACGACTGTCCCAGAGTCAACCCACGTTTCGTTTAAGTGGGCGTAAAGACTGTAGAAGGGGGAACCGTCCCAGATATGCCGCACTACGATGTACTTCCCATAATTGGAATGTCCCGCAACAGCGTTGACGTGAACCACTACACCATCATCAACCGCCAACACTGAGTCGAGTGGCACTCCCCGTCCATCACGCATTGTCGGGGCAATATCTACCCCCTCGTGAAAGCGGGTATAGACCACCCCTCCCTTTGTGTTCCTGGCATTTCTGGTGAAGCCGTACATCCCTCCCTTCCAAGCATCTCCACCAGAACGGGCCGTGTGCATGTAGAATAGCTCAGGATGTTCGTAGAGGTTGTGGTTTGGGGTTGGCAGAATCAAGTTCGTCTGGGCAGATACCAGATTGTGGGAGGCAAGAGTGAGTGCAAACAAGAATATATATCGGGCGAACGAACGCATAGAATTCCACATCAGATAGACATAACAATCGGGTGTGGAATATAGTGAGATTTTGGCTTGGGAAGACGCAAATAGGCCAGGTAAGCAGAATTCGACTTCTCTACGCACACGGTAATCTCCTTGACTCTCAAGACATTGTACACTCTCCCCATCACAAGCTAAAAGCCTGTAACCACCACTCTACGAACCCCTAACTCTACAAACTCTCAACTCTTTTTAAGCCCCCTTTAAGTCTGCCGATTATCATGAAAAACAAGAATACAGACCGCGCCAATGGTTTCAGATATCCAACAGGAGTTCGCTATGGAGAATCAACAGGCTAATGGCTCAAAAGAGAGAGAAAAACAGCATTCACATCATAACAGTAAAGGAGAAGTCATCATGAGAACACCGTTAACAGAATTCTTTCCACGGAAAATCGGCTGGAGCATTGCGTTGCTCTTGGCTATGATTTGTACAGGGTCATCTGAGCTGCACGCACAGTTCACCGCCTGCGACTCGATAAGTGTGAGCGCAAACTATCGAGGTCCGGGATGTTGCTGGGATTTTGTGCTAACCAACAGCCAAACCTTTCAGTTTTTTAACAGCATTACGGCAACAGTATTGAGTCCAACCGGAAGTGTAGTAAGTGCTTCGGGAGGTTTTCCGGCCACTACTGGATCAATTACGGCGGACTGGGCATTCCCAAACAACATTCAAAAGGGACAGACAACAATTAGTGGGTGCTTTAAGTCGAACACTGGCGTTATCAAACTTCTATTCGAGTGGAAGTATCAAGGGCAGACACTTTGCCGCGATACAATCGAGTTGGATTGTCCGGGTGGACCGACCGACGACACGTGTAGTACTGACAGTTTGCGGATCAGTACAGGATGGAATCCTTACGCGAGCGGACTTCACAGCGTCGGCGACTACACATCGTTTTGGCAAGTAATCGCAGACCCTTCCCCATCGACGACGGAACCACGTCCAGCATCAGTTATCGCAAAACATTCCGCTTGGAGTGGACCTCTCGGCACAAGTCGGTGGATCAGTTCCTACCCTTCAGCAAGCAACGATACAAACGGAACCTACGTTTTCCAGACATGTTTCTGCGTAAAGCAAGGGGCACGGAACGTCCGCCTGATTTTCGACATTTTAGCCGACGACCGCGCTCGCGTCTACATCAACGGAGTACAAGTTGGTGGCACACCCTTAAGCTGGGGATTCCTCAGTCCTGCAAACCATGTCGACACGAACATCACAGCATACGTGAAGCCGGGACGAAACTGTATCCGGGTTGAAGTGGACAACACGAACAGCGTGGCGATGGGGCTGGACCTTGACGGCTACATCACTGCCGACGGAATCGGACTGGAACGTTCGGTCTGCTGCGACCGTGATGGCATTTTGACCGGAGCGAAATTCTGGGACAAGAACTGCGACGGCAAGCGGAATCCGGGCGAACCGGGAATTCCGGGGTGGACAATCGTTCTGAGTAATGGCGATACAGCTATTACCGACGCACTCGGCAACTACTACTTCACTGGCTTAGTACCGGGGCCATACATGGTTAGCGAAGTGAACCAGCCGGGTTGGACACAGAGCTATCCGACAGCTCCGGGCATCCACAACGTTCTGCTAAATCCGGGGCAAGTAATTGGAAACCTCGACTTTGGAAACTGCAAGCAGGAACCATCGAAGGAGTGCATCGAGTATCGTCCCGACACAACTTTCTGCGAACGTGAACCGGGAACGAACTTTAGTCACTACATCCACAAGTTCATGATTCGGAGCGATCTCCCCTGCCAATTCAGTACGATGGCATCCGTGAGCGTTCTCTCCCCTACCGGGGTTGGGGTTTCGCCATCCAGTTTCCCGGTCTCAAGTTCTTGGTCTGGTCAGTCGATTGTTATCAACGGACCGGGAGCAGTTGCAGGAGCAGTAGTTGTGCTGCAAGTAAAGGTCTGCTGCGTGGTTATCGACCCAGCAGGACAAGTAGGTGATACACTCGACTGCTGCTACGACACAATTCGCGTTGTTCTACCGGAGTGCCCGGGCAACCAAGATTGCCCAGACTGCTGCAAGGAGTTCCCCAAGCAGTTCTTTAAACTGACGCAGTGGACATCGTCGAGCGGTTATGCTTCAGTTGGTGGATATGTACAGGCGGGATCATCTCCAATCTGTACAGTCTCCGCAACGTTAGTCGACGTACACGTGAACGGACAGCCGGTCTTCGGTCAGTTCCTTCCGGTCAACTGGCTCAGCACAACGGCGGGAACGATCCCATACATGCACGAAGTTATCTGGACAGGTGTTGACGTGAGCACGGGACCAACTCCGTTCAAGCTCCGCCTTCAGTTCCCCGGCATGGCGTGGGGTTCCTTTACGGATCGGGTGGACTACTGCATCCGCTTCCGCTTTACCGACAAGAACTGCGTTACCTGCGACACGGTAATCTGCTTCAAACAACGTCGCTTCAAGTGGATATTCCCTGCCGACGACATTATCATTCGGGGTAAGTCAGAGAGGAAGGGAGCAACCTCACTCGGCAGTGCTGCACCTTCCCTCTCCGGTTCCCTTACTGGCGCGGAAGCTGGCAAGCTGGAGGTGACATTCCCAACCCCACCTGCTGAGCTGGGCCAAGTTCGCTACGTAGGTCTCGAAGTCTATCCGGCAGAGGAGTTCGTAGAGATAACAGGTGCTACAAGCTCTGACTACAACTACACAATCCGCAGTTTTGGTGCGGTCTCCGAAGCGTTCGAGGCTGCCGCTGGAACGTCGACGAGCGTTGACCTGACATACTTCGGGCTGAACAACCGGAAGCAGCTTGACCACTGGGTCACGGTACGCTTTGTCCTCCCCGGATCGCCAAACGATACGTTAGAGGAGACAGGCCGCGTAACGTTCTATCGTGCTGACTTAATCGGCGGCGACGAGTTGACGCAAGAGAAGTTCAACGAGGAGACGAAGACCTACGCACTCTATCTGCACAACAAGAATGGCTCGGCAGAACCAATCAGCCGCCTGACATTGCGTACAGAAGAGGGAGTGAAGATTCTGGCAGTTGGACCTGGACCGAGTGAGAATTTAGCAGTGATCGCTTTCAGTTCTGACATCTCGAACGCTCAAGATGCCGCAGCCTTTGATCTGGATGGAAGCACAACCACGATAGCTCCGGGTGGAATGATCGGGCCGATCTACGTCACACTTTCAGGGGCAACGAATTCCACCGATCTGGAGTTCGCTACGCTGAACGACCGTGGGAACGTGATCTCCGAAGGGGTACTCTCCTTAGTAGATAATCCTTCCAGCATTCACGACGGTGGCTCGACTGGAACCGCAGGTGGAGGACTTCTTCAGGGAGCATTTCCGAATCCGACAACGGAGAGTGCTACGCTTCGGGTTGTACTTCCCCGCTCAGAAGATCAGGTCACGCTTTCGGTGGTTGATGCAGCGGGACGCGAGGTGCTCCAGTTGCTCGACGGCGTGCCACTGCGCGCAGGAGATCATGCTCTCTACATCGACGCGACTGACTTGCCAACCGGCACGTATTTCATCACGCTTCAGGCGGGAGATCATATCGAGACAACTCCGCTGCAGATCAGACGATGAAGAGCCAACGGGTGAGTTGTGAACTCACCACAGTTGAGATCAACTGGTGAAGGCGACGTCGCATGGTGCATGGATCTACCAGTCTTCACCGAGAACGCCCGCTCTTACTTCGGTACGAGCGGGCGTTTCTCTTGTGTAGGGTAACACATTTGCTCTACTTCACCGTTGAGATCCTTCGGCAGACCTCTGGATGACTGGCTGGCAACCCTCTACTTTCACACCTAACCTGTCACTCTGAACGCAGCAGAGCGAAGTGAAGAGTCTCACAAGTTTTGTGGGAGATAACGCATCTCCTCTACATATCCGCTGAGATCCTTCGGCAGCCTCAGGATGGCAGGCTGACGGGTCTCGACTTTCACACCCAACCTGTCACTCTGAACGCAGCAGAGCGAAGTGAAGAGTCTCACAGGATTTGTGGAAGGTGACGCACTTGTTCTACTTTACCACCCTGATCCTTCGGCAGCCTCAGGATGACAGATCGGCTCTCAGAATTCCCTTGTTGGATTTGACCTACTCGGCTCAATCGCCGCCCGAGGTGAAGAGGTGAAGAGGAGAAGAAAATATTCAATTGTGATAGGTGTGGGCAGGTGATGCCGAGAAAGAGACCGTAGAAAGTCTCTACAGAAACTCTATATGATTCTGCATCTCCCCTCGCGTTAGAACCTGAAAGATTAGGAACAGACCTTGTACAAGATGACCAGATGTTTATTCACCCCACCTCAACAAACGGATTTGTCTCCCGCTCCACCCCTATCGTTGTTGCGGGGCCGTGTCCGGGAAAAACTCTGGTGTCGTCGGGAAGTGGCAGAAGATATTGACGGATACTTTCCATCAACGTCTCGTGGTCGCCACCGGGAAGGTCGGTTCTCCCAACCGAACCGGAGAAGAGAACATCACCAACGAAAATGATTGACCGCCGACGGTCGTAGAGGCAAATGCTCCCCTCGGTGTGGCCGGGGGCGTGAATAATTTCGAAGAGCATCTCATCACCCAAGGTCAACTCATCCCCTCCACGGAGATAACGATCCGGCTTCGTCGGTTCCATCTGCAACGGGATTGGCCAGAGCAAGTGCTTCATCGGATCCTCCAGCCGATACTCATCCTCTGGGTGAACGAAGATCAACAGATCATCCCCAAAGTGTTCCTTGAATTGATTCACGTCGGCAGTGTGATCCCAGTGTGTGTGGGTCAGCACAAGTGCTGTTGGCGTTATTCCCTCACGCTCAATTGCCTCCACCACTTCGCCGAACGACTCAGGAGGTGTGTCAATAATCATTCCCCTCTTCTCATCATCCCAAAGAAGAAAAGAGTTGGTAGCTGCCGGCCCGTTCGTAAATCCTTCGACCTTGATTGCCATATTCTGACGTACGCTGAATGTGATCCCCGTTCTGCAAATTATCTCGCTCCAAGAATACGGACATTGTTCGAGATAACTTCACCCACTGTTATCACCTGACAACATCCTTTTCTGAAACCTGAAACCCCGATCAATTTTCCCTTCCGTATATTCGCCTTTCTATGAGTACAAAATCGACATCGAGTAAGGGGTCTGCCCGCACTGCTTCTTCAAAAAGCAAAGGGAGAGAACGTAAGGGGAACCGCAACGGGAAGCAGCCAGTTGACTCCCGCAAGCTAACGGGCGAAGCTCGCCGGCAAGCAATCTTCAGCAAGAAAGGCTTTGTGCCGCCGTCGTTGCAACACACAAAAATTGTCTGCACTCTCGGCCCGGCAACGGCCACAAAAGACCGAATTCGCCAACTGATCTTAGCTGGTGCTGACGCTATCCGGCTCAATTTCTCACACTCGAACTACGACACACACAAGGCGATGTTCGAGATGACTCGCGAGGCTGCTCGGGAAAGCGGACGGCTGATTACGATTATCCAAGATTTGCAGGGGCCAAAGATTCGCATCGGTGCACTGCCAGATGGTCCGGTCTTTCTCCGTCCAGCCGAACAAATCACGTTGACAACCGACGATGTCCTATCAGGTGACCCACGTGTGCCAGTGGGCTATAAAAAGTTTGCCGCCGATGTGGAGGCAGGGAATACAATCCTGATCGACGACGGTCTGCTTGCACTCCGCGTTGACGAAGTAAAAGGGAACGACGTTCTCTGCACAATTATCTACGGCGGGTTGTTGAAGGAGAAGAAGGGGATTAACCTTCCGGGAACGAAGATCAGCGAGCCGTCGTTGACCGAGAAAGACCTTGAAGATTTAGAGTTCGGGCTGAAGCTCGGCGTTGACTACGTAGCACTCTCGTTCGTCCGTTCCGCTCAGGATATTATCGACCTGAAGAAGATTATTCGGCGGAAGAGAAAATCAACACAAGTAATTGCGAAGATCGAAAAGGTGGAGGCTGTGAGAGAGCTGGATGCAGTAATCGACGCAGCAGACGCAGTGATGGTAGCACGAGGTGACCTCGGCGTGGAGATGCCCGGACATATCGTCCCACTTTTGCAGAAGAGAATTATTAGCCGCTGCAAAAATCTGGGTAAGCCAGTAATAACTGCAACGCAGATGTTGGAGTCGATGATAAACAATCCCCGCCCAACCCGAGCGGAGGCCTCCGACGTGGCAAACGCTGTGTTCGACGGAACGGACGGAGTAATGCTCTCAGCAGAGACATCAGTGGGAGCCTATCCGGTTGAGACAGTGATGGTAATGGATGATATTATCCAAGCAACTGAAAGCGCAATCCCTTATGCCGACCTCGACGATAACCTCGCTCCACTTCCAGAAGAGCAGAAACGCTACACTGAATCGGCAGTGGCAGCAAAGGCCGCTATGTTAGCTACAGAAATTCGGGCAGCCGCTATTCTCTGCCTGACTTATTCCGGCATGACTGCCCGCGTTATGTCCCGTCGCCGTCCCGGCGTTCCGATTATCGCCATCGCTCAAGACGAAGATGTCTGCCGCCGCCTCGGTCTCTACAGTGGCATCTTTGCCTTGACAATTGATGAAACCCCCTCTTCAACAGAAGAGGCCGTGAAGATCATGGAGAAAGCAGCCCTCGATGCAGGAGTTATCCGTAAAGGAGACCTTGTTATCATGACAACCGGCTATCCTCTCGACTCGAAGGCGAGCACGAATATGATGCTCGTGCAGCGAATCTGAGATCAATTCAAAAGTAAAAATTCACAAAGGGGAGACAGAAGTTCTGATTCCCCTTTTGAATTTTTATACCCAAAAACAACATAGGTAAGCGTATGCCCTAACTCCATTTATGCATGTCATTCCGATCCACCGCAGCACGTTCCGAAGACCATCGCGAACAAGACCACAGATAATCTCGAAGCCCACACGAAGGAAGAGCGATCCAACCCAACGTTTACCATTCACGAAAAGGATGACATCGTCCTCGAACCGGTAATTCTCCTCAGTCCAAACGGTGGAGACCTTCCAGCTGGCATCTACACCTCTGTTTTGAGAAGTTCGGAAGCTATGTGGAAGCAACAGATTTTGATCTACAGATAGAGATAGGAGAAAGAGAACGATTGTGAGTGAGTACAAAAGGGGAAGGGATTGGAGTAATTCCAATCCCTTCCCCTTTCTCTGTGAGAACGACTTCAGACAACCGATCTGTAGCAAATGAGAACTACGAGTTCTTTCCTCCGAGTCGCTGAATCGTAATGTGGATTCTTCGTTTGTCTGCCAACGTGCTTCCACTGACGGCGTCGACATCCCCACTCACAATCCGCCATCGGATCCCCCCGCTTTGTCGAAGGCGAATGTATATATCATTCCCCTTATCCCCTGCCTCGCGAAAGAGTTGATCCAGATACTGCACGGCAAACCAGGCACGGAGTCCAGCTAAACGGAAGTTGTCGATCTCGCTATCCTTCCGCATCGAGAACTCGATGCCACTCTCTGTTTCGAACGTCACCTCAATATCTTCGCCGAACTGTCCTAAGATCGGGCGTGGATCGGCGTAACCGTAGACGGTGAGTTCCAGATATTCACCCGACTCGCGGAGTGTATCGAAGGCCGGGAAATAGAGGTTTATGCAATCCCGGTAGAAGTCGCCAATTACCGACTCCACATCGAGAGCCATGCTCTTGTAGTTGTTGTAGAGCTTTGGATTTCTGGCAACGTTGTCGATGTAGTCACGATCACTCAAGTCCCCCCCCTCTACTTGTCGCCGCTTCAGATCTTCCAACGCCACCAACGTGTTCAAGCGATAGTATCCGCTCACAAAGAGTGGAACACTTATCCCCGCAAAATCCAACGCAATCAACGGCGGCGGCGGTGGTGGTGGTGGCAAGCTCGGTCCGTCAGGGGGCATTGGTGGCGGACCTGGCGGAGCCGGTGGCGGGGTAGGCTCAGCAATTTCTGGCAAAGGTGGTGGGGGAGGTGGTGGTGGGCTGGCAACTTTGAAGAGAATTTCTTTCTCTTCGTTTGCTTTCATTGCCGTTAAGTCGTACACGAATGCAGTGTCGAATCCTGCTGGCTTGATATAGAGTTTGTAGGGATAGCCAGAGTAGAGCCAGACAGAGCCTCCACCGACTGAGTCAATCTTTTCTCCGATCAACGTTTGACCGAACCGATCTTCTGTAACCTCAACTCTTCCCTCCACATACCGCATCACCGTTGTATCCTGAATACGAACGCGAACGTTGGCGTAGCCGGGCATAAACGGATTAAAGTTTCCCTCGTAAATATCGAGTCCCCCTTTGCCCCCCTCCCGGTCACTCACGAAGTAGCAAAGGTTTCTGTTAACTCCGTAGTAGAAGAGTTCGTCCGCTTCGGAGTTAATCATGTTGCCGAGATTTTTCGGCGTGCTCCAGCTTCCTCCCTCATCTCGCTGTGTCACGAACAGATCAAATCCTCCAAATCCCTCGTGGCCATTGCTTGAGAAGAAGAGTGTTCTGCCATCCGGGGCAATGAAAGGGGAAATGTCGTCACACTTGCTGTTTACTGTTTTGCCGAGATTCTCGATTGCACCGTAGCTTCCATCCCCTTGTCGGTAGGCGATCCAGAGATCTTTGTTCCCCGACCCTCCCCTGCGCGTCGAGGTAAAGATGATAAAACTCCCATCTGAAGCGATTGTCGGTTGCGACTCCCACTTTCCAGAATTCAACGATGTCAACTCAACAATATCGGTCACCGACGATCCATCGGCAGACATCGTAAATGTGTAGAGGCCGGTGTAGAAATGTCGTTCTTGCGAACCACTCGCCATCACTCCAGTTACTGACCCTGGCCACGTGACGACCCCATTTGTATCGGCGTAGTTAATCTGCGCTTCTATAGGAACAGGAACGCTCAGAATCCCATCATCCTTCGTAGTGTTTACCGATGACTCTCGAAGAGCTTCCGGTGCGTCGTGGTGGATTTCCCCACCTACATATCGACGCGATCGAAAAATGTCGGAAGACTCCAATCGGGCTGACGTGAAGTAGAGCCACTCACCGTTCGGGGTTGCGAAGGGGGCGTAATCGTCCTGTTCGGAGTTAACTGTTTCCAGATTACGCACAACAAACTGTGGATCGTCGAATACCAAAAACGGCTGAGCGTTCAGAGTACTTGCAAATACAACCGATAGCAACGCGAGTGAAATATAGCGCATGGTCTCCTTAGTCTCCGAAATTATACAGCACACCGAGAGTTCCGAATATTCCCTGCTGTTTCAACAGGTCTGGAGCATTGAAAGCTGAAGTGAGAGGATAGCTGTAGACCCCCTCAATGTTGAAGGCGATATTATCGTTCAATCGGTACATATACCCCATACTCCCCCGCAAATCGAAAACGAGCGTACCAAAATTATCGAACTTTCTCCCCCCTAATAACTGCTGCTCGTTAGTGCCTGTAGCTGGATAGACAAATCCCTGAGGAGAGAGAAGACGTTCGGTATAGTTGTAGAATCCGTCGAGCAGCAGACCTCCAGCCCCACCGGCTGAGAGGTAGAATCCTGTCTCGGCAATCTCCATCCCAACCATTAACTCTAACGTGAGCGTACCGAAATCTCCATCAACTTGCGCCTCCTGCTGCAAGATTACCCGCTCGTTATTCTCACCTTTTATCGGTTCGCCCGGCAACGGTGTGATAAATGTGCTGGAACGAGACTCATATCGGAGCCGAGGAGAGAAAAGGAACCACGTACTCTGAAGTGGATAGAGAATCGCCTTCGCCTCGATGATTAGCCCATCTCCCTCTCCATCTGAGAAGAAAGCGCAGGGAAGACTGTTGTCTGTCACTCCAAAACTTGCCTCACTCTTCCAGTAGCCGTAGCCAGCTCCACCACCAATATATTGGTAGCGAACCACTGGTTCGTGCAGAAGTGCGTCGCTCCCCCTTCCCTGCGCTTTAAGAAGCGGAGAAGCAAGGAGGAGGGAGAGTGCAATTAGCATTCCCCCTCGGATGATTGTATGTCGAATCTTCATCATCAATTATATGTTGAGATCATTCAGTGCAAAAGGATGTTGACATATGTTTGCAGGCCATTACTTCTGGATGATAAGTTTCCGATAGACCGTTTCGCTACTACGTGCAGACCGCAGCCGTAGGTAGTAGACTCCGGGTGTAAGTGACGAGACGTTGAGCGTTAAAAGACTTTCTCCTTCCGGCAAATCGTACTCTTCGGTCAGGATTGTTGTAGCTCCCTGAGCGTCGTACAGGTCGAGGAAAACTCGCTCCTTATTTGTCGAAGTCAATCCAAGATCAATGCGGTCGCCAGTTGCCGGAGTTGGCGAAACTGAGGTGACGGCAATCTTCGCCGGCGCACCTCTGAACTCTATTCCTCGGAGTTCACGGAAACAGATACTGTCGTGAATTACAACGCCAGCATTCTTCACTAACATCTTCGGGTTTGTATCCTCGAACGTTCCGCTGGTAATCTCAACGTAGGCGGCAAGTGTATCTCCCCGTAAGAACTCGAAGTCGATTTGGGCAAGCTCACCTGCTGAAAGAAGTGCCGGTCCGTTGGCACGCAGTTCTACTTCTGCATATCGCCCATTCTCCACAATAGGTCCACTCTGCACAACTGACGCTCCGTTCGCCTCGGCTCCGGGTCGCACCGACTGCAATTCTAACATCGTCCGGTTCCAACGTAATGTCCAGACAATCGAGTTGACATCGTAGTTCGCCAGTGAAGAGTCTCCGTAGATCGGCAAGGTCACAATATCTCCCGGCAGCGCGGTCTTAACATCAGTGATGCGAAGGTTTGCCTCGGCATACCCTGTCCCGTTCAAAACTGCCGTCGCATTCTCATCGAAGCAGGAGTTGTAGACAGCGCGAAGCGCTGCTTCCCGTTCACGCAATTTTTCAGGGCGGAAGCAGATTACCACATCTCGCTGTCCATTCTCTGGAATCTGAATTGGGAAGCTAACGGAAGTTCCGTCGAGCGTGAACTCTGTTGAAGGATCACCGGTCAACGTCAACAGATCAATCTTGTTGACAATGGCTGTCCCTTCTCCCACATTCGTTAGGGTTACCGTCACACAGGAATCATCGTAGATGTAGAGGGAGTCGAACCGAATGTTGTCGGCAATTAGCTGTGGTGCTGATACTGTAATCTTGAACGGCTCAACCCACGTTCCACCCTGACTCACAATCTCAGTAATCTCGGCGAAGGCATCTTGAAGCGAACCGCAATCGTCAATCAGAAACTCTTTTGCATTTGTTCTGCGGGAAAGCGTTGTTAGATAGTCGCGAGCCTCGTTTTCGGATAAGGCGATGCCAATCGAGAATATCTTTACTCCTGCCGCGTTCGCCTCGTTGATAATCGTGTTAACTGGACTCAGGTTGCTTAAGTTATCATCTGTCTTCCCATCCGAAATCAGCACAATCACTCGATCTTCTAAAGGACTACTCTTGAGCGTTTCGATCATCGAACGAAGTGCGGCCCCAGTAAAGGTTCCCCCAATTTCAACAATCGCATCGATTGAACTCTTCGCAACGATACGACCAGGGTCTGTAATAAGGTCGAGTGGGAAACTGGTGTTAATCACTGGGGTAATTGGAGATGAGGGGGTTTTTCGCTCACTGCTGTAGTGGATAATTGCCAACTGATCTTGAATGCCAAGCGATGGAAGGTAGAGCAATGTGTTGTCGATAAATGCTTTGGCCTGCACTTTCGCTTCACGTAATCTTGTATAGATGTTTGGAGGGCACGTTATGCTGTCCAGCACCATACTACGTGAGGCATCGAAAACGATACCGAAGGCTATCGAACGGCGATCGTTCGACCGAATGTACAACGAGTCAACTAAGGTTCCGGCTCGCTTTGCATCAATGCAGACTTTCACCACAGTGCTCTCGTTCGGAGCAATTGTCAATCGAACCGGGGAGGAAGGAACGGAGGTGTAGCCAAGCCCTCCATTAAACCAGTAGAGACTATCTACAACGAGCGTTGCATTCCCCACATTTGAGAGAGTGACGTCGGTACACTGTGAGACATCGCACGGCACACGTTCGTCGTTCGCCGGATTGAATCCAACCTTCGTAACGCGGAGCACTCCACCGGTTCCAATAAAGTCAGTAGAACCATTCAAGCCAATCTGCACAAGACGATTGCACCCAACAGTGACATCAACTGGCCTGGAGAAAACTCCAGTTTCAGTTGGGACGAACTCAATATCAATATCAACTGATTCACCCGGTGCTAACTCAATCGGAAGAGAGGTTACCAAACGGAAGGGAGGAGGAACCATTAAGTCAGCCTCTGTCACAAGCAGAGGGCGCTCACCGGAGTTTGTAAATCGTGTTGTTAGTCGTGAAGTTCCAGCGATAGCAGTTCGAGGGAAGTTGAGAACGATTGGGTCGATCTCAACGTTCGGGCCAATACCTGTCCCCTTCAAACGAATGCGAATCGCCTCATCCAATCCACCTCTCTCGATATTCACCACCAACGAATCGATGATATTCCCACGCCGTGACGGCTGGAAGCAGACCGGAATACCAATTGAGTCTCCCACCGGCAATGCAATTGGGAGGGAGAGGTTATTTCCGATAAAGAAGCTAACGCTGTCCCGCATCCTGATACTTCGAACTCTGTCGTTTGACCCCTCCCCTTTCACCCAGACGGTGTCACAGACCACCTCATCACACGGAACTTCTCCGAATCCCTCTTCGAGCAGATCGGGAGTGTTGCCGGTAATCAGAAGGCGTGCCCTTTGGTTGCATCCCGTACGAATATCAGTGTAGACAGAAACGTATCCCTGACTGGTTGGAGCAAACTCTACGTCGATGACAACCGAATCGTTTGGATCAATCGTTACCGGAAAAATCGAGTCGTCAACGATGCGATAGGGATCGACAATCCCAGCAAGTTGACTCAGGTCGAGATCGATAGGATCTTGCCCCACATTGCGAACAATAACTTGTCGAGTAGAGGTCTTCCCAAGCTCGGTCTCGGCGAAACTCAGAATCGGTGGATCAAGTTGAAGGTTTGGGCCTATGCCAATTCCACTAAGTTCAACCTCAACAGTATCTATATCTTGGCTGACCGTATCAGTAATAATTAGCTGTAAAATCTCTGTGAAGTTGCCAGTACGGGAAGGGGAGAAGCAGAGAGAGAGTTCAACGGAATCTTGGTTGGGAATTATTCGTGGCAAAACTGGGTCAGCTCCGAGAAGAAACGTTGTGCTATCCCGCAGACTAACCTGGACAATTGTCTCTCCAGAATCTAAGGAACGAATTTGCACTACCTCACAAGCTGATTCTCCGCATCGGACTTCTCCGAAGTTGAGAGGGTCGACACGTTGCGCCGAAACTGTAGCGAGAGTAAAAAGCCCGAAAAGGGTAAGTAGAATGAGTTGTCGTAAAACGTCGCTGTAGTTCATAGGATGCTAACTGTTGTCGTGGGAACACCAAATTGGGGTTTTGTGCCCCACGTTCGATACTGAAGATTGAATTACGGATATTCAAACCCTCGAGCTTGTGCAATGTTACGGATGCTAAGCCGGTTTTGAAAGCAAAATCGCCTCAGCAGTTGAATGCACAGAGAGAAATGTTGATGATTGGATATCCTTCTTACTTGAGTGACACAAGAGTCTCTTAAATGATACAGAAGAGCTTTTCCAAGCACGTTTTAGGAACTATTGAATCGCGTGCGCTCATTAGTTCTTTTCTCCCTATGTGATGCAATGAATGTCGTGAGGGAGTATCTCCAAAAGGAAAAGGCGTGACCCACTGAGTCACGCCTTTTTTATTCTCTAATGTTTGTGCACCTCTCCAACTACGTGGAAAAAGCGCCAAACATATTATTTACTTCACAACAACAAACTGCTGAACGGCAACCGCTCCAGCTTCATCTTGTAGTCGGGCTGTGTAAACACCGGCTGGAAGATCGGAGACGTTAATGCTCTGGCTGTGCTTTCCCGCTTCGTAGCGAACACCCTCGAGCACGTGCTGAACAGCTTCACCTCGAACATCGTATAAAGTAAGGTTCACAGAACCAGCAACTGCTGTGTTGAAGTTGAATTGAGCCTCTCCTTGAGCAGGGTTCGGCACTATTGAGGCAATGTTCAGTTTCCCTGCGTTCGTCGCATAGTCATCTACACCCGAGGTAAAGCCTTCAACTGTCCAACT
Source organism: Ignavibacteria bacterium (assembly GCA_020635205.1). GTDB lineage: Bacteria > Bacteroidota > Ignavibacteria > OLB7 > OLB7 > JAGWAZ01. The sequence continues at coordinate 496,242 of JACKAE010000001.1, forward strand.
TACTGTGTTGCCGTCGCCGTACAGGTTCACAATCACGAAGATCATTGAATTGAACTTCTCGAACGTATATTCTTGATCTACCTCCAAACGCTGCACTTCTATAGCGTTACTCATCACCTTAACTGCGTGAACAATATAGTTTCGGGCGGCTGGATTAAAGCGAATCTTGATTGCGTCTGGATCGTTTTGATTTAACCTACTGTAGCTTGGCAGATATGCTGCAAACCCCTTCAGTAGCACATCACTCGATTTCGTTGTCGTTGGTATTTGTTGACCCGATGTGCCAGCTTTTGTACCTGTTACGTCCAACTGATAGCGAAACTTCGGATCACCCTGGAACTTGGAATCACTCCGGATATAGTTTGCCACCCAAAACTCAGCAAACACACTCTCAATTGCTGTTGGGTCGGATCCCCCGAGTGCAATTTTTGCCGGCTCAATACCCTGCCCTGATGTTGCCGTCAACTTGTAGAGGAAGTCATCACCAAAACGCTCCGAGAGATAGTGAATCCAGAGCATTGCTCGCTCATACCCACGTAGAATCGTATCGGCACTTCCTGTAGGAAGCGAGAAGTATGAGAAGCGATTCGGACTTGAAAGAAATGAACGGGCATCTCTTTCAAAATATCCGTTCCGCAAACTTGCCACTTCGCTCAGCCCCTCATTGTAGATCCAATGCGCACCAACATCACCACCGGCAGTTTGATAGCGGTTGTAGTTAATCAAGTGCTGGAACTCGTGCGCCATTGTTCCGATAACGCCTTCAATCGCTGTGGCACTCTGCCCTCTATTAATCAAGGATTGACGACTGTCGATATAGAGGAGGTTGGTTTCGTTTGAGCCTACTCGGTTTGTTTGGTCGAACGGACTGAAGTACCCTTCGATAATACCACCCCCACCGAGACCAGGTGGCTCCTCAATATCGGTCAGCAAGAAAGAAGCAATGTGCTCTTCAAACTTTTGATTGATTGGTGGATTACCGAAGATGTCAATGTCATTGTAGACAATGCCTTTGTTAGGATTGCGAGTGTTTGGTCCCGCCTTTACTTCCTTGGTAAGTCCCTTTGCTAACGCCTCAATAGTTGCATCAGTAATGGTAGCGTTATCTTTATCATCAACAAAGATCAAAATGGAATCCCCGTTGTAGCGGAGCGTCGCCTCAATCTCTTTAAATCCATTTTCAGGATTCGCCCGATCTGTGATGTTAAAAAAGAACCCTCCTCCTTGCGTCCGCGACCACCGTTCCCCTTTCTCATGAGCGGCAGCCCTCGCTACCATTCTCTGGTAAAGTGCAGGGTTATTGGTACGAGTACGCTCCAGTGCAGCATCGTAATCGTAGTCGGCTGCCCAGTGGGAACCACAGGTGTAGTATTGTCCATTAACAGTGAAGCCGTGACCTTGGTCTGCACTGTTGTGGTCATCTGTCGTTTGTGCGGCAACTCTCCCCGTTCCAAGAAGAATTCCGAGCAGAATTCCCATCAGAGAAATGCCGAAGGCATAGCGTTGTTTCATGATCTTCCGTTGAACCTATGTGTTAGTGGTGTCGGATTAATGTCAATCTCTACAGACTCAGAATCCTATCTGCGGGGAGATAGTGACGAACAAGTCTGGAAGTTATCGTCTTTCGTGGGGAGAATGCAAGCCGTGACTATAGAAAAAATAGTATTTCTCTTTTTAGAACATTTGAATGACAAAGGTATTACACCTTTTATTCTCCTGTTAAAGGAAGCTCATCACTTTCGGAGAGTTCGGCTCTCTCCTCAATCTCTTCTTTAGCCAACATCTCATCTTCGATTCTGAACGAAAAGAAAAGAGTTTTGCTAAAAACTGGATAGAACAACGATAGAAGGAGGAAGGTGCTCACAACGAAAAGAAGCCAAGCAAAAAGTTGTGTCGGGTCGCTCCCCCTGAGAAGAATGCGATCTTTCGCCCCTAAAACCACTCGGCAAACTTCAATAAGCGATGTGAAGAGAGTATAGAAAGCAAAGAGAAAGAGGAACGTTGCCAGATAAGCCCACCTGTACTCTCTGATAATGTTAAGGCTGATTTTGCCCCACATCCGGTAGAGCACTAAGAGAATCGCCAGGAAGAGAGGAAGGAGTTGGTTCTTTACTAACTCTGTGAGGGTGTAGAGAAAATACTCCCATCCCCAAGTCGGAGCAAACGCCCCAAACAGACCGCCAATACCAGCCTGATAGAATGGATTAACGTAGAGCAGTGCGTAAACCAACAGAAGAACGGAGGCCAAGAGAAAAGTGATTGATATTTGGTCAGCCCCGAATAGTCCCTCTTGACTCGGCTTGACCAACTCTTCACCATCTTCTTTCCCCCCACGTAACACAACTCCTCCCTTGAATCCAAGTCCGAGCATTAGAAGTGCTGCGAACATATTTCGGAACTCCAGTCGCATCACTATGTAGTCGACCCGAAAGGCAAACGATCCTCCCCACAGAAAATCGCACACAACCACGAAGACCACAGCAACCAAAGCAGTGACGAGTACTTGAGGGACGAACGCTCTCAAGAACTTTAGGTACTCACTCTTCTTAAACTGAGCATAGTAATCGAGAAACTCTTGAAGAGTTTGCCGGGATATTGCGGTGAGAGGGTGCACACTGTAATTGGTGAGGTGTTGAGTAGATCAACAGAGCTATGCTCGTGATCTTCTCTATCAAAAGCAATAGCCAACGGTTTGATCCCACAGACAACAAACGCAGGAATTGCGAAGGCATCGATAACGAGGCGGAAGAGAAGTTCTAAACCGATGAAAAAAATGACAAGGAAGTCTTCAAGTGAAGAATCTGTGAAGGAAAAGATCCCCGACCCTTTCTTTTGAGATGAATCAAAGTCAACCGGAACGATTCGAACATCCGATTGATTGGTCTTTGGGAAATGATACGATTCCAGTTCGGACGAATCGGGTTCAATCGGAACAGGATATGGACTTACCTTCGGCGCTGGAGATTGCTCTAAATAATCACTCCCTCCCATAGTTTCTGAGTAGATTGTCATCATTACAAAAGAAGAAAGAGAGAAGTATAGACGCTGCATTCCCCAACAATACTACCAAGAGAGAAGAGAAGGAGAAGTGAGGCAAGCACGGGAATTTTATAGTTCCAGAATAATCGAATGTGAGGCTTCTTCTCTCGGGATCGAATAATCAGTAGGAGACAAAGGAGGAGAGGAAGAATAAGCGTCAGGCTAACCTGCAGCAGCAGACCACTTTGGCTCGCACTCCCAAACGTTTCTCGTTGACCTCCCACGCTTACGAACGCCCCTTGCACAATGCAGAGGAAGAGACCAAAGACGAGAAGAAGACCCCACTCACTCCGGCGAACGTTTGTGATGACTTTTCGAAAGCTGAACTCTTCGTTCCCTTCACTAACTCGCAACAACGCAATTCCGAACAGGGTGTAGAGGAGTAAGTGAAGTCCAACACTTACCTCGGTAAACAGAGGCAAGGAGATGAGTTGAAAGATCCAGTCCCCTACTTTCGTAATGTCGGAAAGATAGTTCAGGTTATAGAGTTGGTCTACCACCAACGTAAAGCCGCCTGCAACGATTAGGTTGATAACCTGAATCAGGACAATTGCAATCAAGGATGTGGTGAAGAGAGGCTTCCCCCCTTTCTTGTAGATGTGATAGACTTCGCGAAGAGTTAGGCGAATAATCTGGATGAAAGAACCCATGAACGCTGGAAACAGGTTATAGTGAATGCGCTATACAAACACCCTTCCTCGCAAGATTACAATAGCACTCTATACTCTACAAGTAGCAAGGAGACCACGACACCCACACTCCCTATCATCCGACAACCGCCTCTCCCGGCCAGAGATGTCCTTCAGCAATACATTGGCAGTTTTCGCAGCGCGTTGTTCTGTCGCTTTCCTTTCCAGTCAACCTCTCTGGCCACGCCGGAACTCCGTTGAGGAGGGCTGTCCCGTTTAAGTGCAACTGCGCGGCCACAGATTCGGAAAGAGCAGTAATGAACTCAGGATCGTCGTTAAGTCCCCCCGTCACTTCGTAGTGCTCGATACCGAAATGCTTCGCCTCTTCTCGCACCTCTACGTCAAGCTCGAAGGCTGTTTCTATGTGGTCGGTAACGAAGGCTATCGGGACAACGAGCACAGCCGTTTTACCAGATTCCCCAAGCTCTTTCAATCGGGTAGGTGTGCTCGGGGTTAACCACTTCGCTGGACCAACTTTGCTCTGGAAGGCAACGTCGAACGGACGATCGTTTCCACGAAGTCGCATCAATCCCTCTACCGTTGAGTGAACCAGACAACAATATGGATCGCGCCTCTCCAACATCTCATTCAGCGGTGTGCCGTGTGCACTGAAGAGGATGTGAACGTTAGGGCGAATCTCCTCTGGGAACTTTGCCAACCCTTCGTCAATGCGCCGGCTGAGTGCTTGAAGGTAGCGTGGGTGAAGTGCATATTCCTGCACGTATGTGCTCGGCCAGACCGGAATCTCTCCAAACTCTTCCAACACCTTCCAGTAGACAAGTGAAGCCCCTGTGGTTGTCTTGGAATAGTGGGGATAGAGTGGAAGAAAAACCAGCTTGGTCACTCCATTCCGCTTCATCTGCTCAGCCGCTTCTTCGCTGAACGGATGCCAGTAACGCATCGCCGTGTAGGTGCGAAACGTGACTCCGTTCGGTTCCCCAAAACGTTCGTTTAGATTTTTCTGTAGTGCTTGAGACTGTTCTTCTGTCAACCGATTGATTGGCGATCCTCCACTTGGATCGATCTGCGCATAGTCTTCTCCCACCTTCTTTGCCCGAAGCGTAGAAATCAGTTTGCAGAGAAGATGCCGCGTTATCCCCTTCAATGGGATGTCGATGATTGCCGGATCCATGAAGAGATTGTAGAGGAAGGGCTGGACATCTTCACGTTTGTGGGGACCACCTAAATTCAGCAGGACAACCCCGACAACATCTCCGCGCTCAAGGTGGAGAGCATCGCCACTGAAGTATGAGCCGTCGACGATGCGAGGGTCGAATCGATAGAGTCTGGAAAATTTTACTGGTGTCATAGTACCAATTGTTCAATATGTCTGCCGTCGTGAAGATACGATGAGGGAACATCTTGCCGATATGTCGATCCTCTTCGGCTCCTATATCTTCACACGTTTGGTAGCCAAGCAACCACCATCTCTTCACGCATCTCTTTTAAGAATAAACGAGAACGGATGGGAAAAGACCCCGCAGACAGTTTGCCTGCGAGGTCTCTTCTTCGCAATCTAACAGAGATATATCAGAAGGAGGCTAAACGTTAGAGGCTCTCCTCTACCTGTACGTCCCGCACACCAAGCTCACCTTCGATTGTTTCAACATCCACCTTCAATGCTTCGGCAACTCGGCGACCGTAGTCGGTATCGGCTGCGTAGAAGTGCTTCAACTGCCGCTTCTGCACTTCCTCACGGGCTTGACTGAGTGGACCAGCAATTGCCTTTGCCAAACGATCACGCTCACCATCATCAAAAAGTCGATAGAGATTTCCGGCCTGGGTATAGTCGTCATGTCCCTCACGCGAGTTGTAGCGGTCTACTGTCACGTCGCCGAGGTGCCAAGCTGGTTCCTTGTATTCAGGGCTCTGCTGCGGTGTTTCGGAGAGACTGTTCGGGAAGTAGTTGGGATTTGACCCATAATCTTGCGCAGTTGCCATCTGACCATCTCGCTGATAGTTGTGAACTGGGCAGCGAGCTTTGTTCACCGGAAGCTGCTGGAAGTTGTTGCCAACACGATAGCGGTGGGCGTCCGCATAGCTCATCAGGCGAGCCTGAAGCATTTTATCTGGACTTGCCCCGATTCCCGGAACCAGTGCCGAGGGACTGAACGAAGATTGCTCAACTTCGGCAAAGTAGTTCTCTGGATTTTTGTTCAGCTCCAACGTTCCAACTTCAATCAATGGGAAGTCGCCGTGTGGCCAAACTTTTGTCAGATCGAACGGATTCCACTGGAATTCCTCCGCTTGCTCTTGCGTCATCACTTGAATGTAGAACTTCCAGCGTGGGAACTCTCCCTTTTCAATTGAATCGAAGAGATCGCGTTGGTGCGACTCGCGGTCCTTCCCAATCAATTCCGTCGCCTCTTCATCCCGCATGTTCTTGACCCCCTGCTCCGTCTTGAAGTGGAACTTGCACCAGACTCTCTCCCCCTCTGCGTTGATTAGCGAGTAGGTGTGGCTACCATATCCATTCATGTGACGATAGCTTGCCGGAAGTCCACGATCACTGAAGAGAATTGTCACCTGGTGGAGCGATTCTGGACAGAGCGACCAGAAGTCCCACTGCATATCCATATCCCGCATGTTATCCTTCGGGTGACGCTTCTGCGTGTGGATAAACATGGCAAACTTGTGTGGATCGCGCACGAAAAAGACCGGTGTGTTGTTCCCCACCATGTCCCAGTTTCCTTCTTCAGTGTAGAACTTCAAGGCAAAGCCTCGAACGTCACGCTCTGCGTCGGCAGCACCACGCTCCCCCGCTACTGTGGAGAATCGAAGGAAGACATCGGTCTGCTTACCAATTTCCGACAGGAAGGCGGCCTTCGTGTATTTGGTCACGTCGCTGGTCACCGTGAACGTTCCGAATGCTGCCGATCCCTTAGCGTGGACTATTCGCTCCGGAATTCGTTCCCGGTTGAAGTGCTGCATCTGTTCCAGCAGCTGCACATCCTGCATTAGGAGAGGACCACGTGGTCCGGCAGTAATCGAGTTTTCGTTGTCGGCAATGGGCGCACCCTCAGCCGTCGTTAGTCGTTTCTTTTGCTCATTCATAGGTTGAAACCTTGTTGTTTTTAAGAATTGATGGGAATTTCTCTTGAGAAGTGATAGAAAGTAGAAGAAGGAACATCATCAATCAAATCGAATGTTTCTATATTCGCATAGAGATTTTCTATTATTGATTTTCAAAAGATGACACTCACACAACTTCAATACATCGTCGCTGTAGACACGCACCGTCACTTTGGGAGAGCGGCAGAGGAGTGCAACGTCTCGCAGCCAACACTGAGCATGCAGATCAGGACATTGGAAGAGGAATTGGGAGCAGAGTTGTTCGACCGAGGGAGAAAGCCGGTAATCCCAACCGATCTCGGCAGAGAGATTATTGCGCAGGCACGGGTGATTCTTCGAGAGCGGGATCGAGTTGACGATATCCTGAAGGATGCGCAGAATAGGATCTCCGGAGAACTGAGCGTCGGCATTATTCCAACACTTGCCCCCTACCTCCTCCCCTTAGTGAGTAAAACCTTTACCGAACGCTATCCTGAGGTAACCCTCTCGATCCGAGAACTGACGACGGAAGATATTCTGAGTGAGCTTGCCCGGGATCAACTTGATGCTGGTTTCATTGCAACGAAGGAAGAACAAGTTGGCATGGCAATCCGCCCTCTCTTCCGCGAAGAGTTCGTCTCCTTTATTGCCCCTAACCATAGGTTATCGCAGGTTGAGAATCTGTCAGTAGAGAACCTGGACCTTGAAGACATGTGGATTCTAAGCGAAGGGCACTGTTTTCGCAAGCAGGTGTTGGATCTCTGTCGTGAAGATGACCACTCCTGTGGACCAAGGCGTTCGATTCTTTTCGAGAGTGGGAATTTGGAGACTGTCCGCCACATGGTTGAACGAAGTGGTGGCATGACGCTTCTCCCAAAGCTCGCCACACTTTTCCTCAGCTCTCAGCAGAAGAAGCTGATTCGTTCATTTTCCCCACCTGTTCCATACCGCGAAGTCTCGGTAATCTATGGAAGAGCTTTTCTGAAGAAGCGGTTGATTGACCTTTACGTAAACTGCATTCTGGAAGTTGTTCCACAGATTGTCGGAGGGATAACGAAGAAGTAGTTGATTCACCCACCTCAGGTTGGAACTGGATACTTCGAGATAAATCCTTTAGGGGGAGGCGCGGCATTGCCCATGCGAATTATCGAGAACTGAAGAGATGAGTCGGCAACGGCTTCGCGGAGTTGCCAGAGAGAGGGGGTGATGCGAAGTTCTACATTCTCTTGAAGCAGGCGCGTAAGTGGTGATAGGATTTGCTCTTCAGCAATTGGCGCAACAGCTTCGAGAGAGACCCAGTAGCCTGCCCCCTCATCTTGGAGTTTGAACGGAGCGGGATCGAACGTGTAGAGAACAATCTGCTCAACCAGAATACGCTCTACCCACCCCGACTCAACAACAATAATTCGCTCTGCAGTTGTCGATCCAATCAAGCGTTCTACGTCCTCTCCCTTGCTCTGCTCCGTCTGCTTGAACGTTACCCGAGGGCAATCACGGGGTAGCAGATAGTTTGGTAAATGTTCGCGGTCAATAGCCCAAACCATACTCCCTTCTGCACCCGACCGGGATGGAGCCGGACGAGGTTCAAAGAGCTTGATTCCGGGAGTGTTGCTGATATGGTAGAGATTCATCCGTTTTTTACATATCACCTTGTAGTGACATCTATGCTATTTAGCTGCCCAAGTCAGGTTACTTTCCGAACCTCCTCCTACTTAACAGAGCCTTATAACTCTGTTGCTTTTGCAGACGACCGTTGTGATAGAACTGAAACTCAACAGCTCCACCCGATCCACTCTGCCAACTCATCGTCTCAACATTATCACCAACAACCATAAATGACCGTGTTTGGTGAACCATTGCCCCGATGCTATTCAACTCTCGTACAACCCCCGTAAACTCGTCGATTACTACCTCATATCTCGGATAGATACCGAAGTAAAGTCCAGTCGAATCTCGTTTAAAGATTATCTCCGAGTAGAAGGCTTTTCCCGAAAGATCACCGTAGCGAAGTACATTCTCTGTATAATAGAAGTCGGGATGGTAGTGTGCGATAGCTTGTAGTATTTCTCTCTCTTTGTCGCTTAACGTTGAGTGTTGCCCTTGTGCAGAAAGAGTTGTTTGGATAGAATCGTTTCCACTTTCTATCAATCTTGGTACTCTCTGCACAGATTCCTTATCATGGCAAGAAGCGATAAGGGAAGTCAACAAAACAACAACACCTACCCTTTTCATTTTTTGATTGGCTAAGTTTTTTTTTCCCCGGCACTTCTCTGCGTGAGAATAATCACCAGCCACGTCTGTTCAGTAATCTCATGGTTTTCAACCTCAGTGAATACACTCTAACGAACATCTCCAACTTTGCAGAAGGAATCCCCACCAAGCCACGAGAGGCAAAAGGATTTGCCAAGTATCGTTACTCTGCTCCCAATCGATCGATCAGGAAGGCATATCGGAAGGCTTTCTCCTTCAAGTAATCGTACCGACCTGATGAGCCACCATGCCCCGCTCCCATGTTTGTTTTTAGCAGCAAGACGTTCTCTCCAGTCTTCGTTGCACGAAGTTTTGCTGTCCACTTTGCTGGTTCCCAGTATTGAACGCGAGGGTCGTTCAGTCCAGCCAGTACAAGTAGATCCGGATACTCCTTCTCCTCGACATTGTCGTAGGGTGAGTAGGAGAGCATGTAATCGAAATACTCCTTCTCGTTTGGGTTCCCCCACTCTTCGTACTCACCTACTGTCAGGGGCAACGTTGCGTCGAGCATAGTGTTAACAACGTCGACAAATGGTACGTTAGCTATTGCCGCGTGTGCCAAGTCGGGACGCATGTTAATAACCGCACCAACAAGCAACCCTCCGGCACTCCCCCCCTCTATCGCCAACTTATCAGGACTGGTATATCTCTCTTCAATTAGCTTTTCGCCGCAGGCAATAAAGTCTGTGAAGGTGTTCTTCTTCTTCAGGAACTTTCCTTGATCGTACCACCGACGCCCCATCTCTTGACCACCACGGATGTGCCCAATAGCGAAGACAAATCCACGGTCGAGCAGACTAAGCCGGTCGCTGTCGAACCAAGGATCCATGCTGTAACCGTAAGAACCGTACCCGTAGAGAAGGCAGGGGTTCGTTCCATCACCTTTGAACTGATCTTTTCTGTAGACTAAAGAAATTGGTATCTCCTCACCATCTGGAGCATGGGTGGTAATGCGTTCAGCCCGGTAGTCTGTAGGATCGTACCCACCCAACACAGCTTTCTGCTTTAGCAACCTTCGTTCACTACTCCGCATGTTGTATTCGTAGACCGATTCTGGTGTTGTCAAAGAGGTATAACTGAAGAGAAGCAGATCGGAATTGAACTCTGGATTCTGTTTAACGAAAGCTGTGTAGACCTCTTCATCGAACTCCACATCTACCCACTTCTGCGACTCGAACTCATAGATCGATATTCCCGTTAATCCCTTCGTCTGCTTATGGAGCACCAGATAGTCACTATACATCGCGATATAGTTCAACATCACATCGTCGCGAGCTGGAATCACCTCCTCCCAGTTTTCCCTCGCAAGAGCGTTCACAGGTGTTTGCATCAGACGGAAGTTGGGAGCGTTTTCATTGGTAAGGATGTAGAGGATACCGTTCCTGTGCTCAACAGAATACTCTACGTTCGAACGTTTGGCAGCAATGAGCTGAAAGCGTCCCTCAAGATCATCTGATCGAAGCAAATACTCTTCCCGCGTCTCTTTGCTCGCAGTGTTCAAAATAACGTACTGGTCGTCGCTGGTTTTGTAGAGGTGAACGAGAAAGCGCTCATCAGGTTCATGAAAAATTTCTTCATCCTCTGCCAAGTCAGTTCCTAACGTGTGCCGGAAAATTTTGTGCGGGCGTTTTGCCTGATCTTGTACTGAATAGAAGAACGTTCGGCTGTCGGCCATCCACTCCAAAGAATAGCTTGTCTCCGGAATTGAGTCGGTAAGATCCTCCCCTGACTCAAGATTTCGGATTTGAATTGTATAGTCCTCCGCACCATTCAAGTCGAGTGAATAGGCCAGCAAAGTATGATCGGGACTCACCCTGTAGACGCCAAGATTTATGTAGCCACTTCCCCTTTTCTCTATCTCTACATTCAGGTCAAGCAACGTCTCCTCTTCGGCCTCCATATCTCCCCGTCTCCGACAATAAATGTTATACTGCTTCCCCTCCTCAGTTCGAGAGTAATACCAATAGTCTCCCCACTTTACTGGCACGTTCAGATCTGTCTGCTGGGTTCGCCCCAACATTTCGTCGTAGAGTTGTTTCTGAAGCTCTTCCGTGTGGGCTGTCATCCTCCCAGCGTAAAGATTTTCTTCTTCGAGATAGGAGATAACTTCTGGACTCTCCCGTTCGCGCAGCCAATGGTAATCATCCACTCGCAAAAGGTTATGAACGTGCGATTCGTGCGGAAGGCGTTTAGCAATTGGTGGGTTTAGTTCCGACATTACTATATAGTTCTATAAATGATGTTTAGTTCTAAAATTTGGAAAGTGTAGAGTTTACGATAAAAACAGAAAACGGCAGATAAAGAATTTTTAGTTCTCTCATCTGCCGCTCCGTTTTGCGGTTCTGCTTAAGCCTTCTCTATCATCAGATTCAGGCTTCTACACCACTTCGATTTCTATCTGGTATTCTAATGTCGAGCGTCCCCATTTTCCCTTCACGGTAGTCTGCATAGGCTTGCCGAATCTCATCCATCGAGTTCATTACGAAAGGCCCGTAGGAGACAACTGGCTCATCAATAGGCTCACCCCCAATCAACAGAAACCGCGTCGGCTCCTCTGCCTTCACTCGGATTGCATCTCCCTCAACTGTGAAGCCAGCAAGCTCACTCTCCCGCACAATCTCTCCCCCTTCGAGAAGCACTCCTCCACGTAGCACATATAACCCTGTTGTATGGTTTGTGTTGATCGGCAGAAGAATGTCGGCTCCAGGGTTCAACGTAACATCGAAAAGCATTACAGGAGTGAAGGTTTTGGCTCCCCCTTTCACGCCGTCAAACTCACCAGCAATCACGCGAAGCTTGCTTCCCTCGCCATCAAGTTCTACAAGGGGAATATCCTCGGCACGAACGTCCTGGTATCCCGGCTTCTCCCCCTTATACTTTGCAGGAAGATTTACCCAGAGCTGCACCATCTCGACTGTTCCACCCCGGCGCGTAAAGTCGCGGCCATACTTTTCTTCGTGCACCACTCCCGAAGCTGCTGTCATCCACTGCACATCCCCTTCACGCAGATGTCCACTGTTGCCGGCCGAGTCGCGGTGCTCCAGTTCCCCCTGCAACACCACAGTCACCGTCTCAAAACCTCGATGTGGATGTTCGTCCACACCTCTCGGAACTTCACTCGGTTCTACTGGAGTTGGACCAGCATGGTCGAGCAGAAGGAACGGGTTGATTCCCTGAATGGCGGGTCCGGGCATTGGACGCCGGATTGTGAAACCATCTCCCACCTGATCGGGACGGCTCTTTGCAATTCTAAGCAGTTCTTTCGGCCTTCTTTCTTGAGAATTCATTTCGTTTGTCTCCTGAAAACAAAATTTATTTGTTGGAACGAGCATTCTTGACGAGAATCGGACTCAGAGATTGTCTGCTACACTGTACGGCATCTCTGAAAGCAAGTGTGTCATGTTCAAGTGAGGAGAAGTCTCACCATTTCGAGTTTGAATTTGATGTAAATTTGCATTCTTGGACCATAGTGCTACAGACAAATCGCGAGCGGGACAGTTTCCGTTTCATCAAAATTCATGCTGAACATCATTCAAGGATTGTCAACGTTGTGGGGACGACTCAGGCCAGCCCAACTCTTTGTCGGGTCGTTTGTAGTTCTCGTCCTTGTTGGTATGCTCGGCTTTATGGTGCTCCCCGGGCTTTACACTGGAGAGGGGCTAAGTTGGCTGGATGCACTCTTTACTGCCACCAGTGCGGTTTGCGTCACTGGACTAATTGTAGTTGATACAGCCACCTACTTTACCCCACTGGGACAAGTTTGGATTCTATTGTTAATTCAGCTTGGAGGTCTCGGAATCATTACGCTCGGCTCGCTAATTATCACAGCCCTGAACCAACGACTCCCACTTCGAACTCATGCCTTAGCAACTGGCATTGAAGTATTAGGAACATATATCACTCCTCGTGAACTGATCCGCAGGATTTTTGTTTTCACGTTCGCTATCGAAATTGTTGGTGCTCTCGTCCTCTGGATATGGTGGAGTTTAGAAGGGAATTGGGAGATAAGTTTCTGGCCGGCTCTCTTCCACTCGATTAGTGCCTTCTGCAATGCTGGATTCTCTACCTGGTCAGATTCTTTAATGCAATTTCAGAAAGACCCGATAAGTCTCGGCATTATCAGTCTGCTGATTATTCTTGGAGGAATCGGGTTTGTTGTGATGAGCGATTTAGGTCAGTGGTGGAATCGCCGTAGCGAGCGTCCGGGTCACCGCCTTTCTCTCCACTCAAAAATTACTCTCTTCACAACACTCATCCTTATCGTTGTTGGATGGATACTCTTTACGATTTTCGAGTGGAAAGTAACGTTCGCTTCGCTCGGCCCAGTCGACCGTATTGTCAACGGATTCTTCATGAGCATCACCTCCCGCACTGCTGGCTTTAACGCTATCGACTATGGCGCAGCGTCAGATAGTTCAAATTTTCTGACAATCCTATTAATGTCAGTAGGAGGCTCTCCGGGATCAACCGCCGGGGGATTGAAAACAACCACAATTGCCGTTATCATCATCGTAGCTTGGTCACGACTTCGTGGGATGAAGTCGGCATCTATTCTCGGACGATCCCTACCGGAAGATACGGTACAACAGGCAATTGGATTTTTTACCCTCGGCTTCGTGCTGATTACCGCAGGAATCTTTGCCTTTACAACACTTGAACTCCCTTACGTTTCCCACAAGGTGACTGAGCGGGGTTTCCTCCCCTACATGTTCGAGACCGTCAGCGCATTCAACACTGTCGGTTTGTCGATGGGAGCAACCTCTCTGTTGGGAACTCAAGGGAAAGTGATAACCATCATCCTGATGTTCATCGGTCGAGTAGGCCCACTCACCCTTGCTGCGGCTGTTGCCGCCCGTTCACACCGCTCGATTAGCAAAATCAAGTATGCAACCGAAGACGTGATGATTGGATAGACACTTCCCCCCCTCTACATTGAGACAACACTATCATAACTATTATAGAACTATTAGGATGCCAGAGAAGAAGCGTTTTGTTGTGATTGGCCTCGGGAACTTCGGCGCAAATGCTGCTGCAATGCTCTACCGACAAGGGCACGAAGTTATTGCCGTAGATATTTCGGAAGAGACGGTTGATCGAGTTGCACCGAACGTGACGCGAGCAGCGGTTGGAGACGGGCGAGATGGAACAATCCTAAGCCATTTAGGAGGAGATGAGGCCGATGTCGGCATTGTCAGTACTGGTGACGATATTACGGCCAGCGTCTTAGCAACCTTAACGTTGCTGGACTTGAATATCAAGGAAGTAATCGTGAAGGTTATATCGGAAGATCACAGCCGCGTGATGGAAAAGATCGGCGCATCGCAAACAGTATTCCCAGAGAAAGATAGTGCGGAGAATTTAGCGCAAAGCCTAAGCGACGATTCAGTGCTGAGCTATACCCGTATCGGGGCTGGGTTTGCCATGCAGGAGATGAAGACTCCACAGTGCTGGCAAGGAAAGACGCTACGCGACCTGAGGCTTCCATCCAAACACAACCTTTCGGTAGCCGGTATCCACCACATGAAAACTGACACACTCTCAATTCCTCCCGACCCAGATATCCCTCTGGCAAACACAGACACACTCTTGATCGCCGGAAGCGATACAGCACTACAGCGTGCAAGAGATTTGGAAGAACGTGCATAGCACGTTCTTCCCTCTACAGGATCAGGACCGAATAGATACCTCGGCTCTTTCCTACATTCTTAATTCCACTGGGGCAAAGGTTTTGCCCCCTACGACTGAGACTCATTCACTCTCGACTCCTAACTCCTACACTCACTATTAATGCATACACCCCATATAGACCTTCGTCTTCTTCAAGTAGGCATCCTCCACAAAGGTTTTAGCCTTCGTTAGAGATTCACGAATCATTGGGGAGTCTGGCTCTCCACTCGCCATCACAACGATGTAGTAACCGGGGGAGAAGCCTTGGTAGGCATCAGAGTGTTCGATGCTGAGGTAGACACCATTGTCAAAGCGACCCCGCGCAACGTAGCAAGGATGTTCCCAACCGGCTCCCTCGCAAATTTCAGGCGACCAACTAAGGCCAATTGTCGAGTCTGGATTCAACTCTCGTAAGTCGAGCATTAAGTCGAGATAGTAGGAAGCGTCGGAGGCGATTTCTACAGCAGCACTATAGTCGGTTGTTGTTCCAACAATCACGATGCTTCGTTCGGACCACATTCCCGAATCATTATACTGAAGCTCACCCATTCCCGAGTCATCGAATTCTTCAACCTCTTCACTCTGTCCCCATAGAGTGGTGGCTATCAACGCCAGTAAAAGGGTTGTCACACAAAAGAGTCTCCTGTGAAAAGAATTGTTCACCATAGTCATAGTATTATCGTTGTTTCTGTTCTGAACGCACTCTATTTGTAGATCTCGAGGGAACCATTCTCCAAAATAGCATTGCCACAGAAGAATCACTCCCATTTCTTTATCCGCTTTAATAACATAGGGAACCATTCGCACGAACACTCCACTAACCTCCCCACGCAACACCTATGTGAACGTAATCCTTGACTACTACGATGTACATGAAATCAATAGCAATTACCCTTTTCTTTTTCTCCGCACTCAGCTTTTGCACTGCACAGGGGGATCGAAGCGATAGCTCAGCAAAAGTAGCGAAAGAGTCTGCACGAGCCGAACTCCGCGAACGCCTGCAAAAGTGGGCCCGCTCGTCTGTTTTTCCAACAATCGCCGAGTGGAAAGAAAAACTGGATGGAGCACTGTTGAGCGAAGACCTACAAACGTTGAATAAGCTCCGGTCTCAGGCAACACAACTGCGAGGGAAAGTGCGGGAACAATTGCAAGAACTCAGCCAAGCATGGAAGAGCGAAGATGAAGCGAGTATCCGTCAACATCGCACGGCACTTTCCCAGACCCGCAAAGCATGGCTCGACATCGTCGACGAACTGGAGCCACTCGCCTTCCGCTATCGTGCGAACTTAAAGGAGATCGCTACCGAGGCAAAGCCGATGGTACAGAAGTGGAGAAAAGAAGGGAAGGCGATTGTCTTGCAATGGTATGAAGAGTATAGCGATATTCCGAACGACGATCTTCGCAAACTCTTGAATCGGAGTACTCTCCCAAATAAGTGGTTTGGTGGAACAGACTTGAAGCGTAAACGGGTTGCACAATTCATGCTTTGGGATGGAGGGATACTTTTCGAGGAAGGGGATACGCGGCAGAGTGATACACCTGATCTACACTGATTCCGCCTGCTTTGTGAAGCCATACTCGCGGACAATGTAATTGAGATAGAAAGAGTTCTTCAAGATCAGTCCGTCAGATCAACCTTTCAACAGACTGCCCCGAAGGGGCAGCCGATCCGCTGTGGCGGATGACCGGGGATGAAAATCCCCGGAAGAAAAGCGTTCGTTGTTCTTCTCGCCCCGAAGGGGCAGAATGGAAGAGAAGCGATGTCAAGGTTTCCAGTTCAGCCGCCCCTTCAGGGCGGAAGCGTCAGATAACACATACCCGTGGAGTGCAGCCTGCGGCTTTCTCCACGGCAAGGCAGGAGTGCTCCCTCCGGGAGTAGATCGATAGATTCGATTTGGAAGGGAGTGGTGAGGAGACGATTCAGACAGAATCCTGAACGACACAGAGATGTGATATCGCATTCTCTCGCAAACCCATTGTCCGGCAGTATATGAAGTAAAGAGAAGACTATAGAAAGAAGGGGTGCTCCCCTCCAATCTGCTACAAACTTGACCAAAAGATCACACGACTATACTATCTGAACCATGCGTTATATACTACTACTCCTTGTTCTTATCACGACACCTCTCTCCGCTCAGTTCAACTGGACAGAGGCCGAGATTCCTGTACGGGATGGAAAGTCGCTCGCAGCAGATTTCTACAGTACCGACTCAACGAAAGCAAAGCCAGTTATTCTTGTTCAAACTCCCTACAACAAGAATCTCTACCGCTTAGCATCACAACTCCCTCCGGAGGCCGTGACTACATTTCCGCTCGACGAGGCATTCCACTACGTTATTCTGGACTGGCGTGGATTCTACGGCTCACGCGATGCTGGGGTGGCTGGCTATGATCGCGGACTGGATGGCTATGATGCCGTCGAGTGGATTGCAGCACAACCCTGGTGCAACGGTAAGGTTGCTACCTGGGGTCCCTCAGCTCTCGGCGCAATTCAGTTTCAAACTGCTCGCCACCACCCCCCCCACTTGGTCTGCGCCGTTCCTTTAGTGAAGGATTTCAAGGTTAAGTACAGCGACTACTACTATGGCGGGGAATACCGAAAGTCCCACGTTGAGGCGCTTCAGAAGCTCGGATTCTTCGTCACGAGCTTAATCTTAGATCACCCGACAAACGATTTCTTCGTCAAGGTAGTCGAGTCAGGTTCTGACTATCCAGAAGAGTTCAACGTGCCGATGCTGGTAGTTGGTGGTTGGTTCGATCACTATCCCGACGATGTACTCCGCGCATTTGAAGACATTCGCACGCGAAGCTCTGCTGAGGTGCGCGATCAACACAAACTGATTTTTGGTCCCTGGACACACAGCGGCGTCGACAAGGCTGAACAGGGGGAACTCGAATATCCGACAGGTGCTAACGTGGTGAACTTTGCCTCACTTCAGTTCTTTCACTACCACCTGTTGAATGCCGAAAACAGTTGGCAACTGAAGCCGACCGTTCGCTACTTTCAACTCGGTAAGGATAGGTGGATGGAGGGAGATAGTTGGACGGGAGTTGTGGCAAAGACTTCGCCGAAGAGTTTCTACTTGCGAAATAGTGGCGTGTTGAGCACGAATAGTATCGGCGGTCCAGATTTTCCTCCGGTCACGTTCCGGTATGATCCACGCGACCCCTCTCCGACCTATGGTGGTTCATATTTCGATCCCTTTAACAAGGATGCTGCGGTTGGACCGTACGATCAACGAGAAGTTGTCGAGAGTCGGAACGACGCAGTTATCTTTTCAACAGAACCTCTTGAACAAGACCTCGACGTAACAGGGCCGATCTCGATTGAACTCTTTGTCTCTTCCGACCGTAAGGACACCGACTTCGGCGTCCGACTCTGCGATGTCTATCCTGATGGACGCTCAATGCTTCTAACGCAGGGAATTCGGCGGATGCGCTTTCGCGATGGTTTTACGCCGCAAGACACGTCCCTCATCACACCGGGAGAAGTATATAAGGTCACTGTTGAGTTGCAAAACCTCGCCGTCACGTTCAAGGCTGGGCATCAGATTAGAGTCATCATCACCGGCTCGAACTATCCTCACTTCGACGTGAATCCGAACACCGCCGCCCCACTCTATCAGTCACCCGATTCGTTAGTGGCAATCAACAGCATCTACATGGCTCCGCAGTACGCTTCCCGCCTCGTGCTCCCTGTGCCACAAGCATCTGGCGTAGAGCATCAGAACAACATTAACGCTTCCAGCCTCCAAGCCTACATAACTCCGAACCTCCTACAGGATCGCGCAACTCTCTCCCTCTCTCTTCCAACAAGAAGCAACATACAGATTGCTCTGTTCGATCTCTCGGGACATCAGGTGTCGGGGTCATGGACCTATCAGCTTGAAGCCGGAGAACAAGAGATTCCTTTAGACCTCCCAACGCTCTCCGCTGGGATCTATTTTCTTCGGACTATAGTGGGAGAGAAGGTGACTTCGTTGCCGCTGGTTGTGGAGTAAACTCCCCCCCAAAAAGAGGGCGCAAAGTTTATCCTGATTATATGCGTAGTCCGTATCGGAGTGCGCCGTAGAGTTCTCTGTTCGTTCCGGTTTGGCTGCCGAATCCGTTGTCGACTGAGTTGGAAAATGTTAGCGAGAGAAGGCCGGGATAGCCGAGGTCGTAAGTAACTCCACCACTCAAGTCGAACGCTGTTCGCCCCTCGGCTTGATAGTGCGAAACACCGAACGTAAGTGTGCCACTTAACTTCCCACTCAATAGAACGTGCGAGATCGTCTCCCTTGCCGAAAACATTTCTGTCTGATAGTCGGCAACGTCTGTTGCTGTATACCCTAACCCAGAAGTCAATGAGAACATCGAAGGGAGAGTGAGGCTCCAGATAAGGTCAACCGTGCAAACTGAACTCTCTGTAAAGTCTCCTCCAACATTTCGAGTCTTGCCTTTCTGTAGAGAAGCATTCACCGATCCAACTTGCACTCCCCCAAAACCGTTCCAGTAGAGCGTTGGCGCGAAGGAGAGTGAACGTGAGAGGTAGCCGTAGCGGACAGTATCGTTTGCGTGATCGGAGCTTGCTCCAAAATCATTGTAGGAGAAAGAAAGGCTCACCGAGGAAATTGGGCGAATCGTTGTGAAGAGAGAACCAACAATCTCTGTTGTACGCCCCTCCTTTGTCTTCCGAAGATTATCCCACTGTATGCCGAGAGAACCAGTTGTGTAGATGCGTCCGTCGAAGAATGTGAGTGACGGAGTGAGCATCGTCTCGAAAAGATCGTTCTGGCTGTAGGGTTGCGCAAGGTTTACATACCCTGGACCGATCCAGCGACTACTGAAACCGATTGTGCTCCCCCCTGACGGTGCATAGTAGAGGGCGAAGGATGCCGCTCCGTCGAATTGGGATGATTCTCGTGGGGTAAAGAATGGAATATCTGCCTCTACTTCTTCTGCCGCAAGATCACTGCTCCAGGCAACAACTACTCCCTCTCCCATTACGGTTAATTTTTGCCCAATAATTGGGAGGAAGAAATTTCCTCCAATCATCAGATTCTCTTCATCTGATCCCGCATCATCTAATACATGACTTGCGGTCACATCAAAGAATCCCCCCTCATCTGTCCCAAATCCAACCTTCCCACCCACCAGAGTCCGCCTCGTATCTTCTTGAAGGGTATCGTTCCAGAAGGCCGGACGCTCAACTGAGCCATACCAGACGCCCCCTCGGAACTTTCCCCCCTGTAGACTTCCACCAACCCCGAAGAGAGAAGCATTTCCCACCGTTAAGTCCGAAGCCTCTGCATAGAAATCACCTGCGTGAAGTTTCAACCTTCCGTTCAACAACTCTGGGTGAACCCCGAAGCGGAGATAGGAATCTCCTCGACTATTATCCTCGGTAGAGAAGGCAACATCTACTGGAATTCGTCCCGAAGAAAATTGGTGTTCCACCGAAGCGAACCCAAAGAGGTTTCCTCCACTCGAACGATATGATTCCTCTTGATCTATTGATCGATACTCTGTGGTAAGTGATAGAGAACCCGTAAACGGTCTCCGCTGAAGCAACTCTTCCCCTCCGTTTCCAGCATCTTGGGCAAAGATTTTCCCACTGCAAAACAGTATGAGTGTCAACAGAAGGAATCGTTGGAACGTAGTGGAGAGAATAGAATGTCGATGCAGAGTTACCCGAGATCCTTCGGGGAACATATGCCCCGAAGGAAGGCGCGCCTCCGGGAAGACACAAAACAGCGGTTTGTAGAGAGGAATTCCCTTCGGAATTGGCTTCGACTTTTTCGAGACGATTGGTTGATCCTTAAAGGTTGATTTGAGCTGTTGCATGATAACGTTCTCCGTGACTGTTGGTCTGCTATTAATCTCACGGATACCATGCTATTGAGGAGACTTAAAGTGGACTTAATGGCGAAAAGAAATTTTTGCGGTTGTTTAGAGTGCGCTCATGTACGGCTGCGCGGATGGAAGTCCCGGTGCACTTGCCGTAGGTGCTCCCGATCGACGTGGGTGTAGATTTGCGTTGTCGATATGTCCTCGTGCCCCAACATTTCCTGCACAGCCCGCAGGTCAGCTCCACCCTCTAACAAGTGGGTTGCGAAGGAGTGACGGAAGATGTGGGGGTAGACCTCCTTCTCTACACCTGCCTGCTCAGCATACTTTTTTGTGATATTCCAGATTGCATTTCTGCTCAACCCCTTGCCGTGTGAGTTCAGGAAGAGTATGTCTCCACTTGGCTGACCACGTTTCAGAAGGTGGGGACGCGCCTTTGTCCGATATTCTTCTATCCAATCTTGCGCAGTCGCCCCAATCGGAACTAATCGTTCCTTATTCCCCTTGCCGATAACGCGCACCAACTCAAGTTCAGGAACAAGCTGAGATATCCGCAACTCCCGCACTTCGGTTACCCGCATTCCGGTTGCGTAGAGGGTCTCTAACAACGCACGGTCGCGGTAGCCATAGGGATTAGTGGCAGGGTCGGAGGCATCCGGGGCTTCCAGAATCGCCACCACCTCCGGGATCGTCAGCACATCTGGAAGTTTACGTCGCGCCTTTGGTCTGCTTACGTGCTCGGTTGGATCTGCTGTAGCCTCCTTCTCGACGAGGGCAAAGCGGTGAAGTCCACGCACTGCCGAAAGTGCTCGTCCAATTGACCTGCCGTTCATTCCAAGTTCTGTTAGCAACTCAATCTGGCCACGGACGTGATCTGGCGTCACCTGATCGATTGCCGCAACTCCACGTCGAGTAAGGAACTCCAGATAGCGGAGAAGATCGTTGTCGTAGGCTGTCCGCGTATTATCTGAGGCTCCCTTTTCCAGCAGCAAGTATTCTTGGTATCTCTCCAGAAGTGAGCGGAGTGTCTTCGGGAGGGAGGCCATCCGTTCCTTTACTGTTCCACTCTCACTCTTCACGCATCCTTCCCCTTCTTACCAACTCCGAGACCACCGAAGGGATCATCTACGTGCCGCCCACTATCTTCCTCTTTTTTATACTGCACCCGGGGGTGAGCCATCCCAACTAAGTTCTTCACGAAGGCTTCTCGAATCTTGGTTAAGTCGGCTAACGTTAGATCACACTCATCAAGCTGCCCATCCGAAAAGCGTCGCTTGATAATTTGATCTACCGTCTCACCAATTTTCTTCGCGCTCGGATCTCCCAGCGATCTCGTTGTCGCCTCCACTGCGTCGGCGAGCATCACAAGTGCCGTCTCACGAGAGTGAGGACGTGGTCCTGGGTAGTGGAAGAGAGACTTATCCACGTCCGGATTCTCCTCCAGTGCTTTATCTAAAAAGTATTTAATCGATGTCGTCCCGTGGTGTGTTGGAATGAAGTCGATAATCCGCTCCGGCAACCCATACTGTCTGGCAATCTTGATTCCATCCAACACATGCTCGCGAATCAACCGAGCCGACTGCTCCGGCTTGATGTGGTCGTGCTTATTCCCTATCCCCATCTGATTCTCCACGAAGTATTCAGATCGAGCAATCTTTCCAATATCGTGGAAGTATGCCCCCACTTTTGCCTGCAACGCATTTGCACCGATAGCACCGGCAGCACTCTCAACAAGTCGCGCAATCGTCAGCGTGTGTTGGTATGTGCCGGGAGCCTTATCGGCCAACTGTCGAAGGAGAGGGTGGTTCAAATCGTCATACTCCAGCAGCTTTAAGTCAGTAGCGATATTGAAGATCCGTTCCAACAGGAAGATCGCACCGAAGGTCAACACAGGTGAGACAATGGCGTTGATGCCAGCAAATCCAAGTTGCAGAAGCAACTGTTCCAACGTTGCTCCCCGTTCAAGTCCAAGAGCCAAGATTGCCAGCGTAAAGCCGAAGATCGAGTAGGCGATTGATCGATAGAGTTGGGTTCTGCTCTTGATATCCCGCACAGTGTAGGCAGCCATCACCCCAGCCGAGAGGAGTCCAATGGCCACCGCGTAGTCGGCTCCGCGAATGCCGGCAACAATCAAACAGGAGACAACTGTCAAGTAAAATGCCGTTCGCGAATCGAAGAGAATCGCCAAGATCATCGAGAGGAATGGAACGAGAACCAGATATTCAATCGGGAGTGGAGTGACGATTGAGAGGGAGAGCCAGGAAAGAAATCCCATCATCAAAATCAAGACAAAGATGATTCCGAGCTGCAAGTTATCGTTGAAGATCCGCCGCCGAAAGTTGTAGAGGTAGATCAGCGGAAGGCCGAGCAAGATAATAACGTGGCCGATTGCCCCGATCAGTTGCAGCCAACGCGAACCTTCTTCGTTCCGCAAACGCCGAGAGCGTTCGTAGCTCTGGAGCATCAGTGCTGTTCTCTCGGTAATCTCTTCACCCGGCGTCACAATGATCTGATTTTCACGAACCAAGCCCCGCGTTCTGGGAACAGCGTTGGCCGCTATCTGCTGTGCCTCCTCTGTCAACGTCTTACTATATCGGTAGGTAGGCTGCCAGACGGAAAGGAAAAGTTCGAGTGCAACAGCATATTCCTCTTCCGTTATTCCTCGTCCAGCCAAGTTTGCCTCAAGTGCCTGCATCGCGTGAAGACTGTCGAAGAGAGGCTTCAGTGAAAGTTCTTCTTCGTAATCAGATCGATGCCGGACAACGATACGGTCTTGCTTGATTGATGACTTTGCGCGGTCAATCACCCCCCCGGCAAGCAGTTCGCTACTCCCCCGCACTACTTGATCGATCAGATTGTTAATCTTCCCTCCCCTCTTCTCATCCGGCAACGACCGAATCCACGCACGACTCTGTTCGCTGAGCGAGGGAATGTCGGCAGTGGAAGAATCTGCCTGTGCTGCAATCCCGTACAACGTATCTCTCAGTGTGGCGATAGAGAATCCAGTTGGAGTAAAGATCATCAGAATCGAATCTCTCGCCCGCTGTTTTTCCCTCTCCACCATCTGTTCATCTTTGTAGAGAGGAAAGGAGAAGGCTGCCCGGACGGTATCGCCCGACCAGATAGAGCCAGCGTCGAGATTTTGCTCGATGTCAGTAGAGTGGGGAAAGAGGAGAACGAGTATCGCAACAGAGAGGAGAAGCAGTCCCCAGCGAAAGATCACACTCCGGCGGAGCTTCTCCTGAAACGTAGTTGACTCGTCGGCACTGGCCAACCGAGTAAACGCAGTTGATCCCGATCGAGGGGGAGGTGATTGTCCTCCTGTATTGTTTGCCATAATAGTTTCTCCTTCCGCTGAAAATGCCAATCGTGCAGCGAACCTGCAACAAAACGCCAAAACAAAGAGGAGAAGTTCCCCTAAGCTGCGCAAAAAGCCGTGAAATTCGCCAGACTGAGAGTGACTCGCCAGAGATGTCCCCGAATCCCTTCCATCGTATTGTCTTCTCTTGTATATTCCCTGTCCGCTCCGATCCATTTGGCATCAGAGCGCGATCTGGACAGCTCCCAATATTCGCTGAGGCGACCGGGAAGCATCCCGTCGGGTAGACCCCGACCACCACGACCACGTAGAAGTCGAAGAAAAGATATCCACTTTATAAACCAGTGAGGCCAAGTTATGCAACTACTGATAGAACGAGCAGAACGGGGGCGGGAAATACCACCAACAGCAGAACTTGGATTTGGTAAATACTTTTCAGACCACATGTTCCTGATGGACTACACGCGGGAAGGGGGATGGCACAGTCCTCGCATCGTCCCGTTCCAGCCCTTCAGTTTCGATCCTTCATCGCTTGTGCTCCACTACGGACAGTCGATCTTTGAAGGACAGAAGGCCTACCGCTGGGAAGATGGATCGGTAAATCTTTTTCGAGCGCAAGATCACATCAACCGATTTGCCCGTTCGGCTGATCGCTTGGTGATGCCAGAGTTCGACAAAGAGTTCGTGATGAACGCGCTGCTCACCCTCCTTGACATTGACCGCAAGTGGGTTCCTGAGGATCGGGGAACAGCTCTCTACATCCGTCCAACGTTGATTGCTACCGAAAACATGTTGGGTGTCCGTCCTGCAAACGAGTACCGCATGTTCATTATCACCTCGCCGGTCGGTTCCTACTACGCTCGGGGTATGGCTCCCACACGTATCCTCGTCGAGGAACGCTACTCGCGCGTGCCTGAGGGTGGAACGGGAGCAGCAAAGACTGCAGGGAACTATGCCGCATCGCTGAAAGCCTCCGCCGAGGCAAGGAAGCTCGGCTACGATCAAGTCCTCTGGCTCGACGCAAAGGAACATCGCTACATCGAGGAAGTTGGGACGATGAACGTCTTCTTCGTCATCGACAACGTGCTGATTACCCCACCACTTGGGGGAACAATTCTCGACGGCGTCACCCGCCGCTCGGTGATTACACTGGCACGAGATTGGGGAATTGATGTGCAGGAACGGCGAATTAGAATCGACGAGGTGATGGAAGCCTACGAAGCGGGTGATTTACAGGAAGCGTTCGGAAGTGGAACGGCGGCGGTAATCTCTCCAATTGGAACGCTCGGCTGGCTCGGCGAGGATTACGAGGTTAACGAGCGAGAGAACTCCCTCCGCCAGCGGCTCTACGATGAAATTACTGCAATCCAATACGGCGAAACTGAGGACACCCACGGCTGGATGCTTCAAGTTCCCAAAACCCACTCGCACACCAACGGCAACGGTCACCACAAACCAGTTCCTGACGAGGCAACCGGAACGGCATGATTTGCTGGGGCTATTCGTCAGGGGACGAGTTGCTCAAAATCTGATACCCTGAAATCATGAATTTATTCGAACGACAATTGAGAGTACAACGCGGATATGGGCTTCTCTTCCTCTCCGCGTTTCTTTTGCTGGCGGGAGGAGTTACCGAACTCTCCGCACAGATGAAAAACCGCCACGTCCAAAGTTGGGAACTGCTCACACCGAAGTTAAGTGGAAAACGTGGTGAGACTGTCTACGCAAAGATTCGGTTCACGCTGACACCTAAGGCTCACCTCTACACGACGATGAAGTATGAAGGGGAAGGGCCTAATCCAACGGAAATCACTTTCGACACATCGTTTGTACAGTTGAACGGGGCAATTGAATCGTCATCAAAACCAATTTTGCACTTCGACCCAAACTTCAGCGTTAACTCCGATTCCGTTTATACAGAGTACTGGGAGGGAACGGTAACTCTTACCATTCCCCTGAAGATTGCTAAAAATGCAAAGCGAGGTAAGAGAACAAGCTGGGTCAATATCCTCTTCATGACCTGTGATGATAAGGTCTGCATTCCCCCAATGGACCAACGCTTCGAAATCGAATTCAATGTTAAGAAGGGCTAAGCCCCACTGATATTAGCATCTGCAAATAATTCTACCGTAGACCATACTTCCACGACAGCACTATGAACATCGCGACGCGCTCTACAAACAGATGGACACTTCTCACACTCTTCACATTGTTGTTGATGGTGGGTGTTGGTGGGAGTCAGGTGTGGGGGCAAGGGGACAACCGGCACACGACCTGGACGCAGATTACCAAGTCTGTTACCGGCAAACCTGGTGATAATGTAGAAGTAGCTGTGAAGGTGACTCTGGTTCCGAAGGCTCACCTTTACACTGAAAAAACGTACTCTGGCGAAGGACCATCACCGACTGAAGTGACTGTTGGTGAGGGTTCGGTGATTACGAAACGAGGGAAACTTCGTTCGAGCAAAAAAGCTATCAATCATTTCGATCCAAATTTCTCATTTGATGAGGATTCTGTCTACACTGAATACTGGGAAGGAACAGTAACGTTAACCGTTCCACTTAAGATTTCGAAGAATGCGAAACCGGGTGAGTATAAAGGTTGGGTCAATTTCTTATTTATGACATGCGATGAGCATACCTGTATTCCTCCTACAGATCAAAAATTTGAATTCAGTGTCATAGTTGAAGAGACCGAAGACACCACAGCAGTCACCGGAGTAGATACAGCAGACGTTGACACAACTACTGTAGCAGATATTGATACGGCAGCAACTGATGAGACTGACACAAATCTCGTCCCAACAGATGCAGCAACTGCTTCGGCAACTCCAGAGAGTGAGAAGACAATCCAAGAACAAATCGAGGATAAGAAGAAAGAAGGGTTAATTCCTTTTATTCTCTTCGCTATGGGCTTCGGCTTTTTTGCCTTGACTACACCCTGCGTTTTTCCGATGATTCCTATCACGGTTTCTTTCTTTACGAAACGAGAACAGAACTCTCGACTCCATAGTATTCGCGATGCTTCAGTATATGGTCTGGGAATCATTATGACTTTTACTGGTCTTGGCGTGATCGTCAGTGCAATTTTTGGAGCTGCAGGTGTCGGCAGCATAGCAACAAATCCTTGGATCAACCTTTTTATCACTGCTGTATTCGTCACGTTCGCTCTTAGTCTGTTTGGATTATTTGAGATTCAAATTCCCAGCAGCATACTCAATCGATTGAATGCAAAGGCTAACCAAGGGGGAGGATTGGGAAGTATTTTGTTGATGGGGTTAGTTTTTTCACTGACATCATTTACTTGTACAGTTCCATTCGTCGGCTCAGTTCTTGCTGGTGCAGGTGCTGAAGGAGATTGGTTTTGGCCAGTTGTTGGAATGCTCTCATTCTCACTTGCATTTGCTCTCCCTTTCTTTTTCCTTGCAATGTTTCCTTCGTTGTTGAAAGCAATGCCAAAGTCAGGTGGTTGGTTAAATGCCGTTAAGGTCACCATGGGATTTGTTGAGCTTGCCGCAGCCATGAAGTTTCTGTCGAATTCTGACTTACAGTGGAGATGGGGATTTTTTACACGAGAAGTTGTGTTAGCAATCTGGATAGCAATCGCGTTTCTAACCTTCCTTTATCTTCTTGGGCGGTACCGACTTCCCCATGACACACCGCTCGAAAAAATAGGTGTGTTTCGTATGCTGTTTTCACTCGGCTTTTTTGCTACTGGCTTCTGGCTTTTGACTGGGTTATTTGGTGCTGGACTTGGTGAGCTTGAAGCATTTCTTCCACCACAAGAATATCCCGGCAAAGGAAACACCTCAATTATTGCTTCCATATCTTCATCTTCAAACAATGCTGGTCCCCCATTAAAGCTTGAGTCGAATCAGATCGAAGCTGAAGGTATGGTATGGTATCTCGACGATCTTGATGCTGCAATGACTGTTGCTGCCAAAACCGGTAAACCTGTTTTCATTGATTTTACAGGTATCAATTGTGGTAATTGTCGTTGGATGGAAAAGAATGTGTTTAAGACGCAAGAGGTACAAAGTCTTATGAGCAATTATGTTCTTGCCAGGCTTTATACCGATCAAAATCTTGAATCGAATAGGCAAAATCGTCAAATGCAAATTGATCGTTTCAAGACAATAGACTTACCCTACTTTGTGCTTCTTTCTCCTGATAACAAAGTATTGGGAGAAACTGTCTTTGATCGCGATAAAGAAAAGTTCAAAAGTTTCTTGCGGCAAGGCATTGATAAGGTGGCAACAATGAAGCCTGGTGAGGCCAAACAAAGTCAAGCCGAAGAGGTTGCCTCTCGGTAGCGTATGCGCAGCCTCACTGCCATATCATTCTTCTTGTTGCTTGGGTTGTCGGGATGTATGCTCTCCCCTCTCGATTGCTTCCAATCGCACGAAAGGGAGAGCGTAGGAGATCGCTCTGCGAGAGAGGAGAGAAGATGGGTATCTCCTCCTCTTCAAGATGATTCATACCGAGAAAAGTGGGCGAATACTCACACCTCAACCACATTCGAAATTGATGGTGTGACCTGGATCAACGACGACTACAGCCTCGCTCTCAGTGAAGCCCAGAAGTCAGGTAAACCAATCTTCGTCGACTTCACAGGATATACCTGCACAAATTGCCGATGGATAGAGAGGAATATGTATTCCCAACCTGAGGTGATTGAACTTCTGAAGAAGTATGTTACGGTACAGCTACATACAGATCGACGAGACGATGTAAACCGTCGCAATCGACAAATGCAAATCGATCGACTAAACTCCATTGATCTCCCCACATTTGTACTCTTCACACCGGAAGACTCTCTCATTGCTGTTACGGTCTTTACACGTGATGTTGAGAAGTTCACAACCTTCCTCAAGGCAGGACTCGCAGACTGATCGTCCTCACTGAATTGGTTGTTCACCATCATTCCACTCGTATTCCTAATCATCATTGGTATGGCTTCTCTCCCCTTGCGTCCATTTCTACAACTTTCCGTCTTTCTCTGTGAAGACAACTTTCACGTAATTCATAGAGGAGAAAATCATGGCACAAATTCAAGGTAGCGAGGAGAAAGGAAGTGTTGTGTGTTGCTCTACGGCTTCCGAGAGCACGACATGTTGCACAACTGAACAAGCGACAACTACTACAACCTCCACTTCAACGCAAGGTGAATGTTGCACCACAGCAAAAGTAGAAATGTCGGTCTGCTGCATTCCACAAAATAGTATCGTCTGTTGTAGTGTAAGCTCCTGTTGTTGATGTATCACAAACATTGAGTGACATGATAGTTCAACATCAAGCAGATATTAACGAGAAGGCTTGGCGGGAATACCGTTCCCGCCTCCTTCTCTTTATTCGTTCGCAAGTAAAAGATCACGACGTTGCCGAGGATATTCTTCAAGATGTTTTGTTGAAGATCTGGACGGAACGGGAATCACTCAGAAATGAAGAACGGCTCCTTCCTTGGATGTACCGGATTGCCCGGAATGGAGTGGTTGACTACTACCGAGCCAAGAAGCTACCAACGGTTTCCCTTGAGGAGATTGAAGGCAAGGTAGAGAATCCCCTTACTACACCCGAAGAAGAGGATAAGCTCCTTACACCAACCAATTACGCTGAGCGTGAGCTTGCCACTTGTGTGCAACCAATGATTGAGACGCTCCCGCAACACTACCAACGCGCCCTTACCCTCGCCGATATTTCTGGTTTGTCGCAGACTGATCTTGCTAATCGAGAAGGAATATCGATCTCCGGCGCAAAGTCCCGCGTGCAGCGTGGCAGGCAAATGTTGAAAGAGATGATCGTTGAATGTTGCCGACTTGAATTTGATCTGCGAGGAAAAATTGTTGACTACGCCCCACGACAGGTTTGCAACGACAACTGCGCAGAAAGATAACTGCAATCTTTGCACTTCTTCTTTACGCCTTTACGTGAATCTTTCAAGGGGCTACTACACGCTACACAGATAGTCTCAAACAAACTTTGCTCTCTTTGCGGCCTTGCGCGAAAAACAAACGTGGCCTCAGGGATTACTCCCCGAGGCCACGTTCTTTTATTAGAGGCTCACGCCCCTTTGTAGCTATCCCTGCTATTTCTGTACTGTCAGAGTTTGGGTCAGCACTTCATCGCCACTTACTAAGCGGAGATGGTAGACACCACTCGACAGCTGAGTCACGTCAATCCGCAACTCGCCCGTGCCGTCAACGCTCAACTCCTCTTCACGGACAACCTTGCCCTCTGCGTCAACCATCAACAAGCTCGACGCCACGCCGCGTGGTGCTCGCCAGCTGATACGACTGTACTCACTCGCTGGGTTCGGATAGACCGACAACGAGTACGAGCTCTCCGCTCCCCCCGTTACCAAGACGCGACCTCGTGCGGCTACCACCCGACGTCCGTCCTTCTCAATCGAGATCAGACGATACTCGTACTCCGCACCCTGACGAACCGTCCCGTCCAATACGCTGTACGACGCTACCTTCTCCGGACCCCCCTCTGGTACACGCTGCGCGATCACCTGGCTGCCCACCAGCGACTCCCCACTCTCACTCCGTACAACCTCCGAGCGCTCGATCTCCAATCCACTGATCTCCTTCTCCGAGACCGTCGCCCACTGCACCGTCACTGCCTCGCGACCCGTCTGATACGCCGTGAACTCACTCACCTCGACCGGCAACACTGCGCTGTACTGATCCAAGAAGTCAATCGCTCCCAAGACCACTCGCTGCACACCCGAACGATCTGCCTCTGGAGCAAAGCGACCCCAGTGACGGATGTCTACGCCATAGTACACCGATGCTCGTGTCAGGTTCGCCATCGTCATGCCACTCAACGAATCACGTGTCGCTCGTGGACTCGTCTCGTCAGCATACCAATGTGTACCCTGCGCAACACCCTCGCCACCAGTCGCGCGGACGACCGTTGGGTTCGGGCCACGATCTCCCTTCACTCCCGTCGCGTCGATCGTCTCAAAACGACGGTTCGTGATCCGTACACCCTGCACACGCAACCCGTCATACAACCCTGGGTTCGTGTTCCGTACGTGCTGTGCTCGCAGGTACTCCTGAACGAACTCTCGGTCTGCTGCATTCCCGTTGAACGCATCCAACGCCACGTCGTGCTTCCGACTGATCTCCTGACCCGTGATGAACAAGCCTGCGCGTCGCCACGTGTCCCACGCGTCCTGCTGTCCCTTGATCGCCCAACGCTCCTCTGCCTTCAACCCCTCGGACTCGTCGCCCTGCATCCACATCACAAACTGCCATGGTGCAAAGTTCAACGCATACTGTGGCCAGCGATCGCGCTCGAACAAGTCATACGTGAAGTCTGTGTTCCCACCGACCGTGCCCGTGCGTGACCAGTTGATCTGAGCCAACGCCGAGAGGATCGAGTCCGCATTCAACTTGTTTCCGAGAACATCCAAGTCCCCTGCCGTCGATGCCGGCAACGTCGAACCATCAACACCCGGCATGTAGTTCTCTACACTCACGAACGACTCCGTCTTCGCACGCTGTACGTAGAAGCGTACCGACTTCTCATACCGGTTGTTCCCAAGGTTGTCATCGTTGCCAACCGTCAGTACAAAACGATAGATCGGGGTCACGTTCGGCTCCATCGTCCCAAACGTCCCATTCGTCATACCCAACTCCCACATCGTCCGCGGCTGATACTGACCGAAGTCGACCTCGCTCGCCTCCGAAACATCCACCGCCACATTCCGGCTGATCGATGCTTCGTTGATCCACGTGCCGCCATTCCAGTAATCGATCTCCATCGTCACCGATGCACCGGCCATCGGACGACCGCCGATGTTCCGAACACGAGCTCGAACCTCAATCAACGAGTCGTCCATCACGTACTCCGCATCGGAGAACGTCCCACTCGTTGCACGCCACCCAAACGGCGCGGTCACATTCTCAGCAACCAAGTCGTTGTTCTGTACAACGCCCCAGAACTCGTCTGCTCCCAGGTCATACCGACCATTCATCGCCGACTGCGTCCGTGGCTCGTTGTCGATGTCATTCGTGAACTCCGACATATCCACACCACGATTCCCTGCCAACGAACGACGCAACTGCGGGTTCAAGTGCAAGTTCTCCGATCCCGGTACAAGGCTCATGAACTCCGGTGTGATGTCACCCACCAACGAGTTCTCATCCTGACGGGTCAGATACTGCCACTGCGACAGGTTGCTCATCACCGGTGGCGATGGCAGACGATAGCCCTCTGGCGAATACCGGCTCAACGAACCGAGCACACCATTCGGTGTCCAGACCAAGTTGTAGTCCGAGGTTACCGACATGTTGTATGGCTCATACTGCGGAGTCCGTACCTGATAGTACAGACCAAGCGCGCCGCTGTTCAACACCGTCACGATGTTGTTCATCACACGAGCCTCGCTCAACTGAGAGAGAATGCCGACATACGAGCCACTGGCTCCCGTCGTCGACGGATTGTAGATCGTATTGTTCACCACATCGTTGTCACGTGGCGTGTAATCAAGGCCTGCATTCTTCTGCTCGATCGTCATTGCGATACCATAGCTGCCGTCTGCTCCCTTGTAATCCCACACCATGTTGTTCTGTACATCCATCGCCGAACTCGTCGGCAACTCTTGTACCACACCACCCGGGGTGATCAACACGTTCCGGTTGTTCTCTACAGAGATACCGGCCGCATTCCCACTGCTCGTCCGGATGTCCGAGACCTGGTTGCGAGCAATCAACAACCCATTCGAGTACCCACGGTTGCCACTGGCGTTGCCACCTGCGGTCACCGAGATACCAGCCGCATCACGCTCGTTCGTTGCTGAACTCTCCGTTCCCTTCGCATCGGCGCCGGTGATCGGGCCGTTGCAGTCGTTGTGGACTCCATCGATACGGTTCTCCACGATCTGTGAGTTGCTCTCGAAGGAGACCGCGATACCCCCACGGCTCACATCCTCGATCCAGTTACCACGATAGATGTTCTCACGGTTGTTGATCGCCTCGAAGCGTGCACTCTGCTCACGCATGATTGGGCCTGCGCCGACCGAGACGATGCCGTAGCCGAAGCCACGGATGTGGTTCCCCTCAAACACGTTGTTCTGGTTGAACAGCGTATCGGCATTCAACGAATTGCCACCCGATGTTGGGTCGAACGGTATCGTGTTCCGAAGCATGATACCAGCCGAGATCTGCTGTGAGAGATCTTCGACATAGCTGAACTGGTTGAACGCTTGGTCGTAGCGTGGGATCGAGATCGTCTGTGTGCAGTGGAGGTCTCCTCCACCAAACGGTGCGATCTCTGCATTCTTCACTGCATAGTTCGATGAACCTCTGCCGAAGAAGAGTGGCACATACAAGTCACGTAGACCGGTGTTCTCTAACTCAAAGCGAAGAACGCGGTTTGGCCCACCGTCGAAGGTCATGTACCCACTTGGGTTATCATTATCAATCTGTCCGAACCACATGCCGATACCCGATGGCGACTTCAGGTGAATCGTCACCTTCGTCTTGCTCGGATGTGGCATCCAGGTGATCCGTGCATTCTCGCCCGCGCCGATAATTTCTCCACGCATATCCATTGCCGGAACTTCACTGTTATTCTCTTTTGGTGGTACTACTGTGTACTCATCGTCGACCAACAAGAAGTTCACATCGCCCGACACACCCAAGTAGAAGAGGGAGTCACGAGCTTCTTCCATCGTTTGGAAACGCTCTCCAAACCCGACCAGAATATCCCCACTCAGTGGTGAAAGAACATTGAAGCAGAATGAAGAAGAATCATTCGACTTCACTGGATCATCCGGATGTGAGATTTTAACCCCGACGCAATAGCGTCCCGGGCCACTTGCTACCGAAGGAATAAAGTTCGGGAACTGCTGTAGTGTTCTTCCACCATCTGCTACAATGTCCGATATCAACACTGCCTGACGGTAAACCTCGTTCCCCTTTGGATCGTACACGTACATCGTAACCTGCGTGTTCGTTGCATCGGTTAAGCCGTTGTTTTCGAACAGTGCATCCATTGCAATTGGGCGTCCAATCGGATAGAACTGAGTTTGTTCGGTTGTTCCTCCATGTATTGCAGCAACCTCGATCGTGTAGGCAGCAACGAAACAGAAGACTCCTCCATTATTCGGAAGTGAGTCGTTACCTCGTGCCTCATCGTTGTCAAGGTTAGAGAAGAGACGAATGCAGTATGTGCCTGGCTGTGTTGGAACCCAAGCTGGTAAGTTTACATCGCGGAATGTTGCCGAAGGGAACTGACCTGGAATAATTGGATTCGATGTAAAGAGTGGCGAAGATTCTCCTTGACGATAAATCTCATACCCAATCGGCACATTCAATTCATCGTTCGTCCCAACGTTTAGGAACCGAGCCTCAATCGGCACACCCTCACCAACTGGATATTTTGTGAAGAGTGGCGGAACATTCCCAAAGGGCTGTAAGATCCTGAATGCGAGGATGTCGTGTCCACCAAGAACGAAGTACGGAATCTCGCAGGTATCATTCGAATAATCTTCATCAACTGGGTTGGTAGGATAGGTGACAACAGTATAAATGCCCGAGGTCTTGTTGATCGTTCCCGGAATAGCATTGAAGGTCACAGACGCCGTTCCGAAACGGTTGCCGGGAGAAATGAGTCGTTGTTCCGAGGAATAAATTGGGGTAGTGCTGTTGCCGTAGTATACTTTGAACTGAAATGGAATGTTGTTCTTAGGATTTGCTCCAAGGTTTTCCAGTGACGCGGTTACTGTAACAGCATCGTTTTTCAAGAAACTGTTGATTGAGTTCGTTGAGTTAAATGTCACTGAATTACATGACAAGTCATCCAGTACGCGGCGGAAGCGATAGAGAGTTCCAGCTGGAATAGGGTTTGCGTTAATATTAATGCTGTGTGTTTGCACAGTAGTACTTGCTGTTGCCACTGGCACACCTGGCACTACACTAATCCAGTTTGTAGCACTTGTCGCCATGCCGATTGTTGCCGTAGTCGAAAAGTTTGATGGCATGTCTATATAAAAGAACTCGATGACATTCGTTGTCTCATAGAGACGAACTTGATATACCCACGGACCACTGGCAGTGTTTGACCAATAACTTGTACGCCATTCAACCACTAAGACTCGCGATCCCGGACTTCCAATCGTTTGATACCGAATGTAGCCTCCATTCGCATGAGTCCTTAGATCATCCCAGAGTGCTGAAATAATTGGGTAGGGTGCGCCTGAGAAGGCATTTGAAAGATCTGAGTTTGTCGTGTGTGCACCGAGCTTCATCCAGCCATTTGTACTGACTGTAAATGTGGTGTAATTGGTTCCATCTAACTCGAATGTAAAGCCGATATTGAAAGAACCGGCTGTCAAATCGTCGATGTTCGCACCTAAAGCCTGACTTGCCCCCGACATATCGAAGGCGTCTCCATTAGTCTGTTGAAATAAGTATTCCGAAAAGAGTGCATTGGACTCGATTGGAAGTGCAAGCAAGCAGAAGCTCGCAGCAAGAAGGAGCAGTTTGTATTTCATAGTTGCACCAGAAATTATTTGTTTGTTAATGATAGTTGTTGTGGTACAATTGTATTGTTTGTAGTCTTTCGATATTTACAATATAAATAAGCAATGAGGGCACAAAAAACCGCGGGAATATTACATTCCCATTTACTTAATATGGCTCTTGGTGTTATGGATTATTGAACTTGGTATAGGTAGTTATACCTGTATGGGAGTTACCGAGGATACAGCCTTATCTTATTTGTTCTCTTATCTCCTCCGCATGACTGCTATAAGAACCCACCTCGAGTGGAAAAAGTTTCCCGCACTCGAAAGCCTATCAGAAAATTTTCTACCGGCAACAGTTTGAATGGTTAAGCACTCAAAAAACTGCGCAGAACTGAACGCTTTTAAAGGCTGGGAAGGATATATCGCTTACTTGTAGCAGTGTATGAGGCATGATACAACAGTGTAAAAAGCCTACTGGAACCTCGCCCTCAAAGTTATTTAAGTGAGATTTCAGCACTTTTTATCTCACCAACGTGAGTACCATTCCAGTTAGTTATTGGGGATGATTGAAATCTGTCAAGAATTGAGGATTCTTCTCTGGAAATAAGGCCAAGCTGATGGAGCACTGCAGTCATCACTACCGACATCGGCTTATTCTCTCCATCTTCCATTTTTGCTGCAATACCAACTGGGCCGTTTGGGGTATCTATTCCAACGATCATAACCCCCATTGCCCCCCTCTTCGCGTAGCATCTCCCCTTAAATACTCGAATTAGCTCTGTATCGTATCCCCCCTCGGTATAGACCATCTCAGGATGATTTGCCATTCCTCTCATCAGGCGTTGTTCCGCGGATCCCTCTTCCACTGCTTTGGCCATAAAGCGGGCGGCAGCACGTGCAGCACTCTGGAGTGGAACGAAATATGTTGGCAAGGAGCAACCGTCGATCCCAAGTGGAATATCAGATTGATCTAAACCACAATATTCGGCCACTAACTCAAGAATATGTTGTTGTAGCGGGTGTGTCTCCTGCAAGTATCCATCTGTTGGCCAATCATTGGCAATACAGGTAGCCAACATTCCCGCATGTTTTCCCGAGCAGTTATTATAGATGGCTGTCGGCGTTCCCTCCAGCCGAATCAGCCGATCTCGCATATCTTGATCTTCGGGGAGGTGTCCACCACACTTCAACGCTCCTTCACCGAGGCCAATTCGCTCCAACATCTTCCGCACTGTTTGGACGTGATAGTCGGCAGCGGTGTGGCTGGCGCAGCAGATTGAGAGCATCGCGTCGTTGAACTCAAAACGATCGGCAGCGCCACTCTCAATCACCGGAATGGCCTGAATCATCTTAATTGAAGAACGAAGGAATGTCCGGTAGTTCGGATCACCCAAACTGAAAAGCAGATCTCCCGCGGCGTTTGTCACTGCGATAGCACCCCGATATACCCCCTCAACCAGATCATTGCGGGTTGAGTATGCCAGAGGAAGAGTCTTCATTGATTGCGGAATTTCGATTTAGGATTGTGGAATTTCGGTACAAGATAGCGCACAAACTCTCAGTAGGTAGCCTATCTGTTTTCGTCGTAATCGATCTGGCGTGGTGTCTGCCACGGACGCTCCGTGTCGGTATATCGGGCAAGTGCTTCGCGTAGACGATCTGGAATTTCAATCGGTCGCTTCTCGTGGCGATCAACGCAAACAAGGCGACAGTATCCTTCTGCGAGAAGTGTTCCCTCCTCCTTATCTGTGAAGCGAAAGGATATCGTCAGCGATGTTTTCCCCCACCGGCTCACCCAGACCTCAATGAGCATCAGGTCATCCAACTTTGCTGGATAACGGTATTCGCAGTGATACTCCGCCCGAATCGGAAAGCATTCAATCTCTTTAAAGGCAACCGAGTAGGGTAGACCAACCGACCGATACATCTCGGTTTCGGCAATCTCGAAGAATCGGACGTAGGCTCCGTAGTAGATGATGTGAGCTGCATCGCAATCGATCCAGCGCACACGCTCAAGTATTGTAAAGGGTTGACCCACTTCAGGAAGTTTGATTGGCAAATCCGCCGGCGGCGGAGATGGAACATCTGTCTACTGATGGCTGGCGTTGGAAAGGCTCTATGGTTTTGCTCTCCTATCCAGTTCAAAAACGGACGGAAAATACGGGAACCGCAGAGAATCACCTATCGAATTTTGTGTAGGATATGTTCTCCTACGCACTCAACGCAATTGAAGGAGAAGATAGATGAAGAGAACCTATAGTTGATAGCTCTACTTGACAATCCGATTGGTGCTGACAAAGCGAATAGATCGAACCGGATTATCAAGCGTAAGGGGTGAATATCCTGTTCCATTCTTTGAGATCCGCTCCACACTGTTTGGCGCATCGGTTGGAACTGCATAGAGAAGATCTGTCCAGTAGTCTGCCCCAATCACACTGTACGATTTCCCTGAAAAAATGTAGTCGTACTCTCCCCACGCTTTTGTATCGAGCCGGATAACTCCATCTGGTGTGGCAAGGTAGAGGAACGAATCGTCGGTAAGCGTGGCAAAGTTTGGCTGGCGACCAACGTAGTCGAGCAGTGGTGGAGAGATAAAGGGACGTTCGAAAACAATCTGGTCAGCCCGAAGGTCTACAACGTAGAATGTCGGATCAGTCTCGATTGCAAAGGTTCCCGGATCGTCGGTCTCTGCCCCCGGCACTAAGGCAACCAAGAACTGGCCGTCTGGATTTACGTCGAGGAAAAATGGAGGACGAGGAAATTCGACAATTCCCTCCACGATGAAATCTGGATCGTTGCTGTGAAAGCCAACCAGTTCACCAGTTCCGTCAGCCCTTTCAATCGCCACGTAGACTCGGTTGTCGCGGCTAACGTTATCTCCACCAGCATCGTATTGATCGTTCGTCGTAATTGCCGTAGGATTCCCCGGTAAAGGAACAGAGCCAACGCGAACAAGGTTGCGAACATCGATGTGGAAGACGTTATGTGCCCCGTAAGCAATCACCCACCCCTGCGAGTAATTGCTGAAAGCCATGCCGTTAAGTGCCGCTGTATCGCCGGCAGGAAAACCTGTAAGCTCCGCACGCTTTTGCCGTGTTCCCAAATCGAGAACCACAATTGTTCCCAACGCATTACTGTGTAGCCAAAGCTGTTCCCCGGAAGCCTCGTAGAGAGCATTGATTGGCATACCAAGCACCTCGTCGTTTGCCTGTTCGTATTCCGACTGGGCAAGCGTCGTCGTCGCCTCATAAAATCGGGTAATCTCCCCTGATCCTTCTTTATCAACTGCAAAAAGTGCCGTCTCTCTCCGCTCGTCAGCCTCAGTATCGGTAATGTCGGGACCTTGTGTAGAACAGGAGATAATGAGGGAAGAGAGTGCAAGGAACAGAAATGTCGGGAATGTATTTCGCATAGTTATTGGCGTTCTAAAAGAAGGGTTTACTCCATATCGTTCGACTTCCTGTTAACAAGAACCCTCGTCACTAACCATAGTTTCAGGGCAATCCAGAGTTTGTGGGGAGCACGTACTCGGATTTTTTTCTCTTTGAAGATGTTAAATTCGTTCAACTCAATTTTCTCCAGAAGACGGTAGTAGATAGCATCCATAATCTCAGCGGCAAACATCGTCTTCCGTTCATCTGGTCTCAGTGCTGCCCGTGCTCTACCGTAATACTCACGAGCACGTCGTGTCTCGAAGCGCATCAGTTCAATAAAGGGAAGGTTATAGCGGTTTTCGATTAAGTCAGCTTCGCTATACCCAAACAGGCGCAGGTCTTCCATCGGCAGGTAGATCCGTCCCCGAGCAGCATCCCCTTTTATATCTCGCAGAATGTTCGTGAGCTGCAAGGCTATACCCAAGTCAACTGCGTACTCCTTTGTCTCCTCGTAACGGTAGCCGAAAATTTCGATGCAGATTAACCCAACAACCGAGGCGACGCTGTAGCAATATTCGCGCAGGTCGTCGAACGTCTCGTAGCGGTTACGAACGAGATCCATCTCCATCCCATCGAGAAGCGTCAGGAAGTATTGCTTTGGAATGCGAAATCGTTTGACGACCGTGGAGAGAGGAGCAAGAATTGGATGCCGCGATTCTCCGCGATAACAACGTTCCACTTCTTGGCGAAGTCGATTTAGTCGCTCTCGTTTTCGTTCTACTTTCTCGTCAATCCCTATCAAACCAGAAGGAATATCGTCCGAACGTTCTTCATCCTCGTCAACAATGTCGTCGGCATATCGGCAGAAGGCATAGACCGAGTGCATCGCCGCCCGCTCATCTCGTGGAAGAAGCGAGAAGGAGTAATAGAAGCTGGTCTTTGACGATTGCGTCAATTCACCCACGGAGTCGGTATCGAGAATCAGATTGCTCACAAGTTGCGTAAGATGCGAAATTCGGGAGAAGCAAACCAGACGAAAGATACTTCGTGAGCAACTGGTAACGGACAGGTTTGTAGACAATTGTTTGGAAGGTTGAGGAAAGTGTTGGGCATCGTTTGGAAGTATTCAACGATTCTCTATATTTGCTCGTGACATCACGCATCATGATGTCCTCCATTGGTTTGGAATTGAGGCATGTCGGGCAACTGACATGTTCTCTTGAAGCCGTGCGATAGGGGGTGAATCGCGCGGCTTCTCTTTTTTTTAATACTGCCGACCTCCTGTCGGCAATAGAAACGGAGCCTCGTCGAACTCAGTCGACGAGGCTCCTTCTTTGTTTTCATCAGGAACGGAGAAGGCTCTTTTTTTCACTGCCTCTCCATCGTTATCTCTGAATTGCCACCTCACAACTCTTCCCTCCAGCACTCACCGTCAGCTTGTTCCCGACTGTGTGGTCAAATCCGTCTGGAAGATCGGCCTCAACTGCACGGAATGATCCATCAGCTCCGGCAGTAACGGTTACGCTCTTACCATTTGCATCGGTGATTGTGACTGGAGAGTTTGGCGGGACGCTTCCCGGCCTCCCAGCGATTATCATGCCACCGGTGGCTCCCGTACCACGGGATGCAACGATCTTTGAGCAGTCGACGCACTGTGGGTTCAGCTTAATTCCTCCAACATCAAACTTGAACCATTCACTCACATCACCACTCTCGAACCCATCCGTGAATGTGATATTTTCCTTCCCACTCTCCTCGGAATTTCTCTCGGTCTCTTGTTTAGCACCACCCGTCCCTTCACCCTCATTTGAGCTGTTTTCACCTTTGCTCTCATTCTGGTTCTTCCGCTCGTCACACTCTTTCTTTAACTGTTCGTACTGAGCACGCAATACTTCTAACGCTTTCTCCCACGTTGGCTGCCCCCACGTTGCGTTCTCAATCTCCCTTTGCACCTCTTTTATTTTGCTTTCCAGATCAAATTCTTCACCAATTGATCGTTCCCACTCCTGATACTCTACGGTTGTCTTATCAACGCCCTGCGCCAGTACGGTTTCCTTCAGTCTGTTAGAACGTGCCTTCGCTGCTTGAAGCTGTTGCTCCAACTCCGCAAGTTTCTGCCGCGCAGCCTTCTCACGAGCTTTATCCTTTGCCAACAACTCTTCTGTTGTGCGAATACGATCTTCAACGTCAGCCAGCTTCTCACACGGATCATCCTCATCGATCAGATCACTACGACCTGTTTGCTCAGTGCCTCCGTTGCCACCTGTACCACTTGTTCCGCCACCATTCTGTCCGGGAACATCCTTCTTTCCACTTCCACTCCCTTCTGTATTGTCCCCTCCCTTTTCTCCGGCAGTCCCAGCCCCACTTCGGTTCGAGGACGATCCCGGTTTGTCGCACTCTTTCTTCAATTGCTCGTATTCCTTCGTGAGCTTTTCAAGCTCTCGACGAGCCTTCTCCTCACGATCAGCCGCTTCCTTTGCTTTGTCCAACTTCTCCTGAGTTTCTTTCAGCCTCTTCTTCAGCTCGCGAATCCGGTCTTGATGTTTCTGAATCTCCGCGAGATAGTTATCTCGATTCCTCTTCAGGCTCCTGTACTCATCGGAGTTCTCTCCATATTTCTGGAAGGCTTCGTCGGTCATCTTCCCGAGCTTCTCCCAGATTTTCCAGTCGTGGTCGAGATCACTCTCCGCTTTCTCTAACTCACGTTCAAGTTCGGCTTTTGCATCTTCCAATTCAGAGAGATTTCCTTTCTCACTTGCAGCCTGTTCAATCTCCCGCTTCAACTCCTCAATTCGCTTCTCAACCTCTTTCAGCTTCTCGCAAGGATCGTCTGTTGTCCCACCAACATCACCATTTGTTCCGTTCGATGTGCCGTCGGTATCTCCTCCGGTAGTCCCGCTCTTATCGCCTGTCTCGTCACTCCCTGAATCTCCACTCTCACTCTGACCGGAGTTCTTATCTCCACCATCACTCCCATCCTGTGCATCGCCAGCACTCTCTCCTTTCTTATCGCAATCCTTCTTTAGCTTCTCATATTCTCCTCGCAACTTTTCGAGTTCATCAACTGCTTTGTCTACCTCTTTCATCTTCTCTTCCCTCTCTTCCCTCTCTTCCTTCAACTTCTTCTCTAAACCTTCACACTCCTTCTTCTGATTCTCTACTTCAGCTTGCTTCCGGTTTCGCTCGGCGAGCTTCTCCTTCAGTTGCTTGTTGATCTTCTGCAATTCCTTCACTTGATTCCAAGCACTCGGAACGATCCCCTCAATAAAGTTGCCGTTCACAATTGCGCCGTATGTTAACTCTCCTGTTCTGGAATTATAGGACCACCCAAAGTTGACTCCATCATTATCATGAATCTCTTTAATTTGCTTCAGCAGTTGCTCCTGACGACTTCTCAAATCGTCAACTTCTTTATTCAGTCTGTCAAGTTCTTCCTGCGCTCTCTTCGCATTCTCCTGGCAATCCTTCTTTGCTTGGTCAGAGTTAGCCGCAGCCCGCGCAGCTTTTTGTGCAGCCTCTTCGGCAGCTTTCAACGCGGCCTCGGCTTCAGTAATTTTTTCCTCAAGCGCTTTCAGTCTCTTGCATGGGTCGTCGTTTACCGTCGGGTCATCACCATTCTCTGAACCATCGTTCGATCCATCCTCTGAACCTTTATCTTTTCCATCGTCGTCATCGGAATCATCGTCATCGCCTCCTCCTTTCCCTTTCTTCCCCTTTCCCTTCCCCGGTTTGCCACAGCGGCAGTCGATCGTGATGCTCACCTTGTAGACATCTTTGAAAGGAGAAAGGCCAAGAGGTAGAGCACGAATCCAGACATCGATGGTAAAGCTGCCGGTATTCTTGCACTTGATCGTGATCCTACCACTTGCATCATAGCTAACGTCGGCAACGGTTGGATCAACACCACTGATGCCGAGAACGTCCATCGGAAACGTGTTGAAGCCCATGTTTCCGAAATTCATCCAGATTCGGAAGCTGCGTGCCTTATCGCAGGTGCTCTGTACTGTGCCTATGTTCCCTAAGTCTTTAATCCCCTTCTTGTTGTTTCCTCCATTTCCACCACCACCATTCCCTCCTCCGTTACCTCCACCTCCATTACCACCACCGTTGCCTCCTCCACCATTGCCCGGATTCCACTGAATGATCCACGAACCGTTGGCAATGTTCTGCATTCCGATTAACGGACTATTTGAACCGAAGGTGAAGTGGCGGACTGTTGATGCGTAGGTTTGCCCAGAGACCGGATCGGTGATTGATACTTGCCAAGCAAAACCGTATGCAGTGCCAAAGTAGTTGATGAACGAAGGATCGCTCGCCAAGTATTGGTAGCTCAGGAGATTTCCCACATTCTTATCGAGAACTGGTGGGTTTACCTGAATCGCATTCTGATCCGATTGGTTCTGGTAAACTGGAACAATCCGCAGCCGGTAGGAACCAGTTACTCGTTGCGCCGGAGCCCACTGAAAGTTTGGGAGCTGACTGGGGAGAAAAACTTGGTGGTCGCTCGGCAAAATTAGTGTTGGTGGTCTCGGGTGCAGAATCGTCAGATTAGAACAGCCTCCAATTGTTGGGATGGGCTGTCCTGCGGAGTTCAGCAACCGGATACAGAAGCTGTAATTCCCCTCTGGAAGTGAGTTTGTGGCCAAAGCAATGGTTCTAACACTTGGGTCAATCTCCACACTGTTCGGGTCGATTAAGTCACGACCGAAAAGGGTCTTCACTGAATATCCTTTTCCTACGGTCACGCTCGGAATTTGTGGGCTTCCATCCTTCGAGCGCACCACAATCTTTCCTGTTCCCACATTCTTCACTTCGAACGATACGCGCGCATCTCTGTACTCTTGGTTTCCTGCTGGATTCGTTATCCGAAGCTGAATCAACGATGGATCTTGACGCCAATCGGAGATTCTCTCCGGCATCGGATTTCGTGTTAACAGTTGCAGTTGAATCTGCCCCTGCGCTAATGCTGCTGTGATACTGATGAAAAAGATCATCGTGATCGCTACAATCAGTCGGGTTAGTAGTCCCTGTTTCATACGTGTGCCTCTTTCTGCGTTGGTTATTGATAACAGTTGTTGTTTGAACTCCTACCAGTATCTGCCGCAGACTTAAATCCAACTTAACGGGGGTGAAAAATTTTTGAT
This sequence comes from Ignavibacteria bacterium, assembly GCA_020635205.1. Classification (GTDB taxonomy): domain Bacteria; phylum Bacteroidota; class Ignavibacteria; order OLB7; family OLB7; genus JAGWAZ01. The sequence continues at coordinate 540,085 of JACKAE010000001.1, forward strand.
TGTAGATTGAGGATTGTCAGATTTTCTCCTTTTTTATGCTGAAATCAGCTTTATTTCCCTACCCAAAAAAAATCAGTGCCGAAAAAGAGAGAGCATCGCCACAAAGCCCCCAAGTCCAGCCTTGTCGTTCCGAGGTCCTCCGAGGAATCTCACCCGATTGGTTGAGCAATACTCCCACACCATACAAAACTGGCCAGGCTCTTCGGCTGGCCTCCGAGTGACAGCGATAAGGTTCCACGTGATATTGAAAATCCTGAGACATATTTCCGAAATCTTAAATTCTGATTCCTCAATCTCCTGTAACCCATCTATAACTCACCGTTTTCTCCTGACCACTATACTTTTGTACTATGCCTTTTGACTACGATGCCATTATCGTCGGCAGTGGTGCTGGTGGCGGAACCATCGCCTGGAAACTTTGTACCGCTGGAAAGCGAGTGCTGTTGATAGAGCGGGGAAAGCGATTTGATGATCCTACTGCATTCCAGAACGAGAAGCGGATGCTGATTGATATGGAGGCATTTGATGATCGGACGTTCAGGGTAAACGAGCGGGATACGCGACTCTATATCGGTGGCGTTTTAGGAGGTGGAACTGCACTCTATGGAAGTGCCCTACTCCGACCAAGTCGAGATGATTTTCACCCCGGGAAGTTCTACAGTAAATGGTTGGAACCTGAGTTGTGGGACTGGCCAATCAACTACGATGATCTGGAACCATATTACGATCAAGTAGAAGAACTGCTCGGGGTAACTGGTGACGTCTCAGCAACGATGCTCCACATCGAGAAACCTCGAGGGGACTACACCTCACCTCCCCCGGAATTAGAGCCAATCAACAAAAAACTGAAGCGTGGGATCGAAGAGTCTGGCTTCCATCCATTCCACCTGCCTCTCGGCATCGACTTCAATCGATGCCTTCGCTGTCCTACCTGTCCCGGATTTTACTGTCCTAACAACGCTCGAGCCTCAACAACTGACCGGTTCATCGAGCGCGCAATCGCAACGAACAACTTAGAACTTCGCACTGAGTTCGAAGCCGAGCGGATATTGCTCGACCAAAAAGGTAAAGGAAGAGGAATCAGAGTCCGTTCGCGACACCAAAACGTTGTGGAGGAATTAACTGCAGAGAACTACATCATCTCTGCCGGTGCTATCGGAAGTCCGGTACTTCTGATGAAGTCAGGTTATGAAGACCGAAGTGGAGAGCTGGGACGCAACTACGCCTACCATTGCGGCGCGCTCGTCGCCGGGATATTTCGTGAGCCGACTGGTGGAAGCGAACGGTTTATCAAGCAACTTGGATTCACCGATCTCTACTTCGGCAATAATGAGTTTCCACACAAACTTGGCTACGTCCAGACCCTCCCTTCCCCTGGGCCACTATCTGTTCAGGAGAATGCCCCCCTACCTATCCCTCACTCGCTGGCAAAATTTCTGAACCGAAGAATGCTTATCATTTCTGGTGCGGTGGAAGATTTACCCCAGCAAGAAAATCGCGTGCATGTTGACCGCTCAGGAAAGATTCACCTAACGCACAAGTTTCACCCCTACGACATCGAGCGGTCACGGTGGTATCTTCAGCAACTGAAGCGAGTTATGAAGAAAACCGGAGCACTTTTCACGTTTGGAGCAACTGGCGAGAAGGATGATCGGCACACAGCCCACCAGACCGGTACGGTTCGTTTTGGAACAGACCCAAAGCAGGCTGTGCTCGATTCTAACTGTCGTCTGCACGGTTACGAGAACGTCTATGTTGTCGACGGGAGTTTCACCCCAACATCGCTCGGCGTTGGTCCAGCACTAACAATTATGGCGAACGCATTGCGGGTTGGAGAGATTATTGCAACCCCGTAGGGGCGAACAACCATTCGCACCACACAAACCACCCAACGAACAAAGAGGCATTCGCACCCTCAACAACAAAACCAACACTATCTATGAAGACTGTCACCATCACCGGAATCTCTGGCACACTCGGCAAGGCACTCGGCAAAGAATATCTCCGCAAAGGATGGCACGTAATCGGCGTCTCCCGTCGTGACGATGTTGAGGGGAAGGGAGAGAGTTACTCTGAACTTCACGTATCAGACCAAGAGAGCGTGGAGGATGCAAAGCAGTTGCTCGACCTCAACTCTGATCTGCTGATCCTGAACGCGGGGCAGATCGAAACGGAGATTGGTGAGAAAGGGCTGCCCCTAACAGAAATGGTAGAGAGTATGAACCGAGTAAACTACACATGGCCGGCAGTGGTAGCAACCGAGGCAGGAAACCGAACCTGGAAGAACTCGCTCGAGATTATCGCAATCGGTTCGATAGCCGACGGAGCACCCTCCCCGTTCGGTCCGGTCTACCATGCAGGAAAAATTGCGATCCACTACTTCTGGCTTGGAGTCGGTCCTATTATCTACTATGCAACCGAGGGGAAGGTGAAGATGCGCCTCTATCGACCGGGAGCAATTAAAGGACCACTGGCCTGGGCTCCGATCAACAGACTGAACGAGAAGGGGTACAAGATCAGGAAGAAGCGGGTTGACGGAGCACCCGAGGCAGACCGTGTTGCCAGAGATATTATCAAGTGGATTGAAAGAGGGAAAGGTTGGGTGGGAACATGGGATGAACCAATCTCCTTCAAAATCTTCAAGTACCTCCACGCACTCTTCCCAAACCTTTCCTATAAAGTGCAGATGCTTGGGTGGAGGAAAGGGAGCAAGTGGGGTTAGTTCGTTGAGTTCATAGAGTTTGTAGAGAGGAGAGTTGATAGAGTGGGAGTTCGGAGGGGAAAAGTGGATTGGGAATATGCTTCAGCGTTTTCAATGTCACTCTGAGAGCTGCCGAAGGCTGCGCCGTAGGCGATTTGGCTGGCGTTGTATGACGTAGCAGTATGTTCTACTAATCGGGCGAGATTCCTCAGAAGACCTGGGTATAACATGGTTTGGGTTTAGTTGTGGACTGTTGGGAATGTTCTGTTTCTTCGTTCGCAGTCCCAAACCGTAAATCTGTCGTCTTACCTACATCCCCACCTCTACCTTTCCCTCAGGCAAGGTAAACTCTGGGTTTTCTACGAATCTAACCTTCGAGATTTCAGCTACTCCCCTCTCCCCTGACACTCCCTCCTCTTGCTTCCAGTTGGTAAACGTCCAGCGGTGCGCAAACGGAATCCCTTCAACTTCGCGATAGTCACTGTAGACAATTGCGTGGGGTTCTGCTTTCCCACTCTCTTCTGCCGACTTACCGAAGGTGACGATATAAGCCATCGCACGGAGCAAGCTTGTGGAGTCTGCTTTGTAGATGATATACCAGTCGTCCGGCGCGTCGCCAACTCCATCGCCGAAGGTCAGTTTTCCAGTCTCGCACGTATCGGAGTCGAGTGGGAATCTGCCGAGCAATTCCATCTCGGAACCGGGGTCTCCGAGTTTGTAGGGGGCAGCAAAGAAGTACATCCAGGTCAGCACATCAAACCGAGCGCGGGGCCAGTTTGTGTCGTTCGGGTAGCGGTAAACCTTTTCTCCGTCGAAGAGAACTGTTGCACCGTCGTTTCGTTCCACCATCACCTTTGTAGAGTTGGTGAGCATCGTCACTCTGCCAGTCAACCTACTCTTCCCTGCAAAGCTCAACTTCAGATCGAAAGCAACGGCCCGGTGCGCAAAGAACATGGGGGCGTGATGGGCATCTTCTATTTCTTCGATAAAGGTTGAGGCTAAGGTAGGCACAGGGTTGGAAGAAGATTGAATCTGAGTACTGGAATCATTCGCTCTACGTTTCTCCCCTTCCTGATTTCCACAACCAGTTATGAGAAGAATGAACAAGAGCGACGACGAGAGATAGCGCATAAAGTTTCCGTACAGTAATCGTTATTGAGTTTTAATTTCTTCGGTGTTGAAGAAGAGGTGAAGCTCTCTACAGAAAGAGCTTCATCCTATAAACATTGTTCCAGAGAAGAAGAGAGAAGCATTTCTCTTACATCCTCCGAAGATTTGGCGTACCGGATTTTTAGGTAGTACATCCCCTCTCCGCTCCGAGTATATTTCTTCCAGTTACGTAACAGCATTGTGAGAGAATTATCGCACTGGAAATCACTTATCACCCCACATCACTCCTTCTCTGTCTGCGGTCATCTCTCCTAAACGTACTGAGGAGATGTATGGCAACACACCTCCAGATTCGCAAGCTCTGTATGGGTCGCTTTGCAGTTTCTTCCTGTTTCTCGACACAGGTGCTCTCCCCTTCAGAGTTCACGCTGGAAGAGTGACCTGACAACGTGTGGAGATATTCCACTTGTAATTCATCATCAAATAATCACACTCAAATCCAAATGGAGTGGCTCATGTTAACACCTTTCCCTACTAACTATCGCCCGCTTTCAAGCATCTTGTTTCTTGCCCTGTTATGTTCATCCTATCAGCTTGCCAAAGCTCAGCCATTTGAGTATCTGTACGGTGCTACAACCGATCGTGAGAATGCTTATGCTGGCACTGCATTGGTCACCAACTGCGCTGGTGGCGGCTATATTGCCATTGGCTCAAGGTTCCCGACATCGGGTGGGAACGCCGACGTTTACGTTGTACGAACCCGTGCAAATGGTACAGTGATATGGGCATATCTTTACGACCTCATTAACCCCGTTACTCAGACAAGTGCAAACGATAGAGGAAGCAGTATTGTAGAGCTACCCTCTGGAGGCTTTGTACTTACTGGATACACGGACGTAAATGGCAACGATGATGTTCTCCTAATGCACATTGATTGCAATGGACAAATTACCCCCGGAACGAATCTTGTCAGTACCTATGGCTCTACTGCTGTAGATGGAGGGCTGGATATAGCCTTCTCTCCTATCAGCCCAAACTCTGTTATCATCTGCGGTGAAACTTATGGTGGCCTAACTGGAACTCAGGACGGATTATTGATGCGTGTTGACTACACAACAGGTGCTCTCGCATTTATGCGTGCATACGACAACAATGGCCGAGATGATATTCTGCGTGGAGTTATCGAGACCTCAGCGGCTGGTCCTGGAGATATTGTGGCAACTGGTTCCAGCTTCGACCAAACAACCGCCCAAGATGATGGGTGGATGCTTCGCACAAATCTTTTCGGTGCAATTTTGGCAGCACCTCCATATGGTTCGGCAATCATTGGAGGATCGCTCAACGATCACCTGAACAAGGTAGTAGAACGGCAAACCCCGCCAAGCCAAGGAAACTTAGTGTTTATCGGCGAATTGAAATCTGGAATGGCAAATAGTGTGTCCGATATATGGTTAGTAGAAACAAGCGCAGCCGACATCTGCAACGTGCTTCTCAATCGCAATATTGGTGACGACGCCAGTTCCCCTAACGTATACGAAGACTATGGACTTGATATCGTTGAAGCCAGCACAGTCTACCCATACTTCAACGTAAACATTGGCGATTACATCATTACAGGAACGACAACCTACGGACATTCACCGGGCGAGTATGAGGGCTTCATTCTGCCGATAAGTTCGGGACTTGTACCATTAGGGACAGGATCACTCTTCGGAGACCACGCAACGAATATCGACATCACGTTCTCAATTGATGAAATACCAAATGGGTTTATTCTCGGCGGATGGTCCGAATACCACCCGATGGATCCAACTGACCCACGCGATCTCTATCAGGTAGCAACAAATGGGGCAGGGCACACCTGTTGCGATGATCTATGGAATCCAACATCTGGCCAACCAATCCTATCAGCAATCTGTGGTCCCGTTACTACCCGGAACCTGAATCCCTCCGGTGAACCTGACTATAACCGTATTCAGTGGACAATGGCTACAGAAGCCTGTACAACCCAGTGTGTCTTCCCAAAACGGGCACTTGAAACTGGCGACGACGACCTCTCCATACGTGAGAATCCGAGAGCATTTCCAAATCCTGTAGTTCGTGGTGGTGAGATCACGTTGCAGTACAACGATTTGGTTGAAGAGTCTGGCAATGTGTCGGTGGTCAATTCTCTCGGAGAGAAGATCTACACGAATGAGATCGAGATTGTCAACGGCTCCCTATCAATACCACTTCAGACCAAAGATTGGCCATCGGGCACATACATTGTTGAGATCACTGCAGGTATAGATAAGGATGTGGTTCAACTGATCGTTGTTGAATAAGTTGGCAGAGATGATCCCAACATCACCTCCAATCTCCCTAACAGCAAAAGGGACGAGGAAAGTTCTTCTCGTCCCTTTTGCTTCCTAAGAGCCTATATAATTATACCAATTTCAATTACGAAAGATGGGTAGATAGGCAATCAAATCAGAAAGCCCCTGAAATTGATCCCAATTTGTCAAGTTTTCTTTCAAGGCTTTGCCCTTGAGTAATATTCAATTTTCTTCGAATGCTTCTTCGATGTGCATCTATGGTTCTACTGGATAAGTTCAATAGGCTTGCTATCTCTTTATTTGAAATGCCAACTCTTAACAAACAACAGACTCGGATTTCAGCAGGGGTCAACTTTGGATAATCTAAAGCGATACGGCGCAAGAATTTTTGATCCAACTTCTGAAGCTGTTGGCTGAACTTATTCCATAGATCTGCATACTGATCTCGATTATCGATTTCTCGAATCATCTTCTTCACCATCCCAGAGTCTATTTCACCTGAGTCTATAACTTTAACAAGTTCCTCTCGAAGTTTGTGGAGGAGGTTATTGTATTGAGTGATTTGCAAGGATGACGTTGTTATTGCTTGACTACGCATTCCTATATCTCTCTCAATCTGTTCCTTTCTTTGCTTGTCTTCTATTCCTTCAGACTCGATAGCTTGTAGGGAGCTACGCATATGATATTGAGAAACAATCAATCGGACTTCAGTACTTAATACCTTTCTTTCGGCCTGCAGGAAACTCTTGTAGTGATGTATGGATAATTCAAGCTGTCCAGTTTCCTCATAAGCCTGTGCCAAATACATTAAGCAGAGCGTTTTGAGATAGACCATTCCTAAATTGTTAGCACTATCAAGAGCTTGTTGAAAAACATAGATTGCTTTTTTCCATTCTTTTCTTTGAAGGAAGGCTCTCCCCTTATCAAGGGTAACCTCATTAACCATAAGAGCTTGTTCTTCTGCCTTAAAAATTTTTTCGGCCTGCTCTATACAGTGCAGCGCCTGTTCTGGTTCTTCGTTGGCAAGAAATACTCTCCCCTTATCCATAAGTGAGAAGGCAAACCAAAATGGATCACTCGAATAGAACTGGCCAAATTCCTCGTGGAGTTCTAAAGCACGGTCATATTCACCTCGATCTCGATATGCCAACCCTAACAAACGACTGTTATCAATCCGTTCAAACTCATTTGGAGCAGAATCGGCAGCTCTGTTCAAGTAAGTTAACGCAACGTCAGGCTCGCCAACCGTTAGATAGATCTGTCCAATTCTTCCATTAATTGATGAGATTCTCATCGGGTTAGCTACCCGCGTATAATATTGAAGTGACTTATCAAAGTATTCGAGAGCAGGAACAACGAGGCCGAGATTCACATAGGCTTCCCCTATCTTGTATTGAGACTCAGCAATCCCATATTCGTCATCAATCTCTTTGCTGATTTGCAATGCATTAAATTGTTCATGTATTGCCCGTTTACTATCTCCTTTAACAACTGAAAACAAAGAGCCTTGAAACCTGACCACAGCTGCTTTTTCTCGGAGAGCCTCCTGGCATTCTGATGCAAGTGATTTCTGAAGCTTATATGCACGATTTATGTACTGAATAGCCTTTTTATGATCTGATGCTTGGTACGTAACCCAAGAAAGCCGTCTAAGGCTTCTCATTTTCCAAGCAACATGCTTTAGTGATAGTGCGGCTTTCAATTGTTTCAATGCGAAGTCTTTTGCCTTAGCAAGATTGTTTTGTACAACATTGTGGAAGACAATCTCATCAAGAATATGTATGTGGGTATCGGAGGATTTACTATTACTCAGTTCTAATTCAAGACGAGCAAGTTTTTCTTTTGTAGAAGGGAGATAACTGTATTCATTTACAAGACACGGAATTTCTTTTAGATTACTTTGCATGACAACTACTTATATTCGAAATTAATACTTTAGGAAAATTGCATGTAGTTTTCATATTTGATTCATCATTACTACTAAACTGTCTCTTCTTTGCAGTCCTATTTTTTTTCGTATTCTCTTTCTGTGCGTTTCAACAGTTCTAATTGAGACTCTCAGCAAGGCTGAGACCTCCTTGGTTGATAGATTAATTTTGAGCAGATAACAAATCTGCTTTTCGGCAAAAGTTAAAGCCGGATATTTTTTTTCGAGCTGGTGGAAAAATTCTGGATTCGATCGTTTCACGTAAGACTCGAACAGCTTTTGAAGGTCTATGTTCATAGACTGGTTTTTCATTTCATCAACTATTCGATTGAATATCAAATTCAAATGTTCATTTGTCTGATGCAAATTACAGAGCTGTTCTTTTATTTGATCTAACCATGATTGTTGCTTGTCGACCAGAGATAGTTGTTTTGACTCTTCATCTATTAAAACCTGCTCTTTCTCCTCAAGGAAATCCGATGCTTTCTCAAGGTTTTTCTTGATTTTCTCTTTGTTCTTGATACGATCGTCGTACAGATATTGAGCTATTGCTTGGTAAGTTTTTTGATTAAAGATATTTGCCGCAGTCGATATAAAGTTCTTGTAGTACTGCAACGAAAGTTCAACATTTTTATTCCCCTCGTATGCCCTCGCCAATAATTGCTGAACCTTAACCTGTCGTGATTGAAACTGAGATTCTGCAAGCGTTTTCTCTGCCTTCGATAAACATTCAATCGCACGGTTCCAATCTCCGCGAGTGATTGAGAGTTCGCCTAACTCAACTAGAATTTCCGTCTTAACCAGCACACTTTCTATCACATCGAACATGTGAGTGGCTTTTTCGAGATACTGCGCCCCGGCACCATACTCTCCTTGTAGCCGACGAAGGTGCGCAACACCTTTTAGTGCTAACACTTGAAATGCTGGATTCTGAATTTCTACACTCAATCGTTGGGCATGCTTATATATCCTCTCCGCCTCTTCAAACTTTTGTTGTTCAAGGTAGATTGTTCCAATCTCTAAATATGTTTGAGCTTCAGCAGATTTATTCCCTATCGACTGATGTTCTTCCAGTCCACGGTAATAGTATTCGAGTGCTTGATCCCAATCCTCGATTGCTGCAAAGATTGATCCGATCTTCATTAACTCTACCACTTCGCCACTAAGGAACGACCGCGCTCGATGACTCTCCAACGCCTCCTTCAACACCTCGATAGCTTGCTTATAAAGTCCCATCTCAGCATAGAGACTTCCCAACTCCCCCAGTGTCGCCCCGATTTCTCGTTCATCTCCAGATTGCCTACCATATTCCACGGAAGCCTTGAACATCTGCATTGCTTTCTCAGTCTCTCCATCCTCACAGTCAATCTTCCCAATGTTGCGGCAGATGTAGGCTCTTTCGGCGGGATTGTCGGGAAGCTCGTCCAAGAGTCTCCAGGCCTCTTCAAGGGCAGCACGCCCTTCACGATTCATTGAACGAGATGTCAGGTTGTTGGCAAGGCGAATCCACCCCCTCATCATCCACTTCTTGTCGCCGATCGACTCAGCAATTTGCAATTGCTGACTGGCAGCCTCCTCCCCTGCAACCGGATCTATAAGTGCCAAGTGAAAGCTCAGTTCATCCAATAGAGGTAATTGCTCGGACGGTTCCGAGTTCTTCTCTACTTCCTTTCTCAAGTAGAGAACGCGGTCATTTAAATCGTTCAAATAGTCGGGGGCTACTTCCATATCGCTGTAAAAGTTGATTCAGTGCATACCTTCTGGTAGGTCAGAGAGGTATATGGAGTTTCTAAGAGTGTCGCAGTCTTTGCAACTGTTTGCCTGTCGATTGTTGAAGGTGTGGACGACTTGAGCCGACCTCTCCTTCATGAGAGCCAATTTTGCACGCTATGTCACAAGAGTGAGACACACGTTCCTCTTCTGTCTTACATGGTAGACAACTTAAAGGGAAGAGATAACACATTCTACTCAGATCATTATAACTCCCGCAACGCACTCCACCAATCCCACGCTCCCTTTGGGTTACCGTTGTTGCTTCGCAGACTAATCGCATCAAATACCCCGCCAGCAATACCGCTGTTTGGATCGTTCGGGAATGCCCAGATTAGAGCGTCAACGCTTTCACTGCTCGTGATTTCGAGAAGACGTCTCAGATATTCTATCTGCGCTGCTTCGGTCGCTTCCACTGTAGGATGAGGGAAATTCTTCGTAGGCCATCCAGTCTCGGTTATCATTAGTGGAACCGCCGTGTGCTCTCTGATTGGAGCAAAATAGTCGCTTGGAATTGCAGCAGGTGCATCGTAGTCGAACCAGGGGTAGAGCGTAATTGTTATTAGATCGAGCTTACCAGCGAAGCTGTCGATCAGGAAGAGATGTTCTGCGTGACCTCCCGCCCGTTTCGCTTCTCCCAACATATACTCGTACTGAAAGTTCGTTCCAATCTTTGTACCTGGGCTAACAGCTTTAACGGCATCATATGTTTGCCGATAGAGTTGAACAAAATCAGAAAATCCTGAAGCACTCTTTTCCCAGAAGCGGTTGCTCTCAACTCCGAGCAGTAGAATATCAGGCTTGTGCTTTGCGGCAATAGCAAGGGCAACCTCCTTGAAGGCTTGACCGTTTACTTGAAAGTAGTTGTCGGCTTCGCTCTGCGTCATCACATCCGGCTCGAACCCAAGAGCGACGTAGGGTACTGTCTCGGTTTTAGCTGTCACACTGTAGGCCAAGTCGACTTGTTCTGGAATCTTCTCGCTGCTCAACCCAACATTCCACCCGACGTGGACCCCGTAGAGTTCCCCATATTCTGGCAGCGAAGCGTAGAGTGCTTCCCAATCGGACGTGGCTGGGTTCGGCCAGTTCCTCGGGACAAACCCAGCAGTGCCGATTTTGAATTGACGCGAGTCGATGGGAAGAGAATCGACGAGAGGATTTCTATCCTCAGGTTGGGTAGGTGTATCGCTACCGCAGCCAGTTGAAAGGAAAGTTGTCAGGAAAAGAAGCCAGAAAAGAGCTGAAATGGTCGAAGAGAGTGGATTTGATTTTTGCATGGTGGATCGTACACTTTAGTTAGTAGAAATGTCCTTTATCCTCACTCCGCTCCCTTGCACAGGCAGTTAGTGTGAAGCGATGGGTTTTCGTTCCGGCATACGGGGAAATAGGTTGGCCAATCTTCTGTCGTGCTTCTACGTTTCAGTTGAGAGTCTATGAGTTAAGAACATTCCGATAGTGATTGCTTTATTTATGATTTGCACCATATCTAATTCAGTAGAATAATTTTTTTCGGAGCAATGCCTTCACTACCTACAGTTAGATGGCAGAAATAGACCCCTTCTGGTAAATTCTTCTTCTCGAGAAGAACAATATGCTCCCCTCTCTCCTCTTCAGAATCTACTATCACGCGAGCCTCACGTCCCATTGCGTCGGTAAGAACCAAACGGACAACTCCCTTTGCAGGAAGTGTATACCGAATGATAGTGCTCTCCGAAAACGGATTGGGTTGAGCTTCAAGGTTAAGAGTTTTTCCTTTAGCATTTTCCTCCCCCACCGACAACGTCAACCCCTTCAACGCATAGAATTTTGGTGTTGTTCCCTCGGGTACTTCTCCCGGAGCGTGGAGGGCGGTATAGACCGAGTCGATTGGACCGTGGGATGCACTTCCAACATAAATACCCCCATCTGGACCGATGGCTGGATGGGTCCACTCCACATAGTTGTCGTCGGTTTTATATCCCCAAAGAAGCACGAAGCGACCAACCGCATCGAGGTACTGCAACCCCATGTAGTAGCCCGGGGCACGTTGCGGAGCAAAGGGACCCCGGAAGTGCCCACGTACTCCGATATAGACGATACCGTCACCTCCGATTGCTGGTGAGTTAACGCCACCGACTGCTCCCGGAATATCGTCCGAGGGATCGTAGCTGCCGAGCACTGCTCCGGTCGTGTGGTTGATTGCGTAGAGCTTTCCTTCCGTTCTCCAATTCGTTAGTGGAGCACCGCTGTTCGCAGTTGTGGCGTAGAGCCACTGGGTATTCCCACCCACTTCGCGCAGGGCAAGGCCAAGCACAAACTGCGCACCATCGTTTAACTCAGTATAGGATTGGCTCCACTTTAAGCGGGCACTACTTCCGTTATCTTCCACTGCAAAAACAACAGGAATGTTTGCTCCTTCCCTCAGCGTCCAACCACCGACGTAGATTGTTCCATCGCTCCCGACTGCCATCGTATTGGTGAAGATCGGATTGCCATCCCACGAAAGGTCCAGCTTCCACTTCAGTCGATCTTCGGCGGGAAGATCGTTCCCCGCAAGTTCATTGAAGGCGTAGAGAACACCCGGCATCTCCGCATTCTCTCCCGCAATAAATGTGCTAAAATAGATCGTCCCACCATCTGGACTGAGGGCAGGAGATGCAAAGAAGCGATGTGCCAGAGAGCTGTTCGATGGATAGCGCCAACGGAGCGATCCGTTTGGGTTGAGGGCGTAGATTGCATTGGTCTCGTACTTTCCTTCCCCCCACGTTGCGAAGTAGATTGAACCGTTTGCGTCGTAGAGTGGCGATGTCACAATCTCTCCTCCGCCATCGGGATCATCTTCCAACTGCGGGTTGAACGTCGCATATCTCCACACAATTTCTCCACTCCCCTGATCGATCGCGTAGAGCTTGCCGTCGCCACGCCCTACGTACATCCGGTTCCGTTCTTGATCTATCGCTGCTTGACCTTCTACCGTTCCGTTGTAGAATGTCACCTTGTAGTTCAGTAGACCGCAGAAGAGAATATCGTTTCCATCCCGCTCTCTCCCCTCGTACTCATAGCATCGGTTCACAATGTCGAGATCGGCTCTCCCATCCCCCCAAAGTGGAGTGCCATTCAACTGGTATCCATAAACTGCACCATCATACTTATCCCACGTTCGAGGATCGTTGCTCCCCTCTGGGTTACGCTGAAGTCCCCACGTCCCGAAATAGACTCCACGCTCATCAACTGATGCGCCGATATTGATTACGTTGGCAGCCGGCACATCACGACTCCACGTCTGCACCGGATCAATAGTTTTGGGTCCGTATGCTTGACTCTGGCCAGTGCGGCGTGTGTCGTGCCCTTTCATCAGCCAAGGATCAGCAGTTTGGGCAGTGCCTGACGAGAAAAGAGTGAGCACTAGCAGAAGAGAGCATAGGATGATAGGACATCGTAATATCGTGCGCAAGTTCATAGATGATTCCTGTTTTGTGAGGAAAAAACGATCCTTTGAATATAGTATATTGGCTCATTGCGTTGAAGTAATCCTACATCGAGTTCTGAACATTCAACAGCCACAATCACTCAAGCCGAAGTTTTATATAGAGACATGTACTACCGATCCGCTCCCGTATTCTTGTTCTTCCTTTCCTTCTCTCTGTTGAGTTGTGCTGATTCTGAAAGCATTCTAACTGTGGAGGGAAGGCTTACCAGGCTTCAGCACTTTGAGATTAAACTTGAAGACTATGACTCCGAGCCATATCAGAGGCAACGGGCTACGTTTACCAGCGAAGGTATCGCCCTCATCAATGATGACGACTATTACGATGATAAGGCAATACTCTACAGTGTGTTGACTGGAAAAGAGGTTCGGACACTCAAAGTGGCTCGCTCAATTGGGGCAATAACCTCCAGCAACGACAGCAAGTATGTAGGCATTGCATACTACTACGGGTCAAGCAAATATGCAGTCTCGGTATTGGATATGGAGGCGGGCAAAGAACTTTACTCAGCACTCTTAACCGACGCCCCCCATATCTCTGCACTTGCATTCAATGCCGACAAAACGAAGCTGGCTCTCGCCACCTCAAATGGAGTTACTCTCTGGGATATTTCCGGTACGAAAGTGACGAAAACAACCATTGGTCAAACAAATCAATTCTATCCAATCACGAGTCTTGAGTTTAGTTCAACTGAAGACACAATTCTCTCCTCACCTCCAATGTACTGGTCAGTGAGTGCGATGAAAGTCGTTGAACGTTTTGTTGATGGAAGAGGCTCCTTTGAAGCGGCTCACTTCCTTCAAGACAAAACGCAGGTAATTGCCGCTGGGTCGCACGGCCTAACTCTCTTTTCGTTGGGAGGGAAAGAACCGATTGGAAGAATTACTGATTACAATCTCGACCAGGATCCATCCGACCCTTCCACTTCTCGTATTGAAATCGTATCGATGGATGTCTCCCGTGATGGGAAGCGGATTGCCACTGGGGATAACGAGGGGAACGTGCAAGTGTGGGATGCTACAAATGGGAAGTTGATTGCGCTCGATTCAACTTCGGCGAGATACATAATGGCCGTAACGTTCTCTCCGTTTGACTCTTCGATTCTGGCGAGTACTGGAACCAATGGCGAGGTAATCGTTTGGAGAATTGAAGAATGAAAGTCTACCCTCTGCACATCATTATCACACTCTGCACCTTGCTCTCAAGCATGATGTTTGTTGATAGCCTGTGGGGACAGTCGTTGGGAGATTATCTTGCACGATATGAAATTGGATTCGGGGCAGAGAAAACTATCGCTGAAGAGTTCTCCCTCTTTAACGGAGGACGAGTTCCGAACCGCACAGTAAGGACTGTTGCCTATGCTGGGAGCTTGAGTATTGGGATACACATCCCGCTACTGACGTTCGGCGATCAGTTTGGTGTCGGCATCAATCCTGACATACAACTGGCACTTGGATCAGCTCCCTACGATCCAGCTTTCCCCGAAGAGATCGATCACCTCGACGCAAGTTCTGGAATTTTTCGCCTCACCTTTCCAACACTCCTATCATTGAAATATGGAACCGACGCAACAATGGATCCCGATACTGATATGGGCTTCGGTCTTGGCCTTGGGTACAGACCAACATTCAATCTCCCACTTGGGTATTCGTATGGCGAACCAATTGCAATGGGGGAATTCAGTTTTATAGCAGGCTCCGCACTGGTAAAGGCACGCATCACTCTTCCACTTGCAGTTGGTAGTCCAGTTGACGAAGTTGACTTGAAAACCTATGATTTTTCGCTGTACTTTCTCCCCGGGCGTTAGCCGCTATCACAGAATCTGAGCTATACCTTATCTATAACAGACACAACGTACAACTCAACATGTTCGACGCACGCAACAAAGACCTTGCTGACAAAATCATCAACTACTCTACCAGAACAGAGAAGGGAAATAATGTTCTGATTGAAGTCTTCGGAACCAACGGCACACACTTAGCACAAGAGATGGCTCGCGCTACGTTTGATGCAGGTGCACACCCCTTCATCGCGATCTACGATACGGAAGTACTGCGCATTGAGAGAGAGCGTGGATCAACTGAATACTGGAAACGTCGTCGAGAGATTGCTGGACTGCCAACAATGAAGGAGATGGATGTCTACATCGGTTTACGGGCTGCCGAGAACATTTACGAACTGAGTGACGTTGGGAGAGAAGCCGACAAAGCATACAACGAAGAATACCTGCATCCAGTTCACATGCGTGAGCGGGTAAACAACACCCGCTGGTGTGTGATGCGCTATCCCTCACCTGCCTTCGCTATGAATGCCCGGATGTCGACCAATAAATTTGCCGACTTCTACTACAAAGCCTGTTTGCTTGACTATGCAGAGTTGAACGAACGGATGAAACCACTCCACGAACTTTTGGCGAAGAGCAAAGAGGTTCACTTGGTTGGAGAGGGGACAAACATCAAGCTCTCGATTGAAGGGCAGACCTGGATTCCCTGCGCTGGAGATGTGAACATTCCAGATGGAGAAATCTTTTCCGCACCGATTCTCGACTCAGTAAATGGACACATTACCTACGCACCTTCTGTATACAATGGCAAGCCTTTTGGGTGGATTCGTTTCGAGGTCAAGGATGGTGTGATCGTAGACTTCGATTCGGACAACAAAGAGGCATTGCAAGCAATCCTTGAAACTGACGAGGGAGCGCGGCGTTTCGGTGAGTTTGCTATCGGAACAAACCCACATATTTCCGAACCGATGTTCGATATTCTCTTCGATGAGAAGATATGGGGATCAATTCACTTGACGCCCGGCCAGTGCTACGATATGGCTCCGAATGGAAACAATAGTGCCGTACACTGGGACTTAGTCTGCATCGGGTCGGACGTTATTATCGACGGCGAGAAAGTTCGTGACGGACGGAAGTGGATTCACAACGATTTGATTCCGCTGAATCCCGAAAACTTCTCCTGATATACTTTGGACTTTTTTGAACATTCTTTTTTGAATTTTTCCTTTTGAACTGATTTGAACGTCATCGCATTCTACAAATTCGTCACGCTCTTTAACTACAAAGAGATGCGCCAACCTCTTCTCCATGCCTGCCAACAGCATGGTATTCGGGGAACGATTCTCTTGGCTCAAGAAGGGATCAACGGAACTGTTGTCGGCTCCCCCGAAGGAATAGCTGGGTTGTTGGAGTGGCTTCGAAGCGACCCTCGGCTGGCAAATCTTGAGCATAAGGAATCACACGTCTCCCCTGAGGACAAAACGTTCTACCGGATGAAAGTCCGGTTGAAGAAGGAGATCGTGACGCTCGGCGTCGAGGGTATTAATCCAAATGAAGTAGTTGGAACTTACGTTGATCCAGAAGAATGGAACAGACTGATTGAAGATCCCGATGTGCTGTTGATCGACACTCGGAATGATTACGAAGTGGAGATCGGGACATTCCGAGGAGCGGTTGACCCACACACCAAATCCTTCCGCGAATTCCCTACGTGGGTTCAACAAAATCTGGATAGTGCCAAGCATAAGAAGGTGGCAATGTTCTGCACTGGCGGCATCCGCTGCGAGAAAGCAACGTCATACATGCTAAAGCAAGGCTTCGAAGAAGTTTACCACTTGAAGGGAGGAATTTTAAAGTACCTCGAAGAGGTTCCTAAAGAAAAGAGTGCGTGGGAGGGGGAGTGCTACGTCTTCGACCACCGCGTTGCCGTTGACCACAACTTGGCTCCCGGTTCATACGAGCTTTGCTATGCGTGCAGACGTCCGCTCTCCGATGAAGACAAGGATTCGCCAGACTACCAATACGGCGTCAGTTGCCATCGCTGCATTGATGATTTTACCGAGGAGGACCGAGAACGGTTTGCCGAACGAGCACGACAGATTGAGATCGCGGAGAGGCAAGGCAGAGAACATTTGCGGGATGGAAGCTGGTCATAGTTCTTAGAGTAGAAGAGAGAAAAGTTTGTAGAGTCGAGTGTAGAGAAACTCCCTCTTTCTACCGGCCTATCCGTATATCCAACTTTAACGATGATGTTAGACGATAGCGAGAACAAAGATATATGGTATCGGTGGCTTCTCAGTCGCCGCGATGGTGAGAATACTGAGCGACGGAAAGAGACCTTGCGTCAGCTTAGTCCGATTCGAGACAAAGTGCTTGAACGTGCAGACCTTGCTGACAGTGGCACGTTACTCGACGTAGGGTGCGGTGATGGACTGATTGGACTTGGTGCTCTTGAATCTTCTTCATATAACGTGATCTTCAGCGATATTTCCTCCGATCTCCTCGAGTACTGTCGCGATATTGTTACCGAGTCTGGACTTCTCAATCGCTGCCGATTCGAGCTTCTTTCTGCTGACAATCTCCACACAATTGCAAGCGACTCTGTTGACGTTATCACTACCCGCTCCGTTCTCATCTATGTCTCGGATAAAAGGAAAGCATTTAGTGAATTCTTTCGGGTTCTAAAACCGGGAGGACGCGTTTCACTCTTCGAACCGATCAACAGTTTTGGGAATGCAGATCGAGAACGCTCTTGGATGGGGTATGATATGTTGCCAGTAATCGATCTCTACCAAAAAGTACGGAAGGGAATGCAGAGAGAAGATGCCAACGTAACCGATGAAGGACGGAACCCAATGATTGACTTTGACGAGCGGGATTTAATATCTCTTGCTGATGAGATCGGCTTTCGTCACATCTTCCTCGACTATCACGTTGTTATCCATCCACCCCCACCCAGTCCTGTGCACTACTTGTATTCTACCCCTCCTAATCCAAACGCATACTCAATGCAAGAAGCAATTGCCCGAACTCTGTCACAAGAAGAAGAGAAAGAATTCATTGCTCACCTACAACCTTTAGTTGAAAGTGGAGAGGGAAAGCGGAGAATGGCCTATGCCTATCTATACGGAAGCAAATGATTGGGGAACAGAATCGCATGAAACTTACTACCAACTATATCGAGTCTCCTTTCGGTCTGATGCAAGTCTGCGCAACTGAAGAGGCATTAACTCTTCTCGAGTTTGCAGATCGATCAGATGTCGAGAAGCAGGTTGCTTCGCTGCAATCCTTTGTAGAGAGTAAGGTAGAGGAAGGAACGAATAGTATTATTGAGCAGACGACGCTTGAACTTACCGAGTACTTCGCAGGCCAACGTCAACAGTTTTCTCTTCCACTCTTTACGCCCGGTACGCCGTTCCAGCAATCAGTCTGGCATGCACTTATAGAAATTCCTTTTGGGGAGACGCGAAGTTATGGATGGCTTGCTCACAAACTTGGCGACCCAAAGTCTGTTCGTGCAGTTGCCCACGCAAATGGACAGAACAGGATAGCGATTATCATTCCCTGCCACCGCGTAATTGGTGCTGATGGTTCTCTGACTGGATATGCTGGAGGACTGGAACGGAAAAAGAAGCTGCTTCAGCTGGAAGGAGCAACAGCACCGGCACCTGAAGGACAGGGGAGGTTATTTTAAACGGAGGCGTCTCCCCTGTTTCCATCCTTCAGAATTATAATTATTTATATCGTCTCCAACTTCAGCCACGCCCCAACAACCTTTGCCATTCCTCCCTCAAAGTCACTGAAGCCAAGTCTCTTATAAAACATTTTCGCTTCCTCAGTAAAGAGAGCAACATGCTGACCGTCGAGTTTCTCTGTCAGCATCTCCACCATTCTCTTTGCAATCCCTCTTCTCCTGTAAGGCGTGTACGTCCAGACATCTACAATGTATGCGTTGCAGACACCATCCGAGAGTACGCGAGCAGTGCCAATAATTGATGAGTTGGCATAGGCAATAACAGCTTTGAAACTGTTCTCGAAAGACTCGCGGAGTTGTTTCGGCGAACGCAAATTGTCGAAGCTATCTTCTACCAGCACACGCTTCATTTCGTCCCAACTCACATCGGTGAGGTCAGTAGTATACCGTATGTTGTTCATTCGCTTCCGATTCCGTTTGTCTCATCTATCAGATGCTCCTTCGCATCGCCATCATATACCCTAAGTGAATCCCCTCATGATAGTTGTTGAAGAGAATCGCTTCGTCGATGTTGTGCAAGACAATACCGGTTGAAGTTTCGTACGTCTCGAACGACTCAAAGACTCCCCTCTCGTAGTCTTTCGAAAGCTGTTCTGGAGCTTCCACTAAGAAATCCATTGCCTCCCAGAATAGTTTGGGAGTGATCTTCTCCAAACCCGTTCCCTTTCGAAAACTCTCTACAGCTTCTTCTGACACGTGCAGCTCAAGCCCGCTCAGTTTATACAAGATAAGCTGTTGTGTTACTACAACGTGGGCGGCATTCCAAGCAATGTTGTTAGCATATCCCTGTGGAACAGCAAACAACTGTTCCTCACTCAGTCCATCTACAAGTTTTTTGACAAGGCCGCGAGCTGTGCGGAAGTGTTCTATAGCAACCACAAATCCTCCTCTTTTCTTCACTCTGTTTCTCTAACCCTTTTTGTACCAGCAATAACTTCGCAAAAAAGCGATGACAGTGGGACTGAGTTGATTAAGCCCCTTGGCTCCTTAACGTAAGTCTTATTGGCTTAACCATATTGCATACGAATAGTCTGTTGAAACTGACCCAATCATGGGGAATGTATCGTCGAGCGAATATGGAAAATTTTTCTCTCGTTTCCGATTGTTCTCTTGCTGCCGAGATAGTGAGGCTTATCTTTCTTCCCTTTCGTGAAGGAACTTATTGTGGGTAACGTCGATGCAAGAGAATCAGATCAATATAGCTCCAATACAAAACCTCCAAGAGGAGAGCTTCCGCCAGCTACTTGTCGAGCCAATTGTTGTGTTATATAAGCACAGTCCTTCATGTGGAGTTTCCTTGTTTGCTCAATCTGAAATACTACAGTTTGCTCTCAAGCATACAGAGATTCCTGTCTACCAAGTTGACGTACTCCGGCAACGCCCACTTTCTACCTTGATTGCCACTGAAACTGGGATTCCTCATAAATCGCCCCAAGTCATCCTGCTCCGTGAGGGCAAGCCTCTATGGAATACTTCACATTTCAAGATTCGGGCTACAACTCTTGCCGATGTTATCGCAAAAGTATAGTCTCTTTTTGCCGAGTATTTCTCTCAACTATGCTACCGAACTCTTCACCCCTTCCTCCCGACATAGGCAATTGATAGATAGTCTCGCTCAACGCGACCATCAAATTCATTCTCGATCACCTTTCCGATTGCTTCTTGCAAACCAGTAAGGCGCTCTTCTCCAAGAGTACGATGGTCGGAATATGTACCAATAAGCCTCAGGTATTGTTCTTCGCTATATATCTCTTTCCATCGATATTCAAATTTTTCAATACTCGTAAAGTCTCCAGTCACTTCCATTTCCTCTTTACACTGGCGCATGACATCTTCTGTCGACTTATTTGTCTGAAGATTTCCCCACTCAGGAACTAATTCTTCATAAACAGCTTGGATTCTTTCGTAGAATGGTGCGACTGGAGTTGGATGAAGGTTGGCAATTATACTTAACCTCCCCTCGGATTTTAGCTCCCTTACAGCCTTTGTATACCCTATAGTGGGATCAACCCAATGCCACGAGGTTGCTGCAACAATCAAGTCCAGACTTTTATTGCGAAGAGTATAGTTTTCAAAGGTACTTTGAGCAAAGTGTACTCCTTTTACTTCGGCAAATTTTTTCCGGGCGATTCGGAGCATATTCTCACTCGGATCAATGCACGTCAAGTTCAATCCATATTGAACTAACAGCTCTGTTGCTTGACCTGTTCCACACCCGATCTCCAATGTTTCTCCGCCGTTTTGTAGGTGTCCAGCCTGGGCGAGCATCTCAAATAGTTCTGTAGGGTAGCCTGGACGAACCGCATCATATTCATCCGCTACTTGATCGAACATCACCCTTCTTCCAACACGATCAATCATTTTCTTGGCGCTCTGCTAACAGTCCTTACTGGTCAACCTTACCCTACGAGAAACTCTTCACAACGCGGATCAATACACCATGGATTCTGAAGCTGTCTTCAGATGTTATCCGAATCGGTTCATACTTTGGGTTTTCAGGAAAAAGCTGCACTTCCCCACCTGATTGCTCATAACGTTTCACCGTCAGTTCACCATTTAACGAGCAGACCACGATACTCCCTGGTCGGACTTGCTTATCACGACTACAAACCAGATAATCTCCTCGATCTATCCCAGCACCAATCATGCTGTCTCCTGTCACTCGACAAGAGAAGAGTATGGTTCCCTCTCCTCGATCTTTGTTGGGAAGCAATAGCGTTGAGATGTCGATCATCTCCTCTATGTAGTCATCACCTGGTACTGGACTCCCTGCTGCGGCTGGGCAGAGGAAGAGGGGAATTTTTTGACTTCCATTCTCATTGTCGCTGACTGTCGTTCTCAGATCGCCCCATCCTGCATCTTCTCCTTTAACAATAAAATCTATCGATATTCCGGTATAACGACTTATTGCCAAGAGAACTTCTCCTCCCGGGATTTGAACACCACGCTCTATATCAGATAGAAAACTCTGCGATATTCCGACCTTTTCAGCGAATACCTGCTGAGATTCTTTCCGATTGACCCGTTCAGCTTTAATTCTTTCGCCTAATGTCTTCATAGTTTCTTCGATAAATGTTTTGTCATTACCGATAAAACGGTTATATTGCATCCGTTATTCCGGTAAAGATAGCTGGACTTATCGAAATAGCAATAGGATAATTGAAAACCCCCTATCATCCAACCCGCTGGTCTTAAGGAATGGTTGCTGTGGAGACTTCCCCTATAGAGCGTGATTGTTCTGTTTGTCTTGTTCCCCCGCTCTAGGAACTGGTCGGCAACAATTACGCTCCCCGTTCACAGTAACCATTCCTGTAAGACTGACCGCTTGCGATGCAACTCCAATACCCAAGTCTGTACAAACTGTTCAATCTCGACAGGGCTTGGTATTTAGTACTTTAGGTCGATCTTCTTGATCTGCTCAAACTTTAGTTCGCCACTACTCATATCTGTCAAAGGCTTTTTGAAGATCAAAACCTGACTCCCCTTTTGTTGCGCGTAGAGAATCTCTCCTCCTTCCTCTGATAACGAAATGGTTGCACCAAGTGCTGTCGATGGAATTCCAGCTTCGTCGTAGTCTACTTTTTCCATCTCGTGGTACTCACCTTTTACAGCCGGAACTACCACAAACTCTTTTCCATTTACCGTAGCTATAACTTTTCCTTCAAAGCCATTACTTGTTTCTTGAACGTCAAATTTCCACTCGAATGAAACTGGTTTGTTCTCTTCAGCACCACTCACTTTTGTTGTGTCTTCATTAGTACTGTCTGCTTCAATAAGCGTTGAGTTAACATCTTCAAGCTCGGCACTATCTGATTTTGCTGAGTCTCCAATCTGAGGAATTGAATCTGCTGCAACTCCATCTTTTTTTTCAATCTCGCTTTCACTACAGCCAATCCATAGTGCGCTCACAGCAATCAATACTGTTCCGACATAACGTGTTGTTTTTTTTTCCATACCTGTTTCTATTGTTTGGCTACGTATGTTCTATCAATAAGAAAAGCCTGCAACACATAAGATGCAGGCTTTCGTTATATAAGATTTTCAGTTATCTCTCCTCTCAGCGGAACAACTCTTTGATCATTCCCCACGAACGCTTCACGCTTGAAACAACTTTATGCGAAACAGTGACTGGTGGAGAGTATTGCTCTAATCCCCCCGCACCAACAGCTTTTACTCTGTAGGTAAATTCTTTATCGCCACTCGTTCTAAAGAAAGCTCCGTTATCAACGAACGTATACCCATCTCCACTTTCTTTTGCGACAATACTCCCGATCCGTCGATACGACGGAACTTCGTTGCTTCTTCTCTCGATCTCGAAAGTATGGAAGCTACTACCACCTGTCGTTTTCCATTCAATTTGGATCTCTTCGCCTTTTGATTCAGCTTTGATTGAGCGAAACACATTGCTCACTGCATAAGCAGTGCCAATTCCTATTGCCATCAAGCCCATCAACGATATCAGTATCAGCCGTTTCATTACACTCTTCCGTAAATCTATTGTTTTTGCAAACATGCAAGTATAAGGTTTTCCACAGACGAAATCAAATTGAAATCATTTCTCCATGTCTATCAATCTCTATTGTCAATCCATCAAATCCAAGACTCACTTGTTTTGGCAAGTACTGGCTACCTTCAGCATGCTTCACATCGTGTGCAATGTGTGTTAACCAAGTATGCTCTGCCCCGATCTTTTCTGCTACTTGAACTGCCTGGTCGATAGTCAAGTGCGTAGGATGAGGCCGAAATCGTAGACCATCAAGAATGAGAAAACGTACACCTTTCAGCAGTTCAAATCCCTCTTCAGTTATCTCATTACAGTCAGTGCAGTATGCAAAGTCTTTGATTCGATACCCTGTAACGTCCATTGACCCGTGCCGAAGTGGAATAGGGGTACAAATTATTCCACTGGCCGAAAATACCGTTTTATCGATAATCGACACTTTAACCTGAGGGGCGCTGCTTTCTTTTCGTTTTGTTTGATCGAAAGCATATTCAAAAATCCTGTTCAGATGAGTGTGTGTTTCCTCTGTCAGATAAACCGGGACCGCTTTTTTTGCTGTAAAGTTAAATGCTCGAAGATCATCAAATCCTGCAATGTGATCGAAGTGATGGTGAGTATAGAGAACTGCGTCAATGTTTGCAATCCCATTATCAATGCACTGTTGTCTAAAATCACTTGAAGTATCAATAATTATTCGTTTTCCATCAGTTTCAAGCATTACTGATGGGCGTAAACGCCTATCCTTTGCATCATCTGACAAACATGTTAGGCACTCACAACCAATTGTTGGAACTCCTGATGAGGTTCCACTCCCCAACATTGTCACCCTCAAACTTCCATTAGGAAGCTCTTTTTTCTTTCGGTTCACGTCGTCTCTCTTTCCTTTTGTATCCTCAACAGGTAAAGTCCATGCTCTACATCAATTGCTTTAAATTCAAGGACAGAAGCCATTTTCGTCGTCACAAAACCTGATTGGAGAGGCCGCAATGCCTCTCTTTGTAGCTGTGCCGATTCAACTGGAACTAACATTTCTCGCTTATCAATCCTATAAACATCGCAAATTCTATTCGCCCACTCCCACCTTGAAACTCGGTTTTCTCCAGCAATATTGACTATTCCGGTAAGATTTTTCTCAATAATTTTCAGAATTGCGTAGGCTACATCATCTGTCAGTGTTGGATTTCCAATTTCATCGATTGCTATTCTCGTTGTTTCCCTCCCCAAAACTCGTTCTATTAACCAGTCAACAAACGTTTTCTTCCCCATTGCCGATTGTCCATACAGCCACATAGTCCTAATAATAGCACAATCAATTCCACTGCTTAAGCACACATTTTCAGCTGCTAATTTCGTTTTCCCATAGTAGTTGATCGGTTTTGCCTTGTCATCTTCAGTATATGGCCCATTAACACCATCAAATATATTGTCTGATGAGAGCTGAATAACTTTTGCATCCACTTTCCGTGCCATTTCTGCGATTACTGATACCAACTCCACGTTTGTTTTCCACGCTCCCTCTCGTTCAATTTCACACTGATCTACATTAGTCATCGCCGCAACATTGACGATCACATCTGGCTTCCACCTCTCTTTTAGAATCATTTCTTTCCAATCAGAGCGCGAATTTGAGTCCCATCGCTCGTATCCCTTTGCATCGGCCAAAAACTTTCGACTCGCTACTTTTACTTCCCAGTTCGATTCCTCTGTGATCACCTTCACGAGACTTGATCCAAGCAATCCTCCTCCTCCCACAATTAATATTTTCTTCATGTCTTTACCTGCCTCTGTAACAAGGGACGCAACAGGTTCCACGTGGAACCTTTCATTTCTTGCAATGATGAAACTCAGCAAAGCTCCTCGGCCAAATTGCCGGTGATTTGCAGCGATGATAGGGATAAAATAGATTTGACTGACGTTAATGCAGGTCAGTTACTTAATATAAAGCATAAGAATTGAGAGGTCCGATCTGCTAACTCCACTAATTCGCGAGGCTTGCCCAAGAGATCGTGGTCGAAATTTGGTCAGTTTTTCACGTCCTTCAGAAGAGAGTGATTGAATTTTCCGATAATCTATCTCAGAAGGGATTAATTTCTCTTCTTGTTCTTTGAATTGGTTTACTTCACGCACCTGTCTATCAATATAGCCTTCATAAAGTGAGGCAATTTCTAACTGTTCGAGAACCTCGTGATCGTTCAAAATGCTATCTGGAAGATTTTCACCATCAGAAAACACCAAGGAGGTTAACTGAACACCGGAACGCTTCAATAATGTCCATGCTTTGTCAGCCCAAACGGTACCATCACCGCCAATATATTGAGCATTCAACTTTCTTAGCAATAATTCACCTTCACGAACCAACTTCATTTTCTCCCTTACTCGCCCTACCTGACGAGGTTCAACTAACCCAAGATTTCCTCCAAGCTCGGTTAGGCGTATATCAGCATTATCCCGACGAAGAAGCAATCGGTATTCAGCTCGTGATGTAAACATGCGGTATGGTTCAGTAGTACTGAGTACTGATAAATCATCAAGAAGGACGCCAATGTAGGCTTGTGAGCGATCAAGAATTATGGGGTTCTCTCCCCTAAAACTCATTACTGCGTTGATTCCAGCCATCAATCCCTGAGCGGCAGCTTCTTCATAACCAGATGTTCCATTAATCTGTCCAGCCATAAAAAGCCCACCAACACGACGACTTTCGAGTGATGGAAGAAGTTGATGGGGTGGGAAATAGTCATATTCAACAGCATATCCCTTACGGATAATTTTGCACTCTTCTAAACCAGGAATAGACTTCAATCCCATTGCTTGAATGTCTTCTGGCAACGATGTCGAGAAACCATTCACATAGACTGAATCTGTGTTTAAGCCTTCAGGCTCCAGAAAGAGCATGTGCCCACTTTTATCGGCGAAACGAAAGACTTTATCTTCAATCGATGGACAATATCGTGGTCCTGACCCTGAAATACGTCCAGTAAACATAGGTGAGCGGTCAAAGCCTTGTTCAAGAATTTGGTGCGTTTGCGTGTTTGTCCAAGTTGTATAACATATAATTTGATTCTGGACTTCTTTACTTGAACGAGAAAAAGGTTGAGGGTTTTCGTCGCCAAAATCCTTCTCGCAAGAACTATAGTTAATAGAATCTCTGTGAATTCGAGGAGGCGTTCCCGTTTTTAAACGTGCAGTTTCAAATCCAACGTTTCGCAAAGACCCACTAAGATACTCGGCAGACCGTTCTTCAATTCTTCCACCAACAGTCTGATCTTCACCTGTATACATTCGACCACAAAGGAATGTACCAGCACAGAGTATAACTGCTCGGCAAGACAAAAAATCTCCTTTCTCGAGACGAACTCCCTTAATAACTCCCTTATCAATCAGGATATCTTCTACCGAGGCTTCTATCAAATCAAGACCTTGAATTTCACGCAATCGTTGTTGTGCATAAAAGGGATAAAGGTCTTTATCGTTTTGCGACCTTGGTGACCACATAGCTGGTCCTTTCTTCGTTCCAAGGGTTTTAAACTGAATCCCCGATATATCGGCAATCTTAGCCATTTCCCCACCCATTGCATCGATTTCACAGACAAGCTGCCCTTTTGCCATTCCCCCAATAGCGGGATTACACGAAAGCCTCCCTATGGTCTCAAGTTCAAGTGTAATCAGTGCTGTGAGGCATCCCATCCGGGCTGAAGCCGAAGCAGCTTCAATTCCAGCATGCCCTCCTCCGATTACGATTATGTCGTATTGCCTTCTAACCATATGTGGTTTCCTTGCTCTGTTGTGTATTCATCTACTGGCCGTGCCGTTCCACGTGGAACACCAAAGTAAAGCGGGTAAGAATAAATGATGAATTGAAGCTATTTGCCGATGCAAAATCCAGAAAAAACAGCATCGAGAATGTCTTCGTTAGTGACAGCACCAGTCAACTCAGATAAAGGCTGAAGAATTGCTCTGAGATCAGTAGCAAGAAGCTCAGTAGGTGTATCAGTAACGTTAGAAATTGAAGAAAGAAAAGATTCAATGGCCAATAATTTCTGATGTTGACGTTGGGTAAGTAATATGAGAGAATCCGTTTTATGTGTTGAATACTGAGCTATGAGGGAATCGAGTAGGTGCTCGACAGATAAACGATCGAATACTGAAACGGAATGAGCAGTATCAATTGAGACCCCAATATCTTGTTTGGAATAGACCTTAAGAAAGTGAGACTGAGAATATTTTTGAGATAGAGAGATAAAATGATTGTCTTCGGTAGCGAGAGTCGATTCAGGAAGCGAACTATCTATTAAATACAAAACGTGGTCGGCTAATGGAATTAGATTCGTTGCGAACGAAACACCTTGTGCTTCAAGGTCATCGTCAGTTTCACGAATTCCAGCAGAATCGAGGAAATGAAGCACAACTCCCCGGTAAAAAATACGCTCCTCGACATAATCACGAGTGGTCCCAGGTTGGGAGCTGACAAGGGAACGGCTATAGCCAAGTATGGCGTTGAACAGACTTGATTTGCCAGCATTAGGACGCCCAAGGAGAAGTATACGAGGCCCGCGACGCAGAAGATCGCCAGTACGATAGGATACAAGTAGGTCACGAATATCAGATAAAAGACTTTGCAATGTTGATGAAAGCTTTTCGTAATCGAGCAACTCATAACCTTCTTGAACAAAGTCAAGCTCAAGCTCAATCAAAGCAAGAAAATCAACAATCTCGTGGCGAAAATGTGAAAAACGACGAGATAGTTCACCACCAAGTTGCTGTTGAGCTAAGTCAAGGGCAATATCGGATTCGGCACGGATGAGATCTGCAAGCCCCTCAGCCTGAGCCAGATCCATTTTGCCATTGAGAAATGCTCGACGTGAAAATTCACCAGGTTCAGCAAGACGGCAACCCTTCCTAAGAAAAAGTTGAAGCGTAGAATCTACTATCAGAGGATTTCCATGAAGATGAAGCTCAACCATGTCTTCACCAGTATATGAGCGAGGAGCTTGAAACCGGACAGCAAGTGGATGATCGAGAGAACGATCCCCATCAACCAAACGCCCAATACTCATAGTTCGTTCTGGAACGGTTGAGAATAAACCACCACGGTCAGGAAAAAAAAGCTGGTCAGTAATCTCAAAAACTCCTGATCCACTAAGCCTGACAATGGCAATAGCTCCTTCGCCAAGTGGCGTAGCTCGTGCAACAATGGGTTGTACAGAGGACATGTAGCGAAAAAAAGAATGTACGAAAGGAAATTGAGGAGACTTATAATGAGCGCGATTGACGGTCAGCGATTACTCCAATTGTTCTGAAGCAAAGGAGAGAAATGGGGTGGTATCATTAAAGGTCGTTTGAGTGTTAAGAGCAATCTGAAGCAATGAATCGTATGTACCAGAAGAGATTTCAGATGCTCCTAACGATTCCATATGAGAGTTAATATACTGACAATCGAGAAGCTGGAACTGACGTGACTGAAGGTGGTGAACAAGGTAGACCAAACATACTTTTGAAGCATTCGGACGCAAATGAAACATGGACTCACCAAAAAAGGCTCCATTTATAGATACACCGTAAAGTCCACCAACAAGCTTCTGATCATGCCATGCTTCAATGCTGTGTGCTAAGCCGCACCGAAAAAGCTCCGTATAGGCTGACTCTAACTCAGGAGAAATCCACGTCTCATCACGAAGAACAGCACAGGAGTGAATAACTTCAGAAAAGGCTTGGTCTACTGTAATCGTATATTGACCAGACCGCACTACCTTTGTAAGGGAACGGGAAACGCGAAGAGCATCAAAAGGTAAAATCGCTCGCATTTCGGGTTTGAACCATCCAACCTCACCAGCACGATGTTCAGCCATAGGAAAATATCCCTGACAGTATGCTGAGAGAAGAAGTTCAGGTGTCAGAGTGGAATTGGCCATATTAGTAGATAAGGGTAATAGAACAAATGAATAAGATGAAAAGAGAACGCAGAATAGCAATCAGTATCATACTCCTTATAACCAGCTTGTCTACAAACTCATGCTATGGACAAGCCGAGCCTGAAAATGCTGAGATAAGTACAGAAGATTCTATCAGTTCATCTGCAAACACTCTAACTACTGCTACTTCAGCTGTCTCCCTGAGTACATATGAATACGAGGTAGTTGATACCAGCGAATTTAACACGTTCAGACTTTACGTTAGAAACAGTACTGATAGCCTTGTTGTTCTTGACAGAGTAGAGCCAAGTTGTGGGTGTATTTTAGCAACTATTCAAAAATCCTATGCACGGAAGGAAAAAGATGCAGAAATCTACATAGGGTTCTCTACAAAAAGAATGAGCGACACTCAGCCATACACCGTCGATGTCTACACGTCAATGAACCCTGATAGCCCGATGCGGCTCTATATTCGAAAGAAAAAAGCGGACAATCGTGACGAACCATAAGAATCTAAAACACAGCGATGAAGAGACAAGTCTATATCCCGCTATTAATAATAATTGGTATAACACCACTGATGCTCGGCATGGTGAGCGTAGGATCACCTGTCCCAACATTTAGTATTGAAGATCAATACGAAAAAACGTGGAAAACATCGAACTATAGCGGAAAACCAGCTCTTTATGTCGTGTGTGATAGAGATGCCTATGACTATGTAGAGAACTGGACAAAGAAACTGGTACCGAAATACAAAGAGAACATCCACTTTGTTCCTGTGGCCGATGTAACCTCCGTACCAGGTTTTCTAAAAGGTTATATCCGCGGCAGGTTCAAAGATGAGTTTAAATATCCAGTCTTAATGGATTGGGAAGGAATTTTGGTAAAGGGATTGAATATGAAAGCAGGGCATCCAACTCTTGTGCTCACTGATGGATCAGGTATTGTCAAATACCGTGCGTGGGGTAAAGGATCAGACGATGAGGTGACCAAGCTCGAAAAGAAAATAAAGGACTTAGTCGGTGAAGAATAGAAAAATCATAGCCAAACGCAGGTCGCGCATAACTACAGAACTTGCCATCTTGACAGCTATCTCTTTTGGCATCCTAAGCTGTGGAAAGCAACTCAGCAAAGATAATGTCAACTCTATGTCAACGTTATATGCAGAGATTTTACTGGAAAAGTCGATAGGAAAAGGGGATGAAAATAACAGCAAGGTAGACAGTCTGCTCAAAGCAAACGGCTATGAAACAGTGGCTGACTTTCAACAAGGAATCAAGCAGCTCGCAGAAGAAGATCCAGAAGGCTTGCGAGCAGTTTTCGACAGTACTCAGAAACGGTTGGAAAGTATACGTGACAAGACTGAGAGTGAAGAAGGGGTAGTTGACGATAAGAACCAACCTTAAGTTGAATCCTCATAATCCTCCAGTTCAAGGCAATCTCTGGGTTCACGACCCTTCTTCCCTCAAAACTCATGCCCCCTCAAGCAAAGCTCCTCTACACAATCGATGAGGGGTATCTCTCCTCTATCTTAAAGCTCCGCTTTACACAACCTTCATAGCTGATTCTTCACTTGTTGAAGGCTTCAATAGAATGCTATAATAGGAAGCCTTCCCTCGCAATCTGTACTTCATCTGATTGATGTCATAGCCAAACTTTTTAAGCTGATATCATACCTTTTGAACAGTAAGGAAGAACATTCAACGATAACAAAGAAGAAGAAAGAGAGAAATATGACTACTGGTCAAATTTAAAAGAAAAAGACCAAGATGTACCCAAGTCGAAAAAGGGAATAGTTTTCACCACCAGAAGTTATCACTCAGATTCAATCAACCATTGATAATTGACCGCTGGTTGCTTGCTCTCGTTTCAACATAACAAAACATCAAATGCGATACACAAAAGGAACAGTGATCGTGTCGTTCTGTTTTTTTGACCACTTTTAGTGAGAAATCACCAGAGTTTACGTGTCTTACCATAACAACTGGATATTACTACTCGCGCTTGAATAAAATCCATGCACAGAAATGACGTTTGCCGCGTTTGCGGATACATTAACGACATTCCAATCTGGAATGACTTTGGTGATGCTATAATTGACGAAGATTGTCCTTGTTGCGGAGTTCAGTGGGGAGTTGAAGATATAACGTTAGAAAACATTCGAGCACGACGAATAACATGGCTTGATGAAGGGGGCAAATGGGTTTGGCCAGCAATTGAACCAGAAAATTGGGATCCAACTGAACAACTGGTAAACATCGCCAAAGAATTTCGATAGTCAACTACGTTCCCTCAACTATCACTCTCAACGTTTCAGGTAAACACCAGTAGAGAACGATGGTGCAGATAGTGTGTTCTGGCCAAAGAAGGCAGATGTCACACCTAACGAGATACCCAGATCTTTCGATAACTGCCACGCACCTTCCAAACCGTAAGAAAGATAGCTCTGATTGTTTGCCGAGGCTCCCCCCATCCCTCCTCTCACATTTGCGTCACCATTATTCAATGAGCCAACACCAACAAGACGTCCGATAGCAGTAACCTTCCCACCGAATGTATAACCGAACTCACCACCGTAGACAACTTCATCTGAGAATCCTTCAGTTCGATTATTCAGCCCCCCATGAAGTGATGCGTACGCTGGGATGGGATAGAAAGAATAGCCCAAGCCTGCACTCAATATTTGGTTGAACTCACCATCACCAGTTAGAAGTCCATTTTCCTGCTCGCTCTCACCCAAAGGTATTCCGAGTTTGAGGCCGGCCGTGATAACGACTGGGCCACTTCGCAGCAATCCTATTCGCAAACCGACTTCGGGGTCGGCTATTCCAGTAACACCATCCCCTTCACTGTATACAAAACCACTCGGTTGCCCAACTTGCCGATTTAATGTCAGCCGTTTAACAAATGGTAGGTAGAGGATGCCAGTGATTCCTTTCGTGATACCATACTCTCCATATAGACTCACAGTGTAATCGGCGAATGTAGGGATAGTAACCACATTACCCTCCCCTTCGTAAAACTTGTCAGAACGAGTAAGATTCAGACCGAGTTTGTAGTACCCTCCCCCCTCTTCCTGAGGCCACCCCTGAGCAACAAGTGGCGAGTGACCGAGAAGTAGTGCCGTGATAAGAAGAGTGCCAAAAGTCGTTCGCATAATTTCTTTTTACGTAGTTGAGAGTTGAGTTGATTGAGACTACTTTGCAAACTCAGCAAAGCCGAATGTGACATTGAACGGAACGCAGTGGATAAGTACAACATCAAAGTCGTTAATACCAACTCCTGCAGGAAGTTGATAGGTCTGCTCACCCGTTGTGCTTTGAAGTGGACCGAGATCTAAACTCCCAGCTTCAATCCGATTATTTTTGGAGAGATAGACGTTAAGTCGTGGACCGCTACTGCTTGAGAAATCTTCAGCAAAAATGAGCTGAACACCTTCTGACGGGTCGGCTGCAAGGTAAGCTCTGCCCGCAACTTCATAGGAAGTACCTGGGTTTTTCTGGAAGGTTCCCATGCGCATCTTCTCTTCCGATTCCACAGTAACAATAGCGGGATTGCTACTCACTCCGTCAGCAACCGCAACAATCTCTGCCATCCCTTCGCTAACTGCGTGGACGCGCCCTTCACTATCTACAGTTGCAACAAGGTTGTTAGAAGAAGACCATTCAAGAGTTGTTGGAACTACAATGTCGCCGGCAATGGAAGTAGCTTGCACAGTAAAAAGAAAAGACTCACCGGGAGGAAGAGAAGTAGCCCCTGGAGCAATCATCACGTTAGCTATTGCATTATCATTTTCTACCACGGTTATCAACAAGGGAGGGCTAACTAAGTCTCCTACAGAGCCTCTGACACTTACCTGCCCCGGTTGATGACCAGTAAGCAACCCATTCTCATCAATTGAAGCAATGGATGGATCGGAGCTGTTCCACAAAACCACAGCGGGAGTAGGCTTTCCAGAAGCATCGTAGTAGACCGATTCAAAGGAGAGTGATTCACTAACACGTAAAGCTGAGGTAGAGGTAGTAGTGTAGATTTCTAAATTTGGTTCGAAAACCGGATCCTGGAGATAATCCGTCCCGATACATCCACCAATAAAGATCGTAGAGAAAAGAACCACAAGGTTCAGAGAGAAGAAGAAAGAGAGACGCAGCATGTGATTGTAGTATAGCATCTGTATGAAAAGTAGTGGAGATAAAAAGGAGCAGAAGCGATGTTCCTTTTCTATCTCTTCAAACTTGATGCCTTACTATTCCAACAAACTCGGCAGCTATTCCACGTGAGAAAAAATTTATTGAACCCAACCCTCAACTCAACTGGCAACCTCCTAACAACACTACTGAATAGGAATACAGATTTCTGTCACGAGATCTTCTGGTGCTGTATTTGACGGGTCGTTGAGGTAGACCTCGAAGGGGGGTGCATGGCGCAACTCTTCGCCACTCGCCGGCAACCAGTTTCGATAGGCAGCATTCCATGTCTCCCAGAGACGATCATACGATCCAAGGTGAACGAAAATTGCACACCGCCCAGCCTCAACCAAACCACGTTCCACGGTCCCCTCCTTGGGAATCACTCTCTCCTCCTTCAGCTCAAGCGCAGCTTGGAAGCGGCAATCCTCAAGTGGTGTCGTGGAAGGATCATCCGGCATAATGGCAAGGCAGCGCCCCGTTATTGGCCACAGTTGATGCTTCACACAGTAGTGCTGAAGTTCACTGAAGGCCTTCTGCGCTGCCTGAGTAAATGTATGGTTGATAAGTCCTCGCCCAGTTGCAAGCACTACGGGAAATGAACCCAGCTCTCTAATTTCTGGCGTCATAACTACCTCAGGAAGTTTGATAGATAGTGGTTGGATAGAGTGACTGATAGGACTGAGATGACCTACTTCACGGAGGTAGGAAGGGGTAATATAAAAGGTTCGCTTGAAGGCTTTCGTAAAGGCAGTGGGGGTTTCAAATCCAGCAGAGAGGGCAATCGCAGTTATTGACTGCTTACTCTGTATAATTTCTCTGGCAGCCTTTTCAAGCCGCTTGCGCCGAACGTATGTTGCAACCGGCTCGCCAACAATAGCCGTGAAAATTCGGTGAAAGTGATAGGGTGAATAGCAGGCAACGTCGGCCAACTGAGGAAGTTCTAAGCCTTCCTCCAGATTATCAGAAATATATCGGAGTACTTGTAGAATCCGAGAATGGTGGCCACCTCTCGTCTCAGTTTCGCCCCCCGGTTGTCTTTCTGGTTGGTTCATGAACCAATACTACAACTTCACCTCCATACGTCGCCACTCCATTCTTGCCAAAGAAAACCGGGTTGGAACGTTGAGTCTCCTCACGTTCCAACCCGGCTTGTCCAACAGACAATACTATCGGACCACACCTATTGTTGTTTCGTAAAGAGGAGAGAAGAAGATTTGCCCTCAGTCCCAACCTTCAGAAGATATGTCCCCGAAGGGAGCTGTGAAACATCGAGAGCAAATTCCTCCTCTCCTCCATAAACCACCTGCATTGATTGGCTCTGAAGCTCTCGCCCACTTAAATCGAGAACTTGAATATCGAGGTAACCAGAAGCCGGACTGTGATGGGAAAAGCGAAGGAGATCACGAACAGGGTTTTCGCCAATAATCTGTATAGCCAACGGATTATTGCGGGAACTCCCCTCCTCCACTGAGGATGAAGGATCAACTCCCTTCCCCTGCAACGATACCGTCTTATCAGCCGGGGCATTTAACGCAATGTAGATGCTCGCTAACGCATCTCCGGCAGCTACCGGCAGGAACGTTACTTGCACTTCTACACTCTCGCCTTGAGCAAGAGTTGCTGGAATTGATGGAACAGTTGTCATTGAAAACCCTGCTTCTGACGCCTGTTGGGGATCGGCAAACTCAATACTCTGCACCTCCAGTCCTGCAGAATTTTCTGGAGAGATTGTAAAGCTGAGCACCTTCAACGCGGAGAGAAGAACATCCTCAAAGTTCAAACTGCTGGTGCTAAGAACCACTCCGGGCAACACTTGCTCTGTTCCCTGCCCCGAAAGACTTACGCTGGCCTCTGGATTAGCCGGATCGTCTGTTCCGATTATTACCTCGCCAGCAACAGCTCCTGAAGCCTGAGGAGAGAAGGAGATCATCACCTCAAGAGAACCGAGTGGAGCAATTGTGTGTGGAAGAGTAGGAATCGACCCAAGAGAAAAACCGGCTGCTGTAGCAACGTCATCCAGCTCGATACTATTCACTTGCAACGGAGCATCACTTACTGAACGGATGATAAACGAGCTGCTCTTTGTCTTGCCAATTTCTACAGAACCGAGCGAGAGGTTCTGTGGGTCAATCGCAACCTGAGGGCTAACAGGGTCGGGAGGATAGGCGTAGAGCTTATCGGAGAAATCAAGCGAACCGTTAATGAAGGCAGCCCCAAGACCACCGTATGCCTTATCTCCGAATGAAAAGGCGACTGTCCAAGCTGTGTACTCATCAGGAAATTGATCGGCAGACTTTGTCCAGCGATCTTGAGTTGCGTTGTAAGTGTAGAAGTCCCGGAAAGTCTGCGTGTAGCCAGCCATTCCTGCACCATAGTAGGCAAGGCCATTTAGTTCAAAGGCGATACCAGCTTGGCGAGCAGTGCCGGCGTATGAAGCACGTTGCGTCCACTCTTTCGACGTTGGATCGAACTCGTACAACTGTACTGATTCATTTACTGAGCCGACAGCCCCCCCAACAACGTAACCCTTGCCATTCAGAACAAAGGAGGAAGGAAAGATTCTCGGCCCCCCTGGATAGTTCCCAACGGAAGACCAATTGTCCGTTGCGAAATCGTACTCCCAAACGTCAGCCACCACATTGGCTCCATCGAACCCTGTCCCAACGTAGGCCTTGTTCCCGAGAACGAAGGCAAAACATCCATCTCGATTTCCACCGCCGAATGGAGCCTTCGGTATCCAAGTATTGGAAGCAGGATCATATTCAAAGAACTGATCGGTAACGTTTGAGGCTCCCCCTAATGCTCCTCCACCGATGTACCCCTTACCATTGTATGAGAACGCGAACGCCCAGATTCTCTGAATGTTCCCCGGCATAACACCCAAGTCCTTCCACTCCTTGGTAGTACGGTTGAACGAGAACATATGAGAGCTTCCGAGTCCACCCCCGATGTAGGCAACGTCGCCGATCACAAAACTGAAGCAACCATCGGTTGGACCACCCGGAAAATCAGGTGCAGGTCCGAACTGGGCAAAGGCTGTTATTGGTAGAAAGAGAACAAAGAGAAATAACCATCTGCGTAAGAAGAAGTTGTAAACCATTAGAATTATAGTCAGGTTAATAGTTATTGTTTACGAGATATGTGCCACCTGAGCACCTCTCGACAAACAAGCAAATCAACCTCTGTTTGACTTCTTCAATTTTGCTTTTTTTGGGCCAGACTCCAGACTATAGTAGTAATGAGATTATATCACTACATGTCGAGAACTATGAAGGACGCAGGCTCCGGCGATGGTCGGCACGATAGGCCGCTGGAGACATTCCGGTTTGCTGGCGAAAAAGAGAACTGAATGAACCAGGGCTTTCGAAACCGATATCGTAGCAGATAGCGGAGACAGGTAGATCGGTTTTTAAGAGCAGATTGCGCGCTTCCTCCATACGGCGGTGCGTGATGTAGCGGTAGGGGGTCATCCCAAAAACCTGCTTGAATGTCCGGAGAAAGTGATGTGTGGAGAGGCAGGCAGCAGAAGCAATCTCCGGTATTGTTAGAGCTGCACTGTAGTAAGCATCAATATATTCCTTTGCTCGCTGCAAGCGCCGATAACACTCAACGCGAGTGGAGCGTTTGACAGCAGTGAGGCAATCTATTTCACGCGAGATATTACGGTGAACCCGGAGCATCCCCTCCAGAAGAGCGTGGAACTGCTCGGCAAGCCACATCTTGTTTGCAGACCCACTATAACTTTTTCTATGTAGTGCAAAGAGGATAGGAGAGATAGTTCGATCGTGCGCGTAGAGTTTCTCGAAAAATGCAGCGGCACTTTGTGATCGTTGGTCAACTGGATTGTCGAGAAGATGGTCGTCAGGAGATACTGTATCGCGCAAAACCTCTTCAGGAAAACCGGGACGAAAGAAGATGCAGAAGGAATTGACTCCGAACTCATCAATAGAGCTTTCGTATCGTTGACCATCGTTGAGAACGAGATAGGAACGATCATTCACCTTGAATGAAGTCCTTCCAACATTATAGGTTTCGGTTCCATTGAATGCACACTTGATAGAGAGTGGGCCTTGATGTTGAGGAAAGCGGACAGAAGAGGCAATTGCATTGGTCACCATATTGGGCCAACCGACTTCAGGACAGGGGGCATCCCAGTTCATTTCTGTAGAGCTGGGATCGGGAAGTTGATCGGCTATCCCGAAAAACGTATCCGAACGATTCTGGTGGTTCATACTCATGGTCTCGGATGTAGACTGGGTCAGCCCACAATGGATATTCTATGGATGACTACTCCCTAACATTATCAATGTAGAGTTCCTTAAGTCTTTGATTTGCGAATTTGCTCGGGCACTCTTGAGCAAATCATCAAGTAATTGTTGACGGTATCGGCTCTGATATTGTTCCGAGAAACTGGCAATCTCCTTGCGATAGGCAGTCTCATCTGGGCCAAACCGATCCGAAACCCGCAGGAAGTAGAGTGCGTGAATTCCCCGAATGGGACCAGACACTTCACCAATTTTCGTAACGGTAACAAGCGTGTCGAGTAAATGCGGGTCTTCGTCCTCCATTACTGGAATCAACCGCTGGCGCACTCCAAGAATTTCTGCCATTGGGGCAACCTCGCGAATTGGGCCGAGAAGCGTTGTTGGAGTAATTGTCGAGGAAAAATCTGATAGCTTCTTCTCAAGAATATCAAGTTGCTTCTTCCGGCGAACGTGTGCTATTGGATACTGCGGAATCTCCTCATAGGTTGGAGTTCCTCCCGGCCAATAAGCTGTCTGCTTGACGATTGCCACCCGATTAAAGGGAAGGGGGAGAACACCAACATCGCCAACATCGGTTCGGAAGAGAAATTCGCCAACCACTAGCCCATCCGCATACGGTTCAAGGCGTTTAAGGTATGTCATCGAATCGACGACGACAGAAGGATAGCTCGCAACAATTTTCGGTAGTAACTGATCGGTTGGCTCTCCACTACGAAGTGCCTCAGCATACATTTCAGCGTCGGCCTTGACCTTCTGCACTACCTCAGGAGAAGGATGTAATGGAAAGCGGAGTTCTCGAAGCTGGAAGTCCTTGGCAACTCGCTCGTTTACCCAAATCAAGTGATAACCAAAGCGAGTTTGTATTGGACCAACCACTTTCCCTACTGGAGCAGAAAAGAGTGCAGAGTCAAATTCTGGAACGAATAGTCCACGAGCAGCATATCCAAGATCTCCATCAATTTGTGCGCTCATATCGTCCACACTGTAGACCCTGGCAGAGGTCATAAACTCCTCCTCAGAATCGATACTATCCCGCAATTCCCGCATAAACGCGAGCAGGCTCTCAGTCTCGATCTCACCATCCCCCCCCGTTCGCAACAGAATGTGGCGCGCACGGATAATCGTGTCCGTCGATGGAGCTTCGGCAGCAACGTAAAGGAACAGCGATTCACTCTCGGTTGGATATGGGCCGAGTAAATCACCCACCTTCGCATGAACGAGATCCCTCGATATCTCACCAGGGAACGATGCAGGAGAAATCATGCGCCCCTCCTGAATACGATTCGGTGGAAGGTCGCGTAATAGATTGGCGACTTTTTCAGAGCGATTGGAAATCGGGGTTGATTCAACGATGTTCTTCACTTTCTCCATCTGCTCCCGCTGCACTGCTGAATCAGCAGCAGATGGATGGATAGGAAGAATTATTGCCAGCGGAAGACGCGATTCAGGAATTGCGTACTCATCACGACGGTCGTTGAACCAAGCGCGAGCCTCGGCTTCGGTAACGGGTGTAGCGGAGTCTGGAACAGTTGAGTGAAGCACGCGCACTACTGAGCCGGAGAGGATTGTCTTCTCGGCAAAATATCGATTGCGAATCTGACTTTGAGTTAATGGTTTCTGCTGATACAGCAGATTCAGAAGACGTCGACGAGACTCTTCCACACTGTAGTACCGTAGAAGATTATTGACATCTCCCTCCCAGTCACTTACAATCTTGGACTTCGACACACCGGGTCGAGAGGCATACAGAAGAATGGTCTCAGGTTCCTTAACAAGTTTGCGCAGTTGACTCGGCTGATATTTTCCACCTTCAAATATCTCAAGGATGTACTCTGGTGGCTTTGCAATCAGCAGTTCGATTGCCTCATCACGACTAACACTTACTCCACGTTTCTTTGCCTCTTGGAGGAGCAACTCACTATCAACCAGTGTGAGAAAAATGCCATCATCTTCAAGGGGATCGAGTGCTGCTGTGTCATCGGGATTAGCGCCAAGATTTAGAAGCCGGGTCAGACGCGCACGGTCGTACGAGACGTATGGAATTTCTACACCGTTGACAATTGCAACTGCCCCCCCCTCCTTCTTCTGAGCAGAAAGAGTTGGGATATTGATGAAGAGAGAGAGAGCAAAAAGGAGGAGGAAGAGAGTCCCTATTGAAGAGATTTTTTTCACGTTGTCAGAGTTTCCCATATATGATAATTCTTGTGCAGCTACTTAACCCGTCACACTCCATTTTGTTAGCATTCGATAGAGATGTTCACAGAAAAGCCCGGCAGGAGTGGCGATGAAGATCGACCTATCCTACCGGGCTTTCCTTTACGCTTTAGCTCTGCTAACCAACTTTCGATCCTGCATCGGCATACTTCCCCATTGCCTTCTGTTTCCAGCGGCTAATGATGCGCCGGACATAATCACGTGTTTCAGCGTAGGGGGGAACTCCCCGATACTTATCTACAGCTCCGGGACCTGCATTGTAGGCAGCTAATGCAAACTCTACATTGCCGTTGTATCGGCGAAGCATCATCTTAAGATAGCGTGAACCGCCATCAATTGACTCTGCTGGGTCAAGCGGATTTATTACCCCCAACATCTCAGCAGTTGTTGGAATCATTTGGGCAAGCCCCAACGCACTATCAACGGAAACGGCCTCGGAGTTGAACCCTGACTCCTGTTGGATAAGAGCCGCTATTAAGAAGGGGTCTATTTGATAGCGAAGACTGGCTCCTTCAATTAAGTCAGCGTAGGGTACATTCCACGTCAGATCAACAACCGCATCCTGTCCTTCAGCTATCAAAAGCGAACGATGACGGAAGGCTCTCTCCTCGACAACAATACTGGTAGTAGAAGATGGAACCGACTTCACACTCTTCCCCTTTGAGGAGAGAGTAGGATTCCAGAGAGTGACAGTCACAACTACGTCGTTAATGCGGCGAACTGCGTAGGCAACTACCAAGGTATCCCCCTCACGCTCTCCACTGATTGCCGAACGGTGTACAGCAAAATCCAAATTGTACCGCCGAGTATAATCGGAAATCAGAAAGTCAATTGGTTGACTGCTGATCCAAGCATTCTCGAGCGATGGAATTCCTGCTCCAGAAATCTGTGCAACTCTACCAACCCCTTTCGGCATTGGTTTTGCCTTTGCTGGAGCCTCGATATAGGATACGCGATTCTTTACTGGCAAAATTCGCAGGTAGTCGTTCGGCATGAAAAATTCAAGCCATGCCTGCGTTACCACACTCATCACTCCCCGTTCATCGGAGAGAGTGGAGGCGAACGATCGCCTAACCGGAGAATACGTCTCGAGTGCTGGAAAACCTGTTCCAGTAATTGGTGAAGAAACAGGAAGAAGGAAGTCACCTGGCATTGCTCCCGACAAAATTGCCGTGGAGTCTTGTGCGTGAAGGTTTGGCACACCCAAGCAGATCAAAACAAAACCAACTGCCATAGCAGTTAGTCGCTTCCTATCCATCGTGGAGAATGTTTTCTTTATTTCCATAAGATTAAAGAGCCTTCAAAATATGGTTGATCGGAAACTTCTGCAATGGAAATGTTTTCCTCGGTTGGAAAATTCCGATCCCTGAGAACATCCGGCACAGGTTTTGTTTAATGTTGAGAAGAAGTGCTCCCCTTA
Source organism: Ignavibacteria bacterium (assembly GCA_020635205.1). Classification (GTDB taxonomy): domain Bacteria; phylum Bacteroidota; class Ignavibacteria; order OLB7; family OLB7; genus JAGWAZ01. The sequence continues at coordinate 581,411 of JACKAE010000001.1, forward strand.
CGGAGAGGAGCCTACGATGTTCCATAACCAGCTAACCTTGCAATTACTATGCCTTTGCGTGCGATGACGAACCAAATGATGATTCACAGATTATATGCTGACCCCTCCCTGACCTCACACCTTGAGAGTAAACAAGCCGAGTATCTTTTGAGCTGGGCCGAAGGTGAGGTTGAAGAATATAGCTCCGAAACCGAGTTCGAGAAGTTTTGCGATGAACTTCGATTGCTGAACCACTATATCTCGCAAGGTGGACGCTTCAACCAACTTTTTGCGCGCCTTAGAAATGGCACGTTAAACGAACGATCTTTTTATCCAATTCAAGGAGAACAGTACCGCTACCAATCCTCGTTTGGGTTGATTTACTGATTCTCTTCTATGATCCGTAACTTCTCCTTCTCTTAACATTTCTATCGACAAACTTTAGATAATGTATGGCGAAGAGCCAAAGTTCGCGGAGACTGCTTCCACTACTAATTCTGCTTCTACTCACTGGTGGCTACACCCTGTGGCAGAGATGGCAGACGCAAGACACGGAAGAGGGAACCAGAGTTACAAATCCGACAACTGGAATAACTGATAGTGGAGAGAGAACGACCTCCGAACCGATTATTTCTGGAGCACTAAGCCAAGGAACTTTTCAGGTCTTCTTTAGCAACACATATCAGAATGATTCTGAGATTGGGAAAAACGATCCGGAAAATATCGACCGGCAACTCTCTCAGTTTCTTTCTACCGCTACAAAGGAAATTGATGGGGCACTGTTTGAACTTGAGTCGAGCCTGATTGCAAAGGCATTGATCGAGGCAAAAGGGCGAGGTATCCAGGTTAGGATTGTTGCCGAAAGCGATTATCTCGAAAACCCAGAAATGCAAGAAGTGATTGCGGCTGGAATTCCGGTTGTTGAAGACGAGCGATCATCACTGATGCACAATAAGTTCTTTGTCGTCGATGGGAAAGCGGTCTGGACGGGATCGTACAATGTGACCGACAATGGAGCTTGGAGGAATAACAACAACGCGGTTCTCATCAACTCTCCCGAACTGGCCGAAAACTACCGCACAGAATTCGATGAGATGTTTCTCAGAAATGAATTTGGCCCACGCTCCACTTCAAATACTCCCCACACGCTCGTGAAGCTCCCCGAGGGGGACATCTACAATTATTTCTCGCCGGAAGATGGTGTTGCCGAGAAAATTCTGCGCTTTGTAAAACTGGCCAAGAGCCGTATCCGGTTTCTCGCCTTTAGCTTTACTGATGATGATCTCGGTGACCTTCTGGTAGAAAAACACCGGCAGGGAATCGATGTGGCTGGTGTTGTAGAGAGTCGTGGTTCCGGCTTGGCTCACTCGGAGTTGGCTAAACTGCAAGCTGCTGGGATTGATGTGCGAACTGACGGGAATAAGTATGTGATGCACCACAAAGTGATTGTTGTAGACAACACGTGGACAATTCTTGGAAGTTTTAATTTCACTGCGAACGCTGCAAATAGCAACGACGAGAATCTGCTGATTGTCAAGAATCCGAAGGTTGCCCGCATGTTTGAAGAGGAATATCAGCGGATAGCTGCTGCCGCCTCGAATTAGGTAGAGGCCATCACGTGTGCTGTACGGACATGATGATGAATGAAGAGAGAACCTCCACGCACATGCAGATACTCGCCTACACCTATTCGCAATAGCTTCACGAATATGAATCACCAGACTACAACGCTTTCCGTCTTTACGTTTGCTCCGGAAGAGCGCTTCTGGGCATTCTCGCAAATGGCGTTTGCCCGAAGATACCTGCTGAACGTTCCGGGACTACAGTTCCGCAAATTGATGGGGGCAGGACAAGGGCTTGGTTTTACTCGCGATCCGGACTGGAGCCGCTATGCTTTCCTTGGGGTTTGGGAAAGCGAACGCGAGGCTCGACAGTTTCACCTCTCTTCCACCTTTGCCAAACAGTACCAACAACACGCACGTCGGTTTTCTACCCTTTACTTACGAACCATTCAGGTTCACGGCAAGTGGAGCGGGAAAACCCCCTTCCTCCTAACATCTGCAGCAAAGAATGCCAACGGAAGAATCGGAATTCTGACCAGAGCATCGATACGACCAACGCGCCTAAAAGAGTTCTGGGAAATGGTTGAGCCAGTCAGTCGGGAACTGGAAGGGGCGGAAGGTTTGTGCGCTTCTATCGGCATTGGGGAACTGCCTCTTATCCGGCAGGCAACATTCTCAATCTGGGAGAGCGCAGAGCAAATGAAAGCATTCGCTTACAACAACGGAACGCACCGCCGAGTAATAGAACGCACACGACAGGAGAACTGGTACAGCGAAGATCTCTTTGCACGGTTTCTCATAACAGATGCTGTAGGTGAATTTCCTTAATTAGGGCAACTATAGAGGAAGAGATCATTGAACCCCTTTATGTTTTATCTTTCCTTCAGATAATTCTCTTGGAGGAGAACCGGAAGAGGAGTTGAATAATGGCCTACCTGCACGCAATACACTTTTCGCTTGAGGAAGCTCAATCCACGTTGAACGACATCCTTCCGAAAGTTGAACAGATGTCCAACGCAAAGCGAAAACTTGACACGATGGGATATGACCTGAGAGGTCACCATTTCTTTGCCGGGATGGGAACAAATGGAACAAAACCCTATCCTGATGAAGTCAACAAGGTGATTGAGTTGTTCCGCGAGTTAACGGCGAAGGGAGTAGTGATAAAGGACATCAGTCGAGGACTGATTGACTTCCCAACGATCAGGGCAAACGGCGAAGAGGTCTACCTCTGCTACTTGTTGGGAGAAAAAGAGATTGAGTTCTGGCATGGTATTGAAGATGGGTTTGCTGGACGGCAGTCGATAGAGGAATTGTAGAGAATGTTTCAATGCTGAGAATAAGAAGGGTGAAAAGAAATTTGTGGCTTTTGATTTAATCTATCTCGACAACAGCGCAACAACAGAGCTGGATCCACAAGTGGTGGAGATAATGAATCGCTTCCGTGAAGAGAATTTTGCGAACGCCGGTTCAGTTCACAGAAGCGGACAGCGTGCCCGAGTGGCACTTGAGGATGGGCGCGATACGATAGCCAGGTGTCTTGGTGCAGAGCCGAAAGAGATTGTCTTTACGAGTGGAGGAACCGAGGCGAATAATTATGCACTGAAGGGATATGCTTTCCACGCGAAAGCCACGACAGGTTCGTGGCCAACAATTATTACTGATCGAACAGAACACCACGCAATCCTCCACCCTGCTGAATTTCTCGAATCACTTGGCTTACCAGTCCGCTATGTTGAGGTTACCCGCGAAGGGAGAGTAACACCGGAGAATCTCGACCAACTGATGCAATCTCTCCCTAACCAGCCAGCCCCTCCCCTCATCTCTATCATGCACGCAAACAACGAGACCGGAACCATCAACCCTATCCGCGAGCTTGCAGAGGTTACGCACGAACGGGGTGGAGTAATCCACACAGACGCAGTTCAGAGTTTTGGCAAAATACCTTGCAAGGTTGCAGAGCTTGGAGTAGATATGATGACCCTCTCAGCACACAAGATTCACGGCCCAAAGGGAGTTGGACTTCTCTACGTTAACAAGGAACTGGAGCTGGAGTCACTGATTCATGGTGGAGCACAGGAACGGGATCGACGCGGGGGGACTGAGGCGGTAGAGCTTGTGGTTGGATTTGCCGAGGCAGCCCGGATTGCCGAAGAGAACCGGGAAGAAGCAATGCGCGAAGTAGAGCGGTTATCACATCGATTGCGGGAAAGGCTGAAGGGAATTGAAGGGGTTTGTTTTGTTACCCCTGAAGCTGGAGCACTCCCCAACATCCTGAACATTACATTCAACAGTGCAGAACACCTCGACGGAGAAGGACTTATAGTCGGTATGGACATTCAGGGTGTTGCCGTCTCCAACGGATCAGCTTGTACTTCAGGAAGCATGCAACCGAGTCACGTTTTGTTGGCAATGGGCTACCCTCCCGCACAGGCAAAGGCGGCTGTACGTTTCTCGCTTAGCAGGTTTACAACCGAAGCAGAGATTGACCGGGCAACAGAAGCAATGGCGGAGCAATTCAAAATTCAACAGGCAAAATTAAAAAAGTAGGAGACTGAATGTGGTTCGGTGATAGATTTGATTCTTACGACGCACTTCTCTTCTAACCACTATTGTCTCCTCTTCGATCTCTTTTTTGAATTTTTAATTTTGCCTTTTGAATTTCCCTCCCCCCTCCTATCCGGTTTTCCTTCGTTTGTTTAGATATTCTACAAGAGCAACATCGTAAGGGACAGTTGTATCGAGCAAAAGGTAGTCGATACGGTTCTCTCGGCACTTGCGTTTAAGCAGGTCAGTAAACTCGGTCATTGCCTCGGTATAGGCTTTACGAATCTGATAAGGCTGCGTCACCATTTCTTCTCCCGTCTCCATATCCTGAAAGGTTGCGTCTGTACCGAAGTCGAAGGTTCGCTCCAACGGATCAAGTATCTGCAAAGCAAGTACTTCGTTCTGCTTATGGCGGAAGCCTTTCAGTGCAGTAATCACATCGTCTGGATCATCGAAAAAATCACTCAGCACAATCACTAATCCGCGACGCTTTATCCGCTCAGCAAGTCGACGCAAGGAAGAGGCAGTCCCCGTTTCCGCCCCCTCCCCCGGCTCCGCCTTTGCCAGTGCCTTCAACAATTCCTGTAAGTAGCTGGGGCGTGCACTCGGGGGGAGATAGGCACGCAATTCGGTATCGTAAAGAGCCACTCCAACCGCATCTCGCTGCTTTATCATCAACAGGGAAAGAGCCGCAGCGAGAGAAACAGCATAGTCGTACTTCTGCACCTGACCGGGAGAGGCATAGCGCATCGAAGAAGAAGCATCTACGACGATCCACCCCTTCAGGTTTGTCTCTTCCTCATACTGCTTGATGTAGAAGCGATCAGTCCGACCGTAGACCTTCCAGTCAACATACCGAAGTTCATCTCCCGGCATGTACTGCCGATGCTCAGCAAACTCGACAGAGAAACCGTGATATGGAGACTTGTGCAATCCAGTGATGAATCCTTCCACCACCATCCGGGCACGCATTTCTAACGACGAGATTTTTGAGACAACGTCGGGCTGAAGATATTTCCGGTAGTCAATCATGAAGCAAGCATACGGAATTTTAAAGCAGAAGAAAAGAGAACTTCCTCTCTCTTTATACATTCAACGTTATGGTGAGACCTTTCCCTTTTCGCTCACCCACTTCAACGGTTGACATTAGGATAAACCGCTTGGCAAGGCTCCTTCTTATCCACAGAAGATTGCGTTGTATCTTCGCCTAAGAACTTTCAGGTGAACGACAGATGATCTTCCATCAACAACGTTTGAAGTCCATTCTTTACGGTGCCCTCGCCTTGGGCATCTTCCTCACCGGCTGTTCCGATCGGAGAGAAGATCCTCCACTTGAGCCGAAACGAGAAATTGTTATCGGCCTAAACCCATCAGAGCGTTCGGAGAAGACCCAACAGAATGCCGACCTGCTGGCAACGTTGATTGAAAAGAAGATCAACATGCCGGTGAAGATGTTTGTCGCTCAAGACTATAGCGGTCTTGTTGAAGCACTCCGCGCCCACACGATCGACTTTGCTTTCCTCGCTCCGGTCAGCTACGTTCACGCAGAAAGGATTGCCAACGCTGTTGTGCTCCTAAAGGCGGAGCGTCAAGGAAGTCCCTTCTACTTCGGCTGCATTGTTGTGAATGCAGAAAGTCCTTATCGAACAATTGAAGACTTGCAGGGGAAACAGATTGCGTGGGTTGATCCTTCCAGTGCGTCGGGTCATCTCTTTCCCAAAAGTGCTTTGATTGAAGCTCACTACAATCCCGACTCTCTCTTCAGCAAACAGGTTTTTGCTGGAGGGCACGACGCTGTTCTCCTCTCTGTAATCAACGGCACGATTGATGCCGGAGCAACCTACGCGAACGATACATTAGGGGAGAGTGGATCGTGGACTCAACTGGAAAATGGAGAACTGAAAGAGAAGGTTCGCCCGATCTTTTTTTCGAAACCGATTCCGGGAGATAACATATCAACCTCGCAGTATATGATCGAGAGCTATCCCGATCTGGTTGAGAAAGTAAAGGAGGCAGTCGCCACAATGCACTTGGATCCAGAAGGTGCTGAGATAATGCGATCGATGTACCATGTGGACGCAATGGTTCCTGCCACAAGCCAAGACTACGACCCGGTGCGGAGAGCGGCTGAGTTATTAAATCTGGACATCACCGGAAAAATTCGCGAGAACGATATAGAGCAGGTCGAAAAGAATCAGCGCAACACTCTCTACTCCTGGTTGTTAATAGCCGGCACTTTGCTCTTTGGAGCTGGAGTAATCACCACACAAGTGATAAGAAAGAGGGAGAGAGAAGGTGTAGAAGTAAGACACGGCAATCAGAACGATCACGAAGAATCTCCCCCGATTGCTGGCGCACAGTTCTCCCTTCGCAACCTTCACGTCACCTTTACCGACAGAAATAGTGCAAAGATTCCAGCACTAAAGGGAATTTCAATAGATATTTTTCCGGGAGAGTTTTTAGCAATCATTGGCCCTTCTGGAGGAGGGAAGTCGACGCTGTTGCGGATATTGAACCGTGCGGTAGAACCTACGGATGGAAGAATCTTCTTTCACGAAAAGGAAGTCTCTCACATTCATGGAACGGCACTATTAAAGCTACGCCGGAACATTGGTTTTATCTTTCAGCAGTTCAACCTTGTCGGCTCAATTTCGGTAATGCGAAACGTGTTGACTGGACGACTCTCCACAGTACCGGTCGGACGTTCGTTACTTGGGCTTTTTCCAGAGGAAGATATCGCATACGCTCGCACTCTTCTCAACGAAGTTGGGCTTCAAGAGAAAGAGGAGAGCCGGGCATCTGATCTTTCCGGCGGACAACAGCAACGTGTAGCCATCGCTCGTGCTCTCGCTCAGGAACCGGAAGTAATTCTTGCCGATGAACCGACGGCTTCACTCGATCCAATACTTGCAGAGTCAATTCTCACGTTGCTCCAAAAGATAAATCGGGAGCGAGGGATTACAATAGTTGCCAACCTCCACTCGATTGAACTCGCACGGAAGTATGGCACTCGTATCCTGGGACTGCGGGCTGGCCACCTTGTGTTTAATGGCTCCCCAAAAGATTTGAGTGAAGATGAGATCGAGAAGATATATGAGGCGTCGAGTAACAACAACGCCTTGTAGATACAAGGAGAGGAGAACCATTCCCTTTACCAGGGTGGCTCTCCTCCGGGAACTACGACAAGATGGTTCTCGTAAGAGAGACTTGTTGCAATAGAGCTTTTAGAGAAGAATTTCTGGTTGTGTTTGTTCCACCGTCATGTTTCTGGTCGACACTCGAGCGGCAACATTTTGCGCTACTTTTAGGAAGGCTTTCGCCTGCTCTGAGTCAGGATGTTTCAACGTAAGAGGCATACCCTGATCGCCAGCTTCCCGTGTTTCAATAGTCAGTGGAATTTCGCCGAGGAAGGGGATACCTAATTCTGTAGCGGCCTTTGCACCACCACCGCGAGAGAAAATTTCGTACTCAGCTCCTGTATCGGGTGCAACGAAGTAACTCATGTTCTCAATGATGCCGAAGACTGGAACCTGCACACGTTCAAACATGTGGAAACCTTTCCGGGCATCGGCTAAGGCAAGCTCCTGAGGAGTGGTAACAATTACTGAGCCGGTAAGAGGAATGGTCTGCGACAGTGTCAACTGAATATCTCCGGTTCCGGGGGGCATATCGAAAATAAGGTAGTCCAATTCTCCCCAATCAACATCGGTCATGAACTGCCGAAGTGCCCCGGCAGCCATTGGCCCTCTCCAGATTACCGCTTGATTAGAGTCCATCAGAAAGCCTATCGACATCACTTTGATACCGTGAGCCACCAAAGGAACAAGGATCCGGTCACCATTCGGTTTTTCATACATGTCAGGATGTTTTCCATCCAGACCAAACATTAAGGGAGCGGAAGGACCATAGATATCAGCATCGAGAAACCCAACCTTACTCCCCTGTGCTGCGAGTGCTGCCGCAAGGTTAGCGGCAACGGTTGACTTCCCGACCCCACCCTTTCCTGAAGCTACAGCAATTGTGTTTTTTACACCGGGAAGAATCGCATTCTTCTTTGCATCACTGTGGCCAACAACTTGTGCCGTCATATTTACGCTTACTCCCTTTGCCCCAAGTTCCTTTATATAAGTCTCGGCCTTCGCTTTCATCTCATCCTTAACAGGACAAGCTGGTGTTGTTAACTCAATTGTTACCTGAACATCCTCACCAGAGATTTCAATCTCCTTCACAAATCCGAGGGCAACAATATCCCGGCCAAGATCAGGATCAATGATTTGAGAGAGAGCAGTTCGAATAGATTCAAGAGTCAGCATATTTCCGTTGTTCGGCATAGTATTTTCTATAAGTCGTTGATAGTCAAATTGCAAGCGGTAGAATGCAAAGTACGGAGCAGGGAGAAGAATGACCATGACAGTTAGTCAAGGAAAAGAACGCCCCCTCTCTCCAAAGAAAATGTCCCGATCTCTTAAAGACCGGGACATTGTTTTATAACTGAAATTACGCGCAATCTAAGCTGGTTCTGACAGCAGAAGAGTTTCACTCAGAATTATCCGATTCTGCATAGTGCTTGATACTATTGGCTTGATATGCTAACATCCCAAGTGCCCAAGGATGGGCAACACCGAGCATCGTATAGGAGAGAAGCACCAATGTTTTATCACGATCATCTGGATGATCCTCCAAATTAATCGAGTAAAGAGAAGGGAAGAAGCCACTTACGCTAACGTCAGCAATATCAATATCGCTCACGGTAAATTGCACGAGAGGCATATTCAACATCACCTCACCTACACGATCAAGAACTTGCCCATCAATGATACGGTGTACCACATACCTTCCCCCTTCTTGAGAATCGAGAGAGTTAATTGGTGACAGGCCGGCATAGACCGGTTGGTGAGAGTAAAACGCGTCAACTGATCCAGCCGCAACTTCCCAAACTCGCTCTTTAGACGCCTCGACTTCAATTTGCACGGCGATCGTCTTATTCGGAGTGCCGAGGCGCTTCATCAATTCCTCATGCGTCTGGGAAAGAAATTCCTCGGGGACGGTAATGTGTCCAAACCGACGACCGTTGACTTCGCTAACATTTACTGGATATTTGTATGTATAGTCCATCTCTTCCTCTCTACGCCATGTTAATGTGGGCGTTACGATACGTGTACTCAAAGGTCATCAAAACAAACAAGGATAAGCACTACACCAACAATCATTCTTTTCAGTCTACACGTTCTTCTTGCCGTTGCTCTCACGATCACTAAAAACACCTGAGAACGATTTTGGTTACAAAATTGTAATGCAAAAGATGCACCTCAAGAAAAGAAGTTTAGTGAAAGACAAGAGTAGTGATTTTCAACAGGTAGACACCCGAAAAGGAAGCTGCAACAATCATGCCGGTAACAGTTCTCGGCGGTGCGCGTTATTCGGTTATCTTATAGTCCTGGTTACTCTCCAGATATTCCGTATAGACAGGTTGAAGAAGTGATGAAGTCTCAAACCATTCTTACACTCTCCACAGTCATCGTTCAGATTGTCCTTTTTATGGGAGAGTCTGGAAACGCTCAAACGTCACAGATACCCTCAACTGACTCAACTGTGGCGGCTCCGCTCCGCTTGTCGCAACCAACCTTTGCTTTCTTGCGCGATACACTCTACGTCAGTGACTCAGTCTATTTAGAGGTGAGATTAGATAAGCAAGTAATCTACCAGCATTTTCGAGACGGAACCGTCAGGAAGTATCTCTGCTCAACGGGAAATCCTCGCCCACCAGACGCTATTGCCACACGCGAAGGTCTTTTCAACATTCAATGGAAGTCCAAGCGATATATGTCCCGGCAATTTGAAGTCTGGCTTAACTACTGGATGCCGTTCGACGGAGGCATAGGGTTTCATGGATTGGATGGGCGTTCATATTACCGTTATCTCGGACGCCGTCCCTCATCACACGGTTGTGTTCGTATTAGCAACGAGACTGGCAAAACACTCTTTTCCTCAACGCCGAACGGCACACTCGTATTTGTCCACAGCGGATCACCGGCACGGCTTCTGCAATTTGCAGACAGTACTACGGACAGCTTGCAGTACATTACTGACGAGCACCAAGAACTATTGCAAGAACGTCTGAATGCAGTTCTGGAACGTCGTGTGGGAGACACAACACTTCAGGTGCCTCTGGCCATTCCGGCAGGCAAAAAAGACTTCAGAAAAATTTCCATTGGAAGAGCCTCAGGAATTCGACCAGTACAATACCCAATCACTCCAATACGTATTCCGCTTCTCTCTCGATTACCGGAAGCACGTACTGGCTCTCTCAGGATAGAGAGAACAATACTCCCCGACAGAGTGACAACAGATTCAATAGAGCTAACCTCAAACAGTTTCTGAGTAACAGCATAATCCAAAGTCTCAGTTGGGTCGCAGTATCGAAAATTTGATCTCCTCAGTTAGTAGAAATTCTCAAAGTGCTTCTGTCAGCACCCTAAACTGAGGGATAATTTCTTATGTTCACTTTCTGTGTGGGTTACTGACGAGATAGTGATTCTTCTTTTACCACTGGTAATCAAGATATTACTACGGTAACAGCTGATTGTATAGTTCCTCTGCTTCCTTTTTTCTTTCGTACAGCTTACACAAGATAATTAGGTGTCAATTGCTGCAACTGCTGTCGATACATCACGGCTCTCGTAACCAAACGGTTTTGCAAGAGTCGTTGTAACGCTACAGTGCAAAGATCCGAGACATCAGGAGTTCAGGACGATATGAGATACAATCATCATAGAGAGATTCTGCAAAACTGGAAATGTCTCTTGCAGGCTACATGGTTTGCTCGGTTAGCTCTCCTTCTCCTGATTCTCCTCCTTATATCTACTCCCAATGCCTTTGCGCAGATTGTCTCGGTAGGCAATGAGTACGTAGCCGCCTTCGTCCACACTGGGCAGCAATCAGGGCGTTTCTGGATTTCTGCTGGTCCCCAGAAGGGGGGACAACGCTACCTCTTCCACGGAAACACCTCCGAGCAGATGATTACATCAAACCTCGTATTCCGACTCGACAAAGGGCGTTCAATAGAATACTTCTGCAATACAACAGGAGACTTCTTTCTGAGGAACGAACGCCCAGCCTATGGATCTGATACAATCCCCTATCGTAAATACGATCAGCTTCGCGTTAGCGGGGACACAATCGAGGTTACCTACAAAAATGACCTCTTGTATACAATCAAAGTCCGCTATATCGTAGAAGCGCCCGCAAGTCCATACGATAATGGAGCCGACATTCTTATCGAGTTCGACTACGACCTGAAGGCTGGTATTAAGTCACTTGGCATCATGATGATGCTTGATGGTGACAACGGCGCAGCACAGGGATTGAGTCAATGTGGAGGAACAGGAGATAGATCATCAATTGTAACCACAGCAGGATATTTCCCAAGCTGCAAACCGGGATTTAAGTTCGAGCCTCCGTTCGACAGCATACCGGAATTCTATCACATCGGAAATTTTGAATACAACCCAGCCTACATCGAGACAAATCGCCGTATTCCAATACACCGCTTGCGTGGCGTCTCAAATGGTGGTGCGCCACTAACTCCCCCCTCCCGCTTAGCCGTAGGAGATTGGCATACGTATCGCACATTGGCTTGGGATCCGGCAAATACGGCCCAAGTTGGAGATGTTGCCACGGCCATTCAATGGGATGCGTTAAGAGGCAAAGGGAGTATTCGAACAGCATTCGGTACAAATAATGAGGGGAGAAATAACATCTTTCAATGTCGCGATCAACAACTGTTTGCAGACATTCGAACGTTAAGGTTAATTGAGCAGGAGAGCGAAGATGGCCCCTATAAAGACTCCATTTTTGCGGTAGAAATGTGGCTCTCCAACACGGCGATCTACGATGTACTCCACAAGAAAGTCCGCCTGGCAACTCCTATTCTTTCAGAGCCGGACAATACCGAGCGTGCTCTACTTGATCCGGCCTCAGCGAGAGAAAGAGAAATCATTCTCATTCCGACTGAGACAAAAAAACTTGTTTGGTACTTGAAGCTAAATCCGAATTCAGCCGACACGTTGATTCGCTTGCAATTCGAATTTGCCGACAAAGATTTCACTACGAACAGCTACGGCAGCTTCCACCCCTTCCTCGATGGCTGTACTCCGTTAATTACAGTCAAGCCGTTCCGACCTCCCCCAACCGATACCTTAGCTCCGACGATTGAACGGGTAGGGTCAGGAAGGAACACCACTGCTTTCTGGGATTTCCGCACATTCGATCGGCATCCTGCTTTCAACTATGATACTGGTTTGGAAGAGATTCAGATTGTCTCCAACCCACAAAATAATTTTAAGCTGACGTGGCAGCCCGATCCGTTCCTCAAGTGCGAGGTAACCGAAACAGTAACCCTCCGAGCCGAAGTTGTGGATACAACCCGTGGAGGTTGTGTAGTATTTAGCGTTCGCGACTGCAACGGCAACGTCTCCTTCGATTCGGTCTGCTATAGTCCTCGGCCAGACATTTTCCGTCCTCAGGTTTCCGAACGCGATAGCATTGGTTCGTGGGATCCAGAGAAGTGGCCCTGCAATGCACGGACTCGGCGCGTAGTAGTTCTCGATAGCTTAAATCAATTTGCTGAGGCAGGAGACTACGGACTTGGTACGGTTAAGGTTGTCTCCATCAACAATTTTGCTGAACCAATTATCATTGATAAGAATGGGAACGTTAATGGAGCCATCAATGATTTTGATCCCCGGGCAACTATTGTCCTAAATGTTATTGACACTAATCGCAGTGCAGAAGCAGAACTACTTGTCACTGATTATGCCGGAAACGATACAACCCTCTATTTCTCATACTGTACTATCGATGACTTCCAACCACCAGCAGTAAAACATGTTCGGAAGTCCGATACTGAGTGGCATATCACCGCAACCGACAGTGCCGATTGGGATCGAGGTCTACTCGACATTACAGTAATATCGAGCAAGAACATTCTCTTCCGGGGTCAAGATGACACGCTTCGAACGATCCCCCCAAACATTTCTAAGGGGGCAGCGTTCAACGAGCTGGATATAGAGCTGGCAAACCATTGCGACCCGGCTGAACTAATTTTGCAGTACAGAGACACGTACTACGATACCGACCCAGCCAACCACGCCACGTTCGATACGATACGATATGCCGGTATCCCCGACACCTTAGCACCGAACATTCTGATTATTCCCGGATACGACGGTACAACCTATTTCTACGAAGTCCGGATCGACGACATCCACTACTTCGGAAACGATCTCTTCGATTGTGATCGGGGCTTAGAAGATATTCAGGTAACGTTTACCTCAAACTTGAGGATTCGACAATCGCTAACGTGGGTGAACTCACACGAGGCATCGCTCAGCCTTGAAGTGATTGACACCTTAGCAATTGATAAGATCGACACCCTCTGCATCACAGCAATTGATAGCGCATCAAATCGCTCCGAGGCTTGTGACTTCTGGCCAGCAACGCCAGATGGGAAAAGTCCTGTGTTTGTCGGTAGGCTCGATCGATCAACTCTTACTATTTCTGGTTTGGCAAGCGACAACCGGGAGAACGACCGCGGCCTCAGCTATGTATTGCTGCGAAACTCTTCTGGTTTGGACCAAACTTTTGGGTTGACAAATCTGCGAGGACGGCCAACTGCGAACGTTAACATTCCCATCACAAATCCTTCAGGAGAGATTTCGGGAGAACTGGTTATTGAGGATCTGTATGGAGAAGTACTAAATACTCCAGAGCAATCGCTGCACACAGTTGTAGTTCCATTCCGTTTGCCAGTAGCGCAACTTTCCGTTGAGATGCCAGAACTTGTAGATGCTGAAACAGAGTTTGTGGTGCAGATCCGAACGGTTACTCCGATTGAATCGGATCTGATTAAGTCGATCACGTTCGATCTGCGTCCAGAAGGACCAGCACAGTTTATCGATGCCACAACCTCACCAGCCGTGGCAGGAACGTTTACCGTAATCCCTACGCCAACAAGAGATTTTCGAGTCCACTACGAATCCAAAGGAAGCGAGACAATTCCAGCAGGGCGTCTTCTCGGTTCACTGACGTTCCGAGCTTTAGCTCGCAACACAAATGTAGAACCGTTTACACTCAAGATAATAGCCTCAACCAAAGGGGTGAACGATAACCGCGACACCACAATCACCGTTAAGAAAGTAGCGAACGATCCCCTCGCCTCACAACTCACACTTCCTCCTCCACTACTGTTAACGGGAGGAGACACCCTCACTTACGTTAATGGTGATTGTAATCGCGCGCTGACATCAATTGGAGCCGGAAAGCCGACTGGGTTGGCAATCTTAGCACTTGATCCGCAACCTGTGCAGGCAGGTGAAGGGGTTGTAAACACAATTCTGCGCGATGTCCCAGAAGATGGAGCAACAATTGAGTGGATTGCCCCAGATGGGCGAACCGTGAAGACAATCGTGGTTGAGGGAACGGAAGCAGGTATCACAAGGTACATCGTTCCGATACCGGAGAACGCCCCCCCGGGACTCTACTTCTTCCGCGTTACCAGTACCAACGGAATCGATACGCAGAAGATGATTATCACTCAGTAGTAGAGTAATAGCAATCCGTAGTTAAAAGAAAACTGAGGGATCAACTGAAACGTTGATTCCCTCAGTTTATACTTCTGATATTAGCCTTCATCGCCCAACCTCGTTATCACGACCACTTTCCTTTTTCGACAAACTGTTTGCACAATTATTCTTTTTTCCAGACTTTAGGTGGCTGCCAGACCACATCGCAGAGTTTCTCCACACTGTAAGAAAATGGGACTGAAGTTGTCGTAAGCGTCGATTCAGTACCACTCTACACCGCGCCCGGTAAACTTATATCACATGGAGGCACCATCGTGAAACGTTACTTTTTTCCTCTCAGCTACTTTATTTTGCTGATGGCATGTGCATCTGTTAATAAAGTACATGCTCAACAGATGACCGATTTGGTTATCACAGGAATAACTCTTCCACCTGACGTTGTTCCACAAATTCAACCAATAGGAGTTCAGTTCACTATTGCCAACAACGGCGATGCCGATGCAACGAACTTCTTCTGTGGCATCCAAATTTTCTCCCTACAAAATCCATCCGTTCCGATCTTCCAAAACCAAGTCAACGTTCCACTCCTTGCAGCAGGAGAGACACAGACATTGCAGTCAACACAGACGTGGACGCCTGCAGACGAAGGGGAATATATCGTTCAGGTAGCGGCGGTCTACGAATTCGATAACACTCCATCAAACAACGTGATGGGGAAAAGTTTTCGCGTTGGTCAGTCAGAGCAACTTCTTACGCTACAACAGGCAGTGGCAATACTCAACGAGGAACTGTTAGATAACCATCCTCGGGTCGACTCGCTTGTGGCACTTCACATCAGCCCTCCAGCGAATCCAGCAGATAGTTTGATTCCTCCCGGACTTACAATAATGGCAGCAGATAGTTCCGTAACTCTCCAGTACGAGTATCCTGTCTACTTTTTCTTCGTTGACCTCTACCCTGATGAACTCTTCTCCCATCCTGTAGAGTACGTTGCTATCTCAGCGATTGATGGTACAATCGACAGGAGAACGGACGTAGAGCTGTGGCCGGAGATCGACGGAGCAACACCTGACTTCGGTTCCTATTGTTTTGGTGATGCAAACCCACGTCGTGTGCGGGGGAATGCACGGCAGTGCGTAGAGAAAGCGAATCCGTATCAACCGAAGGCTACTTCAAACACCGGAGCATGGGCTGTAGCACTTGTTGGAAAACTGAACCTCGATGTTGAGAAGTCGACAGTACAACACGACATCTGTAAGTGGAAGGAACGGATTAATGGAAACAGCTTAGGGCCAAGCGTTACCGGTCCTAATATCACAGCTCTCTCTGGTACAAACAACTGTGGGTTAACCGAAGAAGAATTCTGCGCCGCGATTGATGGACTGAAAGGGAAGAACTGCGACAAACTTCACTTTAAGTATGTAGGGCACGGAACAACAAGCGGTCTGATCCTCTGGGATGATAAACACAAAACCTCGAAAACGTTATCGTGGAAAGACTTCGCCTGCAAGTTGAAAGATGCCGGAATTGGCGAGGCTTGTATTGAGATAACAGCTTGCCACAGTGGCGCGGCAATTCGTGAGTTAAAGAAGAAAGGAATCAAAGGAACAGTAATCACCAGTTCAAGCTCGGCTCGAACAACTCCGGTGGGTGACGGAAGTGGAACCCACTGGGAGAAAGCATTGGAAGCCTGCTCGAAAGATCAAATGGCTGACCTAAATAAGAACGGCAAGATTGACCAGTGTGAGCTGTATGCTTGGGTGAAGGTAAAAGGGGGCACAAGTGCGAACGGACCAAACCCGCAAATCGCAAAGTTGAATGATTCTATCACACTCCGTTCTGTCCGACTTGAACGTGTTGGTGGAGTACGCACTATATCAACTAACGGTGGCTCTATCAGAGTCTACGCCGAGCGTATTTGTATGAGGCTCAGCGTAAAGCAAGGAAGCCGTCGGCGCGATTCAACTGTATACCGTGGTTCAATCTACATTGAGAACACGGGCAACACACGTAAAAGTGCGAACAGAGACTACAGCATTAGTGCCCGGTGTGGCAGAGAAAACATCGTGATTGTACCCCGTATCCGTCCATCATTAGGACCGGGTGAAAAGCAGTGTATCGCAGAGCTTCCGAACAACTGCACTGGCATCTCCGTAAATCGTTTACGCAACAGCACAGTCCGAAAAGATGACGGAAGCCATATCGTTCTATCTGCTGCCCCAGATGAATCGCTCTCGACTCTCGACGAGTTTGTAGCGCGCAATCCGGGAGACTTCGCCTACTACAGATATATCCTCGAAGAAGAAGAGAACACGCAACTCTACACAACATCTATCAACGGTCCGAATGGATGGTTCGCGAGTGTAGAGCCAAAAACGTTCAACATTCCAGAAACAGATTCCCAAGATGTCTTCACTGGAACGGTTATTCCCGACACTGCAACGATGGGAGGAGAGGTAATCGCAAGTGTTGTGAATACGGCAACGGATGATACACTCTTGCTTCGCTACAACATTTTCTTGCTCGACACACTCCGCCAAGTAAATTCAAATGAAGGGCTTCAGGGAACGTGGAAGTGGTACGACGCAGTAGGAAACTCCTTGCTGAAAGGCTTTGATGTCGATTTAGAGAGAGTTCAGATCGACGTAAAAGATTCCCTTCAGATAGAAACTGTAGGAGGGTGGATCTGGAAAGATGTCGTAGTTAACGCCGACAGCGGCACTCGATTGGAAGCAGCGATTGGATTGGGTGCAGGGATAACATTGTGGGAGAACGTTGCCATTCGGGGAACCGAGAGTGGGCTTATGGCTGAGGCAGGAAACATTACCATGCGGAACGTCACAGTTGGTGGAAGCTTCGGAAGTGGAATTACCTTCCGGGGAAATCAATCCACAATCGATACAGTCCTATCTCTCAAGATTCAAACACTCAACTTCGTCAACGTCTTAGGCAGCCGACTCTACGGCTTTGTCTTCGATGACATCTATGCGCAGAGCGGAGTGGTTGATACCCTACAAACACATGGCCTGAGAGTTGCTTTTACAGACTCGACAGACTTAGTTGTCAGAAACAACAGCCACGTGCACTGCACCGACTGTGAGTACGACGATACGGACGTAGAAGTCGATCCAACCTCTTCTCTCCTCCGGCTCGGCACGGTTAGTATCGTAGCAGTTGACACCGCCGGAATAGGGCTATCGAACATCGATGTCACGATCACCTCTCTCCTTTCGGGGCAATCAATTCGTTCGGCCAAAACAGATGTCGACGGTTTTGTTCCGAGTATTCCACTCCCGTTTAGTCTGAACGTTGGTGGGAATCGCCAGACGTTTGGTCCTTACGAGATCGTTGCAAGCAACGGCTTCACAGAAATGCGCGACACAGTCAATCCGGTTACTTGGACTCAGGTATTCTTCGACTTCACCGAAGGTCCGGCCTCGGCTCCTGTTGCAGGAGAACGAAGTGGGTCGGCATCAATCATCGCGATTGTACCGCAACCACTATCTCGGCAAGGAAGTTTGAGAGTAGAAACAGCAGGGCTTCAAAATGGGCAAGTTGCCGCCTCGCTTCACAACACGCTGGGAGAGAGTGTTTGGAGGGATGAAGACCTACATGTGGTGAACAACAGACTTCAGGTTGAAGGCTTTGGAGAGAAGGTTTCATCGGGAGTCTACGTCCTACGACTTCACTTGCTAAATGGTGAGTTCCTCTCAGCAAAGGTGATTGTTCGCTAAGGAACACTACATCAACAGAAGTCACGGGCGGGGGATATTGGTCTGTATAGGATCGATATCCCCCGCCAACATTTGGCCTGGTTTGGAAATAGCTGGAAAGACCTACCTTGACCGACTACTCTCTCTATCTCTTTCGGCTCGTGAAAACTGTTTTGAAATCACAACATCCCACAGTCTTTCTCAATGAGATCAGTTCGCCCGCCCCTCTCCACTTTCTATCCAACACAACTTTGGATCGTGGAAATTATAGGTCAGTTGTCTCCGCAATTTCTTCCGCAAGGAGTTTGGGCAGATGAGGGTTGAGACTCCACGCCCTCTTCAGCAGGCTATTGCCTTCTCCACGGTTTCCCAACGCCACTTCTATCATACCGGCGTGGGCAAACATCGTGGCACTCTGTGTTCCCATGCGGCGAGCCTTCAGGCTGTACTCCTTGGCCTGCTCTGCTTTGCCAGCGCGGAAGAGGACGTAGGCAACCATATCTTGTGCGTCGATATTCTCGGGACGCCTCGCAAGTTCACGTTCTGCCCGCTCAACCGCTTCACCTAACCTCACCCCGTGCTTTGCCCAGAGGAGCGAAAGCTCCCGATCCATGTTGTGACCACTCGCCTCATCCTCCGCTAACATCTTTTCGATGGCGGCTACTAACGAATCGGCTGCACGGTCGTTCCCTGCTGCGCGGTAAATATCGGCTTGAGCTTCAACAAACGAGAACTCAGGAACGAGGGCAATGGCTTGATCGAGCAGAGCCATCGCACTATCTGTTGCACCTTCGGCTATCTGCACCTTTGCAATTCCAGCCAGCGCAAATGGATAGTTCTCTCGCTCGATAGATGCAATGGTATACTCGCTTCTGGCCTCCTTCAGCTTGCCCTGATTGAGATAGAGTGTCCCTAAAGTTGTCCGCGCCCAGGCTTTCTCTTCACTTCGAGGTGCACCTGCGGCTACGGCAAGTTGCATCGCCTCGATAGCCCCCTCCTCGTCGCCGTGAATCTCACGCAGATATGAGACACGGGAGTAGGACTTCAAGTCGGGTCGGATTGCAACCATCTTATCGGCGGCCTTTACTGCTTCGGCATAATTTCCAAGCTCAAGATTTGCATCTACTAACGCACCGTAAGCGGCGGCAAGATTTGGAGCAAGCCCCACAGCCTGTTGAGCAATTGGGAGAGCTTCGCGAAACTTGTGGAGCGAGAGAAGTACCGACGCTTTCGAGAGAACCGCCTCCGTATTCCGCGGATCGATTGCCAGGGCACGATCCAGCAAATCCTCGGAGGCAGGATAGTAGTATGGATGGTCGCCACTCACACGCGCTTCGTACATAAAGGTTTGCGCTAAGCTAACCAGTGCTTTTACGTCGCTCGGATTCTGTTGCAACGTTGCGCGGAACCCGTCAACTCGTTCCTTAACGAGAACGTAGTCTCCGGGATCAAGTCCTGCCGGACGCCCCTTCAATTCGGGTGGAGTCCAAGATGCTGTAGTCTCAGCACGCTCTTCCCCACAGCCAATACTTTGCAAAGAGAGAAGCGAAAAGATCAAGGCGAAGAGAATGTATTGAAAGCATTTCATGGTGCAAATCTCGTATCGAATAAATCTGAGTTGGTTATAGAAAATGAAACCGTCAAAGGTGCGAAGAACACCAAGGCTCACGCGCAAGTGCTCTCCGCACCAGTGACGGGTTTCGTTGCATGGGTTATCTCACAACGTTGAGTTTCAACGTTCCTTCTGTCATACCGTTCACGCGAAGCTCGGCAAGGTAGATACCGGCTGTGACCTCCGATCCCGGCTCCCAACGAATCGTGTAGTCACCGCGACCGAGGCTCTTCTCAACGAGAAGGGCAACAGCTTTTCCACCTGCATCATAGACATTCAGTTCAACCTGACCAGAGGTAGCTAAGTGGAAAGAGAGTGTTGTTCCATCAAGAACAGGGTTCGGGACATTTTGCCCGATAAAGCGACCGGTAGGTGGAGCAAGACCAATGGAGTTGCGCGTTGGCTCATCTTCAACCTTGCTGGTTCCGCCATTACGAGAATAGTTGAAGCCCTCGTGTGGATCAGCGAGATACGGGAATGTTGTGCCGAACGGCTTATCGTTCCCCTCAACTCCTGTAGTGAAGGTCAACACATCCAACAAGTCTTGCGTTAACGGATTGGCTCCGTCGAAGTCATCATACCACAAGCCAACGGCCGCAAGCACGATACCGGAAACAGCCTGCAATTCAATGCGGGTAACGTCATCTTCCAGTCGCCGTCCGTTCGGGAAACCATCCATGTTTGGGATAGGCTGAATGTCAGTGTTTCCGTTGAATCGAGGGTCGGTAAGTCCGAGAACGGCTGCTTGGATAAGGCCAAGATTGCTGAAGTCTGCGTTGTCGCGAGGTGTCGGCGGCACAGCCATGTTCAGCCGAAGCATATCGCCGAGCGTTGGGAGGAAGTTATTGACGAACGGCTTGCCTGCACTTAGTGGGCCATCTGTCTTGCCTGTCGCAAGCTGGTATGGTGGCAAGTTTGGTACACCTGTGTAGAAGGCTGGAAGAATATCTGCCGACCGTGGTGATCCCTCGCGGAGGAGGTAACCACCGAACGCACCGTCAGCTAAGGCAGTTCCCTCACGAGCACTTGCTGGTAGACCGAAGAGTCCATCAGCGCCGTTGCGGAAATCAAACGAGCCGAGCGAACTGCCTTGGATACGAAGTGGAGTAAAGCCAGGAACGGCTCCACCAAACTTGCTGTCGTCCATGTAGAGAGCAAGCTCTGGATTGGTAAAGTATTGCTCGAAGCTCGCCTCGGCATCACGATCGTGTGGCGACGATGCGTTCCAACGATCTTTTTCACCAACTGGAATTACCGCCTCGTTTGTTAAAGGCATTCCGAGACGAGAGACCTGTACCCAAAGACCAGAAACGTCTGGCTTACCACCATCCATTCTAAGCGTTGTGATCTGTGGACGCGAAGCTGAGGCCCAGACGCCAATCACAAAGTCACCGTCGAGAATGTTTACAGCTTGGTTAGCCGACTTCCCATCTTTCTGAAGCATGTTGATAGGAATCTGAAGAGCTAACGTGTGGCAGTTGAAGCCGGCAACAGCATCGCGAGCTTTGTTCAGGCCAGCACCATCTTTCTGACGAACTGCACCCAAGTCAAAGATCGCCCCAAGGTCAACCCAGAACGGATCGTCGCGAGGTCCTGCAAACACCTTCTCTCCACTTGTGGCAGTCATAATTGCCGACTGCACAAGCTGACCGTATGTTGTCCCAAGTCCTACTACACCATCCTCAATCGACCGAGGCCCAATATTTGCCGGAGGAACGATGCCGTTATCGAGAATCAGTGCAAAGCTCTCTCCGCCATTACTGCTTTTCTCAAGCCTGTAGGTTGTCTTCAGATTTTGCACTCCAAGCCTGATGTTGAAGAATGTTGTTGGGTCTTCGTTTATCTTGAAGAAGGTGAACCGGTAGATGATATCATCACCAGGAGTTGTTGCGTCGTTGTCGACGTGGATCTCGTAGCGGATGTTCTCACCAAACGAATAGTAGTTTGGTCCCCCCTCGGGCAACTCGAACGGAATGTAGTTTGCGATGATCGTCACGGTGTTCGGATTGTCTGGACTGCGGAATGCGTAGAGGTCCGTATTGTCCGCTAAGGGATCGTTACTGATCAACGGTGCTTCGCGGTGACTTGAGGCAAGCAACCCCACAGCACCACTTAGCAGAAACAAGGTAGCTATCATCGATAGCTTTCGTGGTCTCCACAAGTTCATGGTAGATACTCCTGTCAATAAATGGTAGATAGCGTTTTGATCGTGCAGAGAAATCTTCAGCCACTTTCGCACGATGGTTGTTATACGAGCCAGAAGAGAAATTGGATTTCTGCAGATCTGGTTTGATAGAAAGAAGTGAGTCCCACAGTCTCGAAGAGGAATAGAGCAAGCATGTCTGCTACTAACCTTCTTCGATCTTCCTCGATCAACCACCTGAGCATTGAAGAGAGAGAACCGTTGTTCTACTTTGAGGAGAGTATGCCGAACTTTCAGAGGGACAGAATGTTATGGAGAGGGGTATACCTTGCACAGTGGGTGGTAGGAAGGATAAACAGACGAGGAGCCAATATCCCACTTCCACTTTGTATCTTCCCAGCCATTCAGTACTTCCAAACTTTGTGCGTGACCAAACAAACTATAGCGACAAAATTCTCGCAACACGATTGAAGAATCGTGACCGTGAGGCAGTGGGGCTGCTCTACGATCGCTACTCTGGACCCCTCTTTGGTATTATCTACCGCATTGTGCGTTCACAGGAAATCGCTGAAGATGTGTTGCAGGAAACCTTTGTTCGGTTGTGGGAGCGAATCGACCAGTTTGATATAGAGCGAGGAACACTCTTTACTTGGATCAACACAATCGCCCGCAATCTTGCTCTCGACACAGTCAAATCAAAAGCATATAGGGCCTCCAACAAAAACCAAACCGTTGGTGAGGTCGTAGATGTTATTGATCGCGATCAATCAGTCTTCTACAACCCTGAAACAATCGGCGTGCAAGAGTCCGTAGCTCAACTGGAGCCGGAACTCCGCAAGGTGGTGGAGACGTTATATTTCCGAGGCTATAGTCAGAGTGAAGCTGCAGAGGAACTAAACCTTCCACTTGGCACACTAAAAACCCGTGCTCGAAAGGCAATCAGTCTGCTCCGATCAATGCTTGATGATGCGAAAGATTGAAAAGTGAAAATAGACCGTACGGCAGGTAGTACAACACGTTCGTGAATTGCTTGAAGCCAGAAAGAAGAAAAATTAACAGGCGTGAATATCAAGGAATACATAGAGTCAGGAGTTCTCGAACTCTACGCAATGGGTGCTCTTCCACCGGAGGAACGCGCACAGGTAGAGAGCGACCTTGCTACCTACCCGGAACTTCGCGCCGAGCTTCAGGAAATTAGCGATGCAGTTGAGTCGATTGCTCCGGTTCCCGGAATCGAGCCGAGAGCAGACTTACGCGATTCTATTATAGATCTGATAGGCGAAAAAGAAGAGAAGCAAGAAGAGAAAAACATCATCTCCTATCAACCTGAGATTCCTTCAAGATCGAACGGACGAACTTGGCTTCTGGCCGCCTCCTTCATTGGTCTGATTATCAGCTCCGGAGCAGCTCTCTTGTTTTGGATTCAACTCGGCAAAGCTGAAGAACAATTAGCTGAGAGTATTGATATTCAGGAAAGGCTTGCCTCCTCTGTAGAACAGGCTCGGGATGAAATCCAGACCTTGCGGAACTA
Source organism: Ignavibacteria bacterium (assembly GCA_020635205.1). GTDB lineage: Bacteria > Bacteroidota > Ignavibacteria > OLB7 > OLB7 > JAGWAZ01. The sequence continues at coordinate 605,081 of JACKAE010000001.1, forward strand.
CGAAAATCGCGTTGTTCGGATGGCCTCTACCGGCAAAATCCCCGAGGCATTCGCCGTCGTCTACTGGGATCCACACTCCCGAACTGTCTGGATCGACGCAGCAAAAATGCCTCCTCTCCCCGACGACAAACAGTACCAACTCTGGGCTATTGCCGACGGAGACCCGGTTGATGCGGGTCTGTTCGATGGCAACACGCTCCACTTGCAGGAACTGAAAGATGTAAGCGAGGCAAAGACCTTCGCCGTCACTGTTGAACCGAAGGGTGGAAGCAAGAGGCCAACGCTGGAAACGATGACAGTGGTTGGACAGCTTTAAGTCCTCGTGCGGGTTGGCACATAATCAACGAAAGAACTTTCACCACAAAGAACACCAAGTGGCACCAAGCAAGAAGCAACTCATCGACCTAAGCCACACGATTGAAGCTGGGATGATTACTTACGAGGGTCTTCCCGCACCTATCATCTGCGATTACCTGAGCAGAGAAGAATCAACAAAGCACTATGCGGAGGGAGTGAGTTTTCAGATCGGGAAGATCGAGATGGTGGCAAACACCGGAACCTACGTCGACGTTCCATTCCACCGCTACGCTGAAGGAGATGACCTTGCGCAAGTCACTCTTGAAAAGTTGGTAAACCTTGAAGGGATTCTCTTCCAAACAGAAGATCGCGCCATTACTCCAGAACTTTTTGTCGGAACAAATCTTCAGGGCAAAGCAGTTCTCATTCAAACCGGTTGGGACAGATATTGGAGGGCAGAGGAATACTTCTCCGGAAACCATCCATACGTGACAGCTGATGCCGCAACCTTTCTCCGCGATGCTAAAGCAACGCTCGTCGGCATCGACTCCTACAACATCGACAACACGTCAGACTGGGAACGTCCAGCACACTCTATTCTGCTCGGAGCCGGAATTCCAATTGTCGAACACATGACGAATCTTTCGGCACTCCCACAGAGAGGATTTAGGTTCACTGCCGCTCCACCGAAAATTGTTGGGATGGGATCGTTCCCAGTGCGAGCCTTTGCGACACTGGGAGAGAAATAACCTCCCACTTTTGAATTTTTAATTTTGAATTCTCAGTGCCTCTACCAATCTCTCCATATCCTCCGGCATCTCCGCGGTGAACTCCAGATACTCTCCGGTCTTCGGGTGACGGAAGCCGAGTGTCCGAGCGTGGAGTGCTTGACGGCTGATGAGTTTCAGCAGATTGCGGGCACGCGCTGTGCTCTGAGAGGCAACCCCGTGTGGGGAATCTCCACCATAGGTAGTATCGCCAATCAGTGGATGACCGATGTGGGAAGCGTGGACGCGAATCTGGTGTGTTCGTCCGGTAGCCAGGCGGAGCGAGAGGAGGGTAGCCAGTTCGTAGTGTTCAACAACTTGGTAGCGCGTTAGGGCATACTTTCCATCCCGCTTCGATACGGTGAACTTCTTTCGGTCGCGTGGATCACGCGCGATGTTCCCCTCGATCTCCCCCTCCTCTTCGTTGAACGCTCCCCACGCAATCGCTCGATATTCCCGACGAATTGTCCGGTCGGCAAACTGCTCTCCAAGTTTTGTCTTGGCCACCATTGTCTTAGCCACCACCATCACGCCGCTTGTATCCTTATCGAGGCGGTGAACAATGCCGGGACGAACGGCATTGTAGTCGAAGGGGAGCGCGGCAAGAATTGTCTCGTCGCTCTCAAGTTCCTCACTCTCACCATCATCGTCTCCGTCGGCTGTAACTCCTTCGCTCACCTCTAACAGCTCCAACCCAACGTGGTGCAACACGGCGTTGACTAACGTACCGCTCCGATTACCAAAGCCGGGATGCGTTACCATCCCAACTGGCTTGTTCACGATGAGAACATCTCCATCCTCGTAGAGGATGTCGAGCGGAATATCTTCGGGGATCAATTCAATCGGTGGAGGCTTCATCAGTTCAAGCCGTACTAAGTCACCCGGCTTCACTTTGTAGTTTGCCTTAGTTGACCCACCGTTTACCGTCACTGCTTCGGCAATGATTGCTTCCTGCACTTTGTTCCGCGTAGCACCGGCAATCTTCGCTGTCAGCCAACGGTCGATACGCTCCGGCTGTTGCCCCGGCTCCACAACAATTTCTCGAACGGTGAGAACGCGTTCCGGTTCCTCAGGCATCTTCTCTCTCCTCGGCACTCGAAACGTAGGGAGCAAACGTAGAGTGAAAATTGCGAAGTGCGCGGCCACGATGACTGATCTGGTTCTTCTCTTCCGAACTCATCTCAGCAAAAGTCTTCTCCGATTCTTCGGGTCGAAAAATTGGATCGTAGCCGAATCCACCCTCTCCCCTCTTCTCCTGAGTGATGACGCCCTTCACTTCTCCTTCCGCAAAGAGCGTCCGAAAACTGTCGACATAACAGATCACCGTACGGAACCGGGCTGTGCGCGAAGCTGCACCTTTCATCGCATCGAGAAGGGCGTTGCAGTTGTCGTTGTACGTAGCATCATCACCGGCATAGCGAGCGGAGTAGACACCGGGAGCACCATCCAACGCATCTACCTCCAGTCCAGTATCGTCGGCCAAAACGGGAAGTCCTGTTGCGTCGTGAATCTCCTTCGCCTTGATCCAGGCATTCGCTTCGAGGGTTGTTCCATCCTCTACAGGTTCGGGAATGTCCTGACCGTGGTCAGAAAGCGTAAGGATAGAAACACCTTTAAGATCGGAGAGGATTGCCTCGATCTCCTCGGCTTTATGTTGGTTATTTGTTGCGAGCAGAATATTCATGGCTGAAAGATAGATCACGCGAAGGCGCAAAGTTCGCAAAGGGTTGTATTAGGTGCTCAGAGGAAGACCGGCTGTTTACCATCAAAGAGATTGGCTGTTATCGGAACAACTCTATAAACTCTACGAACTCAATCCAACGGTTTAAGGAGCGAATTATACCGCCGAGAATTGAGGAGAAGGTTTCGAGCTGTTTGATATGGAAGATCACCCTCTAAATCTAAACGGACTCTCCCACTACTGCTGCTGAACTTCTTTTTAATCTCCCGTTCAAGATAGTCACGGATCTGATCTCGCTCTTGACCAAGAGCCTTGCGTTCGTTGGCGATGAACTCTGTTCGAACCTCATCCCAGAGAGCTTGGAGTTTACTACTTGCAGGAATTGGTGAACTCCTTTTGAGTGAATCCAGCAACGCCAACGCACCTTGGCGACTTTCGTATACAACAAGTTCATCAAATGCCACCGTCTCGAAAGTTTCTAACGTTTTAGTGTCAACCTGGAACTCTGTTGGAAGTGAATCGAACTGGGCAGAAAAGCGGGAGGCAAACGTAAAGAATATTCCTGTCCTATCAAGGCGAGAGAGGAGTGAGCCTTCAGGGAGCTGTCGAGTAAGCATGTCTGGATGGATGCCCTCCCCTCCACGAACGATGCGCCCGTTCCGCGTGGTGAAGTCTCCTTCCAGTGAATCGGGAATGATAGACCGAATCTCGGGAAGAAGAAGGTTGAGTCGTTGAATTGAACGTCCAGACGGAGTAACATACCAAGCAGTTGTCAAGCGGAGCGACGCATCGAACGGGAGATGTTGAACTGATTGGACTAATCCTTTGCCGAGCGTTGGCTCGCCAACAATGATGCCTCGATCATTATCCTGCACAGCCCCTGCAAGAATTTCTGATGCTGAAGCAGTCCCCTTGTTCACGAGAATAACCAGAGGAAGTCCGGGGGCAACAGGATCACGTTCGGTTACCCAGACTTCTCGCTCAACACTATCTCGTCCGTCCGTTGTAACGATCAAATCATCTTTCGGCAGAAGTGCATTGGAGACCTCGATTACCTCTTCAAGAATTCCCCCAGAGTTGTTTCGAAGATCGACAATCACTCCGCGAATATCTTCCAGAGAGTGTTCGTGGCGAGTTAAGCGGAGTAGTTCACCTCGGAACTCATTGCCAGCATTATCACCAAACCGATCAAGTTTGATATAGACAATTCCATTATCTACTATCCCAGCAAAGCTAATGTTTGGTATTCGGATCCGTTCTCGCTCCATATCAAACTGCAGCAGTTTGGCAGCTCCTTCCCTCATAACACTCAAGCGAACATAGGTTCCCCGTTCCCCCTTTAACTGATGATAGAAAGAATCGATCGAGGCAGCCGGTATCGGCACGTTGTCGACTGCGAGGATGTGGTCACCAATTCGCAGACCAGAACCAGCAGCACTATATCCGTCATAAATGTCGACAATCGTGACCAAACCATTCCGCACCTCAACCTCTACTCCAATCCCAATCCGAACGGTAGAGCGTCGATAGTCGTCGTTCGGAGAAAGATATGCGGAGTAGGGATCGAGCTGTGAGAGCATTCCGTTGATTCCTCGCTCAGCCAGCAAAGCCGGATCGATCTGCCCGACATACCGCTCGAGAACTTCACGATAGACCTCTCCGAAAAGTTCGAGTCCCCGAGCAATCCCCCTGTAGTAGTCATCCGATTCCTGAGCTTGCACTGTAGGCGAATAGAACGAAGAACAACCGAACAGGAAAATTACGAGCGCACTTACTCTGATTGGCAGATATCGAATCTTCATAGAATAATGTGTTGGCAATTACAGACAGAGTTGGGATTGTTTACCCAGAGACAAATCACGATGTCGAAGAAGAGCGGAAGTTAATTACTCTATCCCTACTCAGGTTACAGGCCTGACTCTGCGCTCTATAAAACTCTATGAACCCTCAACTCAACGAACTCGAGAAGATATAGAGAACCCCGATCCCATAACGAATGGAATCGGGGTTTGCATAGTGACTGAACTCTTTTATTTGTTTGGAAGCCTACCGAACTACCTGCATGACTTTTGAGTAGACAGTCTCCCCACCATCGGTTGCGAGGGTAAGGTGATAGAGGTAGGAACCGGGCGCAAACGTTGAAACGTCGATCTCATGTGTGTGGCTTCCCGACTGGAATGCGCCAAGTTCTACAGTCTCGACTAACCCACCATCTGCCGAGTAAATTCGCAACGTTGCCTCACTGCTGGGTTGGGAGAGCGTAAACGGAATAGTTGTCTTAGCAGATGCAGGGTTTGGATAGTTCTGCTGGAGCACTCCCCCCTTCGGTAGAAGTCCGGCAACAGCCCCCAAATCGGCACTCGAGGTTTGGCTTGAAATAAAGGGGAGAATATCTCCCAGATCGCCACCATTGTAGAGCATAATCAACGGCTCGACAGCAAGCGTATAGACCTGAACAAACCCTTTGTTCTCTTTGTTGATCGTCTTACGGATTCCTCGCAAGCCATCGGCAACTTCGTTACGGTGAGCTAAGAGTTCCTGTCCCTTTTCATCACCTTGGAGTTCAGCTTGGTGAAGCTGAGCAAACTCATCCATAAAGCTGGCCATTCTATCGGTGAATCCTCCAACGTCTTCAATCACGTTGTCGCTCATATTATCGAGACCTGAACGATAAGCAGTGGAAAGGCTCATCGTGTTGGTCCAGATTTCCATAATCTCCATAAATCCATCTTCTTTGTCACTATCGAAGCTAAAGTCCATCTCTTCACCATCTTCATCAACACTCACTTTCTGTGTCATCTGCTGCGAAAGTTTATCCATTAAGATGCTCCAGCGGACGCGCATAGCATTCAGTTGCTGTAAATCATTCGGGCTAAGCATCTGATCAATTGAGCGTTTGTACTCGTTTAGCTTTGGATTCCAGTAGTCCTGTAGCTGACTGCCGGCAGCGTCGATAAACTGCCGTTGAATTGGTGTTGCATCTTCTGGAAGCCATTCGCTCTGCCCATAGAGGGTTGACCAAGCTACTAACCCAAGAAAAGCGGGAAGCAAAAAAGAAAGCACTCGTTGTCTCATCATCGTATCTCCTCTGTTATATCTGCTTGAATGAAAACCTTGATTTCAATTGAAACTGATTATTGGTGACTCGCAACATGAGACATTGGCTCCTGCAAGTCAAGAACTTTTCTCAAACGACGGTCTGTTAACGACGGAAGTGAACGTCGGTTGCAACAAGAAAGAGCAAAATTTCGACAAGACTCAAAAATGATCCGACATAATTTCTTCCGCATCCCTTAAGAGAACTTTATCGTTGTCGAAACTCAGGATTCCAAAAACTTCGCCAAGTGAAACCCACTGCACGTCGGCAACTTCGTGGGCGTGCGTCTGATGCCCGATCCCTTGGTATTCCATTAGAAACCAGTGAACTGTTTTATCTATCTCCTGACCTTTCGAGTTAGTAAACTGATAGTGAGTCGGTGGCAAATTTGCGACGATAACTGCCAGCACACCTGTCTCCTCTTCTACTTCTCTCAAAGCTGTCTGCTCAAGCGATTCTCCTTGCTCAACATGTCCCTTAGGAAACCCCCACCCTTTATGGTGATGTTGTACAAGTATCGCTTGCTTGACGTTATTGATAGAACGGATAACTATCCCACCGGCTGCAACTTTACGTTTCACACTTTACTACTGTTTATTTAAATCAATTCGCTAATTTCGTCCCACTTAGATTTCTTTACCGCACGAAGGCAACCCTGATTTCGGATAATCCAAGCCTCACACTCATTCCTGATTATGCAAGATAAACTCCCAGAATAGAGCTTATACAATCTAACGAAAATGGAGGAAGGATGGCGAAAGCAAAGAGAACACGCCGCACGTTTACGCTTGAAGAGAAGCAGAGCATTCTGGCTGAAGTTGCAGCGGGAAACAAACTAGTTGATATCGCAGCTAAGTACAAGATGCAGCCGGCACAGTTAAGCCAGTGGAAGTCAAAGTATGGTAGCGGAGCAGGTACAAAGAAGAGTGGGAAGAGATCGACACGTAAAGCTACAGCAAGCGCGGCGAAGGAATCAAAAGCTTCGGCACCGAAAGCAGCGGCCTCACGTTCTACTTCCACTGCATCGAGTGGATACGTTGCCGAGTTAGAGCGAATGGTTGGTCAGTTGACGATTGAGAACCTTAAACTTCGCGGAAAACTTGGTGAGCTGTAAGCCCCCTACATTGAAGAAGTAAAACATCAGAGATGTTTGCGTAGATTGAACGCCGGGAATTTTCCCGGCGTTTGTCTTATCGAGCAATTTGTTCTTTCGCGTAGTGAGGAAAAAACTTCTCTCCATAATTTTCTGTTCCCTCTTGCTGCACGATAAACACGCACTTGAAGTAATCTTAACAGAGTAATTTCTGCACCACAATGAAGAAGAATACCGGCTACGTCAACTTCTCAGTCTCTATACTTTCCCTGATTCTACTCTGCACAATTGTGGTAAGCGGACGGAACAGACCTGATAGAGAACCAGTTTCAACATCTACGCCCCACTATCTTGAGGGAACGATCATTATCAAACTGCGGAGTGGGTTCCCAAATAGTAGAAGCTCTATCTATTTCGGCATTCCCGAGCTTGATCGTGAGCTGAGAACATTCGGTCTTACCGCCCGTCGCTCTCTCTTCCCGATGGCTCCCTATACAGGGGGTGGAAGTTTTACAACCTCAGCTCTGTTAGACGAAGGATTCGACCGAATCTACGTTCTCTCGATAGCTGAAGGAGTTGACATCTACGGGGCAATTTCCCACTTGATGGAGACGGGGGCTTTAGAGTATGCGGAACCATACTTCACGTTCGACCTTCACTACACACCAAACGATCCCCGTTTCAACGAACAATATGCTCTGAACTTAATTAACGTTCGCGAGGCTTGGGATATAACGCAGGGAGACTCGACAATGGCCATTGCAGTCTGCGATGCTGGAGTTGAGTGGACGCACGTTGATTTGGCTGATAACATTTGGACAAATCCGGGCGAATCGGGAGTAGACGGAAGTGGGAAGGACAAACGTACAAATGGTTTGGATGACGATAAGAACGGATTTGTCGACGACTGGCACGGATGGGACATGGTAGGAAATCCCTTGACAACAAATGCGTTGCAGTCGCGGCAATGGTTGCCGGACAACAACCCAGCACCACGGCGAGTGAGCGTCTCTGGATACCAAGGCTATCACGGCACGTGGGTTGCTGGCTGCGCATCTTCACGGACGGATAATAGCGTTGGTATCGCTGGCTCAGGATTTCGCACAAAGATTCTTCCCGTAAAATGCTCAGCCGACTCGTTGGCAACCGGCTCCGTAATTGCTGGATACGATGGAATCCGCTACGCTGCCGATATGGGAGCAAAAGTTATCAACTGTAGTTTCGGGGGAACAATCAACCCCGACTTTACACAGAGCATACAGGCAACTATCGACTACGCATTTAGCAAAGGCTCGTTAGTTGTTGCCTCAAGTGGGAATGAAGGAACGTTCAACGATCGGACGCCGATCTTTCCGGCTCACCTAAATCACACCCTCTCGGTTGGAGCAACAAACTCGAGTGACGCTCCGGTCGGCTTTTCTGGCTACGGCGTCACTGTTGATATATGGGCTCCGGGAGTTGGAGTGCTAACAACGGAACTGGGAAACAACTACACCAGCAGCAGCGTTTCGGGAACTTCTTTCTCCTCCCCTATCGTTGCGGGTGTTGCGGCATTAGTCTTTGCCGAACATCCAGACTGGAACCCCGATCAGGTTGCGATGCAGATTCGCGTTACGGGGGATGTATTAGCGAACGGAGGACCACACCGCTACCGCCGCGTAAATGCAGGACGCGCCCTGCGCATTAACCAAGATATTGCCTCAAGTGATTCTGATAATCTGCCGGGGGTTGGCTTAGTGTCGTGGAAGTTACGTGGGGAGGTAGGTGACACCCTTCACGGTCCAGATGACCGAGTGACTGCAGAGTTGACACTTCAGAACTATCTATCGCCAACAAAAAATCTGAGGATAGAGGCTTACCCAAATGGTGAACTAACAACGGATCCGATTGAGCTGGGGGAGATTGCCACAATGGGAACACGCCAAATCTCGGTCGACGTAAAGCTCGATCCCAACAGTGATGTTCTCTACTCAGAGGGGCGGCTGCAACTAATTCTGAAGCTGACCGATGGCTCCTACGAAGACTTCGTGACAATCTTCGTTCCGGTTGACCTTCCCGGCTGGAAACAGCAGCTTGATCCGTTAACATTGAATCCGGGAGTGCAGTATGCTGGAGCAAGCATTGCTACGGTAACACCGCGCTTAGCTTGGGCAATCTCCAACGTTCCGTTAAGTCAGACAGTACAAGTCCCCACCTACTCGCGGAATGTGTCCGGTAATCAATGGTCAGGACTCCAGCAGGTTTCCGTAAATGGGAACCAATTGCAGACTCCACTCTACACAATCACAGCCCTCGACGCACAGCGAGCCTGGACAGCAGGCACGGGAGCAAGTGGAAGTGCGAACATCTACCAGACAACGAACGGTGGCACAAGCTGGAACAGCCAAAGCGTTTCGAGTATTACCTCGTTCGTTAACGCAATTCACTTCTGGAATTTAGATGATGGAATTTTTATCGGCGACCCAGTAAGTGGGAAGTGGGGTATCGCAACGTCGAGCGATGGGGGAGCAACCTGGAAACCATTATCACAACCACTGGCGGCCAGCAGTTCCTCCGAGTTCGGATGGAATAACAGCTATGCTGTTGTGGGAGATAATATCTGGTTCGGCACAAATCAGAGTAAGGTCTGGCGATCAACCGACAGAGGAACTTCTTGGACTTCGCACGCAACTCCGGGAGTAAACTCTCTCGACATCGCCTTCGCAGATGAGCTTCAAGGTATGGTCCTCTTTAGGAATGCACAGGGAACTGGTCTTAGTGGACTGGCTTCGAGCAACGACGGTGGAATCACGTGGAAGAATGTTTCGTTCCCTTTCAGCGGAGCCGAGCCGCAAAGCATTGCAGCAGTTCCCGGAACATCGCGCTTCTTTCTCGCTACACAACGAGGAGTGTTCCAGACCGAAAACTTAGGTGCGAGTTGGAAGCAAATGGCGATGCCAGTGATGGAATTTGACGGCATCATTATTAGGGCAGTAGTTGACACAGGAACAAAGGAAATCGGCGCGTACGGAACAAACCTCTACTCACAACTGATGACCTACCGTGAACTAATCGTATCAGACACCAGTGATACTTCCTCCAGTGTGGCGTCGGGAAATCGACTGAATGTAAACCGCCTACTCAACATTAGCACGGCTTCACTCTCGGCAAGTGGGCAAGCCCTGATAGTTTATTCTCTCTCAGCGAGAACAACCCCACATCTAACGATCTACGATAGCCGCGGAGCTGCATTGAAGAGCGTAGAAGTGGAAGAGCTGGAGAAGGGGGAACACCGGACAGAAATTCCGTTAGAAAAAATTCCTTCCGGCCTTTACTTCGTGGTGGTTGAAGCAGAAGGTGAGCACGCCGTTCGCCAAGTGATGGTAGTTCAATAATCTGTGAAGATGCTCGGCTTGATAAGTCTACTGAGAGAATAATTTGCAGAAGCTGTTTTGGAATCGAACGGTAATACGGAAGTGTTAGTGCAGCACCGAGGCTACCGTTCACTCCAGAACAGTTTCACAACACTTCAGGCAGGACGAAGGAATTCTTCGTCGACGTAACACCACCCCCACTCTTCGCCCGGTTCAAATGACTTCATGATAGGATGTCCTGTCTCGTGAAAGTGTTTTGTTGCATGCTTGTTGATTGAAGAATCACAGCAGCCCACATGTCCACAGACCATACATATCCGAAGGTGAACCCACGGGTCACCACTCTTCAGACACTCCTCACCCCCTTCAGCACTCGGAGTAACGGTCGTTATGTGATCCAGATGATTGCAGGTCGATTCAGTGGCACTGGTATGGAATTCTACGAGCTTCGACATAAGATATCCTCTTGAACTTTCTTGCAGTTATTTATAGAGCCAGCAACTGAAGTATGCTATAGGAATGATAGCCCCTTGGTGCTTCTTGGTGTATTTGGTGGTGCTTCTCTCTTCCCCTTGAAACAGTACAACGGCTATCATATCAGAATTACCGGCTCTATATAACTGACTTGGTTTGATATTCTTTTCTGTCATCAACTTTGAGAACTCACTTTCAATTCCTTTCGGAGAAATAAGAAAATATATGAAAGGAGTCTAATCGATCCTCTGGCCGAGACTACGCAATCACGGATGTTCTCCCCACACTCTTCGCCAAAATCGATTCCACGTCTCAGAGTCTACATCAAAGCTCATCTCCAGTGGACGAAAGTCTGTGTATCGATCGGAGAGGGTATCCCGCAAGAGGAGAAAACTAAAGATGAACCTGCTATCCTCTTCAATGAATGCGTCACGACGCCCAACGTGCATGTCGTGAAAGAGCGTAGAGTCTCCTGAAACTTCAATCGTGTAATATCCTTGAGAGAACCAGAGAAGCTTTTGAATCGCCGGCTCGTTCATACTCTCAGCAATTACCTCACTTCTCTTCTCAAACGTTTTAAAGCGGACAGGTTGACCGCCGTCGAAAACCGAGTAGAGGGCAACCCACACCCTACTCTCGTTTGCCGCAAGCCCAGTCCAGAGAAGGTTGTTTAGAACTGTAGGGGTTGTCATGAATTGATTGTACGCAATTCCTTGCTCCTGCAATTCACCTCTGAAGACTGAATCGACGTAGAGCTTGTTCCCCATAGTTAACAGGAGATAGGCGGAGCTAAGAATCACCCCCCAACGATTCCAAACAGATCGACGTTCCGGCTTGCGGACGATCATTGCAACGATAACGCCGAGAAGTAGTGGAACGGTATAGAGAGGATCGATAATTGCGATGGAAGCCCAAGTAACGGGATAGTTAGTAAAAGGCCAGAAAAGCTGCGTGCCGTAATTCGTTAGTGTGTCGAGTAAGGGGTGAGTGACAATGCAGAGGAATGCGAGCACTCCCCACTCCTTCCATGAGATTTGATACTGGCGGTGGAGCCGAGTAAGTCCAGCCCCAACCAACGGGGCAACAACGAGTGCAAAGAGAATTGAGTGGGAAGGACCTCGGTGAAAGGAGAGTTGCTCAACCTGACTCATTAACGGATTGAAGAAGACATCGAGATCGGGAAGAGTTCCGAGGATAGCTCCCCAGATTGGAGCCTTGTTGCCAACCTTTCTTCCAAGTAAGGTTTCGCCGACTGCAGCACCAAGTGCCGCTTGAGTGATAGAGTCCATAGATCAGAGATGATACGGCAATGTGTGAACCTCGGTCTCTCCTGTCTGTTCGTTTTCGATCTGTTCCTCATCCAGCATCCGCAGTTCCACTTTCCGCAAATATCGCCAGACGATGCCAGCCGTTAGAAGAGTACTGACCATGCCGAGCAGAGCATTGCCGGTAAACCCCCATACGCCCCAGACAAGCGATGCGAGCGCACTTCCCAGGCCATAACCGATCTGAGCAGTCGAGGTCACCAAACTCATGACTGCTCCCCGCTGTTCTCCGGAGACTAACTGGGTTAAGAGTGCTCCTATGGGAACCATCCGGGGAGCCATACATATCATCATAAGGCAAAACAGTGGATAGATCACCCAGAAGAAAGAGGGCTGAACCAATATGATAAGGGGTAGCAGCAGAGCGATGCCGATTGCGACACCGATAATCACTCCGGTTCGGCCAATCCGGTCTGAAAGTTTTCCGGCTTGCGGGCCGGCAATAACTTTTGTCACTCCTCCCACCATGAAGAGAAGCGACACCATAGCCACTGAGAACCCGAAGTGCTCTTCAAGCCATGTTGGGAAAAAGGTCTCGAAGAGAGAAAAACCCATGAGCATCGTCATATAGGCCAGGGCAGCAGCCCGAACCTCGCGACGACGGAGAAGGGTGGCATAGCTGCCGAGAGCACTCTGGAAAGAAAGGGATGTCCTCAGCGTCACCTGAGGTTGAGGAAGTTTGAAAAGCATGAACAGGAACGAGAGAGCCGCCAACAATGAAAAGGCAAGGAAAGGAGTACGGAAGCTGAACCAGTCGGCCAGGAGGTTTCCGAGAGGAATCCCCAGAACCTGCCCGACGGCGATTCCACTCATCACCCACCCACTCGCCCACCCACGACGGTGAACCGGGAAGTAATCTCCGATATAGGAGACAACCGCACCACTGAGGAAGCCGCCGGCTACGCCGGCAAAGCCACGCATTGTTAGTAGAAGCGAAAAGTTGTCGGCAACAGCATGTAGTCCCAGAGTAATGGCAAGAAGTCCAGACCCCGCCAGTAGAATGCGACGACGACCGTAACGATCGGAGATCGGCCCGGCCACAAGAGCGAAGAGACCGACCACAACTGCGTAGATCGTTATCAACAGACCAAGAGTCGACTTGCCAACATGTAGTTCCTCGGCAATGCGGGGAATAATCGGAGCAACAATCATAACCTGACTGGAGGCAGCAAAGACAAGCAACCAGAGTGTCAGAATAACAAACCGCGATTCCGCACTTTCTTTTGTAGACTTCATTCTACCAAGCCAACAGCTTCTTTATGGTTATAGGTGTCGCGTCAATGCTGGAACACCAGCCTCTCCCATCTGTTCGCCTTCAATCAGCTCCTCTTCCAGCATCCGAAGCTCCACTTTGCGCAAATATTGCCAAACAATTCCAGCCATCAACAGCACACTCACCATGGCCACGATTGCATTGCCAGTAAATCCGAAGAGTCTCCAAACGGCAGAAGCAAATGCGCTTCCCATTCCGAAGCCTATCTGACCGATCGAAGTCACTAAACTCATCAACGTACCACGCTGTGCCCCTGTTGCCAACTGCGTCATTAATGCTTGCATAGGACTCATGCGGGAAGCAACGAAGGCCATGGTGAGAAAGAAGAGTGGGTAAATAACCCAAGAGAATGTAGGCTGCACTAAAGTAGTAATCGGCATCAAGAGAGCAACGCCAACGGAGGCTCCAATAATCACGGTGGTTCTTCCAATACGGTCGGAGAGCTTTCCAGCCCGAGGACCGGCAATTACGTTAGCAACCCCACCCACAAGGTAAAGCATGGAGACCATAAAGGCCGAGAACCCTAAATACTCTTCCAACCAAGTTGGAAAAAACGTCACGAAAAGGGAGATGCCCATGAACATTGCCAGAAACGCACCGGAAGCAGCCCGAACTTCGCTGCGGCGAAGGAGGACACCGTAGCCAAGAAGGGCACTACGCACGGAGAGAGACTCACCCAGTTTTACGTTGGGTTGCGGGAGTCTGAACCAGATAAACAGAAAGGCAACTGCCGCAACGATAGAAAAGGCAAGAAATGGAGCGCGAAAGCCGAGCCAATCGGCCAAAAGGTTTCCGAGTGGAACTCCTAATATCTGGCCGGCAGCAATCCCACTCATTACCCAACCACTCGCCCAACCACGCTGGTGGACAGGGAAGTAATCTCCAACGTATGAAACTGCTGCACCACTCAACATTCCGCCTGCTGCACCGGCAAGCCCTCGCACTAACAGAAGCACTGCAAAGGTATTCGCAAAAGCGTGAAGACCAAGAGTAACGGCGAGAAGTCCAGCACCAACCAACAAAATCCGGCGGCGACCGAAGCGATCGGAGATTGGTCCAGCTATTAAGGCAAAAACTCCAACCGAGACAGCATAGATTGTCATCAGCAGCCCGAGTGCAGATTTTTCTACACTCAACTCTTCGGCAATCCGGGGAAGGATTGGCGCAATGATCATGATCTGACTGGCCGCGGCAAATACTAACAACCAAAGAGTCGCGATGACGAGAACTGGATCTGACCGCTCTTTCATAGTAGATATCTGTACCTGACTCAAATTCGTAATTGCATCCCTGTTGAGACGGGTTGACTTGCCACGTATCTCACATCCACTCTCGGGAGCAAGTTAACTGACTATTTCGAGACCACTGAAAAAAATCTTATCCTTCTACAACTTCATCCCTCCCCTACTAATCTCTCACGTTGGCTCTGTGCAAGTTCCCACGATCTTCTGAGCAGATCAATAGCTTGATCGACATCGGACTCATCCCGAAGCCACCGACTTATCCACCCACTTTCCGGAAGGACGTGGTGGGGTTCAGCCGAGCCAGCATCTACAATCTCGTTTCGAATTTGTTTTGGAAACGGTATGTCTACAAGAACATTTCCGTGAATGTGCCCAAGCTCGCGAGTGCCGAGACGGAACTCGGTTCCACCAAAGCGGTGGGGAGCCGTCTCGACACCCGCCCAGCTCGACACAATGTTGACAACCCGTTTATGTGCACCTGCAATCATCTTGTTTTCACCTTGTCAACATCCATTGTATATGTAGCTGGAATTTGAGTCCCCTACAGGTTTTCACCTGCAAGAACAGCCTGTATATCAACAGTAATCTCCACTTCTTCACTCACCAACAAACCTCCGGTCTCCAGAACTTGATTCCAAGTCAAATCAAAATCTTTACGGTTAATACGTGTACGAGCCTCGAATGCCACGCGTTGGTTTCCCCACGGATCGGTTGCGTGCCCGTGAAACTCCCCTTTGAGAACAACTGATTTGGTAACCCCATGAATTGTCAGATCCCCTTCCATATCAAACTCATCTTCTCCATGAGGAGTGACCGATCTGCTTTTGAACTCCAACGTTGGAAAGGTTTCTGCCTCAAAAAAGTCTCCAGAGCGAAGGTGGTTATCACGATCACTATTTCCTGTATCAATCGAAGCAGCCTGAATTGTCACCTCAGTCTCAAGTGAAGCCAAGTCTGTTCCATCAAAGTGAACGACGACATTGAAATCTTGGAAAGTTCCCTTTACCTTACTGAAGCCAAGGTGGCGAACCTTGAATCCCACCTGAGAATGCGAAGTATCAACGTGCCACGTTGAAAGGACGGAAGCGGTGCTTGTTGTTGTCATGACTTTCTCTCTTCAAAATATATTTGTTGGAACAAGTAATTGTGTCCGCGGGAGAACGAAGCGAACAAAATTTTATGGTGCTCGATTATTCGTTGCAACAAATAAAAACGTTTAAGCCTCTTTCGCAGAACAATGAGTATGTCGCCTATTGATCTGCGGTAAGCATGTTTTGTAGTATCAAGGCTATGTGTCGAGCGTCGTCGAGGGCACGGTGGAGTTTACCTTCGTGAGGGATACCAAGCATGTCGAGTGCTTTCTGCATGGGAACATTCCGTCCAGAAACCTGTTCAACAAAGAGAGGTTTGATGTCGACATATTCATCGTCAAACGGGTAGGGAACTCTGTGATAGCGGCAGGAAGAACGAAGCATATAGCGATCAAATTCTCCCCACGAGCAGAATGTGTAGGTCAACGGATCCTTCAACCAGTCGACCATCATCCCGAGAGCGTACGGAAAAGTTGGAGCAGTGTCTACTTCTTTTTGGGTGATGCCAGTAAGAGCCGTGCAGTAATCACTAAGTTCAGGATAGCGAACTGGGCGGACAAAAGTCTCGAATTCTCCCAGAATTTCGGCTGTTGAGCGGTTAACGATCACACAACCAATCTCTATTAGCTCTTGATCGGCCCGATTCTCCTCTTCCCAACAAGTAGCTTCAAAATCAATCACTGCAAAGTACGGCTTGCCTGACATGGTGATTCGCGTTACATTCCGAGCGACAAGATAATGACACGTCAAAATACGGAAGGAAGAAGAGAAGACGTTGTCATCAGTATTAACACCGAAAAGAAATATGAGCATGGCAATTGGTCTTGGCACAATTCGCGAAGCACTCGAGGAAACATCAGTCGACGCGATCTTTCTGCGTGGGGAAGCAGATACTATCCTTGAACGGGATCGAGCAGTAGAAGATCTACAGAAGATCGTTAAGTCGGAACGGGGAGATCATCGGCTGCGCGTTATCGCACAGGAACTTTTGATGATGGCTGGAGAAGAACCGTTAAATAAAATGGTGCGCGTCTACTGCGAAGCAATTCCGGGTGCGTTCATGCATCAGTGGTGGGGACTTCCGGGTCATCACTTGGGGCGCTTCGGCGAGACTGTTATCAAGTTCCGCGAGCAGGCTATCCCCTTTCTCGTTGACGAGATGGACAACTCAGATGCACTTACATGCCTGGGACCCGACGCTCCAATTGCACGAGAGAATGAGTACTGCGTAGGCGACCTTGCAGCCTATATGGCATGTTTGATTCTTGAGCGTGAATATCCAGATGGAGAAGATCGGGAAACGCGAAATGGTCCTCGCAAAGCACTTCAGCAAGAACTGGATCAACTTGCAATTGCAGAAGGGTGGAGATAGTGTGGGAAGTTGAGAGTGTGTAGAGAGAAAAGTTGGCAGAGTTCCGTTTTAGACTTGGCGTAGAGCATTAGGGCTGGACTGAGAGGAATTGCATTAGAGGGGTCGATTTCTTTCTACAGAGGTTGAGAGCGAAAACTTTTAGACTAATTGTTCTTTTGCTTGATCGATTCTAATAGTTGGTGTCTCGGATTAGGCTTCGTCACCTCCCCTAAGTCAACAACCAAGAAAGAGTAAGTGTCGCCAAGCCGAGGAAGGTGAGGAAACCACAAACATCGGTAAATGTTGTTGCGATCGGCCCTGAGGAGAGGGCTGGATCGAACTTCAGTTTCCGAAGAAGTAACGGAATAGTAGTTCCCACAAGACCAGCAACAATTAAGTTTACGAACATTGCCAAGGCGATAAGAATCCCGAGGCGGAAACTGCCCCACATCCCCCAAACTACGAAGCCAGCCAGCAGCCCTAACACCAGACCATTCATCAACCCCACTGTCACCTCCTTTACCAGAGCGCGCACCTTACTCCCACTTCCAAAATCACCGAGGGCAATACTTCTAACCATCACAACGATCGACTGAACCGCTGCATTCCCTCCCATGCCAGCAACAATCGGCATCAGTGCAGCAAGTGCCGTGACACGACCGATTGTTCCCTCGAATTGCGACACCACCATTGAGGCAATAAAGGCTGTACCAAGATTCATGATAAGCCAGGGAAGACGCCGCCGTAAGGAGAGGAAAGCTGGAGTTGAAGGAGATTCTTCATCGTCAGTAACACCAACCATGTAGAGAATATCTTCGCTTGCCTCCTCTTCGATAATCTCCGCAATGTCGTCGAATGTGACGATGCCGAGCAGGTGGTTGTCGTTATCGACAACTGGAACGTGAATCAGATCATATCGCTGCATCAACTGCGCAACTAATTCCTGATCTTCGTCAGCAGTTACAGTGATTACATCCCGCACCATAAAAGAACTGACGAGAGTTTGTGGAGAGTGGAGAACTAAGTCCTGAAGGCGGACAAAGGCAACCAGCTTCTCTTCGGCATCAACTACGTAGAGAACGTAAATGTCGATCTCATACTCACGGACAGCATCACGAATATTTTCGATAGCTGAGGCCACGGTTTCATCTTGTTGAATCGAGACGTAGTCAGTCGTCATACGACCGCCAGCCGTCTCTTCATCGTAGCGCAACAGCTCTCGAATCTCATCGGTCGACTCGCTGTCAACCTGCTGCATCTGCCCAAGAACCTGTTCAGCTATCTCATCGGAGAGTTCCGAGATAACATCAGCCGCATCGTCAGGATCAAGCTCATCAACAATCTCGGCGATGCGGGAAGGCCCAAGTTCATCAAGATATTCCTCACGCTGCTCCTCTGGAAGGTGGAGAACTGTCTCGCCAAGACGATTATCTTCAATGAGGGAAAGGAGTATATGGCGCTCTTCTTCTTGCAGGTACTCAAGCAAACCAGCGATGTCAGCTGGATGCAAATCGGATAGTCGATCTCGCAAAGCACCATAGTCACCCGATTCGACAAGAGTTTCAATCTCATCGATCATTTCGCGCGCTACAGTTGGTATTGTTTGGTTCTCTTGGTGCTGCATTGAATCTCTCCCGCAAAGAGCGAGGCAAATGTACGGAGATTCGACAAAGGGTAAGAAAATCAGGAAATTATCCCATCTTTACCTCAATTCGTTGTATAGAGGTTCGTCCTTCCCACTCGATCTTCTAAATCAGAGACAAGGAACAATCAACACAATCATACAGTCTACCTTTGCCAAAAGGCAAAGAAGAGAGTCTTTTCATGCGATCAACTATTCTGTTTTCCACACTGTTAATTTTTTCAACTCTCATCGGTATCGGGTGTGGTGAGGAGACGACTGGTCCTCCCCCGGTTGTGCTACCAGAACCAGGAGAGGCAATCATCTACTCAAAGCATATCGATCCGATCTTCCAAAACTCATGTGCCGGAAGTGGATGCCATATTGATGGTGACAATGAAGCGGGGCTTTCACTCAACTCTTGGGATCGAGTAATGGAAGGTTCAGAGTTTGGAGGTGTTGTTGTTCCCTACAGTGGAGCACGAAGTCATCTCTTTCAACATATCAATACCGACGCGACTCTCGGTCCAACAGTAACCGAGTTCCGAATGCCTCTCAGCCGTGACCCACTTCCACTTGAACAGATCAAGGCAATCAAACAGTGGATTGACGAGGGAGCAAAGAACGACGAAGGAATAGTTCCTCTGGCTGGGGAAGAACGTCCACGGGTCTTCGTTACCTGCCAAAGCGAAGATGTTATTTCCGTAGTAGACATTCAGACAGATTTCGTTGCCCGCTATATTGACGTAGGTTCGCAGCCAAGTCCAGCCACAGTCGAAGCACCTCACAACATCACAATCTCGCCTGATAGACGCTATATCTATATCAACTTGATTTCCTCAGGAGTTGTGGAAAAGTACGATGCACGAACCTTTAGCAAACTTGGTGAAACTCAGGTAGGACTCTCCCCCGCTCAAATTCGCGTTACGAACGACGGCTCAACTCTCTACGTGTCGAACTTCGACCTTACGTTTCAACAGGAATTCGTCACGAAGGTAGATGCCATCAATATGACTTCGACGGAGAACATTGATGTTGAGGGGAAAGCACCACACGGCGTAACCTTGAGTAGCGATGAAAGGTTCTTGTATACGATGAATGCTGGGAGTGACGACATCAGTAAAATCGACTTGACAACGAATGAAGTTGTTGCGCGTATTCCGATAGTTCCCGGTTCTCCCCCAGCTGCAGCCAATGGTGCTGTACACGAGCCGTACCAAGGGGAGATTGCATCGAACGGACAGATGTTTGTCACCTGTCGCAAGAGTAAAGAAGTACGTGTAATCGATCTATCAACAGACCAAGTAATTGACAGCATCAGTGTAGGAACTAAGCCTCTGATAGCTGCCTTTACTCCCAACGGCAAACAATTCTGGGTTCCAAATCAAGGATCGAATAACATTTCAATCATTGACGTAGAATCACGGCAGGTGATAGCGACAATCGGCGGTATCCTTTCGCAACCTCACGGAATTGCTTTCACTTCCGACGGAAAGAAGGCATACGTTAGCTGTGAGAATCAGGCAGGAGGAGAAAACTTACACCACCCGATTGATGGAACCGAGGTGGTTCCGGGCATCATCTACGTTATCGACGTAGCCACCAGCACGATAGAACAGCAAATTGAGGTTGGAGGATTTGCCGCTGGAATTGCAATTCGAGAATAGAAAGAGAGGAAGTCAAAGTTCACGGTGCAAGAGTTGGAGGATAGACAGGGCGATCCTCTCTCTCATTTTTGAATTTTTACTTGATCTGAAGAATACCCTCTCCCACTTTTGATCTTTTACTTTTGAATTTGAACTACTATGTCTCTTCGTCTTCAGATTATTCTTCCCCTACTCGCTCTTCTCGGAAGTGCCAACATATTGGCGCAATCCGGGGATATTCCGGCGAAGAACATAACTCTCTTCGACCACATTGAACCAATCACCAACGCTGATGCAGGAGGGCTGCATAATTCCTGCTGGGGTTACGTAGCACCCGATGGGAGAGAGTATGGATTTTTCGGTACACAGGTTGGGGTATATATCATTGACATCACAGAGAAACCGATCCATCAGGTTGGATTTATCCCTAGTCCGAAGTCATCCTGGCGGAATATCAAGTTCTACAAAAACTTCGCGTATATCTCAACCGAGAACAGAGATGCGGCAGCAGGTGCTGGTCTACAGATCGTTGATCTCTCGGATCTACCCGATACAGCCTATCTGGTACGAACAGATACTACGAACTTTATCAGTGCCCACACTCTCTGGATGGCCGACCACTACCTCTACGCTATGGGAACTCGTGCTGAGGCAGGTGTAAATGGCGGAGCCGTGATCCTCGACTTAGAACCTGACCCTACAAATCCACGCCGTGTTGGAGAAGTAGACCCCCACTACTTCCACGATGCCTTTGTTCGGAACGATACATTGTTAGGAGCGGCAATCAATGGAGATGGTGGGGACATCTACGACATCTCTGACAAAACAAACCCGATCCACCTCGGCACAATCACCTACCCATTTAGTGGCACACACAGTACGGAACTACTCACAGACGGACGATATGCCGTGACAACTGATGAGGTTGGTTTTACACCGAAGACTCTGAAGGTTTGGGATATTAGTGATCCGGACGACATCGTGAAAGTGGGAGAATACACGCCGAACATCGTTGAGACAATTCACAACGCACGTATCCGGGGACGGTACGCCTACATCGCTTGGTACACGGCTGGAGTTCGCATTGTGGACATGGTTGATCCGTACCACCCACGCGAAGTTGGCTTCTTCGACACCTATCAGGGACGAGATGGAGGTTTCAATGGTGTGTGGGAAGTTTATCCACACTTCCCTTCAGGGAAAATTTTAGCAAGCGACCGAAATAGCGGCCTCTACGTTCTGGAGTTCAACGGCGCAAGGGCAGGCTCGATTTCAGGGATTGTACGGGATGCTGTTACAGGTAATCCAATACCGAACGCTACCGTTGAGGTGACTGGAAAGAGAGATGCCGTAACGAGCAGTAGTGCCGGAGAATACTATATCGGCAGTGTAAATGGTGAGCGTGTGGAGGCGACAATCTCCCACTTTGGTTATCGACAAGCTCTGCTGAATACCACAGTCGATGGAGATGCTCGCCAAGATATCATGTTAGAACCGATCCCTTTTCAGACCTTTAGGTTACGAGCAATTGATAGTGAGACAAGCCTTCCAATACCTGATTTTTCTTATACAGTCGACCGAGAAATAGAACCAGTAAAGGTAAACGGAGAAGAGACAGAGGTTGCCCTGCCGGTTGGAGTACAATACTCACTGATTGTTGGCAAGTGGGGGTATCAGATAGGCCGAAGAATGATTACTCTGGATGAGAATACTGAAGAGATTACCGTAGAACTCTTTCCCGGCTATCAAGATGATGCTACGCTCGACTTAGGGTGGAGTTTTGAATCACCAACTGACAACGCTGTTACTGGCAGATGGAATCGACTCCGTCCCTACCTCGGCTATCCAAACTCTGACTGGGTGCATCCTCCAACCGATCCGGCTGGAACAGACAGCAGAATATTCTTTACCGGCCAGCCCCCTCTCTTCGCCCCTCCTGAGCGTGGGGACATCAACAGTGGAAGAACAACCCTCACTTCCCCAACAATGAATCTCAGAGGATATAGCGACCCGATAATTGTATTCGATCGTTGGTATGTGGAGTATGCTCGGGACACAGTATTGGATTCACTGGTTGTAGAACTTTCAAACGACAATGGTTCTACGTGGAAAAAAGCATACACCGAAGTGAAGAGCACATCTGGTTGGAAGCGCGTTGTGATTTTTCCCCGCGACTATATCGGACTGACTGAACAGGTGCAAATTCGCCTTCGTGCATCAGATACGTTAGGGAACATCTTAGTTGTAGCAGGCATGGACAACTTCGAAGTGATCGATAGAGTTTTTTCGGGGGTTGACGAAGAAAAGGAGAAGTCCAGCAACATCGAGAGCCTAAACATCACAATTCTTCCGAACCCTGCAAGTAGCGAAGATCAGGCGTTCCTCCACCTGAGTGGAACAGGAGAGAACCTTCGAGTAGAAATAATCAACACACTCGGAGAAGTGGTGGCAATACCCTACGACGACTTTCTCCCTCAAGGGAATCACACTCTCCCCTTAACCGGCAACCTGCAACCGGGATGGTACATCGTCCGCGTTGTTGCAGGCCACCGGGTGGGTGTAGGGAGATGGGTGATGAGGTGAGGTTATCAACTCTCACTTCTATTCAATACTCCAGACATCATCCGAGGTATCTGTAGCTATTGTTTTCCTGAGTTTCCATAATGTAGCTTTGCCATCAGCGTGAGAGATAGCAATAAATCGCATATCACTACTAAAGGAAGCACGACTCATCGGTATTTCTACATCATCAGGTTGTATCGTCGCTACCACCTCCTCAGAATCAAGGTCAAATATCTTTGTACTACCATCATAACCGACTGAGGCTAAGAGATGTCCTCCTTTACCAACAATCACTGCAGAGACTGCTTCTCCACTATGAAAGACTTTTTCAGTTATTAGAGATCCTGTGGCCACATCCCAGAACCTGACAATACCGTCGTATCCACACGTGATGATTCCATCACCAAGCTCAGTTAATCCTGGAACATATTGGATGCCATTAACGACTTTTCTTCTCAAGCTGAACTGAGCGGGAAATGGAAAGTGATTAAACTGCTGAACGATAGTATCAGCAATGATATCAGTAAGGGTTCCCTTTCCATCTGATCCACTTGAAATTATGCGAGTACCATTCTGAACATAGTCAAGATAGCGAACAGCCTCTGTCTGCGAAATCGTGATTGTTTTAATTTCTTTTCCATCGGAAAGACGGCAGAATCGAATGGAACCATCATCTTCACCTAAAGCGATAGTAGTTCCGTCTGGACTGAATGCCGCACTCCAGATAACAGGATAAGCGTCAGCCACTCCGTAGAATGTCTGTTGAAGATTACCAGTAAAGACATTCCAGACTTTGGCAGTCCCATCCTGTGAACAGGTTACGATTCGGGTACCATCCTCATTAAATCGGGCAAACGTCACATAGCCAATATGTCCTCCTTCGCTTGTGTTCTCCCCAAAACGTCTGATCTGTTTTCCTGTAGAAATATCCCACAGAATAACCCGCGTATCTGCACCAACCGTCAGTAGGTATTTGCCATCAGGACTAATTTCAGCAACTGCTGCTCCACTGTCGTGACCCTTAAAAACCTTATACAAAGTTGGCTCAACTGTTCCCGTATCCTCTACTGAAGCACGCATCAAGTAGGATGACGGTAGAAGCGCTTTTATCGATTTGGGCACTGACCAGAGGTACGATCCACCAGTAATATTGGAAGCTATTGCACTCCAGGTTTGACCTTGATCGCGACTAAACTCTATGGTAACGGGCTGATTAGAACCAGACCACTGGATAGGAATATTTTCGTCTATTCGATACGTCTCCCCTCCATTGGGAGACAAGATGCGGAAGCCTTCATCAGTAGAAGTTTTGCCAACTACATCCAAAGGAGTAACTACTACCGACTCTGCATTATGCTGTTTGTGAGAACCACGAAGTTTAGGAGAAGTAGTAGACGGTTGGAAACTACTCGCATGTGACTTTGAAAAAGCAGCACGACTGTTCGTTGTTGTATCGACACCAACAAATGGAACTGCCTGAGCATTCAGCTTAGATATATTTGGGGACGGGCTTTGACTGATAGAATCTTCACCATTAAATGTGTTCCCCCAATAATAACCAAAACAGAGCCCCATGATAAGAGCGGTCAAGACACCTGACAGAGCTTGCTTTGCAGACCAAGTACCAGAACCAATAGACCCGGATTCATACCGATCTATTCTACTCCACAACTTGGCAGAGCTTTTAACATCAGGATTCACTTGTATTACAGCCCGAGTAAGAGCATTCGAAAGGGCAATGTGTTCAACAAGCATTGACCGATCTTCGTGTGATTTGGATAACTGTGCTATCAACTCAACTATATGTTGATCTTCTCGCAAATCACCTTCGAGCAAGGCAATGATCTTTTCCTGTATATTCATCATAATTCTATGCAATAGGAGCTATCTACTATCCTCGCCAAAAATTGGTGAGAGGACTTTGCGCAGGTTCTGTTTAGCTCTGTAAATCCGATTCTTGACAACATGGGGTCCGATACCGAGAATGTCGGCGATCTCCTCATAACTGTATTCACGTAATACATGAAGAGTAAAGGCCTCACGATACTGGTGTGGAATTTTCGACAGTGCTTTCCGAAGATGAACCTGTGTGTCAGCACTGGCAACATCAGGCTCCCAAGAGGGTTCAGCGACTTCATTAAATGAGGTATGTCGGTTCTTTCGTTTGAGATAGTCAAGACACCTTGATCTTGCAACTACGGTCAAAAAGCCCCGCACACTCTGTACCTCTTTTCCTTCCCGACAGTCCGTATAGAACTTGTAGAAGGTATCCTGATAGATGTCTTCAGCAGCCTCCTTTTCCCCAAGCATCAAATGGCAGTAGCGATATATTGCTGTGTGATGACGCTGGAAAAGCTCAACGAAAGCCTCTTTATCTCCATCCTTAAAACGTTGGAGAATCTCC
Organism: Ignavibacteria bacterium; assembly: GCA_020635205.1. Taxonomy (GTDB): domain Bacteria; phylum Bacteroidota; class Ignavibacteria; order OLB7; family OLB7; genus JAGWAZ01. The sequence continues at coordinate 630,360 of JACKAE010000001.1, forward strand.
TGTTCTACGTCAGCTGTATGTTTGTTGACTGTATTGGCCACTTTGGGTCTTACCAGCATTTATACCACCTAATGAAGACATCCGAAGGATATGCTATCCTTGAGGACGGAGAAAGCTGCAAAAGTTCTCACTGAAAGTGCGTAGGGAATTAGATTACTCTCGGTAAAGGATGCACATTGCAATTCAATGCGATAGCTGGAAAAGACTATGTTGTGGTATTCTTGATCATATGTGAATCGGAACTTTTCTATCAGTACTATGTGCGGAATTGTCGGCATCTACAACTATTCTCAACGACAAGGGGTCGTCAGCCAAGAAGTTCTTCAGAAGATGACATCTGCGATTCATCACCGAGGCCCTGACGATGATGGGATTTATGTCTCTGAAAATCGAAGCGTCGGTTTGGGCTTTCGTCGGCTTTCTATCATTGACCTCTCTGAAGCTGGTCATCAACCGATGTCTAACCCAGAAAAGACAATCTGGATTACATTTAATGGAGAGATATATAACCACAAGGAACTACGACACGATCTGGAATCGAAGGGATACCACTACCATTCTCGCACAGACACGGAAACAATACTCTATGCTTATCAAGAATATGGGCTGGCATTTATTGAGAAGCTCTATGGAATGTTCGGGATAGGTATCTGGGATGTGCGCTCAGAGCAATTGATCCTAATCAGAGATCGACTTGGAGTAAAACCGATCTACTACACTCAACAGAATGGTGCACTCTACTACGCATCAGAGATCAAAGCACTTATAGAACACCCCGACATTTCTCGAGAGATGGACAATCAAGGGCTTTACGACTATCTTTCATTTTACATTACTCCGCCTGATCAAACACTTTTCTCCGGTATCAACAAACTTGAAGCCGGACACTACCTTATCGTAGACAAACAGGGAACTGTAGAGAAAAAGCAGTATTGGGACATACCAGATCAAACCAAAGGATATGATCCTCAAGATCTAACAAGTGAAGAATTCTGTGTTAGAGAGCTTCGCCAGCTATTAAGAGATTCTATTCGCCTACGGATGCTTGCAGATGTACCATTCGGCGTTCTCCTATCAGGTGGTGTCGACTCGTCTCTCAACGTAGCTCTCATGTCTGAACAAATGGATCGTCCAGTACAGACCTTTTCCGTTGGCTTTAAGAACCTAGAAAACCATAACGAACTGGAGCATGCACGTTTCGTTGCAGAGAGATTTCAAACGAACCATCACGAAGCGTTAATCGATGAAGATGATGCGGTAGACTTTCTTGAGCGTATGGTCTGGCATCAAGATGAACCAAATGCTGATCCAGCATGTGTACCAATGTTCTTTGTGAGTAAACTTGCACGGGAGGCAGGAACAATCGTTGTTCAAGTTGGTGAAGGAGCCGACGAAGAGTTCTCTGGATACTCGCACTATCAGCAAGAATTGCGGTACTACAATCAGTTTTATAAACTTCCACAGATTTTTCATCGAATGGTCTACCCTATCATCCGCAGTTTGAAAGGGGATCAACCAATAACAGAATATGTACGACGATCTGCTGAACGAGACACACCCTTTTTTTATGGTGCAATCCCAACCTTTGGTGAAATACAGAAACGTTCTCTTCTGCACAGCGCCTCCCTTCAAAATCTAAATTCTTCATCTCGAGTATCTCTGAAGTATTTTCAACAGTTAGACTCATCAGCACATGGAGTACAGGTTGATCATCTCAGACGAATGATCTACTATGACATGAAAAATCGGCTTGCAGAACTTCTTTTAATGCGTGTTGATAAGATGGCAATGGCTGTCTCAGTTGAAGCTCGTGTACCTTTCTTGGATCACAGAATCGTCGAGTTTGCGTTTCGAATGCCCGGTAACTTGAAAATTAAGAATGGTATAGGGAAATATATTTTGAAGAAGGCTGCAGAGGGAATTATTCCAAATGAAACAATATACCGTTCTAAACAAGGTCTGAACTCCCCAATTGCAGAGTGGATGCGGAAAGGTTCGTTAGCAACTTACACGAAAGATATTCTGAATTCTTCCAGCTTGCTAAAGGGGTCACTTTTTAATGAAAAATACATTCAAGCTCTCTATCAAAAACATGTGCGTGGAACGGCCAATCATTCCAAGCAACTTTGGTCACTCCTGATTTTAGCTCTGTGGCACAAACAGTATATTGAAAGATAAGAGAGATGAAATTCAACAACTATATGATTGTCTTATGAGTTCTATCGACTTAAAAGAAGGAGTACGAGAATATTGGGATCGCCAGTCCTGCGGCACAGACATTGCTGTATCTGAAAAACATTCGCAAGAGTACTTCGAAGAGATTGAACAATATCGTTATGATGTTGAACATGAAATCATGCCATTTGCACAGTTCAGCAGATGGCATGGCAAAAAGGTGTTAGAAGTTGGTGTTGGGGCAGGAACAGATTTTCTTCAGTGGGTTAGATCGGGAGCATTAGCTCACGGAATTGACCTTACAAGCGAAGGAATTGAAAATGTTCAACATCGTCTCGAGGTTTATGATCTTGAGTGTGAGGATCTGCGGATAGGTGATGCCGAGAATATCCCATATGAGGAAAATTCTTTTGATTTGGTGTATTCTTGGGGTGTTATACATCACTCGCCAGATACACCAAAAGCATTAGGAGAATTAGTAAGGGTTGCTAAGCCGGGAGGCCGTATCAAAATCATGGTATACAACCGGCGATCGCCCTACGTTGTTTACAAGTACTTGCGATGGGGTCTTTTGGCTGGGAAGCCCTTTAAGTCAATAAAATCAATAATGGCAGAGCATCAAGAAAGTCCCGGAACCAAGGCATATAGTATTCACGAGTTTAAAAATCTTCTGCTTCAGCACCCAGTACGAATCGTGTCGATAGATGCACCAGCAACATACTACGATCTTCTACCAGATAAGCCAGCCCCGGCACGATGGGGAGCTTATGTTCTTACGTTTCTAATGGGGCTAAAGCGTTGTGGTTGGTTTCTCCGAGCCGAAGTAGAAAAGAAGGCATAAAATATGCGCTATCTTCACTTGAAGATAGCGCATATTTTTCCGACTCCTTGGGCTACCGAACGATAGAGAGTCGGATACTCTTTTCTCCACTCTCAGTCTGTAATACCAGTGTGTAGAAACCCTGTTCTATCTGATCAATCTCCAAAACGACTTCATGCCTCCCTGGCTCTTTCGTTTGCGATTGCAATTCTTTGACCTCACGGCCAAGAAGATCAACTAAAAGTAATCGGACATGTTGTGGAGACGTGAGGTAATATTCAATAATACCAGTCTCTTTGATTGGATTAGGAATTACCTGGAATCGAGTCACTGCACTGTTTTCTATCTCCGACACTTCACTGACCAGAACAATACGCCATAGACCATCTGACTCATCTTGTTGAAGAGGCTCTGTTTCTACATTCCATATCTTACCAAGCTCATCGTTTGCAACAGTAAGAATCCGGCTTCCATCAACATTGAAATCAGCAACGCCAACATCTCCTGAATGTCCTCTTAGAACCTCCACCGACTCACCTGTAGTTGCATCCCAGATTCTAGCGGTATAATCTCTACTGCCAGTAGCCACATACCTGTTATCAGGACTAAATGATCCACGCCATACCCAATCTGTATGTCCTCGGAATGTAACAAGAGATTGACCTGATTGCACATCCCAGAGTTGGGCTGTTTTATCATAACTGGTGCTAAGAATTCGATTCCCCTCTTTGTTGTACGTTGCGTGACTAACGACATTTGTATGGCCTACAAAAGTTGTTTTCTCAACACCACTGATGGCATCCCATATTTTGACAGTCCAATCACGACCTGCCGTCACAATATCTTTACCGTTTGGGCTAAAACGTGCAGAAAAGACTCCATTTGTGTGAGACAATAACCTCTGCTCTTCTTGACCAGTTATAACGTTCCATATCCGCACAGATCCATCTTCACTTGCTGTCACTACCTTACTACCTTCTGGGTTGAACGAGACGTAATTTAAGCCCTTCGTATGCCCCTCCAACGTCCGTAATAAAGCTCCCGTCTCAGCATTCCAGAGTTTTGCTGTTCCATCTGCACTTGCAGTAGCAACCATTGATCCATCAGGGCTAAACTCAGCCCACATTACGTCTCCTTGATGACCTGTTAATGTTTTTAAAAGCGTGCCAGTAGAAGAATTCCAGATCTTAGCTGTTCTATCGTCACTTGCCGTCACAACCAATGTACCAAGAGGGTTGAATTTTCCCGCATTTATCCATCCATTGTGGCCTTGAAGGTTTAGAACTCTCTGAGAAGAGAGTCTACTTACTTTAAATAAACATTGTTGGCTTGATATAATGGGAACATTCCAAGCGTATTCTGTTCCACTTGCATTATCGGTTATCAGTTCCCATGTTTCTCCTCTGTTTGTGCTATACTCCAACTGTACAGTTTCATTCGGAAGAGAGCCTTTCCATCGTAAAACAGCAGTTGCTCCTGCAACTATTGTCTCACCACCATTTGGCTGAATCACTTGCAAGGTAGGAAGAACTATAGACCAAGTGTTGTCCGAAATATCTTCTACCGTTTGATCTGTTCCTAAATACCAGACTTTCCCAAGTCGGTCATTTGCCGCAGTTAAAATACGCCTTCCATCTATGTTGAAATCTGCTACACCAACATCACCACTATGTCCTTTTAGAAGGTGAAGAGCCTGGCCTGTTTGGATATCCCAGACAATGGCTGTTGCATCACGACTACCTGTTGCGATCTTTGACCCATCAGGACTAAAAGAGGCTCGCCACACCCAATCTGTATGGCCTTGAAAAGTTTTTATTAACTGACCAGATACTGCATTCCAGAGTTTTACAGTCTTATCATAACTTGTACTAATAATTTGCTTCCCATTTGGACTATATCGAGCATGACTAACAACGTTCCCGTGACCAGTCATTGTCTTGGTAACAATACCAGTAGAAGCATCCCAGATTTTTATAGTAAAATCTCTACTTGCTGACACGATATGTGAGCCATCAGGGCTGTAGACTGCAGAGAAAACACCATTTGTATGTTCTGAAAGTGTTTTTTCGAGAAGACCATTAGAGATACTCCATATCTTAGCTGTTCCATCCTCACTTGATGTGACAAGATGAGTTCCATCAGGACTAAAACTGACATAATTCAGCCCTTGGTTATGCCCAGTAAATGTCCTGATTTGCTGGCCAGTAGCGGCATTCCAAAGCTTTGCTGTACCGTCAAGACTTGCAGTTGCTATTTGAGAACCATCAGGACTAAATTCGACCCACATCACATCATTCGAATGCCCTGATAGAGTACGTAGCCTCTGACCTGTTACCGAATTCCATAATATCGCGACATCATCATCTCCTGCAGTCGCAGCAACGACCCCATCAGGACTAAAAGAGCCAGCATTAACATACGATTGATGCCCAGTCAGATTAACCGTACTCGACTCATCAACAAGTCGTATACGTAATAAACAGGTGGAACTCAAAGCACCAGATACATTCCAATCATATTGATTACCTTGAACCTTTGCAGCAATCAATATCCACGTACTACCATTGTCAACACTATATTCGAGTGTTACAGGTAAGCTGGTAGGGTTGCCTATCCATTTTAACGTATAATGCTCTCCAGCCGAAAGCACTTCTCCTCCATTCGGCTGAATTATTCTAAGTGAAGTTTGAGCAGAGAGAACATTTGTGCACAAAACGAGACTCAGCAGAAGCATTGTCCCAAAGGCTGTTATTATTTTGGTCGGTTTCATCTGGCAATCAAAAGCGTGAGTAATATGAGAACCCTATATGACAAGACGAAGATAGGTCTCAAACTTCTCACATAAATCATTATTCTGCTAAAAAAAACAGCGGAACCTTCTCTCGGAAGGCTCCGCTGTTGTGGATTAGTGGATCAACTGTGGAAAACTGCCTATTTTTTCTCGTCTTCGTCGACGATGGTGTAGTCGGCTTCCTCAACATTTTCGGTTCCTGCTCCAGAGGTATCCTCTGAAGTAGCTGCACCGTCATACTCTGCCGACTGATACATGCGTTGTGAAACTTCACTCCAAGTTTTGTCGTGAGCTTCGCGTGCTGTTCGGATTGCGTCGATATCGCCAGATTTCACAGCTTCCTCAAGTTTTACCAATGCTTCCTCGATCTTTGTCTTGTCGTCCGCTGGAATCTTTTCGCCAAGATCTTCAAGCTGTTTCTTCGATGAGTGGATTGTTTGGTCAGCTTGGTTCCGCAGCTCAACTTCCTCTTTACGCTTCTTGTCAGCTGCGGAGTTTTCCTGAGCTTCGCGTTTCATCCGAGCAATTTCATCGTCGTTAAGACCACCTGAAGATTCGATTCGGATTGACTGTTCTTTTCCACTCGCTTTGTCCTTTGCAGAGACATTCAAGATACCGTTGGCGTCAATATCGAATGTGACTTCAATTTGTGGGATACCTCTCGGGGCAGGGGGAATTCCATCGAGATGGAATTTGCCAAGCGACTTATTGTCGACAGCCATCGCACGCTCTCCTTGAAGAACATTGATCTCCACAGATGGCTGATTGTCGGCAGCCGTTGAGAAGATTTCTGTCTTCTTCGTCGGAATTGTTGTGTTCGAGGGTATCATTGGTGTGGCAACTCCACCCATTGTCTCAATCGAGAGAGAAAGGGGTGTTACGTCGAGCAAGAGAATATCCTGTACATCTCCTGTAAGAACCCCTCCTTGAATAGCCGCACCAACAGCCACTACCTCGTCAGGATTTACTCCTTTGTTCGGCTCCTTGCCGAAGAAATCCTTTACGATCTGCTGAACCTTCGGGATACGTGTTGACCCACCGACCAGAATTACTTCGTCAATATCGTTTGGTGTCATTCCAGCATCTTTCAGAGCTTGCTGGCAAGGATCAATCGTACGCTTGAACAAATCTTCGCACAACTGTTCGAACTTTGCCCGCGTCACGTTCAAGTTCAAGTGCTTTGGCCCTTCCTGTGTTGCGGTTATAAACGGAAGGTTAACATCGGTTTGCATTTGGCTGGAAAGCTCAATCTTGGCCTTCTCAGAAGCCTCACGGAGACGCTGAAGTGCCATTGGGTCGTTCCGAAGATCAATTCCTTCATCTTTCTTGAACTCTTCGGCTATATAGTCTACCAAACGCTGATCGAAGTTGTCTCCACCCAAGTGGGTGTCGCCATTTGTTGACTTTACTTCGAAGACCCCATCTCCAAGCTCAAGAATTGAAATATCAAAAGTTCCCCCACCAAGGTCATACACGGCGATCTTTTGCTCGGTTCCCTTTTTGTCCAGACCGTAGGCAAGGGCAGCCGCTGTAGGCTCATTAATAATGCGCTTTACCTCAAGCCCAGCAATCTCACCAGCGTCTTTGGTAGCCTGCCGCTGGGAATCATTAAAGTAGGCTGGAACGGTAATCACTGCTTCGGTCACTTTCTGTCCCAGGTAGTCTTCCGCGGTCTGCTTCATTTTTTGAAGAATCATCGCAGATATCTCGGGTGGGGAGTAGAGGCGATCGTCAATCTTGACTCGAACAGAATCGTTATCGCCCGACACAACGTCGTAGGAGATCATCTTCTCCTCTTCCTTAACCTCGTTGTGGACACGCCCCATAAAGCGCTTGATTGAATAAATAGTATTTGTTGGGTTTGTCACTGCCTGGCGCTTAGCAGCCTGCCCAACGAGACGATCACCTGACTTAGTGAAGGCTACAACTGAGGGAGTGGTTCTTCCCCCCTCACTATTGGCAATCACTGTTGGTGAACTTCCCTCCATGACCGCGACAACTGAGTTAGTTGTGCCGAGGTCAATTCCGATAATTTTTCCCATGGTTAGCTTCTCCTGCTTGCTTTATACTTGATATATCTTTGTTTCTCTTCTTTCAAGAACTCTGAATCAGAGTTACTGGATGTTGATTGTCACGCCACTATGCTTCGCGCTCTTAGGTAATGTAACGAGCAAGACACCGTTGTTGAACTTGGCTGTGATATTTTCTGCGTCGATGTCAACTCCATCAGGAAGGTCAAGCTCTCGACTGAACTTGCCGAAACGACGCTCTCCTCGCGTTACTACAGTTTCTGTATCTGGGATCACATTCGTCTTTACACCAGAAATCTCGATTTTCCCATTCCCCTTCATTGTAACGTTGATGTCTTCCTTTGCGACACCAGGAATCTCGGCTCTGACATAGATATTATTCTCGTCCTGAGTTACATCTATAGCGGGTCGGAACTGTTTCTGTAAATGGCTGACTGCAGCAGGAGCATCCACATGCTCAAAATAATCCTTCAGCTTACCGGCCACTTCCTTGGTAATTGTTTCAATCTCACGGAAGATGTCTCCACCTCGTGAACGGTTTCCACTGTTTGCGTTTGAATAGAAATACATGATATCCTCTATTGGTTGTTGTTAATCGAATTGTGGATTGAGTGTTTGCTCGCCTATACTCAATTGGTATGCCATAGTTTCGATGCAGTGATTTTCGCTGATTTTCCAGATAGTTTTTTACCTCAGAGTTATTCTCTGACATGACGTCATGTACTGGCGTCAGTGCTTTTTCATTACCTATGGCATCAGGTCAGGGTATCTATCGAGAATTGTCGAAGAAGAATCTGGAAAATGTTTCACATCGTCTGCAATAGAGATCTGATTAGAATCTTTTTTCTCTTTATAGAATTCTTTAGATATATGAGTATTAATAGAACTTGTGGATATGTGGATTGTGATGTGGAATACCTTGGTGATTGAAGAAAATGGTGTAAAGAGGAGGTAAAGTGGGGGATTACGAGAATGTTAAGGGATGTGGATTGTGTGTGGATAATTACAACGTTATCCACATAAGTGTGGAAAGAGTGAATATGTATCGTGAACAGTAGAGAGTTAAGCACATCGAGTTCAACCACTAATGTGTGAAAACTGGGCAGTTTGTGGAAAATTATGTGGAAAAGAGAGGTGGAAATTCACAAATAATCGATGGTTATAAGGTCACTACTCCAAAAAAGGGATGTGAAACGAGATAAGAAATAGTTATAGTGTGGCTGTCATAAGCTGAGTATTCCACGTAGAATCTTCAAAAGTTCCAGATAGGCGATGCTCCACGTATCTTCTCGAAGGTAGCTATTATCGGCTCCAGGTACCCCAACCCATGGCCGCAAGAGCCATCCTGTTTGAATTCCAATAAATGCGTATAGCAGAAACCAAAGTCTGAGAAGAAGACGGTGACGAGGATGTCGGCAGATTAAAATGGCATACTGTCGTCTCAGGACAATCTGGCGTACAAGTGCGGCTACTGCAAACATTAGTCCGTTGAACAGAACCGCTGACAGATAGTCGGGAATACTCAGATAGAAGAGAAGAGTAAATGGAGATAGTGAGGCAAGAGCCAAGGCAAAAACTGCCTGTGTGTGTATGAACGCTCTGATTACATCACGAAAGTCTTCTGCGAGTCCGGCTAACATATAGAAGACATAAAACCCCGGAAGTGCGAGAAGGAAAGTGAGTCCAGTGAGAATAGGGATTTTAGAAGATGAGTAGAGAAGGTGGAGTAACTCCGTCCAAAGAGTTCCATTTGGATCGTTGAAAAGCCCAAAGCTTCCCATCACCATACCGTAGATCATAAGCAGAGGGATAGGACGAAGGGTTGTTTGGGTGATTTCCTGCCGTGTGATCCTTTTCGCTTCTTTGGTTGGGTAGAGAAGATTTTGTGTCCAAGAATCAATCCATCCAGAAACTCTTAATCGTGGTTCCACCCTTTTAACTTCTACGGTTTTTCCCATGAGTCTTTGACTTTAAATCGTCTGGCGTGAATGGTTTTAATAAAGCTACTGGGCGGCTAAGAAATAGTGAGTTGTTTTAGTGCATAGATTACAGCCTCAAAAAAACTGGACTCACGGTCACGAAACCACTGAAAGGGGATATTAGGGTTTCCTATGAATGGACGGAGTATCCACCCCATTTGCGCACCTACAAGCCCAAAAACGACTACCCAGATGCGGAACATGATTCGGACTTTGGGGTGAACCTCCTCTTCAGAGGTCTTATCGAGAGGACCGGGAAGGGAGTGAGGAGGGTGGAGAGTCTCTTCAAACCACAAAAAATCTGGCTCCAGCTTCACTCCTTCAGGAATCACTTCTTTTTCCGCAATGAAAGTCTCCTTCTCTACAGAAGGGATCGATCTATCATCTTGGATTGAATCGACCTTCTCTTTTGTTGGCGGAGTCAATCGATCAAGTGTGCGATGAAGGAAGCGAAAACCGAGGAGTCCAGATATTGCAAAGACAGCGACATTTAATAAGAGCATAAACGGATAACTGGTCGCACTAATCGAGAAGAAGGCAACAATCGGCCCAAGTGACGCAAGAATCGTGGTCATCACTCCGATTGCTGCAACTAACAAACGAAGAAGAGTGGTTATTTCAAGTCGAGATCCAACAATGGCATTGAATGCGTAGAGAGAGGGAAAAGTGATGAAGAGAGTGAGAAAAAAGAGAATGGGAACTTTGAGAATTGTGGAAACCATCCGTTGAATCAGAGCATCATTTCCGTTAATCAGGGCAAATACTCCCATACAGAGACCAGAAAAAGCTGCAAGAAGGATGCTTGTGATAAGTATCTTGTCGAAGGGAATCATTATGCTGCCAAACTTAAGTGCAGACTCGGAAGTTGCTTCTCCACGCAAAATGCGATCAAGTTGCTTGAAGTATGCTTTCATATCAGAATATTGTTTGGTTGAAGAGTTCAGTCGTACAACTTTTCTGTTGACTGATGCAAGGTTATCCCTTCTCCTCTTGAACCAGACTGTGCCTGAATCCAGAATCTGAAGCACTCAGGTGCTTCACTTAAACATTCCGTTTTTCTACATTCGAGCCTTAATATTTAGGAACCATACCTGAATGAACTTAGATGATTGAACTGCTTGTTGTTGAGGATAACCTAAAGCTCCGTTCTGCGCTCGTGGAAGGGTTAAAGAGAACAGGCGAAGTGCAGATTCTTGGAGAGTGTGATTCAGGAGAACGCGCACTGGAGCTATCGCTACAGTGCGAACCAGATGCTGTGCTCATGGATGTTGGACTTGCCGGTTTGGTTAACGGTATTGAAGCTGGAGTAAATATCCGACGTGAGTTTCCTCGGATGCCGATTCTCTTCTACTCTATTCAAGACGACGATGAGTACTACAGGGCATTTCGCAGAAGTGGCATCCTAAGTCACTACGGCTATGTGCGGAAAACAAACTACCTCCTACCGGAGATGATTCTCCCGCTGTTGCAGGATGCCGTGGAAGGAAAAAGCTTTATCGATCCTGACGTTGAAGCTCGTGTGCGAGAAGTACGCGAGAAAGATCATGCCTCTCCAATGGATTTACTGGAACCGAACGAACGGGAAGTTGCGCGGATGATAGCAGCTGGGATGACAAATGAACAAATCGCCCACCGCTTCGGATTTCGAGATAAGCGAACAATTAGCAGAACCAACGGACAGATCTATGCAGCGTGGGGATTGAACGATTCAGCTTCCGATGAAAAGATTGCCAGAACGCGCGTCGCAATTATTGTCACGGAGGAACGGATGATTCGATGGAATGGGAAAGGAGATCCGTTAGTTCAGAATGAACGGGGAGAGTGGGTGGAATGGATCCGGTAACTGTGGAGACGGGATTGACTGGGGGAATTGCGTTTGCCCTCTCAGTCTTTAACGTAGTAGTACCATTCTGGTTGGGTGTTACTGTGCTTGCAAGTGCAGAAGAACGGCGGTGGGGGGTCTGGTTAGCGGGACTTAGTCTTATTAGTGCCGGAACCTTCTTTGTCTTCCACACTGCGATGCTCTACGGATCGCTGTACTATCTCCTCTACGAGATCCGAGTTCCAGAATATATCGGGTGGATACCTCTCACGCTCCTTCCCTTTGCATGGTATATCGGAATGCTCTGGTTTAGCGGCTTTTTTGAAAAGAAAGAGAGGCCCGTCTGGAAATGGCATCGATGGATCATTAGATTTCTACTGATTATCATTTTGGGGATAGCACTATTACTTGTTGTGAACTACAGTGACACTCCTCTACATAGCTATAGGAGTACCCAAAACCAGTTTGGGGAAGGTGAGACCTATGCAAATGCTCCACTATTTCATACTGCCAACTGGTCTCTCCTTTTCACTATCTATCTTCTCTATCTAATTCTCTGCTACCTTTCCACCCTCCTTGCACTAAATCAAATACAGCCGACAGGGCGTATTAGTGGTGACGTCGCTCGAGGTAGAGCGCGGCCATGGTTAATTGCTGCAACCAGTACCCAAGTAGGCATTGTTGTAATTGTCGGAATTGCTCTCTATGATCTACTAAAAACCTCAGCAGAACCACTACTACTTCCGCGTTATTTCTATGCGCTTCGAGGATACGATTTAGGGGTTCTCACCTTGGTCACGGCTGCACTCACGTTATTAGGAGAAGCAATAGTTCGCTATGAGATATTTACTGGTGTAGTGATTCCGCGTCGTGGGTTCCAAAAACGGTGGCGAGGTGTATTAATCATGGGAGGAATTCTCGGTCTTGGAGCAAGTGTAGCTCTGCACCTAAGAATTCCAGGTATTTATGGTGTTCTTGGGTCACTCGTGGCATTAGCTGTTCTCTATGCTCTCTTTACGAGACGGTATAGTAGAGAGCGTGATCGATATCTTGAGGATTTGCGATCATTCCTTTTCCTCGCAAAGAGTTCATCGGAAGTGACTGAGCGGAAAGTTGGTGATGAAGTTGCCGACTCTTTTCACCTTCTCTGCCGTGATGTTCTGAACGCTCAGGCAGGTTGGGTCTTGCTGAGCAAATTACCCTCTCCCCTCCTCGCATTCCCTGATACTACCACCTCTCCATCAATAACTCTTCTCCCACATACCCTCACCCCAGATACTCTTGCGGTTACTATCTCATCACCTGAGGGGAGTGGAACAGAATATATAGTGGCAGGACTTTGGAGCGGAGGGACACTTTGTGGTTGGTTAGTACTCGATAAAAAAGAGGATAGGGGACTCTACACGCGAGAAGAGTTAGAGATTGCCCGTGGAGCTTGCGAAAACTTTGTAGAGATTATAGAACGGGAACAGATGGCAGAACGACTTGCTCAATTGCAAAGTGAACGCCTGACGGAGAATCGAGTAAACGAAATTCGTGTTCGTCGACTACTGCACGATGAGGTGCTGCCACAAATACATACTGCCCTCTTGTCACTGAATGGAACGGCGGATCGAGCAGAGGCGATTAGTAGTTTAGGCGAGGTTCACCGTTCGATATCTGATCTGCTACGTGACTTCCCGGTATCCATTGTTGATCTTATTGAACGTTTAGGTTTTGTCCATGCTTTTCAGCGACTCTTTCAGACTGAATTCAAAGATGTTTTTGCGGAAGTTCATTGGAACATTGGAGAACATGTCGATGCTCCACTCCGTCTCCTCTCTCCTCTCGTAGCTGAAACGCTCTTCCAGGCCGGGCGCGAAGCTGTTCGGAATGCTGGGCGGTATGCCGGTGGGGAAGATCAGTCACGTGTGGTTGATCTGTGGATTACCATTCAATTAGTCGGGAGTGATGGTCGGGTAGAGATGATAGTCGAAGATAATGGAATTGGGTTCCACGCTCCCACAACATCTTCCGGTTCTGGGCAAGGAGTAAAGCTCCACCGAACAATGATGGAAATGGTAGGTGGGGCAATGAGTGTGAAAACTACCGAATCAAACGGGACGGTTGTTCACTTGCAGGTGTGATTAGGTAAGAGAGAAGTAGAAAAGTGATAGCGTAGCTGATACCCGCTGGACACTCTCGGCTACTACCGTATAACAGAGGAACTTAATAGGTAAAGAGATTTGCCGGGTGATGTCGTAAATCTGTTTCCGAGACGATGTGTTGTACATCCCATCCGTTAGCCTGAACCACGTCGGCAACCTGAAATCGATGGCAGTGCTCAGGTCGCAACTCTCCACACATCAACGCAACACTCTTTCCACTTGCTGCGAGGCTTAGTACATACTGAAGACCTCGTTTGAAATCTTCACTTTCCATGTGAGTTGCAAACCCACGAGAGCGCTCACTACACGACTTCGCTTGTGCCATCACTTCCCGGGAGGGAGGTTCTCCACCAAGCGAGGAAAGGTGCTCGTATGTCATGCCATTTTTTGGGAACTCTGTTATCATCGTTTCAAGGTTGAACTGTGGGTTGTAACGTGAGTAAGGAATTGCCCGAATGTCGATGAGTGTGTCGACGTTGTAGTGCTTTAGCAGAGAGGCCAGTTCCGAACGAAGTCGAGTAGAATGGCCTACAGTATATATGATTTGAGAGGACATTGGTATAAATTCAATATTCAGGTCGAAAAATTCAAAAGATTAGGGGGAGCATTGCCGAAATTTTCATTTTGAATTTTTCATTTCGAGTTTTTGCCTCACCTAAGGTGCTAACTTTACGCTCTTATTGAAAAAGAACAAAAATCTTGATATAGAAGGAGCATGTACGTGGACATCTTTCAGAAATGTCGTGACTTCACTCGTGCCGACGATGTGAAGGAAGCGGGGTATTATCCGTACTTCCGTGCCATTGAAGAGAACGAAGGACCGGTTGTGCGGATCGAGGGACGAGAGGTTATCATGGCAGGATCAAACAACTATCTCGGTCTTACCGGTCACCCTCGTGTGATGGAGGCAGCAAAGCAAGCAATCGACCAATACGGCACAAGTTGCTCAGGGTCGCGTTATCTAACTGGCACAGTAAGTCTGCACGAAGAGCTGGAACGTGAGTTAGCAGACTATATGGGAAAAGAAGCCTGCCTTCTCTTCTCCACTGGTTACCAGACTGCCCAAGGGGTGATCCCCTCACTTGTTGGACGTGGAGATTACGTGATCTCTGACCGCGATAATCACGCCTGCATTGTTGCGGCAAACTTGATGGCAAAGGGAGCGTTTGGTGAAGTGGTTCGCTATAAGCATGGAGATATGGATGATCTCGAGCGGCGGATGTCCAAACTCCCAGAAGATGCCGGCAAGTTGATTGTCACCGACGGAGTTTTCTCCACAACCGGCACAATCGTTGACCTCCCTCGCTTAACTGAAATTGCCAAGAAGTATGGTGCGCGAATGATGGTGGACGATGCCCACGCGCTCGGTGTAATCGGCAAAGGTGGACGTGGTACAGCCAGCCACTTTGGGTTGGAAGATGAAACCGACCTGACGATGGGAACGTTCTCCAAATCTTTGGCATCATTAGGCGGATGGGTTGTTGGTGACGAGCGAGTGATTAACTACATCAAGCACACATCTCCTGCGCTGATCTTCTCGGCTTCCCCTACTCCAGCCTCCGTTGCCTCTGCAATCGAAGCACTGAAGATTATCCGAGAGGAACCGCAGAGGATTGAGCGGCTGAAGTCGAATGCAGACTATTTGCGCAATGGATTTAAGGAGATGGGGTACAAGGTTATCGAGGGCGTAACGGGTGTGATTCCGGTGATCGTTGGGGATGATACACTCGCCTTCATCTTCTGGCGGCGTCTCTTCGATGCAGGAGTTTTCGTTAATGCCTTTATCACTCCTGGTGTGATGCAAGGGTATCAGATGATGCGCTGCTCAGTGATGGCAACACACGAGAAGGAGCACCTTGATACCATCCTCCACCTGTTCGAAGATATTGGAACGCAGATGGGATTACTCGATAAAGAGACTGGCTCAGTGGCTGCTGAGGAGAGTCGGGAAGATGATGAGAATGTGCAGTCGCAGCCGTTGCCAGTTGATGGCGATGTCTCGATTCGCGAAGTTTCTGGACGCAAGGGGAACAAAGAGTTTGTTCGCATGGTGTGGCGACTTCACAAAGATGAAGAGAATTGGATTGCGCCAATCGAGATGGATCGGATGCGGTTGATCGATACCCAGAAAAATCCGTTCTACAAACATGCAGAGATCAAGTTGTTCCTCGCCGAGCGTGGCGGAGAACCGGTTGGTCGTATTGCAGCAATTGTGAACCACATCCACAACCGAACGTACGACGACAAGCTCGGCTTCTTCGGCTTCTTTGAGTCAGTGAACGACCAGAACGTTGCCAACGCACTACTGAATGCTGCTACCGACTGGCTCCGGGAGAAGGGGATGAACGCGATTCGCGGTCCTGTCTCGCCATCAACAAACGACGAGGTTGGTCTGCTGATTAAAGGGTTTGAACATATCCCGTCGGCGTTAATGCCGTGGAACCCTCCATACTATCTTGAGTTGTTAGAGAATGCTGGTTTCGAACTGGAGAAGAAGTTGCTTGCCTGGCACGTGCAGTATCCAGAGTGCATGACCGATAAAATTGTGCGCGTGACGGCGGCGCTGAAGCAGCGTGGGAAGATTCGCATTCGTTCGCTGAACATGAAGAAGTTCCCAGATGAAGTGGAGAACATCAAGCGGATCTACAACGAAGCGTGGCAACCGAACTGGGGATTTGTTCCGATGAACGACGAGGAGATGAACACGCTCGCCTACGAGCTAAAGCAGATTATGGATCCTGACCTGGTTGTCTTCGCCGAGAAGGAAGGTGAAGATTCGCCAATCGGTTTTGCTTTAGCTGTGCCCAATATCAATCAGGCTCTAAGGAAAGGTAAGCCAATCCCTCCCGGAGCAAAGAACTTGCCAACGGCCATCATGAACTTGATGACGAACAAGAAGAAGATCGACGCTATGCGCATTATCACGCTCGGCGTTCTTCCGAAATATCAGGCAAAAGGGATCGATGCCATGCTCTACCGTGAGCTTATGGAGCAGGGTGTGGCGAAGGGGATGGAGAAGGGAGAAGCATCTTGGGTTCTGGAGGACAACACGATGATGAACCGAGCCGCCGAGATGATGAACGCCGAAGCCTACAAAGTCTACGGAGTGTACGAGAAGAGTTTATAGAGTTGAGAGTTCGTAGAGTGTATAGAGTGGTTGGTGTAGGTTCTTGGCCTATGTCCCAAGGTTAACAGAGGTTGTCAAGGATTACCTATCCTTTGCGTGATTCTTCTCCTTCAACTGATATATACAAAACGCTCAGTCTTCCGAATGTGAAGGCTGGGCGTTTTTCTTTGGTGCAGACTAAGGGCGAACCTACCAACTCTATAAACTCTCAACTCTACACACTCTATGAACTCAAACGTACAACGCCCCATCAAATGTTCGGCGGTACTTGCGGGTGATTTCGTTTTCGTTGCCGAGAAGTCTGAAGATTGCGATACATGCTTTGCGCGAGAAGTCGTCGGCATAGTAGCGATCTTCACGAATCACGTCGATGAACTTTTCAATTCCTTTGTCGAAGTCTCCCTCCCGGGTTGCCGTTGCAGCTTCTAAGAACAGGCTCTTTACTTCACTCTCTAACAGAGATTCGGGGTTCTTCACGTAACGGTCAAGTGCGGCCATCACCCGAACAATTTCGGCTTGGTCGAACAGTTCAGAATCTGCGTGAATGTTCTGCACCAACTCCTCTCCTCTTTCTGGGTCTTCCAACAACAGAACTTGTGCAGCCATCAAGCGAGGAAGTTGATTTGCTGGCTCGGCTTCCATCACCTCTTGCAGAATCTCCAGTCCTGTTTCGAACTCTCCCTCATCAATTAGCTCACGTGCCTCGGTAATCCGCGAAGACTCAGGCGTTGGCAAGGCCTTATCAAGCCAGGAACGAACAGTACTTTCGGGCAATGCTCCGGTAAATTCATCCACAACGTTTCCATCAACGAAGAGCTTCACATTTGGGATACCTCGAACACCATATTGCGTAGCCTCGTCTGGAAACGTTTCGGTATCAACTTTTGCAAGCACCCAACGTGCGTCGGCAAACCCTTCCTCTTCTTCGGCGAGTCTTTCTAAGACCGGCCCGAGTGTTCTACAGGGGCCACACCAAGCAGCCCAAAAGTCGACGAGGACTGGTATCTCGTAGCTTCTTTCGATAACGTCGGTTGTGAAGTTGGATATATCGTATGCCATTTGTTTTCTTTAGAATAGAGTTCTCAGTTGACTAACAGAGTGGATAGTAGATAAAAGATAAGATAGGAGATCCAGACAATCATATCTCCACACGTGCTCCAATCTCCACCACTTGATCTGGGGGAATGTGAAACCACGAGGCTGCACTTCGAGTGTTGCGAGACATCAAGGCAAAGAGATGTTCACGCCAGATTGCCATGCCGGGACGTGGAGTTACAACGATCGATTCACGCCCTAAAAAGTAGGTAACGTGTCGCCAATTCACCCCTTGAATGTGCGCTTCCTTAAGACCTCGGGGAACGTCGGGAGATTGCATAAATCCGTAGGTGAGCGTTACCTGCCAAATACCTGAGCCAAGCCGTTCTACCTTTACACGCTTTTTATCTCGAACCAGTGGAGCGGTAGTAGTCAGGACGGTTAAGAGGATATTCCGCTCGTGCAGAACTTTGTTGTGGCGCAGGTTTCGTACCAACGGAGGGGGAACCGACTGAGGATCGCGCGTGAGAAAGACAGCCGTGCCCGGCACACGTACCGGTAGGTCATCCGGCTTGTCATCATACAGTAAGAGTTCATCGAGCGGAATGATAGTCTCGCCAATACGCTCCTCCAAAATCCTCCTCCCAGTTTTCCAGGTTGTCATCAAGGTGAAGAGAATACCACCAACTAAGAGAGGGAACCATCCTCCGTGCAGGATCTTCGTAAGGTTTGCACCAAGAAAAGCAAGATCAACCAAAAGAAAGAAGGTGACAAAGGGGATCACAAGCCATAGAGACCATCCCCACCTTCTTCGGACAATAACCCCGAAGAGTATAGTAGTAATTCCCATCGTTGCGGTAACCGACACTCCATAGGCAGCAGCCAAATTACTGGATGAACTGAAGCCAATAACGAGTCCGATACAAGCCAACAATAGAATCCAGTTGACTGTTGGAACGTATATCTGTCCCCGCTCTCTCGCCGATGTGTGTGTGATCCTTAGCCGAGGTAAATAGCCAAGTTGAACACCTTGCATTGTTAAAGAGAAGGCTCCTGATATTAATGCCTGCGAAGCAATCACCGTTGCGCCCGTTGCCAGGATTACGATAGGGTAGAGTGCCCACTCCGGCGACATCGAATAAAATGGATTGCTTGCAGCCGATGGGTTTCGCAGCAGCAATCCTCCCTGACCGAAATAATTTAAAAGAAGCGATGGAAGAACCAGTGCGAACCACGTAAGCCTAATCGGTTTTGCCCCGAAGTGTCCCATATCTGCGTAGAGTGCTTCGCCTCCAGTAACTACAAGGAAGACTGCCCCAAGAACAAGGAAACCTCTCCACGAATTCGCTATGAAAAAGTTTAGTCCATACACGGGATTGAGAGCACCAAGAATCTCCGGCGTCTGAAGGATATAGTTCACTCCGAGAAGCGCGATCACCAAGAACCAGAGGAGAGTAATCGGACCGAAAATTGCGCCGACCTTTCCGGTTCCACGATTCTGAATGGAGAAGAGTAAAATGAGAATTGCAATGGTGAGGGGAATAATCCAAGGGCGAAAGAATGGGGTAGCAATCTCAAGCCCTTCCACCGCACTTAATACCGAGATTGCGGGAGTAATCATTCCGTCGCCGTAGAGGAGAGCCGCGCCAAAGATGCCAATCAGCACAAGGCCTCGGCGAGCAACGTGATTTCTCTTCTCTCCCTCCTCCCGCTCGGGGCTTTTGATCTTCTTCCTCGATATTACCAGTGCCGTTAGGGCGAGAATACCTCCCTCTCCGTGATTGTCTGCACGCAGAATAAAGAGAAGATACTTTAGGGAAATCACGATCAGGAGTGACCAGAAGATGAGTGAGAGAACGCCAAAGATATTTGCAGGTGTCGGTTCAACAGCGAAGGGGCCCTGGAAACACTCTCGCATTGCGTACAGAGGGCTTGTTCCAATGTCGCCATAAACTACTCCCAGAGCAGTAAGCGAGAGGATGAGAAGATAGTTCTTCCCGCCGTTCGATTTGTTGATTTCCATAGTGTTGCGCTACTGTGTGCGCACTCTAATCTACCAGCGGACTCTATGCCCTGCGTAGCGATAGTGCCAACAGTGCAAAACTACTACCCTGAAAGTGATCGGCAACCTCCAGAAGGCATCAAAAAAAGAGAGGAGAAAATGTCTGAACATCTCTCTCCTCTCTTCCAATGTATAGTTGATCAGTAATGTAAGCAGTGGAATAGTCTGCAACTATTCTTCCTATGCTTCTGTCTCCTCTTCAACTTCATTTTGAGGTTTCCAATCGATACCACCCCAGTTATTTGCGGTGTTGATCGCGGCGTTGCCACTTGCTTTCGCGCGGAGAAAGAGTTCGTGGCGGTATGCTACCAGCCAAGCGTAAGAAGTCCGCATAATTGCTGTGCCGAGTGGCAACTTCCCTGCTCCCGGAGCCTGTACGATTTTGTTCGCGAAGTCATCGTCACTGATTTGCGTAAAAGCCTCTCGAATTGCTTCTCCTTGCTTCTCCATTACTTCGGAGAACTCTTCGGCAGTCATCTCCTTCACAGTTTCCTCTCGCTTGCTATAGTGTTCCCAATCCCCAGCCACCATCGATTCGATTGGACCGATACCACAAGTGGCAAGGTAGCGGAGCAACTCTATTGTTGTCCGTTGTTTCTCCGAGGGACGGTAGTCAAATCCCCCTTCCGGAACTTTTGCCACAAGATGTTTGCAGACTGCGAGTTCGTGGAGGATTGCGTCGAGTAATTGTTCGCGTGGGACCATTTGTTCAACTTAGAATATGATAGATTTATTGGTTGACAAACATATGTAATCAAGGTGAGAATGTCAACTCGTGAGAGAGCTTCAACACTTCTATTATTCCAAAACGCACCAGCCCGGTTGTCTTGCAACAACCGGGCTGTGGTTCTCCTCCCTGTGAGGTGCGCCTCCCATGAAGGAAGCTTGTTGGTGGTTGTACAGTTATGCGGAGAGTGGATTCTCTATAATCCATCGTAGAGGGCGCACCACTCTACTTCCTCTCGTCTCTTTTCGTTTACGGAAGTGTTATCCCCACCAACGCATCGCTGTTTGGTGGTACGTTCGGGTTGGCGTTCTTCTCGCTAAAGGGATAAATCCAACGTACGGGAACAGTCGCTTCCGGTAAAGTTCCTGTGCGGCGCATATCGTAGTAGGTTTGTCCCTCAAGGAAGAGTGCCAGACTCTTTTGCTTCAGCACTTCAGCAATCACTGCTTGCTGATCGTTCGAGTTGAAATCTGCGAGTCCAGCCGCAGTCCGAATTTGGTTCACCAGCGTTACAGCGTTGGTGAGCGAGCCTGTCCTTGCCTCAGTTTCCGCCTTAATCAAAAGAACCTCTTGGAAGGAGATGAAGGGGAAATCATCGGCAAATGCCCCATACTTTTTAAGGTTTGCACATTGCAGTGGATCTTTTTCAGCATCTGTTGCAGATGCCTCACCATGTGCCGCATAGCCGAGGAATTCTCCCCCCTTCGGGTCGAAATATTCTTCGATTCGGGTATCTCCAGTTTCGCTTTTCAGCAGATCCATATAGCTCTTCTCAACCATAATCGCTTGCGCGTCATCGTCCCCTTCATTCCTTCTCCAGTGACCCCAGTTTGAAATCTCATTCGGGTCATCTGTGTAGATAGCGAAGAGTGTTCCACTTGCACTACCAATTCCTTGATTGGCTTCGGTGAGAGCTTGTCCGTAATTCTTGACGTGTAAGAAGTAGCGCGCCTTCAGCGAGTGAATTGCTGCCTTCCAGAGTGCAGGGTCGCCACCATAGTTCAGGTCTTGATCGATCGGAGATCCTGCGGTTAGATTTGCGAGAGCTTCATCGAACAGTGCTTGCGCCGCGCTGTAGGCCTCTTCCTGCGAAACAAATTGAGCGGGATCGAACCCAATAATCTCTACGGGTATCGAGCCATACATTGCGGCAAGCTCACCAAACACCATTCCCTTATAGGCTTGAGCAATACCAACAACCGTATTCCGCTCGTCGTCGCTCGCAAAACTTGCCTCCGGTGCAATCCGGATAATGTCGTCGGCAATCTTCACCGCACGGTAGGCGTTCAGCCAGTTGTCATCGGTTGGACCTTCCTCGTCAAGCGAGTAGTTAGTCCAGCGGACAGGCTGTACACGTCCGACACCAGTTCCCGCCATTTGCCATGCCCAGATACTGTTAACGCGCGAACGGTCTCCACTATAAAAGTCACCGCTAACTGCTTGTAGGGCTACGAGCATTCCCAACATCCCCTCACGTGTTTTCAGTGCCTCGTCGTTGATGCCGTTCGGGTCAACACTCAGGTCGTCCGATATCGAGCACCCAACGTGGGTTAGAAGAATCGACAGGACTGCCGTTACCGCGAACAGTGCCCTCAGTCCTGACTTCAATGTAATTGATGTATTCATGATAGTTATCTCCTTCGGAATTAATACGTGACAGAGAGACTGAACCGGACCGAACGTGTCTGCGGAAGTGTGAAGTAGTCATAGCCTCTTCCTTCCGCCTGCTGGAAGTTGTTGACTTCAGGGTCGTAACCGCTGTAGTCCGATATCGTCAACAGGTTCCGGACAGAAACGCCGAAACCAACTGTCTCGATATTCCACTTCCGCAATCCGTGCCAGTCGTACCGGACGTGAACTTCGCGCAACTTGATGTAGGAGGCATCCTCCACGTGAACTTCATCGTTTCCGAGGAAGCTGTTGGCGTAAAGTCGGTAGTATGATTCACGGGTTAGTTGCTGGCCAGGTATCCACTGCAAGCCGGGCACGATGTCGATTGTATCTGTTCCAGTGTAGATAACTGGTTCGCCCCGTTCGTTCATCCACGGCTCGTCGCGATCTCGCGTATCTCCGTGCGTGCCGAAGTTGTAGAGTGCTCCCCTCGTTCCATTCCATACTTCCTGTCCGATTGACGCATCGATCAGGAAACCGAAGGAGATATCCTTGAAGAGTGTGAACTCGTTGATCCAGGACCACTGAAAATCTGGATTGGTGTTTGCCAGAATTACTGGGGCAGGATCAATCACAGGCGTTCCATTAATCGGAAGCTCGAAAGCATCCGCCGCAGTCTGCTGAACGCCATTCTTATCAGTGTATGTGTCTCCAGCGTAGACGATGTCTCCGTTAATGTCGCGAAGCCACCCACCACCCCGAAGGACGCCAACCGGTTGACCAACTGCAGCGACATTGACTGTTCCAGTAAATCCACCTTCGAGAGAAATGGTTCCCTCATCATCACTTGCCACAAGACCCTCTGGCTTTACCTTCAGTTCAGTTACCATGTTCTCGTTGGTCGAGTAATTGATCTGTGACTCCCACGTGAAGTTTTCAGTTCGGATTGGAGAGAAACCAATACCAAGTTCAAAGCCCTCATTCCACATCTTACCGGCGTTGCGCAATTGTTGATCGTAGCCAGTTGAGCCGGGAACCGGAACGTTCAAAATTAAGTCTTCAATATCTTGATGATAGAATGTTGCCTCGATGCTGACCCGTTCGTCCAAGAGGCCGATGTCGATACCAGCTTCAATCTCTTTGCTGCGTTCAGGGCTGATTTCAGGATTTCCGGCAACAGTAAACTCTTGGGCAGTATTGTTCCCTTGCCGGATGCCGATAAACCCAGAGCGTCCAGCCGATGTTCCGCGATCCCACGGATCGGCAAAGCCGAACGTTCCGTAGAGAGAACTTGTTGCGTATGCTCCCGGCAGTGACGGCGATCCAGCTTCGCCGTAGGAAGCACGAAGCCGAACGTTGCTGAAAATATCCCGCATACTGTCGAAGAACGTTTCCTTGGAGATCGTGTAGGAGCCACCAACCTTTGGATAGGTATGGAATTGCTCACTCGCACCAAATCCAGAGCTTCCGTCGCGGCGAATTGCTGCGGTAAGGCTCAGCTTGTCCCAGAGGGTTCCAGTAACCTGTGCGAAGAGGCCAACGGTCTTCAGTTCGCCGAAGGCAGATGTTGTAGTTGTTGTTGCAGAAGCAGGAAGTTGGTCGAAGAAGGGGAGTGTGTTTGTTCCGGTCGACTCATCCTCTCGGGTACTTTCCCAAATAGTTTGGCTACCGAGCGTCAGATTAACCTCCACATCTTCACCGAAGTTTCGGTTCACAGTTGCAGAGAGATCCAGATTGATCGAGCTAACCGAAAGTCGATCGTGGCGAATCTCACCAAGCCGTCCATCCGAATCGGCACTACCCACAGCAAGGCGCTTCACGTTGAAGTGGTCGTACCGGTCGATTCCAACTTGTCCGTTCAGACCAAGCCAATCGAGCGGATCCCAGCTCAGTGATGTGCTGTGAATAAAGCGGTTGATCTTTGTGTTGAATGTGTTGAACTCTTCAGTCCAGAGGGGATTGTCGTAGAATCCGAAGCGACGCTGCGTGCCATCAGCTTCCAGAATTTCACTGTTGTCAAATTCTGGAGGTGTACGTAGTGAGCCAAGAAGAATGCCTGAAGTATTGCTTCCGTTTTGTGGGAAGTCGTTATTAATCAGGATAAAGTTCGAGTTCGAGCGAAGGAGGACGTTCGGAAGGGCATTGACGTCAGCGTTAAACCGAAAGCTCTGGCGTCCAAGCTCTGAGCCTGTGACGAAGCCGTTCATATCGGTGACTGTGCCGGAAACCAGATAGCTCACCGGACCAGATGAACCGGAGACAGAGAGCACTTGCTCCAAGCTTTGGCCGGTACGGAAAATATCTTGATCGTGATCGAAAGTTTGTGTCCCATCGGCAAGCCGTTCGCCGTAGGAGTTCGTGCTTCCGGGGCGTCCCGGTTGATAGGGAACTTGCTGACCATATTCAGTTTGCAAGTCAATATCCCCCACTTTATTGTCGAGCTGGAAGCTGGTAAAGGAGGCAATTACTGGTTTCTCGGAGTACCCACGACCACGCTTGGTTGTAATCAACATCACGCCGTTTGCTGCGCGCGAACCGTAGATAGCTGCTGCAGAGGCTCCCTTCAACACCTCGATCGACTCGATCTCGTGCGGGTTAATATCAATCGCCCGGTTTCCCTGGTTGACATTCCCTCCTTGGAAGTCGCTTCCTCCAACCTTCGTGTCAGGTCCGAGAGATGTGTTGTCGATAATCGTTCCGTCGACAACGTAGAGAGGCTGCGAACTGCCGAGCACGGTTTTCTTTCCACGAATGGTGATGTATGTCCCTGCGCCCGGTGCTCCACCGTTGCGGGTGACGCTCGCGCCGGTAACGCGACCGGAGAGTGCGTCAATTGCGTTTGGTGTTACTGCCCGCGCGATGTCCGTTCCATCAACTTCGGCGATAACGTTCCCCAGCTTTCTCCGTTCTTGTGATCCAGAAAGACCAACTACAACAACTTCGTCGAGTTCCAGAGCAGAGTAACTGAGTTCAAAATTTTGCGTGAGATCTTCACCAGCTTGTACACCGATGGTTTGTTCCATCTTCTGGTAACCGATGGCCGTCACAACAACTTGATGTGTTCCTGCCGGAACGGCTACCAAATAGTATTTCCCATCGGCGTTTGCCGCTGTGCCGATTCGCAGCTCAGGAATCTGCACAGTTGCCCCAGGAATTGGTTGCCGAGTATCGGCGTCAATGATAGTTCCCTGTACTGTCTGACTCAGCGATATCTCCGTTGAGAATACTGATAGACAGAGGGTTACGGTAGCGAGCATCCACCAGCTATGCCTGTAGCATACCCGTGGCTTCAGCCGCGACGCTATTGCGTAGAGAGTTTGGGAAAGGTTCATAGGGTTCTCCTCCTTGTGACCTATTGAACGTGTTATTGTGAACGGAATACTCCGTTGTAGTTCCCATCCTAAGTTGTGAACGATAAGGCCGATTCTCTTTGTGCTTTCAATTCAAAGAAAATGGTGACCTATCGCAGTTCCTTGCGTTCCTGTTTCCCTCCGGTATTGATTGTTTAAAATGTTGTGGTGGGTGGCGTTTTATTCGCTGGGATTTGGCAACTGATAGAGAAAGTGGTAAGTGAGGTATGGCATGTGCAATATTTGTCGATTGTGCTTGAACTACTACAGGGAAGTTGCTCCCATAGAACAAAAGAGATCGTCCAAATATTTAGGGGATGGCCACTCATCTAAGTATGTCTATCGGTTGATGGCTCATTCCATGTTTCAACAAACGTTATCATCTGTTAACAAATGATAATCTAAAACCCTCACCTACGCTATGCAAGAGGGTTGAAAGATTTTTTGACAAATTCCACTGAGCCACAAAATCTCTTCGTGAAATGTATGATCGGATTTGCATGGTAACATCTGCGGAAGTTTTGGGTTCTATTCCCAAGCATCTGGCGATGACACAGACTATCTTGATTATGAGAACATACTTTGCATTCCCTCTACTTCTTCTCGTCACTCTGGCTTACTTTCTACTTCCCACACCCTTGATTTCTGGTGGTTGGCCACAGGAAAAAGGGAAATCATTTATCAAGATTACCTACGGAACCTCATCTTCCAATACAGTCTATCGATTTGATGGGGAAACAAAGTTCCCAACAGACAATGGTAGGGCAACTGTTCGGGATTATCCGTTGGCCGATCGAGGAATTTTCTGCTACCTTGAGCATGGTATCACAAGCGACCTCACATTTATTGGTGACGTTACTCTCAAACGGTCGATCATTACATCCCCCCTCGAGCGTCGCTCTACTGAAGGGGTTGGAGATATTGGGCTGGGAGCACGCTATCGCCTGTTGAGTTCTGGCCCACACGTTCTATCGGGGCGGGCAGGGATTAGCCTCCCTACTGGTTACAGTCGGGATATTACACCCCCACTCGGGACAGGGGATATTAACTTCTCCCTTGCAGCCGAGTACGGCATCTCCTTCTATCCAGCCCCAGCATATGCTACAGCAACGCTCGGCTACAGGATGCGACCCGGCATCTATGCTCTCTCCAGTCTAAACGACGACTCCGAAGAATTTGAACCGAACTATTCCGATGTGGTTACTGCCGAGGCGGAGGCAGGATATACCCTCTTCAATCGCTTCCTTCTAAAGGGAAACCTACGCTACCTGACGACAACCAGAACGGACGACAATGACTTTGATATTGTACATCCTCCTGAAACAGAGCAGTACCTGAAGGTTGGTGGAGGAGTTGCTGCATCAGTTTGGAAGAATATCGGTATCAGTGCTGACATGTACGCAACACCTCTCGGGAAGAAAACGGCCAACAGTATTGATTTCTTCATCGGTATCTCGTGGCAAGGAAAAATTTTTGGAAGCCAAGAATAATGAGGTTGATATTGATGTTGTGAATCAGCCTACGAACGGCAGCTCACGATGAACAACTCTTGGCACAGCCATACCATACCCAACTCAGCAAAAAAATCAGTTGTAGTGCATAACAGGTAGCTCAGATCAGATGGAAAAAGATCGTAGAAATTTTCTCAAGCTCACGGGAACTGGCATAGCCGGTATCTTTATCCTCCCGATGATACAAGGATGTGAAAGCCATGTGATCACTCCTCTCGTTCAGCCAAAAGCTGAACCGTTTATTACTCCTATTAATCAGTTCTTTTTACAGAATGGTGGTCAGGGGGCAATTCAAGGGTGGAGTCAGCCGGTGTTCAACAGCGCGAATGATTGGTCGCTGGTGGTGAAACATGGGAATAATACCGTTGCCACGATCACGTGGGATACGTTGATGAGCATCGTGAGTGCCGAGCCGAACGAAGAGATCACACTGTTGAAGACAATTGAGTGTGTTCTGCAAAGTGATGTTCGCACTTCGGCAACAGGGTTTTCTGGAAATGCTTACTGGACTGGAATCCCACTCCGTAAGGTTTTGGAGGGAATTGATCTGACAGCTTCCAGTCCGGTGGAAACATTCCTATTGACTGCTGCAGATGGTTTTACTAATAACATCCAAATTGCACGAATCCGAGATGCCGCCACTGCTGGGCTTGTAGAGCCACTACTTGTCTACAAGATGAACGGCGAGCCGTTGCCTCCAGAGCATGGTTTCCCCGTTCGCCTGATTATTCAAGAAGGATATGGCTACATGAATATGAAGTGGCTTACCGAAATTCAGGCAGTCGACTTTCTGATAGAAGACTTTGGCACATATCAGGAACAGGGATTTTTCGATGGAGGTCTGCTTAGCGTTAACAGCCGGGCGACCAGCCTTTTCAACGAGATTCAAGTCCCCTCTGGATCTCTCACAATCTTCGGGTTTGCTCTGAGTGGCGCAGCCCCTATCGACAAGGTTGAGGTAAGTATTGATGGAAGTTCGCCCGAAGCTGCGGAGATCATTTCGTTGGATGAGCTTCAGGCCTCGTCAATCCTTCCCCCAAATATCAAGCAAATTCTTGATGGAGAAGAGTATCCTTTCCGTGCCGTCTGGACTCCGTGGAGATATACTTGGGAGGCGAAGCGGGGGGATCATCAGGTTGCAATTCGTGCGTTTGACAAGGCAGGCAATTCTCAGCCAGACGTTGACGATAACATCGACGACGGACAAAATAGATTAACAACATATCGAGTAATCGTAGCGTAAGCGAGGAAGAAAAGAATGATCTATCGTAAACTTCGATATGTGGTGTTAACGGGTGCTTTCTGCATGTTCCTTTTTTCATTCCTCTTCAGTGCCTGCAACTTACTCGATCCTTCGCCGGAGGCAACAGTTGTTCGTCCTCCAGAATTGAACTGTGATGACCTTGTTCCGCTGACTGGAGAGGAAATCTACCGCTGTAAGTGTGCCAGTTGTCATGGGATTGATGGAGTGCCAGCTACCGACCAGATTACAGATATTCGTGGCTTCACTCCGTTTGCAAAGTTCGAAACGTCACTCAACACTGGTCCTGCAAGTATGCCTGAGTTTCCGGAGATTGAATTAGAGGAACGGCAGCGCTTGTTCGAGTATGTGCAGAACCATTTGGGGGAGTGAATCGGATGAAGGGGAAATATGAGGGGACAGAACGGGACTGCACTGCTGAATTACACACTACTGAGGAGGACAAACTGGTAGACTCCCTTCCATAATTTCTTCCCTCGATACGATACTCCTATTGCGGGACGTTTCGTGACTTGTCTCGGGCTGACTCTTCCGTAACTTCACTTCTTTCAACTATCATACTCTACAGAAGCAATGATCGATTTAAGGGAGCGGCTCGGTTCCGGGAATCCCGTTGTTATAGATGGCTCAATGGAGGCAGCACTACGTGCGGAGGGATATAACGAACATCCGATTGAAATCTATAACCTGAAGAACCCTCTGTTGATCGAGAGACTTCACACACTCTTTATCGATGCTGGGGCAGAGATTATCCAGGCGAACACGACTGGAGGGAATGCCTTGACCTTGGCTCCCTACAAGCTGGACGACAAAGTGTACGAGATCAATCGCAAAGGTGTTTGGCTTGCGCGAACTGCCGCACTCGGTAAGGCATACGTTGCCGGTGTAGTAGGACCTGTTGGCAAGTTCTTTGCACCGGTTGGGACGTTAAAGGCTGAAGATGCTCGCGATGCTTATGCTGCACAGATCCACGCTCTTCTCGACGGAGGTTGTGATCTGTTGATTCTGAAGTCGTTCATTAACGTCGACGATCTTGAGCTTGCTCTCGGGGCTGCTCGGCACGTCTCGAACGACATCCCGATTATTGCGCAGAAGACATTTCCAGAAGATGGATCAGTTCTCGCCTCCGAATATCCAAGGGAGATTGCTCGCCGATTGGAGGCTCACGACGTGGTGGCAGTCGGATCGAACGGAACAGTTGGCCCACAACGGATGCGAAGTATTGTGCGGGCACTCCGGAGTGCAACCGACTCGATCCTCTCGGCGCAACCCGACATCGGCACTCCCACACTTGTAGATGGGATGCCGATCTACAACGCAACAACAGAATACGTTGCTCGGTCGGTTGCAAAACTTGTTGAAAGTGGTGTGACGATTATCGGAGCTGATGGTGGAGCCGATCCAGAATATATCCGGGCAATCAGCAAAGCAGTTGCGGGGCTACAAGTAGGGAAGCCGGAGATTAAACCGAGGTCTCCTAAACCTGCGTTAAACGAACTTTCCGTACAGCCGGAGTCAGGTCAATTTGGAAGGAGGCTCGGGAAAGATTTTCTGATTACTGCGGAAGTTGGGATTCCACGCGGACTTGATATGCGTGCAGTCTATCAGGAGGCGGCCTACTTCAAGGAAATTGGGGTTGACGCAATCAACATTTTCGACGGTGCGCGAGCACGGTTGCGGATTAGTCCTATAACCATCAGCCACTTGGTAGAACAGCAAGTAGGTATCGAATGTATTACTCACCTTGCCTGTCGCGACCGAAATATGGTGGGGCTGCAGGCCGAGCTTCTGGGAGCACACTCGCTTGGATTGCGAACAATTCTTGCGGTGACGGGAGACCCCACGCATATCGGAGACTACCCTTACGCAACGTCAGTCTACGACGTTGACGCAGTTGGACTTGTTCGTGCTCTGAAGCGAATGAACCAAGGGCTTGATCTGGTGGGAAATCCAATCGGTGGACCAACGCGATTTACCATTGCTTGTGCCGTCAACCCGGTTGCTGAAGATATGGAGCGTGAGATTATTCGGCTGGAGCGAAAGGTGGAGGAAGGGGCAGAAGTTGCCTTTACGCAGCCAGTGTTCGATAGGGATACGTTGTATGAATTTCTTGAGCGCATTAACCATATTCCGGTTCGAATTATGCTTGGGTTGAGCTTACTAAGTGGAGCGCGCCACGCAGAATTCCTCCACCACGAAGTTCCAGGGATGACAATCCCACAGAGCATACAGGAGCGGCTCAGAGAAGCCGTCGAGCCAGTTGCCGAGGGGGTGAACGTGACTGTGGAGTTTATTGAGAGCATTGGGGAGATGCCGGAGAAAATTGCTGGACTCTATATCATGCCCCCTAACCACAAAGAGTTTATGGTGAAGGAGTTACTGCAGAGAACAGGGTTGCGGAAGTATAGTGATGTTGTTGTCGAAGGGAACAGTATTGCACAGTGAAGCGATATGTTCCCTCTTTACGATATGGATTGATGGTGCGAATATCCGTGCTGCGCACGCTTTCATCGAGTAGTTGAAAAGAAGTGAACAGACCAATTATTCTCGGCGGTGGGGTAGCTGGCATTGCTGCCGCAATGGAACTTGCTGACGCCGGGTGCAAGCCAATCTTGATTGAGTCTCGACCCTATCTTGGGGGACGTGTTCGTTCGTTTGTTCATCGAGAGACTAATGAGGAGATCGACAATGGTCGACATCTGTTGATGGGATGCTATCACACAACGCTCAATCTTCTCGATCGACTTGGAACCGGCCACCACATCTCCCTGCAACCCGCACTCCGCGTCGAGTTCCGCGACTCAGATGGCTCTTTAGATATTCTCTCTGCCCCATCTTGGCTTCCCTCACCCCTCAACGTTTTGGTCGGCATGATGGGACTACGCCGACTTAGTCTGCGCGAACGCCTTGGCTTGATTCGAGTTGGGTTGCAGGCAAAGAGGGAAATGCCCGATAAGGCGGAGACAGTAACTGAATATCTGCTTCGGCTCGGTCAGTCGAGTAGAGTGCAGGAGCGACTCTGGAATCCTCTGGTGATTGCTACACTGAACACGAAGCCAGAGGAAGCCTCTGCGCGACTTTTCGTCGAAGTCTTGCGCCTTGCATTTCTGAGTAGCGGAGATGATTCGAAGCTCGCCTTCTCACACGTGGGTCTCTCGCAGCTTTTCTCCCCTGCTCGAGAGTATATTGCGTCGAGAGGTGGGGATGTCCTGCTCGGTTGTTTTGCCTCGCACGTATCTCGGAATGGCGAGGAATGGCATGTAGAGTTGCGCGATGGACGAACGTTTGATACCCCTACTCTCCTTACCGCTTTACCGTGGGGTGAGTTTTCAACTCTCTTCAATAAGAACATTCAAGGAATCTTCCCACCGCGCCACAATCCTATCATTTCACTTTATCTCTGGTTCGACTCTGTTGGTGGTGAGTTGCCCGACTTCAGTGCGATGTTGGGAACGAGCGTTGAGTGGATGTTCAATCGAAGGAAGATAGTAGGGGATAGGGAGGGTGAATCACCTGCACTGATTGAGTGCGTGATAAGTGCTGCGGATGACATTTGTAGGATGGAGAACAGTAGGATTATAGCAGTTGTAGAGGAAGAACTTCGTCGGGCATTCCCCTCGCTTCGAAGTACGCCCTTGTTAACAGCCCAAGTTATCAAGGAGAAGCGGGCAACCTTTGCGGCGACACCTTCAGTGGAAACGATTCGTCCCAGACCGGGCTACTACTCCGACGGGCTGTTTATTGCCGGAGACTGGACAGCAACAGGACTGCCGGGCACTATTGAGGGGGCCGTACGAAGTGGAGTGGCAGCGGCGCGCTCGTTGCAGCGAGGTAAGTAGATAAATTGTCTGGGATAGTTCTCTCGCGAGACCTACTTCAAAGCAAAAGGCCAGTACGTGAATCGTACTGGCCTTTCCTTAATGTTCTCTTTTCTACGATGCGTTAGAAGGCTCGGCGGAGATCAACTTGGAAGATGATCGTGCTCAACTGCCAGTTCTCGGTTGGAGTCACGTCGGTTAAGCCGTAGTCGTAGTAGACACCAGGTGTCAACGCCCACTGGTTGTCGAACAAACCAATCTCTCCTTGAAGCCCGGCCTTCGCAGAGAAACGAGTTGATGAGCGTTCTGGAATATCTCCATCGAAGAAGATCAAGCGACGCCCATTGTTCTCAGTTGGACGTTCGTCAGGGTTGACGAAACGTGCATTCTGTGGCTCTTCCAGATCTTGTACTTGGCGGTTCGTTCCACCCATCACATACTGGAATGCTGGACCAACTGCCGCACCAACGCGGAAGTCACCGAGCAGAAGAATTTCGTACTTGTACATCACCTCGACGTTCAACAACGAGTATGTAATGTCGGAAGTCGTAGAAACAGTCTGGTCAACAACCGTTGGGTTGTTTGGTTGTGCAGGATTTGGGAGAAGTACTTTTGCATTTGGCAATTCCTGACGGAACTGTCCAGGACGTTGGTCGAAGGTAATACGTGGGATAATTCCCCAACGACCATCGACACTTGGCAAGAACTCAGCACTCAGTCCAACGAGGAAGCCCCATCCATTTCCATCTTCGAAGAGTGGGCATCCAGGATCGTCGATTGTTCTGAATCCACCTGAGTGGTAGTTGCGGCTGACTCCAAAAGTAGGGCCAACGAGAATCTGACGACGTGACTTAACAGGATCGAGAGGGTTATCTCTTCCCTCCTGTCCGAAAGATTGCGTTGACACTACAGGAATCGCCAACAGGGCGGCAAGGAAAGCAAGTGATACCGTTTTCAGGTTCATAGAGAACTCCCTCCAATTCAGTCTATTGATTCTTGAATTATATCTATCGTTTGAAATCGAGTAGGCTCGATAGTTTCGTAAACGCTGTTGCTTTTTTAAAGACCTTTCCTTTCACAGGAGTGTCACATCAACAGGTTACTTTTCTTTGACCTTACGGTCTCCTTCTCTTCTAACGTCTTAGCACAATAGTACGCATTGCTGAGTAATCACCATATTGGAGGCGGTAATAATATATACCGTTTGGTAGTTCGCTTAAGTCAATTGTCACTGTGTGATCCCCTGCAGTTAGGTAGCCATCCACAATGGATGCCACTTCTGTTCCATCGACCCCGAACAACACAAGTTTTGTCTCTCCCTCGAAGGGGATAGTGAAATCGAGGGCAACGTGTGAGGTTGCCGGATTTGGTTTCCCTCCACTTAGCGAAGGAGGATCTCCTGCACTGTAGAAGAGGCGATGATTCAGCCCACAAATGTTATTGATCGAATAGGGCAGCATTGTCTCAACAGGGAGCACACACTCAATTGAATTTGCCTGCATTGCAATTCTGAACGTATCGATCGGTTGATTGCCGAGGAATCCGCGGAACGGAATGGAAGGGAACGTTGTTCCCTCAATCGGCAATGGGCTACCATTTGTTGGGCGAAGTGTTAACAATACAACGCCAGGGTCAACAAAATTTGGCTCCCCTACAAAGGTCCAATCAGAGGTTGGCTGTGTTGTTAACAGACTCCAACGCTCCTTGTCAAAGAGCGAAACGCGAGGATTATACGCAATCTTCAGCAATACTTCACTATGAAAAATTCCATGCCAGTGAGCGCTGTCCACAGTAACGTATAGATCGAACTTGTCGCCGTTGTCAACTTGAGGTGGAGCCGCCGATGTAATCCAGTATTCCTGTGGTTCTGAACTGATAGTCATCGTCCGGCTGAAAGTCTCTCCCGGTAGTTCCTTGAAGCTCCAAGTGACGGTTGCTGTGGTAGTACCAACAAAGCTGTTGAAGTTAAAGTGAACCTCAACTTCCAGTGGTATATCCCCTTCTGGAATTTGTGACCCGGTTCCCGGTGCGTTTAGTGTTGCAATCCCCTCAGGATTAATCAGTTGGACATTCTCCAGAGTAAGAGGAGCATTCCCTCGGTTGTAGAGGAAGATGCGACTTGTTCGGGAATCGCACGAGTAGATCAGCGAGGAGTCGTGTGCAAGTTCATCTGCCGGTATTGGCTGAACCCCGAATCCTTGCAGTAGATTTTCAATCTTTGGTTTTACGCGAGATGATGTCATTGCGTATATGCCAATAGCCCGATCACCAACCTGTAGCGGGGAGAAAAGAACATCGAGTGGGTACTCTTCGTTCGGACCGAGCGTAATCGAGGGAGGGATCTGTGTGAGCAGGGCAAAGTCGCCATCGTCTCCCCCCTCCAACCAAACACTGTCAATCTGGATTGCTCGGTTTGTTAAGTTGCGAATGCGGACAACGTATGGGTGCTGTGTGTTCACCCACTGCTTACCCCAGTCGTGTCCGTCGATCTCAGCTAAGAGTTGGTATCCAGCCCCCTTCAGTGAGTTCGTTGTTTCGAGACCATCCTTATTATTTGCCCCGATAAAGGAGTCGAACGGTTTCTCTGCTGTCGGTGTGAAGCAGATTGGAACCCAGAGAGTTTCTCCCGGTGCTAAAGCGTATTCGAAGATCGAAGGGTCTTCTACGAAAACATCGTCGAGAATGGTCACTCCTGTCAGATAGGCGGTGTCGGTTCCCGTGTTTGTAATGGGAACAGAGTCGCACTTCGTATCTCCTACTTGTACATCACCGAAATCGAAGCCACCGATTTCGATCTTCGGATACTTTACTTTCCCGATCAGGTTCCCAATGTTATTTCCACCAAAAGCATTGCTAATAAACTCAACCTTTCCGGTGAACGTGCGAAGCTCTTCAGGACTAAAGCAGATGATAATACAGGTGTCTTCTCCTGCTTCAAGGTAGAAGGGAAAAACATCGGGGAGACTTTTCGCTCCGAAACTATAAACTTGTCCGTCGTTCTTTGTGATTCTGATATCGTCGATTCGCAACTTTCCCTCACCCGGATTCGAAACGCAAAGCTCTAAACACTTCTCAGTTCCCTTGCGAATCGTTCCAAAGTCGAGATCGTGCGTCTGAATCAGCGGCACAGCCATCAAGGCTTTCAGAGGAATCCGATAGGATAAGCAGTTAACCCAGACAATGAGTGTGTCGTTGTAGACACCATTGTCATCTGCTTGGAAGGTGATGTTGAAATCTCTCTTCTCTCCAGGCGGAAGAAGTGACGGATCAACCGTACCACCCCGACCCAGTCCATCAATTTTAAACTCTACACCACGAACCAGCTTAAGGCTGTCGATGTTGACCTCTCGATCCACATCAGAGTTGATAATCGAAATTAGTTCACGACGGAGTTGGCCAATCTGTCCTTTCAGGATCAAAATCGAGTCACGTGTGAAGGTGGGGATAATAGCGCGAAGCTCAACTTCTATGGTATCTACGTTGTTGAGATATCGTTGTGTGTTCGGATCCCAGACCCCACCGGCGTCCCGTGCAATCACTCGGGCTTTCCCCGGCTTTGTTGGGTCAATCAGTCGTACCCGAATCCTCGCCGTATCAAACGTTCCTGTGGCAGGCAGTGTTGTTGGGTCTCGCTCGATAACCTGCACATTCTCAGAACCATTTGGATCGAGGAAGAGACCGGTCAATCCCTTGTTAATACCTCCACTATCCGAGGCATAAATATCGTAGACCAACTCTCCACACGATGGGGTTGCCCAGAGGACTGGTGAGATGGTATCGTACACTTCTTTGAAGAGGCCAGCACCAACTGGCCAACCATAGGAATCGAATTCTCCAATACCGTAAACGTATCCCCCAAAGAGTGCTTTCCCTTGAATAGCGTATGCGGCATTATCTGGTAAGCGAAGCGTTAGCCAAACAAATTTTGTTTCGAGACTTGGAACTTTTCCTTGCGCAACGATGCGAGGATCGTTAGCTAAAGGAGAGCCGTTGATTAAGAGAGAATTGAAGTTCGCGATTTCGCTGACGATGGTGACGAAGTGCTGATCGAACTGCCGTTGTGATCCTCCGGGAGGGAAATTCGGAAGGGTTTGAAAGACAGCTGCGTTTGCGAACTGTTCTTCCGGGGTAACCACGACCATATAAGGGTCAAAACTACTGTTGCCAGTTGGGTCGGTTGCGGTTGACTGTGAATAATGAGCGACCAGTACAGGTTGACTCGTTTCAATGACAGTTACCTGACGTTCCTGAATGGGGATTTCCTGAAACCCTCCTTCACCTGAAATTCTATAGCGCAGTTTTCCACCAGAAGTTGTGACATCAACATCAGTTGTACCCGGCAGAGCACTTATTACCCGAACAATATCACCTCCTGAGCGGCCTCCATATGGGACTACAATGTGTCGTTTGCCAAGAGATCCTACAGGGGGTAACATTTCAATCAGATGATCTTTCGATTCATATCGGAAAGGAATTGCTGTTCGCTGGTGGCCGCTGAGCATCCCAACAGGCTTGTCGGTTGTGATGAGTGAGCCAGTCAAATCTGTGCCTCCTCGAATTACCCCTCCATCTTGAATCTGCCACATCTCTCCTTTGTTCAAAACTCGTTGCATCGGTTCTCCAGGTAGAGCACCAGAGAGAGTAACATCCTGAGGAATCACCGTGACTGTTGTTCTGTCTTCGGAAGCAATGATAGCAAACTCACCATGTCGAATTGCCTCGTCACACGGATCAAGAACTGGATTGCCGAAGAAATCAAAGCCTATGGTATCAGGGAGGTAATGGTCACTATAGAAGTTTGCGGTAACGTACTGGGTTCCCCACGAACTAATGGGAAGAGCTAAGTATCCATCCGAGGTATGAATTTTACTGCTGAAGCAATAAACGTTAATAGGGTCTGCTGAGGTAATGTCAACTGTCTGATTACAGACTCTCTCTCCAACACATTCATACTGGGCGTTGTCAAAAGAAAGTGTTCGGATTATTCCGGGTTGGAGGAGGTATTGATTCTTTGTCCCATTGGGAAGTGTAACTGTGACATCTGTCTTAAATCGGGATGCAATTGTTATTGTTTGCCTAGGAGAAACTCTATTTAAGGAAAAACAACTGCCTGACAGTTCATTCTGCATAAACCCCACAATAAAGTGGGTTCCCTCGGCATTTGCTCCCTGTACTGTTGGGAGACTTCCCATCTTCTCTGGGTCTCCACTCCCCTGTCCAAACAAGCCGACAGTGAGTAGAAGTACAAGCAAAGTTGTTGAGCAAAGAAGTAACGCAATCCGTTTCATAGGCCTTTTCTCCGGGTTTCAATAGGCAACGCCGTACCAGATCATTAGGAAGGGACGATCACACATCACTCACACTTGACATCAACAGGCTTGAAGGGAAAGAGCCTGAATCTCAACGAGACGTAACACAGAATATACGGAACATACAATGAGATACAAGGGTTCCTGACGATTTCATTAAGGGAATCTTTCGAGGGGAGAGAGAAGACCCTTAACTCCATTTGTTTGTTGCGTGAGGTAAGGAAAAAAGTGAAGTGTAGAAAGAAAAACTTCCCTTCTTCAACAAGAAGAAGAGAAGTGTTGATAACCAAAAG
The DNA here is from genome assembly GCA_020635205.1 of Ignavibacteria bacterium. Taxonomy (GTDB): domain Bacteria; phylum Bacteroidota; class Ignavibacteria; order OLB7; family OLB7; genus JAGWAZ01. The sequence goes on from JACKAE010000001.1 coordinate 668,228, forward strand.
AAGACCGTAAGCATTACGGCTAATCCCAAGTACGTGCAGATGTGAGAAGGTAGGTTCCTACTCTTTTGCTTTTGCCTGAAGATGGGGCAGGGGAACAATGGAAGCTAACCCGCACATCTCTTCCAAATTGGATTTGGTATTACTCTCCCTTAAAAGGGGTCTCCACAACAATCTGCACAGTTCGGTTGTAGAACCGTCCTTCGGGGAGATCGTTCGAATAGAGAGGTTGAGTCTCCCCTACCCCTTCCATTTCGATTGATGCAATAGTGCTATCGGCAACGTTGAGTTTGATACCCCTGTAGATTGTTGTGGCTCGGAGCTGAGAAAGGTGTTGGTTCCGATCTTCTAAACCGAGGATATCAGTGTAGCCGGTAATCTTGATCTGTGCCCCAGAATCAATGCTGTTGTAGACGTAGGTGCGTAGGATGCTATCGTTCAAAGCTCCTGCACCATGGTCATCAAAATTGAAGAGGATGAGCGTATAGCGGTCGATAGTTCTGCCCGGCATTCGTTGCTGAGCGAAGCCAACCTCGCTGCTGACAATGATGCTAATAAGCGAGAGGACAATAAGGATACTTGAAGACTTCATAGTGAATCTCCTAAAGCGTTGTGTGTGGTTGTGGGAATTAACAGGAAAGAGAACTGTCGGGAGGAAAACAGAACGCGCCCGTTCCCGCATAAAGGGAACGGGCGCGACCTGATTGCTTATGTTGTAAAGCGTTCGTTTCGGTGGACGTTGTAGTCCACACATAAGGTCTGCGATATCCCCAGCCCTCTGAAAAGGAGGGCTGAGGATTTAATTCTCAGCTACCCCCAGTAGGTGTTTCGATAACGATCTGCACCGTACGGTTGTAGAAACGTCCTTCTGGAAGATCGTTCGAGAAGAGTGGTTGGGTTTCACCAACACCTTCAGTTGTTAGCGATCCAATCTTGCTGGAAGAAACGTTCTTCTTGATGCCCTTATCAACCGTTCCAGCACGAGCCTGCGAGAGCTTCAGGTTACGGTCTTCCAGACCAACAACGTCTGTATACCCGGTCACCTTGATCTGTGCTCCCTGACGAATGTCATCGTAAACATAGGTCTTCAAGATTCGTGCGTTCAGAGGTCCCTCTTCGTTACTATCGAACTTAAAGAGCACGAGGGAGTAACGGTCGATGGTTTTATCGATAAGGCGTTCGGAGCGCTTCACTTCGTTTGTGATGATTGTCACCGGAATCTCTACCTCGTTCGAGCGGCACTCTCTTCCGTCCTGACTGTAGACCACCATTTGCGCTGTGTATGGTGTCTCGTCGTTGGCGACCCCCAGTTCAGGATCGGCATTCTTGTACCAGTTATACTCTGGCGATGTCGGATCGGTTGTGCCGATATTCTTCATCGTGTGCCAGTCGTTGTCCCCCTTGCGGCGAATCTCGATCTCACGACGAGCTACAAGCTGGTCGGCAATACCATTCTTCATCTGGAAGGTCATGCTCTCTGGCGAGTGGAATCGACGAATTTCTTTAACGAAGATCGGACGCATAATCTCCCAGTCTTCGCTTCGGATCTCGGCACGACGGTTTTCGATGAGACCGAGTGGATCTGTCGGAGTCGATCTCTCAGGTGGAAAACCATTCTTAGGATCTCTATTGATCGGAACTAACTGGATGCGGCTCGGATCAATCTGCCAGATTTCCGTTAAGTACTTGAACACAACTTCACGGCGTTTTTCGGAAATCGCTAAATCTTCGCCAGCCTGTCCTTCCGGTGCTCTCGGTCCAGTTGAGTTAAATCCACCTAACGTAATCTTGGTGTTTGGGTACTCTCTCATGCGGAATCCGATAATGTTCAGCACGTGATAGTACTTCTGGAGAGTACCACCCGGAATGGTTGTGTCCGTGAATCCGCGTGTTTGGTCTGGAGACTTAAAGAGCTTGTAGCGATTTGGAATGGTAGCACTTGCTGAGTCGAAGAAGACATACGTGAGAAGAGGATAAATTTCCTTCACGAGAATTTCCTCGATCACCAATCCTTTGAAGTTGCGGTACTTTGCTGGTGCAGAAGCTGGAAGACTTGCAATGTAGTCTGACTGCGGAGCCGTCCACGCAAGTTCTGGTGTTTCTCCTAACGGGAAGTCGCGACGAATTTCACGATACTCCCGCGAGGCTGGTACATCAATCTTTGTCTCAATGTCGCCGTAACCCGGCACATTTCCAGCCACGGCAATAGTGAATGCCTCATCTTGATCAACATCCATCACAAAAGAATATTCTCCTGTTGAGGAGTTTGTCTTTGCAGTGTGAACAACTTCACCTGTTGTTGTATTAGTAAAGGAAAGCTCACCCGGCAAGTTCCCATCGGTACAGACATCGTAGATGCGTCCGGCAATCAAAACCGTAACGGTGCGAGGTGGGAGAAGCCCCATGTAAATGTCGAGAGTTCCCTCGTTGCCAACGTCCTTCCGCTCCGATGCGAAGTAGACAACGTCGCCAGCCGCAGGTAGCGTAATGAAGCGCTCATCTTCTGATGTGTTGAAGGGCTTACCCAGATTCTCTGGTTGGCTCCACGTACCATCATCTTGCATACGGCAGACGAAGAAGTCGAGCTTACCAAAACCACCATGTCCGGCTGAAGCAAAGTAGAGTACCTTGCCACCGGGGAAGATGAATGGACTGTCCTCACGCTTCTTGGTGTTGATAGGTGCTCCCATGTTGACTGGCTCGGACCAACGTCCGTCTGACTGAAGGCGTGAGATATAGATATCTGCGTCATCTGATCCCCCCATTGCTCCGGGACGGTTCGAGATGAAGTAGAGCGTCTTGCCATCGGAGGAGATCGAAGGTTGTGAATCCCAGTCCGAGGAGTTAATCTCTCGCAAGTTTCGGACATTGATCCACTCTGTGCCATCAAGCTCTGCTTCGTAGATGTCGCAGTCGCCGAGACCATCCTCTCTATTACATGCAGTGAAGTAGATTACCTGTCCGTCAGCGGAGATCGATGCAACACCTTCGTTCAGCGTGGTGTTGACCGGTGCTCCCAGATTGACTGGTGATGTGAAGATGGTATCGAGACGATTATCTTTTGTCGATACCCAGAAATCGTGGCCGCCGACACTACCTGGAGCATTCCGATTCGATACGAAATAGAGTGTCTTACCATCGGCCGTAATCGTTGGCGCGTATTCGAGATCGGGCGTGTTTACAACCTGGCCAAGATTGCGGATGATGAATTCCTCCATGTTTTCCTCTCCTCCGCCTCCAGTATGCCCTCCATCTGGTGGCTGGGCAACGAGAGGGGTAAGACTTACCCCTAAGAGGAGCGCCGCAAATGCGGCAAAGAGCGTGGTGTGGAGTTTTCCCTTCATTGTTCAGTCTGCTCCTTTTTGTGTGTGTAAAGAGTCGCTGTTTATGCGATAAACAATTGTTGATTCGATTGTGGATAATCCTTGGGATGTGAGGCGCAATTCTTCAATGGGGGCTGAATATAGCAGAGTTAATTTGAATTCGTAACACCGGATCACAAAAAGTTCTTTCATTTAGGTAGAAATGTTTGTTCTGAACTAGCTTATTGAGTTCCAGTTTCTTTTCTGTTAGGCAAGTGAATGACACCCGAATATTTGCCGATACGAGCCAGATACAATCCTTCGGGAGCACTATCAAGGTGGAAGTCTTTTTGTTCTCCTCCCCTCATATCTTCTCGCACAAGAATATTCCCCCAAGCATCTAAGATTGTCAGTTCCCCTCCCTCGGTGGGTGCAGATATTGTAAACTCACGCCCTTGGCCAGGTGAAGAGATTAAAAGTCTCGGTATAGTTGGTGTATCCATAGGAATTTGGCGTAAATCTTTTTCAGAGGTGTTCAGGAAGAGATCGCATCGGTACTCGCGATAGGTGTTGGTTGGCTCGATTGTGATGCGAGCACGAAATTCGCCGAGCAAGTTGTTGTACCCGTAAATATCAATTGAGCGTTGTGCTGTATTCTTACCGAGAACTAACGAGAACTCCTCGCTGACATCGTTTGTGCTGACATACGAGATAATCTCACCATTCTCGGCGTTCACGAAAAGAAGGTCGGCAGGGTTAGGACGTTTTGTCTCGCCATTCAATACGCTACCAGTAATGATAATCGACGTAGAACGAGCCTCCTTCTGAGCCATGTAGAGGTCCAGGTTGTTCTTGCCAGTAGACTTTGTAAAGTACATCACGTCTTCAGCCGCCGTGATCGTGATAAAGCGCTCATCTTCAGGTGAATTGAACTCCGCTCCAAGGTTCACAGGTGGCAGCCACTTTTTATCCTCTGAAAGTTCAGAGACAAAAAAATCAAGTCCGCCATATCCTTTGTGTCCAGCCGAACTGAAGTAGAGTGCATTACCCGACGGAACTATAAATGGACTGTCTTCGAATTTGGGTGTGTTCACGGGGGCTCCAAGGTTCTCAGGACGAGACCACGTTCCGTCAGCTTGTTTATAGGAGAAGTAGATATCGGTGTCTTCACTTCCCCCGAGAGCACCGGGACGATTCGAAACGAAGAAGAGAGAGCGGCCATCGGCTGAGATTGTTGGTTGTGACTCCCAGTCTTTCGTGTTGATCTCGTTGACGTTCCTAATTTTTACCCACCCAGTTTCTTCCAGCCGTGCTTCGTATATATCGCAATCGCCTAAACCGTCGGGACGGTTACATGCAGTGAAATACATTGTCTGTCCATCGGCCGAAATTGTTCCTCCCCCCTCGTTTTGCGAAGTGTTGATGCTGCTTCCTAAGTTACTCGGAGGGGTAAACTCGAGTTGGTCTCGACTCTGCTTTGTTGCCATCCAGAAGTCGTGTCCGCCAAATCCTGGTTCCCGACCCGATATGAAATAGAGAGTTCTTCCGTCGGGAGTAATCATTGGGTTATAGTCGTTAGAGGAAGAGTTCACCGAGCTTAGCTTGGTGATAATTACCTTCTCCTGTACACCACCGTTTCCGGTTTCTTGGAGAGGGTTAAGCTGTGATTGCGCTTGGATATATCCAAGTTGAGCGATCTCTAATTCGGCAGAAGTTGATCCATTAGCAGTGGCTGTTATAAGAGGATCTGGAGTGTGGGTACTCTCTGGTTGCTTTGTATCCGAAGTCGAAACTATTGCGTTGGTATCATAAGAGAGAGATTTTCTTAAAGAAACAGAAGCCTTAATTGGGGTAGAAGGTTTCTCTCCCTTTTGTTTTGTAGGGGTAGTGTTTTTGGGGAGGAGTTGTGTGGCAGTGAGTGGCGTTCCCTTCACCTCTGCACGTGCAAGGAGTTGAGGAGGAGTCGTGACGGCTGAAGTAGGTACTGAAGGTTCTTGATTCTCCGTGATTACGAAGAGGAGAGCAAGTACGAGCGAGCTTACCAGAACAGTGCCGATAACTCCTTGCACCCGTTTCTCTCTCGGTTGTTTCAACGTTGGAGCTTTGGTCAATAGCTCCGCAGCTTGGTCAGGCGAGATCAGAGAAGGTTGCTGACGTGCCTGCTCAAAGTACTGGTTCAGGATGTCCTTCTGGTTCTTCATAATAGCTTAGTTACGCTGTAGCATATTTGGTACAACTCCGATCCCCTAATAACAAACAGCAGATTCCAAAGCCTTTCCACAAGGTGTATTCCACCTGTCGATTGGCTGGAGCAGTCGTTGTAGTTATCCGACGATAGTTTACGTGGAGAAAAGGGTATTGTGGGAAGGAGAGATGTCAGTGTTCGTCACGATATTTCGACCGAGTGAAACCTGTCCAGACTTCACTTCGGGTTCAATGCCGAGAAGCTCTGCGAGCCGTTCGCGACCTCGTGAAACACGTGACTTGACAGCGGAGAGTGATGCTTTTTGCACTTCAGCAACTTCTTTCAGCGACAGCCCTGTCAACTCGAAGAGAACAATAGCTTCCCGCTGCACCTCGGGAAGTTTGGCTAACGCATCGTAGAGTGCGCGAACGTCGGCACCAATCCAGACTGGTGTTCCGTTAACAGCGATGTTCAGAGCCGCTTGCTCATCATACTCGCCAAAGAATCGTTCGCGACGGTGTCGACGATGATATGTCCGCCGGGCTATCGTGAAGAGGAAACTGAGAAATGCTTCTTCATCTCGCAAGGAATCAAAGCGTTCCCATGCCGCGAGAATTACATCGCTCATTAAATCTCTTCCTCCCTCTACCTCGTGGGTCATGGCCAGACAGAAACGTGACAGGTCCTCGAGCCGTGGCTCAAGAAGCGCGAGAAATCTCTCCTGTCGTTTATTCCGTTTCATTGTCATGCGTTCATTACTTCGGCCATTCCCGAATCCCTGAAGAGAGGTGACACGGCGAAGAAAAAAGTTGCAGAGAGTTTAAGAAAAGTTCACATAAAACTTTTCGTGAACAAATGGAGGAGGGAAGTTTCTGACTTGGCTGGCGAAGAGTATCTTCACCGTACATGATGTCTGTAGACGATGAGGGGGACGATCATTGTTCGATTCGTCCCCCTCTATCTCTTTGTCTGCCTTAGATAGCGTATGCAAAGATTGAGTTGTACACGTTATTCTTTGCCTTAGTTGTGATTAACGCTGCTTGTCTCCTGCGATGGAGTTGTGGATGTAGCAGTCTCAACAACTTGTCCATAGAGAGTAAAGACACGCTCTGGCATATTCTCTGCTGAAGTTTTCAGTGTTACCTTCCCTTCAATCTGCATCGGCTTCTCAGCCAGAAGGCGAGCCACCATCTCTACTTCTTCACCTGGTTTCAGTACTTGTTCTTTAACTAAGCTGAAGCTAACCGGAGCATCAGTGCCACTGACTTCCGGTGGATAGATGGTAACGTTCTTTTCGCTACTATTCATTATCCGGATTGACGTCATTGTCTCTTTCCCAACAGTAGCATTGTTGAATACAAGCCACTGTACATCGGGATTGAAAGAGACATCAGTCTGAATATTGGCAGTTAGCTGTACAAACCTTGTGGCATTCGTCGGATCATCCGAATAGATCGTAATCGACTTCCTAATTGGGCCGTTGTGGCGAGCGTCGAGTGTTACGTGCATCGTTGTTGTCTCTCCTGGATCAAGCAGGTAGTCGTCCAACGGAGCTGCCGTGCAACCGCAGCTTGGCTTTACGTTTTCAATCTGAAGTTGTCCGTCGCCGACATTCTTGATCTGAATATCCGCTTGCAACTTGCCGGGAGCAATTGTACCCCAGTCATAGCTGTCAACAACTTCAAGTTTTCCACTCCCTTCTTTTTTTTCTTCCTGAGCCTGTGTTGAAAGGGGAAGAATACCAAGTAGCGCAAAAGTTAATGCAACTGAAAGCAAACGTTGTGTGTTCATAGTTACTTCTCTGTATCTGGATTCGGTGAAACTTCAGCTTGAATGTTGGCAACAAGCTCAACAGATTTTGTTGGGTTGTTTGGATCGTTGGAGTAAATAGTCAACCGTTTTAAAATTGGACCGCTGCGGCGGGTGGCGTTAAGGGAGAGGTGGATTGTGGTGGTCTCTCCCGGTTCTAACATATTCTTTTCGAGAGGGGACAAGAGAGTACATCCGCAACTTGGTTGGACTTTCTCGATATTGAGCTGACCGTCGCCGATGTTCTTGATCTCGATGTCAGCTTCAAGGCTGCCGGGAGCAATTGTTCCCCAATCATATTTGTCGACAACTCCTACTTTTCCTTCCTGAGCCTGAGCTGTCAGCGAGAGGAAGCCGAGCAGTCCCAAACTCAACACAAGTGCAAAAAATTTCCTGTTCATAGCCACTCCTGGGTGCTAATGTGAAACATGATGATTTGTATACAAGTTGAATATCGTTATACAGCCGATCTTATGCAAGCTCTCTTTTCTACATAGCTATAGAGACAGAGTAGCGAAGACAAAAAAGGCGATCGCCGAATCCCTAAGACGACGATCGCCCAATAATGTTACTGGCGTTCTGGTTGATTCTTTCTCAACACCCGAGCTTCTTCAGATTTTCCTTTGCGTAAGTGTTATCTGGATCGTACTGTAGTGCTTTGCGATAATTGACGCAGGCCTCTTCCTTCTTCTTTAAGGTATGGTAGGAGACTGCCATGTAGAGGTAGGCATTAGCGTGGTCACTCTTTAACTCCGTTGCCTTTGTAAAACCAGTTATTGCTTCTTGAAATTTGTCGGCATTGAAATAGGCAATACCCTTGAAGTAATAACACCACGATAGTGCTTCCTCATTACCAGCCTCGGTAACGGCAAGGGCCATACGGTCGACAATCCCTGGGATTTCCTCGTACTGCTTCAGGGATACCATCGTGTTGAGGAGTCGATAGTAGGCGTCAACGTTGCTGCTGTCTGCTGCAATTGCTTCGTTATAGGTTGCAATTGCTTCTTCCTTTCGGTCTAATCTCAATAGTGCAAGACCACGAAGCATTGGCAGACTGGAGCTGAAGTTCTTTCCGCAAATCGACTCAAGTTTGTCGAGTGAAGAGAGAGCATACTCGTACTGACCGTAGGAGAACATTGCGCGAGTCAGCGTGAAGCCTAAATCACAACTATCGGGGAACCGGTCAATCATACTATTCCAGATTTCTACTCCACGAGCGGTATCACCCTGCCACATCCACGCAGTTCCCTGATAGATGAAATCGTTTGGACTCAAGACTGAATCAGGAGCTTGCTGATATGCTTCAGCGGCCATCCGGTAGAAGATGCGAGCACTATCTGGCTGCTCTTCTTTGTAGACCTGAGCCTTCGCGTAGTAGCCGCGAGAGACGAGAAGATGTGCTTCAGGGTGGAAGCGCTTCGAACGGTCATCATCTCGCCCCAGAATTCGTAGTGCCGGTTCGATGGCCTCAGTGAAATACTGTCCTTCTGAGGCAGCTAATGCAAAGAGAAAATCTCCTTGCGGATCATCGGGACGAAGCTCCATGTATCCTTCAAAAGCGTTCAACGCTTCTTCGTACTGGCCGGCCAGATAGAGAATTTCCCCCTTCTGTCGCCATGGGGTCGGCTCTTTTGGAGCAACCTCAGTCACATAGTTAAATAGCTCGAGAGCTTTCTTGTAGAACTCTGCATCATTCTCGGCTTTCCCCTGTTCCCGATAGGAAATTCCAAGTTTGATGCGTGATTCGATCAGCGATGGGTCGAGGTCGATAGCCTGTTTGTAGTAGGTCTCAGAAAGCTGGTAGACACCACGTTCAAAGTAGAGGTCGCCGAGGGCAACTTTCACACGAGGGTTGTTCGGGAACTTCTTATCTGCTTGAAGAATAGCAATCTCGGCCTTCTCAAGGGAGTCGGTTCCCATCCGAAGGTATGCGTCGGCCAGCGCAAGCTGAACGTCGAGGGATTCATCTTCGTACTTATATGCCCGGCGTAGTTTCTCAATCGCCTCATCGTTTTCTCCTAAAAGAGAAAGTGCCGTTCCAAGTTTCCGATTTATCAAGCCGTTGCGGCTATCCTGATCGTAGGCTCGTTGGTACATGACACGGGCTGTGTCGTAAAACTCCAGCGTCATATACACATCACCTGTTTCCGTCAGAATCTTCTCATCTTTCGGTTTTTCTTGAAGTGCCTGTTTGTAGAGTTCGGCAGCTTGTAGATACTCCTTATTAGAGAAGGCTATCCGCGCTTCGTCGAGCTTGCTCTGAGCGTGCAGGAGTGACACTTCCCCTAAAAGAATCAGGAAGAGAGCAGCAACTCCGAGTGGTTTGAAAAAAGATCGTCCCTTCATAGCGGTCTTCAGATTTATTGTGAATGTCTGATGATATACGTTGTCGTAGTCCCTTGCTCCTCTCTTTTACGGGCAAGGTTTGCACGTGACACGAAAATGTCCGTAGAGATTGAACGATGCTCACCTCGTTTTGTAACGAACCTACCTATATAGCATAAAGAACAGGTGAGTTTATCTTCCCCAATCTCTTTCAATTCTATTCTTCAGTTGTAAATACGAAATGGACATTCTCAGGCTCAAGACCAATTTTTCCCATTTCATGCTGGGCAACATCTGAGCGAGCAAGCCAAGAGAGGAATCCATTGGCCGGAGATTTAATACCAGAGAACGAATATCCAACAATGCGGAGCTTCATTGGGTATTTGTTCATTACAAGCGATGCGGGGTGAATGCGCGTTGGTGGTTGAACTGCTCCAGTTGAGTCGGTATAACCAACCCGGAGTGTCCGAAGTCTGAGACTGTCGAGGTGTGCGGGATACCAAGCCATCAGGCCAATTCCCTCCCCATTTGCAATTTGATCGAGCACAGAGTCGGTTGTCTCAACCCAGCGAGCCGGAGTTGCTGGCTCCCCACCATTTAGCAGTCTATTCCGAACATATGCGTATGAAGATGAGTTTGCCGAGGGAAAGATAAAGCGGGGTGCATTGCTACCTTTCGTCTCCTGCAACGAGGAGAGCGTACGGTTCTCTTTCGTCAAACTTTCCTTTAATCGTTCCACTGTTGTCTCTTGTAGTGGTGAATCATTCGGGACAACTATTGCCAAACCATCCCAGGCTAAAGGGATGTCCATCAACCCTTTCTCAAGATGTCTATCGGCAATGACTTTCTTCTCATCTTCCAGCAAACTTCTTCCAATGATAATAGCAACCGCTGCTGCAGTGTCAACTGTTGATGTGTCGGCAAGGTGGGCTATGTGGAGGTTGATCAATTCTTCAACGGCATCGCGTGCCTGCACCGTCCTGATTTCGATGTTCATATCGGGGGCGTGATTTGTCGTAAAGGAGTCGGCAAGGGGACGGATCAGATTCTCGTATGCTTCGTCGACGTAGAGAATAAGATTACCCGACGTAGGAGAGTTCTTTGACGGATCCTTTGCCTCACAGCCAAGTACAATCAACGCGAAGAGACACACAAGTGCAAGTGTCGACATAGTTTGATGGTGTTTCATGGAATCCCTCCTGCCTGATCCTGATAGCTTTTATGATTGTATATAGGTCATCGTTTCGTGGCACTCAGCACCAACATCATACATCTCCGACACTCTCTTGCCGTGGGCGTCGACGCTTTGTGTCAGTAAGAACAATGCGATATATCCCGAAGAGGAGCGTGACAATCCCGAACATCGTTGCAAAGAGGGGATCCCACGCGGCTCGAAGTTTGAACAGACCCGTGAGAATCAGGATGCCTGCCACAACCAATGCTCCGCCGAGAAGGTAACCGATAACTATTCCTGGGTTACGCATCATGTTTCTCCCATCATTGTTGTTCTATAATTGGTCTCTCTCAACTGGCGTTCAAAGTAAATGCCCTTCGTTCATAGCGAAGGGCATTTCAAAAGACAACGTAACGGAATTTGCTCTGTAGGTAGTCTGCGTTAGCCCTCCAGCTTGAACCGCACCGGAATAGTGATCGACATCTCAACCGGATAGCCGTTCTGGATAGCAGGGCTAAAAGTAGTCTTTCGCACTGCTTCGGTTGCTGCTTCATTAAAGAGACTATTTGCACTTCGCTGAATCGTAACCTTCTGAACTTTACCAAGCTTGTCGATAGCTACTTTCACGTAGACCGTTCCCTCCAGCCCTTGCTCCTCAGCAAGTGTAGGGTATTTCAGGTTCGAAAGAAGCTCTCCATCCGAGTATTTCGGTGGTGTTGCATCAGGGATAAACTCAGGGAATCTATCCTTCGGTGTCTCAATAACTTTCTCAATCTTTTCCTCCCGTTTCTTCAGCACGTCATCCATATTTCCGAGATCATCAAAGTCTTTTGCATTGAAGTTCCCGTCCCCCCCTCCCTTGCGGGCGAAGTTAACCTCACTCATGTCAGCGACAGAGGGGCCAGTAACTTCTTCCTTTGTTGCAATGAATTCACCCGAAGCACCTTCTGATCCCGTTCCCTGAGGCATGTCAGCAGCCATCGGTGGTGGAGGCGGTGGCAGAAGTTCCTCTGGAGGGACTTCGTTCTCTTGTGCTTCCAGATCATCCTCCTCAGCAAATTCTTCTAAAGTGACAGGCCCGGAGAATTTCAGCGTATCTTGCTCTACACCATTCTTGCTAAAGATCGTAACGGCAGTTGGTCCCCCTACCAAGAAGACTTGAACAAGCAACGCGAGAAGAAATGCGATACCAAGGCTACGATTGGCGTATTTCTGTATGTCATACGCTCCAATTTTTAATGACTCCTGTACACTCATAACTGCTCCAATCTATATTGTTCGAGGGAATCGAGTGGCTGAATAGCAAATCGTCGTTTTCGCTCCATGTTCTTCTCTACTGGGTACTGTTGAGTAAGCACGGCCTCTGCTTTGTTGAGTTCGTCAAGTACCAGTACCATCTTCTCAAAGCGAGTTTGCGGGTGGATTTTTAATCCCATGACTAAGTCATTCCCTTGCTCAGCATTTTTTCTGACAGAGAAATCCCGCAGTTCTCCTTGCTTCAATGATTTGAATGCAGTGTCGACTCCTACCCGGTAGAAGAGATCCCCATCCTTGGCGATGTACAATGAGAGAAGCTTATTGTTTTCTACCTGAACAGGATTTTCAATATCGGGTGGAATTCTCATCTCCATCATCTGCGGCTGTGCCATCGTTGTGGCAAACATGAAGAAGGTCAGTAGCAGAAATGCGATGTCTACAAGCGGCGTCATGTCGAGGACAAAACCCACGCGCTTTGGCTTCTTGATGCCACTTCCTTTATTCGTTCGCCGGCCACTGCCGCCACCAAGATCTACTGCACCCATTGGTTCTTATTCAGTTTAGCTGGTTAATTGTTTGCGTTCTATACTTCTATGACTGCCTGTTCTTAGCCTTCGCTCTGGTCAACGGTCACAAAATTGAAGATCGTTGCTCCCTGACTTCGCATTACTTGCATTAGTCCTTCAATAACCTCGTAGTCGATTTCCCTGTCGGCATCAATTGCGAATTGAGTCGGCATGTACTTTGCGCTATCGGGTGTTCCCATCAAAGAGTCTTGTCTATATGAGTCTCGGAAGCGAGTTGCCCTAACAAGTTTTGCAAGCATTACTGTGTCTGTCCCAATTGGAATCAGTGCTTTACTCCGCATTGTGTCGGGAAGCTGTGCCTTGTCGTAGATAAAGGCACGGTCAATTTCGTTGGTTACTGAATACCAAAGTGTGGTATCTCCCTCATCGTCAATTGCGATTTTTACTAAGGCTGTTCCGGCTTCCGGAAGCTTCGTCGTATCCGCCGTAGCTACAGGCCGTTTGATCTGGAACTTCTGCTCGCTCTCTGCCTCTGACTTGAACTTCGTTGTAAACATGAAGAAGGTCAGCAGCAGAAAGGCGATGTCGACTAAGGGGGTCATGTCGAGCTTGAAGCCGAGTCGTTTTGGTTTATGTATTGCCATTATTTAGTATCTGCTGTTGCGGTTATAGGCTACTTCTCGCGAACTGCCAGCGTTTCCATTAGGGAAAGCGTTGCCTCTTCGATCATGTAGACAAAGTTGTCAACTCTGTTCGTAAAGATGTTATAGAAGATAATTGCGAGAACAGCACCAACCAGACCGCCAGCGGTGTTAATAAGAGCCTCAGAAATACCAATCGAGAGCTGAACTGCCGATGCAGCTTGGCCTGAGTCGGCCAGGGCGGCAAAGGCGCGAATCATACCGATTGTTGTTCCAAGAAGACCAATCATTGTTGAGATCGAAGCAATCGTTGAAAGCACAATCAAGTTCTTTTCCAGAAGAGGTGTTTCCAATCCAGTGGCCTCATCAATTGCCCGTTTCACATCGGCAAGGCGCTGTTCACTATTCAGTCCCGGCTTATCCTTTACCATTTGGTATTGTTCGAGTCCTGAGCGGAGAATGCTGGCGGCCGATCCACGTTGCTTGTTGCACTCGTCGATTGCGGCCTCAATGTTGCCGGCTTGTACGTGATCGTGTACACGCTTGACAAATCTTTCTATTTGTCCTCTTCCTTTGGCGCGGGCCAATGAGATAAATCGTTCAATGATGAACGTGACAACCATGAGAATCAACGAAAGGAGTGCTATAACGAGAACACCTCCAGTGTAGATCGTGCCATAAATATCGATTGGTTTTTCTTTTGCAGCATCTTCAAAGTGAGATGGATCACCAAAGAAAAGGATGTAGAATCCCACAGAAACTGCGATACAAAGGAAAATGACCAGAATAACGAAATACTTGTTCTTCATGAACTCTCCGTAAAAGCTGTTATGAATGGAAGATAAATTGCTCCGCGTATGCGGAATCACCTACTCCAATGTCTGACGATGCCTTACCCTGCTGATAGAGCTGCTAAGCCTTCTTCTCGATTCCCATACACATTGAAGACTAGCGAAAGCTTCGTGATGACAAAGATGTTGGTGATTCCGTCAGAGACGTTGCACAGACCGAGCTTGCCTTCCCGCTTGGAGAAGTTCGTGTGAGCGGAGATTAACACCCCGAGTGCCGATGAGTTCAGGTATGTGACATCTGCTAAGTCAATCAGCAGACGGTCAGTCCCTTTCTCTGCTTCCTCCGCGAAAGCCTCCCGTAAGGTGTCGGTCTCTTTACCGCCGACAAACTCTCCACGAGCGGCTAACACTCGTACTCCACTCTCATCAGTTACTTGTACTCTTGGTCTCAGCATCTGAACTTGCCCTTCCGTGCTATCTCTTGTTGGAATTAACGTGCCAGAAAATGGTATATCCATTTTCTGGAAAAGATGAAGTTATCTCTTCAATACCGGTCTTGCAAGAAACGAATACGTTACATGTTGGACATTGCATCCTGCAAGGTTGAGTTGTTAAAAACTCTCCGGCTCAAACAATTTTTGATTCGAGGAGTACCGTATAAGGTCCCTCATTAACAAATGCCACATCCATCATTGCAGCGAAACGTCCAGTGGCGACACTTCCCTCGCCAATCTGTTCCCGCAGGAACTGAACAAAAGCGTTGTAGAGTTGTTCAGCCTGTTCCGGGGGAGCCGCTCCTGCAAAGCCTGGTCGGTTTCCCTTGCGTGTGTCGGCCATCAGCGTAAATTGGCTGACGACAAGTGCTTCAAACCCTGTATTTAGAAGAGAAAGGTTCGGAACATCACGCTCATCTGGAAAGATACGCAACCGGGCGATCTTTCCGGCAAGCATTTCGGCGTGAGCCTCGTTATCGTCGTGCCCAACTCCGAGAAGTATCAACATTCCTCGATCTATCTTCCCAGTTATCTCACCATCGACTGTGACCGATGCTTGGCGCGCCCGCTGTATAACGGCTTTCATTCTTTTGCTATGATGTCTGCAGTTCGAAACTAATTTCAGTGAGGTCCATTATATGGACTAAAGCGATGTCTCCTTCTTTGCTATTAGCTGGGCAACTTACCCGTAAACTGGCTTTCAGTTACTACAGGAACGTTCTTACAGTGGAGAGGCAACTTCGCTTTGCTTCCGAGCACGCAATATCCGCTCTATCCGATCAAAATCTGTGTAAATATCAACATGAAACCCGGCCTGCTCGAACATTTTTCCTACGGCATCTGCCATTCCGTAGCCAAGTTCTAAGAATATCTCTCCGTCGCGTCGGAGCATCGATGTCCCCACCGCTGCAAACCGACGATAGAAGGTGAGGCCATCGGCTCCATCACTTACCGCAATATGTGGCTCGTGGTCGCGGATTTCGATCTGAAGCTCGGAGATTTCGCCTCCAGAGACGTAAGGAGGATTGCTGATAATAAGGTCAAATGAGCCAAGTGATCCAAGGCTCTCATCACTTAGGAAATCGATCTGTCGGAATTCAACCCGTTCGGCCCCGAGATTTTGGGCATTCTCCTGAGCTATTTGCAAGGCTTCTTCAGATACATCAATTGCCACAACTTCAGTCTCTGGTCGTTCCAACGCTACTGTTACTGCAATGCAGCCCGAACCTGTACCTACATCCAGACAGCGGAGGGAGCGGGTGCGCCGCAGAGCTTCGTCAACCAGTAGTTCGGTCTCAGGGCGTGGAATTAGTACGCCGGGTCGGACTTTGAACGTTCTTCCATGAAAATCTGCCTCCTCAAGAATGTACTGTAGTGGCTCGTAGGCGGCTCGGCGCTTTACCATCCCGCGCAGCTTTTCCAGTTCGGTTTCTACTAAGGGGCGGTCGAACTGCATGTAGAGGTCAAAACGTTTCAGACCCAGCACGTGAGCTAACATCAGTTCAATTGTCAAACGTGGCGAGTCGATTCGCTTCTGGCGGAAATAGGAAGCCCCCCACTCAACCATCCGAATCACAGTCCATATTTCAGTTTGGCGTGGGTTCATATTTGTTGCGTGTGCGGGAATATGGATAACGTTCTCTCACTTGTCGAGAGAATGCGCACGATTACCTTCTGGAGACGTTGAATATCGGTGTCGAGTCGCATCAACGTTTCCAGAAAACAGGAAGTAGAATCACAATTACCGTAAAGATCTCCAAACGTCCAGCCATCATCAAAAAAGAGAGAACCCACTTCCCGAGCCAAGGGACATGTGCGTAGTTTTCTGTTGGTCCCATTGTTCCGAATGCAGGACCGATATTCCCGATTGAAGACATTGTGCCGGTAAGAGCACTCAGTAGATCGAGACCGAGCACGGCCATAATCATCGTGCCGATACCAATAAAGGCAATGTACATCACGAAGAAGGTCAACACGTTCCGAAGGACATCTTCTGGGATTACCGATCCATTTAGTCGTAGCGGAAGCATTGCGCGCGGGTGGACTAATTGGCGGAACTCTTTCAGTGTGTTTTTAATCAAAACCAAATGTCGAACTACCTTGATTCCTCCGCCAGTTGACCCAGCCATTCCTCCGGCAAAGAAGAGACCAAATATCACTGCAAATGCCAATGGGGTCCACAACTCATAATCAGCCGTTCCAAAGCCAGTAGTTGTGACAATTGAAGTAACCTGAAACGCGGCATACCGGAGAGCATCACTTATAGAGGCATACCCGGCAAACTCTCCGTTGCTGAAGCTCGCCTTGTGGAGAATTGCTCCAGTTGGCTCCCATAGTGATAGTGTAGCTATCAGTGTAGCAACAGCAACAATCGCCGTGTAGAGTCTGAACTCTTCATCTCGGAAAACGGTGATTTGTTTCCCCTTCAGCATCCGGTAGTGGAGCACGAAATTCATGCCAGCCAGAAACATAAAGATGGTAATCACCCAGTCAACGTAGGGGGAGTTGAAGTCGGCAACTGATCCATTCTTTGTGGAGAATCCACCGGTTGCCATCGTCGCAAATGCGTGGTTAACTGCATCGAAGAAGTTCATGGCTGGCAGGAGCATTACAGTCTCGATTACTGTAATGCCAGCATAGATCAACCAGAGTCGTTTGGCTGTCTCCTTGACCCGCGGAGTAAATTTATCGGCACTTGGACCGGGGGCTTCTGCCTTGAAGAGCTGCATCCCTCCCACACCTAACATTGGCAGAATTGCAAGGGTTAAGACGATAATGCCCATTCCTCCAAGCCAGTGTGCTAAACTTCGCCAGAAGAGGAATGCGTTTGGAATCTCTTCAATGTTCGGGTTTCCCCCTCCCCCAAGTATCGTTGATCCGGTGGTGGTGACGCCTGCCATCGTCTCGAAGAATGCGTCGCTATAAGAATTCAAGACTCCCGCCATTGTGAAGGGAAGAGCACCAACAGCGGAGACAACAAACCAGGCGAGGGCAACAATCGCAAACCCTTCCCGAATTCCAATCTCCTCTTTTGGTCTGAAAGCATACCAAGCAATGCTCCCCAGTGCGAGCGAGAGAATGGCAGTCATTCCAAAAGAACGCCAAGCGACCTCTTCGCCATAGATAATGCCGACAATCATTGGTAGGAAAAGGGAGAGGCCAACAAAGATGAGGAGTGCCCCGAGTACTCCGACGACAGATTTCAGGTTGATGCGCATATTCTCTGTGAACAGGGAGAAATCAAGGTGCTCCCTACTACTCTCCTTGGAATAACCGTTCTACTTTCTCTGTCATCTGTGGGAGACTGAAGACGATCGCACTCTGTCCGGTATGAATCTTGGTGCGCCCCGTAGCAATGCGAACTTCTGTTCCGTCAATAATCGCTCCGATCAGAACGCCACGCGGAACAGAAATTTCCTGCAATGTTCCCCGCGTTACGGCAGAACCATTGTGCGCTCGCAACTCCAAAATTTCTGCATCTACACCATGAATTGTTGCAACGCTCAACACATGTTTTCCCCGCAGGAAGCGGGAGACTTCAGCCGAAACAGCCAGTTTGATGTTGATGGCTGCATCAAGACCAATTGCTTGACTAATTGGAATATAGGCACGCTTGGAGAGGAGTGCTACAGTTTTGCGAACGCCGAGATGCTTTGCCATCAGGCAGGTAACCAGGTTCGACTCTTCATCTTGCGTTACTGCCGCAAGCGCGTCCATCTCTCCTAATCCCTCTGCAACTAATAAATCTATATCTGTTGGATCCCCGTTGATTACCAGAATATCCTCGATTGCCTCTGCCAGTCGTCTTGCTCTATCCCGATCCGGTTCAATCAACTTTATTGATTTTTTCTTTCCCTGCCGCAACGTTCGGGCCAACCGTGCCCCCACGTGGCCACCACCGAGGATCATTACGTGCTCGATACCTCGATCACGTTTCCCGGAAAGAATCTTGGAGACTTGAGGAACATCTTCAGTAAAGGAGAGAATAAAAATCTGATCGTCGAGCCGGAGTTTCTCATCTCCTCGTGGAAGTATCGTTCTTCCACCTCGCCGAATTGCCATGATGCGGTAGTGGAGGTCAGAAGATGATGAAGCAATCTCCATCAGTTTCTTCCCAACAACCGGAGCGTTCGTCTCAATCTTCATCCCAAGCAGTTGCAACCGTCCGTCGGCAAAGGAGAGAGCATCGGTTGCTCCAGCGCGGCGAATCAGGCGAGCTGCCTCTTCCGCGGCACTCTCTTCTGGGTGAATCACGAAGTCGATGCCGAAGTCGCCTGCTCGCAGTACCGACTCGGCGTCGGTATATTCGCTGGAGCGAATTCGAGCAATAGTTGTCTCTACTCCAAGTCGATCTGCCATCATGCAGGCGATGATGTTTACTTCGTCGACTGTTGTGACTGCAATCATCATGTCGGCACGATCCACGCCAGCAGCTTTCAGCGTATCGCTCGCCGCACCATTCCCCACAATTGCCATCACATCCAATCTATCTCGCACGGCTGTTACGCGATCTTCATCACGCTCAATTACCACAACGTCGTGCCCTTCACTCGACAGCATCTGTGCGATGTCGAATCCAACTTCGCCTGCTCCAACTATCAGTACCCGCAACGGTTCTTTCCTCTCTATGAAATGTGTTGAGTTTGCTGAGGGAAACACCTAAAGGAGTTGCTATGTTCAAGCCTGTAGCTCTACATAGCTCCTCCCCAACTACTCGACCTTTTCCGACAAAGTTCCAAAATCGAGAGGAGAGCGGCAAGGTTGAAGTGTAGAAGTCACGTTTCGCTCCCCTCGTTATCATCACTTCTTCCGTAACTTTAGGGATCACTATTTTTTCCCTTTGTCTCAACAAAGCCACGCGCGCATGGAGAAATTAGATCGCATTGAGTTCCGCGAGATTCGGAATGTTGCCGAAGTGCTTAACGTCACGCTCGATTTTATCAGGCAAAACTTTCGTCTCTTCTCACAGTCACTCATCCGCATCGCCCTTCCGCCGATACTGATTGCCCTGACCTTTTTTAGCTATTTCTTCATTGGATTTATTGGAGATGCTGTTAACAGGGCTGTGAGTGAGAATAACATTTGGGACTATCTGCTTTCACTCCTCGGGGTGTCAGCAATTGCGGGAATTGTGGTGGCTATTGGAACTACCCTCTTGATTTGCGTTGTTCACGTCTTCGCTCAACTTTATGTTGAACGTGGTCAGGGGGAATTTACCTTCGCTGATGTTTGGAAAGGAACGAGGGAAATTTTTTGGCTGATTTTCTTTACCAACATTGGCCTCGCTGTTGTACTTATCATTCTACAAATTCTTGCTGCCTTCGTTCCATTTGGGGGATTTGGCTTGTATGTTCTCTACGCATTTGGTGCTCTCTACTTCCCGCTTCGGATTTACGATGGGCGTGGATTCTTTAAATCGTTTACTGTTAGTACCGAGCTTGTACAGAAACGGTGGTGGGCAACGCTTGGCTTACTCAGCTTACAAAGTTTGCTCAGTACTGTGTTGAGTGGCCTTCTCTTCCTTCCCATCATAGTTGTGAGTATTCTTTCCGGCATCGGGGTAATTGATGTTGAAGAGCTTGTGCGGAGCAGTTCGTGGCTTATCTATGCTGGAACGGCACTCGGTGCTCTCTACATCTCCGTTGTCTTCCTCCTTTCGGCGGTTCCAGTCCTAAGTTTGATCTTCCACTACTACAATCAAAAAGAACGAAAAGGAGGAATTGGATTGTTAGAACGAATCGAGATGATTGGAACTGATACCGGAGTGTAGCAGGCTTGCACAGCAGAGAAAGAGGAGAAACCCTGAGATGGAACAATTCGAATTTCATACGATTCGGAGCGTACCCGAAATTCTCAACGCTACGTTTGCGTTGATTCGGGAAAGCTTTCCTGAGCTACGCCGAACAATTCTCCTCTACCTCTTTCCCACAATTTTCGTGGCGGAGCTTCTCAGTGCCTTGTTTAAGGGTGATTTTGTGCAGGAATTGCTCGAACAATCGCTCGGCATCACTTCGTCTGGTGTTGTAAGTGGTGCGATTGTCTCAACTGGAAGTGTTGGACTCGACCTTCTCTTTAATCTTTTCGCCTTTGCTCTCTATATCGTCGGTTTCACCCTCTTGATTGCCGCTACTTTTGCCTTCATCCGGTTGAAAGAAAGTGGAGGGGGGGAAGAGATTGGCCAGAGGGAGTTGCGAGTGGAGACCATGCAGCTTTTCTGGAAGGTCTTGGGAACGAACATCGGTCTGTTCTTACTCTTCTCGTTTGGAGCCTTCTTCCTTTCTCTCTTTACCCGAGGTGCGCCAGACCTGATTGGGCTTTTCATCATTGGCGTTGCGGCCTTTCTCTGTTGGCTTATCGTGACTTCTGCGCTCTATTATCCGGTTCGTTTTATTGAAGAAGATGAGTTCTTGCTGTCGTTCAGTCGTTCAAGGGAGCTTTTGCGAGGATATTCGTGGCCGACGTTCGGACTTCTCGTCCTCTCCTCTCTCGTAGTTGGGACGTTTGTATCCCCTTCCTTTTTCCTCACCGTGCTCTGGTACTTCTTGGAAAGTGTTGGCCTATCTCTACCCCCTGTTTCAGCGGATGGCTGGACAATTCTGTTTGCACTCCTTTCGGCTCTGCTGAGTGCTGTTCTTCAGTTTGCCAATACCGTCCCACTTATTTGCTTAGCACTCCACTACTATAGCCAGAGAGAGCGGTTGGAAGGGGTTGGCTTGGAGGAAAAGATTGCGTTGATTGGAACGAATTTCGCTTCCTTAGAGGAGAAGAAAGTACCTTGATTCAAGTTCAGGTGCAGCCAATGATTATCCTTTTGTTCCGTAACTTCAGCCCCAATTATCATCTTTATATAGAGTATCCACACAAACGTTATAGCTGACAGACGCCATCTCTATGGAACTACCCCGGACACATTCCGTTGAACTGCGTGCTATTCGCAATGTTCCGGAAATCTTGAACGCAACCTTTGATTTTATTCGCGAACACTTTCGGCCACTCTCCCGGTTGATTCTTCAGCGTGCCTTCCCCCCTTTGGCTCTCGGATATATTATCTACGCTAATATCTTTTCAACTGTCATAGTCGGAGGATTGGATCCATTCTCCTACAATAGAGCCGATCCGAGTGGAATCGCTTTGCAAGCACTTCTTCTACTTGTCCTCTTTGCAGTAGGCTACACGCTGATGATTACTACTCTGCACGTATATGTCCTTCAGGTGCTGGAGAGCGAGAGTGGAGAAGTATCTTTTGATGAAGCCTGGAAGGATACCAAAGCAGAGTTCTGGCGAGTATTTTGGACAAATGTTGGCGTTGGTTTGTTATATGGGGTGGCCAGTGTAATAGTCACCTTCTTTTCTACCCTCTTTAGCATATTTACCCCTCTCCTTGGAAGCCTTGTTCAGCTCTTTAGCATTTTGGCAATTGTTACTACATACGCAGTCTACTATCCTGCCAGACTTATTGAGGGTGCAGGATTTGGTTATGCCTTTACCCGTTCTTCTTCACTGGTGGCTGGAAGTTGGTGGAAGACAATGGGGTTGATTCTTCTCTGCGGGCTGTTAATTCTCTGTATGGTGTTAGTGACGTTGGTTCCATTCTATATCGTCGTCTGGTTGATTAGGGAGAATATTGCCACCGTAGGTTGGATGGATGAAAACAGAGACCTCGTCAGGATTATTTCCACTGCAAGCATTGCTCTGTTTGCCTCGCTGCTTCAGTTGTTTAGCACCTTCCCTCTCATCAGCTTAATCCTTCACTACTTCAACTTAGTGGAACGCCGTGAATCGGCCAGACTGGAGGAACGCCTTGAGGAAATCGGAGTTGTCGATGCAGAAGGGTAAACGTTTTCTGCTTCTGTTGCTTACCTGCTTTGTTCTTCACAACAGCGCAAGCCTTGTTGCACAGGATACAACAGGGAAAATTGAAGCAGATGCCGACACAACAGTGGCGATTCAGTCGGAAGTTGATACTCTCCCTGAGCCTCTCGACTTCGATGCCTTCATCGACTCAGTTGCAGCAAGTCGCTTTGTCTACGATTCATCCAGTCCGGCACTCCGCACGTTCAGTAGTGCCGACATCGATTCCTACTTGAGTGATGATGAGTTCGACTACGCCAGAGGTGCTGAGCCACCAACAAATCTGATTGAGAAACTATTCAATTGGTTCTTCAACCTGATTAACAAAGTCTTCGGGAACAAAGTTGCCAACGAGATTCTTGTCTACATCTTCTTTGCCGCAGCCCTCATTTTGGTGATCTGGTTCATTGCGCGGAGTGAAGGAACCGGTCTCTTCGCCCGGAAGGGATCTGGGAAGGTGGAACTCGACTTTGAAGAGATGCCGGAAGATATTCACGCTATCAACTTCGATCGACTGATTGCTGAAGCCTTAACAGCCGGTGAATATCGTAGAGCTGTGCGTCTCCAATACCTGAAAACATTGCGAACACTTAGTGAGCGTGAGTTGATAGAGTGGCGACGTGAGAAAACCAACGGTGAATATCTCCGGGAAATTCAAGGAGATGTCCTTCGCTCTCGTTTTGCCGAGCTAACTCTCCTCTTCGACTACGTCTGGTATGGTGGCTTTGATATTAATCGGGCGCAGTATGGAAAGATCGGGGAAACCTTCACTTCATTTACAGCGACGGTGGAGGGGAGAGGGTGAAATCCTATCGACTCTACATTCTGATTTTATGTGCCGCTCTCGCTTTGGTTGTCTTAGCTGAGGTTTTCCGGACACCTCCAGTTAATTGGAACGAGAGCTTCTCGCGCAGTGATAAAGTCCCCTACGGTGCGTGGATTCTTTATCAACAGCTTGAGAATCTTTTCCCGGGAGAAGAGATCGAGGTTAACGATGAGACAATTTATCAACGGCTTGCAGGAGATACCACAGAAGTGGGAACCTATTTCCTGTTAAACGATCGACTCGACTTAAGTGGCCCGGACACGAAGCAACTTCTCTCTTTTATTAGTCGTGGCGGCCATGCCTTCCTCGCGGCAGAAAACTTTACTGGCCCTCTCTTCGATACGCTCGGGATCGAGACAAGCGGAACCTTTTCCTTCATGATTGCCTCTGAGTTTGGGGGTGATGGAGATACTGTTCAGGTGAACTTTGCATCTCCGGCACTTCGTGCCGAGGAGCCTTACCCACTCTATGCCCGCAACGGCTTCTCCTATTTCGTACTGTTCAATGAGGATAGTTCGGTTGTGCTGGAGACGACGGCATCGAAATCTTTAAGTGAGAGGAAAGTGACCTTTATCAAGGTGGTGTGGGGAGAGGGGGCATTTTTCCTAAGCACGACTCCCCGAGCCTTTACGAACATCGGATTGTTAGGTAGTCGGGGGATTGAACATGCAGCCGTCGTCTTCTCCTACCTCCCCTCTAAGAAGGTGATATGGGATGAGTCATATAAACCAGAAGATATTGCGGGGGGGGGAGGTTCCGAGTCGAGCCTGCGCTACATCCTCAGTCGGGAAGCCTTTCGTCTTGCTTGGTATAGCCTCCTTCTCGGCATCGTTCTCTTTATCGTTTTTGGAGCGCGACGACGCCAGCGCATCATTCCAGTTGTTGAGCCTCCGCGGAACACAACACTTGACTTCGTGGAGACTGTTGGTAGGCTCTACCATCAGAGTGGAGATTTTCGTAGCGTTGCCGACAAGCAGATCACCTACTTGTTGGAGTATGTTCGCACACACTTGAACCTGCCAACACACAGACTCGACGGAAAGTTTATCGAACGGGTTTCCGAACGCTCTGGTCTTCCTCTGGATCGATTGCAACAGTTGTTCGGACGGATTGAACAGATGCAAGCGAAGCGGAGAGAGATGAGTGCCAACGAACTTCTCTCGCTAAACAACGACATTGAATATTTCTATCAGAATACAGAACGATAACACAGATACTACCCGTTGAGGGGAGGATAACTACAGAAGCCTATGGAACAAGAAAGTTTTTTTTCTGAACGGACACAGCTTGGCGATCTGACCAAAGGGGTGGAAGAGATTCGCAAGGAGATTGGCAAGATCATTGTGGGGCAGCGCGAAATGGTTGACCTGCTGATTGCCGCAATGTTAGCCGACGGACATGTGTTGATTGAAGGTGTTCCCGGCGTTGCCAAGACGTTGACGGCGAAGCTCTTGGCTCGAACGCTCGACATCCCCTACTCGCGCATTCAGTTTACGCCAGACCTGATGCCGTCGGATATTCTCGGCACATCGGTCTTCAACATTAAGACGAATGATTTCGAGTACCACGAAGGGCCGATCTTCGCCAACCTTGTGCTGATTGATGAGGTGAACCGTGCTCCTGCTAAAACGCAGTCGGCACTTTTCGAAGTGATGGAGGAGAGGCAGATCACAACTGAAGGGAAGACACGCACGATGTCGCTCCCCTTCTTAGTCGTGGCCACGCAGAATCCAATCGAACAGGAGGGAACATACCGTCTGCCCGAAGCACAGCTCGACCGGTTCCTCTTCAAAATAGATGTCGGTTATCCAACGCTTGAGGAAGAGACGCGCATTATTCGTGAGTACCACGAACGTGGCGATGTTAACGACCTCAGTATTGTTAAGCCGGTTATCGATGCCTCGAAGATTCGTGCACTGCAGGAGACTGCCCGCAGAATTCGTATCGACGATAACCTTGTTCGATATATCGCTGAGATTATCGCTCGCACTCGCGATAACACGGCACTCTACCTCGGAGCATCTCCCCGCGCATCTCTCGCAGTAATGAGTGGTGCAAAGGGAATTGCCGCGATGCGAGGACGTGACTTCGTGACGCCGGAGGACATTAAGTTTGTGTTGATTCCAACGCTCCGCCACCGCATCTTGCTAACGCCAGAGAAGGAAATGGAAGGCTCGCGAGCAGAGGATGTGATTAACCTGATTGTGGAAGGGGTTGAGGTTCCTCGGTAGGTGAAGAAGATAGAAGGTAATAGATAGCAGATAGTAGGGGAGGGTCAATATCTCACCTACTATCTGCTATAGTCTTTGAGATAGAACACTCTACACTCTCACTATGATGATGCAGTCATACCAACTTTTTTTGCTCTCTTTTCTTGGGACACTCTTCCTTCTCTCTTGCGGAGCAGATTCTACTCCCCTTCCCGATCCCGGTCCACCACCTCCTGCGCCTGAGGTTTCTGCGAGTGATACGTTGCTCAACCTGATGGGGAAAGAGATAGAACGTGGTATAGAGGAGGGAAACCTTGAACGACTTGTGTCTCTCACCGACTACGTGCAGTTTTCTGAACGGATATACTTCCCCGACTCTCTCTCAAAGAGCGAGCGGGAGCATGCTGAAAAAGTGAGTAGTAAAAGTGCTTCGGATGAAGATGGTGTGGGAACCTTTTGGAAAGGGCTTATTCGATCTGTAGAACTCGGGGTAAGGGTCGACTATCTCAGCACAAGGCGAAGCGATGGAAGTCGCCTTCTCTTCCGATTAGTCTTCCCTTCAGGTGGTCTCTCCTATCTGGAGCTACTCTTGGGTGAAGGGGACGGAGGAATGCCAGTTGTTATCGACCTCTACGAATATCTCGACGGTGAATTTGCCAGCAGAACGATACATCGGCTAATCGCTGCCGATAACCGCGATCCCCTATTTCAACTATTGAACGTTAGTAATAGGGCAGCCGAGGCGAAGGAGAAACTGTACGAGGCAAGCGGGTTGATTATTCAAGGTGAGTTTGCGAAGGCCGACTATATTTTGAATGAAGTTCAAGAGCCGTATAGAAGTATGCGGCAGATCGAGGCTCTCAGGTTGATTGTAAGGAGAGGAGTGAATGGAGAGAATATCTACCGTAAGGCTCTCTCCCGTTTTCTCAAAAAGTATGGCAAAGAACCAGGAGTGGAAGTCGCACTGATTGAGCAGGCACTCAACTTTGGCCAGTTGGGTGAAGTGCTACAGCTAACAGATGCGCTCGACTCACTTGTAAAGGATCCATACTTGAACCTGATGCGCGCTCAGGCATACTATCAGAATAATCAAGATTCTCTTGCCCAACACTTTATAGAGAGTGTAGTTGCCTACGATTCAACCTTTGTCCTCCCCTACCGCATTTCCTTACTCGTTGCTTTGCATCAGAACGAACATGCTCTTGCTCTCGAGCAACTCCGACAGCTTGCGGCACTAAACGATCGTTGGCTCAGCCTGAATGACATTCTTCAAGATCCAATGGCGGCTCCATTCAAAGTATCCTCGGAGTACAGCCAAGCAAAAGAATATATCGAAGAGATTGTGAAGAAGAAGTGATAGCCGTTGATCTCACAAGGGATCAACGGCTATCTTCGTTCATGTTAGTTGTCTGGTTAAATTCAGGATAGAGCATATCCTCTTTCTTCCTGAAATATGACTTCGGTTTAGCTGTTGAGTCCAGCTTTCTCAGCGAGTCAATAAAACGGGAGTTCTCCCCTCTCCGTTCGATTTCCTGATACTGTTGGCTCACTTCTGGAAATCGATCCAGTTGAATAGAAGATGCAGAGTTATTCGAGTCAATACTGCGGATGATCGATGATAGGAGCATAAACGCAACCCAAGCTGGCCAGAACCGAATTCTTTTTTTCTCGGGACGATCTACTACCGGTGGTGCTTGATATGTCTGCTCTCCCCTCTTTCTGTTAGCGTTTGTAGAAAGCGTTGTTGAGTAGCCGTGGGGAAAGCCACAGGCTGCACCCCACGGAGAGAGTTGCTCTTTAGATATTCCGCCCTGAAGGGGCGGCTGAACCGGAAGGCCTGCTCTCTCCTCTTGTTCGTTCTGCCCCTTCGGGGCGAGAAGCATTTTCAAGACACGATCTCCGGGGATTAGCATCCCCGGCCACACAGCGGTTGGCCCTTCGGGACAGTCTATCTATTCGATTCAATTCAATTTAAGGTGTCTTCGGTGGTCGATGTTCGAGAGGCTCGCTCACTGCTTATTGGCCATCTTGACTCTATTATCACTCTCACAATTCCATTCTCCGTATGCGTAGATCGTGTGATCCTAAATGTTTGTCAGGTACTTCATGTCATTAACATGAAAGGGAGGCGTTGCACCTGCCAGTGCAACGCCTCCCTCATAAAGTTGCGTTCGTTACGTGCTGGCGTTCTCGCTAATCTGGTTTGATGTAGAGCATCTGGTCGGCAAAGTCGATAACTGCGTGATGTTTCAGAAGAAAATCGCGACCAAGAATTCCAGTGACGCGATAGTCCTCGAATACATCAAACTCATCGAACTCAAGGCAGTGGAGTTCTTCCGGTCCAATTTTTCCGTTGCCGATATTGATACTGTCGGTGCGGACTGCGTAGAGGTCATCTTTATCACCGTTCACCTCGAACTTCTGCCCCGTTTTCTGATACTTCACACCCATTTCATCAAGCCGTTCAGTGTTGAAGATTGTGTTGGTAGCTTGGAAACTCAAGATCATCGTAATTTTCTTGTCTCCATTCAACTTAGCCTCTACTTCAAATTCATGCTGGACATTCTTGCGTAACTCTACGGCTGTGTAGCCAAGCTGCTGCATTGCCGCAAGCATGTCCTCGCCGTCAGGTGGTGGCGAGGCCTGGAACGGATAGGTAACCATGATGATAAGAAGTAGAACTCCTGCGGTAGCAAGTAGTTTTTGAGTCATAGGATGCTCCTAATTCAAGTGGTTGGTAGTATATGTGAAACAATGAAGAACGTCAGAATTCGAAATTTGGCTCCAAAGAGGATTACCTCTAAAGAGAGCTTTAAAGATAACATCAGGGGGTATCTGGGGCAAGAATGAAAAGGCTTGCATTCCGCAGCGTTCTATCACTGTTTCTCATATTACAAACACCACACCATCTTTACCCGTAAGCGTTTTTACCTGAACAAATGGAAAGAACATCTCTCCAGATTCTTGTCAACCTGGAGAGACTTGCAGCAAGCAGATTGCACTATGCGCTTCCGTGCCAAAGCTCTCGCATTGTTTCCCGATGTTCCAACAGTTCATCCAACGTCCCAACAGCGTTGACTCTCCCCTCTTCCAGCAACACAATCTTGTCGGCGCGGCGCAGCGCGGCGCGACGGTGCGAGGCAACAATACAAGTAACGTTGCGCCGCTCGAACAGGCGTTGCCAAAGTATGGATTCGGTCTCCACATCGAGCGCGCTGGAGAGGTCGTCAATCACTAACAGTTCGGCTTCTCGCACGAACATTCGTGCAGCCGCGCTTCGCTGAACCTGCCCGCCGGAGAGTTTCACACCGCGGGGACCTACTTTCGTGTCGAGTCCATCTTCCAGAATGTCGATGTCTGGTTCCATCACTGCAAGCTGCACTGCGTCGGCAATCATGCCATCCCGCTCCGCCTGTCCCATCAGGATATTATCCCGGAGCGTATCGCTGAAGAGTCGCGGTGCTTGTGAAGTGTAGGAGACTCGTGGTGGAGTCATGAAGGCAGCCGGGTCGCTAATCCGAGCACCATTCCAGAGAATCTCTCCCTCTTCAATTTCAACAAGGCCAAGAAGTGCGCGTAAAAGCGTTGTTTTTCCAGAGCCAATCTTTCCTGTTACCACAACAAACTCACCCCGCCGCAGCGCAATGTCAACGCCCTCTATACCGCGTCCAGTTGAAGGATAGTGATAGCGGAGCGCGTGTGCCTCGAACTGACGTAGTTTGTCTTTTCGCCCCTTCTCCCGAATCTGGACATTGGGTGGGTCGCCTTTCATATAGAGAGGAGAGGACTTCACAATAAGTTCCTCCGATGCTTCTGGAGTCATCTCCCGTAAGCGCTCCAGCGAAACTCCCGTTCGCTTATGTTGAGCGAGAACATCTCCGATAAAGAACATGTTCCAGCTGAGGTGTTGGAGGAAGTATGTGAAGAGGAAGAAGTCTCCGGCGTTGAACCCTTTTCCCCTAACTGTTCCGGCTACCATCAACATCATCAAGCCAATGCCAACAAAGGCCATGTTTGTGTTGATAGCGCGGAAGAGACTGTTGAAGAGAACGTCGCGGACTGCCACGTCGTGGCGTTCGTTGTTCAGCTTCTGGAAGTGGCGAATGACATCTTCTTCTGCCGCCGCTACTTTCACTGCCTGTACACCGCCGAATACTTCGCCGATAAATGAAGTGATGCGTCCGGTTGCCTCGAGTGTTGCCCGTCGGTAGCGTTGAATCTTGTCGCCCACAGCGTACCCGAAGATGAGAACGCCAACCAACGGAGCCATTGCCACAAGTGCAATCAGAGGATCGATGTTCGCCATCACAACAATACTGCCAACCAACATGAAGAAGATGCCGCTGAAGTCTGTCCAGTTTTCAACGGTCATCAACACTTCGTGTACGTCGTCGCGGAATCGTGTCACGGCTTCACCGGGAGAGCCGGGGAGTTTCTTTGATCCCGGGCTGGTCATAATCCAGCCAAAGATATTCCGGCGGATCAACGATGCTAACGTGTAGTAGGCAGTTGACCAGAGCCAGACACCACCAATCATTACCGATACTCGTGAAAGTGAGGTGGCAACAATCAATGCTAAAATTGTCCAAACGCTCATTCCCATTCCCGAGGTGTCGCTTAGTGCGTCAAACACTTCACGTCCTAACAGAGCCATCAACAACGGCAGCGAGTGAAATATCCCCCAGGCCAGACAGGTTATCAAAAAGAACCAAGGCTGGTATCGAACCAGCGTTATCACAGATTTGAGTGTAGACATTGTTCTCTATGTAATCGATTTCAACGTTCAAGATTTTCTATTTATGATTTATGATTTCGGATTGTTGACTTCAGATTGAGAAAAGCATTTTAGCAATCAGCAATCAGCAATCAGCAATCAGCAATCAGCAATCAGCAATCAGCAATCAGCAATCAGCAATCAAGACTCTATCATTCCACGGTCACTCGCCTTTATAGTAAGGCGATGGGGTTTGCTCTTCTTATTGCTGCGAGACTCTTCGGCATCCGCCGCGGCGGATCAGAGTGACAGGTAGAGGATTTGGGATTTTTGATTTCGGATTGGGGATTGAGAAAAGCATTTTCCCCAATCCCCAATCCCCAATCCCCAATCCCCAATCCCCAATCCCCAATCCCCAATCCCCAATCAGGCTTCCTCTAACTCTTCCAGTCCTTTGGTCAACAGTTCGTAAAACCGAGATTCAGTATCTGCCACCAGCTCTTCTCGACTACCGTATTCAAGAATCCTCCCTTTGTCCAGAATCATAATCTCATCGGCTCGCGCTACGGTGGCAAGTCGGTGAGCGATAATGATTCCCGTTCGATTCTTCAGAAGCCGATTCATTGCTCCCTCCAACAGCCGTTCTGTTGCCGGGTCAAGTCGTGAGGATGGTTCATCCAAAACCACGAGTCCCGGATCGTGCAGGAAGACTCTGGTGAAGGCCAATAACTGAGCTTCTCCGGCGGAGAGTCCACCACCACCGGCGGTTAGTTCGGTGTCGAGACCTTGGGGAAGTGCGTCAAACCAATCCCGCAGGCCAAGTTGTTCAATCACTTCAAAGATTCTGCTATCGGGGATTTCGGAATTGAAGAAGGTCAAGTTGTCCCGAACCGTTGAGTGGAAGAGCTGTACCTCCTGCGTGACCATTGCCACATGTTTGCGGAGGAGGTCGCGTTCTGTGTCGCGAGGGTCAACACCACCAATCAACAGGCGTCCGTCGGTTGGATCGTATAGTCGGAACAGCAGGCGCGTCAACGTTGTCTTCCCACTTCCGGTGCGTCCCAGCAGACCGAGTACCTTTCCCTTCTCAAGTTTGAATGAGACGTTATCGAGAATCTTGTCGCGGTCGTTGTAGGCGAAGGTTACGCCGTCGAACTCTACGGATAGAGGTCCGGTTGGCATCACGCTTCGATTTCCATCCACCATCTTCGGCTCGATTGCCATCAAGTTTCCAACCCGTTCGATAGCTGCGCCAGCCTTCTGCAAGTCTGCCATCTGCTGGATAATCTGATCTACCATTTCCCAGAGCATGGAAGAGTAAAGGTAGAAGAGCATAATCGTGCCAATCGAAATCAATCCGCTGAAGTAGAGTTCTGACCCCAAGCCGAGGGCAATCACATCTCCGAGCGTGAAGAGCGTAATCAGCACAAACCAGAAGGTGGATCGGCGCATCCAGGCACGGCGACTCTTGATGAGCATCTGCCGGAGAATAATCTGGAAGCGACGCAGGGCGAATGGCCCTCCTCCATTTGCTCGAATATCCTCGATTCCTGCCAGGCGTTCCTCAACAAATCCGTAAGCAACTGCGCTCGCCTCCCGCTCCCGCTCGGTTGCCGACATTGCAACATTCTTCATGCGGACGAGAACGAAGATGGTGACCGCAGCGTAGAGAAAAACGGCCAGCCCCATCCGCCAATCCTCGATCGTCACAGTGATGATAATTCCTAAAATCAAGAAGGCTGCGCCGGCAATTCTCACCACGAATTGCGAGAAGAAGTTTGCCAGTGCAGTGATATCTCCATCTACCCGTTCAATCAATTCACCCGGTGTTCTGTTGTTGTGGAAGCTCATCTCCAACCGGAGAAGGTGTCGGGCTAAGTCGCTTCGCAAGATGTTCGTTGCGGTCCACCCCACGTGTGCTCCCTGCCATGCAGCAATAGCGGTCAGTGCTTGGTTCACCAAGCTGACGGCGAGGAAGGCAATCCCGAAACCGATTAACGTCTTGGTCGGCTCACCTGCCATTGCGCCATCGATAAAGTTCCGCACAAACTGCGGGTTCACTACCTGCATAGCGATGCTGGCGAGAATAACCGCGCAGAGGAGGAGTGCCCGCTTTCGTTGTGGGCGGAGATAGGTGAGAAGTGTGTCGCCGTATTGTCGTAGTGTAATAGTCATGATAGTTTGCTTTCAGCTATAGGTCATCCTCAGTGAAAGGTGAGTAGTGATTCAGAGAGATGACACAATGATCTTTTTTGAAAATTTCTTTTGACGGTTGTATAAAAAAAAGAGGGCCGCTGGAGATATACTCTCCTGCGGCCCTCTTTTTGTTAACTGTTAACCAAAAAGAAAAACCGCAGGCTTCTCGTAGAGTCGCCTGCGGTTTTTCAAGAGCTTATGTATTACGGCTCAGAAACGAACAGGCGTACCTCTCCCATGCGGGACATCTGAAAATCCTATGGTCATTTGGAAGTAAAGCATCCTACACTTTTGTTCGTTTTATCTGCCGTTGGTTGTTATCGTGAATTGAAGTCACAAAAAAAAGGAATCTCTTTTGAAGAACCAACAAAAAAATCATCGATGACTGAATTGTAATGGCTCTGCGTAGAGACGTTGGGAGAGGGAACACGAGGATTGAGATAAAGGTTACAGGGGGATTGAGGTTGTTGTCGGTGTTTTATACTCACGGATAAATGCAATGACGATAGAAAGCGTTCTTCAAGCTCAATCCTTTCGTCTGAGAGTTTGCTCTCAATCACCTGTGGCAAATAGATGTCCCAGGAGGAGACGAACGAACAACAGAAGATCACGTGCTTTGGTTCGGTTGAGAGACAAGCTCCAGTAGGTCTGGTGAGCATCCGCCTTCATAACAACTCCTACGAAACAAGTGTAAGCAACAACCTGACCCGAAGGGGCAGATTGAAAGAGGGCAATGTCAAGGCTTGCAGCTCAGCACTCAAGTCCACCAATTCGACTGCCCCGAAGGGGCAACCGATATCTGGCCGGGGATGCCAATCCCCGGCGCAGAATTCTAAAAACGGACTAAACGCCCATAAAAACCGCGATTTTATGCCTCGTCATTTTTGCGGGTACAACATAGGTCAAACATTTTCCGGGTTTTTATGATGTGACATGATGTCATTTTGAAAGTACAAAAAGCCCGGTTGTTACACCGGGCTTTTTGCTTGGGAGAAGATTCAGAGAGGTCTTTCTCCCTGTTGTGCCGCATTGAGCATGGCTGCCGTTGCGGTCTCCATCGACTTCCTCACCGGATCAAGGTGCAGCCGTGCATAGATCGCCGTTGCCGCTTGGGATTTATGGCCGAGAGACTTTCCGATCACCGAAAGACTGCTCCCCGTAATCGCTTGCCAGCTGCCCATTGTCCGGCGGAGATCGTGCGGGCGGAGATTCTTGATACCCGCACGGGCAAGGATTTTATACCAGCCTATGCGCGGAACGTTTATATAGCCTTTCTTCGTGTTGGCGGGAAAAACAAAATCACTGCCGTTGTTCATTCTGTTGTGCAGTAGAGCAAGGGCTTCCTCGATCAAAGGCACGATCACAGGCTCTCCGTTCTTGGTCACAGGAATACGCCAGACTTTTTGCTGAAACGATATATCCTCCCATCGCATGGCAACGATATTGCTTTGCCGTGCGCCTGTATACAAGGATAACAGGATATAGTGCCGAAGGTTGCTGTCTTGTTCTTTCTGTACCGCGTCAAAAAAACGCATAAGTTCTTCCGGCTGCAAAAACCTGTCCCGGCTCTTTTCCGCAAACATGTCAATCCCGCGTACAGGGTTTTCCGTGCAGTGACCCGTTTTGATTGCCCACTTAAACACAAGACCCGCCAGTGCCAGCGTTCGATTGGCCTGAACAGACTTGCGAGAGACTGAACTTTTCCCGTCTTTGACGGAGGGAGACTGTGCTATTTTCTTGTGAAGGGATGCCAGATCGTGGCGCGTGATCTGCGAGAGTTTTTTCTTGCCAAACGGCTTCTCCAGATACAGCCTGTACCGCCCGGACTCATTTTTCCATGAAACCTTTTTTGGCTTCGCATAGTTTTCCATGTAGTCGTGGTAGACTTCACCAAAGGTGACCTCTTCACGATGTGCACGGCGCGCTTTCGCCGGGTCTTCCCCTTTGGCAATCGCTGCATTCACCAACGTTGCCTGAGCGCGTGCTTGCTCCACCGTCATATCACCCAGCTTGCCCAGCGTCACACGGACAGGACGCCCGTTCTTGAGACGGCGGTACAAACTGAACGTCTTCACGCCTTTTCCAGATATACGGCATTGCAGCCCTTGTACCTTTGTATCCCACACCACCAGCCGCTTGCCGGGCGCAGGCGGTTTCAGGGACAATAGTGTTGCTTTCGTAAAGTTGATTCTCTTTCGCATGATCTTCCTCCTTGTCTTTCCCGGGTTACGCCGGGGTTACACCAGTGAGTAATTTTCATGCTACAACAGTTATGGCAATAAAGACGAAAAACCGTTTCTTTTCAACGGCAAGTAGCCTCTATTAACGCCAGCACTTCTCCGTCAAACATCCGGCGAATGTGCTGAAAAAGCATTTACCCACGAGCCTTTTGATGCTGAAACCTTTTTGTCTTTCAAGGACTTGGTGTACCCGTTGTGGAAGTAGATTTTAGTTCGGGTTACGCCGGGGTTACGTGTATCGTTAAAGGCTATAAGCCATCGTAGCAGAGGAGTAAGAAGAACGCAACGGACAAGGAAGCTGTGTGGCGTTACTTGTGATCCTTCATCCGAAGGTTGAGTTCCTTGAAGAGATCGCCGGGGGAAAGCTGGAGAACCTTTTCGAGGTGTATGAGGGCGCGGAGACAGGGCTGGAATATTCCCTTTTCGAGTTTTGAGATATAGGTCTGATCCAGCCCTTCATCCCCTTCTATGTCGATCTGGCGCAGGCCAAGGGCTTTTCTTCTTTCGCGCACAATGAGGCCGATCAGGACTTCCGGCGCGGGCGGTTCGCGGCGGGAAGGGGTTGTTGTATGTTCTGCCTTTCGGGTCATGCCCGTAAGGTATTTTGCGCGTGATATTTGAGACATGAATATATTCATGTCAAACAGAAAAGCCCTATATTGGCACAGTGACGCCCGCAGAGCACATCTGCCGTGTCACGTCCGCGCTTTCGCGGAGAAGGGATTCCCCCGGTGACAAAATCCCTTGGCATATCCTCATTATATCAGGAACAAATCCTGTGAAGATGCCCGGCATGACTGTCGTGAATGAGGTATAAAAAAAAGCATTGGATAGGAACGTGAGAATGCCGACTTTGAAAGACGGCAACTGCAACCTTCATCAATTCTGTTATGGCTATGAACCGTGTGCAACGAGATACAAGCCGTTGGAGCTGTTACTTGTGGGGGGTCATCGCATGTTTTGCGTTTTTTTCTTCCCCGTGTCTTCTGGCACAGGAAGGGGAACCGCGCCATCCGGGCATTGTGCATTTCGAGGAGATAGGGAGACTCCCTGCGGCGTTTTGGCCGCTTGGAGATATTAACGGGGACGGTATTGGAGACGGTGTCACAGCCTATCCTCTGGATACTTGTCTGGAATCGTGGCAATGCGGACAGGAGTTGCGAATCCATTACGGCGTTCAGGGAAGTTTACCGAACCTTGCAAAAGGAATCCGGCTTGCGCCTGATTACTTGGTTTCAAAGTCGGAAGTCGTTGCAGTGGGAGACTGGGACGGCGAGAACGGTTTAGATATATGTACCTATTCTTTGTACTACGGCGATACGACGTTTGGCAATGCGGACAGGATATATGATGGTACGGGCGTAATGCTCATTCACTGGAACGATGGAACAGGGAAGTTCCCAACCACTTCCCGTTTGTTTCCGCCAACGCCGGGATCATTCGCAGCGAGAGGGGTAACA
The DNA here is from genome assembly GCA_020635205.1 of Ignavibacteria bacterium. GTDB lineage: Bacteria > Bacteroidota > Ignavibacteria > OLB7 > OLB7 > JAGWAZ01. The sequence goes on from JACKAE010000001.1 coordinate 704,227, forward strand.
ATTGATGCGAATAACAATGGCGTCGATGATTTATGTCTGTATGGGTCAAATTTAAGCCGTCAGGATACAGGGATTGCAAAAATCCCGAGGCTGTTTATCTATAAGGGGAAGCCATCAACAGAATGGCAATATGAAGCGAACTTTCCAGACTGGTATTGGTGGAATGCGCCCAATGATGTTGACCGTATCTACGCGAAAGACCTTGACCACGACAAGGCGCAGGATTTAATTCTTTCTGCGAATAACGCGAACTCGCCGCTGGTTGTCCTGTACGGTCGCAAGGACGGAAATTTTCCTGATACCATTACCGACAAGCAGCAAATTACGATCAACGGCTTGGCAAGCAATTTCTCGGATGTGACTGGTGACAATTATGCTGATCTTGTCATTTTAAATTCAGCACAAGATTTTGTTTACTGCTATGTCTCCACCCCTTCCGCCCGGCGATTGCAGGACATGTTCGGTACAGGCAACGATCCGCCGCGCGCGGGTGAATGGTGGAGCCGTCCTTGGGCAACATTGAAGGGGCCGAGGCTCGTCAATCAGTTCTGGTTTGGACTTGAAGCCTCTCTGTATCCCCTTGGCTCGGCTGATACGAGCGCGCCTGACGAAATATGGGTAAAGTCTTGGCCGTACATTCTGGTTTATCAAACGGGTATGCGACTTGACAGCCTGATTGACGCCGAGATAGATACGAGAACAGTTAGGGGAACACCTGTCCGGCTTGGCGATATTGACGGGGACGGACGTGATGAGCTTGCTATGGTATGGGATGAGACAACCATTTTTCGTCTGCCCGATGCGCTTCCCTCGACTGTCCTGAAACTCCGGCGTTTGCCGGAAGGAACGGACAAGCCTGATTCCGCCAGCGGTGTTGAAGAGCAAGGAACAGGAGAAGAGAGAAGGCTTGGCCTTTCTGTCTACCCTCATCCGGCTTCCGGCGAAGTTACGATTGCATGGAACAGCAGGATTCTTTCGGCTGATACGCAGACTATTGTCCAGATCACCGACATGCTAGGACAGGAAGTATTACGCCTTGAGGTTCCGGCATCTCTTGGCCACACGGTCTGGGATGCGTCGCGCACCTTTGGCGGGGTCTACTTTGTGACGGTGACGGCAGGAAGTATCAGTCAAACGGAACAGATCACGATACAGCAGTAAGAAAACGACAACCGCGAGAGAGGCCTTAGTCTTGGCGGACATCCTCTCTCGCGGTCTGTCCCGATATAACCCATATTTCCATGAACCATATCAGGAGTCTGTTATGAACGTATTGCGTTGCAAAGTTCGTGTATTTTTACGACACGTCCTTTGTTTGCTTCCGCTTCTTTTTGTGTCGGTTGTGCCGGGTCAGGCACAACTCTTCAATATCTATGCCGAGCCGCCGGGGATGGACACGATAGAACTTCCGCCGGGCTATATACTGGATAATACCTTTCGTTTTGGCGTCAACCTGTCTGCCGGGGATTCTCTCACGTTTGCGTGGCTGAAAGAGATCGGCATTGATTATACCTATACCTACGGAGGGCCGTCCACACAGGAATGGGAAGAGTTGCGGGATTCTTCCGCATGGCCGGGATTCGAGCCGTACCGCTGGCCGATCCGAGCGAACCTGCTACGGTGGACGTATCAGGCGGCGGCAGGCATCGGCGCGATCTATGCGCCCGGCTATGTCGAGCATTCCGTCCCCGACGCCCAAGCCCTTGACATGTTCTATGATAATTACATCGGCCATCCCTACCACGACACCGCCAACCGTCGTGGCTGCGACAGGCTGGGAACCGACCCGGATGCACTCCTGCATCAGGAGACGAGCTATGTTGCGGCAGGGAGGTTTGACAAATGCGATACCTGTACGGGCGACAGGTTTGTTGCCCGGAACGGAAGCTGGACGAACGAGATATTGCAGCGGCGGGACTGGTCAACCGGGCCGATTTACGCGATGCTGGGGTATGCCGACAGTTCCGCATACTTCGATCTTTCGTTTGCTGTTCGTGCCGACACATCATTTAATCAGGGACTTAATAATCCAGCTATTTCAAACGCAGCACCTATTGCCACGATTATTGCTTGGCGACGTGATACCATTGGCCAGACGCTTGGAACAGGATCACAAAAGGAAGCCTGCCAGTGTGCTTTCTATGTTCCTGTCGATACCTTCTATATCACGAAAGGCCAGTATCTCAACTCCCCTGACTTTATTCGCGTTGACAAGAATGACGATGAACAAGACTTCCGCGAATACTACTTTCCCTTCCGCTTCCCGACGGACACGGTACTGCGTTCCTCAACGAGCGATACGCTGGCACTGATTCCGCTGGATACGACTGTGACAGTCAATGGTGTCAGCTATTCTTCCATCCCGGTCTACGGTGGTTGCATCGCCACGGACGGCAGCGGGAATTGCATCGAGTGGGGCGCGGAACCCTATCACCCGAATAACAATAATTCCTTCGGCGGCGGTGCGATTGTCGGCACGGATAATACGTGGCGGATGCGCTATTGCGAACGCCTGCGCGATACGCTGGTGGCGCGCGGCGTCTATCCGGGCGTCGATTCCCTCTACCTGCACACGGGCATTCCCTTCAACAACGATTTTACGTGGGAGTTCCGTACCACCAACCTTGTCGAGCTTGATTTCCTGATGGGGCGGATCAGTAACCATTCCTTCCGGCTGATGCAGCGGGGAGACCTTGATTCATTGCTTTATGCCGAAGTGCAGGGGGCTTTGAACGATACGATGATGGGTGATCTGATGGTGAAAGTTGCCCTGCCGGATGAACCGAATGATGTCCGCTTTCCCGGCTCCGCCCTTGTGGCCTCTAAAGTACAGGCCGCCATCCTTGACCGTAACCCGACTGATCTACGGGGCACATTCGTCAATCCAAAATCCTTGGCCTACCGCTACCGCATCCATACAGGCGACATTGACAGCACGAATGTGAAACTTACCCAGACGCTCATCAACCAGACCTATCCCATCTCCCCGCAACTGCCGATCACTTACGCCAACCTTGACAGCATGTCCTGGCAGGCCAACCGGGATTACTACAAGATGAACGTGAAGGATACCATACAGAACGGCGACTTGATCCGCCGCCGCTTTGTGATGGGCACAAACATGAAGGATTACCTTTTCTATACCCGTGTCTCGCAGGGTCTGGCCAATAACATCATTGAACGCCATCGCCTTGATGCCGATGTCTCCCGCAAGTGGTTCCGGCATTTAGGCGCAGTACCTTATCCCGTCGGCGGCATCGTACAGGTACACGGATGGATGGACGGCGATCCTTACTGTGACGGGAACGGCGATTGCAAGGGGTTCAGCTGGGCGCGGGCGATCACGCCGGAGGAGATCACGGTACAGGGCTGGCTTGCACTGAATTTCGGGCTTGACGGCGGATTGCTCTTTTCCGACTTCGCCTTCTGCGGGGCGGAGTTCGGGGTGATTAACGGTCTTAACTTCGACAATACCACCGAGTATGACATTCTCTCACGTTATCCCGATCCGCGCTTTGCCGACGCAGGCGATACCTTGCCCCGTATGTGGCTGGGCTTCGGCACGCGCTCTGCCGCCGTCAGCGGCCTGATTACGGAATTCCGGGAAAAGATTCTTCCGACCTACAGCAACCTTGATGTCTATGGCGTTCAATCTTTCAGTCTCGACGACGCACCGGACATGGAAACAGTTCCCCTGTTCGGTATGGTGAAAACGGAACGGGCGGAACAGTATACGGATTCAGCCAATGTACCGACAGGCCTCTACGACACGGCGGATTCCACCTTCCTGCAACTCTCCGTCTTCCGGCCAACATCACGCGATACGGTTCCCTTTCAGGCAGGAGCTATGTATTTTCTGGCAACAAACAAGCGGATGTATCCGATAGATTTCCAGACCTATTCCGCCAACGCGCTTGCCCTGCTTGACTCTCTCGCCATCTACGACACGGCAAGTGCCGACGACTTCCAGACGACAGGGTTCGGGCGGATTGATTTCCGCCGCCCTGTGGTGGTCTTGAAAAACTCCACCAGTGTGCAGGCCGACAGTGCCTTGATTGAAATGGTCGGATATGAGGGAACGTGGAGCGAGGAGGTGGCTTTCGGTGACACGGTTGCACTCGACTGGATCAAGCCCGGCTGGGGAGCCATGTACCGTGTTACCCCCATTCCTTCCGGCGTAAGCAATTACGGTGTGGCCTATAACAATGCGGTGCGGAGCGAGAATACGGCGACGGACGCAGATGCGGGGTATCAGGTGACGGTGGTGGAACGGGATTCGGCGGTGTGGGTGCGGACGTATATTCCGGGGAGTGGCTGGGGAGAAGAGTTTCTGGTATCAGCGGCGGCGGATACAGCGCGGGTGACGGGGCTTTCGCGGAGATTGGCGCATAACATCTTGCCAGCCGTCGCACGGGTAAGGGATGGAGAAGCGGTGCTGGTCGTCTGGCAAAGGCTGGATACGAACGATCAGGGCACAGTTGAGGCTCTGCACATTGCAGGGAAGCCGGATTCTTCTGCTCTTGCGAACGCAACGCCGTTGACGATTTCTTCTCCTCGCACGATTGACCGCGACTGGATGAAGATGGCTCCTGCCGTTGTCGGCTTTGACGGTGGCTGGATCATCGCATGGGGTGCGCCGACCAACGGGATTGAGGTGGCAGCATTACGGAACGAGACCGTGCCGGACGTTACCGATGATCGTTCAAACATTTCTGTTGTCAGGGGACAGCAGCTTTCCTATCCCTCGCGCTTTGGGCTGACGAACGTGACCGTACCGCTGGACAGTATTTCGATGTATCCCACACTGGCCTATGTGCCGAACGAAGAGGTTTTGAACGAAGGACAGTCCAATGAACAGCATCTCCGCTGGGGACATCTGGCATGGCAGCAGGGGGCGGATTCATCTGAATCCATCCAGTCTTCGGGGCCTTATATCATGTACAAGAAAATCGGTGTGGAATGGCGGTGGGACAGTGTAAAACCCCTTCTCAAAGTTAATCAGCCTGTGGAACACGTCTCCCAGAGCTTGCCCGGTTGCCGTTTCTATCATCCCTCGATTGCGGCGGATTCCCTGCGCGTTGGCGTGGCCTTTGAAAGCCGCGCCTTGCTGGTTCCCCGGCATATCCCCGGTGGCGGTTCGATTGGCGAGATCAAGGCCGTGACCTTGCGCTTTAGGGATTCCCTCAAAGCGGACGGCACATCCGCCAATGCCCGGCGGTGGAGTAGTCCGGCCTACTATTGGGGAGATTCATCGAACTTCTATGTTTATCCATCATTGACGGAATTCCCGATCAAGCCCCGCGCCGATCTGCTCAATACGCCGGAAGGAGCATTGGCATGGTTCAACCAGACCGACGGCACATCACAGTGGAGTTATCGGTATGGTGAACTGTTGCCGGGATCACTGCCGGACGGCAATTATCCTACCATGATGCTGGCTCCCGCCGTTGTGGAAGAACCTGTCACGCAAACAGGTGTGCTTTACCGGGAAACGGATTCTTTTACCCGTGCGCGGGGCTGGGGAGAGACCGGAACCTATTATCCGGCACGCATGATAACGGATGAAACGTATGCGCTTGACGGCTTTCGTGACATATTCACCGTGCTTCCCCGCACCAGCGGTATTCACGCGCATCTCTCTATCGGCAGCCGTTTGCCCGTCTCCTCCACCCCCTGCAACTTTGCCGTTGTGCAGGCAGGGCTTGCTTTCGATCATGTGGACGGCGGACAGCGTGATACCTTTACCATCGTGCCGGGAACCTTCTTCTCCCCGCCGGAAAACGGCGATACGTGGATCGAAGACCCGGACGACGGATCAAAGGTTGTCCGTACAGAAGCCTTTCCCGCTGGCACAATCACAACAACGATCCGCCGCTATGTTGGCCGCACATCCGATGCCGTCACATGGCTCAATACCTTCCCTTATGATACGGTGATGCTATCGCAGCCGGACGTGAAGATATTGACCGAGCTTGTCCGCGTCACCGATGACGTTGTCTTGTGGCAGGATGATACGATCTCTGTACGGGATATGACAACGGACGCACTCGCAGAAGTGATGACCGTCCCGACCGATGCTGTCACGCCATCCGGCACAATGGTCTACACCCGCATCCGCGCCGTGCCGACACTGGACGTGGAATATCTCTTGAGCGCAGGATTCCAGTTCTACGAAGACAACACCGCATGGATCACCAGCCCCAAACGCTCAAGCCCGTGGCAGATCGAGCAGCAGTCAGGAAATGAAGCGGGAGAAAGCATCTTGCGCGTCCAGATCATCCCCAACCCTGCCAAAGACCGCGCAGACGTGCGGGTCACGGTGCAAAATCCCGGCACGGTCACAGTCTCCGTCTGGAGCCTCCTTGGCGAACAACTGGCAGAACTGCCACCAATCACCGCAGAAACCGCAGGCATCTACACCGTCGCCGTCGATCTCTCCAACGTCAGACCGGGTACATATCTGGTCAAGGCGGAAACGAACGGCACAATCGCTACCAGCAGGATACATGTAGAGTAACACCGCATAACAACCACCATCACAGGGCAACCCTTGCGCAACATAACAAGCGCGGGGGTTGCCCTATCTTTTTTGAATATCAATGGTTGAAGCTGTGAATTGAAAGCATGAGAGCAATAGGAGATCAGGTGGTGGGTTCTCCTGTGAACCATTTGACTTTATCACCAAATAATGAGCTATCGGAAATAATAGGAACATTCAAATACGTTAGAGAATGTTCGCCAAGGTTTGGATCGTTTTCGGCATTATAGTCCGGATCTCCAACATTTAATGCCATGTATTCCTTGTATGCTCCCCTAAACACCTCTCTCGACACATGCACTTTGATGAGTCCTGCACCCAGATGAGCAGAACGCTTAACTATCTCGCTAAAGATATTACCATTGAGAGGTTCAGATGCAGGTTCTAGATTTTCAGACATGATATATAACAAAAGATTGTTTTAATGAAATTAACCACATACACTTTTGAGTAGCCATACCTTTTCTATGGTAGATGCAAATATACCCTATTTGGTACTTTCAAGCTGCGCCTTCCCCGCCACGCGCAAAGATGGGGGATGGCTCCACGCCGCACAAGGCCAAGACAAGTGACCGCGCATTACCGCACCCCGTACAGGTCGCCATCCCCTTGCCAAAATCTTTCCCTCATGCTACCGCACACGCATACACTGCACGGCCAGCCTTGCACTCTGTTCCGCCACCCTCCGGGAGCCGCGTTCATGCCGGGAAAGAGCAGGGGATGGTCTGTTGCATCTTTATGACCGTCAGAATGGCTCTCATATCGTCTCTAAAGCACGGAAAAGGTCTTTTGCCACACTTACCACCACATAAACAAAACACCACATCACAGCCTTCTAAAAACCCCCTCAACGGCGACTTAATCCCCGTTAATGTTGGGTAATCTTATGCCTCATCATCGCACATCCGGCGGTACTTCCGCCCATCACCACAGCGCAGAATTTTCTTACCCACACACAGGGTGAACTTTTGCTTCCCATCACCCAGCCGACAATCCACCATCTCTCCCCCAAACTTTACCCGCACGTTTCTCACGCTGAACACACCACCCGCCAACCGAAAATTTTTCTCTCACGCCGTCGCTCGTCGCCTCCGGCTCCTCGCGCCGACCGCATGGCTCTCCCGTTAATGCCCGTTAATCTCACCAGCTCGATAACGTCCGTTAAACAAAACTCATCAGACATCTTCCCTTAGTATAGCTTAAGGGGAGAGGAGGACTGAAAACAAAGGGTTTTTTCCTGCCAGCAAAAGAACGCCGCCACCCCCCGAACGGAGACTGCTTTGCATACCATCGTCACCAAAAACACAGACCATCCGGCTTAAGAATTCTCCCCCTGACCGCCCCAGCTCACAAAAAAAGCCTCCTCCGGAACACCGGAAGAGGCTCACCAAAACACCATCCACCAACCAACAGAAAGCATACACATGTCCTCACCAACCGACAAAACCAGCCGACCGGAAGACCTCCAAAAACCCCACCTCCGCACCGTCACCGAGCGTAGCATTTCAACCCTTCTCGCCGTCCTGCTCACCACCCTCGAACCCACCCGCCCCGGTAAAGACCGGAAAGTGTGGATCAGTGGCCAACTCAAAACCGTTATCCATGATCTGCAAGAAACCCTCCACCGCCTCCGACCACCGCACTGACATTGCATACGGGAGTATATCCGCAAAACCCGGATAGCACGCACGAATGATTCAAAGTGATTCACGAAGATTCAGAATGATTCTGGATTCAGCCGCAGGGAGTCGATAGCTTGCCACTTTCAAAAATGCCCCCCGGACGGGCGCGGCAAGACAAGGACATTCCCACACACTTTAATCAAGGCACGCACATGGCTTCCACAAACGGACACCGACAGAACCCAAACCAGCACCGTTTCGGCAACCTCCTCACCGAAGACCTGAAAGACATTCTGGAGCAGAGCTTCCAGGACCTCCTCGCCATCTTCGTCGCCTGCATGGAACCCGAAGAAGTCCGCGACCAAAAAGCCAACTGGATCGCCACCACCCTCCACGACCTCATCAGCGAACTTCAAAAGGCGGTGGAGAAGATGGGGTACAATTCCCGCCCTAACCCGTAAACTTTCCCGGCATGATCGCGACAAAGACCTCTGATTTTTGGGCAGCAAGAGGGCTGATTGGCGAGGGATAAAACTCTGAAAAATACCATCCCCGAAGCGGCGTTGCTGGAACCTGTAGGGGTATCAAAAGAACGTTTATGGAGAATAACCTTGAGAATAATTCCCCGACAACAGACACAATCCAAACCCCTCTGAAACGTTGCTCCGGGCAAGCCTGACCTCCTCAAAAAGCAGATCAGATTTATGGCTTGATTTTGGCAGGATCATGATCCAAAATGGGGGCCGTTTTTTGTAGATTGGCTTTGTGGTTTTGAGGAGTGGTATCATGGCGAAGAAGCAAGGGTTTTTGAAGAAGCTGTTTATGAAGCAATGTAGCTGTATAGAACAAAAAACAGCATCAACGGTAATTGACAAAAGAGGCAACGAGAAATCAACTCATCAAAACCATAGAAATAGCATGGCTACGTATACCTATATAGTTAACTACAATCCTGAACACAACGACCTTGAAGAACAAGCCCAGAATGAGAGGTCTGTCTTGGTCAAGTGGATAGTTGAAAAAATGCGAGATGATTCAAACGCTTTCTTTATTATCGACATGAAGAACGTTCCCCTTATTCTGACAGAGCGATACGGCAAGTTTATTCTAGAAGAAATTGACGATCTTGTACGGCAAGCGCAAGCCAGTCAAAATTTATCTATGCCTGCGGATGTTACTACCATTTGGGATCGTATTAGTGGGCTTGAGCCGCTGACAAATTTTGCAGTTTGGTGGCTCACCAATGATTATAAACCTGACACTAAAATTGCATTTGATGTAAATTTGTAGCAGTCGCTTTGCACTATTTTTGAATCAAGCTAAAAGTTTCCTGCTAGTGGATCGTAGAGACGCTATTTACTCCCAATCTTGACTTGGAGCAATGAACAGATTAGCTCAAAGTTCTAAAGAAGACATCATATCCACTTGGATTTATTGTCTTTCCATATCTCTTCTCGCTAGTATCGTCTTGAGCGACCGGATCAATTTTAACATTGATATACCTGACATCAGATTTGACCCAACATATGCCGATGTCATTAGTACAGCACAACTGATTATAGCCGTAATTCTTGGAATTCTGGGTCTCATTTTAGCAAAAAGATTATCTGAGCTGGCGGTACTTAGCTCGAAGGAAAACAGTGAGCGGGAATTCATCAAGGGGCGTTTGATCGCAGGTTGTATACAGATACAGGCTTCTTTTACCTTAATTCTTAATCATACAGATTCAAAGACTCCACGTATTGAACGTATCACTGAACTGCTTAACAACCGTCTTTTACTCCAAATTTCTATCCTTTTTGAACACTGGGAACATACAAACACCATCACATTTCACGCGCAGAAAAAAATCACTCACAGCAATGAAGGCAAAATTGTTAAAGCTGAGCTTGTTAGCGTGCTTGAGTCGATAGGTAAAGACTTTAGGCTTGCAATAAATAACAACGATTCAGCGGCAATTCGAGTAATGTGCTGGGATTACATTAACAGGTTTGAAAACATTCAATTGCTTTTGGCACGTTGACCGTTCCTGTTTTTTCGATCATAACGCTTACATTAACATTTTGCGTAATGTTTATATCTCTGCCTTCCCTCTATAGCCCCACCACCCTATCCAACGCCTCATCCGCGGCTTGGTTGATAAAGTTGGCCTGATAGCCGAGTGTGGTTTTGATGTCTGAATGACGGTATAGTTTTTGGAGCATTTGTATGGGGATTTTGTCGCCTGCGAGGGTGGCGAAGGTGTGGCGGGCGATGTGGAGGGAGAGTTTGCCGGTGATGTGTGCGGCAGGCGCGATGTGTTCGCGCAAAAGCCTGTCGCATTTTTTGATGGTGGCGGATATTCTTTGCTTGCGGGTGAAGGTGTCTAGTGTGTCCGGCAGGTCTTTGAGGAAGGGGAAGACATTATCTTCCGCGCCCGTCTGGTCGGCTTTGTAGCGTTCGAGGATTTCTTTTGCTTTGTCCGGCACTTTCAGCGATACGGGTTTGTTGTTCTTGCCCATTGTGTAGTACAAGCGGCCTTCCCTGATGTCTGACCACTTCATTTGCAGCACGTCTGCGGCACGCATTCCGGCGAAGTAAAACGAGGTCAGCCAGAGATCACGGGCGGCTTTGTGCAGGGGGTCAGCGAGTTCTACGGCTTCCAGTCTTTCCACGTCATCCTTTGTCAGTCCTACCTTTTGGCTTTTCGGCAGCTTGATGCGGATTTTGTCCTTGCCGAAGGGAAAACACTTTTCATCGAGAACGCCTTCCTTTATCGCATGGCTGAATATCGTCTGGATCGTTATCAGGTAATTGGCAATGGTGCGGTCACTGATCTTGCGTTGTGCCTTGAGATAGATTTTGAACTGCGTGAGCAAGGCAACGTCAATATGCTGGAACGGTACGTCCGTGCCGGGCAGGACTCCGGCGCAGGGCGGGTGTTTGCGTAACCCCTTGCGTTTGGGCAGTTCGTCTTCTATCGCTTCCGTGCCGAGTACAAATTCCTTGAACAGGCGGACACGGGAGGTTTCCGGCGACCAGCAGTTGTAATTGCCAGCCTCCTTCATACGGTCAAGATAGAGGGCGGCACGGGCAAAGAACATGCTCTCGCCCGTAGGCTTGATTTTCTTTTTGAGGGTCTTGGCGGATGATTGTTTGCGCTGCACGTCAAAGTCCAGCATGACGTTACCCGCATCCGCCAGCGTCTGCATGAGAAAGGTATTCAGCCGTTGCGCGTTAGGGTGGGATTTGCGCACCCTTTGCGCGGTGGCATCCCAGTCTTTTTCTTGGCAGCGATAGCCGAGATAGACGTAAGAGCTTTTCCGGTCTTTGGTGATGCGCAGAGCCAGCGGGAAGGTTCCGTCGGTGTTCTTCTTTTTGCGCAGAACGATTTTTGCCGTTGCCATGAGTATAGAGGTTTGTTCATGTTATTGGTACAACATAGGTCAAACATCTGACGGTTTAGCATGGGTTTACGTGTAGTCAGGTGAAAGGGAAATGTGGAAAAATTTTCAGGAAAGGACGTTTTTATATAGGTGGATTCACCTGTTCCGGGGATTGGCATCCCCGGAATAAAAAGCGTTCATAGTTCTTCTCGCCCCGAAGGGGCAGAATGGAAGAGAGGCAATGTCAAGGCTTGCAGCTCAGCCGCCCTTTCAGGGCGGAAGCATCGGATAGCGGATAGAGTCCGTGGAGTGCAGCCTGCGCTTTCTCCACGGCTATGCAGGGGCGCTCCCTCCAGGAGCAGTTCGATAGGATTCGATTTGGAAGGCTTGGGCGAGAAGACAATTCACACAGATTCCTGAACGACTCAGAGATATTATGTCGCACTCTCTCGCAAACTGTATTGTCCGGCCGTATACATGAAATGGTATCTACTCTGCTGTCAGTTTGTTCAGTAGTAGTGCGAAGAGTAGAGGCAGAGAGGAAATAAGCAAAAGTAAAAGTTGAGAAGACTTCCTTCTGTTGATTAGAAGATTCTTGCTGTTAGCGGGATTATCATTCTCTCGCAACAAACAATCGTACTGGGCTTTAGAGCAAGTATTTATTCCCCACCCACCAACAAATCTACCTGCTCCTCCCCTACTTCCAGAACTAAGTGCTCGGCTCTCCAATCCTCCATCCACTTGTTTGCTAACACGTAGAGTTTGCCCGATGCTTTCGGACCAGAGACTGAGATGCTGAGGTCCGCATATCCACTTGAGCCAGATGTCTCTACCGAACCCATCGGGAACATCCCATCTTCGATTGGCTCTCCTAAAAGCTCAATTGCTCGGCTATTATTTCGGAGCGTCTCCATCGCCATCTCGTATGCGCCCGATGATTTCAGGAGAGACATCACAAAGTAAAAGATGCCACCACCGAAGAGGAGAATGGCAACGCCAACGATGAGAACGACTTTCAGATTGCGGTTCATAATTCACTCTTCTATTGACATTCAGTAGATATTGAACTTGGAGCGACATCTCCTCAACTGTTATATCAGCAACAGAACGAAAGTACAATTTTGTATTCACATCAGATCTTATCACGTTTCTTCCACTCTTCTTTGAATTTTGAATTTTGCCTTTTGAATTCCCTCCCCTCTTTCCCTATCTTGTGGCCATTGACAACAAACCGTCAGGTGCTCCGCGTTATATCAATGGATCGAGTGAATCCAGCGCGGAGAGAATAGGGAACCTCGTGCGTTCAACGTTCTTTCGGGAATTGCGGACAAGTCGAGGGCGGTTGCGCCGCCGTGACGAGCGACGACCTTCCACGAACAAAGCCACTGCAACAACGCGCCAGCGTCGGTTGTGGGAAGGCTGGAAGTGTCGGTTGACCTCGAAGCCGGAAGACCTGCCTGATGGTGCTCATCGCACGTTGCCGAACGGTAACGTGGCCCCTTCGCCAAAAGGGGTGGTGAGGGAATAACCCAACCATAGAGGTTTGTCGTTTCAATGAAGAGTGCTCCTTCAAAGCTACTCTCTCATCAGCAGCGATTCCGGTTCTATTTCCTGCCCTCGTAATCCATCTGTCCGTATGGCAATCGGACGAGAGACTACAATTGCCATGAACAATCTATCTACTCTTGTGCTCCAGAAAAGGGTCAGAAACTACCCTCTTCTCTTTCTGATCGCGTTGTTATCTGTAGCTTCAATTTCTTCTGCCCAAGTACTGACACTGGAAGATCCTTTGACAGCAGGCCTCGGTTCCAGTGAAGTTATTGTGGGTTCCCAAGGGCGGGTTCATGTTCTGACCACTGGTCAAGATGTGAATTTCAACGGTGAGTACGAAAGTACAGGAGGAGACATTTCTGCTGGATGGTATGTATTTAATTCGGATGGGAATCTGGTTGACTCCCTGATCTTCGAAACGTTCTTCAATGACTTTCCAATCAGAGTCGGCGCTGATCTCCAGTCAAAAATTCTCTATCTCCCCATTCGGGGACGTGTACAGGCCTACGATATGGGGACTCTGGAGTTGGTGGACGACACAGTTGTCGCCGAACGGTTTTCTGCTGTCTCTTGGGATCCAGTCTCCAAGTGGTTGGTTCTCTCCCGTCGTGCTTCGGACTTTACGAGTCCGGGAAGAACCGTTATCTACAGTCCAGCTAACGATCTTGTCCTCGCCGATATGGTTGCCGGAGTGAACCCGGCAATGGCAGTCTTCGACAGAGATGATGAGAGGGGGGAGGATCACATCTACGCGCTCAACGAGGGAGGACTGGGGGAAGGAAACTCTTCACTTACCCGTATCGCCTACGCTTCGAATATCTACGGTGCAGTCAACAAGAAGGAGCTTGGTGGTGGAGGGAAAGAGGTCTTGTACGATGAAGCTGGAGGGCGCACCTTTATTCTGATTCCTCAAGCCGGAATTATCAGAGTTCTGGATGCGACAACGCAGAAAGAGCTTTCCTACTCGCCAATTGAATTAGATGATGTGACACAACCCCGTGCTCTCTCTGTTAATAGAGATGATCTCTGGGTTTCGTCGTGGGATCAAGGTTTGCGAAAGTTCTCTCTCGGTAGTAATGAAGAGGGAGCTATTAAGCTTCCGGGCAAAGGAGAGGGGATCGCTCAGTTGAACAAACGTCTCTTCGTTGCAATCTCTTATGCAAAAGACTCTTTCGATCCTGACTCGACACTTGTTGTGCTTGACAGCAAGACAGGGGAGCCAATCGATACCATCGTTGTTGGGGTTAACCCAATCTCCGTCTTTGCAAACGGAGCCGACAGCACGATTGTCGTGATTGGTTCTGGAGAGGAGGGGAAAGGAGAGGGATGGTGGAAGCAGATCAATGCGACGACCTTGGAGACAATTGCTTCTGGTCCACTTCCGGCCTCGGCTTCAACACCTGTGCAGGGTGCATTTGATGTCGCGAGTCAAACGCTCGCAGTAATCGGTGGAGACACTCTTTACACTATCGACCTTCGCACCGATACCGACATTCTTTCACCCCTCTACGTTGGCTCGAACGAACTCTTCTCTCACATCGCTAACGGTGACGGACATTGGCTTCTGACAAACTACCCCGGCGACTTTGTACCGGAGCCTGCCCGACTCTATGCGGTTGAGAAGGAGACCGGGAGGTTAACAGGAAGTGTTGTCGGGGGTATCAGTGTTCAGTTGATCCCGGCACGTGCAAAGCCTACAGCGGAGGGGGGCTTTGCTTTCTACCTGATACCGGAACAGAATGCTGGCGGATCGAATGCCCCCTTGATCTTCGGTGAATATCAACCGGAATTGTTCAGGGGTGAACTTGGAGATGGAGCCAACCACATTGTTCACGAAAGAGGGTACATAGATAACAAGGACACGTGGATAACTGCAGTGACGTTGAACGGTTCGCACGAAGTTGTGCGGCTGAGTCTCGACAAGGCGTACGAAGTTGTCCAGAGAATTCCTACTGGCACTTCAGGTTTCGACGGGCCGAGATCAGCAGTGTTATCACCACAGTCAATTTATGGCAACCTTCTCTTCGTCTCCACCTATTCCAGCAACGTTATCGTTATCTCGCTGGAAGATTGGGGGGATCAACCATACCCAGTTGATATTGACGGTAAAGGAGAAGGGATGGCAATGGCTGGAGAATATCTCTATGTAGCCAATGCTTTCGAGAAGGATACCTACAATCCGAGTTCACTGGTCTCGAGAATCTATGTCGACTTATCCGATGGGGTTGATGACATTCAACAGATTGTCTCTTCTGTCCGAAGCTACCCGAACCCGACATCTGGGGACGTACTCTTCGCCTTCACGTTGGAGGCTCCGGCTCACGTCGGCGTTATCCTCTACGATCCACTCGGCAGATTGATTGGAGAATATGTCGACAGAGAGTTCGAAGCCGGAGCGCACACAGTTCCAGTCGATCTCAAGAGTCTGCCAGTCGGTTCCTATATCTGCCGCTTTAGCATTGATGGTGTGGCCATCTCGAAAACAGTCGAGGTGGTACGATGAGTGACGTAAATAGTCAGAGAAGAGAAGGGTGGGGGAGAAGAACTCTCCGCCTCTCCGTACTGGTATGTCTGTTGATAGTGGTAGCGACTTCCACAACCTGCGCCCAACCCTGGACGCCGGACGCTGTAGATTCATATGTGGTAGGTGAAGGAGGGGGGAGGGGAGAAACAAACCTTCCCGACAACGTGCTCGGTCTACCCGATGTTTCGGCTCGCGACGATGTTCCAACAATTGATCCAGCTCAAGTCCTTTCCCTCGGTCTCGGAGGGGAGATCGTTCTCCGCTTCGATCAAGCAATGATTGTGGACGGTCCGGGAGTTGACTTTACTGTCTTCGAGAATCCGTTTATCTATACCCTTGGGGGCAAGGAACGTATCTATGCCGAACCGGGGGAGGTTTCCGTCAGTCAAGATGGAATCGAGTTTTTCCCCTTTCCGTTCGACTCCCTCTCTCTTGAAGGGTGTGCCGGAGTGACGCCAACCAGAGGAGATATGGATCCCCGGAACCCAGCTATCTCAGGGGGAGATGGGTTTGACTTAGCTGAGATCGGTCTCGACTCGATTCGGTTCATCCGCATTCGGGATGTGAGTGCAATCATAAAGGGGAACAGTGCCCACCCTTTCTACGATGCAACGGTCAATGGCTTTGATCTCGATGCAGTAGTTGGTGTGAACGTTCTCTCTCTTATCGATAATCTGACGGGAGTAGAGGATCAACGGTCGGGAGGAGGGGTGTCCCTTGATTTGCGATGAGAGATTCATATAGGGTCACGCAAAGGCGCAAAGGCGCAAAGGGGCAACCAGGAGTACAGTTCGTACTCTTCATTCTCCTGCTTGCCGGGCAGCCCGTAGTAGCACTGTCTCAAGCAGATACGGTTGGGGTCGACACTGTAGAGTCAAGGGTGATGCCTCCGGTGACAGTGATTGGTTCGCGCCTTCTTTCTGGTGAGGGGAATGTGGGGCAGGCAAGTTCACTGATTCTGCGTGAACAGATCGAGGCGACTGGTGCGCGCGATCTCGCCGACGCAGTTACGTTCTCTCCCGGTCTCTACGTGAAACGCTATGGTGGTCTCGGCGGCCTGCGCACCCTCTCGCTGCGGGGTACTGCCTCCGAAGGAACAACCCTTCTCATCGATGGCGTCCGCTATCGAAGCAGTGCGGAGGGAGGCTTCGACCTTGGGAATATTCCTGCTGATGTTGTCGAAGGGGTAGAGATCATTCGAGGAGGAGATGCCGCGGTCTTGGGGGGGAACTCGCTCGGGGGTGGAATCAACGTGATTACCAACAGCCGATCTCGTAAACCTCGACTGCGGGGTACTCTCGCTGCCGGTTCGTTTGGCGAAGCGAGTGTTGGTATCGGAGGGGGTGGCCTGATCGACAACCATCACTCAATAGACGCAAGTTTCTCACTGACAGAGAGTGAAGGAGATTACCCCTTCTCGTTCAACGAATTTGGGGAGACTACCGTAATCAGTCGCGAGAATGGTCAGTTCTCAAATCTTTTCGGTCGGCTTGGGTGGAAGTTCTTGCCTGAAGAATCGCCGTGGGAAGTTGGGGCTGCGTTGCAAGGATATTGGACAAGTCGAGGAGTGCCAGGTGCGGTAGTGCAGGGGAGCCGTGAACGGCTTCGCGCTCGACTTGAGGAGGGCGATCTCTTCGGCATGGTGCGGGGGGCGAGATCGTTCGACAGAGTAACCCTGACAGCCGCAGCTACCGGTCGTCTGAATAGATTGCGATATAGTGATCCTGATGACCGGGCAGGTGGTGTGAACGGAGTTGACAACAGATACGATTTAGGAAACGTTAACGTCATTGGGCGGCTTCTTTGGTTCCCCGACGACCAAATGTCGGTGGGAGCAAACGTAGAGCTGGAGTACATTCAGCTTCAAGGTGACAATCTTGATCCGGCTGTTGCCGATGGTGTGGAACGTCAACGTGTTGGCGGCCTTGTGCGTGGCAGTCGGGTCTTCTTTAATAGAGTAGGGGGGGAGTCTCTCCGCCTCGACGCAGCACTTCGCTACGATCTCTTTACCGACCTCGATCCAGAGCTTGCGCCATCTATTGGTCTTCTCTGGAAACCCTTTTCACACTCACTTGGCCTACGTGGTCACGCTGCCATCAACTATCGAGCACCAACATTTAGCGAGCAGTATTATCTGAACTTCGGGAATGCTAATCTGAAGACAGAACACTCTCGCAGTCTAAGTGGAGGCGTTGTCTATCAGCCAGTTGATGAGTTCACTGTGGAATCAACGCTCTTCACCATTGACACACGGGATCGCATTATTGCTGTCCCTCGCTCTCCTGTTAGTTGGAGTGCTCAGAACATTGGTAGCGTCCTCTCGCGTGGAGTAGAGTTCGGAGTTGCTGGAACCCTTTTCCAGAACCTTCTCTCCGGTTCACTCTCCTACACGCTGATGAAAACAGAAGATCGTTCCGGGGGGATTACTGACGGTCACCTGATCCCCTACGCGCCGCAGGAATTGTTCAACGGCACTGTCACTCTCAGCAAGTGGAATTTCTCTCTGACTGGGTCGTGGGAGTACGTCAGCCACCGCCACCCCCTCTCCTTTAACACGCCCGAAAGCGCACTCCCCCACTATGTGTTGGTAGATGTTGGCATTGCAAAGGAAATTCGTTTCGGTAGGCTGGAGTTCACCGGACGACTCAACCTCTCCAATCTGTTCGATGAAGAATATCAAGTTGTCCGAAACTACCCAATGCCGGGAAGAAGTCTTAGGGTTGAAGCAAGCGTTGTGTGGGGAGGATAGGTGTATTTCAGATTGAGGATCTGGGATTTTGGATTGGGGAAATCAGAGGTGAGCGTAGTGAAAAACGATATGAAGTATAAGAGTGCAGATAAGAACAGAAGGGGAAGAGGAATTTGGGGCAGTTGTCTGCTTCTCGCCTTCTTCTCGATTGGTTGTATTCCCGATCCGGTTGTGCCCAATCAAGGAAAGATTGATGGGGCACTTGCCGGGGTCGTCGTCGTCAACCAAGGTGTCTGGCGTGGTGACAATGCGAGCTTGACACTCTACGACAGCGAGGGAGATACTGCCTTTACCGACTGGTTCTCTCGCCAGAACAATGGATTGCGAATTGGAGATACGGGGAACGACATCGTGGTTCGGAGTGATCGTGCCTACGTTGCCGTCTCCCAATCTTCAGTTGTGGAGATACTTGCTCTGCCGAGTGGAGAATCGCTCGGTCGGATTCGTCTTCCTGCCGGAACGTTCCCACAACAACTTCTCATCCTGAACGATTCAGTCGGCTGGGTCTCTTCGCTCGACGATGATGCAGTCTATCAATTCAATCCTCGAGCAATGGAGGTGGGGCGTCGAGTTGCCGTTGGTCCAGCACCAGAAGGAATTGCCTATGCAGCCGAACGTCTCTTCGTCGCAAACTCTGGTCTCGGAGCGCTGCGAGCCACTGAGCCGGGGGCAGGGACAATCTCAGTGATCGACCCCGAGTCTGGCAATCAACTGGGCGCTGTTGAAATAGAGGGGAACTTGCGTGATCTTCACTACTTCCCAACCATTGGAAATCTCTACTGTTTCGTCGGGGCAGCACTTCCCGACACAGCTAATAGTGGGCTGGTGGAGATCGATCCGGTAACGTTAAGGATCAAACGTCGTTGGAATGTTTCGGGTGCTTGGGAAATTGGCTTCGACGAGGTTAGGGGAAGTGCTTACGTGATTGCCGAGGGAGGAATCTTTCGGATTGACCTTCTGGAAGTTGGTATCATTCCCGACAGCAATCTACCGATTCCATTTCTCGCTTCTTCCTTTTCTACACTCCGCGAGGAAGTTCCACACAGCATTGCAATCTCTCCGGCAGGCGAAGTCTTCGTTGGCATTGCCCGCGGCTACTATTCTGCTCCGGGAAGAGTTGATCGATATAGTCGAGAGGGGAAATTCCTCGGCAGCTTTCCTACAGGATTGAATCCGACCGCCTTTGGATTTTTGTTGTAGGGAAATCCGTATCCCTATTTTTGTCCATGTCCGAAATGTCATCTGAAAGTGTCATCCATATTCGCTCTAATTGGAGGCGAGTAGTCAAGATTGCTCTTGGCTCTACTCTCTTAGTCCTTCTTCTCGCCATTCCTCGGGTCTATGCGAGTTCCTTGTACGAAGAGTCGGATAGAACCTCTTTGACAATTATAACATTTTCGATAGTTGGCGGAATAATTGCCATTGTAAAGCTATTGACCGGTGCGGTAGACCTTACGCTAACATCCGAATATCTTGAAGTGAAGAAAGGGTTTGGAGTGTTAAAGAAAAAGGGTAAGCGGATTCAGCTACGGAATATCTATGCAGGGAGATTTTCTGGATCTAAAGACCCTGCAGGATTTAAGCCCAAAGAAGTCTTCATTATTTATAAATCTCCCGAACAAAAGAAGCTTCATACCGAAATGAATTTAGTAGTTGCCGCAATACCAGATGTGTTGGCCTTCCTTCAGACATTTGTTATGCGAGCTGAAGAGTTTCAAACGGCATACTATGGTCAAGAAAAATTGGATCGTTCTGCAATCGAAGAACTCCTCGGAATTAAGAACCCACTATCTTCCCACTCTGCTGGTGATCCTTCAAAGTAGAAAACCCAACGCCTAAGCGATACTTACGCATCATCTTCCTTTATGTCAAACAGATCATCTCAAGAACTTGTTCACCTTCAATCTGACCGAGCAAAAGTTGCTCGCGTCACCTTCTTCTCAACGGGGGCTGCAACACTTGCACTCGGTCTTCACATTCTGCTGTTGCCCGAGTTCAGCAACATAGAACTTCTCTCTCAACTTCTGTTCGGCATTGGTTCAGTCGTTATCGCTTTTGCAAGTAAGGCTGTGGCTGGATCGGTCGAGTTGAAGTTGACAGAAAAATACCTTGAAGTAAAGCGAGGATTCGGATTCCTCCGTGATCGGGGAGAGCGAGTCCTTCTGAAGAATATCCACACAGTTCGGTTAGTTGATACTAAAAGGGGAAGAAATTTTTCGCCAACCCACCTCTTCGTCATTTACCGAGCACCCGAGAAGAAGATGGTCTATGCTGTCACCGAGATCAGTCTGATTGGAATTCGCGATCCCCAACCTTTTATCGTTGCCTTGCTCGACCGGACGAACGTGACGATAAAGGTCTATCAGAGCGGAATGGCAGATAGTCTGCTAACCCGCGCTGAACTTGAGGAACTTATTCAGAGCGCATAGTCCCATTCTTCTCAATCTTCTTCTTCGCGCAGCAGCTTGTCTGCTCCTTTGAATGCGCAGATATAGAGAAAACGATTTCCGTTCAAGGAGAGAAGTTCCAGATCAATCACGTCGATTGTTGGCAACGAAGGGATAAACTGATCGGTCTCGTCGGCAAAGTTTCCACGGCCATCGTTTGTCCAGATTTCCACTCCACCTCCAAATGCGTTGCCAATAAGAAGATCGAGATCGTTATCCCGGTCGATGTCTGCAAAGTCAGCATCTACAGTATGAAATTGGCTTGCGGGGATTTGGTTGGATACGTCGGTGAAGTTGCCGGAGCCATCGTTTAGCAGAAGTCGATTCAGAAGCGAGCTGCTCGACTGGAAGTCAACGTTGGCGAAGATAACGTCGAGGTCGCCATCTCCATCAATATCTCCGAAGTCTCCCTCTCTCGTCTCCTCTCGCTCGCTCCGAAGTGGCAGACTTCCAACCTTCTCTTCAAAGAACCCTTTCCCTTTGTTGATAAGCAGCCGGTTTTGATCCTCGTTGCCGACAAGTAGATCGAGGTCACCATCTCCGTCAACGTCGCCAAGTTCAAGGTCTTGTGTTATATCCTCAATAGAAGGCAGTCTGGAGGAGGTCTCATCGGTAAAGTTTCCACGTCCATCGTTCACAAGCAGTCGGTTCTGTCCTGCGTTGCCAATCAAGAGATCGGGGTCGCCATCTTCGTCGATGTCGGCGGCAAGGGTAGCGTTGGAAGTGCCGGTGACAATCATTCGGTCTGCCGCATCACTGAAGAAGCCACTCCCATCGTTGATGTAGTACTCGTTGACCTGATTATCCTCACTGACAAAAATTATGTCTATGTGTCCATCACAACTGAAGTCAGCAATTGCAATATCTTCGGAGTCAAAATACTTCTGTGGTAGTCGCGCCACAGATTCGTCGCGAAAATTCCCACCTCCATCATTGATGAGAATAATGTTCGGACGATACTCGTTGGCAATTACGAGGTCCAAGTCGCCATCTTCGTCAAGGTCAGCAGCTTCCATATCCATGCTGTTGCCTTGTAGTGAGCTGAGGGGAAGATGGATTTCGGACACATCCACAAAGCGGGGTTGCAAACTCTTCTCTTCGGTGAGGTTATCGGAAGAGGGGGAAGAAACATCTGCTTGGCTGCAGGAAATGATGTTCACCCATGACAGGAACGTTAGCAGTAGTACAAATACTGTGTGGTGGTAGTTAGTTCGGTTTTTGTGCATAGCAAGTTCTCCCTCGATTTTCTGGGTTGTTTACTCTCCGTGGGAAGGAAGTGGAAGGAGCAGGGGAATGCTACAGTAACGGGTTCTGTTGCGTTCTTCTTTGAATTCCGGGTCTCAGTCGAATTCCGCCAAGGGATTGTTTGGCAGCTATGACGAGGTCAACCGTAGAATGTTCCGGGTGCGAATCTGGTTGCTTCT
Organism: Ignavibacteria bacterium; assembly: GCA_020635205.1. Classification (GTDB taxonomy): domain Bacteria; phylum Bacteroidota; class Ignavibacteria; order OLB7; family OLB7; genus JAGWAZ01. Next base: position 726,447 of record JACKAE010000001.1, read on the forward strand.
CCTTAAGGATCACCTTGTAAGAATCAACCTGAGTGGATGTGATAGTGAAATCATACTTCTTCGGTTAGGGGAGCGAGCAAATGAGACCTATCTTATTCCTTCTTTCATCTTCCCCCTTTGCCCTTCAATGGCAAGTTCTACATACTTTGAAGCCAAGCCCAAAAGTTTAGAGAATTTTGTATCCTGAAACATAGGTAGACCATGACGAACAACATCAACAACCGCGGCCTGTTAGTTGACTGGCGTGCAGCATTCTATGCAGGACTCATTGCTGGCACTCTCTTCTTGGTGCTAAATCTCTTTTTGCTTCCAGTAATCATTGATGGCGATAGTTGGTTGATGCTACGTTATATCGCCTCCATCTTGCTCGGCAAAAGCGTTCTTGCTCCTAACTATGAAGTAGGGGTAGGAATTGTTGGAACAGCATTGGCAGTTCAGTACATCCTCTCGATTCTCTTTACAATGGTGATTGCCTTCGTTGTTCACCGAGGTGGCGTTGTTACCGGTGCTATCGGTGGTCTCTTCCTCGGCATTGCACTCTACTTTATCAACCTCTATTCGTTTACTCTTCTCTTCCCTTGGTTCTTTGCCTTGGAGGGGGGATTGCTTCTTGTTGCCCACGCAATTTTCGGTGGAGTTGCCGGCACGATGTATGAGTTGTTGGAACGAGAGGAGCTGGAGGTGTTGCAAGGAGAAAAGCAAGTGATGGGGATGAACACCTAAGGTTAGTGTTGCAGTTTCGGGAAGACTCAGTTGTTGAACTGAGTTGAGTACACAGTCACTAAGAAAATAACTTTATAGAATCATGCTGACCAGTAGATCTGCCGGGAATATGTTCGGAACGTCGAATCGTCGTGGGGGGAAGAGTCGGTTAGTAATTGCTCTCGGGATGGCGGTCTTCGCTCTAATCTCCTACTTCGCTTCCAGTGAATACAATCCGGTTACCGGGGAGAAGCAACACATTAGCCTGACACCCGATCAGGAGATTGCCCTCGGCTTGCAGGCAACGCCAGAGATGATTCAGCAGTATGGTGGATTGGATCGCGATGACAGAATGCAGCGCGGAGTTGATGCTGTTGGAACGAAGATTGTCAACAGTAGCGACGCGAAAGAGACTCCTTGGAAATTCGAGTTTCACCTGCTGGATGATGACCAGACTGTGAATGCCTTTGCTCTGCCGGGAGGACAAATCTTCATCACAGATGCCCTCTTGAATCGATTGGAGACTGAGGCGCAACTTGCCGGAGTTTTAGGCCACGAGGCAGGCCATGTGGTGGCACGGCATGGGGCACAGCACATTGCAAAGTCACAACTCACAAATGGGTTGATCGGTGCGGTTGCCGTGGCAAGCGAAAGTGAGAAGACCGCAATGCTGGCCGCAATGGTGGGGCAACTCGTCAACATGAAGTATGGCCGAGATGATGAATTGGAGTCTGACAGGCTCGGCGTTCGCTTTATGGCGCAGGCTGGGTATGATCCCCGAGCAATGATTCGCGTGATGGAAATCTTGGCTGAAGCGGGAGGAGGCAACCGTCCTCCAGAGTTTTTCAGTACACACCCTAACCCGGAAAACCGAATCCAGAAAATTCGCGAAGCAATCGAAGCTGAATTCCCGAATGGAGTACCGGAAGGATTGACCCAGTGAGGGAATTCAAAATTCAAAAGTAAAAATTCAAAAAGGGGAGCTGGTAGCTGCACCTCTTCAGAGTGCGTAACGAGGGAACGTGAATCAATTCAAAATTTAACAGCGAGGGGAAGTGTAGGATTTAAAATGCCTGAAGTCTCTTTCCTCGCTTGTATTTTGAACTCCTTTCGCTCCACTGTTTTTGCATTTTTAACTTTTCCTTTTGAATTCTTCCTACAATGGCTACTGAATATTTTTCTCGACTCTACACATACGACAATCACGTCAACAGACAGGTGTTGGCGCAGCTTCGTCAGCTTGGAACTGTTGGCGAACAATCCCGGAATGTATTCTCTCACTTGCTCCAGGCTAAGAAGCTCTGGATGTGGCGGATGCGCGGAGAAGATTACCGAACTCTTATAGTCTGGCCCGAGCTTTCGTGGGAGGAGTGTGAACTTCTTATAGAAGAGAATGAGCAGGATTGGACTAAGTTCATTGCAGGATTGGACGATGTTGCGCTTGATCACGAGGTAGCCTACACGAACAGCAAGGGGAATCAGTTCAGTAGCCCGATTCGAGAGATCTTAACTCACGTTCTAATTCACGGCGGCTACCATCGCGGACAGATTGCTTCTGCCGTGCGCCGCGGAGGAGCCGAACCTCTTCTTACCGACTACATTGCCTGGACGCGGGGAGAGGTGTAGAATTCAAAATTCAAAAGTAAAAATTCAAAAAGGGGAGTTGGTCGCCGCACCTCTTCAGGGTGCGTAACAAGGGAACGAGGATCAATTCAAAATTCAAAAGTAAAAATTCAAAAAGGGGAGTTGGTCGCCGCACCTCTTCAGGGTGGGCCACGAGGGGGCGAGAATCAATTCAAAATTCAAAAGTAAAAATTCAAAAAAGGGGATGCTGGAGAGTAGATGATTGTTCGCAGCGAAGGAAATAGGTCTGTATCTTACTCCCCGTCCATCCCGTATGGCGTCTCTTCCGTTTTGAATTTTGAATTTTTACTTTTGAATTGAATCCATGGTTTTCCCAACCACAAGTGCCATCGACATCAACGCGCTTCTCGAGTTCAGTCGGTTACTGAATCAATCGGACGACCTCGACCGCATATATGGAACTGCGCTCCTCTCTCTTATGGGGAAACTCCGGTTTTCGCGCGGAGCGGTTGCAGTTTCGATCGGAGAAAATCTGTTTATCGTCGAGCAGACGCGAGGTAGTGCCCGCGCCCTAACTGATCTCAGGTTTGAGTGGAATGGTAGTTCACGGCACGACTTGTGTCATCTGCAAACTGCGCCGGCAGAGGTTGTTTCCGTTGATCTGGGTGAACATGGTATCAGCCATATCCTCCCAATCTGCTTTGCTGACAAAACCTTTGCTCTCCTCCTTCTCGGCTCTCCACTTGTTGAGGAATCACTCAGCGAAAATCAAGAGAACTATGCTCTGGTGATTGCAGCTATCACGTCGATAGCTGTTGAGGGGGCGTTGATTCGGAGTACGCTCCACGATACGAATCGTCGGTTGGAGCGGCGTGTGCGGCGGCTTCACTCAGTCTTTGAATCGAGTCGTGCATTCGGTGGCTTGTTGGAGGGGAGCGAGATTGCCCGACTTCTCGGCTACACGTTGATGGGAGAAATGACGATTGCTCGTTACGCCCTTTACTTGCGTGAAGGGCACGGTTACCACGCTATCGTCAACCGCTTTCGCGAAGAAGCACCCGATGCTCTCTTGGCGAAGTTGCAGGGGGATGAAGAGGTGTTGCTCGATCAAGGTGCATGGCCTCACCTCTATGCACTTGGCGCTCGGGCAGCGATCCCACTAAAATCTCAGGGCGAGACAGAAGGGATACTCCTGATTGGAGAGCGATTGCAGTACGGAATTGATGCTGAAGACTTGGAGTATCTCGGTGCACTTGGCGCGTTAGCAATTTCTTCGCTTGAGAATGCCCGGCTGCTCGAAGAGATGATCGAGAAGAGGCGCTTAGAAGAAGATTTGAGAATTGCCTGGGAGATTCAACAACAATTGTTGCCCTCATCTCTGCCGGAGATCGAAGGGTACGAAATTGCTGCCGGAACCTTACCTGCTCGCCAAGTTGGGGGGGATTGCTACGATGTGATCTCAATCCCCGATGGACGACTCTTGATTGCTATTGCCGACGTTTCTGGCAAGGGAACACCAGCCTCGTTGTTGATGGCGAATGTTCAAGCGGCTCTCCGCGCACTTGCACCACTTGGGCTTCCATTAGAAGATGTGGCTGGTCGCGTAAACGATCTAATTCACGACAACACCGCCGCCGACAAGTTCATCACAGCCTTCATCGCAATTCTCGATCCCGAATCGGGTAGGCTCGACTACGTTAACGCTGGACACAATCCCCCCTTCCTCGTTGCCGAGAGTGAGATTACACCCTTAGCCGAAGGTGGGTTGATTCTCGGTGTGATGCCAACAATGATTCCCTACGATGTGGGAACATGTTCGTTAAGGGAAGGAGAAGCGTTAGTTATTTACACCGACGGTGTTTCCGAGGCAATGAACGCTCAGCGGGATGAGTATGGTGACGACCGTCTTCTCCGCTTGCTCCGCAAAGAGTATGGTGCACCGGCAGACAAACTCTTTAGCGAACTGCAAGAGGATGTTCGGCAACACGTTGGCACTGCACCACAGTCAGATGACATCACAATCATTGCCTTAACCAGAAACCGAAGGGTAGGGAATGGGGAGTGAAGAATGTGGAGCGAGGCTGCTAAAGAACTCCATCTTTCTGTCCTTGTACAGAGAAGAACAAAGCCTCCGAAAACAGAGAGAATAGAAGGAAACAAACATCCAGCCGAAATCACAACCTAAAGGATGATGAAAGACTTTCCCATTCTCAACTCTCTTACTCTTAACTCTTAACTCTCAACTCTTTTCTCATTCTCAAATACCCCTCTCGATTCGCAAGCCACGATGGAAGGAGTTGGTATTCTGTTCCGACTTGATCTTCAGCAAAACGTTGTGCGAGTTCTTCAGAGTTCGGATGGGTGTAGAGAACCGGAGCCGGATGCTCAATAAGGTCGACAATTTGCTCCGCGACATCTTCCGGTGAGAGGAGTGAAGGCATCACTGCCTTCTCGATGCTTAACTCTTCGGCAATCTCCACACTTCGCTCGTTCTCATATTCAAACAGCGGAAGGATTGGTCCACCTTCAGTTGCTGATGCCCACTCTGTCATTGTTCCGGCAGGGAGGACGACCATTGCCTCGACGCCAGTTCCTGCAAGCTCTGAGCGGAGCGCGCGGGTGAAGCCGACGGCGGCATGCTTTGCGGCGACGTAGGCAGCGTTTGCTGGGAAGGGAATCACTCCCGCCATCGAAGAGATCGTGATGATCTGCCCACTCCCCTGTTCCTTCATCAACGGAAGAACTGCGGCTGCTCCGTGCCAAAGTGCGAAGACGTTTACGTGAAAGACAGACTCCAAGTGCTCTTGCGGAGTATCCTCCACATAGCCGATATGCCCGAACCCAGCATTGTTGACCAAAATGTCAATCCTTCCGAACGCTACCTGAACTTCCCCGATTATTCGTTGAAAGGCTTCACGGTCGGTGATGTCGCATGGGAGGGCGAGGACATCGGCTGCCCCTCTCTTCATTGCTTCCCACGCAACTTCGTTCAGCTTCTCGGCACGGCGCGCAATTAGGCCAAGGCGAGCACCACGTTCGGCAAGGTAGAGTGCAAGTGCCCGGCCAATCCCGGAGCTTGCTCCGGTAATAATCACGACAGTCGATTCAGAAATGGTCATAGCAAATAGGTTGTAGAATGTTGGCGACAGAATATAGGGATGAAGAAGAAGATAGGTATCGCACCCGCAGAGGATCGAACATAGTTGTAGACACCTCGCAAAGAATTCTTGGTGACCCTTTGTGCCCTTGGTATTTACCTCTGCTACAAGACCAAATAGGTAAGCACAACGGTTTACATCGAGCTTAGCAGGTGCTCAACCCGCATCACATCTTCCGGCGAGTCGACTGCTTGGCCTTGATAGTTCACTTCGACGCAGAGGATTGACATCCCGAGACTGAGCATGCGGAGCTGTTCCAGTTGTTCGGCACGTTCCAAGTGTGAGGGGGGGGAGGCAACGAAATGGTTGAGTGCGTCGGCGCGGTATAGGTACATCCCGACGTGCCGGTGGAAGGTGTGGTTCTCCAACCATTCCTCTGGCGGCAAGTCGCGGAAGAAGGGAATTGGAGTGCGGGAGAAGTAGAGTGCCGTGCGATCTTCGCGCATCACAACTTTCGGTGTGTCAGAATCGAAGAGTGTGGTAATCGAGTCGATCTGTACGACAGGGGTAGCGCAGTCGGCATCCGAACTGGTGAAGCTCTCAATCAATTGATCGATTACCTCTGGATCAATCATCGGCTCATCCCCCTGCACATTCAGGATTGCTCCCTCAATCTGTAGTTCGCGAACGGCCGCGGCAATTCTGTCTGTACCGGAGGGGAGATCAGAAGATGTCATCACCACCTCACGTCCACCGTCGCGGACTACAGCAGCAATCCTCTCATCATCTGTAGCAACTACAACCCGTTCCACCTGGGTAGCTTGCGTCATTCTCTCGCAGACGTGGAGAATCATCGGCTTCCCGGCAATCTCTATCAACGGTTTTCCCGGAAGCCGAGTAGATGCGTAGCGAGCAGGTATGATTGCGGTAATAGACATGATATTCTCGTCGTCGCAAGACTCTAAAAATTCATCGCAAGGCAGCTCTCTCAACCTGACGACCAATACTCAGCAATATGGAGGGGGGAAAGGATTAGGGCAAAGGTTTTTGCCCCCTAAGACACTCTACGAACTCTCAACACTATAAACTCAGAACTCTCTTCTATTCAATGACTTTTGGAACGCTGAAGAACCCTTCCATCTTCTTCGGTGCATTCTTTAACGCCTCGGCTGGTTCCAGCAGTTCCCCCGGAGTGTCCTCGCGTGGTGGGGTAATCTCTCCCCCTACTCGCGCCATTGGTTCTACTCCGGTACAGTCCACCTCGTTCAGCTTCTCGACGTAGGCGACAATGCGGTCGAACTGCTCGGTGAAGCTCTCGATCTCCTCATCGCTGAAGCGGAGCTTCGCCAAGGCTGCAACGCGCCGGACTTCTTCTTGTGTGATGTTTGTGTGCATCTGGCTCACTGATAGTTATCTGATAGAACGTCCAATATAGGAACCCCAACTACTAATACTAAAAAAATTAGTAGATAATTAGTAGTTGGGGAATTTGAGCGAAAATCGATTGCTCTGACTCCGCTACGGCAACTCTGTTCTATAATCCACTTCTGAATCTTTACTCCACACTCTTCGACCGCGCCCGCATGGTGTGCCGTTTCGTTGCCGAAAGTTCAACCTTCCGAAGCCGAATGCTCAGCGGCGTTACCTCAATCATCTCATCTTCTTTGATGAAGTCGATAGCCCTCTCCAACGTCATCGGTTTGATTGGGCGGAGATACTCGCTCGTCTCCTTCGTTGAAGAACGAATTGCTGTCTTCTGCTTCTCCTTCGTCGGGTTCACGTTCAGGTCGTTCTCCCGGTTGTGCTCACCGATAATCATTCCCTCGTAGACAGCACTCCCCGGCTGTGAGAAGAGTTCGCCCCGTGGCTCAAGGTTCAGCAGCGAATAGGTGATTGCCTTTCCGGCACGGTCGCTCACGAGCGACCCAGTGTAGCGCGTCGGGAAATCGCCACGATATGGTTCGTAGCTGTCGAGATAGGAGTTCATCAAGCCAGTCCCCTTCGTGTCGGTGAGGAACTCGCTTCGGTAGCCAATTAGAGATCGTGACGGAACGCTAAACTCCATTCGGACGCGGCCAGTTCCGTGGTTTACCATGTTGGTCATGCGTCCTTTCCGCCGTTGCAGTTTCTCGGTGACCACACCTACAAACTCCTCTCCACAGTCGATGAAGAGGTGTTCAATTGGCTCACAGATTTTCCCGTCGATCTTCTTGTTGATAACCTCTGGTCTCCCCACGCTCAGCTCAAAGCCTTCGCGGCGCATCGTCTCAATCAGAATCGCCATCTGGAACTCACCTCGCCCCTTCACTGTAAAGCTGGTGTCGTCGTCGGTCTGCTCTACTTGCAAGGCAACGTTCCGTAAGGTTTCGAGGATCAGCCGGTCGTATATCTTTTTCGCCTGTACGATCTCTCCTTCGAGTCCAGCAAGGGGCGAAGTGTTCAGTCCGAACCGCATCGCAATTGTCGGTTCGTCGACCGTGATGCGGGGGAGAGCTTTCGGCGCGTCAGCATTGCAGATAGTGTCGCCGATGTGAACATCTTCGATGCCGGCCAAAATTGCAATGTCACCCGGCTCAACCTGAGCCACTTCTTTCACCGCGACTCCTTCGTATGCTTGGAGCTTCGAAACCCGGAGTGGGAGTGGCTTCCCTTCATCGTTGATGCAGACCAAATTGTCGTTCCCCTTCACACTCCCGTTTGCTACTTTACCAACGGCGAGGCGACCTAAGTAGTCGTTGTAGTCGAGGTCGGCAACCAACAACTGGAATGGCTCATTTGGATCGTAGTGTGGGGGCGGAACATGCTCCACAATCGTTTCCATTAGAGGAGCTAAGCTATTCGACTCCTCATCGATTTCATGCTTTGCGATGCCGTCGCGACCGATAGCGTAGAGAACCGGAAAGCTGATCTGGTCGTCGTTTGCGTCGAGGTCGATGAAGAGGTCGTAGATTTCGTTGAGCACCTCTTGGGGGCGGGCGTCAGGACGGTCGATCTTGTTTACCACAACAATCATTGCCTTCCCCCCCTCCAACGCTTTCTTCAGCACGAAGCGGGTCTGCGGCAGCGGTCCTTCGCTCGAATCAACCAGCAAGATTGCTCCGTCTACCATTGCTAATGCCCGCTCTACCTCACCACCGAAGTCGGCGTGGCCAGGGGTATCGAGGATGTTGATCTTAATATCCTTGAAGCGAACCGAGCAGTTCTTCGCGGCAATCGTAATTCCACGCTCACGCTCTAAGTCCATGCTGTCCATCACCCGGTCGCTCAACTCTTGGTGTTCGTTGAAGACTCCACTCTGCCGGAACATGTGATCCACAAGCGTTGTCTTGCCGTGGTCAACGTGGGCAATAATCGCAATGTTGCGAAGCGACGGATTCGGTTGAAGATTGCGGTGCATAACGGTTTTCTGTTCCTCTATCTATTCTGTATAAATGAAAAATCGTTCTCAGTGCCGAAGGGAGAGGCAAATTCGCTCTCACAACAGACCACAAAAAGCCTGAAGATAGGAAGGGAAGGGGTCTGGCACGTGTAACGGATAGAAGAAATAGGGCTTGGGAAGGGGAAGAATACAAACGGTTGCAGGGAACAGGAAAATGCTTGTTGTAGTGTAGGTATTCAACAATAATACAGGTTAAAAGGAGATGGATGATTCTCTCCCTACCTGAAGAATAACCTTAACACCGATTGGGCTCGACTGTGAGTTAATGTCCTGGTCGGCAAAAGCTCAGAAACTACTCCGTGACCAATACGCCGCTGTCGGGTCTTCTGCAACTAATGCGCTATTAGAGTCAGTGAAGGTGATAGAGGAGAGGGTTGGTCGAGGGTTAGCCTTGAGGGGCTTGCTCAATGAATAGAAGGAGCGGAGTGGGAATATCAACGGAGTTTTAGCTCTTGAGAGCGAACCGGTTGACCCACGACTGTAAAATTCATCAAAGAATTCTTCGCGTTATCCGTTGAAGAAGACCTATATTTCATGCCGCCCGAAAATCAGTTGCCATGTGATGATATGATTCAACGATACAGAATACTTCTCCTAACAACTTTCTGTGGTACTCTTCTCGTCCTAACTGGCCCGGGATGTGCCCACCACGATCCTCTCTCTCCGATCTTCAATTATCAGCGAGTTGGGGTAGAAATTGGGGCTGATTTTACGAGCCAAGAGGGGTCGTATATGGTTGGTTGTGGCACGTTTACTGAGGGGGCTGGGACAAATTTGATCGCGGGTGCTGTCTACGACAAACCAGTAGAAAATATCTTTCGGATTGAGTTGATGGGGGGATTCCGGACGCGCCACATTAGTGGAAACTATACAACCACGGAACCCAGTTTCATTCAGACTGCCGATGGCTTTGTTGAAGCGGATCTCACCTACGACAATATCGGCGATGCTCGCTTTCTCTACCTCTTCGGTCAACCATCCTTCAAGTTCTATCCAGTGAAGGCTCTCTACGTGGGAGCCGGTGTCAACCTTGGCTTTCCACTGAGTGTGGAGATGATCTACACGAAGGATATCCTCACCAAAGCTGTGACGCTCGAGAGTGGGGAAATCATCGAAGCGTTTTATCCATCGGGAGAAGCAAGCGATCCCCACTCGAAAGTTTTCCCATCGCTCGACCCTGACAATGTCTCTCCTCTGCTTATCGATCCGGTGATCTATTTGGGTGCTGAGATTCGGCTAAACCGACGGATGTATTTAGGGCCTCGCCTTACCTACACACTTCCTGTGATGGGAGCAATTAGTGATCCAGAATTGAAACTGACTTCGCTTCAGGGAACAATTGGCATTCGGTACGATCTGCGGTGATCGAATGCTCCTTCGCTTACCATCGCGCAGACTCTTCCTACTCTTCTTCGGACTTATTGTCGGTCTCTATTTGTATGCTCCCTCTATTCTTCTTGCTCAGGGAGATAATCTCGGGGTTGCCATTATTATCGGTGAACGCCATGCTTGGATGATTGAGTCTCCTGAGGATTGGAATTTGGATCAACGGAATGCTTTGGCCTCTGGACTTGGCGCAGCATTTGTGCCGGAGTGGGACTCGTGGAGTTCGTCTCCTGTTGTGATGTACGCCAACACAATCCCAAAGGAGTTCGATACGATTACCGTTGCTGGGACGATTGCCGCCGATTCCGTTCGAGCAATTCAACAATTTCACGCGTCGGTGAAACGGCAGCAACCGTTGGGGACAATTCAGGGGGTAGATGCAGAAGTGTGTCACGTGACCCGGCGCGACAGTTCACTTTTCGAGGCGATTGCCTACATCAACGGCCCCACAGCAATTGCAATCATTGTTCTCTCCTCCCGAGATGCCGAGAAATTCGAAGATTCTCTCCCCTCCTTTGCCCGCCTTGTCGATTCTTACGAGTGGATAACCAGCGATCCCGAACAGATTGCTGAACTGAAGGGAATGCGGTAGAGTTTATAGAGCTGAGAGTTCTTAGAGTTGGTAGAGTGAAAGTCAGAACGCTTTGCCCCTTTGTGTGAGTCTTTTCAATTCTTCCCCAACATCTCTTCCCAACGAAAGAAACCTATTCCTTGTCGACTCTCTCCTCTGCTGTATATTCCCAAAATCCTTGTTCCACCAACTACTTCATAGAATGATGTCGGCATCAGAGAACACTAACATTACGATAGAGATTCGGGAAAATGGCTCATACCTTGTGAAGGGTTTGGAGCGGCTTGTGACAGCAGACGGACGCCAGTTGGAGACGAAGGAGAGTTTCTCTCTCTGCCGGTGCGGAGCTTCCTCGAACAAACCATTTTGTGATGGGACGCACAAGAGGAACGGGTTTACTGGTGAGCGAGAGATTGAAATCCCTCTCAATCGGACGAAGACATACGATGGGGCAGAGGTAACAATACAGGACAACCGGACAATTTGCGCACATGCTGCCCACTGTATCGAAGATCTCCCGGCAGTCTTCAAAAAAGATGGACGCCCTTGGATTGATCCAAACGGAGCCGATATAGGAGCCATTGCTACACTGAGCCATAAGTGTCCTTCTGGCGCACTCCAAACCTTAATGAAAGGGGAGAGAGTCGACCAGACAGATTCCGCTCCGAAAATCACGATTCAAGATGACGGCCCTTACGAGGTGCGCGGAGCAGTTCAACTCGTGGTCGATGCCGACCTCTCTCCTCCAGAGCCAACCCGCTACGCCCTCTGCCGTTGTGGTGCTTCAAAGAACAAGCCATATTGCGACGGAAGCCACCACAATCTTGAGGCGGGATGGGGTGAACTGAAATCGGAGTGAGTAGATATTCCCTTTACGCCTTTGCGTGAAAAACTTGCGAATCTGAAGTATCGTGGCAGCATTGCATTGCTGTGTTGGTACCTCTTCACTTCCTCATGAATCCGCTTCACATCGTTGCAAGTGAAGGTCTGTTGAGAGGCTATCTTTGTCCCGATGAAACTGTAACTCAATCAAAGTGAATACTGATGTTCCGACTACTCGTTCTTCTTCCGTTGATGGCACTATCCGCCGTTCATTTCTCTCTTGCACAAGAAATCGCAGTTGAAACTGAGGTGGCGATAGAGCTTGAAGTGCCGAGCAACGTCACGTTCAACAACTACGGTGCAGAGCTTGATCCTGAAGTGAAGGGGACATATGGTGTTTCCGAGGTTATGACTGATGAATCACTTCACAACAACGTAGTGAACGTTCAGGGAGTTGTCTCAGATGTCTGCCAGAAGAAGGGATGCTGGATGGTAATTAGCGACGGTAAATCGCAGATGCGGATTACCTTCAAGGATTACGGTTTCTTTGTGCCGACCGATTGCAGCGGCAAGTTTGTCACTGTTCAGGGAGTTGTCACTGTCGAGGAGATTCCAGAGGACTTAGCAAAGCACTATGCCGAGGAGTCGGAAGGGGAGAATCCTGACGAGATCGAAGGCCCACAGCGTGTGGTGACAATGGTGGCCACTGGTGTTCGGATGATGGATGTTGCAGAGGGGTGAAAAATTTATATCCATCGCATTTATTCTGAATCATACTTATGAGTACAATTGTTCAACCACTCAATGAAGAGGAGAGTGGTCTTTTCAGAAGAAGGCCAGACGTAGTAGAGGCTTTCCGTACCACTCGGCGTTTAGAACTGGAGCAACCAGACGGTCGCATCTTGATTGCCGAGCCGGGTGACATGGTGGTAACAGGTATCTTGAACGACCAATACCCAGTGAAGTACGAAGCCTTCATGAGAACCTACGAGCGGGTAAGTTCCAGTCCGTACGACGTTGACTGAAAATAATCCTGCGTGAAGACGAACGATGTTAATCCCTTAAGGAAGAGTCTTCAGAGAGATTTCCAAATTGCCATGGTACGAATCATTCTCTTCGTCTTTGCTTTTCCTTTTCTGTTTCTCGCTTGTGGCGGGGGAGAGGAATATGTTCCGAACATGACCGGTGGAGAGGGGCGGGGGCAGAACTTCTCTCGCATCTCTCTCTCTTCTTTTCGCAGCTTTAGCGAGAATCACTATGATTCTCTCGGTGCTGGTTTCCTCGGTCCTCCACTTGCAGTTGCCTCCGATAAAATTGCTGTTGTCACTACCGATCGACGTCTTGCCTTGATGCGCTACGAGCGCATACTCTTCACTTGGCAGTTCCCAGAAGGGAGTTATCCTCTACCCGAACTTGCCTCCGATTCGCTCGGAACACTCTATGCCACAACAACAGAGGGAAATCTCTACGCGGTGGAAACATCCGGCAGTCTGAAGTGGCAGGCTTCGCTTCACGGTCCCAACGATTCGAGTAACTACTCCCTTCCCCTTTTTCCTCTGACAGTTCCGGGAGGTGTTGTCTGTGGCATGACCGATGGGAGCTTAGCCGAATATGATCGGGAGGGGAGAGAGTTGTGGAGGAAAACGTTCGGTGCTGGATTAGTCCGTTCGGTAGCCTATCGAGAAGAGTTGGGGATTCTCCTCGGCCTGACACAGAACGACTACGACCAGCAGGACACCGTAGTGCTACTCAACCTGAAGGGGGAAGAGAATTGGCGGTTTACTATCGAAGGGCGCATTGAGTACGGACCGATCATTGTCGAAGAACGCATTGTAGTGGGCGTTGCAGGGCGAGCAGAAGATGGGAAGTATACTCCCTCCCTTATCTCGATTGATGCGAACGGCGCAAAGGAGTGGGAGGCTCCGCTCACGACTCTCCCGACAGGAATTACATCTGACGCCAACGGGAACAGCTACGTGAGTGGCGGTGGTGGAAGCCGGATTTCTGGAGGGATGGTTGTCTCGTTCGACCCGGAGGGAGCAAAACGCTGGGAGGTTGGCTTGCAGCAAAGTGTCCCACTCTCTCCACTGATCGCCGGTGATATTCTCTGCTTCCTCGGAGTGTTGGATAGCTCTATTGGGGTTTTTCTCTACTCAACAGATGGGACGTTCCAGAAGTTCGCTTCCGTTGAGAGTATGGCAAAGATCACACTCCCTCCCACAGTTCTCCCGAACGGTTCATACGTGATTGCCTGTAGCAGCGAACCAACCATGCTGAAGAGCAACAGTGGTGGGTTGTTAGGATTCTGAACGCTCTCGTTCTCTCCTTCCTTATTTCTCAAAGTAGGGATGTGTCAGAAGCGTCGGTTTCTGCTTCTCCCCTTTTGAAGGGTCGATCTGTACTTCTTCCAGTAGAATAGATGGGGCTACAACAGTGGCCGGAACTGTGGAGAAGCTCATGATGCCCTGAGGAGTCACCGATGTGTTCAACACATTCTTCTTCCCACCAGCAGCTACAATTTCCTTCAGTGTGCGGTAATCAACTTCTCCCGGCTCGATATTCCTGATTGGTTCCTCCCGACCGTCGGCTACGTATACTTTCCAAGCCTCCATTCCTTCTTGAGCATCGTCACTACCACCAAAGCTGATGGAGACTCCTCCACCCGACATTGAGCGGAAAGACTTTGCACCGATATTGCGGATCATAATCCCATACTCCAGATCAAGCTCGCGGCAACTCTCAATCAACTGTTGCTTCATCTCTTCTTCACTCAACATCTCGGAAGTCTCTATAAAGAGTGTACCGATAGCTGTTCCCGCTTCGTCTGCTCCTCGACCATGGCCGTTCGATACCTCAAGTCCTTTGCCCGGACGGCGCGAGGCGAGGAGCCGCTTTAGCACACCATTCTCAACAAGTGATAAGTGTGATGCAGGAACTCCCTGGTGATCGTACTGATACGATCCTCGGAGAACCTTCCCTTCTGCGTGGGTAATTGTTGGATCGTCGTAGACCCTGAATTCACGCGGCATAATGCGTCGGTTAATTCTGTTCGTCAACGGACTCTCGGCTCCAAGGAAGTTGCCGAACGATTCATCTTCAAGCAGAGGAAGTCGGCTGCCGCTAAGGTGGGGAACAAGTACCTGAAGGAAAAACTGGGGGGCGGCATCTGCCACTAAAAGTACTGGGCCGATGTACGATTCCTCAAGCGTCCCTCCCTTTCGGATTGTTAGAACTTCAGAAACAAGTTTCTCAATTTCTGCTTCCACTTCTTTGTCTGACGGAAGTTTGCTTGGTGACGAAAGAAGTATCTGAAAAGACTTTGGGTATTTCGTCCCATCACTCCCGTGTGCCAATAGGTTGATAGTGACATTCCCCACAGCATTAATTGTTTTAAGCTGCGTCCACTCGTTGTTCATTAAGTAAAAGGAAGATGTGCCGAAGTTGAACGCTATGCTCGATTGATCGATGTCTGGATATTTCTTGAAGAGTGCTGACCAAGAGCGAATCTTCTTTGCAATCATTGCTGTGTCGATGGCGATTGGGGCAGACGAGTCGATCTGCACCACCCGCTTCTCTCGGGAGAAATCAGATAGAGTATCTTCACTGATTCGATTCTTTAAATAGCCGCGCTTTGCGGCCATCTGCTGTACCGCATCTTTGTATGCCTTATCTGTCGCCAGCCAGAAATCCCGACGTATTGCCATATAGTCGTCGTCGAGAACAATATCGTTCCCCCTCATTGAGCTAAAGCGAGAGAAGAGATCGTCGCGAGAGAAGAAGCCAGAGTTGTCGAACCCATAGTCACCAACGCGCAGCGTGACTGCAAGCCGCCGAGTTTTGTAGGGGCGCGAGGTTGTTATCGCGCCAAACGTTCCCTCGATAGAAACGCCTTCAGATTCAATCACACGATACTCTACGAAGTAAGGCGTTCCCTGTTCTTCCAGCTTCAGCCGATCAACCGAGCGGGTAAGTTCGTCCCGCATTGCCCGAAAGAGAATATCGCCACCCTGTGCTCGAAGCGACGTGGCTGGCAAAACGATCGCGAGCATGGTGAGAATGCCGAGGAGCGGGGCGAAGGAAGCAAGAGAGAGTGGTCTGTTCAAGTTCATGATATCAGAAATTCAGAGATGTCAGAGGATAGAGTTTTGGCTGTGATACTGAGTAAATCGATTCCCTTATCCGCTATGGCGATGCTATTCAGGTTGTTCTCCAGCCGAAGGATTATCGTCGTCGTCAGGGGCTGGGAGTGCAGGTGGCTTCTCGGTAGACTTCGCTTTCTTCTGCACTTCTACTAGTGCTGTTAAGAAACTTGGGGAGACTGCCGAGACTGGAACCGGTCCTGATTCGGCTCCACACGTTCCGTTGAAGACTCCCACATCATCGCCGCAGGCAATAATTTGGCTGATGGAGGTAAGTGGTGTGCCAATCAGATCAACCCCTCGCACCAGTTCGTCCGGGCGACCATCAGCCCAGATGCGCCAGACAACAATGGGAGTTACCTTGAAGAATTGCGGAATGAAGCGACCGACAAATGTGAAGCCTCCCGATATTTCCTCGAAGTAGAGACCGAAGGGCTTGTTCTGTTTGTGGCACTCTTCAATCAGAAGTCGACGTAGTTCACCGCTGCTAACAGAGTTGGTTGCAGTGACGATAAAGTTTCCCTGTCGCCCTACCACGCTCCTTCCGGGTGCTCTCCTGCCGTGGCCGTTAGAGCGAGTAAAGCCTTCAACTGGAGAGCGTGAGAGGAGGAAGTTTTTCAACACGCCATTTTCAACAACTGGAACCCGTTCCGCTTTTACCCCTTCATCGTCAAAGTGATAGTATCCGTTCAGTTCTACACCATTTACTTCACGTATCGTCGGATCGTCGTAGATCGAGACGAAAGGGGGAAGGATCGCCTCTCCCACTTTCTTCGTAAAGGTCTGCCCGCCATCCTCATCTTTTTGCCGATGCCCTTCAAGGCGATGCCCCAACGTTTCGTGGAAGTAGACGCCTCCGGCTCTGCCGGAAAGTATTGCCGGACCACTATACGCTTCCACGAACGGAGCTTCGCGCAGAGCCATCAATTGATCTACCATCTCTTTAATAGCTCTCTCCACTTCGTAGTCGTTTGGCAATCCTTCCAGCGAGTGGGCATCGAATGCGCGGTAGAGGTACAACTCCTCTCCATCCTCAGCTTTGGTGACGGCATAGAGAAAGATGCGCGCATGGTTGACCCCATGTTGGATGGCAGTTCCCTCGCTGTTTACAGCATATTTGTTGAGAGTTGTGGCTCGGAACAGAACAAAGGATCGGGTAAGTTTTGGCCACTGTGCAAACGTGCGGGATATCCGCCGAATCTTTTCTTCCCAGACACCTTTCTCAACATCCATCGCCATAATTGGTTGGAGTGCCTCCAATGCTGGCTCTCGGGAGAAGTCAGCAGAAGTATCCTGTTCGTCGACGTTGACTGCCCGGTTCGCCTCGATCTGCACAAAGTTCTGCACACCGATGCGATACTCCTTATCTGTTTGCAGCCAGAGAAGACTTTTGATTGCGTCCAGATCATTATCGAGAGGGAGGTTAACAGGGGAGGAATAGCTGTAGGGACTGAAACCGCGACGATCTCCCCGCAGTTTCCGGGTGTTGTCGACTTGGTAGTCACCGATTCGCACGTCAACGTCGAGCAACCGTTCCACATCCTGTCTGCTATCTCGCAGCGCACCAACCGATGCTACAATTTCGGTTTCAGCAGTTTCGGTGACGTTATACCCAATGAAGTAGGGGGGAGGATCCCCTTTTGTGTTAAGCAGATCAAATGCTCGGGTTAGTTCTTCCTGCAGTGCAGTAAGGAGGATA
This sequence comes from Ignavibacteria bacterium, assembly GCA_020635205.1. Taxonomy (GTDB): domain Bacteria; phylum Bacteroidota; class Ignavibacteria; order OLB7; family OLB7; genus JAGWAZ01. The sequence goes on from JACKAE010000001.1 coordinate 743,887, forward strand.
GTTTTTTTCTGAGCAGTGGAGGGAATCGCTCCGAAGAGGAGAAGGGTGCATGCCACCAAGAGTTTCCTGAAAGAGAGATGTGGAGCCATGGCTGTACGAATAGTCAGGTGTGGGTACCGTTGTTGAAAAAGTTCGCTAAACAGAGAGTTCTCTTCCTGCGAAAAAATGAGTATACGGAAACAACTCTAACGAATGCAAGGGAAAGATCAGTCTCCCTGGGAACCTCTTCTACAAAGCCTCTTCAGGGTTCCAGAAATGTTCTTCCATCACAACGGCCTCTCCCTTAAAGGTTACTCCCTCTTCCTCTAACAACTCACGCATTCTTGATGGGGGAACGAAGTGAACCTTCCCACTTAACTCGCCATTCCGGTTCACAACGCGGTGGCAGGGGATGCGCTCATCGTTTGCGGCTGCGTTCAGTGCATACCCCACTGTCCGTGCCGAGCGTCCTGCCCCAATGCGCTTTGCGATTGCTCCGTACGTTGTCACCTTCCCAACAGGTATTTGCATCACTACGTCGTAGACGCGGTGAAAAAAGTCGTTCATAATAGTTCCTGCGGCGTTTCAGATCGCGTCGATGTTTGGATGAATCGAAAGTACGAGAATTTGTTGGTAGATTGTCGGGAGTAGTGAAGGTGTGTGGGATACCTAACTGTTCGGGAAGAGAGAGCCGTTCCGCCAGATGTCCCAGACTCTACCTCTGGGAAACGAACGGCGCCCTACCTGCGGCAACACAATACTCCTTCTCAGAGGTTTGATGCTGTCGAAATCATGACATCGGTCATTGTTATTCGCTCAACGTCAACCTTACTTTAATGCAGTCTCCGGAAGGTGCTGTATTGTCAGGCAACAAGGAAAACAATTCACTGGAAACACCTGAAATTAGGAGAAGAATATATGAGCAGAGCCATGAGGATAATTATCGGATATGACGGTTCCGAGTGTGCGGATCGAGGAATCAAGGATTTAGAGCGAGCCGGAATTCCAGAGGGATCGGACGTTTTAGTCCTCTCGGTTGCCGAATGGTTTCCAGTTCCAATCGGTGTTGGTGGAAGTGAGGGGATAGGGCTGGAGCCTACGGAGAGTGGAGAGCTTGCCGTTGAGCTTGCGCGCCGAGGTGCTGCCATCGTGAAGAGCACACACCCGACTTGGAATGTCACTTCGGAAGGTTATACCGGATCCCCCGCCCACGAAATCGTTCGCCGCGCCGAAGAGTGGGGGGCTGAACTGATTGTAGTTGGCTCGCACGGTCGAGGGGCTGTTGGGCGGCTCCTGTTAGGGAGTGTCTCGCAGCAGATTATCCACTCCGCTCACTCCTCCGTTCGCATCGCACGGCCAAACGACGAGAAGAGTGCCGATGCACCACTGAGATTGATCTTAGCAGTTGATGGCTCGGGATATTCCGAGGTTATTCTGGATGCACTGCTGTTACGAAGTTGGCCAACTGGAACGGTTGTCCACATTCTCAGTTCTGCGGAGTTCTCCTACGACAGCGAAGAGGAGGAGTCGATCCTCACGCGCCTTACCCTGTTGCACCAGAATATCTCGGAGAAGCTCAGCCAGAGTGGATTTGAAGTAGAGTCTACAATCGACACGAAGATGATGCACCCAAAGCGGATGATTCTTGTAGAAGCCGAGCGGAGTAATGCCGACTGCATTTTCATGGGAGCACGCGGCTTAAGTGGATTCGAGCGGTTTATTCTCGGAAGTATCTCAACCGGCGTTGCAATGCAGGCGAAGTGCTCTGTAGAGATTGTTCATAAAGCTACCGAGTAGTGAGAGTGAAGGTGAGGGGGAAGAAGTGCCACTCTCGGTTGTTGTAAGGCGATGATTCGCAAACGATAACTATATGGTTAGAAGCAAAGACTAATAAGGTGAAGTTCATGAAGATTCTTATCTCATATGATGGTTCGAGTTGTGCGCAAGATGCGTTAAAAGAATTGCGTCGAGCCGGATTGCCTGAGCAGGCTGACGTTCTCGTTGTTTCCGTTGCCGAGCAGTGGAGAGCACCGGCAGGCTCCTCCGGCCAAGCCTTGGATGTCTCCGACCTCGCAGATAGTGCTTCGGCACTGAAGGTGGCAGAGGATGCTCGGGCGAAGCTCTGGGCAGATTTCCCCGGTTGGACGATCGAGGCAGAGGGGAAGGTTGGCTCCGTTTCCACCCAGGTTGTGAAGAGTGCCGACGAGTGGGGAGCCGATCTGGTCGTGGTCGGTTCGCACGGCTTGAATGCAGCCGAGCGGTTTGTCTTCGGCAGCATCTCACAGCAGTTGGTGACCAACGCCCACTCTTCTGTACGTGTAGCTCGGGGGAATCCACACAGGGAAGATCAACCGATCCGGCTGTTAGTTGGTGTCGATGGATCGAGCGATTCCAACGTTGCCGTCGATGAAATCTTGAACCGTCACTGGCCGGAGCATACGAAAGTGTGGCTGACAACAGCCGTAAACTCCTACTTCGAAGAGGATGCCAACGTTAGAGAGCGCGAAGAGTCTGCGAAACTTCACGAAGAGATTGCCGAGCGGATGAAAGAACGAGGATTGTCGACAACATCGATAATTGATAACCTTGATCCGAAGTATTTAATACTGAGGACTGCCTCGGATATGGAAATTGACTGCATCTTCATGGGAGCACGTGGTCTCTCACGTTTCGAGCGAACGTTGCTTGGAAGTGTCTCGGCAGCTATCTCAGCCAGGGCGCACTGTTCGGTGGAAGTTGTTCGGCGGCGGGGTGTTTGAGTGTATGGGTATATGAGTGCGTGAGTGAGGGGTGATGGTTTGTGCTCTGCTACTTACTCCAACTCGGGCTTCTATAGAGGTAACGAGTGGCGTATGGTGAAGAGGAACCTTGGTGGTCACCTTCTTATGATGAACTCTACAATAAACCACTTTCGGTTCCCATCAGGGTTGAACCGCTGACTTTTAAGAGGCGATCTCAGAGAATTCGGACAACGGAATTCTTTAGAACTACTGTTACTGGATAGGCTTCTATGCTGGACAGTACGACTCAGATCGGGCTATCCGGTCGGCAAGATTGCAGAGCAGGTGAACGGCAACGTGGTTATCTGAGGAGAGCGTTTCGATGAAGAGATTCGAAGGGATTGCGTGAAGGCTCGTCTGCTTTAGTGCAATTGCCTTGTTTGTGTAGGAGCCACCTCGGAACAGATCATCAAGACCGACAATGTCCCCGGAGCGCAATACCGTAGCTATCCGATCTACACCACTATGGTCGCGTCGACTAATTCCGATGATTCCTCTGCGGAGTAGGTAGACGTAGCAAATCGGCATCTCCTCCCTGTAGAGAAACCCTCCCACCGGTATCTCAATTCGTCGAATCGACTTAAGGTTCTCAGTGTAGAATATAGGTGGATAGCATTCTTTCATCTTCGCCTGATAGTAGAATGGTTGTGGAGAAGAAAATAGAGGAAGAAGAAAGGGGAAAACCATGACGTTTGTCAGGCTCTGAAGAAAGAGAAGATGTGGATGCCCACAATTCTCATTAGCTCAGCTTGCTGTTAGTCGGAAAGATTTGCTGTCCGCACCAGTGCCGATGAGTCGAGCACTTGGATGTCTCTACCCCGAATTTCGATCATTCCCTGATCCTTTAAGTGCGTAAGGTTACGAATTACCGACTCGGTAGCTGAGCCGACAATGTTGGCAATGTCTTCTCGCGTAATTCTTACGTTGAGTGTGCGGTTATCTTCTTTGAGGCCGTATGTGTTTTGAAGCAGGAGAATTGTTTCGGCTACACGTTCCAGTACCGACTTTTGAGCCATTTCCACTACACGTTGTTCTGTGTTGTCAAGCTCATCTGAGAGAATTTCGAAGAGACGGAGGGTGAAGTTCGGGCCGGAGGCGACCAAGGAGTAGAACATCTGTTTTGAAATAAAGCAGACGTGTGTCTCCTCCAGTGCCTGGCTGCTTGAGGAGTGCTTCCCGCCATCGAGCAAACTTCGGTAGCCGAGTGCATCTCCCGGCTTTGCCAAACGGAGAATCTGCTCTCGTCCATCTTGCCCTGTCTTGAATACCTTGATTTTGCCCGAGTGAACGCAGTAGAGTCCAGCCGCAGGCTCTCCCTCAAGATAGAGGAACTCCCCTCGCTTGTATCTTCTACAGACCTTATTTTGATTAAGTACAGGGAGTTCTGATTCAGCAAGGTTGCTGAAAACAGAGCCTACACGTGATATACACGTTGCGCAGTCAGGAATGGGCAGCGGTTGTGCCATCTGCGAAGATACGAACTAAACGCTTTGGAGTCTTCCTTGACTATGCCGGCTGTAACAGAATCAAAAATGTATAGGCCTCTTGTTCAACGGCTTTTTCCGGGAGAAAATCATGCACTACCGTACGTTTTACCTATATCTATCAATCGTACTACTTGCAGGATGCAGCAGTGCAACAGATGGAAATGTTGATCGAGGTTCCGATCCACAGCCACGAGGAGAACGAGTTCTTGCAGTGGACGTAAACGAAGCTGAAGGAGAGAGCTACGATGCTGTTGTTAACCGAGCCAACTCCGTTGGAGCAAACACATTCAGTCTCTCAATTGGGTGGGATGATATTGAAACTGCTCCCGGCATCTACAACCCGGCTGTCGACCTTCTCGCAATTGCGAACTCCTACTATCCAACTCGGAATGCGTCAGTAGCCTTGATGGTTGGTCCAGTTGACACGAATAACGACCGGCTTCCATCCGACCTCAAAGGAAAGGCCTTTGACGATAGTGTGGTTGTGAACCGCTACAAGCGTCTGCTCGACTACCTCTTCTCGAAAATTCCTGATCTCGACCTTGCAGTGTTAGCTATCGGCAACGAAGTCGACTTCTTTCTCGCAAACGACCTGGAAGCGTGGGCTGCATACAAGCGATTCTTCGACGAGACTTCATCGTATGCCCGGCAGCTCCGACCCGGTTTGAACGTTGGGGTGAAGGTGACGTTGGCAGGATTGCGCGGAGTGAGAAAAGAAGAGGCTCGGGTTCTCAACGAGAAGAGTGATGCAATTTTAACGACACACTATCCGCTGAACGCAGATTTTACGGTTCAAGACCCTTCAGTGGTCGACGCAGATTTCGATCAAGTCGTGGAGCTATACCCGAATCGCTCGATCTGGTTTATGGAACTCGGCTATCCTTCCAGTCCGGTCTGCAACAGTTCGGAGGAAAAACAGGGAGAGTTTATTCGAGAAGTCTTCAGCGCGTGGGATAAACATCGGGGGAAGATCGACTATATCTCGTTTGGCATCATGTCAGATCGTTCGCAAGGAGCGATTGATGAGCTTTCTCGCTACTACGGGCTAAACGATCAAATCTTTCTCGAATATCTTCGCACCCTCGGTCTGCGTACGTACCCAAATGGAGGAGAAGACAAAGTAAGTTGGGCAGTTCTGAAAGAGGAGGCTGTGAAGAGAGGGTGGTAGTCTCCTCTGCATCGTATCGGGTTCTAAGCAAACCACTTGGCAAATTCCGTACTTTGCTTCCATGCTCGACAAAGGAACTATCACCGAGGAGATTCGCCGCTACGCGAAGGAAGAACTCGGCTTCGACTTAATTGGGTTTACCCCTGCTGAACGGCTTACCGAAGAAGGTGCGCAGCTGGAGGAGTGGCTTGCTCGGGGCTACAACGGCTCGATGGAGTGGCTGGAGCGTGACCCAAATCGGCGGACAGATCCGCGCGAGGTTCTCCCATCTGCCCGCTCTGTGATTGTAGTAGCCAAGAACTACTACACCCCCTACCAACACTCAGAAGAACCGAGCCACGTGAAGGTGAGTCGCTACGCGTGGGGGCGTGACTACCACCGGATTCTCCCGAAGAAGTTGAAGAAGCTCCACCAGCATATCATTGCGCTTGCTCCAGATGCAGAGAACCGTTGGTATGTCGACGCCGGCCCTGTGATGGAGAAGGCCTGGGCTGTGCGTGCAGGACTCGGCTGGCTCGGCAAACATTCCAACGTCATCACGCGGTCGCACGGGAGCTGGGTTTTCTTAGGTGTGATGTTAACGTCGTTAGAACTTCTCTACACCAATCCCATTCCCGATTTCTGTGGAAGTTGTACTCGTTGCATCGACGCTTGCCCAACTGACGCAATCACACAACCCTACCTCGTCGACGCCAATCGCTGTATCAGCTACGTGACAATCGAGCAAAAACCGAAGGAGCCGCTCGATCCAGAATTTGCCGCAACGTTCGACCGCTGGGTCTTCGGCTGCGACATCTGCCAGGAAGTCTGCCCCTGGAACAAGTTCCAACAACCAACCGACGAACCAGACTTTGCCCCACGTCCCGGCAGGCTCGACCTGACATTCGACCAAATAGCAGCGATGACCGACGAAGAGTTTGAGGAGCGTTTCCGTGGAAGTCCAATCATGCGAACGAAGCTGGAGGGATTGCAGCGGAATGGGAAGGGGGGTGAGAATTCAAAAGGCAAAATTCAAAATTCAAAAGGGGGGGCTATATAAATGTCAACGACCTTTGCTTCTTGATGATATGGCAGGCAATCTTCATAACAACTCTTACGAAACAAGTGCAAGGAACAAACTGCCCCGAAGGGGCAACCGATATCTGGCCGGGGATGCCAATCCCCGGAATAAAAAGCGTTCATAGTTCTTCTCGCCCCGAAGGGGCAGAATGGAAGAGAGGCAATGTCAAGGCTTGCAGCTCAGCCGCCCTTTCAGGGGGGAAACATCAAATAGCGGATAGAGTCCGTGGAGTGCAGCCTGCGGCTTTCTCCACGGCTATACAGCAGTGCTCCCTCCGGGAGCCGTTCGATAGGATAAGAAGTTCGGCAAGGTATGGCAAGAACACTATATGCACACATTTCTGAACGACTCTGAGACGTGATATCGCATTCTCTCGCAAACCAATTGTCCAGCAGTCTATTCCTTCAAAGGATGCGCGGAGAGTTTCGTTGATTAGGTGACAACCATTCACATCTGACCTGTTCTAATATTCCATATCCGTCGCGCAATTTCATTATCCACGAGTATAAAACTCTCCTATCACTTCGATGTTCCCTACGATATTCTCGTTAAGCTGATCCAAGTCTTCTGCCGGTATCCACCACTCGGTATGGTGGGCTGCGCCAACACAATGAATAGCGTACTTGGCCATAAACTCTTCTCGAACTTCAAAGCGAGTAACGTAGCCAACGCCACTTGCCGGAACATTCCACTTCCGCGTGATCTCCTCCGCATACTCTTCATTCGTAACCGGATAGAAAATCGGTTGCTCTGGCAAACGTGGTGGCCACTGCTGAAAGCCGCTCTGCTTCAAGAGTTGAAATTCTTCCGGATCAATTGGACGGTAGAGTATGGTGGTGCTCATTATTGATTCTGTTCTGAAGATTTGCTTTGCCCTAACCACTTCTCAAACGGCGCAACACTTCCTCTACGTATTTCTCTCAAGCATCTCTTCTACTTACTCACCGCAAACAACACTTCCTCCACTTTCTCCATTCCTTCTGCTATTGCCGCTTCTACTTGGTCGTAGCCAACTTGCTCTAACAGATCATCTTGTTGCTTCCCTTGTCCGAGTGCATCGGCGTAGGGGAGGTGGCTGAATGTGACCATCTCGTAGAGTGGCGCCCAGCGGTCAGGGAACATGTCGGCGAGCGCGGCATCGATCTTCTTCTTCCGGAGAAATTTCTCGTCGACAACTTTCGAGCGCATTTCGAGGAAGTTGCTCACGGCAAGTTGTGCGATTGCGTCGGTGTTCCGCTTGCGGCGCAGGTAGAATTCCTGTAGGATTGCCCCCCAGTCCTCATCTCCGTGGTCATCCAACACATCGTTCAACACGCGACAATCCTCGAAGCCTGCGTTCATTCCCTGTCCGTAGAAGGGGACGATTGCGTGGGCCGCGTCGCCAATCAGGCAGGCCCAATCATCTACATGCCAAGGGCCGCAGTAGAGCGTACCAAGTTGCGACGTTGGATTGTTGTGCCAGTCCTCAATCAGCGTCGGCATCAGCGGAAGTGCATCTGGGAAATACTTCTCAAAGTAGGCGCGAACGTCATCGTCAGTCTTAATCTGGTCGAACCCATTCTCTCCCTCCATCGGTGCGAAGAGTGTGCAGGTGAAGGTTGCGTCTGGGTTTGGTAGGGCGATCATCATGAAGTCGTGGTGCGGCCAGATGTGGAGTGCGTTCTTCTCGATCAAGAATTCTCCGTTCGGCCCCGGTGGTATCTCCAGCTCCTTGTAGCCGTGCGATAGCCACTCAGTTCTCGCGGTGAATCCATCTATCTTCCGCTCCATTGCCTGACGAAGTGAAGAGTTGGCTCCATCGGCGGCAAAGAGGAGGTCAACATCACGCACGATCTCCTCACCAGTTCCGGTATGTCGCAGCTTGATTTGTTTCCGCTCCAAGTCCACGTCAACGCAGGCCAGATCAAAGTGGAACTTCACATCCTCGTGGTGCTCCGAAGCGTTCGTCAACGTGATGTTCAGTCCACCCCGCGAAATCGAATTGATGTGTCTTCCAGTTCTGCTATATGGTTGTAATTGCAGACTCCCATCCAATCCGTGCACCATTCTTCCCTTCATCGGGATGGCATCTTTCATTACCTCCTCTTCCACTCGTGCTTCGTGGAGACCACGAATCCCGCGATCAGACAGAGCGAGGTTGATCGAGCGCCCCCCAACAAATCCATGCACTCGAAAGTCTGGACGCTGTTCGTAGAGGTCGACGTGATAGCCACGGCGGGCAAGGTAGAGAGCGAGGAGAGGGCCAGTGAGACCAGCACCGAGAATTGTGACGTGACGCATGAAATCAATTCAAAATTCAAAATGAAAAATTCAAAAGTAGAGATTGGGAAAGATAGGGGGATTTGAGGTGTGGGGAAAGTGGGGAAAGTGGGGAAGTGTGAGATAAATCCTTGCTTCTGCTGTTGCACCCAAAAGAGTGTAGAAAAACATACCCTGTGCGACAACGAGACAATCTATAGTCTCTTTACTAAGAGTTCAATTGTATCCTGTTCCTTCACTGCATGAGAGGTTACTATGAAACGGTATGATCTACTGAGCTTTGTAGGATTCTTATTCCTAATGATTTTATCCAGTCTACTCTCCTTTTCCTGTGCGAATACAAACGATGTGGTGACAGGAAAGAGAAGTGGTGGCAGTGGAGGAAGCTCTAATTTACATGATAATCCATTGGATGTAGTAGGAACTCGATCCTATCGGAATCGTAAATCAAGAGACAACAGTTCTCCTCTTTCTGCACCAGAAGAGCCAGTCTACATGAAGATTCCGCTCCATCAAAATCTTACGACGATATATGGAGATACAGAAGGTGCAAAAGAGAATTTCTTCGCAGAAAACTCTTTCCGCGCTGTCGAATCCAGTCCACTCTCCACATTCTCAATTGATGTAGATGCGGCAAGCTACACCAACATCCGAAGCTACCTAAGTCGTGATAAGTTACCCCCTACCGACGCAGTTCGGATAGAAGAACTGGTCAACTACTTCAAGTACGATTACGAAGAGCCTCGGGACGAACATCCCTTCTCATTTGCCACAGAAGTTTCCGATTGTCCTTGGAATAGTGAGCACAAACTTGTCCGGGTCGCGTTGCAAGGGCGAGAGATTCACCCAGATCAAGTAGTCCCGAGCAACATTGTCTTCCTGATCGATGTTTCCGGCTCGATGAGTGCAAACAACAAACTCCCTCTGTTGAAAGAATCGTTCTACAAATTGGTTGATGCGATGGGAGCGAACGATCGGATTGCCATTGTTGTATACGCCGGCGCCGCTGGCCTTGTGCTGAATTCGACGTCGGGATCAAAGAGGGAGAAGATCAAAAAGGCAATTGAAGGACTGAAGTCTGGTGGGTCGACTGCCGGAGGAGATGGAATCACGCTCGCCTACAAAGTGGCAAAGGCAAACTTCTTGAAAGAAGGGAACAATCGCGTAATCCTCGCAACCGACGGAGACTTTAACGTGGGAGTCTCGAGTCAAGAAGGCTTAGTGAAATTGATTGAGGAGAAGCGAGCGGAGGGGATCTACCTCAGCGTTCTCGGATTCGGCGATAGGAACTATCAGGATGTGAAGATGGAACAACTCGCCGACAACGGAAATGGTGACTATTACTACATCGATCGTCTCGACGAAGGGGAGCGGGTTCTCGTAAGGGAGTTGAGTGGGACGCTCCATACGATTGCGAAAGATGTAAAGCTCCAAATTGAGTTCAACCCAGAAAAAGTTTCGGCCTACCGACTCCTTGGCTATGAAAACCGTGTGTTGACTGCTGTAGAGTTCGATAACGACATGAAAGATGCTGGAGAGCTTGGGGCAGGCCACAACGTGACAGCCTTCTACGAAGTTGTGTTGAAGGGAGCTAACGTTGGCTACGAGGTAGATACAACGAAGCTGGAAGATTACAGACTTCCAGGAAGTCGTCCCGATCTCTTTACGGTAAACGACTTAATGATAGCTCGGCTTCGCTACAAGAACCCAAAGGATTCCGTAAGCAACGTAGTTGAACATCTCGTGGTGGATGAGCGCAAGCCGATTGAGGGGGCGAGTGACGAGTTCAGATTTGCCACTGCGGTGGTGGAGTGGGGTTTGTTGTTGCGTAAGTCTGACTATGTAGGGAAGAGTTCATACGATCAAGTTATTAATCTTGCAGTCTCTGCAATCGGGAGTGATGAGAGAGGATACCGGAAGGAATTTGTCAAGCTGGTGGAGAAGTCAAGGGAGCTGAGCAGAAAAGGGTTAAGTACCAGATAAGTCCTTCTTGTGCTTAAGGGTGAAAGAGTTATACCACGAAGAACACCAAGGTTCACCAAGAGGTTTGTTAGCGAATCATCTTCTGGAATTCCCGTTCATCGTTCGGGCAGGGGAGTTCCACCCACTCCCCGCTCGGAAGTTTCCCAAGTCGCCATGGGCCAATCTTTTGTCGAATCAGTCGAAGTGTTGGGAACCCGACTGCCCCGGTCATCCTGCGAACTTGTCGGTTTCGCCCCTCGCGGATAGTTAACCGAAGCCAAGAGGTTGGAACGTTCTTCCGCTCGCGAATTGGAGGAGTGCGTAGCCATATCTCAGGAGGAGAAATAATCGCCCCCTTTGCCGGACGGGTGAGGCCCTCCTTTAACTCTACACCACGCTCTAAATTCTGCAATACCTCTGGTGTTGGAATCCCTTCTACTTGCACGAGATAAGTCTTCGGCAACTTGTGGCGTGGATCAGCAACCAACTTCTGGAGCCATCCCTGATCTGTCAGCAGCAGCAACCCTTCGCTGTCGTAGTCGAGGCGTCCTGCTGCGTAGACGTTGGGGATCTGAATGTAGTCGGCAAGAGTTTCACGTCCTTCACTGTCGGTGAATTGCGAGAGGACGTGGTAAGGTTTGTTGAAGAGGAGAAGGTGTGGCATGGAACTACTGCTCTGATTCAATCACAGTGATAACTTCTTGCAAGAGAGTCTTGCTTATAAAGAGTGTCGACCTTTGGGGAAGCGTTCGCAAAAGATCAAGCACTTCTTCTCGACTTCGCAGTCCACGCTCGTATCGAGCGAGTAATAATGCCAATTGTTCCATGTACTTCAATTCTGAGTTGTTTTGCTGCAAGTCGTGCTGCGGTATCGTCGGTCAAGAAAATGTTGTCTGAAGAGCTTATTGCCAACGATAGAGCTTCTACCTCACCAAGATGAAGATTGAAAATCTTTCTCAGCCTTTCAATTTCGATTGGGACTGACGGAGCTGCGGATACATACTCAAGTTTGCTAAGAGAAAGAGGGAAGGAATCAAAACGATGACGTGCGACTTCTTGAGCAACTGTTTCAGGAACATATACTCTTGAAAAGTCGTCGAGGAGATCCAGGCAACCCAACTCATCAAGGTGAATGATTGGCCCGGCATCACAGATCACTGTTGTCTGATTTGCGTTCTCTCTAATTTTCCCCACGTAGCCCCCAATGGACATCCTCCCGTATAAACTCTGTGTTCAGATCGCTCTGGTGAGTATCGAGGTAGCGTTGAAGTGCGGTAATAATCAATGACTGAACACTATCAAACCATCCTTCCGCAACATACTGCTCTGCCTGTTGCATGAGTAGTTGCGGTATATGAGCGGTCAAGTTATAGTCTTTTGGTTGTTCCATAATATCTTCCACTTATGTTCAGGAAAAACATACATCAATGTAGATGATAAAGCAAGCTATACAGAGAACCTATTGAATATGTTCATAGACCAACGATAGTTTACCGGTATGTTCCTCAATTTTCATTGCCAGATCACTTCGCAACAGATATATGTTGGGAGGAGAGTCCGGTAGATCAACAGAAAAACAACTGGCGTAATAAAGAGAAGGAGTCGGTTGAGAGGGAGTGATTGCAATGAATTTCGAGATTTCATGGTAGATCAACGAGGCCGGGTCTGTTTAAACGATAACAGCGAGAGCATCTCTCCGTTACATCAATCTTTTCTCGCATCTTTGCTCAGTTCATCGCCAACACAGAGACAGAATATATACCTTTCACTGATTGTACTCTACGTATAAACGTCATGACTACACAACGGATAGTTACTGCCGCCACACTCCTGCTTCTCTTTGCCCTCACACTTCGCGCACAGGAGCAACCTTTCCCTGACTACCGTTCCCTCTCCGAACTTGAGATGTCTGCGCCCGGAGCACTTCGCTACGGACTCTACGGATTTTCCAACCCAGCTCTTTTGGCTCCTCTGGAAGGATCAGACCTTGAGTTTATTTGGTCGGATGGTGGTGGCGATTGGAACAGCTTTAATCGGTGGGGACTTTTTGCCGGACTTCCCAATCTTGGCTTTGGGATGATCCACGACAAGAGCGGTGGGTTTTCTGTGACCGACTATCGGATTAGTATTGCCGGGGGAGATCGGAGTGGTGGTTTTGGTATCGGCTACGGTTGGTCCAGTGGGGATGACGATTCAATACTCGAACGCCGAAGCCACATGACACTCGGTCTGCTCTCGCGACCCAGCCACTATCTCTCCGTTGGACTTAGCGGAGCCTTTGCCTTTAGTGGTGGGGGAAGGAACGGGACTGTAGAGGTTGCGACTCGGCCACTCGGCAATGAAATCCTCACCCTCTTCGGCGATGCAACGTGGCGTGAGAAAGACAATTTCGGTGATGCTGCTTGGAGTGCTGGTGCTGTAGTGGAGCCACTTCCCGGAATCAGACTTACTGGTCGCTACTTCGACACGGAAGTTCTCTCCGTTGGACTCGGCTTCAGTCTCGGCGGACTCGGTCTGGGTTCCACAACAACGTTCGACAGCGATTTCAATCGTGCTTCCACAACCTACAGCATCCGCTCAGGACAATACGATCGAAATGTCTTTCGAGGAATGGCTGAGAGACAGAGATATTTGACGATTGATCTGAAAGGGGGCATGGCCTACCGTCCGTTCCTTCTCTTCGACGGACGGAGGCGATTGCAGTCAACGCTCGATGAGATAGATGCTGCCCGTGAGGACGAAACAATTGCCGGAATTGCAATCAACACCTCGGGAATGACAATTAACCGGGAGATGCTCTCCGAGCTTCGGACTGCGTTAGCTCGGTTCAAGGCCTCCGGAAAACATGTTGTTATCTACTTCGACAACGCGAGCATCGACACCTATCACTTTATCTCTGTTGCCGACAAGGTTGTGATGGACCCGATTGGAAGTATCGAGATGCGAGGCTATGCGAGTGGGAGATCATACTACAAAGAGATGTTCGATAAACTTGGGATCGGTTTCGAGGAGATTCGTCTCTTCAAGTACAAGTCAGCCGTTGAGAACTTCGCCCGTTCGGAGATGTCGGAAGGGGAGCGTGAGCAGCGGGGGCGGATGGTTGACGTTCTCTACGAGCTTGCGCGGGATGACATCTCAGCAAGTCGCGGAATCAGTCGCGATGAGTTCGACCGAATTGTTGAGGATGTTGCTCTGTTGCGGGGAGAGGAGGCAATTGATCTCGGATTGGTAGATACCCTCGCTCGGTGGAATGCCGTTCGCGGTATCATGGATCGCCTCGGTCCCGAAAATCCAGTCGGCTCAGGTTCCCTTGCCCGCTATCAACTGCCAACGGATGACCGCTGGGGGGAACCTGACCTCATTGCCATCCTCTACGCCGAAGGAGTCTGCGCGATGGATGAGGGAATCAACGCACGAACGCTCTCGCGACAAGTAGATGCAGTAGCAAACGACGACAACGTGAAGGCAGTCATCCTCCGCGTCGATTCTCCCGGAGGTGATGGACTCGCCTCCGACCTCGTCGCTGAAGCATTGAAGCGCTGTTCAAAGCGGAAGCCGACGATTATCTCACAAGGCTACGTCGCCGCCTCGGGTGGCTACTGGCTTTCGATGTACGGCGACGTAATTGTCTCTTCACCAAACAGCATCACCGGTTCAATCGGTGTGATTGCTGGGTGGCTCTACGACAAGGGAGCGTTCGATTCCATCGGCACAAACTTCAACTTCGTTGCCCGTGGCTCACACGCTGACCTTGCCTACGGCCCTTCTCTTCCACTGATTGATATTAGCCTCCCACATCGGAACCTGACTGAGAAAGAACGGAAGATTATCGACGACGACATCCGCGCTTACTACGAAGGCTTTGTGCAGAAGGTGGCCGATGGTCGAGAGATGACCTATAATGAAGTTGCAGAGATTGCCCAGGGTCGTGTTTGGATGGGAGTTGACGCGAAGCGGCTCGGACTTGTAGACACACTTGGCGGACTCGACCTCGCAATTGCAATTGCAAGAGATCGCGCTGGAATCGGCGCAGAAGAGGAAGTGAAGTTTGTAGAGCTTCCCTCGCCAAGTCTCTTCAATCCATCAATCCTTCAACCAAGCCTCGTCAGTCTTCTCGGCGGCGAAATCGTCGAGAAGAAGTGGACCTTGATCGACGACCTACGCTTTCGCGTAGAGCAGAACGGAAAGCCAGTTCCGATGATGGGCGAGGAATTCAAAGTTCAAAAGTAAAAATTCAAAAAAGGAAATTTTAGGATAGGTCCGAGCGTGTTGAGGCAGTAGTAGACATAGAAGGTGCAGGTGAAGCACGCTATAGGAATAGTATTTTCTTGGTGATGCTTTTCTTACGATCAACTCCTTGTAGAATACTACAGCCACGTACCATATTTGAACCGACAACTCTATAAACTTCTTGATATTGTGAACATAAAAAACTTTCTGCTCGTTTTCTCTCTTGTCCCGTTCCTGCTATTTGCCTCAGGACAAACCGTTTTTGCTCAAGATGATGACTTTGACTTTGAGGAAATACAGGATGAGTTCAGACCTCGCAAGCCATCTGGCTTCGACTATCTGTACTATGGTCTTGCTGGAGGTTATCTCGGAATGTATGCCTTCTATGAGGGGGATCAGTTCTTGCAGCTTTCACAGGAACTTGGCATTGGAGGAAATGTAAGTGGCATCCTTATGCATGGAGGGGGAGGGTACCTCAAGGCGTGGGAGTTCCCACTTCGTCTCGGTATGTACAGTGTTGCAGGAGAAGCAGAAGTGAGTGCAGACGTTCAGATTGACAACGTCTCTTCCACACGGACACTGAGAGTCAGCAAATCAATTGTTGTCGGTCAGCTTGATTTCTCTTACGGTATTCATATTTCTGGAAGGAAAGTTCTGTGGTTGTTCCCCGGCCTGATGATAGGGGGAGAGACAAATGGGATCGACATTATTCAAGGTAGCAAGACCACTGGTTCATTCGATAGCATTGCAGGTGTTGCTTCGTTTGATGGAACTGATTTGGGAAACAGTATTCAGCATCGTTCCGTTGTCATTCAACGGCGTTCCTTGCACCTTCAGCCCTTGCTCTCGGTAGAATATCGTCTCTGGGCGAGTGCGTTATCTCTGCGCCTAAGTGGAGGATATAGCTTTGGATTAGGGGGGAGTTGGAAGGATCAATTAGGAAATGAAGTAACCGATGTTCCCGATATCAAACAGAGGTTTACCCTCCACTTCGGAGCGTTCCTCGACATTGGTGGAGCCTGGGCAGAGGGTCTGGCAGGATTGGCAGATATGAAGTAGTCCAAGTTAAGGTAACGCAGTCGTGAATCTGCCTGTGCAGGAGTGTCACTTGGAATGGAGACTACCGAACGATTGAAGCAACTGGCCACATTCAGGCGTGTCACTCTGAACGGAGCGTAGCGAAGTGAAGAGTCTCTCAGGTCTTGTAGAGCAACGTCGGGAGCCGGCGCGGTTCTTCGGCAGCCTTCAGAATGACAGGCGTGCTTTGCGCTTTGTTGAATCCTCCGCACTGCGAACAAGACTTAGAGTCGAGACTGGGATCGTTCCAACTTCTATCACTCTCGATACGTTCCAGGGATCATTCATGCAATCGCATCCTGCTCTTTATCTGAGAGGGTTTGCACTTTTGCAAGTGCTTGTTCAAGTCGTGCTGTCATAGTTCTCTTCTCATTCGATTGTGCAGCCCGATGTCTGTTCGGAGGAAGCTTTCCTCCGAACAGACATCGGTGAGAAGCCTAACCTGCGCTCATTACCCCCAACTCCTCTACAAATCTCCAAACATCTTCAAACGAATTATACATCGGAACTGGTGCTACGCGGATCACGTCTGGGACGCGGTAGTCGGCGACGATTCCACGCTCCATCAACTTCCCAACCATCGATTTCGCGTCGTCGCCGATGCGGATGGAGAGTTGGCAGCCTCGCTGTGTTGAGTCGGCGGGAGTCAATATCTGGAAGCCTTCACGCTCGTTCAGGAGATACTCCAAATAGCCGGTGAGCTTCTCTGACTTCGCTCGCAAGTTTCCCATGCCAACCCGGTCGAAGAGTTGGAGGGCTGCCCAGTGTGCGGCCATCGGGAGAATCTGTGCGTTGGAGAGTTGCCAACCTGCTGCACCACGCTGCGGCACAAACTCGCGAGGCATCTCGAAACGGGTAGCTGGATCGTTCCCCCACCACCCAGCAAATCGCGGAAGGTCAGGGTTGAATGCGTGGCGTTCGTGGACAAAACATCCGCTGACTCCACCAGGCCCAGAGTTCAAGTACTTGTAGGTACACCAGACAGCAAAGTCAACGTTCCAGTCGTGCAGGTTCAGCAGAAGGTTCCCTGCACCGTGGGCTAAGTCAAATCCGACTACGCACCCTTTAGCGTGGCCGGCAGCCGCAATCTTCTCCATCTCGAAGGCTTGTCCGGTATAGTAGTTCACTCCCCCCATCATTACTAAAGCAACATCCTCCCCTTCTCGTTCAAGGTATTCCTCTATGTCTTCTGTCCTGAGTGTATTCTCCCCCTCACGTGGCTTCAGCTCAACAACGGCCTCGGCCGGATCATACCCGTGAAACCGAGCCTGGCTTGCAACGGCGTAGCGGTCACTCGGGAAGGCATTCTCCTCGATCACAATCTTGAAGCGATCCTTTGTTGGACGGTAGAATGAGACCATCATCAGGTGGAGATTGGTGGTGAGGGTGTTCATCACCACAACTTCTTCCGGAGTTCCGCCAACGATTCGCGACTCCGGCTCGGCAAACATTTCGTGGTAGCTAAACCACGGGTAGGTCGCGTCGAAGTGTCCTTCCACAGCGTAGGTTTGCCAATCCTTCAACTCCTGCTCTACCATGCGGAATGTTGACTTCGGCTGGAGACCGAGGGAGTTGCCGGTGAAGTAGATCAGGTCGTTCCCATCTTTCCCCTTGGGGATATAGTACTCGTTTCGGTACTCTGCCAGTAGATCGTTCCGATCTAACTCCAGTGCGTACTCAAGTGAAGGTTCGTGTGTCGTGGTCGTTTCTGTCATATTGATTTTCTCAAGCTCTTGTTGCTGATTTCCTAATTCTTTCTCTGCAAAGGTAAGAATGAGCGTGGACTACCTTCCCACCTTTCTGCCATCATTCTGTTCGGCTATAGATGTCTGAAAGAGCAAATAAACCGCAGAGACGCAGAGAGCGCAGAGGGGGAGGGGGTCGAGAAGCGACGAAGAGTATGTATTTTTATCGACTTATGGTTCTTTCAATTCAACAACGTGATATTCTCCTCCGGGTGTTCGATGAATTTGTGGCGACGTGGTTGGAGACTCCTGACGGTCGTGCTGGCCTTGCCCTCTACGAGAGAGGGGTGCGTGAAGGACGGGCAAGCTATCGTGGCATCTTAGCTCGACTTGATCGGGGTGATGATGTGAGCGACGAGATACTCCTTCATCTGCTCCCCTACGCCAACACTCGCGCAAACGTTAAGCGCGGGGGGTGGATTCACGTGACTCCCGGTCTGCAAGGTGATATGCGGCGGGAGTACGAGCGGCGAGGGTGGATCAAACGAAAAGATTGGTCGCGGGTGGCAAACGATATTTTCCGATTCTTTTACGCGGCTCTCGACGACCCAGCAAATCTGGACGCCCACGTTGCTTCCTTCTCCTCAGTTCCCTACATCAAAGGAATTCAAAGTGGAATCTTAACCCCCATCCTCGAAGCTGTTCGACCGAAGCGATATGCTGTTCTGAATCCGAGGGTGGCGAAGACGTTGCATCACTTGACGGGGGAGAAATTTTCAACGAGTATTGGTGAATATCCAACGGCCAACGCTACGTTGATTGAACTGGTGAAAGAGGTTGGATCGGAGTTAACTGAACGTGCAGGATTGCGACAGTTCTTAGCCGTTCGGCTCTTTAACCTCTTCAGTTGGTGGAGTGTAGAGACCTCAGCGCTAAAGGGAAAGAAGGTTTCTCGCTCGGTGGTAGATAGTAGTGTGAAGAGTGACGATCATTCATCGACGAAGGAGCCACAGGCCTTCTACCGTGAAGAGGGAAGAACCAGTGGTGGGCTGGGTCTGGAGGAGTGTGCTGCAATCTTGCACACCTCCGTCGAGCAAGTGAAGGGGTGGAGAGACACGCTGCACCAGAAGAAGCAGATGATTCTCTTCGGGCCTCCCGGTACTGGAAAGACCTATGTTGCCGAACACTTGGCGCGGCTAACAGTTGGGGAGACTTCTGGTCTAATCGAAGTCTTGCAGTTCCACCCATCCTACTCCTACGAAGATTTTATTCAGGGCATTCGTCCACAGCGGAGTGATGAAGGAGGGCTTGACTATCCGGTGATTGAAGGTCGCTTCCTCCGCTTTTGTCGAGAGGCAAGGCTTCGAGGTGATGCTCCCTGCGTGATGGTGATCGACGAAATCAACCGCGCCGACCTCTCGAAAGTCTTCGGTGAGTTGATGTATTTGCTCGAATATCGCGATAGGTCGGTTCCACTCTCCGGTGACGGGCGTCTCTTCTCAATTCCGCAGAACGTCTACGTGATCGGCACGATGAACACTGCCGACCGATCGATTGCCCTGGTCGACCATGCCCTGCGTCGACGCTTTGCCTTCATTGAAGTTCCCCCAGACTACGAGATACTTCGCCGGTTCTTCGGCGAGGGGAGCGGATCGGCTGAAGGGGTCGACCTCGACGGGTTGATCTCCCTTCTCAAAGGGATCAACAGTGCAATTGACGACCGCGGTTTCGCGCTCGGTATTTCGTTCTTCTTGGTGGAGAATCTTCGCGAGCGAATTGAGATGATTTGGCGAACAGAAATCAAGCCATATCTCGACGAATACTTCTTCGACGATCCGGGCAAGGTTGAAGAGTTTCGGTGGGAGAGAGTGGAGAAGAGGGTGATGCGATGAGGAGTAGTGTTGCGGAGCGAAGGATTGAACTGGTGGAGTGGGAGCGAACAGCCGTTTTAGAAGAGAGGATAACCCCGGAGCATATTCGGCTGTTGAGGAAGGAGTTTCGTTCGGTTGTTCGCGTTGAGCGTGATCCTTTGGAGGATGGTTGTTGGTTCTTGACTTCTCTCGGATATGTTGGCTCAATTCCACTTGGCGACGATCTCTTGCTCCACCTTCACCCGAAAACCCCGGTTGGCAATATCTTCAGGATGATCGAGTATGCCTACCGGATCGACTTCAAAATTTTTGATACCCTCTACCACTGCGAAACTCTTCCCGGTATGGTGGACGCACTCGCCCTGATTTTGGCCGAGCGAACTCTCCACCGCGTACGTCGTGGACTCTACCGCGCCTACATCCCCCGCACTGCCCGACTTGAGGCGTTGCGTGGAAGACTCGATGTGGAGAGGTTTATTAGGAGTGACTGGCAACCTGATCTTCCCTGCACATTTGGAGAGCAGACTGTGGAGAACGAGGAGAACCAGATCATTTGTTGGACGCTCCACCTGCTGCTGCGAAGTAGCCACCTCTCTCAACGTGTTCGCCCAACAATTCGGAAGGCCTGGCGTGCTCTCTCTCGCAGCGTCTCTTGTTTTCCTTGCAGTTCGAGTATCTGTGTTGGACGTACCTACAACCGACTGAACAGCGACTACGAGATGCTTCACACCATCTGCCGTTTTTTTCTCGACACTCTCGTGCCAGCCCACCGAACGGGAGAGCATCCTTCCTTCTCTTTTCTGATCGATATGAATTTGCTCTTCGAGCGATTTGTCGCCGAGTGGCTGCGGGGGCGAGGTGAGTTGCACGAGGCTGGACTCCACATCACAACGCAGGAGCGTGCGCTCGTCGGTGAGGGGGCGTCGGTCGCCTTTATCTTCGACATCTTAGTGAAGGATCGAGAGAGTGGAGAGACCCACTGCGTGATCGACACGAAGTACAAAGTGCCGGTGAAGCCTGCGAACGACGACATCTTTCAAGTGGTTGCCTACGCCACGCAGCAGTGGTGTCGGCAGGCTGTCTTGATCTACCCCGAACCCCTTGTAAGCCCTATTGATATCAGTATTGGCGACCTTCGGATCAAGAGTTTGACGTTCCCAATCAGCGGGGAAGAATCGGAAGAGATTGAAGTAGGGGGGAGAAGGTTCCTTCGAGAGCTTCTCAGGCTTGTTGGTGATTGATGCCAAATCAAATTAACGAAGTTGTGTATCTACCTGAGCAGGAATGTCACTCAGAATGAAGCGTCTCGGGAGGAGCGTGGCGAAGTGAGTGGTTGCACTACGAACTTCTATCCAGGCTTCCCATCTTATAAATCAACGGTCGTGAAGGAGCGGCATCGAGGGCGAAGGGAGGAACTTGTAGGTTGAGCAGGTAGAGGCCATCTTCGACTTCATCTGGCACGAAGACCATCTCGGTGATTGTTCTCCCATCATCAGGATTCGCTTCCACCTGTCCACTCTCGGGCAACTCCCAGAATATTCTATGTGATGTCAGAAGTGGGTCATCTTCGCGGTCGAGTGAGGGGATGTCCAACAACAAGTGTCGGACGCCAAGTTCTCGAATGAGTTGGGTGGCGTCGGGTGCGAGGTAGGGTGGATTGTGGCCTGACCACTCGGTATTCAGTTTTGATGGATCGTTGGGGAGTGTGCGAATAATGAGAGCTTCGAGTTGAGAGTTCAGGGTTGAGAGTTGCGAGTTGAGGGTTGATCGAGTGATGCAGGGGTTTCCTTCGGGGTCGTGCTCGAGAGAAACGGAGATGAGGAGAGCTGGGATGAAGGAGTCTCGTAGTGTGTTATTGATGTGAATGCGGTTTGTACTCAAGTGGCCGATGCACTCGGTGTGTGTGCCATTGCCGTGCGGGTTCAGCGTAATGGTCTCGCAGTTGCAGCTTCCACCACGGCGCGTATCTCCAATGAAGTCTCCCCCCTCCGCAACGACTGCTTCGGCTCTTGGTAGATAGAAAGCATTCGGCTGTGCCTCACCGAATTTCAGGGGAATCGAAATGTCGATTGGCTTGGCGGTGTTAACCGTGTGATTCGTGCCGTTGTAGAGGAAGGTAAGGTTCATGGTTGTGGTAGTCAGGTAGAAAAGAGAGTCACGCAAAGGCGCATCCAATGAAACATACTCTACAGACTCTCATGTTCATACTGCTATGAAGCAGGCAAAGCTCGCAATCATTCTTTCTCCTTTGTGCCTTAGCTCCTTTGGGCCTTTGCGTGGCTCAGGACTTCCTCAACCGGCATTCCCAACCAGTCGATGGCTGTTTTCCAGAGGAGTTGATCTTTCACTTCGGTTGAAAGAGTTGCCATCTCTTCAATCATCTTTCCCGGATGATGTTCGCCGAGCGGGAAGGGGTAGTCGCTCCCCAACATGATCCGTTTCTCTCCGATGAGGTCGAGCATATAGTTGAGCGCGGAAGGATCGTGAACGAGCGAGTCGAAGTAGAGCTTCGGCAAGTAGTCGCGCGGCTCGGTCTGCGTGTGGAGTTGCACGAGGTCGGGTCGAACATTGAAGCCATGTTCAATACGTCCGAGCGTCATCGGGAATGATCCACCACCGTGGGCGAAGCAGAAGCGAAGGCCTGGGTAGCGGTCAAGTACACCGCCAAACATTATCGAGCAGATCGCCCGCGTTGTCTCGGCAGGCATTCCAACGAGCCAAGGAAGCCAGTACTTCGGCATCTCATCCTTTCCCATCATATCCCACGGGTGAACAAAGATGCCCGCGCTCAGCTCTTCTGCGGCAGCATAAAACGGCTCGAACGCCTCCACATCCAGATTCCAGTCGTTGACGTGTGAACCAATCTCCACACCTTGCAAGCCAAGTTCCTTCACACACCGCTCCAGTTCCTTTGCCGCAAGTTCGGGAGCTTGCATCGGGAGCGTTGCAAGCCCGATAAATCTGTCGGGATAGTCGGCGCAGACGCCGGCAATGTGGTCGTTCAGAATCTTGCAAAGGTCGAGCGTATCTTCGGGCTTTGCCCAATAGCTGAACATCACTGGGACAGTAGAGAGTACCTGCATCGTCACTTCTGTCGCGTCACACTCTTCAATTCGTCTGACAGGATCCCAACAGTTGTCTTGAATCTCTCGAAAGTGACGACCGTCAATCATCATCTTTGCGCGGCAGGGTGCGTGGTGCTCAAGTTGCAGCCAGCCCCCATAACCGTAGCGTTCTCGCAAGTTTGGCCAGTTCTCCGGAAGAATATGTGTGTGGACGTCGATCTTCATTGCTCTATGTTCGTTCTGAGATATTCCGTGAGACTATGATTCTTCGTCCATCCCGTCTGGATGGAAGCGAGGTAGCAGACTCTGAGACAGAGTCTGCTACCATCTACTCCTTACGCGTTTTCGTCGACCGCAACCGGTGCTGGTGGCTGCATTACTGTGCCGCAGTTCTTACAGGTACGGGCATCTTCGTTTGCCCAGTAGGCTTCAAAGACTGGTTTGAGCTGCGTTGTGATGTCGGTTAACTGCACAAAGTGGTCGTGCAGTTTCTCACCACAATTTTCGCAGTACCAGACAAAGCCGTCAAGCTCACCGGCGTTACGTTTCCGCTCCACAACGAGACCAATAGTATTTGCTGGCCGTTGTGGCGAGTGAGGAATTCCGGGGGGGAGGAGGAAGACATCCCCTTCCTTAATGTGAACGTCGTGGAACTCACCATTCTCCACGACCTTCAGCGTAATATCACCTTCTATCTGATAGAAGAATTCTTCGCTCTCGTCTACGTGGTAGTCCTTCCGCGAATTTGGTCCGCCAACAATCATTACCATGAAGTCCGGGTTCTCATCTTTCCAAAGCTGGTCGTTCCCAACCGGTGGCTTCAGCAAGTGGCGATGTTCGTCGATCCATTTGTGTAGGTTAAATGATGCAAGTGCCATGATAGTATGTAGTTGTTGGTTAGTGGATAGTTGTTAGAAGCTATGGTAGCGTTGCTAAGTGCGATTCCAGTTGTCTACAAGAAGCTCTTCCTACACGTTTCCCACATTATCAAGTTCTTCAGTTAATACCTTGTGCCCCTCAAGGTTGTCAACTCCCCAGTTCTCGAGTTCTTCTGCTGTCCAGAGATCGGGGAAGAAGATTCTTCGTTGATATCGTGGGTGCATGTAGCGTTGCCAGTCGCTGCCGCCAGTTGCCTCAACGGCCTGTTCTCCGCTATTTAGATATTTCCCTGCTGCATCGTAGTGTGCCATTACCCAGAGAACGTTGACCGTGTGGTCGTAGTGGCGCATGGCGTTTATCAGATCCAGGTCTTCTCGTTGCTCCTTCGGTAGCTTCTTGTATGTTGACCAGAGATTTGTGGTGTTGTACTCCTCCATCACTCGGAGAAACTCATCCTTATATTTCTTTTCAAAGTTCTGAAGCAAGGTGGAGGTTGTGCCGGTCTCGTGATCCTTCCCGGCTGCCTGCCAGTAGAGGTGGTTGAAGGCATGTTCGTAGGGAGTATCTCTGTCGATAGTTGCCCGGAACCGATAGTCGATCAAGTTGATTAACTCAGTCGAGCAAAACTCAATTATCCTGTACTGGGCACTTTGGAAACCACTTGCTGGAGTAAGGGTGTTTCGGAACTTCATGTATTGCTCAATCTCCATCCCATCACCCATGATTGTGAAGGATTGAGCTAACATGTCGAAGTAACGGCTGATACGCCCCAACCGCGAAGCGAAGAACTCGACAGTCAACTCAGGGTGCTTCGCTACCTGTTCGATCTCCCACCGAATCATCTTAAACAGAAGTTCGTTGATCTGGTGGTACATGATAAAGATCATCTCGTCAGGGAGCGTTGTTCGTTGCACTTGCAAGTTCAACAGCGCATCGGTCTGGATATAGTCCCAATAGGTGATTGGCTTGCTCCAGAGAAGCCCTTCGAGGTGAACTTCGGGGTTCTGTCCCATCCCCTGGTACTTCCCCTCGATTAACTCTAATATCTCGCGCTCTTTGTCGGTCATGCTCTTCTTAATACTGCTCTGATAGTTGTAGTAGTTATATATCTGGAGATTGTGGCTACGATACCCGAAACTCAGCACTCTCCAGTTCATCAACCAACACTCGCACGTGATCTCCTTGCTTCAGCGGAACGGCGGCAGTTGCCCCACCGGCCAACACTACTTGGCCAGCCTTCAATCCCTCTCCTCGGCGAGCCAACATGTGCAGAAGCTGAACGAGCGAGCGAAGTGGGTGCTCGTAAATTGCCGAACTATTTCCAATTTGCTCAGCTTTCCCGTTTACTTCCATAACGATGCCAAGGTTGCCAAGATTGACTTCGCTGATTGGACGAACCGTGGAACCGAGAACGAAGCCGGAGGCCGATGTGTTGTCGGCAACAACGTCGGGGAGGGTAAACTTAAAGTCGCGGTAGCGACTGTCGATTACCTCCAGTGCTGCACAAACACCTTCAACGGCCGCAACTGCTTCAGCATCAGTCACCTTCCCCTCAATATCTCGCTTCATAATGAATGCAACTTCTGGCTCGACGCGGGGGTGGCATCCTTTCTCAATAGAGAAGTCCCCCCCGTTGTTGATAATCATTCCATCGGTTAATCGACCGTAGATTGGCTCGTGAACTCCTACCTGTTCCATCTTTGCCTTGCTGGTTAGTCCCATCTTCATTCCAACCAAGCGTTCACCACGTTCTATTCGTTGGTCGATTGACATCTTCTGAACAGTGTAGGCATTGTCGACAGTAAGGTCGGGAAACTTTGCCGTCAGTTGTTCGATAGTCTCTCCTCGCACAGCAGCCGTGTCGACGAAGAAAGCCAGTTCGCGCAAACGTTGTTCGTTCATGAAAGTCTTTTTGTGAATCGGAAAATCAAAAGGGAATATAAGGGGCTGTGGGGAAACTTAGCAGGAGTATTCGTAGCGGAGGGGATTTCATGGGGGGCGACGGTGGCAAACAGTCTGTCGGACTGTATTTTCTGCAATCCTCTAACTTCCTGTCACTCCTTCACAGAGATTCTCTCTTGAGATTCTGCCAGATTGTGCTTCTCTTTCCAAGAATTCATTATCTTCAATTCCCATGCGGTATGCCATGTCTGGAATAATTCATCTAAAACTGTTGAGTACTCTGGCCGACAATGAGTATCGGCGAACAACTACGTAGCGCCCGCCAGGAACGCGGGTTCTCGCTTGAAGATATCGCGCGACTGACGTACATCCGCGTCAATCATCTTGAAGCCATAGAACGGGGAGACTATTCCTCGATTCCGGCGTCGCGTCTTCAGTACTTTATCAAGGATTTTGCGCGCCACGTCGGATTGAATCCAGATGCCTTAGTAGGAGATTTACCCGATACATCTGCACCACTTCCTTCCCCTCCAGTACCTGAAAAAACTAAACTTCCTCGCCCGAACATTTCCATACCCAAGCCAAAACGAAAAGAGGAAGCAAAGAAGGAGGATAGAACAACAGATGAGAAATCTTCCAGTGCTTCTATTCCAGTCTCTTCTCCCCCGGCAGTCTCAGGTGAACCAAAACGTCGCCGACCTCGCTACCGACCGATTGACCAAGGAAACCCAGTTTTAGCTCGTGCGCTGATAATGGTAGCGGCTGCTCTGCTCGTAGGGCTTGGTATCTACTATATAGCTGGAGGATTTGACGATTCTTCAGAGAGCACTTCCAACGTTATCGCTAACGACACTGCATCGCCAACGCGCATCCTCTCCCGTCCGGACGGATTAGAAGATTCTGAGGGTGAAGAGGTTCCCGTTGGAGATAGTGTGGTTCTTGAAGGACGCTTTGTCGACCGTGTTTGGTACAACATCAAGATGGACGATCAACGTGAGGATGAGGGAATTCTCGACAGCGGTGAGGTACGAACCTGGAAAGCATCGGAAAAATTTGCAGTCTCGCTTGGGAATGCGGGGGGGGTAGAATTCAAGCTCAACGGTAAGTCGATAGGAGCACTTGCTCCTCTCGGGAAATCGATTAGAGGAAAGATCATTACTGCCGAAGGTGTTGAGGGAGTTGGGGGAGCTTCTGCCCCAACGCAAACTCAGCCCACACAGTCGGCGCAGACTTCGCAACCGCGGCGGCGTTCAACTTCAACGCGGAAGAATAATCGCAGCCAAGAGAAGAGTAGCGATGGGGGGATTCAGCGACCGAAACCGGCACAGACGGAGCCTCGGAACGTAGTGGAGCCAGATTAGATTTAAGGCTGTTGAGTGAATTCAGGGAGATTGTTTCTTCCCCTGCAACCAGAGCCGAGGTACACTAAGAAGTTTCCGGTGCAGAGGGACGAAGGCACGCCGGGAGAAGACATCGTAATCGTTCTGTTCAATAGCCCCGAGAATTGCTGCGTAGTTGTGGCTCATCAGTTGCACAGTAAGTTGGCTATCTGGCTCTAACATCGGAATGCCGCTGTTGGCTGAGGAGTAATATTGCCGTGCCCTGTCGATCTGGAAGCTCATAAACCGTCGGAACTCTGGAGTAATTCTTCCCTCAACCAAGTCCCAATTCTCCAAACCAAACTCTTCCAGTTCTTCTTGTGGAAGGTAGACGCGGTTCATCGCGACATCTTCCCCTATATCCCGAAGAATGTTCGTAAGCTGCATTGCAATCCCAAGGTCAACTGCTCGGCTGTCGGCATCTTGGTCGCGATATCCGAAGATGCGACTTGTCATCAACCCAACGACCGAGGCCACTTTATAGCAGTAGCCGTACAGTTCATCAAATGTCTCAAATCGGACAGTGGAGCGGATGTCACTCATACACCCTTCTATCAGAAGTTCCGGTAACTCCTTCGGAATATCGTACCGGTTTAGGACATCAGCCCAGGCGAGCATTACCGGTTCTTTCTTCTTCTCTCCACTGTACACCGATTCTAAATCATTTCGCCACTGCGAGAGCGCTCGTTCCATGGCAATGTTTGCCATCGGATTATCAGGCTCCCCATGCTCGTCGGCAAGGTCGTCAACGTAGCGGCAGAAAGCGTAGACCGCGTAACACGCAGCCCTCTTTTGCCTGTTCAGAAAGAGGGAGGCAAAGTAGAATGTCCGGGCGTGAGTTGCTGTCACGCTCCGGCAATAATCGTAGGCCAGCTCAATTTCAGGTTCCATAGTGAGTGTCTGATTCAAATCACGTGATTGTCTTCAGGCAAACGGATTGTATTTTCAGGCTTCACGTTCTGCGCAGACAGAACAACTATGTGATACGTACGATGTATCGAACGAAACAGTTCTGGTCTGCAATACGATAGAGAAGCGAAAGGAGTGTAAAGCGGGAAGAAATAAGGAGTGTAAAGCGGGAAGAAATAAGGTAGACACAGAAGGGGAGCCTTACCTGCCTCCACTGCTCCACGATGCTGAAAGAAATTATGGCGAAACAACGCACAAAGTACGTCTGCAATCAGTGTGGTGCAACTTCTCCTCGATGGTTGGGTAAGTGCCCGAACTGTGACGCTTGGGATAGCTACGTCGAGGAAATGATTGTCTCCGAGCCTACGGCAAATAGTCGTGGGGCACGGTCGAGTGCCACCTCAGCGAATGTTACCTCCCTCGCAGAAGTCTCCGTTGAAGAGGCTTCCCGCATCACAACTGGTATTCAGGAGTTTGACAGGGTGTTAGGGGGGGGGATCATGCCCGGCTCGATTATTCTGGTTGGAGGAGATCCGGGTGTCGGTAAGTCTACATTAATGGCGCAGATGTGTGCTGGGTTAGATGGAACTACTGTCCTCTACGTTACTGGCGAAGAATCGCTCAGGCAGGTGAAACTTCGTGCAGCTCGACTTAGCGTTGACCTTCCCTCGCTTCTCCTTTTGGCTGAGACAAATCTGGAACTGATTCTGAATGCAATAGCTGGCACAAATCCAGATATTGTGATTGTCGACTCGATTCAAACAACCTATCATCCCCGTATCGAGTCGGCTCCCGGATCGGTCTCGCAGGTGCGGGAGTGTACGGCAATGTTGATGCGCTTAGCTAAAGATCAAGGTGTGGCAGTCTTTGTCGTGGGGCACGTAACGAAAGAGGGAGCGATTGCCGGCCCCAAAGTTCTCGAACATATGGTCGACACGGTCTTACAGTTCGAGGGGGAGCGGACTCACCTCTACCGAGTGTTGCGGACAGCCAAGAATCGGTATGGATCGACTAACGAGATTGGCGTCTTCGAGATGGGGGAGAAGGGACTGGTGGAAGTGGCCAACCCGAGTGCTCTCTTCCTCTCGGAACGGAACTATGGTGCAAGTGGCTCGGCAGTAGCAGCCACTATGGAGGGAACGCGACCAATTCTGGTGGAGACGCAGGCATTGGTGACCCGAACCAGTTACGGAGTACCGCAGCGAACGGCAACCGGGTTTGACTATAAACGATTGCAAATGCTCCTTGCCGTTCTCGAAAAACGCCTCGGCTTGCGGCTTGGTGAGCACGACGTGTTTGTCAACATTGCCGGTGGCGTTCGGGTCGATGATCCGGCGGTTGATCTGGCTGTAGCTGCTGCAATTGTCTCAAGTTTTCGAGATATACCGACTGATTCCAGTACGGCAATTATCGGTGAAGTTGGATTAGGAGGGGAAATACGGGGTGTAGCTCATGTGGAGGGAAGGGTTGCCGAGAGCGTTAAGCTGGGATTTGAAACGGTTGTGATGCCAGCCATAAATCTGAAAAAGATAAGTCGACGCAACGGAGTGAACTTTGTGGGGGCGGCGAGTGTATTGGAGGGGATTAACGGAGTACTGTAGCGAGAGTTCTTAGAGTTGGTAGAGTGAAGAGTTTATAGAGTAGGACGAGTGAGTCGTACGGGGCAAAATCTTCGCTCAACTACCCTTTTCCAAGATCAACCATCAACTATCAAATCTTTATATGAGCGAATTGTTTTCTGATCCCACAATCTGGGCAGGTTTAGCGACACTGACCGTTATGGAGATTGTGTTGGGGATCGACAACATTATCTTTATCTCGATTCTTGCGGCGAGGTTACCCCGCGAGAGACAAAGCCAAGCACGACTTGTTGGTCTTAGCCTTGCTGCAATTACCCGCGTTCTGCTCCTTCTCGGGATATCTTGGCTCGTAAGTCTTACCGCTCCCTTTGCAACAATTTTCGGACACACCTTCTCTGGTCGCGACTTGATTCTGCTTGCTGGAGGAATCTTTCTCGTCTACAAGGCGGTGAAGGAGATTCACGAAAAGCTGGAAGGGGAAGGGGATGAATCAGAAGAAGGGAAGGCAAAGGTGACCTTCACATCAGTTATTGTGCAGATTGTCCTGCTCGATATTATCTTCTCGCTCGACTCAGTAATTACAGCGGTTGGGATGACGAATCATCTCTGGGTGATGATTACTGCCACACTAATTGCACTGGGGGTAATGATTTGGGCTGGTGGGAAGATTGGGGATTTTGTGTTGCAACATCCTACCGTCAAGATGCTCGCCCTCGCCTTCCTTCTGTTAATCGGCGTCTCCCTCTCAGCAGAAGCATTTCATAAGGAGATCCCAAAAGGATATATCTATTCTGCAATGGCCTTCAGCGTTTTGGTAGAGTCGTTGAACCTGATCTCACAAAAACGGAAGACAAAGAAAAAGGGAATCAAGGTCGAGCCTGTCCAATTACATCAGAATGTGGTTGGAATGGACTTAGAGAATGAGGAGTAAATTAGTCGCAAAAACTACAGGGTAAAGTTTAGCGACCGGACGAATAAATCCCTTGCATAGCCTCTGCAAACACCGTATCCTTGCTTTCCCGGTTGGGGAGCAATCGGACTTTTGTGCAATAACTATTAGGGAAAATCCTTATCGCTTAACTGTTACCGTATTACAAAACCAAGTGGTCACGTCTGTAAGACCAATTAGCCTGTACGCATCGTAGTGCATTTGCATCGCGTGCAGGTCGTGACCTGCACTATCTATGTTTATGTTTCGGAACCGTTGAGCTATAGAAGATCATCCATAGGAACCCTGATTGCGTGGAATGTGGCAGCCTTGCTGCTCCTCTTCGTTTCAATCCTCCCAATGTATGGGCAGACCGACACTGCAAAGCAGGAACCGGTTGTGCCTGTGACCACCCACCCACGAGTTCCACTCTCGCCACTTACTGATCCGTTCCCGTACGGTGCATACAGGCACTTAATTGAGTTCGATTCCAATACAGGGAATGTGGAACTCTACGAAGAACTTCTCGGCGTTCCGTTCGGACAGCCCCGCACTCTCTCTTTAGAAGAATATATCAGTCGTCGGCAGGAAGAAGAGCGGCAGCGTATGTGGGAAGAACGAGCCGGAAAGTACAAGCTCTACGCACCTGAAGAGAAAGATAGTGCCATTTCTGCCTCGGCAATGCTCGACAGTCTCCTGAAGGGGGGAGGTGCTCCCTCAATCAAGATTCCGTTACCACAAAGTTTCAAGACGCTGTTTGGCGATCCATCGGTTGACATTAACGTCAACGGAAGCGTGGGACTAACCGCTGGGTTTCAGGTAGATAAGAACAACTTGACTTCGATCAGCTCTCTCGGCTCTACGCAGGCTGCACCATTTTTCGATCAGAATATCCAAGTCTCAGTTACCGGCAAGGTTGGGAATAAGTTAAAGTTGAGTACTGACTTCGACACGCAGCGAGCGTTCGATATCGATAACCAGCTCAACATTAAGTTCGGCGGACAGGGGACGGAGAACGACGACGCGATCATCCAGTTTGTGGAGGGGGGGAATGTTTCCTTGCAGACGCCAAGCACTCTTATCGGGGGAAGCCAGACACTCTTCGGCGTGAAGACGGGAATGAAGTTCGGCAAGCTCCTCTTGACAAACATTCTCTCACAGAAACGAGGGGAGCGGCGCGTTGTAAAGGTTTCGGGGGGATCGGTGAAGAACACCATCTGCATCCGTCCCTACGAATATGCCCAGAACCATTTCTGGCTTGATACGATCTATAAGTCATTCTACGACGATTACTACGCCAACACGCCCCCAGCCGCCACACCCCGCATGGCAAACTTCAAGATCACCGACATTGAAGTATATGAGCAAGTAACGGATGGGTCAACTCCGTCACAGTTCAGTGCCGTTGCTTACGCTGATCTCGTTCCAATCCAAGCCGGAAGCAGGTACGACAACGCGTTGCGAAATCCTACTACCAGTGCTGGAAGTGGAGTTGTGCAGCGAGGGTCGTTTGTTCGCCTTGAGTTAGGGCGAGGTTTCCTCTACAACGAGCAGCTTGGCACGCTCACTATCCGCTCGCTTCAACGAGATAAAATTTACGCAGTTGCCTACCGGACTGCCGACGGCAAGGCACACGGCGAGCTTTCCAATACGCGACCCGACAGCAATACGGTTGCTGTGCTGAAGTTGATCTACGTGAACAACATGCAGCCGAGTTTTGCTACCCTCTGGTCGCGTCAAATGAAAAACATCTACCAGATGCAGGGGGTGCGGAACGTTGACCTGGATAATTCCACCATTCGCATCACGTATGGTGTTCCACCCGACACGAGCGAAGTCTTTCCTGTTGGCGGAGGGCGTCGCATAGTTGAGGTGTTGGGGGTTGACCGGGTGAACACTTCCAATCAGTCGACTCCAGACGGAGTGTTTGATATTCGGGTTGCCGAGTACTTCGATCCTGAAACGGGAGAAATAATCTTCCCCTCAAGCGAGCCATTCCGCAAACAGTTGCGGAACAAACTTGGGCCAGAAGCCGAGCCGTTTGTTCTGAGTGCGATCTACGATCAGACGCGGGACGAAGCGCAGAGAGACACGCGCGTTGGAAAGTATTCGATATGTGGTGAGTTGGCTGGGACGGGAGGAAATCGTATTTCACTTGGAGCGTTTGGTGTTGCACAAAATTCTGTGCGGGTGTTGAAGAATGGCGAAGCACTGACCGAGAATGTGGACTACCGGGTCGACGCAAACTTTGGTGTAGTCACGCTGATCTCTAACCGGGCAAACGCTGGCACAGGAGACTTAGAAATCGAGTTCGAGCAAAACGATCTCTTCACTACATCGGTGAAGACCTTGATTGGAATGCGTGCCGACTACGATCTCTACACCAAGCGGCGCGTCAACTCCAAGCTCGGCATGACATTGATGCGCTACAGTCAGTCTCTCCCAACAGACAAAATTCAAATCTATTCTGGTGAAGAGCCAGTGTTGAATACTGGCATTGGTTTTGATGGATTTGTTAGCTACGAGGCAGATTTCCTGACTGACTTTGTCAACGCAATTCCTTTCCTCAAGACCGAGGAGAAATCGCAATTGACCTTCAGCGGTGAGTGGGCGGCAATGTTGCCGGAGGCGAAGACACAGCAGGAGTTGATTGATATTGACAAGGATCAGACCGTTGCCTACATCGATGATTTCGAATCGGGGGCGAAGCGGCAGATTCAACTCGGCATCAACTACACACTCTGGCATCACTCAAGCCCACCAGTAGATGACGCAATTGGCTTTGACGACACAAGCCGTGTGCAGAACAAGGGACTTTTCTGGTGGTACAATCGTTCTCCGGCAAACACAGAGACTCAAGAAATCTGGCCGAGCCGTGATGTGCTGAACGGCTCCTCGACTTCATCAGTTCTCGACGTTCTCTTCGACCCGAATCGTCGTGGCATCTACAATCCGAACGTCAGCTACGAGAACAGCCCGCCGCGGAACGAGGCGTGGGGTGGAATGCTGCGGAGTCTCTCCTTCTTCACCACCAACTTGAACGAAGAGAATATCGACTATATCGAGATTACACTCAACGCATCGCAGTTCGAGCCGGGAGCAACGAAGGTTTATCTCGACCTCGGGCAGATTTCTGAGGATGTGATTCCGAACTTCGTTCTCGACACGGAAGATGGGGTAACACCGCAGAACCCGCAGCGGGACGATGTGTTAAACGATGGGGAGGATATTGGCTTTGACGGATTAACCGACGAGCAAGAGCGGGAAATCTATGGGGTCAACGAAGACGATCCAGCCCGAGATAACTATTCCTTCGATGCTTTCAGAAGTGATAACCCCGAAGACTATACGCGGGTAAATGGTTTGCAGGGAAATGTTGGTCAGGAGCGGGGGCCATTTCCCGACCAAGAAGATTTGAACAACAACCGGAATGTCGATCTGGACAATTCCTACTTCCGCTACGAGATCGATCTAAATCCCGATCCACTCACAAACCCGCAGATTGTTGGCTCTGGCTCGGGTACGTGGCGTCAATATCGAATTCCACTTCGCACCGGCTTCTCAACTGTCGGCACACCATCCTTTGCGAACGTGCAGTATGCCCGCCTCACTATCAAGAGTCCTTCAGCCGTTCACGTTCGGATTGCGGAGATGAATCTTGTGGGGAGCGATTGGCGGAACATGGATCTTGAAGTGGGAGATACCACAATTGATCCTAAGCTCGATATCTCTTTTGTGAACCGTGAGGATAATGGTGCTGCCCCAGACTTCTACACACTCCCTCCCGGAGTGGAGTCGGAGCTTGATCCGTTGACATCACTTCGGAAGAACGAGCAATCTCTTTCCCTTACTGTCAGCGATTTGCAGCGGGGAGAGTCACGCGGAGCGATTCGAGTTCGTCCGAGATCATTCGATGTCTTCAACTACGAGAAGATGCGCTTCTACTTGCACGGCGCAGGAGATATGGACGATGGCGTGATACCGGGACAGCAACCGAAAGTTGTTGCCTTCATCCGCTTCGGTTGGGATTCGTTGAACTACTACGAGTATCGCGTGCCGCTGCTGCGGGATTGGAATGCCTACGAAATTGACTTCGATGATTTAGCCGCAATTAAACAGGGGACAGACCTCAACACTGTCAACGAATTCCCATTAGCAGACAAGCCGGGGCACAGCTACGTTGTGCGTGGACTTCCTTCCCTTACTCGCGTGCAGTTCATTGCATTCGGTGTTGTAAACGAAGCGTGGCCAGGTGCATTGAAGACAACGATGTGGGTGAACGAGCTTCGCGCAGTGGGGGCGCAGGGTGGAGCCGACTGG
Source organism: Ignavibacteria bacterium (assembly GCA_020635205.1). Taxonomy (GTDB): domain Bacteria; phylum Bacteroidota; class Ignavibacteria; order OLB7; family OLB7; genus JAGWAZ01. The sequence continues at coordinate 778,407 of JACKAE010000001.1, forward strand.
GCAGCCACGGTATCTGCATCAGCAAAGCTGGCTGACTTTGCTGCGGTTAACTACAACGCCTCGCGTCGCAACCCGAACTTCCACCGACTGGAAGAGCGATTTGGTGACCGTGTGGAGCGGACGAACTGGGCGGTGAACTCCAACTTTAATATCGAGAAGTTCCTTCCGGAATCGATGCAGCGAGGTTCGTCGATACCCTTAACGTACAGCCATACTGAACGGGTAGAGAATCCACAGTATATCGCCGAATCTGATGTTGACGTGGAGGCGGCTGCCGAGCGGATTTTAGGTGATGTCACGATTCCACAGACCGAGGCGCAGCGCCGTGCCGACAGTCTGCGTCGTTCCACAGAAACACTTGTAGTTCAGGATGCGTTGGCCTTCAGTGAATTCAAATTGAAGTTCCCCGGCGAGAGTTGGGTGATTTCCGACATCGTCAACAACTTTAATTTCGGCTTCCGCTATGACCAGGCTCGCGAGCGTTCACCATTGATTGAACAACGTTTCCGGTGGCAGTGGGATTTCAACGGAGCTTGGGGGACACGGATTCCAGAGAACTTCGACGTGAAGCCGTTCAGAAAGCTGCTCGACTCCGTACCTGTTCTCGACTTCTGGAAAGACTTCCAGATCAACTTTCTCCCAAACAATGTTGGAACAAGCATTACGCTTCACCGAGAGCGGACAACCGAGAAGTTGCGTGAGTTAGCTGAGCCATCACCAGTAGTTCGCGATTTCCGTGCATCTCGGGGAGCGAACTTTGACTGGCCAATTATCCGGGGAGGAATCATTAACCCCACAATCAACTACACCCTGAATGTTCAAAGTTCGCTAACCCACTTGGAGACCGACGATATTGGAATTCAGCGGAGTGGATCGGAGTTAGCAGGACTTCTCTTCTTAGATGAAGGGCGACTCTTCAACTTTGGTCTGGACAACAATATGACCCAGGCTTTCAACTTTAACTCGCGGCCTCGCATTCCCTTTATACCCTATGCCGATCAATTCTTCAGGCCCACAGCCACCTACAAGGTTGACTATGAGTGGCACGATCAACTTGGTCCAACAATTGGAGAGGGAAGTTTCACTAAGAGTGCAAAGTATCAAGGGCGGGCAACGCTCGGCATGACAATCATGGCGAAGTTGCTGGGCGAGGTTCTGTTTGGCGACAGAACAATCGGCAGACGTGGAGGGCGGACGCCGGAGACTGACACCACTGCAAAAGGACCGATCAACTCTATCCTGCGCGTCTTGATTAAGGCTCCGTTACTCGACTGGGATCAATTCACACTCAACTTTACCCAGAACAACACAGCGAAAAATGATGGTGTTCTCGGTGGAACCGGACTCTCCAATCTGTGGGGGCGTTCGCTTCTCTTCCGCTCGGAAAGTCCTGACTTCGGACCTGGGTTAGCCTACCAGCTTGGGTTGATTCGATACCCGCACGGAACGCTTTCGTTTCCGTGGTTTGGGAGTGAAGTTGATCGTGGACTTCGAGCACCCGGCATCAACGTGATTGACAACTACAGTCAAGAAAATAATCTGACGGCGAACACAAGTCGCCAGCTTTTCCCCGGCATGACCTTAACGTTGAATTGGAGCACTAAGTGGGGGATGAATCAGAACTACTCAGTGATTGCTAACGATGTTGGTGTTCCCGACTACAGAGATTATTTCACTACCGGGAACTTGAGCCGAACATACCTGAGTTTGCCGGTCTTCTTCGACAACGATATAGAGGGAGTTGTCAATGCCTATGCTGCAAGGAAGGGGGGGATTGCCGTTCCGGTTGATCCTGGACCAACTCCTACGCCACAGCAACAGGAAGAATACAATCAGGCATTGACAGCCTATAACAGACTGATTACAGAGACGTTGTCGGAGGTATTTGAGGAAGAACTCGAAGCCTTTAATTGGTTGCCGGAGGGAGTGCGAAGTTTCTTCCCGCGCGCCAACTGGCGATTGCAGTGGAATGGGCTGCAGAATCTTCCCTTTATGAAAGGGTGGACAACCAGAGCTTCTCTCACGCACGAATATCGCGGGCAGTACAACCGGAACTTCCGTGAGACAACCGACGGTCGTGTGCCGGAGACGCAGACTGTCACACGTGGATTCCAACCGTTGATCGGGATCACCATCACAGGTGACCAAGATTTTTGGAAGGGGACGGCAACAGCATCTTTCAACTACAACACAACTTCTGAGTTTGCTCTGGTGACCGCAGCCAGATCAGAAATCTCGAAGAATCTGCGAAACGAAATGCAGCTTCGCCTTAGCTACCAAAGGCGTGGATTAAGTCTCAGTTTTCTCGGACTCAACCTGAAGAACGACATCGAGTTCACCACCGACTTCAGCTTAGCTCGCGAGAACACCAAGCGATTCAACCTGACTGACTTCCGTCCAGAAGGGAACAATGATGGTTCCACACGAATCAGCTTCCGTCCAGCGGTAACTTATACTGTCTCGCGAACTGTAGACGCTACTGGCTTCGTCAGCTACGAGGCGACGATTCCAGATAGCGAAGGCTCGCGTGATATCAGCAGGAGCACGTTGAAAGTAGGGGTTGACATTCGCCTGAAAATATCGGGTGGACGATAGTTGCAGAGGTAGCGTTAGATACCGGTTAGCATCTGTTCAAGTTTTATACTGCGAGATATTCTGAGCTTCTTTCGCAACCGCTTCCTCTGTGTGGCGAGGGTTTCTGGAGTGACGTGCAGAAGAGAAGCTATTTCGGATGAAGTAAGGCCGGCCCGTAGCAGTCCACAAAGGCGTTTCTGATTCGACGTAAGTTCTGGGTATTGCTCTCCAAGTCTCTTAAAGAACTCCCGGTCGTTATCGCGCAGGGGGACTATTATATCGCGCGAGTGTTTCTCGGCAGCTTTCATCGTGCGAGCTAAGCTCTGCAACTGGTTTCTGCACTTCTCAATATCAGGGTGAGAATTTGAGAGCAATTTGATGGTTTGAAGGATGCTCTGCTCAATTTTCTTCACTCGCTGTTGGTACTCAGCTATCTTCAGTGCCAACTGCTCCAGTTCGCGTTCTTTCTGCTCGTATTGTTTCTCAAGCTGCTGCCACTCTGCTTTCATTTTCCTGTCTTCGTGTGACGTGCGGAGTGAGACCATCCGATGTTCACCAAGTATCCGTTCGTGTTCAATTTCTGCTGCATGATACTGTTGATATTGATATAGTGCTCTCTCTAACATTCCCTCCTTTCGATAAATCTCGTACAATCGTAGGTGAATATTCGCCCGCGTAGAGAGCTTTACTTCCGAATCCTTGGCAACGGTCATCAGCAGCTCTATTGCCTTCTGTAGTTCTCCTCGCATTTGAAGTATCTGCGACTCCACAATGGCGAGTTCCTTCCGCTGGTGTTTTGCGGGCAACCAATTGACCTGCATTACAGCTTCACGTAAGAAAGATTCGGCCTTCTCTACATTCCCTTGCTCCAGAGTGATCTTGGCAAGAGATCTATAGATGTGCATACGCTTCAATCGATGCCCTTCTTTGCCCAAGCTATGTTGCAGAAGTTTTTCTGCTTTAGTGAAGAAGCCTTGCCGACGCGCAACTTCAGCAAGGCGTTCAAGGAACATTGCCTCAAACATTGTATGGCCAGACTTTGTGGCAAGGTCGAGACCCCTCTGTATGTAATCCTCTGCTTTGTCGTAGCGGCTCAGTCGTAGCTCAATTGCTCCTATCGAGAGGAAGTAGAAGCAGCGAGTGGAAGTGTTTACGGAGGTTTCCTCACCCGAAGGGAGAATTTCCGTGGCGTGGAACATTGCCTCGCCGACGTTATCTAACTGTAGGTAGAGTCGAACAAGGTTGTAGTGTGCCTCAACGATTCGCTCGGGCATTTCAATGTGCTGTAGTAGCACAAGGCATCGATGGCCATCGATGAGAGCTGCTCCAAAGTGCTGGTTGTTCTCGTAAAGCGTCTGGCGTATAGCGTAGAGGAATGCTTGTCCGTACAGTGGGAGGTGAGGTGAGTTTTCGTACAGTTGTAGAGCCTCTTCAACATGCTTTTCTGCTTCCCCATATTCACCTACAGCAATCTCTCCCCGCGCAAGGTTGTAGAGCGAGCGGGCGAGGCCAGCCTCGTTTCCCTCTTTCCGTTCAATTTCTACAGTTAGTGAAAGCACTTGCAGACCTTCGGTGATCTTCTGTTGTGAGAGAAGGCTGTTTCCAAGGTGGTTCAAGGCAAGTGAGTAGAGTTGGTTGTCGTCCAACTTCAGTGCAATGTCGCAGGCATTTCTTGCATCTTTCTCTCCCAAAGAAATATCCAATGCCGAAAGACTGTATTGTCCGGAGCGGAGGATAAGAAGGAAAGTGTAGCCTCTGAGGTGAGGGCGAGACTCAGCGATAAATTGTTGGTCTGTGAGGAGAAGACCATAACTAAGCACCTGAAATTTGTTGATAAGTACGGAGAGCCATTGGACATTCTGTTTAGCATAGGCTAAATTGAGATCTCTCTTCTCCAGTATGCGAGCTACGCGCACACAGCCGGAGCATCACTAAAAAAGAGAGGACAAAACAAAAGAGATGCGAGCTACGCGCACACAGCCGGAGATACTCCGAACTCTGTGGATTAATTGAGCAAGTTCTTCAGGTTGTACTGGTTTCTCTGCTTTGCCCATAGGGAACTATTCAAGTAGCTGTTGGAAAATCCAAACCCGTTGTTCCAATCGTACTACTCCACAAACCCAAGCGAGGGGAATTTGTTCACTAAAAGAAGTTACAAAATATACAACGTCCCATAAATGTACCCTTCGTTTCCTTCGGATAAAAGTTGAATGAAGGGTAGCTTGTATATCAATTGAGCTTGCGAGAACACGGGTTAAACTTGATGAGTTAGAGCAAAGCTTGAGAGTTGCTTTGATGCCAAGAAAGCTTCCTATCAAGCATAGCATTTCTCTTGTTGTGTAACGACGGGTTCTTTTGAGCTTTCAAGACCTATCTCCATTCTCCGTGCATGCCGTAAGGACATTCTATGCTGACATTTTCAAATAAAATGGGGATATCTCTCTATGTATCGTCGTGAGATTTTTTCTGCTCTTTTTCTTCTGGTCTTTACCTCTACCTACCTATTTACGCAGCCAATAACCGATAGCCAAGGAGATGTTGGTATTGGTACAATCTCTCCAGATCCAAGTGCTCTCTTCGAGTTGCGTTCCACAACGAAAGGTTTTCTGATGCCCCGGATGACATCGACACAGCGGAATGCGATAAGCGATCCGGCTACTGGGTTGATGATTTACAATACCGAAGACTCTGTTATCCAGTGGAATTGGGGAACAGAATTCTCACCACTCTGGTACACAGTCGTTGGAGTTGACACAGCAGGAAGGTTGGTTGCCCAACTTTCACCCGGTGCAATTTGGTATGGTAATCTTGACTCAAATGCGACTGAGTTGCCAATTGGTAATCCCGGAGACTTCCTGAGGGTAAACTCAATCGGAACTGCCCCCGAGTGGATTTCTGCCTCGGCGGCTCCCTTTTGGGGACTCAACGGAAATGGAGGAACAACGCCCGGTGTTAACTATGTGGGGACATCTGATGACGTCGATTTTGTCCTCGCAACAAATGGAACGGAGCGAGGGCGATTCTACAGTAGTACAAACGGAGGGGGTTTCGGTATCACGGGGTCATTTCGTCCAAACGGCGATCCAGGAACAACAAATCAGGTGTTGACATCGCAAGGCTCAAGCAGTCCTCCGGCTTGGAGTAGCGACCTGAACGTGGATAATATCACAGCAAGTGGGAACGCGACAGTAGGGGGTGACTTCGATGTCGACGGCGCAACAACGTTGGATGATGTGACAGTCGACGGGAATGTTGTGATCGACGGGGACTTATCGAACACGGGGAATGCCGTGATCGCGAGCGATCCAGGATCGAACGCAACGGTAGGGAACACGACAGGCACGACGACGGTTCAAGGGTCAACAACGAACGTCGATGGGGATGACGTGAACGTTGGTTCCACGGCGACGACAATCGACATCGGCAACGCCGGTTCGACAACAACGTTGGATGGAACAGTCGTCTTCACGAACGCACCGGAGTTGCCGTTGAGCGAGGATGCGTTGTTCGTCGGGAACAGTTTAGATGTTGCCACGGAGTTGCCGACAACGAACGACGAGGGAGCGGTGTTGCAGCAAGATGCGAGTGGCACACCGATCTGGAGCAGTGACTTGAACGTTGACAATATTGCGGTGAGTGGTGACTTGGATGTCGACGGCACAACGACGTTGGATGATGTGACAGTCGACGGGACTCAGACAAACACAGGAGATGTATCGTTCACAGGGACGAGCTTCACAACGAGTGGTGGTACGACCTCGACGTTCAACGGTCCGGTGAACATCAACAGCGATGTTGTGATCGATGGCGACTTGTCGAACACGGGGAATGCCGTGATCGCAAGCGATCCGGGATCGAACGCAACAGTAGGGAACACGACAGGCACAACGACGGTTCAAGGGTCAACAACGAACGTCGATGGGAACGACGTGAACGTTGGTTCCACGGCGACGACGATTGACATCGGCAACGCCGGTTCGACGACGACGTTGGATGGAACAGTTGTCTTCACGAACGCACCGGAGTTGCCGTTGAGCGAGGATGCGTTGTTCGTCGGGAACAGTTTAGATGTTGCCACGGAGTTGCCGACAACGAACGACGAGGGAGCAGTGTTGCAGCAAGATGCGAGTGGTACACCGATCTGGAGCAGTGACTTGAACGTTGACAACATTGCGGTGAGTGGTGACTTGGATGTCGATGGTACAACAACGTTGGATGATGTGACGGTCGACGGGAATGTTGTGATCGACGGGGACTTATCGAACACGGGGAATGCCGTGATCGCGAGCGACCCGGGATCAAACGCAACAGTGGGGAACACGACAGGCACGACGACGGTTCAAGGGTCAACAACGAACGTCGATGGGAACGACGTGAACGTTGGTTCCACAGCGACGACGATTGACATCGGCAACGCTGGTTCGACGACGACGATAGATGGAACAGTTGTCTTCACGAACGCACTGGAGCTGCCGTTGAGCGAGGATGCGTTGTTCGTCGGGAACAGTTTGAATGTTGCCGCAGAGTTGCCGACAACGAACGACGAGGGAGCAGTGTTGCAGCAAGATGCGAGTGGCACGCCGATCTGGAGCAGCGACTTGAACGTTGACAACATTGCGGTGAGTGGTGACTTGGATGTCGATGGTACAACAACGTTGGATGATGTGACAGTCGACGGGAACGTTGTGATCGATGGCGACTTGTCGAACACGGGGAATGCCGTGATCGCAAGCGATCCGGGATCGAACGCAACGGTAGGGAACACGACGGGCACAACGACGGTTCAAGGGTCAACAACGAACGTCGATGGGAACGACGTGAACATTGGTTCCACAGCGACGACGATTGACATTGGGAACGCCGGTTCGACGACGACGATAGATGGAACAGTTGTCTTCACGAACGCACCGGAGCTGCCGTTGAGCGAGGATGCGTTGTTCGTTGGGAACAGTTTAGATGTTGCCGCGGAGTTGCCGACAACGAACGACGAGGGAGCAGTGTTGCAGCAAGATGCGAGTGGCACACCGATCTGGAGTAGTGACTTGAACGTTGACAACATTGCGGTGAGTGGTGACTTGGATGTCGACGGCACAACGACGTTGGATGATGTGACAGTCGACGGGAACGTTGTGATCGACGGGGACTTATCGAACACGGGGAATGCCGTGATCGCGAGCGATCCAGGATCAAATGCAACGGTAGGGAACACGACGGGCACGACAACGGTTCAAGGGTCAACAACGAACGTCGATGGGAACGACGTGAACATTGGTTCCACAGCAACGACAATCGACATCGGCAACGCCGGTTCGACGACGACGATAGACGGAACAGTTGTCTTCACGAACGCACTGGAGTTGCCGTTGAGTGAGGATGCGTTGTTCGTCGGAAACAGTTTAGATGTTGCCGCAGAGTTGCCGACAACGAACGACGAGGGAGCGGTGTTGCAGCAAGATGCGAGTGGCACACCGATCTGGAGTAGTGACTTGAATGTTGACAACATTGCGGTGAGTGGTGACTTGGATGTCGACGGCGCAACAACGTTGGATGATGTGACAGTCGACGGGACTCAGACAAACACAGGAGATGTATCGTTCACGGGGACGAGTTTCACAACGAGTGGTGGTACGACCTCGACGTTCAACGGTCCGGTGAACATCAACAGCGATGTTGTGATCGACGGGGACTTATCGAACACGGGGAATGCCGTGATTGCGAGCGATCCGGGATCGAACGCAACGGTAGGGAACACGACGGGCACAACGACGGTTCAAGGGTCAACAACGAACGTCGATGGGAACGACGTGAACGTTGGTTCCGCAGCGACGACAATCGACATCGGCAACGCCGGTTCGACGACGACGATAGATGGAACAGTTGTCTTCACGAACGCACTGGAGCTGCCGTTGAGTGAGGATGCGTTGTTCGTTGGGAACAGTTTAGATGTTGCCGCAGAGTTGCCGACAACGAACGACGAGGGAGCAGTGTTGCAGCAAGATGCGAGTGGCACACCGATCTGGAGCAGCGACTTGAACGTTGACAACATTGCGGTGAGTGGTGACTTGGATGTCGACGGGGCAACGACGTTGGATGATGTGACAGTCGACGGGACTCAGACAAACACAGGAGATGTATCGTTCACAGGGACGAGTTTCACAACGAGTGGTGGTACGACCTCGACGTTCAACGGTCCGGTGAACATCAACAGCGATGTTGTGATCGACGGGGACTTATCGAACACGGGGAATGCCGTGATCGCAAGCGATCCGGGATCGAACGCAACAGTAGGGAACACGACAGGCACAACGACGGTTCAAGGGTCAACAACGAACGTCGATGGGAACGACGTGAACGTTGGTTCCACAGCGACGACAATCGACATCGGCAACGCTGGTTCGACGACGACGATAGACGGAACAGTTGTCTTCACGAATGCGCCATCGATACCATTGACACTGAATAATATTTGGGTGGGAGATGGATCGAACGTACAAGCAGAACTCACTCCAGGAACAAACGGCCAAGTTCTAACAGTTGTAGCAGGTGCTCCAACATGGGCAACAGCAGTGAGTGGCGGCGTGGTGACCGACGCGACGCTGACCGGTGATGGAACAGGAGGGAACCCGCTTGGCATCGACTTGACGAACGCGAACAGTTGGACGGGGACACAGACGTTCAGTGGAGTAGACGTGAATGGTGGTTCGATAGACGGTACGTCGATAGGGTCGACTACACCGTCGACAGGTGCATTTACGACGTTAGGTTCAACCGGTGCGACGAGCTTAGGCGATGGCGACGACAACGTAACGTTGAATGTGGGGACAGGAGAGTTAGTGTTGACTGGCATTGACGCAGATGCCGCACCGACCTCGGTGTTGACGTTGAACGGGTCGGATCAAGTACGAGAGACGAGCTTGAGTGACTTAGCGACGGAGTTGAGCGATCAGATATCGATCACGACTGACGCGACACTAACCGGTGATGGGACGACAGGCAGTCCGTTGGGCATCGACTTAGCGAACGCGAACAGTTGGACGGGAACACAGACATTCAGTGGAGTAGACGTGAACGGTGGATCGATAGACGGTACGTCGATAGGGTCGACTACACCGTCGACAGGTGCATTCACGACGTTAGGTTCAACCGGTGCGACGAGCTTAGGCGATGGCGATGACAACGTGACGTTGAATGTGGGGACAGGAGAGTTAGTGTTGACCGGTATTGACGCAGATGCCGCACCGACCTCGGTGTTGACGTTGAACGGATCGGATCAAGTACGAGAGACGAGCTTGAGTGACTTAGCGACGGAGTTGAGCGATCAGATATCGATCACGACTGACGCGACACTAACCGGTGATGGGACGACAGGCAGTCCGTTGGGCATCGACTTAGCGAATGCGAACAGTTGGACGGGGACGCAGACGTTCAGTGGAGTAGACGTGAACGGTGGATCGATAGACGGTACGTCGATAGGGTCGACTACACCGTCGACAGGTGCATTTACGACGTTAGGTTCAACCGGTGCGACGAGCTTAGGCGATGGCGACGACAACGTAACGTTGAATGTGGGGACAGGAGAGTTAGTGTTGACTGGCATTGACGCAGATGCCGCACCGACCTCGGTGTTGACGTTGAACGGATCGGATCAAGTACGAGAGACGAGCTTGAGTGACTTAGCGACGGAGTTGAGCGATCAGATATCGATCACGACTGACGCGACACTAACCGGTGATGGGACGACAGGCAGTCCGTTGGGCATCGACTTAGCGAATGCGAACAGTTGGACGGGGACGCAGACGTTCAGTGGAGTAGACGTGAACGGTGGATCGATAGACGGTACGTCGATAGGGTCGACTACACCATCGACAGGTGCATTTACGACACTCAATGCAAACAGTACAACAACACTGGGTGACGGCAATGGTGATAACATCACATTAGATGTATCTGATGCAACAACTGGAGGAACGCTGAGCGTTGATGTTACGAACGGCACTTTAGATATTGATGGCCTAACTCAGGATAACTCTCTTACTAACATCTTGGTGATAGATGGTACAGGGGGAGTATCAACAAGAACTGTTGGTTCCATTGGGTCAGGTACAGTAACAACAAACTCGACGTTAACCGGTGATGGAACAGGAGGGAACCCGCTTGGCATCGACTTGACGAACGCGAACAGTTGGACGGGGACACAGACGTTCAGTGGAGTAGACGTGAACGGTGGATCGATAGACGGTACGTCGATAGGATCGACCACACCATCGACAGGTGCATTTACGACATTAGGTTCAACCGGTGCGACGAGCTTAGGCGATGGCGATGACAACGTGACGTTGAATGTGGGGACAGGAGAGTTAGTGTTGACCGGTATTGACGCAGATGCCGCACCGACCTCGGTGTTGACGTTGAACGGATCGGATCAAGTACGAGAGACGAGCTTGAGTGACTTAGCGACGGAGTTGAGCGATCAGATATCGATCACGACCGATGCGACACTAACCGGGGATGGGACGACAGGCAGTCCGCTTGGCATCGACTTGACGAACGCGAACAGTTGGACGGGGACGCAGACGTTCAGTGGAGTAGACGTGAACGGTGGATCGATAGACGGTACGTCGATAGGGTCGACCACACCGTCGACAGGTGCATTTACGACACTCAATGCAAACAGTACAACAACACTGGGCGACGGCAATGGTGATAACATCACATTAGATGTATCTGATGCAACAACTGGAGGAACGCTGAGCGTTGATGTTACGAACGGCACTCTGGATATTGATGGCTTAACGCAGGATAACGTGCTGACAAACCTTTTGGTAGTTGATGGAACGGGAGTTGTTCACACTCGTTCAGTTGCATCGATATCAGGTGGAAGTGGTTGGTCGCTTACGGGTAATAGTGGCACGACGGCCGGAACTAATTTCTTAGGTACTACCGACAACGTGGATCTGGTATTCAAGACAAACAACGCAGAGCAGATGCGTATTGACAATACCGGCAACCTTGGAATTGGAACAAACAATCCGGGGCAAAAGCTGGAAGTGCAGGATGGTAACCTCCTTCTCTCGAATACTGGAACGGCGGGTGAACTTCGTTTTGCAGAGCCGAGTGCTGGTGGGACAGAGTACACAGCTTTCAAGGCAGGAGCACAAGGAGCCAACATTACCTACACTCTGCCTTTAGCTCAAGGAGCTGTCGGTAGTGTCCTCTCAAACAATGGAACTGGAAGTCTAAGCTGGACAAACCCGAACCAAAACGGTAGTGTCGGTAGCCAAGGTTTTGCGAGAAAGACAGCCGATGAGAGTATCACAAACGTTGGAACACTGCAAAACGACGACCACCTTGCCTTACCGTTGGCGGCAAGCACAACATATGTGATTGAGGGCTTCCTCTACGCTTATTCCAACGTCAACAATGCTGAACTAATTATTGGCTTCGATGTACCGGCCAGTTCAACAATGAAGATGACCTACGTTGCCTACGATGGAGCGAATAATATCAAGGGAGGGGGCTTCCTTTCGACCGACGGGGGAGCTTCTGGGGCGATCGACGTTACTAGTGGTACAGCAACAGACATCGCGGTTTGGTTCCGCGGAATCGTTATAACCAGCACAACTGCCGATGACATTCAGTTGCAGTGGGCACAAAGTGCGGCCGGAACGGGTAGAACGACAACAATTGAAGCGAACTCCTTTATGCAGGCGACGCGCGTTGAATAACAATTGCCTTTACGAGAGGATGGTAGTACCTACTGCCACACAGTTACTACAGGGAGGAACAGGGGAAGTGAAACGGACTACAGATGTGCCTTACGTATTCGTTTCACTTCCCCCCTCTTGCGATAATAATACCATTGAATTCTAACTCTATACAAGGTGCGAACTTGGAATTCTCTTCTCCACATTGAAAATCCTATCTTGTAAAAAGTTCGCAATGAAGAGGGGGTGCGGTAACACGCACCCCCTCGCAGTTTTTACTATTGACGATATATCATCGAAGAAAGAGATCCGAAATGTTTATCCTCAGCAGCTATCAACTCAGTTCGGAGAACAACCAACGGATTGCTGACTGTGTGAAAAAACTTGGGGGAAGGTTTCTCCCAACTTCGTTCGGTGAGAGTTCAGAAGAGATTATCGAGCGGTTGGACGAACACATTTCTGAAGCGACAATTTTCTTGGGTGGAAGACTGAGTCAAGATCAGTGGGATAACGCTGAGAGACTTCGGTGGGTTCACATCCCCTGGGCTGGGGTCAATGCCCTCTTCTCTCTGAAGGGAATTGAGCACTCTTCTCTCTGCTTCACAAACTCATCGGGTGTGATGGCCGACTCCGTTGCCGACCAAGTAGCCGCCTACTTGGTGATGCTGAACCGGAGTCTTGCAAAGCAGATACGGTGGATGGAACGGCGAGAGTGGAACCGCTACACAACGGTAGAACATCCTGATCGCCGCCAACTGCGCGGACTAACAGTTGGCATTGTTGGCTACGGAGCAATTGGTAGAGCTGTAGCGAAGCGGAGTAAGGCGTTCGGGATGCGCGTAATCGCAACGAAGCGGAATGCAACGTTAGAGCCAAACCTCGACTACCTCTACACTTCAGCAGAGCTTCACAAACTTCTCGCAGAAAGTGATTTCGTTGTGATTACTCTCCCTCTCACAACTGAGACCGATGGTTTGTTCGATAGGTCTCTCTTCAGCCAGATGAAGTCGACAGCATTCTTAGTGAATATCGCTCGGGGAAAAATTGTTCGGCAGGATGACCTAATCGAAGCTCTGGAAAATGGGACGATTGCCGGCGCGGCTCTCGATGTCGTGGAGGAAGAACCTTTACCGAGCGATTCGGTGTTGTGGGGGATGGAGAACGTTATCGTCACTCCTCATTCCTCGGGGGGATTTGTCGGCTTTGGGGAGGGAGTTACTGACCTCTTTCTCGATAACCTGAATCGATTTGTCGTTGGTGATGAGCTGCGCAACCGAGTTTATCCCGGCAGAGGATATTGAGAAAGACCGCGTTAAGCAGTGTAAGGTACACGTTGTGCAGGCTGGGCAATCCTGAAAAGGAATGTCCTGCTAATCTGTCGCGGTGAACGAAGTATTTCGCCAGCTTAACAAACTTCGCTCTGAGTGACATGCCTGAATTGGCTGATATAGGGCTTCTTCAATTGAATTTGGTATAAGTATTTCCTACCACACGATTAATGAGAGCTTCTCGTTCGTAACACGAACTAAGCCATCGCGTAGATAGAATGTTTTCGCACTCGCAGTTGGAGAAACTATCAACCACACAGATATGAAACGAGGTAGAACTATGTCAGAACAAAAAGGTAGGGAACGGACAAAAAAAGGGAAGGCGGGGAAAGTTGTCGGTATTCTCGGCACAATTGGGGCAGCGGCAGCCGCTTGGTATTTCCTTGATCCGAAAAGTGGAAAGTACCGGCGCAAGAAGTTCGTTAAGCGGGCAAAGAAAGCCTATGGCGAAGCAGAGTATCAGGTTCGTCGCCTGAGTGAAGAGGCCAGCAAAGGGTTGACAACCGCAGTAGACAAAACCAGTGAGTTGGCACGGCAGGGGGTAGAGAAGGTGACAGACGTTTCGCAGAGTGCCGTGGAGAGTGCAAAGCGAATTGCCGACAAAGCAAAGGCGAAAAATAATCGCTAAATCTTTCTCCCAGTTTCCCAAACATTTCACCTAAATTTCGAGCAACGACACTTTCGCGATACGTGAGCGGAAGTGTCGTTGGTCTATTAACTCTCAACTACTTTGTATAATTCTAATTGCAGAACCTGATGACATTGCAAGAAGAGAAGAGGTGGAAGATCATTCGTGGTGACAACCCATTGATTGCCACAGCAATTCACGATGGGCACGCAGCTCGGCCAGACGTACAATCCCTTTTTGCTCTCAACGAAGAGGGACGATTGCGGGAGGAGGATCCATATACCGGTGAGCTTGCCGAAGTTGCCACAACGCAAGTGGTCGTCCACCACTCCCGATTCGAAGTCGACCTGAATCGTTCGCGCGAGAAAGCAGTTTATCGGATACCGGAAGATGCTTGGGGACTTGAAGTCTGGAAAGATGATCTCCCGGAAGATATCGTCCAGCAAAGCCTTGCAACCTATGATGCCTTTAACAGTGCGGTGTTCGATCTTCTCGATGAGTGGGTAGCCCGATATGGGAACGTGGTGGTCTACGATCTGCACAGCTATAACCACCGGCGGAACGGACCAGAGGGTGAGGCGGCTGACTCATTAGGGAACCCAGAGGTGAACGTTGGAACTGGAACTCTCAACCGAGAACGGTTCGGAGGAGTCGTTGAAAGATTTATACGTGATCTCAGGTCTGCCGACTACCTGGGGAGAGACCTTGATGTGAGGGAGAACGTGAAGTTCAAGGGGGGCGACTTCTCTCGGCGAATTCACGAGCGATATCCCAACTCTGTCTGCGTGCTCGCTATCGAGTTCAAGAAGATATTCATGGATGAGTGGAGTGGCGAAGTCGATCGGGGGGCGTTGGAAGGACTAAAAAGCTGTCTCGCCTCAACCGTAACAGGTGTTCTGGAGGAAGTTCGTAGAGTTAAGAGTTTGTAGAGAGGAGAGTTTAGGAACAGGATCGTTTTAAGCTGTTGGTCTGTAGCCAACGCTGGGGGGAGAGCAGCCCACCTCTTTATACCAAACTCAAGTAAGGAAGAGGTCTTATCGAATGGAACGGAAACCATTCTCTTCTGTTGCTCCCCTCGCCCGGGATCGGGAGAGGGCGAAGAAAAGAGAAATACGTTTTCGCTAATTGAATCAGGTATTATACCAAATAACCTTGCCGAAGTCGTATATCTGCCAATTCAGGAATGTCACTCTGAATGAAGCGAAGCGGAATGAAGAGTCTCGCAGCAAGTGTAGAGAAACGAGTCGTTGCTCTACTGAGCCAGCCAGATGCTTCGGAAGACCTCACCATGACAAACCCTTTTCTGGATTGACCAGAATGCACCACGATATACCTCTTCCTTAACATTATTTGGTATTACTATTGCCGCACAATGAATTGCTGACTCAATTGTGCAGTTGGTGTCTCCAACACAATCAGATAGCTTCCCGCTTTCAGTTTCGATGCGTCGAACGTTGCTGTATAGCTACCGGGAGCCATCGGGCGGTTGAACAACACCTCAACTCTCTCCCCTTTCATATCTATCAATGATAGTTGCGTCACTCCCTCTTCGATCAGAGCGAAGCGGATCGTAGTTGTCTCAACTGCTGGGTTCGGCGTTGCCCCCGATAGCTTCAACGTTCCATCAACGCTAAAGAGTCGTGTGCCACCGTCGCGGCAAAGTTGAGTGAGGGTAAAGGATCCATCCCGTTTTGCCACATCAGGTGGACAGCCTCTGCTCCACTCAATCTCCGTTATCATTACCGATGTCGACTCTGAATTTCCCAGAGCCGCAATGAATGCAGGGGAATCCTTCTCCCACGTAATCGAACTATCGAGTGGATTCCATCTTCCACCCCAAGCGGCCTCGCGGTTCTCTACACCTTCAGCAGTGATTGCATCTGGATCAACCGGTGTTAACAGACTGTTGTTGAAGGTAAAGTGTGCTGTAAAGTCGAGTGGTCCCGGCGGTATTGTGCCGGGGGGAGATGGTGCTGGTGGATCGAGCGAGACAAGAGTGAAGGGGAGCGACAGAGTGTCGCCCGGTGCGCCCGAGATTTCTCCGGCAGTAGCAATTGCACGGGTGATTGTGGTTGAACAAAATCCTGTGCCGAAGAGCGTGACTGTTGCAGGTGATCCTGGACCGTTGAATCCGAAGAGAATCGTTCCACTTCTTCTTCCCGCGACAACCGGAGCGAACCGAAGATTCATCGAATGTGACTCTCCCACGGCAAGAGTGAAGGGAGCCTCTCCCGAAAGAATAAAGAATGACTCCATATCTGGACCATTCTGAACTGTTGAGGTGATTGTCAGTGGAGCCGAACCGATATTGGTTACCACTACTTGGACAAGTGAATCTTTCAGGTCGCCAACTTCTACCAAACCGAAGTCTACAATCTTGGCATCAATTCGAAGTTGAGGGGCAACCCCTTTGCCGAGGAGAGCGGGGGTGAGTGTATCCACAGCAGAATAGATTTCGAGTGTTGTGTTGTGGGAGCCGATTGCGCTCGGAGCAAATCGCAGTTCTACTTCGTGAACGTCGCCCGGCGCGATGGTGAAGGGGAGAAGTCCGGAGATAATATCGAAAGAGGAACTGTTCCCCCCCACAATGTTTAGCCCTTCGATTTCAACGGCAATCCCTCCGCTGTTCCGAATGTATCCTACAAGTGTTGAATCCTTCGCACTCCCCACCAGAACTTCTCCAAAGTCTACGGACGATGCCTCGATCCGCGCGTCGACAATGGCCCAAAGGTTGTCGGAGACATCGCTTCCTCCACTCTCTCCTTCTCCACTTTCTTTCTCTATCTCCCAAACGATTGCGGTTCTGTCTCGTCCGGCTGTCAGAATATATTCTCTGCCGCTCAGCCTTGTCATATCAACCGACGTGATAGCTTTGCTGTGTCCGTTAGTAGGATCGAAGGCATATCCTAATTTCTCACCGGTCTCGGCATTCCACACCCAGACGGTGTCGGGTAAGTTCCCTCCAGAAAAAAGTAGATCGCCTGCACCAGTCACCACCTTGCTCCCGTCAAAGCTGAAGGCCGCATCGTTGTGCCCCGAGAGAGAGTCGCGCCACTTGCCTCCAAAGCGATCCCAAATGTAGGCATCACCTCCATTCCCTGCCGAGGTAATTCTGTTCCCGTCGGGTGAATATCTGGCTGACGTGATTCCGAGTCCCGGAGTATGAGTTTTTGCTCCAGCAAAGTTGGGAAGGGTGGCGGGGGAAGCAGGAGTTCCGTTAAGGGTAAAGAACTTGATGCTGTCGTTGTTCATGCCAGTGACGGCAAGCTCGTTAAAGCCAGGTTGGGGGTGAAGCTCGATGGAAGTAATCTCGCCAACCCCTGTCTGGAACGATCGCAGTGTGGTTCCAGATCGGGTAACCCAGTCCAAGCTCCAGATCGTAATCATTCCCGCGGCATCTCCTGTTGCAAGGATTGATCCCCCGGGTGGAGTTAGCCCGACCGCGGTAGGATTTGTTGTTACTCCGCTGATGACTTCCGATGTGTTGACCTTAAAAACTTTCCACCCACCGTTGCTCATCACTGCTGCTAAATATTTTCCATCCGCACTAAACTCCAAATCGCGTACTCCACCTGCTGGCGTGAAGGTTTGCTTCGATTTCCCGTCGAGAGTTTCCCAGAGGCGAATCTGATCGGTAGGATTGTCGGTTGCCGTTGCCACATACTTTCCATCAGGACTGAATCGGGCGGCAGTAATCGATCCTTGCGAAAGGTGTTCCCCATAGGTATACACTCGGCGAATTCTCAGCCGAGAAACTGCGCTCCCACCACCGGAACTGAAGCTATCGATTGAGACTCGAGCCAGACAGGTCTCGCTCGGTGTGTTCGGAACAATCCAGTCGTGGCTCAGTCCAGTTGCCTTGTCGGAGATGAGTCTCCAGCTTTGCCCAGCGTTGGTGCTGTAGTCGAGACGGACAGTGTCGGTGGGGAGTACACCTCTCCACCGGATTTCTGTTCTGCTTCCAACTGGGAAACGCTCTCCACCATTCGGTACTACCAGTTGAATGTCTGGAGGGGTTACGCCATCACGCCACGTTCCTCCCGACGCATAGAAGGTTTTTGTACATCCCTCAATTTCAATTGTGATCTCGGCTACAACCAGTGAAGAATCAGTCGGTTCGAATCGAAAGATAAGGTCGTAGTCGGCGTTGGGGGGGATCGTGTAGGCTGGGGGAGCACCGTTTGCCACTGCTTTGATTCGAGGGTCGGAGGATGTTACCGAGAGAATGCGAACAGGAGCCGTGCCAGTTGAAAGCGTAATCGATTTGTCGAGTGTAGTGCCGGGAGTAACCGTGCCGAAAAAGATTTCTGTTTTGTCAAGAGTTAGCTCGGTAACTGCTTGCGGGGGGGCTGTGTAGGTGGTGGTTACTTCAGTTGGGAGAGAACGTTCCTTCAACGTTACGATGCGAAGTGGGGTACAGGCTGGCCCACTCTCCCACTCGATCTCACACGGTTCTCCTCCCTGCGATTGTCCCAAAATCAGACGATAGATTTCAACAGCCTCTTCCGGTGTAGTCACGTTTTCGAACCAAAGGCCTCCAGTTCTGGCTGCTATCCCCTTAAGAATTGGCGGAGCTGGCAAGCCAACTGTGACGCAGTGGATAGTTACGTCTCCGTCGTTTGCCTGCCGTACAATCTCATCTTCCATTCCGGTAGCTCGTCCATCGGTGAGGAAGACGATCACGCGCTTATGTTTCCCACCCAACGCAACGGGAACTGCGCCGATCACCGGTGAGATAAATGCAGCATCGTAGGCTGTTCCTCCTCCAGGGGCTAAATCGTCAACGGCAGCACGAAGTCGTATTGCATCGATTGTGAAGTCTTGGTTCAGAAAGCTTTGTTGGTGGAAGCTGGTGATGGCACACTCTGAGATGCCGAGAGGCATCGCGTCGATCCAGGCATGTGCTGCTGCCCGGGCAATCTTGATGTTTCGGTCGACATGTTCCCGCATCGAACTGGAGATGTCGATGGTGAGAACGGAGGAGATCGGGACAATCGGTTTTGGCTCAGGACAGGTGATTGAGCGAATTGTTCGCCGGGTTCCACCTTCAGTCAGTTCAAGGTCGTTGATATTTGGTCGGTAAGGATTCCCACTCGCGTCGAGTGCCAGAACCTTTGCTTTGATTGTCGGATAGCCGGAAGGGTCAATGTCGTACAGACTGAGTGTCTGTCCGCTGAGCCTTCCGGTACAAAGTATCAGAACAATCGGCAGAAGGTATTGAAGGGTTTTATGCATTCTTAGAAATCAGGACTTCTCAACATGAATTCATCAATGAAACAACGACTGTCGGGGAAGATACGAGAGCTGAATGATTATCACGATTCTTCCTTCACTCGATTTCCTCTACTCTTTATCGTCTGGCATAACCTCAGCAAGTGAAATTTTCAATCCTTCAACTACTGTGGAAACAACGGATTCACCTTGCGCGGCGAATGATGAAAGTTGGTAGGCTTCCCTCTCTATAACGAGAACCTCAACCGATCTGTTAGCCGGATCAACCATCCAGTATTCCCGAACGCCAGCACCTTCGTACTGATCTCTCTTCACGTAACGGTCCTGCTCGACAGAATCGGGAGAGATGATCTCAACGATAAGATCGGGAGCACCGATGATAGCGTAAGGTTGGATAATGTCGATTCGGTCTTTCGAGATAAAGAGAATATCTGGTTGACAGTATTCTCTTTACTCAGGATAACGTCGGTGGGTGCTGCAAGGACTACACCTAAGTTTTTCTTTTCGACGTGCCACCCAATACGCATCGTTAGTTGCAAGGCTTTGGGCATAGTCGGCGTAAGTGAAATTCTGCTGTTTACGGAGAAGTTGGGCTTCCATGATGTTCTCACGCGCTGTTGTGGAAATGAGGGTGTGAGAACGATTTGGCGAGCAACTTCGTGCAGGGTAGGTTCTTTCTTGCGATTTGGAGAGCCTCTCACTACGTTTACTCTTCTCAGAAGCGTAAGCGTAGTGAGAGGTAGGTGGGGGTACCTTATTTCTTCTTTCCCTTTGCCTTCTTGCTCTTCTTTGTGCTCACGGTTTCTCCCCCTTCATTTCGATCGCGGTAAGTGATTGCGGCATTAACAAATGCTTTAAAGAGTGGGTGTGGCGCAACAAGCCGCGACTTTAGCTCTGGGTGGAACTGTCCGCCGATAAACCAAGGATGGTCAGGCAATTCGATAATCTCCACCAAACGTCCATTTGGGGATAGTCCACTGAACTTCATGCCGTGAGCGGCAAGTTGATCGCGGAATGCGTTGTTCACTTCATAGCGGTGGCGGTGGCGTTCGTTGATGAAACGATCCCGGTAGGCTTTCCAGGTCTTCGTTCCATTCTCTACAATGCAGGGATAGCTCCCAAGCCGCATTGTTCCCCCCATATCCTTCACCTCTTTCTGATCCGGCATCAGGTCGATCACATTCTGCTCGGTTCTCACAAACTCTGTTGAGTTTGCATCGGTTAGTCCGCAAACATTGCGGGCAAACTCGATCACGGCGCACTGCATTCCGAGGCAGATGCCGAAGAAGGGTATCTTATTCTCCCGCACGTAACGGATTGCCCGAATCTTTCCCTCAACTCCACGCGATCCAAACCCGGGGGCTACTAACATTCCGTCAATCCCTTTCAGGGCGCGGCGCACAGCAGCCACCGTCTCCAAATTTTCGCTGTCGATCCACTTTAATTCCACGGTGACGTTGTTTGCTGCGCCGGCGTGAATGAACGACTCGATGATCGATTTATACGCGTCCTGATATTGCGTGTACTTCCCGCAGAGAGCTATCCGCACTTTGCCATGTGTTGGCTTCTTAATCCGCCGAACAAACCGCTTCCACATCTTCAGGTCGGCTTCCTGCGCCTCCACTCCAAGTTTGCGGAGAACCAGGTCGTCCAGCTTTTGCTGAGCATATATCAGCGGGACTTCGTAGATCGTCTCTGCGTCTCGTCCCTCAATTACTGAGTCTCCCTGCACGTTGCAGAAGAGGGCAATCTTCTCACGAATATCTTTCAACAGTCGGTGCTCTGAACGGCAGACGAGGATGTCGGGCTGGATGCCAATCTCCAGCAGTGCCTTCACCGAGTGTTGGGTTGGCTTCGTCTTCAACTCGCCGGCTGCGTTGATGTAGGGAACGTAGGTCAGGTGAATGTGGAGTGTGTTTCCCCGCCCCAGCTTCAGGTCCAGTTGCCGAACAGATTCGAGGAAGGGGAGAGATTCAATATCGCCAACTGTCCCCCCAATCTCAATCAGAATAACATCGTACTCTCCACTTTCACCAAGTGCCGTCATTCGTCGGGAAATTTCATCGGTGATATGTGGCACAACCTGTACGGTCTTCCCTAAGTAATCTCCACGGCGCTCTTTTGTGATTACTTCGTAGTAGACCTGTCCTGTCGTCGTGTTGTTCTTCTGGGTCATCGACTGATTCAGGAACCGTTCGTAGTGCCCTAAGTCGAGATCGGTCTCCGCTCCGTCGTCGGTAACGTACACCTCACCATGTTGAAACGGGGACATCGTTCCCGGATCGACGTTGATGTAGGGATCAAACTTCTGGATAGTGACGCGAAGTCCTCGCGATTTCAGAAGCATAGCTAACGAAGCCGAAGTAATTCCTTTTCCAAGAGAGGATAGAACACCTCCAGTAATAAAGATGAATTTTGCTCCATTCTTTTCCCCTGCTGCAATCCGTTTGCGCGAAGCTGATGTTGTGGAAGCCACGTCTTTCTGATCCCCTTATGAAAAAATAATATCCCGGCTCCGTAAACAGAATGCCTCGGAGAAGCCGTTAAATCGTGTTGAATAATTGAGATAGTGAACGGTAAGACCGCTTGCGGGGGTGCAATATAAGAAACGAAGGGGAACGGGGAGGAGAATTCAAAGTTGAATTCAAAATTCAAAAGGAAAAATTCAAAAGTGGAGAGAGGAAGTGAAGGTTTGAAGTTCGTTATCTCGGTTATCTTTTTGTGCTGTTCTGTGTGGAGTTTACGAAGAAGGGGATAACTGACCGGTGCTCAGTTATCCCCTTCCGTACTATCATAGCTGAATGTTTCGTGGATTTTACCCAATCTCTATTCGGCGGTCTCCCTTCTCGATAATGATCTTGCCCTGTTTGTTCTCCACGGTAAACTGCTTCCGAATTCCATTGGCCAGGTTGTGCCACTGCTGCTTCCGCTCTTGCTTCTGCCGTTCTTTCTGTTCCTTCTGTACCATGCGGATGGCTCCTCGCTCTACATCTCTGTCTTTCGGGTAGAATGCTTCAGCGGCATCAAATGCCAAGCCGATACCCCATCCGAAGAGAGGCCAGAAGAACCAGGTTCCCCCAGAGGTCACTAAGTCAATGGCAGCGAGAACCGCATTCACAATCAAGTATGCCCGAAAGTGTTCAAAGAACTTTGCTTTCCGGCGAATCTTCCAGCGCTTGCGGGCATCCTCGAGCAGGTAGGTCTGTTCGTAGTCGGTGATTGCCTCTTCTAATGCCTTCTGGTCAATATCGAGTTCGCGCGCTGTTTCCAACAACTCATCGTGGGTGATATTTGTTGGGTCGCCTCCCGTATTACGGCTCAGTGCCCTTTCGAGAATTGCTTGAACTTGCTCAGGAGAGTAGTGAGGCTGTTTGCTGCTCATTGCTGCTCTATATAGAATGCTGTGAGAATGTTGACTGAAAAAGACTGCCAGCTTTTAACGGCAAAGTAGAGTTCTATGTTTCAATCTTCTAAGGTTTCGGGTCATGATAAAGAATCAACGGGTGATCTATTGTATGAAAGCCAGAAGATAGAGGGAACCATACTTCTTGCTTTGGGGGGGAATAATTGTATCCAATATATAGCGTAGATGTTATCTAAGCACACTCCTCTCTTTGCCATCACTTCGATTTCTCGTAGTTTCTCCCACTATTTGATTCTGTTTGAATGATCTAAACTTTCGTGCCTAAAACTTTCGTGACTGTGAAGCGAAACGGCTACTATGTTTCTGCCCATATTCTCTTCTCCCTCTGCATGGCATTACTGCTAAGCAGTTGTGCTACACGCCTGAACATGAAAGAGCAGCCGATCTACGAGTGCCCTGATCCGTTCATTCCCTGCACACCGGGGGCATTCAACGAAGTGACGTTCGACACCACGTCGAGTGGTTATGGCTACTATTTAGTGATTGATCGGGTGGAAGGGCTTGATGGTGAGGATGATGAATTCGGTGTAGCTTTTGCTACTGGGAATTCTCCTCGAACTGATGGGCTTGCAACAATCAAGAAGAGCGAAGGGAAGGAAAGTCACGACGAAATTCACCGCGTGCGCTTCACTTCTGTTACCTCAGCACTTCCACAAAAAGTATTTGAAACCCGCGACCTTCTCGGCTCGATGGGAACGCCTGCGTATAGTCCTTCCGCCGATACAATGTTGATTGGTGGACGGCTTCCCGGAACAGTAAAGGGAGACTACGACATTGTTGGTGTGAAGGTCAAACAGCAAGATCGTCTGGCAGAAGCAAAGCGGCAACCGGTCTCGACCTTCATTCACTGGGATGCGCAGCCAGCATTCTCACCTGACGGACGGATCATGTACTTTGCTTCTGGACGGTTGGATGCCATTGGGGGAACAGATATTTATATCTCGAGGCTCCAAAGCAACGGAAGTTGGTCGGAGCCAGAGAATATCGGTCCCGGTGTAAACACACCATGTGATGAACTCTCTCCATTTGTTAGCAGTGACGGCAAGTGGCTCTACTTCTCTTCGTCAGGACATAAGACTGTTGGAGGGTACGATATTTTCAGAGCACCTCTGGCTGGTGGAGTTCCGGGACAGACCGAGAATTTGGGGAGGCCAATCAACACACCATCTGACGAGCTTTTTCCATCTGCACCAGCAGGTGCTTCTCCCGACACATTACTCTACTATAGTTCCAACCAGAAAGGATCGAACGGTTTCGACCTCTACGTTCTCCACCTCGGTTTCCGGAAACGTCCCGGATCGATGGGAACAGAAAAGCCTGACTCGCTTCGGCTGACCGGTACTGTCCGCTACAACAACGGCCAACCTGTGGATGGCGCAACTGTAACGCTCGACGAACGGGATCCGCCACGCCGAGTAGATTCAACGCAGAGCGATAATCAGGGGAAGTATGAGTTCGATATTCAAGAGGGAAAGAAGTACGACATTACTGCCAGTAAGGAGGGGGATCTCTACGGTACGGAGACAGTGGAAGTTCCTGTCTACAACAACAAGGGGGAAGTCAACCGGGATGTTGTCTTTCTCGACACTGTTGTCTTCCGAGTCAACTTCCCATTCAACGACGCGAGCAATCCCTACGAGTATACGCTCGACGAGCGAGGATTGCCTACCGACAAACGTTGGAGTGATGTGATTGCGCAAGCTGCCGACGTTCTCCGTCGAGTTGATCCAACGTCTGGAACAAAAATTGAACTTGTAGGCCATACCGATCCTATCGGCTCGGATGCTTACAATATTGATCTCGGTCGTCGGCGTGCCGAGTTTATCCGGCGCGAGTTGGTGCGGCGCGGAGTTAGTCCAGAGCTTCTTATCGTTCGAACCGAGGGGGAACGGCGACCGTTACCAGCTTACCCGGACGAGGCAGACGAACTCTACCGCGCAAGACTTCGACGAGTGGAATTATTCAGGAAATAGAATCAATTCAAAATTCAAAATGAAAAATTCAAAAAGGGAGAGAGGGAATTCAAAATTCAAAATGAAAAATTAAGAAGGAGGGGGTGATCCTTCTCATAGTCAGCCTTTGATCTCAGCTTTTGAATTTTGAATTGCTACGAGAGATACTTCAAAATTCAAGGTGACGAATAAAGAAGGAAAGGAGAATCATTCTTACTCCAATCTCAGCTTTTGAATTTTGAATTTTTACTTTTGAATTGCTATGAAGCGTACCATACATCTGCTAATTGCCTTCTGCGGTTTCCTCTACATTTCGTCGTTGTTGACGGGGTGTTATACGATTACGAGGACGGAGGAGGATCTCTACACGATCACGCAGAGCGACACAACGATTCGCGAAGAGGTGCACAACCCTCCCGGCGATCGGGAGAATGGGACGATCTATCCCTCGCCTCGCACTGTTGACATTACTCGCGAGTACGTGCAGCGGGACTCCACGGTTGAGCGCCACTACCCGGCCTTCCTCCGCTTTGGTGGCGTCGAAACCGCTAGCTTCTTTTCTACAGGCTCTACCGACGGTGCTGGCAACGGTCTGTTCGGTCTCTACGGCTTGTTGAATATCAAGCGAACAACTGCATCGAAAATCTTTACGGCAGACATGTACCGCATCATGCCGTACGAGATCCGGCTTCGTTGGTTTGACGACGCGCCCGACTGGACTATCGGGACAGCCGCCACGGAGTTGTTTATCCGGCAGAGCGATTCAAGTGCGGAATGGGATTCCGACGAACGTCTGATTGGTGTGGCTCCGATCTACATCCGAAAGCGCTTCTTCTTGCGCGAAGAGCCTCCCTACATCATGGTCGTTCCCTTCTTTGGGTTTTCCGGTCCATGGGGACCTTCGTACTACGTTAACATGGGGTCAACGTTCGACGTTGGTTCGTATGGAGGACTCAACTTCCGAGGCTACGCAGGCTTTATTGCTGGCACATCCTCTCTCTTCTCAGAGAATCAGACGAGTGGAGTAACCTTCCCCTACTTCGGGTTTGGGGTCTCCGCGCTCGACTTTGTGAACAAGACCGAGGAACTCTTTATCGAGTGGAAGGATCACGACCACAACGCACTTGAGGTAAGTGGACTGAACGTTGATATTGTCCGAGCCTTCTCCGATACGTCCGATCCATTTGCTACTACGTTGAACGATCCAACTGCTGGAACGCCCCCCTTTACCGGTATGATTCTCCGATTTGCCTCCGCCTCGATCCCGGTTCCGATTGGGGATCGGCGTTGGTTTATCGGGACATCACTCTTCAATCTGATGGCACTTAACAAGACAAACGTTGCCTTCGGCTTCCTTCCGTTGCGAACCGGCTACCGCCTGAACCTTGTTGCCGACGAATTGAATTTAGAACCGTTCGGCGAGTTCACCTACTTCCCCTCAACTGCGTGGCATTTAGGAATTCGTTCGGTACTGAAGCTGCCCGAGATTGAACAGCTTGGGTTCGACTTCCCGATGACGCTAAACGTAGTGGCTGGTCTGGTAAGTGGATCGACTAACTTGGACGTGCTGACTGACTTTGAAGATCTTCAAGCTCCCGACAGTTTCACGACTCCCTACATCGGCTTCGGTATTGGTATTGGCGACGCACTCTTCTCCCCAGCGGAGGTGATGAGACGATGAGGGGTACAATCGTTCTCGGAATCAGTTCTCGCCTGAGTATGCCACTGTTGGCCATCCTTGTACTCTTCCTCTCAGGGTGCGACTACGAACGCTATCAGCTTGTGGTTGGGCAGTATGCACTCGAAGGCATTGCCCTCGACAACTGGCGGGACGTGAAGGCTAATGGGAGTTACATCAGGATAAAGCCGGGAGGAAAGTTTGCGGTTCGGGTCGACGACCAGACACAATATCTGGCGCAGTTCGACATGGCAATTCTCTCTGGAACCGGAGCAAACTTCTACACGCGGGTGGTAACCGATAAGTTCGATTCCTCAGATGGCATTGCATTCCGCTACGCCGTAGATGGATGTAGCGTTAGAAGAGAAGATGGAACAACGATTCCCCTCGAGTTCAACGCAGATACTGAAGAGCAGACAATTAAAGTGTTGAGCGAGGCCGACCAAGTAGAGTTTTCCGTTGGGTGCGATAGGATTTACGAAGGCCAGAGCCAGTTAGAGGGGACAGAGTATATCATTATTGAAGCACTGCCAGATTCCGAGCTTGAGTTGCGGGCAATCAATTACTTCGACATTGATGAACTATAAGAGGAAATTCAGGGAAAGGGAATTCAAAATTCAAAAGTAAAAATTCAAAAGGGGAAGAGGGGTAGTTATAGAGGCGGCACATGCAGTATGATAGAGAGTTGGTCTGCCCTTGGTGTTTATTCTCTTACGATTTGAGTTTTACTTTTGAATGTGGAATTGCATCACCTGTTCTCGTGCCACGATGAATATCTCATCTTGATCGTTGATTACCATACCTGAGGCGACACCATTTACTGGGAATGCGCTCACATACCTTCCATCACCGTCGAAAACTTGCACGTGTAGTGAACTGCTGACGTAGACGCGACCGAGGCCATCAACGGCAAGTGCGTCTGGAGCGGTAAACTGCCCCGGCTCTCTTCCTCTCCCCCCAAAACGGTTGATATACTTTCCATCACGCTCAAAAACATAGACCGCACTGCTGAAGCCGTCCATTGCGTAGACTCTCCCTTGACCATCCACCACCACCTTTACATTAACTACAGGTTTTCCAGTCACGGTGCTGATTCCTCTCTCGATTACCTGCGTCACTTTTTCATTTCGGTCGTAGAGGATAATGTCATCGCTCATTTGACCTGAGCGTGTCCCTTTACTTTTTCGCAATCCCTGCCAGAACGTAATAAGTCCACCATCAGGAGTTGTGGCGACTGCGTCGAATCCTTTCCACGTACCATACTCTATCGTTCCAAGCAGTTCTCCTGTCTCGCCGTTATACTTGTGGATGATTCCACCGAAGACAACGTAAGCAGTTCCATCTCTGCTCACAGCAAGGCTTCGCATCGGCGTATCGTGGTTGATATTCCACTGCGAGACAAACGTTCCATCAGATTTGAATTTTTGCACCCGTCCACTACTGTACTCACCGACGTAGATGTTCCCCTCAGCGTCAAGCCCAATGTGGCGAGCGTCCTCCATCTTCCCCGGCCCGATTCCCTTGCTACCGAACGCCATTACCTCGGTAGCAAAGCCGAACTCTTGCTTCTCCTCTTGAGGTTCTACAGTCGATATATCCTCAGATTCACTGGAAGGGATGGGAGCTATATACTCTCCTTGGGGCGCAGAGTTTACCATAAAGAAGGATATGGCAGCACCGAAGCTAATTATCATCGTGGCAACCAGGATAATCACTCCGAGCTTCTTTTGCGCGGGGTTGCCTACTGATGTTGTTGAAGTATTCCTAATAGGAGTAGTCGTTCGGCCAGTTGATATGGAGAAGATTTCACCCTTATGCTCAGTCATGTGGGTGATAAGTCGGATTGCTTCGGTGTTATTCGAATCAAGCTGAAGGGCACGCTCGGCATACTGCATAGCGCGATACTTCTCAGCGTTCTCGTGATTTTCTACACCACTGTTCCAAAGGGCGGTGGCCAGACTGACGAGTGCAGGGGAATTGTTTGGTGAGAGGGCAACGGCATGTTCAAGTTCGCGAGAGGCACGTTCCCAGTTGTTGTACTGTAAGAACCCCTTTCCTCGGTTCAAATAGTCCTGAAAACTTTTTCGTGCATAGTCCAAATCTTCACGAGAGAGTCCTGACTGCAAGGCGATCTCCTCAAGCTCTTCTTCGCGCAACTCGTCTTGCTCCCGTTCACGTCGAAGGGCGAGCACCTTTTCCATGTAGGATTGAACAATGCGGTCATGTTCCTCTGCCATCTTGCACTATCTCGGTTAGTTGAACAGATAGGGCACAATATAGGAAAGTTCAAGATCGAGGGTTCAGGGTGTAGCGAGAGCGGAGAAGAAAGCGGCTTCAAGTCGTTTCTTGCCCTGTTTGCTCCTTACTCCTCCGACTAAAAGTCGGAGGTAAACATGAGTTGAGATCATCACTCGTGATACCTGACTAACTCTGCAAAGTCTCTCTATTGCGAAAGAGTCTGTTCTACGAGCAAAAACGAATCGGTTTTTACTCCATCGTTGACTGTGTGACATTGGTCGAAGCGAGCCAACATATTTGCCAATTCCGACTTTGGAATGTAGCGAGGAGCATAGGGCAGAAGTGCCTTCACAAAACGAGCCTGCACTTCGTTTAACTCACTCGTAGAACCTTCTTCACTAACTGTGAGGGTGACCGAAGCACCTTCGCGAACAACTGTCTTGAACTGCCGAAGAATGTCGTCGTAACTGAGCGAGTCGAGGCTCGGTATTCTTGAGGGAGAGAACCAGTAAAGGTAGGTTTCGGTTCGGTGGTGAAGGTCGACAACGTGTCCCTTCATAATTCGACTTCTCTGCACAATTAACTCTGCATCAGCGCGGGCTATCTTTCGCGCACCGGTGGAATCTTCAACCATAAAAATCCCTTTGATGACCGATGAATCCAGCACTGCATCGCTGTAGAGAACGCTCCAGTCGATGCCAGCGTTCCCCCGACTTTCCGGTTGTGCGCTGGAGTAGCGGGCGACCTCATCGTCGTTGTTACTCAGCGTAATTTCCCACGCACGCAATCCCCCCTCCACTTCCTGTGAGGTCTTCACCTTCACGGTCGGTGCATCAAAATCCCGATCAAGTCGGTGGCTGACAACGGGAGCTAAAATGTCGGGGGATGTGGATGTGATGCGAACATCTCCGTCTGCAACATCTTCGGAAGTCGGAAGAGACTCGATGCGAGATGGCTCAACTTCCCAACGTTCTACAAAGTAGTTGCGGATATTCTCAAGCCGTTTCCGACTCAGTTCTTCTCTATTCCCTCCCGGTTGCAGTATCAGAATTGCCTCGCGGTTTTTCCTCATCCGAATGCCAATAAGCTCGAGCACTCGAGTTTGTAGGGTGAGGGGATCGAGCGCTACCAACGAATCAAGTTCCGGTAGAGGTTCTCCACTCTTCTCCTGATAGTGTGAGGGGAGATTCGCAGAGTTATCGGCAAAGCTCAGTTCTTTGGCTATCTGCACAACGGTACATATATCTGCTTCGCGGAAGTGAACGCGGATGTCCTCCTTCCGTTGATCCCCTTCAAGACTGTATATCTCAAGCGATGCGTTAAGACGTGGCTTTGGGAGCAGAGAGTCTGGCAACGCTTGTGGCGTGGGGGGAGGAAGAGGATCGGGTGGGAAATTGAACGGTGGAGGATCGAGAACCAATGCTTCGGGGGTGAAGTGGTAGAGGATGCCGAAGTTCCCACCTATATCGAGTGAGTTCCACGTTGCTTCCACTACTGGAGAGAGAAGCTCAAGTTGACTTTGAAGTTCCAGCAGGAGGGAGAAGCGTGAGGTTATAGGTAGGCGTGCGTTCCCGATAACGTCCAAGCCGAGGGAGAGGGGGTTGCCGGTGTAGGTTACTCCTTCGATCATCGTTCTGGTAGTCTGTCCATCCGGGAAACTGAGGTCGCCTGGCCCAACAATCTGATCTGTTTGGAGGCTCTTCTGGCCGAAGTTATAACCTGCAGTCGGTCCGATGCCGAAAGAGAAGCGGTCGCTAATGCTATATGAGCCAAGCAGCCCGAACTTGACTGACCATGTTTCTACCTGAAGCTGGAACTCGCGCTCAATTTCTGTCACATCGCCAACTTCCTGATGAAATATCCATGTTCCTTGGTTGGACTGTTGCGAGAGTGTGACCCTCCTCCTTTGCAAGGTCGGTTTCAGTGTGAGGTTGAGGTTGGGGATAAACAGATCAGGGAGAATGAGTTGCAGGCCGAGATTTTGTGAGGTTGTTCCGCCGGAAGAGAATTCCCCGCAACTGGGAGAGCCGGCATAGATAGAGGCGTTCCCCCTCAAAATCCCGCTCGAAATTCCCCCGAAGATGCCGACCATGATAGAAGATGATTCTTGCGCGTAGAGTCGTATCGGAGCAAGAGAGAGGAGCAGCATGAGGGGGAGACATCTACAGATGACACCAAACGAAAGTGCCGAAAAGGTATATCGTGCGGAAAAGAAAGATGTCATGCCGAAGGCTGCCGAAGCATCTCGCCGATTTTGTAGAGTAACGACGCACCTCTTTATCACATCTATCAGACTCTTCACTCTATGTGACAGGGAAGGAAAACCGGAACCACATACGGCCTTTACTATTAAACCTAATAGTATATAACAGCAGCGCACTGCTCGTCCGCCGCGACGGAGAAGCATTGTAGCCTGCATTGAAGGAGATGTATTCCCTCCGTTGTACATCCTCAATTGCGTGCTCCTATTCAATCAAGAGTGGATAAAGGTGGCGTTCTTCCCGTTCAACAAGTTCGATCATGTAGATGCCACGGGGGAACTCTTGCAAGTCCAACAGGTACTCTTCCGGCTCCCCACTCCCAACCGGCAACGTAATTGTGCTGATTTTCCCGCCGAGGTAATCGTAGAGTGAAAGGGTAGAGACCCGACCTTCAGGAGAGAGATAGGTGAGCGTGACGTTCGAGGATGCCGGGTTCGGTTGTATCGAACGAATGCTCGCCCGCTTCCCCACTCCCGGAAGGCTCCCAACCTCGCAACCACTCAGAGTAACGACTCCGTGGAGTGTATCCCACCTGAGAATTGAGTCGGCAATGTCAAACTCTTCAATCGCTACGTGGTTGACTGGCTTGCCAGTTGAAAGTCCGAGAAAGGTGATCTGGAAGATCGTGCCGTCATCGGGTAGGTCGCTTGGGTGTGAGCCGTTGATCTCGACAACTCCATCGTTACTTTGGGAATATCTTTCAGAGCCTGCCGCAACAACTTTTCGTGTGAAGAGTGCATCGGGGTTAAGGCGAAGTTTGAGGAAAAAATCTTGTTGGTTAATCAGACCACCCGGCCAGACGCGAAGAGTGAGCATAGCGTTTGCGCCGGCGTTTGCGTGGGTGGTGTCGAGCCAGATTACCGGAACCAACCCGGACCCACGAATCTCTATCTCCTCTTCACTCTTAGGTTCAAATTGGAGTGTTATGCGGGAAGCGGTTTCCCCCTCTTCAGTCGCACAGAACCGAATTCGAAGTTGAATCGAATCCATTCCCTTTACTAATAGTGGCAGCGGTATGGGATCGGGAAACTCGAACGAACCAGCTCCTGCCAACTTGATGAGGTCGGCTGTGATTAGGGAAACTGAGGTTGTGTCGAAGTTATAGATCGTGAGTATTGTATCGCGACATCGACCGATTGGGAGGGGGGGGAAGTTGAGGGTAGATGTGCTGAACCCGATTATTGGAAGTCGGCCAACACCTTGCAGAACTGTCTCCCATCTCTCCTCACTCTCTGCTACCACTACCGGATTATCACTCGTGATCTTCCCTGTATCGCTCGGACAGAATCGGAGGTGAATCTGGAGCGTGTCTTGCGGCTTCAGCACTTTTTGCCAGCCTTGAGGATAGTTTTCAAGTAAGGTAAACGGAGTAGTTTGTAGACCCCGGGTTAAGCTCACCTCGGTGAGGGTGATTGGGAGAGGAGAATTGTTCTGAACAACCATCAACGTATCTCTGCAGGAACTAACAACCACCGTTCCGAAGTCAAGAGTGTCGGGGAGAAGAAGTCGGACAATTACTCCTTCTCCGGCAAGGGGGCGGTAAATTGCTCCTCCATCAGCGTTGCTCCAAATCGCGAGCGAATCAGCAATGTTTCCCTCTCGATCAGGACAGAACTCAACAACAATTGATTCCTTTTCGTCCGGCAGAAGTGTTAATGGAAATAAGGATGGCCTGAGAATCCGAAAGGAACCTCCACTCGTTACGAGCTGACTAATTTGCAGAGGATAGTTCCCAACATTTTGCACAACAAAGCTATCCACAAGGCAACTGTTGATTCTGGTTGGGCGAAAGTTGATTTGTGGAGGATCGACAACTATCTCCGGTCTTCCACCGCAGGCTCGGATGCCGACCTGGTGGTATATCCATTGGTTTGTGGAGAGGAAATTCCCTGCCAACGTAAGAGAACCATCAACGCAGACCGAGTCGGTGGGACAGAACTCGATCAATAGGTTGCGAGTCTCGCCCGGCTGCAAGGTCAGCGTATCAAGGAATGGTGTGATGAGTCTGAGTGAACTATGGTTCGCAAAGAGTTGCAGTGTGTCGATCAGAAGGGGAAAGAGTGAGTGATTGGTGATTGGCAGCAGTAACGTGTCGCAGGCTCCCACACGTGTTAGACCGATGTATGCTGTGTCGGGGGCGGAGAAAAGTGAGTCGGAAAGAGAAGCTGCTTCGGGTAGGGGGAGAGCAACTCCCTCAGCGACGTTCTTCTGGGCTTGAAGCGAGAGGGGTAAGAATGCGAAGAACGCAAGAAGTACTCCCCACCACGAGAGAGGGGAGTCAGTCTGTAAAGGTAGAGGCGTGGAGAGAAGTGAAGAAGGTCTTCCACTTCTACGGTCTTCAACTCCTTCTTCCGTTTCCTTCTGTTGTCTCGGGATTGCCATAGTAAGATATACCCGTATCCTCTACCGGATGACACGCCAGCCGATCTGAGTGTCACACAACAACAACCTGTTCTACCTCCTCCGTGCCATCGAAGGAAGCAGATCGATCTCTCACCAGAAATTGCTCGTACTATCTCGACCTCTTCTGTGACATTCCAACCCGTTAGTGTGCCATACGAGTGAAGGAGTTATAGGAAATCATGATATCGAACCTAAAGGACATATCGAGGAACAAATCTGAGGTCGAGGTGAAGAAGCTGAAGCGATCCGATAGCGATGTGAGGGGGAGAAGTGATGAATCGGAGAAAGCATACGACACCGCACTCTTCGCACGATTTCAGTCAGGGGATGACCAAGCCTTCCTCGAGTTGTTCGACCGCCACGCTAACCGGATTGGGCGCTATTGTTACCGGATGATTGGAGACAGGGAGCGTGCGCAAGATGTGGCGCAAGATGTCTGGGAGAAGATCATCAAACTGCGGGGGGAGAGTGAATATGAACTTCGGAATCCCCTCGGTCTTCTCTACACAATTGCTCGAAACCTCTCGCTAAATCACATAAGAGATCAGCGCGATCATATCTCCCTGCAATCGTTGGGAGACGATGAACACCCTCCAATTGAAACGCAAGAATTTTCTCGATTGGAAGAGATGGTAATCATCGCTCTCCAGAAACTTCCGTTAGCGCAACGAGAGATCCTGATCCTTCACTCCTACTCTGGTTATACGTTCGAGGAAATCGGGGAGATGATTGGGGAAAAACATGGTGGAGTCCGCACAAAGGCTTGGCGTGCTCGGCAGCAGTTAAAGAGAATTATCGCCGCGTTGATAGAGTTTGAAGAAAATCAGGGGGATAAGAGTTTGTAGAGTTGAGAGTGAATGAGTGGTAGGGGACAAAACCTTTGCCCTAACCGAGTTCAGAGTTGATAGAATTGAGAGTTCATAGATGATGAGATAACCAATCTGACAACGCAAGACGAAAGAACGATTTCGGAGATAGAGAACCAATGAAACGAACAGAACGGGAACAACTGATTGAACGATACTTGGAGGGAAGTCTGACTCCAGTAGAAGAGCAGGAGTTCTTCATCGAAGTTGCAACCGACAGAGAGATGCAGTACGACCTGAAAGCCTCGCAGGTTGTGGAGAGTGCAATCCGGAAAGACCGCGAACTGGCTCCAAATTCTTGGAGTGGAACGCGCGCTGAGTTGACGGCAATGTTGACGGCAGCAGGCGAGGTGGGGGTGAAAGAGAAGGTTGGTCGAGGAAGTAGTTCACACGCTCATTGGGGGGCTGGTTGGATAGTGGCGGCTGTAGTACTTCTCCTCGTCTCCTTCACAGCATTGCTGGTTAGTCTCGTGGCGATCGATCGCACCACTACCGAGCAGGTGAGAACAACTCCTCTCCTTACGCCGCAGTCAGAGCAGGTAATACAAAGAGAGGCAAATCTGCCAGAGCAACCCGAAGCTGTTGAAGTAGAGAAAGAACCTCGCTCACTAAAGAGTGTGGAGAAAGCAAAAAATGAGGAGGAGAAACAACGTTCCCCTCAACTTCATCACAAAACTGGAGTGGAAGAACAAACCGATCAGAATCCTCTCCACAGCCTTAAAACCAATGAGCCAATCACGACCGATACTACAAACCCAAATAGCGGAGTGTCGGTTGAATTGGAAACACCCAATTAAGTCCAATCACAACTACTACAATGGAGAACATGATGCAACAGTTCTACAACCCAGTACGATCGAAGGGGAGAGATATCCTGCAAGGAGGCAGAACGGTTTTCTTCGGAGTTCTGCTCTTCCTTGCAGGGGTTCTCTCTACCTTTGCTCAGACAATTCAGTTTACCTCGAACCCCTATGAGTTGGGGAAGGCGCCTGCCAAGATAACTACAGGGATTACTTACGGCTATCGTGCTAAGGCGGAAGCCAGTGATGGGAGTCGTATAGAGTACTCTCTTCGTTTTGGGCCGGCTGGGATGCAGATTGATCGACTGAGTGGTTTAGTTCAGTGGAGGCCAAATGATATAGGGGAGGTCGAGGTTGAGGTTCAGGCAGAGCTAGCGAATGATCCCTCAGTGAAGATGACGCAACGGTGGACGATCTCGGTCATGGAGTTGATAGGTCACCCCGGGTGTATTGGAGAGAGTGCTTGGACGCCGTTGGGAGGTGGTGTTTCAGGGTGGGTAAAGGGGGCAATGGTGATGAATGATGAACTCTATCTTTATTACCAAGCAAATCCATCCTATCAAGCAGATCCAAAAAGCGTTTTATCGAAGTGGAATGGAGAGCAGTGGACGATATTAACTAAGCCAGGGCAGTGGGATACTTCTGAGCGTGCGATTGCCGCATATCGTGGAGATGTTTATATCGCAACTGCTGGCTCATCAGTCAGTCAGCTCGATCTTATACAATGGGATGGTACAGCGGCTAAAGGAGTTGGATTCGCTGGCAACCACCTTCTTTTCGTAGAGATGGAAGCATACGACGATGCACTCTACGCTGTCGCAATGGTTGAGGGTAAAGGTAATTATGGCGATATAATCATAAAGTGGGATGGAGCAAGCTGGACGTTAGTTTATGGTAACGACTCAAGAGATCCGAAACATATAGCTCAAGTCAACGGAAAATTATACGCCTCTGGCTACTTTGAAAATCTGGGAACATCGGGTAATGTACCTACGCTTGCCGAGATTGATGGCGATCAACTTGTGCCGGTATCGAATGCCCCAACCGATCTAATCTATCGGATAACACCACATCAGGGAGGACTTGTTCTTGTACACCAAGGAACAAACGCGACTATTGGAAGACTCGAATTGTGGACACCTTCATCCACAACTCCTATTTTGGAGAACCCCTACTTAACACAGTTTGCCGCACCAATGATTTCATATAACGGCGATCTGTATGCTACCTCGACCTACATAGGACCAAAGCCAAGCATCGGTCAAGCTCCCCTCATTACTGACATTTGGAAGCTATCAAATGGTGAATGGTTGCCAGTTTCTTCGTTGAAAGGAGAGAAAGTGGGAAACTTTATATATCCCGCAAAGTTCATCATCTATAGGGATGACCTCTATGCCTATGGAACATTCACAGAATCTTGTGGCAGCCACCTACCCTACATTGCGCGATTGTGCAAGGAGGGGGAGTGTGGTCAAGTCTCGGGAGTAGTCTTCCGCGATGACGATAGAAACTGTGCGCAAACTCCCGGTGAACGGAGTCTTGGTGGAGAACTAATCGAGTTCCAGCCCGGTTCCTACTTCGTCACCACTGAGAGGGATGGAGCCTTTAGCACATTCCTTCCGATTGGAACCTATACTGCCTCTGTGATTCCTAAACGGCACTGGATTACCACTTGTGGAGAACAGGAAGTTGATCTTGCAACTTCCAACTCTATTGTTGGGAACCTGATCTTCGGTACAGATGTGATTCCGGGTATCCACGATGTCCGCGTCAGCCTTATCAGTAGCCGTGCCCGTCGGGGAGGAGAATTTGTCTATACCTTACTCTACCAGAATGCTGGAACAGAGTCTGCAACAGGGAGAGTTTGGATAGATTTCGACGACCGCCTTACGTTCAAGAGTGCTACGGTTGACCCTAATCGCCAGATTGGCAACCACCTTGAGTGGGATTTCGTGAGCCTTCAGGTTGGTGAACAGGTGACGATCGATATCACGACAACAATTCCAACGGCAATGGAGTTGGGAGAAAAACTCTGCGCAACATCAGGTGTAGAGCTGGAGAAGCGGGACGACGATCGACTTCTGAGCGACAACGAGGACTCAACTTGCACGCTAGTTCTGGCTGCGTTCGATCCGAACGATATTCAGGTGCTTCCGCACAACGCACTTGGGGAGTTGGGAGAAGAGACCCTCTATCCAGAGGATACAGTTCTAACCTACATCGTCCGGTTCCAGAACACGGGGAACGACACTGCCTTCAAGGTTGTTGTTGTTGATACCATCTCACACTACACACTCGACGTTCCGAGCATTGAGTTAGGAGTCGCAAGCCATCCGTACACGTTTGCCATTTCAGGACAGGGTGTGCTCACTTGGACGTTCGATAACATTATGCTCCCGGACAGCGGAACAAATCAGTCGGCGAGTAACGGCTACTTCAAGTATCGTGTTCACTTGAAGCGAGGGCTTTCACCCCGAACGGAGATATCGAACCGCGCTTCAATCTACTTCGACTACAACGACCCTGTGTTAACCAATCAAGTGGTGAGTGTCACCGGCGGCACGTCGTCAGTTGATGAAGAGGAATTGGCGAGTAGCATTCTGCGAGTCTATCCAAACCCAGCGCGGGAACTGTCGATGATCTCCCTTCAATTGTTAGAGCGTTCGAACCTGCAGATACGGTTGGTGGACGCGAAGGGATCAATTCTCCAGACGTTAGTGGAGGGAGAGCTTGGTGTTGGAGAGCACCACATAAAACTGGAGACGGGCGATCTGTCATCAGGCCTCTACTTCATTACGTTAGAGCGGGAAGGGGAGAAGGAGGTCTTCCCAGTTGTTGTTGGGCGATAGCGATTCGGGGCAACACATTCCCGTTCACCTCATTCTCCCTGAGGCGAAGAAGAGCCATGTTTGGTACTGCCAGACGTGGCTCTTCCTGTTTCTTCGTACTCTACGGCTTCAGCACACGGAATAATAAATGTAGCCAAACGCAATCTGCAAAACCATCTGGTAACATTTGCTCGGCGAAAAGATCATTAAGGAGTAATTTATCTTAATTCTTTTTGCGCTGTGCGAAAATTTCAGCAGAGTAGTTGTGCCATGGTCAATCGGGAATCACGCCATATCATTCGTCCTCTCGTTTTTGGGGTGATGGTTCTCATGGTTGGCCTTATTGCCTTACAGACAAGCTCTCGCCAGACTGACCCGGAGAGTACGTACGTTGGTGTGCAGACCTGTCTACAATCGGGATGCCATGCTGAGAAGAGGAACGATATTTACCAAGGGGAAGAAGCCTTTCGCGAAACGATGCACGCGAAAACTCACCGCCGTCCGAGTCACGAGACCTGCCTGATCGACACTCTCTTCCGAAATCATGCTCTTCTCTCCTACCATGATCCCCGCGTAAAGGGTGATGGAGATGATCTACTGACGGCAGAACTTCGATTGATTGGGGGACTGAGTGGGGATGTATATCAGGTGAGGTTAATTGTAGAGGGAACCGATCCTGACTCTACCGACTGGATGGAGGTGCTCTACGTGATGGGAGGAAGCGGATGGCTTCAACGCTATCTCGTTCAGCTTGATGGAAGCTGGTATGTGCTCCCCTTTCAATATCTCTTACCTGCCTACCGGAATGTTGAACGTGAGGGGAGTATCCGATTTTTTGAAGTAGAGAAGTGGGTTGCCTACGATGCCGAGACAAATCGGCTCTCACTTCTCAGGAGTGAAGATTCATCCTTTGTGAACATATCGTGGGATGCAGAGTGTAGTGGATGTCATGTAAATCCATTTCGTCTAAATCGTGTAGCGGAGGGCAAAGTTTTTCCTGACTGGCAGGCTAACTGGACAGGGTCGGATGGGGGAGACTCGGCAACGCGAGATATGAATCTCTCAATCGGATGTGAGAGTTGTCACGGCCCTGGCTCGGCTCACGTGGCCGATCCTCAGAACCGTGACATTCACTACACGATCTCCCCGAAGTACTGGGATCAGACAGAAAAATCAGCCTGGTGGACAGATAGAAAACTGGACCTCTGCAATCAATGTCATAACCGCCACAAAAGTAGCAGTGGACTTCACGACTTTGCATACAACGACGAACAGGAGACGACCTATCGTCCTCAGCGTAATCTCCGCGATTTTGTTCGTGATGTAGTAGGTGATGGAAGCTATTGGCCCGATGGGGTCAGCGCAAAGAAACACCACCAGACCGGACAGGATTACGCTCGCTCTCGCCACTACACACAACACGTTTTTCCGAACGGATGCTATAACTGCCACGACGTGCACGCCAACACCAACCAACCCTATCTGCTGAATAGAGACTGGTACTCACTGAAGCGAACTGAAGGATGTGGGGTTACGGGATGCCATAGTTCGTTTCTCGCTACGCAGATTCGGAAGGGTGAAACCTATAACCTGCACACTGGGCACTTGCAACAGCATAGCCAGTGTGTAAACTGCCACTACACGAAAGTGGCAACCTTCGGAAAGAATGGTGACTATGAATTCTCTGACCACAGCGACTTGGTGATTCGTCCCCTTGCAACAATTAATCGTCGACACGATGCCCCCGACGGAATGCCGAACACCTGTGCCCTCAGTTGCCACCGCAACGGCTACGGCGATAGGAATCGCCCCAATCCCTTCTTCGATGTGATCGAGGGGGAGGCGATGCGTGCCCCAGATTTCGGCATCCTCGACACAAACCTCATGGATTGGAGTGAGCCGACTGACATTGCTTTAGCTGATAGTTTGTGGGAGGGATTCAAGCGACTCTACCCACAGTTCGTTTCTTCGGTTAGGGAGTCAGCCAATGAAAGTGGAACGTTCGGTTTTTCTTCACTTTACCCAAATCCGGCTTCCACTGAAGTGGAGTTCCGCTATGCAGTCAATCGTCAACAGCAGGTACGTGTCACCATCTATACAATCCTCGGCAATCCCCTGCTCCAGATTGTTGATGCGCGCGTAGAGCGAGGCGAGTACGTTGGTCGCTGGCTCTGTCGGGATGAGGCTGGAGTCGGAGTGCCTGAAGGACTCTATATAATCAGAATTGAGGGTGAGGATTTCTCTGATGTGCGTAGAATCGTTCTCCTTCAACCCTGACCTTTTCTCCAAAAAAGGTTCTCTTGCTATTGACTCTATTCAAGCTCCTTTCGGTCGGTAAACCGTTGGCTTCATCTCGTGGCATTCACTATCTTCCAGCCAATTTTCGATGTGACTACTATCAACAGTTCAAGGGAGAAACAAGAGTGCGCCGTCGTTCCCCGAGTCGCTTTTTTCCGGTAGAAGCTGAGCAACTTCTTCAGGCAGGTGATCTTGCCAGTGCTACAGAACTCTGTAAGTACGGGCTGGTCTACTTCCCGGAAAATATTTCTGGATATGCTGTGTTAGCACAAGCCTACCTGATGCTTGAGCAGCCAGAGCGTGCCCTGAATGTGCTGGAAGATGGTTACCGCCGAACACGAGCCGAAGGGCTGAAAAGTTTTTGCGACATCATACGGGGAGTTGAGAGTCAAGAGTCAGAGATCGTGGACGAGGTAGTCGCAGATCTTCAGCCTGTGCCGGGAGCAGTAGAGGTGGTCGAGTCAAAGAGTCAGGAGTCGGAGAGTCAAGAGTCAGAGATCGTGGACGAGGTAGTCGCAGATCTTCAGCCTGTGCCGGGAACAGTAGAGGCAGTTGAGTCAAAGAGTCAAGAGTCGGAGATCGTGGACGAGGTAGTCGCAGGTTTTCAGCCTGCGCTGGAGACAGTAGAGGCGGTCGAGTCAAAGAGTCAGGAGTCGGAGAGTCAAGAGTCAGAGATCGCGGACGAGGTAGTCGCAGGTTTTCAGCCTGCGCTGGAGACAGTAGAGGCGGTCGAGTCAAAGAGTCAAGAGTCGGAGATCGTGGACGAGGTAGTCGCAGATCTTCAGCCTGTGCCGGGAATAGTAGAGGTGGTCGAGTCAAAGAGTCAAGAGCCGGAGATTGTGGACGAGGTCTCTGCAGATCTTCAGCCTACGTCTTCTGAACAGGTGGAGGAGGAAGGTGTTCCGGAATTCCGATTCGTTGTTGACAGCTACGTGGAGCTAAGTGAAGAGCCGGTGAAAGAGGGTAGAGAGGAAATGAGTGAGGTAGAGGATCTGTCTGAATCTGAAGAAGACTCCTCAGTGGATTTCCCCTTCTTTATCAGCTTTGACTCGAGGTCAGAAGGGTTGGTGGCGGAAGAGAGTGATAGCGATCAGGTGGTGGAATTGGAAGGTGTTCGTGATGAGGTAGAGTCTGTGGTGGAGAAAGGAAGAGAGGAAGCACTAACAACTGACAACGCTGTAGTGCAAGAGGGTAGTTTACACTCGGTGAGTCTGCCGAACGAGAAACCCAAAAAAATTGAGCAAAGGGAGAGCGAGAGTAAGCCAACCGCGATAGAGGGAGAGAGTGGAGAACCGATTGAACTCTCCATTCGTTCTGGAACCAGAATCTCCCGACTTCGCAGTAGCAATCTTCGATTAATTCCCGGCCTTGAATTTGCGCCCCTTCGTCGCGACGAACCGAAGCTCAAAATTGCTCCGCTGGTACAGCCCATACCACCAGAGCCTGATGTTACACTACCGGAACCGGAAGAACCATCGCAGCCTGAGAGGAGTGAGGAGATGTCGGCGATGTTGCCCGATGCAGCACTGCCCGAGGCAACTTCGGAGATACCCCTTCTTTCTGGATTGTTTCCGCAGATGCCATCCACCTCATCTGCTCCGATGACTCCGCTTGAGGAACTTGCTCGTAGGCTGGAGACTGCTCGCATACCGATTGTGGAAGGTGAGTCAACCGAGAGGGAGGAGACAGCATTTGAGCCTTCGATTGTGAGCGAGACGTTCGCTGGGATTTTGGTGAAGCAAGGAGCATATCAGGAGGCGATCAAAGCCTACCAGATGTTATCCCGACTAAAGCCTGAGCGGCGTGCTGATTTTGAGCAGAAGATCGAAGAAGTGCGCTGGAAGATGACAAATGTTGTGCAGGGGGAAGAGTGAAAGCGGTAGCCGCAGCTCTTCAGGTTGCACCGGGATCAGTAGAGAAAACCGAGCCTTGAGAGCGAATTCAAAGTTCAAAAGGCAAAATTCAAAATGAAGAGCGGTAGCCGGAACTCTTCAGGTTGCGCTGGGATCAGTAGAGAAAATCGAGTCTTGTAAGTCAAGAGTCGAATACGTTATGGGTTAAAAACATACTCCTTGTTTTGCACCGACACTTCTGGTGGCCTTCCTTCCCTCTCAAAATAATCGTAGCCTTCGCGCAGATTCTCCCAGAATTCTTGCCACTCCAAATTGTGGTGACGTTCCATATTCTCCGGACTCATTCTGAAGGGAAAGATGTGAACTCGAAAGAAGGACTGGCCACTCCGTAGTGCAGCGTCGGCCATTGTCCAAATTTCTTCGATGTAGGGATTCGTCATGGCAAAACATCCTAAAGAACCGCAGATACCGTGAACCATAATGTCGCTTCCAGTTCTTCCGTAACTCTTATCGTACGCATTCGGATAGCCGAGATCAAACGCAAGGTGATAGTTGCTCTCTGGATTCATCTGTGAGGGGGTAACGTAGTAGAAACCTTCTGGACTTTGCCGGTCACCTTCTCTCAGCTTTGGTCCCAGCTTACCGGACCACTTGCAAATGGGCCAAGTGGTTAGCAGAACAAATGCTTCTCCATCTTTTTCTGCCCACATCTCAAGCTCATTCTCCTCTTTAAAAATTCTGATAAAAATCGGTGCGCCGAGAGGGACATTCTTCTTGCGGAGAATCTTTGCAAGGTTCTCTTTTTGGTATCGCACAATGGTTTGCGATTTCTGGTTAGAGGGGATATCAACCTTTTGTGGAAGCTCTTTCAGGTCTGGACGGTTACAGTGCAAGGCAAGCAGTCCAGATAAGAGAAGAAAAGCAATTGTTGTGGAAGCCTGTTTCATGCAGTTGTGCACGCCTACTAAGGGAGAGCGTTTCGCGAGCTATTTCAGAAAATTTGAATAGGACTTTGGGTTGTACAGAAATTGTGATGTTGAGCAAGAAGCAACTGTACTGTTGTATTTTGCGCGGGAGCATTAATACCGGAGAAATCTATGCCATCACGTTCACGTGCAGAGAGACGTTTGCGCAAAGTGAGTGGGGAGTTTATCGCGGATATTCGTTCGCGTCTTGTTGAGGGCAAGCCAGTCCGTCGCACTCTGCCCAGTGGACGCCTTCGTATCGACCGCCCTCTCCCCTTCCTCGTCGTCTATCGTCGACCAACGCGGAGAGAAGTAATTGGACTTGATAAAATTGTGGCGAGTGAGGGGTCGTGGCTTATCATCTCTGCTGATAAACAGTTAGCCGAAGAGACCCGAAATCTTGTGGAGGGAGTTGTCGAGACGTTGGCTAACGAGTTTGGGGCGTTTCTGATTCTGGAAGTTTGGGGGAAAAGAAAAGGGGATCGAAGGAACGGGAGAGAAGAAACAGTGGAAGATCAAGAGCGACCTCCAACTCCCGGCTTTGATATCATCACGTCGAAAAAAGGGTATTCGGGAAAGACTTCTGAGGAGTTACGTGCTGCTTTAGGGCGGATTCGCCTGAGTGGTCAGAGGGCTGAGGTGTCGATGGAACGGAAGGGGGCAATTGCTCCGCCGGGGATGAGGCCGTTGTTGACATCGGCTAAAGCGAAAGAGTTGAACTGTTGGGTGATTGGGCTTCAGGTAGATCCAATCTGGTTAGATCAAACTGGAGAGGAGTTCTATCCTCTGCTCCTAAATCGTCTTCGGCGCTTAACTGCCCGAGCTTTGAAGCAGACGTGGTACACCTTCACTACCTCCAGAACTACGCGGCAACCTCCCCACTATCTCTCACTCGGCCCCAATGCCGTTACCCGTGCTGTGTGGGAAGCTGATAGGACGTTGGCCGAAATCGACGATGCGTTCGACCTGTTGCTTGCCGTGACGCCAGTGAATCCAGAATCTGCTTGGCGTACCTTCTCGCGAAAGAAGTTCGAAGTAGTTCCAGAGTTCTTCTATCGTCCGATTGACGTTGACCCTGACCTGATGAAGCGGAAGCTATACGCGGTTCCAATCGAGCGAATCGAAGACCCCACACTTGCACATCTCTTTGCTGAGAAACGTGAGGAGCTTGACCGCCGGTTGACGATGTTAAGAGATCGTGATACGCCGAAGCTCTGCTACGAGAGTATGCAATTGTTTGGGATACCTTCCCCTGAACTTGTGAAGACAGCACTTGAAGTTTTGCAGAAGTTACCACTGAACGACCGGGACGAATCTTCTGCCTCGCAGGTAGGGTGCGATGAGTTCGCCCGCTTAGCGCGTGAGGAGTTTACCTGGTATCGGAAGCTAATGCCGGAATTCAAGGGGAGCGTGGAAGTGCGGGAAGATATCAACCAAGGATTGATTGTTTCGAATGGGAAGCTGCTGATTGGAGCTGGGTCAACCTTCCCGGCAAGTCGCGTGCGTGCGCTGCTTCAGCACGAAGTTGGTACACACGTTCTAACTTGGGCAAACGGGCGTGTGCAACCGTTGCGGCAGCTTTACGGAGGATTAGCTGACTACGACGCCTTTCAAGAGGGGATTGCTGTTCTGGCA
The DNA here is from genome assembly GCA_020635205.1 of Ignavibacteria bacterium. Taxonomy (GTDB): domain Bacteria; phylum Bacteroidota; class Ignavibacteria; order OLB7; family OLB7; genus JAGWAZ01. Next base: position 823,074 of record JACKAE010000001.1, read on the forward strand.
GAATATCTTGTGGGGGGATTAAGTGCTTCCCGACTTCGAACTATTGCCGCTCGTGTTGTTGCTGTGGATGCCATGTTGGATAAGGCAACCTTTGTCGACACGTTCCGTTTGCTGACGAAAGAGTATGGATTCTCACAGAAGTTTGCCTTCACGATTTCTATGCGGATTTACCGTGGCGGAGGATTGACAAAAGATGCGATTTACCTGTATGGACTTATCCACGTTCTGAAGTATCTTCGTGGTAGTGGGGAGTTGCTTCCTCTCTTTGTTGGCAAGATTGCTGCCCGACACTTGCCGGTGATACGAGAGTTGCAATTGCGTGAGGTGCTCAAGCCCACCCCCCTCCTTCCTCGATACCTTGACGAACCAGACGTACAACCACGCCTTGACCAAGTGCGGAAAGGTCTGACAGTGCTTGATCTTGCTAAGGAGACGGAAGTGAGCTAAAGGTCGACGCGGCAAAGTATGAAGTTGGTTTGTAGAGGAGAGGGAAGATAGGAGAGCGTGAATGGTAGAGCATTGCCTCACCTTCGGGTTCACACTCCACGTTCAATGTGTCTGGCGCGGACTCTACGCACGACAATGTTCGATTATACTTTTTTTATCCAGAGGAACATCCAGAATGAGACTTGGACTTTTTGTAAACGATGTCGCTACCGAACAGGCAGGGTATACAACAGTGCGCTTGGCGATGGCGGCAACGAATGCTGGGCACGATGTATGGTTTATGGGGGCGGGAGATTTGGCTTATGATCCCAACGAGACGATTTGTGCTCGCGCCCGGAAAGTCCCACGTAAGCTCTATAAAACAACAACAACATACCTGAAAGATTTACAGGGGGCTAAAAGTGTCAACGAACGTATTACCGTTGACGATCTTGACGTGCTCCTGCTTCGGAACGATCCCTCTGACGATGCCATCAAACGTCCTTGGGCGACAAATGTGGGTGTTGTTTTTGGTCGCGTTGCAATGCGGAATGGAGTGATCGTGCTAAACGATCCAGACGGTCTGGCTAAGGCAATGACAAAAATGTACTTCCAGCTTTTCCCGGAAGAAGTGCGACCCCGCACACTAATTACACGCGACCGAAATGAGATTAAAGCATTTGCAAAAGAAGAGAAAACAATCGTTCTGAAACCGTTGCAAGGTTCCGGCGGGCAGAGTGTGTTCATGGTTCGTCCAGAAGACATTCCAAACCTGAACCAGATGATCGACGCAGTTAGTCGCGATGGCTACGTGATTGCTCAGGAGTACCTGCCAGAAGCAGAAAAGGGGGATATGCGTTTCTTCCTGATGAACGGCAAACCTCTCCGTTGGCGTGGCAAATATGCTGCTTTCCGGCGTGTTCGCTCTGGTGGTGATCTTCGCAGTAACATCCACGCAGGTGGAACGTTGGCTCAAGCCCACATCGACGAAACAGTCTTAAAAGTTGCTGAGATCGTCCGTCCGAAATTAGTGCAGGATGGTATGTTCCTCGTTGGCTTGGATATTGTTGGCGACAAGCTGATGGAGATCAACGTATTTAGTCCGGGAGGCTTCGGAAGTGCTCAAAAGTTTGAGGGAGTTAATTTCTCAAATGCTGTGCTTCAAGCCTTAGAACGGAAGGTTGAATACATGCGCTACTATCGTCGCAAATTTGATAATGTGGAGATGTCGACATTGTAGGTTTGGGGGATCGATGTCATCGCAACTCGATTAACAACGTGTTGAACTAAAGACCGGGAACTATGGCTGCCATAGTTCCCGGTCTTTGTGTTGTTCCAAGTCTGTTTTTTGAAGAGATAAATCGTGCAGACTGGGTTGTTATGCCGATACCCTCTTTGAACTTGGCATTAGATGTCGCGCACCCTCATTCAATGTAGAGAGGGACCGTCTGCAATGATTCTTCAGTCTGTTCAATGTTAATCAGGTGGAGCGAGGTTGAGCGGATCGTCATCGTCTCCGTTCGCTTCATAAACGATCCTTTCAAAGAGTGTTGAGTACTGTAGTAGAATGATCCCTCAGACATCTGGTTCACAACGCTTCCGTCCTGTTTGTTGAATGTCAATCTGCCCTGACTTGTGTTTCTCTTTAACTCTTGCTGGCTCGCCTTTTCATACATGTACTCATTCGAATTAGCCACAGTCAAATCAAGAGTTGAAGATTCGGCTTTCAAACTTGAGGAGTCCACATAGTATTGGTCAGCCGATTGGTTTCGAGAAACTTTTAGTTCAACCTCTCCCTCCATAGCTGCGCTGGTAGTATCTAACCACTCGCGGCGTTCTTGTGCTTGGAAGTTCTTGTTGAAGTCTTCTTGGGTAGGCCAACGAGGGAACCACTTGCGGACTTCTTGCTGAATGTCTTCGTGTGAGAGTTCGGGTTGCTGCACATTAGTCGGTTCCTTCTCTTCTACACCTACCATGTTACCAGCGACAAACTCGCCGAGGGAGGTGATAGTTGCCTGATACTTTTTTGTGAGAAGTGTGCTATCCTTTTCGTTCTTCTCCTCCCGATCTCCGTCGACTTTAGGGAAAAGTGTTGCCGTGAACAGCAAGTTGAGGTTGCCTTTCGAGTCCACACTCTGAACTTCAATACATGCACGTTCTATAGATATAGTTGTGTCGCCGTTGAAGGGATCAGTCTCCAACACTCTGTATTCATACCATAACTTCTGTCCCGGTTGTAGCCGATATCCCCAGGGGGTGCTCAAGAGTTTGAGTGGGGTGGTCTCCTTCAGCTTTTCGTGATTGTGGTTGCTTTGGGGAGAAGGGGGGATATGCTCCCGGCGATCATTGCTAACAGATTCAGATGAAGAGTTCTCCCACGATTCACGAACACCTACAAGGCTTTTTTTGCTCGTTGTTTGGACTATCTGTGGAGTTCCAGCATTGTTCGCCGAAATGTTGGTTTGCCAGAGAAGCCCTCCACCGAGAACGAGAGAACTGAGAATAACTACGGCTGTCATGATAATACCTCTACGCTTTGATGATAACTCTTTGCCATCTTCCACTACTCTCTCAACCAGAGAGCGGAACTCTGCTGTTGTGATTTCTTCGCGACCCTGAAGTCGGTCGAAATAGTCATGCAGTCTGTATGGTTCTCTCTTCATTCTCACCCGTCATAGTTGGATTGTTGGTATTACTCTCACCTTCATCGATTGCCCCTAACAACTTCGCAAGTCTCTTTCGTCCCCGCACAAGCCGCATCTTCACTGCCGAGAGCGACCCTCCCTGTATCTCTCGAATCTCTTCAAGCGACAAACCGGAAATCTCGTAGAGTGCAATGGCTTCTCGTTGTTCGCTCGGGAGTTGTTCTATTGCCCTGTAGAGTGCGGTAATGTCGGGTCCGACGTCTGGATTTTGATAGTCAGATGGAACTCCTTCTGGGTCTGTCTCAGCATCGTACTGTTGAAACCGCCGTCCCCTCTCTCGCTTTCGCTTCTCAATGCGAGATGCGATTGTGAACAACCACGTAGCAAATGCACCCTCTCGTTCGAGCTTCCCAAATCCTTGAAGTGCTGCCAAGATTGTATCTCCTACAAGATCATCCCTCTCCTCTCTGGAGTTCGTCACTGCTTGCGCATACTGCAACAGTCGATTTCTGAGTGGCAGTATCAACTGAAGAAAACGTTCTTTTTCCTCGTGTGATATAGGTTGCTGGCTGTTGTTCAAGGATGTATAGAATTATCTATCAAGGTCAACGGAATACTCTTCGATGTGGAGAAGATGTACTATCTCCCGAGTGATCGTTTCAGATATAGAAGTAACACACCTTCCCATTTGGTCACATCAAGATGGGATGTTTTTTCTTTTCCCCTAAGGGTGTAGTTTCGGGAGAACTTTGAATTTCCCTTCAGGAAGTGGGATGCCGGATACTCGCGAGAACATAACGCAGTTGTTAGTTGATCTCGGTCAGGGAGATGAGCGGGCAGTCGATCAACTGTTACCCCTTGTCTACAACGAACTGCGCCGGATGGCACACCATTTTATGGTGAAAGAGCGCTCGGAGCATACGCTGAACACCACTGCTCTGGTTCACGAAGCCTACCTGAAGTTGATCGATCAGCGCGAGGTAACGTGGCAGAATCGCTCTCACTTCTTCGCGATAGCATCGATAGCAATGCGGCGCATTCTGGTAAACTATGCGAAGATGCGTTCGCGAGAGAAGAGGGGAGGAGGGGGAACGCCTATCTCGTTAGGAGAGGTTCCTGAACTTCAGATTATTGCCGAAGAGCGAGCGGAAGAATTAATTGCCTTAGATGAGGCACTCGACCAACTTGCGGAGATCAACGAGCGGGCAGGGCGGGTAGTAGAGTGTCGGTTCTTTGGCGGCCTCTCAATCGAGGAGACAGCCGAAGCCTTAGGCGTTTCGCCAATGACAGTGAAGCGGGACTGGAGATTTGCGAAGGCTTGGTTGAAGAGGGAGATTGGAGAATCGTAAGGGCAAATGTCGTTAGCGAATAAATAAAGGCCTCTCCGTCGTATTGATGGAGAGGCCTTCTGTTGTTGTTGTGCGATTCCTTTTCAGGTTGAGAAGAACTTTGTTGAACAGATCGATCAATTTGTCTTGACCAGAGAGTGGCTCCAGGAAGTTCCCTCGGTAACTACCACAACTCTGTAGTAGCCGGAAGGAATATCTGTACCGATTCTGAATTGATGTGTTCCAGCACTAAGTGGACCGGAGTGAAGTGCAGAAACTTGTTCGCCTATACTGTTTACAAGAATGACTTTGGTAAACTGCTGAGAAGTGTTCAAGTCAACGTAGAGTGTTGCCTCAGTGGTTGCAGGGTTCGGAGTAACGTAAATGGCCGAAGCCTGATTCCTCTCTGCCATTTGAACTCCGGATTGAATATCGGTAATCCAAACGCTCTGTTGCTCCGATCCTGCGTAGCCGCGATCTCCCACCTGAAGAAATACCTGAAGTATTACGTTGTTTGGCATTTCGTTCTCAACATCGATCCAGGTTGTACCGTCGAAAGCAAAAGTCTTGTAGTTAGATGCCGAACCATCCCAGTGAAATGCCCGAACGTAGCGGCGACCGTTAAGGATATTTGCCTCGTCGCCAAGAGGGTTCACAATCGAATAGTTGTCGGGAATGGGAGCAACAGCAGTCCAGGTAGAGTTTGTCTCTGGGTTCTGCCGAGTAAAGATGCCGCGCGGTGTGTAGAGGTAGATGCTGCCGTTCAACAAGAAGAACGATCCTGTTCCCTTCCACTGATCGTCAACCGGTAATCCACCAATTGATTTCGTCCAACTATCACCTCGATTAGTTGAGCGATAAACACCTTCCAACGTGCTGATGTAAACAACGTTGTTGCCGAGTGCGAGGGCATCGGTGATTGGAACCACAGTGAAGCCATTCTCAGGCAAGCCTTGATTGACCTCCTGCCAGGTTTCTCCTTTATCTGTTGACCTAAAGATGCCTCCCTCTCTCCAATCGTCATTGAGTTCATGTTCGCTCAGCGTTTCGGCGAGTGTGAGATAGGCTGTGCCGTTATCGTCAACAGTGATACCAGAAAAGGCTAACGAGAACTCTGTGCCACCGAATTCCTGCATCTTGTAATCATCGAATTTTGTCTGCATCGAGACCCAGGTTTCGCCAAGGTCTGTGGAGCGATAGATATCGCCGTAGTCGACAGCGAAAATGAGGTCATTATATGACTCGAAGGAGAAGGCTTGGAGGTCAGCAACTCTCTCCCACTGATTCCCCTCGTCTGTGGTGCGGAAAATCGCATTGCCGGTGCTGGCGAAGACTGCCGAGTTAAGTTCAGAAGTAACGTTGCCGAGAGCTCCCACAGAAGTGTTGCGGAGGTTTGTTGTGATATTCTCGACATCACTGCTTGCGTTCTCTACGCGATAAATCCCGGCTTGAGTCGGAAAGAATGCCCCGTTGTTATCAACAACCGGGGAGAGTGCGTAGCTGTTCATCGGAATCATATCCCAAGTTCCATTTACAAACCTACCGATGCTCTTGCCGAACGATCCGGCAAACAGCGCCTGATCGTTAGCCGCAATCCACTGTATTCTGGCAAACCCGGGTAACCCTTCGGTAATATCTTCCCACGTTGCTCCGTTGTCAGTGCTTTGGTAGAGAGATGTTGTGGCAGAGGCATAGATAGCACCCTCACCTCCGGCATACTGTAATCCGCCTGAGCCAGTAGCTGGCGGGTTAGCGGCTGTAGGTTCCCATGTTAGGCCTCCATCAACAGAAGTGTAGAGTTCACTGCCAAAAAAGCCGACCGGAGCGTAGAGCCGGTCAGAGCTACCAAAGATTGCGTGAGAAAAAGGAGGGAGTGGTGCTTGTACTTCCCAATTGATTCCGTCGAGAGATTTCAGCAGTGTGTCGTTCACAACGACGTATGCAGTCCCGTCAACTACACTGATTGGTGTGGTGGATAGAACCGAGAGTGTGCTCGTCAGGCCAAGGCTATCCCAGGTAATTCCCTTATCTGTCGAGCGATAAAGAATGTGTTGTTGTCCTTCAACTTTTGTTCCTATCAATACTTCACCGATGGCTACAATGTGGTCGCCGACAAAGTTGCTCACATTCTTCCACGTTTCATTTTCATAGAGAAATGTTCCACTGCTTCCATAGGCGGCAAGGCCTGTAGAGGTAGTGGTCACGGTTTTAAACATACCTCCTTGAGGGCCACTTGACTGAACCCACTGAGACAATAGAAGTGAGGGGGAACTAAAGAGGAAGAGGAGCAAAACGGATAGTTTGGCAAGAAATGTTGGTAGCTTCATAATTGTATTCTTTTGATGGAGCATGACTTGCAGTATAGATGCGCCCTATCGAAACACCGTTCCAAAAGAGGATGTTTCTTTTCGAGGATGTTTTATTGAAACAGGGAAGAGGCTTTCTGGTTATTGATAGCGAGCACGACATAAGTCTACCGGAATAAATGTCGGATAACTTTTCCCGATATAGTGATAGTCGCCTTTTTGCTTTGTTGCGAGAAGAGCCCAAAACAAAGGATCAAGCCTTTGCGGAACTCTATGCCCGCCACTCTTCACGAGTCTGGCTTTACTGTCTGAAGATTATGGGAGATCGGCAGAGTGCGGAGGATATGTTCCAAGGGACGTTCCTTCGATTCCTTCAGAGTGCGACAGTTGAGCGTGAGATGTCGAACGTGCCTGGGTTTCTCCTGCGAATTGCCCGAAACCTCTGTTTGAATGCAAAGCAGAAGATGAGGCCGATCACCACTTCGCTCGAAGAACTTGAACTTCCAGTTGAAGAACATCCGGTAGAGGCACGTGAGCTTGAACGGCTTGTCTCCACAGCTCTCGACCTGCTTCCAGAAGAGCATCGCGAAGCCTTCGTCTTGCAAGCATACAATGGCATGTCGTATAAAGAGATTGCCGAAATGATTGACCGACCGGTCACCACAGTACGGAACCGGGTTGTACGAGCAAAGAAAAAGATGAGAGAGATTCTCGCCCCCTATCTCGTCGACTATAGAGAATAATATTATGGGACAGAACGAATCAACGTGGACTGCATCTGAACTTGTCTATCTCTTCGTGGATGGAGAGGCCGATGATGTACAGAAAACCCAACTCTTCGGTGCGTTGGCAAACAATTCTGATTTGCAGGCCGAGCTTGCCGACGCAATTCGAATTAACGCTGCCGTGCGGGATGAAACGGCGAACGCCGCCCCACCGGCTGGAGTAACGGCCACGCTTTTCGAACGGGCAGGTATTGGAGTTGCGGCCGGTTCATCTTCTGCACCGGTCGTCTCTGGAGTAGTCGGGGGGGGAACTGCTGCCGGAGTTGGTCTCCTCATGAGGAAATTTGGACTCCCCTTAGTTACTGGCTTTTTGGGTGCAGTTCTGGCTCTCTTCCTCGTTCCTGAAATTGGTTTCTTCCAAGAGAATAGTGGGGGTAGAGTTGCTGAACAACCGAGGCTTGCTTCGGCGCAGGTAGAGTCATCACGCTCTACCGATAACGTTCAATCTCCCTCCACAACAGGTCCACGAGGAGAAAGGGAAAGGGGATTGAAGCGAGGCCAACAGAGATTCGGAATGGGTCAAGCAGTAGCAGACCGAACCCTCTCAGAATTTTCAACCTCTTCGGTAGCTCAGAGTAGTTCTGATGGTTTCGATAGAGTAGAGCTAACCACCCAACCGAACGGAATAGCATCATCAGATCAATCGTCAGTACTGTTCAGACCAGAACTCTTGCAGGTTCTTCCACACCAAGCAATCAACTCCGCTTCACTTATCAGTTCAACTGACAGAGAGATTTCGAGTAGAGTTCCGAGACTGACAGAAACGAGTGTCTCTGGTTCACGCTTCCACTTCTCCACGCAGATTCGGGGCATTCTCGGTCTGGAGACATTCCCGAATCGCTCGCTTGAAAATGGGAAGAGCGCTCCACTCGAGAACCTTGCTCTGACAGCCTTCTGGCATCCGTCGGAAGGTCATGCGTTTGGTGTTGAAGTTGGACGTGAGCGGCATCCACTCTATGTGCAGAATGATCCTGCCGATGATAGTGGGGTGATCTTCCTTGCAATTAACGGACCGGATAGAGGAAGCTTAGACATCACGATTACGAGCGATCCTAACGATCTGACTGGCTTGGGGAACGGACGGAACAGCCAGGATCTGAGCAACGTTGGCAACGTCGCCAATACAGAGTCGGGTTCTACAGTTGCTTCCGATACTATCAACGGTTACCGTCTGGAGCCGATAGTGGAGTGGGTTGGGCTTGCCTACCAGTTCAAGGCCGGAGCTATCGATAGTCGGGGTGCGATTCGTCCGTACGTTCAGACCGTAGTTGGCGCGACGCAGTCAGGACCGATTGGGAAGGCAACACTTGGCGTTGCGTGGAAGCCTGAGGATCGTATCTCACTTGGAGTTGGTGTAGAGGGAACCTCTCTCTTCTATCGGAGAGATGGAGAGTGGTTCTCCTCACGGAAGGTCGGTGCTACGTATTCAGTACAAGTTGAGTTCTGATAAGGGTAGGTAGGGTGTGAGGATAGAGTATCTACAAGGAATGGATGTTTGTCAGGCGTCTGCCCCGTATAAATATTGAACTATAAACATTTAGAGAAGAATATGAAGACAAGAACAGATAGTAAGGTGCGGATTCGCAGAGCGGGTAGAAGAATCTTTCTCCCCCTGTTGATCTTTCCTCTCCTCCTTTCACTTCAGGCTTGTAAGGAGAGTAGCCTCTATCCCTATAAGTCAGACAAGGGGGAGAAGGGAATAACGATAGAGGATGTTTACGGAGTTGAGTGGCGCTTAGAAGCTTTTGAGGAGTGGGAGGGAGATCAAGTTGGGCAGAGTAACATCCCTCCGGCTGAACAGGTATATACCTTGACATTTCAGAAGGATGGGGGGAGTGGGACGAACCACTGCAACCTCTACGGAGTGGAGTATAAGACAGATGGCGTCGATGGTATCTCCTTTAATAGTTTTATTTCTACCAAAGTCTACTGTGGTGATGAAAGTTTAGATCAGACGTTTTCAGACGCAATTCTCAATGCTGAGCGATATCAAATAGGGGAGTCGACGCTACGAATCTTCTACGAAGGGAACAGACGTGCTCTCTTCTTTAAGAAAGTAGTAGCTGAGCCGATTACGCTAATGCCTCTGGAGCTTGTAAATTTTGCTCCGAGCGTTCCCTTCTCAACATCCCAACCACAGATCAACGGTGACTTGTTAACGGTGCAGGTGCAATATTCTGGAGGATGTGAGGAGCACAAATTCAGTCTCGTTGGTCCTGAAACAATTCCCTCAGGTGATCCAACACCAATTACTCTCTATCTCCAACATTCTTCTAAGCCTGACCCTTGCTTAGCCTACATCTCGAATGACTTAACGTTTGATTTGACGCCGTTGAAGGAACGGTGGAAACAGGTAACGGGAAAGTCGAGCGGAGAGATTCTCATTACACTGAATGATCTTCACGGTGGAAGTGTTACTGGGTTGAGTTGGAAGATCAATTAGTTCGAATCAGAGATTTTATTAGAAACACACGATAAACATCAGGGAGATAATCATGAACCACCTGAAAACAGTATTTGCTCTCCTTTTCGTTCTGTTTGCCGTACAAGGTTGTCGGAACAGTACAATCTATCCAGACCAGAATGACATCGACCTCAAGGATGATGCAAACGGAGAGGGAACTGTTGACATTAACGATATCCTCGGAGCAGAGTGGAAGCTTGTTGGATTCCAACAGCAGACAGGGAATGCGTTGCAGCTCGACAAAGTTCCAGACACGCAAGATTTTACGTTGACTTTTGGCTCAGGGGATGCAAGTGGAATGGCCGACTGTAAGGGATACGCCTACCAATATTCGCACGACGATAAAGGGAATATCTCTTTCTTCAATCCTGCTCCACAGATTGCACTGGCTTGCCCTCCCGGCAGCTATGATGCAGCCTACTACAGTGCGATGGAGAGTGCCACATCCTATAAGGCAACAAATGCCACGCTCTACATCTATTACGGGGGAGGAAATCAAGCGCGAGCACTCTACTTCGTTCGGAAAGATCAGCAGCATACAAGTGTAGGTGTGCCCATTGTCCTCTATCAAATGGAGCTTGTGAGGCTTGCGAAGAGTGACCCGTACAAAATATTAGATGTTTCAGTTACCGGAGATCAACTCGACCTGAAAGTGCAGTATGCTGGAGGGTGCAAGACGCACGACTTTACGTTGATGGGACCTCTGACAATTCCTGTTAACGGCCTTATCATCAATGGTCAAGTAACCGAAACGCCAATCACAGCCTTCCTCTACCACGATGCGAACGGTGATGCTTGTGAAGCGTTGGTAACGGAAGATCGTCACTTTGACCTGACTCCACTGAAAGAACGGTGGAAAGAAGTGACCGGCAAAACGGATGGCACAGTCAGCCTGAGCATCGATGATCTCCACACGGGAGTAGTCTGGACGATTTCTTATAGAATAGGAAATGGTGGTAGTAATCTTCCTAATTGGTTAGCCGATTCGATTGCTGCAATCAGTAGTCGCCCAGTGGCTAATCCTGCAGAATCTATCTGGCAGTATACGTACAAGGGAGAAATTGTCTACTACCGTCCGGCGATCTGTTGTGACTTCTTCAGTGATCTCTACGACAAAGATGGGAATATACTCTGCCATCCAGATGGGGGAATTGCTGGAACAGGGGATGGGCAGTGTCCTGACTTCATCGCGACAAAGAGCAATGCGAAGCTGATCTGGAAAGATCCTCGATAGTTCCTCTCCTAAAGAATCTTGGAAGCTCGAAGCACTTCGTCTTTTCCAACGGTTTACGAGATGTCCCTGCACCGGTTAGTGGTTCTCCTCCACGACCGGCTCGTGGGGACATCTTTTTTTTTACTTCCCTGTAACCTTCCCTGCAAGCTCTGTGTTATCACAGCCGACCTGACTATACTTGCAATGAATAAAATTAAATTGAAGATAGTTTGGTTTTTGTAGTAATGGCATAGTATATTTGCCACGCTTAAAAAAGACAATGTAGTTCCACCGCCGACTTTGCGGCACACAACCAGAACAATGATCGCACGAGATATATCATATCAACCAGGACAGAGTATCCAAATGCTCGGCTTGAGCATTATAGGCCAGTCCTTGTTTAATGGTAAAGTCAGATCTGGAGGTGGAACTGCGGCAACGTAGTTTGCATTTATAAGAATTCTTATAAAGCCCACCTTCGAGACCAAACGAAGGTGGGCTTTTTCTTTGCCCAAAACGATAATTCAAAATAAATCAACGCAGGAATCAAAAAGGTGAAAGAGATGATTCACGTACGTTTTCAAGGAAAATCCTACGATTTGAACGAAAGAGTGCTGAACCTAAACGGTAGTGCAAGCGACCTTCAGGTGAAAGGTGCTTTGGCACAGCACTTTGATGTACGACTCGATCAGTTCGACCTCTACGTCGTTGATCGGCGACCAACAGGCGAGCTTGTTGTGCGACCCGAGGCAGTGTATGGATGAGTAGAAGTGTGATCTCACGATCATCCCGATCTACAGATCTCACTCCCTCTCCATAACTGGCTTCCGTTAATCTCCACACGCTGCAAGTATTTAGTACTGGCTCAAAAAAGTTAATTGAGCGAGGTGGGAGAAGTCCGTCCATTTACTAATAATGCTTAAAACATAAGTAAAATTTCTCGTGCCCTAATAGTGAAAGCATACATACTTAACAACAACGATGGGAGCACATGAAGTGATGCGCTGCGAGCCTGAACCCGAAATATGCAGGCACTGTTGCTTTCCGTACTTGCACGACAACGTTCTGAAGAGAGAATATCATTTACGACAGAGCATAGGAGGTGTACCATGAAGTATGAGAAGAGAATCCGGGACTTCGAAAATGGATCATCCTTTTGAGGTCATGAGCAAACGCCGGAAGGGATTCCCGTCGGAGACGAAGGTGAAGCGAGGAGTCAGGATCGTTCACGGCGAGAAGGAACTGACAGAAAAGCTCGGACGGAACGATCTCTGCCCCTGCAACTCCGGACGCCGGTTTCAAGCGATGCTGTATGAAGGAGAAGCGATATGACGGGTCACTGAGGGATTACTACTTCAGGGAGAAATGATTGAACGAGAAGTGAATGAGAAATCAGATGGTAGACTATACCGGGAGGGAAACTCTGTATGAGACATCCAACAAGTAGAGGAAGCGTTAACCAGAGGCAATCGGGAAGGCCGATCAACTTTGGGAAGATCAAGGGAAAGATGAAGAGGAAAGAGGTGAAGAATCCGCCCCATGGACGACAGCAGGGGGGAGGGAACAGTGCAAGTGATGAAGTAGGTGAAAAGCGAAAAGCTAACGGATAGATTTAAAACGGAAGAAGGTGATACAATGATCAGATGGGAGTTGGTTCTGAGCTGGCTGAGAAATAGAACAAAAGAGCCGAGTAAAAATGGGAATGTGAACAGACAATCTTCTTCCAGAAGTGGAAGGGGAGCAAATCAGAACAAAGAGATGAACGTGCGAGTGAACCAAAACGAACGAGATCTACGACTGGAGATGCTGGATAGCATCTTGACTTCGCCACACCGTGACCTTGGCTTGGTTGCCGGGCTTCACAGCGATATGGTTGAACTGGATCCCCTCTTCTACGGACGGCTCGCCGTCTGGTATCAGAAGAACGGAGATGTTCGTGACCATAAGGAGGTCTTCGTTGCGAACCTTTTGGCAAGCGAGTTGACGGAACATCGCGATGCTGGGTTTGCCTTGCTTCAAGAGTTCCCACCCTATCAGGTTGCGCGCATTATTCGGTTCATGAAGGAGAAAATCGGGAAGGTTCCTCGATCGGCGCGGACTGCCGTTGAGCAATACTTGCGAGCACGTGAAGTTGATCCGAACTTCTTCGACCGGGCTGCGCTGCGAGGACGGAAGGGGATGAAGTCGCTCTACGCTGGCTTGCATATTAAGCCATCAGATCGCGCGAACTTGATTCTCTTCCGAAACGATCCACCAGAGGGGAGTCTCCCCTGGAAGTTGAAGGTGCTGGCGAAGACAGATAATCCTGCTGAGCAAGCTCGGATGATTGTCGAGCATCGAATTCCATGGAGCATTGCAGTCGGTGCTGTTGGAACGTTGACTCCGTCACTACTGGTTGCGCTGATCGACGGAATGTCGCCTGCAGAGGTGGTGAATAACATCGGCTCGCTGAAGCGACGGGGAGCGTTCGATCATCCAGAAGTGAAGTCTCTGATTGAGCGGAAGCTGAGTGAGGCTGGAGCCGACAAAAGAATATCGGCCTTCAAAGCTCAGGTTGCCGCAAATGTGGTTGACTTGGACGACGAGACTCGAGTGCAGTTGGAAGCTGTGACCGACCAGCAGATTCGGCGACGTGGCGAAATCACGAAACCTACTGCGATCCTCGTTGATAAGTCGGCCTCGATGGAGAGCGCCATTGAGATCGGCAAGCGGATTGCGGCGATGATCTCTGGAATTACTACGGAGAGCCTTCACGTCTTTGCGTTCGATACGATGCCGTACGAGGTAAAGGGTGAGGGGAATGACTTGAGTGATTGGGATCGAGCCTTCAAGAACATCCACTCTGGTGGTGCTACCAGTGTTGGCTGCGGTATCGAGGCGCTCCGCTTGAAGGGGATTCGAGTTGAGCAGGTTATCATCGTCACCGACGAAGGAGAGAACCAGCATCCATACGTCGCCGATGCGTGGAAGACATATCGAGAGAAGCTGAACATTCCTCTCGACGTGTTGATTATCCGAGTGGGAGATGCAACGACCTTGGTACAGCAGTCGTTGCGTAGCGTTGGTGCAAATGTGGAGACCTTCACATTCACCGGCGATTACTACGCCCTGCCGAACCTAATTCCACTTTTAAGTCGTCCGTCGCGCCTTGAGTTGTTGATGGAGATTATGGAGACCACGCTCCCCATCCGTCCCGATCGGGTATTCCCCGAGAGGATAGCGGAGGCAGCGTGAGAGAGAGCCTTGAACCCGGGTGGGGGAGCACTCTACCTTCACCCGGGGAAGGGGAGGAAATTCAAAATTCAAAAGTAAAAATTCAAAGTTGAGGATGTGGAAGAGGAGGGGGTGCGCCCTGATAGTAGAAGCATACATACTATCAGGGAGGCTGAGGTAAAGGTTCGAATCCTTTCTGAGTGAATCTCTTCAGCAGATTCGCTCGGTAGTGAAAAGGTGAACACGCAGTCTTATATACTATGGCTTCGCATACTTGCGCAATACTCTTCCCCTCTCTTGAGAGATTGAAAACTGATAAGAACATTTCTCGCGTCCCGACATGGAGAGCCTACATACCGCTTATGGTTAAGCATCTGAATGGAAATCAGAAGATCCAGGTTCAAATCCTGTTTGATTGCTTTTCGGACTTACGCGAGAGAACGTTCTTTGTAAAGGAAGAGATATAGTACGAATGCTGTAGACCCGACCCGCACCCTGATGTGAGAAGCATACATACTCGTAGTTAATCCATATGACGGAGGTTCGAATCCTTCCTGACGTTTAGGTGGACGAAGAGTCCCTTAACAGGAGTCAGTAGCTCAGTGGTTAGAGCATTGGAAAGTAAAACGCTTTTCAAACTTGTGCGGGGAGGGTACAGCACGATAGAGTTAGATGAGTGAAATAGTGGGAGAGGGGTCGGATAAAAAGAGCGTTTAAAATCTAGCCTCGAAAATTTTCGTGTCCTGACAAGAGAAGCATACATACTTGCTCAAAGGAGAGCATTGGCCTACCACGCCACTCATGGTCGTTTGTCGACCGCTTCCCTGACTTACACGAAATGATTGTTGAGTAAGAAGAATGGTTGATGTACGAAATCTCATTGAAACATTTGCTCAGAATGAAGCGAACCTTCGCGGGACAACCTTCCTTGCCCCTGCTTTGCAAGGTGGAAAGGTTCGTACCCGAGTGAAGGGAATCGTTTACGAGTTTGCTATAGAGTCGACCGACTTTGAAGGGTGGGGACTCTTTCGTCCTCTCGATTCTGCCAGAGTGGAAGTTGTAGAAGAGCCTTCTCTCTACTTGGTTGGGGAGTATTTAAACCTGTTCCCAACACTTCGGCTGAAGTTGGCAACGCAATTGAACAGTTCTACGTGGCTTGCCTATCCAGTGAATGAATCCGATATGCGCAGGCGATTCGGGTTGGCTAAGCCGCTCCCAATTCACTTGGTAAGTGAGGGAGAGATATTTGATCAAGTGGTAGGTGGATGGGATGGGGCTAACCTCTGGTTTCGAGAGGTTGATCGAAGAGATGATCCACTCCGCGCAATATACTTGCGAACTGCGTTAAAAGGTGAAGTTGTTCCACAGAACCTCAAGGTGAAGGGGTTAACGCCAGAGGAGAAAACGGCGTATGGCATTGCCTTCAATCAATCTGAACAGTCTCGGATTGAGCGGGAACGTGTCAGTGGTGAACGGAAGGTTCAGGATGCACTCCGCCGTGCCGGTGGAAGTTTGGAGCGTTTGAAAGACCGGAAAAACTACTGGTTAGTCGAATGGAAAACATCGAGTGGTGAAGTGCACACGTCAGCGATTAACAAGAGTGACCTGACAGTGATCGGTGCCGGTATTTGCCTAAGTGGTCGTGACCGAACATTTGATCTCCAATCGCTCGTCGGCGTTGTAGAGGAACGTCCAGACTGGATGCGATAGAGAAGAAATCTATAATGAAAAGAGAGAGAAGCGGAATATCCAAGAGCAGGCACTTCGGTATCTACTCACACACTCTCAAACTCACGAACTCATATACTCTAAATAAATGTATACCTACCACGAACATATTCACCGCGGAGAAGAGGTCATGCATTCTATTGCAGAGATCGGGGTAACGGTTTGCGGAGCTGGTGCGCTCGGAGCGAATATCGCGGAGAGCCTTGTGCGGAGTGGGTTCCGGCGACTGCGCGTGATTGATCGAGACCGGATTGAAGAGCGGAATCTCTCAACGCAGCCTTGGCAGCGAAGTGATATTGGTGCGTTTAAGGCGACGATATTGGCGAACGATCTTTACCGTGCCGTTGGTGCGAAAGTGGAGGGAATAGCGAAGGAGTTGACTGAAGAGAATGCTGTCCTCTTCCTTCACGGGAGTGATATCCTTATTGATACGTTCGACAATAGTGGAAGCCGAAGTATCCTGAAAGAGTGGTCAGAGAAAAAGGAGGTTCCATGTCTTCACGTTGGCCTTGCGAGTGAATATGCCGAGGTGATTTGGAACGATGCCTACCGGGTTCCCTCGGCTGCTCAGGATGATATTTGTGACTACCCACTGGCACGCAATCTTGTGATGATGGCGGCATCACTTGCCAGCGAAACGTTGGTCCGCTTTGTTGAGTCGGGGAGGGTTGAGAATAGAACGATAACGTTCGAAGACTTTTCGATCCAACATCTGTAAACTGAATTGAACACTTAACGAATAATAGAGAGATGATTACCAGCGCTCAACTAATTGAAATGAACTGGCCGAAGGGGAAGGTTTTCGGAGAGGCGATTGCCGTTGCCCAAGAGATGGCGGCAACTGGAGCAACCGATGAACAGATTCTCTCGGCGTTGAAGGATGTCCGAACGAATCCAGAGGCATATAAGGGGGAGGGGAATTTATTCGAAGAGATCGCCAAGATTTTTATCGGACTGAATGCTCGGGATCAGGTTCCTGAGATTCGTGAAGTGCCAATGGAAGCTCCAATCTGGGGTGAGCATCTGATTGACCCTGGAGCAGTAGATCAGTTGCGCAATGCTATGCGCTTGCCAGTAACTGTTGCTGGAGCATTGATGCCGGACGCCCACATCGGCTACGGAATCCCGATTGGCGGAGTTGTCGCGTTGGAGAATGCGGTTGCTCCCTACATGGTTGGCGTTGACATTGCCTGCCGAATGATGATGTCGATCTATCCAAAGCCAATGCGCCAAGAGTTTGAGAAGATCAATACCTACGACCTTGTGAAGCGGGCAATGCGTGAAGAGACACGCTTTGGGATCGGAGCGCAGTTCGGAAAGTATGATCTGCGAGAACATGAGGTGATGGATGATCCAGACTGGAATGAGACAAAGTTGTTAATACGCCTAAAGCAAAAGGGAGCAGTTCAACTTGGAACAAGTGGGACGGGGAATCACTTTGTTGATGCAGGAATCTTGAACGTGAGTGAAGTGGGGGCTGCTGAGCTTGGAATTGAAGCTGGGGAATACTTAGCAATCATGAGCCATTCGGGAAGTCGAGGTGTTGGAGCGAAGATTTGTGATTACTACTCAGGTCTGGCTCGGAAAATCACGACCCTTCCAAAAGAACTTCGCCACTTGGCATGGTTGCCGATGGATACGGAGGAGGGGAAGGAATACTGGATTAGCATGAACCTTGCTGGGAAGTTTGCTTCGGCAAATCACCATACAATTCATCAAGCTATTGCGAAGCGAGTTGGTGAACGACCAATTGCTCAGGTGGAGAACCACCACAACTTTGCGTGGCTTGAGGAGCACAACGGTAAGGAGGTTTACGTTCACCGGAAGGGGGCGACTCCGGCTGGTGAGGGAGTGCTCGGAATTATTCCCGGCTCAATGGGACACGACTCGTTCATTGTCCGTGGGAAGGGGAACGAGAAGTCACTTGAGAGTGCAAGCCACGGAGCAGGTCGTGTGATGAGTCGAAAGCAGGCAAAGCAGACGTTGCCGAAGAAGGAGCGAGATGCGTGGCTTGCCGAGCGGCGGATTGACCTGATGGGAGGAGGAATGGACGAAGCACCGCAGGTCTACAAGGATATTGAGGAGGTGTTGGCGGTGCAGACTGATCTGGTAGAGCCTGTTGCTCGCTTTACTCCGCGCATTGTTCTGATGGCGGATGATGGGAAGTCGGAGGATTGAGTTTGGATCTCCTCCCGGGAGGGGCGTCACCCGCCGAAGGCGGGATGACGGGGTGGGCTACGAGCGAACTCAGGCTCTCTCTACCTTCCAACCATACCAACAAAAGAGGATAGAGAACTCCACACAACCGGAGCTTCTCTATCCTCTTTCTTTTATCACCCCGATTATCTACCTTTCCACAATCCAACATCATCCACTTATCACCAACGATCATGCCCCGATTCCGGCGTTCAATAATTCCTGCCACAGAACGAGCAAAGCAATATGCTCGTGAGTTACGAAACAACAGCACATTCTCAGAGGTTCTTCTCTGGAAGCACCTGAAAGGGAAGCAGATGTGTGGCTACGACTTTCATCGACAGAAGCCAATCTTCAACTACATTGTTGACTTCTTCGCTCCCGATTTGATGTTAGTTGTTGAGGTTGATGGATCAAGTCACCGTGGAAAGGAAGCCTATGATGTCCGGCGCCAGAAAGAGATTGAGCGGTTGGGAATTTGCTTCTTGAGGTTTGCAGAAAGAAATGTGCAGCACGACCTTGAGGTCGTGCTGCAGGAAATCAGAGAGTGGATTGAAGAGCGCAATCGGATAGATTGACGCCGCTCCTATTTATGCTTTCTTCTCTAAAGGTCTCCAAGCGGAGATACCACCTTTCATGCTGGCTGCTTTGATGCCGTACTTCCCGAGCAAGTCGGCTGCTCCAACGCTGCGAGTTCCTGCGTGGCAATAGCAGATAATCTCTTTCCCTTCGTGCTTCTTCTTAAGGTCGCTGGCCGACTGCGAAAGTATGTGAAGTGGGATGTGGAGCGATTTGGGAATGGACTTTGCAGCTCGCTCACTGTCGGTGCGAACGTCGAGCAGGATTGCATCGCCCTGCTTTAGGCGTTCGTGTACTTCGGCAACGCTGTATTGAGTGATGTTTCTGTTGGCAAAGTATCGTCCTAGAAAAAGAATAACTAAGAGAACAACGAAACCGAGAAAAGCCCAGATCATTCTTTCGCTCCTTTTTCTACTGGTAGTCCTGCATTGTTCCACGCAACAATTCCTCCGTCGAGCATAGTGACTTTAAAGCCTTTTTCGCTCAGGAGATTACTTGCTTTCCGACTTCTACTACCGCTGCGACAGTATACCAAGAGTGGTTGTGATTTGAATTGGTCAAGCTCGCCGATGCGTCCTTCCAGTTCACCTACAGGTATCAGAATTGCAGATGAAATGTGCCCTGTCTCACTCCCGAATTCCTCGGCTGTTCTGACATCTAATACAACCGTAGAAGGGTCAGTTTCTAACATCTTCGCGGCTTCGGCTGGTGAAATGGTTGGGTAACTTCCACTCCCTTCTTGACTGCATCCGGCAACCGGTATCCAGAAAAAGATGAGAAGGGGTAGCAGATAAAGAAAGCGTTGCTGAAATATCATTGGTTTCTTGAATTTATATTGATTGTGTAGAGCAAAGAAAAAGATACGCTAACCTGTTTCTCCCATTCGGTAAAAGATGTTTCAGGGTCTCCTCTCAAGCACTTCCTTCGCTTCATCGACTATTTGATCGAACAACTGTTCTAACTTTTCACTTACTCCTCGACAACCGGCGACTACTGCTTCCCCCCACTCAACATAAGCTCGACGACGTTCGAGACTCCAGTCTGGAGGAGGACGGTGAATGATGTCTCGAATGTTACTGATCTTGTCGGCAATTTTGATGAGCTTCCCTCGTGAAGACATTTCTGGTGCGTGCTCAACTTGCAACCGCTTCCGTTCTGCTTTTGGCAAGGTCTTGTCGTCGGTCATCTCTTCTACTAAGAATCGAACATCACTCCCGAACAGCTCTTCAATTTGCTCGAACGTTGTTGCTGTATCCTCTACTGTGTCGTGGAGGAGAGCTGCCTGAAGGATAGCGAGGTCTTCTACCTTTGCAACAGTAGCCAGTAGCGTAGCTACGTCAACTACATGGTTGACGTAGGGAGTTGCTCCACTCCCTTTGCGACGTTGCTCGCGGTGCTGGGTAGCGGCAAACAGGGTTGCGCGGAGGAGTCCGCTCTGCATTGATTCATCTTTCATGAGAGGAAGATAGGTAATCCCAAAATGATGAAGAGTCTCGATAAAGCAAACAGTCCCGACAGAGGGAGAACCTCCGCCGGGACTGTTGCTTTCCTCCCTCTCTACTCACAGGGAAGAAGACCATTCTGCTTTGCTACTGTACGATCATAAATCGCCCTGAAGCGAGAACTTCTCCAGTAACTGTGCTGACACGGATAAAGTAGTGTCCAGTCTGCAAGTCTTCTGTAGGCACAAGGTCATACCGTTCGCCATTCTCGATAGGCAATTGGAATGACTGAAAGACAGATCGCCCTGCTGCATCGACAACGGTTGTGATAACGTCAGCACCATTTAGGCGTGGGGCGTGAATTGTGTACCACACGCCACCCGAAGCACGGCGAACAATGTTCGATTCTAACTCGATATATGTTGTCGCGGTTGTGCCACGCTCTGTACTCTTTTGCAGAGAAGGAGTAACGGAGTTCAGGGAACGTTCAACAACCTTGATTGCGGAGACTGGTACGCTACCAAGTGTGCCGGCCTGCGTGATCTGGCTAACCCAACTATCAGTTTTCGCAGATGTTTCGTGGTAACTGAAGACAGCACCGCGAGTTAGGACTACATCACCCTCAGATGTTGGATATAGAACGTAGAGTGCTACTGGATGACCAAGAGCTGGACCCAATTTGCCATTCAACGAACTTGATGCGGTCAATCCAACACCATGCTGGAGCGATTTGTCGATATACGTCTCCCACGCAGCAATGCGGTCAGGAGTTGATGCTACGAGTTCCCGCTGTTCGGTAGTCAAGGCCATTCCCTGAAGTTCAAAAGCTGCAATTCTCATGAAGTGTGCGGCAACATTCTCAATGTCGGATAGCTTCTCTTCAAGGCCAGTGTCAATCAGGCGACCACGTTGGCCCGATGTTAAGCCCTGGCGGATATACCGAGCTTGCGTTGCAATAGCACTCCACGCTTCAGGGTCAGGTTCCACGTAGCCAACGTTGCTGTGGCTCTCTGTTTTGCTCTTCGCTATTGTTTGTGTTGCCGACGAGATGTTCCCTTGCAGGCTTCCCCGCTCGGTGGTGAAGGCTCCCCAACTTGCCAACGCACTCACGTTGAGGCGTTGTTTCCACGTTTGGCTCCGCATGAATTCAGGGAAGCCGGATGGCCGGTCTTCACCTACTATGATCGATGCAGTGTAGAGGGAGAGGAGGTCAAGGTTCTTGACCCACTCTTCGGCAGGGATGCTGCTTACTTGACTGCGTAGTTCTTTCATTCCAATCTCTGTTGGTGCTTCGTCGCTACGCATTGCGCTTAGTAAAGCAACTCCGTATGGGTTGCTTCCAGCGGATAGTTTCTTCTGCATCAGAGCAAAGATTCCTTCGCTGGTCGATTTCTCTTCTGGCAGCAGTGCTAATGTCATCGTGCGTCCTGCGTTTGCTCGTCGCACGTATGCGATGAGACGCTCCACAGCTTGATCTTCCTCTAAATAGGAGGAACCACCATCGTATTGGAAGCCGTACCATGCCCGCATAGTTCCTGCCATCTCTTCTGGAGTAAGCTGAGTTTCGTTGTAACCGGAGAAGAAGCTCTCAATGTCTGTGATCTGCCGTAGACGATCCCGCTCACGATCGTCAAGCATATCAACGGCACGTGCGAGAAGTGCTCCCATTCTGCTCTCGACTACCGATCTGTCAATGCGAAGCTCAACCTTGCTCAGCCAATTCTTGGCTAAGGTATATTGTCCTAACGCATCGTTGACTTTGTTGTATCCAGAAGGGGTCAACTCACCGTAATTGATGTTTCTATCCGGGAAGACAGATGAGGCTGCTGTTGTACCAGTCTGGATTTTCTCTACTTCTGTCCGAGCAGCTTCGGAGACGGATGGATGTACGGTAGCCGATGGATCCAACAGAAGTCGTCCAGTCTCAACATAGGCCAGAAGGCGATATATCGCTTCCTTAATTCCAGCATCAGATTCACTTGCGGCAGAAACGCCAAGTTGTGTTGCTAAGCTGTTGAGAACAGAGCGTAGGTCGGGGGCAAGTTGATTGCGCTCTGCTTGCCGGTATGCTTCCTCGGTTGCGATGCGAAGTCCGTTCACTACCGCATCTGTCGTGATAAGTGGAAGGAAGTCAGGCATATCCTGCATCCCATTGTATGCTTGTCCAAAACTTCCCATTAGCTCACTCCGTAGAGCCACACGATCTCTGCGCAGACTTCCACGTTCAGCACCCGAGAACCATTTCTCCCACGAGAATCCCCCGGCAGGTGTGATGATGTTCGAAAAGTCAGGACGAATGGATGGCTCCGACAGGCCTATCGTTGCTTTGTATTTTGGGGTACGGTAGGGCATGTACGTACCATACTGTGCAGTAACTGGAGTTGTGATTGTTGGAACAACTCCGGGGCGTGTAGGCATATCGCTATAACGAATGATATCCCGTTCTTGAGCTGTTAACAATGTTGCCAAAAGTAGGAACGTAGCTGCAAGAGCCATCCCTATCCCCACCCTCACTCTCTCTGTTGTTCTGTGCGTATTCATGGTCTTCTCCTTCATCAAGTAGATACAACATCCTCTCTGGTTATAGAGGGCACAAGAACCGTGCCGGATTCCCTATCGCCTGATTTTCTGATCTTTTCCAAAGAATTTCAAGAGATGATTGTCAGTATGGCGTTTTGGAGTGTGCAATATTGATACTGGTGGGTATGGAGCTGTCTCACAAAAAACGCCCGACGAATTTTCCATTCGCCGGGCGTTGTGATAAGGTGGTAGTTGAAAAGGCTTAACGCAAGAAGAGTATCAATCCAATACCTGCCCCAGCATCGAGGCGTGTGTTGTCAGCTGGACCTTGCGTGCTTTCTATGCGACTACTTGAAGGGGCTGTCGGATCAAGTGTACCTGTTGTCACTGGCTCAGATGTGGTGTGGCTTGTTCGATAGTGCATCCCCGGCTTGAACTCAATGCGGATTGTGTTGCCGAGAGAATAGCTGATTGGAATCGCGAAACTGGCGTGCGCATACTTCGTGCCAATTCCTCCAACCACTTCCAGACCCGTTTTCCATTCACGTACGAGTGGAATACTGAATCGATAGCCTACGCCACCCCACATCTCAACAATGCTTCGCTCAGCATCTCGTACTGATGTGGAGGTTGATGTTGAGATTTGCTCTCTTGTCACTGAGCCGACTGTCTGTCTCACACCTGAAGCATCGACAGAGATAAGTGTCTCCGTTATTTGCTCTACTGAACGTGCTGTCGTTTGTGTGCGTGAAATTTCACGTTCACTGTAAGGGGATAGACCAATTGTTCCGAAGAATCGGTGCTTCCCTTTGCGCCCAAGATCAATTCCAAATGAAAGCCGTGTTTCTGGGACTATTCCACTCTGTGATGGTATAGCAAAGTCAGAGTTGAGGAAGGATGACCCTGAGCTATTTAATCCTGCTATAAGGCTTCCCTCAATCCCGATAAAGAACGTGCGACCTTCTTCTCTTTCGGCTGATATAGTTGAAGTTGAATTCTCAAGAGGTACCTCAGATAGGAGAGCTATTCCTTCCTTCTCTTCTACCTTTTGGCTTCCTTCACCCAGTATTGGAGAAGATGCGTTTGGCAGGTTCGTAGTGGATTGCCATTTCTGATTGCCAACGCTATACGATGTTGCGTTGGTCGCCACTGCATTCAGCATTGAATCTTGACGATAGATATTCCCTGTGTTATCATACACGTTTCCTGTGTTCCATAACTGAATGTCTGTGCTGGAAACCGCTGCTCCGTTGCGAGCAAGACTCAAGCCTTCGCCAAATCCATCAACACCTCCAAGTCTTTCGAAGTCTTCAGTACTTAAGGTAAAGTTTGTCTGCATGTTCTGCGCTGCGGCTCGGCCAATACCGTATCCGATTCGTACAGAGTCAGCGGTACGTTCGAGGATCTCGAATCCACTATTTTGTTCTACTAACGGAGCGTTTCCTCTCCCTCCGCGGATGTTGAACCCCGGGATGTCAACCGAAAAGGTTGATGTCTTTGGGTCGATGTTAATGCCATTGTCTCTCAACATATCAAGCGTTGCATCCTTGTTGTCGAGAGTGGCAATCATCGGCTCATCACTATCGCTTTCAAACATATTAAAGAGAAGAGATGATGAAGCCTCATCAGTACCATTTTCCTGTGCACTTGCTCTACTCGATCTGCTTCGAGTTTGAGGCGTCATTGTTATGCTCAGCCCATCCTGCAAAGGGATGGGGGGGGCAATTGCTTCAGATGTTTCGTTGTTATCGTTATAGGCTATCGTGAAGTCGGTTCCGTCAGAATCTTGTGGATCGCTTTTGTAAGCAAGGTTGGCCGTTGATTTTTCGTTTTTGACATTCCAATCGTCTGAGCTTCCATCTCGATCATAAGCGAAATACTCGCTCTCCCTTTCATCCGGATTTTGATAGGGAGCACCCTCGTCCACTGGGGGAGTGGAGACTCGCTTCGGACTTGGAGATAGGTTGTAGGTCGGTTCTATCTGAGTCTTACTTAGCTCTTCTGTAGAGAGTGCCGCGAGAGTTTCTTCGTCTGGCTTTAAGGTCAACGCCTTCTTACGAGCGAACGTTGTTGATTTTTTGCTGCTGAGTTGCGGCGAATCATTTTTCCGATTGGCTTCTGCGCTCAGTGCAATTGTGCCACTTCCCGAATTCTCTGGAGTTGAGAAAGTCTTTTCTGGAACAGGTGTTGTAGTAACAACCGGGTTCACCGGGTCACTATAATCTCGATCGCTTAGTACCGCTGCCTCATCGGAGTTCTTCTGCAGTCTGTTGTAGGCGATCTCACCACTATTTTCGGCTCCACTAAAGAAATTTCCATCAACGAGGAATACTCCTCCTACGATGCAGAGAAGCATCAGAGGGAGAAGAATCGGAATTAAGCGACGGCGTCTCCGTCTCTCTTCTGACCGCTGGTCATCAGTTGCTGCCATCGGCGTGCGATCCACTGAAGGGATGGGGACGGCACGCGGTTTTATCTGAGGGATTGTCGGAGAGAGTGTCGACGAAGGAGCTTCCTTTTCCTTGAATAGTGGGACTGTTCCAGCAGGAGCCATTCCTTCTTCTTCCTGCAAGCGAGCGAAGAGGGCACTCTGCATCGACGCAGTTGGTTGGTGGAGTACTCGTTCATCGCGTGCAATCGACTGAAGTTTGAGGTGCTCCCGGAACAGGGCACGAGCTTCCGGGGAGATGGAGAGCTTCTGGTGAAACTCCCCCTCCGCTTCGCTCGACAACTCACCGTCGAGGTATTGTGATATCAGTTGTTCAATATCCATGTATCTATTTAGCTCTTCAGATATTGGCTTAAGGCCTTTCGGAGTGTTCTTCGCGCCCTGCTCAATCGCATTCGGGCCGCTTCATAGGTGACACCGGTGATGCGGGTCACTTCTTCGTAGGGTAAATTGTTCAATTCTTTCAATACATATATTTCGCGGAGTGATGTGGGGAGCATCTCGACACAGGCTAAAAGCTTACCGTAGAGTTCTTCATCTTGAAGTGGGTCGCTCTCGCCATATAATTCAGCGAACGATTCTTCTACTGGAGCCATCAACCGCTCGTCCCATACACGCTCTTCCTCTCCTGTCTCGCTGAACGCGATGGTCTTCTTACGCTTTCGAAGATAGCTGATTGCAAGGTTGTGCGCCACTCTGAAGAGCCAAGCCCGAACGCTCTGGACGGGATTATATTCGCCTCCCTCCTCGCGTCGACGTTTTCGTTCCCGGAAGAGACGAACAAAGGCTTCTTGGTACATATCGTCGGCTGCTTCGGGATGATCGCGCAAAATTGTCCGGAGATAGGTCAGGATTTTGCTGTCGTATCTCTCATAAAGCTTCGTATACGCACGATCATCCCCTTCAAGAAATTGCTCGAAGAGTGCCTCGTCGCTCAATGGCGATGCAACTGCGGTTCCTGTATAATCGTGTGAATCGGGCACGAAATTTCCGGTTATTCATCCTCAACGCAGGGGGATGACGCAAGGTAATCTGGGTGTAACAGGGGGAGAATTCAAAATTCAAAAGTAAAAATTCAAAAAGAAGAGTGATGAGTGAGATCAGGTATTCTGTTCAGAATTTCGTGAGTCGCTCCTTCTTTACAATGATAATAGGAGAAAAGTCAGTTCAAAATTCAAAAAAGGGGGGTAGCAAAAGAACGAGAAATTCTCTACCCAGTCTCTTTTCTCCTTTTTGAATTTTGCCTTTTGAACGTTGAATTGATTCCTATCCCCCAATTTGAATCATTACTCGTCCGGCCTGAGCCATCATTTCTTCTGCTGGGGGATGTTCTTCTGGTTTTTCGCCGAGAGCTTGGAGGAAGACGTTCAAAATATCTACGTCACTCCCTCCTGATCGGAGTACTTTCCGCAGATCGAACTCCAGTGGAGAGTGAAGGCATGGCATAATTTTTCCCTCCGCCGTCATTCGGAGTCGTGAGCAACTTGAACAGAAGGGAGCCGACATCGAGGCAATTATTCCAATACTCCCTCGACTTTGAAATCCATCACGTTTACGGGCCAGACGGAAGTCTCGGCTTATTGGTGATCTCTCTTCTGGAATTGCCTGAAGCTGGTATTCTTTCTCGAGTTCACGTACTATATCGGCCATCGGTAGGAGTTTTCCCTGCGACCATTGGTTGCCAGCGAAGGGCATGAATTCGATAAAGCGAACGGCAATCGGTCGCTCTTCAGCAAATCGGGCAAAGTCCAGTAGCTCGTCGTCGTTGATTCCCTTCATCACGACGACATTGAGCTTCAGATTTTGATAGCCACGTATTAAGAGTGCCTCAATTCCTTCCATCACCTCCGCTAATTTGTCCCGGCCAGTCAGTTCTCTGAATTTGTCTCGCTTAAAGGTGTCGAGCGAGACGTTGAACGCATCGACGAAGGGGTGGACGGCGGGGAGTTTTTCCTTGAGGAGAACAGCGTTTGTCGTAACTGCGAGAGTCTCCAGTCCGAGAAGAGACTTTATGCGTGGAATCAACTTCTCGATTCCTGCCCGCGCAAACGGTTCTCCACCGGTCAGGCGAACCTTGCGAATTCCTGCATCGACAGCAATTTTGGTTACCCGCTCTATCTCTTCGAAAGTCAACAATTCTTCGCGACGTTTCCAGACGATATCTTCTCCCGGCATACAGTATAGGCAACGAAGGTTGCAGCGGTCGGTGACCGAGATGCGAAGGTAGGTATGTTGGCGACCGAAGCGATCGACAAGAGTTGTGCTCATGCTAACTGTCCATAGTAAATCGATAGGTCACGTAAAGTCGCAAAGAAACGGGAAGTGGGCAAAGAATTCTTCGTGAGGTCTGTTGTAATTTTAGGCGAGCAATTGTTGTGAAACAACCTTTCCTTCCTCTCTTCCTATGAAACGTACAGTCTATACAACGGGCCGCACTTTTGTTGGCCGTCTTCCATCAGGAGTTGATCTTCTCGAAAGTCTTACGCGCATTGCGAACGACGAGGAGATAAAAGTTGGTCGCGTTGAAGTGTTCGGTTCTCTTTCCACTCTTTCACTTTCTACACTCAATCAAGAAACGCGATTTAGCGAGACGCTTAGCTTTGAACGTGGGTATGAAATTGGTTCGCTCGCTGGAACAATCTCTCTCTTCAAACGGCGCTCTCTTCCTCGGCTGAGTGGTGTTTTTGCCGACAACAGTGGCAATGTAGTTGCAGGGATACTCGCACTCGGCACAATTGTCTATGCCTGTGAGGTTGTGCTTACTGAATTGACAGGAGGTTCACTTTCGCGAGACTTTGATATAGAGACCGGGCTTCCCCTCTGGAAGAACGGTCTGATTCTCGAGAATCAAGCCGATCAGTCGTAATCGTCCGTGAAATTGGTTGATGTTATGTGTTCTTAACATTACGGACTTGTAAGGCTTGCGTAACATTGCACTGTTCACTTTGCATCCAGCCAGATCGAACAATTCAGCATTCATGCTATATCAATATCACACAGGAATATTCACAACGCTCAGAGGAAGCAGTTCATGAAACATCTTTGGAATCTTGGATTTGCATTGGTTTTCAGTGCCATGGTCGTTGGCTGTGGCGGAGGTTCAGGGGAAGAAGAGGCTGACGGTGGGAAGAAAGAGGGAGAGAAGACAACAATCACGCAGAAAGGATCAGATACCATGGTTCTTCTGGCTCAGAAGTGGGCCGAAGAGTTTGGGAAAAAGCATCCAAATATCGTGGTTGTTGTTAATGGAGGTGGGTCTGGAAACGGAATCAAGGACTTGATTGACGGACTTACGCAGATTGCTAACGCATCCCGCCCAATGAAGGAGCAGGAAATCGAGCTGATGAAGCAGAAGTATGGAAATGAGCCATACCGCGTCTCAGTTGCGAAAGATGGTATTACAGTCTACCTAAACAACGAAAACCCAGTTGAGCAGTTGACAATCGAGCAATTGCGGGGCATCTATCAGGGAAAGATCACTAACTGGAAAGAAGTTGGTGGCAAAGATGGAAAGATCAAACTCTACGGTCGCGAAAATAGCTCAGGCACATACGAGTTCTTTAAAGATCACGTGCTCGACAAAGGTGACTTTGCTGCTGAAACTCAATCTGCACCTGGAACCGCACTTGTGGTTGACAACGTGAAGGCTGACGTTAACGGTATTGGCTACGGTGGTGCTGGATATACTTCGGGCGTGAGGACAGCAAAGCTTGTAGGTGAAGGGGGTGAAGCAGTTGAGCCGACAGAGGAAAATATCTTCTCCGGTAAGTATCCTCTCTCCCGCGATCTCTACATGTACATGCAGAACGAGCCGAGTGGCGCAACGAAGGAATACATTGATTGGATTCTCAGCGCTGAAGGACAGAAGTATGTAGTGGAGCAGGGGTACTTCCCAATGAATAAAGCGGCTGCGGCTAACAACGCAGAAGCAAAAGATGACACAGCAGCAACGGTCAAGTAACAACAAGACCTCGCAGCAGAATAAAAGGCGACTCTTCGGAGTCGCCTTTTTTCGTTTGGTTACCCGGCGAAGTCGTTAGCTTAGAATATCTTGCAAACTTTGGATAGAGTAGAGAGTGCTGAGAATTTTAGAACTGCCGACAACCAACAGTATTAGAGGGAAGTATGAAATTTGCAATTCTTACCGGCGGGGGAGATTGTCCCGGAATGAACGCCTTCGTCCGTTCAGTTACCCGTTCGGCAATCAACTTACGAGAGGATGTTGAAGTTTGGGGTGTGCTCGACGGATGGGCTGGAATGATTAGTGGAAGCTATCGACAACTTGGGGTACTGGATACCGCCGGCATCAGTCGGCTGGGGGGAACAGTGCTCGGCACACTTCGCGCCCCTGAACTGAAGGAACGGGAAGAGTCACGCGAGCGAGTAGTCCAGAATTTTATTGATGCCGGTTTCGATGCGCTCCTGATTTGTGGTGGAAATGGAAGTCTCCGGGCCGCACTTGATTTGGATCAACGTTTAAAGCGGGAGGAGCAACGTGCCCGAATCTACTTTACCTCCGCTTCAATCGATAACGACGTGGCGAACACCATCGGAACCTCGATTGGATTCTACTCTGCAATTGAACGGAGTATGGAGATGATGGAGTGGATCCGCGATACGGCTTCAGCCCACAGGCGTGTCTACATCGTCGGCTCGATGGGACGGAACTCCGCCTACTTGCCAGTCTATGCCGGATTAACCACCGGAGCTGAATACGTTATTCGTCCCGACGAACAGGTCGACTTTGACAAGATTGTAGATATGATCGAAGAGCGGGATCGAGACACGCGAATTATCGTGAGTGAAGCCTATCCCAGAACGCTCGAAGAAATTACGGCTATTCTGAGTGCTGCCTTAGAGAAGCGCAAGAGCACGCACGAAATTCGGACTGTTGATATGGGATACTTCCAGCGAGGAGGAATGGCTTCGGTTACCGACGTGCTTCGGGCAAATTGGGTGGGGCACTGTATGGTGCGGGCTGCTATTGCTAAGGATGATAGTGGGTTCTACGGAGCCTTCCACGTTGGTGCTACTCCAAATAGAGTAACGCTGGAAGAAGCCCTGAGTCCTGAAGCTACCCACGAGGATATTCCACGAGAAATTATTGAGATGATGGTTGCTTTACGGTAGTCGACATTCACGCTCGATCATTGAATTAGATGTATTTATTTGTTGAAACAGATATGTTGAAACCTGAAAATTTTGAAAGTACTGGATAATCAGTGATTTCTCCTGTCACTTGGTTCTCTTTTCGCTGTTATTTCAGCGTAACAATATTGGCTCGGGAACTGTCATGTGAGTGGCGTCCCCAATGCCACCCTTAACAACCATGCTTTTACAGAGAGGGATATGAGAGAACCATTGAATGTATCTACCGAAAAGGGGATTTCGCGACGGAGTTTTCTGGAGCGGATGTTTACTGCCACAGTTGTTGGTATTACAGCACCATCGATTTTGTCGGCAACGATTATACCGAAGATTGCCCTGCGGGAGAACAGCCTGAGCGGTCTCTACACGATTGATTTAAATGCAGTTGTTGCGTTGCAGAACGTCTTGGGTTCGGTTCGGCTTTCAATCAGGGAAATTGATTCACGTTTCAGAATCGTTGTCACCAGAGTTTCGGAAGATCAGTTTGAAGCAGTCTACGGTCGTTGTCCCCACCAGGATTTTCTGATAAGGCCACGAGAATCAACCAACGATTACCTGATCTGTTCCGGACACGATTCCCGCTTCCAATTTAATGGGACGCTGATTCCTGGATTCGGTCCTGCCGAGGCAAGTCTGAAACGATATACTACCTCATACGATGGTGATGCTACGGTTACAGTGGAGATCGACGAGTTGGCGAGCGTTAGTACATCGGAGAGTAGTAGTTCCTATATCACGCTCCACTCAACTGGACCTCTCGATAACCAAGTTGTCTTCAAGTTCGGAATCAGCCGTCCTGAGCATCTGGTTCTCTCCCTCTTGTCGCTCGACGGAAAGGAAGTACTTCGTCCTCTCGACGGACTGCTGGAAGCTGGTTCTCATCACCTTCCTTGCGATCTCTCATCACTGGAGAGTGGACTCTACCTCTACCGGCTGACAAGTTCTACAGCAATTATTGGTACTGGAAAAGTGGTGGTTACGAAGTAATCTCGCCCTTTTTTCTAAACGTTTCCATTCGATACGCCACGCCTTTCATTTGAGGGGCGTGGCCTTCTTATTTTAGCTCGTTTCAACGTGTGGCAATCCACCCAAAACGGGAACATCTTTTCGTTGAGAAAGTCAAATCTCGACAGAATTTGATGGAGCTACTTCAGACTAAGTGATTCTACATACACATAATTAACTACGTAAAAAGATGCAGTATAAACACTATCCGAATCGACCGGGCGAGATGACTGCCGATTTCGTTCGAGAGGAGTACCGAGGGCTGATCGACAGAGTCGATGGTGCCGAGAAGGCAGAGTCGGCTGAAGCGTGGCTTGCGTTATACGAAGATTGGAATGCCTTCAAGTCTTTTGTTGGGAGTGAGGGGAGTCGTCGCAGTCATGCCCTCTCAAAAGACATGAATAACGAAGAGGCAGAAGAACGTGAGAAGTATTTCCGTGAGGAAATCTCGCCAGTTTTTGAAGAGGGAGAGTCACAGCTTGTGCAAGCTCTCTTGGCCAGCAAGCATAAAGAAGAAGTTGGGGCACGCTATGGTGACTACCTTCTAAGAAGTTTGGCAACATCGGTAGATCCCCTCAATCCAGTTAACAGCTCCCTTCGCGTAAAAGTGAGCGAGCTGGTTAACAAGTACGACAAGATCATAGCTTCAGGCGAAGTCGAAATTAATGGGGAGACCGTTACACTTGCCGTTGCGCGGAGTATGCAAGGATCGGAGAATCAAGAGATTCGGAAGGCTGCCTACACTGCATGGCGTGAGTGGTTGTTAAAGCAACGCGAGGAGATTGCCGGAATCTTCGATGAGATTGTGAAACTCCGCCACCAAATGGCACTGAACCTCGGCTACGACAATTTTATTCCGCTCGGCTATCTTGGAATGGGACGGACCGACTACAGTGTAGAAGAGGCTGCACAGTTCCGCGCAAACATTCGTCGCTATGCTGTGCCGCTTCTGGTAAAGATTCAGGAGATGCAGGCAAAAGAGCACGAAACAGAGACATTGAAACCGTGGGACAGCGGTTTTACACCGTCGCTCAACTTGCCGAGTGGTGTGGCTCCAATTAGCACACAGATTGAGAAGGCAGAGCGAGTTTTCGAGAAGCTTTCGCCTGTTCTTGCATCGCACTTCAAGAGAATGCAAGAAGAGAATCTTATTGATCTTGAGAACCGCAAGGGGAAGCGTGCCGGAGCCTACTGCACATCGTTCCCAGATGAGGGAAGGGTCGCCATTCTCTGTAACTCAACTGGAGACGAAGATGACGTTCGCACGTTGATGCACGAGATGGGGCACGCCTTCCAAGGTTGGGAGAGCCAGCCGATTGAGGCAATCGACTTACAGTGGCCGACATCCGATGCCTGCGAGGTCCACTCGATGGGGATGGAGTATCTCAGCATGAAGCACATGGATGAGTTCTTCAACGATCACGACGCCACCAAGTTCCGCCGCAATCGCTGGAAGCAGGCCGTGACGCTGATTTGCTATATCGCCGTTGTTGATGAGTTCCAGCATTGGCTCTACGAGAATCCAACTGCAACGCCAGATGAGCGAGATGTTGCCTGGAACCGTATCTCCGATACCTACCAACCAGGTGTTGACTACAGTGATAACCCGGAGTATCAAGCAATGCGCTGGTATGCACAAGGGCACATCTTCTGGATGCCCTTCTACTATATCGACTACGCAATTGCTGAGACCGGTGCAATGCAGCTTGGGCTGATTGACAAAGAGAATTCGGAAAAGGCTATGGAGACGTACCTTGAGCTTTGTCGTATGGGTGGAACCAAGAGTGTTCTCGACATCTTCCGCTCTACAGGACTCCGCTCACCCTTCGAGCCAGAACTGATGTACGAACTGATGCTTCACGCTGCGGATGAACTTGGAATTGACGATTACGCGGCGGCAGCCTAAGTACTCAACATCTGAGTGAAGTCCTCTACTTAACAGATAACAGCCGCCCAGTAGATTTTCTGCTGGGCGGCTTCCTTTTCTCTCTTTCTCAACCACCAACTATAGAGAACCTTTTTTCCCTACCTGCAATACATACAAGCAGGTCTCAATCCCTCGGTTCCTCTTGTTGAGGAACGTTCTCTCCAATTCCATCCCAACACGTTCTGCTACACGACGAGAGCCGATGTGGTCTACAGCCATGTTTGCCACAATGCGGTTCTGGTCGGAGAGGAGAGTGGTCTTGCGTACTTCCGTGAAGTATGCAATCAACGCCTCCGCGCACTCCGTTCCGTATCCCTGACGCCAGAAGGGGTGGTGAATGATATAGCCGAGATCGTTCTCAGTTCTTCCGTCAATCTCAGCACGAACAACGCCACAGTCGCCAATTACTTCTCCTGTCTCGCGCGATTCAACGATCATCCGAGCCAACTTGTTCTCTTTCATCCGTTCAATATTCTTCTTCACCCACGCATCAACCTGCGTGCGCGAAAATGGTTCTGGCCAGAACTGCATGGTGAGAGGATCAGAGAAGATGGGAAGTATCCGTACAATATCTTCTTCGAGGTAGGGGCGAATTGTTGTGCGGAGAGTTTCGAGCATACTGGATCGTTGTAGAATGTCTGTTCTGTTTAGAGATAAGCAGAGGTACTGTTGCTGCGTTTACACAGTCCTCGCGAGGAACTCTTTAATCGCCTCCCAGCTCTCTTTTGGTTTGCACTGTAAGAGCGCGTGGGGACCGGCAATAGTTAGGAGGGGAAGAGAATGTTCACTTGTAGAGTCGGGCTCCCTGCTCAGGCGAAACGCTTTAAGTGCACGCGCCGGTATAATCTTATCGTTCTTTGCCTGAAGATAACAACAGGGAACTTCAATTCCTTCGAGAGAACTCCGTTCGTCAACTTGGATCAGCGACGCAATTCTCTTCCCCAATACGTGCGGCGAGAGCTTCGCGTTTGCTTCCTGAAATTGCTGAATTAGGTTGAGCGGGCTCTCCTTTTCATAGAAGAAGAGTCGAACGATAGGGGTCATCTTTAAAGAATAGGAAAAGAGGTTTGTAGGAAGAATAGAGGCAAGTCTTGTGAGAATTGGGTGTGGAGAGATCAAGAAAGTCGTGCAGAAAATTGCCGCGATATAGTTCCGTTTCTTTCGCTTTAGAAGCCGCGCAGCAATTGGACTGCTGAAGGAGACACCCATCAAAACAATGGGACGAGTTTCCGGAATGCGAGCCTCTGCATACTCAACTAAACTGTTCAGGTCAAGATAGTAGTTGGCTGGGTAGCCAATCACCATCCCCTCCAATTCCCCCCGCATTACCTCGCAAAAAGGCTCATACAGTTCAACACTTCCGTCAAGCCCGGGTAGGAGGATGAGGAGAGGATCGTTGTGGCTCATTATCTATTCTATGACGATAGAGAAGACTACAAGACTATTGGAGCAGAGTAACTTTTAATGGTAAATCGAAATGACTCGCTCTGTTCTCCACTCCGGTGTTTGGAGCCTCACGATATAGAGACCATTAGGCAAGTTCGCGATGGAGTAGACAATAGTGTGTTGGCCAAAGGCTTGAATCTCATCAACAAGTGATGCTATCTGGGTTCCAGTGAGACTGAACAACGTCAGGGATGCGTGCGATGAAACCGGGAGCGTGTAGGTCAGTTCCACGCGATCCATACTGGGAGTTATGGTTGGAGTGCTCAGACTAAATCGTCCAGCGTTCAAGGCTTCTACACGACGCCAGTCGAGTCCGCAAATATCGAGTTCGGCAAACCCTGTCCCTTCAGCAAATTCAACACAGCGATTTGGTAAAGTGAAGGTGGCGTTGATGTCAGTTTCTGGAAAACTCTCTCCGGTTGGGATATAGAGTCGTATGGGAATGAAGAGGAGCGTTCCATCGGAGGTAATTGGATTTCCAGATCCTCGATTAAGTTGAACTTTTACCAAGCCGTTCTCATTGGAGAGGAGCGAGACATCCCAATCCTCTGTCAACGACTCGTCGGTCATATCATCTTCATCTTCAAGATCGAGCGTTGTGCTCTTTCCATCAAACTTGATTGCCATATCAAACGATTCAACCATTTCTCCACTTGGAAAACCAGTGATGTCTACGGGGAGGAGTATCAGTGAGCCTGTTGCTTCAGCTTTACGGTCGGGAATGTCAGTGAGGACAACGGAAGGTTCGGGACAAGGATCACCAGCGACACCTACTTGAATGTTCCCACAGAGGAGGCGAGGAGTAGTGCAGTAGGGTAACTGATCCACGTCAACCTCAGCGCAGAATTCGAGATCTCTCGTCTCCGAAATTGTGTCGGCGATCTTCCCGCGGAACTTGATCTCAGCACAGGCATCCCCTTGTATTGTTCCTGTCGACACCAGAGGAAAAGATGGAAGTCCGCTCTCGTATGTGATACCATTCGGCAGGTTTACGACGAGGTTGAGAGGGGAAAGAGGAGAAGATTTTCTGTTGCAGACCTGGAGAGTAATCTCTACCAACTCTCCAGGCACTGCGTTGCTGGTTGAAGGGAGAAGAGAGATATCAACAGTGTGAATGCTCGACTCAACGTTCGGTAAATCGGAGTCGATGAAGTTTGGGAGTCCGTACGAGGTCACTTTCCCGCCGAGGCCAATAGCATCGTGGAGATATTGACAAGCTGTGCCCACCAGGTTCGGGAAGGCGATACGACCAAGAAACGCTCTTCCGGTAAAGGAGACATAGATTGCTCCATCAGGTCCAATCTGAAGTTGCCCTCCCGGCCAAGTTCCCTCTTGTTGAGCGAGAGTAATCTGCGTTGAATTGATAGTTGCAGGATCTGGTTGCTCAAGATCAAACTGAATTAATTCTGCTGGAACGTTGTGGGGGAGCGTTATTGCGTAGAACCGTGATTGGTCTGGTGAGAACTCACCTCCGTAATAGTTCTTTCCTGTGCCAATAATCCGATAGTTATCCAGCAGACCAGTGGCAGGATCAAAGTCGAGCAAGGCAAGTTGTTCAAGTCCGGCACTGGTAACGGCGACCATCGAACCATCGGGCGACAGATGAATTGTTCCCTGCACGTCGTCACCGTTTGGGTATTGACTGCCGAGAGATGAGACAACTGGCTGATCGATTCCAGAAGATGTTATCCGATAGGCCATAAAACGATTTGTTCCCCACTCCTGTGTTACCATCCAGTACTCTTCACCATTGCAGTGACGAGTTGCTGTCATCTTCTCTGATCCTCGCTCTAACAGGAGAACATTTTTCTCTACAACATCTCCTTTCCCTCCATCGAGAGCCATGTCGATAATGTTGTAGCGCAACGTTCGGTTCGAAACATCTCGTGAGCCGGTGGTGAAGAGGAAGTAGCGGCTTTTAGAACCGGGGTATGGGATAATCAGTGCCGGCTGTCCACTCGACTCATCGCTGAGCAGCCCCGTCCCATTTGGCATCGGCTTATGTTGGGCGTTCCAGATAGTTGATCCATTGCTGTAGAATAAGAGCTTGCCAGTCACAGGGTCGGAGATTACAGCCGAGCCATCAAGCGTGTTCAGTGCTCCATTCGTTAAAGGGAGTGGGAGTCCTGTGCCACTAAATTTTAACCCAGCTCCCCTACCGAAGTACCAGAGATCAGCTGCGTGTGATTCTTGTGCGATGAGTTGCGAGTCGAGAGGAATCAGTGTGCCGAGCAACCACAACGATATGAGTGTGCGGACGATCATCTTCGTGACTCCTATCGAATAATAGTGATGATGCTGGTGAGAGTTCTCTTTCCCGTAACGATCTGCAGAGCATATTGCCCAGAAGGAATATCCGATACATCAACTGCCAAGAGGTTCTCTCCAGTGAAGACTTCACGTACTGAGTGCTCTCGCACAACATTACCTAACATATCGATGATTGTTAGCGTCAACGTTGACTTGCCTGTTAGAACTACTCTCGCATAGGCTATGTCTTGTGCAGGATTTGGGAAGAGTTGAAGTGCTGCGGAAGTTCCTGCATTGTCGGAGAGGTCAACCGAGGAGAGAGAGCCAGGTCCAGGAATCTTGTCGTTAATAATAATCGTGTGGTTGAAGCAGTGAGGACAGAAGTCTACATACTCACTTCCTCCGATAACCAGCGTATCTCCTCGTCCACCTTGAGCGGTCAGTATTGTAAAGCAGAGATCAATCGATTCACCGGGGTCAATACTAATTGGAAGAGTCGGACTGATCAACGTTGTCCCGCTTCCTCCTCGAAACCAAGCAGTATCAACGATTCCAACCTTCTGGGTTAATATGTTTGTCACCCTCACGCAGGTATCTATTCTTCCCGCTCTGTTACCAGTACGTATCTCGGATAGATTGAGGAAAGGAGATAGTGATGCCGTGACGTTTGTTTGCAGCCGTATCCGAAAGGTGTCACCGCGCTTCGTAGCGAGAACCATAATTGCAGTGAGTGGTCCAGGTGTTCGGCGACGTATCTGAATCGGGATCATCTGATCTTGTGTCGGTCGTATAACTAACTGCACTGGCAATGTGCCCCCGTAGGCAAATTGATTTGCCTGACTCCCAGTAAAGCGAACGTCGATGATTGTGTCGGTGTAGCGATGGCTATTAAACAAAACCCCTTCCTCAGAAAATGTGCCGGGACAGCCGGAGAGGAAGTGGAAAGTATAGTCAACTTGGCTTGTGTCGACTGGGATTTCCGCAACAGTCAGCGAGGCGCACGAACTATCTGGTATCAGGCAAGGAACGGGAGATGCAGTGATAAACTGAAGACAGGATGTGAGTACTGACCCAGTCGTTACCGATCCTGATAGGCGTGCTGAGGCAACGACAAATGTGTCGCACAATCCTGCCGGAACTTTCGCAACGGCAAATGTTCCGGCATTTCCTGAGACTACTCCAAGTTGTGAAGGTATCTGCAAGTCGAGGGTAATGTTCGCCAAGTCTGTTGTAGATGAATTGCAGAGAATGACAATCAAGTCTACAAGGTCACCCGGCTTGGCATTTGCAGGAGATATTGAAAGGTTAACAGAGAGAGGTTCTTCGCTCCCCGGAACATATCCAATATCTGAATCGATGATATTTGGAAGTCCATAATTTGTCCTTGCTCCTCCCAACCATAAACCACTGTGGCGATAGGTTGCCCCAACCCCGAGTACATTCGGATTTTCGATAACGCCAAGTGAGTCACGGCTATACCACGAAACGTAAATTTTGTCGTCGCCACCACGTTGCAGTTGTCCACCTTGCCAGAGGCGTTCGGATAAGTGAATCAACGTAAATCTTGATGCGCGGATAGCTGCCGTTGTTCCGGCTGAGAGGTCGAACTGGAATAGGTCGGCAGGATTTGTCCCCTGTGGGAGAGTGTTCACGTAGAGCTTCGAGTTGTCCGGAGAGAATTCCTGTCCGTAATACGAGAGATCACCTTGCCCTATTAGTTGTTGATTCGAGATAACCCCAGTAGAGTTGTCGAAGTTAAACAGCTCGACAGTCTTGGGTTGTGGACTTGTTACGGCAAGCAGTCTGCCGTCGGAAGACATCTGGAATGTTCCTTGAATATCTGCCGCACTTGGATACGTAATGCCGATAGATGTGATGACGCTGTCACTGATTCCCTGAGCGGTTAGTAGGTAGACGTGAAAGGTGTTCGACCCCCAAGCGTGGGTAATCACCCAGTAATCTTTTCCGTTGCAGTGTCGTGTTGCGGTAATCTTTTCCGTTCCTCGCTCCAACAGTAACGTGTTCTTCACGATAACGTCCCCTTTCCCTCCATCTCTTCGTATATCAACAATGGAGTAGCGTGTTGCCGTGCTCGAAGTGTTTGCTGCTCCCGTTGTGAAGAGATAGAATTGATTCGTGTCTCCCGGATCGGGAACAATCAATGCTGGTTGTCCACTCGACTCGTGTCCTGCGAGACCGGTTCCATTTGGCATTGGCGTGTGTGTGGCATTCCACACAGTTTTGCCGTCACTGTAGAAGAGAAGCTCTCCCGTTGCAGGACGACTAATAACTGCAGAGCCGTCGAGAGTATTTACTCGTCCGTTGAGTAGAGGAACAGGGTTTCCCCCAGCAAATGAGAGGCCAGCATTCTGGCCGAAGTACCACGTTTCGTACTGGCGCTGGGCCTGTAAAGAGCGTGGTACTACGACGAAAGAGAGCATAAAAATAGGGAGAAGAAAAGCTCGATAACGCATACGTATTGCTGGTTAAAAGGCTGATAGCTATAGAGAGCTTAATCAAAGTACGAAGTTGTCGGCGTGTAAGGCAAGTAAAAGTAAGCCGAAGGCCAATGGTCTGAATGTTCTACCTCTCGATGTTCTCTACTCGTTAACCTCGTTACAAAAAACGATCCCTTTCTCTCTTGCAGATTTCTCGTAAGTCCGTATCCTTGTCGCCAATCTCTGCCACAGAACTGGTGGCAAGATGTAGGAATCAGAAAGAACAAGGTTAGAAAAAAATAGAGAAAGTGAACTCTGTCGTCAACATACAGCTTCGTTCAATGCACGCATCAATGATGATGTGCATGATCTGCTATATGTGCTCTCCATTCGGGGGATGTCGCGACGACCAGTCTTCTCTGTAGTTCAGATATAGATAGACTTTTCAGAACGCCTTTCCTCGGAAGTATGGGGAAAGGCGTTTTGCGTTTTAGGAAGAACGTTGTGCCGCTGATTCGCTGCCGACAGCAGAAAGAGTAGGTGAAGAAAGAATCACTACAAAAACGATAATGAACGCAAGTAATCAGAACCTTTACAGACAACTTCGCTTGAAAGATCGAACGCAGAATTCTACCGGGATGATGTGCTTCTTTTCCATGTCCTGTATGTGCAACCACATACCGGGAGGGAGAACGTACGTCCATATCCGAACGTAGAGATCAAGAGTATACAAACGGATGATGTACAGAAGCCTTCCCGGATTCGGGGAGGCTTTTTTTGTTGATATCAGCAGATAAGAATCGATAACCACACAATCAAAAAGGAGTTTGCTATGAGCAACGAGTATCGCTACGAGACACTGCAACTACATGCAGGACAGGAACCAGATCCGACAACTGGATCGCGTGCAGTTCCAATCTATCAGACAACATCCTACACCTTCAACAGTGCTGAACATGGGGCGAACCTCTTCGCTTTAAGAGAGTTCGGGAACATCTACACCCGCATCATGAACCCCACAACCGACGTGCTCGAGAAGAGAATCGCTGCACTCGAAGGAGGCGTTGCTGCTTTGGCTACTTCGTCTGGACAGTCGGCGCAGTTTCTCGCCCTAACCAACATACTGGAGTCGGGGGATAACTTCTTAACAACCTCGTTCCTCTACGGTGGGAGCTATAACCAGTTTAAGGTTTCGTTTAAACGGCTTGGAATTGAGGCGCGCTTTGTTGAGGG
The DNA here is from genome assembly GCA_020635205.1 of Ignavibacteria bacterium. GTDB lineage: Bacteria > Bacteroidota > Ignavibacteria > OLB7 > OLB7 > JAGWAZ01. The sequence goes on from JACKAE010000001.1 coordinate 863,815, forward strand.
AGACAGCCCGGAGCTGTTTGAGGAGAAGATCGACGAGCGGACGAAGGGAATTTACTTGGAGACAATCGGCAATCCGGGATTTAATATTCCAGACTTCGAGAAGATCGCGGCAATTGCGCAACGGAACGGTATCCCCTTGATTGTCGACAACACGTTCGGTGCGGCGGGTTATCTCTTCAGGCCAATAGACTACGGCGCAAACGTTGTTGTTGCCTCGGCCACAAAGTGGATTGGCGGGCATGGCACAAGTATCGGCGGAATAATTGTTGACGCAGGAAACTTCAACTGGGGAAACGGAAAGTTTCCGCAGTTCACCGAGCCAGCGGAAGGGTATCACGGCCTAAACTTTTGGGAGGTCTTCGGTGATGGTGGGCCTTTCGGAAACATCGCCTTCGCCATTCGTGCCCGCGTTGAAGGTCTTCGCGACTACGGCCCATCTATCAGTCCATTCAACTCCTTCCTTCTCCTTCAAGGAATCGAGACTCTCTCCCTCCGCGTGCAACGCCACGTTGAGAACGCTTTAGAACTTGCTAACTGGCTGGAGGGCCACCCTGCCGTTGCATCGGTCAACTATCCCGGACTTTCCACCAGTCCCTACAATGATCTCGCAGAGCGCTATCTGCGAAACGGTTTTGGAGGTGTGCTCACCTTTAGGATCAAGGGGGGATATGACAGCGCACAAAACTTTATCAACAACGTGAAGCTGGCCAGCCACTTGGCAAACGTCGGTGACGCGAAGACTCTCGTGATCCACCCTGCCTCAACAACTCACCAGCAGCTTACCGAAAGCGAGCAAAGCTCGGCAGGGGTCGTTCCCGACCAAATTCGCGTCTCAGTTGGGATTGAACATATCGAGGACATCAAGAATGATTTTGCGGAGGCGTTTGCGCATATCGGAGATCAGGTGGTGAGTAGATAACAGGTAGTAGATAGAATCAAACAGTACTGAAAATTATCAACGTAAATCGGGAGAATAGAATTATGGCAGATATCAATTTTAAAGTTTCAGGAACCGGTCTGAATGCTACCGGCTTGGCGGGGAAAGTGCGACAGTTCACGCTTCTCGTTGATGAGCCGGAAGCACTCGGAGGGAAAGATGTTGCCCCAAATCCTGTGGAGTATATCCTGCTCGGCTACGCGGGATGTTTGAACGTAGTGGTGAACCTAATCGCTGCTGAGAAAGGAATCAGAGTACACGACCTACGCATCAATGTAGAAGGGAATATCAACCCCAATAGATTGTTCGGAGTTTCCGAAGAGGAGCGAGCTGGTTTTAAAGGGTTTACGGTTAACGTCACTGTAGATTCCGACGCAAGTGCTGAGGAGATTGAAGAACTCTTTGCTGAAGTGGAGAGACGGTGCCCTGTGAACGATACGCTGAAGAATCCTACGCCGATAGACCTCAACATCTTGAGGCCAACTAACGAGGTCTCGCTGAACTGATGTGGGGGAACAACCATATCGAGCAAATCAAAGGGACGAAGCGGCTGACTCTGGAGACTCCGTTCCAACTGGAGAGCGGAGTCTTTCTCCCACGACTTGAGCTTGCCTACCATCTCCGAGGGAGACTTTCACCTGGGCGGGACAACGTTGTGTGGATCTACCATGCCCTTACAGGAAACTCCGATCCTGCCGAGTGGTGGCCGGAAATCGTGGGAGGTGGATGCGTAATTGATACGGATAAATGGTGTGTTGTCTGCGCAAACATTCTTGGGTCGTGCTACGGTTCTTCCGGCCCAGCCTCAATTAACCCTGAGACGGGAGAGCCTTTCTATACCTCTTTCCCAGAGGTGACGGTTCGGGATAACGTTCGGGCGTTTGATCTTCTGCGCAAACATCTCGGCATTGAACGGATTGCTCTCGGAGTTGGCCCTTCGCTGGGTGGACAGCAGGCATTGGAGGCGGCGATCACCTATCCCGATCTCTTTCAGCAACTGGTTCTTATCGCAACCAACGCGCAGCACTCACCCTGGGGAATCGCTTGGAATGAGGCGCAGCGGATGGCAATTGAGAGCGACCGAACCTGGAGAGAACCTTCTGCGGATGCCGGAGCTGCAGGACTGAGTGCGGCTCGGGCTATCGCCATGCTCTCCTACCGAAGCTACGAACTCTACAGTGGAACGCAGCGAGAGAAGGGGAATGTTCTTCCACAAGTTTTTCGAGCTGCATCCTATCAGCAATATCAGGGGAGAAAGTTGACGGAACGATTTAATGCTCAATCATATTGGCTTCTGAGCAAAGCGATGGATAGCCACAACGTAGGGCGAGATCGGGGAGGTGTAGAGTTGGCATTGCAACAGATTCGTGCGCAGACGATAGTGATTGGCATCGAGAGCGATCTGCTCTTCCCAACTGAAGAGCAGCGCTTCCTTGCCGAAACGATTCCGGGTGCAGAGTTCCACACTATCAACTCCACCTACGGGCACGATGGATTCCTAATTGAGTCAGAGCATATCGGGCAATTGATCGGAGATGTTCTGAAGAGAGTAAAGAGAACTAATACCATTCAAGAAAGAAGAATAGAAGAAGATGAGACTATCAACGAAACGTGTGAAGGTCGGACTGTTCGGACTTGGAACAGTCGGCAGAGGATTTTACGATCTGGTTCAGGAGTTGAGTGATCCTCCGATTCAGATAGAACGAATACGAGACATTCGGGAAATCAACGACCCCGGTATTCCGCAAGAATTATTTGCTCGATCGGCAAAAGAGATACTTGAAGATCCAGAAATTGAAGTTGTTGTGGAAGTAATTGACGATGCAGATGCTGCACTCGAGATTGCGAAGAAGACCTTAAAGGCAGGGAAGATCTTCGTGACGGCGAACAAAAAAATGGTGGCAACACACCTGTCGGAACTTGTTGAACTTGAGAGAGTGTGGGGGGGGAAGCTTCTCTACGAAGCCTCAGTTTGCGGCAACATCCCGATTCTCAGAGTGCTCGAAACATACTACCGAGATGTTCCAATCGGAGCGATCTACGGTATCCTCAACGGATCGACGAACTACATTCTCTCTCGCATGATGTACCGTGGAGAAGAGTTAGGGGAAGCACTCCTCGCAGCCCAATCGCTCGGCTTTGCCGAGCGTGATCCGAAGCTCGATGTGAGTGGTGAAGATGCGCGAAACAAATTGGCCATTCTGATACGGCACACGTTTGGAGAATATCTGTCTCCGACGGCAATCAGCAGAGAGGGGATCGAACAGGTGACATTGAAGTATGTGGAGAAAGGATTGAACCGAGGAGAGCACCTTCGCCTTGTTGCCCGTGCCGAACGGATCGGAGGTCAGGTGAAGGGAGAGATTGGACTTCAGTTTGTAGACTCCAGTAGCCCACTCTACAGAGTTGATTACGAGGAGAACATTGTTGTTGTCGAGACTGAAGCTGGACTACGCCAGGTCTACCGTGGCCTTGGAGCCGGTGCCCGCCCAACAGGCGAAGCCGTCCTGGCCGACGTTATAGCCTCACTTCGTGGGGAGAGGTATCGGAAGATCAATGAACTTGTGACGGCGTAAAAAGATCCCTTGGTGTCCTGGGTGGTAGAAACCACCCAGGACACCAAGAAACCACAACCTGCTTCGCTCAGGTGTGACCCCTCTCACTCTGGTCTACCTCCCCTCAACTCCTACCCCATCTTCAATTTGGTTTGATGGGTGGAGGATTACTTGGTCTCCTTCGCTCAGGCCCTCAATTACTTCTACGTCGAAGGCATTACGGTGGCCGATGGTGACTGTCCGTTTGTGGGCGGTTCCATCTTCTACAACGAAGACTCCCCAGCTTTCTCCGTCGCGGAAGAGTGCGCTGGATGGGACTTGCAGTACGTCTGCTCCCTCCCACGTGACAATCCGAGCAATCACCCGGTAGCCATCTCCGAGCTTGTCCGGATATTCACTGAACATCCCGATGATATTTACCCGTTGTTCCTCGATGCCGAGCGCGCTGATTTTTGTGAAAGCTGATGGTTCGATGTAGCGAACAATGCCCTCAAGCTGTTTGTCTCCTCCCCATCCGTCGATGAGAATTCGATCGCCCGGTTCGATCTTTACTGCGTCGGTAGAGAGAACATCCACCACAATCTCTAAACCTTTTGGGTTGCCGATCGCAATCAGTGGAGTTCCAGCCATCACTACGCGCTCACTCTCTTCGAAAACTCTGAGAACACTTCCACTTGCCGGAGCCACAACGTTGATTCCGGCAGTGTTCGATCCGTAGGCTGCTCGTCCAGACTTCGCGGCCTCCACTTGTTTTGCTGTTGAACGAACTGCATACCTTGCACTTTCAAGCTGATCTGCTAATGTCTTCACCGCAAGCTCTGCTTGCTCGTACTGTTGCTCGGCTATGGCTCCGGCATCAAGCAAATTCTTCAGACGCTCTTCTTCTTTTCGAGCCTGTGTTAGCTGATTCTTTAACCCTTCCACGTTCGCTTCTGTGCTCTGCTGCGATGCCTCTATCGAACTAATCTGTGCCTCCAACTCCGAACGTTGTGCCGGATTCATCTGAGCAGGATAGATCGTCGTGATTGGCGATCCTTCGCTCACTTGGTCTCCCTCCTTCAGTTCAATTCTCTTTACACGACCAGAGACCGAGGCAGCAACTAAAAAGAGATCGCGAACCCGCGTTACACCTTCTACCTCCACGGCAACAACCATATTGCTACGAGAGACGTTGGCAATATCCACCGGCACTGGCTTCGGCAGAAGACTGACCACAATTAGACCACCAACAATCAGGAGAGGAACGATCCAGCGTAAATACTTCATCGCAAGAATTCAAAATTAAAAGTTCAAAAAGGGAGAGGGAGAAAGAAGTCAAAATTAAAAATGCAAAATTCAAAAGAGAGAAGGAGAATCGTTCTCTTCCGATATGAACACTCCTCTTCGTACTTCCCCATTTTTAATTTTGCCTTTTGAATTCCCTCACCTACTCTCTCGTCTTCAACACCTCGATCAAGTCGAGTTGAAAGATGCGGCGGCGAACGAGAAATCCACTTATCAGGGCTGCCCCGAGGGTGACGAGTGTTGCGAAGGCAATTGTCTTTGCACTCATCACTAAGGGGAAGCGGAACAGGTCGGACTCGAATCCTTTAACCAGTCCTAACAGCATTAACCACCCGAGACCGTAGCCGAGGGGGAGGGCAAGGAGCGTTAGCACAGCCTGCTCTCCGAGAAGATAGAATGTCACCTCACCTTTGCGGAAGCCGAGGACGCGAAGGCTTGCCAGTTCACGTCCCCGCTCGGAGAGGGAGATACGGGCACTGTTGTAGAGAACGCCAATGGCGATAACGCAGGCGAAGAAAATCATCACGATTCGGGAGATGTTCTGGCTCTGCGCCACGGTCTCGTTAAAGCTGTTGAGCGCAGCGCGGCGGAATGTAGCTCCAGAGATAGCCGGAGTTTTCTTCACTGCCTCGTTGAATTCATCCTCCATTTTCTGGTCTATCCTCAAGTAGGCTCCACTAATGCTTCCCCCTTCTTCGAGAATGTTCTGAAGCTCACCCGCATCTACGTATGCGTTGAGTCCTACAAACTCTTCGATAAACCGGCTAACCACGATTTTGCGCACCTTCTGGTTCCCCTCGAGAATTTCCACTCGTACCGTATCCCCCGGCATTGCACCAACCGCTTCTCCAAGCTGGCGAGTTACCATCATGCCGGTGATCGGAACATCTTGCACCTTCCCATCCATATCCATAATGCGTCGCAGTTCTCCCCCCGGTTCCACACCACTGATTCCTACCCGTTTGCTCCTGTGTCCGAAGGAGAGTGTGGCTGGCACGGCTCTGAACGGCTCAGCATAGAGGACGCCGGGAAGGGAGAGGAGATCATATCGAGCGCGTGAAGGTCGCGGGTTTGTGAAGACAACTGTGGCATCCTCACGTTGCGCTCCCTCAAACTGGAAATTTGTGAGCACGTCGATTGCGTCGGCGGAGTAGCGCCCAACAATCAGAATGGCAACGGAGAGTGCGATGCCGAAGGTGGAGAGGAGTGCCTTCATTGGATTGCGCTCTAAGCTCCGCAAAATCATCCGGGAGCTTGTGGAGAGAAGTTTCTGGAAACCAATCCGCTCTATGAGACCCGGCTTGAAGCGAGCTGGTGCTTCCGGACGCATTGCCTCGGCAGGGGGGAGTTTGATTGCACTCCGAACTGCGGAGATTGCGCCGATTAAGGCAGAGCCACCGCTGATGAGCACCGCAACGCTGAGTGAGCCAGCCCCAGCTACGTAGCGGATCAGCGGGAATCGGTAGAACTGCGCGTAGACTTCCGTCATCGCCGAACCTGCCCACATGCCGAGCAGAACGCCAACAATTCCACCAACTACCACTGCTACCAGAGCCATGCCCAGATAGTGGAGTCCGATGGAAATGTTCGAGTAGCCGAAAGCCTTCAGTACGGCGACTTGATCTCGTTGTGTTCTTACTAAGCGAGAGAGAACGATGTGGAGCAGAAATGCTGCGACGCCGAGAAAGATAATTGGAACCGCGGTCCCCGACGTTTGAAGCTGCTGAAGTTCACTGGTGAGGAAGACGTGGGAAGTCTGATCCTTTCGTCCGTACGCACCAATTCCGCCGTAAGGTTTCAGGCGTTCATCTACCTGTGCGATCACTTCGGCTTCGTCTGCGCCGTGGGCAAGTGTGATAGAGAGATCGTTGAAGGCTCCGCGCATATCGAACGCTCCGGCAAGTGTCTCCCGATTTGTCCAGAGAACACCGAAACGACGGTTGTCAGGAAGCATTGCGGCAGAGCCAATCTCGTAAACATATTCCGGAGAGAGAGCAATGCCAACAATGGTGAACTCTTGCCATGCTCCGTTGATCACCGCGCCAATTTTCACTCCAACCTGAAGGTTGTTAGCGGTCGCAAATGCTTCGCTCACTAAAATCTCGTCGTTCCTTCCCGGCTCGAAGTATCGTCCCTCGCGAATGAAGAGATCGTTCAATACCGGCTGCCGTCGCTCCGGCATCGAGACCATGAGTCCGGTCGCTGGCTCGTTGAGTCCGGGAACATCGAGTGTCACCCCGACAACAATCCGAGTGTTGAGCGAGGCAACTCCCGGTATCTGTCTGATCTGTTCAGTAAGGCCTTCCGGTGCTCGCTTCACATTGGTGAAGATGTCGGCAAAGCGGTACTCATTGTAGTAGGTCTGCTGAGTTGTCAGAAGTGAGTTGTAGGCACTTCGCATCGTTACGAAGCTGGCCACGCCACACATTACTACCATTGCAGCCGCGATCAACTGTCCACGCAAGTGGTACACGTCGCGAAGCAGTTTACGGTTGAGTGCGGTCATGGTCGATTCAATGCTTTTTGGGGTATTGTTGAATATGAACGTTGGGACGTGGCGATATTGAGACATGGCGCGCCATGTCCCAACATATATATATCACCACTCCAATTCTGCTGGTGATGCTTTCGTTTCGTTATGCTCAACTTCTACAATCTTCCCACTCCGCATTCTGATTACTCGGTCGGCCATGTCGGCAATTGAGCTGTTGTGGGTGATTACTGCTGTCGTCGTTCCCAACTCCCGATTTACTCGTTCGAGAACTTCAAGAACCAGAACGCCAGTCTTGAAGTCGAGTGCGCCGGTTGGCTCGTCGCAGAGGAGAACGTCGGGGCGCTTCGCGATAGCGCGGGCAATTGCAACGCGCTGCTGCTCTCCACCGGAAAGTTGTGCAGGGAAGTGATCGATCCGCTCTTGAAGCCCAACCATAGCGAGAGCTTCGGCGGCATCCATTGGATTTACCGCAACATCGGTCACAAGCCGGACATTCTCACGTGCAGTAAGACTCGGGATTAGGTTGTAGAACTGGAAGACGAAGCCGACATGTTCGCGCCGGAAGCGGGTCAGCTCGCTGTCGTCGGCGTCGTGGAGTGTGTGGTCGCGATAGCGAACTGTTCCGGTGGTTGGCGTGTCGAGGCCACCCAAGATATTCAGCAATGTAGACTTCCCACTACCGGACGCGCCGAGGATTACCGAGAGTTCTCCCTCGTAGAGATCGAGGTCGACATCCTGCAACGCACGCACTTCCACCTCTCCCATCTGGTAGACTTTCGAGACATCTCGCACGCTGAAAACAGGAGTCGACTGATTGATGGCTTCTTCTGAGTTCATGGATTTTCTTGTAGAGGGGTAAAACTATCACTTTCTTTGCGTTCTTCGAGGTTTATAGAGTGAGGAGTTGGGAGTGGGAGGCTATTATTCAGTCGTTTTTGCTCCCCCCACATTCCGCACAAACCCAACCCCGCCCAAAATCAAAAGACAACCGATAATAGCATACCAACTAAGATGTTCACCCAAAAAGATGACGCCGAGGATTACTCCGATTGGAGGGAGAATAAATGTGACGAGGGAGAGGAAGGTTGCCCCGGCAATTTCGAGCATTCGGTAGTAGACCACGTAGGCGATTGCCGTGGCAATTACGGCAAGCCAGAGAAGTGCACTAAGCGATTTTATGCCGGGAAGAACAATCTGATCCCACTCGAAGATGAGTGCTGTTGGAAGGAGTAACACTCCCGCCGTTAGAAGCTGGGCTGTCGGCCCCACAAAGCTGGGATAGCCGCGGAGTGCAACGCGGCTGTAGGTGATCGAAAAACCGTAGCTGATTGCCATCACCCCGAAGCAGATGAGTCCAGTCAGCCGATCATTTCCAGAAACTCCCTCGGTTAACGCCGGGACAAACAGGAGAAGAATTCCAGAAAATCCGAGCACAACGCCAACGAACGTTTTTGTCGTGAGTCGTTCTTCTGCGATAACGACGTGGGCAATGATTGCTGTGGCAACGGGAGTGAAGCCATTAAAGATTGCGGCGAGTGCACTCGGTGCTTTCGTCTCACCAATCATCAGCATCGAGAAGGGGAGGGCGTTGGCGAGGAAACCCATGATTGTAAACTTCTTCCAGAACTCGAAGGTGCGGGGAAATTGATTCCCTTTCAGTCGCATAATCCCGTAGAGGATGAGGGCGGCGAGTACTACGCGACCTGCCGCAAGCGACAGGGGAGGAATCTCCTGTAGTCCATACTTGATCGCCAAAAACGAAGGTCCCCAGAGGAGAGCCATCAGGAAAAGCAGAACCCAGTGCATGGATGCTTTAAGCTACGAGCGTTGAGCGGTCAGCTATTCCGCCAAGTATGGCGAACGCTGCGAATATGTGGAACAAAATTCGTGCTTTCCCCCGTGAAAACTCAATGCGGGTTGTATCCTTGTCTCTCCAGTTTTTTTCAAAACAAGACCGCCCGGACAGAATGATTTCTGTCCGGGCGGTATCGGAGGAACGTTCCGTAACTCTACCGCAGCGATTTTTTTCTTTACAGGAAACGTGATCGTTCGGCAGAAGGAACATCCTTCCAATTAAATGAATCAGAGTTATTCTACTCGCATTGCCGAGACCGATCCGACATCTTGATTATTTACCATCACTCGCAAGAGATACTGTCCCGACTCCAATCCGCTGGCATCGATTGGAATCCGGGCGTTCCCCTCTTCTCTCTTTCCCTCGAAGAGAGTGGCAACTCTCCGGCCTTGAATGTCGTGCGCATCTACCCGTACGATACCAGGTTCCGCAAGTGAAAGTGTCAGGATCGATTGGTCGGTTAAAGGAGTTGTCACTTGAATCGATGAGATCTCCGTAGCACGCCCATCCTCTACACCGAGGAGATGGTTGATCCGATAGATCGTGTCGGCATCCGAACTACCAGTGATACCAACGTAAATCGGAAGTCGCCAACTGAGAGTCCCCCACTTCGGATCAATCGTGTGAACATCTCCCTTCCCAATATCAACCGGATCGTACTCCCCTTCCAGATAGCTACCATCACTCGTCTGACTGAGACTCACAGTATATCTGGTAGCGGCTCCGTAGTTGGAGATGCGAAGATCATCTTCTACAACTTCAAACCGAATGGAATCACCACCTGCAAGGTCAACGTCGGCAACTTTAATTGTCCGCTCGGCGGTTGGCAGGTCAAAGAGTGCTTCGAAGTCAAACGTTCGGGGAGTGGAACCGGGGTTGTGAATGGTCATCCCTTTCTCATCCCACGCAACTCTGTCGGTCTCTCCGTCGGTTGCGTTGCTCGAATAACTGAAGGAGAGTTCTTTGCGGAACAGATCCAGGCGGATACCAGATTCTTGATTTGCTGTTATCTCGGTTGTGTATGGTTCGTCAGAGAGCGTGTAGCCGTAGGGACTGCCGGGGCCGTTCATTGGGTAGAGTGCCACCGCCTCGGGGTCTGTTGAAGAGAAACCCTTATCAACAGAATAACGAAAGCCTTGCCCGTTCGATTTCTGTGCGTCGATTGAGAGGCGACTTTGGAGAGCCACCATACTCTCTTGGGATGGAAACATTGCTGGTTCCAGATATCTATGCAGAGGGTTTGTAGTCAACATTCCTATCTCTCCTCCCCATATCCGATCCGCTCCGTTAAGGTTGTATTCCCACGTGTTTGTCTCCGAGTTCACTGTGATATAACTCCGCTCCTCATCCGGCAAGTTTGTTTCCTCAGGCCAGTTCGGATCGTACACAAAAATCTTGATGATCGGATTATCCTCTTCTTCTAAGACCTTATAGGCCATCACAGAGTGGCCTCCTCCCCCCTCTTCGTCCTCGATAATGCTGAGAACAACGCTCGGTATGTAGGATAGGTCGGTGAGATCCTCTGCGAGCCTCTTCTTCAAATCCTCTACAACTTGGAGGGGACCCTCTCCTGTGTTGATTGCATAGTAATAGGTCAGAATATATCCTTCGCCAAACTGATATGCATAAAGTGTGCTGATAAGGTCGAGGATTTCAGGGCTGCTATTAAAAATGGTGCCCAATGACTTTGCATTTTCTAAAGAACCGATCCCTGGAAAGGCTTGATAGAACTTCTCTGGTTGGTAGAAGGCAAGTGCTGAGGCTATGCTCATACCGAAACAACTTCCTTCATACTTATCGGCATCGGCTCGCCACCTCCTTACAACTCTCTTTCGTGCTCTCGTCGTGTCGACTGCTGATTCATAGCAGACTGGTTGAGTGAATGCGTTCACCCAGTTTGGCCACTCGGGATAGGATGAGACAGGGGCCCCATCGAAGTCTTTGGTATATCTCTCCTTCGTAAAAGGATCGGTACCGGATGAGTAATTGTACTGAAATGCGTTCGATCTTTTTTCAGGATTGAAGAGGCTGTCATTCCCGTTGAGGAACTTCCACCCGTGAATGCTTGGCTCGTATGTCGTGTAGTAATTACAGTCAGGGCAGGCGATCTCCGACTCATCCGCGAGCTTTGCAAGGCGTGGACCACGTATACGGAACTTCTCGCTGACAGCAATTGGATCCTCACCCCCTTCAGGATCGAAGAGAAGGATGTAGGCATTGGGAGACAGGGTATCGTACACATCGAAGACAACCGAGCCGTCGGAGGCCAGAACACCTGCTTCAATGAGCTTTAATTCCTCCTCATATTCCGGGTCTACCAAGGCCAGCACGACATCCACTTTGTCTCTGCCGGGAGCCTGCCACGTTATTTCCCACTCCTTCCCCGGTTCCAAAATATCTCCTTCTTCAGGAGATGTTATCTTCGTCTCAAGTCCCTTGATAAAGCTTCCATCAATAACCGTCTTGAACGACGTTCCAGTTTTCGGCGTGGATTCGCAGACGAACCGGAATGTTCCCTCAAGCGTGTTGGTGGAAAGGTCATAGATGGTGACCTCTCCTTGGCCAGATACCCAGTGACAGAACCCATCTCCACTGTTCCTGTCCTCCCAGATTGAGTCCCCTACTGCATCAAGCTGATATGTTCCAACCCCATCGAAGTTGTAGAGCCTCAGTGTAAGTTCCTGTGTTGGATCGGAACCACTGGAGGGGAAGTAACCAATAACAGTCATGACGTTCGTGGCTCCATCCAACTTCACCGTCACGCTGTCAGTTTCCCATGTTCGCCCAGCAGTTGTTCCCAGCTTCTGTGATTTGAATGTCATGTTAGAGACCTGTTCCTGCGCTTGCAGGAAATCAGGGGAGAAGGTGAGGGCAAGTACTCCCAGAAAAATCAGTAAGTATCTACGCATAGTTGTAGGCTGTTTTAATTATCATTGGACCTATCAATTCTCTCTCGTTCATTCCGTGAAACCAGTGTGAGGAGATCACTTCTGTTCAAGGTTCAGCACACCGAATCTCTCTACGTTTTCTCTCCATAATTCTAACCTATCCCTTCCGAAATCTCCCTACTGAAAAACCACGTAGTGGACTCATCTCGGGCTATTCTGCTATCAGTACTTGAACGGTGCTCTGCTCTCCACCAACTGCCATTGTTGCCACGTAGAGGCCAGTGGAGATAAGAGCAGGTGGAAGGGGGAGGAGTGTTACTCCGGAAGGAGCCTCTCCATCGTAAAGCGTAGCGATTTGCCGCCCTGTGAGGTCGTACAGCCGCACAGTTGTGTATCCACTCTCAGGCAGCCAAAATTGAAGCGTGCCATCACTGGTCAGCGGTGTGCGCAGTGGGCGAATGAAAGGTTTGGAGAGCTGAATGTATCGTCGGTCGATAGCACAATACTCGGCCAAAACCAACCCGTTGTGAAGGGTTATGTTCTGCCAGCCGTCAGCAAAGTCGAGCAGCTTCAACAGCAAGGGGGTTCGGTCGGTTTGCCCTAACAGAATATCAGCCTGAAGTGTGGCCAGCAGATCGCCTGAGGAAAGATCGCCGTTCGCGTTATCTGACTGAAGTAGAACTGCCGACCCACCTGGCGTTACCGAGGCTGGCGTTGGCAGTCCTGATAGTATACCCTCTACCGGAGGATCTGAGCGGAAGCGGAGAATAGTTGGATCATGCTCGATGCTCAGCGCAACTCCTCGCCTGTTTGAGCGGTTCATCAGCAACCTCACGTCATCTACTGTGAGTGGGGATGCGTCAATGCGAATCGGTATCTCAACAACATCCCCCATCACACCTTTCACCGTGTCAGCCCAAATCGTTCCGCAGAGAATCCCTCCCCCCTCAATCCGCACGAGCGTATCTCCCGGTGTGAAGTATTCAGCATCAGAGACAAAGCTGACCTCGATACCGAACGGCCCCAGTTCTTTCGGTTCTGCGTGGAGTTGTACGCGAGCAGAAGAGTCGGGGAGGATGGTTAGGGGAAGTCCTTCAACTATTAGGCTCACATCTCCGGCAATCGTCTCTGCGCTGTACGTGCTAACGGTCAGTGGGGCGTTGCCGAAGTTGCGGAGGAGAATCGTTGTGTCGCTTCCTCTTCCAGCGCAGATGCGCCCAAGATCGTATCGCCGTGAGGGGGCATCTAAAATCGGAAGTACTCCGCGTCCTGTAAGAGCAATCGGGTCGAGCGGCTCGCAAGTGGTTGCGTTGCTCGTTTCAACAATCAGATTTGCTCGACGAAGTTCAATGTCGGCAGGGGAGAGGGTAACGTTAACCTGTAATGCCTCTCCCGACTGTAGCCAGTGGGGTAACGTCTCTCCATTTGGTAGGATCACCCCATACTCTGAAGCGTCGGCTCCAGATAGCCGTAGTCGCGTAATCTCGACGGCAGCACTTCCAGTAGCAGTGATTGTGAGAGAGGATGTTCCAGAGGTTCCTACGCGAACGTCTCCTATATCGAGCGTTACTGGAGCGTTGAGGTTCCGTGAGGCAACAACAACCTGAAGGTCGATAGCTGTATCCCCTGCTGTTGCCGACTGCAGGTGCAGTTGTGTCTGATAAATTCCGGGTGAGGCAAATGTTCCCGTAACAACTACGGTTCGTGAACTGTTGGGTGGGAGGATAAATCCACTCCCGGCGTCGGGAGCAAAGGGGAGGGCATCGGCGAAGATGGTGTCGATCTCCACTGGACAAGCTGTCGGGTTCTTTACTCGCACCGTAAGGCGTAGCTTTTCACCCGGACAGAGTGTGTCGGAGAGATTGGGGGGAGTAACGTCGTAGTGTGGAGCGTCGCCAAAGCCTTTCACAATCAGCGTATCCAAGAAGGGGAGAGCTGGACTGCGAACGATGAACCGTGCCTCCGCACTCCCCGCAACGCTTGGAGCAAAGCGAACCAGAGCTGTTCCATCCAGCTTCCGTTCGATTGTCATCGGGAAGTCCAGATCGTTCGCTACAGAGAACTGTGCGGAGGGATCGTTCTCGAATTGATAGTTGTTCTCAATAACGAGATCACACCCACCAACGTTCGTGATGGTCCACTCCCTCAGCGCTGTATCTCCTAAACAGATGTTCCCGAAGTTTAGCGTGTCGTCGGAGTCAGCGAGGAAGAACTCTGCATCGCGCCCTTCGCCGAGTAGATCAACTGTGTCGGAGACAATCACGGTGGTATCTCGATCACTCCTGTTTAGTCCTCGCCGCGTTGCGTGAACCACAAGTTTTGCTTGATGATTTACTCCTGTTGCAGTGGCGGTGTAGCTGACGGAGATTGAGGTTGATCCATTCGCCGGTATTTTCGCCGGCGTTGGCGGAACGATAGAAAATTGTGCGACGTCAGCCGGTGCGCCGACGATCTCCGCACTCGGTAGCAAGTCAAGGCATGTTGCTCCCCTCAGGGCGACTGAGAAGGGAATGGTGTCGCTGAGTCCCGGACAGAGGGGAAGAAATTTATTGTTCGTAAGGGTGAGGGTTGCGGGAAGCCCCGGCACAAAAATGCAGAGCGTATCGTGGAGAATCGTCTGACCCCCATTTGCTTCAACAACTACTGGCACACGGTAGACCGTATCGAACAGACGAGGAAGGGCGAAGAAGGTGAGGGTGGCAACACCTGTTGTGCCAGCCCCTAACGTTGAGGGAATAACTCCGCCACTGTTCGAGGAGACTTTCAGTCCGGTTGGAAGGCTCTCAGCCCGGATTGCCGCCCCATCAAGTTGTGGTGCGGTGTCGTTGGTTAGCAGGAAGAGTGCCTGCAACGAGTCGGGGATGTAGGGATGAAAATCTAAGTCGGCACAATCGCGCTGAGCAACCGTATCGAACGCAAGGCATCCCTTCCCCGCTCCACCACCTCCCCCGAGTCCACCTCCCCCGAGTCCAACTCCTCCCCACCCACCTGAGCCAAAGGTCACGCTCAGGGAGTCGACTAACCCGATCTCCGTTGAAGCCCGCACGCGGCGTTCCCCCGGAGCCATTCCCTCTTCCTCCCAGAGGAGGAGAATGGAACTGTCGGTATAGCCAGTGAGGACTGCTCGGCGTTCGTTCCACTGGGTTAGCGCAAGCCCAACCGCGTTAACGGCTGTGTTGTCCTTCCAGTTGCCGAAGAGAAAGTAGTCCGGAGTAATCAATCCGTCGGCAGTCAGGTTCCCCCGTGCTGTCAAGCCAGGCTGGAGTGGTGTTCCCTCCAGACCGAGCCAGAAGGGGGGCATTCCGGGGGGAGTTCCCAACTCGAATTCCGTTTCGGTTGTCTCATAGCCGAATGCGGAGATAATCGGGGCGCGGTCGTTGTCCCCAATTTTCGTGTCGATCAACATCAACACACCAATCTGCCTCGCTCGCTTCGACGTGTTGTGAACTTCTGCTGAGATGCGAATGAAGCCTCCGCTCGGGCGTTTGACCGGTTCCATCCAGAGAAGGAACTGGATAGTATCACCGTCGGGCATCAGACCAAACATCGAGGCGTTAACTCGCGCTGTTCCTGCTACTGTATCGCGAAACGTTCTCGTCACGTTCAGCGGGTTTGCTGGTGGCGACTGGCGCGTTGTCGGATCAAGTTCATACGGCAGTTGGAAGATGATGTCGTCCACTTTGAAGTGGATGTGGGATGTATAGTTGACCGGCCTCCCTCCAGAACCATCTTCTTGGTAGATCAAGGTCTTATCCTCACCAGTATACTTCGTCGTCACCGAGAAGTGGCCGTTCGATAAGAGCGTTGCCGTCAAGTCGTAGGGAGGAAGCACATCGGAAATACTGAGGCTCGACTGTCCGTACAGCGATGTCCCGAGCATAGAGAGAAAAATGGCGAGGCCAAGTCTATAGCGTAGACGAACAGATATGTCAGTCATCTTCTTCAGAGTAGGTTGAAACGTTCTCAGTGTTATCATCATCTGGTCGATCATCTCTTCTTCTCTCCATTCTTTTTTCATCACCCAACCTCAACTTTCCTCAACCGGCGTTGCGATCTCTACGATAACCGTTCGGTTATACATCCGCCCCTCTGGGAGATCGTTGTTGTAGATAAAGGTCTCGCCAGTCCCCTCGGTGTGAAGCACCTCCGGGATAATCCGGGATTGAATTCGTCGGCTGGTGGTTGTTGCACGCTTCTCGGAGAGGGTTCGGTTATATGACTCCTCACCAATCCTGTCGGTAAGCCCGGTGATCGTTACCGCTGAACTTGTTCTCATCCGATTGCGGATAACTTCGATGGCATCATTGTTGAAATCGCTGATCTGCGGTGTGTCGAAATCGAAGAAGATCAAGCTGTATCGCTCTACTAAAGAATCTTGAACCACTTCGCCGGAGTATCGACGAGAGCTAAAGCTCCGCCTGACGGGTATGTCTCGCCTTGTGGTGAGTACCTTCCCTTCTTGCGTTGTGGCGATCATTTCTGCTGTCACAGTGCCGGATGTAGAGCCACGGGGGGCAAGGTCGTCGATCATTCCATCGGAAAGATTCCAGACAATCTCTTTTTCAGGATTTCCTGTTCCACTCGTTTGCCAGAGTTCTTTTCCTTCGGCTGAGGTAATCTTCAGTCGCCAGTCGGTGATTGCATCCCCGAACTGTGTAGTCGGGGCAATCACAACTGCATCTGGGTTGATGCTCAAGCCTCCCATCTTCCTAACAACCGGAGCCAAAATACGTGGGTCGTTTGCGCTGATTTCTGCACGTCGATTCTCCTCTTTGCCGTCGGCGACTGTTCTGTTTGAAACCTGCTGAGGTAATTCCCGACCAGTCGTCGATATGCGCTCCGGCGCAATGCCCCAAGTTTGTGTTAAGTAGTTCTTTACCTCTTGAGCGCGAGCAGAAGCAAGGGTCTCTCTCCCTTCGGTATCGTCGATTGGTTCAAGGCAGCCGGTAACGGTAATCGTTGATGCAGGGTAGCGGCGCATTCTACTGCCGATGATGTTCAGCAGGTTGTGGTAGACACCAATGGTGGAATCATTTACCCTCTCATCGCTGAAGTCATCACTGCTGAGCGAATTAAGCCGGTGATAACGGTTCGGAATTGTCGAGGAGTTCGGTTCAAAGAAGATGTAGGGGAGGAGGGGAATCAGGTCTGTTCCCCCCTCCTCGGCAATGGCAATCTCTGCGTAGTTAAGGCGAACCCCGTTCTCTTGGTTGAACGTCTCTACCGTCAGCAGAGGCTGAGGGGTCGGAACGTCGGGTGGGTCAATCCTGATCGTATCTGGCTTACGCTCACCCCCCAAAGCATATTGCAGGCCAACCCCGGCACGCACAACGTGGATGCTCCAGTCGAACGAGGAGAGAACATTTGTTAGCCCCCACGTGAATCCAGTCTCCGGTGTCAAGAGCAGCCGGTCGCTCAGGGATATTTCTGCGCCGAGGATCCCAGTTGCGCCCACTCTGATAAGACTGCTGGTGTTGAGTGTTCCCTGCTCATCGAAGTTTCCGGCAATGATGTTCCGAGTGGCGTCGCCGTTAAGGAAGGTGATGCCTTGCGGAGATAGTATCCGTTCCTCCTGTTCGTACGAAGCTCGCGTGTTGTAGCCAACCGATGGGCCAACGGCGAGATAGAGGGGGGAAGCAAATGTCCACTTTGCGAGGAGGTCAACCATGATATAGTCGAGTGTTGTCTCCAAGGTATGTTCTGTCTCCAGTGGAACTACTGTCTGTTCGTCGACGGCAATGCGAGTCGGTACAGGATTCGGTGTTGTGAAGTCCCCATCCCCCTGCCAGTAGTAGAGTCTGGTAGAGAGTGCAAGTCTCTGACTCAACGGAAACTCTGCGAGATATCCAGCACCCCAACTGATTGTCTGCGCTTCATCAAACGTTCCACACTCCAGCACACCATCGTACGAGGTGAAATCTCCTCGGTGAAGGTTCATCGTTCCCCAACCAATCAGACCGATAGAGATTGGTCGACTGGGACTTGAAGGTGGGTTCTCCTGAGCTGACCCTACGTTGAGGGTTGCAGTCAAGAGGATAAGTATCCCGGAAATTTGTAGAAGCAGTTTCATTGCGTTCAGAGTATAGCGTTCAAAGTTGCAGTCAAAAATTCTTCTCAGAAGCTGTTTTGGAATTCGATACGATCTATCCGTACCACGAGCTTCTTGTACGTTCAGACAGTCATGCTGAACTCTTCCGAAGCATTTCATTGGTGAAGAACCACCGCGCCTGTGCTTATCCTTACCATTCCATTCCCTCCATCCATTCTTCCTGCGAGACTCTTCGCTTCGCCTCTGCTCAGAGTGGCAGTCTGGTTTCAGCGCGATTATGCTCCATCGTTGTGCAGCATTGTATTTCCCAAACAGCTTTTCACACCGATTTTCTTGAGAGGAGTGATTCCCCTTTCTCTACAATCTCTATTCGATAATCACGGAAGTCGACCCCACAATCTTCTCTCCTGCGGTTGCTCGCAGGAAGTAAAGTCCGGGAGGGAAGAGGCGAACGTCGACTGTTAGCGTGAAGGTATTGCTCAGTCGGTTCGTTGAGCGGTATTCGTCAAGTCGATTTCCCAACGCGTCGACGATCTCTACAGAAATTTCTTCGCCCTCTTCCGGTGAGACTATGGTTACGGTCATCACTTCCGATGCAGGTTTTGGAGCGGCGAAGAGGAGGGAAACTTTTCCGGTTCTGACAAATCCACCATCACCCCAGCAAGGTGGTAAGGCCAGGAACTCTCCTTCTCCTGCGGTAAGACAGAAACCACTCTTGCTCTGGCCTGTGAGCTTCAGAGTTGAACGGTGTGCATCTCCACGAAGTATCTCAGCCTCGATTCCAAATGCTGGACCGTCGGTGGTGAGTCCAACTCCTCCCCAGGCAATAGCGATCTGAGCCTCACCCTTTCCACTAATTGTCACTCCCGTTCTCCCTTGATCGACCGCAGGACTTCCGTTCAGCGCAACGATTCCGAGGGGGAGGAGGAGTGTCGGATCGTAGGAAAATTCGAGCACTCCTTCGTCAATCATGTTTCCCGCTCCAAGTCCTTCCATATATATCGGGAGGATCACCTTCCCCCCAATATTCCCTTCCGTGTCGAGTGGACGGAAGCGAGCGGAGGGGAGAGCGTTACCACTGATTGGGATTAGCAGATCGCCACGACTATTCCCTACGGTGAGAGTGCCGCTGAGGGGGCCATCGGTTTGGGGTGCGTAGGTGATGGTTAGCCGAACGTACTGGCGAGGGCCGAGAGTAGTTGGAGAGAAGTTAGATAGAGTGAGGACATCTTGAGGGGTCAACGATGCCGAGTAGAGTTCTACTGTGTCGAACCCTCCCGGATTTTCGAGGAGGAGAGTCTGGGTGATTGTATCTCCCGTGCAGACCTCGCCGAAGTTGAGGTCAGATTGCGAGACGGCGAGATAGCGGGAGCGGGCAACAAAGCAGAGCGTTACCGCCGCCGCTGTGTCACCATTGTTCGGGAAGGTGACCGTGACACTTTCGCGAGACTCTCGTGCGGGAGAGAAAATAATTTCGATCAGCCGAGATTCACCCGGGAGGAGATCGAGCGGAAAGATAGAAGGATCGGCCAGTCTAAAAAGTCCGGCGACACTCTGCGTGAGCTTTGGGAGTGTTGTCCGAACTACACTATCCCCCAAGTTTTCTATCCGGATGAAACCAGAAATTTCCGTTTCAGGAGCAAAGATGACCGTGTCGCACTCGGACGTAATCGTCGAGGCAGTGAGGTAGCGGCGAACACCCTGAGCAATCACCTGTGCTGGGAATGCCCGACCAGCCAAGTGAATGGTGGCCACTCCAGTTTCAATCCCTCGTCTGCTTGGTGCAAACTCTAAACAGACGAGAAGGGAATCCCCCGGAGGGATGGAGGCTCTCCCCTTGGGAGAAATCAGGCGAAACGTTCCCACCGGATCAATCGAGACCGAGTCGATCACAGCCGTATCTGTTCCATTATTCCGCAGAGCGTGGAAACAGAACTGGCGACTCTGCTTCAGGAAGACCGCCCCAGCATCGAACGGACTGTTGATAACGGCAAGTGTCGACGCAATGCCGTTTCCAGTCAGCTTCACTCGGTCGGTAAGTTCACCCACTTCAAAGACAAGTTCACCGTTGTGGCGTCCGGTGCTTCCGGGCTGAAAGTAGAGCCGAATCGTGCGCGATCCGCCAGCCGGAATCACAAAGTCTGTTGTATCTCCTCGGAAGAAAAATGCCGGAGAGCCTTCGACTCGGAAGTTCGTGAGGCGAACCGGAAGAAGCCACTCGTTCTTAATGGAGAGCTGAATGCTGTCGCTACGCCGCCCAACTTCTTCGTCGCCGAACGCCTGATCGGTTACCCGCAAAGGTTGGAAGACTTCCACGCCGTCGAGTGAGCCAGAAGAACCGAGGCCTCCAGTTACTATCGGCAAATTGCTTCCAGCAATTGCCGTTTGGCGTTCTGCTCCGGCCTGTCCCAGTGCCGGGAACGGAGTCCAACTCCCGTTCGGGAAAGCTGAGCTTGGAAGGTAAAAAAGTTCGGTAGCAGATATCGATCCCGATGTTCCTTGACCCGCAACTGCGAGGTAGGTGAGGGTGGAGTCCGAGATACCAGCCACACGTGTGGCGTCGAACCGGGCGCGGGGAGAATTCATGCGGGGTGCTGTTCTCCAGCCTCGCTTTACGTCGTACCATTCGCAGGCATCGCTCGGCACTCCGTTCGCATCGAAGCCGCCAAATGTTCTGGCAATGGTGGCTGGATCACCGAATCCGAATCCGCCGGAGTGGTAGGCGAGGGGGGGATTTGCAATCGGATTCCAGAGCGTTCCCTCAAGGATTTGCGTTGCGGTTGCACCACTGTTTGCCTCCCCTCCGGCTACAAGAACAACATCCTGACCATTCTCGTCGGTAATGTGTGCCAGAGTTTGCTCGGCTCGCGGGGCATCCATTGTTGGGAGGGGAGTTACCGTAAAGGAGGTAATGGCAACCCGTTCCGCAACCGAACTTCGCACTCCAGCTCGGAGTGCTCCACCACTCCCCTCATATCCTCCCGTGACGACAATGTGGTCACTGCCATCCCAGACAGCTCTCAAGTCGCCACGCCCCCTGCTCAACCTTCCAACAGGTCTCCACCGCCAGTTGTTTAGTCCTGCATCATACTCAAGCACTTCTATCGAAGCCTCTGCACTATAATTCCCTTTGCTTCCAGAAAATCCACCGATGGCAAAGACTTTCCTTCCTCCCGCAATCGGTAGGTCAACCAGGGCATGGTAGGCACGTGAGGTGTTCAACTGATTGATCGTCGGGCGGAAGCTACCGGTGGTTGAGGAGTAGAGATAGGAACTCCGTTCTGCCGTGCCACTTGTACTAATGCCTCCGCAGACTAAAACATCTCCCGTCGGCAACAACACCATTCGATGTCCAGTCAACGCTTCTGGTAGTGGGGTGTGGAGCCGCCACTCCGGCTGCGTTGTCTGCGCGATGACTTCTGGAATCGAAGAGAGGAGAGAAAAAAGGAAGACTATCGATACGACGAAGAGTGCAGATTGTGGCCGAACTTCTGTCTGCATGATTTTTCTGTTGATCTAATTGGTATAGCTGTTCAAGGATGAGCGAGCGCATTGAACCCAAAGGCAAAGCTATCTGATCAAGTATAAAGAATTACTACTGAAAAACTACGCAAAGGTGAAGGTAGGGCTTCGTGAGTGACATTCTTGAATATGAAGTTGGTCACAAGGGAACCACCACCAACAAGAACACCAAGGATGATACCTCACTCGTTGCCTCTATCAAAGGTTCAGAATGATTGAAGGGAGGGAAGAATTACAATCCTGCCAAGTAGCCTGCAAGGTTAGTTTCGCTCGATAATCCAAGTTTTTTCCGAATTCTGTAGCGGTGGCTCTCAACAGTTCGTCCAGAAACGCAGAGCAACTCGGCAATCTCCTTGTTAGAGAGATTGATGTGCATCAGCGCACATATCTTTAGCTCAGTGCCACTCAACTCTGAATACTTCTCCGATAGTTCCCGAACGAAGTCGTGGTGGACAAGCTGGTACATCTCTTCGAACCGTTGCCAGTCGTCGTTGGAGCGGAGGCTTTCCTCCACCTGTGTCAGAATCCGTTTGGAGAGGAGTCTTGCTTTTCCTTCTGATTGATCTATAAGTGAGCGGAGATTGTTGCGGAGATTTTGTAGGAGGGTGTTTTTCGCTACCACGTGCATTGCCGTTGTGGAGAGTTCCTTTGAACGTTGCCTGGCCAACTCTTCCATATATTCTGCGCGGAGCCGAAAGAATTCTCGCTCTCGCTCGGCGTGCTCTACATCGAAGCGCACCTGCATCCGGGCTATCGAATCTTGTCGCTCTCCGCTGAATTGCTCGGTCATCAATTCACTGTGCCGCACCATCTGCTTTACAGTCTCCTCCAGGTTGCCAAGCTCTCTGTGTGCCAGTGCCAACACCCAGCGAATCTCCTTCTCCATCTTCACAACGCTTGTCTTTTCCAGTGCCCGCAACCCTTCGTTCAAGGCCTCGATTGCCTCGCCATACTTTTCCTGATTGAAGTAGAGGTTGCCAATGTGGTACTGTGCCGTTCCGTAGTCGTGAAGGACGTGAAGAGATTGAAGGGTGGAGGCCGCTTGTTGAAAGCGTTGGAGGGCACTCGAGTACTTCTTCTGCTTCTCGTCAATGATGCCAATCTCAAGAAGGATAGTTGCCTGCAATCGAAGCTCTCCGATCTTCTCGAAGATTTCGGAAACTCGACTGAGGATTTCACGGGCAGCATCATATTCCTCCCGCGCAATGTAGACCGAGGCGACGCCGTTCAAGCTCAGTGCCAGCGAGTATTCACTCTCGAGACGTTCGAGTGTCTTCTCCGATCGCTTGAAGTAGTCGAGTGCCTTATCGTAGTCACTAAACTCTCGACCCAAGTGATAGTAAATGCTTCCGATGTTGTACTGTACCATCGCCCCGTATTCTTCTTCTCCCTCCTCCTCATATATCTGCAATCCTTTCAAGTAGGCTTCTAAGGCAGGCTCGTAGTTGCCGAGACTGTCGTGAATGCCGCCAATGTTGTTCCAGGCCGTGGCGAGGCGGATGGCGTTCCCAAGTTCTTCGTAGATGTCGCGTGCAGCGGAGAATGAAACCAGTGCTTCAGCCAGCGTAGCGTTGTTCTGATAGCTGATACCTTTGGTGTTCAGTACTTTTCCCTCTCCCTCTTTGTCTCCAATCTCTCTGTAGAGAATCAGAGCCTTATCAGCATAGTCGAGTGCCCTGTCGTAGTCAGACAAGGTGTCGAGGCAACAAGAAAGTGTGTAGTAGGCTTCTGCTTGTTCCCCCTTCCCTCCATACTCTTCTGCTAACACTTTCCCCTGCTCCGCAATCCGAAATCCTTCTTGAGGATCGGAGCGGTGCATGTTGAAGGCTTGGTTGAGAAGCTCACGAATTTGTTCCCGTTTCGGAGTTGTAGATGTGTTCGATTCTTTCGGTTGTTTGATCACATCGTTGGCAATAGGTCTGAATGATTCTTCTAAGTAATCTTCATTGCTATGTGGGGAGTGGGGTGCGCTATATGAAAATCAATCTTCTCTACGCTCAGCTATTGAACCTTCACGTAGTCTCTACTCAATCCACGAAGAGGAAAGGATGCGTTGTCCCTTTGTAAACCCCTCACATACGGTGAAAAAGTAAAAGATAGGAAGAGAAAGAGAAGAATCTGTTATGACTCTATCGTTCTTTCACACGGTTTTGTGAAGGGTAGAAGTGAGTCCTCTCTTAGGGAAAAGGTCGTCTTCTATTCCACCGGCGTCTTCGCCGTTATTTGCACTCTTCTGCAGAGGAAGCTCCTTCCGGGAGATCGTTTGTGTAGAGGGGATGCGATTCTCCTCAATAAGTCCCTAAACGCCGAACCGCTCGGGAGGAGTCCATACTTCCCGAGCGGTTTCGGTTGTCATCCCCACGTGATGACTCCCTGAGTTTTTCCGGCTATCGTTTTATCGCACAATCGTCAGCGGTTGCGTTAACACTTCATCCCCAATCTGTAGGAGGATGCGGTAGGTTCCAGAGGGAAGATCACCCGTCTCAACCGAGAGAAGATGTTCACCCGATTCGTAGGAGCGTCCATCAATCAGACGGCTCAGCTCACGTCCTGCTTGGTCAACAATCGTCAGCGTTACGTTGCGTGCTGAAGAGAGAGTTGAGAACCTGACAGTACACTTCTCGCTCGCTGGGTTTGGGAAGACGTTGTAGAGGGCAATCTCTCTCCGCACTCCTCTGTCGGCGACGCTGTTCGTCCTCTCTGGAATTACCATCTCTACTGTGTCGGCGCAGATCACGTTCGTTGGCGACTGCCACGTTGTGCCGATCACCACCTCTACCGTTTGTCCCGGCGTACCGTTCAGTAGCGATATTGTCACGATTGTCGATGAGTCGGGGAGTAGCGGACTCTCCAGTGTGTAGGGAGAGTTTGCAACTTGCACGTTTGATGTCAGAGTTGTCATCAGCAATCCGTTGATAGCTGTTCCCGAGCTGTTTGTGATGCGGAGAGTCCAATCAACCCTGTCTGGGCTACTCGGGAAAGTCTCTGTCTTCACTTCGTTTGCCGTAAAGCAGCTCTCGCCAACAACTCCACACTCTACGTCGAGTTCGTGCGTGAGAGGGCAGCGATTTTCATCCTCAAAAAAGCCGATTGTCTCCATCAAGAGGACTTCATTCTTCACAACCCCCGGTCCACTGACTGTAAGGGTTGCCAGTCTTACTTCTCCCGGCGGTATTGGCTGCGCGAAGTAGATCGTTGCCGGCGTCACGGCCACCCCTTGTCCGTTGCTCGACTGAATTGAGGTAATCGTCAACGAGTCAAGATTTCTGTTCGATGTGTTACTCAACCTGAAGCTCCAGTTCAGACTGCGAGGAGCAGTTGGGGTTGTGTTGCAGACAACCTCTTCTTCAAGGAAGTCGAAACATCCGGTGAACTCCGGCTTGCAGTCAGGAAGCGTTAGTTCGATTGTATCGGTGCAGATCACGTCGGTTGATGAAGCTCCAGCAAGTGATAACTGAACGGAGATCGACTGGCCACCGGCTGCTCCAGTAATCGGCAGAGGGCCGATTTGGAGTGACTCACCCGAGGCAACTTCTTTGCCAAGATCAAACCACCCCGTCTCGGCGAGTACACCCGGTGTGAGCGAAGTCGCCTTGATCCACCGAACAGAATATCCGCTCTCATTGTAGAAGAGAGAGCTGAAGGCGAAGACATCGTTGCCGTTTACCGGAGGGAGACATTGAATGGTCTCATCCCGCAGGGTGAAGCATTCCCACGAACAGACTGGTGTCTTTACCTCGAATGTTGTGGTGCAACTATCGCCATCTTCGTTAGAGAGTGTGGCAGTATAGGTAATCACTTTTCCCTGGAGGTCGGCTGGGACAATCATTTCGATACTCTGCGAGGTTTTGTCGTCCATGTCGAGTTCAGTCAACGCAATGCGTCCGTTAACGAACTCTACCTGATCGCTCTTCAACTCCAGCATCGTGCCGAGGAAATTCGAGAGATTCTTGTAGGTAAAGGAATAGGTGTAGTGGGAGTTGACCCCCCCGCAACTAATTCCCTGCTCTTCAAGCCCTAAACAACCTTCAGGTCGGCAGGATGGGAGGGCGAGTGTTACGGTATCATCGCAACAAATGCCGTCGTTGCAGAGCTGGACTTGAACGGTTACCACTCTTCCGGGTGTGGCTCCAACGCCGTCGATAGTAAAACTCAAGTTCTTAAGAGAGTCTCCGGCAATCAGTCCGTTGGAAAGTTCCACGTAAGTAGGGGAGATCGACACAGTGCCGGGAGAAATAACCGAGTAGCGCAACTCTGCTCCAGGAATTGCGAGTCCTCCCTCGTTGACAATTCCGAAGCTGTAGATATAGTTTGTTCCGCGTGGCCCCTCGTTGCAGCGAAGCGAATCTCCGATGAAGCTGAGGCAATCTGTGCTACAGTTCGGGAGAGTAATCGTAACTGTATCGCTGCAAGAGATGCTGGTGCGGGATGTCCCGTTTGCAATTCTTACCAATATCCTCAACGTTGTTCCGCCGGTTGCCCCGCTTCCACTAATTGTCAACGTTGTTCTGATTGTGTCGGATACCGGTGCGGGTGGATCTATGGTTCGGGAACCGGGAGAGATTACAATGTTACCCGGAGAGAGCACAGTGTAGTCAACTACAGCTACGGTCATGTCGTACTGGTTCAGGATGCCGAGAACTAAGGCATATCCGGTTGTCCCCTCTGGAGTCCCACATGTGATTGATTCTTGCGCTACGATAAAACAGCCCTCTGCCGATGCTTTGCTCCCATTTGATAGGAGGAGAAGGAGTGCGAGGAGCCAAACCCCTCGCGCAATGGTGTAAACTCTGTTCATGTTTTTCTCTATTGATTTTTTGTAGTACAACTCTGATTTGTTTTGCTTCAACTCCCCTCTCTATGCGATCTACGACTCTGTTGCTGCTTCCCCATGCTTCAGCAGTTATGCCGCAGGAGCACAGAGAGGGTAGTAGTGCGTGGCGGTGAAAATTTTGATTTACCAGACTTCAAACATCATCTGCGCACGACCCGTGCTCTCGGTTCCATCTGCTCCAATGGCTGCAACAGAGTAGAGATATATCTTTCCTTTCGCTGCAGTTGGATCGGTGAACGTGGTATTCGAGACAACAGCACTCGACAGCCGTTCTTCCTCATCCCGTCCGGTTTTGCGGTAGACAATGTAGCCGGTAATTCTCTTGTCGAACGGAGCACTCCAGGCCAGCTTTACTCCCCTGTCGGCTGAGGTTACCATCAGGTTGCCCGGAGCGAGGAGAGGATAGCTTGCCCGCTCCAGCGAAATGGTCTGCGTCATGTCACTCTCGATTCCAAGATCGTTGACCGAGCGAAGGGTGTAGACATATTCCACGTCCATCGGGGCAGTGGAGTCGGTAAACTGACTTAGGAGTACGGGGAGTACATCACTGTTCACGCGCTCCCATCGGGGGACTGGTTCCGATGCGAGGCTGCGGTAGATATTGACTCCCACAACTGTATTGTCGGTGAGTTCGCTCCAGAAGAAGCGATTGCCGTAGTTCTCGGAGTAACCCTGGAAGTTTTGCGGGGCAAGCGGAACTTCTGGAATTAACGGGCGTGCAGCCGTGGGAATGGAGAACTGGCTGACTGTGCCCGATAGGTTGATTCCCTGTACCAGATACCAGTAAGTTCCCTTCGAGGAGAGACTGCTGCTGGTATCTTGGAATGAAGTTGCCTCCTTGCTGACAAGCGGGGAGACCTGCACCAGTTCGCCGTCGAGACGGTCGGCTCGGTAGACGATGTATCCCTGAAGGTCTTCCTCTTCGTTCTTCTCCCACGTGATGAGAACCCCTTGTTCGTTGCCGATTGCCTCGACGTATTGAGGTGGCAGTGGAGCGCGGAAGTTCCGGTAGTATCCGATACCGGTGGCCGAGGTGTCGGAACGGTTGCCAGAGCGGTCGATTGCTACCATGCGGTAGAAGTACTGCGAGTTCGCGCTTGCCTTGCGATCCTCGTAAATCGTGTCGGTCTCCGGAAGAATTGCGTCGTTGATTTGCACAAAGGGGGAGTCCGGATGAACACTCCGGTAGATGTCAAAGCCGGCGATGTCGGTCTCGGCAGGTTTTGCCCAACTGATCAGAATGCCGAGTGCAGATGATTCTGCGGAGATTGGTCCCGGTGGCAACGGCCGCACAACGTCGCCAGAGAGTGCCGGAATCACCTGTCGACGACTTTCGTTGCCGACCATGTCGCACGAGACAACGCTGTACCAGTAGACGTAACCGTCAATCAGGTTCGAGTCGACAAATGAACCTTCCAGTGGCTTGTCCGAGGAGGGGTCGCCGATCATTACAATCGGGCGGGGATTGAGCTGCTGGTAATACCCAGCAGAGTCTGCCGAGCGGTAGATCTTGTAGCTGAAAGCACCGAGATCGTCTGGGTTTGCCTTCCAGGTAACCTCGACTTTCCCCTCTGTGCCGTAGATCTGAACGTCCATCGGACCAAGCCCGGCAAATTCAGGGGAGCCGTAAACAACGTGCGAGGTATTTCCCGGCTTCGACTCCTTGCCGTTTGCATCCACGTAGAGGGTGTAGTAGTCGTACCCTTCTCCTTCGCGTACGTCCCGATCCCGGTAGAGCAGACCAAGTCCCTCCTGCAATCTGTTGTTGAAGATTGTCATCTTCAGAAGCTCCTTATCGTTTGCCTCGATCAACTTCCAGGCCTCTTGGCGGCTCGACTTACGCATTGCCAGGGCAATTAGGTCGAGTTCGTGTGCAAAGCTTCGCTCTGCCTCGGCGAGGGTAGTTGGTCGGGCAACCGGGCGTTCGTTGATCTTCCGGAACGTTGTCTCCCCTTCTCCCTTCCGGTAGATGTTGTAGCCAACCCACCCTCCCGGAGCGAGGGGAGCCGACGAACTGAGTACCTGCATTCCCCCGAAGATGATAACGTTCCCGTCCGGGGAGGAGAATGCGTGGGCGTTGACTGTAGTTTGAGCCGGGGCAGAGATCGTCACTACTCCCACCATCAGCAGAGCTATGATTCCAGCACGAAAGAGAATTGTCGATGTCATAGTAGTTGAAAAAGCGTTTATGCGTTCGTTTATTCACCTGTATACAATCTATTCTCCAGTGATTACGGTTTCCGATCCGGACAGCTACAGAAGGGGGAAGAGTCGACTACGGCAAAAAAAATCCCCGGCAAGGCTTTAGAAAACCTTGCCGAGGATACTCCCTTGCTCCTACCGGGGATCAGTCACATCCCAGATTGAAGTCAACATCCCAGCCAGTAGTGCCGGTGTAGTTTGCGTGGAAGTGGATACAGGGACAGAACTTGCAGAGATCCTCGCACGAACTGTTTACGTCGCATGGCCAGACCCACGCTTTCCCCTGCAAATCGGCGTTTGCACTGAAGGCGAGGGTGTTGTTCTGGTACTTAATTGCTGCCTGTGCTTCCACGTCGACAGTGAAGCCAACAACCCATACGTCGAGTGCTGCGTTCCCCTTCATCTTCAGTCCAGCCGAGAGGTTGCCATCCCAGTTGAATGCTCCGAAGAGGTAGTATCCAAATTCCAGGTGGAAAATGTCCCCATCCTTCCCGATCTTCGGCCACACCGTCGATGCGTCGAAGTGGAGTCCATTCAGTGGCTGATTGTCCGGGTGGTAGAGTACCGGAAGCGTGTGGGCAAAGCCTGGATAGTTTTTGCCGACGTAGATCTGGGTGTTCACCTGAGCCACCTTCACGAAGTCGAACGTTGCACCACCACCAACGAACCAATAAACTCCGGTCTTCACTTCGAAATCGATAAATCCGGTGATCTTCACTGCCTTTTTGTCGATGCCGAACTTGATCGAACCGAAGAATCGTTTTTCCGGAATGTTGACGGTGATGTGTGCCTCACCAATCTGCACGCCGAGCGTCTTCAGCCAAGCATCTCCCTGAATGATTGGTCCGTTTGGCGTCGTCTCAACTGCCACTTTCAGTGTCAACTCCATCGACTCCTTGCCGGCAGCCGTTGCAACCGATCCGCCGAAGCCGAATGCCCAGTAGCCATTCTTCCGGGCGAGCATACCGGAGATGCCGGTGATCGCAACCGGACCGATTGGAATCGGCGGTGTGTTTGCGGCAACCTCGATCTTCCAGTTGTTTCCATCCTTATAGTAGAAACTCCCGGCAACCGAGAGAACCGGTTGTACTGCCAACATTCCTGTGCCGGAGAACGAAGAATCGTTCCACATTGCCGAGAGGGAGACGTTTACCGGACCGGCTGTGAAGGCAAATCCGATGTTCTCTACTGCAAACGTCTTATCCTCGAAGAACCGGAAGTTCCCGACCTGTACCGAGAGGAGAGGAATGCTGAAGGCAACGCCCCCCTTCACGAAGATGAACTTCTTCTCCGTGTTATTCGGTCCCGGTTGTTTCCCGAACTCGATTGCCTGCAACGACAGGTCGATTGTGTTGAAGAACTTCATCGACTGGTTGAAGGTGATCGTTCCAGTGAAGTCACCCTGGTCACTGAAGGTCAGGTTGTCGAAGGTAATCTTCTTGCTGAACTGTGGAATCTCCAGATTCCCGCTGAACGTGAAGAGATTGGTCTCCGGAGTCGTGACTGTGCCGTTGTTGTCCTTCTTCTCGGGAACAGTTGTGAAGCCGAGTGCCGTGATGTAGAACTTTGTTCCCAGGACTGTAATCGGCAGGTTGCTGTTGTCGGCAATGATCTTCACGCCGGTGAACTTCCCCTCTTTCGAGATTGTCATGTTCTGGAAGCGGAAGGTTCGGTTGCCGAGCTTGGTCAGGATCACCGAGCCACTTGCGTTCAGTCCCTGCTGATTCCAGGAGATCGTGCTGTCGACGAACTTGAAGGCCCATAGGTCGATTGCAAGTGGTGGTTTGTTTTCCAGATTTACGTGATCGAACGAGAGAGTCTTCGCATCACCTTCCCCCTCAAGTTTGAAGAAGAGGTCGGTGATAGCAATCGTCTTGTTGATCTTCGGAATCGTCAACGATCCGACGTAGTGGAAGCCATCTTCTCCCATTGCCGTCTTCGTGTAGTCGATAGCCAGTTTGAAGCCCCAGAAGTTTACCTCAGCTTCGTTGCCGTTCAGTCGGAGGAGCGAGCCGCCGTGGAAGTTCCCGTCGGCCCAGAAGCCGAGTGAATTTGCATTGGAGCCAGTCGCGCTCAGCTTTTCGCTGGCCCACTTTGCTCCCGGCACAATGTCCGGAATCATTCCCTTTAGCTTCACCTCTTTTGCCTGGATTGTTCCGGTGTTGTTCACTGAGTCCCAGGTGACCCTCAGGAAGTCGTTCCCGCCACTCATCGTTGCCCCGACTGCGTCGAATATCTTGATCGGGACGGCGTCGTACGGGAAGTAGTAGCTGGCCGCAACCGGCTTCATTGTTGTTCCGTCCACCTCCAGGTTCTCGAAGGTGAACTTGAAGTTCGCCTCCTTATCCATCGTGAAGATCAGGTTATCCGGGACGGTGAACTTCCCTTTCAGGAACTTGCTCCCTCCTGGCCCGTCGGTGATCGTATCCAGAATAATTGCGAAGCCGTAGATCGAGTCGACTGGTGAATCGTTCAGCGTGAAGTTGACGTTCTCCAGTATCTTCCCGGCCTGAATCGGGGCAGTTGAATCTTTCCCCAGCATGTATTTCGGCTTCGATGCCGACAGCTTCAGACTCACTCCAGCCGGAACGTTCCTCAGCAGGTAGGTTCCGTCTGCTTTTGTTTTCGTGGTTACTCCGG
Organism: Ignavibacteria bacterium; assembly: GCA_020635205.1. Lineage (GTDB taxonomy): Bacteria > Bacteroidota > Ignavibacteria > OLB7 > OLB7 > JAGWAZ01. The sequence continues at coordinate 895,075 of JACKAE010000001.1, forward strand.
CAACACCGTTCACGCTTACCACCACTCCCTCCAGCGGAAGGTTGCCGGTAACAGCGGTCACTTTGCCGGAGATTCTGGTTCCGGGAAGGAGCTGAATGTTGATTGGATCGTTATATCCTTGATTCAAAACTACCTGAGCGGAGAACGTCTTGTAGTCCTTCCCTCCGGTTGTGTCGGCAATTACCACTACATTCTTCATCCCGAGCGGGAGTCCGTTGAACTTGGCGATACCACTGACATTCGTTTGCCGGCTCGTTCCGGCAACCGATACTGTCGCGTTTGCCAGAGGTTGATGTGTAAGGCTATCGGTTACCAGCACGTCGATGTTTGCCGAGGCCTTCACCAGCAAGGCGGTTGCCTGTGCTGTATTGTCTTTCTGTACCGTCGCTTCGATATTGGCGTCTGCATATCCGGGGAGCGTCACCACAAGTTTGATCTTGCCGGTGGGCACACCCTGTAGGAATGTCGTTCCGTCCAGTGCAGTCACTCCAGTGATGTTTGCCACATCCGGGGAGTGAACCATTGCATTCGGGAGGATCACCTTGGAGCTTGCGTCCTTCACTGTCAACTTGATGCTGCCAGTGTCGGCCAGCAGGTTCGCGTTCGAGGTGACCATTACGCCGGGACTCATCTCAATCGGTCCGTTGTTTGTCTGTGATCCATAGCTCTGTTTGGAGAAGACGATCTTCGAGTAGGTGCCGACAGCAACCGGATAGATCGTGTAGGTTCCGTCTGGGTTGGTGTAGGAAGTCTTTATCACCGTCTCTTGACCCGACTTCTTCTGGTAGAGTTCCACTTTGCAGTTGGCGATTGGGGTTGTCGATATCTTGTCCTTGACAATGCCCTCGATAAATCCTTTGGCGCTGTCTTGGAGAATTGTGATCGACAGAACCTGACCGTCGGTTGTGAGGCGAGCCGGTTTCCATGCGTCGCCGTACATCGGCGTGCTCACCCAGACTGCGTAACGGTCGGTGGTCTGGTCCGGGTCGTTGATTACAACATCCTGGATCGTTGCCTTTCCGTTGATGTCAGTCTTTGCTGAGTAGAGTGCTGGTATCGCCGGCATCTTCTCTGGAGCTACGTTTCCGGATCCTGGGTTCGTTGTCGTTGTCCACCCGCTGGCTGCCGCTGTCCAATTTGCTGATACTCCTCCCGAACCTCCACTTGCGCCGGAGGGGACTCCACCTGCGTTGGCCGGGGGAACGTAAGGCCTGTTGGCCGATTTTGACTGACTGTAGTTGATATACTGGTTTGTCATTCCGGTGATGCCGAGTGCCGGGTTCCAGGAAGCATTCACCTGAGAGGCTCCTCCCGATCCAGCTGGCAGGGCGTTTGCCGGAGTACCCACGTCGGGGAAGACCTTTATCGAGGCGTTCTGAATCGGCTTCCCGGTCTTCTTGTCCTTCACCGTCACGTTCAGCGTTCCTCGCTTTCCGTCGATCTTGATGTCGCCCAAGTTGATCGTATCGAGTACCCCAACGGTGATGTTGCTCGACTCATATTCCTTGTAGTTTGGATGCTGAACCTTGAGATAGTATAGATTGGAGTACTGCAAATCACCGAAGGTGAACGAACCGTCGTGCAGGATATATTTCCCCCAGAACTTGGTCGATTGAATGCTGCCTCCCCCATCTTCAAAGTCCATCGACTTCATCGAAGCAATGAGCTTGTCAGATGTTTGCGTGTAGACACCGCCGTTGATTCCACCTCCAGCCGGCATTCCAATTGGGATGCCGGGGTTTTGTGGACAGACTGCGCAGTTTACCGTCCCTCGTCGCCACAGTTCAACCACAGCATTCGGTACAGCTTGGTTTGTCTTCTTGTCTTTTACTTGGCCAATCATCGAGAGGCGTGCCGGCTTCATCAAGACGACGTAGTTGTTGATTGCTCCTTCAATCTTCTGGGCTGGTCCTATCTCGTATGTTTGGCTATATCCCTCGCGAGTTACGCGGAGGCTAAAGAATGTTGGAGCTGAGATTGAGGCAAATGTGAACTTCCCAGCGGCATCGGTCTTCACCGACAGTTTTCCGGGAACTTGCTCTTTAAATCCATTCGCCGTCTGCTTCACGTAGCTAAAGGCGACAGTTGCGTTTGCGACTGGCATGTTCGTGATGGCATCCCGAACCATTCCTGAGAAGGGTTTCGGTGACTTTGGAGTAAACTCATAAGGATCGGTGAAGGTTGGGTAGTTGGCCGTTCCTCCAATCTGCCCCCCAATTCCTCCAGTTCCACCCGTACCCGTTCCACCGTTCCCTGTCCCCCCGGTTCCACTATCTGCACCACTGCCACCTTCTCCCCCTGAAGTGGAGGGTGAAATTGTAAAGCTGAAAGGTTGCGCGTAGCCATCTGGCTCACCGATTGGCTGATTGTTTTCGTCAACGGCACGAACAGTCCAGACATAGTGGGTGATCGTTCCAGGAAATGGAATGTCGTGTGGCCAGAGCATCTGATTGTTTATCTCGGCGTAGCGGCTGATGATCGGTTGGTTGGTCTTGAACGCCTGTATCGGCGTCTGCCCTTCCCTGACCTCGAAGATCATCAGACGATAGCGGAGAGGGAAGGTGGGGTTAGGAGTAACTGGTATCCACTTGAACGTTGGGATAGCAGTCCTCGCGAGGACCGCTTTGTCGGCAGGGAATGTGAGCTGCGGACGTTGGTATCCAGTTAAGTTGAAGTTCCTGCACGAGGGGATGGAGGCAAGTTTCTTCGATGGATTGTTCGCGTCGAGAAGATTCACGCAGAGTTGATATGATCCTGCCGGAAGCATTCCGGTCTGTACGGCAGTCTGCTGCGAGTTTCCGTAGAAGGTCACTGCACTTCCTGGCAAAATCTGGTCGGCAAAAAAGGTGCTAACACCGGGTGGAATCTGTACCACCGGTATTTGCGCAAATTTCGTCTCGGCTGTCAGAGTTGAATTTAGTGTGAGCTGAGCATCAAATCGTGCTGACATTGTCTCCGATGTATTGTTGGTCACCGTTACGATCACCGTCTCTCTTTTCGACGACCAATCCGAGAGATAAGGACTCGGTCTTGGAGACATCGTTAAAGAGAGGTTCACCGGACTCTGAGCGAATGCCGAGGCGAAGCTGATCACTCCAAACAGGAGGATGCAGGCAAGTCGGGTCGGCAGTTGTGGTTCTCTTCTCATCGTTACAGGGTACTGTTGATGTATGGTTGCTGTCTGTTTGTGTCTCTTTTTTCGGCACTCCTTTCAATGTAAAGCCGAAGGATTACGAATTGCCGTGCGGTTGACTACTGGAGAGGGAAATCGTGGCTACAAGAATTATTCCCGAGGGAAAAGAGCATATTTCATCTCCAAATCAAGGCTTTTCGTATCTCTCTCAGATTCTTTCTTCTCGGCCTTTGGATATTCCGCCTTGTTTGCCGTTGTGGAATTCGTTGGGTATGATGAGTCGTGATCTCAACTCATGGTTGATCTCTGATTTTGAGTCGGGAGTGAGGAGGGAGCAGGGCAAGAAATGGCTTGAAGCCGTCTTCTCCTCCGTTGAGATTCCAGAACACCCCGATGAATCGGGGTGTTAACCTGAGTTGGTGATTATCTCAACATTCAAGAGAAGTGGCCACAGCTTGCTGGCCATCTCGACTCTATCGTCACTTGCGCAATTCTGCTATCCGTAAGTAGAGCGGGAGGGTAAACAACGAGAGTTGTAAACAGCAGTGGACAGAGGTAGGAGACCAATCGTTGTGGCACAACGCAAATTGAAAACGCTACTCTGTCCACTACTATCTACATTCCTTAGAACTGCTGCGTTAGCGACGCCTGGAAAAAGTTCTCCGTTACCGAATAGTTGCCGCTGTTGCGGTTGTAGGCGTTCTGGTCGATTGATGCGCTCGCCTGTAGGCGCAACATTCTGGTAATCTCCCACCCTGCTCCAAGTCGGAACGAGATTCTCTGTTCTGGTTCGCTCCCCTCGCGGCTGCTCTGGGATGCGGAAATGTTCAGCGAGGGAGTCAACTTGTTCTCTAACAGGCGATATCCAGCACCAATCGAAAGGCTCGTGATTGTCAGGTCTCCACTCGCCATCTGCTGTGCAGTGTTGTAAAGCGCCAGCGATGTGGAGAGGGGCATCGAGGTGAATGAAAGGGAGTAGAATCCACCTAAGGTCCGGCTTGTTGTGTTGTTCCCTTCGCCGACAATCGTGTTGTTGTCTCGGTAGTTATCCAATCCAAGCTGAGCGGAGATGACATGTGTTGCCGACTCGCCCGGTATCATATATGTCGGGGAGAAGGTGAACGATTGCGTGTTGTTGTTTAACTGGAATGTGTCAACTGGGTTGTTGCTGCTGATACCCATGTTGTTATACCCAGCGTCGAGACTGAGCCGCTCGGTAACCTGTGCAGAGATGTTTGCCCCACCTATCAGTTGCGTCATCTTCTCCAACTGCGTGCCGGAAAGATTGTTTGTCCGGTATCCTATCGATCCACTCACGTTCACTCTGTTTGTTAGGAGTGAAACCCGTGGGTTCAACGTGAATTCCTCTTTATCTGATTGATTGTAGGGGTTGCCCAGTGTGACAAAACCTGCCCCGACGTGGAGCGCATTGGCAGTTACGCCGAATGTTGGACGATTAAAGGCTATCGAGGCATTGAGTGCGTAGTCAACCCGGGAGCCGATCCGCTCGGTTAAGATTTCTCCCAACAGGGGAATATCTTCGTCGAGTGGGTCGGATGCCATATCGCGTGTATAGTTGCACAGTGCGGCCTCTCCAGTTACCGAGAGACCTTCGATAATTGGAACGTAGAGTCGTGCCGAGGCAGATGCTCCCTCAACTGGAACGGGCATTAGGTTGTGGCGCTCAACAATCGGGAGAGGTTTGGATAAGGTTCCGGTATCGGGAATTTCGAGGATGCGAACCTGTGTCACAGGTCGAATCGACGTTGTGTCGTCCTGAATACGTGCCACGCTCAACCCGAAGCCAACACTTTGTCCCCCTTCATCACCATATCCAATCCGTCCAACAAATGCCTTCTGCTGAAAGGCTCCTCGGATTCCGGCTGCCGTGTCAACTTCTATACCACGCTGAGAAATCCCTGCCGACGCAGCAAAACGAAATTTTCCCGGGCGTAGGCTAACTCCCCCACCAAAGAGTTGTGTGCCGTCGAATGCCATGCCGGTATTCTCTGGGAAGTGACTCCCTAAGTGGAACTGTGCCCAACCAAAGCGTGGGGAGATAGAAATGGTGTTCATCTGGTTCTGGAGGAACTGGCCGAGGGTTGGTGAGCCGGTAAGTGGGGTAACCACTCCTGACTCATCCGAGGAGACCATAATATTTATCGGCAACGAGAAGAAGTCGCCAACACCCAACTCGGTTCGCAGAAGAAAGCGAGCAACCGACTCTGGCCGGCGGGCTGTAAACTCTCCAGATGGATCGGAATAGTTATAGAACTCTCCGCTCAGCGTAGCACTTCCATGAAATGTTACTGGTGAGCTTTTTTCAGTTGAATCCACTTCCTGCGCCGAGAGCGTGAGCAAACTCAACATAAAGCCGAGAAAGGCAAGGAAAAGGATAAGGGAGAATTTGGTTGATGATCGTTTCATAGTGATATTCCGATATGCTGCTGTAAGCTGGCTCTTCTCATCTAATGATCTATTTCTCTTCAGTCTCTGCCCCCTCACTCCGCGACTCAAGTGCTAAGAATTTGGAGACACATTCAATCTATTCGGCTGCGATTACGCTCTCCCCTCTCCAGAACTACGCCCACCCGATTTCCCGACTACATCTCTCATTCTTTCGCATCTCTCTCCACAAAATTCTCTTCTTTCCGTATGTTGAAATCTCCATGCGAATGGGGTGTTGGGTTCTCCAAGGAGATGCCACACTGAGTGCAGTAAATCGAGACTGGGTGGCGAGGTCGGGAACTTTCTCCTAAGAGAGGGGTTCCGCAGCAGGGGCAAAAAAGATCGTTGTCGTAGATCCAAGCATTGCAGCCGGGACACTGCGTTTTGTTCCCTTTCTCGCTTGTCGTTCTGTCGATTCCGTTCGATCCAGAAATCTCAGTCCGGTGGTTCGTTTCTTGGCTCCCTATCATCTTTCGTTTCCGTAACTATCGCTGGTTGTACAGGCTATAGGTAAGCCTGCGTTGTGTTGATTGAGTGGAGGTATTTTTCTCACACCTATCAATATCAGGTCGGTCGATTACAGATTTTGGTGAGGATGCCTACAGAAGAGGGGATTGCTGGCTTCAGTCTGATTTTTGCAAGATTTTGCGCACGCTGAACGAGAACATTACTTGCTATCCATGGGATCTCTGAAACATTTTCTCGGGGGAGGAAACCTGCCCTTTGCTGGCCGGAAGGAAGAGATTAGCACACTCCTCTCCTTTTGGCTTGAACGGGGTGGGGGGGATAATCTGCGGACTGGACTTATTATCGGAGAGGCTGGTTGTGGGAAGAGTCGGTTGGTTGAGGAACTGCTCCCACAGGTGATTGAGGGGGGAGGCGTTGTGGTGCACGCGAAGCTCCGTCCGGAGGGGATTGCCTCAATTGGTGCCCTTTTAGGGTCGGCTCTCTGGGGATCGGACTCAGCCGGCAAACTCTTAAAAGGGGAACCAGAACCGACCCTCTCCTCCGCTGTCTCCACGTTGAAGCGAGTGGCAAGTTTGCGCAGGACGTTGCTGGTGATTGAAGATATTCACTTGCTGCAGGGGATGGCCGCGCGTGAGTTTGCGATGTTGCTCGATCAACTATCTGATGAACCAATTCTCTTCCTCACAACTTCGCGGGTTGCCACACCTGAGCTTCGTGCGCTGATAGGCCCCTCTCTATCATTAGAGCTGAACTTGAATAGTTTGAGTAGAAGTGGTATTGCGGAGATATGGGGTGATCTTTTCGGTGCGCTCCCAACAGAGATGGAACTGAATGTTTTAGTGGAGGGAACTCTCGGCAATCCGCTTGCTCTCCGTTCAGCGCTTCGAGGAGCTGTTAATAGTGGTGCTCTCATTCTGCACGATGATGGTGGTTTTTTTGTAGTGGGCGAAATCTTTGCAGATGTTGTAGAACGGAGCACCGAGCGCATGACGCTGGGAATGATTGCCCACTTGAGCGCAGAAGAGCAAGATGTTGCCAAGCTTCTGGCTTGGCTCGGCGAATCGTTTTCGGTGGAAGGGGCGCGTGTGTTGGTTGGGGAGAAGGGAATGGAGGGTGTAGAGAAGTTGAGGGAAGAAGGGCTGTTAGTTGAGGCAAGCGATGCTGTTGTTTCAGTAAATGGAGTGCAAAGCACTGAACGACCTCTCGCATTTTCACACTCGTTGCTCCACAGCTCCCTTCTGGAGAAGAGTGCGTTCAATCCTGAACTGTTCTTTCCCCTTCTCGAAGAGAACCTTCCTCTCTACACAATCACTCCCTACGATCTCCTCTCACAATCCCCACAACACCTTCGCATTGAAGGGGGACGGATAATTAAGGTTCTGAAGACTTTGAGTGGAATTGCCCTGAGGCTAAATGAGACGAGTGACTGGAACTACGCGATGGTGGTCTACAGGGGGGCTGAAGCGTTGGTGAAGTGTGGAGAGTGGGGGGGAGAGGAGGAACAGCTTCTGGCGAGTGTGGCACTGCTGGCCATGGAGATACGTATCCGGCGTCGCCGAAACCCTGTGGAAGAGTATGAAGGGTTGGTCGACCAATATTTGGAAATGGTTCAGAACCTTATCCCTTACGGTCACTACGAAGAATATGTCTACGCACTCCTCTACTTGCATGCGGTTCTCTTTCAGAAAGGGGATAAACGGTACTGGAGTATTCAGGAACGTTTGGAAGAGTATCTATCAAAGTTCCCCGACGCTCGATACACATTGGCCTACATCGATTTTATTCGGGAGTTGAATCACAATGCCAGCATTGTCCTGAACCGGGAGTATCAGAAGAAGTGTGAGATAGAACTCGATAATATCCTTCACTCAGATCGCTACACCCCAGAAATGCGGAGTAGAGCCTTACAGAACATCGGTTCCTACCTCCTCCTATTTTGGGAGACTGAAGAAGAACTTGAGCGGAGAGAGGAGGTACGGCTTGAGCTTGATAGACTTGATGGTGAAGACCTAACGCGGCGACCGTGGACAGTTATTTATCTGTTGTGGGCGGGGCGGGCAGCCGAGGCACTGAAGGGGATAGAGCGGTTAGAGAGCTACTACAGGAAGACAGAGATGTTCCATAACTATTGGGGTGCTCTCTGCCTGAATCTGACCGCACGGATATTGTTGGGAGCGGCTGTTGAGGAGGTCGAGAAGAGTTTCAACTCTATTGCTTCTGTAGCCCAAGCTGAGAATAATGGGACACTGTTTGAACAACTCTGTGTGCCGATCTCCACAATGATCTTAGTGGGCGAAGTAACGGTGATTGATCGCCTGATCTCCAACTACGATATTCCCGTCGCACATCTGCCAATCACCGACCGCTATATCCTGCAAGTGGAAGGAGAGATATCCGAGGCGTTGTGGCGACTACAAGGAGAGCCGTTGTTAGAGAAAGAAAAGCTGCTCCAGCGAATGCTGGAAGAGCACGAGGTGGGGGAGGGAATATCGGCTGCGATATATGAAGATATTATCCAGACTGTTCCGGCTCGCACAATCAAAGTGATGGACTTTGCTTACGTGGCAGTCTTGCTTATTGTTGTTCGTAGAGAGGTAGAGGGGGGAAGGGAGGTTCCAACAGAGTTTGTGGAGACGTTCCTTCGTCCGGCTCTGCTTGCGGCGTTGGAGTGGTTTAGAGAACGGGGCTTAACGCTGGCAGTTCGCGCAATGGTGGCGCGAGGAGCCTATCTGCTTCCCCCTCAGGAGTTGCAGACTTGGCAAGTTTGGAATAGTGAGAATATCATTGTTCCTTCCAAACCTGTTGAAGAGAAACGCCTGCGAATCGGAATGTTTGGCAACATTACCTACAGCGAATTAGGAGGCCAGCCAACACGCCTTCGGGGTGGACGGAACCAAACACTCCTCGGTACATTGGTTGCCGACAACTTGCTGAAAGAGCCGATGGAGCGAATCGACTTTATTGCCCTCGCAACCGGTGATGAGAGTGACCCAGATCGTGCCAGACGCTCGATGAACGTTGCAGTTCTCCGCCTACGTGAGTCTCTCGGGAAGGAGGCAATTTTAACGGAGGGAGAGACACCGCAGTTGAACTTAGAAGATGTTTCGGTTGACCTTCTCGAGGCTTACGATTCTCTCCGCCTCTCTCGTAAATCTCTTCGCAAAGATGACCTGAGAACAGCCCGTGAAGAGCTAACCAAGGTGCTGAAGCTCTGGAACGGACATGTCCCCTTTCCCGGACTTTATGCAGACCTATTCGAGGAACTGCGAGAGCAGTTTGAGACCGGAGTTCGGAATACGATTATTAGTGTTGGAGAAGAGTTGCTAAAGAGTGAAGATAACGAGGCTGCCGAGAGCCTGCTCGGCTCGGCCTTTGCTATATTGCCGGAAGATGAGGAGATTGGTGAGCTGCTGAAGGTTGCTCTAAAGGGTCTTGGCAAGTATGCTGACTCAGGGAGTGTGAAAGTGGAGGAGTAATCTGCTGGCGAATTGAGCGGAGAACGAAGTTTGAGGACCCAGAGCATATTCTTTTCTTGTTACGACCATGCGAACATCTGTAGTTGACTTTCTGAACCATGGCTTGCTCCCATTTGTGGGGAGAGAAAAGGAGGTAGAGCGCATTCTCGAGTTCGCTCGCGGACGAAATGATATTTCTGGGCTGCGGGCAATGCTGTTAAGTGGGGAGGCTGGCTCGGGAAAGAGTCGACTTGTGGAAGAGGTGCTTGCCCAGATGGAGAGCGAGGGGAACCTTATCATCCACACGAAACTCCGTCCAGATAGTGCCGTTGCTCCCGCTCCGCTGTTGGCAGTTGCTCTCTGGAGTTCCTCGTCGGCAAGTCCGCTCCTTCGCGAGGAGCCGGCCCCAAATCTTCCGTCGATTATTGGTGCAATCCGTCGCCTCTGCCGTCTGCGCAAAACAGTAGTTGTTGTGGAGGATGCACACCTTCTGGAGGGAGCCGGGATTCGTGAGTTTAGCCTGTTTGTTGAAGCACTTGCCGAGGAACCGTTAACTCTTCTGGTTGCTGCACGCCCGGCTGAGTTGAAAGGGCGGGGAGCGTTCGAAGCCTATTTAGTGGAGGAAGTTCACCTTCCCCCACTTGATGAGGAGAACGTTCACCTTCTCTGGGATCTGTTGTTCGGCTCAGCCTCTAATGCCGAAGTATTGCAGATACTTCAGGAGACAACGCTCGGCAACCCACTTGCTTTTCGTTCGGCACTGCGCGGAGCTATCAACGCCAATATCTTAGTGAACGATGGCGATATGTGGAACGTAACGGTCGATCTCCAAGCGTTCCGTGAAATGGCGGAGCGGAGTGCTCGACGCCTAACCGAGGGGATGGCATCACACCTGACTGAAGAAGAACGTGGCGCAGCTCTCCGCCTTGCTCGCCTCGGTGAAATCTTTGCTCCGGAGGCAGCCCGGCTGTTGATCGAGGATGCTGACCGGATGATCTCTCTCCTTCTCTTCAAAGGAATTCTTGTTCGCTCCAATGCGGTGGCTGCGTCGCTGCGCGATCCGGGTGTGCGAGGACTCCCCTTCGCCTTCGCCCACTCACTACTTCACCGGACTTTGCTCGAAGCCGAAGAGCCTCTCTTCCTTCCACTGTTGGGGGTTATTGCTTCCGATGTGCCTCTCTATTCGGTTACACCATTCCTTGTGTTGGAAGAGAATAGGAGGGGGGAAGATGTTTCGGCAGAGCTGCTTTTTCAGGTTGTGGAGAAGGCGGTTATCATCGTTAACCGGATGGATCGCTCAGCCGATTGGTTGTTAGCTCCGAAAATTTGGGAAGTGATTGAGCGAATCGGAACGGAGATTCTGAAGGAGCAGGGGAGTGAAGAGGGACTGGAACGACTGCAACTTTACGTGTTGGCAACTCGGCTGACCCTTTTAGGGCGTGCGGATGAGTCGGAGGAGTACTTTCAACTTTCCAGCCAGTTATTGGAAAAAACGAGAGGGGGACTTGAGACCGGGAACAGCGAACTGTTAGCACTTCACATCAGGGGATATCTCAATCTCTTCCGCTACTCATCGCGCCGGGATCGTGCTCGCTGCTCTAAAATCATCGAGAGCGTTGAGAATCTGGTGGAGAGGTTTCCATCGCTCCGAATGAGCTTGGAGTATCGTGCCTTCCTCCGGACAATCGGCTCTTGTGCTTACATCTTCGGGTTCTACTTGAAAGATCTGCAGTACGTGGAGAATGCCTGCCATCTCGCCGCCGAGCAGAGTGGAGGAGACAAAGCTGTGTATAAAGAGTGGCTCCACGACTTTGGCTACTATCTTCTCTCATCCTTTACCACTGCCGATGAGCTTCAGCGGAAGCAGGCGTTGTTTAGTGAGTTGCGGCAGTCTCGGCTTGTACGGCCACACTACTATATCCGTGAGATTGCCTTCTTGCTTGAAACTGGGTGGAACGCTGAAGCACTTGAACTGATAACAAAGTATCGCCCTATTCTCAGAGACATTGGTCTGCTTCGGACTGTTGCCTCCTGCTTTATTTACGAGGCAGAAGCGTTGGTTGCACTCGACACACCGTTAGAGACGATACGGGCGAAAGTTAATGAGGCGATTGCCGACCCAACAGTGGAGCCAGCGATACAAGATCGACGTCGCGAGCATGTGGGGCGGAACCTTGCCGCCTGGTTTGTAGTGAACGGACGAGGCGAGCAGATGGGGCAGTTGCAGGATACCTTCGCTCTCAGCACGGAACATATTCCCCTAACAGCTCGGATTATTCTTTCACTTCCCACTCTGGAAGAGTTGCGCGGAGTAGAACTTGTGCGGCCAATTGCTGGGCCGGAAAGTGTGGACATTGATGATCCCGATGCCGATCTCGATGTTTTAATACCAATCGTTCGTGGGTTGATGGAGGGGGGAGCTATCGCAGATGCTGCACTCGAAGATTTGCAGAGCTTCCTTCAGCAGCCGGTGCTCCGACGCTACAGACTTCTAAGTTTTCAGGCCGCTTTAGTTTTGGTTGATGAACTGGAGAGAAGAAAACTGTTGGTACTCGATGAGAGTTGGGGGCAAGTGTTGGGGAATGCTGTCGATAGAGTGCTCCTTTGGTTTGTGGAGCGGAACATTAGTAGAGGGGGTAGCTGGTTCTTCGAGATAAGTGGGAAGTTCCTTCCGGCTGATAAAAAGAAAGAGTGGGGGAGACGATTTGGGGGTGAAGAGTCGGGAGGCGGAGCTGAAGAGAGAGGAGATGAGTTTGTGGAGGTAACGATGCTCGGCACGATCACATTCCGACATCCGGGTGGAGAGATTGAGAGGCTCCGTGGAGCGCGGAACCATTTGATGCTTGGATTGCTCATTGCCGACGCAATCCTGAAAGTTCCCCTCACTCGGAATGTTTTCCTCACCCTTGCTTCCGGTGTGGAGGATGACCCGGAGCGTGCTCGCCGGACAATGAACATGGCAGTGCTTCGGCTTCGCGAAGCGATTGGATCCGATGTTGTGTTGACCGAGGGGGATACGCCAAGATTGAACAGTGAGAAAGTACGGGTAGATTTGATCGAGGCACGCCAGTTGTTGAACGAGGCGGAGAGTATGATTCGCAAAGGGAGGTTGACGCAGGGAGTGGACCTTCTCCGAGATGTCTTCGAAATCTCAGGAGGTGATGTTCCCTTCCCCGGTCTCTACGATGAGCTTTTCGAGAACCTTCGCCGTGAGTTTGAAGATGATCTGCTTCATGCAATCCTAATGCTTGGGCGGATGCTACTGAGGGAAGGGGATTACGAGAACGCACTCGACGTTTTGACGCAGGGGACAGAAATCTTTTCCGACCACGACGAACTGGAGGAACTACAGGCCGCGGCTCTCAACGGAGCACGAGGCTTCACAGTGAAGAGCGATTCTGTCGATCTCACACTCTCGCCTTGAAAATTGTGTGAAGTCTATGTGCAGAGAGATTCACCTCCTCTCAAAAAATCTTTGCGGTTTTGCTCCTTTGCGTTCGCTGTGACGGATTGCGTGATTCTTTTTTTAACTGAACAACGATGACACAACCAACAACAGAACGAACGTACAACTGGCCTCTGATCTACTTTGGTATTCTCCTCTACACCGGAGTCTTGATTCTCGTCCTGATTCTCTTCTCTTCAGAATTCTCGTTGTAAGTTCTTCACATTCGCAGATCGCACACCACAAACCACAGTTCTCGTGAGTTGGATTGACTGGAGCATCGTACTGATATATCTCACTTGGATCGTCTGGAGCGGAACGCGCTACGGAAAAGATCGAAGTGGGTTGGAAGATTATTTGTTGGCAAGCCGTTCGATGCCTTGGTGGGCGGTTGGCCTCTCGGTGATGGCCACGCAGATGAGTGCAATCACCTTGATTGGCACAACTGGACAGGCGTTCGACGACGGTATGCGATTCATTCAGTTCTATCTCGGTCTCCCCCTCGCAATGATTATCCTCTCCGTGACGGTTGTTCCCTTCTTCAACAAAGCAAAAGTTTATACCGCCTACGAGTATTTAGAAAAGCGATTCGATGCCCGTACCCGCTCTCTCACAAGTTTCTTCTTTCTAATTTCGCGCTGCCTCGGCGTCGGTGTGATTATCTCTGCTCCCGGCATCGTCCTCTCTTCAATCATCGGCTGGCCTCTCTGGCTTACGGTCTTTGCAATGGGGCTTACTACGACTCTCTACACAATGTTCGGTGGTGTTCGTGCAGTCACCTGGACAGATGTTCGGCAGATGGCTGTGGTTGGCGTAGCCCTCACCGTTGTCTTCATCATTATTCTGAGTGCGTTGCCGGAGGGGGTTGGGTTTACCGACGCTCTGCGAACTGCCGGGATCACCGGGCGGACAAATGCTATCGACCTGCAGTTCAACTGGAACGAGAAGTACACTCTCTGGTCTGGGTTGATTGGTGGACTCTTCTTGATGCTGAGTTATTTTGGTTGCGATCAAAGCCAAGTACAACGCTACCTAACTGCAAAGTCGGTCGATGAGGGGCGCAGGTCGTTAATGATGAATGCTCTGTTGAAAGTCCCCTTACAGTTTGGCATTCTGCTGATTGGCGTGATGGTCTTCGTCTACTACCACTACGTGCAACCTCCGGTAGTTTTCGATCCGGTGCAGGAGGGGAAGTTGGCGGCAGAACATCCAGAGGAGTTTGCGGCATTGCGCGAAAAATATGGGGAAGCATTTCAGGAAAGAGGAGATGCTGCTAAGGCCTTTGCAGGCGATCCTCTTGCCCGGGAGTCCGCTCGCGCCAGCTACATTGCAGCAAACGACGAGATGAAGGCTGTGCGGAAAGAGGCACTGGAGATGGTGCAGGAAGGGGGATATAAGGATATAAATTTTGTCTTCCCAAATTTCGTTACCACCCGTCTGCCAATTGGGGTGATTGGTCTCTTCATCGCCGCCATCTTCGCCGCGGCGATGTCGTCGATTTCTTCCGAACTGAATGCCCTCTCCACGGCAACCGTAATCGATTTCTATCGCCGCCACTTCAAGCCGGATGAGACGGATGAACACTACTTGAAGATGACCCGGCTCTTCACACTCGGCTGGGGAATTTTTGCCTGCATTGTTGCCCTCTTCGCAGCAAATCTCGGCTCGTTAATTGAAGTTGTGAATACCTTTGGGTCCTTCTTCTACGGTTCACTTCTCGGTGTCTTCGTTCTCGCAATAGGGGTCAAGCGAGCAACGGCGCGGGGGGCGTTCTGGGGGCTACTTGTGGGGATTGTCACGATTGCTCTGCTGAACAATCTTGGGTGGATAGCCGGGACGTGGGAGTCGTGGACGGGGAGCGGAGCACTCCACCCAATCGCGGAAAATCTGAGCGTTAGCTACCTTTGGTACAATGTGATAGGGTGCGGGGTTGTGGTGCTTGTAGGACTGTTGCTAAGTGGTGGGAAAAAGTTGAAGTAGAAACGAATTCTACTGGAACCAAGTTGTTCTCGAGAGTCTGTCTGTTCTCTTGCACAGGCTAACGATCAAACTGTTCCACAAACAACAGTGCCCGGAGCTTCACCTGAGGCTCCGGGCACTTGCTATTTCATCTCTACTGTAACTCCCTCGCCCCTCTTCAACCTAATTACATCCAATGTCGATCTTCGTTTGAGGATCGTTGTTCGGGAAACATAAGCCGGAAGGAAGCGAGGTTGGCACATAGCGACTGAGATTCGGGTCGCGCAGACCATTCTCAATAAAAGCTACTATGTCGTCAATTTCTCCCGATGTCAAGTTGAGCGGAACAAATTCTGCAGCAAGCTGTGATTGTGGCACAACACTATTCTCTTGCACAGCATTATTCTTGTACTCAACTACTTCGCGAACTGAGTGGAACGAGGCTCCGTGCCCGTAGAAACGTGAGTCGACCAAGTTATAGAGTTGTGGAACTTTGAACTTGAACATGTCGACAGCGTTGCCGGTAAATCCTCCACGCCCTCTGTGTTCAGGCTTTGTCAGATCCTTGCCGTAGGTTCCAGGCCCATCCAAGTCTTTCATGCCGAGACCGTAGAAGGCCATCGAGTTCAAGGCTGGCCCGGTGTGGCAGGAGACGCACTGGCCTTTTCCGAAGAAGACGATAGCTCCGCGCAACTCCTGTTCGCTCATTGCACTTCGCTCCCCACTTAGCCAGCGTTGGAATGGTGCTTCGTTCGAGAGAAGTGTTCGCTCGTAGGCGGCAATTGCAAGCCCCGCGGTAATATCTGTTATCTGCTCGTTCGATGGAAGCTCCGGGTAGGCTGCGGCGAAGAGTGCCTGATAGGTTGTGTGTGAGGGAATAATCGACTTGTTAATATCCATCCGGTGGACATCTTGTCCGGCAATTGCTTGCGTTTCAAGTCCAGCAAAGCCAAGATTGTTCTTCTCCTTCGGCGTGCCGACAGTCCAAGCTGCCTCTGTGCCAACGTTCAGGTCGGTAGCTCCGAACTGACCATTCCAGAGAATGTTGGGCTGCCAAGCAACGTTCATTGCCGACGGAGAGCGAATTGGTTGAATGTCCATGGAATCAACAGGGCAGTTCGGATCTTTTGTCCGCGCTTCACCGTGCAGACCAAAGCCAACACCTCCGGTTCCAATTCCCTGCGGTATCCCTGCTTGGAATCCGGCGTCAACGTGGTGGCATGAAGCACACGAGGCGTGAAGTTTATCCCCACTAAACTTCGGACGAACCGTCAGTGCGGTTTCATGGTAGAGTGCTTTGCCGAGTTCAACTTTTGCATCCGTGAGAGGATTTTTGGGATCCTGCGGAATTGCCGCATAGTTGTTAGATGCCGGCATTGTGAAAAATGCGAGACCTTGGCCGCCGGAAGCATCTTTCAACAGACCTTCAAGCTCAGTATTAAGCTCGGCAGTTGGGTCATCAGGGGATGTGGAGTCGCAACTGGAAAGCACGACGGCACTTCCAACAAGCAAGATCAATAGGTAGAAAGCAGAAATTTTCATCATCAATCCTAATGTGATTACAGTAGTAAAAACAGTACAATAATAAGCAAACGATATGCCATAGTGGAAGAACACAACAGAAAAAAAATAGATACAGAGGCTGTAGAAGAAATTATTCTTACCAGTCGACGCTTAATTTTTTTCTTTTTCCCTCCATCCCCAAAAACTTCCATTGAAGATTATATCGTGAAGAATCGGTACGCGGATTGAATCGAGCCGCTTGAGAGCTTGGGGATTATCTTTAATAACCAATCTTCCTGTGTGGTGATAGTATTGGGCGATCGTGGCGGTGTCGAGTGCCATCAGTCGACTGTAAAGAGCTGCGTCTGGAATGCTTCCCTCATCAACCATTACCCAGTAGTAGTCGTAGGGGGGGCTGACGTAAGTCTCTACAAGTTTGCGTGTTGTGAGTAGCTGTAGAGGAGTTCCGTCATCGTAATAGGCTCTGAACTTCGATATACGGAGTCTGGTAGAGTCGGGAAGTCGAGTCTGAAGGGGGGTAAGATACCCCGAATCGGCTGGTGGGAAGAAATGTTCCAGTTGAAGTTGACTCGCCTCGAAGTAAAAGCCGGTATCGCTCTCGTTCTTTGGCTTGCGATATTTCTCTATCAGGTGAGCGGTCATGCCGGGATACCAAAGTGCACTGAGGGTAACAGGACCTGCGAAGGCATCATATCCAACAACCGGGAGGAATGCCGCTCGGGGAGATGAAGAAAAGATGTTCCATCGACTCAACCAACTTCCGCTCAGGTCAGGCATGAAGGCAATTCCCACCTTCAGCCCGTGGCGATAGAATCCGTGCGTTCCGTGGAGGCCAAGATCACCCTCAATGCTCGGAGTAAATCCTCCCTCCGGTGTTGGCAAGAGTTGTGCGATGTGAAGTTGGTAACTCAGGTAATATGTTTCGTCCAAGTAGTTATAGTGAACATAGGAGAGAGTTGAGGGGAAGAGGATGGCGTTTGTCGTTAGTCCAAACACATTCTCGTTGTTCCCACTCCAAAAACCAAGCTGTGGGGCGAAGGGGATTTTGTTTGGTCGAGGAGTGATCGAAATCCCGCAAACGACTGTCATGCTCCAATCTTCCGAGAGTGTACTTGGTGCTGGGGAGATGATGTGGGCGCTTTGGACGCAGCCGGTAAGGAGTGTGAGTATAGAGAGGAGGGCAAAGTATCTGGATATTATGCAGAGTAATGATATCGACATGCAAGATCTTCAAAGCCGTTGCGATCAAATTCTATTGTTCTCATGCGGAGGTTCGTCTGAGTTGACTGAGAGCGTCTTGAAGTGCAATGCTTTCTGATCGTGACCGGGCTTCGAGCAAGCGTTGTGATCTGCCCCCAATCATCTCCCGAAACTACCGTAACTTACTTCACAAACCTTTCTTCCGCTATAGAGGAAGAGTAGAAACAACACGAACGATAAACTCGACGATGAATATATTTTTCCGAACACTTCTTTCTCTCACGTTCCTAACAACGTTCTCCCTTACCACTCTCGCCCAAACTTCTCCGAACATCCTGATTGTTACGGCTCACCCAGACGACGAGTCAGGAATGGCTGCAACGGTCTGGAAGGTTACCCACGCTCTGAAAGGGAATGTGGATTTGGCCTTGGTGACCAATGCTGAAGGGGGCTATAAGTATTCCTCCCTCGGAAACATTATCTACGGTCACGAACTGACGAACGAAGATACAGGTCGAGCACTTCTGCCGGCAATTCGGAAGAAGGAGTTGATTGCAGGTGGGGATATTATCGGTATTAGGAACTATTTCTTCTTCGATCAGAAAGATCACATGTATACACTCAACGTCGACTCTACATTCGGCTATGTGTGGGATACTGCCTCTGTGGCAAAACGGTTGACGGAGATTATGGAGAAGGGAGCCTACGACTACGTTTTCTGTCTGCTACCGACGCCCGGAACACACGGTCACCACAAGGGGGCAACAATTATGGCGTTGGAGGCAGTTAGCCGACTCAACAAAGAGAAACGTCCAATTGTCCTCGGCGTCTCGGTTTCGACGGATGGAGATTCGGTAGAGGTTTTCAAGGGGTTGCCCGGCTACCCGAGGACGGCGATCTCAACTGGCTTGCCGAGCTTCTCGTTTGACAGACGGGCATCTTTCGGCTTCAAAAATCAGTTGAACTACAAGATCATTGTCAACTGGCTGATTGCCGAACATAAGTCGCAGGGGACGATGCAGCTTGGGGTGAACCGAGGAGACTTCGAGGAGTTCTGGTGGTTCGACCTAAATGACCGGGAACGCTTTGAGGAGACCCAGGGTCTGTTCCGAATGTTGGCCGAGCCATTTTTTGAGGAGTTGGAGTATTGAACCTCTTCTAATTCAACGGAACAGTGAAGATTTACCTCCGTCCCACTATCTTCCATTATCTTTACGCAATCTCGTTTATGTCTCCATCACTAAATTGATTTACAGATGAAGAAAAAAAGTCGCCAGTTTCTTGAGACCTACCTCAACAATTCATCCCCCACTGGATTTGAATCTTCCGGCCAAAAGATTTGGCTCGACTATATCAAGCCGTGGATCGACGAGTACATCAGCGATGCTTACGGCACGGTTGTTGGCGTTGTCAACCCGAAGGCACAGTACAAGGTTGTAATTGAAGCTCACGCCGACGAGATTTCTTGGTTCGTGAGCTACATCAATGAGAAGGGATATATCTCCGTAACGCAGAACGGAGGCTCCGATCCGCAGATTGCCCCGGCAAAGCGGGTGAACATTTACACTGACAATGGCGTGGTGGAGGGAATCTTCGGTTGGCCTGCCATCCACGTTAGAGATAAGAGTAATAACGGCGCGCCCGAAGTGAAGAAGCTCTTTATCGATGTAGGCGCAGATTCGAAGGAAGAGGTAGAGAAGATGGGAATTCTTCCCGGCTGTGTGGTGACGTTCCAAGATGAGATGACTACGCTCAACAACGAGAAGTGGCTCGTTGGCAGAGCACTCGACAATAGGATCGGCGGCTTCATGATTGCAGAGACGTTGCGGATGATTGCCGAGTCGGGAAAGAAGCTCCCCTTTGGTCTCTACGTTGTTAACTCCGTGCAGGAAGAGGTTGGGCTTCGGGGAGCGCAGATGATCTCCCGTCGAATCAGACCTGATGTGGCAATTGTGACCGATGTGACGCACGACACACAATCTCCTCCCTACCAGGCATTGAAGGCTTCCGAGGGAGATATTGCCTGCGGTAAAGGTCCAGTGCTAACATGGGGACCTGCCGTGCAGAATAACTTGTTGAAGATGTTGGTAGAACGTGCTGAAGAGAAACAGATTCCGTATCAGCGTGCTGCCGCCTCTCGTTCAACCGGAACCGATACCGACGCATTTGCCTACAGTGATGTGGGGGTTCCCTCCGCTCTGATCTCCTTAGCTCTGAAATACATGCACACCACAGTGGAGATGGTGGCGATGGAGGATGTGGAGAACGTAATTAAGTTGATGTACGAGTTCGTGATGGGGCTGAAGAGGGGACACGATTTCCGGTATATCACCTGATCGTAAAATATCTCATGCCAAGGCGCAAAGGAGCGCAAAGTTCGCGAAGGAGACCGAGGGACACGACAAGTAAACTCATCTGCTTCTTCCTTGCGGCGTTGCTCCTTCGCGCCTTTGCGTGCCCCTTTCTTATATTAGCCTCGAACAGCCACAAATTTCTACCGCAACAGGTGCACCGGTCACTTTCCATACAGAAGCTTTCAGGGAAGAACTCTTCGGATAGGAGTGAAGGGCAGTCGTCTGAGGAGAGCGATTCTCGTTTGGACGAGTTACCGATTCTCTTTCCTCGACGAGTGATAGCGGCAGATACAACGCTTCTGGCCGATGATATTATTCCTCCCGGTGTGCTCCTCGAGTTTGTTTCAGCCGACATTCTGAACGCCTTCATCAACTACGTCAGCCTCCGAGCGGTGATTACTGAGCGCGACCCGGAAGAGGATGAGCGCTACATCAACCAATCGAATCGGTTCTACACCCACTTCCACGAGTTCGGAACAGCAATTCACGTTGTTGCTTCGTCGGAACGATATTGGTGGTATTTCTGGTACGACATTGACGCGAGCGATTGTGCGATAGGGAGAGTAGAGCAGGAAGAGTTTTCGCTCCCTGAAGTTGTTCGGTGGGTTTATGGTCGGCGGGTGAGCGGACGCTATCCAACAGTTGAGATCGACGTGCGGTTGTTGCAGGGGTGGAGGTCATTCCAGTAGAATCATGATACATCATGATTCGGAATGATCCACCACAATTCACAACCGCGCTGCAATAACCATCTCCGCCAACTCCCGAAATGCTCCGTTCCCTCCCGGCTTTGAGCAGATGTAGAGGGCAATCTCTTGGATTTGCGGCAGGCCGTCGGAAGGTGTGGCCGGTAGTGCAACTCGTTGCATTACCTCGAGGTCGTTCACATCATCTCCGATGTAGGCAATCTCTTCCTCTCGGTATCCGAACTCTTCCATAATCTCACATAGCTTTCCCACTTTATCCTTGCAGCCGAGAGCTACAATAGTGATCTGGAGTTTCTCGGCACGCCTGATAACAGCCGGAGAATTTTCGCCGGTGATAACCCCTACCTCCACACCAACTGCGCGGAGCCGTTCCACTCCCATTCCGTCTCGGATATTGAATCGTTTCATCACCTCACCTTCCGGGCCGTAGTAGACCCCTCCATCGGTCAGGACGCCGTCAACGTCGGTTAGCAGAAGTTTGATCTTAGAAGCGATCTCCTTCAACGTATTGTGTTGCTGGTTGCTCATGGTGTTGTGAGGTTTGATAGGTGCTTACCTTGCCCCTGTGATCTACTGCCAATCATCGGCGTAAAGGTTATCACCACCTCTATCTTCTGTACGCTACGTAAAACATATAAGAGCTACAAAGATAGAAGATCGTTCAGACCTGTCCGATTCACCATCAAGAAACAGGAGTAGAAACTTAAAGAACTAAAAATAGAAACGCCGAATGATGCGTTCTGCATCACCCGGCGTTGTTCTGTCTGTAGGTTACTTGTGTTTCTCGCTGCGTACAAAATTCTATCCTGCTTGTGCACCGGCTGAGTATTCCCAGATTGTCTCCTCTGTCTGGCTACACTCGGAGCAGCAAGGAATTTTTAAGCACTCGCACGGACAACCGTCGGCTCCCTGTGTGCAATGTGCAGTGCACGCAACTGTTTTAATCTTCTTTTTCATGCACTTAATTGATCCACCTATTTTCGGCCCTCCAAAAATCCCGCCTAAAATTCTTATCGCGCTCTTCGTTGCGCTTGAGTTGTCGGCTCCAGTAATGAGCTTCACAACATTTTTGTTTGCAAAGATGTTGTAGGAGAGGGCAGCAAAGGAAATCGGATCGGTTCCAACGGTTGTTCCCTGCGCTCCCTTGCCAACGTTGCCGTAAAGGCGAACTCCCTTGTAGGACATAATCCATCCAGCCCTTTTCATCCATTCGGTGATATTTTCATTATTCACCAACACCGATGTGTTGTAGAAAACAATGCTAATCTCCTCCTGTTCGGTTGTTCCAAGTACTGTGATGTTGACCTGGTTTCCGTTCGGTATGCTGTAGATGATCGTCCGTTGAGTGCCATCAATCTCCACAGTGGCCATAAGATCTTGAATCTCGAAGTTCCCCATTTTCGAATCTGTTTGCACAGTGTGGGGTTTGAACTTGACGCTTAACACCTTTGCCTTGCGGTTCATTCCACCACCGTCGGTGAACTGTTCTTCGTGGTTCACAACCACATTTGTCCAGTCTTCGGCGGCGGCAATGGCCGAGAGGAAGAAGAGTGTTATCAGCGCGGTAAATCCTGTTTGCATAATCAGACGTTTCATACGATTCTCCTCCTGATTGTATTGTTTACGGTTCCCAACAGGGAATTGCTCTATCTTATTTGTTGGATACGCCATAAATAGTTCCAAACCGGATCATAGATCGTTATGGAAAAAACAAAAAAGAAATTTGATAGGGAAACCTCTCTCTTGGTTCTCTTCGATGGAGTTTGCAATTTTTGCGAGGGGAGCGTTCGCTTTATCATCGACCGTGATCCGAAAGGGCTTTTCCGGTTTGCATCACTACAGAGCGAGTTCGGGCAAAGCCTGCTGCAGAGGCAAGGAAGGGATCCCGAGGAGATGAGTTCTGTGGTGTTGGTTCAGGATGACATACTCTACACCAAAAGTGCAGCCGCACTTCGCATCGCGCGGAGGCTCCGCTTCCCTTGGCCGGTTCTTTTCGGCTTTATCATTCTTCCCCCCTTCCTAAGAGACTTTGTCTACGACTACATTGCCCGCAACCGCTACAAGTGGTTCGGAAAGAAGGAAGAGTGCATGATTCCAACACCGGAGATCCGGGAGAGGTTTTTGGGGTGATTGGCGACCCTCGCAGTTATACATCACGAGATGAGAGAGAACTCTTCGATACTGAACCCGAACATCATTCGATTTTTTCGCGAGTGTTATGTAGCTGACAACCGACGGTCGGTTCTGTGGGATATCTACCACAAAAGTATTGACCATCGCATTGCAATAGAGGGACGAGAAGATCTGCTAAATGGATTTCTCTTTACGATTCCTCTCGATCCAGAACGTGGCCAAGAAATACGCAAGGCTGCCCACCTCTACCGTGCTGAAAAAGAACTTCTCTACGCATCGCTGATGGTTGTGGGTCTTCTGCGCGATGGTGATGAAGAGAAGAACATTTGTGCTCCACTTCTCACACATACAGCCGAAGTCGAAGAGGATGAGGGGGGGAATCTTCTCCTGCGAATTGACTTGGAGAGTCGACAAATCAACTATCACCTTCTCGATGCAGTTCGGGCTGGTGAGGTAGAAGGGGATATAGAGGCTGATATAGGAGCCGAACTTGGAACAGGTCCTCTCACCTTCGCCGAGATAGGAATCCTTGCCCGGTTCCTGAAGAGGTGGTCACCTGAACTTGACTGTAGCAATCTTTTCCTTTACCCTGAACTTCACTCTGAACGTGAGCTTCGTGCTTGCGTAAAGGAGATTGAAGTTAATCGTGTAGCCCCTCTCCGTCTGCTTCCCTACTCTACTCTGCTACTTCTCCCGAAGTCAGTGCAAATGCGAGGTGTGCTGAACGAGTTGGAGCAGATAGCAGAGGGAGATCACTTCTCAAAACCGCTACACAGGCTATTCTCGCCTACTTCTATAGAAGTTAATCGTATATCGAATAAGAGTCGATCTGTTAGAACTCCTGCCGTTCTCAGCGATGCTCAACAACGTGCATTGGTGTCTGCGCGAGAGAACGCCCTTTCATTGCTTGTTGGCCCTCCTGGGACAGGAAAATCTTTTACGATTGCCTGCATAGCGATGGAGCATATCAGCCGTGGCGAGTCGGTTCTGATTGCCTCGAAGATGAACCATGCTGTTGATGTTGTTGGGACTATTATCGAGAAGCGTCTCGGTGCTGCCGGGATGGTTGTTCGTGCCGGGGGAAGCCACTACTTGCGCGAGCTGAAGGGAAAGCTGGAGAGATTACTGAGTGGGATGATTGTGGGGGATGGGGATGAAGGTGAACCTGCACGCACAAAGGAGAAGAGGCTGCGGCAACTGGAGAAGAAGGCAGAGCAACTGGAGCGGGAGTTTACAGCAACCGAGAAGAAGTGGAGCAGATATGGTGAGTGGATTGTTTCTGAAGAGAGTGGCGCTGTTGCAAAATTGAAGGGGATGTGGGGGAGATGGCGAGCAGGGCGCACACGAGCCTTGAGTGATATTCTGCACAACCTTGAGGGGGTCTCGCTTCAGCGCATTGATGCAGTTACCGACCTGCTTATTAAAACGAGAGAAGAGAAAATAGTCGTAGTCTTAAAGAAGCACCGAGCAGAACTCCAGAAGTTCCTGAGTGGATTGCGAGCACGCCGTGGAGGGAGACGCGAAGAGATATTTGATGAGCTTGACTATCGCACGCTCTTTCAAGTCTTTCCTCTCTGGCTCACGAATCTCTCCGACGCTCACCGCTCTCTTCCAATGCCATCGGAACTGTTCGACCTCGCAATTATCGACGAAGCTACGCAGTGCGATGTCGCCAGCACTCTCCCGATACTACAACGAGCAAAGCGAGTTTTGATAACAGGCGACCCAAAACAACTACGCCACCTCTCCTTCCTTTCCAACGTCCAACAACGGGGGCTACAAGAGCAGTACGGACTGCCGGATGGAGGAATCTATGACTACCGTTCGATGAGTATTCTGGACGTTGTTAACAGCCAGCTTCAGAGTCAGGATCAGGTGATGTTCTTGGATGAGCACTACCGAAGTTTGCCACAGATTATAGGCTTTAGCAACCGTGAGTTTTACCACAACAGATTGCGCGTGATGAAAGAGTTTCCCCAAGCGAAAGCAATCTCTTCCCTAACGGTAATTGAATGCAGCGGTCAGCAAGAACCGAGTGGCGTGAACCGATTAGAAGGGGAGAGGCTGTTGAGTGACCTTCTCCAGATTCTTGAGGATCAGCGAGGGAACCGGCAGGATGCCGTTAGTACTATCGGTATCCTCTCCCCTTTTCGCGTGCAGTCCGATTATCTTGCCGAAGAGATTGTCCGCAACGTTGAACCAGAAATGATAGAACGGCACGACATTATTGTTGGCACAGCCTACACGTTTCAGGGTGAGGAACGAGATGTGATGTATATATCTCTGGCAGTAGATGCTTCTTCTCATCACGCAAGATTTCGCTACCTGCACCGCGAAGATGCGTTCAACGTGATGGTGACGAGGGCGAAGAGAGAGGGGCGTATCTACTCATCAATTTCGGAGAAGACCCTTCCACCCGACACTCTTTTGAGGAAATATCTGAGATATGCACACGGAGCAGATGCCTTGCCGAAGTCGACTCCACCACGGCGCAGAGACCACGATCAGTTTGTCGAAGAAGTCTCTACTGCCTTACAGCAAAAGGACTGTCACGTTCATCGTGGCTGGATGATCGCCGGACTTTATCTGGATATTATGGTAGAGCGTGGGTCGTTGTATTGTGGACTGAATTTGATTGGCGCTCCCCAAACGGTTCTCTCCTTGGAACGTTACCGCATGTTCCTTAGGGCTGGCGTTCCAGTTGTCCCAATTCCTCAAGCTGAGTGGAGTCTGAATCCTAACGGCTGTATCGAGGCAATCGAGTCGGCATTGCTATCTTCTGGATAAACTAAATCGAGTCGATATGGAAAGGAAGAATCGCGTGTATACTCTTGCCCGCACCACCCTTGCTTTCGTCTGGCTTTGGCACGGACTTGTGCCGAAGTTGATTGTGAGGCATCCCGATGAGGTTACTCCATTGCTCGGGATGGGAGTGGAGCCGGAGACGGCTTGGACGGTGGTCACCTTCTCCGGTATCGGAGAGATTTTGTTTGCTCTCCTAATACTGGTTCTCTGGAGAGCGAGGTGGCCACTCTGGCTAACAATTATTGCCATGAGTGGACTGTTGCTTGGGGTTTTTGCTACCGCTCCGGAGTTGATCGGCGGAGCCTTTAATCCGGTAACACTTAACCTACTTGTGATTGGAATAGCGGCGATTGCGTTGATCTCCGACAGTGAGTTCAAACAGTCCGAGAAGAGAAATCAGGAATAAGGGAGAGAGCATGAAAAGAGCATCAGTGAAGAATTCAATGTTCACAGCTTTCGGGAGACTATCCGCCGTCGTAATGGTTCTTCTCCTCTTCTCCCTTCTCAGTTTCCGATGTAGTAGAGAGGATAGAGCAGACCATTCCGAGCACTCCGATACCACAGCCATGGCAACTCCTGAGAAGATAGAGGGGGGTATAGAAAACTTGGCAGCAGGAGATTCTGCTGCGCAGAGTGAAGGAACGAGCACGGAGCATAGTGCCCACCAATCGAGTGAGCCAAAAGACTCAGTAGCAAAACAAAAACAGGTTGAGACTCAGCCGAGCGACAATTCAGTAGAAGAGAAGAGAGGAGTGACCGGTGAAGATGAAGCGTGTGGAGAGATTACCGACGCCCGCATCAAAGCAGGAGCCACTCTATTCGTTGGAAAAGCAAACTGCTTCACCTGCCACAAAGGGAACGGAACTGGCTCAGCATTAGGACCCGACTTGACCGACAATACCTGGATACACATCTCCGGTGATTACTCTTCCATCATCGACAACATCCGAACCGGTGTAAAATTGCCGATAGAGTATCCAACTCCGATGCCAGCAATGGGTGGAGCAAAGTTGACCGACGAAGAAGTCTGCGCCGTAGCAGCCTATGTGTGGTCGTTAAGTCGGTGAGAGTTCGTTGAGTGTGTAGAGTTGAGAGCTTATAGAATGGTGGAGGAGATGGTTGGTAAGTTTCTCCTCGCCGTTGTATTATGGAGACCAACCATTGTTAAACTCAATCCACATCATCATGAATCCCTACCTTACTCTTTGCTTTTCTTCTCTTGTTCTGCTTGCACTTTTTACTTCTTGTGGAGAGGGAAATCCTGCAAATCCTGCTGAAGAAGTTGTCCAACCTTTGAACAGTATTACGATTGATGGAGATGGATGGCAGAAAACCTCCATTGTCTTTGCTGACGATGGTGGCACTGTTGTCTACGACACGGTAACGAATATCACCACGTTTGAAATCACCGGAACTGTAGCGGGTGCAAAGCTTGTAGCTGGGAGTGATGAGGTGGTGAAGTTGGTGATTCGATATAGTGGAGAGAAGCCGAACACATTCAACTGGAGTTCGTTGGAGGAGGAGTTAGATGACGACGTAGTGGTACTCACGATCGCAGATAAAGAGTACCGTCAGCAGGAGGGAGAATTGATGATTACCCACTATGGTAGTGTTGGTAAGCTCGTTAGCGGCACCTTCTCTGGTTCGTTGAAAGGTGATTCCGGTGAGGAAGTTATTCTACTTGAAAAGGGAGTCTTCTCAGCACTTCGCAAGGAGAATGTGGGTGATCCAGACGCCGATGCCCCTCTCACATTTATCATCGACGGTGATGGGTATAACAACGTCAAGGTTGTCATACGCGAGAAGGGGTTCAATACAATTGGGTTTGCACACTACAACACCGATGGAGGTGCTCACCTCTCCTTCCTCTTAGGTTCTGGATTAGTTGACGTTCCCGGTCACGAAGCTCAATCCTTCGCCTTCGTCTTTAGTTTCCCCCGTTCGTACGAAGGGGTCTGGCCTTGGAACCTCGGAAACAATTCGGACTTCTCACTCAATATTAGTGGGAAAATCTACAAGGGTGTAGAGGGGAGAACCGGTGTCTCCTACTATGGTCGTTCCTTCTCCGAGATTGTGGCTGGCTATTTCGACGGAACGCTGAGGAATGTAGAGACAGGAGCATTGATTCAACTAAAGTCAGGTAAGTTCGTGACTGTCCGGGCTAATTAGTCTCTTTGTCTGACAATCAAATCTGAAGTGAATGAGAGATAGCAAACATCGTGAGAGTGTTTGCTATCTCTTTTTATAGAAGGCTACACTATCCGTCTCAATTGTCCACCCGGCCAATCCACAGAGAGCAAATCCGAAGACATTGAGCACCCCATGTGTCTCTATCATGCCGGGAATGTGCATAAGTGCTTTGCCACTATATTCACCCCAAGTATAGAGCAGGGCAAAAGCCATTGTCGTGAGGAGGGAGAGAGCGGAGATTGCAATCAGGAAGCGGGAGATGTGCTGTTCGAGACGTTTCACGACAACGCCGAGAATCAATCCTGCCAGCAGTCCTAACCCGAGGGCGAGGAGAACTGAGCAGAGAAGTTCCAGCAGAGGCGAGAAGCTGATACCTATGGCGACCAGAATTGGGTTGAGGATCACTGACCATAGCGAGGCGTTATATAGCCAACGTACTTTCCATTGCTCCGGTGGAATGGCTCGTCCAGTAAGTCCGGCAATAATGGGAGCGGCAAAGCCTGCATAGTGAAAATGAACCGCTGTCAACAGAACGATGACTGGGACGAAGTCTAACGGAGCTATGCCGGCGCGGGAGATCGTCAGCCAAACACCTCCAACAGCAATGTAGGCCATTCCGCTGTCGATTGCACTCTGCTGAAGGGAAAAGGTTCTGCGGTCTACGAAACGTCTGAGGGCAAGCAGTGCAATTGCGACTGTCTCTACCAGCCACGGGAGTGTGAGCAGCGCCGCAACTGTTCCCTCTGTAACTGCAAAAGAGAGTGTTGCTGCCACTGCTGCCGGTAACTGCAACTGTGCAATGAAAACGTAGTGGCTGGAATGGCTCTCATTAGATTTTTGCACGAGAGAGAGGGCAAGCGGAACGGTCACCAAGGGGGCAAACATCAGGAGTAGAGAGATGAGGCGCATGAATCCCTCACCTGATAGGGGAAGTAGCGAGGTCTGCGCGAGGATACTATAGAGAATCCAGATAACTGCCCCGATAAGCACTTGACGATAGAGGCGCTTGTGTGTGTGGCGTGGATTCAACTCCATCTATTCTTCTTCTACCTTCAAATTGAGTGATGCAAAGAAGAAAGATAGGAAGGGAGAGAGGATTGCACCTGTTCCCACGCTCGGCAGAATGAGAGGGGATACTTCGCTTCCCAATCGCCTACCTTTTCACATTCAAGGAGTGAGCTATTCTCACTCCTTGAATATCGAGAACTGTCCAACCTGCACATTTTCACCATCTCTCGTTTGTAGCCAGTATTCTCCGGGGGGGAGAGTAGAGAGGTCGACTGCGGTAGTAGAGCCTCCTTCAATGTCAACTTCGAGGATGCTCCTGCCGAGCAGGTCGTATACCACAAGGCTCTCAACGGATTGGTCCGATTCAAATGAGAGAATATCCTTTACAGGGTTGGGGAAGTGGCGAGGTGTGGTGGGAATGTTCTCAGCTACACTACTTGTGCTTGCGGAGGAGAATGAGACATCATCTACAATCACCCACCCTCCATTGAGCATGTCGGCACTAAAGTAGAAGCGGATGTTCTTCTCTTCCGCAAAGGAAGATAGGTCTACCGAGACCTTGTTCAATTGAACGTTCTCAGGGTTTAGTAAACGTACATAGTTGTGTGAACCTTCCACCACATTGTTGGCATAAAATTCATTCACTCCCCAGTTGTCGAACTTCTTCCAACCACTTCCATCATCATACCAGAGAGATATAACCGGCGCGAGAAAGTTGTTGGTAACCAACGCTGTTGTAAACTCGAGAACAGGGTTCTTCGCTGTGGTCATGTCGAGTGCCGGTGTTATCAACCAACCATTGCTTGGATCGCTTTCTCCACCTTTGTCAACGATTACACTACCGGAGCCATTGACACCGAACATAGTTGATGGTATCCACTCCGCACCCCCAGTTGACGAAACTTCCCACTCTTGAATTCCACTGTCGAAATCGGTACTGAACGGAAGTGGCAACCCTCCCTGTGCCTGCATACCTTGAGCAAGCCAGAACATTGCGAAGAGTGAGAGAAGTGGTAGCTGTTTCATATATATTCTCATGATCTTTATACCCTTATAGTAGTTACTATCGCCACGAATATCGAGAATAATATACAGTTGAAGTTCCCTTCCTGAGTAGGAGAAATCACAGGGTGTGCAGGAGAAATAGCGTTAGCGATTATTTGAGGTTTTCCACCTTAGCTTACTTCGAGTTGATCGCAAGAGAATTGCCACCAAGATTACCAAGGAAGGACTATCCCTGCCGCACACTACATGTACCGTTTCTATCGAGGCTCGAAAACAGGTGACGCAACGACGTAAACTGGAACCTATCGGTTAGTCGATCCAGCTTCTCGTAAAGCGATTCGATTCCTCGGTATTGCCTGATCCGTTGCAGGATTGGGAGCCGTAGCCTCGGTTGTTCTGTGTCAAGCTCCCACGGGTGGATGTAGAAGAGTGCCGGTATCCCCTGCCGTTCACACCAGTCGATCAATGCTGCCGAAAGCCAAAATGGAGCGTGGCGGAAGTAGGCTCCTCCAGTTGCGGGAAGCCGAAGTCCACAGAGATCGACGCAACTGACGGGGGCTTCTATCAAGCCGTTTGCAAACTGGTGGATGATGGGAGACTCTTCGCTGAAGTGGTGGGCTGGGTGGATTGTTGTTGGGAAGACCGATGAGTCGTAGAGGAGGTCGCAATCTTGAATAATCTCTATTGCCCAGGGGGCTGTCTTTTCTGTCAGACTAAAATTGGGAGCGCGGAATCCACAGACATTTTTCCCCGTGATGGAAGTAATGAGGTCAATTGAGTGAACCAAATCGTCGCGGAACTCCTCGGGGAACATCTCCTCAAGCGAGCGATGTGCGTAGCCGTGGGTGGCAATCTCGTGGCCGCGATCGACAATCTCTCGGATCAGTTCCGGTTCCCGCTCAGCTATGTAGCCGAGAACGAAGAACGTCCCCTCAATCCCCTTCCTCTCCAACAGTTCTAAGATGCGGCGCGTGCCGATACGAACGCGAGACTCGCACGACTTCCAATCTGAGCGATGGAGCAGAGACCCAACTGCGCGAGTGCAGTACCAGTCTTCGAGGTCTACGGTAAAGATGTGGTGCATAATTCTCTGGAACTACCATTCTGTTGTAGGCTGTCTTCGCTATCGTGCAGGTAGTTGCCGTAGAGTTCATGCGTTGTGGAACTGAAGTTCGGTTCGTCAATCTGTGGGTATCTAACACTGGTT
Source organism: Ignavibacteria bacterium (assembly GCA_020635205.1). Classification (GTDB taxonomy): domain Bacteria; phylum Bacteroidota; class Ignavibacteria; order OLB7; family OLB7; genus JAGWAZ01. The sequence goes on from JACKAE010000001.1 coordinate 926,116, forward strand.
AGAACAAAAGGTTAGCAAAATTTATAGGGATAAATTTGTGCACTCTAAATCTTTCCATACCACTAACTCCAAACACCTTCAACTCTACAAACTCTCCTCTCCACAAACTCAACCAGCTCAAGATCAATTTTGTTTTTTCGCTTACTCTTTAGTACGTTTACAGACCACGCTCTTCAGATACAACATGTTCTCCTCTCCTCAGAAGAGGTTGAGAAGGTGAATCTCGCATAACCGCTGCACCATGCGCGGCAACCTGTACCGAACCCCCAACCGGTTCGGCAACGTTCGTAGTCTACTTGATTCAAATAGTCGAATCGTATCCTTCTTCACTATTCAGGATTCCTATGAAGGAGACTTCATTTGCACCGGAAGAACGGCGGCTACAAATACTTCTCCGTATTCTTGCCCTCGTTTTTGGACTTGCTGCCTTCGGTTATCTACTGCCGGCACTCTTCGGGCCAAACAAAGATTTCTTTGTCAACCTTCCATTCGTCACTAACTCAGCCGTGAAGGTGAGTGTGCTCGCCCTTCTCTCCTTCTTCGCGGCTGCTGATGTGCGTCGCTATCGGATGATGACTTGGCTTGTGATTGTCGGCCACATCATCTCCGAGATTGCTGTGGGGGCAACGTTGATCTGGGGGGAGACCGATCGTGTGGTGAGCATGACTCTGCCAATTCTTAACGATCTTCTAACCTTCCCGATCTCTACACCCCTCATCGGTTCTATGGTTCTCGACGGCGTTATTATTGTTCTGCTTCTCTGGTTCTACGTCGCTGCAGAGCGGGTTCGCTACGGGCTGAGCTACTTGACTCCGCTCGAGTTCCGCTCGTTAGTAGCCCTCTCCGAGGCTTTGATTGTTGGGATAGAAGAGAAGGTTCCGCCAGACGAAATGGCGCGAAACGCCGACCAATATCTGATGGCCTTCCGCGCTCGCACCAAGTGGATATTCAAACTTGTGCTGAACGGAATGCAGATCTATCCTATCCTCTCGCTCAATCCACCCCTCTCGATGATGGACCCGGAGAGTCGTCGGAAGTATTTAGAAGATCGATTCTATCGTGGAACCAGTCTTCTTCCCGGACTTGAGCGAACGTTGGTGCAGATCATGATTCGCATCTCAAAACAGCTTGCCTACCTCGGCTACTACAACGATCCTCGCACCTTCGAGTCGATTGGCTACGTCCCCTTCACGGCTCGACCCGATACTCCGGCAAAACTTGCGGCAAATCCTCCTGCCGAGCGGAAGCCACTTCGCGTTCTGACAGCGGCAGATGTCGAAGAGGAGACGATAACTGGGGATATTATCATCATTGGATCAGGGGCTGGAGCCTCTACGTTGGCACACGGTATTCTGCGAGAGAACCCGAATCGCTCGATTGTGATGATCGAGCGTGGCGATTATATCGATCGGTCGGAGATGAACGATAACGAAATCGATATGCTCTCGAAGCTCTACGCTGAGGGTGCTCTACAGCTCAGCCGTGACTTCCGGTTCCAAGTGTTGCAGGGGAGTTGTGTGGGTGGAACCACCGTAGTGAACAATGCGGTCTGCTTCGATTTACCGGACAATGTGTTGGATAGGTGGAACGATGTTGGAGGGTTGAATGCCGGACTTGATCCCTCGCGACTTGCCAACTCACATCAAACAGTTCGCACCCTTATTGATATTGGTCGACAAAATCCTCAGAACCTGAATCCCGGTGCTCTCCCCTTTGTTAACGGGGCGAATCACCTTGGGTTGGGAGTTGCGCCGAATGAGTTGCAGATAGTAGAGGCGAACATCACCAGAGATTGCTATGGCTGCGGCTACTGCAACATTGGCTGTCAGTTCGGCAAGAAGCTCTCAATGCTCGACACCGTGTTGCCAAAGATTCAAGCAGAACATGGTGTTGATAAGCTGAGAATTGTGGCCGGATGTGAGGCAGTAAAGATTCGTGGGCGGGGAAGATCGGTGACAACGGTTGAGTGTCGGTTCAAGGATGGAAAGCGGGTGAACGTGAAGGGGAACACAATAGTAGTCTCTGCCGGCACAGTCTCTTCCAGCTTGATCTTGCTTCGTTCAGGTATTGGCGGCGACAGGGCTGGCAAGCGACTCTCCTTCAACATGGGGTCGCCAATGACTGGCGTCTTCGACCACGTTGTGAACGCCTACGCTGGGCTGCAGATCTCCCACTACGTCCTGCAACGTCCGTCGAAGGGGTACATCATCGAAACGTGGTTCAACCCACCAGTAGCGCAAGCCCTAACAATGCCGGGCTGGTTCGCCGACCACTTCAACAATATGCTTCGCTACAACAAGATGTCGAGCGTTGGGGTGCTTGTTCCAACCGAGGCAAATGCCGAGGTGCGAGTTGCAGGTATCTTCGGTCGAGACATTAAGTACGAACCGACGAAGAACGATCTGAATCATCTTGCTGAAGGATTGATTTTAGGTGGTGAAATCTTCTTCAACGGTGGTGCGACTTCAGTAATGCCACACACGCTCGACTTTCATGAGTGGAAAGACCCTGCCGACCTACAACAGCTCCGTTCAATTGTACACGAGAAGGGGGGGCTAACGCTCGGGACGGGACATCCGCAGGGGGGTAATGTCTTGAGCAAGAATCCGCAACTCGGCGTTGTCAACCCGGAGTTCCGAGTCTACGGCTACGATAACCTCTACGTCTGCGATGCAAGCGTTTTTCCGAGTAGCGTCGGAGTAAACCCGCAGCTAACAGTGATGGCGTTAGCCGACTATGCTGCCCCCATTATCGCTGCCGATTCCACAACAACCACGTAGCTCAAGAAGATCATGGACAAACTGCTCGGTACTGGAAATACTCTCTTCGACTATCTCTTGGTTCTGCTCGTATACGGTGCGATGTATCTCCTCATCCGCAACGCAAACCGAAGGGTGGAGCTAAACTTTAGGAAAACATTCTGGATACTCTACGTCGGCTGGGGCTATGGTGTCTTTATCGGCAACTACCTCTTCTACCTGATCGGTATTATGAGCTTCCTTCCCTGGCTGAACAATGCCTTCCACACCTTGATTTGGATTGGCCTCTGCCTCAGCTTCCTCTACGCTGGATGCTACCGCAAGCCAATTATAGAACAGGTTGCCCTCTTCGTGATCTTCAGCTTCATTGTGAAGGTTGCAGAGCGGATGATCTTGGGGACGTGGGAGCTGGATAACTTCTTCGGTATCGACGGAAACTGGGCTTACATCATCGGGTGGAGTTGTATGGATGGACTCTATCCCTTTATCTCCATCGTCGGACTACGGCTTGTCTCTCGGGTTAGCATTGGTGTTGTGGTTCCGAAAATGTAGTGGCTATGAGCAACTTGGAGAAAATATCAATCTGGATTCTGGTGGGGATACTTCTGCTGCTAAGTTCTGCCTACGTTTACGGGGTTGGATCGCAGTTGCAGGAGATGATTGCTCGTCCGGTTCGGATTTCCTATTTCTTAACCGACTTGGCAATACTCTACCCCTTAGCTATTGCTACTATCGTCGGGATGTTCAAGCAAAAGAAGTGGGGACGTCAATTCTTTCTGCTGACAATCGGTGCTCTCCTCTTCGACATGGCACATCAGGTCTGCTATCTGATCTGGGAAAACTACTCCGGTCTCACGCTCTTCATTCCGGTTACTCTACTCCTGCTTATTGTAGGCTATGCAGCTTTTACGTACTACGCTCTCTACCTACATCAACGAAAAACTCTCAATGAGCCAGAACATGTCTGAACGAAATCTTTCTCTCATGAAAATTGGTGGGATCAGTGCGCTGATCTGGGTGGTGTTGCAAGTTGTCGGTAACGGACTTCACCCGAGGCTTCCATCGGACTACGCGATGTCGATGGAGCATATCGCCATGAGTAAAGTGTGGGGTGTTGCCCACTTGATTCTCATCTCCGATTACTTTTTTCTGATTCCAATGATCGTCGGTTTTGCCGCATCGTTCTCACCACAACCGTGGGGAGTAAAACTTGCGGTTCCCCTGATGATTGTTGCCGTTACTGTCGGGATCGTGCAGGTAGCTCTCCACCCAACAACACTCCGAATGTTGGGCGAACATTACATGCACAACCCAGACGGAGCGGATCGGGACTTTATCGTGACACTCTACCAAGGATTCTGGGCATACAACATTGTTCTGGAAGTCGGCCACCTTCTGTTGATTCACCTCGTGGTGCTGTTGGTAGCTATCGGGATGTTGCGCGAACCGATCTACAAGCGGTGGATTGGGTGGCTTGGAATTGCTGGCGGAGCCATCGCAGCAATCTCGCTCGTTATCGGCGAGGTCTTTCTGGAAAGTTCGGTGCTGGGAGATGCGATTACCTTCGGTGTTGGACTCCTTCCCTCAGCCGTCTGGCTTGTTACCGTCGGGATTACACTACTTCGGTATAAGCCTACACCGTCCGAATTGGAAGCGAGGGGGAGAGCATGAACAGAAAAACGCTTGTAAAAATTGGAGGGGTCAGCGGCATTGTTCTCGGCGTTGTCCAGCTTGCGGGAATCATCATGCACGGGTCGATTCCAGTCGATCTTGCCGAAGGGTTGGCCTTCGTGGAGAACCACCCTGCTTGGGCCTTAACCCACATTCTCTTAATCACATCCTATCTGGTAATTATCAGCTTCTACGTTGGATTCCGGGCATCGTTTGATGAAGAGGTAGACCTGCCAGCACTGGAGATCGGGGCAAACCTTACTCTTGTTGGAGCGATTTTAGGAGCCGTTCACTTCATCATTCACTTCGCCCTCTATCCCTATTTTGCCGCCAAGTATCAAGGATTGCAGGGGAGTGCTAATGGAGAAAATGTTCTGACATTCTATATGTCTGTCCACCACTACGCACACCTGTTGAATCGGTGTAGTCTCTTTCTGTTGATGATTGTCGCCTGCATCTTTGCCCTCTCAATGCTTCGGGTGAGATACTACAAGAGGTGGATTGGTATACTTGGAACAGTCTCCTCGTTAGTGACAATCGTTGCTGTGGCCATCTCGGAAATTTTCCTGCCGCGTTCAACTGGGGACATCGTCTTTGCAATTGCACTCTTGCCTACCATTGTCTGGATTGTCGCGGTCGGTATCTCCATGTTGAAGCTCCCTCTTCCACAACCGTTAACACAAGCGGGGTAAGCAGATGACAGCAACAAAACAGAAGAACTGGAGAGAGCACGTAGTGGTTGTGATTGCCGTGCTGACAATTGTTGCCGGAGGTGGACAGGCTCTCCTCTCTTCAACAGCACTCTCTACCATGGGAATTGCGAACCCTGATTCATCTACCCGTCTCTTCTTTCTGCTTCTCAGTCTGTTGATACTTCTCTTCGGTATGCTCCTGCTGAGTGAAGGACTTCGCCCTTCGGCAGATCGGCGAGTACTCTTCTGGACAGGAGTGCAGAAACTTGTTGCGGCCTTAGTCCTGCTTGTCGGTGTGATCGAGCAGACCCTCCTGAGTGCTGTTGTTGGGGTAGTTATCTACGATGGACTCTGTGGTCTCTTCCTTCTCCTTCACTGGTTTCGATTTCGCCGAACACTCAACACCGCGTAGCCTATGCCGAGCATTCTCTCCAACATATCAAAACTTCTCGCCGAGTGCGAGGAGGTAGGAACTGCCCCCAAGTATGTTGTTGGTGGTGGCGAAGATCCTCTTGTACTCTATCGCGACGGGGGCGGCAGAGAAATGATTGTGGTGAGTGACCTTCACATTGCTGCCGGACTTGATGCCGACGGTCGCTACGGCGGAACGGAAAACTTCTTCAGCGACGAAGCCTTCAGCCGCTTTGTTGACTACATGCGTTCAGATGTTGGTGGGAGTGGAGGCATCCTCATAATCAACGGGGACTTCCTCGACTTTTTGCGGATAGTAGAGCTTCCCGATTCGAGCCAAGCGTTTGACGAGTGGAGCGAGATGTTAGCCGAAGTCAACATTCAGAAAAGTCCTGCCGAGCTTGCGAAGGAGATCGACAACCGGCGGGAGCGTGAGTTCGGAATGAAGACGCACGACTATCGGTCGGTCTGGCGTTTGCGTCGTTCGATCAAGGGACACCCGGAACTCTTCGTTGCGTTGGCGAAGTGGCTTGCCGACGGCACAAATCAATTGGTGATCTTGAAGGGAAATCATGACTTAGAATGGTATTGGTTAGCTGTGCGAAATGCGCTCCGGTTGGAGTTTGCGAAGATAATTGTTGGTGAATCGAGGGAAGACCTTGAGGTGGTGCTGCGGCAGACCGTGTTGCCTAATCTAATCTTTATCGACGACGCACTTCTGATCGATACCGACCTCTACGTTGAGCACGGACACCGTTACGACAAATTCACCGTAGTACTCGGAGAGCCAGCGGAGGTCTTCAACAAGAAATCGGGAGAACTTGAACTGAACATCCCCTTCGGTTCCTTCTTCAACCGATATTTACTTAACAGACTTGAGGGAACCTATCCCTACATCGACAACGTTCGTCCGCGCCAGAATATCCTTCCACTCTTGATTCGAGAACGATTTCCCCTCGCCCTCAAAATCATTTTCTATCACGTTGGATTTCTCTATAAAGTTCTTAGGAAAAACTGGCGCTACATCCGCTTCATGTTCGGTCGAGTCTTTTTCCTCTTCGCAGCGATAGCTATCCCGCTTGGGGTTCTTCTCTTTCTCTTTGCTGAGAGGTGGAGCGAAGTCTTCGGCGTCATCTTTTCACCTCGACAAAGTCCTACTTCACTGAAAGACAACCTTGTCAACGGACTTCTCGAAAGTTTGAAGTATGTCGGTGGATTGATTCTCTCCTACTTCTTAGCTCGGTTAGTGGCGCAGTTGCAATTGGGTGAGCCAAGCTCGTTAGAAAAGGATGCGCGAAGAATTATCAACAATATCGACTACCGATTTGTGACGATGGGGCACACGCACAACCCTGATCAGTTTCAGGTAGATGGGCGTTGGTTCTACAACACCGGTACGTGGATTCCGATAGTGGAGGCATCGAGTGCAGAAGTTCGGCGAGACAGAATGTATTGCTTCCTCCACCTGAAGCGAGATGAGGAGACCGGACGATTGGAGCATTCCCCTTTGCAGCAGTGGGATGATAGTGCCGGGCGAGCGGTCAGGTGGCCGATTGTGGTGAAAAAGTGAGAGGGGAGAGGGAATTCAAAATTCAAAAGGCAAAATTCAAAGTGAAGAGAGGTAGTCGCAACTCTTCAGGTTGCGCCGGGATCAATAGAGGAAACCGAGGCTCGGAAGTCGAGAGTCGAAGAGTCGAGAGTCAAAGCATGGTAGCCGCAACTCTTTAGGTTGCGCCGGGATCAGTAGAGGAAGCCGAGCCTCGGAAATGAATTCAAAATTCAAAATTCAAAAGGCAAAATTCAAAATGAAGAGAGAGAGAGGTTTGTGCGAACGTAGCTTGAGGGGCTTTCCGTGTCCCCTTCTTGTGTTGTTAATTTTGGGTGTTGTCTTTACTTCCGGCTGTAGCTTCTCTGGCATCGGTAGTGATCTCGGTCGTGGGCTTACCGACGGACTTTCCGAACGAAGTGATTCCATTGGGGCAGGACTCGGTAGTGGTCTGATCCGAAGCATTCGGGATACGTTAGTGAGTGAGAGAACGCGGAGCGGATTAACGGAGTTGATCGACTCTGTTATTACCGTTGCCGGTCTCTCCGCCAATCGTGGTGCTGTTGGTTTGCGGGATTCGTTGCTGAGCGTTGCGACACGCGATTGGCTGTTGGCACTGGAACGAGACCTTACGTCCGACCTTGTTTTAGCGTCGGCAGGGATTAGTGAAAATCTTCTGGGAGATCGGACACGGCAGAGAATCCGTTCGATTCGGAATGAGTTGTTAGGGGCAGAGACCATGATGTTTGTTGCCGCACTCCGCGACACACTTCTCGGCCCTCGAATGCGGGAGCAGATTGCACTGTTGCGGGATGAACTTCTCGGCCCTGAGACCCGTGCCGCTCTCGACTCTCTCCTGTTGACGGCAACCGACCGTCTTCAGGCGGTAACTCGGGAGGAGGGGAGCTTCCTTCAGCGGAACATCACCGCAATTCTCTGGACTGCCGGGGGGATCATCGGACTTCTGATGGGGTTGGCTGGATTTATTTTCGCGAGGGGAAAGCGGTACAGGAAGATGTTGGAGACCGTCACGCTTCAGATTCACCAAATGACAAGCAGGCAAGCCTACGACGACCTCACGAATCGAATTCAGATGAAGGCACAGGAAGAGGGAATTGAACGCAAGTTCCGACAATTCCTTGAGGGACAGGGCTTACAAGGAGATGGAAGCTGGCTTCCGGAGAAGATGTGATATATACGCGGAGAATCCGTTTGCGAGTTTGCTATTAACCCCCGACTTCCCGTTGGGTGTGGTGAGACTCTCTGCCTCGGCTCCTCTCTCCCCACCTCGAAAACTCTCGAAATATCTGAACAAACTATGGGAGAGGGGCGGGGGGTGAGGGAATCGCACTGAGAAGAGTCAGCCAAGATTCGTAGAATCGGATGTTCCGAATTCCATCAACCGATTGCCCTCGGATCATCTCGCATTTTCTTTGTCCGAGAGTATAAATCAACGGAGTCCTACGCCTTCATCTTCAGGACTGCCACTCAACTCAGAGTGAAGCGGAACGAAGACCGTTGCAGGTAGCATTCCAGGTCATCTTGCGGGGAGTGTGGGAAAGCAAGCAATAGCACTTCTATACTGACGCGAGATGCTATCGCAAAAAAAGAAGGGATCAGAACTCAGAGTTCTGATCCCTTCTCACTTTAGAATAAGAAAATAATTGCCTTCTTAATTCAAGTCAACCAACACTGTCTTGATCTGCGTGTATGCGTCGAGTGAGGCCTGCCCCAACTCCCGCCCGAAACCTGAATCCTTATAGCCACCAAATGGCAGAGCGTTGTCGGTCATGTTGTAGGTGTTTACCCAAACTGTTCCGGCTTTAACCTTCTGTGCGAAGAGGTGTGCCTTCTTCAAGTCGTTTGTCCAGACACCTGCGGCCAGACCAAAGCGTGTACCGTTGGCGATTGCCGCGGCCTCTTCAATGTCGCTGAAGGTAATAACCGAGGCGACCGGACCGAAGATTTCTTCCTGCGCAATTGTCATCTCGTTCTTCACGCGGTCGAACACCGTTGGCGTCACGAAGTATCCGTTCTCTCCAACGCGCTCACCACCAACCAGAAGGTTTGCTCCCTCGTCGGTTCCCTTCTGAATGTAGCCGAGTACGCGGTTCATCTGCTCTTCGTTAATCAGCGAACCCATCCGGGTTTTCGGGTCGAGCGGATCGCCCACTACCATCTTCGCTGCACGTCCGGCCAGAACTTCCATGAACTCTTCTCGCGCTGCCTCCTCGATCAGGATGCGACTTCCTGCCGTACACATCTGCCCTTGGTTGAAGAAGATTCCACTCAACGCAACCTTCGCGGCGAACTCAATGTTTGCGTCGGCGAAGATGATGTTCGGTGACTTCCCACCAAGCTCCAACGTCACCTTCTTCAGCGAATCGGCGGCTGTCCGCATAATCAGCTTGCCAACTTCGACTGATCCTGTGAAGGCAATCTTATCAACGTCGGGGTGGGCAACGAGTGCCGCACCAGTTGTTGGCCCGTCACCGGTGATGATGTTCACAACTCCCGCCGGCATTCCGGCTTCTTGCATAAGCTCGCCGAGACGAAGAATCGAAAGTGAGGTCTGCTCGGCAGGCTTTATCACCACGGTGTTTCCGCAGGCGAGTGCTGGGGCAATCTTCCAGGTCGCCATCTGGATTGGGAAGTTCCACGGGATGATCTGTCCGCAGACGCCAACAGGTTCGCGCAGCGTGTAGGCGAGTGCCCGCATATTCATGTCGGTCTCAATCGTCTGCCCGGAGACTTTCCCCGCCCACCCAGCGAAGTAGCGGAAGCAGTTGATCGACTGCGGCAAGTCAACGCGACGCGACTCTAAGAGAGGCTTGCCGTTGTTCAGCGTCTCAAGCTCTGCCAACTCGTCGATGTTTTGCTCCATCAAGTCGGCAATTTTCCAGAGAAGCTTCCCACGGTCTGCACCGTTCATTTTCTTGTAGTCTCCTCCCTCGAATGCTCTGCGGGCGGCAGCCACAGCCCGGTCTACATCTTCTTTTCCTGCCGAGGCAACCTTTGCGATTGTCTCTCCGGTTCCGGGATAGATCGCGTCGAACGTCTTTCCGTCGGCAGCTTCCACCCACTCGCCATCAATCAACATCTTGCCGTAGCGGAGATGCCCGTCGCTGTTTAGTTGGTTTAGTTGCGGTTTCGCCACCGCTATCGTTCCATTTGAAGTCGCTGTTTCTGACATTGTGTTCTGATCTTTGTTGTGATATTATATCGCTTCTACAGTAAGAACCAAAAAGATAGCGAATGGAAGTGAGTAGAACCATTGGGATGCGTAATATGTTAGGGCGAAGCTGCTGAGGAGTTGCGTGGCGTGTGCACGATCTTTTCTCTTTCATCGTCGCCCGACAACATCTCTTGTAATTACATTGTAGCTACAAAGATGATTGACTATGAATATCAGAACACGTATTGTACCAATTGGGAACTCTCAGGGAGTTCGGATTCCGAAAGCACTTCTCGAGAAAAGCGGGATTACTGGAGAGGTGTCACTGACTATTCAAGAGGGGCGCATTGTTATCACCTCGATTCGTCAGCCTCGGGAAGGGTGGGAGGAAGAATTTCGGAAAATGGCTGAGGCTGGTGATGACCAGATGTTGGATGATCCGACCTCTACCAAGTTCGATGAAGAGGAGTGGGTATGGGAATAATCCGAGGTCTCGTTGTTCGGCGGTTTGATGTTTGGCTTGTCGATCTTGAGCCAACGCGAGGGAGCGAAATCAGAAAGACTCGACCCTGTGTAGTGATTTCACCCGATGCGATGAATCGACAAATACGCACAGTTATTTTAGCTCCGATGACGAGTAGTGGCAAGGCGTGGCCAAGCCGTATCTCTTGCTCATTTCAAGGAAAATCAGGATACATCGTTCTGGATCAGGTTCGAACAGTAGATAAGGAATGGCTACAAAAACGTCTTGGAAGAATCACCTCGGTTACTGGAATAAAAGTTTTAACTCGGCTACAAGAAATGTTTGCTCTGTAGGAGTGTTGCCACCTCATTTCCATAAATTCTTCCCTTGGAACCATCATCGTTCATCCAGATCAACCAATTATGCGGCGAGCAATTCTTATACTCTGTCTGTTCTGTTCTTCTCTTCAACTTTTGCGTGGACAGGATAAGATTCCGGTTGTTCCTCCTGAGCTTGGTGGTCCTGGCTTCGAGAAGATTGCTGCCCAAGATGGGTGGGAGAGTGGCGACTTTCTACCAGAAGATTTTCCCTACCTCGCCGATGAACGTGCGGTGAAGGGGGGAAGTATCAGCCTTTCAATTACCGACTTCCCAATCACCTTCCGGGCGTACGGGAAAGACGAGAATAGCCAGATCACACGGTTGATCCACGGTTTCGTCTACGAACCTCTCATTACGGTCAACCCACTGACATTAGAGTTCGCTCCGGCACTCGCTTCCCACTGGAAGGTTGGTGACGATGGCCAGACGTTCTGGTTTCGAATCGATCCCCGCGCACGCTTCTCAGATGGAACTCCAGTCACAACAGAGGATGTGGTTGCAACCTACGATCTCGCCCTCGATCCTCGTATTCTTTCCCCATACACCAATACCTTCTACGAGGGGTTCGACCCTCCTGAGGCAGTGAGTCCCTACATCTTCAAGGTTCGTGGGGTGGGCAGCGGCTGGAAGAACCTTCTCTACTTTGGCGGAACATCAATTTTACCAGCCCACGTAATTGGCCACCTGAATGGGGATGAATATATAGAGGAGTACAACTACACGATGCCGACCGGAAGCGGCCCGTATGAGGTAAAGACAGAAAACGTACGGAAGGGAAGAGCGATCACCCTAACGCGACGGAAGGATTGGTGGAGAAAGGATGACCCCATCTTTAAGTCGTGGTACAACTTCGACTCGATTACGTTCGTTGTGGTTGTCGACGAACGATTGCAGTTAGAGAAGTTCAAGAAGGGAAAGTTTGACCTCTACCTGATTACCCGAGCACAGTGGTATGAAGAAGAGTTCAACGATGAACCAGTAAATCGAGGACTCATTCAAAAGAGAAAGATCTACAACGACGAACCACAGGGAGTAAGTGGCCTCGTCTTCAACATGCGGAAGCCACCCTTCGACAATCCGAAAGTCCGCGAGGCCTTCACCTATCTCTTCAACCGCGAAGGTCTCGTCAAAAATCTGATGTACGGTCAATACTTAATGACCAACTCCTACTATCCCGGCTCGGTCTACGAGAATCCGAACAACCCAAAGGTCACATATAATCCAGAGAAGGGAGCCGCACTACTCGTAGAGGCTGGCTATACCACCCGCAACAAGGAAGGTATTCTGGAAAAGGATGGGAAACCATTGGTGATCGAGATGCCAATTGTCGACAACTGGGTGCGCGTAATGACACCTGTACAACAAGAGTGGAAGAAGGCAGGCATTAAGCTGGAATTCCGTCAGGTAGATTATCCAATACAGTTCAAGTTGTTGAACGAGCGGAACTTCGATATAGCATTCATGAGTTGGGGAGGCTTGCTTTATCCAAATCCAAAAAGTTCGTTTCACTCAGAACTTGCCGATATCCCAAATACAAACAACCTTGCTGGGTTCAAGAACCGAGTTGCAGACTCACTGATTAATCTGGAGTTGGTGACATTCGATCTCTCGAAGAGAGTACAAATTATTCGCCAACTCGACAGCATTCTCGTTGCCTCGCATCAATATGCTCTCGCTTGGTATGCTCCGTTTACGCGGGTAGCCTACTGGAACAAGTTTGGCCATCCCGATTTTTACATTGGAAGAACTTCTGATTGGAGATCGATTCTCTCTCTCTGGTGGTATGATCCAGACAAGGCTGCGTTGGTGGAACGGGGGAAGGATGATCCAACCATGACATTGCCAACGGGATCGAGCGAGGTCTATTTCTGGAAAGAGTATGAAGAGAACCTTGATTCACATTAGTACTGAGATTCTTCCTGTCTTGAATTCGCTTCGATATGGTGTGAAGTGTCAAGAGCAGATTCACCTGTCCTACTGGCAGATCCGCTCTGAGAAGAACAATCGATCACACCCCCTCCCACTCGTGCATTACCTTCAGGTCAACTCCAATCGTTCCATCCTCCTTCATCTGAAACGGATCGGCAAACCGGGCGTTCCAGACAACTTCGTTGTGGCGGTATGATGAGCGGGAGTGGACGGTCTGTGCGAACGTGTCGTCAGTTGCTGAGATAAGAATCAGGAACTCAGAGTTCGATGCGCGGAACTCCTCCTCACCGATATTGTAGAGAGGACTCTCCTCGTCAATTGGGTGGACAATTGTCCAGTGGAGTGGGAAGAAGGAGACTCTATTCCGTTCTAAATTCAACTGGTAGTATTCACGTCGCCTGTCTCCATCCTTCGTTATCAGTCGTGTGAAGAGGAGCGTTACTTCCACTTCTATCAACTGGCTCTTCCGTTGATTTGCAATCCTGAACATGAAGCCGTTGATGTCACGGTAGGGAGCTTTCAAGCCGTGGGTGCTGTACATGATCTTCGCCGTCGGGCGACTGAAGCGGGCGAAGAGGAGTCCGGTTGCCAAAGCAAAGCCAACCAGTCCAACGAACGCATCGAGTGCCGCCACAACGTTTGCGCTGATGTTTGACGGACTGATTGCCCCGTACCCAACTGTGGTGAAGGTTTGCACGCTAAAGAAAAAGGCATTGAGCCACCGTTCGGTGATCCCAAGCTCTTGAAAGTTAGTGAGGGCATCTGGTCCGCAGAGAACGAAGGCCGTGGCAAAGATCGCGTTAACAACAGTGTATCCGAGCAAGAGTGAGAGGTAGAAACGGTTCCACGACATCGTCAGCAGCGAGTGGTAGAGGTTCAGCGATTGAAAGAAAGAGAGGCCAGTTCGCTCCACGTTGAAACTGCCATCTCTATTCAGCAGTCGTTCGCTACTCTCCTCGGAGACACGCGAACCGAAGCCGAGGTCGCGAAGATCTTCCGTTGCTCCGTTCTGTCTTGACTTGTTGAACTTGTTGCGAGACATCAGATTGTTCGATTGTTTGGCTGTGAGAGGACGCCCTCTTCAACTACAAGCACCAAACATACCGAAAAGGGACTACAGGGTAATTTCCTCCCCTTCCTCAGCAATGGCTGCCATTGTCGATTCTACAAGATTTCGTTCAGGGCTACCGTGACGGAGTGCCGGGTTGCTGTGGTTCAAGTGGATGAACCGAATCTTCTTCCGCTCGCTCTCCGGGAGGGGGGCAAAGCGTTCAATGCTGGAACGGATTGTAGGGTGCGGAATCTTCGCCATATCTCTCCCCGGAAGCTCTCTCTCGTCGAAGAACGTTCCGTCGAGATAGGCTACGTCAACCTGTTCAATCTCTTCTTCAACTCTTCTCCCCCACGCATCCCAATCGTCCCAGCGATCAATATCTGGAATGAAGAGAATCGAACGCTCCGATCCTTGAACCCGAAATCCGACAGTCTCGGACTGTTCATCGCGGTGGGGGACTAACAACGGAGTCAGGGTGATGCGTTCGTTTAGTTGGAAGGGGATATCTGGCTGTAGTTCGTGGGGGAGAACGTTCCCGTTTGCGATTAGATCGCTCCAAGGGAGATTCTCTGAGAGGAATTGCCCCATCTTCGGCATTGTGTAGAGGGGGATATTCTTCCCGTTCATCATCTCTTTGCCAAAAAATGCGAGGCCGAGGTAGTGCCCGACGTGGGCGTGGGTGATGGCGATGCCAGAGAGAAATCCTGCTGGGACAGAATGAAAAGGAGCAGCCTCATCTAATCGATGAAGCTGCTCCTTTACGTCTGGTGTCGCTTCGATTATCCAACGCTGGTTGCTTCTTGGGTCAACAATTCCAAGGGAGGCAGCATAGCGTCGTTCCGGTCGGTTATTCCATGCGGAAGAGCGTGTCCCGATGTGGGGAACACCTCCATCTTGAGCTATTCCCAGAACAATCAAAAACGGTTTCTGCTCAGCTTCCACTATCCTCCTTTTTCTCTTTCGAGACATAGGTTAGTTCCCAACTTAAGTTCCAGGTCTTTCCTGCATCAGTAGAAGTTTGGCTCTTCTGGTTAACCTTGCCATCCTCCATCGGCGTAAGAATCATCTGCGTCTCGGTTGTTACTCCGTTGCTGTCTGTCTGGGCATTTGAGAAGACCATCGCCCCCTCAACAACTTCTCCACTGTAGACAACGGTATTTCCCCTATCGTCTACCCAGGTCTGCTGCCATTTTTGGGTAGTAGGATCGTACGTATTAAAACTCTTCCCACTCCCCCCAATAGTGCCAGCCCAGTTCTCGTAAATAACACAATCGCCGAGGATATTCTGCACGTTATTTGTTCCGGCAAGATTTCCTCCCCGGTCGTAAACGTTCCAATCGCCAACCCAGAAGTCCAGCTCTCTTGCGTGTGGAGAGTAGGCGCAGGGGCGAGCATTGCGGTCAACTTGCTCGACAATCTTCTTGAACATGGGACTATCCTTCAGCGAGGCGAGGTCGGCATCCCCTTCAATAGTGCTGGTTTGGTTAAATCCCCCCTTTGCAGCCTTTTCCAACCACGTTAAGGCACTCTTCTGATCTCCTTTCAATGCGTAGGCGCAGCCGATGTTGTACATCGCGACCGGAGCAATTTGCAAACCATTATTGATCGCGGTGGTATAGGCGTCGATTGCCCGATCATACTCTTTCAGTGAGTGCAGAGCAAAACCCATCTGAAACCAAGCACCCGCATTCTTCGGTTGTTTTGCTGTAAGCATTTCGAAGGCCTTCGCAGCCTTCTTCCAATCACCCGATTGGAAATATTCGGTAGCCTTTTCGGGGGAAACATCATCTTTCTGAGCCAGAAGATGAGAAGTCGAAAAGAGTAGCGTTGCAGTGATAATTGGTAGAAGTAGTTGTACACGTTTCATAGAGAACCTCCACGTTCCTGATGAGAGATTATGAATGATTTTCAGACGAAGTGATGTGCATCCGGTTCCATATCTGCGAAAGCAAGTTGGGGGAAGTGAATGAGTATGAGAGTCGAAGAGTGTAAGAGTCAAGGAGTCTGGAGTGTGAGGTCGTAGGGAGCAAATTTTTTGCTCTTACCTCCTCAGGTTGCGCCGAAATCAGAGAGAAAGGGAGAGGCTCTCACGGAGTTATACACGCGGAGAACCCGTTTGCGAGTTTGTTATTAATACCCGACTTCCCGTCGGGTGTGGTGAGGCTCTCTGCTTCGGCTCCCCTCTCCCACCTCGAAAACTCTCGAAATACCTGAACAAACTATGGGAGAGGGGCGGGGGGTGAGGGAATCGCACTGAGAAGAATCAGGCAAGATTCTCGGATGTTCCGAATTCCATCAACCGATTGCCTTCGGATCATCTCGCATTTTCTTCGTCCAAGAGTATTGGGCATTCTCTCGCAAACCGATTGTCCGGCAGTATATCACTCATAGATGAAGTAACGCCTGAAGGTTGAGGGCGAGCAAAGAAGGGCTTATCACCTTGGTGAGCTTCTCGATAGGAATTTTCTCTACAGAACCTTTATGTGAGGAGAGTAAGTATGATGAAGGCCAAAACTCTACAGCCTGTACGCCTTTTTGCTGCATCCTTTGCGATGCTGTGCGGACTATCTTTAGCCGCTTGTGCTCAGACTTCGGGTGAATTCTCACCACTTCAATTGATGTTATTCTCCGACACCGTTACATTCCCGAGCGACTCTGCTCGACTTCTAATACAAGCACTCCAAGTGCAGTTCGATTCCACCCGCTTCTACGACCCAACCTACGTGAAAATCGACTACCCGGGTGGGGATGTTTCACTCTCTACCGGTGTCTGTGCCGATGTTGTTGTCCGCTCGTTCCGTTCTCTCGGGGTTGACTTGCAGGTGAGGATGCACGAGGATATGGGGAAGAACTTTGGGAGGTATCCGAAAAACTGGGGGCTGAGCAAGCCCGACAAAAATATCGACCACCGGCGCGTAGCAAATCAGATGGTCTTCTTCGAGCGGATGGGGAAGGGGCTTGAGGTTGCTGATTCTGGAGAGCACGATTTAAAATCTTTTCAGCCCGGCGATATTGTTGCTTGGATGTTGCCCGGCAACCTCTACCACATCGGGATTGTCACACACATCCGCTCGCCATATTCCGACAATCTTGTGATTGCCCACAACATTGGGCGCGGGGCAGAGCTTCACGACTGTCTCTTTGCGTGGGAGATTATCGGACACTATCGGTGGTTTGGTGGAGGGGGCGCATAATGGCGATCTCACCATATCTAAAAGAACTTCGGGAGAAGGTTGGCACGCAACTTCTGTTAGTTCCTTCTGTGGGCGCAATTATTCGGGATGATGAGGGGAACATCCTGCTGCAAAAAGTCAGTTTCGACGAGAGGTGGTCGATACCGGGGGGAGCAATTGATCCGGGTGAGACTCCGGAGGAGGCTGTTGTGCGGGAAGTACGAGAAGAGACCGGATTGCATGTGTACCCCTCGCACATCCTTGCAGTACTTGGGGGAGAAGATTTTCGCTACACCTATCCGAATGGTGACCAAGTAGAATATCACTTCCCCCTCTTTGTCTGCAATATTATTGGTGGAGAGCTTGGGGGCTTGGACGACGAGACAGAGGAGCTACGGTTCTTCCCCGCAACTGCTCTGCCAGAACTGACGCTCCCATATCCAGTGGAAATTTTTCGAGAGCGATAGAGGTTTGTTGATTGCCTCGTTGCTCTCTACGTACTTCCATCTACCGACACGCCGAGGTCGTGCAGAAGCCCGTCGTGAATATCGTAAATCCACCCGTGAACGGAGAGCTTTTGCCCCTGATCCCAAGCACCCTGGATAATCGTGGTGCGGCAGACATTGCTTACCTGTTCGATAACGTTCAATTCACACAGTCGGTTGACTTTCTCTCCCTTCTCCTCGATAGGATCCAGAATGTCGTGGTACTTCTCCGCTACAGCCGAGACTTTACGAAGCCAGTTGTCAATCAGTGCGAGGTTCCCCGGTTTCATCGATGCTTCTACGCCACCACAACCATAGTGTCCGCAGACGATAATGTGCTCCACCTTCAACGTCTCAACGGCATATTGAAGTACCGAAAGGCAGTTCATGTCGGTCTGCAAGACGATGTTTGCAACGTTTCGGTGGACAAAGACTTCACCGGGGGGGAGGTCAACAATTTCGTTTGCCGGAACTCTACTGTCGGAACAACCAATCCAGAGGTGCTTTGGCTTCTGGCCGCGCGTAAGTCGGGCAAAGAATTCTGGGTCGTTTGCTGTTACCCGGGCTGCCCAGTTGCGATTGTTTTCGAGAAGGTCTTTCAGTTCACTCATCTACTATTGCCGTTACTTGGCCTGTTTGTGGTGTTGAGTTATCTGACAGAAAGATCGCGCAAAGGCGCAAAGAGAGAGAAGAGCGCAAAGGAGAGGGCTGTTGCTCCCTGCTCTCTCCACGCTACAAACTCTCAATGCGATTCTACTTTGATTTTGCTGTAGATCAAGATGTCTCTACATATCCCGGCATACCCTAAAGAGTTGTGGCGACCTTCTTTGCCGCTACCAACCCGGACGAGGCTATTACGCGGCACTCTCACACTCACCAACTCATTCACTCCTCTCTCTCCACACTCTCCACTCTACGAACTCACCTTTACTCTCCCTGGCCGAGCGAATAGCCTCGCTCTCCGTCGAACGTGTAGAGATTTTCTGTCTTGATGATTTCGTATCCAGCTTCGGTCAGTCGGTTTTGGAGTGCTAAGGCATCTCCGTAGCTCAGGTTCCCACCATCGGTCGCAACAAAGCGGCAGCGCCAGTGGTCGGTCTGGAATGTCTCCGGAATTCCTCCCGGGTAAACTTTAACGCCACGGTTGGTTATCATCTTTAGCTTTACCCCTTCTGTCGTTGCGCTCTCAAGACCTTGGCCAAGAACGTCGGGGTTCCGATTGTCTGTGTGCCAGTCGAGGAAAATGTCAATTCCTACAAGGTGCTTCTCGGCACGTGGAATTGGTGGAACCTCAATGGCGATCCCTTTCCCTTCGCTGAACTCGGCAGGTTGTAGATGCTCCGGCTTCGTGCCGAGACGTTCGATGACGGCGTCGGTAAACTCGCGCGTTCCCACACGTTGGCTACTCTTTCCCTCACGCCAGATGTCGCCAGTGTGAATGCCATCTTCCAAAGTTCTGAGCCAAGCGTTTGCGATCTTTGTCGCAATCTCTCCTTTGCCGAGGTGAACCAACATCATCGTTGCCGCCGACAACAGCCCAGAAGGGTTTGCGATGTTCTTCCCTGCAATGTCCGGAGCCGAGCCGTGAACTGCTTCGAACATCGAAACAGTTGGGCCAATGTTTGCCGAGCCGCCGAGACCAACCGAGCCGGAGACTTGCGAGGTGATGTCGGAGAGGATATCGCCGTAGAGGTTCAGTGTCACTACCACATCAAAACTTTGTGGGTTAGTTGCAAGCCGTGCTGCGCCGATGTCGATGATCGAGTGATCTGCCTCAATCTCTGGATACTCTTGCGAAATCTCGTTGAAGACCTGGTGGAACAGACCGTCAGAGAGCTTCATGATGTTGTCCTTCGTCATACAGGTTACGCGCTTGCGACCGTATGCGCGGGCATACTCGAAAGCGTAGCGAACAATCCGTTCAGTTCCCGGACGTGAGATCAGCTTCAAGGTCTGGTAGACTTCGTTAGTCTGGCGGTGTTCAATGCCAGCGTACAGGTCCTCTTCGTTCTCCCGAACAATCACTAAGTCGATGCCGGGGAACTGTGATTCTACATACGGAGTGAGGGTCTTCGCCGGGCGGACATTGGCGAAGAGGTTCAGAGATTTGCGGATTGTGACGTTCAAACTTTTGTATCCACCCCCTTGAGGAGTGGTAATTGGAGCCTTCAGAAAAGAGTTGTTCCGGCGAATCGTTTCCCACGCGTTGTCTGGAATACCGGAGGATACCCCTTTCAGGTAGACTGCCTCGCCAATATCTACAACGTCGTACTGCAATCCTGCGCCAGCGGCATCGAGGATTCGGAGCGTTGCTTCCATGATCTCTGGGCCGATGCCGTCGCCATAGGCCACAGTAATTGGGATGGGGCCTGTCGTTTGTACTTCCTTGTTCTCTGTCTCGGTCATATTCTCTGTGATCTCCATGAATGCCTACTCCGTTGTGATATCTATATTTTTATTGTGAATTGAATTTACCTCTCTGGCGTTGTGCCCCGTACTCCCTTAACTATCGGTTTTGTTCTCGTCCCATTCACCTCTGCTCCTTCCCACTCGCTCTCAACAGCAGGTATCCAACAATCCCGGCAATCAATGAAGCCCCTAAAATACCGATCTTTGCTTGTGTTATTATTAGCGGATCGTTAAAGGCGAGTGCAGTGATAAAAAGGGACATCGTAAAACCGATTCCAGCGAGCCACCCCACTCCGTAAATTTGTCTCCAACTGATTTCTTCAGGCTTTTGAGCAATTCCAAACTTTACTGCCAACCAGGTGATAGTTGTGATGCCAACCTGCTTCCCCAGAACTAAGCCAGCCATGACGCCGAGCGCAACAGGACTGAGAAGGGCAGCAAAAATATCTCCTTCGAGGACAACTCCAGCATTTGCTAAGGCAAAAACTGGCATGATGGCGAACGCAACATAAGGGTGAAGTCCATGCTCCAGTCGATGGGCGGGGGACTCGACAAAGTCACACGCATCCTCAATTGCCTGCACAGCTCCTCGTTGGTGGTCGGTCATCACCATATCAGAGTTCGGTTCTCCTCCAACACGGAATTCCTCCAGAAATCTCTTCACTTTTGTTGTGAACTCCTTACCGTCGATTCGCGTGCGAGTTGGTATTGTCATTGCACAGAGAATCCCGGCGATCGTTGCGTGCACTCCTGATTTTAAGAAGGCTACCCAGAGTCCTGTCCCTAAAATCGCGTAGACCAGAAGTCGGCGGACGCCGAGTCGGTTTGCCACAATCAGCCCAATAAAAAAGATGCCACCTATGGCGAGAGCTGTCAACGATAGTTTTGAGGTGTAGAAGAGAGCAATAATCAGGACTGCGCCAATGTCGTCGACGATAGCCAGGGCGGTGAGAAAAACTTTTAGTGACGTTGGTATGCGGCTTCCGAGCAGTGCCAACACTCCGAGCGCAAAGGCAATGTCAGTTGCCGTCGGAATTGCCCAGCCCGAAACTCCCGGTGTTCCCGCGTTGATAGTGAAGTAAATGATTCCGGGGAGAGCGAGTCCACCCAGTGCCGCAGCCACAGGAAGCGCGGCCTTGCGTGGTGAGGATAGTTCACCAACGAGAACTTCTCGCTTGATTTCCAGACCAACCACGAAGAAGAAGATTGCCATCAACCCATCGTTAATCCAGAGGATGAGAGGTTTGCTAATTGCTCCTCCTTCTGGTCCGACGGTGATGAGAGTGTTCCAGAGCGCGATATACGAATCTCCCCAAGATGAATTAGCCCAGACCAGCGCAATTATCGTGCAAGCTATTAGGAGGATTCCCCCCATAGCTGAGTTGTGAACAAATTTTTGGAATGGAAGCAGCAGACGCTCGATTGGCGTTGGTGCGGCTACTTGTAGTTTTTTCATAGGCATATGCGACCCAGTAGTTGTGAATAATCAATAGTTCTCTCGGAAAATCCTTTGCCCTCAAAACAGCCAAGGAAAGAATCTCTCGGGAGAGCCGATTACTCAGGTTATCTACTGGCGTTCTCTATTGCAACCTCTCAACGATCAAACAAGTTCTTAGTGACAAAGAAGATCATACTTTTTTCCTTTCTTCCTTACTACCTCAAAAATCTACTCGGCAGAAGTTCTCAATCGGGCTGGCATTCGTTCAGCTTCGCAGGAAGTTACTTCGTTCACTATTCTCGTGTAAAGTGGAGAGAGCCAAGGAGTGTGAAGGAGATTGGGATGGTAATTGGACTACGAGCTAACCGACTGGAGACTACACCGTAGGGAATGATTGTGATGGAAAGAAGAATAATAATCTCAACGCGGTTCATGGAACTGTACTGAGGTTGTCGACTATCTATAGACCCTTCCTATTCTACTCCATCCACTTCGGCACATCTGGCTCGGGTCGCTTAATGTAGATATTCCCTTCTTCTACCAAGACTGGATAGGTTCTCAGTTCGGCATTCCCTCCCTCAAGGCATTTGCCGCTCCGAATGTCGAACTTCCAGCCGTGCATTGGGCAAGTGATGGTATGTTCTTCACGTTCTCCTTCGTAGAGTATTGAGAATTTCTGATGTGGGCAGACGTTGTTGACCGCGTAGACGTTACCATCTACTTGGAAGAGCGCAATCTCAACTCCACCATCAAGCTCGAACCGCTTGCCAAAGCGTTTCGGTAGTGAGGCCAGAGGGGAGAGATAGATATAGTCAGGGTTGTTCACCACAGACTGATTCTCTCTATCATGACCATTGCTCTGTTCGTTGTTTGGCGTCATAGCGTTACCTCTTCTTCTACCTCAAACCCTCGTTTCCCCGGCTTAATCTTTACAGCATCGGTGAACGCATCGTGTTCGAAACAGAGAAGCCAGTTCCGTTCGTATGCTTCGGGGATGAAGGTCTTCTTCTCCTCAAGGGTTGTCAGGGGGAAGTTATCGTATCCCATGATGTAGGGATAGCCGATATGTGCTGAGGTTGGCATCAAGTCGGCAGGGTAGACTAAGCCGCCGGAGTCATCTCGCACAATCACCATCTGCATTGCGCGAGTGTGGCCGTTAACGGTGCGGAGTTCGATGCCGGGGAAGAGTTCGCCATCACCATCAAGTTCTTCCAGCAAACCACGTTCGACAACCGGCTCCCAGTTTCCCGGCATGAAGCTGGCGCGATCTTTGTCGGTTGGATTGCGTCCCCAGGTGAGTTGCTCCTTCTGCACATAGTGGCGTGCGTTTGGGAAGAGAGGAACTGGGTTACCCGATTCATCGAGCACTGTAGAGCCTCCGGCATGATCGAAGTGGAGGTGGGTGTAGATAAAGTGGGTTACCTCCTCAGGAGTCACCCCATGTTCTCCAAGCCCAGTGCGAAGCGTGAACGTGCTATGATCCAGAGCGTAGATGTTTTCAAGTTTTTCTTCCATCTTATGCCCACACCCGGCATCAACCACGATGATTTTTCCCTCACCCCGAATCAGCAAGCTCCGCGCGGCCATAGCAATTCGATTCTGTTCGTCGACGTGGGGGTAGGCACGCGACCAGAGGTTCTTCGGCACAACGCCGAACATGGCTCCGCCGTCGAGAGCGAAGCGACAAGTTTCGATCAGGTCTACACGATACGATCCTATCTGCATTGAAGATTTCCGAAGATTATATTCTCGTTTATAGCATTTAAAAGTGCCTTGAGGTTGGTAGTGCTGAAAGTAGCAAGAAAGGAGAAGGTAGGGAAGTAGAGTTAATCAGTCAGAGGTGGGATCACTATATTCGTCCCTACCAATCAAATGTATTACATCTCTCTGCAGGAGGAGAACTATGGCTTATCGTTTTCTTTTTACGCTCGCCTCAATTCTTATTTCCGGAGCAATTTTTACCGCATGTGGTGAAAGTGGGCCGTTAAAAGTTGACGGCATCAGCATCGCGCTGGACGAAAACGGGAAGAAGGGAGATACGGTCGGGGTATTGAAACCAAACGACAATCCATTCCACGCAATTATCCACCTGAACCAGTTAGGATCGGGAGCAACAGTCAGAATGGACTTGGTTGCGATTGGAGTTGACCAAGGCAAAGACCTAACGGTGTTGAGCGAACGGCGTGACCTTGGCGGGATTAACAATCAGCTTGACCTGACAATATCTCTTCCACGTCCGTGGCCTATTGCTACCTATCGTATCGACGCATACCTGAACGACTCACTCTCGTTATCGAGAGAATTCAAGGTGCAGGAGTGATGCCAGTTAGTTGATGCGTTAGCGGATAAGGTGGGTGATGCTCGCACCCAAAGCTGTCACTCTATTAGATTAGAGACAAGCATCCGTTGGAGTCTACTCGACCAAGGAAGCCTGAGGTTGTCACTCTGAGTCCCGATGCAATCGGAATGAAGAGTCTCGCCGGCAGAGTGAAGGAAGAGGTGATGGAGTTACAGGTGCGGGTTTCTTTGACCAGCGAGATCCTTCAGCAGACTTCAGGATGACAGACCTTGTTATTCTCTACCATTTCCCGGCTGTCACTCTGAATGAAGCGAGTCGGAATGAAGAGTCTCACCGGGAGAGTGAAGGAGGAGGTGATGGAGTTACAGGTGCAGGTTTCTTTGACCAGTGAGATCCTTCTGAAACCGGCTTTGCCATTCTGGTGGTCGCGAAGTATCTTTGCCCAACTATTTATCCTTATCAGCTATACTGAAATTACTCATCATGCCCTTTGATGCCTGCGCGCTGTACCGTTGTACTCTGAACAACCTCACCAATCAGAGTAGGCTTCGCACTATGCCAACAAAACTCCGTCGCGTTGTTGGAATTGTTCTTCTTGGCTTTACGCTCACTTCAACCTTTGCAACTCAAGCAGAAGCGCAAGAGTTCTGGAATCATTTTCTTCGGCCCGATATTGGCGGAGCACTCTACTTCTATAATCTTTCTGATAGCTCTAACACTGAGGAATATAATTTCGTACACCTCGGATTCTTAGTGGGGTTGAATCTTCCCATTGTTCCGTTGGCTGAAAATCTATCAGTTGGGCTTAACCCGAGTCTTGGGCTTAGTGCACAGCTAACTGGCTACGATGCAAGTGGGGTGCTATCACTTGAAGTTCCCGTCTACGCTACTCTGAAGTATAATACTGATGCCTCTTGGAAAGGCTCGAAAGCTCCAGTTGGCTTCTCTGCCGGGCTTGGAGTGCAATCCAGCAACTTGCTCTTTACCTACTCTGGTATTACTGCCTCCTATCTCGTCCCCAGTTATCTGCTGGAAATAAACTTTGGTTCTCGCCGAGGGAACAAGGGGCTATACAAACTCCGTTGGACTTCATACATCGGGTCGTACGATGAGCCACTTGAGGAGTTTGGCGACGAAACGATAACCTTCAAGCAATTTGCCTTAAATCTTCTCTGGGTTCCGGGTTATTGAGCATCTTGGAAAACAGAATTCTCTTCGAATTAGCTGCAGAAGATTATAAATCCATTACGCCATAATCACTATTAATCAACCTTCGCCTATGAAACACTATAGTCGTTTTTTCCTATCACTCGTTGGCCTATTTCTCACTCTCTCGTTGTCTGCGTCGGCACAAAGTGGAAGTGCGTGGACTCTTGATCTCGACACAGAACTGAAAAATCCAATTCTCACTGAGGATGGTCGCTACCTTGTCTATGGAAATGATGATGAAGAGGCCGCCGAGTGTGTTGAGGTTGCCACGGGAAAGAAGCTCTGGTCACGTAAACTGAAAGACTTCAACAAGTGGCACATCCTTCGTTTTGTCAACGATAGCATTGTGCTTATGGGGCAGGAGAAGAATTACGAGTTTGTGCGCACAAGCGACGGTACAGTAGTAAAAACCTTACCGATTATTGACAAGAAGTGGGGTAGGCTGGAGTACCAAGTGCAGGCCGAAGAGAAGATGGATCCGGTTCGGCCCTACTTCCGCTCGAACATCGGGATCTTCTATTTCGACAATGGAACGCAGATCCTTGATCTGGAGAAGCAGGAAATTATCATGGAGAGTGAGGACTCACCGTCGAAACTACAATACAAGGAGTGGGGGAATGCAATGATGATTCTTCCTCGCGGAGGGAGCGATTCTCTCTGGATTGTCGATTTCGAGAAACGGGCAGTGGTCTTCCGAGGGTCGACTGACGACCACGACCTGAACATGAGCCTCTATCAACCCTTTGCAATGAACGAGAGTGAAATTTTGCTCTTCAATGAGAAGAATATCCACAGTATGAGTATTGCCAGTGGTGCACAGAACTCCGTGTTGCCAGTTGATACCGACGATGCCGACTTTTTCTTCTCAGTAGACCTTCCAGATGGACTACACCTTATTGCCAGCGAGGACAATGTTCAATCGTTCTACCGTACTAAAGATGGAGTGCTTCTCTGGAAAACACCGGAGGATACGATTCCTGGAATCGTTGAGCAAGTTATCGACGTAGGGAACGACAATGCACTTCTGTTTGCCTACGATGACCATGACGCGACGGTCTATAAAGTAAATACAAAGACCGGAGCAATAGCCTGGAAACGTTTGCTCTTCAGGCAGCGGAGTGATTTGGAGACAGGGCATAAGGAGGGGAGCAAGTTTGGGGCAATGCTTAAGTCGTTGGCTGTGAGCATGTTGACAAATATGGTGATGGGACCGGCAAACCGGAGTGGAATGCGGTACGACGGTTCTTCGGGTCTCTACACCTACTACCACGATCCCTTTGGAAGCTCAAACGCAAGGAGAAGACGGGAGGCAATGAACAGTGCCTACAATTCTTTCTTGAGTCAGAAGAAGGAGACAGAAGCCTATATGGATGTTGTTACCCACAATGAAAGTGAAGCAATAATGGTAGTGGCTGGGCGTGCCTACGATCCGGCCAACACCAAGTGGTCAGGTGTTGACGGAGAAGGATTGTACACAATCGATTTGAACGATGGATCGGTGAAAACCTCCACGAAGGTTCGTATGCTTGCGGACAAAGGAGGAAGCCTGAACGCCTACACAGATTTGAAGAAAGTACAACTGCCAATCGCTCAGGCTACGGCTCTGATTGGATTGAACGATATTTACGTAGAGCGGAATGGTGTACTTGAACGGATTTCCTTTGATAAGGAGAAAATCACATTCCTTGCTTCTACCGATTCAACGTTGGCCTTCATGGCAGATAACGACGAAGAGTTGTACCAATACTGGCTTGTGGATACGAAGACAAATCCTTCAACGCTTCACCTGCTTGCCCGCTCCGACGACCCGAACTTTGTTTTTGTAGACACGGCAGTTTTTGTCCAGACCTTGCAGTTCTCTGATTACACCTTAACAGGCCATCCAATGGCAAACGGAAGTCCAGGCGATATTATTCTTCCCTCGCCAATCTGGACTATTACTGAGGATCAAATGGATGAGATGGAGTTGGGAAGACTAACAAAAAATCTTGGTCCAAATGATGCCATTCAAGGAATCCGTGCTACGAAAGATGGAACCTATCTAATGGGAGAAGATGCCATTGCCCTCGTCTCGCTCGACGGGAAGTGTGTCTGGACGCACGAGTGGGATCCGAGTCGGACTGAGATCACTCTCAGACCCACGATACTTGCCGGGCACTTGATCTTTGCAATTGGGGATGATGTGCAGATCATTAAACTTGACTGTGCAGGAACTCTTGTTGCACAGCATGAGATTGACTACGGCGACTGTGCTGTGCTGAAATCGGACGCGGGAAGTGTGGTGATTCTCGATATAGATGATGGAAAGATCTTTGGGTACTGGTTGAAGTAAGCTCCAGATCTCAACAATAAACGAAAAGAAGAATGCCACCGGAGAAATCGGGTGGCATTCTTCTTTTGTTCTATACTCTCGGACGAAGAAAATGGGAGATGCCCGGAAGGCAATCGGTTGATGAAATTCGGAACATCCGATTCTATGAATCTTGCCTGATTCTTCTCAGCGCGATTCCCTCACCCCCGCCCCTCTCCCATAGTTCGTTCAGGTATTTCGAGAGTTTTCGAGGTGGGAGAGGGGAGCCAAAGCAGAGAGTCCACCACACCCGACTGGAAGTCGGGTGTTAATAGCAAACTCGCAAACGGATTCTCCGCGTGTATATATCAAGTCTGGTAAATACTCTACAGTCAATGTTTCAACTACATCCGCTCTAAGGCCGTAATCCCCAAAATGTTCAGTCCGTTGGCCAACGTTGTCCGCGCCATGGCTGCTAAACGGAATCGGGCGGCTCCCTCGGCTTCGGTGTCGGCTCCGATAATGCGCCGCTCGTGATAGAACTTGTGGAATGCCGTCGCAAGTTCACGTAGATATTCGGCGACGATCTGCGGCTCAAGGTCGCGAGCTGCTCGGGAGATTGCCTCGGGGAACTCCAAAATCTGCTTGATGAGCGCAACCTCCTCGTCAGTCGTTAGCACGTCGAGCGGTGCTTCCAAGTTGAGGTTGATTCCCTTCGACTCAGCAAACCGTAGGAGTCCTGCAATGCGGGCGTGGGCGTACTGCAAGTAGAGTACGGGATTCTTGTCCGACTGCTCGCGGGCGAGACCAAGGTCGAACTCCAAGTGGGTGTTTGCTCCACGCATCACGAAGAAGAAGCGGACAACATCTTTGCCAAGATCTTCCAGCAGTTCGTCGAGTGTAATCGATTGACCGAGCCGCTTAGAAAACTTTACTTCCTCGCCGTTCTCAACAAACGAGACCATCTGGTGGATCACCGGCCTGATCCGTGAGGCATCACCCCCGAGCATGCCGACGGCAGCTATCACATCGGGAACGGCGTCGATGTGGTCAGCTCCGAGAACATCGATCACTTGGTCGTACCCACGCTCCAGCTTCTCCATGTGGTAGGCGATGTCGGGGAGCCGGTAGGTTGGCTCCCCGGATGATTTCACAATCACCCGATTGTCTCGACCGATCTCCTCTAAGTTCAGGTAGAGTGCTCCCTCCTTTTCGAACGTCTTCCCAAGTTCACCAAGTTTGTTGATGACTTCTTCAATCTTTCCCTCTTCGTAGAGGGTGGTCTCATTGAAGTAAACGTCGTGCTTGATACCGAGAGTCTCCATCGTCTTCTCGATGCCAGCGAAGTTCCACTTCTCGCCAAAGAGTCGCATGGCGTCCAGAGTCTCTTCGGTCGGCTCTGCGTAGTTCTCGCCATGCTCTTTCATGAACTCTCGCGCAATATCGATTACGTAGGTTCCCATGTAAGCATTTTCAGGAAGTACAAAGTCGAGACCGAGCAGTTCTAAGTAACGGGCGTGGATCGAGAGTGCCAGATTTCGCATCTGGTTGCCGGCGTTGTTGAAGTAGTACTCCTTCGTTACGTCATTCCCACTCCACTCTAAAATATTGGCGATAGTATCGCCGAGCGCTGCGTTCCGTCCGTGCCCCGGGTGGAGTGGACCTGTTGGGTTTGCGCTAACATATTCAACGTTGATCCGCAACGGTTTCTCGGGACGAAGTTTCCCGAACTCATCCCCCTGATTCTTCTGGACATGGTCTAACCGCATCTGGAAGAATTCTGGAGTAAAGCGAAAGTTGATGAAGCCGGGACCTGCGATCTCGATACCGGAGATATATTTCTCGTCGATCTCCAGAGCCGCCACAAGTCCCTCGGCGATTTGTCGAGGTGCTTTCTTCAGTGGTCGAGCCAGTCCTAACGCAACGCTGGTGGCCAAATCGCCGTGATCGGCCTGCTTTGGCCGTTCCAGTATAATCTCGGTTTCCTCCGGCGCGCCAATCTGCGCCAGTCCTCGTCTAAGTATCGGTTCGATGTATGCTTTCATGGTTCTTTGTTTGTTGGGGCTAATGTAGGGGGGGCATGATTATGCGCCCCTACGTTGATTCGTTGTTATCGAGTGTAGGTGCTGGGCCTGCTTGGTCGGTGATATACTCAATCCGAGCATCTGCCCAGAGGCGCTCCAACTTGTAGAAGTGGCGGGTCTCGCCGTAGAATACGTGTACAACTACTTCTACGTAGTCCAAGATAATCCAGTGAAGACCTTGCCATCCCTCAGTTTTCCAGGGGCGTACGTCAATCTTCCCAAGTTCTTCCCGGATATTCTCGGCAACTGCTTTCACCTGAGTATCGTTATCACAGGAACAGATGACAAAGAAGTCTGCGATGTCGGTCAGTTCACCTACATCGAGCATCACAATATCGCGTGCCTTCTTCTCCACCATCATTTCGGCGCAGCGGCGTGCAAGTTCTTCGGCTGTATAACTCACGAGACAATGAAAGGTTCTAAGTGAAAAATTATAGTCAGATATGCCCGAACCGAAGTTACTGGCAGGCCATTCTTTCTCTCTTCTGCATTACTGCATCGGGCGCAATGTAGTATAATCGGAACCAACAACCACGGTGGCGCGCACGTAGAGAGAACTATCAATCTCGGTCACTACCCGTTCGGATGGGATGCCGAGGGCATATGCAACTTTCTGTGCTGAGACTGAGTCGCCAACCCGGTCGATCACCATCGACTGAAATCGAACTTCCTCGGCATTCCCATACTCTGGCACGTCGAACTTTCGTGCCCGCAGAAACTCCGAAAACTTTTTTGCTATCCCATCTGCACCGCAAGCATTTACAACGTTTATCTGGATATGCTCGTCGGCGTGAACTCTCATGTGGCGGCGATCTACCGTTGGGTCAACCTTGGGACGGAAGACATTCCGCTCAAGCAGGCCGTAGCCGAGTGGAATTAACAGCAGAAGGAGAATCGGAACGATAATCCGGAGCCTTCGCCGTTTTCGGCGTTCAGCGGTTGCTTGTTGTTCAGCCTCCTCCTGTGCCTGGATTTCTCGCAATCGTGGAGGATATGTCCGTCGGGACGGTTCTGCCATTCCGTAGCTCTCTTACTTCATGATCTTGTCGGCATACAGTTGGCTCAGCACATCGAACTCTTCTTCGGAAAGGAGTCGTCGGAGCGTGTCCTGTTGCTGGTTCCAGAAGAAGCGGAGTTCCTCGCGGTTCTGCGCTTCGTTGAGGGCAATAATCGTCTCAGCGGAGGCTACGTAGAGGGGAGTTCCTTCCATGTCGAGACGATCTGATGCCGTATCAGGGATTGCGGCCTCTGCCAACATCTGCTGATAGTTCGCCATCCGCTCCTCAGCCTCCCTGCGGAAGAAGGGGAGATTCTTGCCTCGCACACTTTCCACAGTGCCGTTTGCCAAACTAAGGAGATCAGATACGTAGATCGTTGACTGTACGTGTGGAACAAACTCGGGCCAATATTCGCTGTAGATTAGGATAACTGGCGTCGTTGATTCATCGATTCGTTTGATAACCGGGCTACCGTCGGGACGTTCGAAGAGAACCCGAATATTCTTTCCGTGGCCAGTATAAACTCTCAGTCCTTGCGACGATGTCAGGTCATTTCCTCCCCCAAAAGTTTCCACAACAAGTTCTGAGGCTCGGTCTCCGGTTAATTCCTCGAGGTCGTAGATCGTGCTCCAGAGAAGTGTGTCGGTTAGGACAACCTTCCAAGCTCGGGAAGCAGTGTCGAAGCGGTAGATTTCCAGCCGGTCTGCTCGTCCATTTGTAGGGATCGTTCCCTTTCGATCGATGCTCGTGACAACGTATTCACGTTGTCCGTCATCGTCAAAATCAACGGCAAAGAGTGTGTCTAAGGTGCGGTTTCCAGAGAAAACAGGTTCGGGGAAGCTCACCTCAAGAGTTCCGGCGGTTGGGTCTTCTCGCAGGTCAGCCTCCTCTTCCTGGCATCCGATTATTAGGAGCAGAAACAGAGCGAAGAAGGGAAAAATTCGGTTCTCTCTGGTCATCATCCTACTATAAAAAGGCCGGGCAGCCGTCGGCAGTCAATTAGGTCGACTGCGCGAGACCGCCCGGAAGAAAAATCGTGCAGTGTTTCTGCTCCTTACCCTTGCGAATCCCAACTGCTCTTCATGTCCTGCACCTCACCGCGAATGTCTTGCGCCAGTTGTCGTAGTTCCTGCATGTGCTTACGCACCCGAACACCTGCTGCCTTATTCTGCTTGTCGTAGAATTTCTGAAAATCCTGTTCAAAGCTGTCGATAAGGTCTTTGAGCTGTTGATAGCGGTCTGCCATGGTTCCCCCGATTAGATTAACGGATACGAAATTACAGCCCAATGCTGCGATCTGGTCATAACAGATAAAACCTACCTGCGATTCCAGCAAAATTTCGAGTGTTAATATAAGAAAAACCAAAAGCGAAAAGTGCGATTCCAGCAAAATTTCTTTATCGATACTTTTTAAGTAGGAGCAGGGATAGAAAGAGGATATTCGTCAGTGTTCGGCGTTGTATACCGGTTCGCATCGTGTGTGTGGGGGGGGGGAGGCAGAAACGTTGGAGCCTCAGCTAAAGGGAAGAATCTGGAACGATTAGAGCCATCTCTGCTTCTCCCCTGTTGCAGGATGTACCCGTTCCACCACTATTGAGACGGGAAGAGTAGTTTGCGTTGGCTGATAACAAGCCAAGCTATGCGAGACCACCTACAACAATCGAAGGATCGTGAGAGTGGAGAAGTTTCTTCAGTCGCTACCTTAACGCCGAGACAAATCTTCAGATTCTGGAGTCCGCTTGCCGCTACTTGGTTGATGATGTCGGTGGAGGGACCAATTTTAACTGCCGTGATTGCCCGGTTGCCTCACCAAGAGCCAAACCTTGCAGCCTACGGCGTTGCATTTCACATCGCTCTCTTTATCGAAGCACCGATCATCATGATTCTGAGTGCTGCCACAGCTTTGGTGAAAGATCGCGATTCATTCCAAAAACTTCGGAACTACACCTACACGCTGAACGGGGTACTCACGCTGTTGATGGTTCTACTCGCACTCCCTCCACTCTTCTTTCCATTTGCCAGAAATCTGTTGGGGCTTACTCCGGAGGTTGCGGAGCTTGCCCACATCGGAATGATGTTGATGACTCCGTGGCCGGCAGCTATCGGATTTCGCCGCTTCTACCAAGGAATACTGATCCGCGATGGCTTGACCCGGCGGGTGGCGTGGGGGACGATGATTCGCCTCTCCTCAATGGCCTGTGCCGCCTTTCTCTTCTGGAAAGGTTTTCACGTCGAGGGGATTGTTGTCGGTGCAGCATCACTTTCGGTTGCCGTAATTGCCGAGGCAATTGCCGCTCGATTTATGGTGAGCCGTAGCATGAAACAGTTGCTCGTAGTGGAGCCGAAGGGGAGTCCGCTGAGCTACAGTGAGATTACCCGCTTCTACCTTCCTTTAGCTCTCACTTCAATCATCGGCTTAGGTGCGCCCCCGATGGTTACCCTCTTTATGGGGCGAAGCCTAATGTCGATTGAATCGCTCGCTGTCTGGCCAGTACTAACCGGGTTTGTCTTCCTCTTCCGTGGAATCGGGCTTGCGTGGCAGGAGGTGGTGATTACCCTAATTGGCGAGGACTTTGAAGGGTATCGTCCACTGAAGAATTTTACGACGGTAATTAGCCTTTCCACAATCGGGGCGATCTCTTTAGTCGCCTTCACTCCAGTTGCCTCAATCTGGTTTGAGAACGTCGCCGGACTGAAGCCCGAGCTTGCGGCGTTTGCAATGCTTCCGTTGCAGATCATGGTCTTGCTTCCCGGCACATCTTCTCTCCTCTCGTTCCAGCGTGGAGTGCTTGTTTCGGCTGGGGAGACCGCACAGATTTCCATCACAACAGCAATTGAAGTTGCGTTGATTATCCTGATGCTTCTCCTGCTGATTCCTCTGTTAAATATGGTTGGCGCAATTGCCGCCGCAATTGCTGTGACGGTCGGTCGGTTGATGGCAAATGGCTACATCACAATTCCCTATATGAAGGTAGTGCGGAGGAGGGTGGGGTAGTTCGGTTTTGGATTGTGGAATTCGGATTGAGGATTGTGCTTGTCTGCTGTTAAAGTTCAAGGTGTCGTGAGCTGAACGCTGTAGATGTCGTACTTCCCCTTTGTTGTATCACCACCTCGGTTTGATGCAAAGTACATCCCCTTTCCGTCCGGCGTGACGATGAAGCTTCGTTCATCGGCTTCAGTATTTATTGGGTAGCCAAGGTTCAACGGATCTCCCCAGCTTCCATCCCCTTTCTTGAACGAAACGTAGAGATCTTTCCCTCCATATCCACCGGGACGATCAGAGCAGAAGTAGAGAATTGAGTCTCCTTGCAGGATAAACGGAGTGTCTTCGTTTGAGCCGGAGTTGATAGCACTATTTAGCCGTATTGGAATTCCCCACGTACCCTTTTCACTTGCTTTACTTACCATAATATCGGAGTCATCTCTCTCCGCTAAGTGAGCCTCGAGTCCCCCGGAATTAGGAATGCTTCCGGCATTGCTGGTAAAATAGAGAGTGTTGCCGTCATAGGAGAGCACTGGCGAACTTTCCCAAGAAACGCTGTTTGTTGCGTCGATGTTAACTGAAGTGGCTGTGGCTGTACCATACCCTTCAATTTCGTAGAGATCGCACGAGCCCTTCCCGTCGGTAAGGTTGCAGGCCACAAAAACTACCCGGCTACCATCCCCTGCAAAAGTAATCCCACCAATTCTTCTATCGGGTGGAGAGAACCGTTCCAGTGGAATCTGAAAGTTGGGAGAAGTAAACGAGCCAACTTCCGAACGGTAAATATCAAACGTATTGTTTCCTCCGCGGCTGAGGTAGAACCAAACCCCATTGGGACCGAACTGCGGTCCGTACTCATCTTTGGCTGTATTCATCGGATAGCCGAGATTCTGAACAGAAACCTTTGCGCTCGATGGAAATTGATAGATAGGCGCTTTGATTACGGTGAATTGGTTTACCGGATCTCTTTTGCTGACTCCTTCACTGGAACCACACCCTTGTGAAGAGAAGGGGAGAAGAGCTATCAGCCAAAGAAATAGTAGAGGTCGAGTTGTGCTCATATCGATACCTCGCAATTCATTCAGTTATTTGACAACGACAAACTGAGAGTGGAACACTTGTGCCGATCCTTTCTCTGACAATCGTACAGCATAAACCGCTGAGGGGAGATTGTCAACCGAGATCGTAACCTTGCCCCCCTCGCTCCAAACATCTTGTTGAAGAATTTCTTCTCCGGTAGTTGCCGTGAGGATCAGAGTATAGTTCATCTGTTGAGGTGGTAGTCCAGAAACGGTCATTGTTCCCGAAGTGGGGTTCGGATAGCTCTGTAGTGAGGTCGGTGCAGGAGCTTCTCTCACCGAGAGGAGAGAACGTTCCGCGTGGAGCAGTCCGCCCGATGAGGTTCCTGCCCACAGTCCATACTCGTTAATGTAGGAGAGCGTTGTATAAAGTTTTCCGAGTTGATCGGCATTCCGTTGCCATGTCTCTCCCCCATCATCGGTTACCCACACCTCTGTTGGAACGGTAGCAATACCGTGGTTGCGATCCAGGAAGTGCATCGAGTAGAAGTAGGTAATGCGTGGGTAGAGTTGATGCCAGCTTTGCCCTCCATCGGTTGTTCGCATGATGCCGTACTGGTTGGGGATAACCCAACCGACCATTGGGTCAACAAACTGAATGGCGTTTAGTGGTCGAGCATTTGTATTAGTGAATATTGTCACTTGCGAGAAGGTGCTGCCTCCGTCAGTTGAGAGGAGGGCATAACCTTCTGTTGTGCTGATCCATACCGAGTCGGGAGAAGAGGCTGAAACGTCAGTAAACTCAGTGTCGAATTTGTAGAGTTCCCGTAGCTCCCAAAAATCACCTCCATTCTTTGTTCGCATCAGCAACCCTTTTTTTGTGATTGCATATCCGTG
Organism: Ignavibacteria bacterium; assembly: GCA_020635205.1. Taxonomy (GTDB): domain Bacteria; phylum Bacteroidota; class Ignavibacteria; order OLB7; family OLB7; genus JAGWAZ01. The sequence continues at coordinate 961,480 of JACKAE010000001.1, forward strand.
AAGTCGATCAGCAAAGCTGATAGCAATAAACTCTTGTGGTGTGATTGTTCCGCTGCTTTGTATTTCCCAGGTTTTTCCACTATCGCTGGAGTGGTAGATCGTATTTCCATAGCCGATCATCCAAGCCTGTTCTTCAACCCTTTCCAGACCATAGATAGAATACCATATTGATGATCTATCGTCAACTTCCCAGGTTTGTCCTCCATCGGTTGTTCGAAACATAGAGGAACGATATGTGGGTTGATAAATAGAAGACATCAAACCATTGTTTCGATCGAAGAAGCAGAGACCAGTCGGTTCTGGTCGATTAGATGGAAAGCGGGGTTGCCAAGAAACTCCATCGTCATCACTTGTTAGAAGCTGTCCGAACTTGCCAGTCATCCAGAGTCGGCCTTTGACGGCCGTCAGTCCCTCTGCTACAATGTAGTTCGGATCGTTAATATCCATATGATTCCACGTCCTTCCGCTGTCAACTGATATAAGAGGAAGGCCATTACCATATACTGCAATTGTTCCTTCAAACAGACTCAACTTCCTGTGGTTGCTACTGAAGTTGAAAGTTGACAGGCTAATCCAGGTTACACCGCTATCAGTACTCTGAAGAAAATGTATACCATCTCCCGCTGCATAAAGCAACCCATCCTCAGTTGCTACAATGCCAGCTATGAGTTTCGATTCAACCTTCTCGCGATTAATTTTTTCCCAGGTCAGACCACCATCAGAAGTTCGGTGAATATCACCGTTCTCTCGTCCAGCAACCCAAGTCAGTGTATCGATAAAGCAGGTGGAGTAGGGATAGAGATAACTTGGCAATATCCTTCCTGTCTCCAGCCACGTTACGCCCCCATCAAGTGTTCGATAAACGGTGTCGGTGTAGCTTATGGCGTATCCGTTTACTTCGTCGAGGAAGGCAATTTGGATAATAGCTTTCTCGCGTAAGTCTTCAGGACTTTGCCAGGTGGCCCCTTGATCTGTTGTCATTAAGATGTTTGTGTCGCCAGTTGGCAGCCACGCCCTGTTGTCCCCGTGCGGTACAATGTCGATAAAATCCCACCGTGCTCCACTCCTAAGTGTTTCCCACGATGTTCCTCTATCGGTTGTTCGCAATATCGTTCCAGACATGCCAGCCATAATTCCAACCTGTTCGTTGAAAAAGTGGATGCCTTTCATTGTATGAGGAGTTGGCTCGGCAAATTTCCACTCCCAGTGAAGTTCTGGGATATCAGTTTGCGAAAAAAGTGGATCGCTATAGATGAAAGTGGAGAGGAGAAGAGTTGGTATCAGTACAACTTTTACAAGAGAACTCAGTGTGGATAGCAAGTCTGTACTCTTTTGTTCTGTTTGAACGAAGAATAAGTATCTCATAGTTAGCATTGATGTAGAGTCTGTAGGGCTATGATTTAGAGATGTAGGTGGCAATGAGTGGATTTCTCTCTACCGAAGGTCAAGGTGTTCTTGCCTCTTAACTGTACTCTCAACTGAGAGTATGGCTGTATTGTAGCGGTAGATGTATTGCCCGTATAAGTATAAATCGGAACCATTCATTAGCATTTGGTATGTCCACACTGCGTGATCACTATTCTCGATAAGCATAGTGTCAGGCAATCCTTCAACTATCGGAGACCAAGAACCATTTTGGTAGGCATATACCATGGTTGACATCGGCTGTGTACCACTTATTGGATCTATACTGCGGGTACTTGTGTAGAAACGGCCTTGGTTGTGAATCGTGTTGACGGCAGACATGTCGGGGATGTCAAATGCTATACTGTCCCAATTCTCTCCTGAGTTATGGGAATAGTAAAGCATGTTGATGCCAGTTGCTGTAACAACCCCGTCGTGGTAGTGGAGGCTACCGTACAAGTGAAATTGAACGTCCAGGTCTATTTCTGTCCACGTCTCTCCCACGTCAGTTGAACGCCACAGGGCACTGCTACCGGTTCCAGTAGAGAATCGTCCGAGGAGAACAGAGTCGACAGCCAAAAGCTGGGTAAGCTGTCCGTTCACTTCCTCAGCAGGAATAGGCGTCCAAGTTGCCCCTTCGTCACTTGATCGATAGAGCTTCTCAGTAATAAGCCATTCTCCAACTCTAATAGGTAGCCCGGGGGCAGTGCTCTGTTCAAATTGTTCCCAGTAGTTATTGGTTGTGGAGTTGATACCCCTGCCCAAAACATACATCTGACCGTTGCCAAGATTTGACAGAGATGGTTGAGGCGAAGAGACTGAAATTGGTAGGCGTAATCTCATCAACTGATCATTCGGGCCAAGCGAAAAGATTCCGTTGTTAGCCGTAACCCACAGAGTATCTTGATCGAAGAGCATACTCGTTTGTATGACCTTGTATTCATCGATCAAACCACTTCCAGGCTTTACAATTCCTGTTTGATACCAATCAAATCGTTTTGCTTGATTAGAGAAGGTCTCTGTACGTAAAACTCCATGTGATTCCGACCCAACAAGCAGCAAGCTGTTTTGTGCATAGGCTGTTATCGGAACAACTCCGTCTCCAAGAATGGTATCCCAGCTCTGCCCTAAATCTTTACTCCGTAACAGACCGGGTTTGTCGAAGAGATAAAGGTCGTCGTTGAGGACAACGGCATCTTCAACATCTCTAAACCATGCTTCCCCCTGTGCCTGCCAAGATTTTCCACTATCAACAGAAATATGCAAATACCATGAGTTGAAGGCGATGAGGGTATCTCCTTTGGCCACCATAGGAGTCACTAACTTACTCGGAGAATGCTTGGGAAGTGCTCCACCTTCCACCCAAGTTTCACCATCATCAGTTGAGATAAAGACTCCGTTGGCAGAGGTGAAAAGCCGATTCCCGAGGCGAATAATTCTTGAGGGAATTCCCCCCGGCGTTTGCGTTCCATGCCACGTCTTCCCTTTATCAGTAGAACGATGTCTGCCGAGAATAATCAGATCTCCTTCCACAAAAATGTTATAGGGGTATTGTGGAACTCCTCCCAATAATGCTACCAAAGCCCACGATTGACCGTCATCGTCAGAGCGTATCAAGCGTCCTTGCGTAGAGTGTGCCCAGAAGGTTCCGTCGACAAATGTTATTGCTCGGACACCGTAACCAGAGGTGTTAGATGCCCCACCTGTTAATGAGTCGACAAGTTCCCAAGAGTTCCCTTGGTCGGTTGATCGAAAGATGCCGTATAAGTTGGTTCCGGCAAGGATTGTTCCGGTTTCAGGGTTGTAGTTGAAGCAAGTGACAGAGCCAGCCATCGGCATTGGCATCAATTGCCAGCTTTGCGCTGTTGTGTCAGCAGAAGTAGAGAGAAAAAAGAATATTCCAGTAAGTAGGCAAAAAAGTCTGAGCATAGTGATTTTTTTAATAGTGAGAGTGCACGGTAATTTACGCGATTTTCGGTTATACCAGACTTTGCGGTTCTTCTCTGTAACTTGAAGAATGATATTTTTCTATCTCCTACTAAGCCGACCAGCAACGATTTCTGTACGATACTTTCATGCGCCACATTCTCGACACCATTACTCGCAGTGCTCCTCTGCGCGAACTTCTTGAGGAGTTGCGCAAAGGAAAGAACGTTGCGGTTACCGGGCTTGCCGGTTCACTCCGGTCGCTTGTTGCTGCTGTGCTCTACCAGCGTACCGGTGAGCCGTTGTTGATTCTTCACGAAGATCGTGAGGAGATCGACTCGATCTATGCCGACTTAGTGGCACTCCTCGGAAGCGATCACATTCTCCTCTTCCGTGAAGAACACCACACCGGTGCTACAACGCGTGAGACGTTGGATGCCGAGGTGATTTCCCTTACCGATGTCCTGAAGGTGCTGAGCGATAACCCTGTTCGCATCATCTTAGCCGACCTCGAAACGTTGGCAGAACGTGTGCCTACATCTGTAGATATTGGGGCGAGTGTGACAGAGTTCAGGCGGGGAGCTGCGCTTGACTTCGAGAAGTTTGCCCGGAGCTTGGCCTTAGGTGGATTCGAGAAGACAGACATTGTCGACACCGTCGGTGAGTTTGCCGTTCGTGGTGGGATCATCGACATCTTTCCAATCGGCTCGGAAAATCCTTACCGGATTGAGTTCTTCGGGGATGAAATCGATTCGATTCGGGAGTTCGACCCCGCATCGCAACGCTCTGTACGCGATCTCGACCGCGTCTCGATTATGTCCCGCGTCTTCCACTCAGAGAATGAAGAGCTGCTCACCGCCACACTCTTCGACCACCTGAAACCGGGAACTCTCGCTTTGCTCGATGAGCCAGAACGACTCTTTGGGTTGTTAGAGGAGAGAGAGAGGACAGATTTGATTGGGGCGCTCGAAGAGATGGTTCACATCTCCCACTCAACACTCTTCGGATCCAAGGATCAACCTATCGACTTCGGCGGACGCCCACAGCCGACAACATCGTCATCCCTCCGCAATCTCTGCGCAGAAGTCGGACGCCTCCTCGCCGACAACAACGAAGTCTGGATGCTTGCCGATGGCGACGAAATGCGGCGACGGCTGGCCGATCTGATCGAGGGAGAAATCGACCGTGCGCTGGAAGATGGAGGTTCCTATGCGTTCAATCCGGGGCAGATTCGCTACGAGTCCGAAGTCCTCTCCGAAGGTTTTGTTTTTCCAACAGTGAACTTGGCAATCTTTACAGAGCACCAAGTGTTCGATCGACGGCGAGCACGTGTGCAGGGGAAGAGAAAGAAAAAGTTCAAAGGATTTACGCTCCGCGAGCTGAAGCAGTTGAGATCGGGAGATTATGTCGTTCACATCGACAAAGGGATAGGGAAGTTTGTTGGTTTGGATACGATTGAGGTAAAAGGTTCGCGTGTGGAGGCAGTGAAGTTGCAGTATGCCTCCGGCGGTACACTCTACGTGAACCTGAACTACATCAACAGACTTCAGAAGTATTCATCGAAAGAGGGATCGGAGCCGAAGCTGAGTGAACTCGGGAGCAAGGAGTGGGAGCGGCGGAAGGCGCGGGCGAAGAGACGAGTAAAAGATATTGCCCGCGAGCTAATCAAACTCTACGCAAAGCGGAAGTCAGAGCCGGGGCTTGCCTTCCCACCCGACACTACGTGGCAACGTGAAATGGAAGCATCGTTCATGTACGAAGATACCCCGGACCAAGCAACGGCTACCTACGAGGTGAAGCGGGATATGGAGAATGGAACGCCGATGGATCGCCTGGTTTGTGGCGACGTTGGCTTCGGCAAAACTGAAGTTGCCGTTCGTGCTGCCTTCAAAGCAGTGCAAGCCGGTGTGCAAGTGGCTGTTCTCTGCCCAACAACAATCCTTGCCCAACAACACTATAACACCTTCCGCGACCGGCTCTCCCGCTACGCTGTCTCTATCGGGCTTCTCTCCCGCTTCCGTTCCAAAGCACAACAGAAGGAGACCTTGGCAGGATTGAAGCAAGGAAGTGTAGACGTGCTGATTGGTACGCACCGCATGCTCTCCAAAGATGTGAAGTTTAAATCGCTTGGACTTCTGATTATTGACGAAGAGCAACGCTTCGGTGTCTCGGCCAAAGAGAAGCTACGCGAGTTGCGAGCCAGTGTCGACACGTTGACGTTGACGGCGACGCCGATCCCACGAACGTTGAACTTCTCGTTGCTCGGGGCGCGTGACTTAAGCGTGATTGAGACGCCGCCGAGAAACCGACTGCCGATTGTCACCGAGGTGATTCGCTGGGATGAGGAGGCAATAGGGGAGGCGATCCGTGAGGAGATTAAGCGGGGTGGGCAGTGCTTCCTCGTCCACTGGCGGATTGGGGATATTGAGGAGCTTGCCGGAAAACTTCGAGAGATTGTTCCCGAAGCTCGGGTTACCGCAGCGCACGGACAGATGACGGCAACCGAGGTAGAGTCGACGATGATGAAGTTTATCGAGCGAGAGTACGACATCCTCGTTGCCACCAAGATCATTGAGTCCGGCATCGACATTCCATCGGTGAACACTATCATCATCAACCGTGCCGATAAGTTCGGTCTTGCCGAGTTGTACCAACTGCGTGGACGGGTTGGGCGTTCCGGCACGCAGGCCTACTGCTACATGGTTGTTCCTCCGGGGAATACAATCACACGGGATGCGATGAAGCGGATTCAGGCAATCCGTGAGCTGAGTGATTTGGGGAGTGGGTTGAAACTTGCGATGCGTGACCTGGAAATTCGTGGTGCTGGGAATCTGTTGGGGGGGGAGCAGAGTGGATTTATTGACGATATCGGGTTTGAGACCTACCAGAAAATTGTGGATGAAGCTGTGGGTGAACTGAAGCGGGAGGAGTTCTCCGATCTCTTCAGTGGAAGCGAAGGTCTAAAGGGAGAGTTGGAGTTACCACGGAACGAGGAGATCAGTATCGAGCTTCCGGGTGATGCGTTGATCCCACGCGAGTATATCGCCGACGATTCCGAACGCTATGATTTTTATCAGCGGATGTATACTGCTGCGGATCGTGATGAGATCGCGACAATCTTCAGCGAGATGCGGGATAGGTTTGGGGAGATACCGGAGGAGACGGTTGCGCTGCAAGCTGCCCTCCTCCTCCGCCTTGCGGCGATGCCAACCGGAGCTATCTCCGTCCGCTTTGACGACGATGTGATGCGCCTCGATCTCCCCCCCGATACGAAGATGGACTACTATGACCGGTGGTTCCAGCCAATCATGCAGGCTGTCGGCACAAGTCGGGATGTTGAGTTGGAGACGAAAGGACGTGCCCTTGCGATCCTCTTTAAAGGAGTGGAGACATTCGAAGACGCAGAGCGAGTTCTCTCCCGGTTTGTTGCGAAGATGGTGGAGAGCTTGGAAGAGTCAGTAGTTGAGAGTCGAGAGTTGTGAGAGTGGAGGAGAGTCAATAGGCTCTCCCCATACTTTGGTTCTGGATCCCTTTTAGGGATTACCACCAAGAGCACCAAGGTTCACCAAGTTTTAGAGGCATTCTTCCCTATACGAAAAGGATGCCACCACCACCATCTATTACTCCCTCTCTTAGTTCCCACCTTCTTCCTTCTTCGCATTAAGGTTCTTCACTTTCGGCTTTGAATCTTTGGTCTCATTATTCCCTCCATCCGATGGAGGAGTAGGTGGCTTTGAACTCTCCAGTCCCTCCGCCTCTACAGCATCCTTCGGTTCAATTGTGGAAGGTGTTGGTCTGGTTGGATCTCCCCCAACGTTCAGTGCATCACTTGGAATGTCTGCATTCTCGAGGGGAACATTCAGGTTATAGGGGAGCGTGACGTAATCACCTTTCGGCTGACCGTCGAAGCTGGTCTTCTCGTAGGGAAGGCCATCATCTTTGTAGACCTTTCCCATAAATCTCCCCCAGACAGGAGCGGCTGCCTTTCCACCCTGCCCGTACCAACCAGTGAACTTGATTCGGTGATCGTCGAAACCGACCCAAATGCCAGCCACTAATTCAGGTGTGTAGCCAACAAACCAGGCGTCGGCGAAGTCCTGTGTAGTTCCGGTCTTTCCTGCCGCCGCGTTGCTGAAGAACTGGCGGATTGAAGTCGCCGTTCCTCCGTCAACAACACCCTGCATCATCGAGACCATCCAACCGGCAACCTTCGGGTCCAGAGCATCGTGGACGATCCGTGGAGCTTCGTAGATCACGTTGCCGTAGCGGTCTTCAACTTTCGTAATCATCGATGGCTCCACGAACATTCCATTGTTTGGGAACGTGCCGAAAGCTGCGGTAATCTCTATCGGGGTAAGTTCGGCAGTACCGAGCGCAATAGACGGGACGTTTGGAATCGGTGATTTGATCCCCATCTCTTTTGCGAGCTTGATAACGTTCTCAGTGTTGGTGTGCTCCATAATCAGCCGTGCCGCCGCCGTGTTGATTGAATACTTTAGCGCACTCCGCAGCGAAACCACCCCTCCTTTCCCACCTTTTGGCGACCAACTTGTTCCCCCTACTCTCCAAGTCTTTGGGGCAGTCTCAACTCCAGACCCCGGGTTCATTCCTCCATCCTGCATTGCCGAGGCGTAGACAAATGGCTTGAAGGCGGATCCCGGTTGGCGACGAATCTGTGTGACGTGATTCAGACCTCGACCATTTGTGAAATCATTCCCCCCAACCATCGCCTTCACCTGTCCGGTTTGTGCCTCGATTACAACGAAGCCAACTTCAATTGATGTTGCTTGCTTCTTCACCGAGTCGATAAACTTCGGGTCGGCAGCAAACCGTTTGACAACGGCCTCTTTGTCGGCATCTGTTAACGCCTCGCGGTATTCTTCGGTATTCTTTGCAGCCTTCTCCACAATGCTCCGAAGTAGTTTCTGCTTCCTTCCCCAGGACCAGGATCCGCTGAAGACCGGTTGGAAGTATTCGAGATGTTCGCGAACTGCTTGATTTGCATAGCGTTGCATCCGTGTGTCGATGGTGGTGTAGATAACCAGTCCATCACGGTAAAGGTTATACTTCTGGAGCTTCGGTTCTTTCTGAAGTGTCCGCCGCACAGCCTCCACAAAGTGGGCTGCGATACTTGTCTCGCTCCGCTGTTTTGGCTCCCGCAGTTCAATCGGCTTCTTTTGGGCTTCGCTCCGCTGCTTCCCGCTGATAAACCCGACTTCGTTCATCAGGCCCAACACTACGTTGCGGCGTTGTAGTGCTTTCTCGTAGTTGGTGATTGGGTTGTAGTTCTCCGGTGCTTTCAACATCCCCACTAACATTGCCGACTCCTCAATCGAAAGGTCTTCCGGCTCTTTGTTGAAGAAAATTTCGCTCGCAACTTGGATACCGTAAGCTCCCCGACCGAAGTAGACCGTGTTGGCATACATCTCGAGGATTTCTCTCTTGGTATATGTCCGTTCAATCTGGATAGCGGTGAACTGTTCCCGTAGCTTGCGGGTCATCGTCACTTCTTGCGAGAGGTAGATGTTGCGTGCTAACTGCTGAGTGATCGTGCTTGCTCCCTCCTTTGTCAGATCCATCGAGCGAAGGTTCTTGAAGGCAGCTTTCAGGATGCGCTCCACGCTCACCCCCCAGTGGTCGTAGAATTTCTGATCCTCGGTAGCTATCAGTGCGTGGAAGAAACTTGGCGCAATTGAATCGTACGGGATATAGCGTCGGTTGTGGACGAAGAACTGATCGAGTTCCACACCGTCGGCACTAAAAATACGTGTGGAGAGGTCTGGCTTTGGATTTTCTAACTCTTCGAGAGTAGGAAGTCCGCTCAATATCTCGAAGAGGTAGATGCCTGCTGCCAGCAGACCGATGCTGAGGAGGACAATCGTAATGCCAAATGCAGAACGGAGGTGTGTAAGGTTGATTCCACTACGTTTTCCTGAATCCATGAGAATCTACTCATTCAATCAAGTGACACATTCATTACATACTTCAGCCATTTGGGGGAAACACTGCCTTACAGTGGAGGAAGGTTCCAAGTTATTACGAGGATAGCAGTGGATAGTAACCACCATCCCACGCCCCTTCTCTCCCTCCGTTACAGCCCCAAAGTGGGTCTTCTTCTGGAAAAGAGAAAAAATATACGGCAAACTCTCTCCTCAGAGAGTGAGAATATCTCTCGACCGGTTTTTCACAATTCGTATGCCCCGACGCCTCCGATCGCTCTGATTTCCTAACTTTCGTTCTTTGTGGCAATTCGGGAACCCGGAAAGCGGGGTTTAGGTAGACGCAATAATCTCACGTTCATGCCGCTGCGAATTATTCTTGACGCAATGGGAACCGACCGCGCTCCATCGGATGATGTGAGGGGGGGGGTTGATGCCGTTCGGGAATCTGATGGGTCTCGGTTCCAGTTGATTCTGCTTGGCAAGGCAGATTTGATTGAAGCTGAGCTTGCTCAGTACAGTGATGTCGACCGTTCGCGTATTCTCGTTCGGAATGCGGAGAGTGTGATCTCTATGAAGGAAGAGCCAGCGCAAGCTGTCCGCTCGAAGCGTGATAGTTCTATTGTGCAGGGGCTTCAAATGCACGCAGATGGTGAGGCCGACGCATTTGTTTCAGCAGGCAACACCGGAGCGGTGATGGCTGCCTCCACATTTGTTCTCGGACGCCTCCCCGGTCTTTCGCGTCCGACGATTGCCTCGCAATTCCCTTCGGAGAGTGGTTTCACAATCGTTGCTGATGTGGGAGCAAACGTGGACACGAAGCCCCGCAACATCTACGAGTTTGCAGTGATGGCCAGCGTCTACGCCGAGCAACTTTTTGGCTATACCAACCCAACAGTTGGTCTGCTGAACGTTGGTGAAGAGGAGAGCAAAGGAGAAAATCGAGCAGTGGAAGCCTACACCTTGTTGAAGGAGAGTAGGTTGAATTTTATTGGTAATGTAGAAGGACGTGATATTCTAAAGGGGACTGCAAACGTAGTAGTCTGCGATGGGTTTGTAGGGAATATCTTACTGAAGTTTGCCGAGAGTGTCAACGGTCTGCTTCGGGCAAAGCTGATGGCGTTTGCCGATAAATCTCTTTCGAACAAAGTGATGGCTGGGCTTGCGCGGAGTACGCTGCGGGGTGTCTTCCGTGAAATGAATTACGAAGAGTATGGTGGTGTTCCACTCTTAGGAGTAAATGGTATTTCGATCATCGGCCACGGGGGGTCAACTCCGAAAGCGATCAAGAATATGATCTTTAAGGCGGAGGAGATGGCGAGGAAAGGAGTAAACAAGAGAATTGAGGAAGCAATTTCGAAGGGATGATTTGTTGGGAGATGGTCTGCTATCTCCTAACAAAATTATCATCCTATCGAGCAGACAAGCATTCTGATTCGAACAAAACACAAACCAATTCAGGTTCATGAATTCAAGACGAGCAATCATAACATCAGTCGGTCACTACGTTCCACCAGATATTTTCGATAACCACTACTTCGAGGAGTTTCTCGACACGAATGACGAGTGGATTCGTGAGAGAACCGGAATTGTGGAACGTCGCTTCGCAAAGGATGGGGCTACCAGCGATCTCGCTGTTCCGGCTGTACAAACTTGTTTGGAGCGTCGCGGAATTTCGGCAGAGGAGATCGACTGCATCATCGTCGCCACGGTGACGCCCGATATGTTCTTCCCCTCTACCGCCTGCGTTATCCAGCGGAAGATCGGAGCTACCAATGCCTGGGGGTTCGATCTCTCCGGTGCTTGCTCTGGTTTCCTCTTTGCACTTGCAACCGGAGCACAGTTTATCGAGAGTGGTATGCACCGGAAAGTGCTGGTGGTTGGAGCCGATAAGATGAGTTCTATTCTCAACTTCTCGGATCGGAATACCTGCATTCTCTTCGGTGACGGGGCTGGTGCTGTTTTGCTGGAGGCCTCCGAGGAAGAGGGGTATGGATTGCTCGACTTTGATCTCCACATCGACGGAGGAGGGGAACCTTACCTTCACATGCGTGGAGGTGGAAGCCTAAACCCACCAACCGCAGATACCGTGGAAAACAAGATGCACTACGTTTTCCAAGATGGTCGCTCCGTTTTTAAGGTTGCGGTGATCGGCATGGCAGAGGTTGCGGAGAATATCATGAAGAAGAATAATCTTGCCGCCGAGGATGTGCGCTGGCTTGTTCCACACCAAGCAAACCTGCGGATTATCGACGCGACAGCTCGCCGCATGGGGCTTTCAATGGATCGCGTGATGGTGAATATCAACAAGTACGGAAACACAACTGCCGGCACGTTGCCAATCTGCTTAAGCGAGTGGTGGGAGAAGGGAGAACTGGAAAAAGGGGATAACGTTATCTTGGCAACGTTCGGTGCAGGCTACACGTGGGGAAGTGGTTGGCTACGCTGGGCATATTGATGGAATTCAAAAGGCAAAATTAAAAATTCAAAATGAGGAGACAGGGGGAGTTGCTTGTTGTAGAACCAAACCCTTCACCCTTATCCGATCACCCATTTTAAATTTTGCGTTTTGAATTTCCCCCTATCCTCCCTTTTGAAGGTTGCATTTTTAATTTTGAATTGAATGAGAGTTTTTCTTTTTCCCGGTCAGGGATCGCAGTTTGTGGGGATGGGCATTGATGCCTATCGAGAGAGTGGGACGATCCGAGATATTTTTGATCGCGCAAACGACGTGCTGGGGTATCGGCTAACAGAGGTGATGTTCGATGGACCGGAAGAGAATCTGCGGGCAACGCAGAATGCCCAGCCCGCACTCTTCCTCCACGCCTACGCACTCTATCAAACAGTTGAGAATCCAGGCCCGGCAATGATGGCTGGGCACTCTCTTGGGGAGTATACTGCGCTTGCAGTTGCCGGTGCTCTCCGCTTCGACGATGCGCTAACTCTTGTGCGGTTACGTGCCGAGGCAATGGCCGAGGCCGGGCAGATGCAGGTTGGAACGATGGGAGCAGTAATTGGCCTAAACGATGATGCCATCCGCGAAGTTTGCGAACGTGTTTCGCGTGGGGGGGATCTTGTTGTGCCGGCAAACTTTAATTCCGAAGGGCAGGTGGTGATAAGTGGCACTCCAGAGGGAGTGCGGAAAGCAATGGCCGAGGCCAAAGAGGCTGGAGCACGAATGGTTACCGAGCTGAGCGTGTCGGGGGCATTCCACTCTCCACTGATGAAGCCGGCGGAAGAGAAGTTGGCCGAAGCTCTCTCCGACGCACCAATTCGTGATGCCGAAGTTCCTGTCTACATGAACGTGTCGGCTCAACCGGTGACCGACGCAACTACAATTCGAGATGGACTGCTGAGGCAGTTAACTGCTCCGGTACTCTGGACGCAGACAATCAAGGGAATGATTGCCGACGGGGGGAGGGAATTCATTGAAGTGGGGCCGGGGAATGTCTTGCAAAAACTTGTTGGGAGAATCTCTCGCGATGTAGCTGTTTCGGGACTTGGGAAACTGGAACAGATCAACACTTTTAACCACAATTCTGAGAATAACGCTGAATCAGCAGGGGAGGAGAACAAAGCATGAGTATGGAATCATCGTCGGCAGGTCGGCTTCAAGGTAAGGTTGCCATTGTCACCGGTGGCTCGCGGGGAATTGGTGCAGCCATTGTCCGAAGGCTTGCTGCCGAGGGGGCAAATGTCGTCTTCACCTATAATTCCTCCCCCGACACAGCAAATCAAATTGTCGAGGAGATTGGTGAAGAGAGGTGCATGACCCTGAAATGTGATGTTGGCAATGAAGCAGAGGTAGAGAAGCTGGTAGAAGAGACGCTTACGCGGTGGGGGAAAATTCATATCTTGGTTAACAATGCAGGAATCACGCGCGATACACTCGTCCTGAGAATGAGTCGGGAAGATTTCGAGAGTGTGTTGAGAACAAACCTAACCGGTGCGTTCCTTGCATCGAAAGGGGTAATGCGAGCGATGATGAAAGAGCGTTGGGGGCGGATTATCAACATCGGGTCAGTTGTCGGCCTCGTCGGCAATCCCGGCCAAGCCAACTATGTTGCCTCGAAGGCTGGAGTGATCGGGATGACGAAGTCGATGGCTCGCGAGGTTGCCTCGCGCAATATCTTGGTAAACTGTGTTGCTCCAGGATTTATCGAGACCAACATGACCGACAAGCTGAATGAAGCACAGCAGGATGCAATAAAGGGGCAGATACCCCTCTCACGAATCGGTGGAGCAGACGAAGTGGCCGCCACAGTAGCATTTCTGGCAAGTGATGATGCTTCGTATATTACAGGTCAGGTTCTCGCCGTTGATGGCGGAATGACAATGGCATAACGTATAGTGTATGCGTTCTTAGAGCGTAAAGTGCAGGGGTGAAGTTCTCTCCTGCACAGTCTCTATTTACGGATAGACTTCTAACTTAAATAACTCAAACAGATACGGTTCATAATTCCGGAGAATATCAATGGCAGCAGACGTTGAGGCAAAAGTCAAGGAAATTATCGTCAACAAACTCGGCGTTGAAGAATCGCAGGTCACAGAGAATGCGTCGTTCATCAACGATTTGGGTGCTGATTCGCTCGACACAGTCGAACTGATTATGGAGTTCGAGAAGACCTTCGATGTAACAATCGAGGACGAGGAAGCAGAGAAAATTCAGACGGTGGGTGACGCCGTAACCTACCTTTCGGCGAACGCCGGGGGCGAGGGATAAAGACGCCGGATTTCTGTGACTATCGTTGCGGTACACCTTCTGTACCCGACGATACTCATCTACGAGCTGCCCGGTCTGTCGTCGCCCAACGACGCGCAGACCGGGCTTTCTCGATTTCCCGACAAAAGGGTTCAGCAGAAGATTTTTTTGACTATACCAACAGCTCCGTTCGTATCTGGAGTAAGTAGAGAGTACGGAACATTCTTATTTCTATCATGAGTAGTAATACAGGGCGCAGGAGGGTGGTGATTACCGGCATGGGTGCAGTAACGCCAATCGGGAACTCTATTGAAGAGTACTGGAATGCGTTGATTGCCGGAAAGAGTGGTGCTGATCTGATCACACGATTCGACCCAGAGCTACACACAACAAAATTTGCTTGCGAGGTTAAGAACTTCGATGCTGAGGCGAGGCTCGACCGTAAGACTGTAGGCCGTACTGACCTTTTTACGCAGTATGCACTGGCCGCAGCCGACGAGGCAATGACGATGGCTGGTCTGAATCTGGAAAACGTTCCTTCGGATAGAACAGGTGTTGTTTTTGGCAGTGGCATCGGAGGGATGTGGACATATCACGAACAGTTCCGATCCTACATGGAAGGGGGACCTCGTCGTATCAGTCCATTCTTTATTCCAATGTTGATTGCCGACATTGCCGCCGGGCAAATCTCGATGCGCTATAACCTTCGCGGTCCAAACTATGCTACTACATCGGCCTGCTCTACAAGTTCGCACGCAATTGCTGACGCCTTTATTCTGATTCAACGGGGTGATGCCGACATAATGGTGACCGGGGGATCGGAGGCAGTGGTGACACCGATGGCAATCGGTGGGTTCAACTCAATGAAAGCCCTCTCTACGCGGAACGATTCACCACAGACTGCCAGCCGACCTTACGACAAGGGACGGGATGGATTTGTTTTAGGTGAGGGAGGGGGTGTTGTAGTGTTGGAGACATTGGAGAGAGCGGTTGACCGCGGGGCAACGATATATGGCGAGATTGTTGGAATTGGTCTTTCCGGGGATGCCTACCACTTGACTGCTCCACATCCTGAGGGAGAGGGGGCACATCGTTCGATGGCGCAGGCTGTACGGGATGCTGGAGTGGAGTTGACCGACATTGACTACATCAACGTTCACGGTACTTCTACACCACTTGGTGACATTGCCGAAGTGAAGGGAATTCGGTCGCTCTTTGGAGACCATGCCGACAAACTGCTTATCAGTGCAACGAAGTCGATGACCGGTCACCTGTTGGGGGCAGCCGGAGCAGTCGAGGCTATTGCCACAATCCTCTCGTTGCGGAATGGCATCGTCCACCCAACAATCAACAACGAAGACCCTGATCCGGAGATTACTATCGACTTCGTACCCAACAAGGCAAGAGAGGCAGACCTGACCTATGCTATCAGCAATACGTTTGGTTTTGGTGGACACAATGCCTCACTCTGCTTCAAAAAATTTGAGGAGTAGTTTCTCCTCGCTATCACTACCTACAAATATCTGACTATCGTGAACGCAGCAGGAAGCCTTCGCCAGCTAATCGGTAAGCTCTTCAGTAAAGAGGGGGAGTTCAGTGGTGACCCATTTTCTGATCGCTTACCGGTGATCGAAGCAGATGAACGGCTTCTTTCGGATGAACGGCTTCGGCAGTTGGAAGAGGCGATCGATTATCAGGTGAAAGACCGACGCTGTTTTGTGCAGGCTCTTACCCACCGCAGTTATCTTCAAATCTCCGAAGGGGAAAATACGCGAAGCAACGAGCGGCTTGAGTTCCTTGGTGATTCGATCCTCAACATGTTGATTGGCGAGTTCCTCTTCCGTCACTATACTGAGGTTGAGGAGGGAGATCTAACCAAGTTGCGGAGTCGGCTGGTGAACAAGAAGGCATTGATCTTAGGGGCGAGAGAAGTAGGGCTGGAAGGTTTTGTAATGCTCAACACTTCGGCGGAGCAGTCGCTGAAGCAGGGGAACCAGGCGATCTTGGCCGATGCTTTCGAAGCAATTGTGGCTGCAATCTATCTGGACTGTGGAATGAAGTTGAGGCCAGTGAAGAAGTTCCTCTCCCGAACACTCTTGCAGCCAGATATTTTTGAAGAGATTCTGAGCGTCGACGAAAACTATAAGAGTGCTCTCTTAGAAATGGCGCAGGGCGAAGGGCACGAAGCTCCCCGCTACGAAGTGATTGGTGAGGAGGGGCCTGACCACGAACGACTCTTTACTGTAGAAGTAAGCGTAAGTGGGAAGGTTCTCGGAACAGGTTCTGGGCGAAGCAAGAAAAAGGCGGAGCAGGAGGCTGCAAGGGTAGGAGTGGAGAAGTTTGCTGAAGCGATTGGTGAGGAGAAGGAGAACACGCCAGACGAAGAGTGACATTTGCAGCCTTGTCGCATCTTTCTACCCTACCCTCTCATCAGTTCTACTCTTTGGTGCAAAAAACCGTCAAGCCATTTTCTCGTACCAGCAACTCAAGTACTTCGGGAGTTGTGCAGTCGTGAAAACTTCGCTTTGTCGCACTAAACCAAGAGCCAACGTAGGGCTCTCCCTCATCGTACATCGTAGTATGGCATCGAGGGATTACTTGCAGTGTGTTAGTATTGCAAGTTCAGAAGAAGCGACTCTACCACAACTCAGCGGCCGACTCTATACACTCCCGACTCATACACTCTACCAACTCTCAACTCTACGAACTCTATACACTATCCCACTCGTATACAAAAAAAACACCCTCTCCCGCATTCAAGCGAGAGAGGGCATCGTTGTCGTTTATTCCTCCCCTTGCGAGGAGATGATGTCGATTTACTTCGTGACTGTCAACGTCCGAGTTTCGGTTCCTGTTGGTGTCTGAAGTGTGAAGTAGTATGTGCCGCTCGGCAGATCAGAAACTTCGAAGCTGACCACATGTGATCCAGCCTCAAGCATTTCGCTGTCGAACAACTTCGTGATCTCTTTGCCCAGAGCATCCCGTACAACCAGTGTTACCTTCTCGCTCTGAGTCATCTGAAGGCTCAGGCTTGCCGTTCCCGTTGCAGGGTTTGGCCAGACATGTCCCATCTGGCTAATCGAGTTTAAAGATCCACCAGCGTGACCAACTGAGGAAATCTCCTCTAAGTTCAGCACACCTCGGCTGACCTCTTCGTCCGATCCGTTCAGTGTTGTGTACTCGATCACTGGTGGATACTCACCATTGCTGGCAATCGTTACGTAGATCGGCTTCCGTTCCGCACCAGGCTGAAGCTGCACTGTTCCCTCGGCGGCTTCACTGATGTAAGCACGTCCACGTTCACCGTTCACACCAAAGCGGAGCAATGCCTCGGTTGCGCGGGAGGTTGGACCAACAGCTAAGAACTCCATACCATCCGATGCGGTCAAACGGAGACCGGAGAGAGCCTCACCAGTCTTGTTTGTGTTTCGCACGTGGAGTGCATAGGTCTTCACCGTTTTACCCGAGATTTCTGCACTGACGGCGGTAACGTTGTCGCCACCGGTTGAACCACTTTTGCGGAGCGTCACAGTCACCGGAATTTCCAGTGGTTGTCCCGGCAGCAAGTCGGTTTCGTAGCTCAGCAGCAGGAAGTGCTCCAAGCTCGTCCGGTTCCCCAGATTAGCATACTGAATATTCAGGTTCAGTTGCTCCCCAGCTGTGGCGTTGATATCTCCCATTGCGATCCCAATGTCGGTCGTAAAGGTGTACTTGCCGTCAGCATCTGTGACTCCTGCAATAGCAACGTTGTCGCCCGCTTGGATTGACAGACCAGTGAATGTGACTTTGCCAAATTCCTCCTCAGGAAGTTCTGGCAGTATCATTGTAATCGAGCCACTGTTCTGTCCTGTGAGTGTGCCGGAGATTGATCCATCTCCTCCCTGTGTTGCACTCCCTTTCTCTATCTGCGAACCTGTACCGTTTCCTCCGAAGAAGTTACGTCGGATAGTGGTGTAGCAGACAATCGTGTCGCAGGTACGGCACTCAGCATCTGTAAAGCGCCAGCGGATGCAGAAGCGGAGAGTGTCCGTTCTCGCGTTTGGAGCCATTGGTGGGAAGCGGAACCAGTTCAACGAGAATGCAGGTGCATTCATGTTTACTCCTGCTGGGTTTGTCCAGATAATCTCTTGGCCAAATCCCGGCGGAGTTACTGTTCCAACACCGAACGGGTTAAGCAGAAGACCATTGACAGCATAGCCGTAGGCTGGCTGGCCGTTTACTGTTGAGTAAACCAGCGTAGCCGATGCTTTCTTGATTGCCGCCGGGCCAGCACCAACCAGACCGATAACACCGGTGAACCCATTCTGGGCAGCAACAGCGCGGGACTGATTGATAACAATGTTAAATCCGTCGCAACACTCTCTGCCGACAGGTTTGCACTCTGGCAACTTGATCTCGATCCGCTGATCGCAGCAAACGTCGATCAAGTCAGCACAGTTCAGGCCGTTAAGTACAAGTGTTCCCGGCGCTGCTCCGGTGATACGGACGCAAATCCGTGGTGAGAGACCACCCGGTTGAATTGGACGGTCGAACACCGTGTAGTTTGGTGAGATCGTTACTCGTCCACCAGCCGAATTCTGTAGTGGATCGAGGGAGAAACCTCCCATGTTCCAGTTCGCTTGGTTGCGAACGTTGAAGCACCAAATGTAGCCTCCCGTTGAGTCGCAGAGGATTTCCTGCTCTACAAGCTCAAAGCAACCTTCCTCGCACTTCGGAAGAACAAGCTCCACGCGCTGTTCGCAGCAGATCGTTGAGTCTAAGATATTTAGGGTATCCCGTCCTCCGGCTGAATTGTTATCCCCCACGCGGCAGATAAGAACTCCGAATGCTGTTGCTCCCGGTTGACCGTAAAGGGTAACGCAGGCGCGACCTGTTCCTCCCGGCTGTACTGGATTTATGCTAACAACCGAGTTGCCAACTCGAACCTGGTTAACTGTGAAGTTTGTCAAGTTCCGGAAGCTGAAACACCAGAGATAGGAGATTGCGCCATTCTCGCGTTGGCACTCAATCTGCTGCTCGATAATGTCGAAACACTTATTGGTTGGTTCGCACTTTGGAAGCGTTACTTCTACGCGAGTATCACAGCAGGTGCGGGTGGTTGTTGTATCGACAAAACCATTTTCTCCACGCACAGAATCCTTGACGTTGCAGGCTAAAATTCCCACAGCAATTGTCGATCCCGGTTGTCCAGTGAGCGTAACGCAGACCCGACCGCTCGTTCCCGGTGGAATAGCGCCGACGTTCACCGTGTTGTTGCCAACCTGGATCGTATTGATCGTCATGTTGGAAATATTCTTGACAGTGAAGCACCAGGTGAAGGTTCCTTGTCCGTTCGGGGTAGGAGGTGTCTTACAGGCAATTTCCTGATTAGAAATGGTAATGCAGCCATCACCTGTTGTGTTCGAGCAGTCAAGCTCTAACGTGTCGGTGCAAACGATTCCTCGATCTCCCGAATACCAATTAATAATAACGGTGAAGGGGCGATTGGTCGGCGCTCCTAAATTTGAAGTGAAACAGACAACTGGGGCATCGGTTCGTGCCGGTAGGCCGTTCGCAAAGCTCCACGTTGCAGAGGTACTTGTGTTCGTGGTTGTGGCAGTCTGTGGGCCTGAGGCACTCTGAACAGAGTAGGTCTGCCCCACCACATTGAGAACTACTCGGTTAATAACAACGTCACGTTGTCCATTCTCGAAGACAAAGCGAAAACAGCAATTCTCGGTCACTTTTGCAGAGACGCCGATTGCATCGCAGAGTGTTTGGGCTGCACTCTCTTGCGGAAGCGCACTGAAGCCAATAATGAGAAGAGCCACACTACAGAGTAGTGATCGCCATCTTCGGCTCATATGTAGCGAAAGGTTTTGCATTCTACCCTCCATGGTAAATATGTGATGAAACTGGAGACTGAAAATTCATTGTTGAGTAGGGGTTGTCCCTTTATGCGGTCGGTGAGACCCAATAAGGGGAATTGAGTTACGGTAACGGAAAAAAAAATAAGGATTTGGATAACTGTAGAATCAGAGCCTCGCGAAAAAGGGGACTTCGGTAGATTAATAGTAGCGTTTAGAGGTGGAACGTGAGGCATTCGATCTACCCGACACTCCCTTCGCAATCAGACCCAACACAACCCCAGCAATAAATCCTCCTGCGTGGGCAGCATAGGCAATACCCCCAGTTGTCTGCTCGGTTCTGGCAACAGTGCCGACAGTTGCCAAGAATTGTTCTGCTGCCCAGAATCCAATCATCAACCAAGCTGGAACAGCAATGAGGGAGAAGAAGACCCAGACCATCACTCGGTTTTTGGGGAAGGAGACAATGTAGGCTCCGAGAACACCAGAGATTGCTCCTGATGCTCCAACACTTGGCACTGTTGATCCTTGATTCAACAAAATATGTGCGCCACTTGCTGCAAGACCAGTGATGAGATAAAATGCGAGGAACCACCAATGTCCCATCTGATCTTCTACATTATCTCCGAAGACTTTCAAGAAGAGCATGTTGCCGATGATATGTCCCCACCCAGCATGGAGGAACATCGAACTGAAAAGAGCGTGGAGATCGTTCCCTACCATGATCTTTGCAGGGACTGCTCCATATTCCATGAGGAAGCGATTCAACCCATTATCACTAAGCGTTAGCTCGTATATGAAAGCCAACACGTTCAGGGTAATCAATCCATACGTAATGAATGGGAAGGTTGTAATCTCGTGGTTTTCGTCTCGAATTGGAAGCATGTGAAGTCAATTCAAAATTCAAAATGAAAAATTCAAAAAAGGAGGTCTGTTGGAACAGGTTTATAGCGTGTTGACAATCCCGATTCATAGAAGTGACGCACCGCTGGTGCTCCACGGCAAAGGTATCGTCGGATTCCTCACGCTCACGCACGAGGCTACCAACCGTCGGTCGCTCCGTGACGTAACAGAATCGTTACCGAAGAGCCGCAGCGCGGCGAACCGTTGGTAGGCTGGAGCGGAAGCTCCGGGCAACGAGAGCCAACCGAGAGCGTAGCTCCAGAGGAGCGATCCTGCATCGTGGGGGATCAACTTATTGTTAACTGTCAACATACCATAGGGAGAGAGTCTGTAAATCTCATTTCTTAGCTGGAGTTTATCCAAGTGGAATAGGAAAAAAGGAGCCGATAGCGTAGGCTTGGTCTGTTCAAAGACCAAGTTGAAGTCAGACCGATGCAAGCACTCCGTACGACGAGCTTCTTGTAAGTTCAGACAGTTATGCAGAGGTCTTCCGAAGCATCTCACCGGTGGAGAACTACCGCGCATGCCCCTTCCTTACCATTCCCTCCACTCTTCGCTTCGCCTTCGGCTATGCTCAGAGTGACAGTCTGGTTCCTGCACGATTGTGCTCCATCGCTACCCAGCATTGTATTTCCCAAACAGCTTCTGAGAATCACCCTATACGAAAGTCAAGATAATAAGTCGTAGAATCTGTACAGCTACTCCCCTCGCGTAGAATCTGTCGCAGGTAGCACCATAGAGGACGTTTTGCGTGTAGTAGAGAACTACGTCGACACTCTCCAGGATTGTCGAAATACTTCGACCCCATTCTTTCGGAGCGCGTGTTCAGCCCCTCCCGCTGGTGTTTACCACCTCTTCTCTTCGTTTGTTAATTTTGAATTTTTACTTTTGAATTTTGAATTGAAACACCTGTTCTTCTCGTCGGTTATTTCCAGCATAGTAGGACTAAAACAGAACACGCATAAAATTGGAGAGATGTTATGGCATCCCGAATTCTACTTCTGCTTCTCGCGCTTTCACTATCAGCCGGTCAAGGATTTGCACAAACGTTCTCGGTTGATTCCTATCAACAATTTCTCGAAGAGAATAAGTCACTTGATGCCGAAGGGTTGGAGACAATGCACGAAGCTGGACTCTTCAAATCCGAGGCTCCTACAAGTTTTTCTTCGGCAGCCTATGCGGGAGATATTGACGCAGTTTTCGAACTAACGAACTACGAGAAATCGCTGGTCAACAAAAATGGGTTTATGGTCAGCGAGAGACTCAGCTACCCTTCATTTGGTGAGGCACTTCACCATGTCTTCATCAAAGACCTCCCAGTCTTTATCTCAACCGATGCAGTTCTTCAAGCACTCCACAAATCATACGATAACATCCTGATTTCTGTAGAGGAAAAGATTCTCATCCCAAAACTTCACGATCTCCTGACTGGGATGAGAGGACAACTGCCGGGGATGGCAAAGAACTATACGGGGAACCCGGATATTCTCCGCTCGCTCGATGATGCAGATATCTACTTGAGCGTTGCACTGACTCTTCTCTCGAAAGAACCTGTTGGTCCAACTTCCCCAAGAAACATTAATGCTGTCAACGAATTGTTGGAAATGATTGACGCCGAGCAGCCAACTGCATACCCACTTTTCGGTGAGAGCAATCGCACCCTCGACTTTAGCCAGATGACCGTTCGTGGACATTACACGCAGAGTGAAGAGCTTGGCCGGTATTTCCGCGCAATGATGTGGCTTGGCCGAACCGAAATTTACCTGAGCGAAACGAAAGGGGCGGCAAGCCCACCATCCAAAGAAGATGTGAAGCGGCAGACGATAATGGCGGGACTTTTGGCGGAGAGTATGCGCAATGCAAATATGAACGCCACTCACCAGGAAATGGATAAAATCTTGGGCTTCATGATTGGAGAGTCGGACAACGTGACGCCAGTGAACATGATGGATCTAATGGGAGAAGTTGGCCTGACAAGTGCTCTCGATTTGACCGATGAAGCAAAGCTGCTCGCCTTTCAGGAGGCTTTGGCGAACAAGCCTTATGCTGGACAAAAAATTCTCTCGCAGATTCTCTTTACCGATCCAATGAGTCCAGATAAGATCACACCGGCCTCAGCCTTCATGCTCTTCGGTCAACGTTTCGTGATTGATTCCTACGTGATGGCAAACGTCGTCTACGATAAAGTTGCTGAGCCAAGTCCACGAATGTTGCCGTCGTCGCTCGACGTTCTCTTCGCACTTGGGAACGACGCTGCACTCCATCTGCTTCAGCCAGAATTCCAACGCTACCACTACGCCAAACAGCTTGCTGGTTTGCGCTACTTGATCGATTCATACGAACCTGAATTCTGGAATTCGACGTTGTATACTGGTTGGCTTGGTGCAATCCGGACGTTGAACCCACCGAAGGAGCGGACGCAACTACCTCGGTTTATGCAGACGGCAGCTTGGTGGCAGCAGAAGATGAATACACAGTTAGCTTCGTGGGCGCAGTTGCGTCACGACAACTTGCTCTACGCAAAGCAATCCTACTCAGGAGGTATCGGTTGCTCCTATCCGAAGGGGTATGTAGAACCGATCCCAGCCTTTTACGATGCCGTTGCAAGCTATGCTGCGCGAGGAGCCGACATCTTTGCCGAAATGAACTTGCGGGGGGTTACCAGCTACTTTGAGCAACTTGAGGAGACGAGCCGAACTTTAGAGGAGATTGCATACAAAGAGCTTGAGCACAAACCACTGAGCGAGGAAGAGATTATCTTCCTTCAGTCAACACTTTCGAGACAGACAGTTGGCTGCGGTGATGTGTTCTACACTGGTTGGTATCCTGCCCTGTTCTATGGTGGCGACCCAGGAAAAGAGGTCATCAAGAAAGACCTTCTTGTCGCTGACGTTCACACTGCTCCTACAGATGAAGATGGTGCTTTCGTTGGTTGGGTGATGCACGTCGGGACAGGATTTGTGAATATGGCCATTGTTACCTGCACAGATTCTGAGGGGAACACAACAGCCTATGCCGGACCAGTGATGAGCTACCACGAGCACATTACCACAAACTTCAAGCGTTTAACCGATGAAGAGTGGAGTGCCTCCTATTTAGAAGAGGCTTCGCTTCGTCCAGATTGGACGAACATCTACTTGGCTGGAAAAGATGGAGGCCCACGAGGTGAAGTGATTGCGTTGAAGACTGAAAGTCCAAGTAGTGTAGAGTCGCCAGTAACAGGGCACTCTGCCCTTCGTGTGGAAGCCTTCCCGAATCCGTTCGACGAGGCAGTAACTATTAGCGTGAACGTTCCTCCTTCGCTTGCGGGGAAAGAAGTTGTCCTGCAGATCTACGATGTCCGCGGGGAATTGGTGACGGAGTTGCTGCGCGAGGATCTATCGAGTGGTTCCTACATGGTACGGTGGGACGGAAGGGGAGCGAACGGCAGAAAAAGTGAGAGTGGATCCTACTTCTACAAAGTGCTGATTGGAGAAGCCCAGGCAACGGGGTCAATCGAGTTGGTGCGATAGGAACACCTTGCCCGAACTTTTGAAATGACTCTTTATGAGATGAGGGGTTGCTCGCTATGAGGGCAATCCCTCATCTATTTTCGCGATTTTGCGTATCATCGTCCCGGTCAATAGAACCGATCATTCATCTGATTCTCCGTCACTTGAAGTTTCTCCGCTCACTATATCTCGACACGCGTTTCTTCGCCGCTCTCGGTGTTGTGATTGTACTTCTCATTTTAGGTGAGTATTGGCCAGTCTTTCTCGGACTGGGAAAAGCAGGTATTATCGCTCTCGGTCTGCTGACTCTTTTCGATCTTCTCCTCCTCTACAGAGTATCCGATGGAATGCGGGCTGTTCGGGATATGGCCGAACGACTCTCCAACGGAGATGAGAATGAGATTCGAGTCTATGTTCGGAGCCGTTATGCCTTCCCAGTTAGCGTAATTCTTATCGATGAGATTCCCCACCAATTTCAGGTGAGGAATGCCCACTATGTTCTACGGTTACCGGCTGGAAGTGAGAGGATAGTCCGCTACACGCTCCGTCCAACCAGACGGGGAGAGTACGAGTTTGGCAAGATTAACCTCTACGCACGCTCGCCAATTCGCTTCGTACAACGACGCTACCAGTTTGCTCAGGAAGGAGAGACCGTTCCTGTCTATCCTTCATACATACAGATGCGACGATACGAACTGATGGCGCACTCGAACCGCTTGGCTGAACTTGGTATTAAGAAGATTCGGCGGGTGGGGCAGACAATGGAGTTCGATCAGATTCGGGAGTACGTTGTGGGGGATGACTACCGTCGCGTGAACTGGAAGGCGACGGCACGGCGCGGCGGTCAGTTGATGGTGAACCAGTATCAGGACGAACGTTCGCAACGAGTGTACAGTTTGATCGACAAAGGGCGGGTGATGAAGATGCCGTTCGAAGAGATGACGCTGTTGGACTATGCGATCAATGCCAGCCTCGTTCTCTCGAACATTGCCGTAGTGAAGCAGGATCGTGCCGGGCTGATTACCTTCTCTAAGTCTGTACAAGATATTCTTCCTGCCGAGCGGACTCGACTTCAGATGCACAGGATTGTGGAGACCCTCTACAATCAGGAGACCGAGTTCCCGGAGACCGACTTTGAGAGACTCTATACAATGATTCGAAGGAAGATTACTACC
The DNA here is from genome assembly GCA_020635205.1 of Ignavibacteria bacterium. Lineage (GTDB taxonomy): Bacteria > Bacteroidota > Ignavibacteria > OLB7 > OLB7 > JAGWAZ01. The sequence goes on from JACKAE010000001.1 coordinate 986,866, forward strand.
CGGAGTCTTCTCTTCCTCTTCACGAATTTCGAGACATTGGCTGGACTTGAGCGACAGCTCCCTTACTTACGGCGGATTGCCCGGCTCCACCTTCTGGTTGTAGTATTCTTCGAGAATACAGAGCTTCGGGAGCTTCTGGCTGGAAAGCCGCAGACGACGGAAGAGATCACAATCAAGACAATTGGGGAGCAGTTCGCGTGGGAAAAACGGCAGATTGTGAAGGAGCTTGATCGGCACGGCATTCTCTCCATCTACACCTCACCGCAAGGGCTTACGGCAAACACGATCAACAAATATCTGGAAGTAAAGGCGAGAAGATTGGTGTAGAGGGGCATGTTTCTTCGTTAGGGGGGACAATTCTCCCTGATCTCGTTTCTATTTTGGTTCATATCTTTATCTTTCGTTCACAGTCTCCTAAACCTGAAGGGCAATCTTGTGTCTCGGGCACGCTTGCCGTTTTGGCGGTAGGGTAATCGGCACACTCACCAACCTGAAATTGATAATGTATAGAGTTATGAAGATGTTCAGAACGTTTGCTTTTGTTGGAGCTATGCTCCTGTTCACTGGGGCATTCTCCTTGTTGAGTGCCCAGGTAGATGATGAGGCACTTTCCGAAGAGGAACTGAATTCCGCTATTGTCTATGAATTCGACAAAGATTTCGACGTCGTTTTTCAAGGGGTACAGAAGGGCTTAGTTGATGCAGGGTATGAGGTAGACTATGCAAGCAAGCGGAAGAAGTTGATTGAAACGAAATTCAGAATTTTGGCTCCAGAAGATGATTTTTTTGACATCATGGAGCAGTATGGAAAAATTCCATACGTCCGCTCTCCAAGTTGGAAGAATGGTCGCACACTGGTCTCAGTGCGATTGGAAGAGAATGGAAGCGGAACCACAATTACCGTCCAAGCTCAGTTGAGTGCATACGAGGGACGATTCCTGAATAAGTGGCTCTACTGGGTATCGAACGGTGTCCTCGAAGAGCAAGCACTCTCAGCTATCGTCGCCGCAGTCGATGCGGAGAGTGGATCGGACTTGTAAGCCACCACGCTCAGGAACCTTTTACAGCGCAGATAGAAAAGCAGAACGCCCACTTTTGTGGGCGTTCTGCTTTTCAGGGTCGGAGTATTTGATAACGGGTGTTCACCTAATTGACACGATGTTGTGCGATCTTTCTTGAAGTTCTGAGTCTGGAATTGCCGGTTCAAATCTCCAATCAGCAATTCACATTACCGCTACCCACACTTTCTTCCGTATCTTTCAGACTCCTCTTCGGTCGTTTTTTTAATCCAGATGGTGATATTGGACTCTGAGCGGTTCAATGTCCAGAGGGTTACATGAATGAGGGCACGATATTTGCTTTTGTGAAGACGTTATGCGATTTCTATCTCTTTGCTCGATTCTTCTTTTTCTGCTGATTCTCAGCAACATGGCGTCGGCGCAGCCCGACCTCCGCTACATCTTCCCCGACATTGGGGCAGCTGGGATGAATACCTACGTCGAAATTGTGGCCGCCCACGATGCCGTTCGCCGTTTCGGTGTCGACGGTATCTACCAGAATCGACCGACTGACGCATTTAACGTGCAGCCTATCGGTCTCTTTGCTGACAAGATAATAGTAGGACCTTTGGTCGTCAGTTGGGACGGGAGATTGATTTCCACGCAGATCTATGTAAAACCAGGTGTTCCCAACACAGGGGGAGCACAGCTTCAAGTGACAACACCTGATGGTTCCTCTTCTCTAACTTTCAATGTTATTATTCCCGCTCCGTTAACGCTCACTGCCGGGGGACCAATTGGTGGTAATGGTGTTTACGGAAGACGTTCAGAGCGAGGAGCAATGATTGTGAGTTCTCTCTCCATTGCCAGTGGAGGTACGTATACAGTTTCCACTACTGATTATGGACCCGCTGCTGGAAATCAAGGATACCTTCCTTTTGTCATCATTGCACAAAATGGTGTGAACCTCGGTCCGGTGACAATCGATGCAAGCGGAAGTGTACGTAATGGTGGACCGGGAGGAGGAGGTGGCGGTGGCGAAGTCTGTGATACGCCGGGGGGGAGGAGCGGAACTACCGGAGGTGATGGATATAGTGCAGGAGGTGGTGGTGGACAAAATGCTTCCATTGGAAGCAGCTCTTTCGAAAATCATGGTTCAGGGAGTGGAGCGGACGGGGGAGGACTGAGTGGCGTGCCGGTTGCATTGGGGAGTGCTGAGTGCCTCAAGCCAGAAGGTGCTGGAGGAGGAACTGGACATCCCTTCGGTAAAAGTGGTGAGAATTTCTGTGCAGGGTCAACCGGATGGTATGGGGGTGCAGCTACAGGGGGACAAACTGGTGGTCTTACTGGAGTTGGCTCTAGTGGTGGAGGTGGTGGGTATGGTGAGAACGGGGCAAATGGTACTGGATCCGGAACCTCGTCGACAGCCGGAAAAAAACATGGGAATGCCCAACTAGTTCCTTTTGCCGGAGGCTCAGGTGGTGCTGCCGGTAATCCTCGCTCTTTCGGGAACTGCGGTGGATATGGTGGTGGTGGTGGTGGTGCAATTGCCATCTACTCAATGGGGCAGATGAATTCGCAGGCAACCATTCTCGCAAATGGTGCTTCTGGAGGGGCTGGGTATTCGACTATTGCGGGGGGAGGAGGATCGGGAGGAGCCATTATGCTCGGGGCAAAAGTTCAGGGAGGTTCTACCGCTTCAGCCGGTGTGTACCAGGTAGCGGGAGGGAATGCGGGGACGAATGGTAGTGGCAACGGCTCTGTCGGGCGTGCCCGATACGACGGATTTACGGCAAATCCTCCTACGTTTACCGCAGGAGCTTCATCCTATATCGGTCCAACAACGGATACTCTGACCTACAGCAGCCAATCGATTATCCCTCTCTCTGGTACGCGCGATCCTTCCAGTCAGGTTGTCGTCTACATGCGGAGCGAAACCGGTAGCTGGGAGGCTCAGGGGACACCAACGTATAATGGCCGTCGCTGGAATCTCGATCTGGTAGCGAAGGATGGAACGGGGTATTATTACACCGCAGCGTTTCAACAAGTGAACGGATCTCTTTCCAATGCCCCATACGATGCTGTTCCCACCTACGTCTCCTCGCAGGTTGCTGCAAACATTGTGAAGGTAGATGCGTTGCCGATGATTGATCCTATCCCATCAACAAACTTTGGAAACTTTGGGAACACTGGATTTTGCCTCAATGCCGACACAGCCGTCGTTTTTTACTTCAGAAGTATTGGCTCTGATTCTCTCCGCGTTCGTACGCAAATTGTTAATGAGTCAACACCCGGTATCTTTACTGTCGTCAGTCCTGCCGGACTGGCAACTCCGGGTGGACTTGCCTACAAACCTCAAGGATTTTCTGATACGATTCCGATATTAGCGCGGGCTGCAGGTGTTCCTGGAACACACACAGCCAAGCTCCTGATTATCTCCAACGACCCTCGCGATAATTTCGATACGGTTGTGGTTGATCTTGCTACTCGCAAGCAACTTGCTGAACTAACCTTCTCTAAAACAACAATCGACTTTGGTAAGGTCTGCCTCGGATCAAAGGTTGTCGATTCCGTAATGGCACTGTTTCGGGGAAATTCTCAGGCGTTTCAGATCGAAAGTCTTTCCTCTCTGCTTGCAACAAGTCCGTACAGGCGTATTAGACCAGTGGCCACGCCGATCTCGTTCCGCGATCCGATGGATCAGATCATCCGCGACTCGGCTGCGCTTGTTTTCGAGTTTGCTCCACGCAACCCAGGTCCTTTCTCCGATTCGGTAGTTATCACTGATGGTTGTAAGAATCGATACGTAGTCTACTTGAAGGGTGAGGGCGTACAGGTAAAGTTGGATGTGATTGCTCCGGCAAGTGCAACCGCTGGCAACCTTCAGTTCCCACGGACTGTGATTAACCGGCCATTCTCGCAGGTTATTACAGTCCAGAATAATGGTCAATCAGCAATGACCTTAGACGATCCCTCAATAACTCCAGCCGATAACATCTACAGGATTATAAATCCTGCATCGCTGAAAGGGATTGTACTGCAACCGGGTGAAACGCTCGACATTACGATTGAATTCTTGCCGACCGATACGCTCAACTATGTGGCAACACTCCAATTAAATGTAGAGGGACCGTGCAACACTGTTGATCCACTTCAACTGCGGGGACAGGGGGTCAACGTCTGCTTATCCTCAGATATCGTTGACGTTACGTTGATTGCCGACTCCTGTTCAATTGATCCAGAGCCGGTGTTGCAGCAAGTGACGTTGAGGAACTGTGGTGGTGTGGTTGTCGATCTCCTTGAATGGTTCAGCGTGAGGAACAAGGTGACGACTGACCTTACGCTTCAATCTCTCACAACCCAAAGCGAGACAAGTCGCACTAGAACGTTTACACTCTCTTGGGACCCAGCCTCTGGCACTGGTACTGACAGTATTGGAATTGTCTGGAAAGAAAAAGATGCGGCGGTGCAGGATACCCTCTGGATCGCCGTAACTCTCAAGTTTGACAGAGCAGTTGTGCAATTGCAGACGGTGGCGGGAGACCCGGTGCCAGATTCACTTCACATAGGAAGTGTGTACCAGTGCGGTTCGGCACAGGACACCATCATTCTGGTGAATGCTGGTACGGTTGAGGGAGATATTACGGGAAGATTTGAGAAGGGGGGAATTTTCCGCGTTAGTCCGTTGCCGCCGTACAGCTTAGCTGTTGATGAGAAGAAGAAGTTGATTATTACGCTTGATCCGGCGAACGCGCCGAATGTTGGGGAGACGTACGAGGACGTTCTGGTTCTCTTTAACGGTCGATGCAATCAGGAGTGGCGGGTAAAGTTGAGTGCTACTCGCCGTCAACTTGAGGTGAACGTTACTCCTTCCCCTGTGAACTTCGGTGCGACAAACTTAGGGTTGCCGCGTTCGGCTACAATTCAGCTAACAAATAACACTGCTGCTTCGCCGAGCGAGGAGTTGGTGGTTGATAACATCTACATCGATCCTCCGTCGGCCTCTCCTCCCTTTGCGATTGCGACCACTCCTACTTTCCCGGCTCGCGTGCAGGCTGCCGGGGGAACGCTCCCGATTGACCTGACGTTTACTCCCGATCAGGAGCAAGTTTATACTGGCAAGGTCTGCTTCCAGATTTCAGAGCCGTGCGACACGTTGATTTGCGTTGACCTGCGGGGGGAAGGCATCCGTTCTAACATCTATGTGCCGCAGAGCAATCTCGACTTCGGCAAAGTCAACTACTGCGAAGAAGACACACTCGGCTTGACAATCTTTAGTGTTGGACCGGTTGACTTGACGGTAAACGATATTCGACTTGTGGGGGGAGACCGTCCTGCGTTTGAGATTATCTCAGTATCCAAAACGCTCGCTACAACGTTGCAGCGTGGCGTTCCGCAAATCGTTGACTCTATCGACGTTCTCGTCCGCTTTATCCCGGCAAACGTCGCACCAGATGGTGTGAAGAGCACAACGCTTGAGATAGAAAGCGATGATCCGAGGCAAGGACTCCTACAAATTCCGGTAACTGGAATTAGAACGTCGCCACAAGTTGTGGGGCCTCCTCTGGTTAGCTACGGCACAGTTGTGGTAAGTGGGGCGAGCACGTTGCCGGTGACGTTGACGAATACGTCGGAGGATACAATCACGATTCTCAATCCGGGAGTAAGTGCTCCATTCCGCTTGCTGACGCCGACACCATTGGTGATTCCACCAAACTCTTCAATCGACGTGCGCGTAGAGTTTACGCCGACAGGATCACAGGTCTATAACGACACCCTTGTGGGGCTTTTCTCCTTCCCTTGCGATGGAGAGATGCGTGTACCGCTGACAGGAGAAGGATTGCAGGGTGAGACGGTGATCTCGATTCCGAAGACAGTTGCCGGAGAGCCGAGAGAAGAGATTCTGATTCCAATTGTCTTGGAAGAGTCACAGGCGATTGCCGATGTTGGTGCTACCACACTTCAGATTGATCTCCGCTTCAACGGGTCGATGCTTCTGCCGGTTGACGTGCAGTTTACTAACGGCACGGCCAAGGCAACGGCAACGAGTGGGTCGATAGTCTCCAACAGATTAGTGGGAGATGATCGCGTAGTTCGCGTTGAGTTAAAGAATGATCCTCTCCCGGCAGCACCCGACACACTCGGTTGGATGAAGGCTGTAGTTCTTCTCGGGAATGATCTTACGACGCCAATCAAGCTCGAAAATCCTGAGTGGATCGACGGAGAAGTTGTCACCTCAACGGAGGATGGAGAGTTCTCGTTGCACGGCTACTGCGCAGTTGGTGGGAATCGACTTATCAGGGTAGAAGGACTTTTCGGAATCAAGACTGTTGCGCCGAATCCCTTTAGCGATATAACCGAGATTGAGTTTGAGACGGTAGAGAATGGAAAGACTTCACTTGAAGTCTACGATATATTTGGACGGAAGGTCGCCACACTGTTGGATGTGGCCGATCTATCGGTGCAAGCGCACATTGCAACTTGGGGTGCAGAAGCTCAGCCAGCCGGCATCTACTATGCCGTTCTCACAACGCCAACGCAGCGAAGTGTGAAGCGGATGGTTGTTGTTAAGTAGAGTTGAGAGTGTATAGAGTTGGTAGAGTGAATGAGTGTGGGAGTTTGTGAGTGTATGAGTAGTTCGGTAGTAAGCTCAATCTCACTACCTGGTAGGCTCAGGTCTTCAGCCTGTGCTGGGATCAGGCAAGTTTGTCTACCCAGTGGAGAATCTGCTTTGCGCTCTTGGCGTTTCTTTGCGCCTTTGCGTGAGGCTTTGACTCACGTCTCAATAAAGAATCGTAATTCGAGTAAGCGATAATTCTTATCGACAGATATGATACGAAAGCAGTCATCCATCGTTCGACAACTTATTCTCATTTGGGGAATGTTCTCTCTATCTTCTGTTCTACTTGTTGCACAAGATCAGAATGGGGTGGGAGAGAGACTTTCTCCGGCTGAGCGTTTGGCGTTGCAAGAGATGCAACCTCGCCTCGGTCTCTACGGAGGTCTCGGATTGAATCTCCACGCTGGCTCCTTCTTCGGCATTCCCGAAGCACCTGCCTGTTGTTTAAACGACTCGACTGCCTTCGGAGGAGATTTAGGTTTCGGCTTCGGTGGCGGTTTCCTTTTCGAACTTCCACTCTCATCAAAGTGGTTCATGGAATTCCGTGCCGGCTATAGTTCCATTAGTGCGGAATTGAAAACTCAGGCGAATATCGGGCCTGTTCTCGTTGGCGAGTCCGACACAGCAAGTGGTATCTCAGAATATCTGCTCGATGCTGGACTTAGCGAGATTGTTGGGAGTGCCACAATTGGATGGCGGCCAATCTCAGCACCTGTAACGTTTAGGTTAGGACCCCAGGTAGGATTCTTCCTTAGCAAAAGTTTTACGCAGCAGGAAGAATTGACAGAGCCATCCTCCGGGGCGTTCATTATGCCGGATGGAAGTGTGAGTCGTATCAGAAATCAGGCCTCTGGAGACATTGCAAATACAACGCTACAAGTGAACGCACTTCTCGGTATCGACTACGAATTACCGATGAATGCTGACCAAACTCTGCTACTTGTTCCAGAGCTAACCTATTCTTTCCCCTTCGCCCCGGTTCGGAGTGATCTTGATTGGTATGTCCACCAGATTCGAGCAGGGGTTGCACTCAAGTATTCGTTCCCTCTGCCAAAACCTACTCCACCGATTCCACCGTCAGAAACACCGGCAGAGCCACCACCACCACCATCGCTACCTGTGATTGCGGCAAACGTTAAGGCAGTTGGGGTTACCAGAGCGGGGGTAGAAGAAGAGATACTTCAGATTACTGTGGAGGAGTTCATCAACACGCAGACACATGCCATGTTGAACTACATTTTCTTCGAAGAAAATTCATCGACAATTCCGACACGCTACGTGCAGTATGGGGGAGATGCTTCGGGCAAGTTCAACTACGACATGCTGCGCGACCAGGGAACCCTTGCGGTCTACCACCAGATTTTGAACATCATCGGTTCGAGGATGAAGGCCGATCCTTCGGCAAAAATTACGCTGACTGGAACAAACTCGAACGAGGGAGTTGAAGAGGGGAATCGTGCTCTCTCGAAGGGACGAGCCGAAAGTGTTAAGAGCTATCTGACAGAACGTTGGGGGATTGAGTCGGGAAGAATTGACGTGAAAGATCGGAATCTTCCCTCACTTCCATCCAACCCTGATTCAACCGACGGCGATCAAGAGAACCGTCGTGTCGAGATCGTCTCGAATCGAGAGTCACTTCTTGAACCAGTGACAACAGATGATACGCTCCGTACCGTCGATCCTCCTACCATTCGAGCGAAGACAAACTATACAGCCGACGCAGGTATCGAGAATTGGTCGTTGCAGATTCGCCAAGGGCCGCAACTCTTGAAGGAGTACAGTGGTGAAGGGAATGTACCAGAGAAGCTCGACTGGAATATCGAGGAGGATCCTTCTAACATTCCACGTCGGCAACAACCGCTGATGATGGTTCTTAGTCTGCGCGATGGAGAGGGACAGACCGAGTCGGCAGTAACGCAGTTGCCGGTGGAGCAGATCACGATTCAGCGGAAGCGTCAGGATACCTTGGGCGATATTATCTACGATCGATTCAACCTGATTACCTTCGAGTTCAACAGCGCGAAGCTCTCGCCGCCGAGCAGGAAGATTGCAAAGGAGATTCGCGAGAGAATCAAACCGGAATCGACGGTGAAGATTGTCGGCTACTCTGACCGTCTCGGTGAAGAAGAACACAACTTGAAGCTCTCAACCGAACGTGCGCAGAACACGGCGAAAGAACTTCGTGTTCCTGTTGAGAATGCAGTTGGAGGGGGTGAGAACACGGAACTCTACAACAACGATCTTCCCGAAGGACGGTTCTACTCGCGAACAGTCGGCATTGTTATCGAGACACCGGTGAATTGAGAATTCAAAATTCAAAAGGCAAAATTCAAAAGGGGAAGAGACGTGCCGGAGTTTTCTGATCAATTTTGAATTTTTACTTTTTAATTTTGCCTTCAACAAACCAATGTCGCGGCGTTCATTTTTCTACACATTGCTTCTCCTCTCGGTTGCGTTTACGGTTTGGTCGTTTCAGGTGACGGAGTTCAGTTTGGCGGAGATATACAAGGGCTTCTTTGTGCGAGATGCCTTCGCTCAATTCCTCTCTGGACTTTGGCCGTTCAACTGGGAGATACTTGGGGAGGTTGCCTGGCAGGCACTCGTTACCGTGCAGATTGCTTGGGTTGGGACACTTCTCTCGCTAATCGTGGCTCTTCCACTCTCATTCTTAGCAGCACGAAATGCCAGTCCCTCATTTTTTCTTGGTCTTATCACCCGCTTCTTCTTCAACTTTGACCGCTCAATCGATGTGCTCATCATCGCTCTGATCTTCGTCTCCGCCATTGGCCTCGGTCCTCTTGCCGGTGCACTCGCCATTGCGTTTCACTCCATCGGCTCACTCGGTAAGCTCTTCACCGAAGCAATCGAGTCGACAGATCGTGGGCCAATCGAAGCTCTCGAATCGGTCGGCGCAAACCGCGCTCAGGTTGTTCGCTGGGGAGTGATTCCGCAAGTTCTCCCCTACCTCATCTCCTACACCCTCTACCGTCTGGAACTCAACATCCGCTCAGCCGTTGTCCTCGGCATCGTCGGTGCTGGAGGCATCGGCTTCCTTCTGTTAGATAACATCCGCCAATTCCAATACCAGAACGTCTCGATGATTCTCGTTGTCATTATCATTCTGGTTTTAGTGATGGATTGGGGATCAGGGAAGTTGAGGAAGAGTGTATAAAGTTTGTAGAGTTGAGAGTTTATAGAGTTGGTAGAGTGTATGAATTCAGTCTACGATTACCTTCCCGCCTTCTTATACCCTCTTCCGCATCTTATGGTATTATCACCGACTACAGAGAGCGTAAACTCCTCGCAACTCGGATGGACTTCCGAAGAGAATCAGGAGATCACCCCGCATTAGGAGTGTCTCGGCAGAAGGATTAGAGAGCATCTCTCCTTCTCTCCGAATTGCCAACAAGGTAGCGCCAAACTTCTTCCGCAGATCAAGCTCTGCAAGAGTTTTTCCGTCGGCATCGGAACCTTCAACAATGCGGATTGATTCAATCTCAACGTCGGGAAGGTCGAGTGGTGCGGTGAGAATGTTTGTGCTGGAGGCACTACTTGAGCGGAGCATCTCGTAGCCTTCTGCTCGAACATTGGCAATAAATTCTTCAATTTCATTCTTTGGCAGCTGGTAGCAGGCGAGCACGCGGGCGAAGATTTCGATGGAGGTTTCGTACTCTTCTGGTATTACCTCGTTCGCCCCTAAGTGGAACAGTTCCTCAACTTCCTTAAGGAAGCGAGTTCTGGCAATGATGTGAATACTTGGGTTCATCTGCCTTGCGCTGGCAACAATTGAGCGCGTAGCAATTGGGTCAGATATTACAACGACGGCCACTCGTGCCCGCTCGATCCCAACACGTTGCAGCACCCCCTCCTGAGCGGCATCACCGAAGTGAATTGGCTCTCCCGCCTCTCTCCCTGTTCGCACAAGTTCTCGATTCAGTTCAACGATAGCATATTCTGCTTCTGCAAGTCGTGCAGCGCGGGCAACGTTCGATCCGTTCAATCCATAGCCGATAATCACGATGTGGTTTTGCAGCGGAGGAAGTTCTTCCCCCCCCTCCTTACCACGCCCTTCAAAGCGAAGCCAACTCGGCAAGCCTCTTCGGACAATCGTGTCTACCAATCCGGGAGCTGCGTTGATGACGAATGGCGTAGCTGCCATCGAGAGGACAGAGATTGCGATAAAGATGCCGTAGATCTCAGTGGAGATCAACTGATAGTCCATCCCAACCTTTGATAGGATAAAGGAGAATTCACCAATTTGACTTAACCCGAGTCCACTCAGTAGAACAACGCGCGTAGATAGGCCAAGCGTTCCCGACGCCGTTGAGGCAGCGATGAACTTCAAGAAGAAGACGGCGAGCGTTCCACCAATAATTGGAAGAGGGTGGCTTAGCAGAAGCTCTGGGTTGAGCAACATGCCGACCGAGACGAAGAAGAGGCTGGTGAACGTATCCCGAAAGGGGATAATAATGCTGAATGCTTGGTGACTGTACTCTGATTCCGAGATAACCAATCCGGCGAGAAATGCGCCGAGTGCTAAGGAGAGTCCAACCTGCGATGTAAGCCAAGCCGTTGCAAAGCATAGGAGGACAACAGTCAGCAGGAAGAGTTCACGGCTGCGCGTGTAGACTACAGCGTTCAACAATTTCGGCACAACATACCGTGCCCCTAACAGAACTAATGTGACAACGCCAGTTCCCTTGCCGAGGAGTAGTCCGATCTCAACTGGATCGGCCTCGGAAGGATTTGCCAGTATTGGAACAGCCAACATCATCAGGACAATGATGATGTCTTGAAAGATGAGAATAGCGAGAATTGTTCGTCCCTGCGGTGTGTCGATTTCCGAGCGATCTTGCAACGCCTTCAGTACAATGGCGGTACTGCTAAGGGCAACAAGAAATCCGAGGAAGAGTGCCTGATTCAGGCTTACCTCGAAAAATGTTGCAGCCACTGTTATTAGAGCGATTGTTATTCCTACTTGCAACGCTCCCCCCAACAAGACTGCCCGTTTCACCCTCCAGAGACCTTTCAGAGAAAACTCGATGCCAATAGTGAAGAGAAGAAGAATCACACCAATCTCTGCAAGAATCTCAACCTCTTTGTCGGCGGCAACCAGCCCGAATCCGTGCGGGCCGGCGAGAATCCCTGTCAGGAGAAAGCCGACGATGCTTGGAATACCAAGTCGGTGAAAGAGAAAGAGAACACCGATTGAGACGGCAAAGATGATCGTTATATCTGCGAGAAGAGGAATGTGCATTGCCATGTAATGGTTTTAGAACTTCTCTAACACATACCGAAGAATATACACGATAGAGTGAGGAGAACAACAAGCAGATTTGGAGAGGTGAAGAGAGGCTATAGTGGATCGCAGTTCAACCCAATCTTACTCTGCTGACATGTGAAAGCTGTAGGCCAAACGCAGCACCTGCTCCCTTTACCATATCGGTTGGGTTGCCGGTTGTGAGAATCCGATCAACCTGCTCTGAGATGGTGAGGTTGGCGGAGAGAAGGATATGCTGGAGGAGGTGATCAGTGGGATCAAGAATTGCCGTGCCGGGAAGAATCTGCTGGAAGGCTTCCAGTGCAGCCGGATAGTGTGTGCAGGCAAGCAAGAGCGCCTCGCTCCCTTTCAACGGTCGAACAATGCGATCTACCTCTTGCCGAAACTTCTCACTCCGATGTTCCCCCCGCTCAATCATTCCCGATAGTGGCTGAGCGATTCGGCCCCGTGCCAACACTCCTGCGGCTGCTAAGTTCCGCTGATACTGTCCAGACCGTATCGTCCGCTCTCCACCAACGATCCCAACGTTCCGAACTCCAGTACGCTTCACAGTCTCTACTCCCGAATCGATAATGCCGAGAACATTTTCGTTAATCGATGGGGAGATTGAGGGAAGAACGGTAGAAGCGGCGTTGCAGGCAACAACAACGTGAGTTGCCCCGTTATCCATTAAGAATTCAACAGCTAAAGTTACGCGACTGAGAAGTGCTTTGCGGGGGAGCTTCCCGTAGGGTGTGCATCCAGCGTCAGAGAGGTAGACTACGCCAGCATCAGGCCGTTCACGCTTGAATTGCGAATAGAAGTCGAGTCCACCAATTCCCCAATCAAGAATACCGAGCATGAGAAGGATTAGGAATTCAAAATTCAAAATTAAAAATGCAAAAGAGGGGAGGTGAAAAGTCAAAAGTCAAAATTAAAAATGCAAAAGCCGGAACTGTTCTTCTCTCTTCATTTTGAATTTTGCATTTTGAATTGATTTCATGGATACGAAAGCGGTTCTGTCTTCCCCGGTTGTAGCGGGCCTGAGTCGAATGCGAGCAGCCGGTGTGTCCAGCCGATGTTGAGCGTTTCGATTGTTCCCTCGGGGAACCGACTTGCTAAATACCAGCGATATTCGTGCTCCGCCCGCGCCGGATTATATCGAACCATCTCCTTCCAGTCAGGATGGTTCACTAATGCCTGCAAGTTCTGAGCAAACTCTGGGTGCTTACGGCGTCCCTGAGCGTGGCGAATCTTTGATCGAAGGAGGGCAAAACTCTCCCGAAGACGAAATGGAGAGGCTGCCATATCGACAATCAGAATCTTTCCTCCCGGAGCAAGAACCCGCCGAATCTCCGCCATAATCGGATCCCAGTCGAGATAGCGAAACGACATGAAGGAGAGGACGAGGTCGAATGACTGGTCATCGAACGGCAGTCTCGGTTCCGTCACCTGTGCGAATTGCAAATGCTTCTGATCTTTGAAACGTTCGCGTGCGCGCTCCACCATCTCTTTTGAAGCGTCGACCCCAATGCCGCGTGTCAGTTTTGGGGAGAGTGCTGCTAAAAGTGCTCCGTTCCCACAACCGATGTCGAGAACCCGCAGCGGTTCTTTCTCGTGAAGGTGGTTGCCCAGCCAACTCCACTCATCTTCTCGCACAGTAATGTCGGCGAACGTCTTGTCGTAAAGTATAGAGACAGCATCATAGCTCCTGTCTGGCACTGTCGTCTCTGGATCAAAAGCTATCATTGGTTCTGGCTTTGCAATGCCAGAGTATTTCAGGGCGGAGCCGATCAAGCCGTGAGATTTCTTCCCTTTGATGCTGATGACATAGAGGGGGGCGCTGCTTTGGGAGGAGTGATCGGGGAGAAAACGTGAGGGAGATCGGGAAAAACAGGTGTACCAGTAGTAGCCGTGTGTTCTCACTTGAAACGTCTCAGCGAAGAACCGAGTGAACCACCGGGAGGTTCTACAAGCGTGAAAGAATGCGTTTGCGTTCGGAGCGAAGGGGATCGAGGTTGTGCGCCACTCGTGTGGGCTAAACTGTTCCGGCCACTGGCGGCTTCCGAACATAACCCCGTAGACCCCGCTGTGTCCGATAAAGTGAAGCTCTTCAATTCTCTCCCCACTCTCCTCAATCCTTCGCATCGCTTCGAGGAACTCTCCCTTCGATTCCACTGCTTCGCAGAGAACTGTTCTGCCCGATTCTTCTTTCTCCCGCGCCATTGTCTGGGCAGCCCGGGCGAACTGCTTCCCTCCCTCGCGGTATATCGTTGTGTAGCCAATCCAGATCATAATTTTCGGAGCGAAGTTCGGAATGCTGAGATTATCGAACAACAGAATTTACTCCCCTCGTTCCGCACAGCAATGAACTTTGTGGCAAAGAAGTGGTTGTGCCCCAACTGAAAGAGTTCACGGAAAAAACTCAATGAACGATTCTGCGACTCTAATGGCGATTCTTCCCAGCGAAGAAGAGTTGGGATTGAGAGCGGTTTTCCTCTCCCATAAAATTTTCTTTCCTCACCTCTTGACTTCACCTAAACATTTTTCCTAAATTGCGACCATTCTCTGAACGGTGTTCAGAGAAAACAACTGAACAGCAGAAAACTATCTAAATGGGAACGACTGAACGACGAGAGCGAGAGCGGAAGGAGATGCGCGACCTGATTCTGGAGAAAGCAATGGAGCTTTTTCTGAGTGAGGGATATGAGAACGTCTCAATGAGAAAGATTGCTGAGGCTATCGAGTATAGTCCCGGCACAATCTACCTCTACTTCAGTGATAGGGATGAAATCATCTTTGCTCTCCACCTAATGGCGTTCCAGAAATTCTACAAAGCTCTTTCGGTGATGGCCGGAGATGGCGATCCGTGGGAGCGCTTGGTGAAGGGGGGAGGAGCGTATATTCGATTCGCCATAGCAAATCCTGGTCTCTACGAACTGATGTTCATCATGAACTCACCTGCAAAAACAATCAAGGCAAAAGATAAGTGGGAGGAGGGACTGAACTCCTTTGGATTGCTGAGTGATACTGTGCAGGAATGTGTGGATAGTGGGAAGTTCCCAGCAGAGACTGACGTGCCAACCGCTGCCCTCTACTTCTGGGGAATGTGTCACGGTCTCGTCTCCTTAGCAATCCGCAATCGACTTCCGATGATTCCAAAATCACAGATCAGAGGAGTACTCGAGTCTGCCTTCAACTTTGGAGTGGCCAAAATGGGGTGAGAATTTTTTTTTGCCTCAACTCTGAACAGTGTTCACATAAAATACAACGATTACTATCTTTTCTATCAACAAAACAAAAAAGAATGAATCATGGAAAACAGCCTACAGAGTAGAGAGTTTGAGAGATTACTGAAGGTATTGGTGGCTCTCCTTGCAGTGACAGGATATGCTCTCCTCGGCAGGGTGGCCTCTGCGCAGGGAGTGGAGACGGAGGGGACAGAGAATAAGGGGCTGGTGCAAACGATTCGCGGCACATTGCGGGATGGGCAAACGGGACAACCCATTCCGGGTGGTACTGTAAGGATTGTCGGAACAAAGCTCGGTGCGGTCTCCTTGGCTGACGGAGCCTTCCGCGTTGAGAACGTGCCGATTGGTCGGCAGACGGTAGTGGCTACCTCACTTGGATTTGAACCATTCACTACGGTGGTGACGTTGACTACTGCTCGGCAAACGATCTTGGAGATATCCATGGAACCGGCAGTGGAAGAGACAAAGGGGGTGACCGTTACCGGCAGGACAGCACTGGAGGCGTTGAACGAGCGGACAACAATTAGCGCAACGGTCTTCAACATCGACGACGTTACCCGATTTGCCGGGAGCAGGGAAGACCCGGCGCGCATGGCAGGAAATTTTGCTGGTGTTTTCAACACAGATGATCGTCGCAACGACATCATCATCCGAGGTGGTTCTCCTTCAGAACTCCTTTGGAGACTCGACGGGATCGACATTCCAAACCCAAATCACTTTGCCGCGCAGGGATCAACCGGCGGACCGGTGAACGCTCTGAACACGAACCTGCTCGATAACAGCGACTTCCTGACGGGAGCTTTCCCGGCGGAGTATGGCGACAAGCTCTCCGGTGTCTTCGACCTTCACTCGCGTGATGGGAACACCGAGAAATATGAACTGGTAGCACAGATGGGATTTGGTGGTTTTGAGGGGATGGCCGAAGGACCGATCCCCGGGGTTGACGGAGCTTCCTTCCTCGCCAGTTATCGCAAGTCAACAATTGAAGTCTTCGACCTGCTCGGCATTAGCATCGGCTTCGACGGTGTGCCGAGATATGATGACCTCAGCGCAAAGCTACACCTGCCGATTGACGACAAGAACATTGTCGATGCTGTGGCTATCATCGGACAAAGCTCAATTGAAATTCTCGACAGCGACAACGACTCTGTCTTTACTGGTGACTTCGACATTTATAACCGCAACGATCTTTCGGTAGCTGGTCTCTCCTGGACAAATCTGATGTCGAGTAAGATGTCAGGAAAGCTCACGTTGAGTCGGGTGAGTGCTACATACGGACTCGACCTCGACTCGTTAACGACTGACAACGCGAACAACGTGCAGGCTGCCGACCGTTGGTTCGAGCGAAACTCAACAGAATCTCGTCTCTCCGCTCAATACCGTCTCTCCTACGCACCGAGCAGACATCACTGGTTTACTGTTGGAGTGGAAGGGCGGTTGTTAGAGTATGATCTCTCTGAGGAACGTTTCTCCGTTCGGGATGAATTCAACAGCAATATCTATAACCTTAAGGAGAAAGGAGATGCCGTTCAATCGCTCAACTTTATCAACTGGCAGTGGCGACCAACTCCCGAGCTGAAGTTCAACACAGGAGTTCACGCCCAATATCTCGGCGTGGATGGTCAGACTTCGATAGAGCCTCGGTTTGGAGTTTCGTGGAAGGTGAGCGATCGAGGAACACTCAGTTCCGGGGTCAGCCTACACCGGCAGTCGCACCCTCTCCCGATCTACTTCGCCTACGGCAACGAAGACCTCGACTTCACGCAGGCAATTCACTACATCCTCGGCTACACTCACGCGCCGACGCGCGATATTCTGTTGAAAGTAGAAGGGTACTATAAAGAGATTTCCGATGCCCCAGTCCGGGCAGATGAGCTGGATGGATTTTCCTTGCTGAACACCGGAGCCGACTTCGGAACTGTGGTGACATTCCCACTGAAGAATGGTGGAGAGGGGCGAACGTACGGGGCAGAACTATCCTTAACCAAGCACTTTCGGAATGGCTGGTATTTGTTGGCAACGGGTTCGCTGATTAGGCAGGAGTATCAAGGCTCGGATGGCATCTGGCGATTTGGTGCTTTCGACAACAAGTTTATCGCAAACGTTTTAGGAGGCTACGAGTGGAAGCTGAGTGAAGGGTTCGAGATCGACTTCAGCGGACGCTACTCGGTAGCTGGTGGTGCTCCCTACACACCGATTGACTTGGAGCGTTCTGCCCTCTTCAACACAACGGTTCTCGACGAGGCAAACCCTTTCAGTGAACGGAATCCGAACTACTCCCGGCTCGACTTCCGTGTCGACTTCCGACACAACTTCCGCACGTGGTCGATAAGCAGCTTCTTCAGTGTAGAGAATTTGTTGAATCAGGATAATGTCTTAGCTCGGTTCTACGATGCGCGAACTGGAGAAGTGCGAGTTGAGAATCAGATCGGTCTCTTCCCCGTCGGTGGATTCAGAGTAGAGTTCTGATTTTGGCCGATTAACTTACGAGGCAAGCAAACCGAGAGGAGGGATTGCGACACTATCAACGTTGTCGCAATCCCTCCTTATCTGTTCTACCTCTTGATCGGGTCTCACAATAACCCCCGACTTTTAGTCCTGAAGTTTACCCACACTTATGTAGAGTTGTTGAGGATTCTGGCTCCATCATACATATCCTTCAGGCGTTTCCACCCAAGCCAGAGAGTTTGCCAGCCCGGATCACCATCACCCTTGCGTCGGAGGAACCCTCCAAGACTGGCAAGGCTATGATAGAACTCCCGCAGACGCATCTGCTCTGCTTCGGTATTCAAGCAGACTACCGCAATCAACAATCGTATCAATCCTATGGGGTACACACTTGTGGCTAAGCGATCACCAGCAACACGCGACACGTTGCGCAACTGCAGTAACCAGAGCGAGACAATCGATGTCATCGCAATCAGATTTTCCATTCCCCCAAGACTCCGCAACTTCTGATGCTCGATTCGACATCCGGTCTTCATACACTTATGGTACTCCTCGATCAGCCAACGATGCTCGTACCAACTGATCGCCGACTCGATAGAAGAACGCTCCTCCAAGGGCAGATCACTCAGTAAGATCCACTCAAGCTCTTCTCCCTCTCTTGTCGTGCCGACACAGCGTAGAGACCAACACTTCTGCGCTCCCAACGCCTGTTGTCCGCATAGAGCTGATGCGGTGATCCAGACAACTGCATGGCTGATCTGAAGCTCGACATCCTGGGCGACCCTTCGCGTGCTTGCGCGCAGATGGATACGGCGACTGAGCACCGGTGGTTGTTTCCGCAGATAGCTCTTGAGATAGCTCTGGAGACCCTCAGAGGTTTCGATCCGACGATTGTGCGCTACACGCAGCAGAAAATGCCATCCCAATTCGCGCGACCGCTGCATGTAGTTGTAGATATCGCTCTCGCGATCTCCAACACTCACCCACATGCTATGAGCCGGAGCCTCGCCGATACCTTCGAGCGTTTGCTCCCACACCTGCGACTGACGTGGACGTGCCAGACGCTCGCTACGTGACTCCTTCGCCCGTGCTCGTTCCGGGCGATTCCACAACTTCTGCCACGCAAGACCCAGAATCTCTCCTTCTTGAGCGTTCCTCGACGGGACGACCGCCAGAGCATGATGTGCCATAATGCCCCGTCCTCCTGCATTGCCGATGTAGCCTATGCCCTCGGTTCTCTGGTGCTTTGCGTAGGAAAAACTCGTGCTGTCTTGCAGAAACAAGACTACCTGCTGACCCCTATCACAGGCTCGTTGACGGGTCTGATCCCAATGAGCGTGACTCAGTCCCAAGGGAGTTACTTCTGGATTGTTTAACAGCCGATAAGCTCCTTTGAGAGCTTTCCAGGACTTCGTTTGCTGCGGTAAGCTCCGCGATGGTTCTTCCAGCATCGCTGCACCCAACGCTATAGCACGACGGGTGCGACGAGCATCCCCTAAGCATGCCGATGACCATTGACTCTCGGCCCATCTCCGCGATTCTATCAACTCTGGTTGCTTCATTCCTCCAATTTACTCCCTCCTTTACTTGTGGGTAAACTTCAGGACTTTTAGTCGGGGGAAGTGAAGAGAAGACCGGACGAGAAACGGCTTCAAGCCGTTTTCCCCTGTGGGGTGCTCGGGAGCGTGTTGACAATCACGATTCCCAGAAGGGACGCACCGCTGGTGCTCCAGAGCAGAGGTGTCGTCGGATTCCTCGCGCTTCTGCACGAGGCTACCAACCGACGGTCGCTCCGCGACGTAACAGAATCGTTACCGAAGAGCCGCAGCGCGGCGATCCGTTGGTAGCCTGGAGCGAAAGCTCCGGGCACTGGGAGCCTACCGAGAGCGTAGCTCCAGAGGAGCGATCCTCCATAGTGGGCAGAGCGATCAGCTCATTGGCAATTGTCAACACGCTCTAATGGGAGCCAGTGAATACTTCTTATCGAAGAATCGTGATCGGCAACGTCCGGCTCTTACTCTCACCGGAGAGACGCACCATGTAGAAGCCGGGAGGGATCATACCAACGTCGAGTATCACCCCAGAACTCTTCAAATCGAACTGATAGATAACTCGTCCGGCTGCGTCGTAGATCGTTCCCTCACTCAACCCGGCAAGGTCTCCATTAATCGAAAGGGTCTGTCGAGCTGGATTTGGCCAGACATGTAAACCACCCTCTTCTTCACCTGCAACTCCTCTGGCAGAGATGTTGAATTGGTCGACCTGATCTCGTTCTGCACCGGAGACAATTCCGTTAATCGGAACCACCAACGTTCCCCCAACTCGATTGCTCTCTACAATTAAAGCGTCGGTAATCGACCCGCTGCCGCTGAACCAGGTCAACTCCACAAACTCAAAGTTACCCGGCTCTATCACGTTGCGGTCAGGAGTGCGAAGCTGAAGTTCCGGCGAGTTGTTTTGTAGCGAGATCGAAGAGATTGTCACCGGCAATGTTCCGGTGTTCGATAGAATTGCGAACGATCGAACAACCCTTCCAGCTTCTCCCTTCAACGTGATTTGCGTTGGCGTGGCCGATAGTTCCCGCTTCCCTGCAATTCCTTCAAGTTCTGCAATCAACTTCTCGCCAGACGAAATCGTTAGCGTTGCCTTCCCCCTTCTAACACCCGGCTGTGAGCCAGCGGTGGCAGTGTGGGAGAGAATAATCTCCGCTCGCTTTCCCGGCTCTACAATCAGTGGAAGGATATTTGTAGAAGGTGGAGCCAGAGCAAAGTCAGGGTTGTCGAATGTGATTGCCGTAATGCTGAGTGGATCGACCGAAGTGTTCTCTAACACCAAGGCCTCTTCATCAGCTTCACCCCCAATAATCACCGGATCAAATCGAAGGAGACCGGGCAGGTTATCCGTTGCAACTACTTCAATGCCGACGGCTCCCGTTCCGAAGAAATCCCAGTAGAACTCTCCGCGTGCGGTCACTCCAGGAATCTGTGTGGAGCGTCTGTCGGTTGCAATGCGAATCGTTGCCCGCCGCGAGCCGCCGCGAACTGGTTGGAATCGAACGCGCACAGAATCACGTCCTCCGGGAGCAAGCATCCAATCCTTTGTTATCGGATTACGCTGCGTGTTTGGCAACACTTCCATTAAACGAAACTCTGGATTTGGCGAAATATCTCCCGACTCAAATCGGAGCGTTCCTGCATCGATGATGAGAGGACATGTGGAGCTGGTGTTGACTAAGAAGAGTGTAGTGTCACGGAAATCACGAGCCGGAACTCGCCCGAAGGCAATGCTCCGAAGAGGCTTCCCTCCGTTATCCGACGCAAGTTCGCCCTGGCTTAGCTGAATCACTCCACTCGACCCTAAGAGAAGATCGGACTCAGCGTCGAAGGCTACCAGTCGGTAGGCTCCTACATCAACTCCTTGTGGAATTGTTCCGTTAAATGTTCGGTCGGTGACAAGGGATGTGCCGAGGTCTGCAACTGTTCCCCCGAGCGTATCTTGCAACTCGAAGCGAAGCAACTTCCCTTCCAAGCATGGACGACTTGCTGCGTTGAACGACCATCCAGCAGAAATATCTTCATCAGGACAGAAGGGTATTTGCCCCCCACCTTGACCTGTGATGGCGAAGTTCGTAATTCCACCACCACCTGTTGTCTCCACTTCAAATGTGCTGGAAGTGTCGAAGGGGAAGCCAAGTTCTCTGTGGTACATCGCCACGCGATATGTTCCCGGTTCCAGACTCGGCGGAACTTCTCCGTTCCACTCTCCGTCGGTTGAGTTGACCGTGTCGAACGGTGTGAACTCCCCACTGTTGGAGAGCGCACCGAGGATGACCTCGTAGCCGGGAGAACAGTCGATGAGCGCGTGACCACCACTCCAGAAGACGGGTAGGTCTCTATTGGCACAATCAACGCGGAGTGTTTCAGGAATAGTGATATAGATTTCATCTGGGAAGAGTTCGAAGTAGTAGAAATCGCTCCCTCCGGCGAGACTTGTCTGCCCATCCTCATCTGATGTAACCAACATGCCGGGAGTGTTTGTCTGCATGTAGCCGGAGATCAACCCGTTCTCGACGTTCGTGAGGGTCGGATGCAAATCTGTTCCACTTCCCCCTATATATGTACCGTACAGGAGAGAGTCTCCGTCGGAACTGAGGAGAACGATTGCCCCATCTGTTCCCTCCACCGAGAGCTTGAGGGCGTTCGGCGTGACCGGAAAATCTGTCGACGAGGTGCGGAGTGGGACAACAAACCGTCCACACGGATCTTTCAGGTGGTTGGAGAGGATAATGTCCGAACCACTCCCGCCGATCAACGTTGAGAAGGTAAGCTCTTCATCCGAATTGATCTCGAAGAGAAATGCGTCTGCTGTTCCACTTGGCACTCTGTTAAGTGCACCGGCAGTAGTTTCCCACGATGATGCTCCAGTGATAAAACCTCCTACACTAACCACTCCATTCTCTTCCATCAGAACGCTAAATGGAACTACGTTGGAGTTTGCCGTAGGGCTTCCGAAATATGTTCCATACTCAAGGTACGTGCCGTTCGTAGAGAATATCCCAAGCCATCCTCCCCGGGTTGAAGAGGCGGTGAAGCGTACGGGTTGCCAAGCGTTTGAAGTAAGGGGCATATCACCAGAAAAGTGCTGGGCGGTGATAGCGAGATCACCATCCCTATTTATGTCGATGACAGGGAATCCTGCGGTTGAACCGATTGCCCCGCTACCGTTATCAATTCCATCTCCAGCGAGAATTTTTCTTCCCCCCTTTTCCGAATCTTCTGTTCTCGCTTCATTGTTCTCGGCAGGTACGTTGATGTAGGAGAGGTAGCTGAGCGACAACTGGTTATTACTCAATCGACCGAAGTAGAGATTCTCTGGAGTGAATCCAGCAATCTCTGAGTTATCGAACCGTGCCACGGGGGCGAAGGCATCCGCTGTTGTTGGGAGAGTTGCTCCTGTAGTTGACCCAGCAAACCAGATATCACTTCCGTCGGCTCGGATACTCTGTCCAATCGTTCGGGAGCCTGACCCTCCATTGATATAGGATGCGTAGTTGAGAGAACTCAAGGTAGAGTTGAGGCGGGCGATAAATCCACGTCCGCGCGTATCTGCCGTGCCGTAGCTGTTTTGGAATGCCGTCGGGGTAACTGGGAAGTTAGTGGAACGGGTGCTGCCGATAATCCAGATCGATCCATCCGAAGCAACGTCTGCACCGGCCACGGCATCGGCATCACTTCCACCGATGAAGGTGGCGCGCAGCACCGTTCCAGTCCCTTCTTCCAGAATGGCGATCACTCCATCCAACGTTCCGTTTAGTGTTTGATCGTACGCGCCTGTTGTTACCGGGAAGTTCGTTGAAGGGCTTGCACCAACCATCAGAGCCATTCCATTCTGCACGTCGCGTCCGGCACTGAGCCAACCGGAGATGCCAAAGTCGGTATCAGGTGCTTTCGTCTCCGTTCCGCTGCCGCCGCTATAGCTTCCGGCGATGATTGGATCGATCACAAGCGGGCGACTCATGTCGTACTGGCCCAGGCGAAAGCCAACCCTCCCACCCCCGAGCGAGCGAAAGGAGCAGGCTACTTGTTGCTTGTTTCCGTTAACTACTTGGTAGGCAAACAATCCTTCTTGCCGCCGCTCACCCAACGATATCGCAATGCTCAACGCTCCATCCTCTGTTACCCGAACGTTGGTTGCTCCCTCGAACTGAAGCTGGATATCAGATGGATTTGCCCCCGGCTTCACAACGAAGTCATACCGAGGATTTCCTCCTTCAGTATAGATCACCGCATCGACGCCGGGGCGGATATTTTCGATGCGCGTTCGCTTTCCCCCTCGACTTGTAATTCCTTCTCCGGCAGCGTTGATCCAAGTAAATGAAGTTGTCTCCAACTCTTCCGCAACTGTGCGAGCTGACCTCAGTCCGTTTGCAACAGACATTCGGACAACCGTCCCTCGCCTCCGTCCGTTCTGGAGAAGGTCGAACGAGGCATTGGCCAAGTTCTGCAGATCACCTTTTGCCGACTCACCCTCTAAAATTTCGTAGTAGTCGAAGGTCATTCCTCCGTCGGTGATCCAAAGGTCGAGACCCGGCACTTGGCACAAGTAGCGGGCAACAGGGTTCCACTGTCCTTGGTTCTCAACGAAGAGAGGTTCTCTTCTCATTCTGTTGTTTCCACCTCCGTTGTTTCCATTTTCTGCCAAGCTAAGCTGAGGAAGTTGCCTTCCTCGGTCGGCGAGCGATGGAAGGTTCAACTGTCCTCTACTAAGTAGAGGAAGCAGGAAGATTGCGAGGGTAGCTGCGAGAGTTCTTCTGTGGGTCATCATAGTATTCTGTGTAGTTAATTATGGGCTGGTGTTTTCTTCTGTTATTTCATTTCTAAGTCTGATATCGGCTTAGTTCGGAGCCTCTGTTGGGGGTGAGTGTGGGGATGTTTGCTTTTCTCCGCAGGCGTGGCAGTAGTTTGCTAAGGGGGTTATCACTTCTGCTCCACAGCGGGCGCATACAGATTCTTCTTCTTGCCGCTCCTTCAAGCGATGGCCGCAGCAGGTGCAGTACTGTTCTGCGATATGGCTGAATGCGCCGCATCGATTGCACCGGGTTACCTCTCGGAAAAGTCCGGGAGTCTCGTTCTCGGGAAAATCCTTCCCTCTTGACATAGTGGTCATGGTTTCAGGAGATCATGTTCTTCTCGCCGTTGGCTCTTCTCCACGAATCATCACCGAACGGCTGAGAACAAGATGAGGGGAGGTGGTCACAAAAAGGCGTGGTGGTGGTGACGGATGGGGGGAGCGTGGTTCGTTCCGTTGATTTGTTTTACCGGGTCAATCGGATATTCTACTCCAGTCGTATCTTATTCAAAACAAATCCACATGTCCCATCAAACAGTGTTAGAGCGGGAGCGCCCGTTGCTTGGGTTGCTGAATCATAACTTGCTCCCCCTTACCGGGCGGGAGGAACTGCTTGATGAGTTGATTCAGTTTATACGGCGCACTTCTACCGGTGAAGAGCTTGGACTTTGTTTGATAACTGGCGAAGCTGGAATTGGCAAAACTCGGTTGGCTGCGGCTTTGGTAGAGAAACTTCAGGAGGGAGGAGTGGTTCCCTTCCGCATCCGGTTCTATCCAGAGAGCGATCTTGATGTTTCCCGACTTTGCGGTCTTGCCCTCGACTCACTCTCAACTGAACCATCTCGGAACAGTGGTGGCTCCCCAATCGAGCGTCTCCGCCGTTGGTGTCTCACTCGCCAGAGCGTGCTGATCTTCGAGGATGCTCACTTGCTGAGTGGTGAAGCCATCGGTGCTTTCGGACGTTTCCTCTACGCCCTTTCAGATATTCCACTTCCGGTACTCCTCCTAACGCGCCCTGTCTCCGACACAGTCCGTGGTGTTATCGAACCACATCGGCGCTCCGAAATTGAAATGCAGGGATTGAATCGGGATGAGATCGCCCTCCTCTGGAATCAGTTGTTCGACACAAAAATTGCAGAAGAGGATGTGGAGATAATCCTCACAACCACCGCCGGAAATCCTCTCGCTCTCCGAAGTGGTTTTCGATTGACTGCCGAGGGAATGATGGCAAAGGGAGAGGGGGGAAAGGGGGTGGAGAGAAACATTGCAGAAGGAGCCTTTCGGCGGGGTGCGGGTCTGTTAGCTGAAGGGTTGATTGCACACCTCTCGGCAGCCGAGCGGAGAGGAGCCGAAACGCTTGCTCCGTTGGGGGAAGTCTTCGATGTTCCAACTGCTCGCTCTCTGCTGAGAGATGATCCCGAGATTCTCGACCAGTTGCGATTTAAGGGGATATTGCGAGATGTAGGATATGGTGAAGTTCACTCCCTCACCGAGGATGCCGGTCACCGTTTAGCACTTGGGTTCACTCACACGCTAATTCACGGAGTTCTGCTGGAGGCTAACCGTATCGACCCTGCACAACTTATTCCTCTGCTGAAACTTGATGTTCCTCTCTACGCCTTCACTCCACTTCGCTTGATGCGCGGAATTCTACCGATAGGGGTCGCTCCTGCCGATCTCTACGCTTTCGGGCGTGTGGTACTGAAGCTCTCGTTTACAGCGGAGAATGGGGGTGATCCGGTGACCACCGGCGAACTGATGGAGTTGATAGAAGAGATCGGAAGAGTTGGGGAGGACTTCTCGTTTGAAGATCGTCTCGACCTGGAACTGAACCTCTGTCGTCTCCGGCTGAATAACAGAAGTGGATGGAAGGAGACTGCTGAGTTTCGCCGGAGAGTAGACGATGCGCTGGAACAGTATCAAGAGCTTCCAGAGCCGTTGCTTCGCCACCGCGTTGGTCTTCTCCGCTACCGCCAGATCCTCGACTACAATCAACCACTTGTGGAGATGCAGGCGACCGGACGGCTCTGGGATGGATGGGAAGAGGTACAACAGCTTCTAAAGGGGCATCCCGGTCTTCGCCTGACCACCGACTACGCTCGTTTCCTCGGAACTGTGGTTCAAGTGGCAGTTTTTGTGGGAGACCAGAAGGTTCTGGCACAGCTTGATCGAGAGGTGAATTATACGCTCTCTCTTCCAGAACTTGAGCGGGAGCAGCGGGGAATTATCTTGATGACGGCAGTTGCCCGGTTGACCTCTCTCTACAATTCTGAAGAGACGTTTAGGGTACGGAGAGAGCAGATCGAAATGATCGAAGCAGAGTTCCCTTCACTTCGCGTCACCTTCCAGCGACTCTCGTTAGTTATGGAGAACGGGAACTACCGTGAGGGGAGAAAATTAGCTACTGAGGTTCGGGCGCGAGCTGAACGTGAGGGGATGGTTGGCCTTCTCTTCGCCGCCGACGCTATTCTGTTGCTGACGCAGGATGATCCCGACATATCGGTGGAGGAAAACCTTAACCGCATTGAACTTCTTTGGGAATCGTACCGGGAGAGGGTTGCCAAACATTATCGAAAGCAAGTTTGCGAGCTTCTTCTCGACCTGCTCATCACGAACAATCGGCCCGACATCCTTCCAGTCCTTCACCAGAAGTGGGGGGATCTCTTCTACGGAGTAAAACCGAATCGTAGTCTCTACGTTGCCATTCACCTAAACCCGGAGATGTTGCCAGAGGTTTTGCCACGTTTTCTTCCAACGTCACTTCACGCATCGTTGCTTCGCTACTATTTCAACGTAGAGAATGATCTCGCAGATGACTTGATAGAACGATTGCGGATGCCAATTCTTCGTCAAGTGGAGTTAATAGAGTTGTGGGGCATCTTGAAGTTAGTTGCTTTGATCGACCGTGAGAAGCCGGGAAATCTCTCTCTGGATTTTCGCTCTGCCCTCGCTGACCGTGCTCACCATGCCCTCTCTTGGCTTGCCGAACGTGGTTCTGTTCCCACGTTGAATGCACTCTTCCAAGAGGTTCGTTCGCTTCTTACCGACGACCGTTCCCTCGAATGGCAGAAGTTGGTCGATCAACTGAATCGCAAGTTCTTCTCCCGTTCTAGTTCTAAGAGTGAAAACCTTCTTCTCTCTGTGATCGGAACATTTGCTTTCAGCAAGGGGAAGAGCGAGAGAAAGGAATTGCGGGGGGGGAGATTGCACGCAATCTCAGGTGCGCTGGTTGTTGCCGTTCTCCTTCGGGAAAAGTTAGATCGTCAGGCCTTCATGGAGTTGGCTTCAGGTGAACCATACTCACGCCAATCCCGCAAGATGGTAAACACCGGCGTCTTCCGATTGCGCGAGGCTATCGGACGCGATGCTGTGTTGACAGATGAAGAGGGACTCCCCCGACTAAATCTTGCGATCCTTCACGTTGATGTTTTGCAGTTGGTGGGGATAGTGGAGGAGGCCGAGAGAGAGTTTGCCGAGGGGAAACTCGCTCGTGCTGCCGAATTGATTGAGGGAGGATTGGAGCTTGCCGCGAAAGGACCTCTTTTTCCCGGACTGTACGATCCCCTCTACGATACATTGCGAGATGACATTGAGAGCCGATTGCGCGAGAGTGCGCTCCGCATAGGCCGAGAGTTGGTTGCGGAGGGGGCAATTGAGAGTGCTATCCGCATAGGCCGCGGAGCTACCGTTGCTATGCCGGGAGATGAAGAGCTTGCCGAACTTTTGCGCGAAGGCTTGGGGCGTCGCCACCGTGGTGCTGATGCCGAAGTTATGCGGGAAAAAGAACTACGTGAGGAAAAAAGAGGGTAATGTGAGGCTCCTCCGGCTCGAAATCCCCCCTTGTTTCAATCCGTTCCCCTTCGCAGATGCAATTCTTTCCTGGTTGCACACCTGTTCCCCGTCCCCTATCTTTGTAGTCCTTTGCCCGATTTGAAGTATTCCCCCTCAGATCGTCTGGTGGTTGACAGAAAAGTGTTGGTCACTCTCAGGGATGTGGAGAGGGGAGTTGATCTGATTGAAGATAGCAGAATATTGATATAGAGATATGTTTGAGAATCTCAGCGAAAAGCTTGATGCGGCCTTAAAAACGCTTACTGGCGTAAAAAAACTGAGTGAAGAGAACGTAACCGACGCTCTCCGCGAAGTGCGCCGTGCGTTGCTCGATGCCGATGTCAACTTCCAGACAGTTAAGTCGTTCGTTGAAGATGTCCGCCAGAAGGCTCTCGGCCAAGAGGTGGTGGGGGATATAACTCCCGGCCAGTTGATGGTGAAGATCATCCACGACGAGCTGGTGGAGCTGATGGGGGGGGAGCACAAGGGGATCAAGATGAACCCTGCCGGACCGACAATCATTATGATGGTTGGTCTTCAGGGATCGGGTAAAACAACTCACTCGGCAAAATTGGCGAACCACTTCAAGTCGAAGGGTGAACGCCCAATGCTCGTAGCTGCCGACGTTTATCGTCCGGCTGCTGTCGACCAGTTGAGCACGCTCGGTGAGAATCTTGGGGTTCCAGTATTTACACTTCCGGGTGAGAATCCGGTGGTGATCGCAGAGAAAGCACTCTTCGAGGCGAAGCGTACCGGACGGAACGTCGTGATTATCGATACTGCCGGTCGCCTGACGATTGACGAAGAGATGATGGCCGAGGTGGCGAACATCAAGAAGGCTGTTCGCCCGAACGAGATTCTCTTCGTTGTCGACTCGATGATTGGTCAGGATGCCGTCACAACGGCGAAGGCATTTCACGACCAGTTGAACTTCGACGGTGTTATTCTAACGAAACTCGATGGTGATACCCGAGGGGGTGCAGCCCTCTCGATTCGTGCAGTTGTCGAGACGCCGATTAAGTTTATCGGAACTGGCGAGAAGATGGAGGCACTGGAACCGTTCTACCCAGAGCGGATGGCCTCACGGATTCTCGGTATGGGTGATGTGGTCTCCCTTGTGGAGAAGGCACAGGAGCAGTTTACGGAGGAGCAGGCTGCAAAGCTGGAGGAGAAGCTCCGAAAGAATCAGTTTACGTTGGAGGATTTCTATCAGCAGATTCAGACCATCAAGAAGATGGGATCGGTTCGCGATCTGTTGGGGATGATCCCCGGTATGGGAAAGCAGTTGAAGGGGGTCGACATCGACGACAATGCCTTCAAGCAGGTGGAGGCAATCATTCTCTCGATGACAAAGGATGAGCGAGATCGTCCCGACATCATCAACGGCAGCCGTCGCAAGCGGATTGCAAACGGTTCCGGCACGAAAGTGCAAGATGTGAATCGATTGCTTCGCCAGTTCGACCAAATGCGTCGGACAATGAAGAAGTTGACGAAGGGGAATGTGCAGGGGGCAATGAAGGGGATGGGACTTCCGGCAGTGCCCGGGGGTGGTCTGTTAGGAAAGAAGAGATAACCAATCGAGGTAGTGAAGTAGTAGCGCTATTTGAACTTGGTTAGCAGAGCTTAGTTTTTGGCAGAAGAGATAGTTCTTCCCAACACCTAAGCTCTGAGAACAAAGGACAAACTATTATCAGAGAACATCTACACAACAATTTTTGAATCATGGTCAAACTTCGTTTAAGGAGAAGAGGGCGGAAACGTTTGCCGGTTTACGACATCGTTGCTGCCGACAGCCGCAGCCCACGTGATGGGCGCATTATCGAGAAGGTCGGTCAGTACAGCCCACTCGTTACTTCAGGTGCAACAATGCTCAATCGCGAGCGCGTTACACACTGGTTGAAGACGGGCGCACAGCCAACCGATACGGTACGGAACATCCTCAGCCGCGAAGGCATTCTGTTGGCTCTGCAAATGGAGAGCAAAGGGGTGAGCAGTGAGGAGATTACCGCAGCAGTTGACGCTCACGTCATGCGCTTCCGGAACCGTGAGGCTGTGAAGGCAAATACGAAGAAGGTTGCTGCCGAAGAGACTGTTGCGGAAGCACCAGCCGCCGAAGCCGAGGCTGCCCCAGAAGTTGCAGAAGCACCAGCAGAAGAGACTGTAGCCGCCGAGGCTCCAGCAGAGGAAGCTCCAGTAGCAGAGGAGACTGCTGTGGAAGCACCGGCTGCCGAGGAAAATGCGGGTGACTCCAACGACGAAGAGAAGGAGAGCGAATAAGTTCGATTCCCTCCGCTACGCTGCGGAGGTTTACAGGGGGCATTGATGCCCCTTGTCTCGTTATGGCCGACTCATCGCTTATACGACTCGGGGTGCTAACCAGACCACACGGTGTGGAAGGTGGGATGCGATGCCGGCTGGACCAGCAGAGCGTTCCCGTAGTGGATACACCTTGCAGAGTCAGCATTGGATACTCGATGTCGTTTGTACAGCCATACGAACTGATTAAATGTGAACCGGGAAGAGAGGGCGAACTTGTCTGCTACTTCCGTGGGATTGACAACAGAGAGAAGACCGAACTTCTCAGCGATAGGGGAATCTTCGTAGAGCAGAGGGTACTTCACTATGGAGAAATCTGGAGTGATCCCGGCTTGATTGGATCACGTATTCTCGATGAGAGTGGAAAAGAGTTGGGAAGACTTGCCGGGATGTTCGATTCGACTGCCCACTATATCTGGAGAGTTGAACAGGGTGAGAGGGAGTGGCTTCTGCCAGCAATCGAAGAGTTTGTGATCGATGTCGATGAAGAGGAGGGAGTGATTAAGGTTCGGTTGATTCCCGGACTTTACGACGACGATGCTGAGGAGGTCACAAGTGGCTAAGCTCCTGATTCGGATTGACATTATTAGTGGAGTGCCGCAAACATTTGAGAGTGTTCTCGGGGCTTCAATCCTAAAGCGAGCAGCCGAAGCTGGTTTGGCCGAAGTTGTTGTTCACAACCTGCACGACTACGGCTTAGGTCGCTATAAGCAGGTGGACGATGCTCCCTGCGGCGGTGGGGCAGGGATGATATTGCGTCCCGAGCCGATTTTCGATTGTATCGAGAAGCTGACTGAGGAACGGGAATACGACGAAGTTCTCTTCCCTACTCCAGATGGGGCGATGTTCACGCAGGGGATGGCTAACGAGCTGTCGATGAAAAAGAATTTGATTATTCTCTGCGGACACTATCGCGGCGTAGATCAGCGGGTG
This sequence comes from Ignavibacteria bacterium, assembly GCA_020635205.1. Taxonomy (GTDB): domain Bacteria; phylum Bacteroidota; class Ignavibacteria; order OLB7; family OLB7; genus JAGWAZ01. The sequence continues at coordinate 1,017,870 of JACKAE010000001.1, forward strand.
CGGGATCATTTGGTGACGCGGGAAATATCAATTGGAGACTATGTGTTGACCGGAGGAGAACTGCCGGCACTGGTAATTACCGACGCGATTATTCGCCTCCTCCCCGGTGCAATTGGGGATAGCGAGTCGGCACTTGGCGACTCGTTTCAGACCGGATTGCTCGACACACCCTGGTATACGAAGCCAGCCGAGTATCGAGGGATGAATGTTCCCGAAGTATTGCTGAGCGGAGACCACGCAAAAATTGCAGCCTGGCGCGAAGAACAGGCATTTGAAAAGACGAAGGTGAGAAGACCTGATCTTCTGGATGAAGAAATGTGATTGATTGATGGTTTTGGAGAACTTATGAAGATGAAGAATCAATATTGCTTAACTCTCCTCCTGTTGCTTGGATCAACCGGGCTTCTCTGGGGACAGCAACGTGATGAGATCGATGCTTCGGATTATTTTGTTATTGGCGAAGGACCAAGCACGGCTTGGATCTATAAGATGGGTGACGTTTCGTTTACAGACTTTTTTATGGACAGCACGGTAGTAGTAAACGGAGTAGCCTACGTACCCCGGCTTAGAACGTACTCTACCGGAGGTGTAGATACAACCTATTATCGGGCTGGAGCGAATGGATATTATCACCTGAATACCCTTGCCGTGCAGAGGGAAGAGACACTGACGCTTCCAAAGCAAGCGTCAGTGGGGCAGAAATGGTTTGAAGTCGATAGTTCTTGGTCGTATACGATTACCAGTCTATCGGCTGAGTTAAAACAGTATAAAAATCTGATAGTGGTGCAGGCAATGCAGGTGAAGGGAGAGGCAACCAAAATTGGTACAACATACGACATGTACTTTGCTCCGGGACTTGGCATGTTAGCCACAATGACCGAGGGGAAAGTGCTTGTTTACCTGAGCGAGTTCAGGCATCCAGTAGATCGAGCTAAGACTGAAACGGATGCCGTCGAAGAATAGAAGAAATACACAGTAAAGTCATATAGCAAGCTAAAGCCGCAAGGCAACAGCAGGAGGAACTACAATGAACGCAATTGACAACCTGACGCAACAGGTGATTGAACGGACAAAGGAGAGCCGTGCCTCGCGTAATAATGGCGAGAACGTGGAGATACCAAACTTCCGTCCGGGTGATGTGGTAAGCATTGCCGTCCGCGTGATCGAGGGTGGCAAGGAGCGTATCCAGAACTTTGAAGGGATTGTCCTCTCACGTCGTGGAAGTGGCGTGAACGAAACCTTTATGGTTCGCAAAGTCTCGAACGGTGTTGGTGTGGAGCGCATTTTCCCAGTCCACTCACCGATTATTCAAAACATTCGGATCGTCCGCGAAGGACGTGTCCGCCGCGCAAAGCTCTATTATCTGCGCGAGCTTTCAACGAAGGCTGTTCGCGCAAAGACGACCTAAATCTTCTTCTGCAAGGCGAAAGATTAGAAGGCGATCTTCCGGGAAGGAAGATCGCCTTCTTACGTATTATCCCTTTGCGCGATCAAATAGTAGAACCGATGTTCCTCTACACTCCAAACTGCTGCAGGTGATGATCGAGATGTTTGTACATGCTCCAGCCCCGTTCTTCTCTGGTCATCGTACCAAAGAGAGGATGCACTATCTGCGCAGCTTTTGCCTCATCCATCTCCACAAACGTCTTCAGCGATTCGAGAAGTCGTCCTCTCTCCACCTCGAAGTCTCGCTCACTTGTCTGCTTGTACTGTGGGTGTGTTTGCAAGCCTTGCTTATAGGGCTTGTCGTTCAATACGGCGTTCCGAATCATCCCCTTGAAGAGCTTCGCAATAAAGGGTGTCCTCTCCAACGTTTTCGTTCCGTTCACAACTTCCTGCGTCTCGTTGCAGTGTGCGAGCATCTGCCCTACACTCATCTTTCCCCACTGCGGTTGCCTTTCCTTGGTTAACTGCTCAATCCTGCCGAGCATTTCCTGATAGACTTCAGGTGAGTAGAGACTTTTTTTTGTCATGGCTGCTGTCGTTCGTATACGTTTGGAAAATCAGTTTGCAAGAGAATAGATTGCAGGGGTAAGCATAGATGATGTAATTGAAAACTCGACCTTGCAATTTGCTTCGCCGTGAACAGATATAGTAAACTATCTGCCTACCGAGGAAATTTTGAATTTTGCCTTTTGAATTTTTAATTGACTCACCCCGGCGGCCAGGTCATTTTTCGTCCGCCGATCAGGTGCAAGTGGATGTGGTATACCTCCTGCCCACCATCTGGGTTACAGTTCACCACTAAGCGGTAGCCGTCCTCGGCAATCCCTTCATCCTTCGCAACCTGCGTTGCTACCCGTACCATGTGGCCAATCAGCAATTCATGTTCTTCGCCAATATCGTTTGCCGTGGCGATCTCTTCTTTCGGGATCACTAACACGTGTGTCGGCCCTTGTGGGTTAATATCTCGGAAGGCAAGAACCTGCTCGTCCTCAAACACGATGTCGGCAGGAATCTCCTTTCGGATAATCTTCGAGAAAATTGTCTCAGCCATGTAGATATCTATTGATGAGTAAGCGTTATCGTCTGAACGAATGCCTGTTCAAACCTTCAACAAAAGCAAATCAGATTCAATCTACTCTTTTCCTCCTCTTTCAACAATCGACTAAAACGAGAAGTGGGTCTCTCATTGAAAGACCCACTTCTATGTTGAATGATTTCCTTGGCATTGCACCCCACAGGTGTTGCCTGTGATTGAGTTATGATAGAACCTCAAGTTTCGCCTGCGTTATCACCAAATTGATGAACCCATTTTGTTCGTTCGAACTGCAAAGTTGCACTCCGTTTATCACGTATTGCTGTCCAGTTGGTGGTTGATAGTAAAGTTGCAGGTTCTCTGTGGAAGCCTCACCACCATGACACCATCCACTACCGTGGAGGGGAAGAGATGCGGGATTGATCTTCTTCGAGCTGGAGGGGCTACCACCCATCCAGTTGTGTGGTTCGCTGGTATCGAGAAATGTTGCCGCCATGTTCTGGCGATTCAGCTTCTGATACCAGACAGCCAAGTGCTCAAACGTCTTCGACTTTTCGCCGACTCCAAGTCCAGTGATGACATATCCTGTCGGAGCCATGTAGAAGGCTTCCCAACTTGTGCTCGCGTTAGCACCTCCGAGGTAGTAAACGTTGTACTCATCTCGGCTCAGTGAATAGCTGATGATAACCATCTTCGAGATATGTTTGTTATCGTCGATATTTCCGCCGATGCCAACGAGGACTTCATCAGGACTTGCTGCATTCCACGACCGAACCGGAGCGCTTGGTGTGTCATTCCACTTGGAAGCGTTCGTTCCTTGCTTACACTTATGCTGTGTTGCTCCGTGGGTTGCAAGTGGCGTTGCCCCATAGAGTTGGTTAAATGCCTTCTCCAGATAGTTCTTCTTCTCCGCGTCAGAGCATAACATCCAGACCGGTATTGTTCCCCCGTCTGGAGTGTAGTCGATGAAGGCAGGATAATTTGGAATTGACTTATTCCAGGTGGAGTATGTTTCCGAGGAGGGATTACTTATCAGACCGTTGATTGCTGAGGGCGACCCACCGGTAACATCTATCGATTCGTTGGTTGAGACACTCGATTCGTGCTTTGTGTTTGCTCCCGATACTGTGCTCTTGAATGCAGCACTCCCAACTCCGGCGTCATACTTGGCCTCGACACAAACTTGGAAATCGTCTTCGTCGGTGAAATTCGACTGGCTTCCCTGATAGTCCTGCCGAGTTTGTCCCCCAGCTATCAGTCCTGTGAGAACGTGAGTGCCGTACGCAGTGAAGAAATCCATTGCTGCTTTGCCGGTGGTATCATTGGCATTAAGGGCGTTGAAACCATCTTGTAGTGTGTCGCTAATGCAGATTCCCTTCCGTGAACTTGCAGGATCTGTTGTTGTCAAATCCACATTGTGGTAGTTGAAGCTGAGTGTGTAGAGAGACCACGTATCAAATGTCGTTGCGAAGTACTCCTCTTCTGTTGCCGTTACCATATTGCTCCAAGAGCCACTTACTGAACCTGAGTAGGCAGCATAGCGGGCACTTACTTGAGCCGACACTGCAAGCCTTGACTGATAGGAGGATATCGACGTTCCCGTTTCGACCCTTCCGTTTGCATTCGTTTGGAAGTCGTCAAAGTTTACGTTCTTTGGAATAGCGTAGGTGATCGACGGATCATATTCTGGATGAACTACCGATGTCTCTGCGTCAGATTGCAGGCCGACGACAGCATACGTTCCGCTGACCTTTGCGTACGATCCTGAAATTGCGTTGAATAGTCTGCCGAGCGCGTCAACGCCGGGCGGAAAATTTGTGGTGGACATAAGTCTCTTCCTGATGATAGGTTAGGATTATAGATAACTCTGGCACGGAGACCAGTGTGATTAACCAGCATAAATCACGTGAGTGCTTTACGATGTTTTCAGCCAGATGTGGCTGTACATCTCTGTGACTGATAGCAGAGTTGTCGCGTAGATCAGGCAGCTGATCTACAGTTGAGAATCATGTCGAATCACTTCCAGAGTGGGAAGTTCCCTATGCAACGTGGAGGGGGTGGTGAAAAATCAGGCGAAAAAATACAGAGAAATTTTATACATCTACTGGTCGAATAGATAGAAAAAGTCTTTCTGACTCTATAAAGTAAAGTTGGAATACTGTAGGGTGTGTTGACAATTAATAATGAGCTGATCTCCTACGAGGCAGGATCGCTCCTCTGGAGCTACGCTCTCGGTCGGTTCTCGTTGCCCGGAGCTTCCGCTCCAGCCTACCAACGGTTCGCCGCGCTGCGGCTCTTCGGTAACGATTCTGTTACGTCGCGGAGCGACCGTCGGTTGGTAGCCTCGTGTGTGAGCGCGAGGAATCCGACAATACCTCTGCTGTGGAGCACCAGCGGTGTGTCCCTTCTGGGAATCGGGATTGTCAACACGCTATAGAGATGTGCGAGATTACCTGTGATGCTGGCTTCAGCAGACTTCAGAATGACCTCCGCTTGTTGGATTCTTTCCCACGACGAACAAGGCTTTTAAGGCTCGCTCGTAAGAATCTTACTCTCAACTCAATGAATCGCCTAAAAGTGGGTCTTCTCTTCCCTATCTTCTCCTCGACTTACGTTTATCGAAGAAGAGTGCTATGCCAACAATTCTTATTGCGATTATTGCCTTCGTGCTTCTCATCCTCCTCTTCACCCGTTTCTTCCCGGGGAAACAGCTTGAGGAGACTTCGATGCAAGGTGGAGAAGAGTCACGCTTCGATGAAGATATGGTAACTGTTGTGGAAGATCCACCCCACGGAGAATCTGCCCGCTATATCCGTTGCCGTGTTTCTGTGACGAACCAACGTATCGTTATCTCTCAGCTTCCGCTTCTCTCGAAGAAGTACAGCATTCTTATCATTCTCTACTTTGCCGACCAAGAACACCCGGAGAAGACGGGGCTTGAGGGCAGAGTCAAGACAGGTCTGTTGCGCAGAGATGCTGTTGAAGCGAAGTCAGATAAAAGTGGAGACTATCTTCTGCTCCGTCCAGTCGGTTTCGGTCTCTTCAATCGTGAGGCGACAGAAATACAAGTAAGGTCAAAAAGAGTTGAGGAACTGTCAACTGCAATACAGGGATTGGGCAGCAGATAATGTCAATGATCGAGTATTCAGTTTGCTACGTCGGTCTGTTGTCTATTCAAAAAGATTGAAGTCACCTAACCGTGCAGGGGAAGCCACTACTCTTCTGCGCGGTTAGGTGAATCTCCTCTGCAAGAGCCGTTCAAGTTCTCTCTTCTATTGTGAGAGAGTTTATGGAGAACGTTTCGTGTTCTTCTTCTTGCTCGACTTTGCCTTTGGATTATACTGAAGGCAGAGACTTATCCAATACTCTAACTGTTGATCTCTCCCCGTCCCTTCTGGCTCAACAAAGACGAAGCCTTTCATAGGTCGTCCAGTAAATTCCATCTCTTTGCATCCCTCTTTGGTTAGTGCCTCTTCATAAATATCTGGGTCAATACGAGCCATAAGGTCTTCACCAACAACTCCAACACACATCTTCTCGTCAACCATGAAGGTCAATCCTCCCATCATTTTCTTCTCCTCGAACTGAACTTGACGTTCTTCGAGTTCAGTTCGGATTCTTTCAGCCAACCCGTTGCTGTAGGCCATGTTTATCTCCTGCCGTTCTGTTGAGTTATTTACAGGTGATTCCGAAGGCTTTACGGAATTCTTCAGCATCGTAGAAGACCTTGATCTGTTTGATCTTTCCTTCCTCAAAATCATAAAACTCTGCCATGTGGATATCAAGCTCACCATCGTCCGGCGTTGCCACTTTGAACTTCACCTCGGTGCTCACGCTGTTCTCTCCCTCCAGTCCACGGAGGAACTCGTAACCACGAACCATGGGAAAGAAGCGTTCGTTTAACTGAATAAAGTTCTCTTTCCCTGTCACTTGATCTACCGGCCCTTCAAACCGCACATCGTCGGCAATCAACTCCTTCCAAAGGTCATTCCCTGACTGCAAAGAACTCTGAAAATTTTCGAGAATCTGCATGCCGGATTCCATAGTCTCATCTCCTTTCGTTTATTATACCAATGATTTTTGTATGCTTGCATTTTGCAAGTGAAGCGAATTTAACAAATCACTTTTAAAATGCAAGTGTTTTAAGGGATGAAGAAAAGATCAAACTGCCCAATAAGCTATCTGCTCGACATTGTCGGCGACAAGTGGTCGCTCCTGATTGTTCGTGACCTGATGTTCAAAGGGAAGTGTTTCTATCGAGAGTTTCTGGAGTCGGAAGAAGGTATGGCCACGAACATTTTAGCTGATCGGTTAAAGCGTTTGGAAGAGGAGAAGATCATCGTTAGCAAACCATATCCAGAGAACCGCACGCGCAAGGTTTACACTCTCACGAAGAAGGGAAAAGACCTTCTCCCCATACTGCTTGAGATCATCGCTTGGTCCGGTACATACGACCGTAAGAGTGGCGCGACAAAAGAGTACGTTCACCGCATCTGCAACGACAGGGAGAAGTTGATGGCGGAAGTCTTAGATAATCTGAGCGAATGAATCGAGGGGAGACTATCTGTAGTTCAGTAGAAGATTGTCCGGACAGTGTCTGGACAATCTCTATTGAGAATACGTGAGGTAAAATGCAGGCATCTGAAATGGATTCGCTCGCCTCCCCTGCCGAACTTTTTGGAAAGATCTACCGAGAGTTGTTCTACAACCTGCTTTCCATAGTATTCTTAAGTAAGGCTAATGCTGTCAATCAGGTCTCGCTCAATCCCTCTATCTTTCTTTACTTGAAAATCAAAATTCTACGTAGACTCAACTACAACCTCGAAACAATACAGGGTTTATATATGCTGAACGGTGTACGCGTCGCAGACTGGAGCAAACTGGAAGATCGGAAGCCAACCTATGGATTTGTTGCCGGAGTCGATCTGGTTGTGGTTCGTTACGGTGAGGAGGTCTCTGTGCTTTACGGACGATGTCTCCACCGTGGAGCACTTCTTGCTGACGGACATGTGGAGGGAGAGAACTTGATTTGTGGTCTTCATCACTGGGACTATCGGCTCGACACAGGGGTCAGCGAGTACAACAACCACGAAGTGCTGCAAAAGTTCACTGCGCGGATCGATCACGAAAACGACGCTGTTCTCGTGGATGAAGATGAAGTCCGAGCCTGGGTAAAAGAGCACCCGCAGCCCTACAATCGGGATGCCTATCTCGGTCTCTATGAGGACGTTCACGGTGGCCCTGAGGAACCCTACAACAACTATGTGCGTGAACTTGCGCGAAGTGGTTTGAAGAATCTTGGTCATCATGGTGCAGTCTCTGCTATGGGGGTTCCTCTCACTGAGCTTCCACGGTGGAGCGACATTCAGATTTTGACTGCTCAACTTGCCCGGAGGCCGTTAGCTGACGATGCTCCGGTTGTAACCGAAGTGGTGGTTGGCGCGCGAGCAAAGAAACCCTTGCGCCTTCAGATACCACTCTTCGTAAGTGATATGAGTTATGGTGCTTTGAGTGAGGAGGCAAAGGTTGCTCTCGCCCGAGGTGCGGAGATGGCCGGGACTGGCATCTGTTCAGGTGAAGGAGGGATGTTGCCGGAAGAGCAGGGGGAGAACAGTCGGTACTTCTATGAATTGGCTTCGGCGAAGTTTGGGTGGAGTATCGAGAAAGCATGTAAGGCGCAGGCGTTCCACTTTAAGGCTGGGCAGGGGGCAAAGACGGGAACCGGAGGACACTTGCCCGGAGATAAAGTGAAGGGCAAAATTGCCACTGTCCGTGGGTTGGAGCCGGGGACTCCTGCAATCAGCCCATCACGGTTTGATGATTTGGTGACAACCGATGACTTTCGGAAGCTGGCTGATGAGATCCGAGAGCGAACCGGAGGTATTCCAATCGGCTTTAAAATGTCGGCACAGCATATCGAAGAGGATATTGACTTTGCGTTAGAGGCAAGTGCCGACTACATCATCCTCGACGGACGTGGTGGAGGAACCGGCGCAGCCCCTGAAATTTTCAAGAACAATATCTCTGTCCCAACTATGGCTGCGCTCGCCCGCGCTCGCAAACATCTCGACGCTCGTGGTGCTGACGATATAACGCTGATTATTACCGGAGGACTCCGCACCGAATCTGACTTTGTGAAGGCTCTCGCACTTGGGGCTGACGCGGTTGCAATTGCCAACTCTGCAATGCAAGCTATTGGATGCCTTGCAATGCGCGCCTGCCACACCAACAACTGTCCAGTAGGAATTGCCACGCAGAAAGACGATCTGCGAAAACGACTTGAGATTGGCAAATCAGCACTGCAACTGAAAAACTATTTAGAGGCGACAGTTGATCTGATGAAAATTCTCGCTCGCGCATGTGGGCACGAATCGACGAATCAATTCAGGCTGAAAGATTTAACAACGTGGAAAAAAGAGATTGCGGAGTTGACGGGAATCAAGTATGCAGGCGTTTGAGCTATCATTTCTTCTACCATTAAACACAATCGTATTCCACAGAGAATTCAAAACTTGTCTTCGTTCAGCAACCATACTCTCTGAGTTCATCTTTACGGCAATTCTATGAATAGTGCTAACAGTAGGTCACGACTTTATGCGGCAATTATCATGAGTTTTCCGATAGCACTTGCCTTCGGTATCACGCTGATTCCGGTTGTCACCGACTACGGAGATCACACCCTTGCTGAAGAGGCTGTGCGAGATTCTACTCGCTGGTATCTCGGCCATATCCTGACGGCGATGGCATTCGGTCTTGGAGTGTTGGCCTGCTCCTGTATCGGTGATGTTCTCTACCGAATGGGGCAACGGAAGCGAGTGATGATTGCCCTCCCCCTCGTGGCCGTTGGTGGTAGTCTGCATGCTGCTGGGCTTGGAGCCGACGGCATTGGACCGATAGCAGTTGTTGAGGGGGGAGAATCGGCTCGCCTTTTCTTTGATGGCAGTAGCGATCTTGTCCCAATGATCTTCGTTGCCGCCGCAGTAGTCTTCGGCCTCGGTCTGATTGCCCTGATGTTCGGTGTCTCCCGTACCAACCTGCTGAAAGGAATTTGGAAAGTGATTGTCCCGACTGCCTCTATTCTCTTTGTTGGTCTGGAAGCTCTGCCGAGTGGGTGGGGATTGTATGGGATTGCCGCACTCTGTTTCCTGGTCTTTGCCCCCCTTAGTCTTGCGCTGCGTCGAGGAGTTTTGCTACCATAGCTGTTACTATGAACCGTGCTTCACTTACACGCTACGCTTGGCTTTCGATTGCGGCGGCAATCCTGACAATCGGATTGAAGACAGGTGCTTGGCTAATTACTGACTCTGTAGGACTTCTCTCCGACGCTCTGGAGTCAGTAGTGAATCTTGCGGCGGCAATTTTTGCTCTGGTGATGCTCACAGTGGCTGCTCGTCCGCCGGACGAGGATCACATGTTCGGTCACGACAAGGCAGAATACTTTTCCAGTGGGATGGAGGGGGGGCTAATTGTGGTGGCGGCTGTAGGGATTGCAATTCCTGCGGTTAACCGACTCTTTGCACCGCAGCCTATCGAACAAGTCGATCTCGGCCTGATTCTCTCCAGTTGTGCCTCTGTGATTAACCTTGCCGTTGCACGGATTCTTCTGCGTGTTGGTAAACGGGAGCGTTCGCTTACCCTTGAGGCAGACGGACATCACTTGATGACAGATGTCTGGACATCGGTTGCCGTTCTCTCCGGGGTGGGGGTTGTAGTTCTAACTGGATGGGATATTCTCGACCCACTTATCGGCCTCGCTGTTGCCCTCCACATTATTGGATCGGGCACACGATTGGTCTGGCGTTCCGCGCACGGCTTGATGGATAAGGCAATTCCAGATGAGCAGCGCGGAGAGGTTGAAGTGATATTGGGGGAGTACCACCAGCAAGGACTTCACTACCACGCACTACGAACTCGTCAGTCAGGGGGCCGAAGTTTTGTCTCGTTTCACCTGTTAGTTCCAGGAGGCTGGACCGTACAGCAGGGGCACGATCTTGCCGAAGAGATTGAGGAAAAAATACGGGCAGCTCTTCCCTCTGGGGTTTCAATCTTCACACATCTTGAGCCGATTGAAGATCCGTTAAGTTGGGAAGATGTAGAGCTATATCGGAAGCCGGGGGAAAGTCCGTAAGAGTTTATAGAGTTAGTAGAGAGGAGAGTTTGTAGAGTGGGGAGTAGTCGGGGCAAGGTTAGAGCGTGTTGACAATCACGATTCCCAGCAGGGACGCACCCCTGGTGCTCTACAGTAGAGGTGTCGTCGGATTCCTCGCGCTTACGTACGAGGTTATCAACTGAGGGTCGCTCCGCGGCGTTACAAAGCCATTACCGAAGAGCCGCAGCGCGGCGAACCGTTGGTAGCCTGGAGTGGAAGCTCCGGGCAACGAGAGCCAACCCAGAGCGTAGCTCCAGAGGAGCGATCCTCCATCGTAGGGAGCACAATCCGCTCATTGTCAATTGTCACCACGCTATAGTTCCATTGATTTCAACAGTAGTTTTATGTATTCCTATACCATATCGGATGAGGTGAGAAGCGAAATTCTCGAACGCCTTCGGCAGATTGAGGAAGAGGAGAATGTCGTGATCTTTCTCGCCGTCGAATCGGGAAGCCGTGCTTGGGGCTTCCCGAGCAAGGATAGTGACTACGACGTTCGTTTCCTCTACGTTCATCCTCCCGAGTGGTATCTCTCGATTGATATGGAGTTGCGGCGAGATGTGATTGAGCGTCCGATTAACGACAGCCTCGACATCAGTGGATGGGATCTGCGCAAAGGTCTACAGCTTCTTCGGAAGTCGAATCCTCCTCTTCTGGAATGGCTTGTTTCCCCCATCATTTACAGGGAGAAGGAGGAGATTACAGAGAAAATGCGCGAGCTTCTGCCGATCTACTACTCTCCCCGGGCTTCTCTCTACCACTACCTCAACATGGCCAAGGGGAATTATCGAGAATACCTTCAAGGAGAAACTGTCCGAACGAAGAAATACTTCTACGTGCTTCGTCCTCTGCTGGCAATCAAGTGGATCGAGGCAGATATGGGGCCAGTCCCGATGCAGTTCCAGTATCTCGTTGAGCGCATCCTTCCTGAGAACTCACTTCGAGCAGAAATTGATCTTTTGCTCGCGAGAAAAATGTCTGGAGAAGAACTTGACATTGAGCCTCGGATTCCTGCTCTCAATAGTTTTATCGAAGAGGAACTAAATCGAATGGAGTCCGTACATGCCGAGCACGTTAGTCAAAAACCGGAGATCGAGTCCTTGAACCAATTCTTTCGCTGGGTGATTGGAAGGAGTTGGTAGAGTTTATAGAGAGGAGAGTGTGTAGAGTGTGTAGAGTGGATGAGTTTATGAGTGTGGGAGTGAATGAGCGCTGGAGTAGAGTGGAGTGGCTCTGGATGGATCCTGTTCTGAAGGTAACCAATCAACTTTACCGATAATATCTAATGGCAGTTGTTGACATTCATTCAGCCGAACATTATCGCTGGGGAGATCAGTGCGATGGTTGGCATTTTCTGCAAACGGATAAGCTGAGTGTGATACGCGAGTGGATGTCCCCCGGAACTTCGGAGGTGAAGCACTACCATGAGCGGGCAGACCAATTCTTCTATATCGTTTCGGGTAGGGGAACTATGGAAATTGGTGGAGAGGTTCTCACGATTGAAGAAGATCAAGGGCTGCGGGTCTCCCCCGGAATTCCTCACCGTATCAGCAATCGAAGCGAACGTGACCTACACTTCCTCGTAATCTCTGCTCCGCAGAGCCGAGGGGATCGAATCGAAATCAGTTAGAGTGGTTTGTAGTATCGGGCAACACGTTTTAAAGAGCCGATATAGTTTTTACTTCACATTGTTCTCTTAGAGAAAAGTCAAGGTTATCGTCAGTAGTGTCAGGAACCAGCCTCCTTTCAGGGATGTCACTCTGAACTGAACGTAGTGAAGTGAAGAGTCTCGCAAGGTTTGTAGAGAAAAACGCCATGCTCCACAGCGAGTCAAAGATCCTTCACGGCCTTCAGAATGGCAGACCTGCTTTGCGCTTTGTTGAATTCTCGCACACTACGAACAGGACGTTTTAAACAAGATCAACAACATTATACCATGAGCACAACCCAGTTTGAACGCAAAGACTCTACAACTCGGTTCTCTGACCGCGTTGAAGCCTACATCAAATACCGTCCCGGATACCCAGACGGATTAATTGCCTCACTTCACGATCTTATTGGTTTGAACGAGGAGAGTGTGATAGCAGATATTGGATCGGGCACAGGAATCTCATCAGAGCTTTTTCTCCGCAACGGCATGGCTGTCTATGGCGTTGAGCCAAACGATGGAATGCGGGAAGCTGCGGAGCGGCTGTTGAATCAGTTCGACCAATTTCGTAGCGTTAATGGGACGGCGGAAGCCACGACTCTTCAAGACAATAGCGTTGACCTGATTGTTGCCGCGCAAGCCTTTCACTGGTTCGACCGCGAAGCGGTCAAGGAAGAGTGGCAACGCATTCTGAAGCCGGGAGGAAGTGTTCTCCTCTTCTGGAACAGTCGTCGAACTGACAGCTCTCCCTTCCTTCAAGCATACGAAGAGATGTTGTTGACTTTTGGGACAGACTACCAACAGATAAATCACCAGAATATCAGCGATGAGGATATTCTCCAGTTCTTCTATCCGATGTTAGTCCAAAAACTTCGTCTCTACAACGAGCAACAGGTTGACTTCGATGGATTGCGTGGTCGTCTGGAGTCCTCATCCTATGCTCCCTCGGCGGATCACCCTGACTACAAGCCGATGATCGACCGGTTGAGCGAAATTTTCGCCGAGTACCGACAAGATGGGTTCGTCTGTATAGAGTATGACTTAGAAGTCTTCATTAGCAGTTTAGAAAAGGGCTAAGAGAACGTTCTTCCCTTAGCCCTTTCCTGTATCCTGGTGGCTACGGTATTCCTACCGTTTTTTTATAGCATCGACTGTAATTACTTGGCTACCGCACGCATGTTCTTTTTGAAGGTCGGAGACTCTCCAGTTCAGGGTCACTTCCATCGGAAGGTTCTCCACGTTCAAGTTGATTCCGCTCCCTTCCGGCAGCTCAAGAAAACGCCACGTTTCCCCCTCGATCTCAATGAACCATCCTCCACAACAGGGGCTGACACATCTTCGATAATCGGGACCGGTAATTGTCCCGTTGCTTATCGTGTTCTCGCCCGTTATTCCAGAACAGGTTGCCAGCAGAACTGAAGAGAGGAGAGTTCCCAAGAGTGCGAACGACCATTTCTTCCAAGTTCGATTACGTTGATTAGAATAATTTTCCATAAGTCTTCAGATTACAAGGATCAGTTGCGTCGTAGAGGAAGAATCCTTCCTCAGCAGTTAGGATTAGCAAGTTGTTGTACCAGATCACATCGTAGGCTGTCAAACCATCCAACAGACCACACTGGGTGATATTCCCGAGGTCTCCAGTCTTCATCGTCTTCAATCCTGCTTGACCATCGCAAACCAGTACTGTTCCATCCTTTGCGGAGAGACCGTAGGGGCCTGCCATCTCCACACTCTTCATCAAGGTTGGATTCTTGATGTTGCTAATATCAATAATGTCAAGCTGGTTCGTGAACCCACCACAACGCGATCCACCTCGGAGCGTTACGTAGGCTCTGTTCCCATCTACCACAACTGGGTCGCAGCTTCTGCGGTGGGTGAACTCCGATACCCGATCTGGAGCCTCTGGGTTATCGAGCGAGTAGATGTACATCCCCTCCTGTCCACCAATAAAGAGGTGGCCGTTGTCGTGGAAGATTGTCTCGATTCCCCAGGTAACGTAGACAGTGTTCCGGTAGCGAGGACGAGTTGGTTCGCTGATATCGAGGACTTTTATCTGCTCTCGATCAATACAGTAGAGATAGTTATCTACGATCATGAAGCGAGCAAGCGAGCCACCTTGACCCGAGGCATCATTGGCCGCGCCGGTTGACTCTGCCCTCGGGGCAGCCGCGGGTTCATCAACAGCTCCACATCCGCTTCCTCCACATCCAGAAGCACCACCGATGTCGTCGCCAACCCAGTCATCACCTCCTAACCAAACCTCATAGTCGTTTAATGTCTGAAAAACCTTAAGTACAGAGTCAATAAGTTGTGGGGAAGCTGGGTTGCTAATGTCATATACCAAAAGGTCATACCCTCTGTCGGCATACATGTAGTTCCCAGTTGCGGCAACGTCGCTATTCCCCTCAATCTCAATCTTTCCCAATTCTGTGACCGAAGCCGGGTTTGCAATGTCGTAGAAGCGGATGTTTTCACCCGGTGTTGTTCGGATCAACGTATTCCCGATCAAATAGATCTTCGAAATATCGTTCCCATTGTGGTTCTTCGTGTATCCAAACGAGAGGAGCACGAGGCCAATCAGCAGCAATAGAGTGGAGCGTCTCATAAAATCTCTCACAAGAAAAGTGTGGTGGAAAATAGTGTGCGAACACCGAACTTGCCCCCTGCCAATAACCGACCAAGTTGAATTCTGTTTCTATTGGGAGTGCTTTGGCATGTTGGGACGGTGAGAGACACGTGAGGGGGAGAGATGTGACATTTAGAGTTGAGGGGTTCAGAGTGGAGAGTTCACAGAGTCGTAGGGAGCAAAAACTTTTGCTCCGACTATTTAAAAGCGGTAGGCGCAATCTTTTAGGTTGAGTCGAACAGGGGACGGCGTAGGTTCTCAGCCTGCGCCAAGTTCAGTAGAGATTATCAAGTCGAAGAGTCGAGAGCCATCTGTTCAAACCTTTGTCATAGCTCGTGTTTGCTCTAAATCTCCGGCAGTGAGTCTACAGAAGTAGGTTCCACTCTCTACCGGTTTCCCTTCGGCATCAGTTCCATTCCACTCCACGGCGTGCGAACCAGGCTGCATCTGCTTGTGCAGGAGCGTGGCGACAGTTTTACCCTGAAGATCGTAGATCGTTATTTCTACTTTCTGCGTTGCAGCAAGGTAGAATGGAATGCGTGTCATTGCGGTGAATGGGTTCGGATGGTTCTGTCTTAAACGGGTTGCTGAAGTTGTCTGCTCTGCTTCCACACCAGAAGTGCTCACGTTCAAAACAATGTCGAAAACTCCGTAAAGTCCAGCTTCCCCCTGTTCAAGCGGGATGATTCGTCCGGCTGCATCCGGTCTGGAGGCGGCTGCGTCGATCTCGATGTAGGGGTCTCCTTCAAAGTAGAGCTGTGTGACGAGGTCTTCGATTTCAGGATGGCGGACAATCAGGTGAATGTGGCTCGGGCGAAACTGCGAGCCATTAAGGTAGTGTCCCGGCTTTACGGTCTCCAGTGCAAAGGTTCCCTCGGAGCCGGTTCGGATAATTCCCCGCAGCTTGTAGTCGTCTTGCGTCGGGTTTTCACAATCTTCAAATCGACTGTAGCAGCCACTGTCGTCGGCATGCCAAATATCGAGAATAACGTTTGGTAGTGGGGTTAGACAGTCGTTCGCGTAGACCGTGCCGTTCAGGAATAAACGTGTTCCCGCTTCTTCTTGCGAAGCCAGCACATGCCGAGTTGGTGCGCCAGATGAATAGAAAGGGCCAAGCCCGTAGAAGTCTACAGCCGTAGTATCGCAAGCCGATTGTGAGCGGAGTCCGCGTGGAATAATTGTGAGGGCGGCCGCGCCGAGCAGTCCAGTACGCAGAAAGGATCGGCGATTTTTCTCGTCATCTCGTTTCATCTTCTCATCCTCCAGTTCATTCTCTAAGATATAGTGGCGGCATAAATATCAGTTATGCTGTAATCTCAGGAGACAATCTAACAGAGGGGATGTGAACCGAAGCAGGACAAATCGTGGGATGAGCAGGACTTCATTTCATTCCGCTTTCTTCCTAAATCTTTCACGAAATCCTCCCGGAGCCTCTCCTACCCGTTCGCGGAAGAATCGTGTAAAGTAGGAGGGGTCGTCGAACCCGAGGGCGTGCGCCACTTCTTTAATCGAATGGTTGGAGTGTGCCAGCAGTCGCTTTGCTTCCAGTAGTATCCGTTCCTGAATCATAGAGCTAACAGTTCTGCCAGTAACCTTCTTGATAACGTCGTTCAGATGCCCGGGGGTAACGTTCAAAGTATTTGCGTAGGCTGAAACGGCGTGCATAGAGTGAAAGTTCCGTTCGATCAGTTTTCGTAACTCTTTGGTCAGTCGAGAATCTCCAGTCTCTTCTGTTGTTCCCCCACGCGCACCTTCAAATAACCGACGAGCCACAATCAGCAGAAGGTTCAGGTGAGATCGGATGGCATCATCACGATAGGAATGATTCTCCTTAAGCTCGTGAGCAATCTGTTTAACTATCCCCGTGACAAACTCTCTGTTTTGGTCATCAAGGTTGATAATCGGTTGTGGATGATTGCGGTTGAGGAAGGGAGTTTCGTGTAGGATATCCCGGTTCGCTAAGTTCAAATAATAAAATTCATTAGTAAACAAAAGCACCCACCCGCGCGAATTTGCTTCGCGCCGCACTTGATGTATCTGTCCCGGCGAGACGAAGTGAAGGCAGGGAGTGTCGATTGTGAATGTCGTAAAGTCAATATCGTGCTCCCCTTTCCCCTTCTCGAAGAAAAAGATTTCATAGTAGTTGTGGCGGTGTGGACGAGAGTAATCGTAGCTCCCATCCTTAAATTCTGTCATCTCCACAAGCCGTATTGGCTCTACAAGTTTATCTCCTTTACTCAAAGAGTGAATTGGTATGATGCTGTGCAGTTCGTCTGGCATAATGCTTCTGCTCTTCTC
Source organism: Ignavibacteria bacterium (assembly GCA_020635205.1). Taxonomy (GTDB): domain Bacteria; phylum Bacteroidota; class Ignavibacteria; order OLB7; family OLB7; genus JAGWAZ01. The sequence goes on from JACKAE010000001.1 coordinate 1,035,070, forward strand.
TTCTTCCTGTGGCTACGTCTCATTGTAATCGTAGAGTTCTACATAAGGGGGTGTAGTTATAACAGCCTCACGCCGATTTCGGCACACTCTTTGCGGAAAATTGCGACATAGGGATCTTCTGTGGAGTCCTAACCTTTTCACAATAGATGTGTTTGTTCTCCAACACAATCGTAACCCAGAACTCTAACGTACATGCTATACCAGCAGACCAGGAGGAATCATGTTCACTCATCTACGTATCTGTCAATCGAACGCGTTCACGCAATCCGCTTCTAAATTCGCGTTCCTTCTTTCCACACTCTGTTTTCTTTTCGGTATTCAGGAATTACGGGCGCAGCCGATAGCTAATACACTTCCAGAGGAGTGTATTGGTGGGACGCTCTACTACATAACCTATCCTGATACCGTAACCAACGCTCAGGACGCTCGCTATGCCGATACAAGAAGATCGGAATTCTTTCTCTACATCTATTCTCCAGTCGATCAGCAAATTAAAATCGGTCGTGCAAATGGTGTGTCGATTGCCAGGAATATTGCGGCTGGCGACATCTTGGAGTTCGATACAAGAGAAGTCGCAGTTCCCTTAATTAGCGTGCGGAACTCGCCTCAATCGAACGTTCTGAAGGTTGAATCGGAGTCCTCCATTGTGGTCTACGCCTACATGGCAACGCCATTTGGTTGTGCCGCCTTTACGCCGATTCCTGTTGAATCGTGGGGAACCAAATACTTCGCTGCAACTTGGCCCGGAGAATATGTGCAGGATGTTCGGCCCGCCGGTGAAAACAACTTCGACGCAACAGTAAAAGTCCCTGCACCTGCCGAGATTGTAGTGATTGCTGCCTACGATAACACGCAACTCCGAATCCACCCAACTGCTTCACTTGCTGCCTGTGCAAACTGCCAAACAGTAACTCTCGATAGAGGGGAAGCCTATTTGGTTCAGTCCTATGTTGATACAGCAACATCAGTTGAGGTTAAGGGGGATATTGCTGGAACCTCTATATCGGCAAACAAGCCGATAGGGGTGATTACAGCAAACACGCGAGGTTGGCGTGAGCCATTGGGGGAGACTCTCGGAGCCAACTCGTTCAAAGATATGTCTGCCGAGTGGCTTGCCCCGATTGGGCAGCATGGAACAGAGTTTATTTTTACTCCTACGTGGGATGATGTCCGCCAGCGTCTGAACACAAGCCCAATGCGAACAAGCGAATACGTTCGCATCTTCCCAACAACACCAGAAGCTACCGATGTCAGCATCACTGCAGATGGTAGAACTGATGTAATTGCTACTGGCGTCAAGGGTGGAGGGTTTGCCGATGAACGTTTGGAAAAACTTGAGCAAGCTATCTTCTACTCTACATCCCATCCGGCGCAGGCTTTCCAATCTCCACGCCCCGTGACAAAGTTCAACGGCACTACTGGTTCTGGCAGTTTCATTGGAGCCAGCTATAAGGCCTGGGGAACATATGCTGTAGAGATGACCCCACGTGAACAGTGGACATCGTTCGCTCCGATTAAGGCTCCTTCCTACCCTTCTGGAATGAAGCACTACGTGAACCTTATCACCGACAGTGCAAGCCAGTTTAAAGTCTACTATAGGTCTGGAGCTGCAGTACGTCAACTTTTCCCCTTTAGTCGTGGATATATCCGGACTCCATTCGGAACATTTGTCTGGGGAGTGATTATTCTAAATCCGGGGGTGAATTACACTTTAGAAGGGGATGATGGAGCCAGATTTGGTGGATTTGTCTACGGTAGTCTGGCCGGTTACGAGTTATATCGTCCAGGGGGAGCAAAGGATGGCGATGAAAAGGGGAACTCTGCATCTTCGGCTCACCCCGCAGAGTATGAAGAAGAACTTGCCATGATGTATGCTTACCCGATAGCTCCATCTCGCTGTGTTCTTGCTGAGCCAGATCAGTATACAATTACCACAGAAGAGGATGGTTGCGGAAGAGTCTGTGTGAATATCGAGCCGACAAACGACACGCCAGCCGGGTTGGAATTTGTGCGCCTTGTTAACGACCGAACGGTTACCTACAACACACGACTTGAATTTATTGATCCAAGTGATCCACGCGATGTGATGTTTCGGGCACGCGTGTGTTTCTCCGCTATTGATCCATTAAAACCAGCCCGTGCAATTCTCGAGGTAAAAGATAGAACGCGCGAGGGGCAGGTTTATCAGATCCCATTTGAGTACGATCCAGAAGTTCTCGACATATCTCCATCGAACGGAGTTGACTTTGGCAAAATTTCAGTTGGAAGGAGTGGGGGAGAGAAATTGATAACGATCGTTAACCCGATGCAGAAGGGGATCGGAATCAAGAGTTTGCGTTTGTTCTTCGGCAATCAGGAGTTTACCATTACTCGGACGCTGCCAGCAATCGACTGGACGAACCCAAACAGCACCGACACGTTGGCTCCCGGAGATACCCTCTTCGTCTGGGTTGATATTGTTCCGAGGGATTTCAATAGAGTATATCATGACTCGCTTTTAGTGACATTCGGTTGTTCACGCTACGCTCTTTCACTGGATGCGGCTGTGGGGAACGAGGCGTGTCTCTTTGTTGGGAACCTCGACTTCGGTCAGGTAAACCCCGGACAGCGGAAGACGTTGCCGCTGGAGATCTGCAATCTTGGTGATTCGGAAGTCAGTTTTCACGACTCAACCGCAACGGGTGGTGGAGCCTATCTGACTTGGATCAGCACGGAGTTCAGTGTTGCTCAGTCGGAGATTGACAAGTTAAGGAGTACGGTACTCGGTCCGGGAGAGTGCATGACAATCTTGGTCAGCTTCTCTTCGGAGTTGGATGGCCGTATCAGAGAAATAGCTCGGATCTGGGCCAGCACTCGATCCTGTCGGGACACTTCAATTTGGACTGCACAGGTAGGAATACTATCTGGTGTTGAGGATCAGAGCGAGTGGGCTGGATATTCTATCGGTACAATTGCACCGAATCCTTTCAGTCGTGCAGCCGAGATCACCTTTGCTCTCGGAGCAAGGGGAAACACTCGCGTTGAAATCTACGATACGCGAGGAGTGTTGGTAACAACGTTGGCTGACGCTGAGATGCGAAGTGGAGAACACCGAGTGGAGTGGAATGCCGAGCACTATCCAGCCGGACAATATTACGTGCGGATTACCTCGGGCGACTGGAGCGCATCCCGAAGCCTCTGGCTTGTGCGGTGAGGTTAATCCAAGAAATGCGTGTCTTGCGTTCGAGAGCTTCAAGTTCTTCCCGAGACGCAAGGCACGCTTTCTGTTTACCAGATCTATTACCCGGACACAAACCGATGGAGTATCTTATGAAAACCCTTTCTATTCCCTACATGATGCAACTGAAGGGAACATTTCTCTTCCTTCTCTTTTTCACGGCCATTCAGCTTTCGGCACAGTCTGTTGAACCCGACCTCCGTGGCGGCGGCACACTTTACTATGTAGCTTTTCCCGATACTGTCAGGAATGCTCAGGATGCTCGCTACGTTTCGTCGGTGAAAGATGAATTCTATCTCTACATCTACTCTCCGGTTGACCAACAGGTGAAAATTGGTCGGGCGAATGGTGCTTCCACTATCAGAAACGTACCTGCTGGGGAGACGATAGAGTTCGACACGAAAGAGATTGTAGTCCCAGTGATAGGAGTGCCGAATAAACCACAGACAAATGTGCTGAAAGTTGAGGCTGAGAGGCCTGTAATTCTCTACGCCTACATGGCAACCCGTTTCGGCTGCGCTGCGTTTACGCCGATACCAGTTGAAAAGTGGGGGACTGAGTACTATGCCGCCTCGTGGGAGGGAGAGTTTGTGCGAGATATTGTACCACCCAGTGGAACCGGTACTCCCTACAACCAAGGGCCCAAAGTCCCCGCACCGGCAGAGATTGTGGTAGTTGCCGCCTACGACAATACCCAAGTTCGAATCAGCCCGACCGGCCCTTTAGCTGCCTGCGCGAATTGCCAGACGGTGAAGCTGAATGCTGGTGAAGCCTACCTCGTGGAGTCGTTTGTTGACCTTAATGATGCCGTGGAGCGCCAGTCAGACATCGCTGGCTCTTCCATCACTGCCAACAAACGTATTGGTGTGATTACCGGCAACACGCGCATGTGGCACGAGCAGTTCAGCGATGGAGCCTATGCGGGGAATTCTTTCAAAGACCTTGCCGTGGAGTGGATTGCGCCGACTGAACAGCACGGCAAGGAATTTATCTTCACCCCAACCTGGGATGATCTTCGGCAGCGACCTGAGGTTAACCCTACCCGCTCACACGAATACGTTCGGTTGTATGCAACGACAAACGTCAAAACTAATATCACCTATCGTAATTCTCGTGGCCTCGCCGAGCCAACAGAATCGACCAACATAAAAAGTGGTGAGTTCTCACACGAACGCATTGGCGACCTCCAAAATGCTATCCCTTACTTCTCAACTGAACCTGCCCAAGCCTACCAATCACCACGTCCGGTAAGTAAGTACGACGGTGCTGTTGGCCCAAATGGAGCAGGCTATCTGTCGTGGGGAACCTATATGGTAGAGATGGTTCCGAGAGAAGAGTGGGGATCCTTCGCTCCCTTTGTTGCTCCATCTTCTCCAGTAGGGATGAAACACTACGTAAACCTTGTTGCGTCAAGATCGGATCAATCCTCCATCTACGTTGCCAGTGGAACCGGTTCTCGGCAACCCTTCCCTTTTCGCGACACAATTCCTGGAACTGATCTGATCTGGGGAACGCTCACCATCAGTCCCGGTATTAGTGGAGTTATCGAGGGGGATAATGGTGCTCGCTTCGGTGGGTTTGTCTACGGTAGCCGGCGTGGTTTAGAGGTTTTTCACCCAATAAACGCAAACCTCTACGAAGAGGAACTTGCGATGATGTACGCTTACCCTCTTGCTCCCTCACGCTGTGTCATTTCTTCACCTGATGATTATCTGGTGAAGGTAGAAGATGATTGTGGAGTTTCCACCATTACAATCGAAGCACAAAACGAAAATCCTGCCGGCTTGGCTTTCATTCGTTTAGATCCTGATTCTTCGCAGAACGTTCAGTTGCAGTTTATCGAGCCGGAAAGCTCTTCTGCCCTGTACGAGAGGGATATTGCGAAGGCTGTTATTCGAGTGATACCGATTGATCCTCAAAAAGAGGCGAGAGCTGTTATCAAATTCCAAGATCGTTCTTGTGACGGAGAACTCTATCGTATGCACTACATCTACGAAGCAGAGAGTGTAAATGTGAACAGTCTCGACTTCGGGAAGGTGGGACTAAATGTTTCGGCAGGAGAACGGCTGGTGACGATTACCAATCCTCTCGACAAAGATGTGGTAGTTCGTGGCTTAGGTTTCTTCTTTGGCAATCAAGAGTTTGTCATCACGCGGACTGAGCCGAACTTTGATTGGAAGAGTGGAGCCGACTCCGTCGTATTAAAGAGTGGGGAATCGCTCAAGGTCTGGATTGACATTACTCCTCGAGACGAAAACAGAGTCTACCACGACTCCTTAGTTGTTCACCTTCCCTGTAGTGATGTTAAGTCCTCCGTGCGAGCATTTACGGTTGCTCCATGTCTTTTCGTGAATGACCTCACGTTTGGGACTGTGAAGCCGGGAGTAGAGAAGACGTTGCCTCTTGAAATCTGCAATCTTGGGAGTGATGTTATCACCTTCCACGACTCTACAGTAACTGGGGGTGGAGCATTCCTGACGTGGGAGGGGACAGAGTTCAAGGTGGATCCGGCAGATATTGAGAAGCTGAAAAATGCCCGCTTGGGACAGAGCCAGTGCGTGACGATTAACGTGACCTTCTCCTCAGAACTTGACGGGGTATTTCGGACAACGGGACGTTTCTGGGGGAGCACACGAGATTGCCGTGACACATCGGTCTGGATCGCCCGTGTGCAGCCAACATCGGGGGTTGAGGAAGATGAGTACGTTGCCGGCTATCAAATCAACAGCATCTCTCCAAATCCATTCAGCCACAATCTGGAGATTGATTTCAGACTCGCAAAGGGAGGGATGACAACGGTAGAAGTATATGATGCTTCAGGGAAGGTTGTCGCAGAAGTCTACGCCGATCAATTGGGGAGTGGTGAACACAAGCTCCAGTGGGAGGCGGCCAACATAGCTGCTGGGGCTTACTACATTCGGATTCAGTCGGGAGAGTGGACTGTTTCGCGACAAGTGTTGCTGGTGCGATAAGTTTTGTTGTTGTAAAGAGTACCTTCTCACAGTGACACAACCTACGGGAAGGTACTCTTTCATTTTCAATAATTTGGTGAACGATCTAATCCTAACACTCTTTACCCGTAGAGGTTATCACTATGCCCACATTGTTAGCCCGTACTTCCCTCGTCTCTTTGTTCCCCCTAATCTTAGCTTCACTTGTAGGGAGCTATAGTGCTCGCGCGCAAAGTCCAATTGGACTCGATCCTTGCACTGGTGGAACGCTCTACTACATAGCATATCCTGACACAGTGACGAACGCTCAGGATGCGCGCTTTGCCGACAGGAGAAGATCGGAATTCTTCTTCTACATTTACTCACCAGTCAATCAAAAAGTGAAGGTTGGTCGCGCTAATGGGGCATCCTCCTCCAAGACTATTACTGGGGGGCAGATCCTTGAGTTCGATACACGAGAGATCGCGGTTCCTTTGATTTCGGTACGGAACGCTCCTCAATCGAACGTTCTGAAGGTTGAATCGGAATCTCCGGTTGTAGTGTACGCCTACATGGCTTCTCCATTTGGGTGCGCAGCCTTCACGCCGATACCAGTTGAGTCGTGGGGAACTCAATATTTCGCGGCGACGTGGCCTGGGGAATATGTTCGAGATGTTTACCCTGCTGGTGAGAACAACTTCGACGCAACGGTGAAAGTAGCTGCACCTGCCGAGATTGTAGTGATTGCTGCCTACGACAACACGCAACTCCGAATCACACCGACTGCTTCGCTCGCTTCCTGTGCAAACTGCCAGACTGTACGGCTGAATACCGGAGAGGCCTACTTGGTGCAGTCCTATGTTGACCTGACGGATACGACCGATAGGATACAAGGGGATATAGCGGGAAGTTCTATATCGGCGAACAAACCGATTGGGGTGATTACTGCCAACGCACGGAGTTGGCACGAACCATTTCCGGGTGGATCTCTTGCCGCCAACTCATATAAGGATATGACTGCCGAGTGGCTTACCCCAGTAGAGCAGCATGGGAGGGAGTTTGTCTTTACCCCAACGTGGGATGATTATCGCCAGCGTCCAAATGTTAGTCCAGTCCGAGAAAACGAGTATGTGCGGATATACGCTACTGACTCTAACGCTACAGATGTCACGCTTCAGAGTGAGGGAGGAGAGAGTCGGATTGCCACGGCAATCAAGGGAGGGGAGTTTGCCGACGAACGATTAGAGAGAATCGATCAGGCATATTTTTACTCCACAACCAGACCTGCACAAGCATTGCAGTCTCCCCGACCGACAACGGAATTCAATGCTACTACTTCGGGAAATGACTTTAGTCCTGTTGGCTACAAATCGACTGGGACGTATGCAGTAGAGATGACACCTCGCGAGCAGTGGACGTCGTTCGCTCCGTTCAAAGGGCCGAGCTATCCTTCCGGGATGAAGCACTACATCAACCTCGTTGCCGACAGTGCAGATCAGTTCAACGTCTACTACCGCTCAGGGAGTGATACACTCCAACCTTTCCCATTTACACGTGGTGTAATTCCGACCCCTTCTGGCTCGTTGGTTTGGGGACAGATGGTTGTGAACCCGGGATTGAACTATACAATCGAGGGGAAAAGTGGAGCACGCTTCGGTGGATTTGTCTACGGAGGTATACGGGGCTATGAGCTGTATCGTCCCGGTGTGGCAAAGGATGGTGACGAGAAAGAGAACTCCACAGCGGCTGCCCACCCAGCCGAGTATGAAGAAGAGCTTGCGATGATGTACGCCTATCCGTTAGCCTCATCCAGTTGTGCTCTTGGTCTAACGGATAAATATAAAGTGAACATTGAGCAAAATTGCGAAGAGGCGGCGATTACAATCGATGCTGAGAACGAGAATCCATCTGGCTTGAAGTTCATCCGCTTGCTGAACCATCCAGACAGCACATTCAACACACGCCTTGAGTTTATTGAGCCGGATAGTGCCCTTGCATTTCGCGAGAAGAATGTTGCGAACGCTGCTATCCGCCTTGTGGCAATCGATCCGCTTCAAGATGCTCGGGGTGTCGTGGAATTCAAGGATCGTACCCGCGAAGGTAAAGTGCAGCGCGTCCGCTTTAACTATGAGGCAGAACGTGTCGACATCGTTCCGGCTGAGGGGCTTGACTTCGGCTCGCTTACGTTGAACTTCGCCGCTGGAGAAAGAGAGGTGACGATCACCAATCCACTCGACAAAGACGTTGTGGTCAAGCAACTGAAGCTCTTCTTTGGCAATCAAGAGTTTGTGATTGTACGAGTTGAGCCGAACTTCGACTGGAAGAGTGGTAAAGACTCTATTATTCTGAAGAGTAAAGAGTCGATGAAGGTCTGGATCGACATCACACCTCGTGATGAGAACCGCATCTACCACGACTCGCTGGTTGTGATCCTCGGCTGCGTTCAGGTCTCCGTACCTCTCGACGCAGCGACAGTACAGCCATGTCTCTACGTAAACGACTTGGACTTTAAGATTCTTGCACCAAACGAGTCGAAGACCTTGCCCCTTGAGATTTGTAATATCGGCAAGGGACGAGTGACATTCCACGACTCAACTTCCCGAGGAGGTGGAGATATCATTAGTTGGCTCCTGAAAGAGTTCAGGGTAGATCGGGCTGACATAGAGAAGCTGCGTAATACCGTGCTGAATGCCAATGAGTGTTTAACAATCAACGTCACATTCACTTCTCCTGTTACTGGTACATTCCGTACGGTTGGCCGTTTCTGGGGGAGCACCCGTGATTGTCGTGACACGTCAATCTGGAGAGCAGTAGTAAAAACTTTTGGACCGAACCTTACTCCATATCACTGGGGTGCTCGATGGGTGACCTCGCGGAATGCGTGTACGAAGAACGACACGGTTCAGTATATCGAGGGCATTGCCCCTGACTATAAAGGGGGTGTTGTCACCATCGGCAATGATGGCAGTGGACCATTCACTGTCCTTGGACTTGAGATTATCAACGATGATCCGAGTGATCCAGCCGACATCTTCGTAATTGATAATCCGGGGAATGTTGTAAACGGGAAACGCATTAATCCGGGAATGAGTGAGAATGTTATCGTTGCTTTCCGACCAGAGATTGAGAAAGAGTATTCGGCTGTCATTCGGTTGAACTATCGAATCGATGGTGAGGATGGCTTTATTGATGAGGCACTGACGGGAAGTGGTATCGAGTCTTGCTTGCAAGTCAACGACCTCACTATCATCGCCGACTCAATGGTCACTCCACCGAAGGGGACGCGCCCCCTTCTCCTCCGCTCAACAGGGGGGCGAGCGGTGACTGTTACTGGCATTTCACTCTCCGGTATTGATGTTCCCGACTTCGTCTACGAAGGTGGCTTCCCGGCACTACCGATTGTGATCCCACCGGGAGAGAGCTATCCACTCAATCTCACGTTTCTCCCCTCAACACTTCCAGTAGGTGAACGCCGAGCACAACTTGTAGTAGAGGGTGACTATGCCTACGTCGACTGTCCCGGCTCGTGTAGTGATTCGTTAGCAGAGCTAACCGGGAAGTTGGGGACGTTGACTGTTGCAGGTGAGGAGTCGTTGGCGGGGTATGCAATGCGTTCTGTTACGCCAAATCCGTTTAGTCGAGAAGTACAAATCGAATTTGAGCTTGGGCAAACTGGAGAGACACGAGTAGAGGTTTTTGACCCCACAGGTCAGAGTGTAGGAGTGCTTCTGGAGGCTCGGTTGACTAAAGGAGTTCACTCAGTAAACTGGGATGGGTGGGGACTAAGTTCTGGCGAATATTTTATTCGCATTACTTCCGGTGCGTGGAGTACATCGCAACAAGTTCTATTTGTGCGATAAGGCTACGTGCTAACCGTAGCCCTGTTCAATAGATTGTAGAAGAGGAGAAGCAGAGCAAGTTTTACAGCGAATAATCGCTGTGGAACTTGCTCTGCTATTTCATAACTTCCACAATCACTAAATCACAACTATCTCGTACCCAACTTCAATAGCATGTTTACATCACTACGTGCCTCTGTAGCGCTCTACCTTAGTCTGTTCACAACCATCTTTCTGGTAGGTTTCCTTGAACTACAGGGACAAGGGAACTCCGACATCGATCCGTGCAGCGGTGGTACACTCTACTACGTTGCCTTTCCCGACACGGTAAGAAATGCTCAAGACTCTCGCTTTGCCGATAGGCGAAGAAGCGACCTTCTGCTCTTTATTTACTCTCCGGTGAATCAACAGGTTGAGATCAGTTACGCTAACGATACTTCTGTCTCAAAGAATGTTGCAGCGGGGGAGTTTTTAGAGTTCAACGCATCCGAGTTCAATAAAACGAAGGTAGTGAGACTTCCCTTCGTTACCCGCCGGAACTCACCGCAATCTACTCTCCTAAAAGTAGAGTCAGAATCTCCCGTTGTCCTCTACGCCTATATGGCAACCCCGTTCGGTTGCGCAGCCTTTACGCCGATACCAGTAGAGTCCTGGGGAACAGAATACGTTGCGGCAACGTGGGAAGGAAATTATGTGCGAGATATACAGCCGGCAGGTGAACTTAACTTTGATGCAAGTAATATCATTCCTGCCCCGGCGCAGATCCTTGTGATTGCCGCCTACGACGAAACTGAGGTGAGGATAACCCCAACTGACACTCTGGCTTCGTGCGATAGTTGCAAGAGTGTCAGGCTCAACAAGGGGGAAGCCTACTTGGTGCAGTCGTTTGTCCAGATCGACGATAAGAACTACGAAATTGATGTACAACCTGACATTGCTGGCACATTAATATCGGCGAACAAGCCGATTGGCGTTGTTACCGGCAACACACGACTGTGGCACGAACGCTTCACGGATTCATATCTGGCAGGAAACCCTTACAAAGATTTCGTAGCGGAGTGGCTTGCTCCAGTTGAGCAGCATGGTAAAGAATTTGTTTTCCTCCCCACGTGGGATCGACTCAGGCAGCCTCTGAATGGGAATCCAATTCGCCAGAACGAATATGTCCGCATCTACGCAACGACAAACGAGCTAACAGATATCAGTGGCTACTCTGGCAACGATGACTCTCTCGATGCTCCGAAGCCGGAAGATGGTGTGATGCTGAAGGGTGGAGCCTACTGGCACGCACGCCTGAGTGACCTAACCCGTGGAGTTTACTACCAAACAACTGCACCTGCCCAAGCCTATCAATCTCCACGTCCAGTCTCCATGTACAATGGAACAACTGGAAGTGGAAGTTTTATCGGCGCGCAATACAAAGCGTGGGGAACCTATATGGTGGAGATGGTTCCGCGGGAACAGTGGGTCACCTCTGCACCAGTTATTGCTCCTTCCTATCCGGTCGGTATGGATCACTACATCACTCTCGTCGCCGACAGTGCAGATCAATCGAGTATCTACTACCGTGCTGCGGGTGGAGAGTCTCTTCTTTTTCCACTGACGGAAGGAAAAATTCGTGGGGGTGGGAGAACGTTCGTGTGGGGATCGTTGAAAATCAATTCCGGAAAACAGTACAACATTGAGGGAAGGGGTGGAGCCAAGTTCGGAGGCTATGTCTTTGGGAGTTTAGAAGGTCTGGAACTCTATCGTCCCGGAGTAACAAAGAAAAAGGAGACGAAAGGAGAATCTACCCAAAGTCTTCACCCTTCCGAGTTTGAAGAAGAAGTTGCCATGATGTACGGCTATCCACTTGCCCCTTCCCGCTGCCTGCTCGATCAAAGTACTTCGTACGATGTTCAGACGGAGATGGATTGTGGGAAGATGACCGTGACTATTCGGGCGATTGATTCTAATGGGAGTGGACTGAAGTTTGTTCAATTGGTGAAGGATCCGTTGGTAACGTCGAATCTCCGACTTGAGTTTGTAGAGCCAGCCGATCCAGCGCTGATCGGTACGCAGAAGGTAACAACCGTTCACCTCCGCTTAGTGCCGATTGATCCTCTACAAGATGCGCGGGGTGTGTTGGAGTTCAAGGATAGGACGCAAGGTGGAGCCGTAGAACGGGTCAACTATTCCTATACCGCTGATCGTTTGGAGCCAGCTCCTGAGAATGTGGACTTCGGTAGCCTTACAGTGAATACCACATCTGAAGAGGAAGTAGTGATCTTGACAAATCCACTCGACAGAGATGTGACCGTAAAACAGCTTCGGTTTGCTTTCGGCAATCGAGGTTTTGCTATTACCCGAACTGAACCTGCATTTGACTGGAAGAATGGCAACGATCCTCTCCTGTTGAAGAGTGGAGAGTCGCTCAAAGTCTGGGTGACTGCAAGGCCGAAAGAGGAAAATCAGGTTTATCAAGATTCTCTTCGTGTCGTTCTCACCTGTCTCTCGATCTCAGTACCACTGGAAGTGACTTCTGCACAGCCATGTCTCTACGTTCCCGACTTGGATTTCGGAACCTTGAGGATTAACGAGAGCAAAACTCTTCCGTTGGAAATCTGCAATACAGGGAAGGGACGAGTGACATTCCACGACTCTACGGCAACTGGTGGTGGAGCGTTTCTGACTTGGCTGTCGAGTGAATTCGAAGTTTCAGCAGAAGATATTCTGAAGCTGCGAAATGCTTCGTTGGGACCGGGCGAGTGTATTACGATCAACGTTACGTTCGAATCGCGGGAGCTTGTGGGGATATTCCGCACTACAGCGCGCTTTTGGAGTAACACGCGAAGTTGTCGGGACACATCGATTTGGAACGTGCGGGTCTCTGTTCCGGGAGCACAAATATCAGGTTACAACTGGGGAGAGAGGTGGCTTTCGTCGCGGAATGCTTGCACAAAAAATCCTGAGGAAGGATATCAAACGAACATCGAAGTGAGTAACGACGGCGATGCTCCCTATACTGTAGTTGGGTTAAAGGTTGTGGATTCTCCCAATGGAGTCTTCGAGATTCTTAATCCTGGGAATGTAGTCCCGAATAAGATTATCAACCCTGGAATGAAGGAGAAAGTTCTTGTGGTATTCCGCCCAGTGGAGCAGAAGACCTACAGCGGGCGGATACGGCTTTACTATAGTAAAGGTGGCGCGTTAGATTCCATTGACAACACATTCGACGGTATCGGAATAGAGTCTTGCCTTCAGGTAAATGATATCGCGCTCTACTACGACACAACCTCTTCGGTAGGATCTACAACAACCAGAAGCGTGCAGTTCCGGTCAACCGGAACCAAGCCTGTGACAATTACCGGAATCTACCTTGTTGGATCGGATGCCTCAGAATTCGACTTGCAAAATCCTCCCTCAATTCCCTTCACGATTCCTCCGGGGGAAAAGCAAGATATCACGGTAAAATTCTCACCTTCGAGAAACAGGTCGAACGATCGACATGCTTCGTTAGCCATCTTGGGCAATTTTGCCTACGTCGACTGTCCCGGCTCGTGTAGTGATTCGTTAGCAGAGCTAACCGGGAAGTTGGGGACGTTGACGGTTGCAGGAGAGGAATCGTTGGCGGGGTATGCGATAAATCGAGTTATGCCAAATCCGTTCAGCGATGAATTGGAAATCAGTTTTAGCTTGGGTAAAGCAGGAGAAACAAGCGTTGTACTCTACGACGCTGCCGGAGTCTTGGTACAGGAGTTGTTGCGTGAAGAATTACGTAGTGGACTTCACACAATCAGGTGGAGCGAGAAGATTCCTTCTGGACTCTACTATCTTCAGATTACTTCTGGCAACTGGAGCGGGTTGAGAAAAGTTTGGTCGGTGAAGTGACATAGCTTCTACGGTCGGTGTCATCACTACAGAGTTCATCTCGAACCTTACATGCTTTCGGTGACCTTATGAGAATAGTACAGACTTCTTACTCTCTGCTTTTACAGCTTCTTCTGTTCGCTGTTGTAGGCTTCTACTCCTATACTGCCTCTGGGCAGGAATTGCCCAAGGTAGGAGGGGGTGCAATGCCTGTTATCGGTTCTGTGACTGCTACACCCGGATCCCAAATATCTGGCTACGACTGGCAAGAACAGTGGGTTGTCTCGGGGAGTTCGTGCACAAAAAATAGTCAGGAAGGGTACGAGGCGACACTCTGGATTAGCAACGAGGGTGATGAATCGTATACCGTTGAAAATCTTGCGGTGCGGGACGATCCAGATGGGATATTCCAGATTGTGGATCCCGGAAATATTCAGCCCGGAGCAGAGATTAAGGCGGGAGTGAAAGAGGAGTTCCGTATTCTCTTCAAGCCAACAGAAGAGAAGTATTACGGTAGTAGGATTCGCCTCACGTTTAGTATTCACGGTGTTATTGATTCAGTTGATTCATTCCTCGACGGCATTGGAGTGGAATCCTCAGTGGGAATAGATGATGTGGAGTTCACCGTCAATCCTTCCGATAATCCTCAACAAACAAGAGAGCTTGTAGATATTCGCTCGACGGGAACCCGACCGCTTATTATCACGTACATTACGCTGACGGGAACTGATTCTGCCGACTTCTCCTTTGTCGGTGGCCCTCCAGCCCTCCCTCTGGTGATTCTTCCGGGCAAGAAGCAAACGTTGGAGATTTCATTCCATCCTTCCGGTACCAGTTCTTCCGAACGGCGTGCACAACTAAACGTGCAAGGTGATTTTGCCTACGCTGACTGTCTTCCAGAGCGAAGTGATTCATCAGCAGAGTTGATCGGGCGAATCGGGACGTTGTCGGTTGATGGGGAAGAGTCGGTTGCAGGCTATGGGATTCGTTCGGTGATGCCCAACCCCTTTAGCCACAAAGTAGAGGTTCGCTTTGCGCTACGCGAAGCAGGCGAAACTTCTGTCGCGCTCTACACTGTATCGGGAGTCCTATTGCGCGAACTCTTGCGGGAGAAGTTGAATAGTGGTGAGCAGAATTTAAAGCTCGATTTAGATATACCATCCGGCGTTTACTACCTACACATCACTTCTGGCAACTGGAGCGAGTCGAGAAAAGTGTGGTCTGTAAAGTGACATCTCTACTTGCGGTTGAGTCTTATATCGTATTGAAGAAAAGTCTCCTGATCTGCTTTACCCGCTATAAGACCCACAACCGAAACGGAGGTAGGTAATGATGACCTCAAGACAGAGAATACTGAGCTTTCTACTCATCACTGGGTTTGTTGTGGTGAGCGTCACATCGATCGCAGCTCAAACAATCGATTCGTGTATAGGGGGAACACTCTACTACATTGCGTTCCCCGATACCGTAACGAACGCTCAGGATGTGCGGTTTGCCTCGAGTGATAGCGAAGAATTTCTCCTCTACATCTACTCTCCAGTCGACCAGCAAGTTCAGATTGACCGGGCTGGCATCAAAGTAAACGTTGACCTACAAGCGGGAGAGATTAGGGAGTTCAACACAAAAGAGGTGGAGGTTCCGCTGGTAACAACCCTCGGTCGATCTTCGTTGAATGTGTTGAAAGTTGAGGCAGAAGTTCCCATTGTTGTCTACGCCTACATGGTTACGAATTTTGGATGTGCAGCCTTTACACCCATACCGGTAGATGCTTGGGGGAGAGAATATTTCGCGGCAACTTGGGAAGGGGGAACAGTAACCGACTTTGCCCTTGTGACCCTCAACGATGTAGTAGTTCCGATAATAAAAGTGCCAGCACCGGCTCAGATTCTCATCATTGCAGCCTACGATGGAACCGAGGTAACACTCTATCCTACCGGAGAGCTACTTGAAAACATAAGTCCGGTTCAGGTTCGCTTAAATGCTGGTGATGTCTACCTCGCTCAGTCCTTCGTCGACACCTTGAAAAGTATTTCTCAGCCTGACATTGCAGGCTCTCGCATTGTCGCCAGTCGACCAATCGGCGTGTTGACCGGCAACACCCGCCTTTTACACGATACATTGAGTGTAGGAAGTGGACTTCTCAATAATTCACTGAAAGATATGGCTGTCGAGTGGGTTGCGCCGGTCGACCAACATGGAACGGAGTTTGTCTTCTTGCCGACGTGGGATGTCCTCCGCCAAGAATTGTCAGATGCCCCGAGCCTCCGTTCCCGCGATCGAGAGTATGTGCGCGTCTACGGGACAACCGAGAATGAAACGGAGGTTACCTACGCTGAATCGGATCAAAATCTGAACGTCCCAGCTTTTACTACACCTGTAAAGGGTGGAGAGTATTCCCACGAAGTAATTACAGGTTTGCAAAACGGAAGAAGCTATCGAACTTCTGAGCGTGGGCAAGCATACCAGTCTCCCCAATCATTAATTCAATTCGACAGTCTGACGGGAGGGGGGAAGTATGTGGGAGCACACTTTAATTCTTGGGGAAGCTATATGGTCGAGATGGTTCCACGAGAAGAGTGGGGGACATTTGCTCCGTTCAGAGCACCGACGTATCCCGCGGCGATGAATCACTACGTCAACGTTGTCACAGATACCCTTAACGAATCGAAAATCTTCTACCGCCGGGGAACATCTACACCGCAGCTCTTCTCATTTAACAGAGGAAGAATTCCGGGAACTGATCTCGTCTGGGGGATACTTAGCATAGAACCAGGGGTGACATTCACGGTAGAGGGGAGTGAAGGAGCACGTTTTAGTGGATTCGTCTATGGCTCGGCGGTTGGGAGTGAATCATACCGACCCACAGCCAGTATCTCTAACGATAACTACCACGAAACGACTGCAATGATGTATGGCTTCCCTCTCGTTGCGCCCCGTTGCTCAATTCCGAACAACACGTCACACGTTGAAGAGGGGAATAGTAGCGATCGTGGATATGGCATTACGGAGATCGTTCCAAACCCAGTCGCGAAAAGCACGACGATTCGCTTCCAGCTACGTGAGGAGGGGCAGACAGAGATTGCGTTGATGAACTATCTGGGGCAGAGAGTGAAGGTGATACGGAACGAGGTAATGACCGCTGGCGAGCACAACGTCAACTGGAGAACGGAAGACATCCTCCCCGGTCTCTATTACCTGCAGATTACGTCAAAAACGTGGAGAGCATCCCGTAAAGTGACCTTGATACGGTAGAGGACGGAACTATATCTAAGCATCTTCGAACTGAAGTTCTCTGTTGCATTCCTCTTCTATCACTTTGAGGGGAACTTTCCGTATCATTGCCCTTATGATCGGACAGATTCTGGTAGACGTAGGAATTCTCATCGCGACGGTATTTGCCCTCTGGAAAGGGGCTGATCTGGTCGTGGAATCCTCTGCCCACATTGCAAAGCGATTTGGTGTATCCCAGCTTGTGATTGGGTTGACAGTGGTGGCGTTTGGTACTTCTGCACCGGAATTTGCCGTGACGTTGATTGCGGCTCTCAACGATCAACCAAACATCTCCGTTGGGAACGTTGTCGGTTCCAACATCTTCAACTTGGGCTTTATTCTCGGAGGGGTTGCGATTGTTCGGACGATCACGACCTCTAAAAACCTCGTCTATCGTGATGGCTTGGTACTTTTCGGTGCAACTCTCCTCCTCCTCTTCTTTATCAGCGACCTAAATTTCGAGCGATGGGAGGGAATCACGATGATGGTTCTCCTCGTTGCCTACCTTGCCTTCTTAATTTTTCGAAAAGATGAAGAGCTTGTGGACGATGTTCCCGAAGGAGATTTCAGTTGGGTTGATATTGGGAAATTAGTTGGAGGGCTGGCTCTCATTCTTGCAGGAGGACACTTCTTTGTTGGTTCTGCAGTCAATATGGCTCGATTCCTCGGCATGTCGGAGTGGGCAATCGGTGTGACGATTGTTGCGGCAGGCACATCTGCACCAGAACTTGCGACTTCGCTTGTTGCAGCCTTCAGAGGGAAGTATGGACTCTCCGCCGGAAACCTTATCGGGAGTGACCTCTTTAACATGTTAGGTGTGTTGGGGCTTGCCGGAACGATCAGTCCAATGCAAGTTCACCCGGAATCCCAACACAGTCTCTACATGCTCTGTGCTCTCGTCTTCGTAGTAGTAGTTATGATGCGAACAGGGTGGAAGGTCTCTCGCACAGAAGGGATCATTCTGGTAGTTGTTAACCTAATTCGTTGGTTCTTCGATGTGCGGGGGCCGGGGTAGAGCAATTTGTCTGCTTCTCTCCCTCCTTTTCATTATGTGAACCTGCTTCTCCTCTTCCCTTCCCTTCTCTCAAGAGGTCGTATTTTTAATCTTTCGTTTTCTCTTCAGGAAGAGAACTCCACAATTTGCAGAACCAAGACGTATGAGTGAGATTAAGCCTCCTCCAGAGATAGGAACAGCACATCCGAGAGCTGTTGATAAACTGATTCGACCCTTCAAGCGATTTACTGAGGTTGAGGGAGCCGGGGGGATCATTCTGTTGATCTGCACTGCGGCGGCACTCTTCTGGGCCAATGTGATTGGAGCTGAGAGCTACGAACATTTCTGGCACACCCCAATCACCGTACAGTTGGGCGATTTCGTGATGACGAACTCTTTAGTCCACTGGATCGACGACGGCTTGATGGCGATCTTCTTCTTTCTGGTTGGATTGGAGATCAAGCGCGAAGTGTTGGTGGGGGAACTTGCTTCGATTAAAAAGTCGGCACTTCCCCTTATGGCTGCTCTCGGCGGTATGATCTTTCCGGCGCTCATCTACACACTCTTCAATGGAACCGAAGGGGAGGCTGCGCGTGGGTGGGGAATCCCGATGGCAACGGACATTGCCTTTGCCTTAGGTGTGCTGGCTCTGCTCGGGAAACGTATCCCTCCAAGTCTCGTTGTCTTCCTCGCGGCTCTCGCCATTGCCGACGATATTGGCGCGGTGCTGGTGATTGCGATCTTCTACACATCGAAACTCTCCTTAGCATATCTGCTGATTGGTCTCGGAGCTTTCGTTGTGGCAGTAATCGCCAATGTAATGGGGGCACGCAATCCGATTACCTATGGAATTATCGGAGCAATTACTTGGCTCGCCTTCCTTAAGTCTGGGGTACACGCAACGATTGCTGGCGTGCTGGTTGCCATGGCAGTTCCCGCAAAGCAGCGGATTAACCTCCGCCGATTTATCGACTTCGGCCAATACCTGTTGGATCGATTGAAGAGAGTAAAAAATATCGAGACCTCGGCATTCTCCACACACGAGCAGATGGAGATTATGCAGACCCTCGAGAACTCTGTTGAGCATGTTATGACACCTCTGCAACGATACGAACATGGTCTTCAGAACTGGGTTGCCTACTTGATTATGCCGGTCTTTGCTCTGGCAAATGCTGGCGTTGCGGTTGGTGGTAGACTTCTGGAAGACATTACCAGTCCGATAGGACTCGGCATCATCTGCGGCCTTGTGCTTGGGAAGCAGATCGGTATCACCTTCTTCTCTTGGATTTCAGTGAAGCTCGGCTTTGCTGCACTTCCATCGGGCGTTAAGTGGAAGCATATTTACGGGGTTGCATGGCTTGGAGGCATTGGGTTTACAATGTCTCTCTTCGTTGCGAACTTGGCCTTCGGAGGAAGTCCGCTCGGTGAAGAGTCAAAGATTGGGATTTTGACTGCCTCAATCATTGCCGGCACAATTGGCTTTATTATTCTGAAACGTATGACGGCTCCCGGCAAAGGAGAGAGTGTTGAAGGAGAAGAATCGCAGCCAGCGACAGGCTCAGCCTGATGCGAAAGTTGCTGTGTCCTATTGAGGTGGGGTTAGGTCTTCTCCTGGCGACGATCCTTCTCTCCTGTGGTCCCATTAAAGAGCCGCAGATGGAACAGGGGGGACTCTACACAGTCGAAGATGGGGAGGGGACGTTTCGTCCAGCGAAGATTTTGGCATTCGACAGTAGTGTTGTCCACCTTCGGCTCTACTGCAACACTCTTTCGTACCGACCCGATACTGTCGTTGCCGACACACTTCGGCTTGTGGCTTATCCGGGAGAGCCGGTTGCACGGGAGCACTTTCCAGTGTCGCGACAACTCTTCCTATTCTGGCTGCCGGAACGTGTCGGGTTCGATTCCGTTCACCCCGATGAACGAGCGTTAGTAGGAGAATGGGAAAACTCGGAACGGGTGGTTGTTGGAGAATAGATAAGAGTTCTTAGAGAGGAGAGTGTATGAGTTCGTGAGTGTGAGAGTGTATGAGTCGGGAGTCGAGAGTAGTCCACCGCCGAGTTGTGGTAGAGTTGTCTTCTCTCTCTCCCCTTTTTGAATTTTTACTTTTGAATTGACTACCGTGCTTCAAGCTGTACAACATCAGAAGAGTGGGGAGATTGAGGTGAAGGAGTTTCCTGCTCCTACCGTGCGATCCGGGTGGATTGTCGTGGCAACGCAAGCCTCGCTTATTTCCGCCGGTACTGAACGCGCCAGCGTTGAGAAGTCGAAGGCGTCGCTGATTGAGCGCGCCAGAAAGCAGCCGGAAGATGTGCGGCAGGTGATCGACATGGCGAAGAAGGAAGGGGTGCTGAACACGATCCGAAAGGTGCAGAACAAACTTGATAGCTATCGAGCACTCGGCTACTCGGCTGCCGGAGTTGTTCTGGAGTCGGGATGTGATGAGTTTGCGCCGGGTGACCGAGTTGCCTGCGCTGGTGCTGGATATGCCGTTCACGCCGAGGTAATTTCCGTTCCAAAGAATCTCGCCGTCAAACTTCCTGAAAATGTTTCCTTCGAGGATGCCTCGTTTACCACACTTGGGGCAATTGCACTGCAAGGTATTCGCCAAGCCGACCCACGCCTTGGCGAGAACGTTGCCGTTATCGGTCTCGGTCTGTTAGGGCAGCTTACCGTCGGCATGCTGAGGGCAAACGGATGCCGCGTTATCGGTCTCGACATCGACGAATCACAATTCTCACTCGCCCACGAGTTCGGGGCTGACGCAACTGCCCCGAGCAGCGGTGATGCCGTAAAGGTTGTGGAGAGCTTTACGCGGGGCATTGGAGCCGATGCCGTTATCATCACAGCCGGAACTTCGTCGAACGCTCCGATGGAGTTGGCGATTAAGATGACCCGGAAGAAGGGGCGGGTCGTAGTTGTCGGCGCTGTTGGAATGGACTTACCTCGCTCACCTTTCTACGAGAAAGAACTGGAGATTACGATCTCCTGCAGCTACGGTCCAGGACGCTACGATCCGGGGTATGAGGAGGAGGGGCACGACTATCCGGCAGGATATGTTCGCTGGACTGAGAACCGGAATATGGAGGCGGTGCTGGACATGGTTGCCTCCGGCGCGCTGAACGTTGGCAGGATTATCACCCACCGCTATCCGATTACCGAAGCGGCAACTGCCTACGATCTGATTACTGGCAAAATCAACGAACCATTTGTTGGCGTCGTTCTTACCTACCCAGAGTATCAGGAGAAGAAGGGATTTGCTCGGAGCGTGGAGATCAGTTCAAAATTCAAAATTCAAAATTCAAAAAGTGGGGAGAGAGAACTGCAGCTTGGGTTTGTGGGGGCTGGTAGCTTTGCTCAAGGACATCTGATCCCACACCTCACGAAACTTGATCTCAATCTCGTTACAGCCGTCACCGCTACTCCGGCCAACGCTCGTTCAGTCGCCGAAAAGTTCGGTTTTGCCGAGGCATCCACCGATTCCGTTGAAATTATCGAGGGGGATCGGACGAACACCCTCTTCATCGCAACGCAGCACGATACGCACGGTGACTACGTGGCGCGTGGGTTGAAAGCTGGCAAACAGGTTTTCGTGGAGAAGCCGTTGGCAATCAACCGCGGAGAACTTGAACGAATTCGAGAGCTTGCCGAGGGAGGAAACGATCGGGTGATGGTCGGCTTCAACCGCCGTTTCTCCGAGTCGTTCGTTGCAGTGAAGAAGCACTTCGAGGGAGTGCGCGAACCTCTTTCGATCTTCTACCGCGTGAATGCCGGACACATTCCTCTCTCAAGTTGGGTGCAGCGTCCAGAGCAGGGGGGGCGAATCATTGGGGAGGGATGCCACTTCATCGACACGATGCAGTACTTGACCGGGGCGCGTCCTGTGAGTGTGCAGGCTTGGGCAATCCGCTCGGAAAACACCGAAGTGAAGAATGCCGACACAGTGACGATCACCATTACCTTCGACAACGGTTCGATAGGAACGCTCCACTACTTCTCCAACGGTGCGAAGTCAATCCCGAAAGAATACTGCGAAGTCTACGGTGGCGGACGAACCGGAATTATGGATGACTTCCGTCGCGTTACCTTGGCGAGCGGTACAAAGAGCAGCCTGAAGAAGTTCGACGGCTCGAAGGGACATCGCGAGGAGGTGATTGCCACAATCAACGCAATGCGTTCCCGCGGTCCAATGCCAATCAGTTTCCAGTCGCTCTACGACACAACGTTGGCAACAATTGAGGCGGTAGAGAAACTGAGGTGAATGTGAATCCGTGACGAAGTTTCACATAAACGCTTATCTACGTTTCTTTTCCTCGATTGAATCTGCTCCATTCTTTAGGGGGATTAATTTTTACCCTTTTCCATTTCTGCAATCTCTCCCTTCCCAGAGTATCAATCTCAATACCTCTTCTTCTCACAGACTACTTTAACTCAAAAGGCCACCTCGAAAAAAATCTACACTAACGCTAACATTTTGGCACGCCGTGTGTTATGCTGTAAGAGCAGACTTGATGAAATGTGATTGAGAGATTGTTGCTTGCTATGAAGTTTTGATGTCTATTACGTGGATATTTCGTGTGTAGAAGTTCGATTGAAAGCAGTTTGCTCACCTAACTGAAACGTGTGTTTGTCTGGCCAATAAGCAGCCCGGCGACACAAAGGAACTCTAACCCAACTGCACGGTGTCCCAATGAAACGCCCTTACGTCTTCCAGCGCATCTTCTGGGGAATCAGCTTCTTCGGCTGTCTCCTCTGCACGCTCTCGGCCTCGGCACAAATTTTTCCAAACAGAGCTGGCCAACCTCCTCCTCTTCCTACATCCCAATCTCATAGAATTGAAACTCGGTTTCTCGCTGGCGTTAGCCTTAGTGGTTCGCTCGCCGAATACTCGAATGGGATTCCGATGGTCTACACGCCAATTTGTAATCACTTAGAAGCAGGTTCTGGATTAGGATATGCGGCAGGAATTACTACGGAGTATTTGTTGAGCCGTTCTCTAAGCGTTTCACTGAACGCTCGGTATGGTTCGCATCCCGGTAGTTTCGAGCGGGCTGAGGTTGTTGGAACAACGAATCTCCGTACTGGAGAGGAGCCCGGCTTCCTTCTGGTTCGCATTAACTCCGACATTGCATACGAGGCGATTGAGACTGATCTGTTGCTGAAGTGGACAGCGGGAGAGATGAGAGGTGGAAGAAATGGACTCGGGTTTGCGATTGGACCAACAATATCTGTTCCGTTAAAGGGGACAATGACCCAGAACCACACATTAGAAGTTTACCGAACTGGAGGAGAATTTCTGACGCGGCGTGATCTGGAAGTATTTGGTGGAGAGGAGGTGAGTCACCGAAACTTGACTGAAGGGGAGGAGATGACTCGCATGAAAGATGTTCACTATGGTTTGCGTACAGGACTTTTCCTGAACTATGATCTTGGCGCCGGGGTGTACGTCACTCCCGGACTTTACGCTGATCTCCCGTTGACAAGTTTTACTGACTTCGATTGGGGATCGTTAACGCGCTACGGCCTTCAGGTTGATCTGATGTTTGGTATTTGAGACTCCATCAGAACCTGCCTGAAGTTTTTTCCTTGCATTCGCACGTAACACCCGAACAGTGCGCCACGGCCGGGGTCGGCGCCCCGGATCCCGGTCGTCGGGCGAGGAAATTTTGTTCGCCGAGTTTATAGAGAGTCTGGAGCGTTGAGAGTTCAACAACTACTATCTCACCTTCACATTCCACTCACTACTTCTACCCTTCGCTCGCTCAATCTTCTTCGTTAACGTCGACTAAGATGATTACTTCATCAGCTTCTGTTAAGCTCCACTTTCCATCTCTTTTGGGATTCACAACAATGCCTCCATTCACGCCAATGTTGTTGGCAATGCGGAGACCAATCGCAATTTCTCCTCGTGAGAGTGCTTGCTCTTCTATCTGTTGGAAAGTGGTTTCCTGACCAACAAGTTGAAGCTCAGGTGTGGATCGGAAGAGTATTTCTGCTCCAGCCGGACCAAACAACTCGTCGAAGACCCCACGGAGATCATGTTGCAGCGCAATCTCAGATAACAAGTGACTGAGAACTACCGGACTGGTAAACGTCTCGCACCGATCTTCTGGAAAGAGAACCGAGTTCATCTCGTTCATTAGTTGAGCTAAAACGTTCGGTCGCTTCGGCTTATCAGTTAACAACTGGTCCAACACCAAAAAGCCGAGTACTGTTCGGGCATCCGATTCACCCCCAGTCTCCATCCACTCACTGGCGCAGATCACCACATTGTCGAATTCCCAGGGCTTCAGTGTCTCCACTTCAGAGGTTGAAGTGAACTCGCCTTGAACAAATTTCAGGTCGAGATTCTCAGTTGCCACTCCACGACGTGTCAGGCGAGCCAAGCGTTCCTGACCCGGAATCAATGCCATGCTGACGATTTCGTACTTCTCGTCGGAAGTATTGTTGAGAATATCCAGAAGTGCCGGAATTGAGTAGTTCCACCCTAACAGCAGAATGCGGCGCACGTCGTTGCGAGGAGCCAGCGAGTAACATCGCGAGGGAATCTTCACCTCATTCTTGGGATCAACTCCAGTTGGTTGGAAGGAGAGCAGATCGTGCGCATCGGCTCCGGGAGCAATCAGCACCAGACGTTCTCCCGGTTGAAGGGGATCGTTGGCCGAGGCAATAAATGAATAAAACCGGCGGGCATCGTTTCGGTAAACGCCAAGGATGATAGCGTTCGGAAGTAGTGGAATTGCCTCGGCAAGTCTTTTCCCAACCAGTTGAGGATATTCCCGCAGATAGATTTCGTTTCCCTCTTCGTGAGTGAGTAGTTCGTAGTAGATGTGGGAGAGTCCGGGCACGCGAATGATCTGGGCAATCAATCTTCCGATAAAGAGATCGCTCTCCAACGTCTCAATCGGTCCGCCATAAGCCGAGCGTGCAATCTCTCCCTTTCGGTGGTCACGAATCTCGGCCACCATGCGGGGCATCTCTTGGTCATTCTCAAGGGAGAGTGTGCCGGAGTTCCTGATCGAGAGAAGTGTCTTCAAAGCTCTGCCGTCTGGATACTCTAACGTCTCCTCGCCATACTCACCACCCGGAAGAATAATCACGGAGGCGTGTAGGAAGTCAACACGTTCCAAGTGTTCAATGCGGAGGGGAGTACCGCTCCGGAGTGTGATGCGCCGTCCACTCCAGTATGAGCCGAGAAAAGTTCGAAGATCGAGCATCATCTCTGGCTTCACCTCTTCAGCCATCACAACAATGTGAAGTCTGGATGTCCCGAGACGTCGAAGAAAGTTGCGAACTCTGGTCTCCGAAAGGAGAAGTTGTTTGATGATAATTGGCGTTCGATTTGTCCAGCCTAAAATTAAGATGTGGTTGTTTTGGGCGATTGGCGTTAGCCCACGCTGCAATCTGGTGATAGACTGATTCAGACCCTGTGTCATAACAGCAACCAGAGCACCGAGAAAGAAGACATAACCCATCACGCTGATAATCGTTGAGATTGTCCTCTTCACAGAGCCTTCATCATCTCCGATATATCCGGGATCGGTTAGGCGAAGGAAGGACCACCAGATTGATTCAGGAATTGATTTGAAGTCATCGGTGAGCCACCAAACTGCGAGGCCACCCACAACCGCAATCAAGCCGATCACTATTGCGATCAACAGCAATTGGTGGAGCAAACGGTAGAGAATGTACCGTTCGATTTCATACTTCAGGCGATTGCGGAGTCGACGAAACATCTTTTGCCGTACCAGTTAAGGGGAATTCAAAATTCAAAATTCAAAAGTAAAAATTCAAAATGAGGGAAAGAGTCAATTCAAAATTCAAAAGTAAAAATTCAAAACAGGAAGCGGGAAGATAACCAGCCACATCCCTCTACAAACTCTATCAACTCTCCTCTCTAAGAACTCTCACACTCCCACACTCATATACTATCCCAAAGAGAGCTATTTTACCATTTCGATTTGCCCCGGTTGTTTGTTTACTGTATGCTATGCTGCAACTGAAGACTATCCGGCTACCCTTCTCGGCCAATCTCAAGCTGATGCTTGTGCTGTTTGCCCTTGCTATTGTAACTGGTACGCTCTGGTTTACACAGAATTTGGTGAACGAGTTAAAGCAGGCGGAACGGCGAACAATTTTATTCTACGCAAACTTCTACCAGTCACTCCTGAGTGCGCCACAGGGGAACAGTGAAGGGGTTGACATCGTCTCGGATCTTGCCTATCAAGCACCGCAAGTACTTTACTTTCCAGTTATCTTTACCGATCCTGACGGAAGCATTACCCGGCAGCCGGAGTGGATTGTAATGAATGTCTCAATCGACTCAACCAAATCGATTGAGGAGCAGGAGAAGGAATTACAGAGTAGAGTGGAGAGCATGAGGCAGGCGTATGATCCTCTTCCACTCTACGCAATTACTGAAAGAGATGAAGAAGTAAAGGAAGGAGATTCGGTAGTTATTCGCACAGTCACCGATACGCTGGTTACCAACTACATCTATTTCGATGACTCCGATGCTGTCAAACAACTCCAACTTCTTCCCTGGATCGAGATTATTATTATCTCGATGTTCATTCTGATTGCCTACATCAGTTTTAGCCACATCAAGCGGAGCGAGCAGTCGAACATCTGGGTTGGTATGGCGAAAGAGACTGCCCACCAACTCGGTACGCCTCTCAGTTCGTTGTTAGGATGGGTTGAACTTTTGCGGTTCGAGCCTGAGAATAGAGAGCAAGTGCTGGAGGCTGCCGACGAGATGAGTCGCGATGTTGACCGTTTGACAATGGTTGCCCAGCGATTTAGTAAGATCGGTTCTGCCGCACAGACGCAACCTGTAGATATTAATCAGGTGATCGGTGATGTCGTCCGTTACTTCGAACGGCGGCTCCCTCACTTAGGCAAACGTGTTCTCTTGGACTTTACGCCGACACACGAACCTCTCTACGTCGAGATCAACGTTGAGCTTTTCCAGTGGGTCTTCGAAAATCTCATTCGGAATGCAGCCGATGCTATCGACAAGAAAGAGGGACACATTGAGTTCCACATACGGCAAAGTCGTGGCTCAGTCTTTATCGACATTCGTGACAACGGGAAGGGAATCGACCCGAAAATTCGAAAGGATATTTTTCGTCCCGGCTTCTCTACAAAGCAGCGAGGGTGGGGACTTGGGCTTTCCCTTGCAAAACGGATTGTCGAGGAGTATCACGGCGGAAAGATCGGTATCAAGGAGAGTTCGTCTCAAGGAACAACGTTTACTATTCGGCTGAAGCAGGCCGAGTTGGCAGATAAAACATCATAGGGACTTCAACAGACGATAATCATAAAACATCATGAGTGAACAACTAACGTATAAGACAGCTGGCGTCAACATCGATGCAGGTGAGAAGACGGTAGAGCAGATCAAGCCAATGATCCGCTCCACATTCAACGAAAATGTTCTGGCAGACATCGGCGGATTCGGCGGACTCTACGATGCCTCCTTCTTGAAAGAGTACGATCACCCTGTTCTCGTCTCCTCGGTTGACGGGGTCGGCACAAAGCTGAAAGTGGCCTTCATGACTGGTTCCTACGAAGGGGTGGGGGTTGACTTGGTGAATCACTCGGTGAACGACATCGCCGTATGTGGAGCGCGGCCAATCTACTTCCTCGACTATTTCGCAACCGGAAAACTGGAGCCTTCGGTGGCCACCGAAGTAATTAGCGGGTTTGCTGCCGGATGCCGTGAGAACAACTGTGCGTTGATCGGAGGAGAGACTGCGGAGATGCCCTCGATGTATGCAGACGGAGAGTTTGATCTTGCCGGAACAATTGTTGGCGTTGTAGAGCGGAAGCAGATGGTAACCGGCGAGCACTCAGCGGCTGGTGACGTGCTGATTGGTCTTCCTTCAAATGGTCTTCACACAAACGGCTATTCGTTAGCTCGCGCTGTTCTCTTCCCAAAATATAGTCCGAATGACTATGTAGAGGAGATTGGTGGCAGATTGGGTGAAGTTCTTCTGGTTCCTCACCGCTCCTACTTGACGGCAATTCAGGAGACGATGGGAATTGAAGGGGTTCACGCTTATTCGCACGTTACTGGTGGGGGACTTGTTGGCAACACCTCTCGTGTTGTGCGCTCCCCTCTCAGGCTGAAAGTGGATTGGAGCGCGTGGGAACGTCCTGCCATCTTTAACCTGATTCAGCGCGAAGGAAATGTACCCGAGGAGGATATGCAGAGAACCTTTAACCTTGGGGTAGGGCTGGTAATTGTTGTTGCGAGAAGTGCGGTTGACGAAGTGACAGCCAAGCTGCAATCAATCGGCGAAGAGCCGGTAATTATTGGCCAAGTAGAGTAAAAGTAGCAAAAGGTAGGTTTGAGGCCCGGTCACAATCGTGAAAATTCTGGACTTAACAAGGCTGGAATCATTCTTGACAACAAGTTGTCTAACGTCCAAAGTCATTTAGTTCTACAGAGTCGCTTCCGAATGCGTTCAAATGGAAGTACAAGAATAACGGATTCTTTTCCGACAGATGCTGAACTCTTGAGTCGTGCACGCTCAGGGGATCACGCTGCGTTCCGGCTTCTTGTAAACCGGTATGAACCGATCGTGGCCTCAACTGTTCAGGGAATGCTTGGCAGAGGATCAGAAGCTGAGGATGTAGGACAAGAGACGTTCATCCGATTCTATCATGCCTTAGACTCGTTCAGAGAGGATTCAACGCTCAAAACCTATCTGACCCGAATTGCGATC
Source organism: Ignavibacteria bacterium (assembly GCA_020635205.1). GTDB lineage: Bacteria > Bacteroidota > Ignavibacteria > OLB7 > OLB7 > JAGWAZ01. The sequence goes on from JACKAE010000001.1 coordinate 1,063,899, forward strand.
AATCTTTCGTTGAACGAGTTGAAGCGGCGAAAGAAAAAGCAAGTTCGGTTTACTGGAATCGAGACTCTCGAGGAGAGAGATTTTGCAACCAGTGGGAATCGGGTAATTGATGAGAATGAGCGGAAACACCTGGTGCGAAAAGCTATTGATCGTCTCGACCCAAAACACAAAGCAGTCGTTGTTTTGCGAATGTTGAACGGATATTCCACCAAGGAAACGGCAGACTTGCTCAACCTGCCGCAAGGAACCGTTCTATCGCGGCTGTCGCGAGGAATGAAAAGTCTTGAGCAATTGCTGAAACCATATATAGCTAACGATGAAAAGACCGGAACAACATCTGCTACTTCGTTCGCTCTCTAACGAACTGTCGGAGAGGGAAGTAGAGGAACTGAATCGACTGCTTCGGGATGACGCAGAGATTCAGGCTGAGTATGACAATCTGGTGAAGACAGAGAATATCCTTGCCGATGCACGATATGAGAGCTTCGGGCCAAGTTTTGCCGACCGGGTAATGGAGCGGCTTGGGAAGAAAGAAGAATCTTGGCAGTTCAGTCTATCTGATGCGTTGGCCTCACTCTTTACCCGAATTGCGCCGATAGCAGTGGCCGTGGCGTTGGTGCTCGGTATCTACAACATCACGGCGTCGAACTCTACGGAATCTCCAATCGAGGCAGCTCTCGGTCTGCATCCAGTAACCGTAGATGCTGCGTACGAAACGGCCTTGACTGATATGATTCTTCCGCAATAGGGAGATGAAAAGATATTTACGGGATGGTGTGATATTATGAACACAAAGGTCAAATCTATACTGATTCTTCTCGGGACTCTCCTTATTGGTGGAGTACTCGGGGGAACTGTCGTTGGGGTGATTTCACAGAACCGGCAGGAGAAGCGGGAGAATCTGCGAGGCCCTGGGGGTTTTGTCCGACACATGGAACGAGTGATTGGGATTGAGGATTCAGCGCAACATGCGGTTGTGCACCCGATCCTTGAGGCAGCCGACCGGAGGAACTGGGAGCTGCTTAAAACCACTCGCGAACAGATGAGAGCGTCGTTCGACACAATGCTCGTTGAACTTTCCCCACACCTTCGCGCCGATCAGTTAGAGAATCTGAAAAGAGAGCGGGAGCACATGAAAAAGAAAATGAAGGGACCTCCGGGATTACCGGGGGGACCAAGGGAGAAACCAGATCATCCTCCTGCTGTAGAAGAGTAAGACAATCCTTGAAGAATCGAGATCAACATCCGTTTCCTCGGATACGAAGAACTGCCGTTGTAGGGACACAGGGCCTTGCAACGGCAGTTCTGTTGTATTGTAGGTTGTCGAGAGCCGAGTAGGTTAAGCACCTCTGCTGGTGAAGGCGAACCATGTGATATATCTACATAGTCTATTCGGGTCGAAATTCAGAACGTATAGCGAACGTTCGTTCGCGTTATTTACCACTATTTTTTGTTGACATCTTATGAAGTTTGCAGAAAACAATGACAACATAACTCTGCAACCGGTAGCCTACGTTCGCAACCATCGTCCGGAGTTACAAGATGATCTTTGGGGAGATGTAGTTTCGGAGGTTGTGTTAGTTGACACCCTTGCAGAAGAAGCCTTCGAGGGCATTACGGAGTTCTCACACTTGGAGATTATCTTTCACTTTGACCGTGTTCCAGAAGAGAAGATCATTCAGGGAGCGCGGCACCCTCGTGGCAATCAGGAGTGGCCTCTCGTTGGCATTTTTGCACAGCGTGGGAAGAATCGACCAAACCGCCTTGGGTTAACTATCGTTCGACTTCTCGAGAGAAATGGAAGAACGATTCGGGTGGTTGGGTTGGACGCAGTGGATGGGACTCCGGTACTCGACATTAAGCCGGTTATGCGTGAGTTCCTTCCGCGAGAAGAGATAGTACAGCCTGAGTGGTCAACAGAGTTGATGTCTCAATACTGGAAATAATGCGAGAGCTCCCCTGAATGATTTTCGTGGATTTGTAGAGATGGCGCAAAAAAGTTCAGAAACGTCTTGGCTTTACCTCTCCACAATCACTTTCTCGACCGTTTCCCAGTCTCCTGAGGATAGCCGGTAGAAGTATAGACCAGAGGGGAGAGAACTGGCATCCCAACGGAAGTCATATTCACCCGGCTCAAGATAGTCGTTGATAAGTGTGGCAACCTGATTCCCCTGCACGTCGAAGAGTTCCAGTCGAGTTGGCCCGTCGAGTCCGAGCGAGAACTGAAGGTGTCCGAGGTCGGTAATCTGACTCTGAGGAGTGATGATGCTGTATTTGGAGGAGGTCATCTGAATCAACCGGTGGTGGAGTCCACAGATGCCAAGTTGAAGGCGTCCGGGCGTTTCGGCAATGGTCGTGCAGTATGGTTCGAATAGTTCCAACTCAAAGGGGAGAGAAATCTTTCCGATAGAGTCGAGCACAATTGAAGGATCGAGTCCTAAGTATGTGGCGAAGCGTGCATACATCAGTGTGCCGGTATCTCGCACAGGGTAAGCACTAAGTGGAGCGGGAGGAATCAACGAGACTACGAATGTCCCTTGGTAGTCGTCGTACAGTTCATCAACCTGCCAGTTCTCCAGAAGCGTTCCTTTCAAGCCAGATTCAAACCGCTCGAAGCTGTTAGTTGTTGGGCGCATCCCGAGCTTCTCGTAGAAGAATGTTGCCTTCACTCTGTAGAGAGTGGAGGCTTTGATTGAATCGTCGAGCATGATGCCAATGATGACAGTATCGCCAAACGTGAATGGTCCATACTCGCCGATGTGCGCCCGAATCACTCTCGGAGGATTCACAACAACGTGATAGAATCGCTCTCGCACTACTCCCGGGAGTTCCGATGTCTCCACGTGGTAGGTAGTTGCCCTACCGGGGGATGCAATGGGATTCCGACAGTCTCGGCAATCGAGAGTGCTCGCATCGTCCCAACGCCAGGCTACTCCCTCTCCTCCGTCAAGCCGAATGCTCTCATTCTCACAAACTTGCAGCGTATCGTATTCGGTAGGGAGAAAGAGTCGGAACAGTCCCGGCTCTTCAGTGATTATATGGCACTCAGGATTGGTGAGAGTGAAGAGAAGGGGGAGCGAGATGGTTGTCGCAGAATCGGGAGAGACTGCTGGGTCAACTGCGGTATACGTGGCGAAGCGAAGCCGGAGGAGCGTATCAGTTGACAGCGTTGAGGGGATATTCAATGGCGTGCAGACTATCGAGACGGTTCCACTTCCATTATCTTCACACACATCGATATTCCAATTCTCGAGGAGTGTTCCAGCCGATTCTACGCGGAGCGAATCTGGCGTTGCCCCTATCGGAGCCATTGTCTGATTCCGGTAGGAGAGATTGCAGGCAAACCCTGTTGTTCCAGTCAATTCAGTCGGATCGTCCAAAACCAGGGCGACCTCTACCCTATCTCCGAACTGGTAGAGTGGCTTCGACGTAGTTGCTCGAACGATAATCTGTGTAGGAGGAGTGACGTTCACCTGAATGAATGTGCTCCTCTTCAATTTTGGAGCAAGCCACGTATCAACACGATAGGTTGTTGTGGAAGTTGGGGAGGCTATCGGAGCGCGACAGTTATCGCAGCTCAACCCCGTTTGTGGTGTCCAATCCCAAGCGATTCCATCACCACCATCTAACTGAACGCTCTCTCCTGAACAGATGCTCACGGTGTCGTGCTCGTCTGGAAGTTCCAATTGCAAGTGTCCCGGCTCTGCTTCAATCACTGTACACTCGGGATCAATTCCCGGAGAGGTAAGTAGACAGGGGAGCGTAATATCAGCAACAGAGTCGGAGGGGATTCGTGGATCAATGAAGAGTGTTGTAGCGAAGCGGATACGAGCTAACGTGTCGGAGTCGATGCCCCCTGCACCGGGTGTTCGGGTGCAAGAAATTCGCAGCGTTCCAGTTCCGTTATCGGTGACACTTCCAACATTCCAGTTTTCCATCAGTGTGCCGACAACGTACTGCGCCACGGTTGCAGGCGTGCGATCTAACGGTAACATGGTGCTCGAACGGTAGAGAACTTCCACGTCAAGGCTACCCAGTGCTGCGAAGCCGACAGTATCATCCAGAATAATGGCTCCGATAACAGTGTCGCCAAAGAGGTATGGAGTTCTCAGCTCAAGTCGTCCGTGGATGCGAGTTGTCGGTTTGACGATGACGTGGATGTATCGAGGCTGTGTTACAATGGAGGTGATTGAAGTTTCTACGAAATAGTCAGTTGTCGTAGATGGAGATACAGTTGGTCGTTGACAGTCGTTGCAAGAGAGTCCTCCAGTTGTCGACCATTTCCAGGCAATTCCTGTTCCCCCATTAAGAGTGGTTTCTTCTCCATCACAAATTATCAGAGTATCGTAGATCGCACGATACTGAAACCGCTTGAAGATCTCAATATCTCCTAACAGCGCCTTCACATATCCATCTTTCTCTTCAATTCCATCAACGTCGATATAGAAACTTGTAGTTGAGACATTCGCTTTCGTGTTCCCCGTTGCTGGAATTCCGATGATGCCACCGTTGGCTACGTTGTCGTTAATCAGAGGATTTCCTGTAGCCCAAATCGAACGGTAGGCAGTGGAGGGGGCAGGACGTTGGTTGTTATCGTAGCCGTAGTCGACACCCCCTTGCGTGTTTGTGTTGTTCCGCGAGTTGCCAACATAAATTGTCTTCGGTCCACTCCACCCATTCGGCAGAGCTTGATATTCGAGAAGTCGTGCGAAATACTCGGTGGCTCCAATATCGTAGAAGAGGGTAACCTCTGCTAATATCATCCGCCCATCCGGCGCGAAGGAAATATCGGAGACTGCTGCAGTGCGTCCTCGTGCTCGCCGTGTAGGGTAGATGGGGACTTGGAACTCTCGACGCTCACTATTCGGCAGGAAGGCTCCACTGTTGTTCAGCCTAATGCTCCAGATTTCATTTGGGGTGACGTCCGGCAAATCGTTCCAATCTTCTCGCCAGATAGAGTAGTAGAGCGTGTTGTTCCGAATCCCAACTCCCCAAACTCTCTCACCGAAATTGACAATGCCATTTATTCTATTGTCGGGATTGCGGGGATCGAACGTACTGAGAACGACGCCGTTCATGTTCAGGCGGTAGATCTTTCCATCCTCAAAATTGCTGACGAAGAACTGCTGGTTCAGGCTGTCGAAGCAGATGTTGCCGAGTCCGGGACGACTGTTTGGCAGGCGAGCGAAAACGGAGATAGTTCCAGTTCGACCATCAATCTTATACACACCACCAGAGCCTCCCGGACCGAAAACGCCGGGAGCCATAATGTTATTTGGAAGGCCATACATCGAGGTTGCGGTGACGTAGATGTTGCCATTGTCGTCGAGTGCCAAGCCGAATATCTGTCCCAGATTTCGCCCCGTCCAGCTTGGGTGGTGGTACATCGGTGGCGTCCAGCTTCTGCCGAGCATTGCAATTGGTGGAGTTCTAATGTCGATCAAGCCGAGGACATAGTCGTTCGGTGCAATGATAATATCGGAGTTGACCGTTACGTAACCGGAAAAGCATGTGACAGTAGCAACACCCGGTTCAAGGGGGAGCAGATTCTGGCTTGCAGCGGTTCGTACCAGAAGCGGAAGTGCGAGAAGCATTGAGAAAAAATACTTCATGGCAGCCTGAGTATTGTGTCAGAGACTTTTGTGGAGAAGAGAGCTTTACAATATAGAACAAATGGTCGAAAACAAGTGGAAGTTTATAGGAAAAAGAGAGAACAAAAAGGAGTGGAGTAAGGTGAACCGGATATTCTGATCTCGGTATATATTGGCTGCAAAGTGAATTGATAGTGGGAACATACCGGAGACCTTGTGGAACTCGATATTCTGAATCTCTTTCTCGTTCTTCTCGCCGCTTGGCTTGGTGGACAACTTGCGATTCGTCTTGGCTACCCTGCAGTTCTCGGAGAGCTAATGACCGGTATCCTTCTCGGTCCTCCACTTCTGGGGCTGTTGCACGGAAGTCCGGGTGTGGCTGTATTGGCTGAGTTAGGAGTCCTCCTGATGATGCTCTACATTGGGATGGAGATCGATCCACGCGAACTCGGGAAAGCATCGAAAGGTGGAATTTTGGCTGCACTCGGTGGCTTTCTCCTCCCCTTCGGATTAGGCTATTGGGTAGTGCAAGAGTTCGGGGGAACCGTCGTTGCCGGTCTCTTCGTAGGTATGGCGATGGGGGTGACATCGTTAGCGACGAAGTCACGCATCTTGGTTGACCTGAAAATACTCGACACCCGCATTGCACACGTGATGATGGCTGGCGCACTAATTACCGATACCCTCTCACTCATCATCTTCGCCGGTATCATCAGCTTCGCAACTTCCGGATCGTTGGATGTGGGAGCAATTGCCCTTATCTCGCTGAAGGTGAGTCTCTTCTTCTTAGTCTCTTGGCTTCTTGGACTCAAAGTTTTTCCACCTCTCTATCGGTGGCTCCAGAAGGTTGGGCTTACCGGGCGAACGTTCAACGCGACGCTGATCTTGCTGATTGCCTTAGCCTTTGCGGAGCTTGCTCACCTTGCCGAACTTCACGGCATTCTCGGAGCCTTTATTGCCGGTCTTCTTTTGCGCGAAGCTATTGCCGAGCGGAAGCTCTCCCACGAGCTTACCGGACTTGTCAAGGATGTCTCTCTCGGCTTCCTCGCTCCAATCTTCTTTGTCACTGCTGGATTCCAAGTCTCTTTCGAGGTCTTCCAAACAGACCTTACCCTCTTCCTGATAGTGATTCTCTTCGCCACTCTTGGGAAAATTATCGGCACGGCACTCTTCTATCTTCCGAGTGGATATGGTTGGCGGGAAGGCCTTACGGTTGGGGCTGGGATGAATGGCCGCGGTGCTGTCGAGATTGTAATTGCAGGCATCGGGTTGCAGGCCGGAATCATTACACAGGAGATATTCTCCATCTTAGTCTTCATGGCAATCTCTACAACTGCAACTGTTCCAGTCTTCCTGAAGTGGGGAGTAGAGTGGCTTCGACAACGCAATGAATTGGTTCGCTCTACTCACGGGAAAGATGGTGTGCTGATTGTGGGAGCCGGGCCGGTTGCTCGACTTTTAGCCCGAGAATTTGCTCGGGTTGGATCAGTAACGTTGCTCGACACGAACGAAGAAAATTGTCGTGCTGCTCAGGAGATGGGGTTGAACGCAACGCACGGAGATGCACTGGAAGACACGGCACTGCGGGATGCAGGCATCGAGAACGTTGGGTTGCTCATCGGACTTACGCCAAATGCGGAAGTGAATGTGTTGGTAGCAAAGCGAGCATACGAAGAGTTCCTTACGCCAGAACTTTACGCACTTCTGATTACTGAAGGGGATAGTGGACTTTATCGACAACTGGAACATATCAAGGCACACCCCCTCTACCGGACATCGATTAACCTGAACAATTGGAATAATAGATTGCGGAACAACCTTGCTCACGAAGTTGTGAAGAGGGTGACAGCAAATGGTGTTGAGGAGATTGAACAACAGTTCAATCGTGGGGAGCTTCTTCCACTGGTTGTCCGTCGAGGAGAAAACATTCGGTTGTATGGCACTGGTGACGATCTTCAGGAAGGTGAAGAAGTCGTTTCCCTCACGATTGCGTAGTTTGAGAAGAATCTCCTCCTTTGCTACTGGAGGTGGAGTGTTGTTCTCTTCGCCTCTTCCAGTCGCGCCAGTTGAGTATGAGTGATCCTGTAAGTGCCGTTAGGGTGAGTGTTAGCACCAGAGGATCAACTACTGAGGCATCCCAGTCGAACGGGGTGAGCCTGTCGAGGTAGTACTCAATGCAGGAGGTTGGGAGATAGGTCTCTCCCAACTGTCGTTTCACATCCCAGTGCCAGTCGGTGAGGGGACAGTAACCGAAACCGCAGAAGAGGCCGAGGAAACTCCAGGAGGCGAGCGTGAGGAGAATTGTGTAGAGGTGAGCGCGGCGCGTTCGCTTCGGTAGCCACCCAAACAGATTAAAGACTACCAGTGCAGCGTGGAAGGTGAAGAGGAAAATGTCGAGGAATCTGTACATTGGACAAGCCTTTAAAGAGTAACGAGAGCCTTTCTTAACGAAACCTAATTTTATGGCTGAGATAACAGACGTATCGAAGAAGCACCTTGCCTACGGTGACCTTGAAAATGAACTGGCGATTACACGCCGCCTGTTAGAGCGCGTTCCGGAAGATAAATTTGATTGGAAGCCACACGAGAAATCGTTCTCGCTTGGAACTCTCGCATTCCACATTGCAAACCTTCTCTTTTGGCAGAAGATGTCACTCACCGAGAGTGATTTTGATCTGGCTTCATCTCCTCCACCAGAAAAGGGAGGGAACCTTCCCGGGAAGGAAGATCTGCTGGCAATATTCGATAAGAATGTCGATGAAGTGCGAGCAGTGTTAGCCAGTACCGATGAAGATGTGCTCGCAGAACCGTGGACATTGCGTCACGGAGAGAACGCTCTCTTTACCAGTCCGAAAGCTGATGTCCTCCGCCGTTTTGGTATCAGCCACATGATCCACCACCGGGGTCAGCTCAGTCTTTACCTCCGTCTACTGGACGTTCCCGTGCCGAATATCTATGGACCGACAGCAGATGAAAGATGAAACGTTTGTTGTAAAGCATCATTAGAGCAAGACTTTATAGTCGGCAAAAATTTAATAGCAAGTACGAAACCTCTACTCTCATCAATGTTCCAGAATCAAACAACACAACAGATCGTCAACTTTATCCGTGGGATCGGCATTGAAGTTCGTCGTGCAGAACTGACCGAACCAACGTTCCTTCCCGGTATCTTGATTGATTGTGGCGCGTTGGTTGTCGACGAATCGAAACTCCTCTATCCGGGAGACCTCTTGCATGAGGCGGGACACATTGCGGTATCTCCGCCGGAGCGGCGGAGCCAGCAGTTCAACAGTGCAGGGGAAGATCAAGCCGAGGAGATCATGGCGATTGCTTGGTCTTGGGCAGCACTTCTCCACCTTGAACTTGATCCCAAAGTTGTCTTTCACGAGGGGGGCTACCGTGGCGGAGGAGATGCCTTCATCGAAAACTTTCAAGCGAAGCGCTACGTTGGCGTTCCAATGTTGCAGTGGGTTGGGATGACCTACGACGAAAAGCAGGCTCCACTTCACAACGCCGAACCGTACCCACACATGGAAAAGTGGGTAAGAGAAAGGGGGATAGAGTGATTGTATACTGCCGGACAATCAGTTTAGGAGAGAAAGTGACGTCATGTCTCTGTGTCGTTCCGGATTCTGTCTAAATCGTCTTCTCACTACTCTCCTCCAAATCGAATCCTATCGAACTGCTCCCGGAGGGAGCACTCCTGCCTTACCGTGGAGAAAGCCGCAGGCTGCACTCCACAGTAGCATCGCTTTCTGATGTTTCCGCCCTGCTGAGCTGAAAGCCTTGACATCTCCTCTCTTCCATTCTACCCCTTCGGGGCGAGGAGAATCACGAACGCTTTTCTTCCGGGGATTCTCATCCCCGGCTATCCGCTACGGCGGATCGGTGACCCCTTCGGGGCAGGTAAAGTAGTGGGCTTGTTTCGAGATAGAGTAATATCGAAGTGCTCACGTAAGGAGGGAGGAACAACTGATCTTGAAGATCTCTTTCTGTCGCAATTGTGTTGCCCGTGAGTATAGATGGGGAAGGTGCTTTTACTTAAAGGCTTCGGGGTGTGCCCTCTTTACACGCTTGATAAACACTTGAGCTTCTGACGGCTTTAGAACCTCCTGATCTTGCAGCCACTGCACGATGTCCACTTCAATTACAGGGAAGAGGGTAGAGCCATCTGAGGTACGAATAAATTGGTGGTTGGCGTCGGCATATTCACGGTAGGTTAAGTTCTCCTTCCCCCTCTGTTTAAATGCTTCCACGACAGCCCGCGCAGATTCTACCGGTACGTTTATATCCTTCTCTCCGTGAATCATCAGGATCGGTATGTCGAGCGTAAGGAGTGACTCTACCGGTGGAGAGAAGAGATAGGAACTCCATCGCTTGAATGGATGCCCAGCCCACATCTCAGTTGAGTTAGGACGTTCTTTAATCTGGCTGATAATCGAGTCGTACTCCTCCACGCCTGAGACTCCGAGGTATCCGGGTTGCCTCTGCACGAGAGTGCGCAATTCTTTCTCCTGACTCCACCCTCCTCCCGAACCTAACAGGAGAAGGTGTGTTGTCCGCTTCTCTTTTGCAGCTACAGCCGCTGCAATATCTCCCCCTTCGCTCCCACCCATTACGATAACAGGAACACTTGAGTCAACCCCTTGAAGGTAGGTTGCCATCACTTGCAGGTGATCTTGTACGCGAAGATTCTTCTCAGCATAGTAGTAGCAGGTGTCGAGATTAACGGTGTCTCGCATCACGCCACGTTTCTCAACAACAACAACGCGACTCCCAAAAATTGCTGCGCTTGCGAGTGTGTGCATAGTCCTCTCATTGAGCACGGTGGTATACTCTGACCCTTGAATGTAGAAGAGAATGGCTCGGGGTGTAGATTGTGCTAACTCAACATCGTCGGAGATCAGTTCATAGGCAAGAAGTGGGTATCCATCAAAGGACGGGACTATGCGACCTGACCCGCTAAGGTTTACTGCCCCGGAGCAGCCTGAGAATATTACGCAGAGAATCAGTATCTGAAGTATGGGAAGTCGACCCTTCGATGCGGTTGTAGTGGCTGAGAGGATGGTTGTCATAGATCCAGTGGTAAGGTAATCGCGATAAATAAGAGTAAGTGCTCTCCCCTCTTTGAAAAGTTGCAGACGTAGAGATGGCTGGTAGTGACAACCAGACTATCTCTACACAATTTTTTTTGTTGGGTTGGAATAAAGAGAAAAGGGCGAGTGTCTAAACTGGCAAATGGGATGATCTCCACCTGCAGGAATGATCGCAACAGAAAAGAAATCAAATTTGGAACTTAATTTTATCAGGAGCGAATAGATGAAACGGACACGAATGATGGTTGGCGCGTTAATCGCAGTGGTAGCACTTTCGGCAACAGCCATGGCACAACCGGGTGAAGGAAGGTGTGGAGGTAAGGGTGGACCACGTGGTGAAGGACCGTTGGCTGCGTTAAATTTGACAGATGCACAGAAGGAGCAAGTGAAAGCGTTGCACGAGCAGTTTGAACAAGATAACTCAGCATTACTTGAGCAAATGAAGAGCCTTCACGATCAGGCTCACGATCAGATGAAGAGTGGTGACAAGGAAGCGGCTCAACAGACGCGAGAGGAGATGAGAGGACTGGGCGAGCAACTGAGAGAAGCAAGAGAAGGGTTGGAACAACAGGTTGAAGCCTTGCTAACGGCAGAGCAGAAAGCGAAGTTGGAAGAATTGAAGGCACAACGTGGAGAGAGAGGCTCACGCGGGGGAGGAAAGGGTATGAGAGGAGAGGCTCCCAAGGGAGTACCACCGAGCATTCAATAGGTGGCCGACAAGAGTGCCGAGAATTTGAGGGAACATTGGTGATTGAAAGAGGGCGTCATGTCTGTACCGGAAGGTGCATGACGCCCTTTCTACATCCGGAACTATACTATACCGGAAGGAACCGGGAGGAGAATAATCATGAAGTACTACAGCACAGTCCTATCACTATTTGTATTGCCAGCAGTTATAACACTTCACTTCACAGCATGTGATGACAAAGTAATTGACCCCGTACGAGTAGAGACAGGGGGGGGGAATGGTGGTGACACGACGAATCAGAATACAGGACTTCCTCCGGGATATGAGTTGTTTGGCGAGAACGTAGAGGTCTATCTCGATGGAGACTATATCGTAATTAAGTCGAATGGGGTACCCGATCACGGAAGCCCCTACTTCGATCAGAGCCACGAATTCTACGAAGCATACAATGGGAATAATCCACAGTTCCGCCTGAACCCGAACCGGATTCGTGAGCAGAACCTAACGTTCAGAATTCCCTTGCATCCTGTAGAAGCTCAAAACCACAGCGCGACCCCAATGGGGCCAATAGGTGTCTCCGTAAATGGTGTTCCATTCTACAATCAATATGCTGCCGGTGGTTCTCCGTTGGCAGGGGAGATCAATTCGTTCGACCAATACAACGGTCACCCACAGCAGACTGGTGGGTATCATTACCATGTTGAACCTCTCTCAATCACGGCGAAGGTGGGAAAGAGTTCACTACTCGGGTTCTTGCTGGATGGATTTCCGGTCTACGGTCCTGAGGAGAATGCGAAGGTAGTAACCAACGACGATCTGGACGACTATCACGGTCACTTCGGTGCAACGAAGGAATATCCAGAAGGAATCTACCACTACCACATCACAGATGCCGATCCATACCTCAACGGAGCCGGGTACTTCGGTGTGAAGGGGACAGTGAGCCAGTAAGTGGATTTCGCAGTAAGAGGTTGAACTGAGAACAGTGTCGACTATACTTGCGGACAATGCAAATGCGATAGGAAGTGTTCTGCAAACTCAATCCTTCAAGGGACTGCCCCGAAGGGGCTACCGATCCGCCGTGGCGGATGGCCGGGGATGAAAATCCCCGGAAGGAAAAGCGTTCGTGGCTCTCCACACCCCGAAGGGGTAGAATGGAAGAAGGAGGAGATGTCAAGGCTTTCAGCTCAGCAGGGCGGAAGCATCAGAAAGTGATAGCTACTGTGGAGTGCAGCCTGTGGCTTTCTCCACGGCAAGGTAGGAGTGCTCCCTCCGGGAGTAGTTCGATAAGATGAGAGATTCGGTAGGCTATTGTGGAACTATCTTCACACAGATTCCTGAACGACACTGAGAGGTGACAGCGCATTTTCTCGCAAACTGATTGTCCGGTAGTATATGAGCGTGATACGATGAAGTTGAGCAATGCCATAAGATGTATAGTGATGATCGGGGCTATCGCCTGCTCGGAGTTCGGTTGCACCGACTCCGGGCAGGTAAACCTCTCGGATGTTGAAGTAGAAAAAGGAAATCCCAAGTTGAATGTAGAACAGGGAATTCTTTACATGGAGAAAGTTCCATTCAACGGTCGAGTTGTTGAGTACTACGACAATGGTCAACGTAAGTATGCTACCTCGTATCGTGATGGAAAAGCAGAGGGGACTGCCGAAGGTTGGTACTCCGATGGAACAAAGATGGAAGAACGATTCTACAAGGATGGAAAGAAAGAGGGAACGCATCGTGGTTGGTGGGAGAATGGAACGGAACAGTTCGAGTACCATTTCGCAAACGATCTGAGCGAGGGGAGTTTACGAGAGTGGTATGCCGACGGAACGTTGTTCCGCAGCTTCAACTACGTAAGTGGCGAAGAAGAGGGGACGCAGCAAATGTGGAACAGCGATGGCTCGATAAAGGCAAACTATGTAGTGCGAAGTGGACGCCGCTACGGAACGCTCGGAGCAAAACCTTGTAGCGGAACAGGCGGAACAGAAGATGAGCCGGAAGCAGAGAACGTGGCGGTAAAAGAATAACGTCGAGGTGTGGAACTTTCCCTCGCTTCACCCTGCGTTGATAGGTTGGCATTGCGCATTAAAGAACTAACTGGAGAGAAACCATGCGAACGACCCTCTATAGTCTGGTCAGTCTGGTTGCCCCACTTGTTATCCTTGTTGGATGTGCCGATGAACCTTCACTCTCTTCTGGCGTTCCCTACTTCAATGAGGCAACGCTCACTCCACTCTGGGTACGTGCAGATTCAGTCGAGAAAGTTATCACACATCGAATCGGAGATTTCTCATTGCAGGATCAAGATGGTGAAGGGTTTACCCAGAGTGCAATGGAAGGCAAGATTACTGTCGTTGATTTCTTCTTCACAAGTTGCCCGGGCATTTGCCCAATCCTCTCGAAAAATATGGCGCGCATACAGGATAGTCTAAAGGGTGAAGATGGCCTGCTCCTCCTCTCCTACAGCGTAACGCCCGAAGCCGACTCAGTTCCAATATTGAAGAAGTATGCCGAAGCTCAGGGGGCAATTGAGGGAACCTGGTATCTGTTGACTGGAAATAAAAGTGAGATATATGGCTTAGCTCGCGAATCCTTTTTTGCCAACGTCGACACCGGAGCTGATGCGTTTCTCCACACAGAGCTTTTCTACCTGATCGACGAAGACCGCCACATTCGGGGCGTCTACAACGGAACGTTGGGAACAGATGTGGTGCGACTTGTTGAGGATATTCGGATGCTGCGTCGGGGTGAGTAGTTGATATGCGAACAATAGATGAGATCATCACCACCTGACATTAGTACCCCAGTTCATCGGGGTGCTTTGAAGCAGCAGCAGAGGAGAAAACGGCTTCAAGCCGTTTCTTATCCAGTTCCCACCTCAACCCTCCCGACTAAAAGTCGGGAGTTACTATGAGTTCATCAATCACATTGAGAGACTAAGAGATAGCAACAGAGTCTTCCTTCCACTCACGAACGCGCTTCTCGTATTCCAACGCAAGCTGTGCTGACTTTTCGGCCTCTGCGGTCTCTACCACTACGTGAAATGTTGGACGCTCTTTGTCGGGAATCAGGAGAACCCAGTCGTGATCGTCCAGCCAAATTTTGACGCCGTCGATAAGCTCTCGGCGCATCCCTTCGCTATGTTCCATTGCCCGGCGCATTGCCCGTCCCTTTAACTCCCACGGGCAATCAATTGTCCGGTCGGTTACAGCACGGCGTGGCAGTTCCCGGTCGAGCTGTCCTAAAGTCAGTCCAGACTTTACAGTCATCTCCATGATTTTGGCCACGGCATACATTCCATCGATAGCGAAGAGAAACTCTGGGAAAATGAAGCCTCCCCGCGTTCCCCCAACAAATCCAATGTCGGGATCACTCGTTGCCTCCATCATCGCAAGGTGTGTGTTTTTCGTGTAGACTACTTCCACGTTGTACTCAGCGGCAATCATTTCCACCTCAGTCGACGCTACTACCGGAACGGCAATCTTCTTCACGTCGGGATGAGTTTCAAGGAAGAGCTTCGTTAAAATTGTGAGGAGGCGGTAGTTGTGGATCGACGCCCCGGTCTCGCAGACAGCGTATACTTTCTCTGCACCGGGATCGATAATAAAACCCATATCGTAGCCGAGCGAGGTGACAACTTCCCCCAACTTCTTCTGTGCGGCTTCTATCTCTTCCCGTTCACGAGCCATTCGCGTTGGATCCTGATAGCCGTTCAACGCAACAACTTCCGGCCCCAACGCCCCTAAGATATTTGGCAGGATTGTGGAGGCAACGCCGTAAGAAAAATCGAGGGCTACTTTCATTCGGGCTACTCGGATCGCCTCTTCGTCGAGGACTTGCAAGAAGCTGGTGATGTACGACTCGTTTGTGCGCTCAGGGAAGAAGATGCTTCCCACCTCGTTGTATGGTGCGCGCTGGTACTCCTCGCCGAAGAAGAGACGTTCAATCGATTTCGTTTTGCTGGGGGGCATATCTCGTCCGTCGGCACTGAAGAAGATGATGTCGGTTTTTCTACGGTCGTGTGGAGACTTTCGGATGTGGACGCCGGTTGCCTGCTTGCCGTTGCGAAGCTCCGACCGGGTGAGCGGAATCGGCGTCTGCTGAAGGTCGTTGACGATAACTCCGGCTGACATCAATCCGGTTGTCATTGCACGGTGTACCATGCGCGAGACGTTGTCGGCATCGCGGCTAATCGCCACCGAACGTCCTTTGCCAGCAAATGCCCCAAGTGCAGAGCCAATCTTCGCACCGAACTCAGGAGTCATCTCAATGTTCGAGAGTCCCGTAATGCGAGCGTTTGTGAAGAGTTCTCGAGTCCAACGGTCGGCCCAAACCAGACTGGAGGAGACAGTAGAGCGGGACTCTACTTCTTTGTCGGGCCAAAGTTTGATGTTCGCCAGCAGACGAGCTTCGTTGCCGATTACGCAGCGATCTGCGATATAGACTTTCTCTGCAACAACAACATCGTCTCCAATCTCTACCTCTTGGCAGAGCACATCACTTGTTAACTGACTTCCTCTACCGATGCGGCTTCCTTCCCAGAGGACTGTGTCTCGGAGCTTTGCGCCAGCGGCGACGTGTGCTTTTGCACCGATCACACAGTTCGTGACTGTTGCTCCCGACTCAATAGTAGCGTCTGCCCCTACGATAACGCTCCCTTCAAACTTGGCATTCTCACTTACCTGTGCCCCCTCTTCAATCCAGACTGAGCCTTGATGTGTGCCGGGTATCTCTACCTTCACATTCCCTTTAAGAATGTCGAGGTGTGCTTGTTGGTACTCATCTAAGTTCCCAACATCCCGCCAGTAGCCTTCACCGACATATCCATAGAGTCCCATATCCTGTTCCAACATCAACGGAAAAAGATCTTTGGAGAAATCAAAATCTTGTTGATATGGAATCAGGTTCAAGACCTCCGGCTCAAGGATGTAGATGCCGGTGTTGATCGTGTCGCTAAAGACTTCTCCCCACTGCGGTTTTTCCAGAAACCTCGTGATCTTCCCATCCTCACTTGTCATCACTACACCGAAGGCAAGCGGATCTGGAACGCGAGTGAGAACAAGTGTTGCCTTCGCCTTTTTTGCTTCGTGAAAGTCGATGGCTTTCTGCAAGTCAATATCAGTTAGAACATCACCCGAAATAACGATGAACCGTTCGTCGAGGAATGTGAAGGCGTTCCGGACAGAACCGGCTGTACCGTAATCAGCCTCAGACTGTGTGTAGAACATTTCGATGCCGAACGCACTTCCGTTGCCGAAGTAGCTGCTGATGGATTCAGGTTGATAGTAGAGGAGGGAGATAATTTCACGAACCTCCAGTTTTTTCAGCAGGTTGACGATGTGGTGCATCATAGGCCTGTTGGCCATTGGTGCCATCGGCTTTGGAAGATTGCAAGTCAATGGGCGGAGCCGAGTACCGAATCCGCCGGCCATGATTACCCCTTTCATAGTGCTCTCGGAGAGGTTAAGTAAATAGACCGAAGCTGCTCCGCTTCAGTCTGAGTTGGTCTTTTCTATGCTTGGGGGGAATTTAACGAATTGCGTCAAAAGGAAGGTTCATCCCTTTTCTGTCCATAAATCAAGGATGCAGCCAATCAACCCTTACGCACTGTTACCCCACCTACCCCTTCCCCGATTGATTTCGCCTCCGCAAGGAACTAAATTTGCCGGCTGCAATGGAATCAGGGTCAGATTTCCCCTCTCATACATCAACTGCTGTTGATTCCAGATAGATAGAATAAAATACGATCTGCCGGTTTTCCGACGAGGACTTCACGAATGAAACTTTCCGATTTTAAGTATTCCGTTCCAAAATCAGCCATTGCTCAATATCCAGTTGAACCACGCGACAAGGCAAAACTCCTTGTTCTGGATCGAAAGACTGGTGAAATTGAAGACAAGATATTTACCGACATTGTCTCCTATTTCGAGAAAGGGGATTGCTTGGTAGTAAACGAATCACGCGTTTTCCCGGCTCGCCTTATTGGTAAGAAGGAGAAGACAAATGCTACGATCGAGGTGATGCTTCTGCGGGAACTCTCTCGCAAAGATGCCCTCTGGGATGTGATCGTTGACCCAGCACGCAAAGTTCGGATCGGAAACAAGATTTACTTCGACGACGGCAACCTCTACTGCGAAGTTATCGACAACACAACCTCGCGAGGCCGGACAGTTCGCTTCAACCACACAGGAAACATCTACAAGACAATCGAGCGCATCGGGCTAATGCCCCTGCCGCCATACATTGCCCGCGAAACCACCGACGACGACCGGGATTACTACCAGACAATCTTCGCAAAGGATAACGGATCGGTTGCTGCCCCAACAGCCGGGTTGCACTTCACCAAAAAACTTCTTGCACGCTTAGAGCGGAAGGGGGTACGGATTGCTAAGGTGATGCTCCACATCAACCGCTCAACGTTCGACCCAGTTGAGGTAGAAGACCTAACCAAGCACAAGATGCACTCGGAATATTTCGAGATCAGTGCGCAGTCTGCTGAGACAATCAACAAAACAATCAAGGGAAAGAAGAAGGTCTTCGCAGCCGGAGCATCGGTGGTGCGCGCACTGGAAAGCTCGGTGCTTACCGCTGGCACAGTGAAGCCGAACAAGGGGTGGACCGATAAGTTCATCTACCCACCTTACGACTTCCGCATTGTTGACCGCTTCATCAGCAACTTCCAACGTCCTGAGAGCACAGTTCTGATGATGGTAAGTGCCTTCTCTGACCGAGAGGTGATCCTGAAAGCCTACAAACATGCCCTGAAAAGCGACTACCGTTTCTTTAGCTACGGCGATGCGATGTTGATTGTGTGAGTGCATTGTAACATAGGATGCAATTGCAGAAAGGGTGTAGAGAGTATTTCTCTCTGCACCCTTTTGCGTGTTGGCTATCGATAGTAAATCTCTTGCCCGCTCTATAGTACCAAATTCGCTACCGGTAGTCGTAGACTATGTATCGTTTCCTCTTTTTCTGAACCCTCTTTCGTCCCGCTTTGCGGGACTACTTCATGGCTGGAATTTGCTCTCCACCCTCTAACGAGGATGGCTATGAACTGACGCCCCGCTTTGCGGGGCAAAAGCTGATAGCACGGTGCGTGAGCTTTTACCGTGTTGCCTCTCCTAATGAAGCCCCGCTTTGTGGGGCGACAGTATTGACGGCTTGTACCTGAAGAGTCTCTTCGTTATGCGCTGAGCAATAGAGGCAAGCCTGAACAGAACTACGTCTTCAGCAATTGAATCTGGTGTAACTACTTCATCGCGTGTAGTTTGCGCTATCGTTTGGTTAGCCTCTGCCAGTCTTGCGGGTTGTTGACGTTGGTGAGGTCTTGCCAAAAGTTGAGTGGTAGATCAGCATACGCAAAGTTTCCCCGCCCCAACAGGTTCCGCAGAGCATAGTCTTGATCTTGGCGTTGCCTTCCTATCAAGGGGAGACAGGCCGATGAGTAGAGGGAGAAGAGTGGTTCCAACCTCCCCTGGTTTTTGCAGATAAGGCCGTGGGTGTCAGTGTCGTGGGGAGCGTGCGAGATAAGCCAGCGCAATGCCTCCACAGAAAGTAGTGGGAGATCACAAGAGATCAAACAAATGTCTGATCCAGAAAGTGTGAGTGCTGTTTCAAGCCCGCCGAGTGGCCCTATGCGTGGATACGCATCAGTTGCAAACTGAACCTCAGCGAAAGGCCAACCCTCAGGTTCACTTCGTCCTACAACAAGAACAGGTTCTCCGGTTGACTTTGCAGTACGGACGGTTCGTTCAAGCAGGCTCTCTCCGTTCCATTGGAGGAGTGCCTTATCTTGGCCCATTCGGCGAGACTCTCCACCGGCAAGAATTGCAATCGTTAGCATGTAGAGAAGGAGATTCTTATGTCACTCAGAAGGTTCTTCATAGATATAGGACTTACGCAAAATCCTGATGAACAGACGTTGCGATAGAAACGATGGGGCATTTATCTCAAATGTAGACCTCTTTGCGTAAGTCCTAAGATATTCTCACAAACAGATCAAAGCGAGTAGAATACGATAAGGTCTATACATCCCTAAGTTCTTCTCGAATTGCTCCGTCGCGGTAGACAAAGTAAATCACCCCGGCATGATCGTCAGTGAAGAAGAAGTTGTTCTCGCCAACGCGAAGTATATCGCATGGCCTTCCATAGCGCTTCCCATCTTTTAGGAAGCCATTCACAAAATCTCCCAGCACTTTGTTGTTTCCTACTCGCACGATACTGTATCCCCTCTTCATGGCAACGTTACCCGATCCGTGGAGAGCAACGAGGAAAGTGTTGTTCAGACTTTTATCGGTTGCCCCCCCAAACCAGTCGAATCCAAGAGGAGAAGAGTGAGCTAAGAATCCTGCCCAAGCTGTGTCGGCCTTGTCGGGGGAGAGAGCGTTTTGCTCGGAGCCGTAGACAGGGTCGGCGTAGATCTTGTTTTGATACTGGTAAGTATATGGCCACCCGAAGTTTGCACCCGATGTAATTCGGTCGAAATTATCTTCTGGCTTGTCTAAGCCGAGGTGGTCGGCCCCCATGTTCGTTCCCCAGAGAAACCCTTCAGCCCACCGAAGTCCGACAGCGTTGCGTAAGCCCCGAGCATAAATTTTTAGGTCGCTTCCGTCTGTGTTCATTTCCAGAATGGCAGCTCGAACTTCCTCCTTCTCCTCGCAAACATTGCAACTGCTGCCAACAGAGACATAGAGCTTCCCATTATCGCCGAATGCAACGGTTCGGGTTAGATGCCATCCACCTTCACGGTAGCTCTTGCCGTAATCAGGGAACGTTGTGAGTGTATCTGGTGCTCCCTCAGGCTGCGTATCACCATTGGTGTAACGGTAGCGAAGGAGAGCGTCAGTTACAGCCGTGTAAAGCCAAACTTGTCCATCTGGATCGACGTGAAAGGCAACGTTGTTTGGATTGCGAAGGCCGTCAAGATAGGTGGTGCGCTTGTTAAAACGTCTGGTTGCCACATTGAAGTCTTCAAAAATGTAGACTTTCCCCTTCCTGTTGTCGGAGAGATCGTACATATCAGTCGCAAACAACCGATTATCTGGACTCATTGCCATGAACCGCACTCGCTTCAATCCTTCCGATGCCACGGCAATCTCGAACCCCTCGGGAACGTTCAACGTGAACTCTTTCTCCTTTACGAGGTGCGATGCTTCGGTAAGCCTGATCGTGTGGGGGCGAAGTCGTAGCGGAGCCTCAGATTCGGGGGAAGGAAGTTGGTGAACTTGTTCTTCCTCGTTACCCCTACTGTCGGTTTGCTCTTCCTGTTTTGGAGCTTCAGGGATTTTGTTGGCAGCCGACTCTTTCTGGTCACCCTGCTCTTCTGAGCAGGAAAGAGAGAATAGCGAGAGAGAGAGGAGAAGAGTGGCCAACAGCGTAGCTCGATTCGTTTGCATGATAGTATAAAAGGAGATCATTCTGAAGATTGCAGATAATTTACGCAGATTTCTCCACGAATTCGACATGGAAGGAGAGATTGCGGAGGGCTTCCAATGATTAGGATATCTCACTGAGAGCAGGTTTGCCATTCTGATCCGCTTTGGCGAATGCCGAAGACCGCCAAAGGGAGCACCGCAGATAATCTCGTAGAATATCGAGAGCATCGTCGTTCTCCTCTACAAGGACTACGAGACTCTTCACGCCGCTCCGTTCAAAGTGACAGACGTGACAGAGTGCTCATTTCTGAGGTTCCTGACTTCAGCTTCGATTTTTTCGATACCCTATCGCAACGGATGAAATTTTAGTTATCTATTGTAATTGCAGTTTCACTTCCGTACATTCATGCCCGACTCCACGCCCACCACGAGAGTCCAACAATGTCCATGATGAGGCTAATCCTCATGTTCGTGTGTGGGAAAACGCCATACCCTCTACTTGTAGTTGCCATACTCTTCTGGCCGCTTGCCTCTCTTGTTGCTCAAGACTTAGATAGCATTGGCACTGCTCCTCCGCTCACACTGTACGGATCGGTTGGTGCATCGCTGATTGGTTATTCAGCCGACGGCATTGATGAGCGACGAGAGCCGCTTTCGTGGACTGTTAACGGTGCTCTCAACGCTTCGATCTACGAGATCGACATTCCCATCGACTTTATCCTGAGCGAGCAGGAACGTGAGTTCCGCCAACCATTCAACAGAGTTGGACTTTCACCCAGCTATAAGTGGGCACGTATCCACTTAGGCTACCGCGCACTCAACTTTTCGGACTATACGCTCGGAGGAACAACGTTTCTCGGGGGAGGAGTTGAGTTAACTCCCGGGCCGCTCCGCATTGTTGGGATGTACGGACGGTTTCAACGAGCAGTGGAGGAGGATACGACCCAGGAGTTTGTTCTTCCAGCTTACGAACGGTGGGGGTATGGTGGGAAGATTGCTTACGAGGGGGGTGGGTCAGATATTGGGCTTATCTGGTTCCGCGCTTGGGATGATTCGTCTTCATTGAGTCGCCAGCCAACAACTGTTGATATTCGTCCGCAAGAGAATACGGTGATCGGCTCAACGCTCGAGTTCGATATTGTGCCGAACCACTTCCGGTTCGAGAGTGAGGGAGCGGCCAGCATTCTAACGCGCGACATCCGCTCCGCACCATCCGACACAACCGACATCCCATCTATCGCCAACGATATTCAGACTGTGCGCAACTCGACAACGTTGACACTCGCGGCAAAGTTGGGGCTGCGCTATACGAGTAATGACTTCTCTGCACGCCTCGGCTACGAGCGCATTGAACCAGAGTATGAATCACTCGGAGCGTACTACTTCACGACAGACGTTGAACGCTTCACGCTGGAACCGTCGTTCAATCTTTTCGAGCAACGTTTGCGCGTAAGTGGATCGGTTGGCCTTGAGCGTGATAATATCTTGGAGACGAAACTGGCGCAGACCAACCGAGTGATTGGCTCGGCACTTGTTGGGTGGGATCCCGGGCAGACGTTCGGAATTGACGCGAGCTACCTGAACTACTCTACTGGACAAGTAGCCGGACGCGAACCGATTAACGACACAATTGCTGTGCGCAACGTTTCGCAGTCAGCATCGCTTGCTCCGCGACTTCTCTTTGTAGGGGAGAAGACAAATCACTTTATCACCGTTGTAGGGAACCTTCAAGATTATACTGACAAAAATGCCTTCACCGGAGAACTGGCCGACAGCCGCTCACTTACTGGCAACCTGATCTACAATCTCGCCTTTGTGCAGACCCCTCTCTCAACCGGTGCTTCGCTCCTCTACTCGGAGACGACGACCGGAGAAGTGTTGACCACCTCCGTTGGTGGTTCTGTCAACGGGTCGGCAGGTCTGTTCGGAAGCTCTCTCTCTCTCGGCGCGTCGGTTGGCTACACCCGTACTACCCAACAGTTCAATACTGTTGAAACCAGTGCCGATGTATTAAACGAAAATCTGAACGCCTCCTATCGCCTAAGTGATGCAGATCTCCTGACCTTCACTCTCTATGCTACGCAGAGCAGTGGCAATCTCTCACTGAACTCCGACTTCAACGAGTTAACAGGTGTGCTCAGCTATAGTCGATCCTTCTCGTTGAGGGTGGGAGATAAAGAAGAAGAGACCCCGTAAGTCCACCCTGAAGAGAATCTTATAAAAGAATCTGTTTGATGGAAGAAAGAACAGTCAAAGCGCATGAATCATGATACACGACATGGGTAGAGGAATGTGGAGAAGATCAGTCTGGTCCGGACTTCTTCTCCTGCCACTGATGACCGGTCTGCTGTTCGCACAGGGTGAGCCAATTACCGTGACGGTAACTGCTCTGCCACCATATTCACCAGACCTAACTCTCTGGGAATCGAATCCAGATAAAGTATTGATCCGGTTGACGAATCGGTCGAGCGAGTCGCATCAGGTGCGGCTTAGTGGCTTTGCGGAGAACCTCAACGGGAGTGTTCGCATCGTCACGAAGGACAACTATCCGCGCAACCGCATCACTGTTGGACCAAATGCGACGGTGAACCTGAACCTGCGTGACTTGCAGTTGTTTTCTGCCGACGCTGTGGAGTTCATCGGCGCGGAGAAGAATACGGTTGCTCGAACGAAGCGGCTTCCCGAAGGTTCATATCGTATCTGTGTGCGGGCACTGGAGTTCACAACGCTCGTTCCTCTCTCACCACAAGAACCAAGTGGCTGCGCCACGTTTGTGATTCGTTTGGCTGAGGCTCCTCGTCCACTCCTTCCATCGTGTGGGACAACAGTAAAAGTGTTGAACCCACAGCTTGTGAACTTCCAGTGGAGCGTTCCGGCGGGAGGGCCAGGGAACGTGCAGTATCTCTTCGAGATGGCCGAAGTCCCCCGGGGTGTCGATCCAAATGATGCGCTTCTGGCAAAGACATCGCCAATCCTTTTCACGCGACGACTGAACGCTCCAATTCTCTCCTACGGTTCGGCAGAACCTCCGCTACGCCTCGGCCAGCAATATGCCTGGCGAGTGCAGGCAATCGACCCAGCCCAGAGCGTTGTCTTCCGAAATGAAGGCTATAGCGAGGTCTGCTCCTTTATCTTCGGTGAGACTGTGCCGTTGATTGGAGGGGGAGATAATATCGATATCGGTATTGGCATCAACCCAATCAAGTTGGATACTAACAAGGGAAGAACATTCATTGTAGGGGATGAAGGAATTCGTGTGCGAGACCTACGCACACTGAACGACCTGATTGTCCCAGCCTGCATCACCCTCTCTCCAAAAATTGTAGAGAGTGGGGTAAGCCGCTCCGCCCCTCAGTTCCAAGTGGAGATACAACCGGGGATCAATCCAAACGCAATCACTGGGGGGAAGATCGAGATTTGGGAGGAAGAGTCGAAGCTGACAAACATTCGCCTGTTCGATGAGCGGAAGAGGAGAGCAGCATTTGAGGGAACGTTCAACGGACATGGGGCAAGTGATATTCGCCACACGAAGACCGGTAATTCTTCCCTTCTCGACCTGATGTTCATCAACCGAAAAGGTTCTCGACTGAGCTTCGTTCCGACTACGGGGAAAACCTATCGTTGGCGGGTGACGTTGAACTTCGACGGCAAAGAGATTCGTGCCGACGGAACGCTCTGCAACTTCAACCAGGCAGTAAGCCCGTTCGGAAAGTTTCCAAACAAACTTGGAATTCCAGACCGACCTGACACTCTTGTAGCAGCCGGCTTTGAGATTGTAGTGGAAGAGTGGGATGCCTCGTCAAAATCTGAAGATGCGAGCAAGCCGAGTGGTATCGGGCGGATCAAGTTCGACTGCGATGCTGGGCCAACAATCTTCACGCCGATTCCGTGGGGGCCGGGCGACTTGAAGTTGAAGCCGTATGAGTTTGGCGTTGTTGATCTGATTGCTGACTCAGCAAAGGAGTTCTCGTTGCCGGAGGCTCGGACGCTCGACGGATCGGCGAGGGTTGGGAGTTCGTTAACAGTGTTGATGCCAGATAGGAGTGCGACAGTTGCTAAGGATGAGAAGATCACAATCAGTGGTGGCCGCACAGAGATGATGGCAGCGGGAGCGTTGCGGAATGAGTTGCTGCTCGATCGCGATCTCTTGCTCGATCTCTTCGGCAAAAATTCTCCAGATGGTATTCGCGTTGCCTTCCGAGATGTGAAGTGGAACGGACCGGTGCAGCCGAAAGTAACCTTGACAGAAGGGATTGCTGTCTACCCGAGCGCAACACCAATCCCCACTCCTCCTGCGCGACTCGACCTTCAGAACGGCTTCTCTCTCGACATCGATTCGTTGACGATTGAACCGAGTGAAGCTCGGGTGGAGGGGAATATTCTCCTTCCCCCTTCAATTATCAGTACAGATACCTGCACCTATGCCACGCTTCCTGTTCCGGAGACAAAGATTACTCCGTACTGCGAGTTCTATATCGAGTCGAACGACTCTACGTTTGGCCGTTGGGCAATTGGTGAAACTGGGTTGGAGATCATGGGTGAGGGATATGTCATCGATTTCTCCTCGACGAAGTCAGCCGGGGGAGTTGTTCCAGGGTTGGGAAATATCTGGAAGGGAGTTGTTCTCCGTCAGGGGGAGACACCCGGCACAGGTGTGAAGGTTATATCGAATCGGGGATACGTCAAAGGGAAGTACGAGTTCAGCAATGGACTGATTGAGGGGGATGGATTTGCCGGCAAGCTCGATTTGAGTGAGCTTCTCAGCTTCATTACGCTTGATCCTTACGACTACGTCCTCTATCTCCCCGAAGGATCACTGGAACTGTCGGCAAGTGCCATTGATTCGGGCGAGTTTAAGAACGGAGAAATAGTCTTGCCGAAAAAAGGTGTCTCCCGGAGTTTGGCGGGTGGAACTGTTACCACACGATTTAAGAAACTCTTCGTACAGAAGGATATGGATCTCTTCGCCCGCGTAGAGGTGGATGATGCTCTCGTCTGGGGAGAGAAGGCAAAGCACCCGACAGATGTTCACTACTACGAGTTCTCTGCCCGGCAGGATAGTGGTTCGTTTTTCCTCGCTTCCCGTTGGCAAAAGAAAGCCTTCTTCCCGGTTGCCGACACGCTCTACAAAACACCTTTCCTCGGAGTGCCGGAGACAAATCTTGAAGCGCAGGGGATGGGGGGGGTAACCTTCCCAATGCTTCGCCAGCGTGACTTCACGATCTATACCAAGGATATTCCCGATTCGACCGGGAACATCAAGTTCTCAGAAGAGATTGTTGCCGGAGCCTGGATGAATGTCGGGGCGCAGGGTGTCCACACGGAATTGATTATCCGACCAAACAAAGATAAACCGGGGCAACTCGACGTTGGACCGACGTGGGCCGAGTATTATCAAGCCGATGGAGTCCCCTTTAAAATTCTCTTCGGAGATATTGGTGGCGCAAGTCTCCCCCCAACGTTGACACACCAGACCAATCCCGACAAAGAGGGAAGGGGAATGCGTTTGCAGTTTGTAGAGAGTGCCGTCTGGAGCAGCAACCTCTCTGGTGTAGCTCTTCTGGAGGGGCCGATAGGAATGCCGGTGATCTTCGAGGATATGATGTTTACCTCCACAGCAAACAATGCCGGAGGAAAGGTCAACTTTGCTGGTGATGATACGCTGGACTATTGGGGTGTGGAGATGGTAGCGAAGGATACCAGCAAGTCGGCTGGAATTATGGCTGTGAAGCAGGGAGTAATCTACCTGACTGCTGCCGGAATGGCCGAGCGCGTTCACTTCGATGAACCCTTCTGGCTTGTCTGGGGAGAGATGGAGGCATCGGGGAACTTCGGTCGCCTCTTCTTCGACTACAACAACGTCGGCCAACGGTTCGATGACTTTGGATACTCTACGGAGTTCGTTGCGCTCTCTCCGTTCGATCCGGGAAACCCAAGCGACTCGGGATATCTTCAGACCTACGGCTCTCTCTCGATTCCCTTCTTTGGCGCGAAGATGATGTCGATCTCCGACTACCGTTCCGTTGCTCCCGACACTCCCTACTTCGGACGCTTCGTCCGCGTTCTGGATAGTCCGCACATGGGGGCTGGAGCAAGCGACCTTCATTGGCAACGTTCTTGGGCCGGAGGACTCGCCGACCTCGTCTTCGATATGCTCTACGATACTGTCAGGCAGGATGGCTTTGTCGGTCCGGGGGATGTCAGTCTCCTGAGCATTAGTGATGGCGATATGAACGCCTTCCTGAGAATGAGTTCGTCAAGCTCCTGCTTCCGAGTGATTGAAAGCTCACAACATGGCTTTGATATTGGACCGGTTGCGAGCTTCGGACGGATTGCAGAGATGTGGGGATGTGGCTGTATCGAAGATGGCACGCTGAAGCAAATTGCTCTCGGTGGTCAGCTTTCCCACTCCGCCACCTCAACCATCCTCCAAGCCAGAACAGGAGATGCGGTCAGTCTTGTCTTCAGCTATCGACCCGATAGGCTAACCTTCTACGCGAACGGGCAGATGTTTATCAACGTCGGAGGGAGTGATGTAGATGTCTTCGGGCTGACCCACTTCACCTTCGATTGGGGTGAGGGATATATGGAGGGGTACTTCAAGGGAACCGTTTCGCTCGGTGGGGTTGTCGGTGTTCCAGTTGTTGCCGGAGCAAACGCTGGCATCTCTGGCTTCGGCGAGTTCAGTTGGCATGCCGGACTCGACTACCAATCGATTCAAGGGCGTGTTGGCGTCTCGATGTACAACATGGTTGGGGGGCTTGGCATTACTGTTGGGGGAGGGACAACGTTGGAGACCGGGGTCTACCTTGGCATCAACGCGCCGAAGAGCAAGGCCTGGGTGATGGATGGGATAAACGGACGGTTTGGGTTGAACAAGGGGGGATTGCCCACCAACCTAACCGGCTTCTACGCCTACCTCGGTATCAGTCAGGGAGTCGACCTCTTCATCGTCTCCGGCGGCTACCAGATGTATGTCGGCGTTGGAGCGTTTGCCCCTTCAATCAGCGATGTGCCGTCGGGAGGGGTGATCGGCAACTTCGGCATCTACGTCTGGGGAAAAATTCTCGGCGGACTTGTCAGTGCGGCGGCTTGGGGGAACTTGCAGATGATTGCGGCCATCCCCCCCGCCTTCGAAGGATCACTCGGACTGGAGGCTTGTGTCCTCTGGGTCTTCTGTGGATCGGTTTCGGTTCACGCCGGGTTCAACAAGGATGATGGATTCTATCTCTATTGATCGGGAGAAGAGAAATGAACAGCACCATAAAGAATATTATGCGATACGGATTTCTGTGGGGAATACTCTTCTTCGTTTTGTCGGCATCCGCGCTGACTGCGCAGACGCTTGAGCTTTTCACGACCTCGAGTGGTGGGGGGAGAATCCTCCTGATTTGGTCGCCAGATAGCGTAACGCCAAACGTTCGCTACAACATCTACCGAAAGGAAGCAAGCGAGCCTTCGTGGCCGGGTACGCCGTTGAATCCGACACCTATTGGACCTCTGACGAACTGTACGGAGTTCAAGACATTTATTCCTTCCGGCTCTGATCTCTGGACAATGCTCTCCTACGGACTGGCCGACAGTACCGGGGGCGTCCCTCCGGTTACACCCTTAGTAAATGTCTGCTCGATTACTTCTTTACCAGTTGGTTCGGCAAAGTGGAGGCGTGTACAGTTCTTTGCCGGGTACGAGCCAAACGTTGCGAGGGTGATGGGGCAGTCCTACACAGATAACGCTGTCTCGCTCGGCAAGGTCTACGCCTACCGGGTTATCCGGGTAAATGGAAGTGGTACAGAGTTAAAACTTCTTCCCGAAAGTGAGGCCTCGATAAAGGCAGGAACATCCGGCTCAATTCCAACTCCAGCGGGAGTCCAAGCTGTTGCGGGTGACTCCAAAGTTCAGATACTCTGGAACAAGCCAGCGTCGAACAAGTTCCAGTCGTTCGATATTCGCCGTGCCACTGCACCTGGAGGACCTTGGACGAAGGTGAGTGATGTGGATGTGAGCGCAAACATCGCATCCACAATTAACTTAGATACATTGATTCCCGACCGTCACGGTTTTACCGACTACGAACGATACGATTCAACCGGGGGGGCTACGTCGCACGCAGTTCCGAATCCTCCCGGTGCAGACCTGAACGTTTCTGGGCCGCGTGACGGAACGAAGTACTTCTATCAAGTCCGGCACAAAGATCCTGTTGGCAACGCAGGCTCGTGGTCGGCATCGGTTTCGGAGACACCACACGACAGTGCTCGCCCCGGAACGCCTCAAGGGATAAGCGTGACAGCAATCGAGTCGATGAACGGATTTCAGGTTCGTTGGAATCGGGTCGAGTTGGACGAAGAGGGGCACGTAGAAGCAATGAAAGGATATCGTGTCTACCGTTATGAGATGCCGGAAATGCCGAACCTTGGGGCAACCGCGGTTGGAGGTTTGATAAACCAGCCGGGGGATACCAGCACGACGATTACCATCTTCGACACATCCCCCGGGCTTCGGAGTCCGTGTGGTGATAAAACCTACTACTACCGGGTGGAGAGTGTCGACTCTTCGAACAACGTCTCCTATCGTTCGATTGCAGTGGGGGATGCGCTGAAGGATACAACCCGTCCAGATAATGTGAAGGGAACAGAGGCTGAGGGATTTGATGACTTCATTCAGGTGCGGTGGGATCTGAACAACGATTGCGACATCAACGAGTATCGTATCTATCGAGCTTACTGCAACTACGGTGACTGGTTCCCCTGTTTAGAGCGTGACTACGATAAGGATGCCTTAAATCTCTACAAGCAGTATGTGGCGATATTCGGCGATCAGCAGGGGACGCCAACGTATCCAACAACGCACTACGATCCGAAAGCTGGGATACCGAAAAATCTTCCCGACTGTGGTGGCCCGTTCGAATTGATTGGGACGATTACGCACAAGGAGGCAGAGGAGCGAAAAGCATCCGAAGGGAAGGCGTGGTTCAACGATGAGACGGTTCCGGCTGGTTCGCCGATCTGCTATGCCTATCTGGTGAAGGCGGTCGATAAGTCGCAGAACGAGAGTGGCACAATGCCAATTCCTGATCCAGCAAAGGAGATTATTGTTTGCCAACGGCTTCGCGACAGAAATCCTCCCGGCCCGGCAATCATCAGTGGTCTTCTCGCTCGCGACAGTACGGTGATTGTTGAGTGGATCGGTCCTCCGGTGCAGGATATTGCAGCCTACCATGTTTACCGAAGCGAAGAAGAGGATGGAGCCTACACTTGGGTTGGAGGGCGCACTGTTGTTCCTCCTCCCGGAACTGGTACTATCTTGACTGAGCCATACAAACCACCTCCGGTTGTGGAGTGCGATTCGATTCCTTTGGTAAGCCGTGACTGGATGAGTGCCGGGAGAATCGTGGATACCGTAAATCCGCGCGACATCTGGTGGTACAAGGTTGTCGGGATCGATCAACAGGGGAACGAGACGTCTCCCGACAGTGCAGTGGGAGTGAGCACCTTTACCTTCAAGTCGAATCGCGAGCCTGGACCGGAGATTACTTCGGTGATCACAGAAGATGTCCCCTGTGCTCTGCGGATTGAGTGGACGCCAGTCTTCAACTCCGATTCGGCAGTCGGCTTTGCAGTCTTCCGCTGCATGAGTGCAGGGGGTGACTACTATCAGATAGGAACAGTAGTAATGGGCAACTCCTACGTTGACAAAACAGTTGCGCGGAACACAACCTACTGGTATCGCGTGACAATGTTGAAGAAGGATGGATCGCTAACACAGCTTTCACCTCCGAAGCATGGCGTCCACCCATAAGCAGTGGAAGGGAAGCGTGGGGAGATGCTGAGGTTGTGATGAGGTGAGGGATGAGATTCTTTGAGGAATATATATGGCTTTGTCACTCAGAATGAAGCGAAGCGGAATGAAGAGTCTCGCAAAGAGTGAAGAGAAGGGACC
Source organism: Ignavibacteria bacterium (assembly GCA_020635205.1). Classification (GTDB taxonomy): domain Bacteria; phylum Bacteroidota; class Ignavibacteria; order OLB7; family OLB7; genus JAGWAZ01. Next base: position 1,094,587 of record JACKAE010000001.1, read on the forward strand.
TATAGCACTACGAAGCTGGCGAACTGCTTCGGGTAGTTTTATCAGGGAAGTTTGTCTGTACGAGATCCCTCAGCGTTGTTTGGTATTAGAATCGTAAAGAATGAAAGAGCAATACAATTGTCGGTGATAGATCATGAAACGCATACAACACACTACTCTGATACTGTTGGGAATGATCTTCCTCTCTGCCGGTGCAGTTGGGCAGGAAGAACATCCGGCGGAGAAATATGGGTGGGGCTTCGTGAACTTCGGGACGCCGAGTTTCGGCTGGGATATTTATCGGAATTCATTCTATGGCATTCCGGTCGACTCCAGCACAAGTTGGTTTACGGCTCCGTTCGATAAGCTCTTCTACGATCTTGCTTTCGAGACGACGTTGGCCGATCCTTCAGGAACTGGAGGGGGAGCCGGGAACTGCTTTGGGCTGAGCATCCTCAGTCTGATGATTAACAATTACGGCGGATACAAAGGCTTCTGTGCTCCAACGATTCAGTACACCGAGACCGACATGAATGGTGCGCCAACAACGCCGGGATTGCTTCGCGCGATCAACATCATGCACGGCCATCAAATTTCTCTCGCCTTTATTGAGAGTGTTATTGAGCAAGTAAATGGTGGACACTCGTTCGACGCCGCTTACGCAGTTACCCGCGCTACGCAGGATATTGCTCGCGAGGGACCGGTGATTGTAAGTGTGACGAAGGGGGTGTTGCCTACAGGCGGAGGACACGCTATCATTGGCTATGCTGTGGAGAACAGGGGGGGAGGAAAGTATTGGCTTAAGGTGGTCGATCCGAACCGTATCTGGGCCGACACAAGTGCGAACCATCGCGGGTGGTATACCTCCGATTCGAATAACGTCTATGTCGACGGACATCACTGGAGCTTCTCGATGGCAGGTGCTCCGGTTCCGTGGCCGTGTGACCAAGTTGATTCAGTGACGTGCAATCCTGCTCCCGGCAGTGGCAACTTGACAATCTTCCCAATTTCCGTTGCCGGCCCTACAAGCCGTACTCCAAGCTCTCTCGGACTTGGCGTAACGCAGCTTCTGACCAAAGTCTTTATTATGAATAAAGAGGGGGCACTCCGCGGGCGTATCCTACAAGTTCACGACGCGAAGGGGAAGCGACTCTTTGCCGACTCTTCTATCTACAAAGTTGATTGGGACTCTTCTACGGGAATGCGGGCGATGGTTCCCTTCTACCCAATGGCCGCTCCACCAAACGGAGTCCTCTGGCCTTTTGAGTTGTACTTCCACAAAGGGCAATTGAACGACGCCTCGGTTGATTTCAGTACTGGAGAAGGGGAGGCTGAAATTGTTGCGGGAGACAACCGAGGCTATGTGCGGATTTGGTGCAACGAACCGAACGTCTCGGCACGCCTTCGCTACAGCGGACTTGGCGGAGCCGCCCCTACAGTAATTGTGGAGAACACTTCAAAGTCGATTACGGTTGATGTAGAACTTCTTGTCCCGATTCAACCCGGCACAACCAATCGAGTGTGGCGACTGAAGAACGTGCAGATACCGGCGGGGAGAGAAGAGGGGATCAAACTTTCGGTTGACCTCTATGGAGGAACAACGGTTCACGGTCTTTCGTCGAGAGTGTCTCAGCTTTCCTACGAACAGTTATCGCTAAACAGTGGTAAGAACTTTGTAGCCGAGTCGATTGACCTAATTCCGGCGGAATCTTTGCAGGTCGGTTCCAGCGATTGGGTAGAGCGGAAGGGAAAGGCAGGAGAGTAGGTGGGGAGATTTAAAATTCAAAGTTCAAAAGGCAAAATTCAAAATTGAGGAAGGGAAGAGAGGGCATGTTGAAAATGCAACAGCCCCGAAGAGTCGATCTCTTCGGGGCTGTTCCGTTTGAGTGAGTGGATGTGATCCTCGGCACCTATCGGGCGATAGTGAAGCGAGATGTTCCTTGATAGTCAGCTCCCGTGATCGTTACTAAGTACGTTCCACTCGGGAGTGAATGAATATCCACCATCACACTGTTCTTCCCGGAGACAACATGAATCTCTTCGCTTAGGATGTTCTCACCAGTTGTGGAGACAACTTTAAGGTGTGCAGTTCCTGCAATGCCATTGAAGTTGAGTGTTACCTCATCCTTGGCTGGGTTAGGGTGGATGCTTGTAGTGATTTCAGACATCTCAGAGAAATTCGATACGCTCGAAGTTGTCTCTTCAACCAATGTAAAGTCTGCTTCCGCGATTTCTCCTTCCCCAGTGAGTGGCAATTGATAACGATCTTCTGCTTGATATCCCGGCTTGGCTGCTTGAACAGTGTAATCACCTTTACCGATTCCTTTCAACAGGTAGCTTCCATCATCATTTGTGAAGGTGTAGGCAGCAACCTGACCAGTTGAGTCGAGCGCATAGATGAACGCACCCATCAGTGAGGAGATTGCCTGAGTTGTATGCCCATTCTTCTCAACTCGATTCGAGATTCCGTTCACCCTTCCTCGAATATCTGATGTTCCAGGTACTTCAGATTTACGGCGAAGGCGAAGGATATGAAGTTGGGTGTTGATTTGAACATTGATCGATGGATTAAGCGTATCGGTGCTGATGACAGTTGCCATGTCGATAGAGAGTGCGGCTGTATCATCTTTGCGGTAAAATCCCGGAACGTAGTTCGTATCCCAAGGAATGGCAAAGAGCACATAGTCTCCTGCTGGTAGCAGGTTAAAGGAATTTGTTGTGACCGCTGATTTCGTTGGATCAATGTGTAGACCATGGGGAGTTTGCCTAACGGCATAGGCAACGACAATTGGCCTTCCAGCTATATCACTGTTATCTTCGTGTAGGTTAAGCAGACAAGGGCGACCATTAGTATCGGGAACCTCAAAGTAATAGTTCACATTTGAGATCAGTGTATCACCATCACCAATTAAGGGGACAGCCTCAATCGGATTAGAGGTGAAGCCGGGATACTGCCGATAGAGTGTGTAAACAGGATCTGGATCAGGCCAATAGGCTACTGGGAAGTATGCTAATTCGTTCCCGTTGTAGAGAACCCCATTTACATTAAATGTACCGTCTGATTGGACTTGCTCATAAACAGTAAAGGAGCCTCCTGCAAGTTTGAGTTTTAATCTCCACTGTTCTTCTGAAGTTTCCAGTTGCCAGCGCGGAATGCTAAAGAAACGATACATCGCATTGTTCATAGGAAGATCATCGTTGGAGCGCACAACCCTTCCGGAGATTCGAAGGTCTCCAAGTTCGTACGAAGGCTTTGCAAAAACTTGAATGTCGGCTGAGGTTGTGGATTGACAAGCTGTGGTGATCTTCGCAGCATCTGCAAAGTTCAACACATCTCCATACCACGTAGAGACAATGCCGTCACCTTCAACGCGCAAGACATATGTAGCCTGATCAACCACTAAACTGTATTGACCATTCACGATATCTCCTGTCACTTTCGTCAAGGGTGAGCGGGTGGTTCCCACAATCTGAGCAGTTATTGTGCCACTGGCTATCGGGCTTCCATTTTGGTCTTCTACTCTCCCTTGAATGATTGCATCCCCGTCGCATTCAGTCACTAAAATTGCCCACGATTGGTTGACGGATACGGATGGGGTGTTTGCAAGCTCTGCACGAATTTCAGCGAGATATGTTCCCGGTTGTGAAGGTGTCCAGGAGACCCGTCCCGTTCCTTGATTTACGGTCATTCCATTCGGGCCGTAGCGGAGGGAGTACTTGATCCCTCCGCTTACACTCGCCGTTGCCTCTGCGTCGTAACTGTAGGCCTGCCCGGAGACGCCTGAGGCAGCGGTTGCCGTGGCTGGGTCGTATGGTTGTGTTATGAATGTGATTGTCTGGGCTTGTGCTACCGCTGTCAGCGTAAACATTCCGAGCAGTCCGCAGAGCAGAATGTTGACCAGGCTTCTCGTTCGATTCTCTTGTATCTCTCTTTTCATAGTTATTCTTTCAAGTTAGATGTGGTGTAAGGTGCGTGATATATCTGGCGCTTCGTTCTTCCGGGCCCTGGATAAAACGAGCTGGTTATTTTATTTTTTTGGGTGGATTAATTTTTGTGTGAATCTCGGCAGAGTCGATAGTGCCACTCACAGATTTTTGTCGACTATCATTTGATGTTGAGGCTGTTTCTGGTGTAGGGAGTGTCAACGAATCTTGCTTCGAGTCTGCGATTTTCGTATTCCCCGAGCTTCTCTCAAGTGAGCGGCTGCCCGAGTTCGTATTCTCTCTCATCTCTTCTCCGGTAGATATCGTCTCTCCTCTATCAATACCTTCATATTCATTCGGCTTCAAATTCGTTTCTTCTTCCATAGGATTGTTGTATGCCGGAGGGGTGAACGACTCAATTGGTGGAGGTGTTGGATTGACCTTATCGCTACTAAAAGGATCGAGCATAAATGCTCCAGCCACAAGTGCTCCACCGATAAGGGTTCCGAGCAATACCTTGGCGGAGAGGAGTCCGTTCCCGAAAAGTGTGCTACCTCCACCCTTTGCAGCCGTTCCTGCCAGACTGCTGCTCGAGGTTGTTTGCAATGCTTCCGAAGCTGCAGCTATCTCTCCTCCAGAGATCAAGGCAAGGTGTTGCACGTGTGCTCGGAGCGCTGTATGTGTCGAGCCGAGAGTACTGCTCTCGTTCGTTAGTGCTTGCTCTACAAGGCGATATGCCCGGAGTTCCTGGCGCAGTTCGCGGTTGGCGGCAACTTCGAGAAAGAAGGTCTCTTCTTCAGTACCGGACATCTGACCGCTGAGATAGCGTTCAATCAATTGCTCTCGTTCTTGGCGTGTCATAGTGATCTATTCCGATGCTTCTCGTTCGCTGTTTTCGTCAAGTTCAATCAATGCTGTTAATAGTCTTTTCAACTGTCGCCTTCCCCGCCACGCTCGCGTTCTGATTGTTCCAACTGATTCCTCCATCATCTCGGCAATCTCTTCAAAGCTATAGCCACTGTATGCGTTTAGAATTAAAGGCTCGCGTTGTGACAGTGGAAGGCGTTCCAGAGCGATGAGTACAAGCTCTTCCATTTGTGATGGGGCGTTCTGTTCGGCTGCTGGATGCATCCCCTCGGACAAGTCATCAAGTGAGGCATGTTCTTTTCTGTCTCTAATTCTGTTCAAGCAAAGGTTGCGTGCAAGCCAATAGAGAATGCCTACTGGATTTGGTGGAATAGGTGTTCGCTCTTCTCTTCGCCGGAGTACCTTCTCCCACATATCTTGCAGAACATCTTCAGCCTCCCGTTCATTCCCTACCATCTTCCGACAGTACTTCCCGAGCCGGGATGTGTGCCGATCGAAGAACTCCATGAAGGCGACATTATCTCCCTCCATAAATCTCGAAAACAACTCATCGTTCCCAAGGGATGTCGGTTTGTCTTCGATTCTCTTTCTGGTGTTCACGTCAATCATGAGTCTGTTCTGCTTCCTATCTTCCATAGCACTTCAGCAGGAAGAACATCACAGGGGCATAAATTTTTTTTGAGGTGGTGATAGATCAACCACTCCCGTGCTATTATTTATAGTGGAAATTATTCACAGGTAGTCGGTGGTTATGCACATTATGCTCTTCTCTACTCAACCAGTTATGCAGCCGGTTCTCTGTCTGGTATACAGCCAATTACTGCTTTCGATATTCTTGATTCCAGTAACAGGTGCTGCGCAAAGTGTAAACGTTGTGATTCCGGATACGATTTTTGCTGGAACTGTTCGGGTGGGAGGGTGTGACTCGGTCACTTTCCCCATTTTCAACAATGGCAAAGAACCTATTCGTATCGACGTTGTCACGTTCAGTGCTGTCGACCAAGTCTTTACCCTCTCAACAGAAACGGCAACCGTCATTCCTCACATTGGCCCCGACAGCTCTTCCTTCGTAACCCTCCGCTTTTGTCCAGAGAATATCGGTTGTGTTGCCAACCGTTTAGTTGTGCGCGCAGGGCTTGCAAGTGGGGGAGAGACAAAGGGTTATCAGATTGGGATCGGCGGCTGTGGAGGTATCCCGCAAGGGAGTGTCACTACGGATCGGCTCAACTTCCCTTCAACTCACGTCAATCAATGCTCTTCGCTTCAGGTGACAGTACAGAATAGCGGAACCTTTCCGTTAAAGGTTTTGGGGGTGCAGTTGACTCAAGGAAAGTCCTTCTCATCTCCCGATACCTCTCAGTTCCCTTTCGCACTACTGCCGGGTGAGGGTCGAGTTGTGCAGGTCGACTTTTGTCCAGTTGTTCGGGGAGAAGTGGAAGATACTCTGACGATCGACGACGATGGGGATCGTCCAATAGAACCGATCCCTTTAAGTGGAGTGGGAGTAAAATCCCAATTCGGTCTTCCGACAGGGATTGACTTTGGGGATGTCCCGGTTGGTACAGAGAAGGATACAGTTTTAGTCGTGCAGAACATCGACGGGGTTGACCCACTTACCATCCTGCGCTCGGCGATACTGGAAGGAGGGGGGCAATTCAGTGTAGAAGATATTGCGCCAAATGATTCTCGTCTGATTCTACCGGGTAAGATGATTGCTCTTCGGCTCTCCTTCAGGCCAATCGAAACTGGGGCTGGAGAAGGGAAGGTTCTTCTTGAAGACGATCAACTTCTCACCGCAGAGACACTCCTTACGGGGAACGGAGTTCTCCCCGCCGTTCGCCTCGACACAGTCTCAGGTCTGGCTGGAGGTATGGTGCAGTTGACGTTATCAATTGATCGGGTTGGTGACATTGCGCCACAGATTGGAGAATATCGGTTTGTTCTCAATCTCTCCCCTTTTGCTCTCTTCCCTCACGAGCTTTCGGGAAGCTCGGCAACAATGGCATACGAGGCAGATGGACGTCTTGTTGTGGTGGGGAACCACGGGGGAAGCATTCCTTCCGATGGCAGGCTCTTCTCGATTACGTTTCGCGGCCTCTCGACTGGAGACTCAGCAAATGTTGTTCAAATCAGCGAAGCTGAACTGGTGAGCGTTGCTCCCCTTCCCATTGCTGGCGATGGTCTTGTCTTTCTCAGTGGATGTGATGTTGGGCGAAGCGAGAGGTTGATTCGAAAACCGGTCTCGTTGAAGGCTGTCCCAAACCCTGTTGCAGATGAGCTAATTGTCTCCTGTCGTCTACCGTCAGAGAGCTTGCCGACACTGACGTTGTATACAATGTTGGCTGAGAAGATAGCAGAGTACGATCTCCCTGCTGACATGCAAGAGGGAGTCTATCACTTACCACTCGTGGATGTGCAGCCCGGAACTTATTTGTTGGAGCTGAGGGTTGGGACGAATCGAGATGTGGAGGTGATCGTTATCAAGTGATGTCAAGAATTGGTCGATATCGAACATTTGTTGGGAGTCTATTTAGCCTTTTCTTTTACGTAGCTACCGTTGCAATCTACACTCTTCCATTCCTGAGGCCTGTGGCGATGGTCGCGCAAGGGAGGGCTGAAGTAACGGTTGTGGTTCATGCTGGCATTGAGCGTACGGAGGTTAGCTCGGCAATCCCTTTCTATGCAAACTCTCCGGGATGTGGAGTTTTTACCAAAAGTGCTGGGAGTGGGGTGCGAGGAGAAGTTGGAATACTTCTTCAGGATATCTTCCTTCCCCGGCTTGGACTGTACGGGGGATTAGGGTGGGTCAGCAGGTCGATTGAATCGACTTCCGACTCAGTTCCTCCTCTCTGGACATTTGATGCTGAAACGAAATCGGAGGTGATGCTCGACCGCCTGTTTAAGAGAACGGATAGGTGGCAGCAGATTGGCCCGGAGTTCATGCTGCAGTATGCTTTCCTCAAAACAACATCGGTTGGACTCGGCCTTTCCTCTAACTTTATTTTTGGACTTTTGAGTGAGCAACGAGAGGAATTGACTACCGATGAGGAGTTCTACTTCTCTAATGGTGAGCAAAGTCGGTTGATGAACGTTGCCCACCCCCTCACACCATCACTCTTCTTGATCGATCTTCGTGCTTCGCTCCATCAAAGCATTCGGTTGAACGACAGAGTTGGTCTATCTGTTGGACTAAATTTTCTCTACACGCTTCTCTCTCCTTTCCCGAACGAGATTGTGGAGGGGTGGAGTTTAAGAGGAGAAGGGGGCGTTTATCTGGACTTCTCTCCCAAGAGTAATAGTGAGGAAGAACTCCCTCTACCAACCATTCCAGTTCTGGTTGAGGAGAAGCGAGAACAATTGCTTGACACGACCTCTGTACAAATCTCGTTGCCGCCACAACGGAATCGGCTGAGTGGTGAGATTGATCTCTACACGCTCGATGCCGCCGGCGAGAAGAAGAAGGATGCAATCCTTGTTGTCGGGCATGTGAGGAGAATCGAGGTTAATAGTCAACGGTTGGAGGTCTCCCGACATGTAGATCAATTCGTGACGCCTCCGATTGTTCAGGTAGACCCAGCCTATCAGGCCGACGCCGGACTGCTCTGGTGGGAGGTGATGCTGAAGTATGGAGATTCAGTTATTGTGAGATCATCGAGCGATCAGACAGAGGTAGGTCAGGGAGAGAATTGGCAGAAGATTAACATCACCGATAATGGAGTTCAGGAGTTTCTTGTCGCGGAACTGAACCTGGAAGATTCAACGGGGAAGAAGAAAAATATTCAGGCAGAGATTCCGCTTATTGTCAGGCGAGTTGATCGCCTCACTTTTTGTAAAAAGGATACGGTTCGTGGAACTGAAGAGTGGGTTATTACTCTTCCCCTCTCCAAGCGAGGAGATGAGGCCAACGATCTGTCGTTTTTGGCGACTGAACTGAACTGGCAAGGATCAAAACTGACATCGGCACAGCTTTTCCCTTCTTCAATTCGGCCAATTGATTCTGCATCTGTACAACACCTTCAATCCTTGTTGGATGCTCACGAGGTGAAGCTATCAATTGAGTCTGCACCCTTTGTCTTCTACCAACAAGAAGACTTTAAGGATATTCTCACTGAGGAAGAGCAGATGATTGTGAAGCGAGAACCAACACTTCTTCTCCACGTTAAAACACCAGATTAATAAAGGGGCGAGATTGAAAAAGGGGAGCAGCTCAAACTGAGCTGCTCCCCTTTTGAATTTTGCCTTCTCAATTATTACTCGCTCCTTCCTCTACCCAAACGGCAATACCGCGAGCTTGATCGCTGGTAATAATTGAAGAGATTGAGAAGGTATGTTGCTGGCGTTCGCGAACAACCTGCACCAAAAGGCTGTGTGCCGAGTCTCCCGGCACAACAACTCCCGGTTTGTTAATCACATCGAAGTATGATTCCAGACTTAGGTTCCCAGCCCGGTCGGTGCTGTTATGGCAGCCGTTGAAATTGCAGCCAACATCAAAGAGTGGTTGAACGTGCCGCCGATAGCTAACTCCGGTATCTGGAAAGATGACATCTCCCGGCTCGGATGGTCCCGAATCGCAAGCCATCAACGAGAGGATAAGTGTCAAGGCCGAAAGGCCGACACCCCATCGCATAACTCTATGAATATCGTCTCTTCGCACTGAATTTGCACCAGAATTACCGTCAGAACTGTAGAATGCTGAAAGTGGAATGTAGAACATTCCGGAGAGTCTCGTAAGGCAATTCGCTCTCCCTCACTTCTCTGGATCAAATTCCGTGCCACATCTTTTTCGGTGGGTGAGGCGGACTACTGCTGACTCCCAATCCCTTCTCTCCGATTCAGTGCTACCACCTACCTTCTGGAATCAATAGCTCTCATCTTCGTTTGGGAACGTTCCATCCTTTACGTCGGCAGCATATTGTCCGGCGGCGTTCAGAGCACGCTCGGCAAAGGAATCGTAGCGGCGGACGAAGCGGGGGTGGAAGTCGATGGTGAGGCCCAACATGTCGGCGTAGACAAGAATCTGTCCGTCGCACCCGGCTCCCGCTCCGATGCCAATTGTCGGGATCGTCAGCGATGATGTTACCTGGCTGGCGAGGTCTGCCGGGATTTTTTCGAGGACAATGCAGAACGCCCCCGCCTCTTGCAGTGCCATAGCGTCGGCTACAATCATGTCTGCCTCTTCCTCTTCTTTTCCACGGGGACGGTATCCACCGTAGAGGTGAATCGACTGCGGTTGCAAACCTAAGTGACCCATCACAGGAATTCCGGCTGCGGTCATTCGCCTGACAGATTCAAGGTTCTCCTTTCCCCCCTCCAACTTCACAGCACCAGCTAAGGTCTCCTTCATGATGCGCCCTGCGTTGCGAAAAGCATCATCGGCACTGATCTGAAAGCTCATGAAGGGGAGGTCGGCCACGACCATTGCTCGCTCCACACCTCGCGTCACCGCTTTCGTATGGTAGATGATTTCGTCGAGCGTGACCGGCAGTGTGGTTTCGTGACCTTGCACCACGTTTGCAACCGAGTCGCCAACGAGAATTACATCGATCCCGGCACGGTCGAACAGATTCCCCATGATTGCATCGTAGGCGGTAAGCGCAGCTATTCGCTCCCCCTTCTCTTTCATCTCCTGCAATGTTCGCGTTGTCACACGCTTTGCCTGACTCATGCTGCAATCTCCATAGTGCTGATCGTTGGTGTTATCAAGTAATGGTCTTCGAGGCGGATGGATGGGATACCGAAGACCTGAACAAATCCTTCGAGCAGTGCTCGAGCGATCTCTCCGAACTGGGGAAGGGGTGAAGAAAGAATATCGGAGAGTGTGGCGGTCTTCTCCTGCAAACTTGCTCGCATTCGTTGGCGACGCTCTTCTGGAATGCCGAGAAATTCCACGATGTCGAGATGTGCTGGTCCCAGAAGAATCGAGCCATGTTGCAGCAGCACGGAACCGTAGCGCCGTTGTGCAGACCCGACGACTTTTCTTCCTTGCCATGTCAACTCGTTGAGTGCAGAGGCACTGAAGCATCCGTCGGAATCGAGATCGCGGTAGTGTTCGCGAAAGTCAGGACTGCTTCTGCTGAATTCAATGTCGGTTGCACCAAGCAGGCCGAAACCATAGTTCAGTCCCTTGCTTATCATCGCGTACGTTTCGTGGACTCCACGATTATCTGTCGGCATGGCCACCCCGTAGGTAATCTCTTGGGCGTGGAAGACTGCTCTCCCTCCGGTTGGTCGGCGAACTAACTCATATCCGTGCGCAGCTATAGCTTCGCGATCGATGCGCTCATCTTTTTGATTGTATCCAAGTGAGAGTGTCCACGGAGACCAAGAGTAGAAGCGGAGGCGGGGAACCTCATCGGCTGCGCAAGCCTCGGCCATCATTCTATCGCGTTGCATGTTCTCTTCTCCCGACAGATTCTCTTCTATTCCATAGAGCCAAGTTTTGGCCATCTCTATCTCTCCTAATTATATCCTTATATCGATACCTGTTCAGTCTCGATTCGCTTTTCTTCCCCATCAAAAAAGTGAACCCGCTCCGGCAGAAGTCGAAGTCGGATCGTCTCTCCGTAGCGTGGTTGATTGTCTGGATGAATCGAGGCAATGGCAAGCCCATTCCGTGAGGGGAAGTGAACTAACGTCTGCGAGCCGAGGGTCTCAACAACCTTTACCACAACTTCAAAGCCGAGAGGATCGGAGGAATCGGTCAGGACGAAGTGCTCTGGCCGGACACCAATTGTAGTTGCCTCCGTAGTCCCTTCCGGCATGGACTGACCGAGGGGGAGGGAGACGGCTTCTCCCGTTCCGGTCTCAACAAATCGGTAGAATCCACTCTCCTCAACTGTTCGTCCCTCGAAGAAGTTCATGCCAACCGCGCCAATGAATCCTGCCACGAAGCGATTAGTTGGACGCTCGTAGAGATCCATTGGGGGGGCAATCTGTTGCACTTCCCCTTTGTTCATCACCACAATCATATCTGCCATCGTCATTGCCTCTACTTGATCGTGTGTGACGTAGATTGACGTTGCTCCCAATTCGTGGTGGAGCCGTTGCAATTCGGCTCGCGTCTGCGTTCGCAACTTTGCGTCGAGGTTGGAGAGAGGTTCGTCGAAGAGGAAGACTTTCGGCTTGCGTACAATGGCTCGGCCCAGTGCCACACGTTGGCGTTGTCCGCCGGAGAGCTGTTTAGGTTTGCGATCCAGCAGCTCCTCCAGCTCTAACATTCGAGCAGTCTCTGCTACCCGTTGGGCACGTTCCTCTTTCGGAGTCTTCCGCATCTTCAGCGCAAACTCCAGATTTTCTCGCACAGTCATGTGGGGGTAGAGTGCATAATTCTGGAAGACCATTGCGATATCGCGGTCTTTTGGGTGGACAGTGTTGATAATCTGGCCACCAATACTGATTGTCCCTTCGGTGATGGTTTCCAATCCTGCAATCATCCGGAGCGTTGTAGTCTTTCCACAGCCTGAAGGGCCAACGATGACAAGGAAGGAACCATCGGGTAAGTCAAATGAAACGTCTTTGACAGCTACCGTACCATCTTCGAATCGTTTCCAGACATTGTGCAGCGTGACATCAGCCATAAATTGGTATTGTTTGAAATCTCACGTTAGATGTAGGTGTTTGCAGACCGGAGGTGCTGTTGTCAAGTCTGTTCTTCCTGAAAAAGGATAGCTATCAAGATAGTCAATCCCCTCGGCTTTGCAATCGAAGTGCCAACCATCTCCCCTCTTGTCGAAGAGCCTTGAACAGAGCGAGTAATACTGAGCGAATGGGAGAACCATTGCTGAAAGCCGCCGCGATTGCGTAGAGAGTTCGGAGCGAGAAGCGTGATTCGTTGACGACACCCCATATCGGTTCCCAGTAGTCGGGAGAAAACTTCGCCTTAAAGAAATCGAGACCATCGAATTTATAGAAGCGTCGTCCGTGCAGCCGGAGCCAGCCGAAGAGAAAGCGAATAAGTGGAGGATTTGTCACAGCAATGTCAGCGCGACGTGAGAGAGGAGCCAAGCCGAGTGTCACATAGGTGTAATCTTCACGTGCAATTGTGGTAATGGCTTGATCCAGCAGGAGTTCAACCGTGCCGTTTGGTGCTGCTCTTCTCCTCACAAATTGCTCTACTAACCAACCGTTTCGGAGCGGAACGGGAGAAAGCAGGACGAAGCCCACGACGTTCTGATTCCACTTGGCAACGAAGACACGGCGATCGAAAAGGCGGTCGAGCGTTTGGGGTTCAACTAAGAAGTGAAGAGGGGGAAATGGTCGGTTGTCGAGCCACTCGTTCAGGCATTGTTGAAGTTCTGGATGGTTGAGAGCCTTCTCTTTCGGCCACTCCTCCACCTCTACTCCTTTATTTCGTGCTCGGTGAAGTTGTGCTCGTAGGGAGGGGTGTCCTTCGATCTTCTCTCTCCAAGTTTTCGGATTCCATACAGGTTGCGCTCCGATTACTACAGTGGCATAGCCAGTTCTATTACGAAAGTGGGAGACAAACTCCGAACTGGCACAGAACCAACAGAGGCGTTTTATCCCACCGCTCAGAGTGTTGGATTCAAATCGAGTTGCTACCTCTAAAGAGTTTTCAATCGGGCTGACAGGCTCACCAGCGGCAACGATAGTTTTTCCCCTCGACACATATCCAACAAGTCCCATTTCATCCGGTGCAAACCAGCGGAGGAATCCGGGGTTGATAATCTGATATGCGGTGGAATTCCTGCCGTAGCGTAGGATAAGTGTGCGGGCGGAATTGACCGAATCTGTCTGATTCATATCGAAGGTTGTGGTGATTGGAGATGTAGGGTCATGGCGCGCCATGACCCTACATCTCCAATCGTCCTACTGCATAAAAAGATATTGCTCCCACTCTCGCTCGATGCGACCAGCAAACTTTCTCAAGAACGTAACGTGATTCGGGCGGAAGGGTTTGCGTCGCAGTGGCATATCGGCCTCTTCAGGCGTCCTATTCCCCTTCTTGTTATTACACTTTACGCAGGCAGTTACCAAGTTCTCCCACGTATCATTCCCTCCTCGCGACTTCGGTATGATGTGGTCAATTGTCAACGGAGGCTTCCCCGCGCCGCAATAGCCACACTGGTGGTTATCTCGACGAATGATATTCTTTCGGGAAAGTTCAACTTTTCTGAATGGCAGGCGAACGTAGACAAAGAGTCTGACAATGCTTGGGTAGGGATAGACCTGCGAAATTGTCCGCAGAGCAGTAGTTGAGCGGGCTTGAACCATTTCGGCTTTGCCCAACCAGAGGAGAACAACAGCTTTGCGAACACTGCAAACGCTCAGCGGTTCATAGTTTTGGTTGAGTACCAGCACTTTATCGCTGAGCGTTACCTGAACGTGTGCGAGGCCGTTCGGTTTTGATATTGGTGCAAATCGTGCGAAGGCAGAGTTCTGTTAGTAGATTTCGTGTAATGTTCAGTTTTTGGCGTTAAAGAGCCGGCTATCCGACGATCAATAGTAGACTTCCGTGTGTTCAGAGAGTCTACTGTTGATTATTCGTGGATGTCGGATTCGCGTAGCTGTTGCCGTTTCGACTCAATTTTTTCAAAGAGAGAAGTGAATGATGCTTGGAACTTCTCTACACCCTCTTTCAAAAGATCGTCCATTACCTTCTCAAGAGAGACCCCCACCTCTTCTATCTGCTGTAAGGTCTGTTCAGCGGTTTCAATCCCCTCCTCAATTCTTACTGTTGGGTCGCCGTGATCGAGAATTGCGTTGAGAGTGTTGGGAGGAACAGTGTTTACCGTTGTTGGCCCGACAAGATTATCGATGTAAAGCAAGTCAGGGTACTTCGGGTCTTTCGTTGACGTGCTGGCCCAGAGAGGCCGCTGTGCGTTGGCTCCAGCCCCTTCGAGCCTCTCCCAACGCTCCCCCTTGAAGAGGTGGAGAAACTCTTGGTAGACCAGTTTGGAGTTCACTAATCCTGCCTTCCCTTGCAGAGCGATTGCTTGGTCGGTTCCGATATTTGCCAAGAGCTGATCGATCATCGAGTCGATACGGCTGACAAAGATGCTCGCAACGGAGTGGACGTTATCGATTGCCTCTCCTCTGCTTAACCGATCTTCCAGTCCGGCTAAAAAGGCCTCAACAACCTGGCGATATTGTTCGAGCGAGAAGATGAGTGTGATGTTCACATTCATTCCGGCGGCAATGCACTGGCGAATTGCTGGGTATCCTTCAGGGGTTGCCGGAATTTTAATCATCAAGTTTGGGCGATCGACACTTTGCCAGAGGTGGTGAGCTTCTTGAACAGTCCCAGAAGTATCGTTAGCTAAAGTTGGGCTAACCTCAAGGGAGATGTAGCCATCGAGACCATTTGACTCGTCGAATATCGGACGAATCAGATTACACGCATCTCGAACATCAGTGATAAAAAGTTCTGTGGCGATGGCGGCGGTCTCCATACCCTGTTCATCGAGCGAGGCAATCTGGCTATCGTAATCGCTTCCTCCAGCAATTGCCCCCTCAAAAATTGTTGGATTCGAGGTCATCCCTCGGATACCAAGGTCAATGAACTCCTTCATCTTACCTGAAGCAATGAAGTCGCGGCTGATAAAATCGTACCAGATCGATTGACCTAAGTTGTGGAGATCGTGCAGTTTGCTCGTCATTATCGTAATTCTATAGGAAAACGTCAGAATGGTGAATAATCGAACAGGCTTTCAACTACTACCTTTTACAGCCTCGTTGGGTCTGTTCGGAGGCCAAGTTACGAAGATTTGGCCTGTCAGGTCGGTTTGTTGATATGATGAAATCAATATCGGACGGGGAGAAAGAGCAAAAATAGTTTATCTGGAAGATTTTTCTGGAATCCCGCTAACAAAAACTGGGAAGATGTGTTAGGTAGGCGTGCAAGACTGCAGATAGGGGGGAGGAGAAAGATTTTTGTCTGAATGTTTGTATAGAAATTCTTGTTTCTCGTAAATTGGACGGAATCGTATCGTGGGTAGATTTTGGATACAGTTCTTGTATAGCACAACAATGATAAAATTCCCTTCGGAAGAAATAATTCCACATCCATCACAAACACAAGGAGTGAACCAATGAGAAGATTGTTTGTACTTCTCTACGTTGCTCTTTTTGCGTCGATGACCATCCCAGCATTTGCTGGGGGGGGAGATGGCGAAAAAGAGCAAGACGATCCGGAGACGCTCCGTCGAAGTGTTAGTCCATCCTCGTATCCAGGGGGGCCAATTGCAAAGGCACCGCTTGCTACAGGGTATTATGTGACTGACAACGACGCACCGGCATCCGGACAGCCATGGCAGCCTTCGTACTCGTTCCTCGATACGACGGCTGATCCTTCTTCGTGGCGGCGTATTGCCTCTGGTCCTAACCAGGGTATTACCGAGACTCAGTTTGGCCACGAGTATTTCCGCAATCCTAATAGAATGACCGACTCGACAAACGACGCGTTTGCCGGTCCTATTGCTATTGGGTTCCCTTTCTACTACTACGGTATCAAGTACGACAGCTTCTATGTCTCGACAAACGCGTTGGTTGCCTTGAGCAACCGTCGCTATGTCTATGACTTGCAAGGCAACCGCGTTGGTTACGACCAATTCAGCGAGGACACACGTGCACGTAGTGGCAACCCGGCTACTGATCCAGTACCGGATGATTACGGATATCAGTACGTTGCGCTGAACAACGACAACACGTCGCCAACAGCCGGTATTCTGGATCCGAAGAATACACCGTTCCCGAAGAACTCACTTCGTGCAACTCTCGCACCGATGTGGGACGACTTGGAACTTTCACAGGTTAACCCTGACGATGGCAACCCTGACGATTACGGACGGGTTTACTGGCGTCGTGCAGATAACTCAAACAAGCTCGTAATCTACTATGTTCGCGCTTCCATGACTGGTGGCGCAGATGGTGAGATCAAGAACGTTCCGGTGGTTAACCACCGTCACCGTGTTGAGAAGCGGCAGATCCGTACCAACTTCCAGGTTGTACTTGATCGCCGTGACAGCTCAGTACAGTTCAACTATAGCCGCTTTGACGGAGTTTTCATTGATCCTGAGCAGGGCATCTTCCAGATTCCAGCTACGGCAATGTTCCGTGCTAACGCGGCAGTTGGTATCCAGAGCCACAATCGTGAGTTCACCAACTACATGCACTCCTACACACAGGGAGAGAATGGTTTTGGTGGCGCAGTGTTTGTGAATGGTGATCCGAACGGTACGCCTCACACCGCGTTAGCAATCCAGTTTAAGCAGTGGAAGAACGTTGTGCGAGTGTTGGAAGTTTCCTTCCAGCGTCCGAAGGCAACGAATCCTTCGGAATTTGAACCGCTTGACAGACGTTTGGCAGCAAACAACTATGAGTTGCTTCTTGGACATCCAGTTCTTGGAGCTATTCGTCCAGTCGGTATTGTTGAAAACGTATCGAGCAATGTTGGTCCGGTAAATATTACACCGCAGCCAATTCAGTTCAACGTTGTCTTCCGTATCCGTGACCTTGTCTTCACGACAAGACCTCCGGTTTACCAGAAGTCATCGACGACACGCAATCTTTATCCGATTGAGAATGTTGCTGGAGAGCAGAACGCAAATGCTGCTCGTCCAAACATTGACACGATCGTCTTCGATCCATTTGCACCAGTTCCAACCGTTGTAAGAAACGTTGGTCGTTTCCGTGCAGAGATTATCGCCACGGATCGCAATCCATCGGGATTGGTTTACGGTGACCGTTGGCCGTTCGACGATACCACAGGTGTTACCATCTTCGGTATTCGTCGTGTTGAGCTTCCGTACATCACAACGTTTGATAACTACAGTGTTTCGGAAGATGGTGTTGTGCCAGACGTAACCAACTGGGTTTCGATTGGTGCTGAGGTTGTGGATGGTGACGTGAACACGTACAACCCGCCTCCACCACGGAGCCGCAGCGTTGGAGCACGTGGACTGAACTCACCAGTTGCGAAGCTCGACCGTCGTGACATCGGTGGTGCGTTCTATAACTCTGACATTCCAGGATTGCTTGGTGGCGATACACTGATTTCGTTCCCAATCAACTTGGCAGGTGGCGTTCCAGGAACACCAACGATTCTTATTTCATATGAGCGTGCTGGCCGTCAGGAATATCCGCGCGGTTGGAGTGATGCTCTTCGTCTTGGTCCTGAGCAGGCTGTCTACAACACACTGAAGACCGGTTTCTTCCAGGTTCCAGACATCTTGACGGTTGAGTTTGCAGAGCCAAGCAACGACGAGCAGAAGATCAACAACATCACAAATGCTCGCCGTTGGAGCGAAGCTGACTTCCTCAGCACTGAGGGATCAATTCCTGCTGAGACCTTCTGGGGCAATGTTGCTACACCACGTTGGGCAGTCTTCGGTGGTGGTGGTGGTCAGGATACTGCTGGCAACATCATCATTGACGAGTTCGACGGTGGAAAGGACTTCCTCTTCCGTAGAGGTGTTGTGCCGATTCCAAGGCGTTGGACGGTTGATCTGGACATCGCGAAGTATTTCCGCTTCCGTCTCCGCGTAATTTCGCAGAGCCACAAGAATCCGGTTGGACCACCAGCGGACGACGAAGATCCATTCTACGTGGACAACGTAATCGTCTCGATTCCAGACAAACCAGAAGTTGAGGTTACTGGTATTGAGGTTGACTGGCCATATACAGAGGCTCCTGCATCGCAGGCACGCGCAATTCCAATGTCTGTGAAGGTTTCGAACAACGGAACCACGGCTGCAACTGCTTTCGGCGTTGCACTCACAGTCGAGAATCGTGACACGCCACCGACACCTGGTTTCTATAACTACTACCGCTACAAGACAATTATCTCGCTTGGAGCAGGTGAAGACCAGATCGAGCAGTTCCCATCGTGGAACGCACAGGAGTGTGGTGCTGATATCGACGCAAGTGTGGATACAAATGGTACTTCAACGAACTATCGGATTACTGCACAGATTCTGCCGCAGGGTTATGACTCGTACAATGCGAACGACAACACTTGGACAGACTTCAAACTTCGTCTTGGTGCAACATTCGCTTATGACTTTGTCGATGACCGTGGCACTATCAGCAACGACGCGGCACAGGTTTCCGGCACGCCGGGCAAGGGTCTGAACCTTGTTGCACCATTCCCAGATCCAAACGGCGCACAGCCTTACGGACCACTTGGTGGTAGCATCTCGGGAACGTTTGCAATGCAGTTCCGGATCTTAACGCGCGACACGATTCGTGGATTCCAGGCACTGTATGGATCAGCGAACTCGTCACCAGACGCAGTTCTCTACTCGATCTATAAGCAGCCATCTGCTTCTAGTGTCAACGCTCCGCCACAGAAGGTTGCGAACAATGCAAACCTTGGTTTGGTTAACTCCACACGCCGTTACGCACGTCGTGGTGAAGGACGCCCAGCCGACTCGCGGACAACAAATCCAGGACCGTTCTACTTCGATGAGTACGTGATCTATGAACTGGACACAGCATACATTGCTGATCCAGGTATCTACTTCGTAACGGTTGCACAGCTTGGCCAGACAGGTCTTGAGCTTGGCGGTAACTCTTATCGTCAGGGTCAGGTTATCACGATTCGTGATGATGCTGGTCAGGGAGCAGGTGACTTCAACATCGCCGGACATCCAGAAATGCGTCAGAACCGCTTCTGGTACGAGACGACAGTTGAGTCTGAGACGTGGAATCCGATGCTTACGTCCATTGGTAACCCAGGATATCCGCACCTTGATTGGAGAGGATTGAATCCAGCCGGATTCTTCACCTATCAGCGTGGATCGTGGGTTCCGATGATTCGTCCGTTCTTCGACTACAAGAGCAGCACATCGTGCGAAGTTCTGCCAGTTGAATTGGCTGACTTCCGCGCAACAGCTTTGACCAGTGCAATCCGCCTCGATTGGCAGACCGCTACTGAGTTGAACAACCGTGGCTTTACAGTCGAGCGTCGTGTTGACGGCGATCAGAACTGGGCAGACATGACCTTCGTCGAAGGTGCAGGAACGAGCAATCAGGCTCGCGACTACAGCTACCTTGATAAGGATGTCACAAGCAACGTGACCTACCAGTACCGTCTCCGCCAGGAAGATCTTGATGGAACTCAGAGCTACAGCTCGATCCGCGAGGCGCGCATCAACAGCGCAACAACCGGTACGCTTGCTAACGTTCTGCAGCAGAACACACCGAACCCAGCATCGGCTTACACCACGATTCCTTTTGTGGTTGCTGAGAGTGGTTCAGTGAAGATCGAGATCTGCGACGTATACGGAAACGTAGTTCGCACGATGACAGCAGACGCCAGAAGTGGCGCAGGTACAAGCGTCGATTGGGATCTTACCGACGACAACGGTGCTCGCGTTGCAAACGGCACATACGTCTACAAGCTGATCGGCAACGGCTTCACACAGTCACGCAAGATGACAGTGATTCGCTAAGCTGAACTGACTTGTTTGAATGCGAGAAAGCCTCTCTGGAAACTTCCGGAGAGGCTTTCTTTTTTGGTTCGTATGTTTGCCGGGCGAGCCATCGTCACAACAACATTTCTGTCGAATTATCAGGTATGATAAACATTGCTGTCTTTGCCTCAGGGAGAGGATCAAACTTCCAAGCAGTTCACCGGAAACTGAGTCAGATGCCGGACTCTCCAGCACAGATTGCTCTCTGCGTCAGCAATAACCCGAAGCCGGGAGCATTCGAGTATGCAGAGGCAAACGGTATCCCAACCTGTCGAGTCTCACCGAAAATGTTCCCTAACGATGAGGCAAAGTATGATCGCGAGGTGCAAGCACTTCTTGGCTCGTATCATATCAACCTTATCGTTCTGGCAGGATATATGCGAATGCTTCCCCCGGGCGTTGTTAGCTTGTATCGAGGGCGTATTCTCAACGTTCACCCAGCGTTGCTTCCCGACTTTGGTGGGCAGGGAATGTATGGGATGAATGTTCACCGGGCAGTAATTGAGGCGGGAAGGGAAGAGAGTGGTGTTACCGTTCACTTAGTTGACGAAGAGTACGATACGGGAGCCATTGTTGCTCAAGAACGAGTTCCAGTCCTCGCAGATGACACGGCAGAATCTCTCGCAGAGCGAGTATTGCATTTAGAACATGACTTCTACCCTCGCGTGATTCTCAAGGCTGCCCAACGGCTTTCCGAGGGGAAGGGAATAATCGACTGACGAGGGAGAGAAGCGTCGGAAGCCGATCCGTTCTTCGGTCGTGTGACATGGTGAAAGAACCTCTCCTGAAAGAAGGAGTTATCTTGCTTCCCTTCAAAGAGTCACAATAGCAACGTATATATCACAATGGTAGAACTTGAAGTTTTCGATAACCCACGTCCTGAGCGGGACTATACAATCACACACGTGAACCCGGAATTCACCTCGGTCTGTCCGAAAACCGGATTGCCCGACTTTGGTACGATTACCCTCGAATATGTACCAGATGAACTCTGCGTAGAACTGAAGTCGCTGAAGTATTATTATCTCGATTTTCGGGATAAAGGAATTTTCTACGAAGCTGTGACCAATCAGATTTTAGATGACTTGGTGAAGGCCGTGAAGCCGAGATATATGAAAGTGACCGGTCAGTTCTCAACGCGAGGAGGGTTGCATTCGGTTATCACTGTTGAGCATATGAGTTCATAGAGTTATAAGAGTGTATGAGTAATAGTAGCCGCAGGTCATCAGCCTGTGTCAGGGCATGTAGAGGATAGAGTTAAGAGTCCACCACAGCACATCAAAGATCGCGGTGGATAGTGTAGAGCGGTAGGCTACGCTGTACAAGCATTGAAGGGAAGCCAATGATGAAAAACACAATAATGGAAATTGCGAAGGAATTCTGCTGGGAGATGGGACATCGGCTTCCCTTTCACGAGGGGGGATGCCGGAATGTTCACGGGCACTCCTATCGGATGCGCGTGGTTGTGACAGGCCAACTCGATGAGAACGGAATGGTGATCGACTACTTTGATATTCGGGCCATTGTCGATCCCATCGTCGAGCAGGTAGATCACGCTTTCCTCTGCGATGAGTCAGATAGTGAAATGCTCGCCTTTCTTGAAGCCCACAACATGAAGCGCGTTGTCGTCTCTTTCCCTTCAACAGCTGAAAACATTGCTGGGTGGATGCTCCGCCAAGTGGTTGAACGGCTGAAAGAATATCAGAACCTTGAGACGATTGCCGTTCGGCTCCACGAAACTGACCGAACCTATGCCGAGGCAAAAGTAGAAGTCGGGGGTTGAGAGTCGGGAGTCAAAGAGTCGAGCAGAATATGCTGATATCTAACAACCACAACCTCTACAAATGAACAATCCACAATCTGAAATCCACAATCCAAAATCAGCGATTGTTCTCCTGAGTGGAGGGATGGATAGCTGCGTCACCGCCGCTATCCTTGCATCGGAAGGATATGAGCTAAACCTGCTTCACACCAACTATGGTCAGCGGACGGAAGGGAAAGAGCTGAGTTGCTTTCACGCGCAAGCTGACTATTTCAAGGGGGCACGACGTCTTGTTGCGAACATTGGTCACCTTGCAGCAATAGGAGGATCGAGTCTTACCGATACCCACATCGAAGTCTCACCGGCAAACCTTGAGTCGAAAGAAATACCTACAAGCTACGTGCCGTTCCGAAACGCGAACATCCTTGCCATTGCAGCAAGTTGGGGAGAATTGATTCGTGCCGACGTGATTGCTATCGGTGCAGTGGAAGAAGATTCAAGTGGTTATCCTGATTGCCGGAGAGAGTTCTTTGATGCGTTCGAGCGGACAATTGACTTAGGAACACGCCCGGAGACACAGATCAAGATTGCGACTCCTGTAATCACAATGAGCAAGGCTGAGATTGTGCAAAAAGGAGTAGAGCTAAACGCACCACTCCACCTAACTTGGTCCTGCTACAGAAGTGAAGACCTTGCTTGTGGCGAGTGTGATAGCTGTGCACTTCGGTTGCGGGGATTTAGAAATGCCGGGGTTAATGACCCGATTCCCTATCAGCAATCACGTCAATAGTAGTCACCACAGCACGGATAGCCTGTTGCCGAGGGCTTCAATGGGGAGAGCAGCTGAACCCCAACCCACTCTTAGCAAATCAACCATTTGTTCGATTTCAAGAGGGCAGACCTTGCCAGTAACTTACGACTCGGGAATAATCTGAATCATCACTGTCCGATTGTAGTGGCGTTCTTCTGCACTCGTATTGTTGAACGGAACATTCTCCATCTCACCAAATCCATCAGTGACAAATGTGACGCGACTATTCTTCTTCTTCTTTAGTTCTTCAGCTAAAATCTCTTTGACTTTCGAGGCTCGCTTCACCGATAGCTCTGAGTTGTGATGTTCATTCCCAATAGCATCGGTGTAGCCATAAATCTGAACAGTCGATCCGTTGGGGATACCTGAGGCAACCTCAGTTCGCAAGAGGTCCTCGTACGGAGGAACTAATTCAGCATTATCGTAGCCAAAAAGAATTGAGTATCCAGTGGCGGTTTTTGCTGTGGCACTGTTTTGGGACAAGACAAAGTCTTTCGTGCGAACATGCTGCTCACCATTTTCGGTAAATGCAACGGCGGTAGCTGTGTAGCTCCCATCCTTCTGATTCTCCAGTATAGAAGCGGCGTTAACCCGTGTTGTCTCCTTATAGAGTGGTCCATAATCTTGTTGATAGCTGTTATCGTTTCCACGGATATTCAGATTCCACTCACGTATTGGGATTCCCGATGAGACAAGTTCCAGCGTGACATCATTGTTGCTTGTTGAACTCTCCTGTGGGGTGTGAAGTTCTACTGGTTTTAACAACGACATATCATTTGCTGAGATTTCAACGCGATTGTTCTCTTCTTGCACAAGGCGTTGATCTTCAGTTGGAGTTGAGCGCGTTCCTGAGATGTGGGGAGGTTTTGTCTGCCCCTTTACTCCGATACGATCTGGGTCGATACCGAAGGTAGATGTTAGGTAGGTCTTCACACTCTTTGCCATCTCTTTTCCTTCCGCGCTCGTTGCCCCTGCACCCGTGAGAGCAATTGTTGCCGAAGGATTATCTCGCAGACGGCTACCAATGATATTCAGCAGGTTGTAGTAAACGCTCAGTTGGCGTTGTACACGTGAGGATGGGAGCGAAGACTCTGCGCCAGTTGTTGGAACCGATTCAAAGAGTTGATTTTCATCGAAGGTCTTTGCTACCTCAGCATTTATCTGCTTGTATTTCTCTGAAAAGGAGGTCTCTCCTTCTGGAAAGAAGAGGTAGTTCAACAGAGGCAAAAATTCCTGAAACTGTGGGTTGCCCTCAGGAGGAGTGTGAACGAGAAGTTCTAAGTCAGTGGAATCGTGCGGGGCTGACGATGACGACTTCTTTCCAAACTGATATTTGAGTTGTATCCCTCCACGAAGGGCAACCGTGTTCCAGGCATCCCCCAGCACATCTTGATTGTCTACTTGATCGACCAACCAATGCCCTTCAACAAATGGTGTGAGATACCATACTGCATCTGAACTTTTTGGATTCGATTTGCCGAGTGGAATATCGTAGCCTAACCCTGTCCACAAGCCAAAAGTGGTTCCCTTCAATCCCTCTAATTCCGTAACGGTAGAGGCCGAGGTTGTGCTTGAAGTGTACTCCGTCTCGTTTTTAATCCGAAGACTGAACGATGGGCCAACAAGTATGTGGAGTTGCGGAGAACCGAGTGCGATGCGAAGTGCAACCTCCGTTGATAGGTAGGCAAGCCTCGCCATCACTTGATCTGTTTCTCCAAAAGATGTGTTTTGGCCATCATATCCTACCCGCAAGTGGAGACCGTAGGAGCCGGGGATATATTCAAAAAGAAATCCACCGTAGGGAGCCGTCCCACTTCCGTCAGTAACTCCAGCTGGTACTACGGCATCGGGCACAAATGTACCGATGTTATTCGATGGAAGGCTAACAGTACTATAGTTGATTCCGCCAAAAATTCCGAGTCGGATAGAAGGGTCGGCAGGTGTTGCTTCTGAAAGAGGTGACTGTCCTTGAAGATTGGAACCAGATATTGCCAACAAAAGAACGATCGTAGAGATAACAAACTTCATAGACTCCTCATGTTAATGTAGAATACCCGTTAGATTCAAACCTGTGTGGGCATTGAGGCGATCCGAAGTTGTTCCTCCATCCATCCTTTATATAGCCGAGAAGCTATAAAATTAATGAAAAGGGAACTGTAGATGATTTCTCAAACTTCAACGACAAAGGAAAGGTGGTATGGTTACGGATACGGTCTTCTTTTTACGAACTCTGTGGCTATACTTCTGGTCTTCCGACTTCCCACACGCGGCAGATCGAGTGATATTCACACCCCCGACAAATCTTGTTCACGTCGTGCGGGGTAACGTGATAAACTCCCGTTGAGATACCCTGAACGTATTGATCCGCCCAGGTGAATGCCTCCTCCATTCGTGCTTCCAGTTCTTCCACCGTTTCGGGGTCACGCTTATACTTCCGTTCTTTAATCAACTCTCCCTTCAGCTCATTCGGCACAAATAGGTAGGTATCTTTTGCCGTGACTTCGCGGGCGTTCAAACGATAGTAGATGCCGCCGGAAGGTCTGATGTTTTCGAGTGGCAAGTTGAAGTGCTGAGCCAGAACGTGGCGAATCACTTCCAAGTAGATCATCAACTGCAAGCTCAGGCCTTTCTCAATATCACCACGCGATGGTGGAAGCCCGGTTTTGTAGTCGGCCACAGCATAGTAGATCACATCTCCCTGACGGAATATCTCTACCCGGTCAACTTTCCCACGAACCTTCACATCGTAAAGTTCGATCTCCTCATTCTTCGAGAGAATTGGGTCAGTTGATGAACCGGAACTCCCTCCTTTGCCGAAGGAGACTTCGAAGAATTCAGGAACAAGTTCGGTCTTCTCTTCGGAGCGGGCGATCTCTCCGTCGATCCACTGTTCAATCAATCCGTTTAGCGCGGCACTTCCCAGCAGGCGTTCTTGGTCGATCTTCCAGTAGGGGTGGTCGAGCGTGATTCCTTCAATCTCCTGCTCTGCAATCTCTTGAGCACGATTGATTACTTCGTCCCGGTTTTCGTGGCTGATTGGCAGTTCATCCTTCTCGCGGAGTTCGCTGTAGAGCTTGAAGAGAACGGCGTGGACGAGGACGCCACGTTCTAACGGCGTGAGCGTCACGTCGAATCGTGCTGGAGCATCCACGTTGAGGAGGCGACGAGTGAAATACTTGAACGGACACTTTGCGTAGGTTTCAAGCTGCGAAGCGGAATACTCGTTATCTCGACGTTCGGCTAAAAGTGCCCGTTCCTCCTCGGTTAGGGCATCGGTCAAAATGCCTCGATACTCTGCGGCTAACGTAACGTCTTCGTCTGCCTTTGCTCTCCCAGCTTCCACGGCAACTGTATGCTTTAGGTGATCGAGGATTTCTTTCCCTTCCTCAACGCGGGGAAGAGTACCACCTTTCCAGAGGACTGTGCCAGCCTCTTCGGAGAGAACGTCGAGCGTGGCAACCATTGCGGGGAAGTCGCGATCTGGAACCAGTTCCGTTCCTCTCCTTCGTTCCTCCCGCTCAATGCGCAGCTCTTTGTAGGGAACCACCCGCCCCGACTCTTCAACGGTTGTGATGCGGATCAGTGCATCGAGAAAAGATGAGCGGACAAGCTCGCGATCACCTTGGGTGCGTGGGTAGGTTATGTAGATACGCTCGGAGAAACTTGTCAGGCCACTGTAGAAGGCAATGCGTTCGCGGCGCAGTTGGCGTTCCTCCGTATTCTCCAGCGGCTTCCCCAAGAAGTTTGCCGGGATATATGTACTCGGGAACTCACCATCTACCAGACCACACATGATGACAACGTCGAAGGTTTCCCCTTGCACTTGATCGAGGTGTGTTACTAACAGAC
This sequence comes from Ignavibacteria bacterium, assembly GCA_020635205.1. Classification (GTDB taxonomy): domain Bacteria; phylum Bacteroidota; class Ignavibacteria; order OLB7; family OLB7; genus JAGWAZ01. The sequence continues at coordinate 1,121,210 of JACKAE010000001.1, forward strand.
CATAATCGTGCTTCTCCCGAATTGTGTAGAACGACCGGGCTGCCGCCGTGCGAAGGTGGTCTAAGTAATAGCCAAGACGGTGAAGGCCAAACTGCCTCGCCTCCCGACTCTCCAACTCCCGACTCTCCGCCTCCCGACTCTCCAACTCCCGACTCTCCGCCTCTCGACTCTCCAACTCCCGACTCTCCAACTCCCGACTCTCCGCCTCTCGACTCTCCGACTCTCTGACTCTCGACTCTCGACTCTCCGACTCGACCGCATCAAGTTCAAACAGTTCGGTCAGTTCATCGAGGAGACCTAAAAAGCGAGCTAAAGCACGTGTATCCCGCTCCATCTCGTCGTGAATCCGTTGCCAATCGGCGGGGGTGCGGGGTTGCGCTTCTAAGTTCCGGCGGATGTGGAGGATGTTTTCCGTCCCCTTTAGCTTCGCGATCAAGCGGAGAAACGCCGCGCGGAACTCTGTTGGAGAGAGGTGGGTAGAGAATTCACCCAACGTGTCGTGAACTAACTCAATACTGCGCTCGGCACGGCGGAGCGTTTCTAACTCGATCTCCAACCCTCTTCGCTCGTCCAAGTCGAGTCCACTCCTCAACCGCGTGAGCAGGAATTCAATGCGCCGTCCAATCCGTCGTCGCCATCCCTGATAACCTCTGGTAATGCGCAATTTTGTGCCGGCATCAGCGAGGGCAGCCGGGTCTACATCCTCACCAAACGAGAGGTAGGGAGAGGTAACAGCTCGAAGGACATCGCGGCGGTCATATCCGGCAGCCAGAATGTTGAGTGCAGAGAAGAGGGCGGTAATCAATCCGTTCTGTTCCAGTGGATAGCGGGCGGTGATATTTGCCGGGATTCCGTAGCTCGGCAGATATTCGCGGAGAAGTTCCGTGTAGTTCTCCATGTTGAGTGTGGTGATGCAGATTCGTTCGGGAGGAATGCCTTCGTCGAAGACGAGAGATTTTACTAAGCCTGCGATCCCTCGCACTTCTTCTTCCCGTGTGTGAAAGCTGTAGATTCCAATCCTCTCGTCGAAGGCCGGATTTGCAATCCTCTCGTCGGTGCGGAACAGATTGCGTCGCATGTGGTGAGTGAAGGGGCGTCGCTGCTCCTCAGGCACATCAAGGTCTATCGGGTCAAGACGCTCAGTTCCATATCCTCCCACCTTCAGCTTCTCGATCACCTCCTCGAAGTTCCCGTAGAGTGGGCCGTTCCCCTCCTCATAGTCGAACACAAGTAGAGCGTTCAAGTTCTCCACAACGCCGAGTCGAGTTACCAAATCAATCTCTGGCCAAGTAAACTCTGTGTGGTCGTGAATCAAAAGTGTGTGAACATCAGGGAACGATCTACGGAAAAGTATATCGGGGTTATTGAAGAGTTCCGTGTTTACGCGGAGAATTCTTCCGGGATAATCGATCCAGGTGTCGCCGAGAATGCGGAGATATTCGCTGTAGATATTGTAGAGGTCACGGAGCTTCACGGTATCATATCCCACCATCAACTCCGGGTTCTCCTGCGCAGCCTGAATGTCCATCTCGAACTGTGTGGGCAAAATCCCATCGGCGCGGACACCACTAATTACTCGCGTTACTTGTTCCACAACTCCGAGTGATGGATCGCGTCCCGGGCGAGCGAAGTAGTTCAAGTCTACACTCTTCATTGCTCGCTCAATCAACGCTATCTGAATCTCCATCGATGCCTCGCGTCGACCGGGAGCCAACTGGTCGTAGAGCGCTTCGGTAAATGAAGACATCGTAAAGAGTGGAAGGTGGGTAAGTGGCTTGTTAGTCTGCTCGTAATGTTTGTCCGTCAACCTTCGCTCCAGCTCCCGCACTTTTCGTCCAGTGGGAAGAACGAAGGCATACTCTCCCAGTTTCCCTTCCTCGGCTACACTCAAAATATAGCTGTCGAGATCAAGCGGCGAGCGAGAGGGGAGCGCGTTGTTGTAGAGAAGCAAAGACATAGGAGAAATTCAAAATTCAAAAGTAAAAATTCAAAATGGAGTATGGTCGCCGCAGCACTTTAGGTTGTGCCGGGATCAGCAGAGAAAACCGAGCCGCGGAAGGGAATTCAAAATTCAAAAGTGGATGGATTGATCGATCGTTATCACCAGATGGCTCCTGTCCCCTTTTTGAATTTTGCATTTTTAATTTTGACTTCTCACCCCTACTCTCCCCAGACTGATACTTGGTTCCCTTCAGGGTCACGGAACATGGCATACTTGCCGTCATCATCTTCAGCATAAGCAATCGGTTCGTATCCATCCTTCTTCAGCTTCTTCAACAGTGAATCGAAGTTATCGACGCGGAAGGTAATGATTACTCCCCGTGGTCTGCCGATGTTAGGATCGCTATCATACGGCGTCAAGCCGAAGTGAAATGGTCCCCGCTCGGTTTCAAATGCGCCGAACAGTCCCCCATCATGTTCCAGTGAAATCTCAAAATCAAAGTAGTGGGAATACCACTGGGCAAGTGTTTCCGGCTTACGTGCCTCGATAATAAGTGCGCCAACATAGCGAATGGCCATCAGACAGGATGGTTTGAATGAATGGTACAACATGCAAAACTAAAGAAGAGGAGGTAGAGATAAAAGGAGATTGGAGAGAGAAGAGGAGAAAGAGGATGAGGTGAAACCGATAGCTTCACGAAGTGAAACCAACTTCTCTATCTTGATTCGAGAGCGATAGGATCGTGATCGGTGCGATGTTCATGCGCACTGTTGTATCTTTCAAGCATCTGAAATTTAGAGACTTGAATGATAACGTATCTATCCAATACGGATACCTCTTCGATACGTATAGGTCGATTAACCATCCTATCCGCGACGCGCATCCTGCGCAAGGTTATTGTTTTGAGGGAGAACTACTATACTATATCAGAATTATTTAGAAGGAAGGAGGTATGATGAAACGATTTCTACAGAGTCTTTGCACAGCAACCCTGCTCCTTAGCTTTATTGCAACTGAGGGAACCGCTCAACAATTCCCATTCAGCGATCAGCTTCCGACAAAAGAGAGTGGGGTAACCTTCTCAGATATTCAGAAGACGGCAGAGAAGTATTGGGCTGCTCACCCTGAGAAGCTGGAAGAAGCAGATGGGGATTACGCAAAGTATAAGCGTTGGGAGTGGTTCTGGGAACAGCGGACCTATGGGAGTGATAAGTTTCCAGCACCTGACCAGAATTACCGAGCTTGGGCTGCCTTTGTTGAGAAGAATGGGAACCTCCTCGCCCGAACCGCATCAACAGCCGGTACTTGGAAACCGTTGGGACCGAACCGGCTTGCCTCGAAGACTGCTGATGGTTTAGGACGATTGAACTGCATTGCCTTCCATCCAACCGATCCGAACACATTCTGGGTTGGTGCTCCTGCTGGAGGGCTATGGAAGACAACTGACTTCGGACAGAGTTGGACAAACATAACGAACAACTTACCGGTGCTCGGGGTAAGTGACATTGCGGTTCATCCAACTAACCCGAATATCATGTATATCGCTACTGGGGATGGGGAACTCGGCAGCCTTTCCGGGATTCAGATCGACCAACCATTTCAAGATGGTGACACCCGAAGCATTGGCGTGATGAAGACCGTGAACGGAGGTGTCACGTGGGAGCGAACAGGTTTGCAGATAGAGGAGTCGGAGCGAATCACCATCCGTCGTCTGCTGATGAGTCCGGCAAACCCAGATATCTTGATTGCCGCAAGCTCCGTCGGAATCCTTCGCACAGCAAACGGTGGGACAAGCTGGAATCAAGTTGTGCAAGGATACTTCATGGACTTGGAGTTCCACCCAACGAATCCAAACGTCGTCTACGCCACAACGTTTGGCGGAGGGCAGAGTAACCCAACGTTCTTTGTCCGCTCGGTTGATGGGGGGGCAAGCTGGCAGGGGATATTCAGCGATCCGAACATTCGCCGCATTAAAATTGGTGTTACTCCAGCGCAACCAGATCGTGTAGACGTTCTCTGCGCCAACTTGAACAGTGGCCTCTACGGAATTTTCAGTTCAACCGACGCGGGAGCAAGTTTTACTGCTGGCGGATATGTACCCGACTCGGTTCAGGGAGCACCAAATCTGTTGGGGTGGTACGATGGCTCGACACAGAATGGCGACTTCTTTCAAGGGCAGGGACACTACGATTTGGCCTACGCAATCTCGCCAACAAACGCGGGAGAGATTTATGTGGGGGGGGTAAACACGTGGAAGACGACAAGTGCTGGTGCAAGCTGGAGTCTGGCGAACTTCTGGATTAACGATCCGCAAGTGATTGCGCAGGCGAAGGCACAGGGGGTAGATTTTGCCCACGCCGATAAACACTTCCTTCGCTTTCACCCACTTCGTCCAAGCTATCTCTTCGAGTGCAACGATGGTGGACTCTGGTATAGCTCGGATAAGGGAACGACTTGGACATCGATTGGGAACGGACTTGACATTGGTGAGGTCTATCGGATTTCGGTTGCCAAGGGGGAGCCGAACACAATCATTGCGGGACGCCAAGACAACGGAAGCTACATCTTAGAGGGTGGAGAGTGGCGCAAAGCTTTTGGTGGGGATGGAATGGAATGTTTGATCGACTACGCAAACCCCGACGTGATGTACCACTCGGTCTTCAACGGGAACTTTGCCCGATCAACCAATCGGTTCCGGGAGTCGACCGATCAACGGACGTGGATATCAGGCAACATTCCCGGATTTGGAACACAGTTCCAAGGACCTTGGGTGACAGCGTTAGAGATTGATCCGGTGAATTCGAGCACGATTTACACGGCGATGTATCACGTCTGGAAATCGACAAACAGGGGGAACTCGTGGCAGCAGATTTCTCCCCTGAACGTAAGCTCAGAGAAGACCGATGACTTTGGGAATCCACTGCCAATTCATATCCGGGCAATGGATGTCTCTCCAGCCAATTCCGACGTTATCTACATCGGCACGTTTGAAGATATTAGCGCAACGTTTAACGGTGGTGCCAACTGGAGCGACATTGGATTCCGTCAAGACTTCAACTTAGCCTTGACCGACATTGAGGCACACCCGAGCAATTCGGAAGTTTGCTTTATTTCTCTCTCTGGTTACGTGAATGGCGAGAAGGTCTACGGCTGGATTTCTGGTGAGTGGACGAACCTCTCGCGCAACCTACCGAACGTTCCGGTGAACTGTGTTGCCTACGATCAACGTAATGGTGGCGGTATTTTTGCTGGTACTGATATTGGCATCTTCCACTTGAGTTTCGATAATGAGTCTGCGCAGTGGAAACCATGTAACGATGGACTCCCTCGCGTTCCAGTTACTGACATCGAAATTCATGAGAGTGGTTTGATGAGAGCTGCAACCTTCGGACGTGGCGTCTGGGAGACGAACATCGGATCGTCGAGCGTCGAGGAAGAGAAGGTAGAAGAGTCGGGAGTGACGATTCGGACGATATCACAAGATGGAGTCTACACCCTTCAGCTTGAATCGGTGGTAGCTGGTGAAGACTACGTGATCTTCAACTATCTCGGCGAGCGGGTAGAGAGTGGGGAAGTGAAGGGGAGAGAGCAAGAGATAGATTTGCGCCATCTATCAAACGGTCTCTACTATCTCGCGCTGAAGTCAGAAGGGTATAAAGAGTTGCGGAAGGTAGTGAAGGTCAACTGATTTCGGAGTCAAAGTCGGGTGATGGAGATACGCTCTTGGCATCCCAGCGAGACTCTTCGGAAGACTTCAGAGTGACAGGAGGAGAATTTCGGATTGGTGATTTTGGATTGCGGATTGGTGAGATACAGAACTTCTTCCAATCCGCAATCTGAAATCCAAAATCCGCAATACATCAATCACCCTTCCCCACCATACTCTCCCCAAACCTCCCGCAATCCATCGCTGATTTCTCCAACTGTCGCGTAGGCTTCAACTGCGTCGAGAATGAGGGGCATCAAGTTTGCGTGGCCTGTTGCCCCTTCCTTCAGACTGCGGAGCGTCTCGGCTACACGTTCGTTGTTTCGCGAAGCCTTCACCTCAGCGAGGCGTGCTATCTGCTTCTGGCGCAGACTATCGTCAATTGAGAGAACATCGTCGAATGGTGGCTCGTCCATCTGGTACTGGTTGACCCCAACGACAATATCTTCCTTGCTCTCCACTCGCTTCTGCGCTTCGTAGGCTGCCCGTGCAATCTCATCCTGCACATATCCTCCCTCGATAGCCTTCACTGCTCCGCCGAGTGAATCAATCTTCTCGATATACTCGTTTGCTTTCTTCTCAATTTCATCAGTCATGTACTCCACGAAATAGCTTCCGGCAAGTGGGTCTACCGAATCGGCAACTCCCGACTCGTGTGCAATCACCTGCTGTGTCCGGAGTGCAAGTCGAGCCGCCTTCTCTGTTGGCAGGCCGAGTGCTTCGTCGAAGCCGTTTGTGTGAAGCGACTGTGTGCCACCGAGTGCCGAGGCGAGGGCTTGAAGCGTTACTCGGACAATGTTGGTCTCCGGTTGCTGAGCCGTCAACGTAGAACCTGCCGTCTGCGAGTGGAAGCGGAGAGCCATGCTCTTTGGGTTTTTCGCGCCGAATCGTTCCTTCATGATCTTCCCCCACATCCGCCGCGCTGCCCGCAACTTTGCCACTTCCTCGAAGAAGTTGTTGTGGATGTTGAAGAAGAAGCTAAGCCGTGAGGCGAAATCATCCACGTCGAGTCCGGCATCGACTGCCGCCTGCGTGTAGGCGATCCCGTTGGAGAGGGTGAAGGCGATCTCTTGCGCGGCGGTTGACCCTGCCTCGCGAATGTGGTAGCCACTAATCGAAATCGTGTTCCAACTTGGAAGTTCTTCCGAGCACCAAGCGAAGAGGTCAGTAATCAGTCGCATCGATGGAGCGGGTGGATAGATGTAGGTTCCCCGCGCTGCATACTCTTTCAGAATATCGTTCTGTACTGTCCCGCTCAGCTTGGAGAGATCGGCTCCCTCCTTCTTTGCTCGCGCAACGTAGAGTGAAAGGAGCGTAGCCGCCGTCGCGTTGATTGTCATCGACGTGCTCACATCCTGAAGTCTGATTCCGTCGAACAACGTCTCAATGTCAGCTAAGGAGTCGATTGCCACTCCGACTTTCCCGACCTCTCCGTCGGCAATTGGGTGGTCGCTGTCGTAGCCGATCTGTGTTGGTAAGTCAAACGCAACAGAGAGGCCGGTGACACCTTGCGAGAGGAGATAGCGGTAGCGCTCGTTCGATTCCTCGGCAGTGCCGAAACCGGCATACATCCGCATCGTCCAGAATCGACTCCGGTACATCGTCGGGTAGGGACCCCGCGTGAACGGATACTCACCCGGCTTTTCCTGCGAACCACATCCTTCATCTGGTATGAGGTAGGGAGGAATCTCAATTCCTGAATCTGTCTTAAAAATCTCTTTCCGTTCGTTTGGCATTGTAGAGCTATAATGAAAAGTGTCGGCGATCTACCGATGTCATAAAATTTTCTCTCTGCGAAGCAATAGTCAGATATTCATCTGGAGAGATTTGCCGAGCATGGTATTTGCTCATACGCTCTTGTGCTCGAAACGACAAAACTATCACATCAACCCCGCTCCACCAACTTTGGTAGATCTATCTCCCTTTTCATAGCAGCACTTGCCTTCCACACTTTCAGTTCTTTCTGGTTGGATAAGCAGAACGGGTCGACAGATTGGTTCTTGTCGACCCGTTCGCTTGTTTGTATAGTTATCGTTGGTGAGGCTAACTGGATCTAAAGCCTACTCTGGAAGATGCACATAAGGAGCTACTGTACCACAACCTTCCCAAGTTTCACCGTCTCGCCACTCTGCAATCGAAGCCAGTAGGCTCCCCCACCAGCAGATGTTGCGTCCCACTCTACAGTATAACTTCCGGCCTCAAGTTCTCGATCAACCAACACTCCAACCTTGTTCCCCACAGCATCGAAGACCTCAAGTTGAGCCGGGCCGTCGAGACCAACGCTGAACTCAACCTGTACGTGATTTCCAGATGGGTTGGGTCGAGCTTGTGGAATCGCATACTTGCTTGCGTTTAACTCAATCAAGCGGAAGTTGAGACCACAGATTGTGTCGAGTTTTGCATACCCCGGTCTGGTAGTAATATCTACGCAATCGTTCGTAGCGAGGAGTGTGAAGGGCAACTCCGTAGCAGACTTTGCTCCGAGGTAGAGATTCCCTTCAAAGGAGAGAAGGTTCCCCCCTCCGGTCAGTTCTTTTCCGGGTGGTGCGGTTAATCGCACCTCGAAGTGGCCGGGGGAGACCGTCTCAATCGTGACACTCCATCCTTCCAACAGTGTCCCCTCAAGCAGTTGCGCAATCGAGTTGACATCGGGATAGAGAACGCCGGCATCATATTCCAGTGTGAGCAGAAGGTCTGATATGTTAGAACCGGGAGGGATGGGGTCAACCTCCACTGCAATTGCTAAGCGTTGGCCAATAACTGCTTGGTAGTCTCTGTCGATCCAAGCGTTGATCTCAAGTTTGTTGCCGGTGCGTACTTGTACTGTGTCGTAGGCTTCGCAGCCGGTTGCTCTGTCTGTGACACGCAACAGATATGTTGTCGTCGCCGTTGGTGATGCAATCGGGCGTGGAGATTTCGGATTGTCGAGACCTGCGGTTGGTTGCCACTGATAGTCAAGACCCGGCTCAGCATCTCGTCCACCTAAGGTCGTAATGCCACCGAAGCAGAAGGTTGTATCTCTTCCGGCATCAGCAATTGGCAGGTTGTGGAGAGTAACCGACACAGAGTCGACCGCAAAGCAGCCTGTTCGTGTATCGGTGACGAGAAGTTGAAAGTTTGTCGACTCGGTTGGCGATACAATCGGGTGTGGAGATTTCGGATCGTCGAGACCCTCGGTTGGACTCCACTGGTATGTGAGGCTTGGCTCGGCATCCCGTCCACCCAGCATGAGAGTCTTACCGAGGCAGAGCGCTCCATCACTTCCAGCATCGGCAACGGGTGGTTCGGTGATGGAGATTACTACAGAGTCAACCGCAGAACACCCGCTCTGACTGTTCAAGACTATCAACTGATAGATTGTTGTTTCGGTAACCGATGCTGTTGGGTGTGGAGACTTCGGATTATCGAGACCTTTTGCGGGACTCCACTGATATATGAGGTTCGGTTCCGCATCACGTCCACCTAACGTGGTAGTTCCGGCAGCACAGAATGCGGTATCTCTTCCGGCATCGGCAATTGGTAACGGGTTCACGGAGACTATCACAGAGTCGAGCGCAAAGCACCCTGTCCGAATGTCCGTTACGAGCAACCTGTAGGTTGTCGTCTCCGTTGGTGATACATCAGGGCGAGGTGAGTTCGGATTGTTCAGTCCGGTAACTGGTTCCCAAGCGTAGCGTAGCCCACTCACACTACCTGCTTCCCCTAACGTCACGGTTTCACCGGAGCAGATGGCCGTATCTTTTCCAGCCTTCGCCACAGGAATTGGGTTCAATGTTACGGTAACGGTGTCATATCCTTCGCAATCTTCGGCACTCTTTCCCCGGACATAGTAGGTAGTTGTTTGGGTTGGCGTCACCATAATCTCTGGACAGCCCGAGCAGAGCACTTCCCCCGAAGTGCTTGACCACTCATAATCAATTGCCCCGGTTGCCTTCAATGTGACAGTCTGGCCGGCACAGATTGTGGTATCCCGCGCCTGCACGTCGAGTGTTGCGCTTACTCTCACTGTAACGTTTGAAGTATCCTTGCACCCACTCTCATTTTCAACAATGAGCCGATAGGTGGTGGTGGTGGTGGGCGATGCAGTTGGAGTTGCACACGTATCGCAGTCTAATCCTTGCGAGGGAGTCCAGCGATACCTTCCTCCTCCGCTCCCCATAAGCTGTGTGGAACCTCCTAAGCAGATACCTCTATCAGGCCCAGCATCAGCAACGGGTACTGGATTGACGATGATCGTAGCCGTGGCAACATCAGTTGTGCAGGAGCGAGTGACTTGGAGGGTTACCTCATATCTCCCCGGTTTGTTAAACGTTACGTTGCCAAGGTTCCTACTGGAAACAGTAAAGGAGGTATCGCCACTAACCGACCAGTCGAACACCATCGGTCTTCCTCTACTCTGGTCAATGAATGTCAGGTTCTCTCCTGCACAGATCGTCGTATCACCCGGAGTGAAGACTGCCCGTAGCCTACCTGGATCTACGATTGAGGAGAAGAGACCATCAATACAGTTGGGTAGTCCATAGAAGCCTCTCTGTTTTGTGATGTCGGGGAAGGAGATCACATTTCTCTGGAACGAAGCTCCCGGCAGGTCTGGATTGATTATCCGGCCAATTTCGCCAGTACTGGAGGTCAGGTAAATCAATCTGTCGGGAGCAATCTGGAGTGCGCCACTAATCAAGATGGGGTCTGCAAAAGTTGACTTGACCGTGGAAACCGGACTTTTAGTTAGTGCAATTTCCTCGGAGTTTGCTGGCAGCATTGTGTACTGATAGATTGTAAACTGGCTTTGCAGGCTATCACCTTCGGTGACGTAGAGGTAGCTGCTGTTCGGGGAAAAACTTGCGCCGTAGTCGGCATCAATTTCTCCCAACTTCTTTTCCACAACACCTGTGCCCGGGTTAAAGTGGAAGAGTTCCCCTCGCTTTAGCTGTCCGTCGACCGATATTAGGTAGTGGCCACTCGGTGAGGCTTTCAGATATCCGGTTGAGGAGCGATCGTTTGCACTGCTGTGGATATTGCCGATTGCAGTGATAACAGGGGTTGTGTTCAGACCAGCAGAAGTCACTTCCCACGCAAAGTATCGATCAGAACCAAGTTCATGGGCCAGAACCCATGTGCTCGTGTCGCCGCAGTGGTAGATGCCCACCAGTTTCTCAGTTGCATCCTTTAGGAGTGGGGTGTTCTTCTGCACTACTTCCCCAAGCCCACCAGCGCGCTTCATGTCGACAATTGAGTAGTTGATGCCGAGCAGCCGAAGTCCATACGGACCCGCATCTGCGGTAAAGAGGTAGTAGATGCCAGAATCTCCGGGGTGGGGAACAATCAAAGCCGATTGTGTTGAACTCTGGTGACCGTTTAGGTTCGTGCCGTTAAGCATTATTAGAGAGTTTCGATTCCAGACCGTAACGCCGTCGGTGAAGAAGAGGAGTGCTCCCGTTCTCGGATCGCAGATCGACGCAGTCCCCTCATTCGACTGTATCGGGGGGCGAAAGAGTTGTGGTGAACCTGATCGGAAATCAAGACCTACCTCTAAGCCAAAACACCACTGATCGTAGGAACGATTTTGGGCAACTGTACGAACAGTCCAGAAAAATGCGAGAAGTAGCGAAAGCGTGAGGATGGAACGTAGAAGCAAAGGTCTCATAAGTTCTCTCTTTGATGGTAAGTTGAGGCTATGCCATCATTATTATGGGTCGACTCTTTCGTTTGAAAGAAACAAACACCTTCAGGTCGGTTTTGTTAGTAGCGAGGGGGGGGAAGTTGAAGCATCGTCTCCTGTCACGACAGAAATAGGTGGAGAGAAATAGTGGAGCCAATGACTATATAAGAAAGACACTATAGCAGAAGGTATTGTCACCATGACTGGAAGTTGAGGAGGGTTCGTAGGGGTGAAAGATATTTCACCCCTACGAATTCCCACACTACTTCATCAGCAACTTAAATGCGTGCGTCCAGTGGTTGTTCCTGAAGCCGAAGTATATCCAAAGCATCGCGAACGTCTCCAGCCAGTAGGCGTTTGTCATATCTCCTAAGTCATGTACGTTCTCCCAGCCCCACTCCGTTGCGATTTCTGTTACCACCCACTTCGCCTGGTCGTCGTTTCCGGCAATAAAGAGATCGGGATTGCCCTCTTGTAGGTGAGGGTGAATCATGATGTGAGCCGAAACCGTGTTGAACGCCTTCACAACGTTCGCATCAGGAAGCCACTTTTGCACAAGTTCTCCACCCGATTCTGGATATTGCACGGCAAGTTTCGGGGGAGGCCCAGCCGAGAAGTCGAGTGGGTTCGTGACATCAATAACTACTTTCCCGGCGAAGTTCTCTGCGTTGGCAAGCTCGATTGCATTCTTCGTTCCCTCCCAACCAGTTGCCAGCACCAGTAGCTCTCCAAACTCTGCTGCCTCCACGTTGCTTCCAACTGATAGGTTCTCATTCGCTACTTCACTTAACCACTCACCTAACTTTTCAGGGCTTCGCGTTCCGAGCTTGACATTGTGTCCTGATGAAAGGAAGCCTTTCGCCAACGTTTGAGCGACGTTACCCGATCCGATAATTCCAACCTTCATTTCTGTTCTCCTGAGAAAATTTGTGTGTACATACAAGTATCTGATTTGCGTAAACTTTAAAATTTGGGGGAGAGTTTATAGATCGTTGTTGGTTGATAGTGGTGAAACGAAAAGATCGAACCATTCGGCAGGGCTAAATTCTCCCAAAGTATTTTGTCCTCAACAACAATCAACTATCCACGATCTATCCCCTATCCTTCGAGCACTTGAACTGCTCGATTCAACGAGTGAGTGAGTGAAACGGCCTCCTTTTCGCCAAGCAAGGTTGTGTACTCTTGGTAGAGTTTTTTCCAGGAGCTTCGGAGTTCTGGGTCGAGTGTAAGACTCTTTTCTGTCGGGTGAACTTCCGTCTGCCGTCCCTGCGTTTTTCGCTGAACGAAGCCTTTTGCCTCAAGTTTTTCCACAAGACGAGTGATTGTAGAGGGGGTGAGCATCAGCTCTCCACTCAGTTCGGAGGGCGAAATACCGGGACGACGGTTCGCAGCCATCAAGAGAAATGCGTAGGAGGGGGCTAACCCTGTCGTAGCAAATGCCTCTTCAGCCAGACTGTTCATCTTTCGTGCAAATGCGGTGGCAGTATAGTGGAGGCAGTTGCAAAATTGTGAGCTGTTTGTTGACATGGGGCAAAGATAAAAACATTATTTGTATGTACAAGCAATGTTTTGTTCTGACAGATAGAGTAAGTTCTTTGCAACACGATCATCGCCAATAAGAGTACATGGATTTCCCAATTCAGCCGACGGTGGGGGGAGTGCCTATCAACCTTCACCTAATCTTCGAAACGCTCGCCTTCTTCGTCGGGTTCCGCTACTTCCTCTACCTGAGAAAGCGTGTCGAGGATTCCATTAACTCGCAGAATCGGGTCTGGATTTTGATTGGCGCAGCCTTCGGAGCCTTTTTCTTCTCTCGCATTGTCGGGAACTTTGAAGATCCCATTTCTCTCTTCAGCGAGCCTCATCCAATCTGGTTTTACTTCGCAAATAAGACAATCGTGGGTGGGTTGCTCGGGGGCTTGCTTTTTGTGGAGATCACGAAGAAGATTCTCGGCGTAGAACGTTCTTCTGGGGATCTCTTCACCTATCCTCTAATTCTCGCGATAGTTATCGGTCGCATTGGCTGCTTCACGGCTGGAGTTGCTGAGCCAACGTATGGATTGGAGACAAGTCTTCCGTGGGGGATCAATCTTGGTGATGGGATATATCGCCACCCCCTTCCTCTTTACGAAATCTGCTTTTTACTCTTTCTCTGGTTTGGTCTCGTTCGATTGGAGAAGAAGTACAAATTGCGGGAGGGAGTCCGATTTGAGTTCTTTATGATTGCCTACCTCGTCTACCGATTCTCTGTCGGCTTCTTGAAGCCCGGCTTTCGGTTCGACTTCGGTCTGACTACAATCCAGATTGTTTGCTTTCTCGGTCTGCTGTATTATAGTCGCACACTGATTGCTCTCCTTATATCTCGATCAACACTTTTTGAACGTCACCATGCCTGAAACTCGGAACTACACCTACTACGATTTCACTCTCAGTCTCTGCCCTGAATGTCTGCGGAAAGTTGACGCCAAGATTGTCTTTCAAGATGGGAACGTCTTCATGCGGAAAAGCTGTCCGGAGCATGGCTTCAGCAACGTCTTGATTGCCTCGGACATTGAGTACTACAAGCGACTTCGGAACTACAACAAGGCGTCGGAATATCCGGCGAAGCCGATTACCAGAACCGAATTCGGATGTCCCTACGATTGCGGACTCTGTCCTGACCACGAGCAACACTCCTGCCTAACGTTGATCGAAGTGACCGACCGGTGCAACCTAACCTGTCCGACCTGTTACGCCGGTTCATCCCCCACCTATGGACGCCACCGGACGTTGGAAGAGATTGATTGGATGCTCGACATCATTGTAGCAAGTGAGGGGGAACCAGATGTTGTGCAGATTAGTGGGGGAGAGCCTACAATTCACCCACATTTTTTCGAGATTCTCGATCTGGCAAAGTCGAAGCCGATTAAACACCTGATGGTGAACACAAACGGTGTGCGCATCGCCAACGACCGGGAGTTCGCCGCGAAGCTTGCCACCTACGCACCCGACTTCGAGGTCTACCTTCAGTTCGATTCGTTCAAGCCGGAAGCACTACAACATCTACGTGGAAAAGACCTGACGAGCACTCGGGAGAAAGCCTTGCGCCACCTGAACGAGCTAAATCTCTCCACAACGTTAGTAGTAACGTTGCAGCGAGGGGTGAACGACGATGAGATTGGAACAATTATCGAGTTTGCGTTAGAGCAGCCGGCGGTGCGTGGTGTAACATTTCAGCCAACCCAAGTTGCCGGAAGACTTGAAGGTTTCAACCCAGCTACTGACCGTCTGACCTTGACCGATGTGAGGACATCGATCTTAGAGCAGACAAATGTGTTCGCCCCAAACGACTTGATACCCGTTCCCTGCAATCCCGATGCCTTAGTAATGGGATATGCCTTAAAGCTCAACGACGAAGTTGTCCCCCTCACTCGCCTGATTGATCCCGACGTTTTGCTGAACAACTCGCGCAACACCATTGTCTACGAACAAGACCCAGAGCTTCACTCGCACGTGTTGAAGATGTTCAGCACAGGGATTTCGGTAGATGCTGCGCAGGGTGATTTCCACCACCTCCTCTGTTGTCTGCCGGAGATCATTGCCACCGGCTTTAGCTACAGCAATCTCTTCCGAATCATCATCATGAACTTCATGGACGCCTACGACTTCGATGTCCGGGCAATCAAGAAGTCGTGCGTTCACATCGTCCACAAGGATGGGCGGATTATCCCGTTCGAGACGATGAATCTTTTCTACAGAGATGACAAGGAGGAATATCTGGAACAGCTTAAACGGGAGGGGGGAGCTATCTATGAAGGGTAGAGTTGTTGCGGCGAACTTAGCCTTGCTCGCGATTTACGCGACAATCATTCACGTACAGCCGAAGCAGTACCGGAGTATAAGAGTCTTTACCTAACCTCAGGCTGGTGGAGGATGGCTCCGCACATACCCCTTTGTCTTGTGATTACTCGCCAGATGTACCGTAGAGGAAATGAAAGAGATGAAAAAGCTCGGTCTGATTATTCCCCTCAACTTAACAATGGTTGTTCTCTATACAACACTAATAAACGTGGAGATAGGGCAACAGGGCAGATCTCCCGGTTGGGAGGACATCATGATCCCACTGGCATTTATCGTCTTTCTTCATGGGTTTGCCTGTCTTTGCATAGCACTCGTTCAATTTGCGAGGAAAAAGGATGATTCTGGGCGCACATGGATGTTAAGCTGTGGTCTCATCTATCTGATTGGCTTTACCCTCTGTCTCGGTTCAGGAGTCCAACTCACTTAGAAATTTATGCCACGTTAAGATGGTAGAGCTATGAAAATCCTTGGCATCAACATCGCAATTCTGGTAATCTACACGCTCGGTATCAACATAGTATTGGGAATGAGCACTCCGCCAGAACCAGGCAATTACGGATATCTCGGCCAAGCCATCCTCTTAATGGGGGCGATTGGGCTACAGACGTTCTTGAATCTCTTTATCTCATTGGCTTTCTTCACGAGGAAAAATCGGGAGGAAGCGAAGTGGTATCTCCTCAGTGCTGGTGCAGTTCTCGTGGTTGGATTTTCTGCCTGTTGGGGAGGAGCAATGTTGATGACATGATAGAGTTACGGAAATCATATTGAAGCGAGAATCCAAATGACTCATAGCCAATTATGAACACCCTCGGTAAAATTATCGGAATCAATCTTGGGATATTGGTTCTCTGGTCAACCATTGCAGAGATAGTGCTCTCTCCTAACACCAGTAATTCAATCGGATTCTCTATTGGTTCCGGTCTGATTCTGGGTGGATTGGTTTTATCAGGGCTAAACATCATCATCGGTACGATGATTGCAATTATTCTCTCTATCCGAAAGAGATCAAATCTTACCCTCGTTCAAGACTTTTTCCTTAGTGCTCTCCTTCTCCTAACTATCGGTTCCTCGTTTTGTTTTGGGGCGTTGATCAATGCGCTCTAACATATATCGATGGTCTGCAAGAATTACAGAGATTTCTATTGAGGCAATGCTTGAAAATATGAGCCGGTCGAGAAAGGGCTTGAAGCCGTTTCCGTCCCTTTTGAGGAGCCTGAACACCCCGATCAATCGGGGTGTTAATATCAGGCAGTGATTACCTCGATAATTATTCAAAGAGCGCTAAGGGTGGGAAGCTACCGTCAGCGAACCTGGTCTCACACTTGTGGATAGTGGAAGAGAATAATACATCCAGGTGGAGTCTGTTCTGCTACGTCAACTCGAACTTCTGAGCCAAGTGCCCGGTTCGATGCTCCCTCTCTCCTGCCGAGTGATAGCTCTTCCCCTTCAAGGTTCCACTCCAAACCTTCAGTGTAGAGTAGCGCACTGGGGAGTGGAATCAGGGAGATGCGTTCTTCCGGGTTAGTTGCGATTGAGAGTGTTGAGGTAACAACGTAGCCAATAGAATCTTCTTGGCGAGTGGAAATGGAGAGCCTGTCAGCAAACTTTGCGAGGAGGGAGAAGTTGTTTAGGACGTGGTCGATCATTCCTCCCCCAACTCCCACTACCATTACCCGGTCGTGCCCGGCATTCACAACCCAAGCGAGACATTTCTCTCCGTCGTAGGCCTGTTGGCTCTTATCTTCGATGAGTTCTGTTCCCCCGAAGAACGGATCGAAGCGTATATCCCCTAACGAATCGAAGTCGCCAATGATAAGGTCGGGACGAATGTTGTAATACTGGAGTTTTCCGGCTGCGCCATCGGCGGCGATGAGGAGTGAGTGTTGCGAGATCAACTGCTGTAAGATTTTCTCGGACGGGAGGTCCCCGTCCAGAATTAGAAGTGGTCCACCTTCATATGCCGACGGAGTTATCACAGTCCGAGAGGGTTCAAGATAATCTCTCGCATCTCCGGTTCCTGCAAGTCTTCCTGCAACTCGGCTTCACTCTTATATCCCTTCTTGTTCAGTACGTAGACTGGTATCTGATACCGAATACCATGTTCGATGAAAGGGTAAGGACGGAAGAGGAAGGAGTCATCTTCCCGCACAAGTTTGTATCCGGCATATTGTGCCGGACGTGTTGCCCCAAGTTTTGGCTCGGTAAAGTACTTCAGCGAAAACCAGTCGGCCATCCGGAGATATGAGTAGCCATGCTCAATATCGTTGTGGGTTAGTCCGAGCGAGTCGCGCAGAAAGGCTCGTTGGCGGGCGAGCGTGACGAAGAAATCGTTCCAGACCCCAGCTCGGTTGTGTGCATGTTCGTGCAATGCGTATGCGTGGTGGGTAATGAGGAGTGCCAGATATGGCTCTTCAACAGCGAAGCGTTGCGATCCCCGCATCCAGATCTCACTTGTTTCCTCCGGTGTAATCTTCCGAAAGTCAACTGGGAGTCCCGTTTTGCTATCCAAGCGGGGAGCAGCGTCGAATTCTCTCCACCCATTATCGTGCAGTTCGGTTGCCCGGATGATGACTTCACGGCGCGGATCATGTTTGAATCCGTGATCGCTCCAACGCTCCAGCAGAAATCCGGCGAAGGCGGCGTGGTCCTCCTGCTTCACGGCAATCACTTCCTTTCGAGTCTTTGTGATAATCATGCTCCTCTCCCCATCTTATTCTTCAGTGAAGGTGGTCTCTTTTCCAGCCTGCTTGGCAAGAAGTCCGATAATCTCTCGAGCCTTCGTTGTTGCTAACTCCAGTGAGGCGGCATCTGTGCGGGCAAACTCTTCAGCGAAGCTTTCGCCACGTTGTGAGGCAGCCAGCAACAACTCGTTGTTCTCACTTCGGAACAGACCTTTCAGCTGGGCGATGATTCGGGTATCAGCATTTACAATCTTTACGTCCAACAACTCAGATGGGGGAAGGCTCACGTGAAGAGAATCTCCGTGGTTGGTTATCCTCTTCTCGATATCATCAAGTTTCACCCCATATGTTGCCACCGCGTGAAGTTCGGCAAGGAGCGTTGGATCGTGGAAGAGCATCGAGCCAATATCCTGCATGTTGATCTCTCCAGCTTGGTCGGCTAAACGCTGCACTACCAAATTCCCCGACTCTTCGCGCACTACTACAGTAAAGCGGAGATGACTTCGAACCGTAGTGAGCTCTTCGATCTCTTCCACCGCCTGAGCCAAACTGAACTCTTCGGTGAAGAGGGTTGGACGGGTAAAGAAAAACTGCCAAATCACAAAGAGCACAACGGCGATGATGCCAATCAGTATGGTCATGTTCACCGTGGGGGGGCGTCGAGGTGAACGGAATTTCTCTGCGTAAAAACGTCTTATTCCCGACTTGTCCAGATGGTGTTGTGGCTCTATGTGAGAGTCAGTATCCATTACTCAGCCTCGAGGACGTGAATGTCGAAGATGAGGGTGGCACTTGGTGGGATGACGGGAGGGCGTCCGCGCGTGCCGTATGCCAGGTCGGGAGGAATAATCAGGCGACGACGCCCACCAACGTGCATATCGGTTGTCAACCCCTCATCCCATCCACGAATCACCTGTCCATTCCCGACAATAAACTCAATTGGCTCGAACGGATAACCACCACGATCGAAGTTGTTTGCTTTGCCAACATCTTCCATTGACGTGTCGAAAATTGTTCCGTCAGTTAAAAAACCTGCGTAGTCGACCTTTACTCTCATTCCAGCCTCTACTTGTTTTCCTGTCCCCTTCTGCTGTTCGATGTACTGTAGACCACTCATTGTCTTGATTGTATCGCCTGTTGTTTTCACTACTGCCCCCGGTATGGTAAGAGGTGGTTGTTCCCCCATCGGATTTTCCGCAAGTTGGGGAGGTTGGCTGTTATCAAATTTGTCGTTTCGGCTTACCTCTTTTTTCTCGGTTGTGGTGCTGTCTGAGCTGCTACATCCTACTCCACCTGTCAGGCTTGCTATCAGCAAGAAAGCAAAGCCAAATAGGCTATACGTTTTCATTTCGGAAGTTCTCTTCATTCCTGTTTTAGCTATAGTTAAGGTTGTGATGTACTCGTATCTGATGTTAGGTTTGTCAGGTATTTCCGGATCTCGGTGAACTCCGGCATTCCTTTGACTCTGTCGATGACGGTTAGAATGTGGCCGTAGGTGTATTTGCTTGGATTTTTTCCTTCCTGACTCATCACAAGCATGATGTTGCCGAAGAGTACACCGTCGAATACTTCTTTCTGTTCGGTCGATATTTTTTTGATTGTCGACTGCCAGTTTACCGAGTCGATTTCCCGGTTGTAGGGAGCTTCTCGATACTTTTCGGCAACCTCGTTCGATGCAAACGCTTCGCGAATCATCTCCTGCAACCCCTTCCGTCCCATCCCAACAAAAAGGCGGGCATCTGTTCCGGGAAGGTAGATTAAGATAGAATCCTTGCACCCATCGCAGTTGGTTGGGTCGTAGCCATATTCTGTTGAGAGATCAACAACTAAGGCTCTGTTTAGCAGTTGGCGGTATGTCATGCCGAGTAGAACAGAGTCAGGTTTTTCTACCCCTCCGTGCTGCCGGACAAATCCCGCTACTGGACCTATCATATCCCCCTCCAGCAAAAAGCCTTCATCTTTCAAGGTGATAAGGCTCATCAGGAAAAGGGAGTCATCTTCGTGAACTTGGGCGTCGAGAATTGGGTGGAAGGCGGAGAGTTTTGTTCCTTCTCCACCATTCTCTTTTGTTAGCTGCTTTCCCTCTTTGCCGGAATTGCATCCAGCGATGAACGAAGAGAGAATCAGGAATCCCGTTAGCGCTAAGAACGGGAGACGAAGTGTTGTGTAGATGCTCATAGTTCCTCAAGATACCTCGCATCCGAAAGACTAACAATCATTTGTGGTAGGGAGAGATTGAGGAACCCCTCGCTGTTTCGAATGAAAAGGCTAATTTCGGGGCGATGTCACTACCGGATTCTATCTCGAAAGAAGAGCGGAGCAAACAGAACCGCGCTGAAGATCACGCTCTGGTTCGTCGAGCGCTCGACGGAGACCAGGCTGCCTTTGCACGGCTTCGCGATAAATATCAGGGGTCGCTCAACGCGATGCTCTTCAAGATGGTGCGGAATCAACTTGATGCCGAGGATCTTACGCAGGAGGCCTTCATCAAGGCATTCTCTTCGTTGAAGAGCTTCAACTTCCAGTATGCTTTCTCAACGTGGCTTTACAAGATTGCCTCAAATAATTGTATTGACTACTTGCGGAAGCGGCGGCTGAAAACGGTTTCGTATGATGAGCCGATCCGGACGAGCAAGGGGGAGATGGAGATGCAGTTGCCCGACGCCGACGCTCCGTTACCCGACGCACCGATGACGGCGAAAGAACGGACGGAAATCCTGAAGCAGGCAATCGCCGATCTTCCAGAAAAGTACCGCGTTGTGATTGAGCTGCGCCACAACCAAGAGATGGAATATCAAGACATTGCTGAAGAGCTTGATCTACCCCTCGGCACGGTGAAAGCCCACCTCTTCCGCGCCCGCGCCAGACTCCTGAAAGCCTTGCAGGGAAAGATGGAACACTTCGAAGAGTAGTTTCTTCTTGGTGCTCCTTTGTGTCCTTAGTGGTTATTCTTTCTGGAGGAAGCGTTACCACCAAGGTTCACCAAGAGAGGGAACACTTCTCGGCTATCCGATATTCTGCCCCCTCTCGCGACAAAAAACTTTCTATTAAGACCAAGTCACGTATTTCAACCTCTGGGATTACTATGTGAAGGTTCTTTATTGCCGAGCGTAGACTTTCGGAAATCTGTTGGTCGCGGCGGACTCTTCCGAGTGTCACGTGGGGACGGAAGGCTCGTTCTTCCTGTTTTAGTCCAATTGTCTGGGCAAACGATTCCGTTAGTAGTTGAAGACTCGCTATCTGCGTTTGGTCTTCTTCGGTTACTCCCTCAAGATCGAGTACAATCACGTTCGGGCGACTGAGCGAAGGAAGTCCGTTGATTCCCTTAAAGTGGAGGTGGCAGGTGTGGGGAAGTTCCGTCTGCTTCATTACTTGTCGTGCTTCCCTGAAGATATTAGTGGGAAGTTCTCCGAGAAAGCGCAGCGTTACGTGAAGATTCCTCTCTGGAGTCCACCGGACTATCTTGTTATCGTGAGGGCATAGTTCTGCTATTACGTTGGCGATAGCCGCTTCAGTGGATCGAGGAAATGTAAGTGCGTAAAATGCACGGTGAGTTGATCGGTTCGATTGACGCATTGGTAGATTGAAGTATATTCCGGCATGAGCACAATTGACGCAATAGAGATTGAGGGGAGTATACAAAGCGTGGCGAAGGGATCAAATCGAAAAGATAAGGGTGGGCGAAGTAGTAGTTCGAAGAGAGGGGAGGAGTGTCAACGATGCTCAACATCTCCGAAATCTTCTGAGCTAATTTCCCTGCAAGAGTACGAAAGCTCGCAGGTCACACTTCTCTACTTCTATCTTCTCGGGCAGAACCCAACGTTGACGCCAGATGCTCTCCTCTGTCGATCATGTCTTGAAGAAGGGGAGAGAGAACTGCAACGAATGCAGATCGTTAAGCGTCGCGGTGAGCCTCACTACGTTGATCCTGTTCTCGGCTTCTCACCTATTCTCTCGACGCCGGAACGGGTAAACGCTTCCCCCCACTACACCGGGGCAGGAGTTACCATTGCCTTCGTCGATTCCGGCTTTGCTCCCCACCCCGACCTGATCTTGCCAGTTAATCGCGTCCTCGCAGTCTACGATGCTGTAAAGGGGAGAGAAGTGCGGGATTTTGAACGAGACTTTTCCGAGGAGCCTCCGATTTCAGCATGGCACGGAACAATGGCCGCAACTGTGGCCGCCGGAAGTGGACATCTCTCCGATGGATACTATCGTGGCATTGCTCCCGATGCTCGACTTGTCTTCGTGAAGGCGATGACGCCGGAGCACCACATACGAACGCCACAAGTGAAGCGGGGGCTGGAGTGGCTGTTGGAGAATCACAAGAAATATAACGTCCGAGTGATTAACCTTTCGCTCGGTGTTGACGAAACAACACGTTCGATGCGCCATCCGGTGATTGCGTTGGTTGAAGAACTTACGCGGCAAGGGGTAGTAGTGGTGGCCGCCTCTGGGAATAATCCCTCCCGCCCTCTCGTCCCACCCGGATCGGCTCCGTCGGCCATCACGGTTGGGGGATATAACGACCACAACTCAGGTGACTGGAAGAGCCACGAGTTCTGGCACAGTTCGTATGGGAAGACGCCGAGCGGAGCAAGGAAGCCAGAACTTCTCGGTCCAGCTATCTGGGTGGCTGCTCCTATTCTTCTGCGAACAGGAGTGAAGGGGGAAGCAGAAGCACTTTTCTATATGGCAGGTGCAAAGGATGATGCGTTAATGCGGAGCATCCCGGTGTTGGCTCGTGAGACTGGAATTACAAAGGAACTTCTATCTGCCAAGACCCCACTTCGAGCACGGTCGTTGGTGTTAGAGCGGATTCGTGTAGAAAAGCAGATCAACACGAACTACAAGCATGTAGACGGGACTTCCTTTGCTGCGCCAATCCTTTCGTCGGTAGTAGCGCAGATGTTGGAAGCAAACCCTGCGTTGACCCCGGCTGAAGTCAAGAACATCATGCAGCGATCTGCCGAGCCAATCAAAGGAGTTGCACCGGAGATGCAAGGATTTGGATTGCTTCGCGCCGACAAGAGTGTGGAGGTAGTGCGCTCGAAGTTGGTGAAGAGAAAGCCACGGAACCCTCGATAAGGTGACATGCCATAGACAAAACGGAAGAGACAAAACGAATTGGGACGGACGAGAGATTTGATCTCTACAAGTCCGTCCCGATCCTTTTGCTACATGACGTAGTCCAGCAAAACTTTTCGATAAATAGTGAGACTCTTCACGTCATCACTTCATTCTGAGTGGCAGAAACCGTATAGGGCTTACCGTTTATCGTTAGTGAACTCGGTATTACGATTTCGGTGAAGGCTTCGGCATATCCCACAGCCCAAATCGATTTCGCCAGTAATCAGTCAGGAAAATGTTGTTCGGATCCTTCTCCGCACGCTTTGCTAAGAAATCGTCCCACTTCTCATATTGGCTCTTGAAGAATGCAACCCAACCATCTGGGTCTCCCTCGGTGACAATCGGTTGGTACTTTCCCCAGTGGAGACGGTAGGGGATGTTGTTCTGCCGGAGCAAGTCCCAAAGTTGTGGGTAGAATACTTCTGCTGGGTTGCCAGCATTCCCTGCGAACCAGTAGGGATCAATCCGGAAGACACCATCTTTCCACTCGTCGTTTCCATTGCTGTAGGAAGGACTCATCCAGATATCAGTCGGTCCCGCTCCGTAAAGCTCCCAAGCATACGTTCCGGTTCGCCGCAGTGCTTCATGCTTCGACTTCGGTTCGGTGAAGTAGTTGTTCAGGATGTTCATCACCTCTTCTGTCCGTCCAATAGGAAGCCAGATTTCTGTGAACTCGGTTGGAACTAACGTGTCGCTTGCCTGACCATCCATTGGCAGACCGTGCCAGCCGTAATCCCGGAAACTTTGTGGTTCACCCTTCTGCATTCCCTTCTTCGTCGAGTCCAAAGGCATGAAGATGCCCAAGACAATCGGGAAAATATCTGGCAAGAGTGCCTTGATGATTGGGGCAAGGGGAATCAACAGAGTAATTGCCGCGTCAACTCCGAACTCCAATGCTTTTGTCAGCACATCTGCCATGATCTTCCCGAACTCGCCAAGGTCTTCCTTCTTCTCTAAGAATAACTGCAAAACACCTTCAAGCTGGTCGAAGCTCTCCTCAAGTTTTGGCTTTGCAGCGGAGAGATCGTCCAGGTTACCGATGATTGTGTAGAAGATCGAGATTGCTACTTCAGAAATCTCTGGGTAGTTGCCGAACTCTTGATAGTGAACCGGACGGAAACCGTACTGTGGAGCAATTCGCTGGCACTGCCAGACGATGATCCTTTCTCCTCCACGCTGTGGCCACCAGACCAGACGGGTGTACTCAACATCTGTCAAGAATGTCTCGAAGCTCGGTCGTTCTGCGCTTCCGTTTCCGAACAGGTCCACCAATGCCTCATCGTAGGTAGTGATTGCCTCCTGCCCACTAATGTTGAATGTGGGAATACACTTGAAGGTGATTTTGGAAATCACTCCGAGCAATCCCATCGAAAGCGCGACGGCGTTGAACTCATCGGGAGAAGTATCCTCGCGGCTTACTTCGTAGACGTTCCCTTCGCCGTCGATCATCCGAAATGCGTAGAGGTTTTCGTTGATCGAGTAGGTGAGCGATCCACCCGAGGAACCGGTGGAGACAAATCCACTCACTGTCTGGTGGGTGATGCCCCCAAGGTCGGAAAGTGTCCAACCGTAGTCGTTCCAAAGTTGGTAGAGAAGGCTGTTCTCCAATGTTGAGGTGTGGGTTGGGTCGGAGGGATCAATGCCCAAGTTGATGCCTGCGTCGGCTTCCACTAACATCTGTTCTTGGTCAACCACCCGGAAGGTTCGGTATTGGTCGAGCATTACGTTCAGATTGTCGGTGTCGGGTGGCGTCTGCTTCTCAACATGGTTCTCATCTTCGGTGCAGGGATCGGTGTAGATAGCACAGGCAACCGAGTGGACGGAGCCACGGACACGGAGCAACAGCCCTTCTTGGTTTGCCTTCTTTACTAAAGCAATCAGTTCTTCTTCACTGGCTGGATGGTAGAAACCATCTGCACCAATTGTGATTTCGTTGGGGGTCATAGCGACTCTCCTGAAATAGTTGACATGATATTCTGCATGGTTCGTACAACGATATAGCAGCCGCTACGATCCTCGTACAAGATTTTCTCTGTTTGTTGTTGTTCAGGTGTTTCCACTACCGTTACGGCAGGAGAAATCTGGCAGATCAGCATTTTCTCTACGGCATCCACTCAGTAAAGGATCGGCCTGCCGAGTGTACCGATACTCCACCTTCTCTTCCACCAAAGATCGGTCTCTCTTGCTCAGGTAAGGCTGCATGGATTGCTCTCGGATAGGTAGGAAGAGAGATACCAGTGATAGATATCTGTTCGCTGCTAAAGGAGACTGCGTTCCACGTAACCTTCGACACTTCCCCGTTCCTCTCAAAGGCAGGGACTACTACTGCTGGAGTGGAACGGGTTGAGGGTCGAATTGCTGTTCTATCAGAGAACAACGGCTGAATGTCTATAGAGTCAAGTCTGGAGGGACAGACAAGGAATCTCAAATTATTTTCACTCTCAGTGAGTGTCTTTGATATGTGCATGGTGTGAACTATTGATGGTTGTTACGTCCCGATCGCTTTGGTTCACAGCGGCGATCTTCAATCGAAGGGGGGGGGAGGGGTAGGGGGGAAGCCGAGGGGTCTATACGGATAAACATCACGGGACCGTACAGACCCCCACGGCTGCCGTAAGGCTCCCTATCGAAAATCTTCCTCTTCTTCTGGAAGACTGGAGGCCAGTGCCACACTCGGCTGTGTGTGTGTGTGGCTCGGAAAGAAGTAGAGGTGGAACGTACTGTCCGTATCGAACTCCCCTACGCCAGTTCCTTGGTGGTTGTATATCGAATACCCTCTCTGGAGAAGGTTAATGTGCAAGTTGCCGTTGGAGGAGGTGATTGCTTTGTTGAATGTTAGACGATTGTTCATAAGTATTTGCCGTTATGAGACTTTCCACTCTGGTAGTGAATCCCAGAGCTTTTTACATCCAGAAGGATTCTGTTCCCGAGGAGCACGACATCATTCGGTCGGCTTTTCTCTCCCTTGGAACAGTTGCAAGATAGGCTGGTAATTTAGGAGGTGTAGTACTACTTTAGTACTACATTTTGACTGGATTGTCTGGAAAATTGCCGAAAATCCCGTTCGGGAGATACTACAATCCTGCTAAGAAGGTTCCTAAGTCAACATCGGAGCCAATTTCCAGCTTCTTCCGGAGCCGATAGCGGTGGGTATCGATATTTCGCTTGGTTACGTGGAGAAGCGAGCCGATTTCGCTTGAGGAGAGACCTGTTCTGATCAGTGCGCAGACCTTCAGTTCCGTTGATGTAAGTGTGGAGAACTGCTGCGAGAGACGCTGCATAAAGCCGTGGTGAACCTTCTGAAACTGCTCTTCAAATGCCTGCCAATCTTCGCGCGACGAAGTTTGCCCCTTGATTTTGCGCAAAATCTGGTGGAGCGAGGGGAGCACTTCATCCGGGCGAACCTGTTCGGTCTTCTCGATTGCCAGCTTAATGTCGTTAATAAACCGGCTCTTTTCCACGAGGCGCATCGATAGGGAGGTTAATTCAGCACTCTGGTGTTTGTTTTGCAGTTCGAGTTGTTCGTTTCGGAGACGGTAAAGTTCGCGTTCGGTCTCTGCCTGCTCTAAATCGAACTTTGCTTGAAGCTCTGCTATACCTCGGTTTCGTTCTTCCCCCTCCAACTTCTCCTTAATGTCGATATAGGTTCGCAGGTGTCGTAGTGCGCGGGTAGCATCTCCAAGCTCTTCGAAGCTCGCGGAGAGGAGGTGGTGGCATTGATATTCGAGGCCAAGGGTTTCGATATTCGAGGCGATTCGGAGTGCTTGTTCTAAGATGTAGAGGGCATTGTTGTGTTGTCCGGTTGCTCGGTAGAGGATGCCGATGTTAATCAACGTTCTGCATCCCCCCTCTGGATCTCCTAACTCTTCAAAAAGGTCGAGTGCTTTTCGGCTATATTCAAGTGCTTGGTCAAATTGTCCTCGTTGTTCGTAAATGTTGGAGAGATTTACCAACATCGTAGCCAAGCCTCGGCGGTCATCCAATGCTTCGTAGATAGCCAGCGTTCGGATACCTTGTTCCAACCCTTTCTCAAGTTTGCCTTGTGCAGTGTAAATGCCAGAGATATTTGCCAAGGCGCGTACTTCTAAGTGTCTTAATCCAGCCTTGCTGAAGGTTTCCCGGCACTGTTCCAGATAGGTTAAGGCGCGTGGATAATCTTGAAGTTCGCTGTAGACCAATGCAATATCTGACAGGCTAACTCCAAGCATCTCGAAATTCTCGCTCTGCTCGGCAGCCCGAAGTGCCCGAAGGTAGATATCAAGTCCCCGTTGGTAGTCGGCTAACCCAGCATAGAGATCGCCGAGGCCTTTCAGTGCGCGCCACCTTCCCGACAGATTCTCAATCTCCTCGAACACAGCATGTGCACCTTGGTAGGCTTCTACTCCCTTCTGATACCGTCCCCGCTCAACCTCGACACTTCCGATCTCCACGTAGAGTTCCCCCTCTTCTTCGCTCGGTGAGGGGAGCAAGGGGAGTGCTTTGCGGAGACTGCGCACTCCTCGATCTAAATCACCTGCAGCAATCTGGCAACGACCAATCATCACTTGACAGTCTGGAACCTCCCTTCGCTTTCGAAGCCGTTCGGCAAGTTCTAACGCCTCGTTTGCGTAACTGAGTGCCTGTTCTGGGCGCGTTGAGAAGAGTTGTCCAGAGAGAGAACGGAGCAAAGAAAAGCGAGCCGAATCGCTTTTTGTTTCGGCTAACTGGAGTGTAAGAACCGATGATGTAGACAGATGGCTATCTGTTTTCATTGGGGATACTGGCAGTTGTGCAAAGAAAAATAGATACTATCTTAACGCAATACAGAAGCTATTGCAAGAACATGCAACGTGGTCAGATATACGTTTCCCTCCTCCTTAATATCCGAACAAATTACGTAGAAACCGACAAAATGGGACTCCACTCCAGTTCTGGTGTGGCTGAAACCCTCCGGCGGTTCATATCGACACTAACCACAACAAGGGAGAAACAACCATGTGTTTCGCAGAACTTGACCAGAACAAATTAACCTTTTTACTGCCATCAGGTTGGCAAGGAACAGTAGAAGTCACCTTTACCGGCACGAACAAGAAGTTGGTGGAAATTAGTTGGGGAAGTCTTGGGGATACCTCGTGCTACTACTGCGACAATCCAGGCGGGGGAACGTATGACGTGGCGAACGTGACTCCAGCCCCAGTGGCGTGCGAAATCACTGTTAGCTACGACACCACCCCTTGTGTTGGGGGTACTCCAACAATTCCGGCAATCAACAGCAGCCAGTTGAACTGCGAGGCGAGATCGACAAAAAACTTCGGAAGCTGGGGCTTCGACTGCCCAGATTCCACAAATGCGGTGGGGATTTCGATTGTGATTGAGGATAACCCAGAAGAGGATCGCTAAGATTGATTGATGCAGGTCTAATACTTAATGCCTCAAAGCGTATTAGGCCTGTATTTTCTTCTCCCATGTATGTACAGCTTCATGGAATCTCTTCTGCCAATTACGTACATCTCTGTTATCGACACCCAAGCGAGCTTCTACGATAGGAATAGAAGTCCGATAGATTGAAATAGCCTCTTCTATTTCACCTTTCTCCGATAAAACTCTTGCAAGATTGAGGTTGCAGATGTGAATGCTAATGTGGTCGGGTTGAAAAGCTCTCTTTCTAATAGAAAGCGCTTTCCGATACATCTTTTCAGCCGCATCTAAGTTCTGCTGTTCTATAAGGATTGTGCCGAGGTTGATGAGACATCGAGCGACGTTTGGATGATCTTCACCGAAGATGTGTTCAGTAATTACAAGTGCCTGTTGCGAATGAGTTGCGGCACTTTCTAATCTCTTCGCCAACTTTTCAAAGTAAGCTAAGTTTGAAAGATTCACTGCAATCTCAGGATGATTTGATCCATAAATTCCTTGATTGACCTCCATTGCCCTCTCTAACAATGGAATTGCTCCTTCATAATCTTTCTCACTTTGCAGTACTACTGCCATGTTGTTCAAGATCATTGCCGTTAAGGGATGATCGTTCCCAATTGCACGTTCACTCCTCTCCAGTGCTGTCTCAAACATTGAAGATGCCTCCTTCCACTTCTCCTGCCCGAAGTAGAGCGCACCGAGGTTTACCAAGCTCATAATCGAATCACTCTTATCCCGACCAATGGAGCGTTCGCGAATGCTTAGCGTTCGGACAAAAAGAGGTTCGGCTTTGTCGTAGTTGCGGGTGGAGTAGAGGAGTGTGGCGAGTGCATCCAGCACAATTGCTGTCTCCGTGTGGTTTTCGCCGTAGACTCTCTCGATAATCTGTAGTGCTCTCTGCAGAGTAGATTCTGCCTCCTCGTACATGCCTTGCGCACTTAGTGTCTCACCAAGTTTCGTCATCGTTCGGGCAATGTTCTCTTCCTCTGCCTCATCACTCCCTTCACGCAATTCAAGTGCTCGACGATAGAACCGTTCCGCCCCACCAAACTCGGCAGCCTGAAAGAGGAATGCGCCAACGGTCTCAAGCATCTCTGCCTCTTGCAGCGGGGTCAGTTCTCCTCTCTCTTCTAAGCTCTCAAGTTGGGTTGCATAGATTTTTTCGAGAGAGGCATTCTCATTCTTTTCGGCTACTTGCCAGTAGCGGAACGCCTCATGCTTTTTCTCTCCTGAGAAGAGTGTGCAGAAAAGTGGTAGGTCGGTTAAGCAGTGCTGTAGCCGTTCTGGTTCTTTCCCCTGCTCCCACTGCCACGGTTCTTCCTCAACTCGACGGTCGGTTGCTGGTTGTTCTGCAAAGAACTCGGCTAAGCGACGGTGAGTGTTTCTCTTCAATGTCTCGGTCTTCACATATCGCTCGGCCACTGCCGTCCGCAAGTGTTCGTGGAAGAACGTGTAGAGTCCATCCCGCTGCATCAAGTGGTAGTCGAGCGCGCCGAGAATTGGAGAGAGTTGTTCGTGGGTGGTGTTGTGGAGCGTTGTCAATTCCTCTTTGCTCAGTCCGTACCGTGACCCCCAGAGAGAGCGGAGTATTTCACGGATACGGCGGGAGCCAAACTCTCCCTCGATACGTTCCAACACTCGTTGGAAGAGTCCCCCAAGGTTTTCCGCCTCAAGGTAGTAATCAATCTTTGCCTCTGCCTCATCTCGCCTGCTCAGTGCGCGCAGCTCTTCCAAACTTGTGCGAAGGTAGAGTGGGTTTGCACTGCTCCTGTTTCCGGCAACGCGGCGAACCTGTGCAGTGTTGAACCGCTGGCTTAGGTCGCCGAGGAAACGTCGAGCAACTTCGCGCCGCTCGTTCTCGGTCAGTGGTGCTACTTCTACCTCGGGCCACGCACGTTTCCTGATTTGCTTCAGTTGCGGCCCGTCGAGTGTGGAGATAATCAACCGTGTGTGTGGAGGGAAATCTTCCGGTAGCCAGTCCAGAGGGAAGAGTTGGTCGGCACTCCCCTCAAGCTGGTTGAGTGCGTCAACAATCAGAACGAACGTATACCCTTTGGTGTAGGTAAGCCACTCAGGAAATTGGCGGACGATCTGCTCGGGGTCAGTTGGAAGTTGTTCGGATATCCCAACCTGTTCCTGAATCTCCCACATTACTCGGCGGAGCAAGTTGATGTGATCCGAGCTTGAAGCTGTTGCCCCGATGTAGTGGGTGATGATAATGCTCTCGGGATGTTCCTTCTGATACCGATTGCTCCAGTGAGACAGGAGAGCGCTCTTGCCTGAGCCTGACTCGCCAGTAATTACCAGTGGAAGAAGGCGAGGTGTGTGCGTCGCGGAGACCGTTCGACCTTGCTCCTGCCAGGCCCCCTCTTCTACATAGTGGTCGAGACGATCAAGAATCTTTTGATTTTCCACGTAGGCACGCCGCCTCGTAGAAGCAAATGCCTCGTGTCCCCGTCGTTCACTCTCGAGAGGGGTGAGAGCGGTCTGCGATATGGTCGAATCGATAAAGTTAGACATGCGTGACGCAGCGGACACTGATGTTAGACGTGGACTATAGTCCTCACTTCCTATTCTTATTCATTGCAGATATAGGGAAATCGATTGTGCCGGACAATAACAATTAGTCGCTCATTCGACAGAAAGGGGAGTGAAGGATCATAAAACCTTCAGAGCAGAAAGAAGTTACCGAAGTTCAACAAGTTCCACAGAGAAACCTGAAAGGGTATCTTCTCCAGCAACTATACTTGCGGACAATGCAATTGCGACAGAAAGAGTTCTTCAAGATCGGTTGCTCCTCGCTCCTTGCGTGGACACTCTGATATTCACCGACGGTTGACTTCGGTATCAGTCTCTATCGAAGAACGTCCACCAATTCGGCTGCCCCGAAGGGGTAGAATGGAAGGGAGGGGATGTCAAGGCTTCCAGCACAGCCGCCCCTTCAGGGCGGAAGCATCAGACAGTGGATTGCCGTGGAGTGCGGCCTGCGGCTTTCTCCACGGCAAGGCAGGAGTGCTCCCTCCGGGAGCAGATCGATAAATTCGATTTGGAAGGGAGTGAGGAGAAGACGATTCAGACAGAATCCCGAACGACGTAGAGACATGATATCGCATTCTCTCGCAAACTGATTGTCCGGCAGTATACTTTATCGAAGTCATCTCCTATTGCGTCGCAGAATTCTAAAGGTTCATGTAGTGCTTCTCAACCTCTTCTATTCTACAGCCTTCGCGCAACAATCACATTCTTCTGTGCAATTGCTACACCACTTCCGTCGCCATCATAGGACTCAATCCGAACCAGGTAGATGCCGATAGGTAGTCGATTCCCTTCGCTATCAGTTCCATCCCAAATGAAACTCCCCTCTCTACCGGAGGGGGCGTTGTTGAGTGGGCGACCCACCCGGCGACCACGTCGGTCGTAGATTGAGATTGTAATCAACGATGCTGGTGCGGGTAGGTGATAGGAGATACGAGTGAAGTCTTCGAAGCCATCTCCATCTGGCGAGATCGTTCCCGGTTCCACCGTTAGCTCTGTCACTTCTGTAGCTGGCTGAATCGAGCGCGAGTTCTCTTCTCCCGGCGTTCCTCCACTTAGCGCAACAGAACTGGACCAGTTGTGGGAATCGTTACTCACCCCGGCAAGGTCAATCCGTTCCAACGCAACTCCTCTAACGTCACCAATTTCCTGCCAGTGCCAATCTTCGCTATAGTTGACGCTGTCGATTGTTCGTCCACTCGGGTTGCGCAGCAGAACAACGTCTCCGCTCTGGTTCAGTCCAAGCTCCTTCCCAAGAATGATAACGTTGGAAGAACCGAGCAAGGAAGGATAGCGCCAGTAGATGCTGCTGTCAGTTGCGATAACGCAATATGATTGAGGCGAAAGAGTGAACGTGCTATCGGCAATCGACCTCACCACTCCCGAACCTTCGGTGATGCTCCAGCCTCCCAACGGAATTGGACGAGTTGCGCGGCTGAAGACCTCGACATATTCCGCGCCACTCTCCCCGGCAACTGGGAGTGGATCGAACATGATCTCACTGATTACCAAGCCGCTATCTAACGGCTCGCGACGCAATTCTATCGATGCGCTGTTATCTGTTTCCCTCTGATCGTTTGGCAAGTAGAGATTCAACAGTGCGCGCTCTCCTCCATCGCTCAGCTCCCGTTCCCAATCGAGGGTGATAAGGGTTCTCTCCCCTGCTTCAATAGATGCGATTGCCGTAGCAGCAAGTTCTTCTTCCACCTCACCCAAGCCGTTTCTGTTTGCGTCGTAGAAGAGTTGGAGCGATCCCCCCTCTGCCCTCTCGATTCCATTGTTGATGAGGTGAACGCTGAGAAGCATAGTAGAGGGG
This sequence comes from Ignavibacteria bacterium, assembly GCA_020635205.1. GTDB lineage: Bacteria > Bacteroidota > Ignavibacteria > OLB7 > OLB7 > JAGWAZ01. The sequence goes on from JACKAE010000001.1 coordinate 1,153,913, forward strand.
TTGAACACTATCGAGTCGATACCAAGGTTGTGGAGAGGGGGGAAGATCGAGTTTACCCGACCGGGGGTTGCACCTGTTGAATCTTCCGATGTCTGCCACGACGCCGAGTCGTTCGTAAGATCGTTGAAGTGGCGACGTTCCAACGACCTCCCATCTGCACCACCCCACGAGGCAAGGTAGTGAAGTGAGTCGACTACCTCGTCAAAAGAGTTGCGGAGGAGAATATCTTCCTCTCCGTTGTTGAAGGTGGGCATAGGGAGCGTGAGAATGTGAACTGTGTCGCCAAGCTCGCGAGTAACGTGGAGTGCAGCCGAATCAGTAGTCAGAAGGAGATATGTTCCCGGCGGAACGATGGTAGGTGGAATTGTTTTGCTTCCGCTCGCATCTCCAATCCTCCAGTTTGTCAAGTCTACTGGAAGCGTGTCGGCATTATACACCTCAAGCCATTCTGGTTCAGGAGAGTGGGGAGCGTACATCACTTCGTTCAGAATAATTCCAGATCTGCTGGTTCGGGAGCGTGGAGAGAAGGAGAGACTATTATCCTCAGCACGTGCTTCTCCCGGCATTGCAATCAGTGCTATCCCACGCTCTCCTTCCGGCAACAGCGGACGAGGCCAGGTTATAGTAAACCTTATCGAGTCGTTGGGAGATATTGTCGGGATTTCTACGCGGCGTATCTCCTCGCTTGCCTCGCCGACGTTGTCTTCATTCCGGTCGTGATAGAGAATCCCTTCTGCCAAGTTAGACGCTTCTCGGCCAACGTTGTAGACAGTTGCTTGCACCTCCGATCTCACAATATCAAACTGAAGGTTCCCGAGCTTCAGGTCGAGATCGGGAATTGCTACTGAGTTCTCTTCTCCCGGCGTTCCTCCGTTCGGTGCAGTAGAGGTGTTCCAAGATGAGGAACTATCTGACGGCAGGGTTGCAAGTCTCCGCTCAAGTGAACGCCCAGAATCTCCCCCCCAGTTAGCACGGTAGTGGAGTGAGTCAATAACCTCTCCCGAAGGGTTGCGGAGGACGATGTCGTCTCCACTGTTGTTGAGCGTTGGGAGATCAATACCGATGATATTTTCTATTTGTGGATAGAGCGCACGCATTGAAGCTGTATCACTCGCCACCACAATGTATTCGTTCGGCAGGAGAAGCTGTCGTGGGAGCTTCGGGCGTGCGCTGCTACCGTCGTGAAGCGACCATCTTTCAAGGTCAACGGGAAGGATTCCTCTGTTTACCAATTCCACCCACTCCGGTTCTGGGTCGTTCGGAGCGTACATAATCTCGTTGATAATCACTCCCGTATCAACACGCGGACTTGCTGCTGTGAAGAATCCAGTGTCGTTTGCTAAACGTTGATCTTCTGGAAGTTTTACAAGAACAATACCCGGTTCTCCAAGAGGTGTAAGCTCTCGCGGCCAAGTGAGAGTGAAGGGGAGAGAGTCGCCCGGTGGAATAGAGGGGAGTTGACTCACCTGAAGTTCTTCCTCCTCATCCGCCATTCGATTTGTATTGAGGTCGAAGTAGAGGTGAAGTGAAGCCGGAGTTGAGCCTTCTAAACCGTAGTTCCTAACCTGTCCAGAGAGTGTTGACGTTTTTTCATTAAACACAACAGTCCTAATTGCGAGATCGTGGAGAAGTGGTTGATAAGAATTCTTTTCTCCCGGTGTTGCGCCTGATGCTGCTTCGGCTTCGCTCCACGAGGCTGAATCATTGGTTGGAAGGTCAACCGCTTTCCGTTCAAGCGACTTTCCATTTGTTCCACCCCACTCACTACGATAGCGAAGAGAGTCGACCGCGATGCCACGTCCATTTCGTAGAAGAACCAAGTCGCCACTGTTGTTAAGTGCCGGTAGTGGCGATTGGATGTAGCTGGAGTAAACGGTTCGGAGTCGGAGTAACTCGGTGGTGTCGTCGGTGAGTATTGCATAGTTGCCGGGGAGTATAATCAGCGTTGGGAGAAGAGGACTTCTTCCCGTTCCATCTTCCACACGCCAGCCTTTTATCTCAACAGGGAGTGATCCGCGATTGAAAACTTCGATCCACTCTGGTTCTGGGTCGAGTGGAGTGTACATGATTTCATTGATTATCAGTCCAGTATCAACAGTCGGTTGCCGAAGAACTATTGACCCGATGTTGTCATCTGGGCGCTCTTCGTTCGGCAACTGGAGAACGATGATTACTCGTTCCCCTTGAAGCTGAAGGGGGCGAGTCCAAGTGAATGTTACCGTAGTAGAATCGCCCGAAGAGAGTTGCGGGACAGGTTGGCGACTCTGCTCTTCTCCCGGATCGGCAAGAGTGTCGCTGTCACCATCGAAGAAGAGAATCGCTTCGGCACGTTGTGCTTCCACTGTTCCATTGTTCTGTATCCCCACCCTAATCATTTTTCCCGACTCATCGACTTCAAGTCCTGTCAGGAGAAGATCATATTTCGGTGGCCGCGTCGAGTTCTCTCGTCCGGGTGTTCCACCACTTGGGTCGACAGAAGTCTTCCACGACAAAGGGTTGTCCGATACGAGCGTCGGCAGCCGTCGTTCGAGTGAACGTCCAGTCTCTCCTCCCCAACTCCCGAAGTAGTGGAGTGAATCGACAGCATTGCCAGATGGGTTGCGCAGTATCACGTCGTCGCCACTGTTGTTGAAGGAGGGCAGGTCAACCTCGATGACCTGCGAAGGAATATCGTAGAGTTTGTGAAGGGATGTGGTATCTCCAGTAACAACAACGTATGCGCCGGGGAGAAGTATAGATTGTGGAAGTTTCGGTCGCCCACTACTTCTATCGTGCAGCACCCAATTCTGTAAGTCAACCGGGAAAGTTCCTCCATTAAAAAGCTCTACCCACTCTGGTTCTGCGTTGCCCGGTGTGTACATCACTTCGTTCACTACTACTCCGGTATCGACAAACTTTTCTCGGATCAGAATCAACCTGCTGTTATCCTCTGGACGTTCTTCGTTTGGGTTGTCAACCAGAATCAGACCTTGCTCTCCTATCACAGTCAGTATTCTATTCCAGGGCAAGAAAACCGTAGAAGAATCTCCCGGCTCAATCGGAGAAATTGAACGTCCCGACTGTTGTTCGTTCGGTGTGCCGCGGGTGTCGTTGTTTGCGTCGTAGTAGAGCGCAGCCGTAGAGAGGAACGAGGTTCCCTTTCCAAGGTTGACTACCACTACTTTTACCTCCTTTCTATCGGGATCGAATTGTGCCGAGAGAATCTGAAGGTCGAACTCTGCCGGAGCCAGTGAGTTCCGTCTTCCCGGAGTTCCGCCTGAGCTATCAACAGAACTTCCCCACGAGTCGGGGTTGTTTGTTTCGAAGGTCTCCTCAATCCGTTCGAGCGAAATGCCTCCGGTTCCTCCCCAAGAAGAAGAGTAGGAGAGAGAATCGATTGTCTTCCCGTCGGCATCTCGGAGAATGACATCGTCGCCACCATTGTTTAGAGCAGGAATCGAAATTTGAACGACAGGAGACGCAAAGTTTCTGGCAGAGCGAAGTGCAGTTGAGTCACGGGTTAGCAGTAGGAAACCTTGAGGAGGAATACTTGCAGCTGGAATTGAAGGTCGAGAATTGGTGCGATCTTGCACCGTCCAGCCGGTGAGATCAACTGGGAGTTGAGTAGGATTGAAAAGCTCGATCCACTCAGATTCTGGAGAGTTCGGGGTGTACATAACTTCGTTGACCACTACTTGCGCTCGGAGAGTTACGGGAAGCGCAAGTAGTACGGTTAGCAGGGCGTACTGTAGAGGGTGTCTCATTTTTAGGGTTTGGATGATTTGGGTGTAAGGTGAATTACGGGAGAAGTTTAGGGAATTATTGGTTGTGGTACAAGAGGGAGGAAATCTCTTGTTTGTAAGCCGATTTAGAAGCAGCCGTTGAGATCAACCCCTTCTCTGGCAAGAATGTGGTGGAGTAGGTCATCTATTTGCTGAATGTTTTTGCAGCTTCCCAAAGAGGCAAGTTCTTCAATCTCATATTCTCTTAACGTGGCGAACGTAGGTATCCGAATCAAACGTAGAGTCTGTGCCTGATAGCGCAAGCTCCCGCCACGCATTTGCACGGAGTAGGCTTCCACTTGAAGGCGTACAAAATTACTTCGCAGAATTGCCTGAAGCGCTCTCAGATTCCAAGTAGGGGAGGTGATCCAGTAGAGATTATGGTGAGGATAGAACTCACCTTGATCGTACCCAACAACATTCCCGGATTGAATGTCGGGGATTACCAGTTTTGGTTTCCTAACCAGCGATGGCCAAACTCTATCGATGGTACGATACCAACTCTCCGGCGAGGCTTGGGCAACATATCGTTGTCGTAATCTCGGTTCATGTTGGTGGAGGTAGTCTCCCAGACCGGCTGACTTCTCTAAATCAACTAACTCGGTAGTCCTCTCGTCGGCAAATGGGTTGATTAAATATTCCCCTCCCCAACAAAGGTCACTCTCACGTACATGCGAGGACATCAATAACGGGAGCTGATGCTCGCTTTCAATATCTTCCCGTTTCTTTGGTAAGACAAAGACTTTATCAGCACCTGTTGCCACACCGATTCCTATTGTAATGTCGGGAGACATTTCTGCAAGAGTGGGAAAATGCTCTTCAAGATTTTGTAGGAACGTTAAGTGCTTGTGTGATGTGGAGATCCAAGGTGTGCCATTACGATACCATGAAGCAAAGGTAGAAATAAGTTCCTGAGAATCCGATCCCTTGAGCCTTACAGCTTGGAGAGTTTCCGGTGTAAGATCGGTTAACGTCGCAGCTTGTGTCTCTTTGCCTTTTGCATTATCCAACACAAAGATTGCTGGATATGCTGACACGTTCTGTTCAAATGGTTGAGTATGCTCGAGGTTGATATACCACTTAACGTGATGTGAAGCGGAGATCAACTCACGCAAGCGCTTTCCGTATTTATTCTTAGTAAATCGATTCGTGCAAATAATACCGAGTGTTCCATTTGGGGCAAGCAGTTGAAGACTTCGCTCGATAAATGGGATGTAGATATCTGCGCGATCTGTTGCCGTGCGATACTGCTCCCGATAGCGATAGAGGACAGGCTTTGGTAGTTCTTCAATGCGAATGTAGGGAGGGTTGCCGAGAATGAAGTGGAAGTCTTCCCGCCAATCGTGAAGGAGGAAGTCAGTCTGTACTGTCCATTGCTGACTTAATTCTCGCGAACGATTAACAGGACATCCTGCCTCTATTAGTAGTGTCTGGATCTTTTCCCTCAGCCGCTCTATTGCCTCCAAATCAATATCTGAAGCCAACAAGGTATGATCCCAGAGAGGATCATACCAATCAATCGCTTTATTCCAAAGAAGTTCGGATAAGATCAAGCGATGAACGATTGCTGTCACGAATGCACCACTTCCACAACTTGGCTCAAGCGTTCGATATGAGATAAGCCGGTGACTAATGGCATCATAGCCAGAAAGGTCAAGAATAAGCTCGACAATTTCTGGGCGTGTATAGACTGAACCGAGACTTCGCTCTCTATCAGTTTCGCCCCAGATTTCTTTCCAGTCTGTTGTGAAGAGTTCTAACATAACTTGTTTGATCTGTCACTGGCATCCAATCAGGTGACCGTAAAGACTTTTAATCCACGCTTCAAATCGAAGATCTTCGTATGGTTCCGTATATCTACCGTCAGCATCACGCGGTGAAAGCATTAATGTCGAAGCATCGTAATAGCGTTCCAGAAGGAGATGTCGGCAAAGAATTGCATAACGGTCTGCATAGGATGTTTGATGGAAAAGTGGCATTGGAGTAAATAACGACGATGTGATGCTAACCGGACGTCGAGATTTAGGATGGTCCTCCAAAAGGAAGAAGTAACCAAGCCAAGGTCGTGAGTTTCCTAAGACTCCCTCGCGGAAAGCTGTCCAAAAGTCTACAGCGCTTCCAATAGCTTCTTCTGTTCGGTTGTTAAAGTTATTACCGAAACTTGGTCCTGTCTGAGATTTCATTTCTACAACTGCGCAGAGGCGATTCTCTCGCGCAACGATAATATCCCATTGCTTTGTCGGTCGGAAATAGCCGGGAAGATCAAGGCGAGAGCCGATACGGATTTCATCCGAAGAGAAACCACTTCGTTTAACGAGGTCGACGATCAACTGAGTAAATCCCTCGAGGTGGCGACCACCGGTAACTTCTCCTCGTGTTCCTTTGTCAACAGTACCAATATCAGCCTGTCGAGAGGCTTGCCCTCTGCGCAAATCCCAATAGTGTCTCGTTGCCTTTGTCAGACGGTTTCGTAGCTGACGCTCGGTGAGTGGAAATTCGGTATGTGCTGATCTCACAGACATCTTAGGGTTGACGTTCTTTGCTGATGAAGTAGAAACTACGGAAAGCCAATCAATCCGACTGTGCCGTTACTACTTGAGGCCGCACATCTGGTACTCTGGCCAGAAGAAGCATTCCAATAACGAACATCACTCCAATCACTAACATTGCCGGGCGCTGGCCGAGTGTGATGGCAACTTCACCGAAGATCAGCGGGCCGAGAACTGCCGAGGCTTTGCCGAAAAATCCGTCGTAAAATCCGAAGAACTCGGTTTTCTTTTCTTCCGGCGTCAGGAGTGCCATCAGTGTGCGGCTGGTTGACTGTGAGGAGCCGAGTGCGAGACCTGCAATGCCGCCAACGACAAAGAATGCAGTTGCATCCTGCACGAAGTAGGCGACGATCACCACCACAATCCAGATGCTGAGTGTGATGAAGAGGGTGGCGCGCGATCCAATCCTGTCGGCAACGCGCCCGAAGAGGATGGAGCCACCCAGGGCAGTAGCCTGAACAATCATGAAGAAGATGATCTGCTGCGTTGTAGTGAAGCCGAGTGTCTTGTTCATGAAAATTGCGGCTAAGGCAATCACTGTCAGAATACCGTCGTTGTAGATAAAGAATGCTGCGAGAAATCGGACGATGTCTTTGTAGCTCCGCAAGTGAGTGAAGGTTTGGCGAAGTCGACGGTAGCCCTCGCGGATTGGTGAACCGTTTGATCTGCTCGCGATCCGCGCTTCTTCTGGAACCTTGAGGAACATGGGGAGGGAGAAGAGGGCGAACGATCCGGCAGCAATCAAGAAGGTTAGCCTCACTTGGTCTTGTGTCGGTTCTCCCATGAGTATCGGGAGAACTGCACCCAGAATCAGGAACGATCCTGCGTAGCCAACTGCCCAACCGAACGCAGAGACGCGGGCGTAATCTTTCTCTTCGGCAATCTCAGGGAGGAAGGCGTCATAGAAAATTGTTCCCCCCTCGAATCCAACGTTTGCTATGATAAGCAGAACAATAGCGAAGCCAAGCAAGGCTGGACCAGTAACCCAGTAGAGTGCAGTAGTTGCCAAGATACAAGCAACCGTGAAGATGCCTAAGAAGAACTTCTTTCTGTTCGTTGCGTCGGCAATGGAACCGAGAACTGGACCGATCAAGGCAGTGAGGAGCATCGAGATGGAAATCGTCCGGGTCCAGACTGCCTCGTTCTCACCGGCCAATACGTTCGTGAAGTAGAGAGGAAAGACGAGTGTGATGATGATGACGTAGAAGCTGGTGTTCGCAAAATCGAAGAGTGCCCAAGAGAAAATTGTTCCCCGTGTCGCCGTTGTTTTGCTCATACGATTCTTATCGTTCTGTTCTTGTGTTAGCTGGTAGTCTGTTCTGTCGATACCACTTCTCGGCGTCGTGCCGAAGAAATGAATTGCCGTAACTTAGTGCCTTCTGGGAAAAGAACATCCCCGATCAATTCAAAGAATGAGCAATCCTGTACAGAAAGTTCTATTAGTATTTGGCACGCGACCTGAGGCGATCAAACTTGCCCCGGTAGTTCTTGCCTTGCGCGAGAGACCCGAGAAGTTTGCCACTACAGTTGTGACCACAGGGCAACACCGCCACTTGGTAACGCCAATTCTCCAGTTCTTCGGGATCACTCCCGACGCTGACCTCGACATTATGCGAGAAGGGCAGTCGCCAGCCGACGCGGTTGTGCGGACAATCGAACGGCTTACTCCTATTCTCACAGAGGAAAATTTTGATCGGTTGATTGTACAGGGAGATACCTCATCGGCAGTTGGGGCAGCGTTGGCAGGGTTCTACGCGAAAGTTCCGGTGGCTCACGTCGAGGCGGGGCTTCGTTCTGGAAGAGTAGATGATCCATTCCCTGAAGAGATGAACCGACAACTTATCTCCCGGCTTGCCAACCTCCACTTTGCACCGACAGAAGGGAACCGAGAGTCTTTGCTTCGCGAGGGAGTTACAGGTGAGACGATCCACGTGACGGGGAACACCGTAATTGATGCCCTCTACAACATTGTCGAGCGAACGCAGAATCGTGAACTTCCTGAAGCCTTGAAGGGATTGGAAGAGAAGAAGGTGATGTTGTTGACAACGCATCGGCGGGAAAATATTGGGGAGCGACAGCGGAGAATCTTCGAGGGAATAAACAGGTTGCTCCGGGAGCACGAAGAGCTTGCGGTGGTTTTCCCAGTCCACCCTAATCCGAACGTTCGCTCTGCTGTTACCGAAATCCTCCACCCAGGCGAGCGGCTTCGTCTGCTTGACCCACTCGACTACATTCCTTTTGTGCAGTTAATGAAACATGCTTGGTTGATTCTAACAGATTCTGGTGGAGTGCAGGAAGAAGCTCCAGCACTCGGCACTCCCGTTCTCGTGTTGCGGGAGACAACCGAACGTGAAGAGGCGATTGCGTCGGGGAATGCGTTGCTTGTTGGTACGTCGATGGAGCGGGGAGTAGAGGCTGTGGAAACGTTGTTGCGAGATGAGGAGATGTACCGACGAATGGCAACACCGGCCTATCCGTTTGGCGAGGGGGGAGTTGCGAAATCAATTGTGCAGATATTGGAGAATGCTTGGTGACTCTTGGTGCTCGTTGTGTTTTCTACCACCAAGGTACTGTGTTTCGGCACAAGGAAGAAGTTGTAAAAATCATCACGAGTTAAATGCGTGCAGGATTGTAGTCTTCCCCACTCAGCCAAATTGCATAGAAGACACGCAAGAGTTTTCGTGCGACAGCAACAATAGCTGCTTTCTTCTGTCCTCCATTGCCTTGACACAGACGTTCATAGAATCGTCGCATCTGTTCGTCAGATCGGATCGAGGCTAAGGCTGGCATGTACAAACATGTCCGTAAGCGGCAATTTCCCCGCTTGCTGATATAGCTAGGACCTCGCTTGGTGCCCGACTCTTGATGGACAATATCCAACCCTGCATAGCTGATCACCTGCTTGACTGAGCGCACCAAGGCAAAGCCGTTTGTCTCGGCCAAGATCGTCGCGATGGTCATCAGCCCAACCCCCTTGATTGTCTGAAGCTGCTTGATGCGACCACGAAAATCATCATCATTGTGAAGTACCTCCGTGATCTGCTGCTCGACCTCGCGAATCTGTGAGGCAAAGAAACGCAACTGCTGCTGAAGACGCCCGCGATGCGAGACCGAGGGCTTGTAGCTGGCCGAGAGCGCATGCAGCCGATTGCGTACCTGGCTCTGTTGTGTAATCAGGCTCTGGCGTTCACGAACCAACGCTTTCAACTCTTGCATCAACTCTGTGGCTGGCTCCCACGTATCGAGACGGCGTTCGAGTGCCAAACGACACAGAAGACGAGCATCAACCCGATCAGTCTTTGTCTTGACCGAGGTACTCCGACTGAACTGCTTGACTGCCGTTGGGAGCATCACACAAAAGCGTGCTCCAGCATTGGAGAGTCCATAGGCTACCTCCTCATAGTAGACACCGGTTGCCTCCATCAGATACCATAGATCGACTCCCTCTTGGCGATGCGTGTGTGCCCACTGCTGAAGAGATGCGATCCCTTCAGCGGTGTTGGCAAACGTGCCCTCAGCGATGATGCTGATACGTTGTTCTGCGTCAATGCGTCCAAAGCAGACTGCTAAGGAGTCCTTTGAGATGTCAATACCGACTGCTTCTTTGAGAACGTGCATCTGTTGTTGCTTTGGTCTAATGCCACACCGCGAGATCTCTGCTGGACTTCTCTGGTTATCATAGGAGCTCGCTCATTGACGGCTCTGAGTACTGTCGAGTCTTTTGCTGAGATCCTCAACAACCGAGGGACAATTCTTGGTGAGGCATCCTCTGTTGGTGCATGACACTAATGATCTCCTCGGCTGCTGCGGAGTAGCTTTCTTGTCTGTTGATTATTTGTTAAACTTTGCCCCTCATAACATACCAGAACACCAAGAGTCACCAAGATGATTATAGGCTTCTCACCCACTCCCTAAATTTCTCTCCCACCTCTTCAAAGCTCAAGCCCTCTGCTGTGGTTGCGACAGTTTCGTCTCCGTGCACAACGGCGATGGTTGCATCCAAGTCAATCATGTCATTGTAGTGAGGGATATCCTTCTCACGCTCAATCATCCTGTCGGCCTCAGCCATAGCCTCTTCTACGGACTTGTTTACCAGTTCTGCTGTCGCTCGTGCACTGAATGGTTCGCCAGTCAAAGCCTCCACAAATTCGAGGAATGTCTTAGAGTTCCCCGGCTTCCAGTAGACTTCCCGTAGTTCTGGTCCAACGTTCGGGTTGTCAGTGATGTAGCCATACTTCTTGGTAAAGTAATCGCGGGTTTGGTAGACTGCCATCTCAGCTAAGGTGTAGCCGTGGTAGTAGGCAGAGGCTTCTCCAGAGAGGAGGTGAGGTATGGAGAGAAGGGGGCGAGGGTTTGCTGGCATCATCAACATATCACTTTCAATGGAGCGGAATGTACTCAGCACATTCTCAGGAGTTAGTTCCTCTTCACTCATTTCGTAGAGTGCCTTCTCTGCGTAGGAGACAGCAAGCATTGAGCGGAGACGCCAAGCACGATATCGACTCTCCTTCTCGATATTCTTGTAGATCAACTCTTTTGGAATATCCTCCCCTTCAGTATCCTTTGCATAGCGGGCCATCCAGTCAGGATCTTTCAGCAGACTATCTAAAAACATCGACTGCGTTTCGGCTAAGGCAACTGAGGTTGGAGCAAACTCCTGTGCGAAACAGGGGGCAGGCATCCTGATGTTGCTGAAGTGTGCGGCGTGTCCCCCCTCGTGGAAAAACGTCTCACTTGCCCGTTGTCCACTTCCCACTTGTCCCGGAAGGGCATTTGCTGTAAAGTTGATTCGAGCAGGGTGGAGCCTCCCATCTTCTACCCACGCGGGTGATGGTCCGTGCATGAATCCGTTTGAATACTTCCCTTTACGATCTACTAAGTCAAGCTGCATCGTTGCGCCACCGTAGCTGATGCCGAGGGCTGCGAAGGAACGGCCCCAACGTGTAAAGGAATCTTCAAACGGAAAGTATGGATCAAGCTCCGTAGAAAGATCTCCCGACGTATAGAACGAGAAGTTCCAGGGCTGAGCAGCACTCTCCCCTTTCTTCTCTTTCAGTTCTTCAATAGATCGGCGGCAGGCTTCCCGCGTCTTCTCCTCAAGGTCGTCGAGTATTTCAAAGAGCCTCTTCTTGCCAAATCCTTCGTTGATCGAAACTTTCCAGTCGTAGTAATCTTCGTATCCGATCATCCGTGCAAGTTGGTTCCGCTTCCTAACAATATCGAGGAAGCCGTGATCCAGTACGAATGGTTCGATTGATCGCAATCCTTCGAAAGCACTCTTGCGCATCCCTTCTTCTCTGGCAGTACGCATTCTCAAAGCCAGAGCAACAGAGCTTGCTTCAACAAATTCCTTCGACTCTGGATCGGTATATCCCAGCGCCATTTTTCCACGCTCTCGCTCTAACTTTCCTTCCATCCCAACAAGTTCGCGTGCAATTGCCTTTGCCTCGTCACCCTCAATCTGATTCGCTATAAAGAATCGTTCCCACCCCTGCAACGCAATCATTTCGTCGGTGGAATAGGTGGTAGTATCACTCAGTGCTTCACGCACTTGACGTAAGTATTCTGGACTTGAGCAAAATTCTTTAAGGGCAATCTCTTTCTCCTCAAATCCCGCACTATCACTCCCGGCAAGTCCCATCTTCTCAACCCAGAAGGCCTCCTCTTTTGCAACGTGGAGTTGGATATAGCGATTATTCAATTCTTGTAGAAGCGTCATGACGTTTTCTCTATTTCGACAGTAAAGTGAATCTGTTTTTTATGTTGCAGGGAAGTGCCCCTTTACGTTCTCAGCTTGAGAGTGAATATACTCTATTGAGAGAAAAGGAAATGCCTCGACATTTACTGAGTCGAGGCATCAACCCTTCTACGCGTGGTGCTAACAGGCCTCTGTTACTTTGGGGAGCTGCTCTTCCTGTTCAAAAAAGAATTCTTATATACAAAGGGTTCCGACTCTTGCGAATCGGAACCCCGCGCCCAATACAGCGGAGGCACTCCCGCTGTTATCTATATAAACAGGTGGGAAGCCGATCACCCGATTCGGCCTCCCACTCGTTGTAGGGGGGCTAACCAGTAATGTCAATAAAGGTGTTCGTTTCGGCATCAACGCGCACAGTTTTCACTGTTGAGGTAGCGGTATCTTCAATCTCGAAGGAGTAGACCCACCGTGCTTCAGATTCATTCCGGCTTAGGTTCCAAGATTTAATTGTCCCGATTAACTGAGCCAAAGCGGTAGTTCTGGCAACACTCAGAGTTACGAGTGTCTTCCCATCGGCAGTAGCTGGGGGAGTATACTCACCACTCTCAAAATCGCCAGCAGTTTGCGTTACTTCCACGAGCGCACCTGTCTTGGCGTCGAGAGTTACCTCGTAACGATCATCTCCTCTCTCAACCACCGTTGCATATGTTGCTGTTGAGTCGTCGGCGACATTCAGGTTGATCTCGCCAACAGCGTTGCTGTCAACACCGAACATCCCCTCAACAATAATCTGTGCAGAATCTTTTGTGATTACTTGAAGTGAATCGGAACCACCGTTGTTCCCACCATCATCACAAGTGCACTCGCAGTGGCAGTGGAAGTGGTGTCCATATCCCTTGCCATTCCCGTGACGATAGTGCCCTTTCCCCTTATGGTTTTTGTGACGGTCACAGTTCCCTTGGTGCAGGCTATCGCTGCTGTTTTGGTTGTTGTCATCATCTTCACCACACTCCTCTTCGTGCTTCAACTTCTTCTCTTTTCCCGTTGCTGGATCGATATAAATCGTGACGTAGCGATTGGTGTTTGTGATGATGATAATGATGTAGGTTGCCTCCCCTTCAACTTCTTCGAGGTTGGCTTCAACTACATCTCCGTCAACAATTTCTTGAGCGCGATTGCAAGCCTCTTTTACCTTGACCTTCGTCTTGACTTTGACTGTTCCGGTGTAGTAGTAATTCTTGATCTCCTTCTTCTCCTTTACCTTGCCACTTTTCGGCGAAATTACGACGATGTAGACCTTGCCACCCGAACGAACAACGCACTCGTAGTTCAGTTCATCACGGTCGTAGTCGAGGTGGATTCCCAGAATCTCTGCATCGGAGTATATAGTTAGAATAATCGCCTCAAGTTCATCTACCTGAACGGCAATCGTATCGTTCCCATTCTTCTGAATGTTGTTGCGGACATCGTTTGCTTCGGATGGGTCTATAGGATCGCTGACAATGATTGTGGCAGAATTGCCAAGAGAGAGGGCTGAAGAAGAGGCTGGGTCGACAGTGTTGTCTGAGCAGCCAGTGACAAAGGTTGTTGCCAAGGCACAACATGCAAGAATATATATGCTTCCTTTTTGAAAAAGGCTCGTTGCTTTCATAAATAAATTCCTCCGAGATAGAGTTGTTTGTTGATTAACCACTATGTCGGACTGTTGTAATGAGAATGAAATGAGACTGTGACGACGTACCATACAAACGGAGCGGGAATCGGTTTGGTTAGCAGAGGAAGAATAAAAATTCTGTAAGAGAGGGAACGTTGGGACAACAAACTTCTTGAGCTTGAAGTGCTACCCAACTCTTTCGTGAAGGTTACCAGAAAAGACTCGCATTCGTCTCCAGAAAATCTGTTGAATCTATCTGCTTTATCGAGGAGTCAACTCAAGTCTGATAGAGTTAGTGAGTGTGTGGGTAATCTCGAGTAGCCCTTACCCCCAGCCCCTCTCCCAAGTATCATCAGGTCAACCTACTCTTCTCGGAGTGGGAGAGGGGAGTCGGAACCGAGGATGTCGATCTCCCCCGACTGGAAGTCGAGGGTTAATGAGAGTGTCTATCACATCTGATCTGACTGCTCTTTAGAAATCTTTCATGATGGTGTGGAGGGGGTTTCAGATTTCCGCCTACTTTTGAAGGAGTATCGATAAAGTCCGAGTATGGAAGTAACCTATGCCGAATTCTCGTTTTCTTAAAGCCTACGTTACCGCTCTCCGCATTCTTTCGAGTTACGGTCTCTTCTTCCTCTTAAAGAAAGTTCGAGGGGAGGTTTGGGCAGAGCGGCACGTTGATGGGTGGCATCGAAAAAATGCTCGCCGATTAGTTCGAACAATTTTGGAGTTGAAAGGACTCTTCATCAAGGTTGGACAGTTAGTCAGCATCTTGACAAATTTTTTGCCGGAAGCATTTCGGCAGGAACTTGAGGAGTTGCAGGATCGAGTGCCGCCGGGGGATTTCTCTGGAATTGCTGGTCGGATACGTACGGAGCTTGGGGCTGATCCAGAGAAGGTATTCGAAGACTTTGACAGAAGTGCGATTGCCAGTGCGTCGTTGGCTCAAGTACACAGAGCGAAGCTGTCGGATGGGAGGGATGTTGCCGTGAAGGTACAACATGCCGACATCGAGGAGATTGCGCGACGTGACCTGAAAACTCTCCGATCGATTCTCCGACTGGTGGAACGCCTGCTTGGCCTGCGTGGACTCGAGGAGCAATACCAGCAGCTTGAGGAGATGATTGCCGAGGAGCTGGACTTTGAGCAGGAGGGGAGGAATATGGAGATGATCGCCGCAAACTTTTCGGATGATCCACAAATCTCCTTCCCCTCGTGGATTGCTGGGTATTCTTCGCGACGAATACTGACCACAGAGTTTGTCGAAGGAGTCAAAATCTCTGACATCGCAGCTCTCAATGCTCTCGGAATCAACCGAAGCGAACTGGCCGAGCGAATTGTGGGGGCATACTGCAAGATGATTTTTGTTGATGGACTTTACCACGCCGATCCCCATCCGGGAAACATTCTCGTTCAACCTGACGGAACGATTGTCTTCCTCGACTTCGGGGCGGTAGCACACCTTTCTCCTGAGATGAAAGCTGGTATCCCGGAGTTTTTGTTAGCTCTACTTCGACGTGATGCGGGGAAGTTACGCGAGGCGTTGAAGCGGATGGGTTTTATTGCGCGCGGACAAGACGAGAGCCGTGCGGTGGAAACCTTAGAGGAGTTCCACGAAAAGCTATTCGAGCGACTCAACTTCGAAAGTTTTACGCTCGGCGAGGTGAACCCTGAGTCGGCAATTGAAATGAAGATGGAGACCATTGCCGACTTCCAGTCGATTGATGTCTCTCTCCGCGAGTTGACATCTGCATTTCGTGTACCCAAAGATTGGTTGATGTTAGAGCGGACAGTTTTGTTGCTCGTTGGCCTTTGCACACACCTCGATCCCGGAATGAATCCGTTGAAGACGGTTCGTCCTTACCTCAACCGCTACGTTCTGGATAACGAGGGGGGATGGAGGGGGAAAGTTCGGTCGACACTTAGTGAGATGGCATTGGCGGCAGTTGCGCTCCCCGAAGAGTTACACAAGTTTTTAGCGAAGGCAAACAAAGGGAGGCTGGTGACCCGGGTAGAAGGGTTGCGTGAAAGTGCCGGGTTGATCTACGCTCTCGGCCACCAATTCCTCTACGCTTTTTTTACTGTTGTCGCTTCTGCGTTTGCCTACAGTAGCCACATCCGTGGTGAGGAAAACTTGCGAAGTTGGGGTATCGGTATCGCCGCATTCTTTGCCCTCGCACTTCTCGTCTCCATGGTTCGTGCTCGATCTCTCAAGAAAAGAGCCTGAGTTGTCTTACGGAACTATCTCTATCAACCGGCTCGATGTTGTCTCTGATGTTGTTAGCTGCAACAGATAGGAGCCTGCGGGGATATCCGTTTTCCACTCGATACGGTGGACTCCGGGATCAAGAGTGCTGTTAACAAGAAGATCGATTTCTCTGCCGAGCAAGTCGTAAGCTGCCATGTGGATTTGCTCCTGCTTTTCTACGGTGAGAATAACGGTAAGAAGACCACGTGAAGGTTGTGGATATATCTGCCACTGGGAAGCCACCTCGGTTCGGGAAGCTACAGCACTATTGATAAGAGCAGTGAAAAATCGAAGTGTGGTCTTGTTTAAGTCGCTATAAAAACCATGGTCGGCATAGACTGCAATACACTCTTCCAATACTCCCGCTTGCTGTTGGGGTGAGAGTGAGGCTATCACTGGATATTGTCCGGGCTTGTTCAGGATCGCTTCGATAAATGTCGCAGGAGATTCGGTAAGATACCCTCTCGTGTTCAGAGCACTTTCTCTGGTAATCTCCGCGAATATCTGACGCGAAGTAGCCGTGTCAATTCCTTTGATGCGGGCAAAGCGTTGCGGATAGAGAGGTGAAGGGGAGTGGATAGCGTACTGGCTCTTCACTCCTTGCCCGAGCAGCCATTGATAGTAATTGAACGATTCCTTGTTTACTGTTCCGGCTTCTGGATCATTTTCAGCCAAGCAAAAAATGTGAGGGGGGGGAGCGTTACTTCCACTATTTTCCGAGGGAGGAGCCGAAAAGAGTGCCGTTGCTCGATATTCCTCGGCAGATGCGAGTCCAGAGGCAAACGTTCCACCATTCCCCACACCAAGTGTAAAGAGAGGGAGCGTTCTGTTCGGAAGTTGGTCGAGAGTAACTGTTGTTGCAGCAATGTCAGGGTTTTGCAGATTAAAGGGGAAGAGCCTCCACTCCTCGCTACCGTTCTGATTCTGATCTCCGAACGCCGACTCTACTGACTCAAGGAATAAGAGTGCAAATCTTTGCTGAAGCGCATCCCGAACAAACTGGTGCTTTTCCACATCCTTCATCCAGTTCTCAGCACTTCCGTTCACATCGTGGAGGAGGGCAATCCTTCCGATTGGTTGCTCTGGTGTGATAGTTCGGATGACGACTCGGTCAAGCTCGGTCGTGACAGTGTCAACCCTATATGTAGGAAGCGTTAGCGTATCAATTACTCCTCGGACTGTGACGTCGTGAGCAGGCATCGTCAGTGTTGTGTGCCACTCGTCTGGGATACTGAGGAGAAAGCGATCGGACGAAGATACCGGAGCCTCCCACTGGCTGAAGACTTCGTTGGAATCGAGTTCACGAGACCAGATGTGAACCGTGTCTCCCAGAGCGTAAAGTCCGGAGCCATAGCCATTCTGCACGGTGAGTTGATATTTTTTCAGTGATCCTGGTACATCATAGTAGTAGATAGAGTCAGCATAGTTTTGCCCTCGCTCATTGAATACCAGAAAGAGCGTCCCATTGTCCCAGAAGAGCCGCTTGGTTCTGCTGCTGAGGCGATCATCACTAATAGCCTCCCACGTTCTTCCCTTATCTTCTGTTTTGAAAACTTTCTTTTGGTCGGCTACGTAGTAGATACCATCCCCGTACATAAATGCTGCTGCAGGTTGGGTAAAGTCTTTGTAGGTGATCTGTTCAACGTTCCCGTCAGTATCAACAGCAAGAAATGTTCTATCGAATTTTCTAATCAGTACCTTGTCGCTTCCCTGAAAAAGCTCCGGGTCGGAGCCGGGAAGATCGCAGACAATTTTATGCCAGGTTTTCCCGAAGTCGGAAGAACGATAGAGACAGTGTGAGTACACATCGTCGTTAATAGTTGTCAGGAAGAGAGTTCCATTAATGTTGACAACGTTGCTTGAAACAGCCAGACGTATTCCGTTGCTGTCCTTGGTATGAACAGTATCCCACGACCAAGCATACTCATTTAACCTGAAGAGATACCAAGCATTGGTCTTGTAGACTGGGTTAGCCGAGTCAAGAACAGGATCTATTGTAGGGGGGGGGAACTGAGACCGTACCGTATCCCAAGTCTTCCCACGGTCAAGTGAGCGATAGGTTGTGGAGTTGAAAGTGGCAACAATTACGTCACCTTCTGCTCCCCCAAGTACGGGATTTCCATCTCCACCTATAATTGGTTCCCAATGTGTGCTTCGGTTATGGTTTATCAGCAAATCCCGTGAGGAAACCAGAATGTCTCCGTGCAGAAATTTCATTTCGAGAACCGAAGCTTGTGCTCCCCCAACTTGAAGCCAGTGCTCTCCCCGGTCTGTTGATCTATAGATACCACCCTGAGTTTTTGTCAGAGGAAAATCGTTGCGGGTGAAGGGAACATTGGAAATGAAAGTGTTGTCGAATTGGACAAATTGGTAGCTCATGGGGGGGACTTGCCATGGTACATATTTGTTGATGCGAGGGCGTCGGTAGATTTCTTCCCAAGTGGTTCCCCGGTCGGTGGAGATTGCGATTGCTTCCGATGTGCAGATGTGGAGGGTCTGTTCTGAAATCCAGGTATTTGCCTGGAGAATCGTATCTGGGTCAAATTTCCAGACCTCTTCCCACGACTCTCCTCGGTCTGTCGACCGGAAGATGCTTCGGTTGTTGGGCTGGGTTACGAACATTGCGTCACCGATTGTGCCAACGAAGGTGAATTGTGCAGATTTGGGCGTATGGGAAGCACTACGGACATTTGTACTCATCTTGGAGACTTGCCAGTCAGCCTTCTTGCTGAGTTGACCTCCGTTGAATAGGTAGAGTGTTGAATCTCCTATCATTCCGATCTGTGACCCCAGTTTGAAAGAGAACGTTGCCCCCTCTGTTTCTGGATATGGCTTGCTATCCCAAGTCTTCCCCTTGTCGGTGGAGTAGTATGTTCGAAATGTGGAGGTGTTAATCTGGCTGGAAGTGAGCAACAAGTTGCCATCGACAACCAGAGAGAGGCGGTTGTCTCCCGAAGGTACTCCGTTCCATGTTACTCCGTCGTCAGTTGAGAGGTATGTTGCTCCCCCACTGACACTTGTCAGATATGTTCCGTTTTCCCCCACAATCTTCTCGAATTGACCTTTGACCTCTGAAACCTGCTGCCACGAATTCCCTTTGTCGGTCGAACGGAAAAGCCCATTTCCATCTATGCCAGCAAGGATCACACTCCGGCTGGATTCAACGAACAGTGCCGTAACAAATCCGGTGTAGGGACCTTCCATCCGTTTCCATTCGGAATTGGCGGAGCCATTCTGACTCCAAGAGAGATTGCTGCTGGCGACTGCCAGTAACAAAGCCGAGAAGAGAGTTAGACGAGATGCCATAGTGGTGACCGAAGAAAAGGAATGAGCGAGTAAATGATAGTGAAATTACGTAGCCTAATATACTAACAAGAGAGAAGAATGAAGAGGCCATGATGATTACTTTTGAAAGGACTAACGTTTCTCCCCGAACCATAGGATAGAGTTGTGCTATACGTGAAGAATATCTATGTTACAGCACTAAATGACAGTACCCAATTCGTTCCTGTTAACCCTCTTCAGATATTCCTAATGAAAAACATCCTTTGCTGGCTGCTTACGCCACGATCTAACACTCCACGCCAGACGTTGCTTCTGACAGTTTCAATTGCTACAGTAATCACCTTGTCTCTTATTACCCCACAAATTGCTTCTGCCCAGTGGGAGTGGTTATATCCGAAACCGCAGGGGAACAACCTCTACGATATTTTCTTCCTCGACGATACGTATGGTTGGTCAGCCGGATGGGTGGGAACAGTTGCCCGTACAACGGACGGAGGGATAACGTGGAGAGCAAAGCAGGTTCTACCCGACCAGAATTTGACCGACATCCTCTTTACAGATCGCCAGAATGGATGGCTTATAAGCAACGGATGGTTCTTCAGATCCGAGGGAACTCTCTATAAATCAACCGACGGAGGAGAGGAGTGGGAAGAAGTCGAGCTTCCAGAATCGTACAAACCAATGGAGGTCTTCTTCAGAGATCCAAATAATGGCTGGCTGGTTGGTGATGGTAGTCGGCTGCTGAAAACAACGGATGGTGGTAAAGAGTGGAGTGTGGTGGAGACAAATGCCAGGTCTCCACTCTACGCTATCTACGCACTCGATTCACAGAAAATATGGGCCGTTGGAGACAGCGTTGGGATTGTATTCTCGCCCAATGGAGGAAAGACTTGGATACAGCAGTCTCTGGTGCGGAATGGTACCCGGTTGAACAAAGTCTACATGCTGGATTCCCAATACGGGTGGGCTGTCGGATCGCGATATAGTAGCGGTTTCGAGTATGGGATTGTTTATGGAACAACAGATGGAGGATTTACTTGGAACGAACAGTACAGTGAGTATAATACCAGCTATATCGAATGGTTCTCTGACGTATACTTTAAGAACCGGGATACCGGGTGGGTTGTCGGTGCGTTGCTCACGGTAAACCAGACGACGAATGGAGGAAAAACCTGGAAGCGATTACACCACGATGACTTCCCCAGTCTAAGCCGTTTTTTCAATCCAAAGTATGGTTGCAACGGGATGCACTTTGTGGGAAACAAGGGATGGGTTGCAAGTGATCTGGGGATCATCTTCACGATAGAACCGGGAGAAGACTCTGTGTTGATAACAACAGCATCACAGCACATTGTGCCAGTGGATACTTCTATCATCTTCAACTCTGTGCGGTTTTACGACGCAATGAACGGTGTTGTCTTAGGACGAAAACCATACGAGAACTACAGACTGTACCGAACGTCAGATGGTGGAATAACGTTGACTGAAGTTGACCTGAGGGATACGACGTTTCAGCTTCACAACCTCTTCTCTCTGGATCGCCAACACCTCTGGGTGGCAGGAGCAGGACGGTGCGGCCGGTCAACAGATGGTGGCGTGACGTGGAACTATGCCGAGACTGTATCGAAGGCACAGATAGACCTCTTCTTCAGCGATCAAAGTCACGGCTGGGGTCTCGCGAGTTCAATTCCAAGCAATGACACATCAGTAGTTATCAGAACTACTGATGGAGGAGCAACGTGGGATTCAGTTGCTACACTCCACACAATCACAACTTCTCTCTTCTTTCTGGATGAACGTAGAGGATGGGTAACGGCACACCGTGATTGGGTCTATATGACTCAGGATGGAGGAGTAACGTGGGATAGTATCCGAATTACGCCCGATGGGAAAGATGAAGTAGGTCCTTTCAAAATCTATTTCGCCGATGAGTTGCATGGCTGGATTGTTGGTGGCCCTCGACTTATCATGTGGACTGAAGATGGAGGGAAGAGCTGGAACAACGCCACCATTAGCCCTGAGACCTACCAGATAATCAATCTCTACGATGTCACGTTCATCGACAGGTGGCGTGGGTGGGCTGTTGGAATATACGGTACTGTTCTTTCGACAACCGATGGGGGAAAGAACTGGGATCTGCACGACTACTTTACTCACATGGCTCTGTGGGGTGTCCACTTTACAAGTCAAAATCAGGGGTGGATTGTGGGGGAGAACGGTATGTTGGTCACAACGCAAAACAATGGAGGACTGTCGAGTGTGGCTGAACGGATCGGCTATGCCGATAAAGAGTCTCCTCTGTCGATCTACCCAAGTGTTGCACAGGAAGAACTAAAGGTTTCCTATGCTGTAGAGAAAGACCAGCAGGTGACAATCTATCTTGCCGACAATCTTGGGCGAAGACTACAGACTGTGATGCACACATATCAACAAGAAGGGCAATATGCTCTGCGCGTTGACCTGAAGGGACTACCAGCAGGTAATTACTATGTCGTTATGCTGTGCGATGGGAATCCAATTCAAGCGCAGCCTTTTATCTGCAAGTAACATTCATCCGAATTAGAGACTTCAACGATCATCTTTCAGCCATCAATATGAGACAACCGATCATTCTTCTCTTCACCGTTCTCTTTTTCATCACTTGGTCTCTACCACAACTGTGCAGTGGACAGGAGCGATATCAATCTTCTCTCTGGATTACGAATACAAAAACAGCAGGGTTTTCCGGAGCGCATATCTCTTCCCCTGACAGTAGTGGATCAACGATTCTTGCTGGAAGTGTAGAATTAACGAACTCGAACTATAATAAGCTTCACCTCTCAAAGATTGGTGTTGATGGCAATATCAGTTGGTCGAAGGACTTTGACATAGGTGATGTACTGTTTACTTCTGAAGTATATCAGTTGGATTCTGTGATAGCTTCTCCCGGGAGGTTGGGATCCAAAGGAATGCTCGCTCTCTACTATCCAGAAAAGGATAGCTTGCAGACGATTCGCTACAGTGACATCCGGGCGACCTTCTTGCACATCCTGCCAATCGATGGTGGGTATGTGTTGGTGGGAAATGCCTTCTCAGGTTCAACCACACAGGGAAATGTCTACATCCTCAAAACCGATCGTGCCGGAACTCCAGTGTGGGGGAGAACACTCAGTGCACGCAACATCTCCAGAGTAAGCGACATCAAGCAGCACCCAAACGGTAATGTGATTATCGTTGGAACATCAGGACTGAATAGTATTAGCAACGATGACAATATCTTCGCACTCAGCTTTGATCTCGACGGTTACCTCCACTGGGCGACCTTTGTTGGCGGGGAAGAAGATGAGAGATGTGCCGGATTTGCCTTCGACAATGATGACCTGATCGTTGCTGGGACAATCGAAGGATATGGCTATGATTATGAGACTCCGGTTGTCTACCGGATGAATGCTGACGGCGAATTATTAGGGGCTACAGCTTACGAAACCTCAGGCAATGCAAATGTGGACTTTCTCAGGCAGGTTGAAGGTGGGGAGTTGGTTCTGGGGGGAATAATAGAGGATGGGGGCGGGGATCTGGACAACTTCATTGTTCGTATCCCTGTCAATATCTCCGAGACGGTGATTAATGGGTGGGGAATTGGGGGAGACAGTACCGAAACCCTTTCCTCGGTTGAACATTTTCAGGGAGATATTCTGCTGTTGGGGACTTCGCGAAGCTACGAGAGTAACCATTTTTCGGTCACAACACTGATGCGAGCCAGCGGTCAAGGGGAGGTTGGTTGCAACGATTATCCCCTCCGGTTTACTCCTGTTTCTGTTTCATCTCCAGTACTTCTTGCATCGGAGTGGATAACAAATGCAGAGTGGGAACTCTTGGAGACAAAACTTGCTGTCCGAACGTTTGCTCCTGATACCACAGTGCCACGTCTTGTTGTCGGGAAAATTTGCGTGGATGGAGATCTGGTACAACCACCTGCCGTCTCCACTACCGTTGAGTTTGCCCAGTTCGATAGCCTTCGGTGGCAACTCTCAATTCCCCAGATCAATGCAAACGGAACTATCTATTGTGTGGGAAATGGAACGGTTGACACCTACCGGACAATGACTGTAATGAAGTTCGATCCTGCTGGGGTTCCTGTTGCCCACTACGCATACGGGTGGGGGGATGAGGGGCTGTCAGGGGGCTATAATCCAGTTATGGCTTTTCCCGATGAAGAGGAGGGAATAACCTTCTTTGGAAGTAGAACAACCCGAGTACCGTGGGAAGATTCTTACAGTGTTCTCTCCTTTATGATGCGGCTCGACCCACAGGGATACCATCGCTCAACGACATACCTTTTTGAGTTTGATAGACCACAAGCAGTTGCACGCAACTCAAACGGAGGCTTTTTACTCCTCACCGACAAGCACTTGACAAGCCTTAGTGGCAGTGGCAAGGTTAACTGGGCATATATGCTTCAGGGCAAGGTTAGTGCCACTTCTGTTCGTGAACTTGCAAACAATGATCTTCTCCTTGGTGGACTCTACATCGACACAGCCAATGCCAACGCCAATTACTCGTGGCTTGCCCGATACGATTCTGCTGCCCAACCTCTCTGGTCATTTGCCCTACGACGAGAAGGAATGGCTGCCTCAGAGAAACAGAGCGTCGCTGACGTTAGGGAGAACGAGGATGGAGATATTCTTTTCTGTGGCGAGAGTGGAGAGCGAATGTGTGTTGGAAAGGTGCGAGGAGATGGAAGTCTACTCTGGTTCCGGACTTATGAAGGGGTGTCTGATGATCTGGCAACTCAAATCTTTCCGCTTGGCGATGGTGGAGGAATTGTGTTCGGTGATAGGGTCTTCTTCCGTTTTGATTCATCCGGTACAGTTCTCTGGACAAAAGGACTCTGGGATCTGTTGCTGGGGGGAGCTGCACAAAACAGCGATCGATCCTTTACAATAGTTGGAGACTTTAGCTGTCCGCGCAAATACAACTACGGCAGACTTACCTACGTTGCTAAACTTGACACCAATGGAATGGGGGGAGGGCAACCCTTCACTGTCGGGCTTCACGCAGAGTCCCCCCCTTTCCTTCAGGTCGATACGGTTCCTCTTCTCTGGCAGTTAGATACTGTCCCATCCTATGACTTGCAAAATCCGGGTGAGGATGCAGTTGGCTTTGCTGCCAATGCCAACTGCAGTTTGTTTGATACGCTCTCAGCCATCTCAGGAAGGACTACGATTGTGCCCCACCTTCTCGTAGAACCCAATTGTCTTGTCTCAGGTGGTTTTGTTTATCTCCGATTTTCCGGGGAAGCCGTTCGCACAGCTTCTCCATCGGTTTCTCTGCTCAATAGCAGAGGGCAATTCCAGCCAGTAGAATACAGAGTAATTGGAGAACAGGGGGGAGAGACGTTGATAGAGGTGGATACTAAAGATCTGCCAAGTGGACTCTATTTTATTAGAGTTGGTGAGAGAGAACATTCCTCGTGGGAGAAGCTATTGATCTATTGAGGGTGATGTTCGTGAACATCTATCTATAGTCAGTTTGTAGAATAGAGGAACGTGATGCAGGTGCTCTGCTCGATAGAATACTCCGCAGTCCGCGCAGCTTGGCTTTCACCGTCGGCTAACGGGAAATTGCTGCTGAATGGCTGTGGAATATGTTCTTAGGGTAATGAGTGTATTTCTGCCTTTACCAGAACTCATACCGCAAGCCTACGTGTAGCCGAATATCCTCGTCTGCGCCCCCTGGTTCTCGACGTTGAGCTACTGGGAGGAGGGTTGATGCTTCCAGCTTAAACTGGTGGTAGACAATCTCTCCTCCCAGATTTACCCAGAGTGTTTCCGAGCCTGACGTTGGGTCTGTAGTTCCAGCAAGGTTATCTTGTCCGGCAATCTCACTTCGCAACCCACCAATCCCAACTACTCCGAAGTTTGAAGGGTTGTTCCGATAGATGTCATGGTTCACCGTTGCAGTTGCTGAGAAGGATGGACCGATACGATCACCGTATGAGTTTGCACTATTTACTTTTCCGTAAAGGTCAATTGCTGTGGTCCACTTATCGAGGGGAGTGGTCAACAAGATCTCTCCTGCTACCCCAACCGCACCCGAGCCGGGCTGAAGTCGATTGTCGATCCGTTCTCCCTGCGAGTTGTGCAAGTTGTTTGTCCCAGTCGGAATAGTGACCCCTCCACCGAGAATCAATGTGGAAGGGGTCTGTTTGGAGAAAAGATTCTCGACAACGTAGTGACCCAACAGTGTTGCATCGCCGAGTCCTCGTGTAATTAAGGTTCCCGTAGAGGTTACCTGAGTTTCAACAAAGGGAACAAGTGCGGTAACCATAACGGAGCGGGATAGATGATATCGCCATGAAAGTTCCAAGGTCTTGCGCCGCTCATACTCTTCAACTGTTAGCCCTTCGTCGTCAGCAGTTCCTCCTCCGTGCAGAATCTTCAGGAGATTCCCTCCCACAACTTTAGAACCAGGTGTTAGGCTCTCGCCACCAGGAATGTGCGATTGTTGGTAGAGGAGTGACAGCCCAATTCTGTTCATCCCGTTATAGTAGGGGTTAATCCCCATGATGCAGTTGCAAAAATCGCAACTCAACACGTTCCCTGAAGTCAGTAGCCAAAGTGTTGAGAGGAGAAGAGTCCCTCTCAGCCAGCGTTGTTGGATTATTGCCATGGGTCACTCAAATCTTTTCGTGTTAGGAATTCTTCATCTGTCAGGGACTTTAGAAAGTTGAGGAGATCCAGCTGCTCTTCCTCGGTGAGGTTGAGAGGGCGAATCAGAGGATCGCTGTTCGAGTGCCCATCCCCTCCGTTGTTGTAGTGATCTATCACTTCCTCAAGACTTTGCAGGCGTCCATCGTGCATGTAGGGTGCGGTTACCTCAATGTTCCGAAGCGTGGGCGTTTTAAACTTCCCCTTATCCAGATTATACTGTGTGATGCGAAAGCGTCCCTCATCCTCAGTCTCGCTCAGGCCGTTGTTGTGGAAGATGTTATCGGTGAAGTTGAATGCTCCGTGGCAGTGGAAACAATCTCCCCGCTCAGTAAAGAAAATCCGTTCCCCTCGCAGTGCCGATTTCGATAGTGCTGTTTCGTTGCCCCGCTTCCACTTGTCGAAAGGGGTCTCTCCACTGATAATCGTCCGCTCAAATGCTGCGAGTGATTTTGTAATTCGTTCGATGGTGATGTCATCATCTCCCCAAGCTGCTTTGAAGAGAGCGAGATACGGACTAATTCCTCGCAATCGGTCAACTAAGGTGTCGGTCTGCATATCCATCTCGTCTGGGTGGATAATCGGCACAATTGCCTGTTGCTCCAGTGTCTTCACGCCCCCTTCCCAGAGAAGCGATCGGTTATACCCTACGTTCGCTAAGGAGGGAGCATTTCTGGTTCCAATCCGATCATCTACCCCTACGCTCACCCTGTTCGGATCACTGAAGGCATGCTCTTGCAGGTGGCACGATGCACAGGCGATAGAAAGATTTCGGCTTAGGTGTTTGTCGTAAAACAGGTGACGTCCAAGTTCTACCTTTGCCTCGGTTGCTTGGTTATCTTCTGGTTCAACGATCTCCGGAAAACCTTCAGGGAGAGCGTACGTGAACAGCTCTTCCTCCGGTGGCGTCACTCCCACATCCTCGGAGCAGCTTGTGAAGGCTACTCCGAGGATAATAAGTGAGAGAGAAAGTGCAGCGATGTTCTTTCTGGTCTCTATGTTGTTCATAGCTTGTAGTATTGCAGCAAGGTTTGTGGTAGAAAAACTCCGGCGCTTACTCACCTACCCAACTAAACATCTCCGCAAAATTTGCGGCTGTTCTGTCGGCCAGGTCTTTCGGTCCAACATGATTTGTGCGCTCGGCTACCTTCATCTTCACCTGCATTGGCTGCCCTATCTCTACTCCCTGTTCAAAGAACTTGCTGTAGTCAACCTTTACGGTGAAAACGTTGTGCTCATGGTCGGTGTGACCGTCACTTGCTTCGACAACAAATTCAGTGATATCATTTCCGTTCAAGGATGCTAATCGGATCGTCTTCCGGCGGTTATCTTCACCAGTGTGGTAGAGGAAGTTGACAGGTGTTCCTATCGAGTCGACTCGTCCTTCCACTTTAAAGAAGATGTAGCCCGGGTTCCAGCTCCAGTACATGCCGGAGTTCGGTCCAAGAGGTTCGGACTGTGTGGAGACATCGCGGTGGTTCTGGTCGAACGGTACTCCAACGTTAAACTTAAGGCCACGATATGTCCCCTCCTCTCCTTTCAAGTCAACTTCGAAATAGCCTTCTGAACTCAACTGGCTATCCCCAAAGTCAACAAGTGTTATCCCTTCCAGTGTTGATTCTGATCCGTCGACATTTACCAGCGCATATTCCGATGCGTAGAACATTGCTGTTGTCAGGACAATCGTATCTCCTGCTGTCGTGAGATATTTTTCACCGAGTTGTAGAGGTTCCGTACCGAAGTAGGGAGCGAAGCGGAGGTGAATTGTCTGCAAGTCGGGAGAGGTCTCCACAGGATTTGTCTCCTCAGTACATCCTGAGAAAAAGAGTGCGGATCCAAAAGTGATCGAGAGAGTGAAAAGTGTATAGAGCAGATTCCTTCCTAAATAGATCATTGTCTGAAGTAGATATTGGTTAATTGAGTTATCGTTTTAACTGACGTTGAAACAAGGGTTGATAAACAGACTGGCCGCCCTCACCCTCTCTCTTCTCATAGTCTATAGCTGAGTCAACTCAGATACGATAGAGCGTCGAGAAGCAAGCACTCTTGGTGAACCGTTGTCTCCTCTGTGACTTTGTAGCAAAGAACTACCAAGACAGAAAGGACCCAATCCACTGTTGCGGAGGCCAAGGCATTTGTTTACTTCTCTACCATATCAAGTGACTACTCTGTGAATGCAGAATAGGCCGAGTTGATTGATACAGGTGTCTGTATTATCAGATCCGAATAAACTGTGGGAACGTTGCCGCAGTTGAAACGGCACGGAAGATGTTAGGTGGTAGGTAGTGGAGGGTGGAATACTTCTTGCTTCTGACCTTCTGGGAGTGCTGAAGAGACTTGGGCAAGGTCGGCTGTCGGTGGTGTTAGGACAGCTGTGACTGGGAGAGGTGGAGAGGGAAAGAAGAGTACCAACTTCTCAATATTCAAGTCAATAATCGGTGGTTCCTCTTCTCCGCTTTTCCGTTCAGTAACAAGTTTGGAGATATGACACTTGCCGTGGCAAGAAGGAGTTTGCGGGTTCACGCATGAAGTCTCTGCAATCACATCTGCTCGAAGAAAATATCCTCCCCACAACAGCAGCCCACCCATAGAGTAGAGCGTAACGGTTGTGAGAGTCAAGATGTGAAGAAGCCGTTTCATATCACGATAATTGCAAAAGATACTAGTTCTCCTAAGATAGGAGTATGACATTTATCAGCTGAAGGGTATAGGAGTGTGTGGGGGAGGTAAGTGGAACTCTGGTGAGTGCTGAAGTGTTCTACCAGCATGAACAACAATCATGTCCGTCCGTTTCGGGATTCAATTCCATCACTCATCTTCTTCCTGCTCCTCTGTGCTGGAGCTGCTGCGTTTGGTGGGATGTTTGGGCAAGGGGAGTGGTATCAATCGCTTACTAAGCCTGCACTCAATCCACCCGGCTGGGTATTCGGTCCGGTCTGGACGGTTCTCTACATCCTGATGGCACTGGCTGCTTGGCTTGTCTGGCGTACTGGAGGGAAAGAACAACCGAAGAAAATTGCCATTGGCCTCTTCATCCTCCAACTCATCGCGAACGCTCTCTGGTCTTGGTTCTTCTTCGGCCTGCACCACCTGACGTTGGCATTAGTTGATATTCTCGTGATAAACGCTTTAATCCTCGCTACCATCTTTGCCTTTGCGCGGGTCAACAAAACGGCTTCCCTGATGATGGTTCCCTACTGGCTCTGGGTGAGCTTTGCCACATACTTGACTTGGGCAATTCGGGCGTTAAATACCTAAGCGGTTGCAAAGAGGACGCGAAGCGCGCAAAGGAAGGAGAGAAGAGGCTCCCTAACTCTACAAACTCTCCTCTCTATACACTCTACGAACTCATTCTATTCCCCAACGCTCGCATTACTTTTGCGAACTCTTCAGCGATCTCTTCTCCCGCTTGATGTCTTCCTCTCTCTACGATCACTTCTCCATTCACAACTGTGCCCCACTGGTGGGTGGCGTCGCTGCTGTAGAGAATGGTCGATGTCCGGTAGGTCGGGGAACTTGTAGTAAGCAATGGAGGTGCAGCGTCGATAATTGCGGCGTTGAGTGGTTCGCCCAGTGCAAAGAATTCCTCTTGGGTGTTGTTCACGCTCTTCCTTCCCGAGAGTGTAGCCATCGTGATGGCATACATGCCACTATCCCCTTCAGTCTCTGAGGTAAAGGTGTTCCGTTTGTGTGTCGTCAACCGCTGGCCGTAGTCGAGAATCCGAAGTTCCTCCAGTGGGTTCAAGCCGACGTGGCTGTCAGTTCCAATGCTCCACTTCCCTCCCTCTGCTTGATAGTCGTGAAGTGGAAAGATGCCGTCGCCGAGATTCCCCTCCGTGCTCGGACAGAGAACAACGTGAGCGTTGCTCGTTGCCAGACCTATCCTCTCACTCTCATTCAAGTGAGTGGCGTGAACTAAGTGAAAGCGATCGTTCAGTTCTACATTTTTCAGCAGCCACTCAACCGGGCGCGCCTTCAGGTAGGCTAACGCATTTTCTACTTCCTGAAGTTGTTCGGAGATATGTATATGGAAGGGAATATCTTGTGGCCCTGATTTTGCAAGCTCAACAACATCACTTGGTTCTACGCCTCGCAACGAGTGAACGCCAACTCCAACGTTCGCCCCGTTGTAATCTTCGCAAGCCTTTGCACTCGCCTCAAAGAGTTGAAGGTATGCGTCGATGTTAGGGGAGATAAACCGCCGCTGCCGGTCGGTTGGCTCTTTGCCGAAGCCCCCCTTTTGATAGAAGATCGGAATCAAGGTAATGTTGATCTTCGCCTTCGCTGCCGCAGCTATCAGTCTGCTTCCCATCTCAGCGAGGTTGCTGTACGGCTTGCCATCCTTGTCGTGGTGAACGTAGTGGAACTCTGCAACGTTCGTGTAACCCTGCCGAACCATCTCGCTGTAGACCATTGTGGCAATTGCCTCCATCTGGTCAGGATCAACGCTCAGTGCAAGACTATACATCGCCTCCCGCCACGACCAGAAATCGTCGGATGTTCTTCCAGTTGTGTGGACTTCGGCAAGTCCTGCCATTCCGTACTGGAATGCGTGTGAGTGGGCATTCTGAAATCCGGGTAGAGCGAAGCTATCAATTCTGATGTCGGCATTGGTCGAAGCATTGGGGTTGATCTCGGTGATGATTCCGTTTTCGTCAACGGTCACTACTGGGTTTTCTATCCACCCATCTCGTTGCAGCAATCCTTTAAAAGCAAAAGTCTTCACGATAGTAGCGTTCCTCTATAGGTTCTCGATAGCTTTCAACAACTCCACAAATGTCTGTTTCAAGATTGGACGAATTGCGTTCGCGCGCTCCTCATCGAACAGCAGTTCTGTGTCATCCATGTAGAGGATTTTGTTCATCTCCAGTTGGAGCGCGTGGATATTCCCTTCCGGCTTCCCGAACGAGCGGGTGATAGTCCCCCCCTTGAAGGGTGAGTTGTGGTTCACACCGAACGACCCCGAACGGAGGTTCTCCAGTGCCGTCTCGATAAGTGATGGTGCAGCCGTTATGCCGTCGTTATCACCTAAGATCATGTCGGGGAATTGTCCCTCCCTAATCGTCGGGACAACGTGTCGTATCGAGTGGGCATCCCAGAGAATCACCTTCCCGAATTCCTCCACCCGTTCTTGAAGGAGTGCTGCTATGCGATTGTGGTATGGCCAGTAGTATCGGTCCAAACGTCTGTAAACCTCTTCTTCATCGGGCACTCTGTCGTCGGAGATGTAGATCTCCTGACCCAAGAAATCAGTGCTCGGCGTCAGTCCGGTGATAATCCTGCCGTCGTTATAGAGTGGACGACTCTCTGGGTCGCGATTCAGGTCAATAACCCAGCGGCTGTATCGGGCGTGGATCATAGTGATGCCGAGATCGGAGGCGAAGTTGTAGAGGTCGTGGACAAACCAGTCAGTGTCGTCCGGTTGTGCTGCCATGCTCTCCACATAATCTTCCCGTATCTCCTCCGGAAACTCCGTCCCGCAGTGTGGAACGCTCAGAATAAATGGGACAACCGGGGCACGTGCTTCTCTGATGATGAATGGTTCGGTCATGGTAGATAGTTCCTGGTATTTGCTCCTTACAGACGTTTGGCAAAGATAGTCACGCAAAGCCGCAAAGAGCGCAAAAGTGTAGAGAGAAAGTATAATCCGGTGGGAGCGTAAAGAGAACAGAGAGTCGAGGTGCTACGGAGTTTGTGCCACGACTTCTGATTGGTGCTTCTCTCTCTTCTTCTTGAGACTGTTGTCATATCTGAATTGCCGACTCTATAGGAATCCTCGACTGCAATTGATGTTTTGTCCTATCACTTGATATACACAGGGACAATCAGTTTGCGAGTTTGCTATTAACACCTGGCTGGAAGTCGGGGGTGGTGAGACTCTATAGTTCGGCTCCCTTCTCCCAGCACGAAAGCTCTCGGTATACCTGACCAAACTGTGGGAGAGGGGCGGGGGGTGAGGGAATCGCACTGAGAAGAATCAGGCAAGATTCGTAGAATCGGATGTAGCGAATACGATCAACCGATTGCCTTCCGATCATCTCGCATTTTCTTCGTCCGAGAGTATACCGTAGGCTCCGTATCTTCCCACCATGGATACCGAAACGATTATCATCATTGCTGTTATTTTGCTGACCGACGCACTCTTCCTCTTTGTCTTCCTAAAGGTTCGGAAGAAGAAGCGAGAGCTGGCGTTAAATATTTCCGCTCTTGCTGCGGAAGAAGGATGGGAAGTTCTTCCTACTACTAACTCTTCCGAGGTCTACCGAATTCAGGGGAGACTTTCAACTGGCATTACTTGGGAAATGATAGGAGAGCGGAAGGGGGGATCGAACAGTAGTGGGAGTGTGCAGAACACAACTTGGCGTACTGCCGATGTCCAGTTGCATGACGGAGTCCTCGCCTTTGGGCCTGGAATTGGGATGAAAGCTGAAGGCATTGATCTGGGACACGGTTTGATCCAGCGTGCCTTGCGGAGAATGTTTGGCGAAGAGCTTGCCACAGAACTTGCCGACGCGCAGATGATTGAAGTAGAAGGGGAGCAGTTCACCCGCTACTATTCTGTCTTCTCCGATCAACCAGAGCTTGCCCACCGATTTCTTGCCGAGCCTCTTCCCTCCATTCTCGTCGACTGGCGCTCAGAAAAACTTCCCTTCCCCGGTCTGGTGCTCTGGAAGGAGGGGATGCAGGTGAAGTTCACGAAGGTTGCCGATGATCCGGAGGGAATACAAAAAATCGTCTCGCTCTGCGAAGTGTTGGCGTTGCGTGGAAGGGAGGTTATCACTTGATTGACTTTCGTGCAAATTACGCATCGTGCGTAACGCAAAATGCGTAATTTGTGTGTGCTATGACAAACCCTTTCAGATATGGTGGAGTAGTCAGTGCCGATGCCTTCTGCAACAGGCGAAGTGAGCTATCAGATTTACGTCGAGCAATTGACAATTCCGAGCGGATGTTCCTCTACTCGGAACGCCGTCTCGGTAAAACGTCATTGATCCAGCTTCTGCTATCGCGACTGCCGAAGCGCGACTATCTTACCATCTATGTGGACCTCTGGCCTACCGATGGACTTCCTTCCTTCGCTACAACCGTGGCTGAAGCTATTGCGTTATCGACATCAACGAAGAGTGACAAGCTCTTAGAGACAGCCAAAGAAATGTTTGCACCCCTCTCTCCATCATTGACACTCGATAGTTCTGGAAATCCCAGCCTGAAGTTTGGTATCGTTCGTAGTATGCCAAAGCAGATTGATATACAAGAGATTCTGAACGTTCCTGGAAAGTTGAGCCAGAAAATGAATCGAAAGGTTGTGGTTGTTTTCGACGAATTCCAGCGGCTAATAGAATATGAGAACGATCTTGTTGAGCGGACGTTACGCTCGGTAGTGCAAACAGAGGAGAACGTTGCGTGGCTACTTCTTGGAAGCCGGAAACATCTGATCCAACGAATGTTTCTCGACCAAGAACGTCCCCTCTACCGTTCGGCTGGGCACTATCCACTTGGGATGATTGGAACAGAACATTGGCTTCCGTTTATCCGTGAAAGATTCCTAAAGGCTAACAAGGAGATTGAAGATGAAGTGATTCTTTCACTTTGCGAGTTAAGTGAAGGGCATCCGTTTTATACTCAGCATCTGGCTCACGCCCTCTGGGAACTAACTCCATTCAATGATGATGCAACTCCGACATTGCTTAATGAGGCACTCTCCCTACTTCTACAACGAGAATCATACGCATTTACCACTCTCTGGGAATCTCTTACCCGGAACCATCAACGATTCCTGCGCGGACTGGCTCTTGAAGCTAAAGGGGTTGCCCCTTTTAGTTCAGGTTTTATCGCGCGATACGGATTACGGTCTGCATCCAACGCGCAGCGGGCGGCAGAAACCCTTCTGGAACGTGATGTTGTCGACCGAGAGAATGGCTCGTTTACTATCACAGATCGCTTCTTGAGATTGTGGATTCAACGAACTGCAGAGTAATCCCCCTCCTTATTGCGAACACTTTTTTCCAACTTCCTCTTCTTCCGTAATCGACTTTCCCGCAATCGGTAATCGCTCCCCTCTATTTTGTTCATGCTCTCAGTAGTTGCTGTTCTGTGGAGAACATATCCTATGGGCGAGCATGAATTTTTCATTTCAAAACGACAAAATCTGGCGAATACTAATGGATGCTGTTACACATTCCCTCTCACCTTCGCGGTTGTTTCCCACAATCGTTCTGTTGCTTAGCCTCTTTACCTCCAGACTGATTGCCCAGCCAATAACTGACGGGAACGGTCACGTTGGGGTGGGAACGATAGCCCCGAATCCTGCGGCCATTCTTGACTTAAGTTCAACAACTGCCGGATTTCTTGCCCCGCGGATGACAACGGCGCAGCGGGATGCGATTCCAACTCCTCCGGGGGGGCTTCTGATTTTCAACACCGACAATAATTCTTTCGAGCACTGGATTGGATCTCCCGTCAACGGGTGGACGGCAGTGCTAACGAACTACAACATCGGAAACTTCGCCTGGCGACTCGATGGAAACAGTGCCACAACAGCTGGGACTGACTTCCTCGGAACAACTGATGATGAGCCGTTCGAAATTCACGTTGACGAGGCAGGTTTTGCGGGCAATCCAACAGAAGGGCGTGGGCGGGTGATGCGCTTCGAGCCGGGAACTTCTGCGCCGAACATTGTGGGGGGATATCACGGTAACAGCATTGCAGCCGGTGTTCAGGGGTCTGTGATTGTTGGTGGCGGACAGAATACGTTGGAAAACACAATTGCAGCCGGTGGCAATCACGCTACCATTGTGGGTGGTCAGGGGCATACCGCCTCGGGGGGAGGCTCATTTATTGGTGGAGGTTTCAGGAATAATGCCTCAAACTTCGATGCCACAATCGTTGGGGGTATTGATAATCTCGTCTCTGGATACCGTTCGTTCATCGGAGCTGGGGAGAGTGACACCGTCACCGGACAATATTCCGTAGTGACTGGGGGACGCCAGAACATCGCGACAAACCAATATGCAGTTGTTGCCGGTGGTTGGTTGAACCGTGCAGAGGGGAGTACCAGTACCGTTTCGGGTGGTTGGACGAACACCGCCAGTGGGAATGGCTCAACGGTGGGCGGAGGTGATTTCAGCCTTGCATCTGGTTTCATCTCCACAATTGCTGGAGGACGATACGATACGGCAAGTGGGGACTTCTCTTCAGTTGGTGGGGGAATTGCAAATGTGGCGAGTGGTCCGGGATCAACCGTTGGTGGTGGAAATGCCAACCACGCAACGAACAACGATGCCACGGTTAGTGGTGGTCTCGTGAACCTTGCCAGCGGTTTCCGTTCGGCAGTTGGTGGGGGTGAAGGAAATACTGCGTCTGGCAGTTGGGCGACGGTTGCCGGAGGCTACTACGATACTGCGCAAGGTAATTACTCGTTTGTGGGGAGTGGTTTTGGAAACGGAGCGTGGGGAAGCTCCTCGGCAATTGCGAGTGGAAGTTTAAATGCGGTCTTCGGCTCAGCTGGGTTTATTGGATCTGGCGTAAGTGATACGATCACAGGAAACTCTTCTGTAATTGGAGGGGGAGCAAGTAACCGTGTAACCGGAAGCTTGGGAGTAATTGGTGGTGGCCAACAGAACCTTGTCTCAGCAGATGTCGCAACAGTAGGTGGTGGCTTCCGCGACACAGCTTCGGGGATTGGGGCAACAGTTGGTGGCGGACGTGGGAACATTGCCTCGGGAGCAACATCGACTGTTGCCGGCGGACGTCGAAATGTAGCCTCGGGTGATTTTGCCTCGATCGGTGGAGGTTGGCAGGATACGGCAACGGGACTCTACGCAACGATTGGAGGGGGAAGTGGTAACAAGGCATTCAATGAGTTCACAACAGTTGGTGGTGGTCTCAACAATCTTGTGACTGGTGCTGCTGCGACGATTGGGGGAGGAAATGGAAATCAGGCGACAAACAATGATGTAGTAATTGCCGGAGGTTTTTTCAACATCGGTAGTGGCTTCCGTTCCACTATTTCCGGTGGAGAAACAAACCTTGCCTCGGCAGACTACGCAACGGTTGGTGGTGGTTTCCGCGACACCGCATCGGGGAATGGTGCAACAGTTGGTGGTGGACGTGGGAACGTCGCCTCGGGAGCAACTTCGACCGTTGCGGGTGGACGACGGAACGTAGCTTCAGGCGATTTTGCCTCAATCAGTGGAGGCTGGCAGGATACCGCAACAGGATTCTATTCCACAATTGGAGGAGGAAGCGATAACAAGGCGTTCAACACGTTTGCCTTCATTGGTGGTGGAATACAGAATAGAGCCGACGGAGTCTCCTCCGCTGTTGGTGGCGGACAGGCGAACCATGCCAATGGTGATCTTTCCTTTGTTGGTGGCGGTTTGAATAATAACGCATCACTTCAGGCCTCTTTCGTCGGAGCAGGCCTTTTTGACTCTGCCACTGGCTTCCAGAGCGTTGTCGTTGGTGGTTGGGGGAATGTGGCATCGGGGAATATCTCCTTCATCGGTGGTGGCCGGTTCAGCCGGGCTTCTGGAGCGCGTGCGGTGATTGGTGGCGGACAGAACAACCTTGCTTCTGGAATTTATGCTGTGATTGCCGGTGGAGAAAATGATACTGCCTCCGGGGACTATGCGACGATTGGTGGAGGGATAAACAACAAGGCTACAGGTCTCCACGCAACTGTGCCGGGGGGGTGGAATCTGACGGCCTCTGGCGATCAGTCGGTTGCAATGGGAAGCCACGCATCTACCAACAACAATGATGGCTCGTTTATCTACGGTGATGTCTCAGTTGTTAGTGACATAAATTCCAGCGGCCCAAACCGTTTTGAAGTCCGTGCTCAGAATATCTGGTTTGGCACGAACAACACCATCACCTATCCTGCCGGAGCTTATCTCGCCACAAGTACTGGAGCTTACCTGACAAATGGTGGAACTTGGACAAACTCATCCGACGTCAACCGCAAAACCAATTTCCAGGCAGTTGACGCACGGCAAATTCTTGAGGGAGTTGCTGGACTTGAGGTCTCTGCATGGCGATACAAAGCCGAGGAAGATAGCGTCCTCCACATTGGACCAATGGCACAAGATTTTCACGCAGCCTTTGGATTGAACGGAACAGACGACACGCACATCGCAACTGTTGATGCTGACGGCGTTGCCTTAGCCTCGATCAAGGCGCTGTACGAGTTGGTGAAGGAGAAGGATCAGGAGATCGAAGAATTGCGCGAGCGTTTAGCACGGCTTGAAGGCTTGCTGACAAGTGGAACGGAAACAAAGAATGAAGAGATGAAGTAACGAGAATGAAGCTCCACCATTCCCACATTCATTCGAGAAACACCGCTGTTCCAGTTTTGCAACTTCAACCGCTACGATATTGTGCGGCGTGTGAGACAATCGGTTATGATGATGATGACTACTGTTCTCTCTGCGGCCACGAACTCTCTTGGTTCAATGCACAAACAGATCAAGAGAGTTCGAACCGTTGTTCTTCGTGCGGTGCGGCGCTACGTCATCCAGTAGCGTGTTTCTGCGGAGCTTGTGGGGCGAAGGTATAGTCGTGTGAGAGTTCATAGAGAGAAGAGTTCATAGAGTGGTAGCCGCAACTCTTTAGGTTGCGTCGGGATTTGTAGAGAGTGTCGAGCTTTCAAAGTCGCAAGCATCGAAATTTTCTTTGCGGCTTTGCGTGCTCAATTCTCAACTCTCAACGTCGCTTCCCCCTCCCTTCCTTGAGCTTTTAAGATCGAGGAAAGAAGTTCGGAGACTTCTGGATCTTCGCCGATTTTTTCAATCCAGAGTTGTGTTAGCTCTTCAGCTCCTGTCAAATCTCCGAAGTCGAGCAGTCGCTGTGTGGTTCCCAGAAGGATATGCCGAAGTCGACTCTCAATATCATCCCGCAATCCCTCGAAGAGTGGTTCGTAAAGTCCGGGGAATGGAACTCGTCCAGCGGCTAA
Organism: Ignavibacteria bacterium; assembly: GCA_020635205.1. GTDB lineage: Bacteria > Bacteroidota > Ignavibacteria > OLB7 > OLB7 > JAGWAZ01. The sequence continues at coordinate 1,191,750 of JACKAE010000001.1, forward strand.
AGAGATTGCAGTAGCTACGTGTTCGCGCGCCTTCACCAAACGTCCCTTGTGAAGCTCCTCTTCGACTATCGTAAGTCTCTCCCAGAACTCGAGTAAGTCTACCTCAACCATCTCTCTGTTCAGTTCGGGTCTACCTTCACTCGTCAGGATAACTTCTTTGCCGAGAACTTCGCGTAGTCTGAGAACGGCAACATTTGTGGATGTACGCGCCCGTTCGGGATCATCTACCACACCACTTGCAAGCCGGAAAAATTCTACACGATCAATCGGCCTGCGCAGCATATGGTTTGCCACAAGCAGTCCAAGAAGTGTCCGACTTCGCGATCCTCGCACTCGTTCCTCCTTCCCATCACCTCGGCGTATTGTAATCGTATCGAGGAGTGAGATGGTAAGGTGTTCCTCTTGCTGTTGCTCAGCGTTATCCGCACTGAGCAGACGATCCATTTCTTTCTCCCACTTTGCTCGTTCCTTCTTCGTAAGTATTCCCCCATAACGCTCAAGTGCGGGGCGCATACAGAATGGTAGATTCCGTCCCGCAAAGAACTGGAGGATGCGGTGGAGTGTCTCCTCCATACATTGATGAAGCTCGGCAGTGATGTGAATGTTGCCGAGGGAGGCTCCTCTCTCTACGAGAGAAAAGGCGTTGTAGTAGCGAAGTATGGCAAAGATATGGTACTCTACTACGCCGAACTGTTCTACATACTGTTGAACTATTTCCTCCTCCTTTGTTGGCGGTTGGAAGCAGATCATTGCAAGTTCGCGGTGGGGAGGGGGAAAGTCCTGAATAAACTGGTAGAGGTCATCGAAACGTTCTTCCCAGAGAAGGAAAAGAAGCCGCTCTCCGATATGGAGATCTTCATCTGCAACATTGAACTCCGAAAGTGCTTCCAGAATCATTTCTCGATCGTTCGTAAAGAGACCACAGGTCACAATACTCCGTGCAATTCTGGTATCCAGTCCAGATAAGGTTATCTCCGAAGTCTCATTCCATGATTTGGCACGTTCAAGGATTGCGCGCCCTTCTCGAAGAACATCTTCCCGCGAATAACCAATAAAAGCCTCAGCCATCATCTTGTTGCGAAGTGCCGCGTCAGCCGATCCGTATAGAGCATATCGTTCCGCAAAGGCAGCCGTTTCTGCCGCTATCTCTGGAACTTCATAGAACATTGCGGAGTGGACAAAGAACTCGAGCTTCGACGAATAGAAGGGGAGGTCGGACTGCTCGAATGATGCGTAGAGTGGTGGATATTCTTTGCTGATCTCCTCAACCATCTTCTCACGCTCTTTCATCTCTTCCCAACTACTAAAAACCGAGAAGAAGTGGGGGCAAATACGCTTGCGCAATTTTTTCTTCACCTCTGCCGGCATGGTTGTGTCTGCCATTAACGCATTCACTTTCTGTTCGAGATAGCGGAGCATCCCAAAGTCTGTACGGTTGATGCCATTGTTCCCGAGCACGTGAAGGAAAACCAAATATTCCCGACTCGATTGGAGGGCTACATATTCGTCAGCTAAGTGCATTCCCTCGCGAGCTAAGGTTAAGCAGAGGGGAACATCCTCCTTCTCCTCGGCAGCCCGAAACCGGTATTCGATAGCCTTCAACCGGAAGCAGAGCGTCTCTTCCTCAGCACTACTCTGGGTTAACAGATAGAGTCGTTCGGCCAACGATTCTCGTTCGGTCGATCCATATCTGCGAAAACCGAACTCAAGGCGTGCTCGCAAGAGGTAGGCTTCAAGAGTTTTGCACGCTTCTTCTCCCATGCGCGATCGACATTCGTTGAAGAGGAGTTCTGCAACGTGCAACAGGAGGGAGGCACGCTCCCAACCAGTTCCGAAACTTACTCGTCGTGATCCCTCGCACGTCTGCCGTAAAGCGTTCGCCAGGTTATCGATCTCTACCGACTGCGGAATTCCTCCCTGGCTTTCCCACTCTTGAACAATCAGTGAGTAGGGGAGGAAGGTGAGGAGAGGAGCCTCTGAAGAAATCACTCTGATTAGGTCGGGGAGATCATAGTTGGTTCTACTTACAAGGTCGTGGTGGAGAAGTGAGTGCGTAAACGCTATGGGGACAACTGGTGTAGAAGTGGGAGAGAGAATCATGTTGATTGGAGTTGCCGGTGTGGTAGAGTGAGTGAGGATACCCTTAAAGGTTAACCCTTGAACTACCTCATCGGCATTATCTATCAGCAGGGATGCTCCCTCCAGCGTAAAGACCTCCCCTAACATCGCAAGGCGATGGGCTGCCCCCTTCAGTTCTTCGTCGAGGTCTGCGGTTAGTCCTTCGGCAAGTGAGTGGATATTTCTGAGAGCTACTTCTTTGAAGGTGTGGGCGTCAATCCGAATCTCTCCCCCCTGCCGTTCTACCCGGTGGTTGGAAATGCTTGCCCGGACACCACCGCGCATTGCCGAGCGGAGTGCCAACCCATTTCCCTGAGTTACGTCAGTCAATGTCTGAAGTATCTCAGGGTTTGCCACTTGGCCAAAAAGCTGTTCCCACAGTCTACTGATTTCGTTTTGGCTCAGTCCGGAGAGTACCATCTCTTCCCGAAGGTAGGCATCTAAAATTCCCCGCGCTGGGAAGTCGAGAGGGCGAGCTGCTACTAACAGACCAATTGGTTCATCCCGAAGGCTGTCGAGCAAGGAGAAGAACTCGTGTAGCCGTTCTCCATCAAGCAAGTGAATATCTTCGATAATCAGAGATGTTCGGCGAAGGGCAGCAATCCGTCGAATGCGTCCAAGTGACTCGGTTAGGTCAACCGACTCAAGTGGAGAAGCTGTTGCAGAGAAGAGTGGGCGTACCGAGGGAGATCGCTCGATTGCCTCGGCGATGAGTGGTGGAAGAGAGGCTGATCCTTCTGGTCGGAGTTTGATGTGGAGGAGTGCTCTCCCCTCGTTGCTAATACGTTCAATGCAGGTTTCAATCAAACGACTCTTGCCAACGCCAGCCTCGCCGAGCAAAAGAAATCCTTCCAGGCCGTTTCGGTCTTCATCTTCTCCAGCGAGAAAGCTGAGAAGCTGCTCCAGTTCGGTTGCCCTGCCGACAAACGGAGTTGTTCCGTGATTTAAGAAATCGACAAGAGATTTGTGCATAAAATTGAGTGCCGACCAGTATTGTAATTGCTTGAAGGGAAAAACGTAATCGACTCCCGCTAAGTTAGTACAGATCACGACACTGGAAAACCCGTTGGCTCTCTTAACAATCTTCTATCGGCGTGCAATTTTGCCGGTGTATAGAATAGAGAGTGGGGAGGATGAACTTTACAGTGAAACACGTGAACGCTGAGGTTGTGGTTCTCTGATTAGCGTCTCGAGTAATCGGGCGTGGTGTCGATGGGGAGGGGTGCTCGCTAAAGAACAAGGCGTGGCTGAGCATGTCTCTCCTTAAAACAGATCAGAAAACCGGGAAGATGCTCTCCTCTCTTTGTTGTGCGAGGGGAGCATCTTTTTTTTCTCTTCTCTGTTTGCCGGTTATCAGTGTGGAGAAGATACGGCAGGAGCGATCGCGTTCTCCACTTCGCGATCGCTCCGTTTGTGCCGTGTGCCCCCACATCATTGCAAGGAAATTCTTTCTTATTCAATCGGTCCTTCGTACTCGGCTGGTAGCGTTGCCGCCGCGGTCGTGATCTCGCTTCGAAGCCTTTTTACGCTCATATCACTTCCACTGAAGGGGCCAACTTGGATCCAAGGGGTTTTCTCGTCGAAGGTCTTGTCGATGTCTCGAACCAGTACTAAAACGCCATCCCGACACTTCCACTCCTTCAGCGTGATAGTTACTGTTCTGGTCCACTGGAAGAACCCAATGTATGTGGTGTTTGCCATCCAACCTTTAAGTGTGTCGACAATTGCCGTGTAGTTTTCAAGGTTGCCATTTACTGCGGAAGAGAGTTGCTTTGCTGCAGAGACAACTTTTGTCGTGTCAATCGGCGTGGTCTGTTGGGTTATGAAACCAAGGCCGGAAAGTTTCCACGGAGTTACGTCTACATTACTCTCAATCTTGTCCTTACAATCCTTCTCCCCACCTGGATGAGTGGTTACTGGTCTCCGCTGTCCGTAGCCCTCGACTGTTGCAATCCCAATGAAGAGTGTAAAGAGAACTGCAAGTGCTGTGAATGTTCTTGTTCGCTGTTTCATGATTTTTCTCTCAGTTAATTGATTTGATAGATAGTAGTTGTTAGCTATAACTCTTGTTCCGTAATCTTTTTAATGCTTGTTCTGCCATCCGAGATGAAACCCCCTCTCCCGATCCGGCCGCTTTCCGAAGCTCTGCTTCAATCTCTGGCGACTCTATTCCTCTCTTCTCGATTGTCAAAATTGCCTCCCGACGCAGACTCTCTGGTCCCTCTCGCAACAGTTTGGCTGTTGTTCCCTCAATGTTGCCGCCATCAATCAATCGGAGGGAGTGCAGAGCCACCTCTTGAAGTTCCGGCACGCTACATGCTCGCAGAAGGGCTGGCAAACTTTCGTGCATTCTAAGTTTTCCCAACGTGATAGCGGCATAACGACCAACCCTGAACGATTCCTTCTCTAAATATCCCTCTAAGCGATTTCGTATCTCTTCGGTTCCCCCCTCTTCACTATCTTTCGTCATCTGGATCATCTCGGCGATCAGTTTACTATCGTTCTTGTGTCCCATTGGAAGCCTTAGACTTTGCTGTTCTGTCTGCTGTCGTGATTGTTTCTCTCTCTGTTCTGCTACAAACTTATTGCCGGCGGCTACCCAACTGAAAGCACACATTTTTGATTTGTGATGGAACGACGTGCCCAACAACTCCTCTCGCTTCTCTCTGAGGATGAAATTGCCGAAATCCGTATCGGAATTGAGCTTTCGGAGCGTAGATCACTCTGCGCACTCTTTGAGCAACTTGTTGAAGGTGAGAGCGAATCTGTAGAAAATCCGCAGCTCTTCTCCCTTGTGTTTGGCAGGAAGTGGAGCAAGAAGGAAGACTATCTACTCCGAAACGAGCTTCGGTTGTTAAGTGAACGATGCTATGAACTAATTGCTCGGCGAGAAAACCGGAGAGATTTGGAGAGAGAGCCGGGACGCCATAACCTGATGCTTTTGCGAGGGTTGCTCAATCGTCAGGCTTTCAAGGTGTTCGAGAATCTCTACGGAAAATTCCGTGAAGATGCGCTCAACCGACTTGACTATGGAACGGTGCGACGACTGAACGAGGTTTGGTTTGACTACATGGTGCGCTACCGCGAGATTACTCCGGCGGGAATGCAGGAGACGCGAGAACTTCTCTTGGAAAACTTAGATCACCTGAAGCGCACCTATCGGAACGATATTTCTGAGAACCAACATCGTCGCGTTGTAGTGGAGCAGAATCTGCTGGTAATGGGGCAAGAGACAGAACTGACAGAAATTGGTCTCGATCTTGATTTTTCCAACCACGACATTGAGTTAGCACGGTTCCACGACGCTATTAGTCGTGCCCACGCATCTCGAGGCGAAGAACGGATAGCACATGCGCGACAAGGTTTTGAAGAGATTCGCCCGGTTGCCGACAAACTTCCGGCCAAAGCACTATTCGGCTATGCAATTCTCGCCTCGGTTCTCTACGCTGAGTTTTTCTACGAAGAGGCAGAGTCAACCTTCAACGAGGGGCTTGCCTTTGCCCGCCAGCACTCCCTCGACCCTCCACCAGAAATGCTCTTTAACTATGCTGGCACGTTGATGCGACGGGAATCCTACCAAAATGTGCTCGACCTGCTCGATGAATATCACGCCGAGTTCGAGGCTCGACCAAAACTCCGCTTTCGGAGCGAGTGTTTCCGTTGTTTTTGCCACATCTTCCTCGGCGATTCTGTGAAAGCCTTCGAGGCAATTCCACCAGACCTTGGCCAACGTGCCGAATCGGAACACAACTACTTCCGCTTCATCTACCTGATTCTTCCTTACATGAACGATGACCCAGAGGGGGCACTTCGCGAAGTGCGGAACTTCATTGTCTACTTCAACCGAAACAAGGAGAAGCTCCAGTTCCCGCAGGAGAAGAGAATGGCAACTCTCTACCGAGCATTCTACTCCACGATCTACAATGAAGTAGATGAAGAGAAACAGAGGAAGGAACTAAAGAAGATTCAGAAAGATGTTCAGGAGTTTGTTGAGAGTGAGCAAGAATACCGGGATTACCTCTACGTGCGTTGGTTGTTAGGAGAGATCGACAGGAGAGTAAAGGGAGAGTAGTGGAGAGGGTTGCTACCGGATGAAAAAAGAACATCACGGGAGCCTTCCATATAACGAAGGCATAACGTAGAGATGCCCGACCACGACACAATGTGATCGGGCATCTTCTTGAAAAGATGAGTGCTATTTGATAACGATACCCCTCCTCTCCCTTCCACCACAACAGATATTACGAAACTACTGCACAACTAATCGACCTGTTCCCACGCGGCTACCTGCGCTCAATCGATAGAAGTACGCACCAGAAGGGAGATCACTTCGATGCCACTCTACTGAATGTTCACCTCCCTCTAATGTCGGCTCCGTCAACTCTCCTACCAATTCTCCCTGAAGGTTGTATATGCCGACGTGGACTTCGGAACGTTCCGGCAGAGTGAAGGTGAAGCGGGCAGTGTGAGATGTTGAGTTAAATGTGGAGGTAGAGCTAAGTGTTGTACTGTATCGATCATATTTAGTTCTCTCGTCAACGCCTGATAGGCGGCTCGGGCTTTTCCAAGAAATAACTGCTCCATCTTTCGTGAGAGAAATTAAGTGCTTGTTATCTGGAGTAAAAGATAGTGCAGTATGAACACCTAAGTATTCATCGTAGACGTGGAGTTTTTGTCCAGTCTGCAAATTCCAGACGTGAATCGTGCCGTCTGGTCGACTGATGGCGAAATAGTTTTTGTCGGGACTAATCGCACATCGGACGGAAATGCGGTCTGGAATAGAAAGGTCACTGCTGACAATACGTCGCTCAAGCTCACCTGTTTCTATGTTCAGCACTTTCAGCACATGGTCATCTCCAAGGAAAGCGATTGAACGGTTATCACCAACAACGTAGGCAAACTGCCAATCACCCACGTAGTCCTGGCTCCCTAACACTTCTCGCGTTTCGGCATTTACAAGCATATACTGACTGTTCGCCTGAAGAGCCAGAACAGAGCCATCGGTAGATATAGCTATCAATGTTGGGGTAGCCGAGGTTGTTGGGTAGGGGTGGGCAAAAGCAAAGTCCCGATTCTCGTACATCTTCACTCCGTAGATTGAGTCGCTCCTTACAGAGGCATAGAGTCCTGCAGAATACTTTGGATCGAAGCTACTGGTGACGGCTCTGAACAAGTCTGAGCGTCCACTCTGAATATCAACATTTACCAGATAGATTACTGCCCTATTAATCACAGAGTCGAAGTTCCCACATGAGACAAAGAGGGAGGCATCAGATAGGAAGCCGAATGATCGATAATAGCTGGTATAAGCGTAGGGATTGTTCGCATGCTTGAATGTTGGAGCTTCTATTACCTGCTCAAGGGTACCTCCTCTATCAAGCTCACCCTCTTCAGCAGAATAGACTCGGACCTCCTGCCCAGTTGCGTTCAGGCTGAGGCCAAAGACTGTTGTAGCAATGCGTTTACTATCGGGCGATATGGCGATCTCTGAGTGATAAACTCCGTTGTTCCAGGTAATCCACTCAATATCTGATCTGGATGATTGTGCAAAAAGCGAGAGTGAAAGTGAGGTGAGGGAGAACAGCCCGGCAAAGAGGATAATTCTGTGTTTCATAAGACATAATGAATGATAAGTGTAAGGGAATAATGTTATCGCGTTACGATCAAACGCCCTGTGGCTAGTTTATTTCCAGCAGCTAACCGGTAGAAGTAGACTCCAGATGGGAGATCGCCCTGCTGCCACTCTACCACATGTTCTCCCCGTTGCAAGGATGGCTTCACCACTTCTCCAATAACTTCTCCTTGAAGGTTATAGATGCTGATGCGAACATCTGCTTGTTCCGGCAGAGTGAATGTGAAGCGGGCAGTGTGGGAGTGAGCGTTAAACGTAGAAGAGTTTATAAGCTCCAGCCGGTTAGCCTGCAATTGTTCTTGGTCTTCTATACTCGCAACGTGATCCGGTCCTTTGTAGGAGAGGAGTGCGCCGTCTAAGGTTAGCCCAATAAGGTGCTGACCATCAGGAGTGAATTCAATAGCGGAGAAGACTCCTTGGTAGTCTCGGTAGGTATGCTTCTTCTCACCGGTTCGTACATCCCATAAGTGGATAACTCCGTTCCCTTGAGAAATTGCCAGGTAACGCCCATTTGGACTCAAAGCCACTTGGGGCGTACTGTTTCCATACGTCTGAAGGTCACCACTAACAATAATGCGTTTGAGTTCGCCTGTTTCAACATTCATTGTCCTTACTGTGTTGTCGATTCCAACAATCAGGAGTGAGCGGTTGTCGGGGAGGAGTCGAATATCTCGCCAAGTATCATAGTATGAATTAAACTCATGTTCGGCAAGAACTTTGCCTGAGGCAACTTCTCCTATCCAGTAGTGGTTGCGTTGTCGTAGAGCAATCACGGATGCATCTGCTGAAACTCCAATCAATACTGTTCGTCCCTCTGTCCCAATATCGTAGCGATTGTGGAACGTAGTGGTTTGATTACTGAGTAGGGATGTCACCAGTAGGCTGTCGACATAGGGAGTAGTTGATGTGATGTTGCCACTAAATATGTATAGCCCTTTAGTGTAGACATCTGATGTTGGATTTGAAGAAGAGAAGGCAGTCTGAAACTCACCGATTAGTTTTCCCTCGAGGTTTGTCTGAACAAGTACTTGCCTATAGTTGCGAAGGATGGTGTCGTAAATTCTCTGAGAAACAAAGAGGGATTCGTCGGAGAGAAATCCAAACGTGGTGTAGATACCATGGATTGCATTGAAGGACTCTACTACCTTTGAATAAGGTATCGTATTCTGAAGCTCACCCCCCAACCCCAGTTCACTCTCTTCAGTCGAGTATATCCGAATCTCCTGATTTGCGAACGTGGACAAATTTGTTGTAGCGATATACTTGCCGTTCGGAGAAATGATTAGGGATTGGTGAGGAGTTTTATCTGTCCACGTTATCCACTCAATATCTGAACCAGATGATTGTGCAAAAAGGGAAACGGAGAAGAGAGAAAGCAGTCCGGTAAGGAGAAACGTGCGTGGTGTCATGGTGAATTGATGGTTGATAATTGAACAACTGGTTGTGTGAATAACCTTAAAGGAAAGACTCCAAGAGGGGGCAAATCATTACAGAATTCAGAAACTTTTGCCACCCCTTTACAGATATTCTCCCTCCGTCTTTTGCGAGATATAGAGAAATCAGTGGGTGAGAATAGAATAAAAGGGTCTTCCTTCCACCCACTACTCGTTAAAACTGCACGAGAAATTTGCTTATTCCGGCAAAGTTCCCAGCGTTAAATATCCGAAGAAGGTTGTGCAGAGAGCTGAAGTGTAAGAGTGCCAATGAATCCGATCCGATAACGAGCGAGAGTGTACGGGTTCTCATGGTGCGAGTAAGGTTTTAGAGTGTTGAGCAATAAGGATATCTGGTAGTGATTTTACAAATAAAAGAAAGTCACAGCAGAAGATACCTTGCAAGTAGAGTAGAATTATCCTTCTCCGCGAACTTTGCCTTCCTTTGCGTGATTCTTCTACCAGACTACCTCACAACTCCTCTCGCAAGTGTTTTGCCGTTAAGCTCTTCTTGCTCCGGGCAACAACTTCGGGTGTGCCGATAGCTACGATTGTTCCCCCATGTTTCCCTCCTCCCGGCCCTAAGTCGATAATGTGGTCGGCGCACTTAATCACGTCCAAGTTATGTTCGATTACCACAATCGTGTTCCCCTTCTCCACAAGTGAGTCGAGTACTTTCAGGAGCATTTTCACATCTTCGAAGTGGAGTCCTGTTGTCGGCTCATCCAGAAGGTAGAGGGTGTTGCCAGTACCCACTTTCGAGAGTTCGGTTGCCAGCTTCACCCGCTGTGCTTCGCCGCCGGAGAGTGTGGTGGCCTGTTGTCCGAGACGAATGTAGCCGAGGCCAACCTCGTGAAGCGTCTTCAACTTCCGGTTGATGCGGGGAATATCTTTGAAAAACTCCAGTGCTTCGGTTACGGTCATGTCGAGTACGTCGGCAATTGACTTCCCTCGGTATCGCACTTCGAGCGTCTCTCGGTTGTAGCGATGTCCGCCGCAGACTTCACACTCCACGTAGACATCGGGCAAGAAGTTCATTTCGATCTTCTTCATTCCATCCCCCCCACACTCTTCGCATCGCCCCCCCTCAACGTTAAAGCTGAACCGACCAGGAGCATAGCCCCGAATCTTCGACTCAGGCAACTCCGAGTAGAGATCGCGAATAAAGGTGAAGAGTCCGGTGTAGGTTGCCGGATTCGACCGAGGCGTTCTTCCAATTGGAGCTTGGTCGATGTCGATAATCTTGTTGATATGCTCCAGTCCCTCAATGCTCTTGTGGGGTAAGGGAACCAATGTGCTATTCTTGAAGAACTTGCGGTGGAGTGCAGGGTAGAGGGTCTCGTTAATCAAGGTCGATTTTCCTGAACCAGAAAGACCGGTGACGCAGACGAAGAGACCGAGCGGAATCTTCACCTCAACGCTCTTCAGGTTGTGGCCGGTTGCTCCCTTCAGCACAATTTCCTGACCGTTCCCCTCGCGACGTTCGTTCGGTGTCTCGATCTCCCGCTTTCCGGTCAGATACTGAAATGTTAAACTCCGGTCGATTTCTACTGGGTGAGTAACCTCATAGGGCACTACGCCGTTTGCGGCTGTTCCATTTGTTCCAGCTTTCTTCCCCCCCCTCTTCCTCTGTCTGATAAATTCGGTTGGGGGGGCTGCCCCAATTAACTCTCCCCCCAGTTCTCCAGCCCCCGGCCCGAGATCGACCACAAAGTCACTTGCCTCGATCATCTCGCGGTCGTGCTCCACAACTAACACCGTGTTTCCGATGTCGCGCAGCCGCTTTAGCGACTCAATCAACTTCCGATTATCACTCTGGTGCAAGCCAATAGAAGGTTCGTCGAGAACGTAGAGAACGCCACTCAACTGCGAGCCAATTTGCGTTGCAAGTCTGATCCGCTGCGACTCACCACCAGAGAGTGTTCTGGCTGAACGGTCGAGCGTTAGGTAGTGGAGGCCAACTTCCAGCAGGAAGCTGAGGCGTGAAGTTAGCTCGCGGATAATCTGCCGGGCAATCACTTCCTGCCGCTCGCTCAAGTTGAGTTGTTCGAGTAGTTCAATCCCTTCGTCGATTGGTCGAGAGACGAGGTCGTGGATGTTCTTCCCGTCGATTAACACAGCAAGACTCTCTTCGCGAAGGCGTTGGCCGTTGCAGGTTGGGCAGGCCGTGGCGCTCATAAATGGATCGTATCGCTTGCGAGCCGAACCGGAGTTCTGCACTCCTTGCTCCATTGCCCCAATCACTCCCACGAATCGATGACGGTATGTTCTCGACTTCCCTTTGGTTGAAGTGTAGAGTACGTCGTACATCTTCGACCCCCCTCCATGCAACAACGTCTTCAGTGCCTTATCGGGGAACTCCTCCAGAGGGGTCTGCTCGTCCAGACCGAACTCACGTAATACTGCCCCCACCTGTGCCCACATCCAGTTCCGCCGAGGCTTGCCTAAGGGGACAATCCCTTCCTGAGCAAGTGATCTCTTCTTGTCGGGCATAATCAAGTCGAGCGTAAAACCGAACGATTCTCCCAAGCCATCACAACTGGGGCAAGCTCCGTAGGGGGAGTTAAAGGAGAAGGAGTTCGGTTCTGGTTCGTCGTAGCTGCGATTGCAGTTTGGGCAGGCAAGTTTCTCGCTGTAGAGTCCTTGCTCTTCCGGGTTATCCCAGTCCACGATAAAGAGTGTCCCTTCACCAAACCGAAGTGCTGTCTCAATCGAGCCGAACAATCTTGAGCGATTCTCCTCCGTAATTGGCAACCTATCCACAACAATTTCTACATCGTGAATCTTGTATCGGTCGAGCTGCATTCCCGGTTCAATCTCTTGGAACTTCCCGTCGATCCGAACGCGGGTAAATCCATCCCGCTGAATCTTCTCGAACAATTCCCGATAGTGCCCTTTCCGTCGGCGAACAACTGGGGCGAGAACGGCTATTCTCTTTTCAGCAAACTTCTCGGTTACTACATCCAAAATCTGGTCAACGCTCTGCCGAACAACTGGAATGTTGCAATCAACGCAGTGCTGAATTCCGACGCGAGCAAAGAGGAGGCGAAGGAAGTCGTAGATCTCCGTGACTGTCCCAACAGTGGAGCGAGGATTATTGGAGATTGTTTTTTGCTCGATAGAAATGGCTGGACTCAAGCCCTCGATTAACTCTACCTCGGGGCGTTCCATCATGCCGAGAAACTGGCGAGCGTAGGGAGAGAGGCTCTCCACGTAGCGGCGTTGCCCTTCGGCGTAGATTGTGTCGAACGCGAGGGAAGATTTGCCAGAACCTGAGAGACCGGTAATTACTGTGAGGGTATCGCGGGGAATTGTTACGCTGACCTTCTTCAGGTTATGCTCAGCCGCCCCTCGCACAACAATCCTCTCTTGTCCAATAAAATCCTTCTCTTCTACCTGCGTGCTGGAACCTGTCAGGTTGTTAGATTTGTTTGTCTTACGTGTCTTGGCCGAAGCCTTCGTTGTTGTTGGCATCTATGTAAGTCCTTGCGGAGCCAGGTATGTTCTGCGGGAAATTAACCTTCGCGTGGAAAGAACCTGACAAGTTACTGTGGGAGAGGTATGGAAACAAGATGATATGAGGCTGGAAACACACTGTAGGAGATAGTGGTTAGCAGTTAGCAGAAGGGATTCTCTCGTTTTCTGGTAACTCCTATCTACTAACTGCAAACTAAAAGGAGAAAGACGGTTACCAGATAGCAGTTTGCAGGAGGTATCTTCTCTTTTTCTACTGACGGCTATCTATTAACTGCAAACTAAAGAACTATAAGGAGAGAGAATGAAGAAGCGAACATTACAGACATTACGCACTACACTCTACGGTTTGGCACTGCTTCTGGTTGGAAGTTTTGGACTGATTGGGTGTGGTGAGGATGATCCGGTGACGCCGCCGAAGGATTACGGCTTTTCGAGTGTCACCTTCCTCCACGCAAATCCGGGAAGAACAACGGGAATTGCCTTTTTCTTAGGTGATACCACCTTAATCAGTGCCGATGCTTCGGAACAACCACAATATGAAGGAACGTTTAAGAAGACTGTGCCGAACGGCGAGAGCCAGAAGTATACGGTGAAGGATCTGAGTGGCGCAGAGTTGGCCAGCACGACGGCAGCACACGACTCAAGCCAATACACCATGGTAATATACTCTGGCAATTCTACTGCCAGCGATGTTTTTGTTGCGGCAACGAAGAAGATTAGCTCGAGTGGTGGAGGGAAGGTTGCGGTTCGGTTTGTCCACGCGGCGAAGGATGCCGGCCCTCGGTCACTGAAGATTGGGGCGGCAGATGGAGCCTCGATAGCGTCGAACGTTTCGTACAAGGGGGCAAGTGGTGCATTTATCTCCGTAGATGTGGCAACCGAGACGCTATGGATTGTTGATGAGTCGGGGGCAAAGGCAGCTATTTCTGTGCCAGTGAACCTAAGTGTTGGTGAAGTCTGGACGATTGTCTTCCACGGATCGGAAGGTGCTTTAACTCCCGACCTGAAGTGGCGGGGTACGCCGATTGCCGACAAGTAAGTCGGGAGGATGAATTTCCCTTTGGCCTCGTTAAAGTATGCCTGCGGGATCCAGCTTAGGCAGGACAATTTGCACAGCCGCTCTCACGATTCTTCGTGAGAGCGGTTCTTTTTTCTCTCGATCTCTTGCTCACCTCCTTTCCACTCCGTATACTTTCCGTCCGCCGAAACCTGACCGCGAGAGGGGGTTCTGGATGTCTGTGAGGAGGGGAGATGCCTTGCGATGACCCTGACGGGTTTTTGAGCGAGATAACCTACCGAACGATGAACCGAATTAACGGAGGACAACGTGGCTGCTGAATTTGAATCTGGAGCAATCCGCAACGTTGTATTGGCCGGACACGGAGGTGCCGGCAAAACCACGCTCGCCGAAGCGATGCTCTTCGCGGCGGGCGAAACCAACCGCATGGGATCAGTTGAAGATGGTTCCACTGTCAGTGACTACCACAAGGATGAGATCGACCGGCAGCACTCTCTGGTTCTCTCTATGCTACACGCAAAGTGGAAGGGGCATAAACTGAATATTCTTGACGGGCCAGGCTATCCCGATTTTATCGGTGATATGAAGTCAGCAGTTCGCGTTGCAGACACAATGGTGATGGCTGTAGATGCCTCTGCCGGTGTAGGCTTCGGTGCAGACTCTGCTTGGTCGTTTGCTGAAGAGTCGAGAATTCCAGTTCTCTTTACCTTAACGAAGGTGGCAACCGAACACGCACACTTAGAAGAGACACTCGACTACCTGCGCGAGCACTTCTCCCGCGATATCGTTCCCCTTGAATATCCTGTCTACAAAGACAAAGCTCTTGCCGGAATGGTCAACATCCTCTCAATGCAGTATATGACCTTCTCCATCGACGGCAGTGGAAAGCATACAGACTCTGGAGATATTCCAGATGAAGTAAAGGCACGCTGCCTCGAGTTGCGCGAAGGTTTGGTGGAGACCTTAGCCGAGTCGAGTGAGGAGTTGATGAACGAATTCTTCGAAAATGGAACTCTTACCGACGAGCAGATAAAAACTGGCCTGAAGGCTGCCTTGTTGCAACGGCGAATTTTCCCACTCTTTGCCGTCTCAAGTACAAAGAATGTTGGCGTAACTCCGCTGATGGACTTCTTGGTTGAGTACTGCCCGAGTCCACTCGACCTTCCCGCTCCGCACGTTGCGAAGGATGGAGTTGAAGGGGGCGTTGAGCTACCGAAGACATCTGATGGCTCTCCGATTCTCTTCGTCTTCAAAACTGTGAGCGAACATCATGTTGGCGAGCTTTCCTTCTTCCGCGTCTACGGTGGAAAGGTTGCTTCCGGCACTGATCTGGTGAACGCACAGAACGGGACAGCAGAGCGAGTGAACCAGATATACACAACCAACGGATCGAAGCGCAAGGAGGCGACCGAACTAGTGTTTGGTGATATAGGGGCAGTGGTGAAGCTGAAGAATACGCACACCAATAACACACTTGCTCCGAAAGGGAAAGAAGTTGTCATCCCGACGATCATTTTCCCAGGACCGATTACTGACGCAGCCGTCGTGATGAAGGGGAAGGGGGATGAGGCGAAGGTCAGCGAAGGGTTGCACACGATGCACGAAGAAGACCCAACTTTCAATGTCTACCAAGACCCAGAGTCACACGAAACCGTCGTTAGTGGTCTCGGTGAGATGCACCTCGAGGTTATCATTAAGCGATTGCAGGATCGTTACGGTATCGAGGTAGAGATGAAACCACCACGGATTCCCTACCGCGAGACGATTCGCAAGTCGGCCACAACAAGCTATCGTCACAAGAAGCAGACCGGTGGTGCTGGACAGTTCGGCGAAGTCCACTGCTTTGTTGGCCCGTATGATGAGAACATTCCTGTTCCGAGCCAATACAATGTGCGTGGTGAGGAGTTCGAGGAACTTTCCTGGGGAGGGAAACTCCACTTCGTGAACGCCATTGTAGGTGGTGCTATCGAGGCTCGGTTTATCCCGGCAGTGAAGAAGGGAGTGCTGGAGATGTTAGGGCGGGGTGTCTACGCAGGCTATCCGATCACAAACGTTCGAGTAGTGCTCTACGATGGCAAAATGCACCCAGTTGACTCGAACGAAAACGCCTTCAAGACGGCAGGGCGGATGTGTTTCCGTGAGGGCTTCAACATGTGCAACCCAAAGTTGATGGAGCCAATTTGGGATCTCGAGATTGCCGCCCCCGCCGACTACATGGGGGAAATCATGGGAGACCTCAGCTCACGTCGTGGCCGCATCATGGGAATGGATGCGAAGGGATCGACGCAGATTATCAAGGCACAAGTTCCACTCGGGGAACTCTACGGCTACGCTGCTCGGCTCCGCTCCTTAACGCAAGGCCGCGGGAGCTACACGCGGAACTTCAGCCACTACGAAGAAGTGCCGGGTGATGTAGAGCAGAAGATCGTGAAGTCAGCAGAGTTGGAGGAGATTGAGGACTAACCGATATTTGCGGGTCTTAATGTTTACAAATCCACGCGCAACAGGAAAGTGTTGCGCGTGGATTTGCTGTTTTTGGTAGGATTTTGATGATCTATGGCTGGGGGCAGTCAAGTAATTCCATTGACAATAAGGAGATTCAGGGATTCTATATGAAAGAAAAATTGAAATTTCTTTCATAGCTTGTTCTATATGAAAGGAGATCTAATATATAGCTCGACATGCAAGGCTAATTCTGGAAAACAGTAACGTACAACCCATCCAACGGCCAACAAACTTGTGAAGGACTTTCAGAAGCTTGATATCGTAGAGGAACTGACAGGTAATCGGCGTAACCGGCTCTTTACGTTTGAAGAATACTTCCGACTGTTCATTGATGTATGATAAGTAGAACCAAGGCATCATTCAAAAAAGGGGAAGCATCTGCTTCCCCTTTTTGCTTTAACGATAGATGTTTTGAATGATTCCTATCGCCGAATAACAACCTGAGTTGCTCTCCCTTGATCCTCACCTTCATTAAGAACAAGGTGATACGTTCCCGAAGGTAGGTCTGCTGTGTTGATAGAACGATGGTACTGCCCGGGCTGGAACAACTCTTTGGGGGTTTCTCGAATAATTCTACCGAGCTGATCGTACAGTGTGAGTGAGAACGTTCTGCTCTGCTCAACTTCGATCTGTACGTTCACATAATCGCCTGTCAAGTTCGGGTAGACCGAGAGGGAGTGAGGGGAGTGGCTCGGAACTCTGCTGGTTGAGTATACCGGTTCCTCTGTTCGCGACACATTCCCGAAGACATCAACCACAATGAGGTAGCCATCCTGTTGCATTGCCAGTGGGAAGACGCGAACTTCAAAGAGTCCACTATTCACTGGCGTCCACGTTTTCCCTCGGTCAAGGGAACGGTAGACGCCGGAGTTTGCAGCCGAAGCGAAGAGCGTTCCATCGGGTGTATGTGCCATACTAACGGGAACGTCGTGCAATGATGTCGACACCCACGAGTCACCGTCGTCGGTTGATCTGTAGAGCTGCCCTTGACCCTGAAGTGTCTGAATTCCGGTGAAGATTGTACCATCCCCCGAGATGTGAAAGAGACGGGGAACCATGAATCCACCATCTGTGATGTTCTTCACGTTGAAGGGAGTTAACGTCCAGGTCTTCCCTCCATCAACTGAACGATAGATGCCGGTACTGTCGTTCACGATGCTTTCTCCCGAGGGAACAATGTCAATGCTCGCTACGAGTGTGCCAGAAGGGGTGATGTCAAATCCGCGAACATTTACGTAGGGATATTGTTCGAGAAAGTCCAGGCCTCCACTCTCGTTCCAGGTTTTCCCTCCGTCTGTTGAGGTGTATATGGTCAACCCTGATCGTACAAACCATTCGCCGGCTGAATGAATAATGATGTTGTCAATACTATCGTTTTGCACGTCGGTACTTAGCTGCAACCAACCTTTGATGTTGGCTTGAAAAATTCCTTTGTTTGTTCCCAACAACGTTTTGCCGTCGGGTGTTGAAGCTGCAGAGCGAACTTTAAATGGATTGGTTTCCCACGTCTTTCCTACGTCGGTTGAGTGGAGCGAGGTGTTTGTGAAGAAGTCTGGTGTTGTGTAGAGATCGCCGTCCGGTGTTGCCAGTATTTGTACTTCGAAGTCGGTTAACGTGATCTGCGCAACTCTCTGCCACGAGATCGACTGCCCAGCGGCAGTTGTTGAGTAGAGGAGAGCTGCGAAGAACAGGAGAACTCTGCAAGTGCTTCGTATGGTGTCGTATCGTTTCATAGAGTTTTTTCTTTGTATGAAGTAGTATATCCATTGACTCTGGAAGGAGCGAAATATGCAAGAGGCGTTCGGGAATCGTTAGATACCCGAACGCTCTCCCGTTCAGTTCAGGCTGTACGCTGGAGATCTGCTCAACTCCCCTTAGCGAACGATGTGAAGTGGTATCGTCACTCCAGAGTTTGTTCCCCCTACGGCAATCAGATATGATCCTGCCGACAAAGAGCTAACATCTAACGCAAGGCTGTTCACCCCTTCGGTCGTCTCGATGCCGAGTGTTTCAAGGAGGTTGCCTCGACTGTCTATAACCTTCACCAGTTCTTTCCCAGCCGTGGCGTTGAATTGTACCGTCACCTGCTCGGTAGCTGGGTTCGGGAAGAGCTGTAGGTTTGTCGAACGCAGAGAACGATCCTCAATCCCGGCTACCTTTCCAACAACTGCTATATCCCACACTTGGCGTGCGTTCTCGTTTAAACTTGGAACGCTTGCACTTACTACAATGGTGTAGCGACCCTCTTGCTCAGGAATCCATCGAATCTTTCCACTACTCTCATCGATCTGCATTCCTTCAGGAGCGTGGGTAAGTTTGTAGACTGCTTTGTGTTCGGTGCTATACTCGGCAAACGTGCCAACATCGTAGGTGTATTCTTCTCCTACGTATGCGTTCTGCTCTGGGTCGGTGATGATCTCACCATTTCCCGATCCGTTATACTGGCCGAGGTCGCCTTCATTCCACGGGCGACCACATGCCGAACTGACGACATTACTTGGCTCGCTCTCGCCAGCGTGGCTTACTGCCGTTACATAGTATGCGTATGCTTTCGAAACAATTTCAAGATCGGCTGCGGTAATCATTGTCTGGTTAGTCTCAACAGTTCTGAAGAGAGAGAACTCTCCTTCTCCCGATCCCCAATCTTGAATCGACTTGACGTAGAGATTGTAGGCTTGCACTTCTTGCCTTGCCGGGTTTGCCTGCCATTTCAGTTGAGCACCATAGCCGTTGAAAAAACCGTTGTCTGGGTTTAGTATCTCGATTGTCAATTCCGCCGGAGCCGATGGCCCGCTCCGTTGTGCAATAGCTCCCTCGCAGATTAGGAGAGCCAGAACTGCGAGGAACCATAATCGTCTGAAGTTCAGATTATGCATTGTTGTCTCCTTGAATGTTTAATGAAAAAAATTAGATTGAAACGGGTCATGCACTTGCATGACTTCACAATGCCGCCTCTCGTCTTTTTGTTCTCTTCACAGATTAAAGTCGAGGGGCGGTCTCTTTTTCGCAGATCTCCGCGAATCGTGGTGAGGCCTGAATTGGGTCTATCTTTGGCTTAGTATTCTACTTCTATGAATCCAGTAAACTCAAATGATCGTCCGTATGGGCGCACTTCTCCCTTTACTGCAATGGTAACCCGGCGTGCTGCTCGGTCGTGAGTAAAGTCTTTAAGTTCCAGCAGGTTGATCTCCCCATTTGGGAATATCCCACCTGGAAAAAAGTCAAGCTCTACTAATCCCATTTGAAGAAGTATCCGGGCACTATCAGTTCCGGCACTGTTGGCAAGGTTATGTGATGGGGTGGAGAGATCAACGGAGTCGGCGCGCACAAAAATTTGGCGGATGCCGGACCAGCTCAAGTCATTCTGTCTGCTCTGCGGAATCTGCCACGCTCCTCGAATCCAGAGTCGATCTTCCGCTGTGTCAATCATCCCAGCCATCTCCAGAATGTCGAGAGTCACCTCACTGTTTGGATCGACTGCTCCATCTTGGTAGATAAATTGGATTGAGGTTGTCGGGACTTTCGTCGAGCTGGTTCGCTCAGCAAGCTCCTCTTCCACAATCCGCTCTCGCGACGTATCAATGTCGAGCGGCGAAGAGCAGGATTGAAGCAGAAGTGTACCGAGCAGAATGGCCTTCCCAACTCCTACGTATCGTTTGTATTGTTTATAGAGTATTCTCATCAGTTTCTCACTTAGAATTTGACTGCGACCCCATAGGTGAAATCAAGGCGAGGGGAGGAATACCAGTTCTCTTGGAATCGGTAGAGGGAGAGAGAACCTTGCACTCCAGCCATCAGGGATATTCTGGAGTCGGGTGCGTACTCTGCTCCGAGCAGAGCATTCCCTACCGGCCCGGTTTCAGTAAAGCCAGCCATCCCTTGCAGCACTGGACGTACTCCCTTGAGAATATCATTGCTGCTGTACTGGTAGAGGAGGCCGTAGCGGTTTAGAGTAGGAGTTTGTTCGTACCGCACAACTTGGTTCCCCTCAACTCCTCGGAAGACTTGCGGGGTTCGCTGGCGACCAACCTCAATGCCGAGTTTGTGGTGATTGTCCAAGCGATAGAGAAGGCTGAGGCTAATGCCAACTTCTCCAAGGGGATCGGTGCTCTGCGCCGTTGTCGCAAGTTCTTTCTCTTGGATGGCAAAGGATGTTTTCGTTGCCACTTCCAACCCGGCCTCACCTTGTCGCTCCTTATCTGTTTCAGCCACTTGATTGAGGAGAGGTTGTGGGAGACTTGCCGTTTTGCTCCTTCCACCAAGGTTCTTCTCCAGCATGAATGCTCCTGTGTCAGCAAGGGATCTGTTTCGTGGAGAGAGAGCTGTAAGGCGAACTGCTCGGGGTTCGTTCTCTGCCTTCAGAGACTCTGCGACAGTATCAGTAGAGTTTGTTGCTCGGGGAGATGTGGAGGCTACTGTGCTTACCTCTTCTAATTTTACTAACGGCAGTCTGACACTCCCCGGACTGGAAGATGGACGCTCTACCTGCTTTGCAGAGATCTCGTGGGGATCTGGTGAAGGAGTCTCTGCAACATCGTGAGCATTTGTGGTGATAGTGTTCGTTTCGTTTGCGGCGAGAACTTCTTCGGTATTCTGATCTCCCTGCAACATCTTTTGGATGCCGAGCGTTCCAACACTTCCCACAAAGAGAGCCAACAAAATCAGGAAACTTCCTCTCCACCACCCAGCCCCCGCTATAGTATTCTTCTTCTCCGATACTTCAGGGATGTTCACTGTTGCAACTGCCCCCATCACATCAACTTTCCAGGCTGTAGGGGGAAGCATCGACTCAGCGTCGAGTTGTGCCAGACGGTTCACTGATAGCATCTCCTTCATCTCGAATCGCAGGCTCTGATCCTCAGCAAGTTTTGAGAAGAGAATATCTTCCCGTACTGGGTCGAGATCACCATCCAAAAAACTCATCAAGAGTTCCGATGTGAAGGTATTGTCGTTAGTATACATGGTCGATGGTATGATAGTGGCTGCTACTCTTCAATCAATTCCGCGAGTGCTGGGGATATTTGATCCCGAATCATCTGCTTTGCCCGGTAAATCCGAATCTTGACAGTTCCTAAGCTCAACTCCAGTAGTTCGGCGATCTCTTGGTAGGAGAGTCCGTCGTACTCTCTCAAAACAAGAGGTTCACGGTACTGCATCGGCAAACATTCAACTGCTCCTCGAAATGCTACCAGCAACTCTTGCTGCTCGTAGCTCTTTCCGGGGTCAACCGTCGGAATCTCATCCGGCAGTGGAGAGAGTCCGTAGTGTTTGCTCGTTCGAGCCGAGAGGCAGGCATTCCGCGCAATCCTAATCACGAACCCTTTCACGTTAGTCATCTTCCGATCAGGCTCTATTGACTGATAGAATCGCAGGAACACCTCCTGAAATACATCTTTCGTCAGAGCCTCATTACCAAGCGCATAGCGGCAATAGCGGTATATGTGTGGAGAAAGTCGATCGTACAGCATGTTGAATGCTTCCTCCGCATCGTCGGCTTTGTTGGCAACTCTATTATACAGTTCTATGTCGTCTGGTTCTTTCATGCAACGAGTTTTCTCGGCAGTCCTCACCTGTGAGTCGGCCAAGTAACTGAGAGATGGTGAAAAAGTTACGGGGAGGAGGAATGTTTGATTTTGGATTGGGAATTGAGGAGGTTTGGAGAATGAGGAATGAGGAAAATGTTTTTCTCATTCTGACATTAAAAGTCTGGGATACTCTACGTCTCAGCCAATGTCACTCTGATCCGCCGCGGCGGATCAGAAGACCGCAGAAGGTAGCACCGCAAGTAATCTCGCTGGTCTTGTACATAATGCGAGTAAGCTCTACCAATCCTGCGAGATTCCTCAGTGATTCTCGGAATGACTGAGTCTTGAGGATTGGAGAGAGAGACTTTTTCTTTGGATGCGACACCTCTATGGAGTATGAAGCCACGCATGTTAATAATCCTGAGGTATACTCGCAGACAATGCAATTGCGGTAGAAAGAGTTCTTCAGAGCCAATCCTTTTGTCTGAGAATCTGCTCTCAATCACCTGTGGCAAACAGATGCTCTTGTAGTATGCGAACGAACAACAGAAGGGAGGGCACTCTGGTTCGGTTGAGAGACAAACTCCAAGCGAGTCTAATGAGTATTTACTCATAACAACCCCTACGAAACAAGTGCAAGCAACAAATTGCCCCGAAGGGGCTACCGATACATGGCCGAGGATTTTTAGTCCTCGGAAGGATAGCGTTTGTAGTTCTCCTCGCCCCAAAGGCGCAGAATGAAAGAGAGGGATGTCAAGGTTTCCAGTTCAGCCGCCCCTTCGGGGCGGAAACACCAGATAGAGCATAGATACCGTGGAGTGCAGCCTACGGCTTTCTCCACGGCAATGCACGAGTGCTCCCTCCGGGAGCAGTTACACACAACCGAACAGTTCAAATCCTTGTTGAGTGGCCATATAAGGAGCGAGATCCGTGGGAATAATTACTCAGCCAGAATGTCCTTCTTCCCTCGCACGTTCCGCTCCCACTCCGGCAGACTCTCCAACCCGCACGTCCAGATGCCGGTGCGGAGTGGGGAGATGAAGATTTCGTCCACTCCTTCAGCTTCCAGTTGTGTTGTCCAGTCGAGGTGGTTGTACTCGACACGTCGAAGCTGGAAGCGCAGTCCATTCTCTGCAACTTTTACGATGCCATAGTGGACAGCCGTATCACCGTCGTGATCTGGTTTACCGATTGCTCCGCAGTTTGCCATCCACCCAGCGTTGGGAAGCTCTCGATGCCAGGTGAGTCCGGTGTGTGTGCCGACAATCCCTTCCACCTTGTACTTTGCGAGCCACTCTCCAATCTGCTCGTCTCTAACTTCTGACTCGTAGATAAACTCACTTGTCTCGTTAGGACTACCGTGAACTAACAGGAGAGAGTGATCTCCTACGTGTAGGAGAACCAGATCAGGCCACGTTCCGAGCCATTCCCTCTGCGTCTCACTCAGGCTTTGGTTTGCGTAGGCGAAGGCTAAGCAACTGATTCGTTCATCTTCCGGGGAGGAGTATCCACAACCACACGTTAACTCTCCAGCGGCTGCCTGTTGCTCGTGATTTCCCGCAACGAGAGTGGAGAAGCTCGTTCGGATTAGCTCAACAATTTCATCGCTGTGACCGCAGCAACCAATCGAGTCGCCGATAAATGCGAATGTGTCGCATCCAACTTTCTCTGCATCTGCAAGGGCAGCTCTGAGGGCAGGGACGTTCCCATAGGTTCCTCCCATCACGGCGATCGTGCGAGCTTCTATCGATTTCGTTTCCAGCTTTATCATACTGTTGATTGTTCCGTAAATGTTTTTTCTTTGGAAAAGATTGTTCCGATCAGATAGCCGGCAGTACAGAGTGCTAAACCGTAGAGGTTTACTCCGAGGTCGTCAGCATATTCCCCCCCCCCAATGTCGATCCAATCGGGGAGAAGGGGAGAGTTTGTTAACCCTTCCACTACTATCAACAGGCCGAAGAGGAGACCGGGCCAGAAGGCAAGGTGAAAGCTGATTTTACCGGCGCGACGAATGAATGAGAGGAGGAAGATCGGAGCCAACCCCATCACCATTGTCCCGCTGATTGTGGTGGCGGCGATGATAGCCGGACCAGCGTCTCCTATATAAATTGCGAGGAGTGGAATGTTGCCGAGCAGGGCGATCCAGGTGATGAGTCTGCGTCCTTGCTTTGTATCGCTTTCGTCTGGGGCATCCTGTTTGTCCGGCCAATCACGCGCACCAAGTTTTGCACTGCTCGCAAAGGTAGAGTCGAGCGTAGAGCCAGCACTGGTTAACATGATAGCGTTGAAGATGAGGAGCATTGGCAGACCGATTGTGGCGGGTACTATAACCGATGGATCTCCCTCCAGCCCGAACGCTCGGGAGTAGAGGCCAACGGTGCTGAAGAGAAGAATAAAGCTCCCACTCAGGATGCCAGCCATTACCAACCCCTTCACCATCGTTCGTGGTTCAGTGATAAAAGCTCGGTCAGTTAGTACCGGATCGTGGAAGGGATAGCTGAAAACTTGCACGAAGGCGAGAGCGCAGAAGGTCAATCCGCCGAGCGTTGTCTCCGAGTCGACCGAGGGAATTCCTTGTTCAGCGAGTCCGGGGCCGAGGACGATCAGAATCACTATGAGCAGGATTGCCGCAAGAATCATCTGCGCGCTGTCGGTGAGGATGCTGCCCCGCAATCCTCCGCGCAAACTATAGTAGACCGTGAAGATTGTGACGGCGAGTACGGCAATCCAATATCCTTCGCTCCCCTCCGAACCGAAGTAGAGTGCAGTCACTTTTGTGTTGGACCAGACCTCGTTGAAGAGGCGAATGGCAATGGTTACCAGAAAGAGTTTTGCTGCCCTGCTCCCATATTTACTGGTGAGGAAGTTGGAGAGTGAGCTATATCCTCCTCGCTTACGGATGAACCAAATGCCAACGGCTGCCACGATGAAGCTGAGATAGTATATGCTGTAGCCAATTCCCCCGGTTACGCCGAACGTTGCCGCAAGTCCTGCGGCATTATTGATGGACTTGGCGAAGATCCAACTGATGGCTGCACTTGCAACCAGAAGCCAGAGTCCGGGGGCTGCTCCTTTTTCCGATGTCCCGCCAAAGAACTGCTTTGCGGACACGTTCCGTGGGACAACGGTAATCAAGACGCCACAGTAGGCAAGCAGAACAATCCAGGGGAGTAGTGTTGATAATTCCATTATTGCTGTCGTCCGTTGATCTGTTTAATGTCCCTCTTTGCTCATTCATTCTGCCCCTCCGGGGCGTTAGAAATTTTAATACTCGGCATCCGGGGACTTCGTCTCTGGCTACACTACGGCTGCCTCTCCGGGGCACGGTATTCTGTGAACACATTCGTAGTAGCATCTCTTGCGGAACGGATGTGTTCAAGACATAACAAGAACAATCGAGATGCCCGATTACTCTCGCACCTCAGTTTATATCCCACCAAACTCGTTCGTTCACACTGTTACCATGTGTTCCGGTTGCGCTCCCGAAGTTGATGCCATTCAGCACGGTTTCGTCAGTAGGGTAGGGCATGCGAAGTGGGAAGAGGTTGTTGTTCAGACTTGCCGCCACTGGTTTCATTTGTGGGAAGCCGGTTCGCCTGTACTCAATCCACCCTTCGTAGCCGTTGATGATGTTGGCAATCCATTTCTGTGCGATGATTTGCTCAACTTTGTTCGCACCATTGCTTCCGTAAGCACCTGGGCCAGTCGACAAGTAGGTGGCAGGTAAAGGTGTTCCCCAATATTCAAAGGCGAGTTGCACGCCAGTTTCGTAGTGGGTTTGTGGGTTTGCGGAGATCAAGCCCCGTTCGGCAGCCTCTGCCAAGAGGAAGTGCGTTTCCCAAGCTGTCATGAAATTTGCCTCAAGGTCGCCTGTATGTTCTCTAAAGATCGTGCCGGCCAGTGAGTAATCGGCAACGGAGATCGAAGTTTGCGAGGCATCGGGACCGTTCAGTAATCCCCTATACTCAGTACCAGTTGGATCGCTCCCGATTGACCTGAACAACACGGCGATCCTCGGATCCTCCAATTCCTTCAGAATCTCTTCCATCGTTTCGGAGAGAACAAACAGATTGAAGTCACCATCTCTGAGTTGCTGCATGCGGAAACTGTTTGGCCGTCCGTCTGTGAAGCTGAATGTGGCGTTCTCGGAGTTGGTTGCTATGTAGTTCCCTTCGCTGTATATCCGTTGCAGTTCAGCGGATACATCTTGGCGCGCCGAGATGCGCACCAGATATTTGATCTTCAGTGAGTTGGCGAACGTTACCCACGCATTTAGATTTCCGTTGAAGAGGATGTC
This sequence comes from Ignavibacteria bacterium, assembly GCA_020635205.1. Classification (GTDB taxonomy): domain Bacteria; phylum Bacteroidota; class Ignavibacteria; order OLB7; family OLB7; genus JAGWAZ01. The sequence goes on from JACKAE010000001.1 coordinate 1,217,755, forward strand.
TCCTGCTAAAGGTAAGTTGCCGGAATAATTCTCAATGGCTGCAATCCCTTGATCGAGATTATCTATGATTCCGCCCGCTCCGGTGTAGATGCGTTCCTGCGTGTCGTAGGCTGGGGTAATATTTCCGCTGGTTCCCTGCAACGCCTCGGTGTATGGAACATCGCCGTAGATGTCGGTGAGAGCTGCGGCGATATATGCCTTTAGAATCAAGGCCGGGCCTTCATAGACCGCATCGCTCGGATTAGTTCGCGCTCCCTTCAGCATAATCTCATTGTCTCGAAGGTTTGTGTAGAGTACCGGCCACGGATTTCCCCCAAGCTGTGGATCGGTAAGGCTGTGCCGGTCGAACAGATTGAAGTCGACCATCGCGAAGTACTGTCCTAACAGGTTGCCCGCAACAAATCCTTCGTACGACATCTCTTCGCCGTAATCGTAAATAACTTGCCGCAGTAGAAGGGCTGGCTCCGCTTCGGTTGGTGCGTTCGGGTTCGTGTTCAATTCTTCAAACCCCTCTGTGCAAGCTGCTGTTAGGAAGGGAAACACAAGAACGATATATATCAGATATTTCATCGTGGTTTCTCTGCTTAGAAGTTGTAGTCAAGTTTGATACCGAAGCTGCGGCTTGAGGGATAGGACATATCCTCAACTCCTCCAACGAATCGTGTTCCCTGCACTGCTAACTGTTCAGGATCGAAGTGAGGAATCTCACTCAGGGCAAACAGGTTCCTGCCAATCAGTGCAAGGCGAACGTTTCGTCCTCTCTTAAGTATTCCCCCTTCGTTCGTTCCACGGAAGGTGTAGCCAACCGAGAACTGCCTCAGCTTCACGTAGGTTGCACTGTAGATGTTGTTCTCCTCGTGGTTGCGGTCGTAGTATTGGCGGTAGTATCGCTCCGCAGAAATTGCGGTGCTGTTTTGTTCCCAGATTGGATTTGCATCTGTTCCAACGTTCACGACGCCGTCGGCAACAATCCCTTCCTCGGGACGGTTCTCAGTGTCGCGCAACTGTCCACCAACCATAGCAAGTGAGAACGTTCTGGAAACCAGTTCTCCCCCTTGTCGCCAGTCGATCAGGAAACTTGCATCCCACTCTTTATAGCGGAACGTGTTGTTGAAACCGAGAATGAAATCTGGGTTGTAGTTCCCCAATTTTCGCAGTCTGTTGTCGGCGACGAAATTTCCATTCGCGTCAATCACAAACTTCCCTTCCTCATTTTTCAGGTAGCCAGTTCCGTACATGTCGCCGATCTCTCCCCCCTCCTCAACTTGGAACCAGACAGTCTGGTTTACGTTGTCGTAGATTCTCGAGTATGCCAACGTAATTCTATCGGCTCCCTCCGGCAGCGACTCAACGGTTGCCCGATTGCTACTGAAGTTCACGGTTGCGTTCCACTCAAAGTTTTGGTTCACTACCGGTGTTACCTCAGCGACAATTTCTACTCCCTTCGAGCGAACACTCCCTCCATTCACAACTTGCTGGGAGAATCCTGAGGAGATAGCAACGGGGAATGAGATGATTTGATTTTCGGTTAAGGCATTGTAGTAGGTTAGGTCAAGTCGAAGTCGATCGTTGAAGAAACGAAGGTCTGCCCCAACTTCAACGGCGGAAGTTTTCTCCGGAAGTAGATTCGAGTTTGGGATTACGTTCTGCGCCGTCGCGGTAGGTTGCGAGTTGTAGGGTGTTCCCGAGAGGAAGGCGAGAGACGTTTGGTAGGGGTCGGTATCATTTCCAACCTCTGCCCAGCTACCCCGGAGCTTCGCGAACGAAATCCACGAGGGAAGCTCAACTGTGTTGGAGAGGATATAACTCATCGATGCTGAAGGGTAGAAGAAAGATGTGTTCGCAGTGGAAGTTGAGGTGGCCAGCGCACTCGACCAATCATTCCTTCCGGTGATGTCCAAGTAGAGGAAGTTCTTATAACCGAACTTTGCAAAGCCATAGAGGCTGTTAATCCGCTTCTTCGCTTCGTATTGGGTCACTCCAAGTGGTGAGGCAGCGTTGGCGAAGTTAAAGATGCCCGGTTGTGCTAAGGAGAGTGCTTCTGTCTGCTTGGTTGAGGCGTTCTGATCCATCCGATTTCCCCCCGCAGAAATCTCTGTCGAAAGGTCACCAAACCTTGTAGTGTAGTTCAACAGGAAGCTGTTGTTTATCTCCCTGAAGAAAACCTCTTGCTCGGCATAAGCTCCAGTCTTAAATCGGTTTGAACTATAGTTCCGCCGGAATGTGCGGAGTTCGTTTGAGTAGTCCATGCCACTGTTGAAGGTTAGGCTAAGTTGTTCGGTGAAATCGTAGGTGGCGGCAATCCCTCCGAAGAGTCTGTCGCGACCAAACCCGTTCCGGTTCTCCAATAGCGTGAAGTAGGGATTATCGAAGAAGGTATAGTTGAACGAGAACTGTTCTATTCCCTCAAGGTTCGGCTGCCAATACTCTTTCAAGTTTTCGGTGTTCATCGATCGAGGTCCCCACGCAACAAGTGCGTAGTTGATGTTCTCCGATCCATATCCGTTTGCCGGTCGGTTATCGCTGCTTGAATTTATGTAGTTGATAGAGGTTGAGATATCCAGTTCAGGTGCTGGGGTGAAGACCATCCGCCCAGCAACTGTTTTTCTCTTTAGGTTCACTCCGGGAATGTATGAGTCACTCCTCAAGTCGGTGAAGGAGAGGCGATAGCTTCCCTTATCGAAACCAGAGGAGATTGCCAAGTTATTGATCGCCGTCACTCCAGTTTCATAGAAGTCTTTTAGGTTGTCCGGGTGTGAGGTGAAAGGAGTCGGGGTGATAAGTGCTCCACCCCGCAAGGCAAGGTCTCCACCTCTGACAACCGTTCCGTTTGGCAACGTTACCGGACTGTCGAACTGTGGGATGAGAGTCCCCTGATCGAGTGCCGGACCCCAGCTATAGGAGATGTTATCGTTTACCCCACCACCCAAACCATCTACAAACTCGAACTGACCTGAATTCCCCTGACCGTAGCGGTTCTGAAATTCTGGCAACTGAAAGGGTTGATCGAAGAAGACCGACGAACTGAAGCTGACTCCAAGCTCCTTGCTGCGGGAGCCATCTTTTGTTGTGACGATAACTACACCATTTGCCGCTCTGGTTCCATAGAGTGCCGCCGCACTCGGGCCTTTCAGCAAGGTGACCGATGCGATGTCATCCTGATTCAGTTCCATTCCACCATTCCCAAAATCAACTTCCTGAAAACCAGCGGCGGCTTCGTTTGTTCGGTTGAAGTTTGTGTTGTTGTTGATAGGGACGCCATCTACAACGAAGAGAGGATTGTTGTTCGTAAAGGAGGCTTCTCCTCGAATCGTGACTTTCGACATGGAACCGACGCCGGTAGCCCCTTGCGTTACAGTAACTCCGGCCACTCTCCCCGCAAGGTTGTCGACAAAGTTCGGAGACTTCACTTCCGATAGCTCTGTCGAGTTCAGCTTCTGCACGGCATATCCTAAGGCTCGCGACTCCCGTTTCAGGTTCAGTGCGGTTACCACTACTTCGTTCAGTTCCAGTGCCTCTGCCACAAGCTGGACATTGATCGTGCTTCGTCCACGTGCCTTCTCCTCCTGCGTTAGGTATCCAATAGAGCTGAAGATCAACAGAGCTGAATCACTCGATAGCTTCAAGGTATATTCTCCGTTGGCGTTGGTGGCCGTGCCATTGGAAGTCCCCCTCTCTACAACACTTACTCCCGGTATCGGCTCACCTGTTTCTCCATCTTCCACCCTTCCGCCGACACTTATCGATTGTGCCATACTAACGCTTGCGGCGAGGAGGAACAGAAAGAGTAATGAATAAAATCTGGTCATTTATGTTTTTTGCTAATAGCTAATAATTGATATAGTGTTCTGTGCCTATGCTCCTTGAGCAGTGATTGAGGTAACCTCATTAACACCCCGATTTATCAGGGTGCTCAGGAGCATCAGCAGAGGGGAAAACGGCTTCAAGCCGTTTCTCGCCCGGTTCTCTCTCCACTCCCCCCGACTAAAAGTCGGGGGTTACGATGAGTCTTGATCTCGACTCATCGTACTCAACTAATTCGGCAACGATCATCCTCAGAGCATGCCACCTCTTTGTGCAATCGTTCGCTCGCACACGACTGCTCACGGATAGATAACTCGGAAAAAGGAGTTTGTAGCTTTGCGGCTTCTCTGTTCGTTGCGCATAGTCAGGCTCGCCGGAGTAGAGAGCTGAGCTTGCTCGCTCAACTGATTGCTTTAGCGATACGGTGAGGTTGTGGCAGCAATCCTTCTCTCAACGTAATAGCGTAGCGTTGAGGAGAGAGTCAAACTATGTTGATCGATCAGAGTTGTTTAGAAGAGAGGAGGGGAGGAGAGAAAAGAGCGAGTGAGAGCTTTCCGACGAGTTCTCGTCAGCTCGTGCTGTTGCGAATAAGTATGGGCTCCCGCGCAGCGCAGAGCAAATCGAAAGAGCTTGGTAAGTGCCCGAAGTGCTTCGGGGGCTAACCAAGAGTCAAAATCTTCGCGGGTTATGTCGAGTGTCTGGGCGTTAGGGAGGGAGGTCAGTTCTGAAAAGAGGCGTGGGGTTTGCCATGAGAGTTCTCGGAAAAGGGTCGAGTTGCTGTCGTGGCGTAACCCAACCAAAAATGCTCCCCCATCTTTTGTCGGACCTCCAACGTACGAGGTTCCACCCTTTAGCAAGTCGATGGCTCTGGAAACATCGTTTGGAGAGATGTCGGGGCAATCGTTGCCGACGATCACAACGTTTTGGTAGCCAAGTTGGAAGGCATCGGCTGCGCCGTTTGTGATCCGCTCGCCAAAGCTCTCCCCTCGTTGTACAATAAGTGGGAGAGTTTCTGTTGGTGATGAGTGGGAAGCCGAGACGACAATTACGTCGATTCCCTTTCTCTGTAACCCCCGCAGTCGAGAGAGGAGAAGTTGGTTCAGGCGACGATAGGCTTGTGGGCCTCCCCCAACAGCTTTCGCTGGCAACGGCTTTAGCTGAGCTTCGCTCCGCTCGTCCCGAATAAAGAAGAGAAGTGCGTTACGGCTTTCCCTTCTCTTCCCCCTCTCTTGTATAGTTGTCGCAATCTGAAGCATAGAGAACCGAAGATGTCGATCCGAACAGGTTTCTTACCAGAATCAGGGAATCTTTCTACAACACTGGCATAAACCGAGGTCGAAGCTTATCACTAAATTCAGGCGGCAGACCGAAGTGACGGCCTCCAAAGTCGTCGAAAATTTCGAGTGTTTCGTTCGAGAGAAGTTCTCCCATTTCGTTGAGTGCTTCCTCGCCAATCAAGTAGGGGAATACTGAGAGGATGAGCTGATCCCCCTTGCAATGCGCCACAACCTGATATTCGGTCAGCCCTTCAACTCTTGTTCCCTTAATTGCACAGGTGGCAACCCACTTGCCAAAATCTATATTCTCCTCCTCAGTCCACTTCATCCTCTCTTGCAGATTAATTCCACTACTGAAGTACTGTTCCAATCTCGTTCTGGATTCTCGTGACAGAGATTTCGTGATCTCCTCGGCACAACTCATACAGATCGCATATTCGAAGACTGTATCGCTAATAGCGAAGCCGGGATAGGTGCGGAATGCTTTTTCAATCAAGTATTCGGTTTCAGAATCGAGAAGTGATCGAAAGCATTCGATGCAGTTTGTGTAAAGCTCCCCCGTCTCGTGCGAGCGGAAGATGTGTGGGATAGGAGTAGTTGGCAGATGTGAATGTATATCGGACATAGAAATCTCCCTGAGCCTGCATGGATATTTATACAGCATCTACTCACGATCTGTACATAGTGAAGAATACTTCAAATCTACAAAATCCCACTTTCGTATTCTTCTCGTTTCTTCTTTATTCCTTGCCGAGAAGGGGGAGAATCTACTTAAAGCAGTACATTGAGTGACCCGAAAAAATGACAACATTTTCATTGCAATCATTTTGAAAATGCCGTACCTTTGCCCGCGGGTTGAAATGTTCACTTAAAGTAGTGCTTCAAATGCCTTTCGGTCACAACCCGCGTCGGCATTGCCACAATCTTTCTGGTCTATCCTGTTTTGCAGTAGCCGAGGTCGTGGTGATTTCTTTCGCTTTTCTTCTTGGGTTACCTTCGTTGGTTGCCCAACCAAATCCTGTCTCCACAACTCCGTTTCCGTTTACCAGCGAGCGATTTATCCGCAATGGTGAATTTTTTCGAGCATTTCAATCAGATTTCGAGGAAAATCATTCATGGAGTTCATCCGAACGCCTGTTGAGGTCTGATGCTGCAATCTATGCTGACCTTCGTCACGCGGCCTTACAGGAGTTGGCGGAGTTGCGGGAAGATCGAATAAACCAAAACTATGCTGCCACAGCCTCTCTCCGAATTGGCCTAATTACGCTTAAAAAGGAAGACTATGGTCGAGCACGCCTGAATTTTAACGATGCGGTAGCAACAGGAGAGGAGAATGCAGATGTTGCCCTGGGCTATATCGCAGGAGAAGCACTCTTTTGGATTGGCGCAAGCCACCTGATGGAATCGGGACGTGGTGGGTATACACAGGCGATTTCCTCGTTTAAGGCCAGTATTTCTTCGTTTCCAGCAAATCCACGAGCCGATGACGCACTCTACTTTCTCGGTCAGCTTGCCGAGGCGCGGGACGATTTCGACGACGCTCTTCTCTTCTACGGAGATTTGCTCGAGCAATATCCCCACAGCGACTATCGGGTTGCCGCAGCCATTCGCCGCACACAGCTTCTGAACATGCTTCACCGCTTCGATGAGGCAATGAACGAGCTTGAAGTTGCCGAGACGATGTGGTCCTGGTATAAAGCAGAAAAGTCAGAGACATCGCAGCGATATCACCACAAAGTAGACCTTGAACTGGTCTTGCTTCGGGGTGAAATCAGTATTGGACGGAATGACCTGCCCGGAGCCGAGCGAGCTTGGCTGACACTTCTCTACGAACTCGATGGCGGATACCGACGAGCCGGTATGTTGGGTCTTGCCGAAACCTATCGTGTTGCTGGGCTTACAGATTCGGCAGTTTCCCTCTATTCGCGCATTATTGAAGAAAAACGGGATGATTCTCCCGGAATGCAGGCCGAATATTTTCTGGCGATTGCACTGATTGGATCGTCCAACACTTCAGATCAAGCCAAGGAGGAAGCTCGGGGAGTACTGCAAGAAATTGCTGAAGCTGAAGACCACACCATGCGGGATCAGGCACTACTGACCTTAGGTGATCTCGCCTACAGAGAGGGTGATTTCGTTCAATCTGTCGCATTCTGCCGCGAGGTGATCGAGAGAACACCCTCCCGCAGAGTTAAAGCAAGAGCTGAGGCTCTATCTGGTGGAGCCAACTTGCAACTTCATCGATTCGATGCTTCCGCCCGAGCCTTTGCGCAGGCAGAGGAGATTGCCGCTTCAATTTCCGACCGTGATATGCCGGAGCGGGAATATCTAATGGATCTCTCTGGTCGGATGCGTGGAGTTGCCTTGATGTGGGGAGAGAGATACGACGAGGCGGTTGCTGCCTTTAACGTCTGGCTCAGAGACTACTCGGATACCACACTGATTCCTACTGTGCTTTGGCTTCGAGGGGAGACTGAGTTTGCAGCCGAGCGATATGGCGAGGCTGTCAGGACTATGGAGGGAATTGTAGAGGATTGGTTAGAGTCCGACCGGGTGGAGCCAGCACTCTACACAATTGGCTGGTCGCAGTTGCGGATGAACAACTTGCCGAAAGCTGAGTCAGCTTTTGCCCGATTAGTGAAAGCCTATCCCCTCTCCGAATTCGCGGCGCAAAGCCAGATTAGACGTGGTGACTGCTTCTACTTGCAGAAAAATTTTGGAACGGCAGCGGACATCTATGGGACAATCGAGACGATGAACCCCACGCCGGAGGAGGCACAGTATGCGGCCTACCAGAAGGCAATGGCTGTTTGGCAGGCAGGGGATACCGTTTCGGCGCGGCGGAACTTCTCAATTTTTGTCGCCAATAACGGGGGATCGGAGTGGGGAGACGATGCTCTCTTCATGAGTGGACTGCTCGACTACCGTGCTGGCGACTTTGAGGGGGCAATCAAAATCATGCGAACACTCCTCGACACCTACGCCGACAGCCGCCTTCACGCCCGCGCTTACTACACAATCGGAGATTCCTACTATCGAATGCGAAAGTTTGATGAGGCCGTTGCAGCCTACTCGATTGTTACCGAACGATTCCCCGAAAGTACCTACATGAAAGATGCCGAGACCGGCATTGTCTACGCGCGGGCAGCCTTGGAAAAAGTGAACGATCGCTCTCAGCTTGAGGCTGTGCAAGTAAACGAGATTGGGGGACGCCCAAGCTACGAACTGGAGCTACGTCGGGCACAGATTTTCCTCGATGCCAATCGAATTGAAGATGCTGAGAAAGAGTATCAGTCATTCATCGCGAATAATCCTGAAAGTGGCAATCTGCCGGTTGCGTGGCTTGGTTTGGCAGACTGTGCGTTGCTTCGTAGGGATACAGCGGCAGCAATAGATACGTTAGCAACGCTTGTCAGGACGTTTAACGAGGGACATGTGGTTCCGGCTGCCGCACTTCGTTTGGTAGACCTTCACTTGTTGGAGTCCGATACAGTAAGTGCTATCGAGACACTTGCAAATCTTCGAGCAAAGTTCTCCGAGAGTGCTGCGGCCTCGACAGCGTTGATTAAAGAGGCTGAGCTTCTGCTTAGCACAGGGCGTCGTCAAGATGCAAAAGGAGTGCTACGAGAGGGAGTTGCAGGTTTAGATAGCATCAGTGGGCATCAGACGCGGAGTGGGGGGCGGATCCTAAGCCTGATAGCCGAACTGGAAATTGCTGATGGTGAAATCGATAGTGCCCGGAGCCGCTGGCAACTTCTGGCCGAGCGAACGGACTCGTTGGCAGCCAAAGCGCTTCTGGATCTGGCTGATAGCTACACGAAGACCAAGGAGACAGAAAAGGCTATCGAAGCCTATCAGGGCTTGTTAAAGCGAATATCGTCCGATAGTGGTTTGCGTGCCCAAGCGGAACTTGGGTTGGCGCGGGCATACGAGGCGAGTGGGGATATAAACAAAGCCTTAGAACTCTACCGGGCGATTATTGAACGCCACGGCGATGATCCCTACAGCAAGGAGGCCGGGCGGAGGCTTCAGGAGATAGAAGATCTATGAGAAAAAGTTGGTTTGGTTTTTTGGGCGCAGCCGTCACCTCGGCTACCTCCCGGAGTGGTGATTATCCATGCGTAATTGACCACCCCGCTGCTGGAGCGGTGAGAGGGAGGGGAGATGTTTTCTCTCCTCCCTCGACGGGAGTTCTTGACAGAGAAGAGTCTGCTGTGCTAAGAGTGAGTGTTGTTAGCATTGGCACTCTCCTCTTCTCTTTGCTCCTTACCTCGCTACCAGTTCTTGGGCAGACGCCGAAGCCTAACGTAGAACGAAGCTCCGCAGAGGGGCCGAGTGTGGAACAGATCAGGCCGGATGAACCAATTGATTTACCGTTAGAGATGCTTCTGCGGTTGAACGACACGGCCAGTTCAGTCTTTACGAAGAAACCCCTTCAGCAGCCAGAACCACTTGCCTTGGCGGTGTTGGACACGCTGAATCCGCAGGGGAAAGAGGGAGAGATTACGATTCCGTTGCGGGGATACCCTGAGCCTGACCAGCCACCAACAAAAAATCGACCGATCTACGCCGAAGGTTCAATCGGGCTGAACACTACTGCCATGTTGCGTGCTGGAATTTCAGGAAATACCTGGCCGTTCGATTACCACGCATCTGTAGAGTATGGTTCTTCGAATGGTTGGGTAGATCATTCCAAAAGCTCTCGTTTCTCAGCTCGACTTGGTGGCGGGTATGTTATCGGGTTGGGATATGGCATCTTCAGTGGAGGGCACATGGGTGGAGAGGCTGAGTATCGTGCCCAGAGCTATCGACTCTACGCTCTCCCAACTCTGCCGGAGCGGGATCAAGTCGATTGGAGTCTGAAAGGGACGGGCACAGCTTCGCTTGCCGGATTTGATATTGAGGGAGTTGGACACCTCCGTCGCCTAACAATGGAGCAAAGCCTTCCAGTGATTGATGGAACCCAGCCTGCTCCACCAGGCGACACACACAATCTTGATGAGACTTCAGTAGAGGGGAAACTCCGCGCGAAAACATCTGCTCTCGGTCTCGGTTGGGAAGGTCTTCTCGACCTTCGATTGACAAATACATCTCTCGGTTCGGTTAACTACGGAAGTCTTGATGTGAACGGACTCTTCGAGACTCCAATCCTTGCCATTCGTGCGGGTGGAGCACTCAGCTTGGGTGGCGGAACCGACGGTAGTTCTCTCTCTCGCATAGCCCCTCGTGTGGAGCTTCGATTCTTTCCGTTTGATGGGCTTGTAGCAGCCGGGAAAATTGTTGGGGGAGTGCGGCAGACAACAGTCAAAGATCTATTCGGCGTGAATCCATACGCCACAATGGATGGACTTCTCTCTCCAGAAGATGAAAAACTTGGCTATGAGATTTCGCTCCACTTAGAGCCAGCACAGTCGTGGGGTGTTCGGGTTGCTGGGTCGCGCCGCGATTACGCCTCCTACCTCTACTTCAGTCAGTCTAATGCCGGAGAGTTTGCCCCGAACTACAGCGGCGCAAACGTTGACATTGTCAGTGGAGACTTCTATATCCGTCTCGACTCTCGCAACGAGTTTTCAGGACTCGTGCAGTTCACGCAGGGAAATCTTGCCGACGGTTCGGTGCTCCCCTACATGCCGAAGTGGGATGCGGAGTTCTTTTACACTCGTCGCCTCTTCAACATTCCGGTTGCGGTCAGTGGATCTATCCGCTACATCGGCCCTCGTCAAGGGGGAACCACGGAACTCGATCCAGCGTTTCTTCTCGGGTTTGAGTGGTCCTACAACGTGGCGAAAATTTTTGATCTCGTATTAGAGGCAAGAAATCTGTTGGCGCAAGACTATCAGTTGTGGGAAGGATATGAAGAGCGGGGACTCTACTTAGCACTTGGGGCACGAACGAGGTTTTGAGAGAATTAGAAATTCAAAAGGCAAAATTCAAAAAAGGGAGACCGTAGTTTGTAGATAGAGGTGAGAGTTTATGGGGTGGTAAATCGCCACAAAGAGCGTGAAGAGGGAGATGCGCGGATTGCTTCTAACTCTATCCTCTCTACGCAGTGAACCTCTACTTCTGAGTTTTGATTTTTTCATTTGCGGTGATACGACTATGAACGGATACGACGAACAGAATGGTGGCGATCAGATGCGTGGGCGAGATGCCTCACGTTTGGGAGCCTTGATTAACAGGGGAGAAGAGGATGGGAGCCGAACAGTTGGAAACAGCATTCCGATGCCCGGATTTGAAGGAGCTGGAGAAGATGCTCCCGAGGAAGTATGGAACGCATCTGGAGCAATGACGCTGAACGACTATCAGCGGTTGCGGCGGGGATATGAGCGGGGAATTAACCCCGAAGCGTTGGAGCGAATGGAAGAAGCGCAGACTGTTACTGAACTGCCGAGGCCGGTAGTCTCTTCCGCGCCACCGATTCGGATAGAACCAGAGGTATGGAGAGAACCTGAAACTGTAGAGGTTGAGGAGATCGAGTCGACTCGGAAGCGAGGGATTGGCCCGGTTGCCGTGACAGCCATCCTCCTTGTTGGCATCTTCGGTGCGTTGATTCTCTACGCTGGCGGTGTTGCCTACATTACCGGACTTTTCACTGGCGACGAACCAGTCTCCGAGGAAAACCTGACGATGGTTACCGAGCGTCCACAAGATCAAGTGGAAGAGATCGACCCAACAGGAGCGTTGACGCCGGGTGAGGAGATGGAGCTTGCCGATCAAGAGGCTACGGAATCAGAAGAGAAAGAAGCGGCTGAGAAGAAGCGACAAGAAGAGGAACAGTTGGCGAAGGAGAAAGAGAAGGAACGTCTGGAAGCAGAGCGAAAGGAGAAAGAGGCCACAGCCCTTAAAGCACAAAAAGAGGCGACTGAGAAGAAGGAGACGTTGCCTACAACGCAGAAACCAGAGCGGGCAATTGTGAAGGCACAAGTGGAAGAGCCAAAAGAGGGATCAGACCGCACAACTGTGCTAACTGCAACTCCACCATCCAAACAAGAGGTAGCAAAGACAACCTCGACAGCGGGGAAGTATACCGTGCAAGTTGGTGCTACGCCCGATAAGTCCGAGGCTGACCGGATTGCCGCCCGAGTCCGTTCCAAGGGAGGATCGAATGTGCAGGTGATTGCAAGCGAAAAGAACGGAGAAAAAATCTACCGCGTTCGCTTCGGTTCGTTCGGAACACAAGAGGAGGCAAAGGCAAAAGCTATAGGGATGGGGTTTGGGGATATTTGGGTGGTGAAGAAGTAGAGAAATCGGAAGTATAGAAAGAGTGAGTAAAAGGCATTGAGGCAGGCAGTCTCAATGCCTTTTACGATTATATCTACTTATCCTTCTGTCTGTTCCTGCATAGCGGCCTTGCGCGCAAAGCGTTCAAGTTCAGTTACTAAGGCTCCCGGCTCTGGCCCAAAAATATCGTGTCCTGATTCGGGGAGTACGATGATTTCGATATTCGGAACAATAGTCTTCAAGAATTCCGCTTGGTCTGGGGGGAATAGGCTGTCTTCTTGTCCCCCCCTAATCAACAGCAGTGGACAGGTTAGTTGCTTCAGTCCTTCGGATACGTCGGTGTAGGCGGAGTCGGTAGCCATGCCGCGAACGGCGGTTGATGTGATCTGAAGTTCTTCACGTTCCAAGACACGCTCAACCCAACGTTCATCGTATGGAGGGTAGAACGGAGGGAAGTCTCCCATGATGAATCCTTTCACTCGCTCTGGAACTTGGCTCGCAGCTTGAATGCCAATAGTTGAGCCGAGCGAGTGACCGAATACGATACACTCCTGAAGAGCAAGGTGATTGAGGATCACGAGGATGTCCGATGCTTGGTCGGCGAGTGAATATCCTTCCTCTGGTGAATCGCTCTTCCCTCTGCCGCGCAGGTTGATAATGATGTGGTGGAGAGGTAGTTCTCCCCGTAAATCTGTCTCAATCTCTTCTGCTGAGTTTGTTGCCCCGGGGACGATCAGTATAGGTATCCCCTTCGCTCCGGAGTTAAACTCGATCGCGTGAATTCCTACGCCGTTATTCTGAGCAAACACTTCCCGTCGTTCCATAATTTCAGTTTCTCCTTCTTGAGGTAGTAGATGATTGTGTGAAAGATTTATCAGGCACTCAGGATCAAATCGTACACGGATTGCGCGGATTCGGTGGATACACACAGATCAGATTTGTGTTCACCCGCTTTCATCCGTCCGACCCGTGTCCCATTTCATCGAGAACCACCGCTACAGAATACCGCAATGCAAACAATTGACCAAGAGAAAGCCTCGGCATGGAAATCTCAGAAAAACGTAATGACGATCACGCCCGACGCGAAACCTGCTGTTGTATATTGAGAAGAAATGTCCAGCTAAAGTCTGGAATATCTTCCTCGCTTCCCGGCATGTAAGACGTGTCTCTCTCCGGGCATCACTGCTTCAATCAGGAGACTACCGTGCAAGTCAGTTCAGCGAGACAGAGTTAGTAAGCGCAAAGAAGCATGAAAAAGAACGTTGTCATTATCGGGAATGGAATTGCGGGCATCACCGCCGCACGATTTATCCGAAAGTTTAGCGATCACTCCATTACCGTCATCTCCGAAGAGTCAGACCACTTCTACAGCCGCACAGCCCTAATGTATATCTACATGGGGCACATGACCTACGAGAACACGAAGCCATACGAAGACTGGTTCTGGAAAAAGAATCGGATTGAACTGGTGCGGGGGTATGTGACAAGCGTTGAGACCGATGGGAAGAAGCTCCACCTTGCGGGGGGAAACGTTGTAAACTACGACGTGCTGATTCTCGCAACTGGTTCTCGCTCCCGCAAGTTCGGCTGGCCGGGACAAGACCTGAAGGGGGTGCAAGGACTGTACAGTCTGCAAGACCTTGAGTTTATGGAGGAGAATACGCGGGGAATCGAGCGTGGTGTGATTGTTGGGGGAGGGTTGATTGGCATTGAGATGGCAGAGATGCTCAACTCCCGGAATATCCCAGTTACATTTCTCGTGCGTGAAGATGAGTACTGGACAAACATCCTTCCGCACGAAGAAGGGGCAATGATAAGTCGTCACATCCGCGACCATCACATCGACTTGCGTTTAGAGACCGAACTGAAAGAAGTACTGGCCGACGCAAACGGCTCTGTGCGAGGGGTGATAACCAGTAGAGGAGAGGAGGTGGCCTGTCAGTTCGTAGGCATTACAACCGGAGTAATGCCGAACGTAGAGTTCCTAAAAGAATCGACAATCGAAGTCAAACGCGGAATTGTAGTGAATGACTACTTCGAGACGAATCGGCCTGATATTTATGCCATCGGTGACTGCGCCGAGTTTAGCACACCACGTTCCGGCCATCCCCCAATCGAACAACTTTGGTACACCGGACGGATGCACGGCGAGACGGTGGCGCGGACGATCTGCGGAGAGAGGACTACCTACGATCGTGGCGTCTGGTTCAACAGCGCAAAGTTCTTCGACATTGAATATCAGACCTACGGCTTTGTCTCCAATGTTCCGCGAGAAGGTGAGGAGTCGCTCTACTGGGAACATCCCGATGGTCGCCACGCTGTTCGCATTAACTACAGAACCTCGGATGGCGTTGTGGTTGGTTCCAATTTTTTCGGGATCAGACATAGTCAGAGCGTCTGGGAGTCGTGGTTGCGTCAGGGGAAGAAGATCGACTATGTGTTAGAACATTTGGGAGCGGCAAACTTCGACCCAGAGTTCTACAAACAGTTCGAGGGGAGAGTGGTGGCCGAATACAACAAGCGACATCCGGGGAAGGAGCTGACCTTAAAGCAGAAGAGGGGAGTTCGGTGGAGGAAGGAAGAGGTAGAGACATGATGCATCATGTCTCTACCGTATGTCTTATCTACTACGATCCATTAACAACTATCTATTCTCATGTCTCTCAACAGAGTTTATCCGTCGATTCAGATTGCAGGTGATCCAACCGTGAGTATGTCGTCGGTGGAAAAACTTGGTGCTGGTTTGTCCGGGCTTGGTCTTCTCTTCCTTCTGGTTGCTGGGTTTGCTGGTCAGGCCAGTCCAATACTTTTTCTGGTGCTCTCTCTTGGATTGTTGAGTTTAGGCGGGGTTATCTTCAGTGTAGAACGATACCTGAAGAAACGGTCAGCCGGAGTAAACAACAACGGTGTCATGTTTGCACCGAGCACACGCCGCAGTTTCCTAACGTGGAATCTTGCAATCTTAATTACCGGTTTCTACGTGCTTCTCTACTGGTTCCCCGGTACGTTGGAAGGTCTCATTCGGATGGTTGATCCAATCAGCTACACAATTCGGGGGAAAGCTGCCGACCAGTGGTTTCTCTACGGTACGTTCTATACTGTTGCCGTGTTGGTGATGGGGTTCCGTGCAATCTTGAAGTATCGCCACAACCGCTATCAGATTATCAGAACTGCCTCCGTAATGTTCTTCCAGCTTCTCCTCGCATTTCTCATTCCGGCAATTCTCATCATGTTCCAAAAGCCAGAGTTTTACTTTAGCTATTTCTGGCCACTGAAGTACGACTACTTCTTTCCGGGAACATTCGACTATTTAGAGCAGAGTGGGGGGTGGGGTATTTTCATGGTTCGCTGGGCTGTTGTGATGGCCTTTGTCGGTGTGCCAGTTCTCACCTACTTCTTCGGGAAGCGTTGGTATTGTTCTTGGGTCTGCGGCTGCGGAGGCTTAGCCGAGACCGCGGGTGACCAGTGGCGACAGCTTTCCGATAAGAGTATGAAGGCGTGGAAAGTAGAGCGGTGGATGATCCACTCGGTGCTCGCCTTCATTACCCTTACCACAGCTTTAGTTTGGGTTAACACCTGGCAGGGAGGTGCTCTCCTCGGCGACCTCTCTCAAGGCTTCAGCAAGACATACGGATTCCTGATCGGCATGGCCTTCTCTGGAGTTATTGGCGTCGGCTTCTACCCAGTGATGGGGGCGCGCGTTTGGTGTCGTTTTGGTTGTCCTCAAGCGGCAATTCTCGGTCTGCTACAAAAGTACTTCTCCCGCTTCCGAATCACGACGAATAGTGCACAGTGCATCTCCTGCGGTAACTGCTCAACATACTGCGAGATGGGCATTGATGTGCGGGCCTACGCGCAGCGGGGTGAGAATATCATTCGAGCTTCTTGTGTCGGTTGTGGTGTCTGTGCAAATGTTTGCCCGCGTGGTGTGCTCAGTCTGGAGAATGGTCCAACAGAGGGACGGTATAACCAGCCTGTTCTCGTGCCGGAGAGTGCTATCATGATGCCGAGGCGTGGAGACAAGAAAAACGAGGAGTGGAGAGAGAGGACGTTTACCTCGTGAGGTCGATAATGAATTCCGTTGTGTTGTCCGTAGGGACATGATGCATCATGTCCCTACGGACAACAACAATTAAAACAACTGCGAATATTTCTTCAGATTGCACGGATCACTTGCATCGTAGAGGAAGAATCCTTCCTTTGCCGTGACGATCAACATGTTATCCTGCCAGATAACATCGAACGGCGTGATGTCGGTCACCTTGCCGCACTCTTTAACCCGGTTCTCGTTCTCAACATTCAATACGCGCAATCCAGATTGTCCGTCGCAAACAATCGCAATCCCATTGCGGACAGCAAGACCGAAGGGACTGTTCAGTTTTTCGTAGCTCTTCAGCAATCGTGGATGTTCTACATCGCTCACGTCGAGAATATCCATCTGGCTTGTTGTGCCACCACAGGGAGAATCTCCCCGAAGAGTTACGTAGGCACGATCGCCATCAACTACCACTGGATCGCACCGCTCCACATGCTGGAACTCACCGCGGTATTGCGGATCGATATTATCCTCCACATCGTAAATGTAAACTCCCTGCTGACCGCCGATAAAGAGATGGTACTTCGCATAGAATATCGTCTCAATATCTTGGCTTACTTCTGTTCGCTTCAGCAGTTTTGGCTCGGAAGGATTCGTGAGATCGAAGACAATCAAATCCTTGTTGTCGATGCAGTAGAGTCGTTTGCCAACAATTATGAACCGGGCGAGCGACCCTCCCGTTCCCTCACGTCGATTGCCGCCAACACCTGAGGTTGTAGAATTGGAAGAGGAGCCTGAGGTGGAAGTACTTGTTGCGGCATTTGTCACACCCATCGAGCCGTTGCTGCTGTAGCTAAGTGGCTGATAGTCGCTCATTGAGCCGCCTCCCCACGTATCATCCCAAGAGTTATCGAAATCAGAATCTGACGATCCGTTGTTTACATCACAACCATCAGCACCACACCCACTTGCTCCACCAAGCTCATTCCCTCCATCCCACGAATTCCCATTCAACCAGTTTGCAATCTCTGTCCCCGATCTGTAGAAAATATCTGGGATCGTATCCACTGGGCGAGCCTGTGCCGGGTTTGAAATGTCGTAGACCACCAAGTCATGCTCCTGGTCGGCATACATTGTTGTGTTGTAGGTTGCCACATCGCTATTCCCATCAATTCGGATTGATCCAACTTCCCGCACGTTTGCAGGAGTGCTGAGGTCGTAGAACCAAATGTCAACGCCGGGCGTTGTACGGATGAGTGTTGTGTTGTGCAGGTAGATTTTTGAGACGAGCGCGCCAGTTTGGTCGCGGGTGTAGCCGAAGGTGAGAAAAGTACATCCAAGCAGAAGTAGAATTGTCGAGCGTTTCATCATAAGCCTCGTGAAAGTTTGCTGGTACATGGATACGCATTATGGCAGATGGGGGAAAGTGACAGATTATTCTTTGAAGGTTTACCCGGAAACAGGAGTTTTTTCCTTGAATATGTGCTTTGTGGTTGTACGGTGGCTGGTCGAGGTGTAAATTCTTTGCGGTCTTCGGGAGTTGGTCGACAGGAGTTGATCATATCCTGACTTGGGGATTCGTGAGTAAGTGGTTGGCGTTGTGCAGACAGACAAAGTGTGCTAAAATTCTATGATACTACGGCATATTTACGGAATCAAGTTGGAGGAGGCGCAAATCCTACCAACCGTATCTCCACCCAACTCACTACTCGTTCGCAATCCCGACCCAACTGACAGGGAGGCTCTAATAACTCTAATCCGATCTGCCTACACGGGAACAATTGATGGGGAAAATGGTCAGATTGTAGACCACGAAATGGAGATTGATAATTATCTGAAGGGAGAGTATGGAGAGCCGTTGTTTCACCTCTCCCAGGTTGCCGTTGATGTTACGGAGCACATTGTCTCGGCAGTTCTCACTACACGTTGGGGGAGAAGAGGGTTGCCGCTCATTGCGTTCGTGATGACCGAGCCTGAGACGCGAGGCAAGAGAGTTGCAGGATACCTTATGCGGGATGTTGTAAACCAGATGAAAATTGCAGGTGAAACAGAAATTCATGCAGTAGTCACTGTTGGGAATATCCCTTCGGAAAGACTTTTTGAGAGGAGTGGTTTTTCCATCGTAGAAACTATTACTGAATAGCAAGAATTATGACTGCATCCACCGATTCGATTACTGTTGAAAACTTCACAACCCTCTGGGACTACAGTAACCCGGGGGCAACAGAAGAGCGATTCCGAGAGTTGCTTCCAGCGGCATCGGCTGACCAGCGCTACCACATCGAACTCCTGACGCAGATTGCTCGGACGTACGGTTTGCGTAGAGAGTTCCACCAAGCTCACACATTGCTCGACGAGGCCGAAACCCTTCTGAATGCCTACTCACCAGAAGAGAGTAGGCGACCCCGAATGCGTTATCTGCTGGAGCGGGGAAGAGCATGGAATTCTTCAGGGAAACCTGAGTTGGCCCGTCCTCTCTTCCTCGATGCTTGGGAGATTGGAAAGAAGGGGGGAGAAGATCGACTGGCAATCGATGCCGCCCACATGATGGGAATTATCGAACCTTCAGAAGAAGCTCTTCGATGGAATCATGAGGCCTTAGAGTTTACTGAGCGTTCTTCTGATGAAAGTGCTCGACTTTGGCTCGGCTCGCTCTACAACAACATTGGCGTTACCTACCTTGAAGCAGAGGAATATGATAAGGCTCTCGAGTACTACCGCAAAGGACTCAACTGGCACATCGAACGGAACAGTCCTGAACGTCCCATGAATATTGCGCGTTGGTGTGTTGCGCGGGCGCAGCGAAGTTGTGGCCAAGTAGAGGAGGCACTTGCTGAACAACGTGAGCTTGAAAAATTAGCTGATGAGAAGGGAGAAAAGAGTGGATATACTTACGAAGAAATTGCTGAGTGCCTTCTCGCACTAAATCGTTTAGAAGAAGCCGTTCCCTATTTCGCTATGGCTTACGAAGAACTAACAAAGGATGACTACCTCGTAAAGAATGAGCCAGATCGACTACATCGCCTTAAGGAATTGGGAGAGGTATCCCACTAATCGCTGAATATCTTTTGCTCACGCAAAGAGCACAATGGGAAGATTGTGCGGGAGGTCTGTACGTTGCAAACCTTCTCTCTCCAACATCTCTTCGTATTTTTCTCTACCAACTATTCAAGACTTCTCATATCAGGAGGTTCCTTTATGCACACATTGCGAACAGCTTACGTTTCTCTTTGCATTTATACACTCTTCAGTATCTCTCCACTTCTTGCCCAAGAGGGAACGCCCGACACGGTGAAGCCGTGGACTACGGGGGGAAATGTTGGAATCAACTTCAATCAAGTTGCCCTCTCGAACTGGGCTGGCGGTGGGGATAACACCTTTGCAATCGGCGGTGTACTTTCACTGGTAGGTGATTACAACAAAGGAAAGAGTCACTGGTCCAACCAGCTTGGTGCTGGCTATGGATTTACGAAAGTGACTGACCAGGATCTGCGTAAGAGTGACGATAAGTTGACACTCGTTTCAAAGTTCGATCACAATGCTACCAGCACGTTGCTCTATTCGGCTATCCTCGACTTCCGTACACAGTTTACCGAAGGTCTCGACTACAAGACACTCGATTCAGCCGGCGAGCCAGCGCGGATCTCCACCTTCCTTGCTCCAGGTTACCTCAACGTTGGTCTCGGTGCTACGTGGAAGCCAAAAGAGTATTTCGAGTTTCTTATCGCTCCCCTCTCGAACCGTTTAATTATTGTTCTCGATGATGATCTTTCAGCCGCCGGAGCTTTTGGTCTTGATCCCGGTAAGAAGGTTAAGAGTGAGCTTGGCGCATCGTCGAGAGCACAGTTTCAGAAAGAGATTATGGAGAATGTTAATCTCGGCTCGAAACTAAATCTGTTTGCTCCATACGCAGACATCACAACGATTGTAGTAAACTGGGAAACCTTGATTGCAATGAAAGTGAACGACTACATCACCACCAGCATCAGCTTCGACGTGATATATGATGAGCAAGTAGATATTACTCGCGACGACGGAACTGTTGGCCCCGCGACACAAGTCAAGGAGGCTCTCAACGTTGGCTTTGGCTACGTTTTCTGAGAGAACATATCAGCTTCTGAACTCGACGACGTAGCGGACGTTCGTATCTCCACTGGCGGTGCGGACGTTTGCCGTCTCTTCTCTAACATCTCTGCAGTGCTCGTTAGTAGGGGGTAGTCGAGATTGAGTTCTGCGACTTCCTCGATGGCTGTTGTTGCCTCTTCGATCTCTCCAGCCATATAGTGAGCGTGGGCGATAAAGAGTAGGTCGATTCCACAATCTTCCGGGCGTACAAGGCGGTCGAGGGCTTGGTGAAGGTGGAGTATCCCTTGGTCGAGATTCCCCTGAAGTACCAGAACTGCTCCGCGAGTACCGTAAAAGAGTCCTTCCTCCAGATCGGATTGTAGTGCTTCTTCCGAAAACTGGTCGGCCTCTTCTATCAACTCGTCACTCCCAATAAAGAGATTGGTGAAGGCAACCTGGTTCAGGATAGAAGCACGATCTTCTCCACGTAATTTGGGCCAATTTAGAAGCTCCAAATAAAGCTCCCTTGCGTTCGCATAGTTCCCGAGAAGGAGATCGATCGAGGCGAGACTAAGTTTTGCGTGGGGGTCGTAGTGGTCAATAGCAGCAACCTTTTTGTAAGCCTCTCTCGCTTCAACATAATTGCCGTAGCGGTACTCAACCGAACCAATCTGATACCAGTAGCTTCGTTCAGTTTCAACCGAATCTGATAGTGACTTGATAATTGAGATCAGTTTCATTCCATCGCTCGCGATTCTCCCCTGCGGTGAATCGGTTCTGTAGGGAATGATGCTTACCAGAAGAATAATTGCATTTGCGAAGATCAGGTCGAAGCCGAAGAGAATTCCCGAATCAACGCTACTGCTTACGCTTAAGTGCTCAGGTCCGATAAGGAATAGAGCAATGATAATCAGAGCGTTAACCGCAGGGCCAGCCAGAACCATAAGGAATGTTCGGAAGGGTGAATAGCGGGGGAGGTAGGCAGCCGTTACGATACCGTATGTCGGAACCATTTTTACTCTCCAATCTGTCCCGAGCCAGCGGAACTCGAAGAGCTTTGGCCCAACGCCGATTTCAACGCCGAAGATTTTCATTCCCAGAATTCTTGCGGCGAGGGCATGGCCCAACTCGTGGGGGAGAATAGAAAATCCAATTAACAGCACTGTCAACGCTACGTTCAAGAGCATCCACCTATTATAGCTGCTTGGAGTGAGCCAAACTGCAATTCCGCTAATTGTGGTGAACAGGGCAACCAACACGATCAATGCCTTTTGGCGTTCAGCATATCGTCTCTCGTTGCAGTCGTGGCAGAGTATTCGCTGACGTACTTCCTCAGTCACCTGAAAGAGAGGGTCATCGTCAGTTGAAAGAACAAGTCCTACCGGATAGTTACACTCAACACAGTTGATCTTCATAGCATCCTCCACACAGAAAATAAAGTAGAGGGAATCGATTTGCTCTATCTCTACACATCAAAAATGAAATTGTTGCCGAGGTCTCAATCAAAAAAATTGAACGTGTTCAAAATTTCTCTTGCATTCGATTCTTAAGTGCTGTATTTTTGAACGTGTTCAATAAACGTGCCCAACAATGGAGGCCAACATGAATCCGACAGTTGTAACCTATCTCGCCTACCTTCTTTTGAGTGTAGCTTTAACAATCTGGGTTGCCAGAACTCTCTTCCGCAACGGCCAACCTTTCCTTGACGATGCGTTTGGTGGAGAAGAGCGGCTTGCCCGCTCAGTAAATCACTTGCTTGTTGTGGGGTTCTACCTCATCAACTTCGGGTATATCACGTTGAACCTGAAGTTGAGGAAGGAAGTGTTAACCGCACAAGAAGCAATTGAGGCACTTTCCATACAGGTTGGACTTGTTCTTCTTGTCTTGGGTGGAATGCATTTCTTTAATCTCTTCATCTTCAGCAGAATTCGGAAGAGAAAGCATGAGGTTGCTATGCCGCCACCAGTATCGCCGAGCGAGCGATTGATGAATATGAAAGGAGACTACTGTGAGCCAAATGAGGGAACTGTACCAGACCCTGCCTGAAGGAGGCCAAGATGAAACGACTAACAATCCTCCACGATGACCGCTGCGCATTCTGTCGGCGATGTGTGGAATGGCTGAGGGGACAACCGAAGTATCTCGACTTTGAGTTTCTTCCACTTGAATCAGAGCTTACCAGAGAACGGTTCCCAGAATTGAGGCGCTCAATTTTAGGAGGAGAGTTGACGGTAATCGATGACGAGGGGGGAGTCTACTACGGAAACGATGCCTATATCATTTGTCTCTATGGACTACGCGAGTATCGGGCTATCTCTGCTCGCCTTAGCCATCCAGCCGTCCGTCCCTTTGTTCGCAGAGCCTTGAACAGCGTCACCCAACACCGACATACGCTCTCCGAGTTGTTTGAAAGAGTGTAGATAAGAGTTGAAGAGTTGAGAGTTCGTAGAGTGTAGGAGTAGTGGAGCCTCTTCTTTGCGCCTTAGCGTCTTTGCGTGATTCTGGTTCTATTTATCTACAACAGGTTTTCAATTACATATAACATCAGCAATGGCAACTAACACAACAAAGGCCGAAGAGACTCAGCGAAATATTCTCAAGACAGCAATGGATCTCTTCCTAAAGGAGGGATACGAGAAGGCAACGATGCGAGAGATTGCGAGAAAGGCAGGGTTAAGTCCCGGTGCTGCCTACTACTACTTCCCATCGAAGGAACACATCATTCAGTACTACTACGAAGAGGGGTACGAAGAGCAGCTTGAGGCTTCGCGCAAAGTGTTGGAGCAAGAGAAGAGTTTGGAGAAGCGATTAGCTGGTGTTGTCCGTGCTCACATGGAAGTGGCGCAACCCTATCATCCAATCTCTCGCATCCTCTTCAAAACGGCTGCCGACCCAACACACCCGATCTCACCATTCAGTTCAGAGTCAAAGGAGTTACGGGATCTGAATGTCCAGATGTTCGTCGATCTGCTTGAGGGAAGCACCACATCCCTTGCAGGAGTTCCAAAGAAATTTCTGAGTCGGCTCCCGGAACTTCTCTGGCTCTACAAGATGGGAATTATTCTCTACTGGGTTCACGATTCCTCCCCGGATCAAGAGAAGACATTTCGCCTGATCGACACAAGTGCCGCACTGATTGCGAAGATTATTACCGCGTCAAAACTACCGGGCATCAAAACCCTTGTGAACAAAGGGGTGGATATGTTCGATAACTATAAGCCGTATGAGTAAGGTTGTCTGAGCTGGCTTCCGTATTGATAGTATCCTACCGCAGATCAGAAGAAAGCAGGTCTTTTAAAATGCTATTGATTATGGCTAATGAGCCGCTTCATATCGTTCTCCAGATTGCCGGGATTGTTCAACTCGGCATGGTGCTTCTCGTGTTTATCTCGGGAAGAGTTACTCGGAAACTTGATGCCGTCCACATCCTTCCACCTGTCCACCGACAGATGTACCTTGCCTACAGTCTCTACGTTGCCGGCACAATTGCTGCTCTCGGTCTCTTCTGCACCTTCTTCCCGGAGGAAATATCTTCAGAGGAAGGACTCGGCCGTGCTGTTGCAATCTTCGGTGCAATCTTCTGGACTGGACGTCTGGTACTGCAATTCCGATACGACATTAACTCCTACCTCCGAAAGAAGTGGATGCGGGTTGGGTATCAAGCCTTAACTCCAGTCTTCTTGGGGTTGGCAGTTGTGTACATCGTTGCTGCGTTTTAGCACATCCGGTCGCTTACATGTTGGCGATAGTGCGTTCGTAGTCATTATGGAAACCAATCCAAAACCAAATGATAACATCTTAATCTCTGGTCCCTAATGCACGACAGTGCAGGTTGATTCTTACAGAATAGATTGGGAGGGTAGTGTGGACGAGTTTAAAGTGTAGTCCAGGGTGGAACGGATCTTGAACGAAGAGTTGATATGCCTGCCGTGCTTGCGACCTCGTCTGTTTGTCTCATCTTCGGTAAGCATTCCAGAATTTGGGTGATGTATGTGAAGTCACAATGAATCTGGATCAAGTGGGGAGGATATTCCAGCACGATAATCTTGCAGTGCCTCGGCTGCGAGATTGGATAATGCCTCTTGCGATGAGGCAAATGCTTTGTTCCAGCGTTCTTCCAATTACAATGCCTCAAGCATTGTATTTATCTCTCCTGAATAATTACTCACCAACCTCCAAGACCAGTCCTTTTAAGTACTCTCCTTCAGGGTGGTAGATGTTGATAGGATGGTCGAACGGTTGCGAGAGTTGGTGGAGGATGCGAACATCACGCCCGGCATCGGCAGCTGCGCCGAAGACAATCTTGCGGAAGAGGTCGCGATCCACAACTCCCGAGCAAGAGAAGGTGAAGAGGAGTCCTCCCGGACGGAGTTGTTTGATGCCGTGCAAGTTCAAATCTTTGTACCCTCGCGAGGCGCGTTGCACTGCCTTCGGAGTTCGGGCAAATGCTGGAGGGTCGAGAACAACGATGTCGTAGAGATTACCCTCACGACGAAGAAAATCGAAGCAGTCGGCAACGATTGCGTTATGCTTGGCATCGGGGACGTTGCGGCGGACGTTCTCATCGGCAAGCGCAACCGCATCGGACGAAACGTCGACGGAATCAACTACGGCTGCTCCGCCGGCGAGGGCGTAGAGACTGAACCCACCTGTATAGCTAAACGCATTTAATACTCGGGCATCACGACTGACGTTCTGAAGTAGAAGTCGGTTCTCCCGTTGGTCGAGGAAAAATCCGGTCTTCTGTCCAGAGCCAAAATCGACTCGGAATTCGAGGCCATGCTCTCGCACTACTCGCTCAGCTTCACCTTCACCGCGAAGCCAGCCATTCTCCAGATTAACTTGCTCGAATCGTTCGGCTGCCTCTTTGTTCTTTAGGTAGATATTTTGGAAGCCGATCTCTTGAAATCCCTCCAACAGGTGGTCGAGAATCAGCTCTCCTCCCTTAGTTAGAATTTGCAGTACAAGAACGTCGCCGTATACGTCGGCAATCACTCCGGGGAGGAAATCTCCCTCAGCGTGGAGAAGTCGGAAGCAGTTAGTGTCGGGAGGGAGGAAGCGTTGGCGCAACTTCCAGGCAGTGCGAACCTTTCCAATCCAGTACTCCCGATCAAACTCTCGTTCCTCGCTCGTGAACTCGAAAAGTCGGCAGATAATCCGGCTGTTCGGGTTGTGGAAACCGTAGCCGAGAAGTTGGTCGTGGTTTGTCTTGACCGCGATTATCTCCCCCAAGCCAGCTTTCGGGTGCGACTTAATCGCACCGGAGAAGACCCACGGATGTCGGTTAACTACAGACCGGTCGCGACCGGAGAGAAGGGTCAGTGAAGGATAGCTCATAGCTGTTGCAGGTCTCTTTGCGTGCTCCGCACAATTTTCTTTTCTTGTCTCAACGAACAATCTAACATAACGACAAGATGATGAACAGACACACACGACTCTTTACGTTCCTGTTGTTGGGGACAATCATTCTTATCGGTTGCGGCAGTGGTGCGGAAAAGGAAGAAGGGGAGGCGGAAAACTTCACGGATACTATGGCGCACGAACATGCCGGGGACCATCCTGTTGGAAACGATGTGGCTTGGATGCAGCCAAGTGTTCCTGTGAAGGGGGAGGATGTTTCTTACGCATCCGAGGTGAAAGGCTACTTGGCAATCCCTGAAGAGGGGGAGAAGCCGACCGCAGGACTGATTGTGATCCACGAGTGGTGGGGATTGAACGACAACGTTCGAGCAATGACACGGCGTTTAGCTGGAGAAGGTTACCTGGCACTTGCGGTTGACTTGTATGATGGAAACGTCGCCTCGGTTCCTGACAGCGCAAAAGTATATATGGGGAGTGTCATGCAGAATCCCGATGCCGGAGTTCAGAACATTGGGAAGGCAATTAGTTATCTGAAAGGGAAAGGGGCAACGAAGATAGGGGTGATCGGTTGGTGTTTCGGTGGTGGATGGTCGTTACAGACGGCGATCAACTACCCGGATGATATCGCTGCCATGATTATGTACTACGGCCAGCTTGAGATGGATCTGGAGAAGTTGAAGAAATTGAAGATGCCGATTCTTGGGATTTTTGGTGAGAAAGATCAGGGGATCCCAGTAGAGCAAGTTGATAAGTTCGGAGCAGCACTGAACTCACTGAGTGCCAACGCCGCAATTCAGATATACCCGAATGCCGGACATGCCTTCGCCAATCCATCAGGAGAGCGGTATAACGAAGGGGCGGCAAGGGATGCCTGGGAGAGAACGTCGGCGTTCCTTAAACAGAATCTGTAGTTGAGTGTGAGAGTGCATGAGTGTGGGAGTGCGTGAGTATGTGAGTGGGAGACGTTCAAGTTGGGAACTTAGAACGTCTCCCACTCATTGCCGATAGCGTAAGGATTCTATCGTATCCTTCTTCGCGTCTTTGCGTGACTTATATTCCCTCTCCAACTTCCATCTCAATCACCCGCTCACGATATCCTGATTCCTCAAACCGTAGGTCAAACAGTGGATAGTATCCCTCTGGAATCCCTCCCTCAAGTTCGGGAGCCTCTCCGGTGAATGTTCTGGGGATGTAGGGGTAAAAGAATCGCTCGCTGTAGCCGTTCAGGCGCTCGAAATCGGTAGGGCGCACGTGCTTCTCAATAATCTGGAACGGAATGGCGTCGGAGGTGGGATCGTCGAAATCTCTATCCTCTTCGGAGTCATCTACTCCCTCTTCTGTTGGAATTGCTGTGCCGAAAACAATTTCTAAGAAATACCACCGCTCCTCCTCGTCGCGATAGAAGTTCGGCAGGAAAACCCACTCTTCCGGACCGTTGTAGACCTCTTGTGCCTGCGATTGCCCAGAAGAATCGACGAGGCGGATCATGATGTCGGTCGACTGCATATATTCTTCCGGCGCAAAGCGGACGGCAAGCCAGAGTGCTCCGTCATGTTTGCCGACCTTTATCGGAGCACGGTAAAAGCTGTTCCTGATCGTGTCCCGAACTGTGCGACTATATCCTTTCAGCGTGTACTCTAACTTTCCTGCAATCGGTTCAGTCCCTGTGTTCTGTGCGGTTACGATCAGTTCGCTACTTCCCTTTGTCGCATTGGGTTTTGCATCGATGTCGAGCATGATCGGCTCAACCGTCAACGTAAATTCTCCATCTCCTCCTCCCCCCTCCATCGGGTCGGCTTGAATGATAACTTCGATGATCCCTTCTCCCAGAACGTCGCTCGATATGGTGCTCTCTCCCTCGGTTCGTTCACTTCCTCTGATGTGGGGGAGATACCCCTGCGCCTTCCCGAACCGGTCAGTAATTGTTCCCGAGAAGATAGAGTGAGAGCCTTTCGGCAGAGTGAGCGTAAACGTCGTCCCTAAGGCTCCGCTCGGAATTGCGAAGTAAAATCGTTTTGTCTCACCCGACTTCAGTTTGTGTGAACCGGTGGTGACTTTGTAGCTGTTCTCAGGCGAGAAACGATAGGGAAGGATGAGAGTATTCAATAACTCGAACTCCACTTCATCTGCCGGTGTTGGCTTCTTCCCCTTTGCCCGACGGGCAACGATCTTTCCAGAGTAGAGCCCCGGCTCAGTCATTTTCGTCCGATCATACACCACTTCAACTTCTACATCATCATCTCCTTTAATGTAGACTGTCTTCTGAATGGTCTTCATCCAAGGGGCAGTTGATTCGAGAGTGAAAGGGCGGAAGAAGTCTTTTTCCGAGGTTGTTGATTCGTAGGCTTTCACATCACGACGGGAGATGTAGAATGTCTGTCGCCAGTCGCCATCCGGCAGGAAGCCACTTCGCCAAAACGAGGTAAATCCTTCGTTGTCTGGGTAGAAGGGGGAGAAGGTGGATATCTCATATTCCTGAAAGCTGTCAGCATATCCTGTCCGTTTCCAGCGGCGAAGCGTCTCCCACGCCCGACCTACGTTTACAACCCCACCCCCTTGCTCTATCAGAGCATAGCCGGGGAGAGGGTTTGCAGACTGACGAAGTGCTCGACGAATTAAGCCTTGACCCGGAGTCCAGCTTGGGAACTCTTGTTTAGCTGCACTCAGCAGCAGAGCAACAACACCGGCTGTGTAAGGGCTTGCCATCGAAGTACCACTTGCCCGCATGTCGAAGGAGAAGCGGGGGATAGTACTGATGGCTGTTCCCGGAGCAACAACATCGGGTTTGTCGACTTCGCCACCACGGGAGGAAAAATCCCAAAGTATGTCTTGATCGATTACTGCCCCGTATGAGTCCCTTCCAATCCCTTTCGGCAGAAGTGCTCCCACAGCTATCGTTTGCGATGCCGACGCAGGAATGCCAACAGTGGAGATGCCCGGCCCTTCGTTCCCAGCCGACGTTACGACGTAGAGGTTCGGGTGCTCTGGAATCAAATCGTTGATGTACTCTTCCATCGCAGCCTTCCCTTCGTATGCTGAGCCAATACCGAAACTCATGTTGATGAGTACTGGAACTCCTTCACTTTCAAGCGAGTCGGCGAGGTGAGCGGCATAGTCATAAGCACGCTTCATTGTTCCGGCAATCGTGAGATCGTCGTTCGGATCGCTGGAGAACTTCACGGAGATCAACTGTGCTCCCGGCGCTACGCCGTTGAATCCCGGCTCATCGTTGATTTCGTATCCGGCGGCAATGCCGGCGACGTGCGTTCCATGTCCCCCCATATCGTAGTGGAAGGTGACGCTCTTCAGTTCTGAATTAATCTCAGCACCTACCGTTATCGGAGAGTCGCTGTAGTCATTCTTCTGAGGGAAAGTAAAAGTCTCCCGATCTTCCCGATAGCTTCTCAAATTTGTTTCTCCTTCGAGACTTTCATCTCCGTCGGCATCAACAACAACGTGCCAACCATCTGGCCCTTGATAGAGGAGTGTGCCGAAGAGCGTAGCAGATTCACCATCTCCATCAAAGTCCCGAATGCTTGAATTTTGATAGCGTGACTCATCCATCACACCGATATACCACATGTCGTCAATCGGCTGTGGGTCGAGCGTCGTGAACTGCTTCAGTTCAACAGAAACTTTGTCGGAGCGGAGCTTATCTCCATCGCGACGGGCTGGATAGAATTGAACAAGGTTCGAGCCGGAGACATCAACTAAGTCGATTACTTTCGGTTCACCCGTTGATGTCTGCTGTAGGCCGGGAATCGAGGGATCAATCCCCGTATCCAATATCAGCACCAACACTCCTCGTCCGTCGTAAGTTGGGTTGTTTATCAGGAACGTATCGATCCCCGCAGTGGAGAGAGACATGAAATTCCATGGAGGAAGGTAGGGGACGCCGGATATAGAATCTCCCTGCTCTTGCGCAGTGAGAGAGACTCCTAAGAGGAAGAGGAAGGGCAGAATAAATGTTCGTCTGTTCAGCACGGTCGTTGTCTGTTCGTCTGTATCAGTTGAGATTGAGAAAGCAAAAGACGAAGATAGGGAGGAATAGAGTAGGTAGAGGTGAAAAAAGAATGCCCACTCTTCTCGGCTGTTTGAAGAGTGGGCGTTGAATGAATATCTAACCGAAGTTCGGTGCGGCGATCTCTCCCTCCCTTTCCCTACACTCTCTCTATTGGAGAATGAATGAGCAGCTTTGCATCCCATCCTCTCCTTCGATGCGGACGATATATCGTCCCGGCGTTAAATCCTTCACAGAGATATCAACAGAAGAGAGTCCTGTAGCAATAGAGTAGCTTTGCACCTGCTTTCCGAGAAGGTCGACAATCGTGGCTGATCCTGTGTGGCGCAACGCTACTGGTAGGTGGAGAGTAATGCGGCCGTTGGCTGGGTTTGGAGTTACCACAAGCTGAGATGTTGACTCAAGCTCCTCTTCTACGCTACTAACGTTCCCTTCTATTGTGATAATCTGATTGATCGGAGGATTTTCGATAATAGTTGGCTCTACTGAAAGGGAAGGCCAGCGAACGACAATTCGCTCAATCGTCTCGTTCGTACCGAGACCGAAGTTGCGGATCAACGGCTGTTGCCCTCCGAAGTGTCCGTGCCCAGCCGTCAACTCTTGGGTTTGCGTTACTCCTCCTGCTGTCACCATAATCCGCGCACCAATTGCATTTCGGTTCACATTCTCCGGGGCTTTTAGCCTTACGCCGACCCAGTTGTTCTGGTTGCCGATATTATTCTCGAGCAGTCGAATTATGTTGTTCTGATTTTTGTTCGTGTTGACAACGATCAGGAGGTCGTCGTCGCCGTCCAAATCAAAGTCGATTACCTCGCTTGCTCCCGGAGCTAAAAGTGAATCGCTCAATCCGAGGGATGCCGTAATGTCATCGAATCTATTCGAAGCATTTTGCTTCAAGAAATAGGCTCGCTCTGTTCCCGCTTGGTTGGCCTGCGGGTATTGCGATTGGTTGATTACTAAGTCGAGGAGACCATCATTGTCGAAGTCAATCCAAGAGCCACTCATATCACCGATGTGTGCAGTGGAAGGGGCACTCCGCTTAATGCGAGTGAGAGACCAAGTGAGTTCATAGTTGTTCTCTGCTCCTCCATTGATTGCAAGGCCAGTTCGATCTTCGCCCAAACCATATCCACCGTGAACGAGAACTTGAAGAATGTCCATATCGCCGTCGTTGTCGAAGTCGGCTGGCATTGCTTCCCACTGGCAGAGTGCCTGCCCGTTATCCCCTCCCCGGTGCTGTGAACTATAGTTGACTTCCTTGGCAACGTCGGTGAATGTTCCGTCGCCATTGTTCTTCCAGAGGCTTCCAGATGTTCGGCAGTAGGGGGCAGTGATGATGTCTGGCCAGCCGTCGTTGTTCCAGTCGCAAATGTTCGAGCCGTAGAGAGGTTGTGCAATTGAAGAGATATTGCTTGCTGCCGAAACATCGGTGAACGTGCCATCCCCGTTCCCTTGAAAGAGATAGTCAGGCATATAGATAGATGGAACCGATGTGTGGTCGAACGAGAATGTGCCTATGTAGAGGTCGAGCTTGCCGTCGAGATTGTAGTCGAGGAAGGCTGTGTTCGTTGCGTTCATCTTGTCGAAGGTGGCAATCTCGCTCACGGGCATTAACGTGAAGTGGCCTTCGCCGTCATTTAACATCACTACAGCTTCATCTTCTGGCATTGTGTAGTCTGCCTTATTGTAGTAGAAACGTGCGGTCACTAAGTCAACGTCGCCGTCATTATCGATGTCGGCCAGTGCTCCTACGTCGGCTACCCGACCATCAATTTCAGGATTGTGGTTCGCGTTGATCCCTGACTCTTCGGTGAAGTCCACAAAGATTCTATCGCTCTTCGTTCCAAGCTCAGGATCAGCAGGAAGGTTCAACCAAAGGCTCAACTGATTTCGCTTGTTGATGCCGTTGATAATCATTAGGTCGGGATACTCATCTCCGTTAACGTCAGATACGTAAAGTCTCCAAGCTGGAACGCTGTCGAATCCAACCGACTCGGTGATGTCGTCGAACCAATTCTCGTCCTGCCCTTGCGCAGTAACACCCGATGTGATAAGGGAAGCAACGATACAAGCCAGTAGTAAGAAATAGCCTCTGTTCATTGTAGTCCTGTCTGAAATTATGTTCTCGTAGCAGCTTTCTGGATTGCAGAGCAACAGAGTCTATTTGCTCTGATGTTCGTCAATCTCTTCAATGATTTCTGTTGATCGATCTTCGACACTCGCCTCGCTCTCTTCTCCTTCCCGACCCTCTGCCACAGTCGGTTTCCGTTTCAAGAATTTTGGAAGGTGATCCAGCGCACCAGCGATTCCATGCCGTTCAGTCTCTTCAAGCGTTGGAGCAATCTGTGTGACTTCAATTACTTCAGGAGCCAGCGGGAGTCGAACAATAAAGGTGCTGCCGCTTCCCGGTTGACTTTCCACACGGATATCTCCTTCGTGTGCTAACACTGTCCACTCCACAATCGAAAGTCCAAGACCAACTCCCCCCTGCGCACGGCTTCGAGCTTTGTCAACGCGGTAAAATCGGTCGAAGATTTTCTTCTGATCTTCGTTGCTGATTCCGATTCCTGTATCGCGCACCCGCACTTCTGCGACCTCACCATCGCGGTGAAGAGTGAGTGAGATTGCCCCGCCATGGGGAGTATACTTCACTGCGTTATCTAAAAGGTTGAGGAACATCTGGTACATACGGGGATGATCCCCTTGCACAACCATTCGCCCCTCCTCGTGGCGGTAGGTGATTGAGAGTTCTTTCTCTGCTCCGAGAATTGCTGTGGCGTCGGCTAAGTCGGTGAGCATTTCGTTCAGGTCAATCGTGTCGTTGCTCAGGCGAATGCGACCCATGTCGGCGCGAGATAGTAGGAGCAGATCCTCGACCACGCGCGACATGCGGAGCGTCTCTTGCAGTGCGCTGGAGATCACTTCCTGATATTCTTCTTTAGTTCTGGCCGAGCGGAGTGCCAACTCCAGTTCACCTGTTAGGATTGTGAGGGGGGTACGCAGTTCGTGTGATGCGTCGGCAGTGAACTGTCGGATGCGACCGAACGAGCTTTCCAGACGAGAGATCATGTCGTTCAGCGTCTCCGTTAAACGCTTGATTTCGTCGTTCGATTTCTTTACCGGAAGGCGGCGCGAAAGATTGCTTGCGGTGATCTCTTGCGCGGTTCGTGCTAACTCATCTACTGGGTGAAGCGAAGCTCGGGCAAAGAACCACCCACCAATTGTCGACACCAGCAGAACGACGGGGATCAACAGCATCAGCGTTTGAAGGAAGTCATCAATCGAAGACTGAAGCTCATCGTATGGGTAGGCCACAGCGATTAGAGCCGAGCGTGATTTTGCGAGTGCAACCCGAATTGTTTGATCTTTCGGCTTGCCGTCGGAGTCGGGAGTTACTCGCGTTATCGTAATCGTTTCGAACTGTGCTTCCGATGTGTCTGCTGTTTTCAGGAATGTCTCAGATAAACGCATGGTATCCGATCCGAGACTTGCCGACTTGTAGACAATTGCGCCAGTTGTGTCCATGATCTGCACCATGAAGTTGCGCGGATTCAACACGACGTATTCGGTGATCGAAGTCCAGACATTGTCGACAGCTTCAGATTTTGCCCCGGGAGAGTTATCCGATTTTTCTGCTGGTAGAGGTTGAATTGAGGGGATATCTGAGTCGGTATCTTTTGTGGAATCGATCTCTCGGAAATACTCAAGTTCTGGCTGCCCTGTGTCGGCAGATTTAGAAGCAGCAATCAGTTTCCTATTCCGTTCACGTCGCTCTTGTGGACTTAGCTGCGCTTCTTCTGCGACCTTCTTGATCTTCGAGTCGAGTCCTTGCACAGCTTTGTTCAGGGCAACGTCGAGACCAGTGGTTAATTGGTTGGAGAGGGAGCGGTAGTTCAGTGCTCCGAAGACAGCTAATGAGATTGCCATCACCAGACCAAACCAGAGTGTAAGTTTTGCGCGAAGAGAGAGATTCATGTATAGTGGTTAACAGTGAGTATGCAAGACTATTTTTGATTTCGGAATTCGGATTGAGGTTACGCAGTAAAGTGTGGAGCTTGGCACCAGGTTCAAGCCAACACATCTTCCCCAATCCCCAATCCCCAATCCCCAATCCCCAATCCTCAATTTCCCTCTTCTCCCTCTGGTGGCTTCTCTCGCATCACGTAGCCGACGCCACGTATCGAGTGGATTAGTCGAGGGCGATTGTCGACCTCAATCTTATTCCGAAGTCGGTTGATGTAGACATCGACAAGGTTCGACTCGATATCAAAATTATAGTTCCAGACATGTTGCGTGATTACCGAGCGGCTCAGCACACGATCTGCATTCCGCATCAGATATTCAAGCAGAGCATATTCGCGGGCCGTCAGTTCAATATCTTCTTCGCCACGCTTTGCCTTGTGGCTGATAGTGTCGAGTACAAGATCACCAACTTCAAGCTGTGTTGCTTTGTCTACGGTGGATCGGCGGAGCATAGAACGAATGCGAGCCGTTAACTCCTCAAAGTGGAACGGCTTTGCCAAGTAGTCGTCAGCCCCGGAATCGAGGCCAATCACTTTATCTTGAATTGTTCCCTTAGCTGTAAGGATCAGCACTGGTGTGCGGATACCTCGGGCGCGAAGTTCACGCAAGATGGAGATCCCATCCCGTTTCGGGAGCATTAGGTCTAAGACAATCCCCTCATACTCACCTGCGAGAGCCATCTCTAACCCTTCCTCTCCGTCGTAGGCGGCGATAATCTCGTACCCCTCCTCCTGCAATCCTTTCGTGATGAAATTTGCAACCTTGATTTCGTCTTCAATTACCAGAATGGACATAAGCGTAACAGTTGTGTTGGATACGTTCTGGACAAAGTAGAACTCAGTGGGGAAAGGGCAAAATGGAAAATGTAGAAATCCTCTTCTCTCGGCTGATCTCCTGTACTCTTCGCTTGCCCCCGCAAATCCTTTTCCCGATATTCATAGGCAATGTTTATAACTACACGTGCAGTATCTAATAATTTAAATCTGATTCCTATGGTTCGATCGCTACTTCTTCTCTTCTCCCTTGCTTTGCTCAGCTCACCGTTACTTCGCAGTCAGGTTCGTCAGGTCGACCTGAAGGAAATGATTGAGTCTTCCGGGATGATCTTTGCTGGTGTTGTTACTGAAGTGGAAGGGGGGGAGGATGAAAACGGAGACATCGTTACCTGGACAACGTTTCGGGTCGAGTCGCCAATTCGGGGAGTGATTCCAGGCTCGGTAAAAATCAAGCAGTATGGTGGCATTACGAGCAAGGGAACGATGACGTTGGCTCACATGCGCTACTTCGTTGAAGGGGAGCGAGTGCTCGTGATGCTCTATCCTGCAAGTGATCTCGGGTTTACCAGTCCAATTGGGATGGGGCAAGGAGTTTGGAGCGTAAACGATCGAGGAGAACTCCAAGGAGTCTCTCCACAACTATTTTCCAACATAGAAGAAGTTGCAAAGAAAGAGGAAGCTCTTCCCGACTCGCGTGGGCACGTCCTTCTTTCAAAGATGATTTCTCTGATTCAAACTTTGACCCAGAGCGGGGGAGGTAATCAGTGATATATCGTCTACAATACCAGATCGCACTCTTCAGCCTCTGCCTTTTCGGTTCTCTCTTGGCAACACCTGCAGTACTTGCTCTCGGTCCAATTGGTGCGTTGGGTACGCAGGCGACAGTCTACGCGCCAAATCGGTTTCCGATGGCTTACCAGACCGATCAAGGTGGGCTTGGGGCATTCAACAATCAGCAGGCTACGGCAATTGCCGACTTTGCGTTCAGCGAGTGGGCAAATTTGTCGACAGCAACCCTTTCGTTTACGAACTCAGGTCAGATCGACCACGATGTCACCAGCGCAACCGATCCGTTGATTACGGGAATCGAGCAGTTCTTCGACGGAGTTTTTCCGGTAGTCTTTGACAACAACGGGGCAATCACCGATAATCGCATTGGTGCTGGAGCCAGCAATCAGGTCTATGGCTTTGCAAGCTCGTTCAGTAGTGATGGAATTACTTATCAGGAAGGATTGGTTGTAATCAACGGCAAGTTGACTGCACAAGATAATGTGGAACCTGTTTACCGTGAGGTGATTACGCACGAAGTTGGGCACATGTTGGGGATTGGACATTCGCAGGTGGCATTGAGCGCAGACTTCTCACTGATGTATCCCACAACGTTAACTGGTGTCAACAACCTCGGGATCGATCCAGACGATGCCGCATCTATGTCTCTTCTCTATCCAGCCCCCGGTTATTTAGCTTCAGTTGGGGCAATCTCCGGCACGATAACCGACGCAAATGGAAGTCCGCTGAGTGGTGTGAACGTTGTGGCCGTTAACACGGTGACGGGGGCTGCCTTCTCCACAGTGAGCGATTACTACAGTGGGGGTGATCCCCTCTACCGGAACGGCCCGGATAGGACAGGAGCCTACACAATCAACGGGTTGCCACCGGGGAGCTACTACGTTCGGGCTGAGCCGATCAACGTGCTGTTTCAGGGTGGATCGCGCGTCGCCAGTTATCTGACGCCGGTTAATACTGATCTCTGGAGAGAGTGGTACAACGGCGGGGGAGAGAATGGGAATATATTAGTAGATAATGCCCACGATAAAACGGCAGTGAACGTAACTGCGGGAAATACAACAACCGGCATCACAATTGCTTCCGGATATTCCCCAACGATTACAGAACTGACTGCCTTCAGCGGGACGATTGGACAGGTGATAGACCTTCCACTTCAGTTCTCGAACGCAACGCTTACTAAACTTGCCACGCGCTATACTGCTCCGTCGAACGGATCGCTTCTCGGGGTTCGCATTTATTCTGGAGAAGATTCTCAGATGCCGACTGACGGTGGGTTGAAGGTGACAGTCTACAAGAACACGCAGGGGAGCTTAGCCGGTGTTCCGGGAGATACACTCGGTTCGGTGACGATTCCTTTTGCGGAGATCAATGCCGGACACGAAAATGATTTCTGGTTGCGTGGAATTGGCCAGCCGATCAACTTCTTGCAAGGCCAAGAATTCCACGTTGGGGTTGAAGTCGTGCAGAACGGTCGGGTTGTTTTCTTTATGGATAACGCGAGTGGCACAAAGAACCAGACCTCTTACTTTGTGCAGCAAGCACAGCAGTGGCTGAACTTTCCAGATGGACTAACCGGAGCAGCCGGTTGGAACATTCAGATGCGCGCACTCTATACAACCGTTTCTGCTGGTGTGCCAACGCCGTTGATTGGCTTGACGCCAAGTCAAGTTGCCTTTTCGCCAAGTCGAATTGGAGCGAAAGTGACCGAAGAGCTTGAAGTACGGAATGTGGGAACAGCCGATTTGAACGTCACGAATTTGTTGATCTCTGGAAGCAACGGCGATAAGTTCTCGATTGAGTCGGGGGGGGGGACGTTCTCGTTGCAGCCGGGGCAGGCTCGGACGTTGGTGATCGGTTTCTCGCCAGCCGCTCGTCCGCAAGTGAGTGCGATACTGAACATCTTTCACAATGGAGAAGGCTCTCCAACCGCAGTCACTCTTGCTGGTTCTGGAAAGGAGGCGATTATTTCATCAGTTCCTTCAAGTTTGAACTTTGCGGATCAGCCAATCAACCGAACCAGAGAAGAACAGTTCGCCGTTCTTCAGAATGCTGGGAACGATTCGCTCATGATCGTGAAAGCGGAGGTTATCGGTCCAGACGCATCGAGCTTCGTTCTCCTGAACTACACACCAAGGCCTTGGGTTGGACTCCTTCAGATCTTCCGGGCAAACATTCTCTTCCGTCCTAACGAAGAACGCTCCTACAGCGCAACACTTAGGGTAGAGCACAATCTTCCTTCGAGTCCACTGGAGATTCCAATTGTTGGAACTGGAACTGAAGCAGTGAGTGGAGTAGCGGAGATTCGGTCGGGAGATCTTCACCTAAAACTTCTCGGAAGTATGCCGAATCCCGTAGGAGGAAAGGGGGAGATTGTTTGGGAAGTTGCAGGTGAGGGACGTCTATCGGCGGAGCTTCAGATTGTAGATGCCGCCGGAAGAATCATCACCCGTGAGCACCAGATAGTGAACGGAACGGGAGGAACAACAACTTCGTCCTTCCCGTTCGACTTCTCCACACTCTCTCCCGGACTCTACCAGATTGTGCTCCACTCAGAGCAAGGGAGTGCAGTGCAGAGGGTGATAGTAGTTCGGTAGTGATTTCTTTGTACTATACAAAGCGGTCTGGAAGTTCACCTGAACTTTCAGACCGCTTGTCTTTTGCAGAGTATGAAGCAACGATTTTGCCCTATATGCAAACTCTATAAACTCTTCACTCTCAACTCTACGAACTCTTCTGTCTTTATTCACTCATATTCCACAACAGACCAACCTGCGGTTTCAGTCGGAGAGCGTCGCTTCCGGCCTTCGGTTCTAACATCAGCGATGCGGTCACATTAATATTCTGCACAGCCGGAAACTCTGCGTTCACTCCACCTCGC
The DNA here is from genome assembly GCA_020635205.1 of Ignavibacteria bacterium. Taxonomy (GTDB): domain Bacteria; phylum Bacteroidota; class Ignavibacteria; order OLB7; family OLB7; genus JAGWAZ01. The sequence goes on from JACKAE010000001.1 coordinate 1,256,006, forward strand.
AGTTTTTGATCTCCCTCAAATTCGTAGACCAATTCAGCGGCAAAGCTGACAGATGATGGAACAGTTGTGCGGAGCGATATGCCGATGACGTTGGAAGGTTTTCCGGTGTCGGAGAATCTTCCCTGGTACATCAGGTTTCCGTTTAATCCCTTCCCGAACCAGTAAGTGCCACCGACCCAGACAGTATGCCGTTCGTCGAAGATGCTGTCGCTGCTGAGTGAACTTCCCTTGAGGATCGCACCGAACCCATAGCCAATTGCCATCGAACTCCCCTTCGTATCTGCCACTCTCTGTCGGGCGTTAGCGTAGGCTGCTGTCAGGTCGGGAGCGTCAACCACAGTTGCCTCCCCGTCAGTTCCTCCATTCGGTGGAGGAGGGGCACCACTCGACAAAGCCTTGTCGACATCCTGTCCAAGCTGTTTGTTCTGGAGCAGGTCGTGGTCATCCCACAGAACAAGCCGCGCTCCAATGCCAACGTTCAGGGAAGAGGTATCGAGGCTGTTTGAAGTAGTAGCGAACGAGAGTTGTGTGTTCGCCAGCATCCGTAGGAGAGTCGACTCCCGGTAGTTGTTCACGCTTTTGAAGCGTCCACCAAATAGAGTGTAGGGAGAGAAGTCGATAGCAATGCCGGGACCAAACGCGGTGGAGCCTTGCAAGAGATCGGAGAGAATGTGAACCACAACAGGCTTCGCCGCGCTCCCCCACTGTACACTTGCCTGCGAGGCACCGATGGCCGTAAGCCCGGGGGAGAGGGGGACATCGTAGTTGAGAATGTAGCGGTAGGCGGAGGTGTCCTGTGCCGCGAGTGGAGAGAAAGAGAAAACGATAAAGGAGAGAACTCCAGCAATTAGTATCTGCCTCATGCCGGTTCCTCCACGACTACTTTCTGTAAGATCAACGAAAAAGTTTTCTGCATCAGTTTTCCACTCTCGCATGTGGGAACGTCGGTTACATCCCACACCGTTGAGGGAAAGACCTTACACAGCTTCCCATTCTGGGATATCTCTACACCGATTGATCCCTCATTAGCTCCGGGAAGAAAGGCGCAGACCTTCGTCCTCCAGGCCATTTCATATCCATCCAGTTTACTTACGTCAGTTGTAATCTGATATGTTCCCAACCCTCCATCCCCCGTCGCAATCGACCAGTCTTCAACCAACTCCTTTCCCATCGTATACAGCCCGAACCGTCCCCCGGCTCGTAGCCCATTGTTGGCAGTCATCGTCACAGTAAGTGTGCCGCCATTCGGATTGATGTCACAGTAGCGAATTATTGACATGGAAAGCTCCTGAGTTTTAGTTCGAGAGTTTATTGTTTAGAAAAAGGAGAAATGAAGCGAAGAAAAGCAATGGAAATTTATCAAAACTATTATTCAGCTTTTACGGGATCAGGTGTTGGAAGTCTATTTTGCCCTTGACTTTTGTTGAAATCGGCTGCCCCTTTTCCTAAGATATAGCCAGCAATTCCTGAAATAATTGCTGCAAGTTCTTTCCCTTCCAAAATGCTCAAAATGCCAAATAGAATGATCGCTATAATTAAGACAAACAGAGTGACGAACTGTAGTCCATTGTTGCTTAGAAGATTGTCTCTCGTCTCTTTGTCGTTTGACTTGAAAATTACGTAGAAAAACAAGGTTATTAGCAGTCCTATTAATCCAGCAAAAACTAAACTCAAAGATTTTTTAAATCCTTGCTGACTTAATTCTATGCTCAAGTTCTTATCTAATGTGCTTTTCGCACGGTTAATATCTGTCTCTATGTTAGTTATGCTTATCCTTATTCGTTGACTATTATCAATCAGTTTGTCGTAGTTCTCAATGGCTGTAGCTATCTTAGAATTTAATGTCGTAGTCAAGATTGTTGTGTCATTTTTAAATCCCAATGGTGCTCCATCCTCGCTTGACAATACAACTTTCGCTGTATCCGATTTTCCTATCGTTCTGATTCTGAGTTCTTTGATTTGGTCAATTTTCTCTTCAGCAGAATTAATTTGTGGAGTGATTTGTTTCTCCAAGATGTTTTCAAGCTCCTTAAGTTCTGTTTCTTTCTTTATAATGAAAGTCTGGAGTTCTGAAATCTTCGCCTTTGAGTCGTCATTCGAGAACCTGTCTTCAAACGTTTGAGATACATTAATATCAGTGTTGATAGAGAGAGTTGGAATTTGACTTTTGATATGATTGCTGAAAAACAGACTGAGGGTGAATAGAAGAAATATCCATGAGGATAAGTGGAATCTTTTCATAATAGATTTCTTCGATTGAAATTTTTAGAGAATGCTTTAGATAACTATGTGATACTCATCACTTTCCACACACAAACCACCCATCCCGTTCTCCCTCCTCCGGTTTCGGACACCACCTCTCCATGTCTACCAGATATGCGCCATCCTGAATACGTGCCTTAATTGAAGGGAGATCGGTAAGTGCTTCTTCTCTTGAGCTAAACTCGACCACAGTGAGAAAGAGTTGATCTTTCTGGTAGACTGATATTTCTTTGTCGCTTGCTTTCTTAGCACGTTCCACTTCGTGCTCAGCCGCGTTAACATCTCTATCGGCAGAGATAACGATGCCCCAATGGCTGCTCTTGCTCGAAAAGCTGTTAACTGGAGCCGTCTGCAACAGGTTCTCTTGAGTACGGAGCGACGCTTTTAGGTCGCGGTCAACTGAGCGAACGCTTTGCAGAGAACTGTCGAGTTGGATTGTTAGTTGATCTACTTGCGCCTTCACTTCAGGGCTTTGTGCGTCGTTTCCTATCGTCACTAACGATTGTCGGATAGAGTCAATGGATTCTTCTACTTGTTGTACGTGCTGTTGTGCCTCGCCAGTCTGCTCGGTCATCTCTAACAATTGCTTCTCCCAGTGGAGACCTGCGAAGTCTCCTTTCGTAAACCCTGCATCAGCCAACCGCTGAGTTACGCAGCTTGGAAAGAGTAGAAGGAAAAGGAAGAGCAGAGCAATCACAGCCTCACGCAAGGCTGCTGTCCAGTTCTTCACTTTCTCGGCAAGGTCAGGTTGTTTCTTTTCTTCGTCAGGCATCGGAATCTCTCACTTGTTTTGTTCTCTTACTTCTCTATCAACCCATTCAAAAACTCCACAAACACTAAATCATTCTTCCAATATTCTACGTGGGCTACAAGTGGAGTGATTGCGTTCGGATCTTCCTTATTATCGATACGTCGCTCCTCTGTATAGTTCTTGTCATCCTCCCAATCGTAGTAGTCGAGCTTTCCCGAAATGATATCCCGCTTCGAGTAGATGTTGACCCACTTGAAGTTTCTATACTTCTTGTAGTCCTGAATCAACGGTTGCTTCGTTGTTGCCAACTTCTCTCGGATTGAAGTAGTCCCTGTTGCGAACGCGCTGAAGATGTAGGCGGTTTTGTCGAGCGGAGAGCCGAATGTGACAAGCACTTTCGTTCGGTTGGAAACATTGTTTTCCTTGTTGTTCAATACATCTTTGGTAATGACGGCGTTCAGGGCGTCGTAGACAACTACCGAGCCGAGCGAGTGCCCCATAAGTCCTACCCGCTCGTAGTAGGAATGATTGTTTTCGGTAGCGGTGTAGATGGTGTCGAGAACATCGAAAGTTGCCGCTTTGATTTTCTTCCGTATCTCGGCAAACTGGTCGAGCTTGAAGGAGGAGATGTAGGCCGCAACATCTCCGGGGTATTGCACCAGTAATTTCTTTACCCGGTAAGTGACCCAGAAGAGGAAACCCCAGACAATAATCCAAGCCAGCTCTTTTCCGAGGAAGGGGAAGTAAGTAAAGGGAGGTTGAGTAACGAGCTTATCAATGGAAGATGGAGATATATAGCCGATTGCCGTGAAGATGAGAAAGGCGAGTCCTGCCAGGATAACAACTGCACAACAGATCCAGAAACCAATCCAGAGAAGTGATGAGAAGATAGTGCGAAGTTTTCCCGGACTTTCTTCCTGACGAGCCGTGCTCAATGCTTGTACCAGTCGAAGACTTATTCCGTAGAAAAGGAGAATGATAGAGAGTGTGGCGGCTACGAATGTCAGGATCGTTAATAGTCCACCTTGCAGCCAAGTTTCTTGTCCACTGCTAAAAATTCGTGCGGCTGCAATAAGACCAGTGAGAGCGTTCAGGGCAACGAGAGAGAAGATAATCAACCCAGTCAAGAGAAAGTAGAAGGCTGCCATCTGGTTTCGCTTCATTGGTACTTCTTTCTCGAATATCCAATGTTTCAGTTCCAGCGACTTAAAAGAGTTTCGTATCCCACCCCAGAATCCTTGGAGAAGGAAAGACATCACATCTTTCAACTTTACTTGCCCTTCGGTAATTGGAGCCCAGTAGGCTTCGTAGACGTGGACTTCTACTTTCTCCGACGTCCCCTCCTCTCCCTCAACGTTGAGATCAAACTCTGCCCGTTCGTGTACTTGTGTCCCAATTCTTACTGCGCGTGTCCGAACCTTGTCATCCCGTAAAGAGATACCATCTACTTTGTCGATAACTCGACGCAACCCTTGCGTTGCAACATCAATTGTCTCGTATGGGACTTGCTGCCCCATACCGTGAGCGATGAAGACGGCATAACGTTTTTGTGGAGCTGGAAGAGCTTCTTCTTCCGCTTCTGTTCCAATCGATTTGAAAAATGTTGAGAGTGGAGGGAGTGTAGGTTGTGTAGTGAAGTCGGAGGATTGTATGACCTCCGGCGTCATTATCGACTGGTTGTCCTGATCTTCGGATTGTTTTATCTCGTCAGTCATTGTTTTTAGAATCAGTGGTTGTTTCTAAGTACGAATCTACAAGCCATCGATACCGAATGCTCTACTACGTATATACTACAGCCGCAATCCGCAATTATCTCTGAATCTTGGCCACCTCAAAGTGCATCCCATCTTGCCTACTAAAGTGTCCTCCCCAGTAGAATCCATGCTTATGTGCTATCGGGACAAGCTCGCGGACAGACCCTTTTTCGCCGACGAGAGCGGGACGAATTCTAAGTCCGTTCCAGGCAACATTAATGTCGAAGGCTGTACCGAATGCGTGATTGCTCAGGCTACGTCCACCCCGTACCAAGCGTGGAACATAGGAACCAGCCCAGGTCAGAACGCGATCCATCAACCCGGCTTCCTCCCACGCCTTAAAGAGGTCTGCAACTTGTTGGGCAGCAAGTCTGTGGAATAAAATGTCTCCACTGCGGGGGGCAAACTTTACCCCAACGAGTTGTGGGATATTCACCTTCACGATGTTATCCCGCTCCCAGTTCCCGTGAATGATGATGTTTTCTCGATTCCCCGGTATGGGCTTGTGCGTGTAGTCATAGCGACCAAATAGCTGTTGGCGTTCGCGAGTTGAGGTGAGTGGCTTGAAGTCCGGTTTCGGTGGCCAGAGAGGAGAGCGTTTGTCGTTTGGGTCTCCCTCATCATCTACAAGTTCGAAGCCGAGAAGCATTGCCTTTGCATACGTTCGATTGCCAACGATGCCGTCTGCCGTCAGGTTATGCTTTGCCTGAAACCCTTTTGTTGCCGTTTCGGTCTTCTTCCCAAAAATGCCGTCGGCCACCCCGAGAGTGTAGCCTTGGCCAATTAGGAAGAACTGCCAACTCTTAACCGCACTACCGCGCGAACCTACTTTGAGAGCTTTCATAGAATATCCTCTCGATCTTGATCTATTGTTGAAATATCTTGGTCGGAAAAGTCGAAGAGATGTGCACCTCGACAGAGAAGTTGATGTATGCCGTAGCCGGATGTGAAGGGATATCCGGGTCAGTGTTGGGTTGTCCGCAGCCAGAGGGTTCGTGGAGGAAACACCTCAGGAGAAACTGTTTTGTGAAGCGACTGGTAGAAATGCTTCATCTGGTAGGGCTGCCACCAATGCCGAAAATACAGTTGTCAATATCCGAAGTCAAGGTCATCAACAGAAATGCCAAGATGAAGGGAGAGAGAAAACTCACGGGATTCAGGGAGCATAGGTAGAGGAGAGTTGAGAGTTTATAGAGAGGAGAGTTCGTAGAGTGCAGGAGTGGAGCCATTCACTGGTAGCCGTTGGTCTTCAGCCAATGCCTGGAGCGGTAGTCGTTTGGTAGCCACAGGTCTTTAGCTTGTGCCGAGATTAGTAGAGGTTGTCGAGTCTATAGAAGTCGAGAGTCGAAGAGTCGAGAGGATTGTCCGGTAGTCTTTGGTCTTCAGCCAATGTCGAGTTTTTAATGTTAGGAGTCGAAGAGTCGAGAAGGCTCTCTTCTACCTCGCAGGATGTGACAGAAGCGAGAAGTGGACGGTCTTTGAGAAGGGTAAACTCACATGCATCTTCTACTGATATCTACCATGAGCAGAAGTAGTGGAAAGTAAACTCGATAATCTTGCAGATTGATTTTCGGAGAGGTGTCGGATTCTAAAGGGAACTTCTCCTCCTTATAAGATTCCATCTTCACTGAAATTGGTAGAGAAGAGGATTGTGTGCGAAGAGGGGCGAACCCTTCGTTAGAGTTCGCCCCCCTTCAACGTTTTCAACCGTAGTTACTGTCACGGCTTTGCCTGTGCATTTACCAACCCCGCACAAACTCTACCATCAACCGTGCTCCAAACCCAGTTCCTCCCCGCGGCGTGTAGCCCCACGGCTTCGGGTTGATGCCAACGCCCGCAATATCGATGTGTGCCCAAGGATAGTCACCAATAAAGTGCTGCAAGAAGAGACCAGCCGTGATTGCTCCGGCGGGACGTCCTCCGGTGTTCTTCACGTCGGCCACGTCGCTCTTGATCTGCTCCTCATACTCCTCCCAGAGTGGAAGCTCGGTGACGCGCTCGTAGGTATGGTTCCCAGCCTTCTTGATCTTGCTATTCAGGTCTTCGTTGTTCCCCATCACGGCGGCGGAGTAGTGGCCGAGTGCAATCATGCAGGCTCCGGTCAGCGTTGCCAAGTCAACAACGGCGGCTGGTTTGTAGCGGTCGGCATAGGTGAGGGCGTCTGCCAGAACCAGACGACCTTCTGCATCGGTGTTGTCGATCTCTGCGGTCTTACCGTTGAGGAATGTGATAACGTCACCCGGTTTGTAAGCACTGCCAGATGGCATGTTCTCGGTTGAGGCAACGAGTGCCACAACGTTCTTCTTCACCCCAAGTTTTGCGATGCCGTGCATTGCGCCAATCACGGCTGCCGATCCCCCCATATCCATCTTCATATCTCCCATCCCTGCTCCCGGCTTCAGCGAAATGCCTCCGCTGTCGAAGGTGATTCCCTTGCCAACCAGTACAATCGGCTGCTCACCCTCTTCACCACCATTCCACTCCATGATAATGAAGCGTGGAGGATTTGTGCTTCCCTGATTAACTGCGAGGAGTCCACCCATACCGATCTCGGTAATCTCTTCTTTTCCGAATACGGTCACGTTCACGCCGAGGGCTGAAAGTTCTTGAGCACGTTCGGCCAGTGTCTCCGGGTAGATTTCGTTGGACGGAGCGTTTGCCAAGTCACGTGCTAACAGCGTTGCCTCGGCCATCCCTTCACCTTCGTGAACTGCATTCCGAACGCTCTGCACCGACTCCTTCGTATCAGTTAAGATCGAGAGTTTCTTCAAGCTCTTCTGCTTCCGATCTTTGAGCGTAATTAGTTTGTCGTAGCGATAGTTTGCCAGAAGTGCCCCCTCGGTTAGGTGGGTTGCAATCCACTCTCGCTCCATTCCCTCAATTGTCGGGAGTACGATAGATAGCCGTCCACCACGAACACCGGCTCCCTTCGTAGCTGCTCCGGCTGCCGCACGCCGTAGTCCTTCGGCGGTGATCTCACTTACTGGGCCAAGTCCAACCAGAATGATGCGCGGAGCTTTTGGATTCCCAGTGTAGCCTGTTGCTATGGCCTCTCTTGCCCCAGTAAAATCCTTCGCATCGAAAATTACCCCGGTCGACTTCCAGAGCTTCTGCACTCTCTTTGCCTCGTCGGCAAACTGTTTCTTATCACTCGGGATAAAAATTGCGATGGCATCAGCCGATAGTTTCTTCGGGTCGAATTGTTGAACGGTTACGGACATGGTACGTAGTGGATCGTGGTTAGTGGATAGTAGTATGTTGTTGTTCGATCTTTGTATGTGTGGGAGTAAGTCGTGGCTCGTCGATAGCTATTTCCAGTGCAGTCTACCCAACTCTACCAACTCTTCTCTCTCAACTCTATAAACTCTCTCTCCCCTTACTCCCACTCAATCGTCGCTGGTGGCTTCGAGCTGATGTCGTAGACCACTCGATTGATTCCTCGAACTTCATTAATAATTCGGTTGCTGACGCGCGCTAACACTTCGTATGGAATGCGCGACCAATCGGCCGTCATTCCGTCGGTGCTTGTAACGGCTCGGACGGCGCAGACGTTTTCGTAGGTTCGCTCATCCCCCATCACCCCGACTGAACTGATTGGGAGAAGAACGGTAAATGCCTGCCAACTGTTGCTATACTCCTCGGCTGCACGAAGTTCGTCGATAAATATAGTGTCTGCCCGGCGGAGAACCTCGCACCGCTCCCGCGTAACCTCACCGAGGACGCGGACTGCAAGTCCTGGTCCGGGGAATGGATGCCTCTCAATAAATTCTTCTGGCACACCTAACATTCTGCCGACAGCCCGGACTTCATCTTTAAAGAGTTCACGAAATGGCTCTATCAGTCCGAAGTTCATTCGCTCCGGTAGTCCCCCCACGTTGTGGTGTGTCTTGATTGTTACTGAGGGACCCTTAAAACTGACCGATTCAATCACGTCTGGGTAGAGTGTTCCCTGCGCCAACCACTTCGCGTCTGGAAATTTCTTTGCCTCTTCCTCGAAGACTTCGATAAAAGTGTTTCCGATAATCTTCCGCTTTTTCTCCGGATCAGTCACTCCCTCCAAGCCTTTCAGAAATTGCTCGCTTGCATCCACAAAGTCGAGCGGAATGTGGAAGCGTTCGCGGAAGAGTTCTACTACGTGTTTCGACTCGTTCTGTCGCATCAGACCGTTGTCGATGTGGATTGGAACTACTTGCTCACCAAGTGCTTCGTGCAGGAGAACGGCCAACACTGTGGAGTCGACGCCGCCGCTAACTGCGCAGATCACCCGGTCGGTTCCAACTTTCTCGCGAATCTCTTCTTTTGCAGCCTCGATAAACGCGCGGGCATTCCAGCCCCCTTTTGCACCGCAAATATCGTAGACAAAGTTTCGGAGAAGTTCCTGGCCGTGTGGTGTGTGGCTTACCTCGGGGTGGAACTGTACACCATAGATTTTTCGTTCTGGGTTTGCTACTGCACAGATTGGTGCGTTATCAGTGTGGGCAACTACGCTGAAGCCTTCGGGCAGCTTTGTGAGAGAATCGCCATGGCTCATCCAGACGATTGATTCAGCCGGAACATCCTTGAGCAAGGGTTCATCTGGAGAATCAATTTTCAGGTGAGCGCGTCCGAACTCCCGCCGGGCCGAGGGATCAACTGCACCTCCATTCTGGAAGGCAATCAACTGCAAGCCATAGCAGATGCCAAGAACTGGTAGACCAAGCTCGAAAAGCCCTGGATCGCTGTGAGGCGCTTCCTCAGCGTAGACCGATGAAGGTCCACCGGAGAGGATCACGCCAATCGGGTTAATCTCCCGAATCTTCTCCAAGGAAATGTTGAAAGGATGGATCTCCGCGTAGACCCCGGCTTCACGGACTTTTCGTGCAATAAGCTGGGTATACTGCGAGCCGAAATCGAGAATAAGAATTGTTTCCGCGTGCGTCACGGTCGGTTACGTACGTTCAGTGGATTTCAGGAAAAAGGAAACCACAAATGTACGGAAGATTCAGCATGTAGGGCGTTTCGAGTTGCGAAATTTAGGGATCGGTTCTCACTTCAAGCGATTAGGGCAATTCTTTCCGTCCGTTTTGTTCGCTTCCCATCATTTCCTCCTCTCTCGTCAATCTCTGACTTGTAGGTGAAGAGTTATTCTCAATGATGCTCTATCTATTGCTCCATTGAACTTCTGGCTTCCAGTCACAGAGACAGACAGGCCTAATGTAGAGGAAACAGTCTTAACAACGGAATTGTGGTGATGCCGAGGAATCAAGAGAAGAAAAATCTCATAAATGTAGTACAAATGTAGTACGGGGATGACTGAAGTGATCGATTAGGTTAGTAACCGGGAAAAAACAGTCAGGAGAGCTTGTGAAGAACGTGGGTTAATGTTGTAGAGAGGTATTTCTAACCACCATAGATAAAACTGACTTGCAGTAAATAGTGCGTTGTAGCAGCTAAAAAATAGTTAGGTGAGAAAGCAATGCACGATTGGTATATCAATAGTCCAATGTATAACCACATCTAAACAAACTTGTATGAACTCGGCATTACTACTCATCTTTTTTGGGATAATCGCGATGATTATCCTTTTCCTTCAGAACCAAAAGCTCAAAAAAGCACACACTTCACTGATGGCTGATAGCAAGAAAACGAGTGAGGATTTCGAGGCAATGAAGAAGAAATACGAACCGATTGTTGACGTAGAGGGGGAGCGGCTGAAAGTGGCAGAAGAAATAGAGACAATACGAAAAGAAAAGGAGACGATAGAGATGCAGCTTGCTAAGCTCCGTGAGGGAATAACACGGCTTCGCGAAGAGTTCGCTACGCTGGAAGAGGAAGAGAATTTGCAGGCGCATGGACTCTATAAGCCGAGTTATGATTTTCTGACCAGCAAGCAATACAATGAACGCTTGAAGGAAATCAGAGATCAACAAAAAGAGATGGTGAAGAATGAGAGAGCCGCAATAAGTAAGGGGACTTGGACTGTCGGTGGGAGTGAAGCAAAGGGAAGGAAGATGATCCGTGAGACCTTGAAACTGGCGCTTCGTGCCTTTAATGGGGAATCCGAAGCAGCGGTTGCCAACGTAACGTTCAAGAACGTAGTGGCAATGGAAAAACGGATCCGACGTGCGTTTGAGGTAATCAATAAACTGGTTACGTCGCAGAGCTGTGAAATCACCGAGGAATATCTGAACCTAAAGTTAGAAGAGCTTGCCCTTGCTTTTGAGTATCGGGAGAAAGTACAGGAAGAGAGAGAAGAGCAGCGTCAGATTCGTGAGCAGATGCGGGAGGAAGAACGAGCACAGAAAGAACTTGAGAAAGCTCAGCAGGCAGCAGAAAAAGAGGAAGCAATGTTCCGTGAAGCTCTTGAGCGGGCACGCAAGGAAGCAGAGAGTGGTGCGGCATCTAACCAAGAAGCACTCATGGCTGAAATAGAAGCTCTACAGCAAAAACTTGCTGAGGCTGCAGTCAATAAAGATCGTGCAATTTCCCGTGCACAGATGACGAGATCAGGACATGTTTACATCATCTCAAATATTGGTTCGTTTGGCGAAGACGTCTACAAAATTGGTATGACCCGACGGCTTGATCCAATGGATCGAGTTCGAGAGCTTGGGGATGCCTCTGTTCCGTTCAGCTTCGACGTTCACGCAATAATTTATGCAGACGATGCACCAGGGTTAGAATCTGCTCTCCACACCCGTTTCAGCACACATCGAGTTAATCGAATCAATGAACGCAAAGAGTTCTTTCGAGCATCGCTCGAGGAGATCGCTGAATTTGTGCATGAACATCACGGAGATATTGAATTGACAATGGTGGCGGAGGCCAGAGAGTGGAGGGAAGGGTTGGTTCTTCAAGAGGAGTTAGAGAGATAAACATTGCAATCTATACAGTATACGGAGGAATACAATGGCTCTAATTAGACATGGTTCGATTGATGATTTTTCATTTACAATGAATGGAAGAACTGAGGACAACAGATCTATACCGGCGAAGACTGGTTCTTTTCGGGTTCTCGCAGAATCAACAAAGAAGATTGAAGCACCTGAGTTAACCTTTGAAGAGTCGGCTGAGCGTAGAGGCTTAGGACTCAAGGCAATAAAGTTGCTAACCGGTTTTGAGGGCTTCTTAAACAACATTTTTGAATCGAAGAATGATGTCTATTTCATTGCTTGGGCATGGGATATGAGTGGGAAACCAGTCCATTTTTATCCTAGCGTGAATGCGGCAAAAGAAGACGTTGTTATTCCACTCAAGGTTGGCAAGCTACGCCACTTTATTGGTGAAGGTATTAACCTTTTTCCAGCTCGAAAGGTAAAGGCGGGGTTGTCGGTTCGCATTCAGATTTGGGAAAGCGATCAGAAAACACGGGATTTTGGTAAAACTCTTCGAACTGTTTCCGAGACAATTCAGCAATCAGAACTGAATGCGTTGCTTCAACTTATCTCCGTCGCTGGTGGTATTCCGCTCGCAACTGTTGGACTGGTGAAGGATGCCGCAATCGAATTGGGGAAGTTAGTCGGGAAGGTTCTGGAGTCAAATTCAGATGACTATGTCGACTTCTATGAAGGACACTATCCAGCAAGCTCAACGTGGGAGACAAAGGATGACCAATATGAAGGGAATGCCAGTGAAATCATCCTCTCACGCTTTTCGTAGTAAAGTCTGATAAAACAGACTCATAAAAACGACATAGTATTCAGGAGAATTTATATACCAAATAATACTAACAACCTCATATCCTCATGAAAACTGCTAATAATCCAATCGATGATTCTCATCCTACTACTGTCAAAGCTGGAGCTCCTCCTCCAGTGCAAACCATTATCTACGTTCATGGAATTGGAAATAAGCCAGAGGCTTCGGTTCTCAAGTGTCAATGGGATAATGCCTTGTTCGGTTGTGACCTTGGTGATCGTAGCCGGATGGTTTACTGGGTAAATCGAGAATTCTATCCTGTCCCTTCCGACGAAACTTGCCGTTCTGCTGATGCCTTAAACATAGATGATGACGAAATATCGACTCAGGCAATCATGGCGTTGTCAGGGGCAAAAAAGATATCTGAAGAGAGCGCAATGGAAGCTGAGATAGCTGCACTCACTCACGATACTCAAAGAAGCGAGGAATTGTGGAGTCTTGCCAATCGTATGATTGAAGGGGTAGAAAAAAATACGCAAAAAGTGGAGGAAGGAACGTTTACGACCGCAGAGTTCCGACCGAAAATCCTTCCCTTGCCAGAGTTTATGAGGGGATGGATCTCTCAAAAAATCACCCGAGCATTTCTTAGAGATGTCCATGACTTCCTCTTTCGAGAAGATCGACGCAAGGCAATGGAAGAGACCCTTCGAGAGCGGCTTCGATCGAGTGGTCGGTCGGTAGTAGTTATTGCCCACAGCCAAGGATCGTTGATTGCCTACAACGTTCTACGAAGTATTGATGTGGATGAAGTTGATGAACGCGGACAAAAAATATGGCCCGAAGTTCGGCTCTTTGTCACCATCGGTTCGCCGTTAGGGTTGCAAGAGGTACAGGACGAGTTAAAAAAGTGGGGGGCGTTAAATGTGCCCTCATGTGTTCAGGAGTGGGTTAATGTTGCCGATAAAATCGATCCTGTCTCTGTTGATGCGGATATCGCCCGCGAATTTGAACCGAACGAGACTGAAAAAGCTATTAAAAATCACGCAGGTTTCTTCCTTAACCTCGACTCTCCTCGACATCCCCACTCTGCAACTGGATACTTGCGAACGTCTTACGTGAAGGAAGCAGTTCTTCGAACGGTGAGCCATGCTTTCGTGCAACCTGTTGCCAAGTTTGTGATTTCCATGGATTTGGCAACTGATCTTGAAAACTCTCACCATGAAGAACGCCATCCAGTACTGATTCAACTCGCTTCAAGTCAAACTGAGCCTATGCAGTCTTTGAAGGAGGCTCGAGATATTCTTGAAGGTGGAATTAAAACGCTGATTGGCCGATCAATCAACTCAACTAATGAAGACGAAATTGAAAAGATTGCCCGCTTTGACAGGCTACGACACTTCCTTGCCGCAGACTTGACAAGAAGTGAAGTAGAGATGTTGCGGTTGAACTTTAAGGAGTACAAAGTTAACACGGTCTGGCGCAATGCTAAGAAGGGGGTGATGATTCATCAATCGACCCACACAGTGCAGGTGAAGCCAGCGAACTTAGCTTATGGAGCAAATGGAGAAGGAATTGGATGGGCAGTACTCGATACGGGAATCAGAGGCGATCACCCACATTTCGCCAAACACAAGAATATCGTTGAGCAATGGGATTGCACAAAGCCAGGGATAATCAAGAGCCTTTCTAAATCTGTAAGTGATGAGCTTGACGGTAACGGACATGGAACCCACGTTGCTGCGATCATTGCCGGAGAACTTGAACTACCTTTGTCTCCCGGAGAGCCTCCTACAGTACTCAGTGGACTTGCGCCAAAGGCAAGGCTCTATGGCTTCAAGGTTCTTGGGAATAATGGCGATGGATCCGATGCTACTATTATAAAAGCACTGGATAAGATTGCGGAGATCAACGAAAGTGCTGGTCGTCTCATCATCCACGGTGTGAATATCAGTCTTGGGGGGCCTGTAAATCCAGAAGTCTATAATTGCGGATTCACACCTATCTGCCAAGAGTTGCGCCGACTGTGGGGACAAGGTGTTTTGGTCTGCATTGCCGCTGGAAATGAAGGCTATGCAATTCTCTCTTCCCATGTAGGAGACCTCTCGGCAAACCTTGACTTAACTATTGGCGACCCAGCAAATCTGGCCGAGGGAATTACAGTTGGGTCAGTCAATAAGACCAACCCACATACCTATGGGGTATCTTATTTCTCTTCTCGTGGTCCTACCGCCGATGGTCGTTCCAAACCCGATCTTGTTGCTCCTGGGGAACAAATCCTTTCCGCATGGAATGATTGGCACATCTTAAGCCTCAAGAAACCTGAGGCTCAACGAACTGCACGTGATCTCTACATCGAAATGAGTGGCACCAGCATGGCCGCACCTCATGTCTCAGGGCTGCTCGCTTCATTCCTCTCGATGCGGCGCGAATTTATTGGCTATCCCGACCGAGTAAAGAACCTGCTCCTCGAAACATGCACCGATCTCGACCGAGACAAGTATGTACAGGGGTACGGGATGCCAAACTTGATAAAGATGTTAGTGGAGAGTTGAGTGGATGCCCAATAAGTCGGAGTGATAACTCTATCAACAAATCTGCCAAAACATCATGAGTAGCAAGTCATCAAATAGAGCCTTTAACATCCCTGAAGCACGTACAGAATTACTCAAAGATTTCAAGGCCAAACTGGTAGCTGTCATCATAGCGATACCATCTTTCCTCCTTGCAGTTCCCTATGTTACCGAAGCACTTGCCACTGGATTTGGACTCCACCCATCTCTTGCCTTTCGCATTTTCTCAAACCTCTACTTTACACTCCCAATCTTCCTGATTGTTTGGTGGTATATGGATATGCTGAAAATTGAGGAGGCAAAAGACAGCCAAAATGAATCGGGTGCCCTGCCAGAAACAGACAATGAAATCGATAAGACACAAGAAAAATCTCTTTTAGAGGAATACAAGGAGCTATTGGATGAATACAAAAAACTCCTCATAGTAAAAGATGAAGAAGAGTCATATTCCGAGTGGCATGCCCGCCGTTTGCCAACACTCTCACTCCTTTCACTTCTCTACCTGATAGTAGTTATTGCCTTTCCCGTTCTCTTCTCTCCCCCCACAGCGGGAAGTCAGCAATTCTCTGGATTAGGCTGCAATGCCTATTGGTTGGTACCAGTGATTTTAGGTCTTCTTGCAATTGGTACATACTGGGCAATGTGGAAATCTCAACTGTTCGGGGAGCCGTCGAGTAAAGAAGAATTGTCGAGTAAAGAGGAGCCATCCAGCACAAAGAATAAGAGAGTTTTCGCACCAGTTGACACTCCCCTCCTTCTACTTGTTACGCTGTTCTATTCAATTCTCCTGACATTCACGCTTCCGTGGAAATCCTGGTCGTACTGGGTGGCGTTGAGTTTCTTAAGTGCTACTCTGCTCTTATTGGTTTTGCTGAACTATCATAAACAGGTCGAGAAAAAGTCTGTAAGGGAGAAAAAGAGTGGCGAGAAGAAGAGTAAAGAGCCTATAATTCAACCGGCGATTCTGCTCTATCTCGTTGGGCTATTCGTCTTTGGCTTCTGGATGCTTCCACCTCACGGATTCAACCCCAAAAATTTTCGCCAAGCCGACTCAGTGGTAGTAAAGGATTCTTCTTCAGTGACAACCTTCTCTCAAGCATTTAGTAGAAATAGAGTTGATACGACCTTGCGAAAAGTTGAAGATATCTATGCGAAAAAAGTTGATTCACTTACACAAGTGCTGCGGGATTCGTTGCCCGAAGATGAACGATTTTATTCTTCACGTAAAGGAGAAGAGGTGTTAAGAGAATTGCGCAAAAATTTTATTCGGCAAATAAAAAATCAAATTCCCACAGATTCTACATCAAGTGCAGATTCAATCTCAAGAAAAAAATTACTCGATACACTTGATTTGCTCATTGATGTAGATGTAGATCGCCTAACAGATAGTGTTTATGCAGTAGTGCGAGGACTGAATCCCTCTATAATTCTCTCCCAAGAGAAAAAAAATGAATTCGATAGATCATGCGACAGCTTTATGCTGTGGAAGCAATATGGTGAACAGATACAGGAGAGGGAGCGCGCACGTGAAGCAAAAGAGTTTGCGTTCAATTTTCGCCAACATCTTGTAGCTGACAATGCATTGTTGATAAAAATTATGCGGGTTATACAGTGGCGGGGACTCTTCTTCCTGATTGCAATCATTTTTTCGCTCCTCTGCTTCCACTACCAGTGCCGCCGTATGGGAATCGGTAACAACGATAGTAAAAATAGAGTCAAACGAGAGTGGCTCGACTACCGCATTGCCGTCTCCGATGCGTGGCTCGTTATTCTCATCCTTCTCGCCCTACCACTCGCCATGCCTGCCGACAAGGTTCCCACTGGTGCATACGGCACTCTTCGTTTGGCACAGTGGTTTCTGCCGAACGTTGATGAGTTGACGTATGAAGTGCCACAAGAAGAGTCAAGGCAACGAGTTTGGTTTGATACATTGTATGTGCAGGTTTTGAATACTAATGGTAGGATAGGCTCTGATATAGAGGGAATGCAGGAGAGCTTTAAACAAATTTTAGAGAGATTGAAGGGGTTGAATACTCACAATCAAAATTTTCAAATACCGATTTTACGGTGGCTATATGAAAATGTCAGTGTTCCACAAAGCAATGTTCGCAAGATGAATATAGAAAATATTAGAAAATCTCAAGATAGTCTATAATAATATTACTATGTTTATTAAGTGTATCCTCTTGTGCGTTTTTATATTCCTGTGCTCTTCCCTCAACTTAATTGGCAAGGAGAATTGTGATTGCCTCTCCTATAAAGAGGTAAGTATGGATGACCTTTTTGAGAGATTAGATAGTATTATAAATCATGTGCAATCTGAATTTCTGAAAAAAGCGGGAGAAGAGACGAGGTATGATTCCATTAAGAATGCTGTGGATTTAATTCGGTGTATCGCAGAAACGATTTCTGTCCGGATACAGTCTGAAGGTAATCATAAGCCTTCACGGAGAGATGCTTTAGCTTTATTAATTGAAGATAATGTGGTTGTAGTAATGAAGTCGATTTATGATTTTTTTGATAAGTGTAATAGGGGTGATGCTTCATTCCCAGGAAATGTTAAGATAACAGTGATGCGATCGCTTATAAGTCGCTATCAGAACTCAATTTTACTATATAAGCTATTCGTTAAAGATAATCCAAATTTCTTAGAGAGACTATTCGATAAAATAGACGATTTAGAGGCATCAGTAGAGCAACATTTTCATAGCGGGGGGAGTGAAAAAGAGACTGCAGACTGCTGCGAAAAAATCAATGAGCTTCGTCAAGACATTAAAGATGTCACAAGGCAAGTAGAGATGCTTACAGCAGAGCTCGATTTGTTTGAAGAAAAACTTGATATAGATATCGCCGCAATCCGAATTGGCATTGATATCGCGAATCGACGTCTTAAGCGCTTAACTGATTCCATCGATTCGTTCTCTGAAAAATTAGATTTGATATTAAGAACCCAACGATCTTCTCCCCGATTCAACATTGCTGGTAATATCTACTTGACAGGATCCCCTTCACATATTGAGAGTCTTGAAGTGATAGCTGACCCTTTTGGTGAGCGGAGTATACCGTTTATTGTTGATGCTGGCTTATATAGCGATGGAGGCTTCAAGCTGGGATTAGGAGGATATCTCAAATTTCAAGACTCACTAATTGTAGGAGCAACTGTCAGTGCAATTGCTGGATCTGAACGATTGCAATACGAGGCAGGTTATGATGCCTCAGCTTTTCTTCTATTCCCCCTCTTCGGATTTGGGGTCAGTTATTCCGATCCTTATCGTTTCGGAATGAAGTTGATATTTATGCGATTTGGATATTGAGATATATCTCAGCTTGTTCAATATCCCCCCCGCGACTTTTTCCCGACTTCTTTCTCCTACCCCTTGAACGTGACAGACTGAATGTCGAACTTAGGGGTGTATGGCTATTTCCCGCAGAGATAATAACTCGCTTGAAGAGAGGAAGAGGCGCTTCCTCGAACTTCTGGAGCCGGTTCACGACAACCTCGCTCGATTTGCCCGCTCGATAGCGCGGAATGATGAGGATGCCCGCGACCTGGTGGGGGAGACTGTCCTCCGTGCTCTGGAGCACTTCAACGAGTTGAACGATGAGAAAGCCTTCCTGAGTTGGCTCTTCACCATTGCCGTTCGCTTAGGGCGACGTTGGGAGAGTCGGGGGAAACGGTTCGGAGAGTATAACGAAGCAGAGATTGCGCAGCGTCCCTCCGAGTCTCCATCTCCCGAAGTTCGACACGATATTTCGGTTCTCTACAGTGCGTTGCGTGAACTTCGCGACAGTGAGCGAGAGGCAATTCTTCTCTTCGAGATTGCCGGACTCTCACTCGAAGAAGTTCAAAAAGTACAGGGTGGTTCTCTCTCCGGTGTGAAGTCTCGGTTGGCGCGGGGTCGGAAAAAGTTGGCTGATTTGTTGGGGGTTGTAGGTAAGGGGAGAGAGAAGGGGGAGGAGACCTCAAAGAATCGCGCGATGCCGAATAGCATCGGAACCACAACACTTATCTACTCAACTCTGCCGAAACCATGAACGAGCAATCGAACATACTCAACGATCTTTTCTCCGAAGCGCGAAGCGCGAAGCCAGTTATTTCGTTCGAAGAGACTGCCTCGCAAGTTCACGAAGCTCTGCTTCCACAACATCCTATCTCGTCAGATACCTCGACAACTCTCTCGAACCTTGTAGCGAAAAGTGGAGTGTGGAAGGTTGTAGTGGCAGGGATTGCCGCCACGTGCGTAGGCTTGACATTCTGGAGTCTACTTGCAATGAATTCAGGTGAGGGAGATCGTGAGGTGGGGGATTTTACTACTCTTGCGATGGGGGTTGAGGGTCGAGGAGTCGAGGAGTCGAGGGTCGAGAGTCGAGGGGTTGAGAGTCGAGGGGTTGAGAGTCGAGGAGTCGAGGAGTCGAGGGTCGAGGAGTTGAGAGTCGAGGAGTCGAGGGTCGAGAGTCGAGGGGTTGAGAGTCGAGGAGTCGAGGAGATGAGAGTCAGAAGTCAGGGGATTGGGGAGGTGGTGAGTCGAGATGGGAGGGAAGAAAAGAAGAGGGTTGAGGAGAAGAGGAGGGAAGAGGATAAAGAAGTAGATGAGCATGGTCTCTACGCAAAGCCTGCTCCGTTCGTTCGAGGTGTGAGGATGTTGACACTGAGTGATGAAGAGCTTGGAAGGTTGGGAATTGTGCGAGATACTGCCGGGGTTTGGTCATTTAATCGAGAGAATGGGAAAGTCTTCGGTACGCAGGTTGGCCTGTATGGAACTGAATTTGTTCCCCCAACAGCAAAACGTTCGATGCCGACTCCATCGGTAATCCCAGAGTTTCAACCGGTGGTAATTACCGACGATCTGGGGAATTCGCGGGTTCAGGTGTATGAGGATGGAGAGGAGGATCAACAGCGCCAGGCAATTGAAGAACCGGTTGCCTATTTCCCTCGGTGGCAAATTTTAGAGCATGACCTCAAGACAAAGCTGATTCTCTACTTCCGTTCAGTTGGTCGCCATGAGGTTACGTCTGCCGATACGTTCGTGGTTGTTTCCATCACCGATCCTTCGAGTGTGCAGGAAGAACTCTATCGAATTTATGTGCCGTCGAAGCCGGGTGTAGAGTTGATTGGGAAACGAAATATCCGGAGCAGTCTTGGATCTGTTTTGTCGGACGATATTCTAAAAAAAGAGTATGCACACCAAGATCTTTCATCCGAGCCTTACCGAAACTCTCTCCGGCTTGTTACTGGCAACCTCATCCCCATCCTCGTGCAAACCGGTCGAGAGTTTACTGAGGCTGACAAGGCTGCGGGACGCTGGCGTCCCGACTGCATCTTCTGGTTCAAGCCGACGCCGGAGTTCTTAGGTGCTCTCCCGGAGAAGGCGCGCGTTAGTATTGAGCGGCAACTCCGTTTTGCCAATCTGTTAGAGCGAAAGCCGGAGGGAGAATCGATCGAAACGTTTATCGAGCGTCAAGCACCCGAACTCCGCTCACGATTCGACTCGTTGAGTCGAGATGAGAGAACCCATCAGGAGGAAGTAAGTGTGGCTGGCGAAATCTATCTCGATTCCTGGCGGGCAGCCTCAGGTGCAATCACGAACTCCGAAGTTACTCCTAATCCGAGCCGTAAGGGGGGCGAAATCTTCTTCCGATATCACCTCGCAAATGCTCGCTCAATATCGTTATCCCTCTACAATATCAACGGTGAGTACGTGAGAACCTTTCTTGAGGAGGGGAGGCGAGATGGTGGGGAACATCTTGAGATTCTGCGTCTTGATGACCTCGCGTTGGGTGTTTACCTCCTTGTGGTCAGCACGGAAAAAGGGGAGCGGGTTGTGCAGCGTCTGATTCTGCAGTAAGTATTGAGAATGCAACGTCTGTTCCCGAGGGAAGAAGTTCCTATACCTGAAGTATCCTATCTAATTAACTCAGCTTCGTTTAATACAATGAACGTTATCAACATGGTGCGTGCTGGAGGAAGACTCTCCAACAAGAAGCGCGAACTACTATTTCTTATACAGATCTGTCTCTTTGTTCTCTTCTCTACAAGCCAACCCGGAGTGGCGCAATCACCGGAGGTTCGAGCAAAGTTTATGTATTCCGGGATTATTGACAGTTGCTATACGTGGCCGGGAGATCGTACAATGCGAGTTGCTCTCAAAGGAGATACCGAGCAGTTGACTCACTTGATAGCAGATAGGGGAGGAGATGTAGTGAGCCGGACCGCCTCTATTGTGACGGCTCTACTTCCAGTGAAAACGTTGCGCCAACTTGTGGAGCTTCCCCAAGTAGAACTTGTCGATATGGGGTGGAGAAAATTTGAGCCTCCCCTCACGTTTGTCCCATTCAAAATGAAAATAAACGATTCTCTTCCCTACACTCCACTCCCTATCATCCCGGTCACTTCGGGCGATTGGGAGTATGGAGTCCAAGAGAGTAACATGGGGAACGTGGTAACTATTCGATCCCCCTTAACGAAGCGATATGATGGAGAAGGAGTGTTGATTGGAGTTATTGAAAATGCTGTGCTCGACTTCCGTCACCCCGATTTCTTGAATGCCGATGGAACAACTCGCTTCGTATCAATATGGGATCAGTCGATCGCTGAAGTAAATCAAAGCGTCTACGGCTACGGACGGTTCTGGAGTCCTGAAGACTTGAATCGTGAGATTCAGGGGGAGACGGAGGACTTTCGGGAGAACTCTGCAACATGGCATGTAACGGCTGCTGCGGGCGTAGCTGCCGGAAGTGGCTATGCTGCCGGAAAGTATTGTGGGGTTGCCCCGAAGGCTCGTTTAGTGCAGGTAAGTGTGCTTCCTTCAGCCACAAACTTAATCGAGGCCGTTCGTTACATCTACTCAGTAGCCGATTCTCTCGGCATACCTTGTGTTATCACGATGTCCTACAACATTGCGCAGGATTACTGTGATGGAGAGAACCTGAGTGCAATTGCGATTAGTGAGATGGTAGGGGAGAAACCGGGGAGAGCCTTTATTACTCCCGCCGGCAACAACAATCACTTCAATCGACACTATCGGTTCAACCTTACTCAAGGCTCGAAGAAAGAGATATGGTTTCGTTGCTCACCTTCGTTGGCATACTATGCCTCGAAGCCTGAGTATGCAGTATATAAACACTTCGCTCTTGTTCCACGCAACGCGAAAAAGAATGTGGTGATGCACTTCAGTACTCTCCTCTACCGGAACGAAGAAGAGGTTCGCCTTCAAATGAAAAGAATACCAGAGAGTGCTTCTCTGAACGTTCACTCCCTTCTCAGCCAACCAACTCGAACAATTGCTGTCACCGACCCGGCTACAGCCGACACTCTCTTTACCGTGAAGCCTCACCTTCACTATCGGAGCGATTCGACACTTGGACTAATGCTGGCGATACAGGATAAAACTAAGGGGGGACGGTATGGTAGCGACTCACTTGCCACTCTTCTCCGCGTAGAGATTGAAGGTGAAGGTTCCTATGAGGCGTGGAATGACTTCTTTTTGATGGATGCTGACTATCTGCAAGATAGTACTGTCTATCCACCACAACTTCACCATGCCGACAACGAGAACTCGATGGAAGCCCCAGCCAACAGAGAAAACATTATTGTTGCCGGCTGCTACTGGAATCGCACAGAGTTCCCAGATGTGGATGGAAATCTCTTTCACTTCGAGGACATTAGTGATTCTCTTCCTCCGTTCCCGGGAAAGCTGATGACAACAACGCAAAGGGGAAACTGTCGGAAGCTATACTGTTCTCCGATTGCTCTTGTTCCTGGTAACGGTCTTCCTGCTGCGATTCCCCTTTCGCTTCGCGGACTCGACAACGAAAGGTTTCCCATTCTTCAAGGAGGGCTGCACACAGTCTTCACTGGCACTAGTTCAGCCACGCCGGTGTTGAGTGGTGTTGCAGCCCTTTTCTTTCAGAAGAATCCGCAGGCAACTTCGGAAGACCTTCAGCAGGCGTTGAGTGAGACATCATATGCCGATAGCTATACTGGACCGGTTCCAAACGACCGCGCTGGGTATGGGAAGCTCGACTTGTTTCGGTTGCTTAGTTGGAAGTGGCAGAAGGAGATCAAAGTGGAAGGAGGAAGAAGATAAATAGGGAGGAAGTGGTGAATGTGAAGAAAGTACCTTGTGTGCGCTCTTGCTTGTTGAACTCAGAATCTGCTTGGGCAATAATCGATACGTAGAGATCGAGCCTGTCACGCAGGAACGGACTTGTCACTCTGAGCATAGCCGAAGGCGAAGCGAAGAGTCTCGCCGGAAGAGTAGAGAAAGTGATGTGGAAATTATAGGTGCGAGGTTTCTTAACCGGCGAGATGCTTCGGGGCTTCTCAGCATGACTGTTTAAACGTACAGAAGATTGGTCGTTTATATAGGCCTCTAAACGCCGTTCGGTAAGAATCTCACCATTTTCGGCTTTTTTGATTTTTCGAAATAAGTCAATTTTGTCCTGTTCAAAGTCTTCCAGTGAACGTACTAACAGAACAGGAAATTGACTCATGCGGACTCGATCGGTCTACGTTACGTTGCCATCACTTATTCTTCTCTCACTCTTCTTGAGTGGTTGTACTTTCATTCAAGGGTTGATTGGGAAAAAAGGTGAACCACCATCAGGTCCCGACGCTATCCCCCCAGCAGGCTACGCTCCAATCTACGTTCAACGGAATGGCACATTCTCTCCTAACGCTGCCGATGCCGCAATCCAAGTGACGCGCATCGATGCGACGAACCCGACACAGATCAAGGTCTACGCCCACATCGTCGACTCGAACGGTACCTACTTGAGTGGTGCGGCGAACGGAAACTGGCGTTCGTGGTGGTGTGCTCTGGAAGATCAGATTGGGGGAAAGAGAACAACCATAACTGACTTCACGTTGCGCGAGGTAACCGAGGCCGAACGGCAACCACATGCGGTTGCGCTGGTGATGGATCACAGTGGTTCAATGGGGGAGACCCGCGCTCGGGCTGTGCAGGATGCAGCCGAGGACTTGATCGCGAAGAAGAAGGGGGAAGATGCTCTCGCCTTCGTCAAGTACGACGGCTCGGTTCTCGTGGAGGTTCCACTAACAACAGATGCCGGAAGTCTGCGCTCCGGGTTGCGGAAGGTTGGGTTGAGTGGCTTTGGAGGATTGACTGCTATCGGAAATGGAATTCAAGCCGGAATTAATCAGGTTGCATCTTCGCCAACGGCAGAACGGAAAGCCGTTATCATCTTTACCGACGGACTCGACAACAGTTCAACAGTCTCGCAGGACTCTGTTGTTGCCATGGCACGGCGTGCTAACGTGATTATCTGTGCCGTAGACTTCGGCGAGAATACCAACCCGGATTACTTGAAAGCAGTCGCCGAGCAGACCGGTGGAAGCTACTATAAGATTTACCAGACAAGTGAGTTCGACCTCGTCTTCGAAGATATTTATCGGCGACTTCGCAACTACTACCTGATAGAGTTTTCCCCGAAGACCTATGGACTCCACACAATCAATATGAAGCTCTGTTTAGAGCGCGATTCTCTCACAACCATTGCCAGCTACGACAACACCCCGAACGCAGGAACTGTTGCCCTGCTAAACGTCTACTTCGACGTTGGTAAGTCGAACCTGAAGTCGGAGTCGACTCCGGCAATTGAGAATGTGTTGAGTCTGATGGAGGCTTACCCAACACTCCGCATTGAGCTGCGTGGTCACACCGATTCCACGAACAGTACTGGAGACCCTGACTTCAACCGAAAGCTCTCCCAGCAACGAGCCGATGCCGTGCGGGATGCCCTCGTGGCCAAAGGAATTACATCCTCTCGGATTGCAGCAGTTGGGTTCGGTGAATCGCAACCGGTTGCCGACAACAAAACGCCTGAAGGACGAGCGAAAAACAGGCGAACGGAGTTTGTGATCTTAGGGCGATAACGCTCTAAGAAGCTGCTTGGGAAAAACAATGCTGGGTAGCGATGGAGCATAATCGCGTAGAAACCAGCCTGTCACTCTGAGCAAAGCCGAAGGCGAAGCGAAGAGTCTTGCCGGAAGAGTGGAGGGAATGGTAAGGATAAACACAGGCGCGGTGGTTCTTCACCAGCGAGAGCCTTCGGCAGCCCTCAGCACGACTGTCTGAACATACAAGAAGCTCGTCGTACAGATAGACCGTATCAAATTCCAAAACAGCTTCTAAGCACTACCGTCCCTCAACGTGAAGAATTCGGGTCTTCTTCTTCAAGGTGCGAAGAGTAAACCAGACCAGAAATCCGAAGATGGTGATCCCTATCCAGAGCCAGTTTACGGTTGGCTTCCCAGCGATGGCAAAGTCGCTGATGAAGACGAGAATGTACATCGAGAGAATGAGGGCAAAGAAACCGCTGTACTCACGTTTTAGGACGTTCCGTGCAGAGAAGGGGAGTGCCGGGGGCTGCCAGTGTTTGAAGCTCGGGATAAATGCCGGAGTTCTGTTCCCCCACTCTTCGTAAGCTGCCCCGAATTTCTTCCGGAGGAACTCTTCTTCGGCCACCATAATCCTCTCGTAGTAGACCCAGAAGATGAGAGAGTAGATGGCAACGAGCCACCACTGGTGCGGAACCAGCGCAAGCCCTAAGCCCATTACGTAATTGCCGAGGTAGAGAGGGTGGCGGACTGTCGAGTAGATGCCGGTGGTGTTCACTTCCGCAGCTCTCTGCCCAGCCGTGTTTCGTCCCGATGTTCCGCGTGGTGTGTGCCCAATCGTATAGACCCGTATACCCAATCCGAGAAGGCCAATGCCAAAGCAGAAGAGTTTCCAGTAGGTGTCGAAGTCGGAACGTTGCAGAAACGGCTGGTAGTCGAGCAGGACAAGGGCGATAAGGAGAATCATCCCGAGTGGGAGATAGCTTCGCCACCGGAACAACCAGTTTCCCGACCGTTCAAATTCTTCCAGAAGAGGCATGCGTAGATGTTTTATTGAAGAGGAGTCTGGCGAACTCCTCGCCAATCCTGCACGACATCACAGGTGTGTTCTGTCTGCGGCAAAGATACGGTTTTGTGTTGTTCGGTTGTGTGGTGGCACTGAGGTTAACGGTAAGAGAATTACCACCAAGGGTACAAAGAAACACCAAGAGAATACTTCCCTCTCTTATGCTTTGTGTACTGCTTCTATAGTGCTGACCTCCTCCGGCAACTCCTTCCGCAACTCATCTAAAAACTCTT
>JACKAE010000010.1 GCA_020635205.1 Ignavibacteria bacterium
CCAGCCCCAGGATGTGATGAGCCGACATCGAGGGTGCAAACCGCATCGTCGATGTGAACTCTTGGATGCGATCAGCCTGTTATCCTGGCATTGCCTTTTATCCGTTGAGCGATGGCCCTTCCATGCGGGACCACCGGATGCTAACACCTGCGCCGTACGCCTCTGTCGCCGCAGTCAAGCTCCCTTATGCGTTTGCCTCGACTGGTTTTAATCAGCCTTTCGAGGGACTTTGCGCGCCTCGTTACTCTTTGGGAGGCGACCACTCCGATCAAACTACCCACCAGACACTGTCTCAAACCCGGATCACGGCGTTGGGTTAAGCCTAAACTACCAAGGGTATTTCAAGGAGTTGACTCCACGGATTACTAGCGTGCCCACTTCTGAGCCTCCCACCTATCCTACATGATAGTTCAAGATCCAATGTCAAGCTATAGTAAGGTGCAGGGGTCTTTCCCGTCTTTCTGCGGGGGCGACATCTTCACCGAAATTCAATTTCACTGAGTCTCTGAGGGTCGAAGACAGTTGCGGAGATAATTACGCCATTCGTGCAGGTCGGAACTTACCCGACAAAATTTCGCTACCTTAGGACCGTTAGCGGTGCGCCGTTTACTGGGGCTTCAATTCGGCTTTGCTTGCATGACACCTCCTCTTAACCTTCCAGCACGGGCAGGCGTCAGACCCTACGTCGTCTTACGACAGCAGAGTCCTGTTTTTAGTAAACAGTCGCCACCGCCATTTCTCTGCGACCCCACTTCAGCTCACACAGTAAATACGATCACCGAAATTTGCTTCCTTACTCCGAAGTTACGGGGTAATTTTGCCAGAGTTCCCAACCAGAGTTCTCTCAAAACGCCTTTGGGTTGCTCACCCACCACCTGTGTCGGTTTACAGTACGGTCTCCATAGATTCACCGAGGTTTTCTCGGCAGTGAGGCTCAATCACTTCAGTCTTTGACACATCGCTTTATAGGATAAAGGGTAGTTTACTATCATCACAAGCTTACACCGGGATATCAACACCCGGATGACCTGCCTTCCGCCGTCCACATCTCAGTTCTAGAACAGACTTACGGTACGAATATTAACCCGTTTCCCATCAACTACGCTTTCAGCCTCGCCTTAGTGACTCGCACCCCTGGGAAGTGCTTTTGCCAGAAACCTTGGGTTTACGGCGAACAGGTTTTCACCTGTTTTCGTTACTCATGCCAGCATATTCACTTCCATCAGTCCAGCAGACTTTAATCTACCTTCATCCCAGATGGGGTGCACCTACCGGCCGGAAGTGAGCCGGATTCCGAAGCTTCGGCACCATACCCAGCGGTACATTTTCGGCGCAAGTCGCTCGACCAGTGAGCTATTACGCTTTCTTTAAAGGGTGGCTGCTTCTAAGCCAACCTCCTGGCTGTCTGTGCTTCACCTCCTTTCCACTTAGTATGGATTTGGGGGCCTTAGCTGTCGGTCTGGGCTCTTTCCCTCTCGACTACGAACCTTATCTCCCGCAGTCTGACTCCCAGGATATGGACTTATGGCATTCGGAGTTTGAAAGAGGGTTTTGGTACCAATTTAAGCCCCCTAGCCCTGTCAGTGCTCTACCTCCGTAAACTCACGAGGCTATACCTCAACCTGTTTCGAGAGAACCAGCTATCACCAGGGTTTGATTGGCCTTTCACCCCTATCACAAGTCATCCAGTAATTTTCAACACAACGGTTTGGTCCTCCTTGAACTTAAGCTTCAACCTGCTCGTAGATAGATCACTTGCGGCAGGTCCGCAGTACTGATCGCCCATTTAAGACTCGCTTTCGCTACAGCTACACCTCATCGGCTTAACCTCACTTTTTCTGAATTAACTCATGGCCCGTATGCAAAGGCACGCGGTCATCAAGGTGCCACTGCTTGTAGGCATACGGTTTTCGGGTTCTATTCACTCCCCTAACAGGGTTCTTTTCTTACCTCACGGTACTGGTACACTATCGGTCGTCAGGGTATTTAGCCTTGGAAGATGGTCCTCCCAGATTCAAACGGGTTTCGTGTCCCGCCCTACTCAGGTACCCTATTATTGCCGCTTTGATTTCATACAGGCTATCCTCGCCATGGCCGGACTTTCGAACCGTTCTGCTATCTATACGGATCACGTATCGGAATTTCTAACCCCTTGGCCCGAACTACGCCGGTTTAGGCTAGTCCGCGTTCGCTCGCCGCTACTGACGGAATCTCTCTTGATTTCTTCTGCCTTCGGGTACTGAGATGTTTCACTTCCCCGAGTTCGCTTTCAAAGGCCTATGTATTCAGCCTAAGGATGACTGAACATTACTCTAGCCAGGTTGCCCCATTCAAATCCTGGATCAAAGCCTTTTGACGGCTCACCGAGGCTTATCGGCAGCTTCACGTCCTTCATCGCCTCCTGACGCCAAGGCATCCACCATATGCCCTTAACATCTTAACTCTCTTCACTTCACCTATTTATCTGTCAATGATCTTCGAGCTCCAATCGGACGGGATCCGTAAGATACTCCGCCTTGAAGTCTAGTAATCTTACGTAAGTGGTGGTGAACGGGATCAACTGATGACCTCCTGCGTGCAAGGCAGGCGCTCTGTGAGCTACACCCCACCTTCAAAATGGTGGGCCTGGGAACGAACTTCCGACCTCACGCTTATCAGGCGTGCGCTCTAACCACCTGAGCTACAAGCCCATTTTCTTCGACAACAAGAAACCTTTCAAAGTAAACAGCAGGAGTTGGAGTTTTTCTCTCGATAAGGAGGTGATCCAGCCGCCTGCTGGGTTCCCCTACGGCTACCTTAGTTACGACTTCACCCCAATTACCAGCCCTACCGTAGCGCCTACCTCCCGAAGGTTAGTCAGCGACTTTGGGTGGGAACCGACTTTCGTGGTGTGACGGGCGGTGTGTACAAGGCCAGGAACGTATTCACCCTGGCATGCTGATCCAGGATTACTAGCGATTCCAACTTCAGCCTGCAGTCGAGGTTGCAGACTGCAATCCGGATATGATGGGGTTTTGAGATTCGCTTTGGCCTCGCTTTGCTGCCCTTTGTACCCACCATTGTAGTACTGTGTAGCCCTAGGCGCTCCAAGGGCCATGATGATGACGTGTCATCCTCCAGTTAGCTTCCGGCAGTCTCCCCTAGGTGCCCACCTTTATATGATGGCAACTAAGGATAGGGGTTGCGCTCGTTGCGGGACTTAACCCAACATCTCACGGCACGAGCTGACGACAGCCATGCAGCACCTATCCTGGATCCAGGTTCCTTCTAATGAAGGCACTCTCTCGTTTCCGAAAGATTCCCGGGATGTCAAGACCAGGTAAGGTTCTTCGCGTTGCATCGAATTAAACCACATACTCCACCGCTTGTGCGGGCCCCCGTCAATTCCTTTGAGTTTTAATCTTGCGACCGTACTCCCCAGGCGGTCAACTTAATGCGTTAGCTGCGACACAGAGGGGATCAACACCCCCTACATCTAGTTGACATCGTTTACGGCGTGGACTACCAGGGTATCTAATCCTGTTTGCTCCCCACGCTTTCGCGCCTCAGCGTCAGTACTCAGCCAGAAAGTCGCCTTCGCCACCGGTATTCCTCCCGATATCTACGAATTTCACCTCTACACCGGGAATTCCACTTTCCCCTCTGGTACTCAAGTCTGACAGTTTCAAATGCACTTCCACGGTTAAGCCGTGGGCTTTCACATCTGACTTACCAAACCGCCTGCGCGCCCTTTACGCCCAGTGATTCCGAACAACGCTTGCACCCTCCGTATTACCGCGGCTGCTGGCACGGAGTTAGCCGGTGCTTCCTTTAGAGGTACCGTCAAACATGGCAGGTATTAGCTACCATGCACTTCTTTCCTCTTGACAGAGCTTTACGACCCGAAAGCCTTCCTCACTCACGCGGCGTCGCTGCGTCAGGGTTGCCCCCATTGCGCAATATTCCTCACTGCTGCCTCCCGTAGGAGTCTGGCCCGTGTTCCAGTGCCAGTGTGGCGGATCATCCTCTCAGACCCGCTAACCATCGTCGCCTAGGTAGGCCATTACCCCACCTACTAGCTAATGGTACGCAGACCCCTCTTCATGCAGTAGCTTATGTCAGAGGCCACCTTTGCTTCCAATCCTTCTAAAAAGGAAGAATATCCGGTATTAGTCCGCCTTTCGGCGAGTTATCCCAGACATAAAGACAGGTTATCTACGCGTTACTCACCCGTGCGCCACTCTACTCAGGACCGAAGCCCCTTTCGCGTTCGACTTGCATGTGTTAAGCACGCCGCCAGCGTTCGTTCTGAGCCAGGATCAAACTCTCCAGTTCTATATCCTGACCAATCACAATCGATTGGCATTCACCAATTCAAAACCAATTGAAGTTCATATGCTCCAACTCGCTATTATTTATTTTGTCAAAGATCCTTGCCTCGACCAGCAGAGGAAGAATCTCTATCGACTCGCGTCCCTACCGTCAAGTACTTTCTCAAATCTTTTTTCCAAGATCTCTGCGGCATACTGTCCCGCAAGGCAGGGGTTAATTTCTTAGCTTGAGATCGTCTTAGTCAGTCTGATCACTTTTTAAGATTGACCTCACCCTATGAAAAAAAGTCATGTGGCGACGACCTGCTTTCCCACCAGTGGAGGACTGGCAGTATCATTGGCGCTGGAGGTCTTAACTTCCGAGTTCGGAATGGAATCGTTGGGGCCCTCCGCCGTGGTCACCAGGGACGAAATATGTAGAAAAAACAGGTGAAGAGTTAAAGAAGACTCACGATCTATTAGTACCAGTCAGCTGAATGCGTACTGCGCTTACACTTCCGGCCTATCTACCAGGTGGTCTGCCTGGGATCTTAGGAGTGTCTTTGCGACAGGGAGAACTTATCTTGTGGCTGGTTTCCTTAGATGCTTTCAGCGGTTATCCATTCCGATCATGTACCTGCTATGCCACTGGCGTGACAACAGGTACACTAGGGGATCGTCCATTCCGGTCCCTCGTGCAGGAACAGACCCACTCTCAATTCTCACGCCCACAGAAGATAGGAGCCAAACTGTCTCACGACGTTTAAACCCAGCTCACGTACCGCTTTCAAACGACAGCAGCCGTACCCTTGGACCTGCT
>JACKAE010000011.1 GCA_020635205.1 Ignavibacteria bacterium
AACTCAGCCGCTTTCCAGTACAAACCAGTCATCGGCACCGACTCTCTATTGTGGAGACCGAATTCAGCATCTGCAACACGACTCAATGAGATGTTGTCCGATTCTGCGTGTCGTAGCCGGACTTGCTGGAGGTGTGAGGGTTTGGCAGACTTTTGTCTTGGGGGTCCGCCGCAGAACGAAAAGGGGTGTAGTGATGGGGCGGCCTACCAGAACCTCTGTTTTGCACATCGACGAGTCAGGCAGCGTGGCACGTAACATGGACCGAAACCGCAAGTATTACTCGGAACGAAAAGGAAGGGATCCAAAAGTAGCTGGAATCGACTTCGAGGGTCTTCTCCGATTCTCCAAAAAACTCTTATTGTATTTTGAGAAAGAAGGATACTTTCAAAAGTCTCTAGGATTCACATGCGTTGACCAGGGATTCATTCCGGGAGAGTTTGGGCATGATCTGGAAGGCGCTGTCTTTCTGAAGCTAGGCAAGTCCGGGCTAACCCCAATTCAAAGCAAAATTGAAGCGTATTCTGATGAAGATCTCTTTGACATGCTTGAACTCCTCTACGACCACTGTGCGAAGCCAATTGGAGGGTACTTTCATGATTGGAACGATTGTGGATGGCATCGCGACGCCTTCGACTTGAATGCGGGGCGGAAGGAGTTCCGCGAGAAGTTCAACGAACTGCTATCCATTTACGGAGATGGTTTTGAACTTTCAAATGACGGCGAGGTGCTGGAATTCGCTCCGACTGGTCTTGAAGGACTTTTTGAGGCTGAGCTTCCCGACCATGATCCCGACAACGTTGAGAAACGAATCGAGGCAGCACGTTCAAAATTTCGACGGCACCACGCGTCACTAGATGATCGCCGCGAAGCACTTCGTGAATTGGCAGATGTCTTCGAGTTTTTGCGTCCAAAGCTGAAGGCAGTACTGAGCAAAGACGATGAGAGCGATCTGTTCAATATTGCAAACAACTTTGGAATTCGACATCACAATCAGCGGCAGAAGACAGATTACGACAAGCCCATTTGGTACAGCTGGGTATTCTACTTTTATCTCGCCACCCTTCACGCATCACTTCGCCTTATCTCGAAGCGCGAGAAGTCAGAATAGACAACTTGGTGTGGGAATCAGGAAAGGTCTTTGAAAAGCAGCGGTTCTGCAAACACA
>JACKAE010000012.1 GCA_020635205.1 Ignavibacteria bacterium
CAAATGGCTAGTTTCCTGCTTCGCAAAACCTTTGAAAATCTAAGAAATATTCAATCTCGAGTGCTCGCATACCGTTCAAAGTTGCTTCAATATCGCCTCAAAACACCCCTTCTGCACGTCTTCTGCACACTCGTCATTGGTCCAATCCGATGCTCAGAATTCCAAAACTCCTGCCGAATCAGAGGGATATCCTCCTCCAATAATCCAAATCTCCAATTGCTTTAGCGACGGTTGAAGTAGCGGTAGATTTTCGGTCTCCTGATAGACCAAACTTGCTGACCGCACACTTCCACAAGTTTTACATTGGGTGGCAACAAGAAAGTCGTCAGGTAAAACCTGATTGCAATGATAACACTCAACTTTGATCAAGAAATGAAACAGAAGGATGGCGTAGAGGATGGGTTTGCCCACTAGAGATGGGGGCGCACGACACAATCAACTCCTGCGATCCCGAGGCGATCAGATCGGCGGGCAAGAGGTTCGACCTGTTGCTCTCGACCATCAACGTTCCCCTCGATTGGAACGCATTGCTCGGGACCTTAAAACCAAGGGGGCGGCTGCACATGTTAGGCGCGGTGACCTAGCCGCTCGGAATCAATCTGATCCCCATGATGTTGAGTCAACTCACGGTTGGTTCCTCCCCGGTCGGACCGCCAGTGGTGATCCGTTGCATGCTCGATTTCGCAGCCCAACACAACGTCACTCCGGTCAACGAACACTACCCGATGACCAAATTGAACGACGCCTTCGAACATCTGCGTAGTGGAAAGGCTCGCTACCGATTTGTACTGGATCGAGACTATTCCCATGCTTGAACACCGCCATCTCTTGGTACCGAGACCACCTCCGAATCCTATCGCTCAGAGAAATGGACACTTTCATGTGAGCAAAATCCCCCAAGCGTACCTATCATTGATGTGACGCACGTCAGCAGGTTTGTGATTTATGATATTTCTTGAATCTTCTCTGACAGGCGGTTGGCCAGATCCTCAATGTTGCTGCCAAAAAGGATCCAGCCGTGTCGCCTGATAGTTGCGCCGGGAAGGATGTCGCCGAAAGCCGGACGGCTGTGGAGACAATGGTGTTCGTCAGCATTTGCCGAACCGGAAGTCGACCCAGCATAACCTATGACCACAGCACGATCATGGCGCTGCGACACCATCCCAACAATGACGGGGGAATCCGGGTGGTCGCTGCTTTCTCCCCAGAACCATAACCCCTCGTCGTGCGGAGCACGTCGGTAATCTTCGGGGCGGCAGTGGTAAGTACAACGGACATCAATGGTCCGGGACAGGTCTTTCATACTCACCATTCTCTCGTTCATCATCAGATAGGATCGAGCAACCTCGTTCTGGCCCGTGAATGATTCCGATCGCGCTTGCAGACAACCACCGTCGCACAGGACATTGGCAAGTATCTCAGAGCTTTGATTTGTTAGTGTGAGTGTCAGTTCGATTGCATCCTCTTCGACCACTGCGATTCCAGCCCGGAGTGCAAGACCCACACGGAAATCCTTGCACTTCAAACGACCCGTTGGATCTTGAGATTGATATTCGCTTTGCTTAGCCAGATAATCCTCATCTGTCTGCCAGTCATAAAACCAGGAACCCTCGGTTACTCGCTTCCAGTCTGGATAAAGCGGTTGGTAGTCCATGGTCCAACCTGTCGCGGATGCGATGGATTCCGGGAACTGAAGGGCCCACACAGCGTCCCACACACAATGACGAATCTTCACAAATCTGGTGCTTGATGGTTTTATCTTAATCATCGTTCTCAAGGAGGCACGAGATCAGGTTATCCGAATGAGATTATACCACAATTGGATTTTGCACTTCTCACCCCGGGTGAATTGATGAGAACACCCCTTCATTTTCCAAGCCCGTTGTTTGAGAAAGAATCAAATATTTTATACGCTTCTTCTCATTGCGGAAATGAGGGGCAAAGATAAGATGAGGATAATCGGAGGGATATCCAGCCAATCCTATCTCTCCGGAAGGGATAGAAAGAATGACACGGTATACTCTCAAAAAAACACCTCATTCGAAAGGCTTCACCCTGATTGAACTTCTGATCGTCATCGCGATTATTCTCATTCTGATCGCCATTGCCCTTCCCAATTTTCTTGAGGCGCAACTCCGCGCCAAAGTGACCAAGGCGAAATCCGAGTTTCGGACTATCGAGACAGCGCTGATCACTTACTTCAATGATTGGAACAGTCGATACCCCAGGCTCCCGCAAATGGACACGATGTTGCATTCCTACCATAACCTAACGACCCCGGTGGCTTACCTTCAAACCGTGGCCTTTCGGGATCCATTCATCGGGAGCGGAAAAGCGCCTTCCTGGCAGGGAGGACGAGAGGACGATTCGTACTTCTGGTCCTATTACTTGATCAATTATGAGACCTTTATCCCTTTATCAATGACATCCGGAAGCGGGGGTGGTTTTTCTCCGGAAATGCAGCAACTTGGAACATTTACCGGGTTTTGCCTCGATTCTTGGGGACCCGATCGCGATGACACGATGGCTCCCTGGATGCCGATCTGGTATCGGTGGCAACGAATCGGCGCGGCGACTGTCAACCCCGGGATGTACCATGACATCCATTACAGTCCCACGAATGGGACGAAATCCTCTGGCGATATCCTTCTTTACGGAAGCTATGTCCCACCTCAAATGGTCGCAATCGGTCGATAAGCCAATGGGGCGCCGATGACATTAATGGGGGGGCACATCGCACCCTCTCGAGAGGATCGCGAAAAGACTGTATCGGATGACTGAGACAAGCACAAAAACACGTAGAGAATTCCTTGCGAAGGT
>JACKAE010000013.1 GCA_020635205.1 Ignavibacteria bacterium
CAAAAGACATCGAAACGAACCTTGCGTTTGTTCTGGGCAAGATTGCCTATGAATTCGCTGGGAGAGGAGAGTACGCGGATGCGTGCCAACGTTGGAATAGGGCCGCAAGCCTGGATCCGGGCAATTCGGAAATCCTCCATAATATCGCGGTTTGCGCCACGCTCATGGGCAATGCTGAGGAGAAAGATAAATATTGGGTGGAGACGCTCAAAGCCTGGAAAAGAGACCTTATAAGTAGTCCAGATGAACTCTATATTGAGAAATTGATTGCGGAAACGCACAAGCGGTTCGGCAACAGATATCTGCATGCCACTGGATTTACAAATTCCCCTGCCCGGAATAGAAGCACCGGAACTCCTGTCTCCAAAAAGAACAAGAAAGTGAGTTCTCAATCAAAAAAACGGAAGAAAGATTGGAAAGTGGAGGAGTTGCAAATCACGGTTTACACCAGTGAAAGGACCACAGAGAAGTCAACTCCGGATAGTCCGAAGTTTTTCGATATTCGCAGCAGGCTCGCTAGGTTACGGACCGCATTTAGCCCAAGCAATCGGAAGGGATAAAACCACCTCTAAATAAACTTCGTTGATGTGGATTCCCCATCATGGAGTCCTCTGCCTCTTGATTTCCATCATTCTGGTTTGATAAGATTGATTAGTCAATAAAAAGGGATAAACCGTGATAGCCATCACGCTGTCAACTCTTCAGGCAGGTCTTGTCATTCTCTTAGCACTCCTCGGGTTCGTTCTTGGAAGATGGTTTTCGAGGCGGCCTGGACGGTACTGGCTGGTGGGCTATTTTCTGCCATTGGCAGTAGTCGGATTGGTCGCCATTCCGAGGTGGGTTAGCCGATTTGAGATTGTTCCGCCATTCGATTGGATCATGTCCGGTCGTACGGAGGCGGTCCTGATGGCAGTGGTTGCATCCACGCTTCTTTCTACGCCTCTCTCCCGTCTGCCCCAACCCAGACAACGCCATTCCGTTATCGTCTTCACTTGCTTTTTCGTGGGCTATATTTCAGTCCTTCCATTCCTCCTCCCTGCTCTGCAACAGCCTTACTTTTTGACCTTAAAAACGACCATCGATCGAAGCGGCGTGTGTCGTCAGAGCAACAATTACAATTGCGGTCCAGCCTCGGCAGTGACCGCGCTAAGAAACATGGGGGTAATGGCTGAAGAGGGAGTTCTCGCGATTGAGGCCAAGACGAACTTTATCTCAGGCACTGATCCCGACCTTCTCTCCACGGGCATCAAGAGGGCCTATGGAGTGGAATGCCAAAGGGCTTTCTTTAATGAACCCCTTGAACTCAAGGGCAAGGAACCCTGCATCGCTCTCATCAAATACGCTCTCATGGTTGACCACTACGTCACAGTGCTTTCAGTCACCGACAAAGAAATTGTGGTGGGAGATCCTTTGACCGGTCGAAGAGTTTTTTCCCACATTGAATTCGAGAAAATCTGGAGAAAGAACGCGATCCTGCTCCATAGGATTTAATGGCTGGGAAAAGGAGGCGCACTATGACTCGAAAGACATTATTCGTCCTCGCTCTGGCAATTCATGGCTCGGTCATTCAGGCTTGTATCTGGAACTCAGAAACCACTTCGTATCAGGAAGCGGGACTTCCAACCCTTCAAAATGTCATCGTGGGACGGTACGAGAGGCATTGTGATCTTTATCATTAAAGAATCATAGAACGTTTTTCAATTGAGGAACTCGAACAATGGAAGAAAATCCCTTACGAGGATTTCGACGACATTGCGGTCGTGTATGAGCGACTCGGCAATCATGAATCCGCGATTCGGGTCATGAAAGCAAAGGGGAAGTTACTCGAGGAGAAACCCGATAGCACTCATGGGTAATTCCAGTTTTGAGGTCCATAATCTGTTCAATTTCCATTGCCAAGTGCCGCCATAGTCCATCGTGACCAAAAGGCAATTCCATTGCCTTTGGTGTCCTTTCGGGGTACTTTAGGGGTACTGTAGACGGTGCTCAATCTTCATTTTTCCAAGGTTTTCTTAGGTTTGCGTCCTGTTTCATTC
>JACKAE010000014.1 GCA_020635205.1 Ignavibacteria bacterium
CCCCGGCCAACTCTCCGCCCTCCTCCACAAACGGGTCTACGAATATTACCCGGCCAACAACACGGCATCCCCCGATGAGACCCACGATTTCACCTACGCCCACGACCCAGTCGGCAATGTCCTCACCGTCTTCGACAACTCCGGCAACGAAGAGTCTTATTTCGCCCAGGATGCCTTCGGGAATGAACTCCCCATCAACAGCGCCTTCGGCGCGAGCGATTGGGGAACAGCTGCGGGTGAGGATTACCGCATTACGGAGCACCAGACGGGGAAGTGGCTGGATGAATTTACGGGGTTGTATTATTTTCACGCTCGCTGGTATTCGAGTGAGGTGGGACGGTTTGTGGGGCGGGATCCGGTCAGTACCGGTGCATATCTCGCTGAACGGTCAGTGTCCCGAAGTTGCGGCTCTTGTGGTGGAGTTAATTCTGTCCAGGGTAATGCCGGTCCGTACGTAATGTCGAGAAACGATCCTTGCCAACTGCCAGATCCTTCAGGGAAATTTCCCAATCGTCCTTTTGGGGGAGGGGGAGGATATACCTGTGTGAACATTCATGAGACATCGGCGACGTTTGGCGTTTTCCCACATTATGCAGGGTTTGTTATTG
The DNA here is from genome assembly GCA_020635205.1 of Ignavibacteria bacterium. GTDB lineage: Bacteria > Bacteroidota > Ignavibacteria > OLB7 > OLB7 > JAGWAZ01. The sequence continues at coordinate 609 of JACKAE010000014.1, forward strand.
GGTATGTTGAGTCGCCGAGGCCCTGCACCAAAGGAAAATCATTATGTACATTTATTGCTGGCGTCTATAATTTTGGGCTTTCAAGTCCGATTGATGCCTTCAATCTTGACCTTCAATGTTGCGGCAAAAGGTGTTGCGTCGATGCGGATGAGTACGGGGGGTTCTTTTCTGGATCCGGTTTCCATGGGTTCGTTGTTGTAGGGGGCGCTATAGGTGAGTATCATCCAAATCCGGTTGAAGAAGGCTTCTGCAAAATTGCAGATATTAATTATGGCGTAGGTGCAGGATTGGAATGGTCGGCCTCATTTTATCAGATACTAACATGCGAGTGATGGTATGAATATTAACAATCAAGGCTTAGAGTTTATTTTTGGATTATGTCTCCACTTCGCAATTCTCGCCGTCGGCCTGTGGATGTGGAGGAGGCCAGAACTTTGGACAGACAAGAAAAGGAACTTTCTATCCTTCTGGCCATGGAAATGTTCGGCTGAAACTGCCAAATCAAGATCATACTATATTCCTTGCATTCTCTTCTTAATTGCAACTATAGGACTAATTCTACAGTTCATGGGATTTATGGGTTACCTCCCCATCCAACTCTAAAATGTGGAGAGAGGGATATCAGATTTGCGTCAATGGTTTTGATCATTTGATGACGAGCGTTGGGATTAT
>JACKAE010000002.1 GCA_020635205.1 Ignavibacteria bacterium
AATTGCAGGGTGGAATGGAAATCTAACGGAGCTATCCAGAGTTGAAGAACTTATCAAGGCTCTCTCCCTTCAACATGTTGTGGAGATATTCGGCGAAGTCCCACACGAGAGGATGCCTGCTCTCTACCACGAGCACGATCTTCTGCTCCACAGCTCGCTCTACGAAGCGCAAGGGATGGCAATGTTAGAAGCACTCTCAACAGGAATGCCGGTAATCGCCACCAACGTCGGGATTGTTCCAAGCCTTCCAGCAGAACTTGTCTACCCATTCGCGCCAGAAGATGTTGAGGAAATGGCTCGGCAGATCCTTCACTCACTCTCCAACGGAGAACATGCAAAAACTGCTTACCGACGCGGGCCAGAAATAATCCGGGAGCGATTTGATGCAGGGGATGTTGCTCAACGTTTTGTTGATCTCTACCAATCAGTGCTGAGGGAGCGGACGGTTTCGGCATAGATTGAGAGGAGATTTCTACATTGATTGATCTCCAGTGTGAAGGAACCTCCTTCCAATCTGTCACTCTGAACGAAGCGGAGCGCAGTGAAGAGTCTCACAAGACTTGTAGAGGGAAACCACACTGTTGTAAATACCCTGCGAGATTCTTCGGATGACCGCAGAATGGCAGAAACAATCAAACATCTAACCATTCACAAACAGATAATGGCAAACAAGGTAGAGTGCGTTCTCTTCGACTTAGGTGGTGTTGTGGTTGAACTTACCGGTGTTGAGACGATGATTGCGTGGAGTGGTGGAAACATCACCGAAGAAGATGTCTGGCATCGCTGGCTTCACTCCGAAGCTGTTCGTTCGTTTGAGTCGGGGAAGATTGAGATTGCGCAGTTCGGGGTAGAGCTGGTTGAGGAGTTAGGATTGGTTGTCACGCCGGAAGAATTCCTGCGCGGCTTTGGCTCCTGGCTTGGTGGAACATACCGGGGAACAGAGCAGATTATCCCATCGCTTCGAAAATCGGTATCTGTTGGATGTCTTTCAAACACCAACCCGCTCCACTGGGAGATCATGACAAATCAGTTCACACTGCACGAACTCTTCGACCACCACTTTCTCTCGTTCGAGATCGGCATGATGAAACCTGACCGGGAAATCTTTGAACATGTTGTGGAAAGCGTTGGCATCCCACCGAGAAAAATTCTTTACTTCGACGATAACAAGCTCAACGTCGAGGGAGCAAAAAGTGTGGGGATGATAAGTAGACATGCAAAGGGGATGGAAGAGGTGCAAACGATTTTGAGGGAAGAGGGGATGATGTAGAGAAGGTGAGGGACTGAAGCATCGCACCAGTTTTGTAGAGACCTCTCTACTATCCTTTTCAGGTGCTTCGTTCTATGTGGCAACTCTGAGTTCCCCTACTGAAACAATCTCCCTCTGTCATGCTGAGGCTTCTGAAGCATCTCGCCGGTTTTGTATTTGTAGAGCATAACGATTTCTCTCTACAGCTCCTACGAGACTCTTCTCTTCGCTGCGCTGCGTTCAGAGTGACAGGTTGAGTGCAGTAGAGCATCACCCCTCTTATCCGCTTCGTCATACAGAGGTTTGCCGAAGCATCTCTCAGGCACAACTCAACAGAGCAAGCTCTTGTCTCTCCTTACAAAATTATCTACGGTGCTGTCTGCGACGATTTTTGTTCCGTTTCGCTTTAATCTGAGTGACATCCCTCGATAGGTAGATATACGACCTCGTCACGTTAATTCGATATTACACCACCTCCTCTCCTCATATCTTTTTCGCAGGGAGGGTGCGTCCATCCTTTCGAGCGTAGACCTATCGATAGAACGTGGTGAGCAGACTCATTTGTGAATGCAGAAGCAGAAGTTAATCCGGTAACGACTCCTTCAACTGCTCCAGCATTTGCCGAAGCTGCTCTATCTCTGTACGTTGGCTTTGCAACTCTGCCCGGAGTTCTTCAATGAGCATGGTCTGCTCCTCGATCTGCGTGACCTGTGCTTCGCTCGTCTCTCTATTCTGGCTCGTTCGCTCCTCAAGCCCTTGAATTGCAAGCCACGCAACGCCGTGCAGATCCAGATTATCGACCGTCGTGTCGCTGCCGATCTCTCCAACGCCATCGTTGCCAAACGCGCGGTTGAAGTCCTGTGCCATCACCCCGTAGTGCCGCTTCCCCTGCGGGTCGATGATCGGATCGTACCGCCACGTTCCCAGATCAAACGTTCGGAACTGCTTCAACACATCTTCGCCACTCAAGGTCAGAAACTCTGTCTTCTTCATCACGTCCGAGGCGGCAGCCCAGCCGAGCGTCACGCGAGTGCCGGCAACTCCGCTCACCGTCAACTGCTGACCGACTGCTCCGGCAGCAGCCGGGAGGATATATTCTATGTTAGCTGCGAGCGTTGCAGGAGATTCAAACGAGGTGAAGTTTGCAGTGTTCGGGAAGGCTCCAGTTGTGTTATACCGCTCGTAGAAGCGAAGCTGACTGACAGCGTTGTCGTTGTTTGCAAGCCAGAGGTCGGCGTTGCCAAAGACTGCGACATCGGAGGCACTGATCGTCATTGGCCGGGCTGTGCTGCCAGAGTGAAAACCGAAGGTGTTATTGGCAGTTGCGTCGAGAGTTAAGCCAGCCCCTCCCGGTATTGCACACTCAACTCCCTCAATCTTATTCATGAAACCACCACTGATCGTTGAACGGCTCCCCAGAACCACATTTGTGTCGCCACCGGCAACAACCCCGCGACTCCCCGATACATAGTTGCTCGTTCCCCCGCCAATTGTTGCATTCTGCGCGTCGACCCAATTGTCTCTGCCACCGGCAACGGTTGAACGAAATCCTGTTGCTCTGTTCTGGAATCCTCCTCCTATTGTTGCAAGACTGACTTCGGCTGAATTCCCCTGCCCTCCAGCAACAGTTGCTCCATTACCTGCAACGACATTGCCGAGTCCCCCTCCCACCGTCGCATTCTGGCCCGAAGCACCGTTACTCTGTCCACCGCTGATTGTTGAGAAGCTACCTGAGGCAACCCGGGATGAATCATTACGATTCATCTGCAAATCGACTGCGTTGTTCCCCCGTGCCACTCCCCCACTGGCAGCACTGTCCGTAACATCGGCTTGGAGTGCGCCATTTCCCTTCGGACCGAGCATGATCGAGATGTGGGTTGCCGATCCACTCGGCTGAAGCCCTGCAATGTTATTCGTTGAATCGTAGGATTCGGTGAAGTGGGTTAGCCCACCACCTCCTCCTGAGACCGTCGTCCAACTCAACGCTCCTGAACCGTCGTTGGTCAGCACCGTGTTTGCCCCTCCCTGAGCGGTCGGGAGAGTATAGTTGATATCTGCACTCTGGTCTCCTGCCTCGAAGGACGTATGGTACGTCGTGTCACGAGGGAACGCACCGACCGTACTGTTCGGCTCGAATAACAGAAGACGACTCGCCTCCCCATCGTTGTTCGCCAACCACAGATCCGTGTTCCCGAACACTCCCACGTTCGCTGAATCGACGGTCATCCGGTTATTGCCGTTGAGACTTCCTGTAAAGTTGTTTCCTAAGTATCCGAAGCTCCCTTCTCCGTTCAGCGTCAAGCCACGGCCTCCGATGATCGCACCATACTGGCCGTCCGTCGTATTCCGTGCTCCTCCAGCAATGTTCGAGATAAACCCGGATGCCGTATTCCTCTGTCCTCCCGAGACGGTAGAAGCCAGACTTGATGCCGTGTTCAGCGTTCCTCCTGCAATCGTAGCATCTACAGCCGCTGCATTGTTGCCGAATCCTCCGGAGACGGTTGCTCTGTTACTCGCAGCTCTGTTCCTCTCCCCTCCACCGATGAATGCACTGACCCCCGAAGCGACTTTGGCCGGATCGTCCCGGACAATCTGCAAGTCGACAGCGTTGTTCCCTCGTGCATTTCCACCAGTATCCCGCTGGATACTTCTGTTCGTGTTCAGGATCAGGCTGTTACTGGCCCCTCCGCTTCCTCCATTGACATAGAGATGCAATGCCGTCGCATCGGTTGTCCCGAGGAAATTCGCTCCCGCTGTTGTCCCGGCATTCCCATTGAGGAACCAGGGACCAGCCGAACCGAACGGGACGAGAATGAACTGCGCGGAGTCAGTTCCCATATCGGGTATTCTCAGAATCACATCCTGCCCGAGCGAGTCAGGGGTCTGGATCGTCATCGTGTTTCGCGTACCGTCGTCGGCATTATCGTCGATGATAATCCGCTCGGCGTTGAAATCGCGATTCTGTGCACTAACCAACTCTGGCACGAGAAGGCCGGTGAGCCAGAGGAGCAGCAATAGGAAAGCCGGAATAGACCGGGAAATGGGAGACCAGCAAACAGAATAGCCTGTCTTCATCGTAGTTGTAAACATGTTGAATTGTTGGTACAATGCTACGATCTTCCCTCAGCCTTGTACCAACTCTATTTATTTGCCGAAAACTACTGGAAGGAATGAAGTCGAATCAAACATCTAAAGGGTATGTTAGGGGTATGTATTCGTTCAGTTTTGGAAAGGATGGTAGATTTTTATGTAAAAAACTTGCATTCAAGACTCGAACGTAAGCGTTCAAGTCAGAAGTGCGAGAAGGAAGCAACCGTTCAGGTCTGTTCACCGGAACAAAACATCGTAGAGTGGAGACCACCGACAGGTTCTCTTGCAGAAGATTTCAGGCATTCAAATTCTACTCAACCATGTCTGCGAGACTCTTCACTCTGCGTTGCTACGTTCAGAGTGAAAGGATCGGAAAGGGACGTAGTTCTATCTCTTCTGAACCCAATCCTGACTGTTAAGACTGCCCGCAGCTGGTGAAAGGAGAGTCCTTATCAATCGACCGGAAATCATCGGGATGGAAGAGAAGGCAATCAACTACAATCAACGTGTCCTGAGTCTCAGGCAGCTTCGAACCCTTTTGCGAAAGCGTCGCACGGCTCTTGTCCCCGAAGCTCTGGCCGACTATATGCGCCATCAGATACCGGAGATCCATACTCCAGACGGATATGAGATTGTTCGCATTCTGAACGATCTGATTGGGAAGGCTCGGGAGGAATTCAACGCAGCCGGCATTCTTCCGGTTAAGCAGGTCGGCAGGAAGAAAAAAGCCCCGACACCGAAACAACGCCTTACTGCCCGAGAGCGAAATCACGTCACAGATTTCTCTGCTCTCCTAACCTGGACGTCAACGGCGATATTTTTTCTTTCCCTCTCTCCCGGCCACGATCCGGTCGAACAGGAAGAGACGAAACGTTCCGCAATTGACCTTGCACGGGAGGGAGTGGCGTGGAGTGAACTTGGAGAAGATGTTCCCCAACGTTGCATTGCAATGATGACTCTTGCGCTCCACCTGGAATCCATTCAGAATGCCTTCGACGAAGCCGAACAACTCTATCGCACTGCACTTGAATTGCTCGAAGGTGTGGAGAAGGAAAGGGGAGCACACAAGGTGCGGCTATACATCCACTACTGTTTAGGAGCCATGCTGGAGTTGAAAGGAGACTTTTCCCGTGCTGCCGATGTACTTCAGAGAGGGCAAGAACTTGTTGCTACCAATGCAACGGCAACCGAACGAGGGTTGCGCGTTGGATTTCTTGCACTCTTGTCGGCCGTCAACAGAAAGCAAGGGAACTATGCGTTGGCACTCGACTACGGGCACCAGGCGTTGCGGTGGAGCGATTCAGACTTCGATCCGGTTGCACACTGTAAGCTCCTGCAAGCTCTGGGTCTCCTGTACGAAGATATTGAATACCTTGAGGAAGGGCTGAAGTTCCTTCTCGAAGCAATCAATATCCTTGAAGCGTATGGACTTACGAGATCTGGCATCTGGGTCTATGTGACGACTGCACAACAATACCTGAAAACGGGAGATATTTCACGAGGTCATGAAATACTTGATCGCGCCGAGGTCATTCTCGGATACAATAGCACCTACTTCCCCACCATTCCCGACCGTTATCTGCTCAGCTTTCGCACCATTCGTGCCCACTTGTTGATTACCGAGGAAGAATATAGCAGAGCACTCACCATCCTGAACTGGATAATTGACAACGCTCACGAGTTACATCACGACCATACTGAGGTGGTGGCCTGTGCGCTGGCGGCAACAGCTTGCGGGAGCATGGGGGAGCCACAGAGGGCGTGTGAGTATTTGGAACGGGCAATTTCTACATCGGCTACATCCTCACGCCTGCACCAACTTCGCCTTCGCCTCAACCTTGCTACGTGGCGAAAGGAGAGTGGAGAACTTGACGCAGCGGCAGCACTGCTCAACGAGATCAAACCGGAGTTGAGAGAAGATCATCGATACTATGTTCAGCTTCTTCGCCTGCAGGCAACACTGTCCGAAAAGCAAGGAGATCTGGAAGATGCCCTACAACTGGAGCGGAAGGCATCCGAAATCGAACGAGATCTGCTGGAGAACAGCCGGGAACGCTCGATCCGCTATGCCCGCATTCAAGCCGAAATGTCTGTACTGGAACAGATGGTGGAACGGGAAAAGGAAGAGAAGGGGCGACTGGAGCACGAGTTAACTGAAATGATCCTCAAACTTGGTGCGAAGGATCGACTAATCGATGAGGCAATTACTCTCCTCAGAACCGAGCTTGCCAACTCTGGAGGAGGTCAGAGGGAACTCCCGAATGAGCGGAGAAATAGTACCGGAATCTATTCGATCCTCTCGATCTTACAACAAGGGGAAAAAGGTTCATCCTCTTCACTATCCTACCTGAACACGGCCGGCGACGGATTTCTGCGCCAACTTCGCACCTCCTTCCCCAACCTCACTACAAGCCAGGAACGACTCTGTTCCCTTCTCCACTCTGGACTGAATGCCGGGGAGATATGCACACTCCTCGGCATCGGTAGCGAAGCACTGAAGGCACGACGCAAACGCCTGCGGAAAGTCTTCAAGCTGAAGAGGGGGGAAAGTCTTGAAAGATTCATAGCTGCGATTGAGAAAGACTCTTAGCCGGGCTTTACCCAAATATCATTTAAAGTCCAGCTAAGAAATGATTCCCCCTCTCTGAAAACCTTTCTCCCTTTGTGATACTACTCTTTGCCCCAGCATCTCAATGTGAAGTCACGCTGGTCTTCAGGATCAGGACGCAACCGTTTTGTCGAGGAGATCGGTTCAAACCAATTTATGAGGGGAGGACTGCAGGAAAGCCCTTGATCGTTCATGCCGTCGGTTAGCACAAATTGGAAGAAGATACGCTCTCAATTCGACTCTCGGTTGGTATCTTATGGCAATGGCACACTTTAACGTAGAGGATATAAAAATACGGCTCACACGAGAGAGCACCGGATTGGAGGTCGACCAGATACAGACGTGGCTTCGGGAATATAACTGGAGTGAAAACCGAGAGTTTCTGGAACGAGTAACCGACCCGAACTATGCAGCCCAAAAGCTAATTCTGTTTGCCGAGGTGACAGGAGAGGTTGAAACCGCCCCACAACTTATTGGTGGCCTGATTGCCGAGACGCAGTTATCCTGGCTTCGCGTTTCGATTATGGCAACTGACCCTGAGTGGAGATCGCGAGGTATCGGAAAAGCTCTGTTATCCGAGGCGGAACGGATTGCGGTCGGTCGTGGTTGCCGCTATTCTTACGTCGATACGATGTCCTACCAAGCCCCCAGCTTTTACGAAGCCAATGGCTACAGCCGCGTCGGTACAATCCCCGACTGGGATTCCCACGGACATGCGAAAATGTTTTTCGTGAAGGAGATTGATTGAGAAGAGGGAGCAAGACCAATTTCCCGATAGCCTGCCCCCTCTATCTAACAAACTTTCCCCTTTTATCGAACGAGTAGAATCCGGCGCGATGTCTGTTCTTTCGGTGTCTGGAGGAGAACGTGGTAGAGACCGGAAGGGAGAGAACGAAGGTCGATTACTTTGTGCATATCCCCCCCCGATGAAGCGAAGAGTTTCTCTTCCTTCCGATAGACAACTCGTCCAGCAGCATCGACCACCATCAACGTAATGGGAAGTCTTTTTTCTCCGCTGTAGTTGAGAACAACTTCAATCTGATCGCGCACAGGATTGGGCCAGATCGACTCAAGCACTACCCCATCAGCCCCCGCTAATAGAAGGTCGGGAACGTCGCTGATTTCCAGAACACCACGTCCAGTCACGTCAATCCTGACAGTATCGCGAGCCGGGCTGAAGACGAGATCGATTCTGTTCTGGAAGTCCCCCACTTCGGTTGGATTGAATTCAACGACAACGTTGAGCGAAGCCCCCGCCCCTAAAATCGTAGTCTTCGTAGGCTTTATAAGAGTGATTGCTCCACCACCGCCCCCCTCTTCCCCTTTCAACACTAACGGTTGAGTCCCTCGGTTGTAGATCACTGCCGTATCAATTTGCCGGGTAGTCCCTATCACCTGCCGCCCAAAGTCGATCGTTGTCAACAACGATTGAACGGTGGAAGGAATTCCCTTCCCTGCAAGAGGCAGACTCAACGTCACGTTCCCCTTCAACTGAAGTTCGGCACTTCGCTCCCCCTCTGCATCGGGGGTGAAGTTCACGACAATAAAACGACCTGCTCCGGGAGGAATGGTCAGCGGGAGAAAAGTTGGATCAGCTAACGAGAAGTTCTCTTTATTTGCTCCGGTGATCTCGACTTCGCTTAGCTGTAATGGTTCAGTGCCAATGCTTGACAGATAGACAGAATCCACTGCCACCTCGCCAACCTCTACGGAGTCGAACAGGAGAGGATTAGGGTTGACGTTTGCGAGGATTCGGCGTGCTCCCGTAGGGACGGTGGAATAGAGGATGCTCATCTCCAGTTCCCCTTTGCGTACTCCACCATTGTTACCCTCCCAGGGGAATGAACTCCAAGTTGAATCTGACCCTCTCAGGTAGGTGGTTTCTGTTCCCTCCTGCGAGTTGTCGAATATAAGGTCGAGACGCCCCGGTCCACTTAACGCAATTCCAACGTGAAAGACTTCCCCCTTCGCAAAGCTCACACTCGGAGAGATGCTGTGCAACCAAATGTCGTTGTCTAAAAATGCCGAGATGAGTGCTTGCGGAACAGAAACTGATCCGATGAGAGAACCGGGAAGATCTTTCCCAGAAACCTGCCGATTTCGGTAGAGCGAGAGGACAACCTCTCCATCGGCACGCAACGAGGGACCAAAGCCGACATTCACCCGAACCAGTGCAGGTGCTCCACTCTCGGGAGCAACAAAGCGCCGAGCAAAGGCTAATGCCTGTACCCCCTGATATGTTCCTGGAACGCCATATGAGGTAGTACTACTCAGGGTAATATTTGATAGGGAAAACAGACCGGCTATATCGTTCTGAACAAGATCAATGTTTTCTCTCTCCTTATTAGCCTCAACCGTGATACTGGTTCGCTGGTTGATGTCGTCGAGGAGCATCGCCCCACTCTCACTTGCACCATTATACCAGTCTCGAATCAAGTCGGTGTTAATCGGAGGGTCGTAGGCTCCAACCGAGGAACCACTCTTCCAGTCTGGTTTGATTCCTTCAATCAGAACGAAGTAGGTTCCCGGTGGCAAGGCCTCCAACCGATACGCACCACTCTTTGGTGGCCCTCCGGTGAAGCGGGAACTATTCCCCGAAAAGTAGTCGGTGAGTGTCGAGTAAACCGCTCCGGTTACCGAGTCGACAACTACAACGTTCACGCCACTTACTGGAGAGCCATCAGAGTTCACTACCTTCCCAGAAATTGTTCCCAATCCATCCATCGCACCTTCTGCTGGGTAAAGTCGAATCAAGGCTGCCCGATCATCCTCTGCAAATGTCCCCCCAGCCGGATACATTGAAGGGCGCGTGCGATAGACCAACAACGACTGTTGCGAGTGGCTTATTCCGATAAGGTGTCCAAGCTCGTGAGTGATCGTCGTGACGTATCGATTCTCTCCACTATTCGATCTGGAGCCGTTGATAACGACACTCCCATCGGTAAACGTGCGCCCGTCGCTACTGTATCCGCCAGCAAATCCTAATATTGAATTCTTTGCCCCAACCCCAAGCCGTGCGTCGGTGATTGAACCATCGTCGTCGTAGACAACGGGGACAATCCCATCTGTCACGCTACCGATTCCAGAGATCAGTAGATCGGTTACTGAGGTAACGTTGTGGTCAAGTGAGCCACCGATAATCATCTGCAAGAACGAACCTTCCACGCTATCCCAAGCCAGTATGCTTTGCTCCACAATTGAGTAGGCGGTTGCACTGTCGAACTGCCCAAGTGGGCCACGGTCGAGGTAGAGAGCAATAGGCCCACTCCCCTTAATATCCCACGTCGTTGGGTTTCCTGAAACCGCAGAGTTCGGTCCACCGGCGAAGAGAGAAGATAGAGGAATGCTGAGGAGAAGAAGAAGTAAGAGATATCGAACGCTCATAGTAATTGGTTCTCGTGATTTTCAACTAAAACTCAAACGCCCCTCGGCGTGAATCCTGTAATTCGCCCTAAGATATAGAGTCCTGAGAATATAGAGTAACCGGGAAGGGGTACGGAGAGGGTGTAACACGTTGGGATGCGATAAACGTCTGCCATCGGTTTCAACAACGTTCTTCGATATACGGAAACAACGTAGAAACCACTCAACAACCTCTTGCCAGCCAACCTTCTATTCCCAGAGTGGGAGAGGGGAGCCGGGGATTAATGAGAGTGCCTATCACATCTGATCTGACTGTCCCCATAATATGGGGATGTAGGGGTACATGCGTTAACTACCAACTTCAATTCAAGAGTTGTTTTTTTGAATTTTTCCTTTTGAATTTTGACTTCTCCCTCTCCTCCCTCCCCTAATCCCGGTATATCCCACTCTCCCCGCTTTCGCCGATTGATACCCCTCCCCGATTTCCGCAGTTTGCATGCCGAATTTCAACCACGCCTTCCTCAGGTTATTCCGTTCGGGCCTGGACTCGACCCTGTGCATCAAGTCAGTTCCTACAAACGGATTACCTCCACATAATTTTCTATTGAGGGTATGTTATGAGTAAGGAGACAAAAGGTCGGGCTACAAACCCGACGAAAGGGTTCAAGCTGGAAGTCCCGCTTGATGCCTCGGGGATTGAGGATCGAAAGGGGGGAGAAGTTGTACAAGTGTTTGCCATCACCGCTGGTGGCCAGAAACAATCGCAGAGCGTAAAGCTCGACACAAAAGGGAGTGGAAAAGCGACCTTTTCGTTCGAAGAAGATCCCGGTCAGGTGAAGGTCTTGTTAGGACCGGAGACCGCATCGGTAGAGACAATTGAAGGGCTTCAGACAGTGAGCCGAACTGTTTCTACCAGAGGATTAGCCGACAGAGGTCTGCTAACAATTGGGGCAATCATTATCCCCCGCTTCTACTGGCACTGGTGGCTCCGCTGGTGTCGCACGTTTACTATTCGGGGACGTGTTGTCTGTCCTGATGGCAATCCTGTTCCGGGGGCAAAAGTTTGCGCTTCGGATGTAGACCTTTTTTGGTGGTGGAGCAGCTCGCAACAGGTGGGATGCGATACTACAGATGCCGACGGAACATTCGAGATAAAGTTCAGATGGTGTTGTGGGTGGTGGCCGTGGTGGTGGTGGAGAATTCGTCAGTGGAGATACGAGCCGTACATTCACAAACTGATTCTCCCAGAACTAAAAGAGAGAATCTCATTCAAAGATTTCCCCCCTGGACCCGAGCCGCAGTTCGACGGATTGGAGAGGTTCGTATCGGAACTGCACGATCTACCGGAAGAGCAGTTCGTTTCCACTCCATTTTCGCTCGCCACGACAAGATCAGCAGTCTCTCCGGGTGACAGCCCAGCTTCGATCGACGCAAGGAGAATTGCTGCACTTGGCGACAAACTGAAGCTGAAGATTGCCGAGCCAGCCGCACTCCGTGGACTCTACCTCTGGCCCTGGCATCACTGGCATCCGTGGAATGACTGTAGGCCAGACATCAACTTCCGCGTCACACAGATTTGTGGTGGTGTCGAGAAGACAATTGTGCAAGAGGGCATCTTCGACACACGGTGGAATATCCCGACGACACTTGAAGATGTTACGCTGATTGCGAACGACGACGCCTGCTGTATACCGGGCAACCCAGATATTCCGCAGGGGAATTGTATGGTAATCTCTCGGGTCTGTAGCGACATCGTGAATACAATTGGTGGGAACCCGGGCGCACCGCCAGCACCGCAAGGCTACAAGAATCCGGCGACTATCTCCACTAACGGAGATCGTCCCTACGGTGGAGTGATCCCCATCTCCGGACTCTTCGGCAACACAGCAAGTGTGGACTATTATGAGTTTGAGCGGTATAATCCATTGACTCTCTTGTGGGAAGCACTCCCATCGGTAACGGCAGGTGGATTTAGCAGACCCTACTGGGAACCGGCAGGTGGCGGCGGTGGCCAGTGGTCCTCGGCAGCCTTCCCATTCTCAGTAATTAGCGGACGGAACGTGATAGAGAGTCGAGAGCACTACGAGGCAAACAACGCTCCGGGGACGTGGGGTTCAACTCGCTTCTGGGGTGGGAACTGGGATTTGCTGATGCGCTGGTTAACCGAAGGGAATATTGCCGACGCTACATATCGACTTCGCGTTGTCGGCTACGATCTTGTGGGTGGAGCCTTAACCAATCGTCGCGTCCTAAAGCTCTGTAATACGCAGGATGATAACGAAGTGATCATTCGCGTCGACAATCGGATTACTGGTCCAGGAAGTGGACACCCAACGAGCGCAAGCCACCCGGCTGGCGCAGGGACTGTCCACACCGAGACATTGGAGCCAGATACTGACATTCTCTCGGTGAAGATTATCCACGCAGATAATACACAGACAGATCTGGCGGCCTGCGGCAAGATCAAGATCAACGCAACCGACAAGGTGCAGATCGACTTCTTCGCCCACGACCCAGACGGACACTTAGCCTACTACTCGTTGCAGGCAACCTACGGGGAGAACCTAGTGCGCAACCTGCTAAGCTATGGAACACCTGTTCCGTTGCCAGCCGGATCAGCGCCAGTACCCGCCGCAGCACAAGTTGGCCCGAACTACGGCGCAGCACGACTACAAGGAGCAGTTGCTCCCCACTGGAACGGCGGCGCGCTCCGCTTGGAGATCAACGCAATCGACGCATTCCCGCAGACCTGCTGCTATCAGATCGAGTTGCGCGCCTACAAGCGGACAATCGTCAACTGCAACGGCAACTATCCGCACCGAAACTTGAGCGAGTATAGCTTTATGGTAGAGGTGTGAGCGTAGGGGAGCACTTTGATTGTTGATCGTGGATAGTTGTTAGTGGAAGGGGCTTTTGGCGGAGGAGGGTTGAGAAATCCAACGGAATAATTCACCTACAACAATCGAGTGTAGAGGTTCCAATTCAAGAGGGATACCCGAGATTCATCACACGAATCGATGACGCTATCTGACTTGAGTTGACTTCCTTTATAATGTGCGGCAGCTCACCCGCTTTCTTTTCACTAAGGAGAGAGAGCGGGTGAGTTTTTTATTGATAGCGGTGTCTCTTTATATAAGCCCTCGAGGTTCAATAACTCTCATTGTTCCTTCCCGATTGAGACCGTTGTCTTTGAGACTATCAACTGACTTGCTACACCAACCATATTCGCAACGTTTTTCAGTTGCTTTGGCGTGCAATCATTTTTGCAGATTAGTGTCAACCCGAGGGAATGATTCCGCTTATGCGGATGTCGATACTTACAGCAGACAACAATCCACCTGAACAAAAAGCTGCGAACAGACGGATGAACAGCACGCTCTCTCTACAGTCTACACTGCGATTCTCTACTTTCCTTTTTCTCACATTCTTTCTCGTCTCCTGCACTTCCAGCAAGAGGAATCTGCCATCTCCACTCACCACATACATCGACCCCGACTTCTCGGGGGCGAGTTATCACACAGTTGCCGTCTGGTTCAACCATCCTGCCCTCGACTGGCGGAAGAGATTTGAAGGTGTGATGGCAGCTTACATCGATTCAATTGGTGGGAAGGGTTTACAGAGTGGCTACATTGCTTCGCCAACGCGAACGTGGGATAGTGCGGCACTCCACCAAGCCTTTGTCGATAAAGGTGTTCAGGCAATTTTAGTGGTGGAGATTGACCAGACTGAAGTCCGGCAGCGAAGCGTTCCCTCCAAAACAGTTACTACACAAAACACCACCACATCTACGAAGGAAACGCCCAAAGAGAAGAGCACAGTTAGGGCCGTTGCCGGAATTGTAAAGGCAGTGGCTGAAGCGGTGGAAACATCAACCACAAAAGAGGTAGAGACCGAAACTACAACGGAGACCACTGGCGGCTACACTTACAGCGAAGATCACCGGCGACTACAAGTTGCGTTGGTTGATCTCTCCAGTGGTAGAAAGATGTGGGTGACAACAATCTGGCAGTCAGGAAAGATCGAGGATGATATTATCGACATAACAATTCGGATTGCCCGGCAGTTGAGGGTAGATAAGATGGTGGGGTGAGAATCTTCTCAGATTTTTTCCAGAGAAGTCAACTGTCTCATCTCAACGCAATCAGTTCTGTATGAATACTCGCGACCGTTGCATTGTGGCAGATTCACGCTCTCCCCTGCCGGCGAGAGAAGATGCGATAGCAAGACCTTGTTGAACACCACGGTTCTACCACCACTCTCGAGAATCGGTTGTATAGAGTAACCCCCTCCACTCCCTGAAAATGGGGGGATTGAATTATCCTACTTTTCGGCGATTGTCCTGCCACGCAATTCTCCGCAAGTTGCAACCCGGAAACAAACTCCGGCACCACGCGCAACTATCACATAACTCTCTCAACATTATACCACTATGGGTTTATCACAGTATGATCCAGGACAAGAGTTGTCCAGTATTGACTTTGCTGCAATGATTGGCGGTCCGCTAAGTGCGATCGTAGATGCTCAATCGAAGGCAGCCTTATCCACTGTCGACTTTGTGAAGTCTATCGGCTTTACACCAGATACCGAAGATGAAATTACAGGAGAGATCACGCCAGGCGAGCCGGTTTACGTCACGTTCAAGTATCCGAAGATGATAACGCCATACGTAGCTGCCGTCGTAGGACTCATTGACGCGCTCACCATCGTAAGTGGAGGGACAGGATATACGGTTGGTGACACGCTAACTGTAAAGGGAATTGCTCTCACCGTAAGTAGTGTTGACACAGCCGGTGTAATTCAAACTATTGCCTTCAACGATACAAGTGGTGGACATACCCCATTCAGCGCCGAGGCCTCGATTGGTGGTTCAGGAAGTGGGGCAACGTTCAAACTCACAACAATAGATACTCCTGCCACCCCAGCAGAGTTTGCGCAGATGAAGTTGGAAGTTCCAATCCTCACGATGATGCCTATCCCCTTCATTCGCGTTGAGGAAGGAACGATTGACTTCAATGCAAAGATTACGTCGATGGAGTATCGCCAGATTGGAAGCGAGTTCAAGTTCAGTACAAGCACCAGTATGGACAACACAAACACGAATACAAACATCGGGTTCTTTGGAGGCTTGAACTTCAACAAGAATGTTAATACCATCAGTTTGAAAACAAGCCTCTCCTACCAAAGGAATACGAAGGAAGGGTTTAAGATTGACAAGACATTCCACCTTGGAGTGAAAGTAAAAGTGAGTCAAGATGAGATGCCGGAAGGTATGGAGAAACTGCTCGGGATCTTAGAGGACGCGATTGTTTCTCAGCCGGTTGAGTAAGCGCGTAGATCTTCTATTGTGGGAAAAGACTCTCAAGGTTTGAGAGTGAAGATCATGAAAGCATTGTTCAGCGTAGAAAAGCTATGCCAACCATCAAAGAATATCTTGGCGCGTTAATCACGAGCGTCAATCAAGGTCGCGTGTTGGCGGACGTTGAGTCCGCCAACATCGCACAGATGTATGCGCAAGACCCACTCCTGAAGCACTTCCCGGTTCCACGGTTTCGTGCCTCTGAGGTCGAGCTTTCCATACCAGTAGCTATCGAAAAGGTTGCCGGGCAACCCGCCAAAGAGTACCAACCAATAGATGTTAAGGGATTCAACACGAAGGCATATCAGGTAGTGAAGGATACGCTGAAGGTCGGCTCGTTTGAACGGAAACTCTCGCAATCCATTCAACAACTTGTGTCGGTACAGACAAGTGAGCTGGAGAAATCGCTCTCCGCGGGAGAGGATGTCTCCAAGTCGCTTCAAGGCTTTGCCGGTCACGTTGCCAACGGAGTGGTGAAACGACAGTCGAACGCCTCGAATGCAGAGCGGAAGACTCTCGACACAAGCTCCGATCAAGATCTACGTTCGCTCCTAACGCAGAGACTCTACGAAGAGTTGAAGCCTGAAATTCGGCAGCCGGCTGTAACGGCAGATATTGAGAACGCTTCGATTATTGTTGAGGCGGCAAGGCTGCGGGAGATCAACTCGAACTATCTCATCCACATCAGGATGAAGCTCTCCGAAGAGGGAATGGAGTGGTCGACGATGACCGATGAGGATGGAGAAGTTGTACGCAAACTGTTGCCAGAATAATAGACAAAGAATCCGAGCATGGGCATCTCAACTATTTCCGCGAATGAAGAACTCAAACGTCAGTTGATGCAAGTTGGAAGCATCGTCGACACGTTTCAACGACAAGAGAGCAATGCAGTGGAGAAGTGGTTGTCCTGGCTTGTAGAGACTGCCGACATTCTGACGAAATACAATTACAGCGAGACTTCCGAGCTTGCCGCTACCAGAGCCGAAATTCTTGCCGCACGACTCTCCGTAGCAGGAGAGAGAACAAACAGACGGAAGTTCCTCCGCCAACGAGCCTTGGAAACAATCCGTCCTGTTCAGCAGAGCGTTCTCCAGAGACAAGCCCAACTGGAAGCCTCTGTCGAATCTGTCCGGAAAGTATTGAGACCGATTCTGATGGTGGCTCAGCAAGCTGGCTTCATCACGCCGGCTGCCTATGGCGGAGATTTCACCCTCTTCCTCGAGCAGCTTTTACAGCAGATGTTGAACCACGAACAACTTGCCCCGAGTATCTCCTCGGCGATAGCTACTATCGGAAAATCGGACACACTGAGAATTCTCGCAGAGGAGATCGAACTTGTGTAATCCTTTAGCCTGAAGAAATTAGAGCAGGCTTTCATTATATCCCCGACTACACAACAGTGATACAAAGCACTCTACTTTCATCAGAAACAGAACCTTAGCTATTAGCTACAGACAAAAAATACCCCCTCCCACTTGATTTCCCTCTCCCGATGTCATAGTTTTCTCCGGTCTCTACTCCGGAACCCGAAATCAACCTCTGTCCTACCGGGCAGACCATAGAGGATTCTATGAACCGTTCGCTCTGGCTTACCACAGTTGTTCTCCTCTTCGCAACACTCTTTGTGCCAGACAGACTTCCTGCACAGGGGACTATTAGCATCTTCAATATCGACACAAAGAACTTTCCAACTGTCGAGGCAGACATTTATGTTCGGGACATCAACGGCACTATTCAGCGGAATCTCGATACCAGCCAGTTTAGCGCAACTGAGAATGGAGAGCCGACACCACTCCTCAGCATTACGTGCCCCCCACCCAACACAATCGACCGCCTCTCCCTCATTCTCACGCTCGATGTCTCCGGGTCAATGGATGAAGATCTTGGCTCTGGCCGAACAAAGCTCGATGTCGTAAAAGAGGCAGCACTCGATCTGATTCGCAAGCTCCCTCTCGACAGAGTTCAATGCGCGATAACAGCATTTCACGGAACAAGTTTTGTGATTCACCCTTTCTCGAACGATACCGCATCACTTATTGCGGCTGTGGCAAGTCTTCCCTCAGCACGCAATATGCCGGGAGGCTCTACCGGCACAGACTTCGATGCAGCGATGACAGCAATTGGAACCGGAGCACTGGACATTGGGGGGAAGGCTCCTCCTGCCCGAGCAGTGATCTTGATTACCGACGGCGAAGGAGTAGCAAACGAGAGTGATATTCTCAGCCGTGCCGCCGCATACAACGTAATGGTTCACACGATTACGATAAGCCAGCCGGCAACCGACTTCATGAAGAAGCTGGCTAATAATACTGGGGGTCTCTGGTTCGATGAGGTCAACAGTGTAGAGGCGTTAAAAGAAATTGAACTCACGATGCTTCAACGCTCTCTTCGACTCTATCCTTGCCACATCGTCTGGCCGAGCAAGATCACTTGCTCGTACGACAAGCTCCTCTCTCTTACCTACCATCCAATTAACGCACAGGGCATCACCACTTACCTTGCCCCCGATATTCTGAAGCGTCGTCTCTCGGTAGTTCCGCAAAGTTTCCAATTCGGTGCAGTGAGATTGGGAGATACAATTGAGCGCCCCTTTATCCTCTTCGGTCTACGAGATACAATCACAATAGAGGAAGTTCAGGGGATTGCCGCAGAGTTCACGATTGTAGAGCTTGAGGAGAACCCAACTCTCTTTCCACTTACTGTTGCTGCCGGAGATACGATCCACCTGACGCTCCGCTATATCCCACAACAAGAGAAAGTGATGCGAGCAAATCTGCAATTCGTCACGAACAGGTGCGATGACCCCATCCTCTACTGTGTCGGAGGAAAGGATCCGTTTGCGCCAATCACCTCCAACCTTAGGCTTACTCACCCGAATGGAGGTGAAGCGTTTAAGGTGGGGACTGATACCGTAATTACGTGGGAAGGAATTCCAGCATCCCGCCCGGTTCGCCTCGAATACAGCATCGACACCGGCGTTACCTGGCACGTAGCCGCCGATATATCAACCTCGTGGCGACAGGATTGGAACGTTCCGAACAGTCCGAGCAATACCTGCTTGGCACGCGTAACAGAAATTGGATCGGGGATACTGGTCGGAAGATATGAACATGCAAGAAGAGGTGTTACCGCACGCTTTACGCCCGACGGAAAATCTGTGGTGACGTTAGAGCAGAGTGGAATGGTCAGAGTGTGGGATATCCAGACAGGCAAGGTCGTGAGCCAAATGACTGGTTCCCCCGCCGGACGCTTAGAACTGAGTCCAGACGGAAGGATGGCGGCGATTGGGCGGAGTGGAGGAACTGTGAATATCATACACCTTGAATCCCGTTCGGTTATTGGCTCGATTCCCTACGGGGTTGCCGGTGATGGGGCAGCAGAAAAATCTCTTCTTTGCTTCTCGCCAGATGGATCGCGCTTAATGACGACACTTCATGAGAACTCATTGAGGAGTCCTGTTACCCACACCCTGATGATCTATAACATCGAAGAGAAGAAAATCGAACGGCAAGTATTCGACGGGCGGCAATTCTACCGTCACGGTAACTTTAGCCCAGATGGGAAGCTCTTCGCAATTGGTGGAGAGAAGGGAATCATCCAAGTTTGGAACAGCACAATCGACACACTTCTCTACGAAACGGTCGACACCAACGGGATAGTACGGCAATTGCAATTCAGCTACGATTCGAAGAATCTCTACACCTACGCAACCAAAGACTCTACCGGCTTCTTCCTAACCGAGTGGCAGGTAAAGGACGGAATACCAATCCACACCCTCACTCTCCCCACACCACTCTACGACTTCGACGCAGGTATTACTGACATTGCAACAACAGATAGCTTGCCAGTGCTTCGCTCCTCCGATGATGCTACTCTCTTGGGAGAATTTTCGGGTCACGTTGGAAAAGCATTCTTTTCCCGACTCAGTCTCGATGGATCGACACTGGTGACCGGAGGAGATGACAACTACGTTCTGGTCTGGAGCGTAGAACGGGGAAAACAACCGAGTGATCTCTCTGACTCCCTCTGGGCAATCATTGCACCATACTTGGAACCACTCGACGTAGACTTTGACTCGGTGGCAATCAACTACAGCAAAGATTCCACCCTCACTACCTACGTTAGAAATACCGGAACGGCAGATGCGACGGTGAACCAAATACGGATTGGTGGAAAGAATGGTCGGGAGTTCAAAGTAATTGCCGGCGACGCACCATTTACCCTCGATGCTGGAGAAGCGCGGGCAGTCAGGTTGCGCTTCTCGCCGGGAGATACCGGAGTCCGAACTGCTGAGGCAACCATCGTCGCCTCAAGTGGCACGCTGAAGGCGACCCTGAGAGGCGTCGGCGTCTATCCCGACATCGTCGGCGACACTGTCGACTTCGGGAAGCGAGGATTGAACACATCGAACGATAGCGCAGGCTACGCACTCCACACCGGAACCAGTCGGCTGCGGGTCGACTCAATCCGTATAGCCGGACCGAACCCCGAACAGTTTGGCGTCTCCTCCTTCACAACTCCTTTCGACCTACGTCCCGGTGACCGACTGAAAGTCCCGGTCAACTTCCTCCCTACGTTGCAGGGAAGTTGGTGGAGCAACGTCGAGATCTACCACAACGGTTTTGGCTCTCCGGCCAGAGTGATTCTGATTGGGGAGGGGATTAAGGTGAACGCACCACTCATCAATATTCCCGACACTCTTCTCTTCGCCACACAGCGTTGCACTCCCCGGGAGGAGACCTTGCACCTTCCCATCCAAAATCGTGGGAATGCCGACCTAACAATTGAAGAGATTACTGTTGAGGGTAATCATCCGAACGACTTCACACTGCTCGATCCTCTCCCAACAAAGATCACTTCAGGAACAACCGACAGCATAATGATCCGCTTTTTGCCGAGCGATATTGGAGATCATTCTGCCTTCGCCCGAATCAAAACAAACGTACCAAATGCTGAAGAAGCAGTTGTGCTGCTGCGTGGTCGTTTCGAGAGTGTGCGGCTTGAACTTGCAACCGATGAGGTCGACTTCGGGCTACTCTGCCCGGGAGAAGAGTCGGCAATAACCTACAGCATAACCAACACTGGCAATCTCTCATCGCATATTCGTATAGATAGTCGTGTCGATCAGGGAGGAGACGACCTTCAGGTCGTCTCTCTCGAATCGTTCGACATTGCTCAGGGAGAGACTGTCGAGGGGAGGTTCTATCTGATGCCAGAGAAAACCGAAGGTGAGATACGTGGAGCGATCATTTTCTATGATACCATCTGCGGCACATCTCAAGAGTTGAAGTTCAGAGGGGTGGTGGATGGTCCAGAAATTGAAGTCGATTCTGTTCCACTTGTCTGCGCCGGTACTCCCGTACAACTCAACGCCCGTGGCGCAACTCGCTACGAGTGGGAGCCGTCAGATGATCTCGACTGTTCCGGCGACATCACGTGTGCCAACCCAATTGTTCGGCCAACACAAACCACAACCTATATCGTAACCGGCTACGACGACAATGGCTGCTCCGGGATCGACTCCGTAACGGTGATCGTGCAAAGTGAACCGACGGTGATTGCCCTGCGTATGGGGCGTGGTCACCGTGCAGGACCGGGAGATAGTGTAATGCTTCCGCTTACTATTAACGAAGCAACCGAGAAACTTGATGAAGTAACTGACCTTGAGATCGTTGTAGAATACAACCCGAAGGTTCTGAAGCTCCACACCGACAACTTGATGAAGTGGTTCACCGGTACACGCTTGGAAGGGTGGACGCTACTCGAGGTGAAGGAAGCTCCCGGTAGCATCAGATTGCACGTTGCTTCTCCAAATGGGATCAGCGGAGATTCACTCCAGCCACTACTTCAGCTTGGAGGAGAGATCTTCTTAGCAAATGTCGGTGGAACGGAACTGAGGGGAACTGTTCGCACAACGGCACCCTGCACAGCCTTTACTCCATTTGCGGGATATGTCACCGTTGACTCGATTTGTGGACTCAACCAACGCTTGATCGATATCTCTTTCGCGAAGTATTCGCTCTCTCCTCCCTATCCCAATCCATCAACTGGAGAGGGAATCACACTCGACTTCTCGCTCGGACTTGATGGCCCGGCAACAGTAGAAGTAATCAACTACGCTGACGGGAACTCCAGATTTCTCCTCCAAGAGGATCTGGAGGCAGGAGCCTATCAATTAAACTGGCAGCCGGAAGAACTTCCATCTGGCACATACCTAATCCGAGTTTCCTCAGGCGAGTGGAACCAAGTGGAGTGGGTGAAGATTGTGCGGTGAGGTGGAGCACCAAGTAGAAACACTTGCCGGAGACTTGCTGACGACAAAACGTATGTGCGTGAATCATCTGCAAGCTTCGTTGCTCGCTTGATCCTATTCTGTTGGTTCATTCTGCCCCTTCGGGGCGAGAGGAGTTCTCATTCCAACCCTTGGCTTTCGGGGATTGGCATCCCCAGTCACACAACAGATGCCCCTCCAGGGCAGGTAGAGAAGCGTCCATTCTTGAACGATACTGGGCGTGGTAGAGAGGTTCCCACTCCAACCCTTGATTTCCGGGGATGGTAATCCCCGGAAGAAATGCGTTCCTGATCCTTCTCGCCCCGTAGGGGCAGAATGGATGAAAGACGATGTCAAGGCTTTCAGCACAGTCGCCCCTTCAGGGCGAGCACCAGATAGTGAATAGAGTCCGTGGAGCGCAGCCTGCGGCTTTCTCCACGGCCAAAGACAAGTACTCCCTTCGGGAGTGGTTCGATCATCATTTGGCAAGTGCAAGCAACAAGCTGCCCCGTAGGGGCTACCGATCTGCCGTGGCAGATAGCCGGGGATGAAAATCCCCGGAAAAATGCGTTCCTGGTTCTCCTCGCCCCGTAGGGGCAGAATGGATGAAAGACGATGTCAAGGCTTCCAACGCAGCCGCCCCTTCAGGGCTGAAGCATCAGATAGCAAATAGACTCCGTGGAGTGCAGCCTACGGCTTTCTCCACGGCCAAAGACAAGTGCTCCCTTCGGGAGTGGTTCGATCATCATTTGGCAAGTGTAAGCAACAAACTGCCCCGTAGGGGCTACCGATTCGTAGCCGGGGATGCTAATCCCCGGAAAAATGCGTTCCTGATTCTCCTCGCCCCGTAGGGGCAGAATGGATGAAAGACGATGTCAAGGCTTCCAACGCAGCCGCCCCTTCAGGGCGGAAGCATCAGATAGTGAATAAACTCCGTGGAGTGCTGCCTACGGCTTTCTCCACGGCCAAAGACAAGTGCTCCCTTCGGGAGTAGTTTGATAGGATCCATATCCACGCCCACCGGATACGACAGTAAAGGCTCCCTCCGGGAGTAGTTTGATAGGATTCGATGTAGAAGAGAGTGGTGAGGGAACGAGTCGTCCAGATTCCTGAACGACTCAGAGACATGGTATCGCTTTCTCTCCCATACTGATTATCCGGCAGTATATGTGAACAACACCCCCAACCAAACACTCGAATTTTGGTGAAGCGGGCGTTGCGCACGCACAGAACTCTATTGCAAACAACCATTCCAATCTTCTCCCCCAAAACCATGACATCCGTCAGTTCTTTTCCTCTCCTTCCCATATACATTTCTGTATGGATACCTGCTTTGCCTTTGCGCAATGCCAATGATCTGTTGGAGTGAACTTATTGGAGGATTTGATAGTATGAACTGGCGAACTGTGACTCAATTTTTACGGCTGTTTGTTCCCCTCTCCCTTCTCTCGATACTTCTGCTTTCTGGATGCGAAGAGAAAACTCCAGTAGAGCCTGACCCAGATGTTGTGATTGAGGAGATCATCCTCGAAGAAGAGACGACAACCATCGGTTCGGAGGGAGGAACACTCTCGTTGAGCGATGGCATGACTGCGGAGATTCCGGCAGGATCGGTAAGTGGCTCTACAAACCTTACTGTGAGAAAGATTGGATCGGAACGATTCTTCGACGGACCGAACCGATCGGCATATCGGATTGAGGTGTCGGTAGAACCAGATGAGATGGTGCTCACATTTCCTGTTGAGCCGGGGGGAACGGCGGAAGATATTGGCGTGCTGAACTACGACCCAGAAAACTTTTTCCAGACGGAGGCCGATCCCTATCCATTCGAGTACGAACCGTCGACCGGAACGGTCACCGTCCGGGCGTCGGCAAACCGAACGTTGAAGAATCCTTCCGGGAGAGCCGACAAGAGGAGTGGAAAGATCAAAGAGAAGAACACGTGGATCGTGGAGAAGGAACCGTTGGTAGAACCAGATGCGGAGAGCAAGGTGGTCGATATGCCATTCTACGCGCAAGATCAACTAACCTGCTGGGCAGCTTCCATCCACATGATGTCGCGGGGCTACCGCTCCGGCGCGTCGTCGAAAGTGCCAAACTACCTTAAGTATGCCGGTTATCCTCCGAACACCGGTCCCGGCGGCTACATGTATCGCGTGAAGGTTCCCTCACTTCTCAACATTTACGCTCAGTCCGGGGCAACTGGTTCGCTCTACTGGCGAGGTACGTCTGCATTCAACAACCTTGTGGAACAGATCGACTCTGGTCGACCTGTTCTCATTGGCAGGAGTGGACACTCGGTGATGGTAATCGGCTACAAGAAGACAACGCCACTCTTCGGCCCTACTGCCTACCAATTTTTAGTACACGACCCGGGCGACCCAAACTGGAGCAATCAGTGGAAGAACTGGGATTGGGTTATCAACCAAACAATCTCCTTCACCACATTTGCTGAAGTCTGGATTCCATCAAAACCACTCGACGACCGACCACTGCAAACCGTCGGACTTCCATTTACGGGAGCAACAGGCATCATCCGGTTTACCCACCGAACGGAAGATGGGAACGTCGCCTTCGACGGAACGCTCAGCATCGACGAGAACGAGCCGAACTGGTATGGCTGGAAGAGGACAATTTCGAGTCTGAAAGAGATTCCCGGCATAACCGACACACTCTTCATGAAGCTCCCCCTCTGGAATGCAGACCGGAGCAACGGAGCAGATGTCTCGCTCCGCATCTCCGTCCGGAAATTAGATGAAGGAGAGGTCTACTCCACACACCAATTTCTCTCTCTACCTATCGCAACCGGACCAACCTACTTTACTTGGAGCATCCCGGTTGATGAGATGCGAACGGGAAAGGGTGAGCCAGACTACCGACTGAAGGTGGAGTTGCTGAAGGGGGGAACAAAAGTGCTGGATCAATTCGATGTAGACTTCCGGCTTGGCCCGCCAGTTCCGGTGATCGAGTCGGTTCTGCCTGACCCTGCTAAGGTTGGGGAGGAGATCACGATTACGGGAAAGAACTTCGGCGACGACGAGTACGAGGGGGAGGTATCACTCGGTGGAAATCGTCTCTACGACATTTCGGAGTGGAGCGATACTCGCATCAGGCTGAAGTTACCGACGACGGCACGAACAGGAGAATTGGTTGTGACCGTAGGAGAAGGGGAGAGCGACCCTTACTACTTGCAAGTGGAGTTAGCAGAAGATCTGTTGCCGAAACTGAACACGTCGATTGTAGCAATTGCCTCCTTTGTTGGGGTTCACGTTTCGGCAGATGGAACAGGGTTCGATGAGATTGAGATTAGTAGTGGCGTGACCGGGACAACGATTGAGTGGAGTGGAACATCCTTCACGCTGAACTCTGACTGGCAAGAACCAGACAACGCAGGAGGGAAGAGACTCTATACGTTCAAGATGACTGGGACACTCGCTCCGAAAGGTGATTCAATCGTCACACTCTCGGCACTCTACTCCGTCCGCTGGGAAGCACCAGACAACGCATTCGTGCAGATCGACACGAAAGAATTGGTCTTCGGTGGCGTTCCTTACGGCCGCTCGGTAATTTCCAGCGACCAACGTATCGAAACCATCATCTACGAACTCTACGGAGCCTCTGTCCGCTCGCGCCTTACGAAGGCAGTCTGGAAGATCACCGACGAGACTGGCGACATTAAGTTCACCTACGACGATACCGACTGGGAGAACGAGTTTGCACAACCGGGACTTAGGGTCGCGTTTGGGAGGGAGAACAAATAGAAGATAACTTCGGAGTAGACTCCCCTCTCTCCTCTTCCCTTCACTGGGTAGCTTGAGGGAGGGGAATTTGCACGCAGTTGTTCTCCCCCACCTCTAATTAACACCCCGATTCATCGGGGTGCTCAAGAAAGTTAGCAGAGGGGAAACGGCTTCAAGCCGTTTTTTGCCCACCGTTGACTCCACCTCCCCCCAGCTCAAAGCCAGAGGTTAATATCAGCAGAGATCAATCTGTCTCGACAATCAGATAGTTGAAGACATAGGTGTCCGTACCATTTCCAGAAGTGGTAGAGATATTCAGGTCGAACGAGGTCGTACTGACATTGCTTACGAAGCTGGAGGCGGTGGCTGCGGTCACGTTGGCGGGGACAATCATCACCACCGGCGTTCCGGCATAGGCCGCGTTGAATGTTATTGTGATGACGCCAGTACCGACACTTCCACCATCGGTTGCGGTCACGATTCCCGCAACGTCGGTAGCGGAACCATCAACCGTAACGGCCAACGCCAGATTTGTGCCATCCCCTACAGCAGAAGGAGAAGTTCCGGTCGACGTAAGGTGACCTTCGTTCAAGACAAGTCGGGAGTTGATCGGAAGTGGGGTAGTGCTGTTCAGTCGAAGTCCAGACAGGTTTGGAGACGTTGTCCACCCCAACTGCACCTGCGAACCGGCAACACCCGTGATGTCGAGAATCCCCCCCACCGAATCTATTGAGGGGGGAAGAATATAGTTGATGTCCTCACTCTGATCCCCCGCCTCGAACGATGTGTAAAACGTCGTCGCCGTCGGCAAGGAGTCTACCGCACTGTTCGCCTCGTAGAACCGCAACCGACTCGCCGCCCCATCATTGTTCGCCAGCAACAGGTCAACGTTGCCGAACAACGCGATGTCATCCTCACTCACAGTCATTCGATTGTTACCTCGACTCACCACCGTTCCCCCTCTGTTCCCACCCAGAAATCCAAAGCTGCTCTCCCCACCAAGCGTCAAACCTCGTCCTCCCGGCACTACCGACCACCGACTCTCTATGCTGTTCCGATCGCCACCGCCAATCGCCGAACGGTATCCCGTCACGCTGTTGTATACTCCTCCTCCAATCGTGTTGGTTTGACCCGAAATCGAGTTATAAGCCCCTCCTCCGATAACTGCATCAGAACCTGAAGCTGTATTGTGTGCTCCTCCAGCAATCGTCGAAGTGACGCCCGTCGCCTGATTCTGATGCCCTCCACCGACTGTGATTGCTGCTGTGACAAAACCATCACTACTTCTGGCAATGTTCCCTGTCCCTCCCCCAACAGTGGTGTAACGTCCTTCGGCAACGTTCTGATCTCCTCCCGCAACAGTCGCTGCGATGTTGATCGCGGTGTTGCGCCGCCCACCACCAATTGTCGAGTATTGCCCCGAGGCTACCTGCGTCGCACCATTCCTGCTGATCTGCAGATCCACTGCTTCACCTCCACGCCCATTTCCGCCGGCATCCCGCTGAATACTTCCGTTCGTGTTCAGGATCAGGCTGTTGCTCGACCCACCGTTCACATATAGATGAAGTGCCTGCGCGTCACTCGTTCCAAGGAAATCCGTTCCCGGCGTTGTCCCTGTGTTCCCGTTGAGCAGCCATGCACCTGTCGTACCGGCTGGAACCAGAAGGAACTGTGCCGAGTCGCTCCCCAAGTCTGGTATCGTCAAGATCACATTCTGCGTCAGAGGGTTCGGAGCCTGAATCGTCATCGTGTTCCGCGTCCCATCGTCGCCGTTGTCGTCAATAACAAGTCGCTCGGCGTTGAAGTCGCGGTTCTGTGATTGCGCTGGCAGAGCCAGAACCATACCCAGAAGAGTGAAGAGGAGAACGAAGACGAGACAGAGAGGAGAAGAGAAAAAGTTCCGGTCTACAGGTATATTCGCGTTCATAGCTATCGGCTCTGTCGATAGATGGTAGTTGTTCCTTGAAATACAGACTCACGCAGGAGAGGAGGGAAATCCTGACAAATCGAACCATGATAGCTGAAGAAGAGAAGAAAGGCAAACAAGGTGGTTGGTACAAACGTGAATTTTGTACCGAAATGCTTTAAGTAAAGAGGACTAATCGGATAGGGACAAACAAGGTAGAGGAGCCACCATCTCCGTTCAGCGTCAGACCACGCCCCCCTACGATTACCGATCGCTCTCCGGTCACCCTGTTTGCTACTCCGCCACCGATTGATGAATACTGGGCGGGTCGAGGCAACATCGTTGTTCAGACCTCCCGAAGTGGTTGAATACCTCCCCTCGGCACGGTTCTGTTGCCCACCCCCGGCGGTAGAGGCGAAGCCAGCCCACCCAGAGCTACTCGCTTACGAACTCCCGCTGCTTCGTTGTACACAAAACGTCGTCACTCTCATGCCACAACTCCCCCCTGATAGAGATACTGCTGGAAGCTGGTGAAGGCTCTGTTGATCTCTTCGGGTTGGCCACCGAGATCAGTCACGGCATCTGCTAAGGAGTTGTGGTATTTCAGCAGGAGCAACGGAGTGAGCTTTTCCTGGTCGAGTTCTTCTACGCCAACCAAGATGTAGTGCTGGAGGACAAAATCGAGGAACATCTGCTGCTTGGCGTTGAACCGGGTGGCGATCTGAACCCGCGCATTCGCAGCCCGAACTTCACGAGTGACCGGCGGCAAGGCGTAGGCAATGTGAGCCAACACGTCGAAGAGATCACTCTTCTCTGCGTCGATGATCTTCTGCATTTCGGCCAGTTGATCCTGCCCGAAGCCTTTCTCGGCCAACCCCTGCAACAGCTTCTTCCGTGTGTCGGGAGCACTCCAGAGCGCACGAAGTTCCGCTTCGTCCTTGAAGAAGTCGGGCAGCTTGCCGAACAGCAGTTCCATGAACTGCTGCGCGGACATCGGCGTGCCGTCGGGATGCCAGAACGTTGTCATCATCATGTGCTGAATGGATCGCTCCTTGCCGTCGGCCAGCTTCACCTTTGCTTTGCGTTTCTTCTTGCAGACGCAACGAACCTCCCCACAGACCGGGCACGGCTCTTTGGTACATTCGCAGGGGAGCTTGCCGCAGACTTCGCAAGGCTTCGGCGAATTCACCGGGCAGGCACAGGGACGCTGACCGCACCTTGGGCACGGCTCTTCTTCTTCCGGCGGTCCGTCCCACTCCGGGTCTTGGAATTTCAGGTGTGCTCTCACGAAGTCGTAGATCGTGAAGTAATACTTCCCATCGAAAAGCCGCGTGCCCCGCCCAATGATTTGCTTGAACTCAATCATCGAGTTGATGGGACGCATCAGCACGATGTTCCGCACGTTGCGGGCATCCACGCCGGTGGAAAGTTTCTGCGACGTCGTGAGAATGGTCGGGATCGTCTTTTCGTTCTCCTGAAAATCCCGCAGCCACTGCTCGCCGAGTTCGCCGTCGTCCGCCGTAACCCGGTGGCAGTAGTTCGGATCGTTGCTCGTCTTGAGTTGGTTGATAAGGTCGCGCACGAGGAGCGCGTGGGCTTGGTTTGCGCAGAAGACTAACGTCTTTTCGTTCTGGTTGATCTGAGATAGGAAGATCTCTACCCGCTTCTTTTCCCTCTCGCGGATTTCGATGCTCCGGTTGAAATCACTCTCCTCGTACACCTTCCCCACCTCGATCTCCCCCTCCACCACTGTGTCGTCCGAGGTGTACATATAGTAGTCGATCGTCGTCTGGATCTGCTTCACGCGGAAGGGGGTCAGGAAGCCGTCGTTGATCCCCTCCTTGAGTGAGTAGACAAATACCGGCTCGCCGAAATATTGGTATGTGTCCACGTTGTCCCTCCGTTTGGGGGTGGCCGTTAGGCCGAGCTGTACGGCGGGTGCAAAGTAGTTTAAGATATCCCGCCAGGTACTCTCATCGTTCGCACCACCACGATGGCACTCGTCAATAATGATGAAATCGAAGAAGTCGGGGGGATACTCTCCGAAGTAGGGAGATGGCTCCCCATCTCTCGGCGGACCACTCATGAAGGTCTGGAAGATGGTGAAGAAGATGCTCCCATTTGTCGGGACTCTCCCTTTCTTGCGGATGCTTTCCGGTTCAATGCGGATTAGCGCATCCTCGGGGAAAGCGGAGAAAGCAAGGTAGGCCTGATCGGCCAAGAAGTTCCGGTCGGCGAGGAAGAGAATGCGGGGTCGGCGGGTCGGTTCGCGACTCAGATTCCAACGGGCGTGAAAAAGTTTCCACGCAATCTGGAAGGCAATGAAGGTCTTGCCTGTGCCGGTGGCGAGCGTGAGCAGAATCCGCCCCCGATCCTCCGCAATGGCCTCCATCACCCGCTCGATGGCAATCTCCTGATAGTAGCGTCCCGGATGCGAGCCTCCCTTGTCTTCGTAAGCAACGGCGGCAAAGCGATCCCGCCAGACGTTCGCCTCGCCGAACGTCATCCCCCAGAGTTCGTCCGGCGTTGGGTAGGCTGCGATTTCCCCCTCCGCGCCGGTCTGCATGTCGATCGCGTAGATGCCCCGACCGTTGGTGGCATACGTGTACCGGATTGCCAGCTTGTCCGCATAATCCTTGGCCTGGCCAACCCCTTCGGTCAGTTCCTTAGTCTCCCCCTTCGCTTCCACTACGGCCAGCTTTGTGTTGCGATATTCAAGAACGATATCTGCCTTGAGCACCTTACCGGGACGCCCCTGACCCTCAATACGACCGGGGGCAACCCGATACTCGCGCCGGATGCGGCAACCATCCCCACCCCAACCAGCAGCCCTCAAAGCGGGGAGGATATATGTGTCTATGGTTTCGAGTTCGTTCATAGTAGTCGAATATATCAGGAAGAGTTTTTGCTCTCAATATCCCTTTGCCATCATCCTTTCCTTTTTATCTCACAGCTCTCCACTAAACGCTTGGTGCAACAACGACTTCTTCAACTCCTCCAATGCAGCAACCTTCTGCTCGTAGATGCGGGTGAGGTGTTGGGTTTCGTTGCGTATTTCGTCAGACTGAGCGATGATCGCAAGTTGCTCCGGTATTGGAGGAACATAGAGCATTACCTCCTTGGCAGCAGTTATGTTGAAGTGCTTCTGTGCTGCGCCGACAATCTTACCCAAAACAAGCTTCTTTCCGAAAGCGGAGTTGAAAAACGCGGCGAGAAAATGTGGATTCACTTCATTGCTCGGACGGACAATCACCAAGTCGCTGCAATTTGAGTCCGGCAATTCTGGAGGAATCACAGCCGCAGTTCCAGGATAGCCCGTCCTTACAATAGCGAGATCGCCGGGACTCAGTTGAGATTTCTTGAGAGCATGATGGAAAGTCTCATCAATGAACATTGCGTTTTCCATTGATACCTCGAAGGGACGGATATTTTGCGACCGAAGGAAGGGAATACCGCTTTCCATGTATTTCGTTTTCATCGAACCAACGTGACCCACGGTTATCTCGTTGCAGAGTGAGGCAAGCTGCCGTTCCACCCACCCCTCCCCCCGCTGTGCAAAAACAGATTGCAGGTGACTCTCAAAGAGGGCGCGGGCGTTTTGGAGGTTCTTTTCAGCGTTTGCTTTGGCGGTGGCGAGACCCTCAAACGCTTCGTCGAGCAGGCGGACGATTCGATGTTGTTCGGTTAGGGGAGGAATAGGGATCGGCTGCAAGCGGACATCGCCGTCGGTGACTGCCGGATAACTCGTGCCCTTTTGAAGGGTCTCCATTGCCGACATAAAATCTTCTGTCTGGAGGAAGTAGAACACAAAGCGGGGATCAATATCCGGCCTCGCCCGCAGAACGCAGTAGCCTGTACTGCAAACTTGATTGTCGAGTTCCTCGGGGACAATAGCAATACGCCGAAGAGTTGGACGAATAGTAGCGAACAAAACATCGTTCGCTTTGACCAGCCTACGCGCTCTGCTCGGCGCATCTTCGCCTTTCAAATACTGCGTTTCTTGGATAGTCAGTGTCTCATTCGAGACGCTTGAAACGTCGATGTAATTAAACTCATTTTGCGGCAAGCGCGCTGGGTTAGTTGTCTCTGTTTTCTCCAAAACATCACCAAGCATCTTCATCTCCCACCCCTTCTTCATACCAACCCCCTAATCTTCCCCAGCACCTTCGCACTCTCGGCATCCAGCGCGGCGATTTCGGCCATGATTTCTTGCGGGCTGCGGTGGGCAATTTCCTCCCCCCCGTTCGGGTTCTTTACGGAGAGGTCGAAGGTATTCGGGTCGATATCTTTCACGTCTACGCTCCAGCTTTTCGGCGAGTCGGCTTGAGCCTTTTGCAGTTCGATGAACTCGGCGAGGTCGGCGTCGTTGAGTGGGTTGGTCTTCCCCATGTTGCGGCCCGGGTCAAGCTGGTAGAACCAGACCTTCCGCGTCTTCCTCCCCTTCTCGAAGAAGAGCACCACCGTCTTCACCCCCGCGCCAATAAACGTGCCGCCGGGGCAGTCGAGCACGGTGTGGAGGTTGCACTCTTCCAACAGCTTCTGGCGCAAGCTGACCGAGGCGTTGTCCGTGTTGGAGAGGAAGGTATTCTTGATAACAACCCCCGCTCGGCCACCAGCCTTGAGAACTTTGATGAAGTGTTGCAGGAAGAGGAAAGCGGTTTCGCCGGTGCGGATCGGGAAGTTCTGCTGTACCTCCTTCCGCTCCTTGCCGCCGAAGGGTGGGTTGGCGAAGATGATGTCGAAGCGATCCTTCTCCTGCACGTCGGCCAAGTTCTCGGCGAGCGTGTTGGTGTGGATGATGTTTGGAGCCTCGATGCCGTGCAAGATCATATTCATGATCGCGATCACGTAGGCGAGGGACTTCTTTTCCTTCCCGTAGAAGGTTCGTGTTTGCAGGGCGCGATCCTGTGCGGTAGTCCGCCTCAGATTCTGTTCCCGCAAGTACTCGAAGCTTTCGCAGAGGAAGCCAGCCGAGCCGACGGCGGGGTCGCAGATCGTCTCGCCGAGCTTCGGCGCGGTGACGGCAACGATGGCGCGAATCAGGGGACGCGGGGTGTAATACTCACCCCCGTTCCGCCCGGCGTTCCCCATGTTCTTGATCTTTGCTTCGTAGAGGTGGGAGAGTTCGTGCTTTTCCGTCTGGGACTGGAATCGGAGTTCGTCGATGTGGTCGATAGCCTCCCGCAAGTTGTAGCCACTCTGGATGCGGTTCTTGATCTCGCTGAAGATTTCGCCGACTTTGTACTCGATGGTGTTCGGGCCGCTGGCCTTCTGCTTGAAACCTTGCAGGTAGGGAAAGAGTTGGCCGTTTACGAAGGTAATCAGGTCATCTCCGGTCTGGGTGGCGTTGTGGTCGATCATCCCGAGACCATTCTTCGGCGCGGCCCACGATTCCCAGCGGTAGGGTTCGTCCAAGATGTGGGTATACTTTTTCCCTTCGAGGGTGGCTACAGTCGCCTTGTCTTGTTCGAGAGCGTCGAGATATTTCAGGAAGAGGAGCCAGGAGGTCTGCTCGGTGTAATCAAGTTCGCTGGTGCAACCAGCATCTTTCCTGAGAACGTCGTCGATGTTCTTGAATGTCTGTTCAAACATGTGTGCATTTTCTTAATAGAGAGCCAGCGGCCAAGTTACGCCCCCTGAACCTTCCGGCGCAACGTTTGCACAAGGGAAGGAATAAGGTTGCCGGGTCAGCTCCAAGGTTGTGTGGAGCACTCTCCAAGGTATGTGTAGATATAGCCACTTCGGTCACGAACTGATCCGTTCGGAAGTTCAGATAATACCAAAAAAAAGGAAAGCGTATATCGTCGTGCGGGCTGGGCAATCCCGGCACAGAGCAAACAGTGGTGTGCAGAGAACTACGTGAAGTAAAAGGTTCTCGACCGGTGAGACTCTTCCCCGGTCTATCGGAGTAATCTTCGGTGTTCCAGAATGAGAGAGTGTCGCGATTGCTCTCCCCCATCTGGTGGAACGGTATCTTACCTCGACAGTCGCCAGCCGGGTTGTGGCAAGGATATTGCCGACTGATTGAAAATATCTCTTGAATGGCAAGTCGATACCTGTTAGCAACGTGGAATTTGCGAAGTTGCATTCTCAACAATCTACTCAATGATAAAAGAGCGCTCCGAATCATATCTCGTTATTGCCACACTCTGGCTGTTGGTGTTTGCCACCTCCAGTCAGGTTATCATTGTTGCACCAATCCTTCCCCGGATTGCTGAGGAACTGACCGTAGTAAAATCAGTTCTCGGTCTTCTGATTACTGTCTACGCAGTCTCGGCCGGAGTTTTTGCATTGGTGGCCGGACCAATTTCCGACCGCTTCGGTAGACGAAGAATTTTGCTGGTTGGATCAGGGCTTCTTGCGGTAACGCTCGGATTGCACGGTCTCGCCGATTCTTTTCTGACACTCCTCCTGGTTCGTATCCTTGCAGGGGTTGCCGGGGGACTCCTGAGTGGTGCAGTGGTGTCGTACGTTGGTGATTACTTTCCGTCCCAACGTCGTGGGTGGGCCACTGGGTGGGCAATGAGTGGTACGGCAGCAGGCCAGATAGTGGGGGTCTTTTTCGGTAACCTTCTGGCTTCCTGGTTCGGTTTTCGTGCTCCGTTTCTCTGCTTTGCGATTATTGCAGCGGCTGGCTTCCTGCTAATCTGGCTACGACTACCTCAACCCAAGGTCAAGTTACGTGCATCCCTTTCGCTTCAAAGTTCTCTCACTGAATATGCTTCTCTCCTCCGTCGTCGTGATGTGCGGGCAGTTGCTGCGATCTGGATGACGATGCTTATGGCAACCTCCATCTTCGGGACATTTTTCCCGATATGGTTAGAAGAGGATCTCGCGTTTACAGCCTTCTTGGTCTCCGTTCTCTACGGGATCGGGGGAGTGGCCGCAGTACTCGTTGGTCCCTGGGCTGGCAAGGTTTCGGATCGCATCCGAAGAACCAATGTTATTATCGGAGCCTCGATTGGGGTTGTCCTGTTGATTCCAGCTATTGCTTTAGTCAAGTCTCCTTTCTCTTGGGCAATCTATCCCCTCTACTTTCTGGTAATGGCCTTTGCCGTTTCTCGCAGAACTCCTTTGCATGCACTGATGACCCAGATGGCAACCGGAGAACATCGGGGAAGCCTGATGAGTCTGGTATTGTCAATGAGTAAGATAGGGCTTGGCGTCGGAAGTGCTCTGGCCTCTGGAGTATGGCACCACTTCGGCTTTCTCGGTAATGCAATGGTTGCCACTGCAAGTGTTCTCCTGATGATAGCCATCGTCTGGCGCTATCTGCGAGATGTTGAGAAAGCGTTGTTACTGGAAGAATCCAGCGAAAGGAAGTCTGGTATAGACCGGTCTACACATCTCTCTCTCCTGACGAAACATGTCTGAGAACCTGTTTTAAAAGGCCAGATGAAATGGTGGAGCGAGACACCGACGTCGGGTTCTCTTACCCGGCGAGATCCTCAGGATGACAAACCCTGTTGCTCTCTACCATGTCCCAACCTGTCACTCTGAACGTAACGTAGTGAAGTGAAGAGTCTCGCCAGTGGAATAGAGGAAGTGGTAGGCGACACACCGGCGTCGGGTCTTCTTATCCGGCGAGATCCTTCCCCGAAGAATCGGGGCAGGCTTCAGCCCTCAGCATGACAAGCCTTGCTACTCTCTACCATTTCCCAACCTGTCACTCTGAACGCAACGTAGTGAAGTGAAGAGTCTCGCAGGGTCAGATACTGGTTAACCTCCCCCTTTTTGAATTTTGCCTTTTGAATTTTGAATTCCCCATCCCTTCTTCTTCGCTATTTTATCACTCCTCTTCTGCTAATATCAAGTATCGACGCTGGGCCAGATGGATGATCTGCGAGAACAACTTGCCACCCCCCAAACCGACCCTGAACGGTTTCGCCTGCTCTGCAATCTGGTGTCCGAGCATATTGCGGTCGATATTCAGAAGGCTACACTCCATGCTGAGGAATGTTTGGAACTTGCCCGGGCTGAGGTGAGTCCGGAGATGGAGGGAGAAGCACTCGACCTGTTGGGAGAATGCTATGCACGCTCGGGGAGATACCGGGAGGGAATCTCCACAATGGTTGAGGCAATTCCACTGCTGGAGAGGACCGGCGACCACCGTCGCGCGATGGTGGTGAACACGAACATCGGCAACACGCACTGGATGGCCGGAGAATATGAGGAGGCGTTCGACCGATTTCAGGAGAGTCACAAGCGAGCAATTGTTCTGGACGATCAGCACCACATCCATCTGGTAAAGAACAACCTCGGCAACCTTCTCCTTCACTGGCGACGCTATTCCGAAGCCCGGGAGTATATAGAAGAGAGCTTAGCCTTCTCTCGCGAAGCTAAGGACGAGAAAGGAATGGCATACGCTCTCCACAACTTAGGACGAATCTGCGTCGAGCTGCTCGAATATCCCGAAGGCCTGCGTAACCTGCGTGAGAGTCTTGAACTGTTCACTCGTCTCGATGACAAGTCTGGAATTGCCGCAGTGCAGATTGAACTTGGTCTACTCTACAGAGTGTTAGGAGACTATGCTGAGAGCATCAAGGCCTATGGGGAGAGCGTGACCATCACCCGGAGCATCGGGGATCGGCGGAATGAGGGGATGGGACTGAACAACATTGGCGACCTCTACCAACATACCGGACAGTATGAGAGGGCGTTAGAGTACTTCCGGCTCAGCTTGGGGATCAAGGAAGAACTTGGCAACCCGCGCGAGATCGCCACCACTCTCCTGAATATCGGGGCTGTGACCTTAACACAAGGGAGGGGGGATGAAGCGATAACAATTTTCGAGCGGGTCCGCTCGATTGCGGGGGGGATTGATGATGCACGGCTTCAGACCCACGCGCTGGTAAACCTTGCCGGTATTTTTTGCAGCGGAGGTGAACTATCCCGCAGTACCGAAATGCTGAGGGAGGCAGAGCCATTCCTGCAAACCATGGAGGGGACAACCGAGTGGGGGCAACTACAGGCTGAGGTTGGTAGAGTCCAGACCAACACGGGACAAGTCGAGAGGGGTGTCGAGACCCTTCGGGAAGTGTTAAGCTATGCGGAAGAGACCGGACGGAGCGATCTGCAGGCCCGTGCTCATGAACTCCTCTCGGAAGCCTTTCAGGTGGCAGGCGAAGTGAACGCAGCCCTCCTTCACCTGCGCAAACATAGAGACCTTGAGCGGGAGATCTTCCGTCGCGACTCGGATCACCGGCTGAAAAGCCTCATGGTGATCTATGAAGTTGACCGCGCCCGTGCTGAGGAACAGTTAGTCCGGAAGGAGGCAGAGTTCCTTCGCCTTACGAACAAACAACTGGAACAGGAGATAGAGCACCGGCAGAAAGAACTTCACTCCACCGCAATGTTCCTCTCCCAAAAGAATGATCTCCTCCGCAAAGTCTTCCAACGAGTAAAAGATCTTTCCCTCGCTTCATCTACGAATCTCGGGAAAGAACTCCGGACTCTCTCCGGAGAAATCCAGGGCATCATCAACTCCGAAGAGACCTGGAGCACGTTCGAGGAGCAGTTCCGACAAGTACACGGAGACTATCTGCAAATGCTCGCCAGCCAGTTCCCGAAGCTGACACCAACGGAACTGAAGGTCTGCGGACTGATCCGAACTGGACTTTCGACAAAAGAGATTGCGCAAATACTGACGGCTGAACCTCGCAGTATCGATAAATACCGACAGCGAAT
Organism: Ignavibacteria bacterium; assembly: GCA_020635205.1. Taxonomy (GTDB): domain Bacteria; phylum Bacteroidota; class Ignavibacteria; order OLB7; family OLB7; genus JAGWAZ01. The sequence goes on from JACKAE010000002.1 coordinate 37,271, forward strand.
CAGGAAGAAAATCGGGATCGACTCATCGGTCAACTTGCAGACATTCCTGCAGGGAATCGGGAGTTGAATGGGGGTTGCCGATTGCCGAATAGTGCTTGATTCTTCAGCACTCTGTAGAGTCCTGATATTCGGGTTATACTGCCGGACAATCGGTTTGCGAGAGAAGGCGATATCATGTCTCGGAGGCGCTCAGGAATCTGGATGACTCGTCCCCTCACCACTCCCGTACACATCGAATCCTATCGAACTGCTCCCGGAGGGAGCACTCACCCCTGGCCGTGGAGAAAGCCGCAGGCTGCACTCCGCGGACTCTATTCACTATCTGATGCTTCCGCCCTGAAGGGGCGGCTGAGTTGGAAGCCTTGACATCGTCTTTCATCCATTCTGCCCCTACGGGGCGAGGAGGATCAGGAACGCATTTCTTCCGGGGATTGTCATCCCCGGCTACGGATCGGTAGCCCCTACGGGGCAGTTTGTTGCTTGCACTTGCCAAATGATGATCGAACCACTCCCGAAGGGAGCACTTGTCTTTGGCCGTGGAGAAAGCCGCAGGCTGCACTCCACGGAGTCTATTCACTATCTGATGCTTTCGCCCTGAAGGGGGCGACTGCGTTGGAAGCCTTGACATCGTCTTTCATCCATTCTGCCCCTACGGGGCGAGGAGAATCAGGAACGCATTTCTTCCGGGGATTGTCATCCCCGGCTACGGATCGGTAGCCCCTACGGGGCAGTTTGTTGCTTGCACTTGCCAGATGATGATCGAACTACTCCCGAAGGGAGTAGTGATACGTGGCCGTGGAGAAAGCCGCAGGCTGCACTCCACGGAGTCTATTTGCTATCTGATGCTTCCGCCCTGAAGGGGCGGCTGCGTTGGAAGCCTTGACATCGTCTTTCATCCATTCTGCCCCTACGGGGCGAGGAGGATCAGGAACGCATTTTTCCGGGGATTTTCATCCCCGGCTATCTGCCACGGCAGATCGGTAGCCCCTACGGGGCAGGTAAAGTAGTGGACTTGTCTTGATATAGAGTGATATCGAAGCGTTCACGGAATGATGGAGGAACAACTGATCTTGACTCTTACTGTCGCGATTGCGTTGTCCGCGAGTATAGCAAACTCGCAAACTGATTGTCTCTGTGTATAGACCCCTGCATATTATAGAGTGCCAGAAAAACAGATAGTAATTTCTCAGAGTAGAATGTATCTTCAGGCAGAGCCAATTCATCTACATCATTCAGACCGACAATCGGAGGAACCAATGCGCTCGTTGACCTTCATCGTTTTTCTCTTCGCAAGTCTCTTCAGCCTATCCGCACAAAGCATTGAAACCGACAGTATCCGCTATGGTTGGGGACCGGGGGTAGTTGGTGAATGTGTGGATGCAAGTGAGCTTCACATACGATTGCAAAGCAGACCCTATGTTGTTGCGGGGAATAGTCTCTACGAAGTTGACTACGAATCTACTGGTTACATTAAGGTGATGGATTTCAATACGGACGTCCGCTGTATCGGCAGGGTCTCTTGGGATTATCTGTCAATCTGGACTAACGATGAAGAGTATCGTTATTATCCTGACTCTGCACTCCTTGAACGTTTTACTGCATATGGTCTTCTCAGTCCCTTCCTTTTTCACCCTATCAAAGATATTGCGGCTACGAGAGGGGCTTATGGTTGTACCGGGCACACAGAGGAGCACATTACTCATGCAGCAACTAAAGTAGAGGATACTGTCCCCTCACTGAAGTACGAACACACACCTGTCGATGAGGGATTGGGTCGGAAGTATCAAATCAATGGGATACGCACAGAAGAACTCTCTCGAATTTTACGTGCTGTGAATCTCGATCCGATTGCTGTGTCGTCGCTTCGAGAGTGTAAGATTCAGGAAGAAGATCTTGCTGAGTATGTTCAGGACGTAGAGAGTAGATTTGGAAATGCAAGTATTGATAGGAGGAAGAGAGTTGTTTTACCAGAGGCGGAGATAGGTGAGGAAGAAGCCTTCTATCTTAGATTGATTCCTTCTTTTGATACTGTCAATTCGGACATCGTTCGTGCAGCTATCGTTGCCAACTACGAATCGCAATGGCCGAGCTTTGGTGGTGATGCATACAGTGTAGACATTATTAATGAGGCGAACGATACGATCCAGTGTAGGTCCTCGTCAGGTGGCTCTACACTTCCGTACAATATGCCCTGGACTGTCAGGTACAACGGAGCCGAGTTCGTTTCCTTTAACGTTGAGTTGGCTTATATCTTAACGAAGATGCTCTGGAATGATGGCAAAGATTGGCAGGTCAATCCAGAAGTTGTCCACAATCCGATATTGCTATGGACAATTGCTAATTACCTGTTTCGGGAACACCAAGCGAGTCACGGTCTTGAATCACCAGAGTGAGTTGTTCCGACATAGTCACACCATCTGAAGGTAGTTGAGTATGCTGAGTTGATTGCAAAAGCCTCATAGAAGAAGCACGTGAATCGTCCTCTTGGTGATTCTTGGTGTCCTTGGTGGTGGTCTTCTTACAGTCAACTCCTCTTAAAACGGACGTGCCATCATTGAACTGCCGACTCTATCATGGTCTCAGATATGTATTTACAGTATCAATCACAAAAGCATTAGGGGAATGAATAGCATGAATCTCGGAGCATTTTCTGTCAGCCTTGCCGTTACGGATATTGAAGCATCGAAGCAGTTCTACCAGAAGCTTGGGTTTGAGGTCTTCGGGGGAGATCAATCGCAGAACTGGTTGATAATGAAGAATGAGAGCCACGTGATTGGATTGTTTCAGGGGATGTTCGAGGGGAATATCCTCACCTTCAATCCGGGGTGGAATAATGATGCGCAGCCGCTTGAGGATTTTACCGACATCCGGGAGTTGCAGCGGCAGTTGAAGGAGAGTGGCGTTGCAATGATTTCGGAAGCAGACGAGAACTCAACTGGCCCGGCCAGCTTTATGATTGCAGACCCTGATGGGAACGTTGTTCTGGTAGATCAGCATCGGTAGCGGAGTTTGTAGGGTGGGAGGAACGCGAGGTTGTATCTTATCCAGTTCTGATTTCTGGAGTGATGTTCCACACAGATAAGCCTGCTATGTCACGAAAACATATCTCCGAACGGATTGCCGAACTGGATGCGGTTCACGATCATCAGGAAATTCTCTACCTGTTGAATTGCCACGTCTTCCCGTGGGATATTGAGCGAGCACTCGAGTTTGCCCTCTTCCGCACCTACGCCGTCCCCTCAATCTCCGAAAAGCTCGCTGCCACAGGTGAGTTGACAAAGCGTCCGCGTAAGCGATACGACGACACGGAGATTATCATGTACACCCTAACTGAACATGGCTACGACAGCGAACGAGGTCGGCGAGCGTTGCGCCGTATGAACCAGATGCACAACCGATTCCCGATCCAGAACCACGAACTGCTCTACGTGCTGACAACGTTTATCTACGAGCCGATCAGGTGGATAGAACGGTTCGGCTACCGATCCTTAACCGAGCAGGAGAGACTCTCCTTTTTCTACTTTTACTGCGAGGTAGGGAAGCGGATGAACATCAAGGATATTCCAGAGGACTATCACGAGTTCGAGCAGTTCAACATCGACTATGAGCGAGAACACTTTCGGTATGCCGACTCGAACCGGAAGGTAGGTGAGGTAACGTGCGATCTCTTTCTCGGCATGTATCTACCAAAATTTCTCTATCCCCTCGGTCGGCCAGTCCTCTACGCTGCAATGGACGACCCTCTCTTAAATGCCTTCGGCTTTCCAAAACCATCAGCCCTAATGCGAGGTCTGGTGCGCCGCCTTCTCCGACTACGCGCCCACCTGCTTCGATTCGCTCCAGAACGAAAAGAGCCGTTGCTCGGAACAGAACGTCAACGCCCCACATATCCAGAAGGGTACGAGCTTGAGGGGATCGGGACGTTTGGTGGGGCTGGGGTGGAGAGGGAGGTGGGAGAAAAGAGAACTTGATGGTCGATGATATTTATTCGCAGTGTATGCTCTCTCAGGGGAGCAACAAGGCTATGCCAACTCAAATCCAAATATGAGAACTGTTCGCATAGAAACAACGTTGATTTCCGACTGGAAATCGTTCCACGATCTGTTTCATAAGACGTTCGGATTTCCCGACTTCTATGGCGAGAACATGGATGCTTGAATCGACTGCTTGACATATCTCGATGAGCCAGATGCTGGGATGATAGAAGTTACTGTTGCCCCGGGTGAATTGTTGATGGTAGAGGTGAGCAATGTAAACGACTTCAGCGAACGGTGTCCCGAGCAGTTTCAAGCATTGATTGAGGCCACGGCATTTGTTAACTGGCGGCGAGTGGAGATTGGAAAACCACCTCTTCTTGCCTTGCTTCTTGTGTAGAGAGAGTTGGATAGGACAAAATCGATCCGGTGTACCGAAACCTCATTGCGAAATTTGTTCTTGCATACCATCGGTTATTTATACACGCGGACAATCAGTTTGCGAGTTTGTTCTTAACACCCGACTTCCAGTCGGGTGCAGTGAGACATTCTGGTTTGGCTCCCCTCTCCCACCACAAAACTCTCGGGATATCTGACCAGCTATGGGAGAGGGGCGGGGGGTGAGGGAATCGCACGGAGAAGAATCAAGCAAGACTCGTAGAATCAGGTCTACCAAATACCATCAACAGATTACTTTACGAGCATCTTGCAGTTGCTTCGTCCGAGAGTATAAATGCCAATCAGACTCATACCATATGATATAGGTTGCGAACCATCACCGTCGGTTCCTGCCGAGGTCGTTGTTCAGGATGGGTGGTCTACCTTTGTGCTCTTCTTTGCAGTGTCAAAAACGATAAGTGAGACTGGTTTCCTGAAAGACCTTGGTGTTGCGGTTGTTGAGTGCAAGGGGTGCTCTATGAGCAAATTCGGTTATCCTAACGACGAAGGACGACCTGAACACCCCTTCTATGAATTTGGGATGCAAGAAGAACTATCCAATATCCTCGAAGTTGTTGGTTCGCCGTGGGCAAAAGAAGTTCAGCTACAACAGAAGATATCAATAGAACGTATTTGGGGTGCTCGAAGTACCGTATGGGAGGCTTCTGATAACAGATATCAGAAGCACTTTATTCTGTTGTTTAAAGAGCAGACATTTGAGTGTATTGCAGATGATATTGTAGTCCGACTCTTTGCCAAGAGCTTCTCAGAAGCATTTACCTATGTCCATAAAAGATTGGATGAACATTGATAGGTACAGTACTTGATGAGTGCCACTTTCTTTCATTCAGTGGAGATCTTAGGCAACCTTTCAAACCAACTCGGGCGTGAATCAAGCAATTCACGCCCGGCCTCTTTGATCTCGCTGCGTGATGATTCTCGTTCTTCAAAGAGAGATCGATCAGTATTGTTGGCTTCTCTACTTCGTCCTCAACGTTGTCGATACTATGAACTCTACATTCGAGCTTGAAAGTGATGCTGACAGGCGGACGGAGTCGCGCGTAAGGTGGTCAATCGTGTAGACTACGTTGGAGGTGAATGGATCGGTGATTGCCAAGTTCAAGGTTGTGAGGTCGGTGTCGTATGTGAATGTTCCCTCTTGTTCAGGAAGAACCGGGTTCGGACAGAACGTTGTTCCCTCTTTGTAGCTAAATGTTTGGTTCTGTTGATCTACGTTCAATGTGTTGTCCCAGTAACATGGGTCGTCGGCAGTTTCGTTCCCATTAACTTTCAGGGAGTGTACGTACCAGGTCTTCGCTCCATAGCCAAATGCCCTGAACTCTCGGTTTACTCCAATGGTCACGGTCTGTTCTGTTGTGTCTGCCCCTCCATCACCGATGGCAATCAGTTGGATCGTATATGTTCCTTCATCCAGCATCTCAAAAATCGGTTCCTTCTCAGCAGAAGTAACGCTTCCCGGCCTCACACTCCACTGATAGCTCTTCGCCTTAGTGCTGCTGTTTGTTGTGAAGATGGAGTCTCCCTCCAACCTTGCTGTGGAGTTGTTAAGGCTGAAGGCAGCCGCCGGTTTTTCGGCGACAGGGTCTGCTACGTCGTCTTCACCACAGGCAACAAAAAAGGTGCTCGTGCAGAGCAGAGTCGTAAATGCTGAAAGTGAATACTTCAATACGGCCATGAATTCTCTCCAAGAAAAAAGTGTTGAGATTATGAGTTGTGTCACTGGAAAGTCTTGCCAACTATGATAGCAGGTTGGCCAATTGTGCGGTAGGGGAAAAGTAGTCTCCTAACAAAAGATGTTTGCAGCAGATTGAATCGATGTTCAGGGTGAGTTTCTACGGGGGGCTCCTTTGGCGACGCTTTCGGTTCTGTTTAGAAGTATGCCAGGTGATATAGACTACTCCCCAAAGGATTTAGCTCTACCCCAGAGCTTCCCTCCGATATTCTCCCGGTGTCATTCCCATCCACTTTCTGAACCAGCGAATGAAGGTACTGCCGTCGCTGTAGTGGAGGAGGTAGGCTATCTCATTGACGTTGATGTCGGTGCGGCGGAGATAGCGGAGGACAGATTCGCGCCGAACTTCTTCGAGCACTTGACTGTAGGTATACCCTTCTTCGGCGAGACGACGTTGTAGGGTTCTCAGGCTGAGGTTTAGATTTTGAGCTACTGTTTCGATTGTTGGATATTCAGATGTTTCAAGGTTGATAATCGAACGCTTGACGGTAGTGTGAAATCCTGACTCACCTTCGATTTCTGCCAATCGCTCGCGTCCATGTGCTACCAACAGACGGAGGAGACTGTAGTTGCTGGTGATTACTGGTGCTTCAATATGCTCTTCGGAAAAGATGAGAGCCGTTGTCGGTTGAGCAAAGAGTAGGGGAGCGTTGAGAACCCGTCGGTATTCGTCGATCGCCTCCGGCTGCTGAAAGGGAAAGTGAACAGCTAAAGGAGCCTGCTTCTCGAGTGTGAGTGCGTGGAATTCACGCAGCGAGAATGTGAGTGTCAGGTCGATGATCTGCTTTACGGAGCTTCCCGACTGATTGAGCCAGCGGTGATCGGGAATGATTGAGAGTTTGTAGGTTCTGCGCTCTTTTTCGAGCTTCATCTGGATTGGGGAGGAGAAGAGTGCCGCAAACTCGCAGCAGTAGTCGAGCGCTTCTTTTACGGTGCTGGAGCTTTGCGTGATCTGTCCAATCAAACCTAATGCGGAAAGATTTAAGTACTCACCGGCGTGGAGTCCGAACCAGACGTCGGCGGTTGCCGCCACTCCCTTTTCAACAAGTCGGTTGAACGTTGTGCTGGTTACTTTTCCATCTTCTCTTCCAAGTTCTTCTACTGATTGCCCGGTGAGTGCAAGCAACTCTTCTGGAGAACACCCTTGGTGAACTGCGAATTGAATCAGGCTGAGTGCAAATCGTCCGCTAAAAGTCATGCTGCAAATCTACCCTTTCTTCAAGCTGGCATCAAATGTCGATTGGTTGGCATCGCATGTCAACTCTTCCTCTTACGTAGTCCGATAATTTTGTGGGGGAGAGGAGCAAGATTGTGCGAAGAACACGTACATAGAAAGTAGAACAAAATCATAGATCATGACTCTACCGGAACAGAAACTCAGGGCGGTTCTAAAAGTAAATGGAGCGACATCAATAATATCGGGGCTTCTCCTGATATTCCTTTCCGATCCCATAGCTCAGCTTCTCTCTGCTTCGGAGAGCGTTGTCCTGGTATATGTTGGTATCGGTTTGGTCATCTTCTCGATTTCTGTCTTCGTGAACGCAAGGGTTGCGGAGATAAAAAGAAATCAGGTGCAGTTCATTATCCTACAAGATTGGCTGTGGGTGGTTGGGAGCGTTGCGCTGATACTCTTTCAATTCTTCAATCTGAGTGTTGTTGGATATGTGTTGATTGGAGTGATGGCCGTTGCCGTTGGTACGTATGCCATCTTGCAAGGGAAATATCTCTCGGAGATTGTAGGCCGATCAGAATCAGCGTAAATCCTGCGATGATCCGTAGAGTTCGTGTACTATACTGCTGGACAGTCAGCGAGAGAATGCGATATCACGTCTCTGAGTCGTTCAGGATTCCGTGTCGTTCCACTACTTCCCTCCAAATCGAACCCTATCGAAGTGCTCTCGGAGGGAGCACTTCTGCTTGGCCGTGGAGAAAGCCGCAGGCTGTACTCCACGGCTATGCCATTCTGCCCCATCGGGGCGAGGAGAACTATGAATGCTTTTCTTTCGGGGATTGTCATCCCCGGCCAAATAATCGGTAGCCCCTTCGGGGCAGTCGGATTAGTGGACTTGAGTGCTGAGCTGGGAGTCTTGACATCGCTCTCTTGCATTCTGCCCCATCGGGGCGAGGAGAACTATGAATGCTTTTCTTTCGGGGATTGTCATCCCCGGCCAAATAATCGGTAGCCCCTTCGGGGCAGTCGGATTAGTGGGCTTCGATGTGAGCTGATATCGAAGTCAACCGTTCGTGAATATCAAGGTATTCACCAAAGAAGCGAGGAACGATCGATCCGCTCCCGAAGGGAGCAGTGATATGTGGCCGAGGGGAAAGCCGGAGGCAGCACCCCACGGCCATGATATGCTATTTGAATTTTCCGCCCTGAAGGGGCGGCTGAGCCATTCGCGAACATCAAAGTGCTCACCAAAGAAGCGAGGAACGACTAATCTTGCAGAACCCTCTCTGTCGCAATTGCATTGTCTGCGAGGATATATACTCCCCACTACTCAGCCAACCCTTCCATCGACCGACCGAAAATTCCCCAGGCTAAGGGGACAGCCAGCGCAGCTCCAAGAACCGGTCCAACGATGTAGATCCACTGGTGAACAAAATTCCCAGCCGCAATTGCCGGAGCAATAGAGCGAGCCGGGTTCATCGAGGCTCCAGTGATTGGTCCGGCAAAGATCGCCTCCAACGCAACTACTCCACCGATGGCAAGTGCTGCCGTAATTCCCCGCTCTTGCGCGCCGTGTGCAGTGGAGAGAATAACGAACATCAAGAAGAGAGTCAGGAGAATTTCCATCACGAGTGCTTGCAGTGGGTCAACTGTCGGGAGTGTCATCCCGAGCGTCTGGTGGGTAGGGGCGTACCAGAGGAGAAGGAGACTTGCGAGAATTCCACCAACTGTTTGTGCCACAACGTAGAGGGGGACTCTCCTCCACGGGAATCGTCCTGCCACGGCAAAGGCAATCGTTACTGCAGGGTTGATATGTGCGCCCGACCTATCGCCGATAGCGTGGATGACGGTCATCACAATTAACCCAAACGTTAGGGCAACCCCGAGGTGGCCGATTATTCCCCCCGACACATCGTTAAAGATGATGGCTCCGGTTCCGGCGAGTACAAGTGCAAATGTGCCGACAGCTTCAGCCAACCCGTCCCGCAAATTCGTATCGATCATTGACCTTTGATGTTGAGTGTTATCGTTCTTCAGCGGAAGTCTTCTCCCGGATGCCAAAAACCTCTCAATCCAACTCTACTCGGTGTCTCTCCTTCATTGTTAAGGTCACCATGAACCCAATCAGCGCAGCGGCACTTAGATACCAAGCGAGTGCAAGTGCGCTTCCAGTTTCGTGGATGAGCCAAGTGGCAACCATCGGAGCAGTTCCGCCAAAAATTGCTAAGGGGAGATTGTAGCTGAGGCTGGTTGCGCTCACTCGAACATTGCGAGGGAAGAGTTCGGATAGAGTTACCGGAATAACTGCAATGAATGTTCCAAGGAGGAGAGCCAATCCGATCTGCCCGAGCAGCGCAATGGTTGGATCGGGTTGATGCATTAGCCGGATGAGTGGATAGCTGAAGAGTGCCAGTCCACCCGTTCCGACTAACAGGAATGGTTTGCGTCCAAAGCGATCGGAAACAAATGCAACTACTGGGATTGTTAGAAGTGTTACCCCCATGCTCAACGTGTTGATGTCGAGGGCTGTGCCACGACTAACGCCATCCTCGCTGACAAGCCAGGTGCTGATGTAGATGAAAATGATATAGAACCCAACTGCGTTTGCGATGTTGATGCCGAAACTTTGCAACAGCTCGCGTAGATTCTTCTTCACAGCTTCGGCAAGGGGAGACTTCTCCTGTTTGACATCCCCAGAGTCATCTTCAATACCTCGGCGAATCAGCCATCCTGTTCCGGCAACCAACAGTCCGGCGATAAAGGGGAGACGCCAGCCCCAACTGGTCAGTTCTGCGTTGGTAGTGAGGTTTGTTGTGAGAGCACCGATTGCAGAGCCGAGGAGAATGCCAGCCATTGCACCTGTGATACTCCACGAACTGTAGAGTCCGCGCTTGTTCTTCGGAGCCTGCTCAGTAAGGAAGACAAACGACCCAGTATATTCTCCCCCAACTGACACCCCTTGAATCATCCGTAAGAGTACAATCAGAATTGGTGCGACTATCCCTATATCGTCGTATGTCGGTAGAAGGCCAATCAAAAAGGTTGGGACAGCCATCATCATCACAGAGATTGTCAATACCTTTTTTCGACCGAGAAGATCGCCAATGTGTCCGAAGAGAATCGCGCCAACCGGACGCATCAGAAAGCCGGCGGCAAACGCACCGAACGAAGCGATTAAAGATGTGGTGGCATTTCCTGTCGGAAAGAAGAGAGTTCCAATAGTTGAGGCAAAGAAGCCGTAGACAGCAAAGTCATACCACTCCATTACGTTGCCAATTAGTCCAGCCGCCAGAACCCGTAGTTTCCCATTTTTCATATTCTACTCCAGAGAGTATAGATGTACGTTCGTTGTGGTCGATCTGTAGGGGGCTAACTATTGTTACGAGCGAAGTGGTATACACTCAGGATTGCTCTCAAGCCGTAAAAGTACAGAGAAAAAAGTCGTTGACATTAAATCATTCCTGAGTCGGTGTATGCTGTGGGAGTATCGGGAGGCTCATTCTCTCGTCCATCCGTAACGGACACTCCACTGCTGGGTTGATCTATCCACGTATATTAACAGAAGGTACAAAACCCGTTTACAGAAGGCCATTATCGATGCGGAAGTTTCAGCTATTCTTTGCATCATTCCTGTGTGTAGCACTCATTTCTGCACAAAAACTCTCGGCTCAGCTTGACAGGTATCTGATTCTCAGTGAGGATACGGCACAGTTCGATGTCCCGTGTGGTCAGTCGCAATGTCAGGATATTCTTTTGCGGAATACCTCCAGCGTTCCACTGCGAATTCTTTCGCTGACTTCTCCGCAAACACCATTTTCAATTTCAGCAGTTCCCGCATTCAATACACCGGTTACCGTTCCGGCAGGGGCGAGTGTCACTGTGCAGTTCTGTTTTTCCCCAACAATTCCAGGTCTCACCGGAAGCCAGAACAACCTCGTGTTGACTGTCGATACAGGAGATGCAGCGAACCTTGCGCGGGATACGGTCGTGTTGGCAGGACTCTCACGTTCGGCTGCGGTCGATTTTAACCCAACGGAGATCAACTTCGGCGGCATTGTTCTGAACAAGCAGACATGCCAGCAAGTCACGATTAGCAATAGTGGGAACGAGCCGATCAACCTTTCAGAAATCCTACCAGTCGGAGCACCCTACAGTATTACTCCGGCTATTTCCGGAACACTTGCTCCGGGAGCTTCTATCACTGTTGATATATGTTTCTTACCAACAGTGGAAGGTCTCTACCCCGACACACTTAGACTGACGAACGGAGCATGTCGTCGCCCGGCTGACTTAGTAATCAACGGAGCCGGGATGAACTTGGCTCCAGACATCGGACCAATTCTCCAACTCTCCCCCTCGCTTCTCGACTTCGACACGACACGGTGCGGAACAACAAAGTGCCGCGATATCACGATAAGGAATGTGGGAAGCTCAACGACGGTGATAACGAGTGCCGAGCAGATTCTTTTCCCCTTCTCTGGCACGTTCCCTCCAACACCAATTAGTCTTCCCCCCGACAGCAGCATTACGATCAATGTCTGCTATTCCCCTCCAGATGCACCCCGCATCGATACCCAACTTGTCCGCTTCACAGCCGACAGCAGGTACTCGTTGACGATAGCGACCCTGTTTGATGCAAGCGGGAGTATGAGTGAAAAATTCGGTGCTGATTCTACGATAAAGAGGCAAGCAGCACACGACGCCGGGGTTGACTTCTTGAAGAACTTGATTCGGGATACGCTTCGTGCTGTTGTGGATACTGCGGCAGTCTATCGATTCTCAGATATTGGTGATTTTGCGAGGTTAGCTGGCTATACAACAGATCCAGTAGTGCTTCAAAACAGTGTGCCGAATGTCGCTTTCAGTTTTACATGTCTCTGGGATGCGTTGTTGCGAACGATTTTAGAGCTTCAGCAAGAAAACCTCCCAGGAAGACGGGTGATCGTAGTGTTAACCGATGGAGAAAATAGTTGCGTTACTGGGTCGCGTGCCCAAGTGATTGCAGCCGCGAACGCGGCGGGGATTCGCATTTATACAATTGGCATTGGTGATCTTCCGGTTCAAGCTCAGAACGATCTTGATAACGTTGCAACCCAGACCAGAGGGCGTTCTTTCTTAGCTTCCGACGCTACTTCTCTTCTCAACGTCTACAAACAAATCTCCGAAGATCTCAGCAAGGCGGCAGCAGGCTATCTGATTTTGCGTGGCGAGGGGGCTGCTCCAATCCTCCAGATGACCCCTTCGACAATCGACTACGATTCGGTTCGGGTTGATAGCAGTCGTTGTCTTGATGTACAGTTGACAAATATTGGGAATGCTCCCTATCCGGGAGGGCCATTAGAAGGAATCGATCCTCCTTTTGCTACAGCCACACCAATTGCGCCACCTCTGCTTCCGGGAGAGTCGACGACGATTGAAATCTGCTTCGGACCAGACAGGCTGCGCATTCGCCGTGACACGGTGTTGCTTCCCTACGTTAGTTGTGCGGAAGATTCTCTCACTGCTGAATTAGTTGGGGTTGGATATGACTCCGTTGTCGTCGAGATGCGAGATGTTTATACCGGGCGTCCCGGAAGTATTATCGACATTCCGGTCTACCTGCTCGATCCGATGCCTGATCTCTACGAAGTAGATTCGCTTCGCGTGCAGATTAAGTTCAACAAAACGATGTTAGCACCAACACCCGACTTCGTTCAAACGGAGGAGACCGCATCGGCCGCGATGTCTGGTTCAGTTGAAACTGTACGCTACGATGGCGATACTGCTGTTGTTGATCTACTCTTCAGTAATGGACGCCTTCGCTCCGATTTGCCAACCTCGGAGCTTGCACGCCTTCGCTTCTTAGTGCTTCTCGGCAATGCGCTGGAGACACCAATTACGGCGACTGCTGCCACGATGGCCGACGGCAACCCGAAGGTCGGGAGAAGAAATCCTGCGCTCTTCCGAATCGACAGTATCTGCTATCTGCCAGATCGATTGCTCGACGCCAGTGCCCGCTACAACGGACTTATTAAGAGCGTTGCCGCGGTGGATGGTCGCTTAGTGGTTCGCTACGAGGCCATTTTCGATGAAGGGGTTGCGCCAATCTCGTCAGAGCTTGCCCTGTACAATCAATCTGGACGTAAGGTGAAGGTGCTGGACAAGCGTACCATCGGCACGTCTGGGACTTTCGAGAGCATCAGCGACTCCGAAGGGATTTCACCCGGACTCTACTTTATCAGGCTCCGAATCGGAGAGTTGAATTGGACAGTAAGTCAGGTTATTTATCAATAAGTGAGCCGCGGTAGCCACAGGTCTTCAGCCTGCGCCAGGGTGAGTAGAGGGAATAATATTTCTTGATCCACATCAAAAGAAAGATTCAACAGAACTATAACTGTGAAGAGTAAACCACACGTGATTGCACAACCAACAAATCTGTTGAGAAACATGCGCCCACTCTCCGTGGTCTCATGGCTAATCTGTCTGCTCTGTTCTGTGAATCTGATGGGGCAATCGTTTGGTGCTGAGTTTGTGGACGATATACAGTTCCCACACGACGCCATTCTCTTGCCAAGCCCATTCTCTCCCTTCCTAATTGGTCCCTACGCCGGACCTGACTATACGATTCACCGAGGTCAGTTTCAGATGAGTGAGAATGGGATCCCATGCTGCACATTTGAGAAAGGTTCGGGGTTGGGGTTCACGGCTGGCATCAAATCGTTTATTACTCTCGGCGAGAAGAGCTATCTCTCCCCTCGGGTTGCCTACACAAGGCATAATGGATCGTTCGAGAGCTTTACTGAAGAGTTCCCCTTCTTCGGTGCGGACGACACGGTAGAGAATATGCGATTCCGGGATGAGCTGTCCGCACCAATCCCAACGTTTGCTGCCGACCTCTTCTATTGCTACCGGATAGATTCTAACCTTGGTCTCTACATTGTTGGAGGTCCAGCAATCGAGTATATCTCTTCGGCAGAGTTCAGCAAGACCGAAACGATTGTCGGCCCAGATGGATTGGTCTACCTAAATGGAGGGGATAGCATTACGGGTGGTTCCAACGTAGTGAGGAGTGTGGACATCGACTACATCGATAACGTCTCCCGGCTTGTCTTCGGTGCGAGGGCTGGACTTTCGCTCCTCTATCCTCTCAGCGAAACTATCTACTTAAATCCAGAGGTGACAGTCAGTCTGCCGGTAACTGTTATTGCTGACAACTGGCGAATGCTTGAAGTGCAGGGGACGTTCGGCGTCATCTTCGGACTCTAAATCAATATGAGTTTGAGAGTGGGTGAGTGTATGATATTGGTAGCCGTAGGTCTTCAGCCTGCGCGGGGAATAGTAGAGGTTGCCAAGCTCGGCATCGAAATAGTGAATGAGTTTGTGAGTGAGAGTGTGTATGAGTTGATGGTCGCAGCCCTTTCGGTTGTGTAGGGAGTTTCAAATCGGCAATTCAGAATCAGAAATCAAAAATCAGTATACCGTGCGTTTCAGTCTTCGATATTTTCTCCTTGCAGTCGCAAGCCTTCTGATCTTCTCTGCAAACCTTCAGAGTCAAGTTCTTCCCGAATACGACTATCGAATCACGCCGGTTGACGTTGCTAACACCACAGGGAACGACTACGCACCGACACTTTCAAAGGATCATCGAACGCTCTGGTTCTGTTCCTACGAACGCCCCGAAGGTTTCGGCAACGCAGACGTTTATCGGTCTGTTGCCCCTGAAGAGGAGGGGGAGTGGGAATCTCCGTTAAATGCTGGAAGCAACTGGAACTACGACGATAACGAGGGAGCTATTGCGATTGCTGCCGATGGAAAGACAATCGTGATTGCAACTGATGGGAGGGATGGGTATGGAGACACCGATCTGTTTATTGCAGAGCTGGAGGGGGATAGTGTGAAGAACGTGCGGAATCTTGGAAAGAACGTAAACTCGCGCTACTGGGATTCGCAACCCTCGATTACTGGCGATGGGAAGACGATCTACTTCGCTTCTACTCGTCCGGGGGGATATGGTGGTGTCGATATTTGGGTAACTCACAATGTGGATGGAGTTTGGTCGCGAGCTATCCCGCTCGACTCAACGATCAACACGGTTGATAACGAGCGCTCTCCTTTCGTTATTCAAAACGGAACGTCACTCTTCTTCTCAAGCGACCGTCCGGGAGGGTTCGGCAAAGAAGATTTTTGGGTTTCCTATCTAACGCTTGGTGATTGGCAGAAGCCTCTGAACTTGGGGGGAGAGATTAACTCATCGGAAGATGAACTCTTCTTCCACGCTCCCCCCGGAAGCAAATACTTTTACTTCGCGTCGAATCGGCGTGGCCCGTCGATGATGCTCGACATCTACGCAGGCTCACCGAACGTCTTCGGCGATGGACGCTATCTTCTGGATATAGAGATTGTTGACAGTCTAACGGGCCAACCTATCCCAGCCTACGTAACGGTGACCGACATTGAAGAGAACCATATTGTCTGGGAGTTCACCACTGATTCAGTTGGGCTAAATCGCTATCAGATGGTTCTTCCTGCGGGACGAGATTATCAGATTACAGCGCGTAGATCGCTGAAAGATGTCGTCACGTTTAACGTAGTCGATCCAGTGGGTGAGAGAGGGGAGCAGGTGAAGCTCGGGTTCAATCTTCTGGAGAATGCCTTGCCTGAGCGTGAGCTGATTCTCTTCGACCTTGGGGAGTATAACGTTCCCTTCTTCGTTACCGGCTACTATCGTCCGAACACACCGGAGTCTCTTCCTGAATTGCTCGATATGCTGGGTGGCTCGCTGTCGAAGGCGACATATATCGAACGATTCCCTCGCGGCTCGGCTCGGCACAAGGAGTATCAGGACTATTCGGAGAAGATCGACTCGATTCTCGACAACATGGCGATGACAATCATCGATACCATCGCGCCGAACTTCCTGAGGCTCGCTCCGGCGAACGAAGCAATGGAGTTAATAGTTACCGGCTATGTCGACCCGCAGATTTTTAGTGGTCTCTACTATGAAGAACCGGTGATTGAGTTCTCCGACATCAACGGGAAGTTACATGCAGTTCGGAAGGGAGATCGAATAGAGAACTTCGAGCTTTCTGGAATGCGGGCTGTCTTCGCTCAACGTCTCGTAGACAAGATGCTGCAGCGCAGAGCAACGTCGGGCAACCCTGCTTTCCTCACACTGTTGGACTCCGGTCGCATCCGCTACCGAACAGTGGCTGGTGGCGTCAGCGGAGGACAAACAGAGTATGACAAGCAGCGAAGAATCCACGTGCTGATCGTCAGAGCCGAGAAATAGAGACTCACTATCAGGAGAAAGTCGAGCAAGTCCCGCAGGGACGCTCCCCCCATAACCGCGGATGTGAATCCGCGGACTGTCAGCACTACACACACTCTACTCTCCTACAGCACGTACCCAAACAGTGCATCAATCATCAAAATCGCTGCCGAGGAGAGCGTAAAGGAGCGGACTGCCGACGAGCCGACACCCTCGGCTCCTCCAGATGTACTGAAGCCGACGTGGCAGCCAATCAGTGCGGTAACTCCGCCGAAGATCAAGGACTTCACGAGACCGAGAACAATTTCTGAAATGCGGAAGTAGTTCTGAATCGAACCGAAGAAGTCAGCCTCGGAGAGGTTGAACTTCAGCGAGGCCAACAAGAACGCGCCGGCGATTGCCACAACGTGGGCGAAAACTATCAGCACAGGCATCATCAATGTGGCAGCCAGAACGCGGGGCATTGCCAGGTAGCGTGCCGGATCGATCGCCATCATCTCCAGCGCGTCGATCTGCTCGGAGACTTGCATCGTTCCGATCTGCGCGGCAATAGCTCCACCAATTCGTCCGGCTATTATCAACGCGGTGAGTACTGGAGAAAGTTCTGTGAAGACGACCGTAGAAATTGAGCCGCCGATAAAGGGCTTGGCAATTTCGAGCAGATTAAATTTCACGAACAGGTTGGTTGCTTGCAGGGCGGCAATCGCACCGGTGAAGGCTCCAATCAGGATAACCAGGGGAAGAGCGTTCACACCAATGATTGCCATTTGCTCGGTTACCAGACGGTGGGAAGTGAGTGCTCTCGGAGTGTAGCGAAGCACGTTCCACCCCAACATGATGATGCGTCCGAACTCTGCAAAGAAGCCGAGAATCAGTCGACCGACAACGGCGAAAAAGTTTCCGATCAATTCGTAATCCTTATCGTGTAAAATGTTCTCTGCAATTTCCCGACATCTTTGTCCTGTGTGCCGGAACCATTTCCCCTCAAGATAGTCATCCCGTCCGGACTGTCCGGAGGCTGATTTCTTTTTCGACTGTTGGAAGCTGACATGAAGAACTTGCAGACGGCGTTTGATACAGTGATTGTTGGGGGAGGGTTCGGGGGGCTGACGGCGGCTCTTCTACTTGCCAACAGAGGGGAAGACATCTGCTTATTGGAAGGGCATACCGTAACCGGAGGCTCGGCAAGTTGCTTCGATCGGTTTGAGCGAGATAGCTCCGGGAACTACCTCCGCTATCGATTTGATGTGGGAGCTACAACCCTTTCTGGACTTCACGAGGGAGGCCCCCTCCGTCGGCTCTTCAATGAAGGTGGGGCTACTCCTCCAATGCGGAGTGTTGATCCCGGAATGATTGTGACATTTGCGGATGAACGTCGCATCTATCGCTGGAGTGATACCGACAAGTGGATTGCCGAGTGTGAGAGAGTTTTTGCGCCAGAAGGACAACGTCCTTTCTGGGAACATATCTTCCGCATTAATCAACGTGGGTGGAACCTCTCGGAGAAGAATCCAAGTTTCCCGCCAAAGTCGTTGGGAGACCTTCTCCGCATGGCTCGCCCTATCAATCTCCGCAACCTCGATCTTCTCCAATATCTGTACCGCTCGGTTGCTGAAGAGATGGAGCGTTATGGCGTAAATTGTGATTCCCGCTTTCACGATTTCCTCAAAGAGCAGTTGATGATTACCTCGCAGAACGTTCCCTCCGACACTCCTTTTCTGGTTGGGGCAATGGGGCTGGCATACCCCTCCGATACTTGGTATCCAGAGGGGGGAATGTATGGTGTGGCGAGGTGGTTAGAGCATGAGATTGAAGGTCGTGGTGGAGTTGTTCGGACGAAACGGCGTGGAAAGCAGATCCGCCGAGATGGAAGTGAGTGGATTATTGAAACGTCTCGGGAGAACTATCGAGCGAAGAGAGTGATCTCGAATTTGACAACGTGGGATATGGCGGAGTTGCTTAATAATAGGGGAGATACGATTCGGCAGTTGAATCAGTTAGATGAGACCGTAGAGTTGTGGGGAGCCTTCACACTCTACGTTGCGGTTCAAGATACATTGGAAGATGGTGGCTCCCTCTACCACCAGATTCACTCCTCTCCACTTCCGCACATCGGAACGCAGTCGATCTTTGTCTCGCTCTCTCCTTCTGACGACCGTGAGCGCGCTCCCGAAGGATGGCGAACGATTACGGTGAGCACGCATGTACCAAAACCTGAAGAGTGGGAACGGTTGGCTGCCGATGATCCAGAAGAGTATGAGAGACGGAAAGTTGAAGTTGGGGAGGCAATGTTAGAAGTAATGGGGGGAGGACTTCCCGGTTTTCGAGAGTCTGAAAAGAAGTTCCTTCTCTACGGCACACCCCGTTCCTTCGCCTTCTACACAGGGCGGCGTCACGGACGGGTTGGGGGCGTTCCCCACACGTTGCGGAGAAGTCTTTTCACTACCCCAAAGTATCGTACCAGATTGCCAAATGTCTATCTCGTCGGCGACACGCTCTATCCGGGGCAAGGGGTTCCGGCAGTAGTTTTAGGGGCGTTGAATCTGGTGGATGAGATAGGAAATACGAGTTAACCCTTTGATTTTCCGATCATTCCTCGTAGAATGTCGCTCAGTTTAGTGGTCACGTTCACGGTTAGATATTCAGACAGGAGAGAGAAGGATGAGAATAGTGTTTGCTGCAATCATGTTGCTCTGTTTGGCAACGGTTCTGCTTCAAGCCCAAGAGATGAGTTCTGCTTGGTTTGGTGGTATTGGGGTTGGTATCGGCGCACACGATAATGAAGCCTTCTCGAACCGTCTCAGCTCTTGGTCGCCGGTTGGAGAGAACGGGCGGGAAATGGTCTACCGAACAGGACGATTCTCCAGCACGGGCTTTACAGCAAATGCGGGTGGAGGTCTCTTGTTAGGAGGGGGATTTGTTCTCGGAGCAAGTGGCGAACGGCTCTTTTTCCCGTCGGTAGTGGGTGTAACTACTGAAGAAGAGGTTGGTGAGTACAGTCTTAGCGGAGGGGGGGGAGGATTAGAGTTCGGTTGGGCTTTCTATAACAACAGTGGAACGCTCGTCTGGCCTTACGTGAGTGTTGGATACTACGGTTACGCGCTCGACTTCACAAATAATCTGAGCGATTCAATCCCACTGTTCGAGGGAACGCCGATTGCCCCCGGCGGCCAGGCCACATATACTGGCGCAGCTCCACGGATCGGCCTCGGAGTTGGCCTCACCCGATTTCTTGGCGGGAGCAAGGGGGCATCTTCAATCACCGTGCCAGTTGTAACTGCTCGCCTCGGTTGGGGAATTTTCCCCTCTCACCCAGAGTGGGAACAGGATGGGGTGACCGTTAACAATGGAGGACACACACCCTGCTACAGCGCACTTGCTCTTTCGGTTACGATAGGTGGCGGAGGTGCTTCTTTCTGAGGGAATGCTTTGGTAGAAGATCGTGGATGGTAGATCGTAGTTTGTTGGGGTGTAGTGTGAACGACGATCTACTCCCCACTACCCCACTATCAATTCCTTCCTCAGTTAATCGTCGTCCTCTCTCAGCGTGAAAGAATGGGGGGGCGTTCCTTCCGATCAAGTTCAAAGATTATGGCGTTCAACATGGCTCGGCTTCACCGTAGCACTCTACTTCTCTTCGTGCTCCTTCTCTCTCCAGCAATCGAAGCACTGGGGCAGTCCGATGCTCCCCGTACAGATTTACGTGATCTCTATTCTTGGGGGGATGACTACTTCATCGAGGTGATCGTAATGCCGGGTGAGAGTGGGAATAAGAGTCGGGTTTCAGTATTGATTCGGTTGACTTACGACCTCCTGACCTTCCGCAAAACGACAGTTGCTGGCAACACAGACGATCTCTACATTGCCCTCCCTTCAGTCTATGTGGAGGCTGAGGCGACTGACGGCGTTGTTGCCGACTACGATTCTTGGAGCGACACTGTTAGTACCACAGAGTATCGCCAGACCAATTCAAAGCAGACACTCGCTTCGGGAAGTATCGAGCTTGCCTTACGACCCGGCAGGTATACCATTACCTACACTGTGGATGATGGCTCGCCGGGGAACCGTTTTACAAAGGAAACTCTCCCCTTCACCGTTCCCGATTTTGGAGATGATCTGCCGGCAATTGGCACACCAATCATGCTGCGGGATATTGCGGAGAACGAAATTCATCCAGCTGCAATTGATGGGAATGCACCTTTCGGTCAATCTATCAAAACCTTTATCCCTTTAGCGAGTGTAGAAGCACCGGAACACCTTCGCTGCGAATTCTACACCGTTGTTCGAGATGAGAAGACAGGGAGCCTGCAGGAAATGCGTTCGGTAGGTACCGGCATTGTGAAGATGCCGAGTAGAATGGCGGTTGGGGAGTTCAAGCCAGTTAGATCGGAGCTTGTGGCATCTCTCCAGAGGGAAGAAGTTCCTGAGAAAGTGTGGGGGGCACTTTGCGAGTTCGATGCTTCTGAACTTGAGCCGGGAGAATATGCCTTGGAGATAACTGCTCGGGAAGGGGGGAGAGAGAAAGTCGACACGCAATTCTTCCAGTTGAAGTGGATCGATATGCCCTATTCTCTTTCGAGTACTACCTATGCAATCAAAGCTCTAAGGCCAATTGCAACCGACGATGAAATTGATCGATTGCTCGGCGTTGGGAAGGAGAAACAAAACGATGCTCTCTGGCAATATTGGAAGAACCTCGATCCGACACCAGAGACAGTCTATAATGAGCGGATGGCCGAATATTACCGTCGTGTTGACTATGCATTCTTCAACTTTGCTACGCTACAGCAACAGGATGGCGTTTTCACAGATCGAGGAAAAATCTACATCCTCTTCGGCCCGCCAACTGAGACTCGGAGAGAGTTTGACCCAGACGCTAATCCGAAGGAGATTTGGAGGTACGACAACGTCGTCAAGCGAGAATTTGTCTTTCGAGACAGGAATGAATCGGGAACCTATCGACTGGTGGAGTATTACGATCTGTGAGATTAAGGAGAGGGGAACGGAATGGTTCGGTAATTTTGCTTGGATAATCTGAAACGACAGCTTGTTAGAGGCGTGCAAGCCTTTTTTTTGCGATAAACAACGTTCTATTCACAATATGGCTCCGAGCGGTTTTGCGCCGGAGCAATTGCCATGAGCACCTTCGGACCAAACTCGGCATACATCAACGAACTCTACTACGAGTACCTGAAGAATCCAGGCACTTTCAATGAGTCGTGGCAGACATTCTTCAGCAACTACCATCCAGATGCTAACGGCGATCTGGAGACGATCTCTACAGGGGTTGGGTCGAGTGTCGGAAGCGTAGAGCCACAGAAAGCTCCTTCGCCGGGATCGAACGGCAGTTCGGTTGCGGAACCTTCCGTACCAAGCTCGACAAACGGTCTTCCAGTCAACGAGAAGCGGAGAGAAGAAGCCTCGACACCACCCGCTTCCACAACGGTGACACCTTCTCAGGGAGGGTCGCCAACGCCAGTTCCTGAGAAGAAGGAGAGTGCTTCACCCTCCCCTCCGGCTGGTGGAGTAAAATTGAGTGGTATCCCTCTACGCATTGCCCAGAACATGGAACAGAGCTTGACGCTCCCTACGGCAACATCGTTCCGGGAAATTCCAGTGAAGTTGATGGAGGAGAATCGTCGACTTATCAACGGTTACCTGAGTGCGAGCGACCAAGGGAAAGTTAGCTTTACCCACCTTATCGGCTGGGGAATCGTTAAGGCGATGGCTCACTATCCAAATATGAATAACGCGTTCGATCAGGTTGGGGCTACCTCATATCTGGTAGAACATCCTGACGTTAACCTCGGACTCGCCATCGATGTGGCGAAGCCGGGGGGGGGACGATCGCTGGTAGTGCCGAGCATTAAGAAGGCAAACCAGATGACCTTCAGCCAGTACTACGACGAGTACGAAAACCTCGTCCGCAAGGGACGTGAAGGGAAGCTGGAGATCGATGACTTTGCCGGAACCACAGTAACGCTGACAAATCCAGGAACTATTGGAACGGTCGCCTCGGTTCCACGCCTGATGAAGGGGCAGGGAACAATTATCGCTACAGGTGCGATCAACTACCCGAGTGCATATCTCGGAATGAATGCCGAGACTTTGAACGAGCTGGGGATCAGTAAGGTGATGCAGATGACATCTACCTACGATCACCGCATTATTCAAGGGGCTGAGTCTGGACTCTTCTTGGCGAAACTTCAGGAGTTGTTGACCGGAGGAGAAAATTTCTACACAGATATTTTCCGTGCGCTGAAGATTCCATACCGTCCGCTTGAGTGGCATCGTGACACCCACCGTTCCAGATTTGGGATGAACGGAACGCACGAGGCGATCATGCTCCAGCAGAAAGTGCTCAGGATGATTAACAGCTTCCGTGTGCGGGGACACTTACAGGCGCACATCAATCCACTCGGGGAAGACCTACACTACCATCCCGATCTCGATCCGGCAACCTACGATCTGACAATCTGGGATTTCGACCGCATCTTCATGACTGGTGGTCTTGCCGGAACAGAGGAGGCGGACCTTCGCACAATCCTCTCCGTTCTTCGCGATACCTACACGCAGCGTATCGGTGTAGAGTACATGCATATTCAGGACTGGGATCGGAAGTACTGGCTTCAGGATCTGATGGAGACCTCACGCAACCAGCCGAACTTGAGTCAGGCTGAGAAACTGAGAATCCTGCGGAAGCTCAGTCAGGCAGAGCTTTTCGAGAAGTTCTTGCAGACAAAGTATACAGGGCACAAGCGTTTCTCGCTGGAAGGGGCTGAGAGCTTGATCCCGATGTTAGACGAGTTGATTCACAAGGCAGGAGAGTTCGGTGGGAAAGAGGTGTTGATCGGCATGGCTCACCGTGGGCGACTGAATGTTCTGGTGAACATTTTAGGGAAGAGTGCGCAGACGATCTTTGCTGAGTTTGAGGAAGGGGCTGCGACAACTGAACTCGACCGTTCAGGTGACGTTCCCTACCATACCGGTGCTGCCGGAGTTTCAATTGCCGAGGGGAGAACAGTTGAACTCTACCTTGCGCCAAATCCAAGCCACCTTGAGGCGGTTGACCCGATTATTGAGGGAATGGCTCGGGCGCGACAGGATAAAGTCAACAGCGAAGAGTCTGTTAACCAGTACGTTCCTGTGTTGATTCACGGCGATGCCGCGTTTGCTGGACAAGGTGTTGTAGCCGAGACTCTGAACATGAGCCAGTTGAAGGGATACCATACTGGTGGGACGATTCACATTGTGGTGAATAACCAGATTGGCTTCACAGCTTCGCCAGAGGATACATATTCTGGAGTCTACAGCACAGATGTTGCCCGGATGGTACAGGCTCCGATCTTCCACGTCAACGGAGATGATCCGGA
This sequence comes from Ignavibacteria bacterium, assembly GCA_020635205.1. Lineage (GTDB taxonomy): Bacteria > Bacteroidota > Ignavibacteria > OLB7 > OLB7 > JAGWAZ01. The sequence goes on from JACKAE010000002.1 coordinate 61,227, forward strand.
GAGTGTGATTCAAGTGATGCGGCTTGCCTTCGAGTATCGGCGCAAGTTCCGTCAGGACGTTGTGATCGACATGTTCTGCTATCGCAGGCACGGGCACAACGAGAGCGATGAGCCAAGCTACACGAACCCAGTTCTCTACAGTAAGATCAAAGGTCATCCATCTGTCCGCCACGTCTACACCGAGCGCTTGGTACGCAATGGCACGATGACGCAGGAGAAAGCAGATGAGATCGAGGTGAAGTTCAAGGATGAGCTGGAGGCATTGTTGGAGGCAACCAAAGCACAGCCGAAGGTCTCTGATCCGGAAGACCCTCTGGCCGAGCAGCGCATCAACCCGAAAGAGACTTGGTCAGATCCGACAACCAGAATTCCAGAGTTTACGTTCGACCACATCGCAAAGCACCTCGCCACAGTTCCAACTGAAATTGAAGTGCATCCAAAACTGGGTCGACTGATTGAGAATCGGACGAAGCAGATAGGAGATGGGAAGATCGACTGGGCACTGGCTGAGGCATTTGCCTTCGGTTCATTGGCCTTAGAAGGATATCCGATTCGACTCTCTGGGCAGGATTCACAGCGAGGAACCTTCTCGCAGCGGCACGCCGTACTGCACGATCAGAATAGCCACCGCACTTGGTCGCAACTCGATAATTTGAGCGAGACCCAGAGTCGCGTGAACGTTCACGACTCACCACTTAGTGAGTATGCCGTTCTCGGTTTTGAGTATGGCTACTCCAGTGCCGATCCGAAGTCACTCGTTCTGTGGGAGGCACAGTTTGGTGATTTCGTGAACGGAGCACAGATTATTATCGACCAGTTTATCAGTTCGGGTGAGGATAAGTGGAATCAGGCAAGTGGTGTTGTGCTCCTGTTACCTCACGCTTTTGAGGGGCAGGGGCCGGAGCACTCCTCTGCACGCCTTGAGCGATTCTTGACACTCTGCGCCGAGGATAACATGCGGGTAGTTGTTCCGACAACTCCGGCACAGTACTTTCACATGTTGCGCAGGCAGGCAAAGCGTGAGATTCGCAAGCCGTTAATCGTCTTCACACCGAAGAGTCTTCTCCGCCACAAGTTGGCAACCTCAACCAGAGATGAGTTCTTGCACGGCCACTTTATGGAAGTGATTCCAGAGGTTGACACGATCGATCCGAAGAAGGTGCGGCGGATACTCTTCTGTAGTGGCAAGGTCTACTACGATCTACTGGAGGGACGACGCGAGCGAGAGATTGATGACGTTGCGATCATCCGGGTTGAAAAACTCTATCCGTTCCCAAGCAAACTGATTCGGGAACAGCTTGAGCTATATCATCAGGCGACTGACGTGCAGTGGGTACAGGAGGAACCGAAGAATGCGGGGGCGTGGCCGGCAGTTGCACATTGGATAAAGGGGGTACTGCTTGAATCACAGCAACTTGCATTCTTAGGGCGTCCTGCCTCTGGCAGTCCGGCTACTGGCAGCAAATACCAGCACAAGCTGGAGCAAGGGGAGATCGTGAAGCGGGCGTTGGTCTTTTAGGAGTGTCCTGAACGTTCCAAAGTGGTAGGCGACCCTTCGGGGTCTTCGGCCAGGTCAGACTATCCGAACGACGTGAAAAAAAGAGGGAGATACAGTATACCTGTATCTCCCTCTGGTTTACTACAACGATCTACACAAACCTGTTTACTCAACGAAAACAACGCGAATCATTTGACGGTATGTTCCATCATCGACCGTAACGAAGTAGACCCCGGCAGGCCATTCCGATGTGCTGAGTGCAATCTCTCCAACTCCCAATCCCATCCAAGAAGATTCTTTGAGACGCTCACCGAGTGAGTTGACCACGCCAACCTGAACCATTTCCGGCAACTCTTCTCCTTTAAAGAGAAGCCTCAGGTTTTCTCCAGTATGGAGTCGGTTCGGTGTCAGCCGTACTTCATAGGGTAAGGTGAGCATCTTGGTGCTCTCCTCTGCGATTCCGGGAATAGCCTTGATTGGGCTTCCACCACATACTGGATCACCCCAATCATGGCTTGCATCATCGGGAGTAACTGCACTCTGCGTCAGGGTAGAACTCCACGTTGGATCGATGCACTCTACACCGGTCACTGTTACCGACTGCGGGTTGTAGGCTGCTTCGCACGTCAGCCCGGTTGAGAGAGAGGTATTGGTTTTCAGAAAATACATATCCTGAAAGTCGCTCACGCTCATCCAGTCGCTTCGGGTTCCACCACACATCACCACTCCCTGCGTGCGCCCCCCGACTGCATCAACGATAGCGAGCGACCAGCCTTGATCAGAGTTGTTGGCCACTGTTGTTGGTCGATAAACCTGTCCGCCACCGGCAATCGGTGCGAGAGTACCGGGGTTGATTCCAAGAAGCATCGCGTCGTTGTTTGTTCCTCCTGTCACCATGCTTGAAAGTCCGGTCAGAACCAGATCCCACCGACTGATTGTTCCCTGACTGAATCCGACCGTCACTTCCTTGATATCGTATGCAATATCAACCTCGGGAGTAATCGGGTCACCATCTCCAATCAGCCTTTGGGCAAGAGGAGTACAGGGGTCACCATCATCCAATTTGACGAGGAAAATTTCTGTTCCTCCGGCTGTGGCATCTCCGTGTCCTGCAAGGACAACGTTTGGCTGACCGTTCGTACCGGTCTGAGCAGGGTTTTGCAGTTCTACGAGAGAGAAGAAACGATCGGCAAACGGGGCTGCTCCCCCATAGAGGGCTGCTCCCTGAAGCAGACCGGGAAGATTGTTGACTGACCCGTTGTTCCCATCAACGCGGAGCACATAGGCCTGATAGTTCCCCTGCTGTACTTGGTTGCCAGCGGCGATGAGATCTCCCGTCCGAACTCCCGGAAGAGGGGTCGCTTCAATCAGAGCATAAAGCCGGTCAGACGTTCCCGCTCCAGTGTTATAGTGTGTGTTCCAAATCAGCGTCCCGGTCGAGGTTGTTCGGAAGATCAGCCCATCCTCGAAGCTGATGGTTCCGATAGCAACAGTGCCGGTTACTACAAGGTCTCCGGCACTTGTTCCCTGGCTTGCATCTCCTGTTGTCGCCTCAATCACGTCCATGCCGGTAACGCCCGTTGCGTTATCCACAAGCGGTCCTCGATAGGTCTGTGTCCAGAGGACGTTACCATCGCAGTCGATCTTCATGAGGAAGGCTTCCAGGTTAGGAGAGGTGTAGGTGTTCCCTACCACCACGAACCCGCTACCGTCACTCAGTTCGATGATGCTTCGCCCCTCGTCGTTGCTACCGTGGCCGCTGATGTCATACGTGATTTCCCAGATGGCCGCCCCGTTATTGTCTGTCCGTACTACGTAGAGGTCGTCGTTGGTTGATGGGTCATAGCTTGTGCCGACCGCAATGTAGCCGTCGGTTTGTGTTGAACAGGAGGTACAACTGGGCGTGGAACGACAGAGGCCAGTGACAGGTGTCACCCCTCTAAAACCATCTTCGCTTGTGTTATCGCCCCCATAGACATATTGCCATTGCTGTGCCTGAAGGGTAAGTGTCGTTGTTGTCCAGCAAACGATAAATGTGAGTGCAAGGCTGGCTGTCCAGCCACATGTGTTGGAGAGTTTCATGTTAGTTTACCATTAATTTGATGAAAGAAATCCGGCGAGGCGACCTGACCAGAACTTTCCAAAACAGACCTGACAGAGAATGGTCTCTTCTCTGTGGTGCGGTTCTGTCCCAGAATTTGTTGGGAGCCTGCACACGGATTGTTGTCAATTGACAATCGATTGTCTTGCACCAAAGGTAGAGGTGAAATGAAGGGAGTCGACAAGAGGAAGATTACCTAAAAATTACCGAGGAGAGATAGCAGGCAGGAAGAGCAATGAGTAGAATCGACTCTTCCTTTTGTTAACTGCTACACGTGGGCGTTACCTCACAACGAAGCGATAAAGTTCGAGAGGGATGTGCGGGGAGGAAGCTCAAATTTCTTGCGGATCCGTTCGCGATGGCTGTCAACAGTCCGTCTGGAGACGCAGAGGAGGGTTGCGATCTCCTTCGATGAAAGTCCTACCTTGATGAGACTACAGACCTTCAACTCCGTTGTCGTCAATTCGGAGTATGACCGGACAAGTTTTGCGTAAAAGTCATGATGGATTGTGTTGAACTGCTGGGCAAACTGATCCCAGGTCTCGGTAAGTTGTGCGGGCGGAGGAGTTATTCTCTTCTCTCCATGTTTTGCAAGCTGCTCTTCCTGCTGGATTAATTTCAGTGCAAGTGCAAGCAGCTTTTCCTTGTTTTTTTGATTCTGTTCAGCGAGATAGGATATCTTTCTTTCCTTCCGGTGAATTTTACGATGAAGATTCTCGCGCACTCGCTGCACTTCCGCTCGCTTGACCTTCAGGTGAATCAGAGCACCCTGGTGTTCCTCTTGCTTCGCAACATAGAGCTTGTAGTATTCAAATGCCTTTTCTGTCTCGCCGATATTTTCGTAGCAGGACGATATTTGTTGACATAACTGATATGCGTAGATAGCTTGATCGAACTTTGAGACATGTTTCAGTCCGCGCAACAGGTGAGGAAGTGCAGCCCGGTAGTCGCCCTCCCGCACGTGGCGATACCCGCTATGCATGTAGACAAAGGTGAGGAGATAGTCGTTTTCAGTATCCCGAATCATGTCCATTGCCTTCTGCTCGTATTCAAGACCTTTTTGCTCGTCGCCGATGCCAACGTAAATCGAGGAGAGCGTTCCGGTTGCCGTTGCTAAATATCCTGGATAGTCGAGTTCAGCAAGAATATCTCTGGCCTCCTCTACCTGTTGTTTGGCTACAGCATAGTTCTTCCGCGCAAGGTGGACACAGGCAAGATGACTCAGGGTTAGGGCATACTGAAACCGATCATTCTTGTTCTCCTCCAGGGCAAGGCTCTTTTCGAGATATGCCTTCCATAGCTGTGCATCCCCTATCTCATAATATGTTTCTGCGAGAATGAAATAGAGAGATCCCAAATAACAGGTCTGGTTCTGCTGCTTTGCTACGGTGATTCCTTCGTGGATATGATGTAATGCCTCATCTGGTAGACCGATCTTACTGTAAATTTTACCGATCAGACCGAGGGTCTGTATGAGCCATGCAGTCTTTCCTTCTTCTTCAAAAAAAACGAGGCAGGCGTTCGCGATCTCTAAAGCTTTCTTGCGGTGTCGGGCATGCTCGTACTCGACTGCGCTCAGGTATTCACTTTCTACTCGCCGCAAATTGTGCCCAGCTTTACCGAACAACTCTGCGGCCCGCTCCAGGTTGAATAGTACTTCAGCATATCGTTCTCTTTTAAGAAACGCATTGCCAATTGCATAATGGCTACATGCAATCCAATAGGTATCGTTCAGATCTCTGGCAAGATGGAGAGCCTCAAATGCTGCGTGGTAGGCTTTGAGTGGCTGAGAGTTTCTATAAATATTGCTCAGTTCAATCAGCAGCAGAAGTCTTTCCCAGGAACTGAGGATTCCCTTCAACTTCTGCTCAAGCTGATGCATGGGAGTATGTGCATTCATCGCAGAATGTTTGTCTATGCTTCGGTTATCTGATTCTGTTTGTTGGGAAATAGGCCGACCTAAATTGACTCTTCAGGCACAGGCTTCATGATTGTGTCTGAAGACGTAGTAACTGTGGCAGAATATTACTACAACAGCATCAATAATCGAGCCAGACTTAAGATGGAGAAGAGATAGTCCCGAGTGGTGTAGTGTCCGAAGTTAGTAGAACTGTGGGAGTTCAGGTTAATACGAACTTCCCAGAGTACTATAGCGTGTTGACAATCACAATTCCCAGAGGGGACGCACCGCTGGTGCTCCACAGCAGAGGTGTTGTCGGATTCCTCGCGCTCACGCACGAGGCTACTAACCGTCGGTCGCTCCGCGACGTAACAGAATCGTTACCGAAGAGCCGCATCGCGGCGAACGGTTGGTAGCCTGGAGCGGAAGCTCCGGGCAGCGGGAGCCAACCGAGAGCGTAGCTCCAGAGGAGCGATCCTGTATCGTGGGGGATCAGCCCATTGTTAATTGTCAACACACCCTAACGAATGGAGAGATCGAAATGAGTTAGGGGAGATGATGGTTTTGCCAAGCACTGGCGAAGCCTGATCCGGCTTGTCCTATGCACCGCAATTGCCGATATTGGCGTTCCAGTAATGCTTCAGTAGTCCGAACGCAAGAATGAAAGGGTTGATAATCATAGCGTTGTTGCTTCCGAACCTCCTTCCTGCTCAGATCTCCGTCTACTTCAACCGATCCATCGACTCAACGCTCGCCCTTCCCGGAAACGTTGCCTCGGGAGATCAGGATTTTGCAGAGATCACGCTCGGCTATCTTGGGGAAGCAGAACACTCTGTTGACATGGCGATGTACAACCTCTCCGTTGAATCCATCGTGGAGGGGTTGATTGCGGCCAAAGAACGCGGAGTGAAGGTGCGGGTGATCGGCCATGTCGAGAACATCAAGAACGCTCGATTCGAGCGGCTGCGAAGTGAGGGAATTCTGGTACACTCGAATCCCGAGGCTCCTGACGGAGAGCGGCAGGGACTGATGCACAACAAGTTCTTTGTGATCGATGGGCGTCCCGGTATATCGCCAAATAATATCCCGACGGTGATTACCGGAAGCTGGAACGCAACGGTGAACCAGACCTGGGTTGATCCGAACAACATAGTGGTGATCGAAGACCGGGAGGTTGCCGAAGCCTACCTTACCGAGTTTGAAGAGATGTGGGGTAGCTCAGGTGATTTGCCGAATATTGCTGCCGCCCGTTTCGGCAACACAAAGCTGAACAACACACCGCATGAGTTTACTCTCTCGAATGGAGTACGGGTAGCCCTCTGGTTCTCCCCAAGCGATCAAACCTCTTCCCGGATTGTGGCTGTTCTTGAGACCGGGCAAACGTCGATCTATACTGCAAACCTGACCTTTACCTACAATGAGCTGAGCACAGCCCTCCGAAACCAGGCCGAGCAATTCAATGCCGATATTCGCTGCATTATCGACAATGTTGATGACTTGGGTAGCGACTACAATTTCCTTCGAGGATTTGCCGAGACGTTCGATTGGCAGGATACCGCCATCTTCCATCACAAGTATGGAATAGTCGATGCTGTTCCAATTGGATCGGGGAGTGCTCCGGCTGTGATTACTGGTTCGCATAATTGGACAAGCTCGGCAGAGAACTTCAATGATGAGAACACGCTCATTATCTATAACGAAGAGATTGCCAACCAGTTCTTGCAGGAATTTGCAGTACGATACCGGGAGGTGGGGGGGAACCGGGTTTTCATGAATTCTCTTTCTGTTAACGAAATAGAAGATGCACTGCGACTTCATATCTGGCCAAATCCTGCTTCGGGGTTTGTTGTGGTTGCAGGGGAGGCCGGAGGAAGGTTGAGTATCGCTGATCTGTTCGGGCGAATTTTTCGGGTTTATGAAGTTGAGGCTGGAGCTTTACGACTTGATCTCTCTGAATTGCCCGAAGGGGTTTATTTCATGAGCATTGGTGCGGTGAAGGAAATGATCCGGATCGTTCGCTGATTAGCAAAGGGGAAGACGAAAAGAGTTGTCGGTTTCTTTGTGACTTGGCGACTTGGTGCTGTATCTTCCCGGCGGCAGAAGTATGGTTTGTCCCTTCTGTCATCCAGCATCTGCAATCGATCATTAACGACTACGAAGACATTGGCTACCGACAACAAGAATGGAGACTCGCTCGACCTTTTCTCTCTCACTCTTCCCGATAACGTAAAGCGGGGAGAGCCTGAAGTGTTGAGCGATGACTTCGTGAGCGATCTCAACGACGTTCAACGTGAGGCGGTGATGAATACCGATGGGCCGACCTTAATTGTGGCCGGAGCCGGATCGGGGAAAACTCGCGTTCTCACCTGCCGCATTGCTTGGATTCTCTCCAACGGTGTTGAGCCGTGGCGTCTGTTAGCCCTGACCTTCACGAACAAAGCTGCCCGCGAGATGAAGGAGCGGATAGGGGCAATCGTGGGTGAACGGCGTGCTGCACCACTCTGGATGGGAACGTTCCACTCAGTCTTCAGCCGCATTCTCCGGCGGGAAGCCGAAGCTCTCGGCTACACTTCCAGCTTCACCATCTACGACACCGACGACTCGTTGAGTGTGATTCGCCAGATTATGGCGGGACGGGGAATCTCTCCGCAAGACTACGCTCCGAAGGCCATCCGCAACCGTATCTCCGCGGCAAAGAACTCGATGGTTAATCCCGGTCTCTACCGCGCTCAAGTTGGGAATGCGTTGGAAGAACGTGTTGCCCGCGTCTACGAAGATTACGAGCTGAAGTTGAAGGGGAGCAATGCCTTGGACTTCGACGATCTGCTGGTGAAGACCATCGAGTTGTTCGAGTTGCGGCCAGAAATTTTAGAAGCGTGGCAGGATCAGTTTCGTTATGTGCTCATCGACGAGTATCAGGATACAAATCGAGCGCAATACACAGTGGTGAAAATGCTTGCCGGGAAGCATCAGAATATCTGTGTTGTAGGGGATGACGCCCAGTCGATCTACCGATTCCGAGGGGCTGATATTCGGAATATCCTCGACTTCGAGCGTGACTACCCGAACTATCAGATCTACCGCCTTGAACAGAACTATCGCTCAACGAAAACAATTTTAGCCGCCGCCGACGATGTGATAGGGCGGAATCGCGGACAGATTAAGAAATCGCTTTGGACAGATAACGATCAAGGGGAACAGATCAGCGTTCTCACCTTGCGGGATGAGCGAGACGAGGGGAGCGAAGTTGTGCGGATGATTCGGGATGAACAGCAAAGGGAAGTCTCGTTGAATGAGATTGCAGTCCTCTACCGGATCAACTCACAATCCCTCTCAATCGAAGATGCTCTCCGGCGTGCGAACATTCCCTACACACTCGTGGGAGGGGTCGCCTTCTATCAACGTGCCGAGGTAAAGGATGCCTTAGCATATCTTCGCCTGCTGGTGAACGAACGGGACGACGAATCCTTCCTGCGGGGAGTGAACCGTCCGGCTCGGGGAATTGGTGAAGTCTCGATTCGCAGGCTTCGCGCAGCCGCCGAATCGCGTGGGTGGCCACTTCTGCAAATGGCACACCACGCTGATGAGATTAAAGACCTTACGCCCCGCGCTACCAATGGCCTGAGAAACTTTGCTGGGATGATTGATACGTGGAGAACGAGGTTGACCGACGCTCCGCTCCCAGAAATTGCCCGCATGGCTCTGACAGAGTCGGGCTTGATTGGATCGTTCAAAGATGAGGGGACACCGGAGGCGATGGCGCGCTGGGATAACGTGCAGCGGTTACTCTCTCACATTGCCGAGTATGTAGAGACAAATCCAGATGGAACGCTCGACCAATATCTACAGGAAATTTCACTTATCTCCGATCTCGACAATTATGAGCAGGTAGATGAGCGCGTTACGCTAATGACAATTCACTCGGCAAAGGGACTGGAGTTCGAGACAGTGATTGTGCCGGGGATGGAAGAAGGTCTTTTCCCTATCGGGCAGTCTGCATCTGACCAAGAAGAGTTGGAAGAAGAGCGGCGTCTCTTCTACGTTGCCGTTACCAGAGCGAAGAAGCGACTCTACTTAACCAACTGCGAGCGACGCTATCGATTCGGCGAACTGAGTTATCCTACTCCATCACGTTTCTTGAACGAAATTGGGGATGAGCACCTGCGATTCAATTCCACTGCACCTCGACCCAGGTCGGCATCCTCTTTCTCCTCTACCTCAATTCAATCGCGCCGCCGGCCTATCGTACAGAAGTCGAAGGAGGAGACGTTCGACGAGTGGACACCCGATCCCCTGCCAGATGATGACTACTCACAGATCCCCAAAACCTTGCAGGTCGGTTCCATTGTTGCCCACGACTCGTTTGGAAAAGGTCGCGTAGATGCGATTGTTGGGGAGGGGGAGAAGACACGGGTTACCGTTCGGTTTGAAGGAGTTGGGCGGAAGCAGTTGATGTTGAAGTTTGCTAAGCTCCGAGTGCTGTAATCTTTCTTCTACTTCGCACAGAAGAATTTTTCTTTCACTTTAGCAGACTCTTTGCTGCAATCAAGAAGTGCAATATCTTTCGGCGACAAATTCCCAACATCTCTATGTTGATCTGTCGAGACTTCTTGGGGATGGTCAATCATCAAATCCACTGTCACCTGGATACCTACTGAACTATATGAAGCGAAGACCTTTGCCTTTCGGTCGTTTCCTCACCTTTGCCACTGTTGTTACCCTCTTCCTCACTGTTGTCCCCCACATTTCCTTGGCTCAAAGTCAAGGGTGGGAGCTACTTCGTTCGAACGAACATCTGAAAGCGCGCGATTGGTTCGAGAAAAAACTTGCTGAGGATAGTCTCGACCTCTCGGCACTGAAAGGAATGATTATTCTCTCAGAGATTCACGGCGACCCACTCCGCTATCGTGATTACGTCACGCGCTACATTCAGGCGACGTGGGATGAGCCTGTCTACCGCATCTTTCGAAATGTTTTCGATGCTTCCGACACAGTGATTGTCGATTCGCCGATGAGTGAGGGGGGTAAAATCTCTTCCCGGATAAGTTTAGCTGCGGAGCACTTGCTCTACCGACAACGCGAAAAGGGGGAGAAGGCTTTTCGTGACCTTGCTCCCGCCAATCGTTGGAGCTTAGTCGGTCCGTTTGAGAATATTGGTGGGAGTGGATACCTGACCTCATATCCAGTTGAGACCCAACCGTTTGATCCGAAGGGAGAGTTTAAAAACCACCTTGGTGTTCCCCTCCGCTGGGTTCGTCCCACGGACGTTGATCCGGTTGGGCAGGTGATGGCAGAGCAGTACGTACCAGATGGGGACGTTGAAGTGGTCTATGCGAACACATTTCTCACACTCCCGAGTGACCGGAGGGTACAGATACGTTTAGGGCGCAGTTCACCAATTTCAATTTGGGTTGATGACGATCTTGTCTTTACCGACAAGGAGGTTATTGTCTTTGAATATGATAACGAGATTATCTCTCTCCCTCTTACTGCCGGAACACATCGAATCTTAGTGAAGACCTCACCTTTTTATGAAGGTCGAGATAGCTACTCATTCTTGGAAGTGGCAACGTGGCGCAGACGTTACAGGAGTACATCAGAAACCTCACTCTATCCGCAAGGATTCTTTCTTCTCCGTTTCACCGACGAAACAGGTGCAACCTTGGCCGATGCAGAGTTGCAGTACGAGGGGAAGTATAAGAAGGCAACATACTCTCCCGATGTCCGGCGACGTGAGATGATCGATTACTTCACGAAGGGTGTCAGTGAGAACCCAGACGATCTCTTTACTCTCTACATGCTGGCCAAAGCCTACCTCGTTTCCGGTTATACGTTGGAAGGGGAGGAACTCTTCACGAAGAAGTTGGGGGAGAACGATAACATGTTAGTCCGTTGGCTTCTGGCAAAGCTCTACGCTTCGAACGGGAAGCTCGAGCGAGTCTATGAAATTTTAGAGCGTTCGAAGCCAGAGACAACACCTGTATACGGATTGCTTTCCGAACGGCTTGAGGAGATTGACCCAAAGACTCGAGAGGAAGAGTATTTGAAACGGCTTCAGGAATTGCGCAAAATTGCTCCATCCAATTTCTCGTTGATTCGCCAGACAATCGATTTCTATACAGAGAAAGACCGCAAGCAGGAGAGCGATGCGTTCATCGACAAGATGATCGAGGAGTTCCCGGAGTACAAGGAGGATCTCGAATACTATCGTTCTGACTACAAGTACCGCTCAACAGTAGATGAGCGGACGCCACGAGAGATAGCCGACAGTCTGTTGACTGCAATAGAAAAGAAGATTGATGAAGATGCCTACGATGAATTGATTGAATACTTCACCGACAAAGAGAGCGTCGATACCGTTTTAATGCTGCACGACCAGTTGATTGATGCCTATCCCGGCTGGGTCTACTATCGTCGTCAAAAAGCGAACTATTTGCGGGAGGAGAAACGGTATCAGGAGGCGATCGAAACGTTGAAAGGGGGGCTTGGAGTTTTTCCTTACAGTGCCAGTCTCTACGAACAGATCGGTGATCTCTACTTGGATATGGAGCGGAAGAAAGATGCGCTGGAGTATTACCTCAAAGGATTTGCTGTTGACGTAAATGGCTACAGTCATCAATCTGGCTACAGAGAAAATTCTCTTGTGCAGAAGATTGAAAACATGACTGGTGCAGAAGATGTGAATACTCTCTTTACGGCAGGACTCTCTTTCGACGACGCATTGGCGTCAGATGACTGGCGAGAGCGTTACGAGGATGAAGAGTCGGTGATCCAGCTCTACGAGAAACGGCAGATTGTGGATACCCTCGGGAGAGTTCGCTCTTGGTCGAAGATGATGATCCGCATTCTTACCGAGGCAGGGGCTGACATGTGGACAGAATATGACTTCGGAATGCTCGGAGTGGTTAACCTTGTGCGCGTTCGCAAGGCGTCAGGGGCTGAAGTTGTTCCTGACAGGATGAGAGGGATGGTTGTCTTCAAGAACCTTGAGCCGGGAGACATTATCTTTTTGGAAGGGCAGAGTGAGTCAACTCTCTTCGATGACCTCTTCGACGGAGAGTATTTTGATATTACCTACTTCTCGTTCGGGGCACCGATTCATGAAGCTCGCTTAGAAGTTCTTGTTCCAGAGGGGGAGTATCTCGGTTACCTCCACCAAAGAATAGAAGATAATGTCGTGAAGGCTCGGAGCAAGACCTACGATTCCTATGTCTGGCACTATAAGAATCTTGATAGGACGCCTGACGAGGAAGCAATGCTCGATGGCTGGGATGGGTTGCGCACAATTTTTGTGAGTACGATGCCGGACTGGAGCCGTGTGGCCGACTGGTACACGCGGAAAACATATCGACGTACTGACGCCACCTACGACGTGAGGAACATCCTCGACTCTATCATCATCGATGGCATGAGTGATGCTGAAAAGATCGAAGTGATCTATAACTATATCACCAGGCGGGTGAACTACTCCTACGTACCATTCCTTCAATCTGCCTACACGCCGAAGTCGTGCGACTTAACGATCTCATCAAATGTTGGCGACTGCAAAGATGTTGCAACCTTAATGATTGCGATGCTGCGTGAGGTAGGGATTGATGCTTGGTATGCGCTCGTAAAAACAAATTCCTTCAACCACGCTCGGTTCCTTCCGTGCCAACTGTTCGATCATGTGATTGTTGGTCTTGAACTGGAGGGGGAGAAGCGATATATGGATTTGACAACAAACTTCTTCCCCCACAACGTAATTCCATACAGTGACTGTGGAGCTTGGGCACTGAATATTAAGGATGGAGAGAAGGATATTTTCCAGTTGCCATACGATCACATCAATCCCGAGAAGAATCTGATTGAGATGCAAGTGCGAGCAGTGTTGGATACCGCCCGTGCTGTCGCTCTCGATGTTCAGGCTGAGCATCGAGGGTTGGAGGGCGCTTACATCCGTGAGTCGATGGCGCGACTTTCAAAAGAAGAAGTGCGAAACATGATACTCGGTCTTCTTGGGCAAGGAACTTTTCAGGATGTACGCCTTCGCGATTACGATTTTGCAAATCGACTTTCAATCACTGAGCCACTACGTTCTCACTATACACTCTCTGGAGAGCGCTTCAGCGACCGAGTCTCGAATCTCTACATCTTCCGTCTCCCTTGGATGCTTGCTATCCGCAACAGTAGTGCAATCAAGACATCGGAACGAGTAACTACGCTTGACGTTGCCAAGTTGTGCGAAACAGCTCCTTCCCGTCAGAGGGTAGAGATCATGTTCCCGAAAGGATACCAGATGACCGAAATTCCTGAGAACATTGAAGTAGAGTCAGAATTCGGTCTATACCGTGTGAAGTTCCGGTCGATAGAGGGGGGGCTTGAGGCAGAGAAGTATCAGCAGTTCTACACTACAAGAGTCCCTCCAGAAAAATTTGAGGAATTCCGAGAGTTCTATCTTCGACTACTTGATCTGGATGAAGCTCGGTATGCTATTATCAGACCGAAGTAGGGGTGGGGTGCAAAGGGTAAAGGAATGGGAAGTGTGGAAGATCTTTTCTGTTTTTTCGGAGCAGAATCTCATTGATTCTGCAGTTAATAAGGGCATTTAACTCTTTAAGGGGATATCCAACGATTGCAAGAGATTCTGGAGTGCTTACAGTCTTTAATCTTTGGCATGACACTTGCATTGACAACTAATGAGAATGAAAGGTAACAGCTCTCAGAATTTTTTCTTAAAAAAGGGGGCGAATTTTTCCCTTGTTTTTTCATGGTTTATCATATATTGTCATCATTGTCTGGGAGAAATGTTCCTGCTTTCGAAGATTGGGAACTTGGAGCGGAGTAGAGAAAGCCGAACGATTCTTACCTGCGGACAGAAGTGCGTGAGTGCTGCATCTACGGTCTTTTTCAGCAAAACGTGCAAACAGAGAGAAGAAATTTCAAAGATTTCCCACCGAAATAATATTTGCGCATGAGAATTGCTCCGCCGTACATTTACATTTCTTGCGACAACAGAGCTAACAGTCAACAACGCTAACCATAACCACGAGCGATAGCTATGTCGAAAGGTGGAGCCGGCAAGGTATATTTTGTGCTATATCTTGCTGTCATTCTTGAGCTTCTGATCATCTTTATTGAACGGGATGAAGCCGAAGAGCATCTGCGCAAACAGCAACGCGAAGCGATTCAGATCGTCCAAACCATCCTCTCTCAGTTACAATCGGGTGTGGGTGCGACGGCGATTACAACCCGACCGAAGGACAACATCACACTGAGCGATAAGGATCCTGAATCAATGATTCGGGTCTACGACGTTCTGGTTGCCGTCGGTGATTCGAATGCCGTCCGTGACGGAGGCAAGCGAGGAGACGATATTCCAAAGCTGGAGTATCTCGTCTCAAGTGTTGGCGACCCAAACATTCCTGAAGAGGAACTGCCACTCGACACAACTGATCTTAACGATCCTTTCTTTACGGCTGTTCTTGGAACAGATCATGGTGGATATTTCAATCCACAACAGACGAAAGGTGCTGCCATACCTACCGGCGACCCTACTGCTTACTTCCAGCTAAACGAAGAGATGACCGCTCAGGAGATCGCCAAAGGGCGACGAGTGAAAGTCTTCCGTGTCAACTTTAAGCCAACGAATGGAGAGGGGTGGTATCGTCTGCGATTTGCATCTCGCACAAATCAGATTATGGGTGTTGTCGATGCTGAGCCAAACGATGATGATACAGTCAGAATTGGCAACGTAAAGTTGACTGTAAAGCAGTTGCGTTCAGTACAGAAATTCCTTGAAAAGGAGAAGGGTGAAAGTTCAGCGCAGCAGCAAGTTAAAGATTACATCGACGCTCTTCTTAGTCCAGATAAATGGAAAGAACTCAGCATCAACAGTGGTCGCAACGCGATTGACGTTCGCGTTGTCCGACCCGATCTGCCTCCACCGGCGGAACCGATTGCTGAGATTCTCGTGCCTCGGCCAGAGATCTATTGGTACACTGGTGCTCCGTTAGAGATGCCAGTGAAGCTCGGACCGAAAGAAGGGCAAAAGAGCGTTGATCCGGGAGAGGCTTCGCTTGTAGAAGATCCAAGCATCCCGAATAGATATAACATCGTTTTTCCCGCACAAACAACGGCTGGTGAGAAAATCCTGACCGTCACTGCATCGAACGGAGGGCAGAGCGAAGCTTCTGAAAAACGACTCGTGATATTGAAGCCAGAGTTGACAGGAGGATGGAAACGCCAGCCTGCATCCCGTGGATATATCGGCCGTGTGTATCGTCCAGAGACGCAGTGGGAAGCCACGCAGATACCACCGGAGCACTACATCACAGAAGTGAAGATTAACGGCGAGAAGGTCTTTGAAAAAGCAGGGACAAAATTCTCTGGTGATGATCTCCCGAAGGATAAGTTGGAGATTAAAGAGTCGACAAAGTCAATTGGTTTGACTGTTTGGTGGGCACCGAATGGTACTTCCGATAGAACAAAGTGGGTTCCGTTGGTGAGTACTGATCCGTCGGTTGGAACTACACAGGTAGCCGCTGAAGGAATTGATCCTCGTTACCAGACGCCGACTCACGATGAAGGATTTGAATTTACTTGGACAATCTCTAAGACCAAGACAAGTGATGACTTCTCTCCGATTGTGATTCGCCAGCCTCTTGATGGTGGTCGTTTTGGAGAGGCTGTAAGCGTTACTGCATCGTGCGAAGAGTGTGGCGACCTTGGATTAAGTCAGCCCCGTGTGACTTCTGCCGGTAGCTACCAGTGGTCCATGTACATGGAAGTAACGGATATTCGTAAGCTAGTTTCGAAGGCGCGTGAAGTGAACGGTAAGGTGTTGCAGATACCGTTATCGATTAAGGGGCGAGAAGCGGAGACCGTAAGTGTTGTGCAAGTGACAGTCCGTCTGGGGAGTTAGGGATTGTATTTGTATTGAGAACAATAATCATTATATAAAGCCACAAACCGGAGAAAACTATGCTCAACAGGATGTCTCGGTTCGGCGGGTTCCTCTTGATTCTGATTTCTGGAGGAATGATTGCTGTAACTGCTTCGGCTCAACCCGATAGTGACAGTGAGAAAGCACGCACCCGGCTTGACAGACAGATCAGTTCACTGATTCGGTCGATAGATGATATTATCTGGTCTGATATACGCATCTACAAGCTCGAAAGCGATTTCAAGAATCGTTTAGTAACCAGTATGCAGTCAGAAGATGAATCTGATATTGAACGCTTGAAGCAGATTGGAGATATTATAGCTCCTGAACCCATACCAGGGTTTGAGCAGACCGCACTCTCTATAGCTGCCTCACCAGCCGTTGGCAACAGTCGATTATTTCGGATTCAATTAGCACAACGAACAGGTTTAGATCCTGACTACGATATAGACGAGGCCGAAGCTGATCGAGCCTATAGTATTGCTTCTACCATTATTCAGAATCGGAAAAACCGTCCGAAGAACTTCTATTTAGTGACCTCTTCTGATCTGGAGAAGCCACGGTTGATTGCACTGTTGGGTGTTGACTTGGAGAGTGGACGCCCATCACTGACCTCCTTCGTTAAAGTTGGAACTCAACTTCACGATTACCTTACGTCGAGCAATACAGATTCGACTATGTATGGTGAAATGAGGGATGCGGTTAGAGAGAAGAACACACAAATGCTCTCGAATCAGATGTTTGTGCTGCGTGACCTGGCCAACGTTCTTATTGTCGATCGTACAAACACACGGGCAACCCGTATCGACGAAAATGAAGAAGGGTGGGTATTGAAGAGCGTAAGCATGGGGCGTCCAGTGCGTGAAGAGTGGAAACCTGCTGATACCAGTAGCGATGCAGGAGGTGGAGATGACGACCCTTGGAACTTTGATTTTAGTCTCGATATTGGTGGAACTAACCAAACAGTAGATGTAACTGCTGGGGCTGCTGTTCCTGGAGCAATAGAGTTTCCGAACGAAATTGTTGTTGGTACTGATGTCGTGGTTGCCTACTACAACTACGAAATGGATGCCAAGCAAGTGAAGCAGACCAAGTGGGGTGTGGAGTTGCTGAACAATTTTGATGAGCTCAATTATCCCTCGATATGGGGCGGCAGAATGACGCTAAACGCCATTCTGCGGAATGTCAAGATTGGTGCAGTGCTACCATCACCACGTTTTGGAGGAGAGAGTATCGGGGAGAGTGGTCTGTTCGATAAGCCACAGAAAGTACTTGGAGGTTATGGTATCACTTTTGGAGGAGATTTTACAGCACCGATGTTGAACAATTCAGGTCTCTTTAATTTCCACGCTTCCTACACATTTGGTGAAGCGAGTACTGAAGCAATGATTCCCGGTGTTTTTGATATTGGTCCTACTGGTGACACTGGAAGGCGTGTTAACGGAGATCTTGCCTACCTGATTCGCTACGCCTTTCAAGGGTTTTACTCGTTCGGATTTTATGCGGACAACGCTGCAAACCATCTCTTCCGTTTGAAGTTAGGTGGTGCTGTGTACGGAGTAGATACTTACGAGCGGCAGCAATATTTTGGCCCTGGCGAAAATGTCGATAGCATTCCGACGCTTCGAGAAGTCGGGGGAGAGACACGAGGTGGTGTTGCAGGAAAAATCGAGTATATGAAGGGGGGGACAGATATTCCTTACGGTGCTGGATTCCAGTACTTTGATGGATCTGTGCAGGGGAATGTCTGGCTACAGTTTATTGTCTCGCGTAGTCTTGACTTGAAATTCGAAGGGAAGTACTTTACCCCGCTATTTCGTGATCCACGTCCGTGGGAGTCAAATTCGCTTGTGATTCCTTCGGTCGAGGTGAAGTACCACTTTGGTACTCCGTGACGTAATGTCGATCCCTACGGATTGTTTTGTACACTATCACAGAGCCTAAACAATACTACCGATGCGTAAGACAGTCTTCATAGTGGCTTTGATTTTTGCCGGATGTGTGATGGCAAAAGCTCAAGAGCCGACCGTAACAGAGTTAGAAAAAGATATTGAGGATCTCAATACAATCGATCCTGACGTTGGAAGATACTTCCCACGGTGGCGGATTTTAGAAGCAGATCTGAAAACAAAGTTGGCGCTCTATTTTCGATCAATTGGTGTTCCTGTTAACACCAGCGATACGATGACAGTGACTGCTTCGTTTGAGAGGGGAGCAACGGCTCCGCAAGATATTCTGCAAATAAAAGCTGGATCATATCCTGGATCAGAACTTAATAGCCGTCAAGCAATTGAGGGAGCTTTAGGAGCCGAGCTATATCAACAGATTCTTGGACGGCAATATGCTCATGCCGAGATTGCACCGGCAAAGCCTATTACCGAAACTGGAACAGAGCGAGTACCAAGTGTATTCCATCCAACGAATGCAAAGCAATTTGTTGCTGTTAGCCTCTTCCGCCAAGCTGTCCAAATTGGTTCGACTGGTGCTCGACTTGAGCATCTGATTGGGAGTGACGAGGTTGGCTATCCTTTCTGGTCGGGTGGGCAGGGGAAAGCATTAATCGACTACCCAATTATTCGGCAGGATGATGAGCAGCTTCGTGCAAACGGTGTTCCCGATCCGTTTAAGTTCTCTCTCGGTGTCGGCTATCGCTTGAAGTTTGGTGTGCAAGACCAAAATGCAGTTGCCGACATCTTCTCACCGCGGAAATTGAATGGAGCTATCGGAGCCAAGGCGATTGTTCGGGCTGAGTATCGCTTGCCACAGCTTAATGATCTCGGAATCGGTTTCTACACCGAGCTTCCGTTCAACAAGAGAGCCGGCTTCGAAAGTGTGAAGGGAAACGAAGAAGTTGTCTGGGTTCCCGATTCAATTGGAACTGGGCGTCCGGGACAGAGTATCCCAATTCGCTCAGCATACTTCATGCGGACGGTTGCTCAGGGGAACCTGTTCTGGGAGACGTGGCTCGATAACTACGAGCACTATGTACGTTTCAGTCTCGGGATGTCCTATCAGGAATTCTCTATCGGTGCACTCCGTGTTGGAGATTACTGGCTCGATCCTGATGGCGAGACAACACGCCGTGTAAATCCACAGACTGGTATTGTTGAAGAAGGCCCTGGAGCAAGTCCAACTGGTCTGGCAGACAATGTTCAGTATCGTGGCCTTGTACATCCAACTGAAGTACAAGATTGGCTCTACGCAAAGATTGAATACTTGAATCAGTCGGATTTTCCATTCGGTGTTTCGGCACAGTTAGCCAACCGCAATCTGTTGCTTACAGGATTTGTTCCAGTTGTTCCGAATTGGCTCTTCTTGCAGGCGAAGTATTCAACACCATTACTGCGTAGCGAAGCTGCACCTTGGGAGCAGAATCCATTTATTGTGATCTCTCCTGTCCTTCGTTTTATGTTGGACTAATGGCATCAGATTATCATCCGATAATCGCGCAAGCTGGAACAACGAATATATTGGTGTGCTGTCGTAGTGCATTATCTGTGAAGAGAAGAGATAAAGATATCTCTCACTCTCCGAAACCAGAACGATTATGAGGTGTCTCCGCACAATGAATCGAGTCTTGTTACTCATCGTTGTGCGGAGTTTTTTATGTCGGCACGCTTTTTGTGTGTAACCCCTTTAGAACTGAACGGTAGATTTCTGTACACCTGTAACCCGAACCCTGTTTGTCCGAATATGATGTCGCCCTGCAATAGCCCGGAATTTATGGTGAACACAACTCCTCCATATCAAACGGCAATCCAACGCATAGCCGGAATTTTTCTTTGGCTCTGTCTTTTCGTGTCCCTACCCATTTCTGCACAACCACAAAAGCGCTCGTCCGATTCAATGAACGAAGAGGAGCGGCTGAAGTCAACGGCTGTCCTAACGGTTGATTCGGCCTTGCGAGTCTCCGTGCGCAATATCGATATTACCCGCTTCCCTAATGTTGGTATCATTTTCGATGTGTTCGATAGAGAGCACAACTTTATCGACACGCTGAGGAGAAGTGATATTCTGATAACTGAGAATCAGGTAGAGCAGGAAGTAATTGATCTCTCGCTGATTACCAGCAACAACCGCGTTCCTATCGACTTTGTCTTCGTGATTGACCACACAGGGAGCATGAGAGATGAGATCGACGCGGTGAAGGCAAACATCGACGAGTTCACAACTCGATTGGCGGCAAAGGGGATTGACTATCGCCTTGGACTCATTGTCTTCGACGACAACGTGGCAACACGTCACTGGATGACTGACGATATAGAACAGTTCAAGAAGTGGATTGATGCAATCGAAGTAAGTGGAGGTGGTGATAAGGCAGAGAACGCTTTAGAAGGATTGCGAGCCGCTACGGGTATGAACTTCCGCTCGAGTGCAAACCGCGTTGCTGTCCTCGTGACGGATGCCCCCTACCACAGCTACAACGAGAATGGATTTGGACGTACTCGCTATACCGAGCGTACTATTGGCGTGGTGTTGGAGCGACAAGATATACGTGTCTTCAACATTGTCGATCCCTCGATCAAAGGATACTACGAGATTTCCGAACGAACTGGCGGGCGTACATTCGACATCAACCAACCCTTTGCACAAATCCTAAATGACTTTGTAGAGACAATGACCTCTCTTTACAATGCCACGTATCGTTCCAGAGCCGACCTAATTCCTGACTCAATAGAAGTAGAATTGCGCATTCCTGGAAGTGGCCAAGTCTCCCGTAAAAGTTTTGCTGTTCTTGAAGTAGGACGGAAGCTTGTGTTGGATAATATCCACTTTGCCTACAACCGCTACGACATCGAGCGCGAGTCGATGCCAGAACTTGACTATCTGGTTACCTTGATGAAGGCACGCCCTACTCTCAGGATTAAAATTGAGGGACATACAGATGATGTAGGGGAAGAGCTTTACAACCAACGCCTTTCGCGCTTGCGGGCTGAATCTGTCAAGAGATATATGGTAAATCGAGGCATCTCAGCAGATCGACTTTTCACTGTGGGCTACGGAGAATCCAGACCAACTGCGTTGAACGATACAGAGGAGAACCGTCGCCTTAACAGGAGAACGGAGTTTATCATTCTACAGAAGTAGATATACTAATTTCACGTACGTTCGAGGAAAATGCGTTTCGGGGCATCGTTCCCAACTATCCTTGATTGTCTTTCCATTGTTGCACGTTCTCCACAAGAAGCTTCCCTCTTCGTCGAGTCTCCTCAACTCTATGTTCTACTGTCTCGCGCATGGGAGTAAGCCACGACCCTACATTCAGTACGGTTGCTCCTGCCTGAAGTAACTTCCCTCCTGTTCTATCTGTTATTCCTCCAGACGGAGCTAAAGGAAGGTTCGGCATCGGTCCCAAGAGAGAGCGGAGGTAGGCTTCCCCGTTCTCTGGCATTGGAAAAACTTTAACGAGATCGGCCCCCAGCTTCCAAGCGGTGTAGAGTTCGTTCGGCGTCAAGCCTCCCGGTATCGCTACGCAGTCTGCTTCGTGTGCAGTGGCGATGAGTAGTGGATCAAGACATGGGCTTGCATAGAATTGCGCCCCGGCTGCAAAGGCTTGTTGAGCATCATCGAGGTGGAAGAGACTGCCGACCCCAACTAACAGATCTTCTTGCTTAGCATAGTAGCCAATAAGTTCTACTGCATCGGGAGTTGTAAGGGTAATCTCAATTGAAGTAATACCGGCATCGCGCAGTCCCTCTATAAGCTGTGGAACATTGTCAGGATTCTTCTCGCGAATCACGGCGATAATTCGGCTCTCCACAATCCTTTTGTGTATCCGTTCTTTCTGACTCATGTGGCAAAGAGATCAAAACTGAGAAACAAATAGCTGAGTGCGGTGTATCTTGCACCGTTCTAAAACTCAATATCGCTTATCTACATTACATGGCACTCATCAGATTCTGTTGTCTGCTCTTTGCAGCAACGCTTGTACTCTTCTCCGGGGTTGTAGCCCAAGCACAGGAGACCGTTTTCTATAACACAGCACTTTACGACACACTCAACCCAAACCCTGAGGCGAGTGGTCGGTATTCAGCACTTTGGGGATATAGCGCCCCCGATGGGCGGGAGTATGCGTTGCTCGGTGGATTTACCGGTACACACATCATCGACATTACCGAACAGCCAATAAAGGAAGTTGCTTTCATTGCTGGGCCTAACAGCGGGTGGCGTGAAATGAAAACGTTCAGCACGTTTGCGTATGTGGTGAGTGAAGGGGGAGCCGGTATGCAGATTATTGACCTTAGGAACCTGCCTGAGAGTGCTTCGCTCATCAAGGCAGATATGACAACGTTTCGTACCGGACATACGATTGATCAGGAAGGAGGGTGGTTGTACGTACATGGCTCTAATGTAGAGGCCGGGGCGAATCAGGGGACATTAATTTTCGATGCTGCCACCGATCCGCTGAACCCGGTTCTTGTTGGCCAATACGATCGAGGATATGTCCACGATGCCGCAGTCCGAAACGACACGATGTATGCGGCAATGATCAACGACGGTCGTCTCGACATTGTTTATCTCGGGAAGGATCGGAAGGAGCCACAGCTGGTAACCGAGATTAGCTATCCCGGAGCCGGAACGCACAATGCAGACCTGACGATTGATGGTCGCTACGTAATGACAACCGATGAAGTGGGGAGTACGCCGAAAACGTTGAAGGTGTGGGATCTCTCTGACATCGATGATATTGTAAAGGCTGCCGACTGGACGCCAGTAGAGGGGCAGACAATCCACAACGTTCACATCAAGGGAACTGTAGCCTACATTGCTTGGTATACTGCGGGAACACGGATTGTAGATATTTCCGATCCGATCAATCCAGTAGAAATCGGATTCTATGATATGGTTCCGGGAAGTAATTCGCGAACGTTTGGAAATTGGGAGGTCTATCCTTACTTCGAAAGCGGAAAGATCATCGCCAGTGATATGTCAACTGGACTTCACGTCTTCACCTTCGACGGTGCTAAGAAAGGTCTGGTGACTGGTACAGTTCGCGACTCCGTGACCGGGCTTCCGTTGGCAGGTGCTGTTATTGACCTTCCAGAGTTAGGCCGAAGTATCATAACTGATGCAAGCGGACATTTTCAGGTATTAGCTGCTGAGGGGGAGACCAGTTTCGCAGCCCGTCTGTTGAACTATAAGTTGCGGGAAGGGACGTTCACCCTCTCCAGTGATGGAGCCAACGTCGAAATCCTTCTCTCACCTCTCCGCCTTCGTTCGGTTCACATTGTTCCAGTTGACGCGAAGACTAATACAGAGATCACATCGTTTGCTTTCGATGTTGAGTCGAGAGGAGAAGGAATGAGCGGAGGACTCTCCACACTGCAACTGCCAGCCGACAGTGGATACACACTCCGCATTGGTGCTTGGGGATGGTTGCCCAAAACTGTGCAGATCCCCTCTGGTGTTGAAGGTGATATTCGGATTGTGATGCAGTCGGGATATAGTGACGATGCCGAGCTTGATTTAGGCTGGAGTCTTGGTGAGCCAGATGATGACGGAGCACTTTCCGGAATGTGGGAGCGGGGTGACGGCCCCGAACTACGATTGGTGGTTCAGGGAGAACCTCCAGCAATTGTTGAGCCGGGAGATGACCATACGCCGGATGGAGTGAAGGCTTTTTACACCGGTATCATCGATGCAGAGCAACCGTCGCCCGGAGCCTCTGACATTGATTCTGGACGTGTAACTCTCACTTCGCCTGAATTTGACCTGACTACCTACAGCGATCCACACATTTCATTTTGGCTCTGGTATGTGAATCAAGCGTTTAGCTTCTTCCCGAAAGATGATCGGCTTTACGTTCGCCTCTCAAATAATGGAGGTGATTCCTGGGAAGATGTGTTGACGTTGGAAGATGGGATGCAGGAGTGGACTGAATTCAAACTTCGCGTTGCAGACTATATGACTCCAACCTCTCGGATGCGGTTCCGCGTTGTGGCTGCCGACTCTGCTGAGCAGGGATGGGTTGAGGCTGGTCTCGATGACTTTCTCGTAAGCGACACAGGGATTAGTAGCGGTGTAAAGGGTGAGGGGAGATTTGCGGGGGCTAACCTGCTGCTACTTCCTAATCCATTAACCGATAGAGGTCTTCTTCGGCTTACATTGCCGACGAATGCCCGCAATCTTCAGGTAGAGTTGCTTGACCTTGCTGGACGATCTGTTGCGACCATCTATCGAGGAGATCTGTTAGAAGGGGAGTCGAGTTTCCAAGTTGACAGTAGAGAACTACGATCTGGTATCTACTACGTTCAAGTTCGTTTTGAAGATGGAAGCAGTCTCAGCAGAAAGATTACACTTGTGAAGTAAGAACCTATTCCCTAAGTTCACTCAGCACGATCTGGTGTATCACAGCAAACTTCTCTCACTATATAAAACTGAAAATCGTATGAAAAAATCTGTTCTACTTATGGCTACGCTGCTGATAGCAGCAGTTGGTGTTCTTAGCTACACCTTCCTCTATGCAGGGAGCACAGCTAACGATGAAGGGGTTGATGGTAAAAAAACGGAGTGCTCGTATAAAGCTACTTCGGTAGAAGATTGTGATTGGCATAAGCGAAGCATCGAAGCAAAAAAATCGTGCGACTCACAGAAGGAGTGCGCTACTAAAGCTGAGTGCAAAGGTGAAGCAAAGGCCGATTGTCAGAAGAAGTGCAATACCAAGTGTGATTGGGAGAGTAAACATGGGGCTAAGAGCGAGGAGAGCATACCGGAAGTTGAACTCAACTAAGAGTGCAGCTATAGAATAGAATGCTTTCTTGATCTACAATTGGTTGAGATATAATTACTGAGCGGGTCATGGCTGATGTCATGACCCGCTTGCGTTAGGTATACCAGGAGAATTTTTGTTCTCACCTTACTGGGGTGAAAAGTGAGGGTAGTGTCGTGTACAATAGTAGAAGAGAAAGGAGCATAGGGAAAGAGGCTCAGCGAAGGGAAATCGTATATTTGTCGCTGAGTTAATCGGAACTTGTTTTCTACACCACGAGAGGGAACATCATGAAGGAGAGCAAAGTTATCATCGCTCTTTTGGGCATCATTGCCACCTTTGTTGTGGGAGTGGTTCTGGATATTCTCGAATCAATTTTGCTCCCCCTCGTTGTTGCCACGTTTCTCTCCTATCTCTTCAAGCCAATGGTTCTTTGGTTGAAGAAACGGCAAATTCCTACGGTTATCTCCCTACTTATTGTCTTTGTCACTATTGCAGGAGTGTTGTTCGGTGTGTCGTTTGTCGTCTACTCCAGCATCGATTCGTTTGTGGCCGAGGCTCCAAAATATCAGGATCGGGTTAACGGGCTTGTAGCTGAAGTCGACGCAACTATTCGCTCCTTAGCAACCAGCTACGGTTTGCCCGTAAGTGAGTTCGATTGGTGGAGTGTGTTTGATGTCTCGTCGATCACTTCTGTTCTAAGCTCAAGCCTCGGTACAACTGTCACTTTCCTCGGCAACGTGATTCTGGTGATGCTCTATATGTTCTTCATCCTCGCTTCCAGTGGCCACATGGCGGCGAAGTTGAGGATGGGATTTCGACGAGAGCATTCTGAAAAGATCGCCACAATTATTGAGCGGATCGATACACAAGTTCGACAGTACATTCTTACCAAGACCGTAGTAAGTCTGATTACCGGAGTGTTGACAACATTGGTTCTCTGGATTTTCGGTGTCGACTTCGCTCTCTTCTGGGGATTCCTCGCATTTCTGCTGAACTACATTCCAAACGTTGGCTCACTCTTGGCGGAAGTTTTCCCTGTCCTTCTTGCCTTCCTCCAGTTTGATTCAATCGTTACCCCACTCATCATTCTCATTATTCTGGTAGGAATGCAGACTGTGATGGGGAATGTGGTAGAACCAAAGATGATGGCTTTCAGCCTGAACTTGAGTCCCCTCGTAATCTTGGTTGCCCTCATCTTCTGGGGTTGGCTCTGGGGAATCGTTGGAATGATTATCGCCGTTCCGATGACTGCCATCCTAAAAATTATTTTCGAGAACATTGACCAACTGAAGCCGTTGGCAAGGTTGATGGGGGGGAGTATCACTGCAAAAGAGCAGGCAGCCTCAGCGTAGGAAGTGTGAAGCCGATCAGTTTCCAGTTCTTTCCCGGATCCTTCACTATCGAATAGAGTGTGGGGAACGGTTAGGAAGGAATATGTTGCTATCGTTCTTTTTCCACCCTTGCCGTCACAACATTTAGACTATACCCATCTTGAAGTTTTGGAAGCAAAAGCCAGTAGGAACGGGAGGTCATGCCTCTGCACATGCCATCGATCAGAGTGACGTGAATCAGATAGGTTCGTGAGGAGGTATCGCGGAAGACGTTCAGACGGGTGTGGCCGTTGCAGTCTACGAACAGGTTAAAGCCAACCAATGTCTGGTGTTCGAAATCAATCTCTGGGGGAGAAAAATCTTTGCATTGACCGATGAATCGTTTCTCTTCGATCTCTCTGGCAAGTGTGGCTGAATCTTGGTAGAGCGTGAAGGGATCGTCTCCCCTCCCCAAAAACATCCCACAGCGATCCATCGAGATAAGAGAGGTCGGGATTGTTTCGAGAGAATCGTGAAGCCGAGCAAGAATATCTGCTTCCGTTGAAGGCAACTGTGCTTCAGCTCCTGAACCGGAGCAGAGGAAGAGAATGGCAAAGAGTAGAAAGTAGAGCTTCATGAGAGCTGTTCTTGAAGTGTTGTGACTCAATTCCCAGAAGTGACGGAAAAGAGGGAACGCTGTAACAGCTACGACAACAAGGATGTGAGAGAGTTCCTACAGACCCCAGTAAATAATTGCCAGCGACACAGCTCCCCAGGCCACTGCCGTCAATATTAACGACGGGTCTTTCGCAACAACAGCAACCGGATTCTCTGCCGTCTGCTTCTTCTCATCTAAGTAGAGATAGCGGAACATACCGAACATCACTATTGGAACTGTGTAGATGAGCTTGTCCGTTCCAAAAATCTCGACTACTCGATCGGTGAGTGTGTAGAGCGTGTAGCTCATAATCGAGCCGGCAACCGAGACAATCATTATCGTTCGCACAAGCTCCGGTGTGTAGTCATCTAACACTTTTCGAGACTCACCTCGCTCCATATTGTTGATCTCGCTCCGGCGCTTTGCCACACCTAAGAAGAGCGAGAGGAAGAGCGTACAGATTACCAGCCAGTTCGATATGGGAACGTCGATTGCGTAAGCTCCGGTTAGAACGCGGAGCATAAAACCGGCGGCGATAATAAAGATGTCGAGCAGGACAACGTGCTTCAGTCCAAGCGAGTAGGCAGCGTTGATGAGGAGATAGATACCGATGAGCAGCCCAGCTCGCCAGGGGAGAGTTGATACCAGCAGACCAGCACTCAGCAGCACCACGGCAAGTTGTGCCCAAGCAGAGGTTGGACTGACAGCACCAGACGGGATTGGTCGGAACCGTTTCTTCGGATGCTCTGCGTCGGCTTCGCGGTCGGCTATATCGTTGAAGATATAGACGGCAGAACTGATGAGACAGAAAGCTCCAAAGGCTTCAATTGCCGGAAGGAGATAGTCGAACTGGAAGAGTGTTTTGCTGTAGACCAAGGGGGCGAAGACGAAGACGTTTTTCAGCCAATGACTTGGTCGCATTAATTGAACTCTTGCGCTCACTCCACTGCGAGAAGATGTTGCCCTCATACTATCCTGAAACGTTCCGTGATCTCTTTGCACTTCTACTTCTCTTTCTCTCTTCATTAATCGGAATGCTATTCGGGAACAATCTGGAATGTAACGCTCACCGAGAGGCTGAACGATATCCTGTCTGGAGTCAGCAAGGATCGCTGTCCTTCAGGATTCGAGTAACCACCATAAGAGTTGTTGTATGGTGAATAGGAAGAATAGCTTGAGGCATCGTACCAATCGGCTTGTCCCACGCGAATCGGATCGGCTACTTTCATCCCCAGTTCGTGAGCTAAGGTTTCGGCACGTTGGCGGGCATTCCGAATTGCGCGCAAACTCAGCGTGTCCCGAATGGCATCGGAGTTTGAGACTCTGTAGAGGGGAGAACGGCGCATCTCTATTCCAAGTCGAAGGAGTCCTGAAAGGAAGGAGGTGTACTTCGATTGGTCTCGCAACGTTAGCGTAATCGACCGCATTACGTAATACTTCTTCAACTCTGGTTCGTCAGAACTTGAAGAAAATGCCCTCGGGTTGAAGTCTGTTCCGTCACTTCCATGTAGAAGGTTTTCTGGTTCAATGTCGAGAAGATCCATTCGAATGTCTTCTTCCTTGATCTTCATCTTCTTCGTCAGCTCAGTCAACTTCTCCATCTTTTTCTCATACTCAGCTTGTGCGGAGTCGATGTCGAGGTGGCTTGTCTCAATTGACAAGAAGAAGACGATTTCATCCGGTTTTACCAATGTGTCGGCTTCTCCTTCGGAGAAGAGGACTCGCCATTCTTCAGAACCTTCTTCGTACTGTGCCAGCAGAGGGTAGGAACTAATGAGTGATGTGGTAAGTAGCAACGCAAGTATGCGAATCATAGAAATCCGTGTCCCTTTCGGTTCAATCCATTGAATGTGACATGGGAACTGCAATCTAATGAAAGATGCAGAGGGAGACCGAAGATAGGACATTTCGGACGTTGGAGCGAAGGAAAATGCTCCGCACAGGTGAACCGGGAGAATCTCGGTTGTGGGATGGCTGATTAGGTGTTCAAAATTGGGTTACTTGATTGTCCACTCGTTATCCGACACCACCTCGTTCTCGCTGATTTTCCACAGACTCAAATGTCCGTTGGTATGGCTAACGGCCAGTTCATTTCCGTTCGAAAAGAATGCTGAGTGGATCATCGGGATCATTCCTTCCCCGTCAGTAACAGACATACGTTTGAGAACCTCACCACTGAAAGGATCAAGTAAAACCCCTCTTCCATCACTTCCTGTTGCCATAACGAGCGAGCCATCTTTACTCATCGAGAGCATGGCGATTTCTGCACCGTTGAGATATACATGTGAACGGATTAACATTCCGGTTGCTGTATTCCAGAACTTTACGTTTCCATCATATCCACATGTCAGTGCTACGCTACCGTCGGGAGTTAGTACTGTGCAGTTTACTACCTTACGTCTACCTACTTCTATTTTTTCTGCGCGTGTGGTTGCCCGCTGCCATTCTTCGAGAACCTCACGTTCATTTCTATGTGCGAAGAGTTGAGGTACTGCACCAACCTCTATACTGGTCAGGCTTCCAGAGCCATCGGAACTCGAAGCTATGATACTCATTCCGTCTTGAGTGAATTTCAGGAAACGGGTTGCTTCGTTGTGGGGGTATATGCAAGAAAGAGTGTCCCCGGTTCGTGCATCCCAGATCGTAATCAACCCATCGTCGTGTCCAGTTGCTACCAGATTACCGTCGGGGCTGAAATCAGCCCACCAAACCCGTTTCCTGCTGGTGCTTGTAGACTTCTGATCGAGAGGTGCTATCAGTCTCTGTTCTGCTTTGCCAGTTGCTACGTGCCAGATAATAGCGCTGCTATCGAACGCACTGCTAACTACTCTCGATCCATCCTGACTAAATCGAACTGATTGAATTGAGGCTGTATGCCCGAGCATCGTTCTAACCCGACGCCCTGTTGCAACTTCCCAGATTGTTACTTCGTGCGATCTGCCCCCTGTCACAAGCCACTTCCCATTCGGACTGATGTCGAGGCTGAATCCTTCGCTCAGCAGGGGAAGAATTCGCTCTGCCACTATATCTTCACTATCTGTTGTGTAAGGACGAAGGCGAACCAGTGCGTGTGAGGTTGGGAGGCTCTCTTCTGCAATCTTCCAGTCCAGCTTATCTCCCTGAGCCTGTCCAATAATTTTCCAGGAAGCTCCACCATCTGTACTCATTTGCACGGACAATGTGCCCGTTGCTCCACGCCACCTGATTGGAACAATCGATCCCCGTTGATAGACCTCGTTCCCTTTTGGAGATATAATTCTAAGAGATAGAGTGGAAGTATTCCTTTCCGATTCAATAGGATTATTGAGTTTGAAAAGCTGAGAAGAAGAAGGTTGTTCTTTACTCTCAGTAGTGCTGCGTGGGCTGGATGGATTGTCCCGAAGTTCGGGAACTGAAAGAGCTTCGTGGTTTTTCAGAGCAGAATCTGGCAGTAGAAGGTGTGGCGTCTCAGATGAGTGAGGAATCTCTCCCTTCCTTTCTTGAAACAACATTCCCGCCCCAAAACTGAAGAGAGCGAGCGTGAAATAGAAGAACATGCTCTTGCGTGAAGATAGCAGTTGCTTAAAACCGATGGTTGTACTCAGGCTTCTTTTTTGTTCAAACTGGTTGATCTGTTGGTGCAGGAGTGTACGTGTCTCGGTGGTAGGGGAGACAATGCTATGTCTTAGGCTGGACATTGAACGACTGAGTGTGATGTGGTGCAGCAGAACATCTACGTTCTCGGGTGATGCTACAATCGTGCGGAGAATATCTGCTGCATGGCTGTTTTTTTCTATATCGCCATGTACTAATGCAATAACCTGTTCTTGAATGTCCATAGTCTGGAAATACTCTATTTGTGATGTGCATCAGATTCATTGAGGATAGGGGAGAGTATTCTCTGCAATGATTGCTTGGCCTGATAAATCCGGTTCTTAATCTGATGGAAGTCGATATCGAGAATCTCGGCAATCTCCTTGTAGCTGTATCCTTCAACTTCATATAGGGAGAGAACCTCGCGATAGTGCGCAGGGATTTGCAGCAGTGCCTGCTGGATATGATCCTCAATATCCATATTGTTGAGATAGTCTGGCCGCAGAACCGATTCCTGGTGGTGTTTTCGTGCCAATTGCGCGTGCCGTTTTTGGTCGCGTAGATAGTTATGGCATCTGCTTCTGGCAGCACTAATCAACCACCCATACACACTCCGCACCTCCTTTGATTGGCGGCAGGTCTGGTAAAATCTGAAGAACGTTTCTTGGTGAATATCTTGGGCAGCATCTTGATCCCCTAACATCACCATACAAAAACGGAAGACAGCACTTTCGTATCGATCAAACAATTGTTCAAAAGCCTTTGCATCTCCCACATGAATTTGCTCAATAAGAGAAGCATCATCCGGTTGTGGTGATTTATTGGCTTTCATATGGCTGTCTGATGTTCGCTTTTCGAAAAGCATCTAACATAAAAGACACCGAAGCATAGGAAACTTCTTAAAGATTACACCTAAAAAGAAAGAGACGTAGGGTTGGTTGGGGTGCTCAGAAGCTGTTTCGGAATTTATCAGTACCACGAGACTCTTGTACGTTCAGACAGTCGTGCTGAGGTCTTCTGAAGCATCTCACCGGTGCAGAACCACCGCGCCTCTCCCTTCCTTACCATTCTCTCTACTCTTCCCGCGAGACTCTTCGCTTCGCCTTCGGCTCTGCTCAGAGTAACAGTCTGGTTTCTGCGCGATCATGCTCCATCGCTACCCAGCATTGTTTTTCCAAACAGCTTCTTATAGGTCATCTACAGAGGGACATTCATTAGATTTGGAGTACTCCATTATAAGGGGTGTAGTGATGGTTGTCTGAAAAAATTAACGTAGAGTCTTCCTATCAATGAAATCACACGAGTATAAGGTTACTATTTGCTGGACCGGAAACAACGGTTCTGGAACCTCATCCTATGCAGACTATTCCAGAAACCACAACATCGTAGTCTCTGGCAAACCATCCCTCCCCGCATCTTCCGACACAATTTTTAGGGGAGATGGAACTCGCCACAACCCGGAAGATATGCTGGTAGCATCACTCTCTTCCTGCCACATGCTCTGGTACCTTCACTTGTGTGCAGATGCCGGGGTGATCGTCACATCATACTCTGACGAAGCAGTTGGAGTATTGAGCCTAAGAGATAACGAGCCGAGTAGCTTTAGCGAAGTTCTTCTCAGACCAAACGTCACAGTAAAAGAACCTGAGATGATAGACCGAGCGATGGAGCTACACGCCGAAGCTCACGCGAAATGCTTCATAGCGAACTCTTGCAATTTTCCTGTGCGGCACGAAGCCACTTGCAGTGTTAAACAGCTTGAAGAAGCGGAGCTTGGATAGGTGGAGGAGAGGAGGCACTTCCGCTTGTGTGACTTCAATTAACCAAGGCGATACTATCATGAAACTTGCCGTTGCGCAGCTCCGCTCAATCGCCGGAGATATTGACTACAACGTTAGGAGACATGAAGCTCTTCTCTCCTTAGCTGCCTCGCGAGGAGCTGACCTGATAATTTTTCCTGAGTTGTCGTTGACCAACTACGAGCCTCAGCTTGCGCGAGGGTTGGTGATGAGTGAGACCGATTCCCGTATAGAGAACCTTCAAGCAGTGAGTGACAGACACGGCATGGTGATAGGTGTGGGGATGCCAACTGCTGCCGGTTCGGATGTGCGGATTAGTATGCTCTACCTTCAACCGGGCAAGGAGGCTGCGACATACTCCAAGCAACATTTGCACGAAGACGAACTTCCCTATTTCGTGGAGGGTACAGAATCTATTGTTCTTTCTCTTGAAAGGGAGAAGCTGGTGCCGGCTATCTGCTATGAATCGTTGCTCCCCAAACATGCCGAACAGGCTGCAATGCTGAATGCCTCGGTTTACCTTGCGAGCGTGGCCAAACCAGAGGGGGGAGTGGAGAGGGGAGCGAAGCACTATCCGATGATTGCACGCCAACACTCGATGATAGTGTTGATGGCCAATGCTGTTGGAGAGTGCGATACCTTTGAAAGTGCCGGTAGGTCGGCAATATGGAAGAGGGATGGATCGCTTGCAGGTCAGATGGATGGTACCTCCGAGGGGGTGCTGATCTTCGATACGGAGCGAGAGGAAGTAGCTGAGGTGCTTAGCCTGTAGCTATAGCAGTTCTCCGTACACTCTCCACTCAGTACCATCGATGGTTCACCGACACTGTGCCAACTGTCGGTACAGCTTAACGCCTACGTCCTCAGCGATTAGTCTCTTGCCCCTGCAACGCCTGCACCTTGATGAGCAACGCCTTCAGCTCCTTCTCCTGTGCTTCGAACAGTCGTTCCTGCGTTTCATATTGCGCCTCAAGCTCAACCATACGAGTTTTCAGGCGGGAATTGTCATTGGGCAGAGCGATGGTGGTTGGAACGTCGTCAAGGCGGTGCGTGCCAACGGCGTCGTTGCCGTTGATCCAGGCCAACGTAATGGTGTCCCCATTGATTGCCGAAACCGCCAGAACCGAATCGGTCGAATTCGGTTTCGACGCTGGCAGGATATACTTGATGGTGTCGGCGAGAGCTGGAGCTTCGAATGACGTGTAGTACGCCGAACCGGGGAATGCACCGGATGTGTCGTACGGTTCATAGAAGCGCAACTGGCTCGGGCGGTTGTTGTTGTTTACCAGCCACAAATTGGTGTTACCGAAGACCACAACTTCGGGTTCGGAGATCGTCATATCGTTGCTTCCGCCGTTGGCGAGGAACCCGAAGCTCCCGATGCCCTTGAGATCCAGTTCTCTTCCGCCGGGTATGACCGAGTAGGCTTTGTCAATGTCGAGAGACATCCCCCCACCAATTGTGCTGTATTGACTATTCGTACCAGTTGTATGTCCTCTTCCGCCTCCAACCGTCACGCCGGTGGCATAGCTGAGTCCACTCCCTTGTCCGATCGTGTGTCCACGACCACCACCTACCGTGGCGTAGCTGTCGAGCTGGAGAGCGGGATTGTCCATTCGTCGAACCCAGATAAATGCACCCCCCCTGATTGTTGCGAAGTCGCATCTGACATCAACGATGTTTCCGCTTCCTCCTCCTATCGTCGCACGGCTGGCGATATCGTGCATCAGGTTTCTGTATCCTCCCCCTATCACGCCGTAATTGGCGTCATAGACACGATTGTCTCCCCCGCCCACAATGACGGGTCCCGAAGCCGAACCTATGGTATTGGACTCTCCACCACCTATCATCCCCAAGAAACTGTAGGGGTTGACAGTATTTGATCTTCCCCCGCCGATGAATGCCCCATTCGAGAGACCAGTAAGGTTAGAGCGACCTCCGAGAATCGATGCATACTGACTCGACGTGTCAATGCTGTTGTTGCTTCCACCACCGATGATGGCATACTGTGAGCTTCCAATCTCACCACTCAATCCGCCCCCTATCACCGCATACGGGTTCTGGTTTGAACGTAACGTATTGCCCGAACCACCCCGTATTGTCGAATGCGTTCCGTTCGTATTCTCTACACCGTTATTCATTCCACCGGCAATGACGCTGTAATTGCCCATCGCTACCTCCGTTGCACCACTATGAGCGAATTGAAGGTCGACTGCACTTGCTCCGCGTGCATTCCCCCCCGTATCTCGTTGCAGGCTCCCATTCTCGTTCAGGATCAAGGAGTTGGCTATCGTACCACTCTCTCCTCGCACCTGCAACTGTATTGCGGTGCTGTCTGTCGTTCCTAAAAAGTTGGTGTCTGATATCGTTCCTATATTGCCACCGGGCAGCCAGTATTCTCCATTCCCGGATGCCAGCATGAACTCAGCCGTCGTCGTTCCTGGATCCGGTATTGTCAGCACGACATTCTGAGTCAGTGTTGAGGGTGTTCGTATCGTTACGGTGTTGAATGTGGAGTCGGTTCCGGTGTCGTCGAGGATAAGGCGTTCCGCACGCAAATCACGTTCCTGTCCGTGCAGATCAGGCGTCATGAGAACGAGTGAGAAGACTGCCACCACGGCAAGGCCTCGGATCAAAACATTCACGAAGTTGTTGTCAACGGGTGTCATAGTATCGAACCTCTATTCGGCATTGTACACGTTGGTCTCTTCCTTCGATTCGACTCCGTTCGAGGAGCGTTCGATCCCCTGTCCCTCCAGAGTCTGAACCGCGGCACGCAGCGCCTGTAGCTGCTCCTTTTGCGTTCCGAGCAGTTGCTCCCGGGTTGTCAGTAGCTCCTCAAGTCTGTTGATACGACTCTCTAAATCAGGATCATCATTTGGTACTGCAATCGCGGTCGGTACGTCCGAGCCGTCACGCCCAGTTCTCAAGGTCACGAACCCCCACGTCAGGGTAATGGTGTCGCCGTTCATAGCCGAAACTTCCAGAACCTGGCCAACCTGAAACGGCTTTGCTGCAGGAAGGATGTAGACGAGCGTATCGTCGAGAGGGGGGGATTCAAACGAAGTGAAGTAGACAGAGCTTGGGAAGTTTCCTGTGGTCGTATTTGGCTCGTAGAAGCGGATCTGACTCGCGGCGCCTGTGTTGTTTGCCAACCAGAGATTGGCATTGCCAAAGACCGCCACATCGGACTCCGAGATGGTCATATTCCCACTCCCGTCGTTGGCAAGAAATCCGAAACTCCGGTCGGCATTGAGCGTCATCGCTTTGCCGCCGGGTATCACCGAATACTGACCATTGATGTAATTTCCATACCCTCCGCCTATCGTTGAGTAATCGCTTTGTGTACGGATACCGTTCGACCGTCCTCCCCCGATCGTGGCATAATCGGCACTGTCCTCGATTACGTTGGCGCGTCCTCCACCGATTGAAGAATAGGTGGAATAGTTTCCTACTTTGTTAACCCATCCTCCACTGATTGTGGAATATTCTGCGCCGTTAGCGATAGTGTGAAAGAATCCTCCTCCGATCGCGGCATAGCTTGCACCGTTTTTGATGCGGTTATTCTCACCCCCAAGGATGGTCGAATACCGAGCCGTGTCATCTATTCTGTTGTATCCACCACCACCTATGGTGGAATGATCCGCCCCCGGCCTAATGAGGTTCAGGAGTCCTCCACCAATTGTGGAATAATCTGCAGTGGGCCAAAGCTTGTTTCCCGATCCGCCTCCGATCGTTCCGTGGGTGGTAGCGGAGTCGATGACGTTCTGGTACCCTCCCCCAATGGTGGAATAGTCCCCCCCGGTCTCAATCGCATTCTCTCGACCGCCTCCGATCACAGTATAGCGAGCGCTGGTATCGATCGTGTTGAGTCTTCCTCCCCCTATCGTTGCATAGATGGAGCCATCATTGATCGCGTTGGACGATCCTCCCCCAATTGTGGCATTATCGGCAGTCGAAGCAATGCCGTTGTTCTGCCCACCTCCGATGACACTGTACACACTTGCTGCTACCTCAGTCGCCACACTCCGGGCAATCTGAAGGTCGACAGCCCCGGCTCCCCGCGCGTTTCCTCCGGTATCCCGTTGCAGGCTCCCGTTCTCGTTCAGGATCAACGAGTTGGCGATCGTGCCGCTTCCTCCACGCACCTGGATCTGCACTGCCGCACTGTCCGTGGTTCCAAGAAAGTTGGTTCCGGGTGTCGTTCCGCTGTTGCCGTCAAGTCCCCAGAACCCTCCACTTCCCGAGGAAGTCAGCATGAATTCTGCTGTTCCGGTTCCGGGATCGGGTATGGTCAGAACGACATTTTGCAGGAGTGACGAGGAAGTCCGAATCGTTACGGTGTTGAATGTAGAGTCGGTTCCGTTGTCATCGAGAACGAGCCGTTCAGCCCGCAGGTCTCGCTCTTGCGCCTGCAGATCGGTTGCCACAACAAACAGGGAGAGGAGGGCGGCGAAGCAAACACTCTGTTTTATACTCATAGTACCAGCACCTTGTATAGACTGGAGAATATCTGATTGGACATAGGAAGAGAGATCGTCTCACTATCAGATTTAAGTATATCTGAGTTCCCACCTCAATGCAAACAAGGCTACTGGTACAAATCCTTTTTTGTACCAAAAGCGAGATAGAATATGCTCAAGAGAGCAAAAAGGAAGGTTCCGTTCCCCTGAGGAGATTGCCTGTGTGGTAGCATGTTTTGTGAGAAGGGGAGAGGTGGTGTTACTTCAGAAAAGAAGAACGGGACGAAAGCCACAGGTACGGTACTACGAACAGGATTTTAAGACACGCTCTCAGCTATTTGCCAGTCTCAAATGATGCTGGGTTCCTTTTTTTGAGCGACGAAAATCATCTCTGGACTCATTTCATTGTATAGACTACAGTCCCAATCGCCATAGACAGTTTGAACACGAAACCCGGCTGTAGTCAGCCCCTCCTCGATCTCACTATACGAGCGGAATAGTATTTTATCCGTTGACACAACTACCTCTCCAGATTCCTTGAATAGATAGTGAAGTTCATATGTTGCCAATCCATTCCTGGCCTCTATGACGTTGCACCAATACTCAATCTCACCAAGTGATGGGTCGCTGACACGTCTGCGAGATCTTTCGGTTGGCCAGTTTTTAAACGATTCAACCAGTGATCGCCTGCTATCAAACATCAGGTAGCCGTCGTTCCTCAGAG
Organism: Ignavibacteria bacterium; assembly: GCA_020635205.1. Taxonomy (GTDB): domain Bacteria; phylum Bacteroidota; class Ignavibacteria; order OLB7; family OLB7; genus JAGWAZ01. The sequence goes on from JACKAE010000002.1 coordinate 98,890, forward strand.
TGTCGTGTGCCATTCCTAACATTCCTGTCCACTCTTTGTCGGCGAGTAAAAATTGTGCGACATGGCTCGTCATCAAGAGTAGATCGGCTTGTAGTCCACTCAGTTTCTCATAATCTCCCTCAATCCATTCTACTCGATCAGCGTATGGCTTTTGCCTGGCGACGTCAAGCATGGCGACAGCTGGATCGATTCCAATCGTTTGATAACCACGTTTTGCCAACTCGCAAGTCAGCAGCCCGGTACCACAGCCGAAGTCAACGATTGTGCTCGGTGAGAGCTTGTCAACCTCATGAAGCCAGAAATCACGGTCATCACCGAGCGCATTGATCGAGTCGTATGCGGTGACTAAACGAGGATCAGAGAATTGCTTTGACTCAGAGGCGGTGCGTTGCTTTTGGGTCATAGATCTGCAGCTCAGCGTTCTGTGCAAGAGACTATTGAATGGCCAGAATTGACTTCGTTATTGTCTGATTACTATGCCTGACTACTCCACCCCTTCCGAAGAGAGTTGCGGATCACCCTTCTCCAGTCTCTGCAGCTCAGCCTGCAATGCCTCTATTCGTTTCTTCTGCGCTTCAAGCAATTGTTCGCGGGCTTCGAGTTGTGCCTCAAGTTGTCGCATGCCGTTCTCCAGGAGGGAGCCGTCATCTGGCTCCCCGATCCCGATCGCCGTCGGCACGTCCGAATCGACACGACCGGCGATTGTGCTGTCGGTTCCCCACGTCAGGGTAATGGTGTCGCCGTTGATAGCGGCGACTTCCAGAACCTGATTGACTTGCGTCGGCTTTGTCGCCGGAAGGATATAGGCGATCGTATCGCCGAGGGGAGGAGCTTCAAATGATGTATAGTTGGTGGAGTTCGGGAAGCCCCCGCTTCCCGTGTTCGCTTCATAGAATCGGATCTGACTTGCAGTACCGTTGTTGTTCGCCAACCACAGATCGGTGTTGCCGAAGACCGCTACGTTGGATTCCGAGATGGTCATATCGTTGCTGCCGGCATTGGCAAGGAATCCGAAGCTCCTGTCCGCGATGAGGGACAATCCTCTGCCGCCCGGTATCACCGAATACGTTCCATCGATAACGTTTCCCTCTCCACCCCCGATCGTTGAGTAATCGGCATCCGTGCGGAGAATGTTCAACCATCCTCCCGCGATCGTGCCGTACTGTACATCGCTCTGGATACCATTCTGACGTCCTCCTCCAATCGAGGACCAGCCGGAATTGAGGCCGATATTGTTTCCTCGTCCTCCCCCGATGGTGGTATAGTCGGCGTCGATGTTAACATTGTTTGACCGTCCCCCACTTATCGTGGCATAATCGGCACTGTCTCTGATGTTGTTCCCGATACCACCCCCGATGGTCGAAAACCGGGCCGAATCCCATATGACGTTCCCTTCGCCTCCCCCTATCGTGCCGTGATGCGCGCCCAACTCAACCAGGTTGTTGTATCCCCCGCCTATCGTGGCATAATCGGCACCGGACCGAATCCGGTTTTCCACTCCGCCACCGATGGTAGCCCGCGAGGCGCCCGAGTCGATAGCGTTCAGATATCCTCCTCCTATCGTGGAGTACTCTGCCCAGATGCCGATGGTATTCTCTCGTCCCGCTCCAATCATGGCATACCGGGCATTGGTGTCGATCGTGTTGAGTGCTCCTCCTCCAATAGTCGCATAGATTGCACTGTCGCGGATGGCGTTGGAGAATCCTCCACTAATTGTGGAGTGATCGGCACTTGGAGCGATGCTGTTGTTTTGTCCCCCACCGATGACACTGTAATCGCTTGCGGCCACCTCAGTCACGGCACTTCGCGAAATCTGAAGATCGATTGCGTCCAGTCCGCGCGCATTTCCACCCGGATCACGTTGCAGGCTCCCGTTCTCGTTCAAGATCAGCGAGTTGGCGATTGTCCCGCTCCCGCCCCGCACCTGGATCTGAACTGCTGTGCTGTCCGTTGTTCCGAGAAAGTTGGTGCCCGGCACGGTTCCACCGTTGCCGCCGAGCCGCCAGAATCCCGCACTTCCAGATGACAGCATGAACTCCGCCGTTCCCGAACCGGGATCGGGTATCGTGAGGACAAGATTCTGCGACAGGGTGGGGGAGGCCTGTATCGTAATCGTGTTGACTGTGGAGTCGGTTCCGGCGTCGTCGAGGACAAGGCGTTCTGCACGTACGTCGCGATCCTGCCCATGCAGATCGGTGGTCACGATCAACAGGGGGAGGAGGGAGATGAAGAATAAGCTCGGTTTCATACTCATCACGTTCATTCTGTTCATAATGAATTATTCAGATCAAAAGAGGTCTGAGTCACAATCGCGCCGCCGAACCCACTCTCAGCGATCAACCTTTTCCTCTTTCAATGCACTCACTCTGGTCTCCAGGGCCTTCAGCTTCTGTTCCTGCGCTTCGAACCGACGTTCCTGTTCCTCGTACTGCGCCTCAAGCTTCCCCATACGACTCTCCAGACGAGAATTGCCGTCCGGTTTCGCTATCGAAGCAGGCGGGTCGTCAATACGGTGAGCGGAGACCGTGTCGTCGGCTTTCCATGTAAGGGTGATCGTATCTCCATTGATTGCCGAAACGGCCAGAACCTGATCGGCACCAGTCGGTATGGTTGCCGGGAGGATATACTGGATGGTATCGGAAAGAGCCGGTGCTTCGAACGACGTGAAGTGAGCCGAACCGGGAAAGGCTCCCGTTGTGTCGTATGCCTCAAACAGGCACAACCGGCTTGGGCGGCTGTTGTTGTTCGCCAGCCACAGGTTGGCGTTGCCGAAGACTGCAACATCGGATTCAGCGATGTTCATGCTTCCTCCGTTTGCGAGGAACCCGAAGCTCTCGCCCCCGTTGAGTGTCAGCGACCTTCCGCCGGGTACAACCGAGTTCGAGCGTTCTACTTGATTAGAGCCTCCTCCGCCGACCGTGCTGTTTGCCCCATTCCCACCGATTTTCTGTTTTGAGCCTCCCCCCACCGTTGCATAGATGACATTACTGGTCCCCGCCCCTGGCCCGATGACGTGTTCCCTTCCTCCGCCAACCGTGACATAGCTTTCTGATAACGCGGTCCTTCTTTGAATCCAGGTAAAGTAACCCCCTCTGATAGTTGCACTCGCGCATCCAAGACCAATGACGTTGCGGAACCCGCCCCCGAGCGTCGCTTCATCGCAGTAATCTTCGATCACGTGGCCCTCTCCTCCGCCCATGACAGCATCGTCTGATCCGATCATCAGATTGTCCTTGCCCCCCATGATAACATTGTAGTTAGCACTGGAGCCTGAGGTACCGATCACGTTCGACTCTCCACCAGAGATCGTTGACAGATTGCTACGGAGGAGCCTATTTACTCCTCCACCACCGATCCTCCCGAACTGTCCGATATCGATAATGTTGGACTGGCCGCCGCCGATTGCCGCATACTCGCCAGTGGAGTCGATACGGTTCCCGCCTCCTCCGCCGACCACGCCATACTGCGCACCCGCGATGCGGCCGCTCAACCCGCCCCCGATCGTCGCGGCCACGCTCCTCGCCGAATTGCCTCTCCCACCCCGTATCGTCGAACGTGTTCCGCTTGTTTCCGTCATGCCGTTGTTCTCACCACCGGCGATGACACTATAATTGCTGACCGCTACCTCCGTCGCCCCACTACGGGCAATCTGAAGGTCAACGGCGTTTGCTCCTCGCACATTTCCTCCCGAATCCCGCTGCACGCTCCCGTTCTCGTTCAGGGTCAGTGAGTTGGCAACAGTCCCGCTTCCTCCCTGTACCTGGATCGCAAATGCCTTGCTGTCCGTGGTTCCAAGAAAGTGCGTGCCGGGTATCGTTCCACTGTTGCCGTCAAGGTCCCAGAACCCCTGTATTCCGCCCCCCGAAGAAGTCAACATGAACTCCGCTGTTCCAGTGCCGGGATCGGGTATGGTCAGGACAAGGTTCTGCGGCAGCGTTGAGGAAGTCTGTATCATCACGGTGTTGACTGTGGAGTCGGCCCCGTTGTCATCAAGGACGAGGCGTTGCGCGCGGATGTCCCGTCCCTGTGCGTGCATATTGACGGTCACGGCAACGAACGCCAGGGTAAGTACCAGAGCAAAACTCTTTCTCATTCTATTCACTGTCTGATTGTTCATTGAGATCATGGCCTTGAATCCTCTATTCCGCACTCTGCACGTTGACGTTCTCCTTCGATTCGATCCCTTCCGAAGTAGGTACAGCCCCTTGCTGTTTCAGCCACTGCATCTCGGTATCCAATGTCTCTATCCACTTCATCTGCGCTTCACGTAGTTGCTCTCCGGCCCCGAGTTGTGCCGCAAGTTTTCTCATACGACTCTCTACATCGGAACCATCGTCCGGCGCCGCAATCGCCGAGGGTATGTCTGAGCCGTCACGACCGGCTGTCGTGTTATCGGTCCCCCATGTCAGGGTAACAATGTCGCCGTTGACGGAAGAGACTTTCAGCACCTCGCCGGCCTGCGTAGGCTTTGATGCCGGAAGGACATACTCGATCGTATCGCCAAGGGGCGGAGCCTCAAACGATATATAGTAATCCGTACTCGGGAACGGTCCGGTGGTGGAATTTGATTCGTAGAAGCGGATCTGACTTGGGGTTCCTGTGTTGTTTGCCAGCCAGAGATTTGCGTTGCCGAAGATTGCGACATCGGATTCCGAAATGGTCATATCGTTGCTGTCGGCGTTGGCGAGGAATCCGAAGCTGCGGTCGGCATTAAGGGTTAGTCCTCTGCCGCCCGGTATGACTGAACTTTGACCATCGATGTTGTTTGCCCATCCCCCACCTATCGTTGAGTAATCGGCGTCCGCCTGGACATTATTGGACCGCCCTCCGCCGATGGTCGCGTACTCTGCGCTGTCATGGATAACGTTGGAACGTCCTCCCCCTATCATAGAATACGCGGCCGAGGGTTTTACCTCGTTGTTCCTCCCTCCACCTATCGTCGCATAATCGGCACCCGACCTGATATAGTTAAAAAGTCCACCGGTTAACGTGGCATACTCGGTATTGGCGTAGATTCGGTTGGCATCCCCCCCACTAATCGTTGAATACCGGGCAGCGTTGTCTATTCTGTTGCCACCTCCTCCACCGATCGTCCCATGATCCGTTCCCCTCCCGATTGTGTTCCCCGTTCCCCCGCCGATTGTAGAGTTATGGGAGCCGGAACCAACAAGGTTTATCGATCCTCCTCCAATCGTCGCATGAAGGGTTGTACTGTCGATGTCGTGAATTCTTCCGCCCGATATCGTCGAGTAGTCGGCCCCAGCGCCCGCGGTATTTTGTTGTCCGCCACTGATCGCAACGTACTGGGCATTCGTGTCGATCGTGTTGTCCCTTCCGCCCCCTATCGTCCCGTAGTCTGCCCCATCACGGATGGCGTTGTTCCACCCTCCACCGATCGTCGAGTGATCGGCACTTGGAGCAATGCCGTTCTTTTCACCTCCTCCAATAAGGCCATACGGACCGGCTGCCACCTGCGTCACTGCATTGCGCGCAATTTGAAGATCAACCGCGTCCGCTCCCCGCTCATCTCCCGCAGAATCTTGACTAAGGCTCCCATTCTCGTTCAGGATCAACGAATTGGCGATCGTTCCACTCCCGCCTCGTACCTGGAGCTGCAAGGCCGTACTGTCGGTAGTTCCGAGAAAATCGGTGCCCGGTATCGTTCCACTGTTGCCGCCAAGCCGCCAGGAGTTCAATCCTCCGCTCCCTGTGGTCAGCATGAACTCTGCTGTGCCGGTGCCGGGATCGGGTATTGTCAGGATGACATTCTGCAGCAGGGTTGGAGAGGCCCGTATCGTGACAATGTTGGTTGTAGAGTCGCTCCCGTTATCATCGAGGACGAGGCGTTCAGCCCGCAGGTCTCGCTCTTGCGCGTGCAGATCGGTTGCCACAACAAACAGGGAGAGGAGGGCTACGAAGAAAAAGCTCTGTTTCATTCTATTCACAATACCATTAGTGTGGATCACAGGATGTGCATGAATCTCAGTCAAACTGCTGTATGCTTTTTCAGCATCAGAATATCCTCTCTGGTTGCCACCTGACCGTTTGCATCTCATTTCTGAAAATGAGAACTATGGTGGGACGTAGGAAGGAGGAATTCTCTTCCTACCGAACCTGAAGTATATCCAAGTTCACAGGGTCATGCAAACACAATACTTGGTACAATTTCTGCTCATTTTGTACCAACGCGAACAAAAGTGGAAGATGTAGTTCTAACCGGATGCTATGGTTGTAGTTTGATGGGGAGCTGTGAGAACGGGAGAGTAGTTTTCTCCCAGAAAAGAAAACGGGACTAACTCCACGTTTCCGGAGTCAGTCCCGTTTGGTTGCCCGACAAGGACTCGAACCTCGACTAACAGAACCAAAATCTGCTGTGCTGCCGATTACACCATCGGGCAATACTTCACTGAAAGTGAAGAGGATTGATTCTTTGTAGAATCAACTCGGCTGCAAAAATACATAACCTGAGAAAATCTCCAGCAGTTGTGAGATTTTCTCACATTCTCATCACAGCTGGTCTATCCCGTTAGTGTTGTACGACAATCTGCTTGATGTGAGTCTCTTCGTCAGAAGAAACTCGAAGCAGATATGTTCCTGTGCTCAACTTGTCGATTGGCAACTTGAATAGATGGGATCCAGGGTCGAGGTCTCGATCCAGTCTGATACCGAGACTCCGTCCTTGCAGATCGAGTAACTCCAGACGGATTGGACTTGAGAAGGGGAGTTCTACGGAGACTTGCAGGTCGTTGGCTGCCGGATTGGGATAGAGATGAATAGCAAGTCCCGACGCGGGGAGGTTGTGATTAGCCGTAGTACCTGAGACCCCATCGTTCTTTTCGGTCTCCTTCAGATCGTCACACCGATCAACCTTGATTGCAACGGAAACGCTCTGCTCGGGGCATCCGCTGCCATCGGAGACCAGAGCACTGTATTTGCCCGAACGATAGAGGGTAATGCTTTCGGTTCTCTCTCCAGTTGACCAATGTACGAAAGGATAGCAACCGACTGACAACGTGGCTTTCTCTCGATTACAGGGGTCAATGTTGACTGTAATGTATGGTTCGGGGGCTGGCATGTCCTTCGTCCAGCCATTTTCATGAAAGAGTGCTTCAATTTCAGATTCGTTCAGAAGGCGATTGTAGAGGGCAACATCATCGATTACCCCGGTGAAGAACCGGTCTCTGTTTCTCTCAGTGCCGATGAACAGGGGAGTCGGATCGTAGCGTGAGACGTTCAGATCTCCTCGCCGCTCATAATACTGCTGCCAGGTGTTCACTTCTACTCCATCAATGTAGAGCGTGATGGCATTTATCTTTGGTGAGACAGAGACGGTAACCATGTGCCATTGTCCGTCATTCAGTTCTCCAGCAGCACGGCGCTCATCCGACCAGTTTCCGTCGTCCCCGATCTGCGTAGTAAACGTGCTGCCGCTCGCGATGTGAAGCTGATAGCCGGGGTAGGGGTTGACCGCCGGGCCTTTGCAGACAATGCCGGCATACTCAGGCTGGCTCTTACAGAATTTGACCCAGGAGTTGATCGTGAAATCATGTCTGCCGAAACTCAGGGCACTGTGGTGCGGGATGCGAATGTAGTCGTGCTCTGTTCCGTTGAAGGCATAGGCACTCTCGCAGTTTCCGAAGCGATCGAGGGTGAGCGTTGCTCCGTATACGGTTCCGTTATGTCCGTTGCCAGTTGCATCCTCTGCATTTCCGTTGAAGGGATAGAAGGCAACTGGTTGCTGAGCTGTAAGCTTTGATGCAGTGACTACGAGCGAAAGCAAGAGTATTGCGGGGGAACGAGTTGAAAAAATCATCTTTGTTGCAAGGCTGGAAATTCTAAATGTGGTTTCGGTCTCTTTGTAAAAGACACTTGATTCGGAGAGAGTTCTTACGGGGGGTGATTTTTACCCAGTCAGGTCATCTGTTGTGAACGTTTGTGTTCCGTCCGCGATAACCAAGTTGAAGATGATTTCGAGATGTTTGCAAAGATGCTTCTATTAGATACCGGCAGAATTTTCACTCCACTCTGCTCATGGTGGCAAAGGTTGGTTGTGTTGTCGGAGTCGACGTGTTCCCTCAACAATGGAAGAACTATGTGGATGATTCTTCACGAAATCGGGAACCGGCGTGACGAATTTGAACATGGGAACGAGGATACTCCCCATCTATACCTAAAAATCTGTTCTCATAACTATTCGGCACGCCGTTTGTGTAACGTCCCACATAGCTTGTGGTTATTCTACCCAACTACCATTCAATAAAACGACAGCGCGTATAGATAGTATTTGTTCCTCTGTACAAAACGTTTGACAAACGTGACAGCATAAGCCGGTTTCCCAATAAGTCGGCAGAGACTGTCGAAACGGTTCAGACGAGTTATCACAATCGACAATACACAACGGAGGCACAAATGAAACGCAATGTCATCGCATCGCTTGGCGCAATTGCCATTCTCTTCACGGCCGCGACAATCACGGCTTCAGCACAGACAGCAGGAGGCTCGGTTCTCGAGCAGGTATCATATCTCCTGAAAGATTCCTACACGTTCGGCTTTAACAGCAAAGGCTCATCACTAACGCTTCGCAGCAGTGCAACTGGTCAGTCCGGTCTGGTACTGGAGGCGGTTGATGGATCTGTTCTGATGCACATCTATCTCGGTAATCTTTCCTCAATGTCGAAAGTAGGACAGGAGAAAGCCGTTGAGAAGATCGGTTTTCTGAACACAACGCTCCCTATCGGAACACTTGTGATTGCCAACGGGGGAGATGTCATGATGGAACACCACATTCCGAACGCTTATGCTGGCCCATCAGGAATTGCTGCGATGGTTGGAACGATTGCCGCAGAAGCTGCCCGGCAGCGGCTCGCTATCTTTGGATAAGAACTATTGAAGTATGTGAATGAGGGGAGAGAGCGAACGTCTGATGAACGATGGTGAATAACTCCAGACGCTCTCCCGATGAATAGGTAGGGAATACGTTGGTATTCGGTGAATGAAGCGCGGGGAAGATTTCGATCTTCCCCGCGCTTTTTTTCTTGTATCATTAAAGGGGATTGTATCCTTAAGGAAAGTTCACCACCAAGCATACAAAGGAACACCAAGGTTCTAAAAGCTTTGAAATCACTCGTTCGAGGAAGTATGAAGTTTATGAGACCTATTCTCCTTACGCTCTTTATTCTCTCCTGCACGAACGCAGAAGAGAAGAGTCTCCATCAATTGATTCCAGATTCAGTTCTCAGAGTTGACAAATCCATTCCACGGATTCCAGCACTTAACTTGGAGTCGGGATGTTCCGAGGGGGAACAGTACGTTGGAGGGGAGAGGCCAGAGGATATTGGCTACGTCGGAGAGATATATACGTTGCGTGATCTGGCAACCGATTCTCTGTACACAGTTGAGTCATGCCATGGGTTGCTTTTGCTTCGAGATGGGGTTAAGACTCTCGATACACTTGGGACATTGTCCTATGAATGGGGTTGGCATACGTACGGACAGAAGTTGCAGTTATCAGACTCACTCATCATTGTCAACGAAGCAATAGGGAAGGGGAATAGTCAGTCGGGTGATGTGCAGTTTATTGGGATTGTCAACGGTGACTTGAAATGCTTGGCGCGTATCGGTTCGAATGGTGCGAATCATATCGAGTTCGGTTACTATCAGCTTGAGTATGAAGCTCGCAGTAATCCATTGCGGGTATACTGTCGGGAAGCAACTACAGGAACTCGGGTGGAAGATGGTGCATCCCAAAACACCAAAGGTTGGCACCGGTTCTATGTCTTATGGCTTGACACAAACGAGTATGTTCTCTATAACAGTCGTCTTTCCTTAGTCAATGTCCCGCTCTTCAAAACAGAAACGCTATCTGAAGAATCTATTACGGGTACATTCCCCGGGCTTCTTTGCTTCTACACACCACGAATGATTTATGTGCAAGATCGCTGGTGTTATCTCACCACTCAGCAACGGGATCAAGATGCTGAATGGCCACCGACTCAAAGAAGTTTCAGCCGCAACGATGGTTGGGAATGCCACTGTGAGTGAGTTATATAGAGTTCCGTTGCCTGATTCACTTGGTGTTCCTTCGTGTCCTGGGTGGTAAAATCCTTCCTTCAAAAAAAGCGTGTGCCAGCCCAATTGCCGACACACGCTTCTATAGATAATGCTTCGATATCCCGATTAAAAAACCGGCGTCTCCTCATATACCCCATACACCTCTTCCAACAACCGGCACATCTCACCAACGGTGACGTAGGCTCGAGCGCAGTCCAGAACGGGAGGCATCAGGTTCAACTCCTCCTGTGCGGCCACCCGGAGCGTGTTGAGCGTATCATCTACTGCCGCTTGATCGCGCGTTGCTTTCAGGTGGCGCAGACGTTCTACTTGCTTCAACTCGACCTCTTTTGAAATTTGGAGAATCGGAATGTCGATCTTCTCATCTTCCTCAACAAAGTCGTTCACTCCCACAATCAACTTTTCTTTTCTATCCAATTCCTGCTGGTAGCGGTAGGCTGCGTCCGCAATCTCTCGCTGGAAGAAGCCAGCTTCAATTGCCGGAATCACGCCGCCAAGTGAGTCGATCTTCTCGAAGTACTCTTCGGCTTCAGCTTCGATCTTATCGGTGAGTGCCTCCACATAGTAGCTGCCACCAAGTGGATCCGCCGCGTTGATAACTCCCGTTTCGTATGCGATTACTTGCTGCGTGCGAAGCGCAATCTTCACTGCTTTCTCCGATGGGAGAGCCAACGTCTCATCCATCGAGTTTGTGTGGAGCGACTGCGTTCCACCTAACACTGCGGAGAGTGCTTCGAGTGCTGTACGGACGATGTTGTTCTCCGGCTGCTGTGCTGTCAGTGAACAGCCTGCCGTCTGCGTGTGGAATCGGAGTGTCCAACTCTTCGGGTTCTTCGCGCCATACTTCTCTTTCATGCGGCGGGCGTAGATGCGCCGGGCTGCGCGATACTTTGCAATCTCCTCAAAGAAGTCGATGTGTGCGTTGAAGAAGTGGGAAAGCCGAGGTGCAAAACTATCAACGTCCATCCCACGTGCCATGCATTCCTCAACGTAGGCGAAGCCGTCGGCTAAGGTGAAGGCAAGCTCCTGCGCCGCAGTCGAGCCAGCTTCGCGGATATGGTAGCCGCTGATTGAGACTGGGTTCCACTTCGGTGTGTGGTCGGTACACCACTCGATCATGTCGGCAATGATGCGTGTTGATGGGCGTGGGGGGAAGAGATATTCTTTCTGCGCGATATACTCCTTCAAGATGTCGTTCTGGAGCGTTCCCCGAAGTTGGTCGAACGGGACACCCTGTTTTTCTGCGACGGCGAGGTAGTAGGCGAAGACCATGATCGCAGGAGAATTGATTGTCATCGAGGTTGAGACCTTGTCGAGCGGAATACCGTCGAAGAGCATCTCCATGTCGGCTAATGAAGAGACTGCAACGCCGCAGACCCCAACTTCACCCTCGGAGAGGGGATCGTCAGCGTCACGTCCCATCAACGTTGGCAGATCGAACGCCGTGGAAAGTCCGGTCTGTCCGTGTGCAAGCAGATACTTGAAGCGGGCGTTGGTGTCCTCTGGCGTTCCGAACCCTGCGAACTGTCGCATCGTCCAGACTTTCCCTCGGTACATGTTTGCGTGGATGCCCCGCGTGTATGGGTACTGTCCGGGGAAGCCAAGTTTCTCGGTGTAGTCCCAATCCTTTAGGTCGGTCGGCTCGTACATCGTTTGAACTTCTTCACCTGAAAGGCTGGTATGCTTCCACCCAGTCTCGCTCGACTTCTCTACGTCGCTTTTCCAGATTTGCCGGGCACGATAGAACTCGAAGCTCAATTGATCTTCGCTCTGGTGTCCGTTCATCGGCATGCCGTTTGTTTCCATGTTGCTATCCTCTATGATAATGTCGCGACAATATATTGATCGTGAACAATGGTTTGGCCTTTACGGTTTCCACCTCTTTGAATTGTAGCCGACCCCACCCTCCAAACCGAAATCAAAATACGGAAGTCGATGGAAAATAGGGGGTTACGGGGTGTGGCGTTTGGGAGTCAATAAAAGAAGAGCGAGATCGACAAGGGGGCGAACAAGCCGAGAAAAAGAGATGAGCATTACACTTACAGTAGAAGAGTTTAAGAAGGATCTCCTGACATGGTTGCAGCAGATCGAAGCCCACCAATTCGACTGCCCCGAAGGGGCTACCGATACCTGGCCGGGGATGCTAATCCCCGGAAGAAAAGCGTTCGTAGTTCTCCTCGCCCCGAAGGGGCAGAATGGAAGAGAGGCGATCTCAATGCCTCCAGCTCAGCCGCCCTTTCAGGGCGGAAGACTCAAATAGCATATCATGGTCGAGGGGTGCAGCCTTCGGCTTTCCCCTCGGCCACGTATCACTGCTCCCTTCGGGATCGGCTCGATAATGTCCAAGCTCTGCTGAATCTACAAATGATATCACTGCTCCCTTCGGGATCGGCTCGATAGTTCCTCGCTTCTTTGGTGAACACTCTGATATTCACGAACGGTTGACTTCGGTCTCCGCCCACATCGAAGCCCACCAATTCGACTGCCCCGAAGGGGCTACCGATACCTGGCCGGGGATGCCAATCCCCGGAAGAAAAGCGTTCATAGCTCTCCTCGCCCCGAAGGGGCAGAATGGAAGAGAGGCGATCTCAATGCCTCCAGCTCAGCCGCCCCTTCAGGGCGGAAAAATCAGATCGTGCATAGATACCGTGGAGTGCAGCCTTCGGCTTTCTCCACGGCCAGTCAGGAGTGCTCCCTCCGGGAGCATTTCGATGGGATTCGATGTGGAAAGCAGTGGTGAGAGAACAAGTCGTTCAGATTCCTGAATGACACAGAGACATGATCTCACCTTCTCTCACAAACCGATTGTCCAGCCGTATATATCTATCTCACCTTGTTCGATACAATCTCCTCGCCACGGCAATCTCTCCACTGTGCCACGTCTGATGCCGCATCACAAGTCCTAAGAATTCTGCTACGCTCGCCTCTGCAATGCAGTTACTCTCAAGGTCTTCATCGTGGAGGGCTGCAATTGCATCCCGCAATTCTTGTAAGGCTACGTTCATTGCGGAGCGAAGTTCAGGTAATGTTGATGCAGTTGAGGGAGGCAAGTCTGGATATTCGGAGACTGGTCTGTTTCTCAGAATGGATGCGTACACCTTGGCATAGTATTCAATGTGGGCAATGTGCCAAAGGATGGAACCGGGTAAGGGAAGGTTCTGCTCTGTTTCTATCCCAGCGTAGGAGGAATGTTGCCATTGCGCCTCATCCTCAGTTAGGTCGTCGAGTGCAGAGTGAATTGACTCATAGTTGTGAGCCCATGAGTCGTCGAAGAGTTGGAGAGCAAGATTGATGGCAGTCATGATGGTAAATGATTTTGGATGTTAGCAAAACAAGGATGACATGTATAAGAAAACGTTGGTACGATAATATGAAGAAGTGGACTCTAAATTCTCAAGATGTCATTCCGAAGTCTGCTCAGGAATCTTGAAGGCTGCGATGAGACAGCATGCGTTATCTGTTTCGTTAAAACTGACCTGCTGTTCGATGAACTGCGAGACTCTTCATTCCGCTTCGCTTCGTTCTGAGTGACAGAGGGGGCAACACTGGATAGTACACGACTACTTTTACTGAATTTGGTATAAAAGCAAAGCCCGACGAATCGAGTATCGCCGGGCTTTTGCATAATGTCAATTCGGTCAGCATCCCTTATGGGAAAATACCCAGTTCCATATAGGATGTTCCAATCTTCTCAATCGAAACTAAGAAGGCTGCCGTCCGCAAGTCTTTTACTCTGCGATTTTGTCGATAGGCTTCAACAATCTCGTAGTAGGCATTAATCATTGTCTCCTCTAAACCTGAGTCGACGTAGTCTGCCTCGTCTGCTCCGTGGATGAAGACATCCCGCTCAATCTGCGACAGCGACTGTCCCGTCACTTGCTCCATCATCGTAACAATCCGCTTGTTCGTTCCCTCCTCATGCCGTTTCCCCATCCGCCCAAAGCGAACGTGGGCGATGTTCTTCAGCCACTCGAAGTAGCTTACCGTCACACCACCAGCGTTGATGTAAATGTCGGGAAGCATGTGGATGCCACGTTGCAGGAGAATCGCCTCTGCGTTTGCACTTACCGGACCGTTTGCCCCCTCAGCGATCATCTTCGCCTTGATCCGCTCTGCATTTTGCGAGGTGATTTGGTTCTCAAGTGCTGCCGGTACTAAGATGTCGCACTCATACTCGAGCAGCTTGTTTCCCTGCTTGATATTCTTCGCATTCTTGAAGTTCAGGATCGACCCGCTCTCGTTCCGATGTTTGAAGACTTCGTCGACATCGAGTCCATTCTTGTCGTAAATTCCACCTTCGTACTCGGCGATGCCGATAATCTCTGCTCCACCATCTTGCAAGTTCTTTGCTGCCCAGTAGCCTACGTTTCCGAGACCCTGCACGATCACTCGCTTCCCTTCCAGACCTGGATCCATGCCGAAGAGCTTTGCGTTCTCCTCAGTTGCCAACGCCTCGCGGACACCGAAGAACAGACCACGACCGGTTGCTGCGGCTCGGCCTCGAATTCCCCCTTGCGAAACTGGTTTGCCGGTGACGCAAGCGAGGGCATCCATTTGCCCCGGCGTTACGGCTTGATAGGTGTCGGCAATCCACGCCATTTCCCGTGGACCGGTTCCATAGTCTGGTGCTGGAACGTCGATGCCGGGGCCGATGCAGTTCCGTTTGATAAGCTCCATCGTGTAGCGGCGGGTGATCCGTTCGATCACGTCGGCGTCGTACTTCTTGGCGTCAACTTGAACGCCCCCCTTTGCACCACCAAACGGGACGTTGACAATTGCGCACTTGTATGTCATCTGTGCAGCCAGTGCCATTACTTCGTCCTGCGTAACGTGGTCGGCAAAACGGATACCTCCTTTAGTTGGAAGGCGGTGGTGGGAGTGCTGTACTCGCCAGCCTGTGAAGACTTGAACATCTTCGTTGATCCGGACTGGAAAGCGAACCATGTAGACCGAGTTGCAGGCACGTATTTGGTTCAATATCCCAGAGGGGAATTGGGCGTGCGTGGCAGCACGATCAAAATATCTTTCAACGGTTCTGAAGAATGAAGGTTCGGATGAAATCATCGATGTCAGGCGATTGATTCCTCCGGAAGCTGCAGACGATTTTGCAATGCCGTTTTTACGTGCGCCGCTCTTTTTTGATGTCGGTGCAGATGAGGACACCTTCGGTCCTCTGGTCGATTTTTTGCTTGCTGCCATATATTATGAATGCTCTCCTGAATGATTCCCTATGTGGAACAGGCTTATAGAATAAGCGGGCTTCCCAAATTAGGAAGCCCGCTTCTGTTGCTGACCTTACAAATTACCCCGAGCGTCTTGGTCTCGCTCAATTGCCTCGAAGAGGGCTTTGAAATTTCCCTTGCCGAACGACTCGCCTCCACGACGTTGAATAAACTCGAAGAAGAGTGTTGGACGATCTTCAACAGGCTTCGTGAAAATCTGGAGCATATATCCCTTGTCGTCGCTGTCAACGAGAATATTTAGGCGACGCAATTCTTCGATTGACTCCTGAATGTCTCCAACCCGCTCCAACAGATCGTCGTAGTAGGCTTCCGGCACGTTGATGAAGTCAATGCCATTCTTACGAAGTTGGTCGATAGTCTGCAAGATGTCCTCGCACTCTACTGCCACGTGCTGTACGCCTGGACCTTTGTAGAACTGGACATACTCTTCGATCTGTGATTTCTTCAAGCCTTCGGCAGGCTCGTTGATCGGGAATTTGATCCAGAGATTATCGTTTGCCACAACTGTGGAGCGGAGGGCACTGTACTCGGTTGAGATGTCTTTGTCGTCGAAGGAGACAAAGCGGCGGAACCCAAAGATATCCCGATAGAAGTTTACTGTCTCTTCCATCTGATTCCAGTCAACGTTCCCTACAATGTGGTCGATATGCTTCAGACCAACTGGCTCGGCAAGATTGTCTTCGCGTGGTTCAAAGTGAGGGAGGAAGAATCCGTTGTAGTCTTTGGTTTCGATGAAGGAGTGGACCGTATCGCCGTAGGTCTTGATTGTTGAGCGGACAATTTTACCTCCATTGTCCGACACTTCGTGCGGTTCTACTGCCCCTTCTGCCCCGCGACCGGTTGTGATCTTATATGCCTCGGCAGCGTCGTCAACGTGGAAGGCAATGTCGCGAACACCATCCCCATGCTTTAAGATATGCTGGGCGATAGATGAATCGGGATTTAGTGGCGTTGTCAGGACAATGCGAACTTTCCCCTGCTCTAACAAGTAGCTAACTCTATCCTTAACACCTGTTTCTGGCCCTTGATAGCCAGTCCACTTGAATCCATAACCGCGACGATAATAGTAGGCGGCCTGCTTAGCATTGCCAACGTAAAACTCGACGTGATGAATCTGGTGAATAGTGAACAACGATTCTGCCTGTTCACCTTGTCTCAATTGTTCTGCGGTTTCCATACGCACCTCATTATATTTTTAAAGTTGAAATGACACAATATGAGCAGTGGAACTTCCAACTCGATGGGACAAGGCTTTGCCCCATACACTCTCCTCTCTACGAACTCCCAACTCTATAAACTCTACTATACTCGTTCTTCTGCCAGCACTTCTTCAAGCGTTGCAACGCAACGTTCATTTTGCTCTGTTGTTCCAGTGCTGATGCGCAGACATTGGGGGAGTCCAAATCCTGCAAGTGGGCGGGTGATGACACCGCGGCGGAGCATTCCGTCGTAAATCCGATTTACGGTCTCCTGTAAGCCGAAGTCGATCATCACAAAGTTGGCTAACGAGGGAACAAAGTCGAGTTCAAGACGCTCGAACTCGGTGTGGAGGTAGCGAAGACTGTCTCTGTTTTGCTCAACCGTCTTCTTGATAAACTCTTCGTCTTCAAGTGCGGCAATTCCGGCAGCGGTTGCCGGTGTGCTCGGCTCGAACGGTAGTTTTGTCTTCATCATTGCCGTAATGATCTCCGAGTGAGCCATTCCATATCCGATACGAATTCCGGCCAATCCGTGGGCTTTGGAGAAGGTGCGGCAGGTTAACACATTATCCCACCGCCACCGCATCGAGTCAGGATAGTCAGGGTATTCACAAGCGTACTCGAAGTAGGCCTCGTCGAGAATCACCAGTATTGTCTGTGGGACTTTCTCTATGAAGCGTTCCAAAGCGTTTGTAGTGACAATCGTACCAGTTGGATTATTTGGGTTTGCGATGTAGATGATTTTCGTTCGCTCGTTGATCTGCGAAGCCATTGCGTCGAGATCGTAGGTGAAGTTCTGCATCGGGAGGTAGTGTGTCTTCACCGCTGCAATGTGTGCCAGTACTTGGAATCCAACGAACGTTCCGGCACTTGTAATCATCTCGTCCTCTGGTGCGAGGAATGTGCGAAGTGCCGTTGCAATGATTGATTCCGATCCTGAGCCACATATCACATTGTCTGCTTTGATAACGTGCTGGTTGGCTAAAACGTGGCGGAGCGATCTGCCAGCATCTGGGTATTGTTCCAGATGTCCTAAGGATCGACGAATTGCGTCGATGGCTAACGGAGAGGAACCAAACGGATTTTCGTTCGATGCCAACTTGATAACGTTGTGTATGCCAAGTTCCCGCTCAACTTCCTCAATCGGTCTACCAGGTTGATATGGCCGTAAGGAAGCGATGTGTGATGGAACGGTAATCATGTGATTTGCTCTTCAAAATCAGGTGCGCTTTGTTCTCTCGATAGAGAGGAAACAAAAATAGTAAACACATGTCGATTCTCCCTTGTATCGGTCTTGGGAAACGGAAAATTTCGACTTTTTCTCATAGAAAATGATACGCATTGTCGCCTCTTTGTAGAAGAAAATGGTTTACAAAAAAGATATAATTTGGTATTTTTGTCAACCAAAGTCACTAACAGTCTGAATGCATGAACAGAAGGAGAAAAAACGATGAAATTGATGACTGTTCGTTCGAATGCTATCCACGCCATTGGCTACGATAGAGAGCGATTGCTCCTCGAAGTGGTCTTCAAAGCAGGAGGCATCTATCGCTACGCTCACGTTCCCCCCCAAGTCGTTCGTAAGTTCCTCGCCTCGCCATCGAAAGGGCAATTCTTTCAGAATCATATCAGAGGATACTACTCAATGCACCGTATCAGCCGACCAAAAATCGGTCGTCGGAGAAGAGGTCGGGGGGGAGAGGAACACCCGATGGAGCAGGTGCATTAAAAACAGTGTGAGAGTGGATGGGTGTGTGAGTGTATGAGTAGAGTTGAGTGGCAAATAACGATGCTGAAGCTGTGTAAGGTGGATGAATTGTAGGGGGCAAAGATTTTTGCCCCTTCTCTTTTGCCTTCTACCTTGCCGTGGTCAGTCAAGATAACTGAACATTGGATATTCGATGTATCGCGATACAATCGATCCTCACACGATGCAACTCTATCGGGCGTCAGGAGGTGGTAACTTGCACCCCTTACTATTGAACGACGCAATTTTCTATGGCACGACGTGCATTTGAAGTTCCCGACTACTACAAGTCAAACATTGTCGGCGCAGTGAAGAGAGGACGAGCGGCCTCTGATCCACGTCGACGTGATTTCTCTCCTGCACTTCTCGACTTCGGCTCTGTCCGCTTCCGCATTCCGAGACATTTTGGTTTTTGCTACGGTGTAGAGAATGCTATCGAGATTGCCTACCGAACGGTAGCCGAGCATTCAGATAAACGTGTCTTTCTCCTCTCAGAGATGATTCACAACCCAACTGTCAATGCTGACCTGCTTGGGATGGGGGTGCAGTTTATCATGACTACCGGGGGAGAGCAGTTGGTTCCGTGGGATGAACTGACCTCGGATGACATCGTAATTGTTCCTGCGTTCGGTACTACGCTCGAAATTCAGGAAATGCTTGAAGAGCGTGGAATCGATCCCTACAGTTTCGACACGACTTGCCCATTTGTGCAGAAGGTTTGGAATCGGAGTGAGAAAATTGGAGAGAGTGGGCATACTGTCGTGGTTCACGGCAAGCCTCGCCACGAGGAGACCCGCGCGACATTCTCCCACAGTAGCCAGGCGGCACCAACAGTTGTAGTGAGGGATATGGAGGAGACAGAACTGCTGATTGGAATTATTACGGGAACCTACCCAATAGAGAAATTTGAAGAGTGGTTCGGTGGACAGTCGAGTGAGGGGTTTGATCCAGGACGAGACTTAGAACGGATTGGTGTGGTGAACCAGACTACAATGCTTGCAACCGAGACGCAAGCAATTGCCGACCGACTTCGTCGCGGGATGATTGAGCGGTATGGGGAGGAGAGTGTGGATCAACACTTTGCCGACACTCGCGACACCCTCTGCTATGCAACGAACGAAAACCAGACGGCGACAATTGAACTGATTAAGTCGGGAGGAGATATTGGTATCGTGGTAGGTGGATACAATAGCTCAAATACTTCCCACCTTGTGGAGTTGTGCGAGGAAGAGATGCCAACCTACTTTATCAAAGGCCCGGAAGAGATTTTGTCGGAGGGCACAATTCGCCACTTCGATCTTCACTCGCATGTAGTTGTGGAGACCAATGCTTGGCTTCCAGAAAAACGCCCTCTCGACATTCTCCTGACGAGTGGAGCTTCTTGTCCAGATGCGTTAGTTGACGAAGTGCTGCTACAGTTGCTCGGAATGTTTGATGGAGCGAAGGCTCTGGACGAGGTAATCAAGCCATACATTGTTTCCAACCCTGCCTGAAACAGACTTGCGATCCTGTGTTCCTACTACGAAGCCACGTTGAATCCGAAGATTTACCGAGGTAGAATGCTTCCCCCTTCTTCTTTGTCCCTTTGCGCCTTTGCGCCTTTGCGTGCCATGCCCTCAAACAGGAGTGCCGGACGAACCGTCACTTCCCGTTCTCTTCTCCAGAAAGAACGGAGAACTTCTGCCTCTCCACCAGTAACAATCACTGGCAACGATTGGCTCGCCCCAATCTCATCTGCAAGCATATCTGCCAACCCTTGAAGGGCAAGCGTTGTTCCCAGGAGAATCCCGTTTGCAATTGATGTTCGAGAAGATCGGGCTGGAAGGAGAACGGTATCGTTGGACGAAACAACTGGGAGTGCTGGAGCTTGTGCGGATAGTCCACGCGAGGCAGTAGTGAAGCCGGGGAGGATTGCCCCCCAGAATGGGCTTCCCCGAAAGAGAGCGTCAATGGTGATGGCTGTGCCGCAGGAGATCACGATGGCGTCGACATCCAGAGCGAAGAGCTGCAAGATGCGATCTAAGCCGAGTGTCTCAGGGGTGTCGTAGCTATCGGCAAGAAACTCCCTGAACTGATCTCGACCAAGTAGACGAACAGTTCCTCGCTCTTTGAGTTGTGGCAGGATATTTCCTACTTGCGATTCGGCAACAGGAGCGAGGAGCATTTCTGCCTTAGGGGGTATCTCTTCGAGGAGGTGAGTCGGGTGAGTGAATCGACTGACACGAAACGTTCCGTCCGAGTTTCGGTGTGCCAACTTAAGGGTACTGTTTCCTACTTCAATGTAGAGCATGGTGTTTGCTGGAAAGAGAAGGGGAGCCTGATCTTCTCACGCTCCCCTTCACATTGGCCCTCAGTTTTTTTTAGAGTTCATCAACTTCCGACTGAAGATGATAGTGTTGGGGAACTCCATTCAGTTCGGCTGATGAGTCGATTTTGTTGGCCAACTTGAACCTGAATGCCCTGATCCCCTTACCAAGTGCGGAGAGAATTGAGACGGCTTCAATAATCGGTTCTTGCACCGACTGTTGCAGGGTTTGTTCAAGTTCCAGAAGACTCACCACAACGTTCCTTCCCTCGTGGATTACATCTGTTGCGTCGTCTACTACTTCGGTTAGGTCATCGGTCAACTTCTCGACGTTCTTTACGATGCCGTCTACGTTTTGTAGCTGCGCCTCTACTTGAGTGGAGAGTCCACTTAAAGTGTTGCTCGCGTTTGCAATTAACATCTTTGCCTCCTTCATAAAGAAAATCAGGTAGACAAAAAGTCCAGCAAGAGCAAGCAAGGCAACAGCACCAGCGATGTAGAGAATATCAGCCATGTCAAAATCCTAAAATTAAATAGTCCCGATTTTCTCAGGTCTCCCCTTAAGCACCAGCGATTGGTGGTTTCTGGTCGGACTTCAGCCCTTCTTTAAATGCCTGCATCCCGGCTCTCGTAGCATCTGCTAACTTCTCTGCTTGCTCTTTCACTTCGGTGGAAGCCTTGCCAGTTGCCGACTGTGCTTTCGCCCGAGCCTCGTTGACGATTTTCTCTGCATCGTTCAGAAGCGAGGATGCTTTTTGCCGTGCATCTTCTACAATGTGATCTGCACGCTGGCGACCGTCGTTCACAATCTGCCGTGCTTTCTCCGATGCATTGTTGACAACGTCACCAGTCTTATCAACGTAGGTGTTTGTCAACTCTGCAATGTCGTCCCGAAGTTCACGACCTGTTTTCGGTGCGAAGAGGAGTGCGAGCGCAGCCCCCAACGCTCCACCGGTTAACAGACCAATTACCATCCCCTTTCCGTAAGAACTTGCAGCGTTCTCTTCATGATAGTCTCTCATAGAAGCCATATTGTTTTCTCCGTCGTTTGCTGTGAGCATCGTTTGTTTCTATTGAAGGTAATGAAAATAACAAGTCCCGATCTGGATTCCGATAGCAACAGTTCGGAGAAACCGAACTTGCTATCTTTGCGCGTTATCATTTTTGCGCGTTGCGCAGCCAGTGAGACTGCGTTCTATCACGTATCAACACCAATATCATTACAGAAATTTCTGGAGTTCACCGTGACACAGCGATCAATCATTCTCAGGATACTCCCAATCCTGCTCCTCACACCCATTCTCATTGGTTGTCCTAACACACCCCAGAATGGGGGAGAAGATGGGAAAACCGATACTACGAAGAGTGCCACAACCAACGTTCTTCCCGATCCGGCTGGCATGCCAGAATTCAATGCGCAGTCGGCCTACGACTATGTAGCCAAACAAGTTTCCTTTGGGACGAGGGAACCAAATTCACCCGGTGCGAAGAAGGCGATTGCATATTTCTTGGAAGAGCTGGGGAAACTTGCCGACACTGTCTACCCACAGAAGTTCACGCATACCGGTTATAGTGGTGCTGTTTTGAATCTGACAAACATTGTTGCCCGGTTCAACCCTGAAGCAAAGGTTCGAATTCTGCTCTGTGCTCACTGGGATTCACGCCCTCGTGCCGATATGGAACAAGATGAGAGCAAGCAGAAGCAGGCAATTCCAGCGGCAAACGATGGTGCAAGTGGTGCTGGGGTTCTGCTGGAAATTGCCCGCATTCTGAAAGAGACTCCGCAGGGGGTAGGGGTTGACATTGTGCTGTTTGATGGAGAGGATTATGGTGATTCTGACATTGATGATACGGCCCAATACTTCCTCGGCGCAAAATATTTCTCCAGTAATCTCCCACCGGGGACAAAGCCTGCCTTCGGTATTCTTTTAGATATGGTAGGTGATAAGGAGGCGGAGTTCGCGATGGAGGGAAACTCCTTAGACTTTGCCTATCCGGTTGTCGTAAAGCTCTGGAAAGCTGCATCTCACTTGCAGTTACCTGCCTTCAAGCATGAGCGAGGAGGAGTTATCAGCGATGACCACATCCCACTGAACAAGGTTGCTGGGATTCCAACGATTGATATTATCGATATTGACTTAGTTGGTCACAACACATTGAACCCTCGCCGCAAGTACTGGCACACATTGGGGGATACAATGGATAACATCGGAGCGTCGACGCTTGGCCAGGTCGGAAAGTTGTTGGTCTACACGATCTACAAGTTGATTCCCGATGAAATGAATCAGCAACAACCTGCTTGATTTGCCAGACACTAACTTGCATTCTCAGAATCTGTTGAACTTGCTTGCATGAAACACTACGACGCACTAATTGTCCGGGCCGACCGGGAGACGCTGGAACTAACGATGGCTTTGGGGGGGACGCTTCCGATTACCGGTATGCTGGATGAAGATGAGTCGATCTCTCTCTACTTCGATGAAGATGTGCTGAGTGAGGAGATGGTCGAGGAGTTGCGCCAGAGGCTCGGCGAGCGAGGTGAGGGGGTCACGTTTGAGCGGGGAGAGATCGAGGAGCAGAACTGGAACTTGGAGTTCGAGAAATCGCTGGAGCCGGTGAAGGTGACCGACGGATTGATCTTCACGCAAAGCTGGAACCCGGTGGAGCCGGAGAGTGGTGAACTGGTTATCACAATCGATCCGAAGATGTCGTTCGGAACTGGCCACCACGAGTCGACTCGGTTGATCTCCCGGTTGATGATGGCTGTAGATGTCGAAGGGAAGAGTGTGATGGATATCGGGACGGGAACAGGGGCACTGGCGATTATCGCCGCAAAGCGTGGAGCCAACCGAATTCTTGCCTTCGACAACAATGAGTGGGCTGTAGAGAATACGCGGGAAAACTTAGAGTTGAACGCTCTCACGAATGAAATTGAAGTTCTGCAAGGAGAACTTGAGGAGATCGAACCCGAAGCCTTCGACCTGGTTTTAGCCAACCTTCACCGGAACCTGATTATCAGACTCCTCCCCGAGATCGTTACGCGATTGAATCGTCCGGCTGGCCAACTGATGACTTCCGGTGTGTTGATTGAAGATTATCAAGGCTTAGTCGATGCGGCTGGGGAACAAGGGCTGCAACCACACGTCGAAGAGCGTGAGAACGAGTGGATTGCGACAACATTCTGCTTCGCTCAGGAATAGAAAAGGGAATTCAATCATTGGATAATTTTGAATTTTGCCTTTTGAATTTTGAATTCTCCTCTCCTGTTCCCGTATATTCGTTTCAAAATCATTAGAGCATACGTTTAGATTTTTAGAAGTTTATGGCAACACAGAATACAGTGGCTCGCCGCCAGACACGTTCGGCTCGTGAGCGGAATCAACGGAGTCGTTCATCTTCCAAAAAGGGTGACGTATCATCTGTTCGGTGGAATATCCCTTGGGGAGTTCCGAATCTTGTCGGCATTGGTGTCGGTGTCGTTGTTATCATCATTGGCTACTTGCTGATGAATTCGGCTGTGGCTGCAGATCCTTTGACCGATAAATCTCAATGGAATAATTCTACTTCAACAGCGTTAGGACCAATTCTGCTGACGATTGCCTACTGCGTGATTATTCCCGTTGCAATTTTCTGGCGGAAGAGAGATGAAGCCTCAGTTGTTGAGCACGATTCAAATTCGGCCAATATCTGATCCTCTTCTCTCGAAAGAGAGTCACGTTCGGTTCTTGATAACAAAAACTATAGTTGTTTACTGTAGCCGAAGAGACCACCCGGTCAATCCGGGAGGGGCTTCGGCTTCTCTTATTCTATCCACTATTGGAGGTTATATGGTGAAGTCCGTTTCCTGTCTTGCAGTTGCGTTTGGCCTGTTTATGGCGGCAGCCTCTACTGACCTTGCAGCGCAGGAACCATCGAGTGATATTGACTCTTATGTGAACCAGTTGAACAAGCTCGCCGATATTATTGTTGGAATTTCCACCGTTGAAGATGTTGCGTCGGCAGAACCGCAGGCAACAGCTCTGTTCAACAGTCTTGCAGAGATACTCTTGGAGACAGAGGATATCTCAACCTTCCTTGAAACTCTATCCAACGATGAGAACCTTGCGAAGGTGAACGAGCGAATCGAGACAGGGGTAGGAACACTTATGGAGAACGCACCAGACGTTGCTACCGCATTGCAAGGAATGTTAGAGCGCGCCTCAACTGAATTGATGGAGGTATTGAGTAACCTCTACATGGAGGATGAGGGGGAAATTGAGGTTGAGCAATATGAAGAGGGAATGTGAGGGAAGCGCAGAGAATTGTTGAAGAGGCGTTCGGCTATTTGTGGCTGAACGCCTCTTTCAGTTTTTAGAATTCAAAAGGCAAAATTCAAAAAGGAAGCAGAGAGAGGCTTCTGTTATAAGTGATTCTCGCACGGCCAACTCCTCTCGAAGCAATCACACTACATTCAATTGGGCAAGAGATATCTCTCACTATTCACTAATGTCACTCTGAATGAAGCGAAGCGGAGTGAAGAGTCTCGCCAGTGGAGTAGAGCAGATGGTTATTTCTTGAATTCAAAATTTCAAATTCAAAATTCAAAAAAAGAGGCGAGTTCTTCTATCACTCTGGCAATTATACTACCGGACAATCAGTTTGCGAGGAAATGCGCTATCACGTCTCAGTGTCGTTCAGGAATCTGTGTGAAGATAGTTCCACGATAGCTTACCAGCCTACCAAATCTCTCATCTTATCGAACTGCTCCCGGAGGGAGCAGTCCTACGTTGCCGTGGAGAAAGCCGCAGGCTGCACTCCACGGTAGCTATCGCTTTCTGATGCTTCCGCCCTGAAGGGGCGGCTGTGCTGAAAGCCTTGACATCCCCTCCTTCTTCCATTCTATCCCTTCGGGGCGTGGAGAGCCACGAACGCTTTTCTTCCGGGGATTTTCATCCCCGGCTATCCGCCACGGCGGATCGGTAGCCCCTACGGGGCAGTCTGTTGAGGGATTGAGTTTGCAGAACATCTCTTATCGCAGTTGCATTGTCCGCGTGTATATCACTCAGTCAGTCTTCGGAGCGTCAGCGTGTCGAGGTGGAGGCGCTGCCGTAGAAATGCTTCGAGGCGTTCGCGAACCATGGTCTGACGGCTGCTGCCATACGAGCCAGCATAGTCGAATAGGAAGAGGGGAACTGGTAAAGCAGAGTCACGAGTGGTTTGTAGGTTCTTGGCAAAGGCTAAATCCTCCACTTCGGGCAACACTTCTTTCAATTCCTTTGAAATATCTCGTAGGGGGATCGTATCACTTTTCATCCTGTTAATCACCTGCTGTAAACTATCAATCTGCACTTGCTTGAGGTCAGTCGATTTCTGGTTGATCTCCATCATGTTCATCGCCATGCGGGCAGCCTCTTGGCTGAGGCGTTCTTCGTCTTCCTTCGTGATGCTCATCTGAACTACCTTCAGATTGAAATCCTTCAGACCATAGTCTGGCAATGTCCGGCTACTGGAATCAATCTTTGATGAGTCGATAGGAGTGCCGACCATGTAGACTTTCAGAAGTGTTGCCGTATCCCCTTCATCGAATCGTTCCCAGTTGATTGGCTCATACGCTTCAGCCGTTAAGTTGTCCTCTAAGAAACTCTGAATGGAGTTCCGTTCGCGAAGATCGGTGATAACGCCGTAGAAGATGATGGCACTCGGAATGGCAACAACCGTGACGAATGCTCCGATCCACCGCCGCGTGAGCGTCCGCGTTCGCTCGTCAAGAAAATCATGGTAGGGGAAGTGGAGGTAGCGAACCATTAAGTAGGTAGAGAGGCTGATAAAGATTGCGTTGATGAAGAAGAGGTAAAAGGCTCCGAAGAAGTATGCCCACCGTCCAGTGGCTATGCCGAAACCTGCCGTGCAGAGTGGTGGCATTAAGGCTGTTGCGATAGCGACGCCTGGAATTGCGTTCGTCTTCTCACGACGCGATCCAGCAACAATACCGGCAATGCCACCGAAGAGGGCAACCCCAACATCTAACAGTGTTGGACTTGTCCGGGCAGTTAGCTCTGGTCCCGGTTGACCTAACGGGGTTATGAGAAAGTAGAGCGTGCTGGATAGAATGCTGACGGTAACTGCAATGCCGAAGTTCTTCAGCGAGTCCACTAACAGTTCCCGGTCGTTAATCCCTACGCTGAGTCCAATGCCGAGGATCGGAGACATGAGTGGAGAGATAAGCATCGCGCCAATGATTACTGCCGCCGAGTTAACGTCGAGGCCAATCGAGGCAAGTCCGGCGGCGCAGATCAAAATCCAGACGTTGGCTCCCCGAAGCTGCACGTTGTTCCGGATTTCCCTAATGGTTCCCTCGGCATCAGTCCCCTCGAACAGCGCAAAAATGCTTTGGAGTCCTCTCCGAATTCGGGAGTAAAGCCGCAGAAGCAGAGGTCTGTTCTCCTGATAGAACTTCGATTTCTTGAGCTGGTTCTTGACTTTTTCTTTCATGCCATGCGTAGAATGAGCAGTTTACACTTATGAGGTGAAGATACGCTCTCCAGACATTTTTATAAGGTGGTAATCGCCTTACGTGAGTTCTCTGCAGTGAGTGCTTTTTGTATTTGTGTTGTGGGGGAACGATCACAGAACATCTTCGGTAGCTAAGAGGAAGCCAATGCGTCGCCACTCTGATCACGTTCTCTTTTTAAGGGCAAACCGTCCCCTCGATCTTTTTCCATTTGCACGAACCATTCCTTCTACCGATCTTCTCGAACCTCTGTACACTTTATCTACTTAGAGAGCTGACCGATGGAGCTAAAACAGACCGGAAGTGATGAGTCGGTGACCCGCGTTGAATACGTTTCCACGAGCGTTCCCGCAAACTTTGTTGTGGTTCGTGCCCCGAAGGAAGGGGGAGAGATTGGAGGAGTTCGTCCCGGAGATTTAGTTGTTGTCGATCAAGGTGCTGGTGGAACCGAGGGAGCTACTGTTGTCTTCCGGTACGAGGAGAAGGCAGTCTTCGGGGAATGTGTTGTGCAGAATGGAGAGTGGTATATGCGGGACAGTAGCGGATCGCTCCGAAATGCCTCGGAGATGGTGAAAGATGGTGCTGTCTATCGAGGGGCTGTTCGCCACGTTGTACGGGGTAAGGATGAGGAGAGGGGGTAGAGAGTTGTTCTACGGAAGGTGAGATTATCCTTCGGAGACTGCTCTGGAAATGAGTTGTGGAATGCAAGAGACTACGCGGTGATCCTATTTAAGGGTTGCCGCTTTTTGTATGAGATAGGGGAATCCCCTTCCCGATTCGTATCTTTGCCCCTTGCCGACCATCGTAGGTGTGCCGTCACTCTGCAATCAGTGGGCTTGTCGGAAATCATTTCATCGAAGCAAAATAATTGTGAGTTCATCTGTGAGTTTAATCGTGCGTTCACGTCAGTTCGCTCTCTTTCTTTCTCTTTGGATTCTTGTGTTTGTTACCGGATGTGGAGGGGAGAATCCTGATGGTGGAGGGGAAACCGACTCCACTGCAGCCTTAACACAAGATAGTATTGGGGTTGAAGGTGATGGTGGAGAGGAAGTTGTAGAGATCGACACTGGAAGTGTGGTGGATGATGTTGAGGGGAAATATCAGTTCAAGCTGACTCCGAAGGTGGGGGAAGTCTACAAGTACCAACTGGAGAGTCGGGGTAATAGTAAGATGGCGGAGATTTCGCAGTCGAAGAATGAGACCTACGACCTTACGATGAGTGTGGTGACGGTAAACGACGATGGCTCGCTCCTATTAGGGGTTACGTACGACCGGATTCGTGCCTCAATATCTGTTAGTGCTCCACAGGTTGACTCAACAGGAAAACCGGTCGTCGATTCTGCTGGAAAGCCGAAGATTGGAAAAGAGAAGGTTACGTTCGATTCGAAGGGAGGGCAGAACGTGAAGGGGGGGGAACGTTACCGCGCCTTCATCGGGAAACAAGTGTTGGTCTCAATAACGAGTGATGGCACTGTGACCGACGTGACAAACATCGAGCCAATTCTGAACGCCACGCTGAAAGCCCTGAACGTGAAGAGTGATACAGTGAATCCGAAAGCGTTGGAGTATGCTCGCCTCGGCATTCGGACGCAAATTGGCTTGATGGTGAACCAACTCTTCTTCACGCTCGCTCCCGACACTGCCGTCTCGGTTGGCTCTACTTGGGCAAGAGCCGACTCAGTTCCAGTGAATGGGTTGCCGGCAAGTGCTACCGTTAGCATTACCTTAAAGGCAATTCGTGAAGCTGACGAAGGGCGCAGGGCTGAGCTTGCCACAACGATGAAGACGAACGTAGCGATTCCAAAGAAGACTATCGACGATCAGTACTATACGATGAAGATCGACAAGGTCTCCCTCTCTGGGGAGGGTTCTTGGGTGGTTGCCCTCACATCTGGATTTCCTGTAACGCGGAGTTCAACTATTCGGTCGAATTTTGTTGGGACTGCTACGATGAAGGCTGGGCCTGAGAAGGGAAAATCACAGCAGGTGACAGCAAGCGAATCGACCGTGATGACGGTGCGGCGGACTGCCTATACTCCTGCTCCGTCGGCGGGGGAATAGTTCCGTCGAGCCAGAAGTTCTTGAGGACGTTTGCACCTATTGCCTCGGAGATTACCTCGAAACAGCAGATACAGTAACCGATCGGATCAACCGGCAAACTTTTCATGTCTATCGACTCGAACGATTTTCGCGACGCTCTACAACCGCAGGATGCGCTCGCCATTGTGATTACGCTTCTCGGCGCAGCTATTGCAATTTTCCTTCCCGATTCAATTGTGAAGTTGATCGGTGGCTCGATTGCCATTTTAGGTGGGATTGCCTTCTACACAACGCTCCGCGCTCGGATTAACGACCGGGTTCGGATCAAACAGAAACGGACAACTCTTCCCCCACCATCGTTCAAGACGAGGGTGACAACCGATCCCAAAACAAGTGCAACCCGCATTCGCTTCGACGATTTTCAAGAGAGATTCAACGTAGATGACGATGGTGGAGAGAAGTTAGAGACAGGAACCAAAACCGAGTTGAGAGAACAACCGCAGGTAAAGACTATTCCAACTCCCGTTGCTACTTCTCCTCCCGTAACTACGCTTCGCTTCGATGATTTTGGGGGAGGAAATTTGGATGGTGGAGAGGTGGATGTTGAGATGGGAGAAGATGATCTGGACGAAGGGTTTACGATTGTTGGGGCTACTGCTACACCACCTCCAGAAAAAGTTTCCGACAATACTCCACCTGCACCTTCTGAGCCATCCCAACCGGTTGTGAGGCAACCGGAAGAGGAGAAGACCCCGAGCACACAACCCCTTCATACTCCGGAGCGAAGAGATAAATCTGCGCAGAAAGGAAGTCGGAAGAAGAAGCGGAGGGGAAAACAAGGGCATCAACGTGGTTCAGAAGTGACTCAGACAAGTGCTGGGGAAAGTTCAACTATATCGACAAGTGAAGAGACTGGGTCAACGACGAATGTTCAAGCGGAGCGTCAGGAGGCTGTTAGTGCTACAACAATTGCAGTCGATGCGGGGGCTGCTGCCTCTCAGAATGTTGTGCGGCGACAGATTCGGATGGTGCTCGACGAGTTGAGTCCAGATTCGGAAGAGGAGTCGTTCGGAGCTGAGCCACGGGCGGAGTTTGTTCGGCTGGTGAACCAAGTGCTGAAGGGGATTGCGCGAAGTATCGACGGAAGGTCGATTATCTTCTTCTGGATGAATTTGGAGAAGGGACACTTTATTCCAGAAGCCACGGTGACGCAAGGGGGAGTGGAGGTACGGCTGGGTGAGAGGATTAAACTGAGCAACGATCTGGTGAGCCAAATTGCACGTGGTGGAGTCCCAGAAATCATTACCAATATCAGCCCTGCTGCCGAGCACGAACTTGCCCCATACTACAAGACAAAAGCTGACACGCACTCATTCGTAGGTGTGCCGGTCTACTTCCGACACGAAGTTGTGGGAGTGCTGGCTGCCGACTCGACGGAGGAGAGTGGGTTCGACGAAGGATCGGTGGCAACACTTGCCGAGTATACACTCCTGATCTCACAGTTGATTAGGAGCTATGCCGAGAAGTTCGATCTCTACTTGATGCGCCAGAGTGTGGAGGCGTTCGAACGACTGCACACGTCGGTGACTGGTAGTGGCTTGAAGCCGCCTGAAATCGCGGCACTCCTCACACGGCAAGCTGCTGATATGTTCGATCCTCTCTTTGCTGCCGTTGCACTCTTCGATAAAGAAGAGGGGGAGTGGCGAATTGCCTCTTGCAATGCTGCATCCTCTGAACTTCAGAATCATATCCTTTCACTTGCACCTGACATGCGGAATAGCCTTGCCGGTGAAGCTGCTCGCAGAGCAGATGAGATATATCTGCCGGAGGTAGGGGCTGAAATGCAGATTGCGCCGGGGGAGAATCTTCCGGGGGGAGGAAGTTTTCTTGCTCTTCCGCTGATGGCGTCGGCTAAGTGCTATGGCTCACTCATTCTTGGGCAGACAACTCCGGCGGCTTGGGTTGCTCGCGACATCGATCTGCTCCGCGATTTAGCTCGCTACGTTGCGATGGCAATCGAGGTTGTTAACACGAACGAGGCACTTGAGGAACAGTTGGTGTTCGATGAGGAGACTGGACTCTACAACACGGCATTCTTCATGGGGGGATTTGATCGTGAGATTGACCGCGCGCGAGATTTCAAAACTCCACTCTCACTTGCGTTGGTTCGCGTAGAAACGCCTACATCGTTTGCGCCGGAGCGAAAGTGGGAGTTGATGCACACCGCAGTAACTGAAGTTGGTAACTTGCTCGCACGGAAACTGCGACCGTATGATTTGATTGGGCGTTTTGGTGAAGATACTTTTAGCATTGCCCTTGTAGGGCGGAGCGATCAAGAGGCCTACCTCTGGGCAGAACGCCTTCGCAAAGAGATAGCTGGCCACATTATTCCGTTCGAGTCCAGAACCTTCTCGGTCACAATCTCAGCCGGAGTCTCCAACGCAACCGACTCATCCGATAAATCTAACGTAATCAACGGAGCACGCCAAGCACTGGAAAAAGCGTCGAAGGATGGTGGAAACGCTGTGGTGATTTATTAGAGTTCGTAGAGTTGGGAGTTTATAGAGTTGAGAGAGTGGGTAGCTCTTTTCTTTGCGCCCTCGCGTCTTTGCGTGATGTATGCTTGATTGAAGATAAAGCCCGAATGGAGTAAGCATGGCATCAAAAAAACATAGCAACCAAGCTCAACTAAATCGAACGTAATCAATAGAGTTCGTAGAGTTGGGAGTTTATAGAGTTGAGAGAGTGGGTAGCTCTTTTCTTTGCGCCTTCGCGTCTTTGCGTGATGTATGCCTGATTGAAGATAAAGTCCGAATGGAGTAAGCATGGCATCAAAAAAACATAACAACCAAGCTCAACTCAAATCTTCCGTTCGCGACCAGATTATAGCGATCCTTACTGAACTATCTCCCCAACTTCTAAAGACTAACGAACTCTCGAAGCATCTCGGGATTAAATCTGATTCCGAAGAGTACCAACTAGTGCGGGAGATACTCGAAGAACTTCAAGATCAGAACATCATCTTCAAAGGGCCTCGTCGTCGCTTCGGTCGGGTTGTTCCGGACACTACAGTTCAGGGGAGATTGAAGATGATTGACTCCGGACGGTGGGAGTTAATTCCTGAAGGTGGAACGAAGCCGGTGTTGAAGTTCGACAGAGATGAGATTTGGACAGGTTTCGACGGAGATGTTGTTCGGGCCAGACCCCTATCAGTTGCTCGTTCGGGTGAGATACCGTGGGGAGAAGTGACGCGAGTGGTGGAGAGGAGAACAGATCGGATTGTTGGAACGCTTCGTCAGGGAAGAGAACTCTACCTGCAACCGGATGGAAAGAAAATCCACCGGACAATTACAATCCCTCGTCGATATGTTAGGGATGCTCGGATTGGGGACAAGGTGGTGGTAGAACTGTTAGAGTGGAGCGACCCTGAGCTTGATCCTGCCGGGAAGGTTGTGCGGAAGATTGGGAGAGCCGGAGAGATGAGTTCCGAGATTGCCTCCCTTATCGAACAGTTCGATGTCCGGATTGAGTTCCCTGAAGAAGTAATCGCAGAGGCTGAGGCTTATCCGTCAAAATTGACGGCGCGAGACCTTGAGGGACGCCGTGACCTCCGCGAAAAATCGATCTTCACGATTGACCCCTACGACGCTCGTGATTTCGACGACGCGATTTCGATCGAGCAACATGAAGATGGGGATGTCACGCTCGGTATCCACATCGCCGACGTTGGCCACTATGTTCCAGAAGGGAGTGAACTCGACCGTGAGGCATTCCAGCGTGGTACGTCGATCTACCTTGTCACCGGCGTGATTCCAATGTTGCCGGAACGGCTCTCCAACGACCTCTGCTCTCTCAGGCCAAACCAGGATCGCCTCGCCTTCAGCGTGCACGTGCGGCTCTCGCCGAGAGGAGCAATCAAGAAGTATGAGATTTTCAAGAGTGTGATCTGCTCTAAGCGACGATTCACCTACGAGGAAGCACTGGAAATTTTAGAGAGTGGCGAGGGAGATTTCTCCGACGATCTTCTATCGATTAACAAGGTTGTTCAAGCTCTCCGCGCAAATCGTCGTCGCTCTGGATCAATCGACTTTAACACCACCGAACTCAAGTTCCGTTTAGATGAAGAGGGGAAACCTGCCGAGGTGATTCCGAAGCGTGCTACAGAATCTACCCGGTTAATTGAAGATTGCATGTTGTTGGCGAACCGGGTTGTGGCGGAACACATCGGGAAGTTTAAGTACTTGGATCGGCGCAAGCGAGGGGGAGACCGCAATCCTTTCCTCTATCGAATTCACGATGTGCCACCCAAGGATAAGCTGATTGACCTCGCGAACTTCGTGAAGCAGTTCGGCTACTCGATTCCTGTTGACAATATCAAGCCGAAAGATTTGCAGAAGTTGGTGAGTGAAGCCCGCGAGAGTGAACACGAGCAGCTCATCACCGAGGTGACGCTTCGGTCGATGGCAAAGGCTGTCTACTCCGAACATAACATCGGCCACTTTGGTCTTGCCTTCCCGTGGTATACGCACTTCACTTCTCCGATCCGTCGCTATCCCGATTTAGTTGTTCACCGGCTTCTCTTCGAGTATTTGCAGGGGATGTCGACTGAACGTGCCATCGCCCACTCGAAAAATGTTGGGTGGATTGCCGACCACTCGTCGCAGCGGGAACGGGTTGCTGTGGAGGCAGAGCGGAAGTCGATTAAGGTTGCAGAGGTAGAGTTCCTCACCAAACATGTGGGAGATATTTTCGAGGCGACGATCATCAGCGTTCTTCCCTTCGGGATGTTCGCCGAGTTGAAGGACCTCGGCATCCAAGGCTTGATCCCAACGCGAACGCTCAACGACGACCACTACCGATACAATGAGCGGAAGAGAGAGCTTGTTGGTCAGCGAAAGAGAAGGAGATTTCGGATAGGGAACGAGGTCTCAGTTCAGGTTGTGAAGGTGGATGAAGTGAATCAGGAGATTGACCTCGGACTGGTTGAGGGGAAGGGTGGAGAAAACGTTGTGAAGGGGAATCGGGTAAGTGGAGAAGGTCGACCTGATCTGGCGAACAGGGGAAAGAGGAAGTCAAAGAGAAAAGATTCACCCAGCAAAACGGGCAAGAAGAAGAAAGGGAAGGGGAGAAGGAGATAGAGATAGACTAACCGAGCATGAGCGTACACCTTTCCCGCGCAATCACCGAAGCCATCGAGCCGAACGTTCTCCTCTACTTCGGCGATCGTGGGAGGGCTTGGTTGAGAGATCTTCCAGAGGTTCTTTCTGAGGCAGAGCGGAAGTGGAACCTTCACCTGCTCGACCCATTTCCCAGCCTCTCGATCAACGCGGTTCTCCCTGCACTCCGCGAAGATGGAACCGCAGTTGTCTTGAAAGCTGGAGTGCCGAATCGGGAGATAGAGTTGGAAGTAGAATCCCTTCAATTCTTTGCTGGAGAGGGGAGCGTTCACCTCCTCGACGCTGATCTCCCAAATGGCCTTATACTTCTCGATCGAATCTTTCCGGGAACATCTGCGCTTCAGTGCGACGACGATCAGGCCGTAGAAGCCTTCGTTGAAGTATCGAAACGACCTCGGCACAGACTGCCACACGATCATAACTTTCCAACTCTCCAGAACTGGTTCGAAGGGTTCGCAACGTATCGGCAACGATTTAACAGAGTGGGTGGACCGCTACCTCCGCAAATTTTTTCCAGAGCCGAAGATATTGCCACGGAACTTCTCGCCTCAACAGAAGAAGAGGTTCTCCTCCACGGTGATCTCCACCACGCAAATCTTCTCCTCTCCACAGAACAGTCGTGGGTTGCAATCGATCCGAAGGGGGTTGTGGGTGATCCTCTCTTCGAGGTTGTCCCCTTCCTTCGAAATCCAATGCCGAGGCTGCTGAAGCTGGAGACAAAAAACGTTCTCCAGCATCGACTCGCGATCATCAACGAACATCTCGGCTACGATATCGAGCGGATGATTCGGTGGGGAATCGCAGAATCGATTCTCTCAGCAATCTGGGACATTGATGATGTAGCAGAAGGGTGGCGAAGGGGAGTGCAGGTTGCGGAGGTGTTGGTGGGGTTGTGATAGTTTGAGGTATCTTCAAAAGAAAAATCTTCCCAGCATTTCACCAGAATCTGATATTCATAGGAGATCACAGTATGAAGTTGCCTGTTCTCAAAATTTGCCTTGTTCCATTCATTGCGTTGGTTCTTCTCGTTTGCTCCGGTTGCGGCAATGGTACAGATGAAGAGGGGGGGAGTAAATCAGCAGCGAAAGATTCAACGGTGGGGTCGGTTTCTGATACCAGTGGAACAGAGCCTTCCCTTTCGGATTCGAACGAAGGGGGGGATCAAGAACCAGTGGCTGAGAGCGGAAATCTGATTGACAAAGGAGGCTGGAGAAAAGATGTCCCGTTAAGCGATCTAATTCGCGTAGTCCACCCAACTCCTAACAGTCTCATTACTTCACCCCTCAAAGTGAAGGGAGAAGCTGTCGGTGGCTGGTATTTCGAAGCTGTTTTCCCGATTACTCTCTACGATAGTGAGGGGAATATTCTTGCTGAAATTATGCCGCTACCACAAGGGGAGTGGATGACCGAGAATTTCGTTCCGTTTACCGGTGAGAGTGAATTTGAGGTTCCTGATGGGGGAGTGGGGAAGCTGGTTTTCGAGCGTGATAATATGAGTGGGTCAGTAGAAGAAGACCGTTCGTTAACGATACCAGTCCGTTTTCCATCGAAGACTCGATAAGGCTTCCGCATAGCATTGTTTTTGTTCGTTCCACTCTCTTCCGGTTGATGTCGTTAGAAACGACCAAAGACATCATTACCGTATTTGCACCTCGATGAATCGAGGTGTTAATGGGAGCTTGTGCAGAGGGGACTTACTCTGCATCCTGCTGAGCTTCTAATCCTATCGAACTGCTCCCGGAGGGAGCAGTGATACGTGGCCGAGTGGAAAGCCGGAGGCTGCACCCCACGGCCATGATATGCTATTTGAATCTTCCGCCCTGAAGGGGCGGCTGAGCTGGAGGCATTGAGATCGGCTCTCTTCCATTCTGCCCCTTCGGGGCGAGGAGAACTATGAACGCTTTTCTTCCGGGGATTGGCATCCCCGGCCAGGTATCGGTAGCCCCTTCGGGGCAGTCGAATTGGTGGGCTTCGGTGTGGGCGGAGACCGAAGTCAACCGTTCGTGAATATCAAAGTATTCACCAAAGAAGCGAGAAACTATCGAGCCGCTCCCGGAGGGAGCAGTGATACGTGGCCGAGGGGAAAGCCGGAGGCAGCACCCCACGGCCATGATATGCTATTTGAGTCTTCCGCCCTGAAAGGGCGGCTGAGCCGGAGACCTTGACATCGCCTCTCTTCCATTCTGCCCCTTCGGGGCGAGGAGAACTATGAACGCTTTTCTTCCGGGGATTGGCATCCCCGGCTACGTATCAATAGCCCCTTCGGGGCAGTCGAATTGGTGGGTTTCGATGTGTGGGCTGATATCGAAGTCGATCATTCATGATATCAAAGTATTCACCAAAGAAGCGAGAAACTATCGAGCCGCTCCCGGAGGGAGCAGTGATACGTGGCCGAGTGGAAAGCCGGAGGCTGCACCCCACGGCCATGATATGCTATTTGAGTCTTCCGCCCTGAAAGGGCGGCTGAGCTGGAGGCATTGACATCGCCTCTCTTCCATTCTGCCCCCTCGGGGCGAGGAGAACTACGAATGCTTTTCTTCCGGGGATTGGCATCCCCGGCTATCCGCCACGGCGGATCGGTAGCCCCTTCGGAACAGATGGTTGCTTGCACTTGTCTCTGCCGCAATGGTATTGTCCGCGAGGATATATAATTTCGATCGACTGACAGTGAACTGTTCTGGAGAGGTAGAGGCGTAACACCCGCTCTTCCAGCGAGTGAAGCTCTTTCGGTTCGTAGCCTTGCACTAATTTATGAGTGATCGTTCCCGTATGAATTCAACAGAACGGAAAGTCTTGCGGAGAATTCGTCACCTCGCCTCTGTTCTTCTCCTCTTTCTCTTCTTTGCTTTTCTCTACAGTCGTTCTTGGAAACATGCCCTCTTCCTTGAACCGCTCTACGAAATCAAAACTGACCGCAATGTTGTAGTCTTAACGTTTGATGATGGCCCTTCGGAAGGACGTACACTTCCGCTGCTCGATCTGTTAGAAAAACATAACGTGAAGGGAACATTCTTTATGCTCGGCCAGCAGATTGAGGAGTATCCCGACATTGCCCGGCAGGTAGTGGAGCGGGGACATCTTGTTGGCAATCACTCGTACGATCATCCTCGAATGTACCTGAAGTCACCCCAATTTATTCGAGGACAAATCGAGCGAACCGACAGCCTGATTATCTCGCTCGGTCAACCCGACGTTCACTACTTCCGTCCCCCCTTCTCAGCAAAGTTTATCCTGCTTCCACTTGTTCTCAACTCGATGGACAAGTATTTGGTAACTGGTACATACGATCCACCTGCCGAATACCTCACACCATACAACGGAGCCGTTGTAGCGGGAGAGATTGTTCAAAACATTCGTCCCGGCTCTATCATCTACCTTCACGATGGGAAGTCGAGCGATGTTGAAGAGTTCTTGAAATCTGTTGAGCTGACAATTCGAAAACTGAAAGAGAGGGGCTATGAGTTTGTGAGAGTGGATGGGGGGAGTTGAAATGGGCAGAAAAAAAGAAGTGAGGGGCATCTACGCTCGAAGAATTTCTCATGGTTCAGTTCTTACCTGTATCCTTTGAACCGTATTTTTGCTGAGAAGCTCATCTTTTATCTCAAAGCCTCTCAATAAACACAAACCATCATTCAACAATGTTTGTTCTCTTGCTCTTCGCTCTCAACCTGTTCCCTTTTTTCTTCCTCTTCGTCATTGCTGTGATGATTCTGATGCTCCTTTCTTTTTTCAGGAAAGGACGCCAAGCACTTACCCTGTTCCCTCCTATTGACTCAGTGAACGTTCGCTTCAAGGAGAGTCGGGCGTCTGGTGCATCGCAAAAAAATTGGAAAACAAAAGTGGGAGGGGCGAGCAATACTCTTGACGTTATCGTCACGGAAGATGAACTCTGGATTACTATGAGTCCACTTTTTGCTTCCATTGCTCAGCAGTATGATATGCTTCACAGAGTCCCTTTGGATCGAGTGAACGTTACGCAACGGGGCAATAATGGAGTTGGTCTGGAGTTGACGTTGGAGGATGGTAGTTCAACCGAGATTATCTTGCGGCTTAGAAATCAGGAGAGGTTTCTCAATGTTATAGAGGAGAGTAAAATAGCAGGGAATTTTCTACCCTGATTTGTTGTTCCTATTCAGCTGAATAAGGAATTTTGGAGAGATCTTTGTTTGTACATCCACAAATCATTCACAACAATTGAGCTGTTATGAAAAACATCCAGTTAGTTGCCACTCTCAGCCTCACAATGGTTTTCTGTTCGTGCAGCGGAACACTCTCTCCAGAGCTAACCTCACTTCTTGGGAACTGGCGTTCAGAAAAGATCTACGTAAACGACCAATTGCAAGAGGAGCAGGTTAACGAGGGGGTTCTCCTCGGCTTCTGGCTCAATGATGAGAAGGAGCAGATGTATTATCGGGTGTTCGAGAGTGGAGACTTCTCGTTGCAAGGAGATCAACTGACGTTCACACCAAATCCTGACCTTAGAATACTAACGCGACGCTATACCTTGTTGGAACTCTCGGGCGACAGACTGGTTCTACAAGTTAGCGGAACGCGAAAGGAGTTAGGTTGGAATCTGGATGGAACCTCACCCGAAGAAGTTGTTGTTGTCCGAGAAGAATATCGGCGAGAGGAAATGTGAGATGGCTGATTCTATGACGAGAAGTTTTATCGTGGCCACAATCCTCCCTTTTGGACTTGCTGTAATTATTGGGACTCTCTATGGTATAGTCTATGAACTTTCGGGTGCAGGTAATGACTATGTAAGCGAGTGGTCTGTAGATGATGGCACGATATTGTCAATCATGATGATTATCGGCTTCTCTCTCTTGATCTGCTTCTTTTCGCTCTCGTTCCTATTGAATCAATTGCAATTGATTCGCCGAAGTTCTATTCTCAGTCCTCTTTCGTGGTTCTTGATTCCACTTATACTATTGACCTGGGGAGCGATAACAGTTTTTGCTTCCCCTGGAATGGAGTTTGCAGAGAGCTTAGTGCCGGCCTACTTCCTTCTCGTCTGCTTACTTCATGTTGTCGGCTTGGTCGTTTCGTGTCTCCTCTATCGACGAAGCCTTTCTGAGTAGATCTCTGTTGAAAATCGTCGCGAAGAAATATGCTGAGTGCAGTTGTTCCAACCTATCTACTCACCATTGAGGAACGTTCCAGTGGGTTGTGCGTATAGGTGGTAACCACCATCATACAGAACACTCAAAGAACAATGCAACATCCTATCGTTCTCCAGACAAGACTTCTTGTCTCCCTTCTTCTTCTCTCTTCATTCATTGCTGGCTGTCTTGATTCAGGGGGTGACCGGCCGGGTCAGGATCGTGGCGAGGCGCACCGACAACTTGCCGATAATCGTGAATGTTCTCCTTCGCTCCGCTCCCTCTCCACAAGGGAACGTGCCGCAATTCTTCGCGAACGTTTCGAACGAGCAATTGCATGCTCAGAAGAGGAGCGAGTGCAGAGTGAATATGAATTCTTCTGTGCCTTCCCCTCATCGTTTAGCGAGATGAATGAACTGTATGGATTCAGTGATGAAGAGGGACCTAAGATTCTGTATGATGGTGGAGGTAAACAGATCGAGCTTTTCAAGAGACTTGGCTCTGTACCCCCTGAAGAATACTACCAGAAGTATGTGGATATTTCAATCGGGGGTGTATGGGAAGCAGATAACATTCAAGGGGCGTTTGGTTTCGGTGAAAGATTGACCAGCGATACGAAGAATGCGTGCCTTTATCTTTCCATGAGGTCAGACGAAGAGATTGTTAGCCTCTTTCACTTTCTCTTTGATGGTCCCCACCCAGATGACAAGGATGCGCTGGCGGAATTTGAAACTCTACACAAGATTGTGGCGGCAGAAAGTGAACGACTGGGCAAGTTGATGGAGAGTGCCTACGCGATGTTGTTGGCGGAATCGGACGGACATGGAGGTTGACCGTCGTTTGGTTGCCTTTTCAGGCACTTAAAGTTTCCTGACCTTTTTCCTTCTTTGCATTCTTTTCTTCTCCGGTACGCTCGATGCACACCCTGAAGAGGTGCAGCTACCACCATGTCTTTTCCCTTACTCAAAGTTCGTAACGGAAAGGACACCTCTCTTCTCCGTATTTTCTCTCTTTGAAGGTGGCTGCCTCACAAGATGTGGTCTGCCTCTCTTCTCCTTTTTTGAATTTTTCATTTTGAATTTTGAATTGATATGACTGTTGAACGTTTTGAATTTCAGACTGAAGCTCGTCAGATGCTCGATTTGATGATCCACTCAGTCTACTCGAACAAGGACATTTTTTTGCGGGAGCTGATCTCCAACGGTTCGGATGCGTTGGACAAACTTCGCGTTGAGTCGCTGACGAACGAGAAGGTGGTGATGCCATCGGAACCGAAGATTATCATCACGGCTGATAGGGAGGCTCGAATAATCTCAGTGCAGGACAATGGTATCGGGATGAGTCGTGAGGAGATTATCGAGAACATCGGAACGATTGCGAAGTCGGGGACGAGAGAGTTTATGGCAACGCTCGCTGAGCGTAGAGAGCAGGGTGAGGCTGTCTCGGCGGAGTTGATCGGTCAGTTTGGCGTCGGATTCTACTCCGCCTTCATGGTGGCCGACCGAATGGAGTTGGTTACGCGGCGTGCTGGATCGGACGAGGCCTGGAAGTGGGAGTCAACTGGCGACGGAACCTACACGCTCGAAGAGGCTTCGAAGGATGAGCCGGGAACGGTTGTGACCCTCCACTTGAAGGAGACAAGCGAAGACCTTGACGACTACACGAGCGAGTGGAAGATCAAAAACATTGTGAAGCAATACTCTGACTTTGTCTCCTATCCGGTAACGATGTTGGTGGAGCGGGAGAAAGAGAGTGAAGTGAGTGAGGAGGGTGAAGAGGGAACAGAAAAGAGTACCGAAAAGGTTGTGACCGAGGAGACCCTGAACTCGATGAAGGCGATCTGGCGTCGCCGAGCTGAAGAGGTCGAGGAGAAGGAGCATAATGAGTTCTACCACAACGCCTTCTACGACCCAGCCGACCCGTTGAAGACAATCCACCTGAAGGCAGAGGGGACGCAGGAGTACTATGCACTCCTCTACATTCCCTCGAACGCTCCCTACGATCTCTACATGCCGGAATCTGTCCGAGGTGTTCAGCTCTACGTGAAGCGTGTCTTCATTATGGATGATGCGAAGGAGTTGTTGCCAACTTGGCTCCGCTTTGTTCGGGGTGTTGTCGACTCGGAAGACCTGCCGCTGAACATCTCACGCGAAATCCTTCAGCAGAATCGTGCTATCCGGGCTATCCGCAATCGCTTGACGAAGAAGACCTTGGAGACCCTCAGCGAGATGTTGAAGAGTGATCGGGAGAAGTACTTGCAATTTTGGAATCAGTTCGGTCCAGTCTTGAAAGAAGGTCTGTTTCAAGACTATGAATATCAAAAGAACATTCTCGATGTGACCCTCTTCGACTCGACAAAGGCCGACGGAAAGAGAACGTTGGCGGAGTATATCGAGCAGATGCCGGAAGGGGAGAACGACATCTGGTATTTGGCTGGAGATGATCCATCGGTTGTTGCGAACTCTCCTCACCTTGAAGCGTTCCGGGAGAAGGGACAAGAAGTATTGTTGTTGTCTGATAGAATCGATCCAGTCTGGACAAGCAACGTGCCGGAGTACGAGGGGAAGAAGTTCCGTTCGGTTGCCAGTGGTGATGTCGACCTTGCAGGGGAGGAGGAGAAGAAGGAGCGGGAGGAAGAGCGAAAGAAGAAGGCACAAGAACACGCACTTCTTCTAACACACTTAAAAGAGATTCTGCAAGAGAAAGTCAAGGAAGTACGGTTCAGCGGACGCCTAACATCTTCGCCAGCGATTGTAGTGAGTGACGAGGGAGAGATAAACCCACAGCTTGAGAAAATTATGCGGTCGATGGGGCAGGAGATGCCAAAGCAAAAGCGCGTGTTAGAACTGAATCCGAACCACGGTGTAGTGGAGAGAATGGGGAAGATATTCGAAGCAAAGCAAGATGATCCGTTGCTCGAAGACTATGCCCACCTTCTATACGGTGGCGCACTGATAGCCGAAGGGGAGATGCCACCCGATCCTGTTGGGTATGGAAAGTTGGTGGCGAAGTTGATGGCGGGGGAGTAAGCTATGTGTTAGGCAAACCTCGCAAGTAGTTAGAGGAACCAATCGGCAATTATCTACCGGCAGTTTTATGCTATGTACGAATATCACTCCTAATTCTAACTTAGGATGCTCACTCATATTGAAGAAGGAGGGCGACTCAGTTTTTGAGTCGCCCTCCTTCTTATTGGAGTAGTGGAGAGTATCTAATTCCCACTAAAACTCAGTTGTATCCACCTACCGACCGGAGGGGGAGTGTTGGAATTATTATCGTCGTCGTCTCCGTTATCCCAGAGTGCATTAGGATCCCAGATCAATGTGAGCATGTCAAACTTCTGCATGTCTCTGTTAGCATCGCCGGAAAGTCGGATATAGTTCTTGGACTTCACTTTAAAGCCTTTCGTTCCTCGGTATTCGTTCCCATCTTCACCGATACATTCAATAATCAGAATTTGCCCGGCTTGTAGACCAGAATCGAGCGTTACTTCACGATTTGTGGGCGTGCCGTCTGAAGCGATGCGAATGTATGATCGATTGCCGACAGTAACGTTGTAGACCGTAACGGTCGCCTTTCCTGCAGAACCGAAATCGGCAGGTTGGATAGCCAAAGCCCCGTTTACATCCAACGTAACCACTGGAGAATCACTCGTATCGATCCCCACTCCGAGCTTTTCGGTCGTTTGGTTGTCGCCACGGTCATCCCACACACCAACAAGTGTGCTGAGCGTTTTCCACTGCGGTGTCCCAGAGCCTTGACTGGTTAGTACTTGATTGGGTGAACCAATTGAACCGTTAACTTTTAGGGTCGTTGATGAGTTAAGCTCTAACGTTCCAGT
Source organism: Ignavibacteria bacterium (assembly GCA_020635205.1). Classification (GTDB taxonomy): domain Bacteria; phylum Bacteroidota; class Ignavibacteria; order OLB7; family OLB7; genus JAGWAZ01. The sequence goes on from JACKAE010000002.1 coordinate 142,105, forward strand.
CACTTTCGTAACTCCCGATGAAGAAATCCCTATTCTTTCCACGCTGTTTGTTGCGATTGAGAGAGCCGATGCGTCGGATGTTCCAAGGAAATCTCCTGTTCCGATTCCAGAATTCCCTCCAACAATCCAGGCATCTGGTATTGCAAGTTCACTAATCGACTTCCATTCTGGTGTTGTATTTGCGCCATTACTGGTCAGTACTTGGTCGGCGTCACCTTCGTCCCCTGCTACGTAGAGTGGTGTTCCCGTACCAAGCGAAAGGCTTCCTGTCGTGGCAAGACCGCCAGTTACTGAGAGTCCATTGGCTATAGTTACTGCACCGTTTGATGCAATGGTTACCCGTTCCGTTCCGTTAGTTGCTAAAACAAGAGCGTTCGCGTCCGACGTACCCAAATAGTGCTGACCAGTTCCTGTGCCGGGGGATGTGTTTGCATTCCCTTCAAGCGACCAGGTGATGTCATTCAGATCTGTCCAGCTCATTGTTCCGTTCGCGCTACTGGCTAGAAGTTCGCCGTCGTTGCTCGGGTATTCTCCCGGTAGTGTGTAAATCGTATGTCCATTATCTGCGTGATTTGTGTCCTGAGTCATGCTTGCCGGTGCTTTTAAGGCGATATAGTGGGGGATAGTGCTTGACGTGCCAGTATATGTGTAGTTGCCGTTGTTTGCTTCAAAGAATCGTAGCTCACGTGGCTTATTGTCGACGTTGCTGATCCACATATCTACGTTGCCGAAGTATGCAGTCTGTTTGTACAGCGAAACATCAGTTTGTGTAGGGGAAGAGGTATCACTTTCGCCGTTGAATCCGAAACTGTTCTCACCTACAATCAGGTAGCGTCCACCCGCAATTGCTGAACCTGGACCAGCTACTTGATTTTGCTCACCACCACTGACGGTAGAGTATTTGTCATCATCTGTTCTTGGCGTAAAGCCACCCCGCCCGACGATATTCCCACTACCTCCTCCAATTGTACCAAAATCATCTTCCACGTAGTTGTTATTGCCACCAGCAACAGTCGCATAGTGGGCACTTGCTCGATTCACATTTCCTCCACCAACTGTCGACCCTGTGCCGGAAGCACTGTTATCGTTGCCACCCCCAACGGTTGCAAAAGATAAGCTGGCTGAATTGCTGAATCCTCCTCCGACAGTAGTGTGTGCGGCGGAGGCTGAATTCTCTTCACCACCACTTACGGTAGCGTGCGTTGCACTTGCCGTGTTGTTTTCACCACCACCAACCGTTGCGTGGGAAGCGTCGGTTGCATTGCCGTTGTTTGTTCCAACACTGTTGCTATCTCCTCCCCCAATTGTACCGTGCTCGTCGAAGATGGTATGGCCTTCACCGCCACTAATCGTGCCGAAGTCTCCATTGGCGAAGTTGCCGAGGCCACCTCCAATCGTACCGTGTGAGCCTACCGATCCGTTGGAAACTCCTACACTGTTGTTCTGTCCACCACCAATAGTTCCCCTCTGAATAAACACATTGTTGTTATCGCCACCGCCAACAGTTCCCTGTCCTGCCGCAACATTGTTGAGAAAACCACCACCAACAGTCGACTGTAGTGCTTGCGCTCTGTTGTCATTTCCACCACCAATTGTTGATTCTGCTCCTGTTGCTGCGTTGTCAATGCCGCCCCCAACTGTTGCGTGCTGGGCATCAGTCATTCCACCGAGGGGAACTTGAGTCCCAAGGAAGTTGTTCCCTGCTTGGTTGCGTTGTCCTCCGCCAATAGTTCCATAATCGTCGGAGACGTAGTTGCTATCACCTCCTCCAATCGAAGCAAAACTCCCTTCAGAGAAATTCCCTCGTCCGCCGGCAACAGCGGCATAGTCAGAAACTATTGGAGTATTACCGGCAAACGTACCGGTGTGCCCTGTTTGATTACCGCGGCCACCTGCAATTGTTCCCCACGAATCTTCTGCAGTGTTAGCTTGTCCTCCACCAATTGTTGAGATGGCTGCCCCAAAATTCACAGTGTTGCTGTCCCCACCACCAATTGTAGCGTGATTGGCAGTAGGATTCGTCGTGTTGTCCTCTCCTCCTCCGATAGTTGCATGATTTGCTTGCGTCCGATTGTTCTGCCCTCCGCTAACTGTTGAATGATTTACGATAGCTTGATTACTCTGCCCACCACCGACAGTTGAGTGATCTGCTTGCGCTCGATTAAACTGCCCTCCCCCTACCGTGGCATATGAGTCATCTGAAGTGCTTGCAGTGCTTGCTCCACCGGCAACGTTGCTGTCGCCTCCCCCAATCGTGCCAAAATTATCGAGCACTCTATTCGGGTTCCCAGCTTGTCCACCACCACCTATCGTTGCTCCTTCGATGGCACTTCCTCGACCTGGAACGTTCCCTTGGAATCCACCAATAAGATTTGGGCTGTTAGTCTGTGGGTCGAAGAGCATTACCCGCCTATCTCCTGATGTCGTGCTAGTGTTCGAGGCATTAACGTGAATTTCCAACTCTACCTGATCGTTTGTTCCTACATAGTGTGTTCCCGGAGTTGTACCACTATTACCGTTTTCGGCCCAGGGGATAACCACACCGCCAGAATTTGTGTCACCCGTCTGCGTCCGATTCCCCTTCTTGCCTGAACTCCCAACAAATTGATTGCTCAACCCAATCTGCACTCCCTGCGTTACCGGATCATATTGCAAGTCAATCCCGTTCCCTCCGGTCAGGTTGAAGGGCGTTCCCCGTCCGGTCACCTTCTCTCCGTTAATTGTGATTGCGGAGACATATTCTGTCCCGATCTTCTCGGCAGTTACCGAGCCATCAGGAATTGTGAGTGCGTAGGGTGATGCACTTAGGAGTGTACGCGGATTCATCTCCGCGTTCTCCCCAACCTGTACGCCGAGCCAGAGGCTACGCCCCATTGTTGAGGCATCGGGAAGAGGAAATGCTCCCGACCCTAAGTCGGCACTGAACAGACCTCGATCGATCTGCGTGGCGTAGGTTCCCTCCCAAATCACTTCTCTTCCCTCAGCGTCGCCGTAGAGACGGAAGGTGATCTGGTATTCTCCAGAAGGGGAACCGGTTGCTGAGGAGAGAACTCCTTGGTAAGTGATGATCCGAGGGACATCGCCCCTCCCTCGTTCTTGAGCTGATAGTCCTAACGTTGTCAAGATGCCGAGCAGTAGTGCTACAGCGATACGAATAGTAGTTTTTTTCATGGCGGTTATACTAAAATTTGTGTTCGTCAAAAAGTTCTACGAATTCCGTGTGTGATCTCTTCTTCTACACTCTGATAGTTGCTGTTGAGTGAGAAGGAGTTATCGGACGAAGGAGATAATCTCTCGATAGGTTGTTGCCTCAGCCGTTGATCCTGATGGAGAGATTGTTAGAAGGCAGAGGTAGAAGCCAGTGGCTGCTAAGTCGCCGGAAGCATCTTCACCATTCCAGTCGTTCTTGTAGCTGCCCGGCTGTAGTTCCTCGTTTACGATGGGGCGGACAAGCTGACCCGACATATCGTAGATCGAGAGATTGACCAGACTTTGATCGCTGATAGAATAGCGTATCTCTGTGGAGAGATTGAACGGGTTAGGAAAATTCTGTAGTGCAGCTTCTGAGGAAGCAACGTCGCTGTTGATAGTAATCTGCGAAGTCGCTCGTTCTATCGGAAGCCAGAACCCGTGGCCGAGTTCTATACTTTCCCAGAATGTCATTCCTACTGTCGACTGTCCAACTGTACCCTGTAGTCTCCACTCGCCATCAGTTGCAGCAGTTCCTCCTCCCGTGCCAATCACAGCCCGAATTGGAGTAGCCGAACCTCTGCTCTGTCCTGAGCTGATCTGAGGGATCAGAACAATCAGGACAGGAAGTAGCCGGAGAAGAACAGAATGTTTTCTCATCATAACACCTCTGATGTTTGTGTTCAGATAATTCAGTTCGAGTCCTCCCGCTGGCTGAAAATGGTTCGTCGACAGAACCTTTCCAGTCAGTGGTGTATGACTCACCATAATGATTGAGGTATGGGGGGGCGAGGAAACTCTGCGCGGAGATGTGGCATACCCATCTACCGATATCAAACAGACTGAGGGTTCGATATACGGTTGCTCACGATCGAAAGGTAGAGTTCACGATGAAGGAAGAAAAACCAGAATTCTCGATTGTGGGCAAGTCTACCGTGAGTCGTACCTTACCCGAAGTGGAGGCTGAGGCAAAAAAACGACCAATTCCAAAGAATTAACCAGGAGAAAAGTCGGATGTCCAGAACTCCTTCAATCGATCTCTTCGATCTGATTAAGTCGATGACCAAATCGGAAAAGCGTTACTTCAAACTCTACGCTACCCGACACTCTACCGCAGGGAAGAATAACTACGTTATCCTGTTCGACGCTATCGACAAACAGCAGGTCTATAACGAGGAAAGTCTGCGGCAACAGAACCCTTCGCTCCAGTCCACCAACTTCCGGAGCATGAAATCCTACCTCTACGAGTTGATTTTGCGAAGTCTTCGTTCAGGATCAACCGGAGTTTTCCCAAAGGTGAGACATCAGATTGATGACGCACAAATTCTGATCCACAAGAAGCTCTACAAGCAGGCAACTCGTATGCTTGAGCGAGCGATGAAGCTGGCGAAAGATGAAGGACACTTAGTTCTCGGTCTCGACATCCTATTGAACCTTAGTTCTCTCAAGATTCGCCTTGAAGAGACCAATTCGTTAGAGCGGCACGAAGAATTGCACGCGATAACGCTCACTGTGCTCAACACACTCCGGCAGAACGTGGAGTACTACGATCTCTTCATGCGGATGCACTACTTGCAGCTTCAAGTGAGCTTTGTCCACAACCCAGAAGAGTTAGAACAACTACGGGATATTCTCGACAGTCCACTCTTGAGCGATCCGTCGATTCCTCAATCATTCTTCTCTCGAATGCAGTTCCACGAGGTGTTGCAGCGTGGATGTTATATGGTGCGCGATTATCAGGGGTGTTACGAGCATAATTTGAAGAAGGTGGAGTTGTTTGAGAACGAGCCGGGGCAATTGCGGACATTGATGTACGAGTACGTTTACGCATATGGCAATCTGCTGATGCTCTCCCTGAAGCTGCGTCGGTACGATGAGTTCGATCAACGCCTTGCTCGATTGAAGAGTCAGGATCGACCCGACCATTCCCACCGTGTCGATCTGTTGATGAACATCCACTACGTTGAACTTGCCTCTCTGGTAAAGCGGGGCAAGTTTGCTGAAGCCGTTGAAGTAATCGAACCAATTACGCAGTTCCTCGACGAGTATAGCGGAGAGTTGGAGGTTTCAGTGATCCTTACCTTCTATATCGGCTTTGCCTTCATTCAACTTATTGTCGGGAACTATCGGGAAACTCTCTATTGGATCGGACAGATTATTAACTATCCCCACATTGGCAAGTATGGACAGTTCGAAGAGTCGGCTCGGCTGTTGAACATGATGAGCTATATGGAGCTGGAGGATGATCGTGCGCTGGAGTCGGCAATCCGAAGTACCTATCGTTTTCTGAAGCGGAAAGATTGGTTGCAGGAATACCAAAAGGTGATTCTCAGGTTCCTTCGCCTTGTCTCCACAACAATCGACTATGAAGAGCTTCGGGAGCGACTTCGATCTTTCCGCGAGGAGTTGTTAGCTCTGGAAGAGAGTGGAGAGCTACAGATTGCCGAGGTCTACCAGTTCAACTTACTCCTTTGGCTTCGGGCAAAGGTTGAGAGGCGTTCCTACCTTGAACTGTTGCGGATCGAAGAGATGGAAGCCACGCGGGAACAACGTTCGTCGGTGTTGGAAGATGAGAGTGTGGGAGTCGAGAGTGAGAGAGTATGAGGGTCGAGAGTGAAAGAGTCGGGAGTGAGAGAGTTGTTTACTTGCCTACTCTTTCTGGGTTCTCCTCTACGAATTGTCGCCAACTCTTTACTCGTGCTCGCGGACGGGAGAGCTTCGAGCCGTGGCAGAGAGCTACCCCCAATGCGTCGGTGGCATCTAAAGGGAATTCGTCGCTCTCCTTCAGCTTCAGAAGTGCTCGCACCATGTAGGCAACCTGTTCCTTGCTCGCGTTACCGTGGCCGACAACCGACTGCTTCACCTCGCGTGGAGAGTATTCCGACGTTGGCACTTCACGTAATGCCGCCGCTAAAATTGAAACACCCCGGGCGTGCCCCAGCTTCAGCGTAGACTGCACGTTCTTCGAGTAGAATGCCGACTCGATGGCGAACTCGTCTGGCATTGTTCGCTCAATCACCTCCATTAAGCCTATGTGAATTTGGCGCAGGCGCAACGGCATCAAAACCTTTGCTCCGGTTTTGATGATCCCGCAGTCAACGAGCGTAAATTTTTTTCCCACGCAGTCGATTACCCCATAACCAGTAATTAACGTGCCGGGATCAACTCCCATGATTCGCATATCCTATTTCCTCTCTTGTTTGCATGATAATACGGCGAGATTGGAGAGGGGACAAGAGGGCAAATGGCATTTCGGTTTCATCCTTTGAACAATTGTTGAGGGAATAACCCACTTGATTAACACCCCGATTTATCGGGGTGTTCGGAAGCATCAGCAGGGGGGAAAACGGCTTCAAGCCGTTTCGCGCCCGGTTCCTCTTCACTTCCCCCGACTGGAAGTCGGGGGGTACTGAGAGTTCCTATTTACATCTAATCGCTCCGACCTATAATCTCTCCCGCATTTGAATTCTGCCGAGCTCGTATATACGAACAAAGGCTCCCGAACGATATCGGAAGCCTTTTGTTCTCAACAATAATGTGGTAGTCCGTTACGGGAACAGGTAGAGCGTAATCGTTGAGCTTGAAGTTGACCACTGTGCCGTGTGGGTATTCCCGCTATAGTTAAAGCTCTGGGTTCCACTTGAGGAAGTAATCGTTAAATCACCAACGGTGATGGAGACGATATACTTCCCAGTTGGGGCAGTGTAGTTGTATGGCCCAGCTCCACTACCGGTTACGTTCAACACTTGCGTTGTGTTGTCACAGAGTTTGATGGTTACCGTTTCGACGTCGTTGGTGGTGTTCCAGATAGTAGTTTCTGAATTCCATTCCCCTGGATCAGTACACTGGCTATAACCAGTTTGAGAACCGACGAAAATGAAGAATAGGGTGAAAGCAGCGAGGCTGGAAAGAAAAACACGCATAAGGGTCACCTTTTGGGTTGGTTAATGGAAGTAAATGTGTTGAGCAATATACATAGAATGTGAAGAAATGAAAGGCGTTACCTCCTTCTTTTGGTACGCCTTATACTTTCGGAGGAAGAAAATGCGAGATGATCGTAAAGGAATCAGTTGATCATATTCTGTACATCCGGTTCTATGAATCTTGCCTGATTCTTCTCTGTGCGATTCCCTCACCCCCGCCCCTCTCCCATAGTTGGTCAGATATTCGGAGAGTTTTCGAGGTGGGAGAGGGGAGCCAAAGCAGAGAATCTCAACACACCCGACTGGAAGTCGGGTGTTAATAGCAAACTCCCAAACTGATTGTCCGCGTGTATAAATCCTCCGATAAAGGGGGGCGTATCATGGCTTCAGTTAAAGAACCGAATCGGGAACAAATTTTCAGCCAACAACGCTATCCTAATCTTTTCTATCCTCGACGCACCATCCTCTACTGTTCCCGGTGCAACCTGAAGAATTGCGGCTACTTCTCTACAGTATCCTTCAACTCTTCTCATTTGCATGTTGCAACAATCAGTAGTATTTTGACTACTTCCTCCAGAAAAGGGACGTTATCACGAAGGACCGGAGCAAATCGTGGCGCGGACTCGAAGCATACGCATTCGTGAAAGCCTTGATGAGTTGGAGCAACTGCGCCAGTACTATCAAGGCCGGCCCCAGGCACGCCGCATCCTTTTTTTAGCTTTTCTCAAAGAAGATCCCAAGCAGACAATCTCCGAAGCAGCACGCAAAGCCGATATTTCTGATCGGAGAGGCAGGTATTGGTGGGATGCGTATAGGGATGAGGGGTTGCAGGGGTTGTTAGAGAGGCGGGTGTGGAAGGTGGAGGAGAAGTTAGAGAAAACGAATGGTACGAGTTTAGTTCCCTTGAACACATCTTCAATCAATGAAGAGTTTGGGGGAGCAAGCTCAGGTAAACTTCTCGCTTTTATGGCAGCAATTTCTGCTAATGCAGAAGTTATTGTTTTAAAAGATTGGCTTGCTGGCTTGCGATCCTCCTTATTAGATCTTTTACCGGACGTCGATTATGCTGTTATCAATGTTCGCTATGGAATCGATATCCTAAGTCGGTCAAAAAAGTCTCATTATCACCTATCAAAGCAACATTTTTCACCAGATGGCAAAGTCAAAGAAGGGGCAACTTCATCTAAGCATTATGCAACCAATATTGAACGGTTAATTGATGAAGGGAGGCAAAGTGGCTTTCCATTTGAGAAATACCACTTTCCGCCAAGTGGCTTTGACTTCTATTTAGGCTCTGGGATGCGTAGTAAAGGGCAAGAGAATGAAGTTGACACCTACATAGGAAGCTTACTCTTACTTCGAGAGAGCCACAAGAGTCCAATCTCCCAAGAAACAATTGATCTCATTGAGCGACTTCGAATGTTTTTTGTTTATGTCTTTTCTGATTTTGTGTTACGTACAAATTTGAGTAATCCTGGTGGAGAACTGTTCCAGCATGCCTTGGATCATGTTGCGGGTGATATAGGGTTAACCTGGAGAGAGCAACAAATTCTAATTTTAGAAATGGAAGGCCGATCATATCAGGAGATTGCAGATATGCTTTATGTATCATTAAATACTGTTCAATCGCATATTCGATCTGTCTATCGGAAAGCTGGTGTTGGAAAACTCAGTGAGTTTTTTGCTAAGTATTTTACACCACGTGGATATTTTACGGAAGAATCAAAAAAGAAAAACAAAGAATGAACCCCAATATGAGCTAAATCACAGTCAGAAAAAGACTGTTTAAGCGAATAATGACTATAAAAGCCCTTGTAAACCGCTATTTCCCCTGATTGAAAGCCTTGCGCTCAATGTGCTACCTTTGTATCGTCCGAAAAGAGAAAGATCAAAAACGCAAATAGTCCATTTGAATGATTTGATAGATAGAGCCTTGTAGTCCATATAAAGGCGTAACGTTCATTGAAAGGTAGGCCGCGAGAGAGGAAGTCAGGCCCCGCTTGAAGCAATTCAGGCGAGGGGCATGGGTGTAATATCGACTGTTTATTACAATATCGACTATTTATACCTATGATTTCCACATGATTGACTGATTGAAGAGCACCCTCCCGATGTGGTAGGTTTGCATCAACATCACGGGAAACAATCAACTTTAGGAATCGCGGACATGAAAGCCATCTTCTCAATAGCACTTGCAACACTGGTACTTGGAGCTTCAACACTCTTCGGACAGACCGCAACGGTCGCCCCAGAAGAGGGAGCTGTGCAGATTGGATCCTTTTCTATGGATCTCGATGTTCTTTCAGAACCACAGCCAGATGTACAGTATAGTGTTGACGTTAATGGTGGTGTTGCTAGTGAAGGAACACTTTGGTTGACTTCAGATGGAGATATTCTGATCACAGTTACAACTGACGAAGTTGGAACTTGGAAGGAAAGCGACCCAATCTACCACAACGCAACAACGGACTACACATACGATAAGCTCGGCGCAACGGCAGTTTGGATGGCAGATGCGAAGGGATACAACGTTGGTCCTGAGACCGAGGTGAAGCTGGTGAAGACCACCACCAGCACAGTAGAAGGGGAGCGTCAGTACAAGATTGAGGAGAATGGTAGCAACACCGAAGTGAAGTTGATGAATGCAGATGGTACATATTGACTGATGACGAACGGCAAAAAGGCCGGACACGTCCAATAGGTCGTATGTAAACAAACCGCAGAAAAGCCTTGAATGAAGGCTTTGCTTCCAAAGTGAAAGCAAAGAACATGTTAAGGCTACTGATTTGAAAATTTTAATAGAATCTTGATAATAGAATTGGGACTTTCGTTCCCATGCCGGTGAGAGGAAAGATTTGAAAACCTCCTTAGTGAATGATTCAATCTCTCTTACTGACAACGGAAGTCCCAGACGTCCACAACCAACGTTAATCGTTCAACAAATACAGTGAAAAAGACGATGAAAAACGTACCCCCTACTCTCAGAGAAAGAATTATTGAAGCTTGGACAACCGGTTCCTATACCGAAATCCAGCTTGCTGAGCAGTTCAATGTGAGTCGTGCTTATGTGACGGAGGTTCTGAACAACCATCGTCGTCAGACAGCAACGCCAATCCATCGCAGAACGCTCGGTCTTGCTCGGGAGCTTTACAGTGCGGTTCCCTCAGAAGTGGCAGGAGCATTTGCACGTCGCTTCGAGGAAGTGACCCATGCAAACAAAGGCCTCCTCTTCATGCCGAATCTCTAAAAATTTAGGCTGTCCCCAGCATTCTGGTATTGTTGCCTTGTTAATGATGTTGTGAAAAGTCCACACGGTTATCGTGTGGACTTTTCGTTTTAGGTGGATTTGCTCTCCTGTCGTTCGGTCGGGTTAGGTAGTGGTGTAGGATTCTCATCTATGTCCGGTAATGATGTGCCCAACCGGGTTGTCGGAATATCTCAGGAACCCCCGACGTTGTGAGGTGAGCATCCCAAAGGGATTTATGTGATCTCTCACACTCATGCACTCTCAAACTTCTCACCTCGAAATTAACGCATCCTCACCGTCCCCTCTTCTCCGATTTACTAATTTCGTACCATGTACCTTCAAACTGTCTCCGTAGAATATTCTAAAGAAATTGCCGAGAACGTCTGGGTGATCGGCTTTTATGCGCCCAATGTGGCCAAAGCAGTCCTGCCAGGACAATTTCTGAACGTAAAGCCAGATGCTTCTTTCGATCCCCTTCTGAGGCGTGCGTATAGCGTCCACAGGGTTCAGGGGGAGTTAGTCGAACTGATTTACAACGTTCATGGTCGGGGATCAGCAATTTTTGCGGTCAAGCGTCCGGGCGATCCACTCGATATTATGGGGCCGCTCGGTGTACCGTTTCATCTTGAGGGTGAGTTCACCCGGGCAATTCTGATCTCTGGCGGACTTGGGATTGCCCCAATGCCGATTTTGGGGGATGAACTGCACAGTCGCGGAATTGACGTTGTGAACATTCACGGTGCTCGCTCTGCGAAGATGATTGTTCAGGATGACCGTCTCCGCAATCCTATTTATGCAACTGACGACGGTTCCCTCGGCTTTCACGGGAATGTGGTGGGAGCCTTGGCCGAGTATTTGGATAAGAGCGACCACTCTGAGGAGTCTCTCCGTCTCTTTGCCTGTGGACCAAACCGTATGCTGGAGAGCTTAGCCAGCTTCTGTGATGGGCGAGGGTTGCCACTGGAAGTCTCGCTGGAGTGCCAAATGGCTTGCGGGATCGGTATTTGTCAGGGGTGTCCCGTGGAAATGAAGGGTGGTGAGCGGAAATACACTCTGGTTTGTACACATGGCCCGAACTATGATGTTCAGGATATTCTCCTCGAGTCGCTACCGGTGGAACATGGGTAGGGGATGAGTATGAGAGTGTATGAGTGGGGGGAGTGTATGAGGAGTGGGATTGTGACTTTAAGCGGACGGCTCTGTTGGGGGAAGGAAATGTTTGTATTGCGTGCTGGTTGAGCGTCCATTGAGTACTTAGGGCTATATAATTCAGAACACGATTATGTCAACAGAACTAACCATCCGAAACGCCACATTTAAGAATCCTGTTCTCACGGCAAGTGGCACGTTCGGTTATGGACTTGAGTGTCCAGCTTTTGTGGATGTCTCTCAACTTGGAGGGGTTGTCACCAAGAGCATTAGCCGGAAACCGCGCGATGGAAATCCTCCACAGCGAATTGCCGAAACGTCGGCTGGAATGCTCAACTCTATTGGATTAGCCAATGTGGGGGTCGATGTGTTTCTCGCGGAGAAACTCCCTGCCTTGCGCAAGGCTGGAGCAACCGTGGTTGTAAACATTGCGGCAAGCTCTATTGAAGAGTATGCCTACGTTCTTGAACGGTGCGAGGAACATGAGGGGATAGCAGGGTACGAGATCAACGTTAGTTGTCCGAACGTGAAGGATGGAGGGTTGAGTTTTGGAACCAGTTGCCCAGCTGTGGCAGAAATTACCCGCGACCTGCGGAAGCGAACCGAGAAGTTATTGGCCATGAAGTTGACGCCGAACGTGACGAGCATTGGAGAGTTCGCTCGGGCATGTGAGGCCGAAGGAGCCGACGCTGTCTCCTGTGTGAATACTTTTGTCGGCATGGATATCTTTGTCGATTCACGCCGTCCGAAAATCGCGACGATTACTGGTGGATTTTCAGGACCGGCCATTCTGCCGATGGCTCTGGCAAAGGTTTGGGAAGTTCGCAAGGCGGTGAATATCCCAATTATCGGAATTGGGGGTATCTGCACGGCTGAAGACGCGCTAAAATTCCTCATTGTTGGGGCTTCACTGATTCAGGTTGGGACGGCACTCTTCGTAGACCCAGGCGTTGGTCCAACAATTGCTGAAGGGATTGCTGCCTACATGGATCGGCACGGTATGAAATCACTCAACGAACTTATCGGCTCGCTCGATACATCACTCCAGCCGTCGCTTGTGGCGGCTGGGTGGGAGTAAGCGTAAGGTTGAGAGTTAAGAGTGATAAAAAAGTAGCTGCGATAGTGAGTTGTTTTGATTCCTCACTATCGCAGCTTTTGTATTGATGAAACCAGGTGTTAGTTGTAGCTAAACCGAGGGAACCAATCTCCAGGACCATTAGGGAGAAGTTCAAACATGTGCCAAATGCCAGCGTAAACGTCGCCGGGACCGAAGAAGTCGTAGGCAACACGAGTGATAGTTCCATCCTCACCTCTGGTAAAGACCGAAACGCCCGGCATGTAGTAGGTCTTTCCATCCTGCTCAGTTTGATAGCCCATGTCGCGTGTAAACTCGGATCCTTCAGCTGAAGCCATCGGGAATTTCCATCCTCGGCTTTGGGCAAACTCTTGCTGAACTTCTGGGCTGTTCGGAGAGACGACAACGAAGGCGGCTCTGTCGGATAGGTGTTGTGAGACGCCGTTGAATCCATCTGCCCAGAGTGTACAGTAAGGGCAATTCTTTCCCATGTTGTGAATCACAATCAGTTCGCTCTTCTCACCAAAGAGTTGTGAGAGCGTTGTCTCCGATCCATCTTGGTTTTTAAGCGAGTAGTTCTGCACGGTTTCACCTGCGGTCTCTTTCAATAATGTTCGGCGCTCTTCCATTTTTGAACTAATCTCGTTCTCAAGCACTTCAAGTCGTGATCTTGTTTCGTCAGTCATAATTATTTCCAATGAATGATATAATGATTCTATTCCTTCCTCTTAACTCCTCGACTCGACAACCTCTACTAATCAAGGCGTTGGCTGAAGACCTGCGCCTACCACTCTTACTCTTCTCTCTATAAACTCTCAACTCTTCTCTCTACACACTCTATAAACTCGATCTGACCTGCCGTACGCTCCCCGCAAGAAGGAAGACCGGAGCATGACGCGGGAAGCGCACGACAATGTCAAAGTTAAAAATGGTAGAGCTTTATCCACTTATCAAGGCAGCAACTGCACCTGCTGGGTCTCGAATGATGCAGAATAGGTTCTCGCCCATCTTGCGAGGACCATCTATTACTTCCCCCCCCATCTCAACGCACTTTTCTGCACTCCCCTTAACATCCTCTACGGTGATGTAGATCAACCACATCGGAGGGATATTTCCGTTCTCTCCTCTTGCGTGACATAGCCCTGCAACGGTCTTTCCGTCAGTTCGCTGCATGTCGTAGTCGTGATACTCACCCATGTTGTGGGGGGCAGCTTCCCAACCGACTACTTCGGAGTAGAAGTTGCTAATGGCTTGTGCGTTCTCAACCGTAAGGTCTTGCCAAATGACTGTTCCTATCGGTGTTGAGGATTCACTCATGTTTGTTGCTCTCTTTTGCTGTGAATAGTGGAAATCTCTTTAACTCTACTCTCTCCCTATATCTCACCAAAGGCTTCGATGATATTCCCAGCCGGATCAAAGAACTGGAACCAATATTTGTTCTCACCAACTTTCCTCGGACGCTCATCGATAATGTCAATATCAGCCGCTACAAGTTTTGTGAACAGAGCAGTGGCTGATGGAACCGTGAGGGTAAATGTAGCGCGGGAGGTGAGGGGGTCGGTCTGCCGAATACGATGCCCTCCTTCCAGATAGAGACCCAAATCCTTGCCGATACTAAAGAAGCATGACTCGTCTCCCATATCATACTGCTTCTCAAGTTCAAGTACGTTCAAGTAGAAGTCGGCTGACTGTTTAAAGTCATCAACGTAGACCGAAACGAAGGCAAGTCCGGTGATGGATGCAGGATTTATCGTAGTCAATGTTTCGTATAGCATTGTCATTCCTAAATCACAAAGGCTGGACTCTGAGAAATGGTGAGTCCTGAAAATTGAATGTGTGTGAATATCATCGATTGCCAGACACTTATGGTAATTGGGCTTACCTGCGTGAGTGAAGAGCTAAGCGATTCCCTTCAGTGTCGAGGAAGAGGGCTGAGTAGCCGATCTCCTCAGAAATCAGTTCCTTATTGCTGAGAACTTTCCCACCGGCAGACTCCACCCGATCCAGAATCGGTTGCAGATCATCTCCTCCATTTAAGTAGACCAACACTCCGCTCTGCGACGGAACGTTCCCGGGATGTCGGGTGATGCCACCTCCAACGGAGTTTTGATGATCGAAGAACGCATAGTCTTCTCCCGGTGAACCAAAGCGGTGAAGTTTAGTCTCCAGAATTGTCTCGTAGAACAAAACTGCACGCTCAAAGTCGTGAGCCGGAATTTCAAACCACGTAATGATGTCCTGCTTCCTCTCCATAGATGTCCTCACTAAGGTTAAAAAAGAATTCTTGCTTCGTTGTAGGTTCACGTAACCTATCGTCTGGGGTTATTCAGTTGGCGACAATGGCTGCATGATGCAGAAGATATTCCCTTCGGTATCCTTGAAGTAGGCGTAGGAACCAACGCCGGGAATATCAGTTCGCGGAACTACCTGAGTTCCACCATTCTGTAGAACGCTCTCGGTATAGTCCTCAAGCGACTCTACTTCAATCGAAGTGGTTGCGTTCGGCGAACCTTCGCGCCGGCGCAGCATTCCACCGTTGATCCCCGGCTCGGAATCATCGCCAGTATCTACAAGCCAATAGTCTTCCGGTCCTTCCCACTTCACCATTTTCCATCCGAAAACGTTTCCGTAAAACATTGCTGCTCTTTCTGGCTCTTCGGCTGTAAACTCAAAGTAGACTACTCGTGGCATGTTCTACCCAATGAAATGTGGTATAGATGTTTCTGGTAATTGTGGGGGATGAATTTTTTTCTCCTTCGGGTGATGGGGAGAGCGGAGGGAGGAGAACCCTCCGCTCCCCTCAGAGATATTTCATAGCTTATGCAGCCGACTCGTCTGACTGCATCATGCCGAACATAGTTCCCTCAGGGTCAATTCCATAAGCCAACCATCCAACTCCTGGAATTGCCATCTTTGGTACTGCAATCGATCCTCCTGCAGCTTCTACCTTCGCAACAAATTCGTCAACTGACTCAACGTCGACTACGTTTATCAGGCTTGGGCCTCCTTCTTGCTTCTTTGCCAACCCTCCGTTGATTCCTTGACCTTCACTTCCAGTGATGATTAACCAATAATCTTCTGGCCCTTCCCATTTCTGGGATTGCCATCCAAAAACACTGCTGTAGAAAGAGAGGACTTTCTCGGGATTGTCTGCCATGATTTCAAAGTGAACAACTCTCGACATCTGCTACCTCCAGATTGATCTGATTGTGAAAAATAAAATGTGCGGGTTCTCCAATGCTGCTTTTCTATTATCTGCTATTTATGTGGATAGCGTTCCATCGGTGGCCGTCGGGATCAATAAATCCAAGTCCATAGATACCCTCTCGCTCAGCAGGGCCACCAAACGTTCTTCCACCTGCATCGACTACTTTCAACGCCAGTTCGTCCACATCCTCTCTTTTCTCTACATCGAAGGAGATAAGAACTTCAGTTGTGGTTTGGGCGTCGGTAATTTCGTGGTTGGCAAAGCTCTTGAACGTGGAGTCGGGGAAGAGCATCACCATTGTCTTTCTCACGCCTATCACAAGACCTACCATCTCACTACTCTCGGCATGGCTTGGGTGTAGTGAGAAACCAATGGCTTTGAAGAACGCTTTTGATCTATCAATGTCACTCACCGGTAAGTTGATCCAAAGTTCATTAATCATGTTGATGCTCTGCTCCTACGGTTAAATCTTGGGCACTCACGCTGAAATTCTTCTGTTGGTTGCTTCGCGCTCCCACTCCTCATACGTGATCGCTTTGCCGGTCTCTAAATATGATTGCAGCGAAGTAAGTGCCCACCTCCACCCAGTCTCCATCCCATCCGCATCGGCCTCGCTTCTCAGTTGGGAGTGAGCAAGGTGAACGATATGCTGCATATCGTTCACCTTCCTGAACTCAATGTCTACTATCGTGCCGGGTGAGTGTGTAGGGTTTTCCCACGTAAAGCGAAGGTGAGCGTTTGGCCTGACGACTAAGAACTCTCCTCGATCTCCATCAGAGTTGCGATAGGTTCCGCCGATGCGTGCCTCAACTTCTGTCTGCTCTGTGAACCAATGTGAGAGGTGCTCTGCTTCAGTCCAAGCAGCAAAACCTTGTTCCACCGGAACGTCGATCACCTTCTGTACGTGTACTGTTTGCATAGTGCGTGGTTGATCCGAAGAGAAATTCCTATGCCTTCTCTACCTGCTCAGCAACTTCTTCACAGCTTACCATCCAGTGCATTCCGAATTTGTCAGTGAGCATTCCGAATGTTCCTCCCCAGAATACTGGTTGGAACGGCATGGTGACTGTTCCACCTTCTGAGAGAGAAGTGAAGAGGTTATCGGCACTGGCGAGATCCCCTGTCCAAATAGAGATCGAGACAGAGTTCCCGTTAATTGTCTCAGGACTCTGGCCAGGAAGGGAGTCGGATGCCATGAGGTTGAGGCTCCCAGAGCGGAGGGATGCGTGCATGATTCTCTCTTTGTATTCTTCGGGCACTTCGGTTGGCATTCCTGCGAAGGTGTGAAACTCCAGTTCACCCCCAATTGCGTTGTGGTAGAAATTCATTGCCTCGCGACAGTTGCCGTCGAATCCGAGGTAGGGACTGAGCGAAATAGTTGTTCCATTTTCCATGTTGATGCTCTCCTCTCTATTGTGTGAGTTCTTAGTGAATAGAATGCGTAGTATTCGTTCTCTTCTTTTGCTATGACCTTGATCTAATGGTTGGCTGGGGCTACCAGTTGGAACCAATTTCCGTCTGGGTCGGTGAAGGTGAGGCATCGTTCCGATCCATCTGTTCCTTTGAACTCTACGCCACGTTCTTGTAGTTCATCGCGAGTTCTCTCAAGGTTGTCAGTGTAGAGAACAATGCCGGAGGATGTCTCTTGATATGTATCGGGGAGATTGGAGGGAGTGCCGGGGCGGAGGAGGAGAGTGAGTGACCCCAGTTGCATCCAGACAAATTGTTCCTGCTGAATTTCCTGAACCTGAAACCCGAGTGACTTTTCATAGAATTCTCTCGACTTCAGTGGATCCTGTACAAACAGTTCAATGTGCCCAGATGTTAGTCTCATAACTTGTGCGCGAGATCTCTCTGCTAGTTCTTCTGTTCAGAATGACTTCTCAGAATTACTTCGGTGAGGTGTGCTAATGCACACTGGTTGACAAACATACAAAAAGATTGTACCTTTGTCAACCCCCTTGCTATAATGATTTGCTTAACTGGTGAAACAATTCCGGAAAAGAGTATGATTGCCGAACGTTTAAAACAGATTCGACTTGCTCGCGGACTCTCGTTGGATGCGTTGGTGGAGGAGATGGGAGGAGTGGTAACGAAGCAGGCAATATCGAAGTATGAGACCGGCAAAGCCCAGCCGACTCCGACTGTTTTGCAGTCGTTGGCGAAGACGTTGGGTGTGAAGGCTGCCGAGTTGTTGCGTCCTCCGCAAGTTGCGGTGGACTTTATTGCCTACAGGAAGGGGGCGGGATTGCGGAAGAAGGAGCAGGTACAAGTGGAAAACCTTGTTGAGCGGGTTCTTGAGGAGCGCGTTCGTTTGCAGGAGATGACAGGTGAGGTAGGAGCCTTTAGCCTCCCTATTCAGAAGTTTGAAGTCAAGTCGGTGGAAGATGCAGAGAAAGCGGCGGCCAAATTACGTGAGCAGTGGAAGCTCGGCGATGCGCCAATTGCAAACGTTGTCGCAATGTTGGAAGACCACTTGATTCACGTAGTTGAAATTGATGCCGACGAAAAGTTCGATGGAATCTCCGCAATAACTAACGACCAAAATGGGAAGCCACGAGGTGCAGCCGTTGTCTCGCGCCGAGGATTGCCGGGTGAACGGCAGCGAATGAATCTTGCTCACGAGCTTGGACACATCGTTATGGATGTCTCAGAGGATGTTGATGAGGAGAAGGCGGCCTTCCGCTTTGCCGGAGCTTTTCTTGCCCCCGCCGATGCACTTCAACGCGAGGTTGGTTTGCGCCGTGGTTTTGTGCAGGGAGAGGAACTTGTGATGTTAAAACTCAAGTATGGTATCAGTGTTCAGGCACTTCTCTATCGACTTCAAGCACTTGGCATTATCGGCTCTTCCCACTATAGGCAGTGGTGCATCGCAATTAATAAGCAAGGCTACCGGAAGCAAGAGCCATACGAACTGGAAGCCGAAAAACCACAGTGGTTACGCCGGACGGTGTTGCGTGCCCTCTCCGAGGGACTAATGAATCGTGAGGATGCTGAGAGGGTGCTGGGAGATGAGTTGAGTGAAGACGCTCTCTCTCCCCGCATCCTCGGACGAAAGGAGCTGACGAAAATGGGAGTTGAAGAGCGGAGAAAAATTCTTGCACGACAAGTTACCGACTTTGCCGAGCTGACTTCTTCAAAGAGCATTTCATCAAGCTCGAAAAATGGGAGTCGGAAGAAATGAGTCGGATAGATCCGGTTCCGCCTAAATATGGTGAGGTTTGGCTTGTGGAATCGAGAGAAGAGGAGAGTGCTTCCGATCTCTGGCCAGCGGTGGTAATCAGCAGTGATGCGATGGAGCAGATGCCTCTGCGCCTGGTTGCCAAGATCAAAAATTTTCAGAAGGGGAGTGGACTCTGGTGTGTGGAAGTGCCACAGGAAAAAAGTTCTGGACTCGACCAGCCGGCAGTTGTGGATGCAATGCAGATTTGCTCTATTGAAACCGGACGCTGCCGCAAACGCTTGGGGCGTCTTCCGGCAGACTGTATGGTAGAAGTTGCCGCCGCAGTTGCAATTTTGGTGGAACATGAGTGATAGATAGCCACCCGCTATCCGAATGAAGTCATATCAAAGAACGAATTTTCCTTCACCTCCCGACTCTTGGACTCCTCGACTCTCAACCCCTCGTCAACCTCTACTAATCCGTACCCAACCTGAAGAGTTGCGGCTACCAATTCCTCGACTCCCGACTCCTCGACTCTCAACCCCTCGTCAACCTCTACTAATCCGCACTCAACCTGAATAGCTTCGCCTACTCCGACAAACTCTTCTCTCTATACACTCTTAACTCTATAAACTCATACACTCTACCACGTATTTCTCCCTTTTTCATCCCCTCGTTCCGCTGTACCTTTGCGGCGAGTTGCAGTTGACACAACACATATCGAAGGCAGTTTGGTCTACCGCCGACAAGGTGCTCTACCTCTCGCTCGGCTTAGTCTTTATCCTACCGCAGAAGATCATCGGGGCAGCACCGTGGGGCTTCTTCGCAACATCGCAGGCAATTCTGACTATTCTCTTCATGCTTGCCGATGGCTTTGCGTTGCAGATCATGGTCAACTTCGGTGTGGTGGAAGAGCAGCGAAAGCAAGCAACCTCGTCAGCGATGATTCTCTACACCATCTTCATCGGACTTTTCACACTTCTTATCTGGTTGGGGCGTTCTGAGATTGCCTTGCTCTCGCACAAACCAGAACTTGAGCCAGTTCTCTCTCTCTTTCCCTTAGTCGCGCTCTCGTTCTGGCTCAGGAACTTCACACTTAAAGTTGCTCAACTTCACATCGATACACGTGGTACGTTTATCATCGATTCTGCCTGGGTGGGAGCCACGATTCTCCTTCTAATACATGGTCAGCAGACAGGATGGTTAGTGAATGAGATCGACATGATGTATGTGACGGCAGCTTCAGCCGGTGTGTCGTCGTTAGTTGGGGTTCTCCTCTACAGTCGGCGCATACGTTTTGCGTTCAAGTTTGATATAGGACTCTTTCGGCAGATGATTCGATTTGGCTTCGCGCAGTTTGGTTCGGCTGCTACGATGGGGTTCTTAGCGCAGGGAGATGTGATTCTTCTGAATTTCTTGGGAGCCAATGCAGCGGTAATTGGCAACTACGATGTGGCGAAAAAATTTTTCCGAGGGTTTGAGGGAATCCGAGATGCTGGCGCTCTCTTCGTCTACCCTGCTGTTGCCAGATTGAGCGCGCAGCATCGAACATCGGAACTGAGAGTGCTGATGGAAAAGATGATTGCCTTTATGGGGATCATTCTCTTCCCGGTTGTTCTCATGGTCTGGATACTTCCAATCGAAGAACTTTTCGGCTATGTTTTCAAGGGGAAGTACGAAATGGCTCCCCACTTGGTTCGCATTCTCAGTCTTGCTGCCTTGGCGATTCCTTTTAGTATGAACAGCTATGTACTACTCGGTATGAGTCAAGTCCGGCGGCTTTTCACTGCAACGTTCACAACTGTTGTCGTCTTCGTTAGTGTCTCCGCCCTGCTCGTTCCACTTCTGGGAGCCGAAGGTCAGGCGTGGGCTGTTGTTGCCAGTTTCTGGACGCTCGGTACAATCAGTGTGATCTTCGTCAGAAAGCAGATCGGAATCTCACCTCGGCGAATTATCGGCAGGTGGCGTGATGCCCGTGACTTTGCCCGTTCACTCGTTAAGAGTCGGAGAGTTAAGAGTTAAGAGTCGAGGAGTCAAGAGTCAAGAGTCGAGGAGTTGGGAGTTAAACGGTATGTGATGGATGCGAAGGCTTAACAGTAGCAAGCGAATACCAAATTAGATGAGCGGAGTTGTGCATCTTCCTGTTTACGACTGTCACTTGAACGGAGTCGTCCATATCTTCGCATTCAGAGGTGTCACTCTGAATGAAGCGAAGCGGAATGAAGAGTCTCATCCGAAGTGTTCAGAAGCGGGGTGTTGCACTGATCCAGGGAGATTTCCGACATCGTCACTATCGTCAAGCGTTTGAGAATCGAAATTAGATGAGCGGAGTTGTGCATCTTCCTGTTTGCGACTGTCACTTGAGCGGAGTCGTCCATCTTCGCATTCAGAGGTGTCACTCTGAATGAAGCGAAGCGGAATGAAGAGTCTCACTCGAAGCCTTCAGAAGCAAGGTGTTGCACTGATCCAGGGAGATTTCCGGTATCGTCACTATCACCAAGCGTTTGAGAATCGAAATTAGATGAGCGGAGTTGTGCATCTTCCTGTTTGCGACTGTCACTTGAGCGGAGTCGTCCATATCTTCGCATTCAGAGGTGTCACTCTGAATGAAGCGAAGCGGAATGAAGAGTCTCACTCGAAGCCTTCAGAAGCGAGGTGTTGCACTGATCCAGGGAGATTTCCGGCATCGTCACTATCACCAAGCGTTTGAGAATTGAAGAGTTGAGAATGTGAGAGTTTGGAGTGATGGGAGACAGTTCAGTTTTTACTTGACAAACCTTAAACATCCAATACCTTGTATTTTTTGAATTTTGAATTTTGAATTTTGAATTTTGAATTTTGAATTTTGAATTTTGAATTTTGAATTGGGTCACCTATGTCTGAGCCTCGCCATTTAGTCACGATTCACGATATCGTTGCTGACCTTCGGCAACTTGGACTTGAGCCGGGAATGACGGTGATTGTTCACTCTTCTCTTTCGTCGCTCGGCTGGGTGTGTGGCGGTTCGCAAGCTGTAATTCTCGCCTTGCAAGAAGTTCTTGGTTCGCACGGAACGTTGGTGATGCCGACACACTCCGCTGTTCTTTCCGATCCAGCCTATTGGTGCAATCCCCCCGTTCCAGAAAGTTGGTGGGGGAAGATACGGGAGACGATGCCAGCTTATCGGAGTGATCTAACGGTGACTAATGGCATGGGAAAAATCCCTGAAACCTTTCGTACTATGCGTGATGTGGTTCGGAGCAATCACCCAAAACTCTCCTTTGCCGCACTCGGAGCAAAGAAGGAAGAGATCGTGCGAGGGCATACCTTAGAGTATAGTATGGGGGAAGAGTCCCCCTTAGCTCGCCTCTATCAGGAGGATGCGTTTATCTTGCTTCTCGGTGTTGGCTACGATAGCTGCACAGCCCTCCACTTGGCCGAGTATCGTGCAGAGTATGAAGGGAAGGTGGTAATTAAAGAGGGTGCGCCGATTTTTGTCGATGGAGAGAGAACGTGGGTAGAGTATGAGGATGTAGATGTTGATAACGAGGATTTTTCTCTGATTGGTAGTGACTACGAAAGCCAAACGAATTCCTTCCACAAAGGAAAGATTGGGGAGGCTGAAGCACGTCTAATCCCGCTGCGGGAGTTAGTTGATTTTGCAGTGCCGTGGCTTGAGTTTCATCGGGTGAAAACCCAATCATAGTAGAGCAGCGACTATCAATGAATTATGGAACATGAAATTCTTCCTCCGATGATTCCGTTGGATTTTCGGAGATACGAAACAGAAGAAGGGTTGCAGCGGGTTACGGAGCTTTCTGATGACCTCTGTCGTCGCCGAACGGTTCGGCAGTTCAGTTCTGATCCGGTTGACCCAGCAATTGTCCGTGAAATCTTGCGGGCGGCAAACTCGGCTCCTTCGGGTGCAAACAAGCAGCCGTGGACCTTTGTTGTGGTGAGCGATCCAGACCTAAAACGGCAGATCAGGGAGGGAGCCGAAGAAGAGGAGAGGAAAAATTACAGTGGAAGGATGTCTGACGAGTGGTTGCAAGATTTACGACAATTCAGAACAGATGCGAATAAGGAGTATCTCGAAACCGTTCCCTATCTGGTTGTTGTCTTCGCTCAGAGTTATGGTCTTGACCAAGAGGGAAATCGGGAGAAACATTACTACGTGCAGGAATCTGTCGGTATCGCCTGCGGCATGTTGATTGCCGCTGCACACCGAAGCGGGCTTGCCACGCTAACCCACACACCAAGCCCAATGGGATTCCTTGCTCGGATTCTCGACCGTCCAGAGAACGAGCGTCCGTTTCTTTTAATTCCTCTCGGCTATCCAGCCTCTGATGCCGAAGTTCCCGATCTTCCGAAGAAGTTGGTAGATGAAGCTGTGACTTGGAAGTAGAAAAGAAAAAACGGGAGAAAGGCGATACCTCTCTCCCGCTATACTTTGTGAGTCTCTTTAGAACGATAGGGACTTCTTACTGGAACTTTGCAGAGAATGCTCCATCTTTGACTTCAATAGTTTCACTCCCTCCAGCCTCTAATCCTTTAAAGCTAAAGTTACCAGTGATTCCCGTCTCATCAATCGATGTGATTTCAACTTCACCCTCAGTTGCTATATAGGATTTCAGTGGCGAGACGATATTAAATGATGCGGTATTCCCAGTGCTGGGAAGTGTAATAGTTGTTGGATCCGTTACACCCGTAAGGCCAATTGCAATGTTGGTTCCATCGCTGAACGACCCTTGAATGTTCATTGTGCTTCCAAATTTGATAGCTGTAACGCTGGTAGTCTCCTTACTCGTTCCGTCAACCTCAGCTTTCATCGTTGGATTATCTGGCGAAAGTGGGTCTTCTGTACAGCCAATCATCATAACGGAAAAGAGAGCAGTAAGTGCAATCGGCAAAATTTTACGATACATTGAGATTCCTCCTGTTGTATACTTAACGGGTACTTTTGTGTCCTGCCTTCGGTGAGGCCGCTAAAATTAGTCAAGTTTGCCTCTTTAACCAACAAAAAGGAGAGGTATCGCGAATCGGTTGGAATGTTGCGAGAGTAGGCGTTCTTTACGTTGCCTCACATCCCCCAACAAATCCGTTGTTGCCCGATTCCCTGCCATCCCCGTATATTGCGCGTCTTTCGGACGTACCGAAGTGACGGGAATCAGGATATGTCCTCTTCCTGTCCAAAAAATTAGCGTGCACATTTGTCCGAAAGATATTGTCTTTGCTGTGCACATATAGAGATAGAAAACAAGTATCACGCATTTATTCCGGAGCACGTTCCGTGAGCGCTCGATTTCGAATCATCATCATCGTACTGGCTCTTGCCGCATCTGTTTGGCAGTTGTGGCCAACTTGGACTTACTACCAGTTGAACAATGAACGAGAGTCTCTTGTCAATGACACTGTTGGCAATCCTGCCGCCTATGGAGCATTAGCTACATGGGATTCACTTCACGGCCAAGATTGGTCCGATGCACGCGAGGGGCGCATCAAACTTGGTCTCGACCTCCGCGGTGGTGTTTACACCACTGTTGAAGTTGATATTCCTGCTCTCCTCTACGAGACAGCGGACAAAGACCTAATCGACGATATGTTCGAGAAGGTGATTGCCGCCGTCCGCGAAGAGGCGGCTCTCTCGGACGATCCAGTGATTGACATCTTCACCAGAAAGTTCAATGAAATTGCCAGACCACAGGGGAGAACCTTGTTGGACTACTATGAGTTGGGCGATCTACCGGGGAGTGCCGGGGATGATGCAATCATCGACAAACTGACGGATAATATCGACGACGCGGTTAATCAGGCAACAGAGGTTATCCGGCAGCGTGTCGATAAGTATGGTCTTACCGAGCCTTCGATTCAGAAGCAGGGGAGCCGTCGCATTATCGTGGAGCTTCCTGACGAGAAAGACCCAGAGCGTGTTGGTCAATTGCTGTCGCAAACTGCACGCCTCGAATTCAAGCTGGTGAAGAACGATGCTGCTATCGTTGAAGTCTTCAAGCAGATTGACCAACTTCTTACCACAGAAACTCCGGGGAGTAGCGACGCCAAATCAGACGAGAAGGAAGATCCGAAGACCACCGATACAGCAGGTGGTACTAATCCAACCGATACAACTACCCCTGCTCCGAAAAAGGAGACCACTACCACTAACGATTCAGGCGATTCTACAGGCTCCCCATCTGGTGGAGATACAAATGGATCAAATACCGGAGCGAGTGATACAAACTCGGATACAGGAAATAACCCATACGAAGGGTTGCCTGAGGATGAGCAGTACAAAAAGTTCCAAGCACTTCACCCCTTCTCGTCCAACTTTGCGACCTACTATCAAGCAGGATACCATGCAAATTCGGAACCGGCCAGTGGTGTTGTTGATCTTCCCACGATTCCGGCGGGCGAGTACACCTTCCTCCTGAACAAAGATTCACGCGCAAAAGTGCAGGAGTTGTTAAAGCGTCCAGAAATTCGTGGGTTGATTCCAGAAGATCGTGTTATTGCCTTCTCGGCCACTACGCGAGATCCAAACGATCCAGAGAGTGCCTACGAGATGTTCGTCTTGAAGGCGGAGTCAGAGATGAATGGTGAAGTTGTGACCGATGCGCAGGAAAGCATTGATGCTCAGGAAGGACGCCCGATTGTGACGATGGCAATGAGCATTGCTGGTGCAGAACGGTGGGCAGAGATTACCGGAGAGAACGTAGAAAAGCGTGTAGCTGTCGTTCTCGACTCTTCGGTCTATTCGGCTCCTTGGATCCAAGAGAAGATTTCTGGCGGATCTACGCGGATCACCGGTTCCTCAGACTTAAAAGATGCGGAACTCTTAGCGACAGTGTTGAAGTCGGGAGCACTCAAGGCTCCAATCAAAATTATTGAGCAGAGAGTTGTCGGTCCATCGCTCGGAGCCGATCAGATTGCCCAAGGAATCAACGCCGTGTTGTTTGCGGCACTTCTGGTGATTCTCTTCATGGCAATCTACTATGCTTTAGGAGGTGTTGTTGCCGACGTTGCCGTTGCGCTGAACGTCTTCTTCTCGCTTGCGATGCTCGCGGCTTTCCAAGGAACCCTTACGCTTCCAGGTATTGGTGCTCTTGTGCTGACAATCGGTATGGCGGTGGATGCCAACGTTCTGATCTACGAGCGAATACGTGAAGAGCTTGCGTTAGGGAAGACAATACGAAATGCGGTGCAGCTCGGATACGACAAAGCGTTTACAGCTATTATCGACTCGAACATTACAACATTCTTGACCGGTATGATCCTCGCTGCGTTCGGCACCGGACCGATCAAAGGTTTTGCTATCATGTTGATGATCGGTATTGCCTGTACGCTCTTCACTGCCGTCTTCATCACACGTGCAGTCTTTATGTTGGTATTAGAGCGGGATGTTCAGTCGGTAAACTTCGGTCAGCCCAAATCACGGGTTATATAAGGGAATACTTCCCTGTTGAGCAAACGAACTTGAAACGCAAAAAGAGATATGCAGTTTTTCAGCAATACCCACATTGACTTTCTCGGCAAGAGGAAGATTTTCTACATGGTTTCGTTGGTCGTGACCATCGCCGGTATCTCCGCAGCTCTCCTTCGGGGTGTAGAGTTCGGCATTGACTTCGAGGGGGGAGCCGAGGGAGATATTCGCTTCACCACTGCTGCCGATATTGGAACTGTACGTTCAGCAATAGAGAGCGCAGGTTTTAAGGGAGCCGAGGTGAAGTCTGGAGGTGAGAACGACGTGTTGATTCGGGTGAAAAACCCGGAGTCAGTCGCGGAAGATAATCCTGCCGAGGGTGCGCCTGCATCTGAGGTTCTCACAACGGAATTAACTCAAGCGTTAAAGACTGCCTATCCAGATCAGGATGGTAAGCAAGCATTTGAGATACGAGAGGTGCGTATTGTAGGACCAAAGGTCGGCAAGGAGTTGCGAACTCAAGCACTCTGGGCTGTCTTGGCTTCGATTCTCGCTATCCTTCTCTACATTACATTCCGCTTCGAGTGGGTCTACGGTCTTGGAGCTATTATCGCTCTCGTCCACGACGTGCTCGTTGCCTTCTCCTTTGCCGTTCTCTGCAACGGTCTCTTCGGATTAAACTTGGAGATGAACCAAGGAATGTTAGCTGCCTTCCTGACGGTGGTTGGTTTCTCAATCAACGACACGGTGATTATCTTCGATCGTATTCGTGAGAACAAGGGAATCCATCGAGGGGAAAACCTGATGATGTTGATGAACCGGTCGATCAACGAGACGCTTCCGCGAACGATCAACACGTCGTTAACGGTTATCTTGGTTCTTGCGGTTCTCCTGATTTTCTCCGGCGATGCTCTGCAAGGCTTTGCTTTCACAATGCTTGTTGGTATCATTACCGGTACATACTCATCGATCTATATTGCAAGTTCATTTGTGATTGATACGATGATCCGTCGTGGAAAGCTCGATCCGAATGCTGAGGGAGACTTTAAGCAACATGTGATTGAAGCTCGCCAGGCTCGCAGAGCAGGTCAAGTTACAGCGAAGGCCGAAGCATAAGAAAGAAATCTTCAAAGTTCTGACGTGACCTTTACAGTTGACCATAGCAATCCAGCCTTCTTTGTCCTAAGTGGGTCTGCTTTAGGCGGTCCCGAGGCGATGGAGTTTACCGAGGCAGTAAACTCCTGCATCGGCAGTGGGGTTGTCTGCGCCGTTGTCGACCTTTCAGGTTTAGAGTTGATGAACAGTTCAGGTCTTGGAATGCTTGTTGCCGCATCACGAAATCTTGTCGGTGCTGGTGGGGGAATTGCCCTGATTGGCGCAAACGACAGAATTCAGAAACTCTTTACGATGACTCGTCTCGACTCTGTCTTCCGGCAGTACGAGACACGTGAAGAAGCGGCTGCCTCGTTCGATATTCGATAAGTTCCATTCTTCCGCTCCGATCCATGCCCGGATAGTCCGGTGTCCTGTGATCGGAGCTTTTTTTGCGCGGAGTATGCTATGAGTGTTCGTGTTGTGATCGGAGCACAGTGGGGAGATGAGGGGAAGGGAAAAGTGGTTGATATGTTTGCTGAAGAGGCAGATGTTGTCGCTCGCTATCAAGGGGGAGCCAATGCCGGACATACAATTGTGGTGGGTGACCGCAAGTATGTTCTCCACCTGATTCCCTCCGGTATCTTGCACGACAACACAGTTTGCGTTATTGGGAATGGTGTGGTGATCGACCCTGCCGCCCTGATGGAGGAGATCGAGTTGCTGAAGTCGTTCGGTGTCTCGATTGAGGGACGACTGAAGATCAGCCACAAAGCCCACCTGATTATGCCCTACCATAAGTTGCTCGATCAACTTACCGAGCGTGAACAAAAGATCGGCACAACTGGACGGGGTATCGGTCCATCCTACATCGACAAGTATAACCGTAGTGGTATCCGAATCGTTGACCTGCTGGATCGAGTTCGCCTTGAAGAACAGCTTCGTGAGGGTATCCGGCAGAAAAACGATTGGTTCCGAAAAGTCTACGACGCTCCCGAGCTTGATGTTGAGAAGATTGTTGCCGAATATCTCGACTTCGATCAACAAATGGATGACTATATCACCGACACGACTTCCTTTATCAACGAGGCGTGGCGGTCTGGTAAGACAATTTTAGCTGAAGGGGCGCAGGGAGCATTGCTCGACATCGATCATGGAACCTATCCGTTCGTCACCAGCTCTTCACCCACTTCCGGTGGCGCTTGCACAGGTCTTGGCTTGCCACCAACTGCGATCACGAAAGTAACCGGCATTGTGAAGGCTTACTGCACACGTGTCGGTGCAGGTCCTTTCCCAACAGAACTTGAGGATGAGACTGGGGAGAAGCTGCGAGCACTCGGCGCAGAGTTCGGCGCGACAACAGGCCGCCCACGTCGCTGCGGTTGGCTCGACCTGTTTGCCCTCCGCTACTCGGCAATGATTAACGGCATCGACGAGATTGTTCTAACAAAACTCGATGTGCTGAATGACTTTGAAGAGATCAAAGTCTGCACAGGGTACAACGTGAATGGCGAGCCTGTGAAGTATTTCCCGAGCGACTGTGGGACATTGGAGAAGGTAGAGCCGATCTACGAGACCTTGCCCGGCTGGAACTATGAGCTTCGGAGTGGTGAGTCGTTCGATGATTTGCCGAGCGAGACGCGGAATTATATCCGGAAGATCGAAGAAGAGGTTGGTGCGCCGGTTCGCTACCTCGGCATTGGCCCAGGAAGAGATGAGATCATAGTTGGAGATCTGGAGAAGGTGGGGTAGAGCTTAGTGGTAATTCAAAATTCAAAAGTAAAAATTCAAAATGGTTTGGGGTTTTCGATTTCGGAATTGGGATTTCCGAGAACCGCCGAAGGCAGTACTGTAGGTAATCTGGCCGTTGAGGCTGAGCGATAGGGTTTGCTCTAAGTATCCTTGCGAGACTCTTCGGCATCCGCCGCGGCGGATCAGAGTGACAGGGGGAAATGTTGATTTCGGAATTTGGATTGTGAGTTTTGGATTGAAAAGAGTGTGCGAAGCGTGGTGCTTGACATCAGGCTGAAGCCAGCACATCCTCCCCAATCCCCTTATTTCTGCGCAATCTTCTCCGCAATATCTGCTCTGGCTGGAGGATCCTCTCGTTCATTGAAGGGGACAAACCCGTCGGTTGCAACGCGCTTCAGGTAGAACTCAATTAGTTTCTTTGAGAGTGGGGCTGCGTGTTGGCCCCCGAAGCCACTGTTCTCCACCAGAACACACATCGCGATTTTCGGGTTGTCGTAGGGAGCATAGCTGATGAACCAAGAGTGATCCCGTCCGTGCGTGTTCTGTGCAGTTCCAGTTTTGCCGGCAACTCCGATATCTGGAAGTTTTACGTGTCCTGCCGTTCCCCCGGGCACGTTAACTACGTCGAACATTCCTTGCTGCACAACCTTCAGATTCTCAGGCTTGATGCCGAGATCTTCCGACTCCATTTCCATGTGCTGAATCTCACCGAGCTTCTTGATCTTCGCTCGACTGACGAAGTGAGGCTTAATCCAGACGCCATTGTTTGCGATGGCGGCAGTGTAGGCGGCAAGCTGTAGAGGGTTTACTTTTAACTCTCCCTGACCAATTCCGAGGTTTACCAGCACTCCTTTCGGCCATTTATCTACGCCAAAGTTTTTATCGTAGTAGGCTCGTGATGGAAGGAGTGTCCAAGGAGCTTCTGGAACATCAACTCCAAGTTTTTCTCCAAAGTGAAATTTACTCCCCCACTTATAGTAGGTATCAATTCCCATTTGAAGGCAGAGTTTGTAGAAGAAAACGTTGCAGGAGGCTTGGATTGCTCGCCGGACGTTAACGGCTCCGTGTGCACCGTGGCATTTCCAAGAGCGACCACCGAAAGTGAAGGAGCCGGGACAAGAAATTGTTGATGTCGGTGTAATCAAACCCTCTTCCAGACCAGCAATTGCCATCAGAGGCTTCCAGGTAGAGCCGGGAGGATAGACGCCGAAGGTGGCACGGTTTGTCAGGGGCTTGTCCAGATCATCCGTTAGCTTCTTGTATTCGTCTGCCTTTGTCACTCCGTTGAAGATATTTAGGTCGTAGTCGGGGGCACTCACCAGCGCAAGGATCTCTCCCGTTGAAGGTTCAATAGCAACTACTGCTCCCGTATAGTTGCTCTGCTTCATTAGATATTCGGCGTAGGCTTGCAGTTCAGCGTCAAGTCCGAGGTAGAGGTCGAATCCATTTGAGGGAGATTGGTCACTCTTTCCGTCGTTGAACGACTCAATCCGCTGCCCCCGGTTATTCACGGCAACGAACTCGTATCCCTTCTCGCCACGGAGGAATGTCTCGAACACTTTCTCGATCCCTTGCTTGCCAATCACATCACCCGGAACGTAGTAGTTGCTCCTCTCCAGTTCGCTTTGGTCGATCTCCTTTACGTAGCCGAGAATGTGGCTTGCTCGAACATCGTTGCTGTAATAGCGCTTCGATTCGTTCTCAAGCTCGGTTCCTCCAAGCTCATAGTAGAACTCGTTGAGCTTCGCCCACGTGGTGTCGTCGATGTCGCGGAAGATTCTGACAGGTGTGTAGGGGTTTATCTTGTAGCGGTCAATCAGTTTTGTGATCTCCGACGTATCCGTCCCTATGATCTTCGCAATCCACTCCTTGCTCTCCTTATCAAATTTATTTGGGGTGATATAGAGGGAGTGGCTCCCCTCACTTGCTACGATAACGTATCCGTTTCGGTCGTAGAGTGCCCCACGCACCGGTTGAATTGTCATCTTCTTGATTCCCTGCGCGTCGGCCTGAAATCGGTACTGCGAACCTTGGATGATCTGCAACTGCACTAAACGGCCAGTAAAGACTATAAACATGAGTGCCACAACCGTAAGGAAGATGTTGCGGCGGAGGGTTATCGAACCAGAATCAGATGTCGCATGTAGCATTGGAAATATCCTGTCAATAGGTGTTCACATATCTCTTCAGGGTCGGCAAAAAAAATCTCCCTAATGTAGTCTCTCACAAAGGGAAAGTCAAGGCTTTCCTGACGCTTCTTTGCATGATTTCGTGGCGACGTAACAGACTGAAGGCAATAAGAGTTCGTGATTCGTTTACGGTCGCTCCTCTATTTCGTAAGTTTCGGGACTTTGGAATTTGTAGAGTTGAGAGTTTATAGAGAGAAGAGTTCGTAGAGTTGGGAGTTTATAGAGTTATGAGTTGGAAGTCGAGAAATCTTCAATCTCTGAAGTCTGACTCCTGATGTCTCACTGCTCAAAGCTGAACGTTATCTATCAACATATATATTTTAACATGAGCGTACTTGTTAACAAACAAACAAAAGTCTTAGTGCAGGGTATCACCGGATCGGAAGGTACATTTCACGCATCGCAGATGCTGGAGTATGGCACGAACGTTGTGGCTGGTGTTACCCCGGGGAAGGGAGGAACAGAGTATCAGCCGAAAGAGTTTATCCGACCGGTTCCAGTATTCAACACAGTGCGTGAAGCTGTGGAGAAGACCGGAGCAGATGCTTCGGTTATCTTTGTCCCTGCTCCCTTTGCTGCCGACGCCATTATGGAGGCTGCCGACGCAGGAATTCCGCTGGTGATCTGTATCACCGAGGGCATACCGGTTCGCGACATGGTGATTGTCAAGGAATACCTTGCTGATAAGGCAACCCGACTGATTGGGCCAAACTGTCCCGGTATTATCACTCCGGGTGAGTGCAAAATCGGCATCATGCCCGGCTTTATTCACAACAAAGGGAAGGTCGGTCTGGTCTCTCGAAGTGGAACGTTAACCTACGAGGCCGTGAAGCAGATTAGCGATCTTGGCTTAGGACAATCTACCTGCATCGGCATTGGGGGAGATCCGGTGAACGGAACATCGTTCAAGGATGCTATTGAACTCTTCAACCAGGATCGTGGAACCGAGGCAATTATCATGATTGGTGAGATTGGTGGCTCAGCAGAAGAAGAGGCTGCAGCCTATGTTGCCGAGCATGTGAAGAAGCCAGTTGTTGGATTTATTGCGGGGCGGACTGCTCCTCCGGGACGGCGTATGGGGCATGCCGGAGCTATTATCTCAGGTGGGAAGGGGACAGCCGAAGCAAAAATTGCGGCAATGAAAGAGGCCGGTATTATCACGGTTGATTCCCCTGCTGACATGGGGAAGGCAATCTTCGATGCTCTGAAGAAAGCTAAGCCTGCAACCGGAACCAAGAAAGCTACTACGGCAAAGAAGACTGCTAAGAAAGCGACGAAAAAGGTGGCTGCCAAGAAAGCGTAGATTTTCTTCTGAAGGGGTGTGTGCAGAGGGAAGAGGCAAAAAATCTATGAGAGCAGAAAGTTTTTACTAACAAAATTTCAGTTCATGTGTTAGGTAGCCAGTGGTTGTTGTTGGACAAGAGTTATGAAGGGAGCACTTGTCAAGTGACAATCGCCAAAATCAGCGGTGAATCTGAATGTTATTTCGGGTTCACCGCTTTGAATAACAGTCATCAACGTTGCGTGAAGAAAGCTCCATGAAACATTCCGAACGGTTCCTGAAGGTTGTCGACGACGCTCGCTCTCGTATTCGGGAGATCACTCCAGAGGACGTTCTGGAGCGTCTCGGGTCGGAGGAGAATATCCTTCTGGTAGATGTTCGTGAGGAAAGTGAGTGGAGCGAAGGGCATATCGATGGGGCAATTCACATCGGCAAGGGGGTGATTGAGCGGGATATTGAAAAGCATGTAGAGGCGATAGATCGAGAGATCATTCTCTACTGTGGTGGCGGATATCGTTCGGCTCTGGCTGCCGACAACCTTCAACAGATGGGCTACACCAATGTAGCCTCAATGTTAGAAGGGTGGCGAGGGTGGAAGGAACGGGGGTATCCAATTCAAA
Organism: Ignavibacteria bacterium; assembly: GCA_020635205.1. GTDB lineage: Bacteria > Bacteroidota > Ignavibacteria > OLB7 > OLB7 > JAGWAZ01. The sequence goes on from JACKAE010000002.1 coordinate 175,390, forward strand.
ATTCCAATTGAAAAATTCAAAAAGAGGGAAGAGGGAGTTTGCTGACAGGCCTAAGGAGTCGGTTGGCAGATAGCAGTGAGGAGAGGATGAGGGGCTACACTTGTAGTTGAGGGGGCAGATTCCGTTGTCGCGGCACGGATGAGACATGAACCGAAAATCAGATACCAACATAACACATAAAGAAGAGAGAGGGGGAAGAGCAGAAGATCAGCCTTGGAACACAAGTGGCTTCAGTGCTTCCCTCTTTTAATGTTTAATTTCGAACTTTGAATTTCTCGCATGGAAAGAACACTTTGCATTATCAAACCGGATGCTGTCCGGAAAAACGTTGTCGGTGAAATTGTCGCCATGATTACGGAGAAGGGATTCAACATCCTCGGCATGAAAATGATGCGGCTTTCGTCGGCAGATGCTGGTGAGTTTTACGCGATCCACAAGGAGCGTCCGTTCTACGGTGATCTCGTTGAGTTTATGACCAGTGGAAAGGTGGTAGTAATTGCCTTAGAGAAAGAGAATGCAGTTGCAGACTACCGCACGTTGATCGGTGCAACTGACCCGGCTGAAGCAGAGGAGGGAACGATTCGGAAGCGTTTTGCTTCGAGTAAAGGGGAGAATGCGGCACATGGCTCAGACTCTGTAGAGAATGGTCGCAACGAAGTTGCCTTCTTCTTTGCTGAACGTGAACTAATAGGGTGACGGGGAAGTCAAAATTCAAAAGTAAAAATTCAAAAATGAGGGAAATAGTGGGAGGTCTACTCTCAAATTTTTGAAGGATGCTTTTGAAAGTTTATCGGCGTTGGAGAAGAGTGCTTGAATTGCCGTGATGCTATAGAGGCGGTATGTCGGATGTGATAGTGCTCTCATTAACCCCCGGCTTCCAGTCGGGGGAATCGGTATCCTCGGTCCGACTCCCCTCTCCCGTTCTGAGAAGAGAGTATAGATCGGATCATATTTGGGAGAGAGGCTGGGTGAGGGATACCCGAGATTACCCACACGATGACTCTTTTAGGCTGGAGTTGACTATACCTGTCCAATGAGAGCCTAACGTGAGAAGGGGGGAGGGAAGTCAAAATTCAAAAGTAAAAATTCAAAAAGGAGGAGAGGGAGGCTGTCGAATTTTTGAAGGATGCTTTTGAAAATTATCTGCGATGGTGAATGATATTTGCCTTGGCATGAGGCGAATGCTTGTACAATGAGAGTCTAACGTGAGTGGGGAAAGCGGTAAAGAATTACAGATGCTAATGATGCTATTTTTGAATTTTTCATTTTGCCTTTTGAATTGATACTATGCGTTTACTACGAATACTTTCTATTCCCAGTTTAATACTCTTGCTCTCCGGTACTTCCCTCCTTGCTCAGCAGGGGGGGGAGCGTCCCGGTGAGAGCGAGGAGTTCTCGTTTGGCCCTCCACTTCGGGATAATATCCTCTTTACCTACAAGTATACCGAGCGTGTCCAGATCTGGATAGAGAATGAGAAGGGAGCAGTTACCGATTCAAGTGATCGGACTTTGACCTACTATATCACGCAGATGCAGCGTCCGGCAGATATTGGGGGGGGAGCAATCGATATTGAAGCGAACATCGACTCGATGCGGTTAGACTATCGTGGAAGGGGAGGGGATATTGATTTCAACACGCAGAACCCAGATCACGTGCGAGACTACAGCCGGATTCGCCACCCTGCCGTTCTCGTTCCATCAACACTCGTCAGTTCTGTCACGCACTTCACAATCTCTCCTTACGGAGCATTCGTTGGGATGTCGAGTCCAGCATTCGAGAGCATTCGCCAGCAGGGAGAGGATCCCCACTTAGATGACTTCACCTACAAGCGGATCGATCAGATGATTAACGAGAAATACCTCTCGACTGTCTTCCTCCCTTGGAGGAATCTTCTCCCACTCGGGCAGAACATAACCTACGACACGCCAATCCAGTTTCCATTTGCTGGAACACTCGATAGGATTCTTTTTGACGACAGTGTGACAGTCTCGCTCCGGCACTCGCAGGAAGACCGTACACGCCCCTTCATGGAGTTTAAAGCATCACTCACACACCCTATAACTGAGTGGGCTACCTACGACGGCAACCCGAATCCAGTACTACTTAGTGGGGCAAAAGGGGAGATAACAGGGCGGTTAAATCTGGATCAAGATGGTGTTGTTCTCTCAGGGTTTTCTACCGCAAATGGTAAGGCCGAAGGGAGCTTTCAGGGAAAGAAAGTGAATGCTCGTATTGAACACCAGACTTTTGTTGAGATGGTGAGAATGACAAACTTCCCGGTGAACTAAGCCGAATCTATAGAGAGATAAAACTGGAAGCTGTGAACGGCGAAATTCTATCGTGGTTCACAGCTTCCTTTTTGTATTGACTTTTCAGGTCTGAGCCAGTATTTTGTTCGAGCTTTAAACGCTCATCAGCAATGGTGTTGCGAGCAAGGTTATTGGTCACCAAATCTCTCTCGAGTCCATCTCTTTTACAGAAGGAACATCATGAACATCTCGAAACTCTCTCTTCTCACACTTCTCACGTTGACTCTTTTCTTTGTGGGGGGATGTGAGTCCACGAACGATCCTGACGACAAGGTGGTCGATCCTGTTGATACAACGGGACAGCAGAACAACGATACTACGAAACAGGATACACTCACTCCCTACGATACTGCAGATGTTGCCACCTACGAACTGACTATCCATAACGATTGGAGTGCGGCAACTCACCCGATGGATTTCCCCTCAGATGCTCACTTCTCATTCCTTGGAGGGGCAACACATAACAGCGACGTCTCGTTCTGGAAGCCGGGTGGAACTGTAACTCCCGGAATGCAGGAGATGGCCGAGACCGGAAACGTGACGATTCTTGCCGACGAAGAGGTTCAGAAAGCGATTGAGGAGGGAACGGCCTACTCGAAAGTTTTCGAGAAGATCTACACGCCGGAGAAGCCAGCGATTGCTCCCGGGGTTCGCACAACAACTCTCGAGATCCACAAGAGCCATCCACTTGTGACCTTAGTAACGATGTTGGGAGCCAGTCCCGACTGGTTTGTGGGAGTCTCTGGATTGCCTTTGTTCGAGGGAGGGAAGTGGAAAGCAAGTGTTGAGGTAAATCTTCCTCTATACGACGGAGGAACCCGTGAAGGGTGGATCCCAGTGATGGGGGGGCCAGAGATTATCCCACCGAATCCAATCAGCCTTATTACCTACACACCGGGTCAAGGCTACGGTTCAGCCACCGAGCCTCACATCGTTGGCCGCATGGTCTTTAAGCGCGTACAATAGAAAAGATGTTCAAAGGTCGCGTTTCATATTTCGAACGGGAAACGGCTAAAAGCCGTTCGGCAGTCAGGGCTTCATGAAAGCACCCCGATGAATCGGGGTGTTAATGGGAAATGTCCAAAGGTCGTGTTTCATATTAACACCTCGATTCATCGAGGTGGCAAGATTGACCGAACTGGTTAAGTCGTTTCTAACGACTTGCGAACGGGAAACGGCTAAAAGCCGTTTGGTAGTCAGGGCTTCACGAAAGCACCCCGATGAATCGGGGTGTTAACGCGAGATGTACACCTTGGCTTCCTCCAATTAACCCCTCGATTCATCGAGGTGTTGGTAGTCCTGCAGTCCTGTTTCTAACAACGTCAGCGATTCACTGCCACCTTCCCATTCTTCACGACCATCTCCACTTGGTTGACTCCGTAGTGGTAGACGATGTCGGGATAGTCGGGAACAGCGAAGAGAGTTAGGTCAGCTTTCATGCCGGGGGCTATCTGGCCAATCTGGTCTGACCTGTCGAGTGCGGCAGCACCATTCAGCGTGGCCGCGGTGATGCTCTCCTCAATTGTCATCCGCATCCCCATGCAGGCGAGTGCTAAGGTCATCCCCATGTTCTCACACATGTTAGTGCCGGGATTGCAGTCGGTAGCGAGTGCAACAGGTAGACCTGCTTCGATAAGTTTCCGGGCTGGAGCGTAGGGAAGATTCAAGTAGAAAGCCGTGCCGGGGAGTAGCGTTGCAATCACTCCCCCTTCCTTCATGTCGGCAATCCCTTCCTCTGAAATCATTAGCAGATGATCTGCCGAAACTGCCTTCACACGCGAAGCCATCGAGGCGGCACTCACGTCAGCCAGTTCGTCGGCGTGGACGCGAACCTTCATCCCATGTTCTTTTGCTGCGGCAAATATCTGTTCGGTTTCCTCTACCGTAAAATATCCTTCGTCTGTGAAGACATCGCAGTACTCAGCTAAACCTCGTTGGGCAACTTCTGGAATCATCTCCTCGATCACCAATCGAACATATCCCGCTCGGTCGTTGGCAAACTCAGGTGGGAATGCGTGTGCCCCTAAAAAGGTCGACACAAGGGTTGGCTCTTCCTCTCGGTTGAGTACGCGGATTGCTTCCAGCAGCTTTATTTCGCTCTCCGTGTCGAGGCCATACCCACTCTTTACCTCGATAGTTGTTGTGCCGTGGGCAAAGGCACTTTGCACTAAAGGACGGCACTTCTCCACAATCTCTTCGAGCGAAGCCTCGCGAACCGACCGCATAGTACTTCTGATTCCGCCTCCAGCTTCGTAGATCTCTTGGTACGTTGCTCCACGCAGGCGCATGGCGAATTCGTTCGATCTATTTCCAGCAAACACAAGGTGTGTGTGCGAGTCGACAAAGCCGGGGAGGAGAGTCTTCCCGGAACAGTCAATTCGCTCAGCAGTAGGATATTTCTCCTCGAGCATTGCAGAGCTCCCGACTTCGAGAATTGTATCTCCCTCGATAGCCACGGCGGCGTTTCGGAGGAGAGTAATTTCTCCCATCTCCTTACCACAGGCTCGGGGAGGCTCACGATGTTTCGTGCTCGAAGGTTTCGGGGTTACCAACGTTCCAATTCGTTCAAGCAATAGCATTGCGAACCGGCTCCTCATCAAGTTCAAAGTGGGAAAGATTGCGGAAGGCTTGAACTCGTTCAGTGATCTGCTCTTGGCTGAGGTTCAGTAGTGCCTTCACAGAGAATTCTTCAACGCAGAAACTTGCCAGTGCGCTGCCGTAAACAACTGCGCTACGAAGTGTTTTGGGTGTCACTTCTCCATGCTTGGCGAGGTAACCAACAAAACCACCCGCAAACGTATCTCCCGCTCCAGTCGGATCGAACACTTCTTCCAAAGGCCAAGCAGGTGCGCTGAAGACTTCATCCTCAACAAAGAGAAGAGCACCATGTTCCCCTTTCTTGATGATGAGTGTTTGTGGCCCCATTGCACGAATCTTTCGAGCAGCGCGGATCAAACTCGGATCGTCAGCAAGTTCCCGAGCTTCGCTGTCGTTGATAATCAGGCAGTCGACGCGGCCAAGAGCCTCTCGTAATTTCTCCGGTGTGCTCTCAATCCAGAAATTCATTGTATCGCAGATAGTGAAGAGAGGGTTCTCCACTTGGTCGAGTACCGAAAGTTGAATTGCCGGATCCAGATTGCCGAGGCATACGAAGCGAACGTCGTTCATTTGTGCTGGAACCTTCGGATCGAATTCCAGCAACACATTCAGTTGTGTGTCGAGCGTGTCGCGTGTGTTCAGGTCGTGGTGATACCGTCCACTCCAACGGAACGTCTTGCCCCCCTCCCGTTTCTCCACACCAGTAGTGTCGATATTTCGGTCGTGCAACAACTGCAAATCGCTCTCCTCATAATCATCCCCAATAATGCTCACAACGCCGATGTTCTGGCTTAGATAGCTCGCTGCTAACGCAATGTAGTTTGCCGATCCGCCGAGTGCATTCTCAGCTTTGCCAAAAGGTGTTTCAATAGAGTCGTAGGCAAGTGTGCCGATAACAAGTATGCTCATGATTGTTCTTTCTGTGAAAAGTAGAAGAAAACTCCAAAGGTACGACGAAGTTTGAAAAATTGCGGATTGCTATTTGCAGATTGCTGGTGGAAGTCGAAATCTCAAATCCGAAATCAACAATGCCAAATCTCCTATATTCCACTTTCAACATCAGCGAATAACTCAATTTCCGATCATGCGCTCGTTGCTTCTTATTCTTTTCGTTCTCTCGCTCACCCTCCTTTCTTGCAAGGGTGAGGGGGCATCCTCAGATAGTAATGCGAAGGGGGTGGCCGATTCAAGCGCGATCGAACCTGCTATCACTACCAGCTATGGAGTGGTTGATGTTGTGGGTGGAGGGACAATTCGTGGAAGCATTATGGTTGAAGGGAAGTCTCCTTCGCTTCCCGGATTCGAGATTACAGCCAACGAAGATATTTGTGCCGGTGCTGCCGACAATAACCGGCTTGAAGTTGGAGGGGGAGGAGGGATTGCAGGAGCTGTTGTTCGACTGGTAAACGTGGAGAGTGGTAAGTCTTGGCCGGCACTGACACCAGAGGATTTAACGGTCGATCAACTCGGTTGCCGATACGTACCCCACATACTGGCGGTTCCGGTCGGTTCCGAAGTTCTCTTTACAAACAGCGATCCTACAGCCCACAACGTCCGGGTAGAAGATACGACCGAGAAGATTTTGATGAATGTAGCGCAGCCGAAGCAGGGCGACCGAAACATGTTTACGGTAGAGAGTGCTGGACCTCACTCTATTGGTTGCGACTACCATCCTTGGATGAACGCCTACGTCTTCGGCGTAGAGAATCCCTACTATGCCGTAACGAAGGATGATGGAACGTTTGAGCTTACCAATGTCCCTCCCGGAGAGTATGAGATTCGGGTATGGCTGAACGGACTGAAGCCAATACCGAAGAAAGATAATCGGGGTTCGTTAATCAGGTATCGTTTTACCGAGCCGTATCAAATCACCCGAAAGGGGACTCTCGACCCTGCAGGAACAGTTGAAGAGTTGTTTGCTATTCGTGTAGAATAATCTGATCTCTTCCTTCTATTAGAGTATCCGTTATTGCATTAGAAGTGGTCTGCTCTATAGAGAAGACATATAAAGTATGCTATAGGAACAGTAGACTCTTGGTGGAGCTTCTTTTACAGTCAATTCCTCAACACCTCAGGTACATATTTATATCTGAACTGCCAACTCTACAATCAGAGAGTGACCGATTATCTTTGCAGAAAAATGGAGAGAAGTCGTGCGAAAACTGCTGCTAAATCTTGCCGTTAGTCTCGACGGATTAATTGAAGGTCCAAACGGAGAGTACGATTGGTGTTTCACCGATCAGGACTACGGTATGGCGGAATTCTTCAATCGGATTGACGCTCTGTTCATCGGCAGAAAATCGTATGAGATGATGCTCGGTATGGGAGGGGATAGCGTAGAAATACCTGGAATGCCAAAGCTGACCGAGTATGTATTCTCGAATAGCCTTGAAGAGGTGAATGCGAATGCCATTCTTGTCTCGGGAGATATTGTCTCGCAAGTGGAGAAGATCAAAGGAGAAGAGGGAAAAGACATTTGGCTTTTCGGCGGTGCAGACCTAACAGAAGCGTTGATGAATGCTGGTCTTGTCGACGAACTGTCGCTGGCAGTTCACCCGATTGTGCTCGGAGCGGGGAAGCCACTCTTCGCCGGGGTGAACCGGAGAGTTCACCTTGATTTGATTAACTCGAAACCCTGGTCGAGTGGATTGGTGACACTCAACTATAGAGTTAGGGGGGAATTCAAAAGGCAAAATTAAAAATTCAAAAGAACAATGAGAGGTAGATCAGATTGACAGACCGTGCTCTCGGTAGTGTTGAACCCTCACCTTTCAGAACATCCAGAGCAAGGGGCTATTTTCCTATAGCACGGTTCTGTGCCTCTCCTATTAGGATGGACGCACTCATGCACTCCCACACTCATGCACTCCCACACTCATGCACTCCCACACTCATGCACTCCCACACTCATGCACTCCCACACTCATGCACTCCCACACTCATGCACTCCCACACTCATGCACTCCCACACTCATGCACTCCCACACCATGCACTCCCACACTCATGCACTCCCACACTCATGCACTCCCACACTCATGCACTCCCACACTCATGCACTCCCACACTCATGCACTCCCACACTCATGCACTCCCACACTCATGCACTCCCACACTCATGCACTCCCACACTCATGCACTCCCACACTCTCATACTGAACCTCACCTTGCCCCAAACATCTTCTCATCAATAAAGAGGGCATCCTTCCCTTTCTTCGTACCGTTGTAGAACGTAATGGTCTTCATATCTGGTGTTACCAAGAGGGTGCGAGAGGTCTGCGAAAGATATCCTGAGCCGAGTTGGAATTCGTGCTTTCGAGTCCGGCCATCTTCAAACTCGATGATAGCGTGCGTGTAGTGCTCAGTCGGTTTTAGCCTGATTAGGCGTCCATCGTATGGCCCATAGTTGTGCCGGAAAACTTGTGCCTTTGCATTGTTGTTTACTGCGAGGGCGTAGATAGTGGTATCGGAACCGACATCCAGTAGAGTGAGGCTGCGCCCGTCGTGTGGTGTAAAGAATCCACTCTCCGTTACTGGGACTGAGGCGAATCCTCCCTTGCCATTCCCGTTTAACAGAAGTCCGAAGCCTGCATCGTAGCGGATAACCTCTCTGTCAGGACCGTAGAAGTTTTCAAGTGCCAGTAGGTCAAGGTTCCCGTCCGCATTGAAGTCGTTTACGGCGATGCCGGAGATTGGGGAAGCCTGCGCGATTGTTGGCAGACGGTGGAGAGTGAACGTGCCGTCTCCAAGGTTTTCGATGTAAGCACTGTACATCGTCGTAGCAAAGCGTTGCTCTGCCGACGCAAGAAGTGCTGGATCAAAAATCCTATCTACAGTTGCAATCGAGAAGGGGACGTAGTCTGGCCAATTCCTCTTAATGAATGTTCCCATTTGGGTCGCCAACGCATCTTTCCCACGCGATGGGTATTCTTTCCCTTCGAAGAAGTAGGTCATAATCAAGTCACGACTTGAGTTCCGGTCGAAATCGTTTGCGTAGAGTTTGATTGGATACTCCTTCGTTGGCTGCATTGTCTGGCGTGTGTTTAGTCCAACGTTCCCTACCACGTAGTCGATATCGCCATCGTTGTCGAAATCACCTGAACTTAGGCTTCGCCACCAGCCGTTGATCGAGTCGAGTCCGGTCTGCGCCGATACGTCTACTAAATGTTTGCCATTCTCATTCTTGTAGAAGCTGACTCCAAGCCATTCACCGGTTACCACAAGGTCTGGACGATTGTCGTTGTTGAAGTCGGACCAGATTGCTGCGGTTATCATGCCGGGGGTGAGAAGTTCTGGAACAACTTCAGCGGTAACGTCGAAGAATTGTCCACCACGATTTTCGAGCAGATAGCTTCGTGAGCGGTCTGGATACTCTGCCGGTTTGCAGCGTCCAGCAACGAAGAGATCGAGGTCGCCATCCCCGTCATAATCGCAGGCCGAGACGCTGGAGGTGCTGGTTCGCATGTTGGGAAGTCGGTCCAGTGCTATCGTAAAGTTTCCACCTCCGTTGTTGAGGTAGAGACGGTCTTGCAGAGCGCTATCTCCTTCTTCTACTTCGTTCCCTCCACTTGCCACGTAGAGATCGAGATCGTTATCTCCATCTGCATCGAAAAATATCCCTCCCATATCTTCCGAATATCGTGCAGCGTCGAGTATTGTGGAATCAGGAGAGGGGTGGAATGAACCTGAAGTTGTCTGGAGGAAGATTTGTCCTGCCGACTCTCTTGCGCCACCAATCCAAACGTCGTCCAGACCATTGCCGTCGATGTCACCAACAGCAATCCCGGGGCCGTTGCGGGAGAGTGTGTTCGGGAGGAGGCGCTCGCGGTTGAAGTCGTCGAAGACATTCTCGCGGTGTACAAACGTTAGTCCAGTCTCTTCTGGCATTAACTCAGTAAAGGTCTGCACCCCATTATACTCCGTGGTCACGTTTCGGAGCGACGCGATGTCCAGTCCACCAGCAGCATCTTTCTGCTTCAGCGTAATTACTTTGTTTGCCTCGATATGTTCAAGCACCTGAGCCGACCCATCCGGCCACGTCACTAAGAGGCGATCGATCATCTTCGTATCTCCAAGTCCGAAGTGGAGCTTGTCCTGCGTGCAGGAGAGATACCCACGAATTGGGCTGTGTTCCCGTATCTGCATCTTATCACCGTAGCGAATCTGCACCCGTGCGCCAATTCCCGATGTGTTCTTTCCTTTCCCTTCAAGTTTTATCTGGAGCCAGTTCCCTTTCTTTAGCTCGTTCGCGTTGTTCCGGTAGATCATCGCCGTACCGTAGGCGGCTGAATCTGGAGCAATGTTGTTGATAATTAGGTCGAGGTCACCATCGTTATCCAAGTCAGCATAGATTGCTCCGTTTGAATTCACGTAATCCCCAAGTCCCCACTCCTTACTGACTTTCGTGAAGGTCAAGTCGCCATTATTTCTGTAGGCGTGGTTATCCAGTTTAATGGAGGGGACTTTCGTCAGAACACTGATTGGAGCGGTGCGGGGAACCATCTTGATTACATCCCTGTTTGCTACATCTCGCATGTAGCCGTTGGCAATAAATAAATCTTGGTTGCCATCTTGGTCGTAGTCGCCAAAGAGTGCCGACCAACTCCAGTCTGTCTCATCAACGCCAGAGAGCTGCGCTATCTCACTGAACATTCCGTTCCCACGGTTCAACTGCAAATTGTTCCGCATCATCTGCGTTGAGTCGAAGAGAGGACTGAATGAGTTCTGGCTTCCCATGTGAGACATCTTCCGCCAGTGACTTTCGGGAAGCATGTCGACGGCGACAATGTCAAGGAGGCCGTCGTTGTTGAAGTCGCTCATGTCAGAACCCATACCAAATTCGGTGGTATGCTTCATCACATCTTTGGTTGCTTCGCGGAATGTGCCATCCCCGTTGTTGATGTAGAGGATATCGCGCCAAACAAAATCGTTTGTGATGTAGACATCGGGATAGCCGTCGTTGTTCACATCTCCTGCTACCACGCTCAGTGCATATCCTTCGTCGTGAATTCCAACTTCTTCGGTAATGTCAGTAAACGTGCCATCTCCATTATTGCGGAAGAACCGATCGCTCAATCCTCTGTTGGTATAGTCATCACCTGTGGCCGCGCCGTTCAATCCGATGTACGCATCGAGGTCGCCGTCGAGATCATAGTCGAAAAATGCAGTCTGAGTACTGCTACAACAGAAGTCGAGTCCGAACTCCTTTGCCCGTTCGGTGAACGTACCATTCCCGTTGTTGATGTAGAGTTGATTGGGGTGGTATTGCTTGTTAACGTAGAGATCGAGTCGCCCATCTCCGTTTATGTCAATCATCGAAATGCCATACCGAACGCCGAGTGAGTCGTCGACTCCAGCCTTCGCCGAAACATCCTCAAACTTCATATTCCCCTTGTTGATATAGAGGCGGTTGGGAGAGTGTGCCTGAGTTCCAGAGAAGTAAAGGTCAATCAGCCCGTCTCCGTTCACATCTCCGGCGGCAACTCCTCCACCATTGTAGGCATAGATGAAGACGTTAATGTTGAACTGAGGAGTCTCCGTAATGTAGTTCGAGAAGGTTACTCCGGTCTCTTCAGGAGACATTCTGGTAAACAGAGGTTTTTCTCCCACTTCCTGTCCTGGTGACTCTGTTGGTATGCTTGAGAATAGTACTACAATACCGAGGATTGCCAGAAAACTTCGGATAACCATAATGCTTTGAATATGTTTGAAGACTACTAATTTCATGAAGACTGAGTCCGAAGAACAATAATTAAGAAGTTGACGATAACAGATATACCTCTACCAGATCCCCTGACGCAATTCTATTCTTCTCCTCTTCAAAGAGAATCAAACAGTTTGCCCTACTCATAGAACTCATTGCTCCACTCGATTGCGTCCCCGTTCTCCTAACATATGGTTCTCCATCCTTATAGGAGAGAATTCCACGAAGGAAATGACGTTTCGCGTCGTTCTTGAGGATTGTCTCCTCTGACCGAGCTTGGAGGGAGTTCGGACGATATGTCCCTCCCAACATCTTCTCTAATATGGGCACAACGAAGGTGAGAAAAGTAACAAGGGAAGATACAGGATTCCCCGGCAGACCAAATGCTAACGTCTTGCGATCTCCCTCCTTCAGAACTCCGAAGAGAACGGGCTTTCCCGGTCTGATGTTTACCTTGTGGAAACGAATTTCTACCCCTAACTCTGGAAGGAGGTGTTGCACCAGATCATATCGTCCTGCTGAGACACCTCCAGTGGTCAGTAAAATGTCGTACTGAAGTCCGGTTTCCAGAGCATCGAGAAGTTCCTCCCGATCATCTCCGACGATTCCAAGGTCAATCGGTTCCGCACCTGCTTGGACGCAGGCTGCGAAGAGTGCCGGCCCTCCACTATTCCGAATCTGTCCCACTTCTGGCTTTCGATGAGGATCAATTACCTCGTTGCCAGTAGCGATAATTCCTACCTTCGGTTTTACCCGAACCGGTACGTTCGTTATTCCAAGCGAGGCGAGTATGCCGATATCGCCCGGCTCAAGACGTTTCCCAGCCGGGATAATTTCTTCGCCTGCGCGAATATCCTCACCAGGAGAACGAACCGCTGTTCCCAATCCAATCTCCCTTTTGACTACGACAAACTCTCCCTCTTCCTCCGTCGATTCTACCTCAATCACGGCGTCGGCTCCCTTCGGAAGAATTCCGCCAGTCATGATTCTGACTGCTTGGCCTGATCCAACTACTTCGTGAAATGGCTCTCCAGCGGAAGATTCTCCAATCACTCGTAACCTCAACGGGTCTGTTTCCGATGCGCCGCTGGTGTCGTGCCATTGCACTGCATAGCCATCCATCGCAGAGTTTGGGAGTGCCGGGATATTCTCCTCGGCTACGATTCCCTCGGCAAGTCTTCTGCCAAGTGAGAGGACGAGGGGAACCCTTTCCATCGGAAGCTCCGTTAGAATCTCCGACATTATTATCTGTAGTGCTTCGGAATAGGAGACCATAAGTATCAGAACCGTCAACAAATAGGACGAAAAGAAAAAAGATACAACGAGCGAGTGGAAGAGAGCATGACCATAGGTAAATGAGAGGGTGAACATGATGGTTGTTCGAGAACCAGCTATCCTACGGTTGGAACGGTTGAAGAGGGGAATGAATTCAATATCTTATTGACCCAAGGTGAGAAATTTTGTGGGAACAAATCAATGATGGTGAAAATGAATCTGACAATAGTTGAAGCTGACTTCCAAAATCCGAATCACGCCGAAGCAATTCCTCTACTGATTAACGCATACGCTCTCGATCCGATGGGGGGAGGTGAAAAGTTGCCTGACGAGGTACTATCGCGCGTTGTTCCCGGTCTTTCAGCACATCCTTCCTCTCTCGTATTCCTCGCATACGATGGAGATCGTCCGATTGGCATTGCCAACTGTTTTGTTGGGTTCTCCACGTTTGCTGCTCGACCTTTGGTGAACGTTCACGATTTGGCGGTGATCCCTGAGTATCGCGGAGAAGGTGTCGGAGAAAGGTTGTTGGAAGAAGTGGAGAGGAAGGCAACCGCTCTCAACTGCTGCAAGCTGACGCTTGAGGTTCGAGAAGACAACCGGGCACGCAGTCTCTACCAACGGTTTGGTTTCGGCGACTTTACTACAGGGAAAGAGGTGATGCGAACCATTTTTTTGGAGAAGAAGGTGGGGGAGAGTTGAAGAGTCGAGTAGAGGGGTCGCCGCAACTCTTTAGTTTGCGTCAGGATCAGTAGAGTCTATCGAGTTAAAGGAGTCGGGAGTCGAAGAGTCGAGTAGCTGGAATTCTTTGGCTACGCTGGGATCAGTAGAGGATGGCGAATCGAAGGGTGAATGAATCGAGAAGCGATAGGTTCTTTGGAAGGTTTGGTGTACGATTGCGGTTATCCTCGGTCTGCCCTCATGAGATTGATGAGACCTAAGATCAAGAAGACTCCGTTTGCAAGCCAAGCTGTGACGACTGGAGGGACGTCGGCAGTGAAGCTCAAGGTTTTGCTGACTTCGGTGAAGATCAGGTAGATGGCACTGATAAGTGCTGTTAGGGCTATCGGAAGGGCTGCGCCACCTTTGCGCTGTGTTGTGCTGAAGGGAATTCCGAAGAAGACAACAATGAATGCAGCGAAGGGGAAGGAGAAGATGGAGTGGTAGTCAATAAGTAGTGTGCGAACATCACGCCCCCCTTGCCGTTCCCGCTCTATCCGTTCACGTAACTCAGTCAACGTCAATTCATCTGGACTTTGCTGTGAGAGCATAAGTTCGTCGGGAGTAACGGGGAGGCCGGGAACCTCCTGCTCGCTAAATGTTGTGGCGGTAATCTGTTCTGGGTCGCGTAGGTTGCGTGCAATTCCGTTTACCATCGTCCAAGTTCTGGCAACCGTGTCGTACTCCATTGTCTTTGCGTCGATGCGCTCAACTACTGCTAACGTCCTGATTGAATCTTGCCCCTTGATCTTCGTTCCATTACTGTCGATTCGAGGGACTAATAAGAGTGCGTTCGAGTCGAGCCGTTCAAGGCTGACGGTGTTCGCAATATTTTTCTTTGGATCGAAATAATCCATTTGTAGAGTGAGAGTCGGGGAGAGGCGGAGGAGTACATTGCTTGCCCCTCCACGAATATGTTGGCCCATATACTCCCGATCAATCTCGAAACGCATTGCATTTACCTCCGGCACAAGCCAACCGTTGAACCAGACCATTCCTCCACCTACGAACAAGCCGAAGATGAGTAGGGGGAGAGCAATTCTTTTCATGCCGAGTCCAGCAGAGCGGAATGCCGTTAACTCGTGTGTAGAGTCGAGCCTACTGAAAGTGAAGAGTGCAGCCAGGAGCATTGCAATTGGCGCAATCAGCTTCGCGATATCTGGAATAAAGTAGAGGTAGTAGAGAACAATCACCTTGAACGGAACATTCCGATCTGAAAAATCATCTAAGTGCTCGATCAGATCCACCACAATGTATATCGTGACGAAGGCCAGCAGTCCAAAGAAGAACGTCTGGATAAACTGACGAAGTATGTAGCGATCTGTGCGGGTCAATTCAGTTTATTCAAAAGTAAAAGTTCAAAATTCAAAAAGGAGAAAGAGCTAATTCAAAAGCAAAAGTTCAAAATTCAAAAGGAGAGAGTGGAGGTTGGCTCGGCTCTCCATTTTTAATTTTGAATTCGCACCGAATATCCTCCGGCAATGCTGGAGCCGATTATTCCGAGGACTCCACCCAAGAGAGCCGTTCCAAACAATCCGGGGATCACATGTCTCTGTTCTACACCACTCCAAAGTTCTGGAACTGACGTTCCCATTGCGAAGAGGGCTATCGCGGCGAGAGTCCCTCCGGCTAAGCCAATCAGAAATCCTTGTAGAATGAAGGGGGCAAGAATCCACCTACGT
Organism: Ignavibacteria bacterium; assembly: GCA_020635205.1. Lineage (GTDB taxonomy): Bacteria > Bacteroidota > Ignavibacteria > OLB7 > OLB7 > JAGWAZ01. The sequence goes on from JACKAE010000002.1 coordinate 190,676, forward strand.
TCAGCTCCTAATAATCTCATTGTTCGGATCATTGTGCGGCGCGTTACCACAGTTAACTGTGCAGTGACAGCTACGATACCAATAACCCCTAACAGGAGTAAGATTCCGACTAAGAGGGCAATTTGCGAAAAGAGGATGAGTCGCTCCTCAACAGTTTTTAGTAAGTCGTCAGCAAATGCCGCCTCGTCGACACCTTCCATGCCTGTCAGTTGTTCTCGGATTGCCTCAACTTGAGCAGATGTCCGAGCTTCTTCCCGCAAATCTACCCGAATCGTTGTTGGCAATGGCAGAACCCCTCCGGTCACACTCGTATCTGGGCGCATTGCCTCTCCAAATAGTTCTGCTCCCTCTTCCGGTGTTCGCACTCGTGCCGAGAGAACTTCGGGAAGCTCTGCAATTTTCAGAGCAATTGCGTCAGCCGTTCTGTTGTCGACGTTGTCCGTTAAGAAGACTTCTACGACAGCAGATGCACGAGCCTCGTCAAGTTCGGAGCGGTAGCCGAGGAGGATCAGGAGAAAGCCTCCAACAATTGCAAGCGAGATACCTGTTAGGGCTGCGCCGATAATTGACGCGCCGAGAACTCGGCGAATTGAGGCAAGCCCTTCGGAGATTAGGAATCTCGTTCTCATCAACCTTCTCGTGATATGTCAAGTGGTAGTGACTTTGAAGAGGAGCTGTTGCTATCCTGAAAATCCCACGAGCGAAGTTCCAGAAGCATTTCCTCGTCGGTAAGTCGGTAGTGGATCGGAGTGATCGAAACAAAGCCGTCGTTCAAGACGTGGTCGTCGCTCTCTTCTCCTACCATCACGTAGTCACCGTGCAGCCAGTAGTAGGTTCGTTCCATTGGATCTACTCGCTCGTCGTAACGGTCGTCCCAATACGATTCTCCCTGCGGCACTACTCGTATCCCACGAATCTCTTCTTCCGCGAGTGCCGGCACATTTACGTTCAACAGAACTCCGGGAGGGAGTCCTCGTTCGAGAACTTGTTCGGCAATTCGTTTGGCAAATTTCGCTGCCGCACTGAAATCTGCCTCTGGCGAGAAGTCGTCGAGCGAAACGGCGACCGAAGGAATTCCGAGCATTGTCCCCTCGGTTGCCCCGGAGACAGTGCCGGAATAGACTAAGGAAATCGCGGTGTTCCGTCCGTGGTTGATACCACTAACCAGAATATCAGGTTTGTAGGGAAGTATCTGTCGAGCGGCAAGTTTCACACAGTCAGCCGGGGTTCCGTTCACAGCCCAACCGAAGAATTTGTTGTTGTGTTCGTGCCGTTCTATCCTGAGGGGGACGGCAACGGTTAGTGCGTGCCCTACTGCGCTCTGCTGTGTGTTGGGTGCAACCACATCGACGTGACCCAGCTTCTCAAGTTCTTCTACCAGAGTGCGAATACCCTTCGAGAAAATTCCGTCGTCGTTCGAGACAAGTATGCGAGGTTGAGACATATCCTCCCTATGATCTTCTACCAATCAATGGATTTTCTTACTTGGTGGCTCTTGGTGTTCTTCGTGGTGAAAAAACAAGAGTCACGAAGAAAAAACGGCAACGATCACACTCTCTGTCTGACCGCTGCCGGAATATACGAACGATTCAAAGTGTCCTGAGTCTATCTGGTGAAATCGTTATAGAAGACGAAGACCATAAAGGCCATCAGGATTAGGAAGCCAGCCTGCTGTGCCGCGATGCGAACTTTCAGCGGAACTTCTCGGCGCATAATCCCTTCAATGAAAACGAAGACGAGATGCCCTCCATCAAGTGCTGGAATTGGCAGAATGTTCATGAAGGCCAACATTACCGAGAGAGAAGCCATCAACGTTAGGAACCAGATTGGTCCATCGGAGAATGTTTTGCCAGCCATCTTGAATATCTCTACTGGCCCTGCCACCGATTCATTCAGTTTTTGTTTGCCGGAGAAGAGGTCGCCGATAAGGTCAACCATCATCGTCAACTGCTTCGTAACACTGCCGACGCCGGCGACGAGGGCCGCCCCTACACCATAGGTCTCGCGCGACTTTGGTCCGGTGTAGGACATTTCAATTCCAACGCCGAGTTTCCCATCTTCGTCAGGTGTTACCACTTTTGTGAATTCAGAGCTACCCCGTTGGACAGTTAAGGTGATCGGTTCCGACGTATGTTCGCTGACGTAGGTAATGAACTCCTGTATCGTTCCGACGTGACGTCCATCGAGGGCGAGAATAACATCTTCCGGCTGTAGTTCAGCGTCGTATGCTGGCGAGGCTCCGAGAACGCTTGTAACAGCAACGCCGAGGTTGTCGGGGATAACAATCGAACCTTGCTTGTCTGGATTTGCAGGGATTTTAGATCGAGGAACACTGATTGACATTGGCATTCCCTCTCGCTCTACTTGGAACGTGAGGTCTTCTCCTGCCTGAGTTCCATATATCTGCCCGTAAACTTCTTGGAAGTTCTCAACCTTCTCACCGTTAATCGTGGCGATCTGATCTCCACGCCGAAGCCCAGCTTCGTATGCGGCTGCTGTGGCTCCCTCCTGAGAGAGTGTACCAATAGTAGTTGTATTCCAGATTTCTTCCCCGTGGAAGAACTTCAACCCAGCAAAGAGAACGATTGCCAGCAGAATGTTCATGATAACGCCAGCCGAGAGGACGAAGGCTTTCTGGAAGGTATTCTTGCTCCTGAATTCCCACGGCTCAGGCTCCGACGTTGCGAAATCGGTATCCATACTCTCGTCGATCATGCCGAGAATTTTCACGTAGCCACCAATTGGGAAGGCAGAGATTCGGTAGTCGGTGTTTTCTCCAAGCTCAATCTCCTCGGACAATTTGCCGAAGGTGAACCCATTAATTCTATTCCACCCGAAGAGACGGGGACCCATTCCGACGGCGAAGACTTCGGCTCGCATTCCGGTCCAGCGGGCGGCTAAGAAGTGCCCGAGTTCGTGGATGAAGACCAGAACACCGATCAGAATAATGAAGGCTATGATAGTAATGAAAATATCAGGCATCGTAGTTCAGATGTTGAAATCACAAATTTATCAGTAGTGAAGAGGGACGACATACGAACGAACAACTTCTCGCGTTCGTTTATCAATATCGAATATATCCTGCAACGAAGGGTCATCGACAACTGGTATTTCGCCGAGTGCCCGCTCAATAAGTTTTGGAATATCGGTAAATCGAATCGATCGTTCCAAAAATGCCGCCACAACAATTTCGTTGGCCGCGTTTAACACTGTCGGTGCTGTTCCCTCCCGTTCCAGTACCTGATAGGCTATGTTCAGACAGGGAAAACGTCCAAGGTCAGGCTCTTCAAATGTGAGGGAGCCAAGTTTTGGAAGATCGAGTGGTTCGAATGTTCCCGGGATTCGCTCCGGCCAGCCGAGTGCGTAGCGGATCGGCATACGCATGTCGGGGAGACTCAGTTGCGCTTTGATTGAACCATCGTGAAAAAGCACCATCGAGTGGATGATCGACTCAGGGTGGACAACCACTTCAATCTGGTTCGCTGCAACGTTGAAAAGCCTACTCGCCTCGATCACCTCCAGTCCTTTGTTCATCATCGTAGCCGAGTCGATGGTGATCTTTGCCCCCATCTCCCAGTTCGGATGCTTTAAGGCACGCTCTGGCGTGATCTCCTCAAATTCTTCGACTGGAGTCTTCCGAAATGGTCCTCCGGAGGCTGTCAGTATCACTTTCGAAAGGGGAGAGCGTTCTTCGCCAACTAACGACTGAAAGACTGCGCTATGTTCGCTGTCTACCGGAATCAACCTTGCCCCGCTTCCACTCAATGCCTCGGCGATAAGATGTCCGGCAACGACCAATGTTTCCTTGTTTGCCAGCGCAATCAGTTTCCCAGATCGCGCTGCCTCGATTGTTGGCCGCAGACCAGCAAAGCCAACCATTGCACTCATCACAATCTCAACGTTCGGATCGGTTGCCACAGCAACGCAGGCATCTTCTCCAGATAATACGCTCACTCGGTTGCCAAACCGTTTCTCACCCTCCTCAGCAGCCTTCTCATCGCAGATCACAACCCCTTCTGGCTGAAACTCCTCAATCTGCTTCTCGAGAAGATCAAGGTTCTGATTCGTCGTTAGATAGCGGACGCGAAATCGCTCGGGATGCTCTCGCACCACGTCGAGCGTCTGCGTGCCGATTGAGCCAGTAGAACCAAGTATTGTTAGGGAAGAATTCAAAATTCAAAAGTAAAAATTCAAAAAGGGGAGGAGTGAATTCAAAATTCAAAAGTAAAAATTCAAAAAGGGGAGGAGTGAATTCAAAATTCAAAAGTAAAAATTCAAAAAGAAGGAAGCCTATTCAATAGGCACGCTTGATAAAGCCCACAATCCCTTTTGAATTTTGCATTTATAATTTTGAATTCTCTCTACTTCTCCACGTATTCCTGTGTGACGCCCTTTTGAGCCAGTAGAACCAAGTATTGTTAGAGAAGAATTCAAAAAGAAGGAAGCCTATTCAATTAGGTACGATTGATGAAGCCTATGATCCTTTTTGAATTTTGCATTTATAATTTTGAATTCTCTCTACTTCTCCATGTATTCCTGTGTGATGTCCTCTTGGCGACGGATGGAGAAGAAACGAAAATCTTCCATGTCGAGCGATTCGTCCGGCACTACTTTAATGCGAACGAAGTGCTTCAACATCAGCTTCGTTAGGCGGCTCATTGCATCTCCTTCGGTTAGGAAGTCGATTACGTGTGGATTTGCCGTCAACGTTAAGCGGAACTCGCGCGTGTCGGAGCGGAACGACCCGAGCCAGCGCTCAATGCGGCGTAAGATCGTGCTCTTGGATTGAACGATCCCTTTCCCTTTGCAGGTAGGGCACGGCTCCGACATCGTCTGCACAAGCTGTTGGCGGACTCGCTGTCGGGTCATCTGCACAATGCCGAACTGCGTCATCGGCAGCACAACTGACTTCGCACGGTCTCTGCTCAACTCCTTCTTCAACTCATCGTAGACCTTCTTCCGGTTCTTCTCGTCGTAGAGATCGATGAAGTCGATTACTAATAGTCCGCCAATATCGCGCAACCTGATCTGCCGAGCAATTTCCCGTGCCGACTCAAGGTTGATCTTCAGTGCGTTTAACTCCTGCTCCTTCTCCTTCGCATAGCGGCCAGAGTTAACGTCGATCACCATCATTGCCTCGGTCTGCTCTAAGATGATATAGCCACCGGCTGAGAGCCAGACTTTCGAGGACATCATCTTATCGAGTTCCTTCTCGATACCGAACTGTTGGAAGATCGGGTTTCGTCCGCTGAAGTGTTCAATTTTATTCAGCAGGCTTGGAGCAGCCCACGAGACGTAGTCACAGATTTCTTGGTGGAGAGCCTTGTTGTCGATCACTACTCGCGACACGTCAGGGGTGAAGAGATCGCGCATAACGGTGTTCGCAACCGATTGATCTTTGTAGAGGAGGAGTGGAGCTTTCGCCTTTCTCATCTTCTCGTCGATCACCTTCCAGCGGTCGAGTAACATCTGAAGTTCCTGCTCCAGCATCTCCGAGTCTTTGTCTTGTGCTACTGTGCGGATAATACATCCGAAGCCTTCTGGGAGCATCTTCCGTGCAATGCCTCTCAGCCTGCGGCGCTCTTTCGGATCCTGCACCTTGCGAGAGATGCCGACTCCTGGGTCCAAAGGCATTAGAACCAAGAAGCGTCCGGGGAGAGAGATTTTTGTAGAGACTTTCACCCCTTTCGACGCATACGATTCGCGCGTTACCTGTGTCAGGATTTCCTGTCCTCGTTCGAGTGAAATAGTGATCTCACCAAAACGCTTGGTCTGGAATGTTGGAAGCTGTGCATCCATTGTGCGTGGGCTTCCACCCCCTTCACTATCTCCACCACTCTTCTTCTTGGCTGACGAGCGTTTTGCACTACGGCGTCGAGGTGAAGATTTGCTGGATGTTTGGTTCGACTCTTCACCATCTTTCGGTTTCGATTCGCTTCCCTTCTCTTGAGAAGGCTTGCTCTCTCCACTCTCCTTTTGGGTTTCAGCCTTAGATGCTGAACTCTTCGTCTCAGCTCCCGATTTCTTTGCTCCCTTTTTCACCCTACCCTTGCGAGCTGCGCGTGGCGCTACCGCTTTCTTCTCCTTCTGATCTGGTTCACCCTCTTTCGTTCCAGACTCAGGTGAAGGCTTCTCAACTTGCTCTTTCTTTTCCGTTCCCTCGACCTGTTCCTTTGCCTCACTTTTCGGTTTCGGAGCTTGCTTGCGGCGACCACTCTTCTTGCGCGAGGTCTTCGCTGCTACGGCTGCTTTTGCTTCACCACTTCCAGACTCACTCTTGCCTTTCTCTTGGCCTCCGTCTACTGGTGTTGCTGGTGCTTCGGGTAGGGGAGAAGATGCTTCCCTACGGTTGTTTCCTCTCTCCCCGCTTCGCTCACTTTCTCTGCGCGGCTGTCGATTCTTCTGCTCCTCTTTTTCTCCTTCACTCCTTCTCTCATCCTGCTTCTCATCTCGAACTGCTTCAGCCTGCGTAGCGGCAGAGCCTTCGGAGCTTGCTTTTCTTGATTTCGGTCTCCTTCTCTTAGAAGAAGACTTTTTCTGTTGTGGTTGCGAATCTGGTCGAGTTTCTCCTTCCCCTACTGAGATATGAGGTTGTTCTCTGTCTGGCCTATCGCTCTCGATCTTTTCCCCAACAGACGCACTTGTCTTCTCCTCTCCAGTCCGAGCAGCTTCACTCTTCTCTTCACTTTTTCTCTGCTCACCATCACGCGGACCTCTACGTTTTGGACGGCGGCGACGGGAGCTACTCTTCTTCTGTGAACTCTCTCCACGTTCTTCTTGGCTTCCATCGTGGGTATTCGGCTTCTCCTCGCGGTCAGTCGTTGCTTCCTTAGCCTCTGGTTTGTGTTGTCGAGGCTCCTCTCTCCGCTGGTCTCGTCCATCTTGACCGGGTCTCTTGCCGTCACGGCTCCTCTTCTCTTCTGTTCTTTTCTCTTCTCCTTCTTGCCGATCTCGTGAAGCTCTCTCTTCCCCTTCTCTCTTCTCTCTTCCCTGTTGTTGTGAAGACTTCCCAGAACCTTTCCGGCGTGAAGACTTCTGGCTTTGTCTTTGGTTCCTCTCATCTTGAGATCCTTTCTCACCACCTCGGGATGCTTCTTCCTCGCGTTTGCCGTCACGGCTCCGCTCCTCTTCTCTTCTGTTCTCTCGTCTTTCCTGCCGATCTCGCGAAGTTCTCTCTTCCCCTTCTCTCTTCTCTTGTTGGGATGGTTTTCCGGAACCTTTATGTCGAGAAGATTTCTGGCTTTGTCCTTGCCCTCTTTCCTTCTGCGTCTCTTTTTCGCCATCACGATTATCTCGTGAGGTTTCCTCTTCTCGCCGTTTTCCCTGAGGATTCTTCTCCTGTTTTCCTCTCTCTCCTTTTCCTCGCTGGTCCCGAGAAGGTTTTCCCTTCCCTTTTTTTGCCGGTTTCTTCTCTTCAACCTCATCCTCATCATCTTCGGTAAGAAGATCAGAGAAATCTTCCCCAGCCTTTGCGGCGTCGGAAAAGTGGAGAAATGCGTGTTGTTCTAAGCCAATGTCGACAAATGCGGCATTCATTCCTTGCACAACGCGCTCTACGCGGCCAAGGTAGATGGAGCCGACATGGCGTTCCTTGTCGGGAAGTTCTAAGAAAAGTTCAGCAAGGCGAGCATCTTCAGTAATGGCAACGCGAATATCCGAAGAGGATGCGTTGATAATGATCTCTTTTTTCATGCGGTGTATAAGTTGTAAGAGACAACCTCCGGTAGGGAAACGCAGAGAGCAGAGAGAGAGCAGGAATAGTCGTTGGCGGGTGGGAGAAGTCGAATCCAACTGAGAGATTCAACCAGGAGATATAACTTTTCGCTGAAACGGGCGCGTCGGCAGTACGAAGCCGTACCGGGCGCTGCCGTTCTCGTGTTAAGTCCGCCTTGTTGTCTAATTGCGCTTTTGGGCGCGTTTTTCCTTTTGCTTTCTCCATGTACGATCTCTGCAAGCGTCGTAACGCTTCAACCCTTCGCGGAGGTGAAATTGGTAAAAAAAAAAGAGGTCAAGCAATTCCGCGTCGCTCCATACCATTACCGACCGCTGCTTCCTTCCGGACCTGACGGAGTTGAGTAAGGAATGGTCGCACGGTACTTGACCTCTTAAAAACCTTCCGAGTGTATGTGCTTTTCGATATAGTGCGCATAGTGTGCGCGAGTGAAAGACAAAGATAGTAAAGCGGGAGGAGGAAGAGCAATGTGGAAGAGGGTCGGTTACAGACGGTCACGCGAGGAGGAAAAGTCTCCCGGAAGTACCTTACACACAAGATTTGTAAAGAGAAGAGAGTATAGAACGGGAACGTGCAGCAGAATATCCTCAGAAACTAAATTGCTGCTGTAAATCTTTCAGCATTGATGGGGTGAACCCGATGCTGAAGAAAATGCCTGCTCCCTGGGTGCTCGTCTGTTGCCAGCGTATACTCATAGCCCAATCGTGGAGATCTTTTTCAAGAGAGATAGAGGGAACGTTGAAGCGACCTTGCAAAAGATCATACGAGCCACTACTCGAAATTTTCGTGGTCGGCGTCAGAGTAAATGAGAAGTTCGTTCCAATGTGGAACGACTTTATCACTTCACCATCCGATTGCGGGGTGATCGTGTAGGTTCCATCCAGACCGATTTGCCACGGAACTCGGTACGAGCTATTCCCACGAACCCTCTCTCCATAGAACTCCTCTGGGTCGAATACCTCTCCACGCTCCACGAACCGTTCCCGCCGTGCCTCTACAGAGTCTTCGCGTTTCGTCAAAAAACGCTCGTCGTTGAATCCCTGATCGCTGAAAGATGTGCTGAAAGTGATGCTGGCACGTGTCACTCGAAACCATGGGAAGGAGAACCGACGCGATTCGCGAACCCCCGCGCTGTCGAGTTGGTAAGGGTCGAGCGTCAAGTTCCCGCTGAACGATCCCACTCGTCCCAGATTTGTTGTTGCGTTCGCGTTGACTACTGAGAAAGGGAAGAGCGTGTCGGCAAAGTTGTACGAGCCACTCAGGTTCAGGTTGAGGAGTGTAATCTTCCGGTCATCCAAGGTATCCCCCTGAGCAATCTTTGCCTCAAATGAGTTATTCAAGCTCCAGGTCAGACTCTGTGATTTCCCCCGGTTGGGTGCTGGTGCTGTGGAACCATCCGCCTCGAAGAGAGAGTACTGCTCCACTCTGTTTGTGTTTGGATTGAAGAACTGATCGAAATATCCATAGTTCGGATCGCTGAAGTCAGGCGAAAATGAAACGCCGATAGAAGGCTCCATCCGGTGACGAATTGCGTTGATCCCAAAGATGCGGGGCTGTACGATACCGTAGAGAGTGGTGCGAACACTTGCCCCGGCACTCCACCAGAAGGGGGCGTATACTCCGTTAACGTAGCTTGTGTCGATATCACCGCTACTATTTGCCTGCTTTACAATCCTGCGGAAGAAGATCGAAGAGTTTAGCCCAACTGTAGGGCTGACAGTGAAGTAACCCAACTTTGGGCTGAGGCGAAACGAGGGGCTGAGGTTGATCCCCTGTTGTGTTGCCACGGTAGCGAACTTACCATCAGGGAGCGTATCCTTCTGGACAAAACGCCGTGTGTAGCGGGGTTGCAGGCCGAGAGAGAGAGAATTCAAGAAGTCTGGGCCGGAACGTGCGAAGGGTGTCCAGGGTTGCGGACTGAGAGATAAGGTTATCCGCTCTGGATCGATCTCCCGCGTAACGATGTCTTGTGTGCGCGAATAGTCGAAAGAGTAGGGGAGTCGGATCCCAAACGGATCGACTACGGAGGAAATCGTAAAGTTCGACTCGATATTCTGCGTAATAATGTCTTCAGTCTCTGTCGCAAGTTCCAGTTGATTGGAAGTTTTGCGGAACGCATCCTGCGTTGCGTACTCAAGCCTTCCGTATATCCGAGTCTCCTTTAAAACATTCTGTTGGTGCGTGTAGTCAACTGTCCAGCTTGTCTCGAACGGGTCGTCGACAACGTTTCGGCTCCGACCGTAAGTAAACGACAGGTCGCTCTGATCAATCCGAAGTGCCCGAGAACGAAAGCGAGTTCGGTTATCGATATTGAAAAAGCCTTTCGTGGTGATGTCGGTAGTCAGGCGTGTATCCAAATAGTCGTTGATTGCCCAGAAGTAGCCGAGTCCGTTAAGTTCCACTCCACGTAGTGTGGACTGGCGGAAGGAAGGGATGATGATCCCCGAGTGACGGCCACCACCGAGTGCAAAGAAAACACCGATAGGGAGTGCTACAATAGGAACATCCTCAATGTAGAGGAGAAGTTTGTCGGCAAAAATCTTATCGTCGGTTATCAGCTTTGACTTTGATGCCTTGAAGTAGAAGTGTGGGTGCGGAGCATCGCATGTTGTGAACTGCAGGTTCTCCCCAAAGATCGTGTTCTCCGAAACCCGCTTGAATCGGTCGACGTGGATGAAGGCGTCGTCGATGGCAATCTCAGCCTCCGAGCTTACTCCCCGTCCAGTTCTGAAGTTATACTTCATTGTCAGTGCCGACAATTCTTCGCCGGTATAATTCAGAAGTGGAACACCGATGTACTTGTTGTTCACCGAGTCGTATTCGGCTTCGGCGTAGACCTCTTTCGTCTCCAGATCAAACTCAATGTAAGCTGCCTGTAGTTTGTCCTCCCCTTGAGTTACCACTGCGTTTCTGTAGAGATATGCCTTTTTCCCATTTATCGAGAGGATTACACTGTCGGCACTGTAGGTAATTGTTTGCTCGATATTCCCTCCGCCCGATACTGCAACGGAGTCAACGCCGATTGAGTCTACTTCTTGAGCTTGGAGATCTGTGGAGAGGAGAGTAAAGAGAATGAGGGCAAGAAAGAGGACACGCAAAGGCGCAAAGGTGCGAAGGCGCAAAGAAGAGAGTGCGGCCTTCTGAATACGTTGCTTGATTGTCCTTCTTTCTCTGCTGCTCATGATTTGTTAATCTGATCGCTCGGGGCTTGGTGATAAAACTGTACCCAGCAGTTCTACAGTGATTCCCGATCCATTCCAGCAGGGATATTAATGGCTAAACGTTCGTCGGCTGGAATCTCACCCTTCACTTTCTCGAACGTTACCGTCATCTTCATCTCCCCTCCATTGACCTCCATCTTCGCCTCTTCAGGAAACTTCCGACTCCCAACTTTGTGGAAAAACTTGTTGTAGGTTACCAAAAGGTCAGTCACCTCTTTTCCGTTTACCTTTCGGGTCTGCTTGTATTCGAGAATCACCAAGTTATCAGGATCAACTGTAAACGATTCGGTAATCCCTTCCTGTGGAATGGTGTAGGTGATCCTCCCATCCTTTTGCTCTACTTCCATTTTCCCCTCTTCCATCTCATCTTTTGTTGGAATGTGGGGAACTTCGCAGCGCATGAGCGAGACGATCTCTTGATAGTTCAGTTTGAGCGTGGAAGCTCTCTCAAGTGTTTGTCTGTCAGGCTTTCCCTCGTAAGCAATCCCATCTTGGAAGTTGAGGAAGGTAAAGTGCTCAGGCGTCGCGGCCAACGCACCTACAGCAATGCCGAAAGGACCGTTCATCACGATCTTCAACGAATCATGTTCTTTCACGGCGGCTTCATACCAGATTGTCACAGGGGCAACGGAAATCTTCATCGTCCCCTTCAATGTCAAGTCAGATGTCGTCCGATAACTCGCCTCAATTTTCGAGAGGATGTTCGAGGCATCGTGGACAATACCCTTCGATCCACCACAGGAGCTGCTCCCCACCGACAGTGTAAGGGCCATAATCAACGTGAATAATTTCTTTGTCATAGTTCTTGATCGTTCAATTTCTTCTGAAGTCGTGCAGTTCGCTCAGATCCATCGACTTCCAGTCGTAGTCCTTCTTTCCAAGCCCTCTTTGCCTCTTCTTTCTCCCCGAGAGCAAATATCGCATCCCCGAGCAGTTCGTACCGTTCGGCGGTTGCTCCACCGGCATCAATTGCTTTTTGAAGATACGATGCCGCCGACTGATAGTCCTCACGTTGGTAGTCGAGGAAACCTCGGGTAGTCAGAAAACGTTCGTTCTCCGGTTCCATCTCCAAGGCTCTGTCGATCAGCATTCCTCCCTTCTGTATGTGGATATTCTCCTCTGCCAACAAGTGAGCGTAGTTGTTCAGAAGTTCTGGATCGTACGGATCGGCGGCTAATGCCTGCTCGTATGCACCAACAGCTTGCGGGATATTTGAAGTTGCAACGTAATCCTCCGCAAGAGTTTTCCACGCTTCTCCAAGTTCGGGATCCATCTGTGTAGAACTTGTCAACAGAGTTCGTCCCTTCTCTCTCTTCCCAACCTTCAACGTTGCCCACCCCAACTCGAATAACACATCAGGATTTTCTCTGTAGTGGTTTGCTCCATCCCCCAACACCTCAAGCATTCGTTCCGGTTGGTTCATTTGTCGGTAGAGTCGAGCCGATTCAAGCCAATCAGATGCCGTTAGTTTATTTGATTTGGACAACGAGTTCAAAATAGAATCTGCAACCTGGTTATCTCCAACTCTGAGAGCAACCACTCCAGCCTGGTAGAGACAGAAATTGCTCCCGCACTCACGCGCAGCCGTCCCGACAAGCTCACTCACAAAACGTTGAAAGTTCGAATCTTTGCGGACATATCCTCGCAGGCGGATATCTGTAAGTTGCAGCATTCCAAGCAAGAACTCTTCCCTTTCTTCAGGAAGTTCGATGTAGAGTGAGGCCCACTCAAGGCCATCCCGCGCGCTTTGGTACTCTCCTGCTTCTACTAAGGTGTTACAGTACAACTCGTGTAGTGAGCCATCCCCAATGTTGTGCAGAATCAGCAGGTGAAGTGTCGCCGCTGCATCGGCGGCACGTCCTTCGTGAACCTGCATTTCGTAGAGGTTAACAAGTGAGGTGTAATCTTCGGCGAGATTATCGCGGATATATTCGTAGTGGGTAATTGCCTCCCGCGGATTGCGGTGATCCCAAGTTCGAGCAACCATAAAGCGTGACTGAAGGTCATTCGGCTTCAAGGTCACAATTTGGTTGTAGAAGGTAGCTGCACTATCGAATGCCCCTCTTGAAGTCAAAATGTCGGCCAAAAGTTTGAGTGAAGGAATATCCGTGTTGTCTCCCTGAACGGCGCGGAGAGCATAAGAGTAGGCCGAGTCGGTAAGTGAGAGTGCATCGTAAGCGCGAGCGAGTGCGGCAAGTGTGGGGGGATGTTCGGGAACTTCTCGCAGGATTGCCTCATACCACTGAATTCCCCGTTCGTACTCCGAACGCATCATTGCTAATCCCCCTTCAATAGACCATCGGCGAATTGCACTGGAAGAGATAGCATTTCGCCCGATCGAAGTATCACTTCCAATTACTGCATTCTCCTCTTGGGGTGTTCCATAGGGGAGGGTGCTTTTTCCCGAGCTACAGGCTGAGAAAAAGGTTGTGAGCAACAACAGAGGGGCTAAGGTGTTCACACGAGAAATCTGTACCAGTTCGGTAACCATCCGTTCTTCAATCGTAGCAGCAAATCGGAACCGCTCCTGATTTTTGTAGATTGCGTCAACATAACGGAAAATGGGGATCGATAAAAGGAAATGTTGTTAGACAAACTGAAGGAAATACACGAGCGCTACCGTGCCGTGGAACAAAGTCTGGGCAATCCAGATGTTGTAAACGATATGAAGGCGTATCGCGAGGCAATGCGCGAGCAGAGTCGGCTTGTTCCAATTGAGGAAGCCTACCAAGAGTATGCCCAGTTGATGGGCGAAATTGAGGGGGCAGAGGAGCTGCTTGAGACCGCAGGTGACCCGGAAATGCGCGAACTTGCCCGCTTAGAGTTGGACGAACTCGAAGAGCGGAGAGAAGACATTGAAGAGTCGATCCGATTTCTGTTGATCCCGACGAATCCCGACGACACGAAGAACTGTATTGTAGAGATTCGTGCCGGAACAGGTGGTGACGAGGCTGCTCTCTTCGCCGGCGACCTCAACCGGATGTATACTCGCTGGGCCGAGGTGAAGGGGTGGAAAACGGAAGTGATCGACTATAACGAGTCGGACATGGGGGGCTTCAAAGAAATTGTCTTCCAGCTTTCTGGAGATGGTGCGTTTGGTGCGATGAAGTTCGAGTCGGGCGTTCACCGCGTGCAGCGTGTGCCGGAGACGGAGACGCAGGGGCGCATTCACACGTCGGCGGCAACTGTTGCCGTATTGCCCGAGGCTGAGGATATTGACGTAGAGATTAATCCTGCCGACATTGAACTTGATACGTTTCGCGCTGGGGGAAAGGGGGGGCAGAATGTGAATAAGGTAGAGACGGCTGTTCGGTTGACGCACATCCCAACAGGAATTTCTGTTGCCTGCCAGCAGGAACGTTCACAATTGCAGAACCGTGAGCGTGCAATGCGGATGTTGCGGGCAAAGCTCTACGAGATTGAGCGGGCAAAACAAGAGAGTGCACAGGCGGCACAGCGTAAGTCGATGGTGGGGAGTGGAGATCGATCAGACAAAATTCGCACCTACAACTGGCCACAGAATCGTGTAACCGACCATCGGCTTGAGGGGGATGCGAAGAACTACCCGTTGCAGGAGATTATCGACGGCAACCTCGATCCAGTTATCGAAGCCCTGAAATTAGCTGACCGTGCGGAGAAGTTGAAGGCCGGTTTGACGATGTAGGTGGATTGAGTGTGAGAGTGAATGAGTGCGTGGGTGAATGAGTATGAATCAGGTAGCGTTGAGAGTGTGATGGTAGCCGTACCTCTTGCCGGTATCGGTAGAGAATGCTGAAGTCTCACACCAAGATTCACGGGAACACTAAGCTCTGGCAATCTTCTTAAATCCCAACCCATTCAAAATGCTCAGCATCTCTGGATCTTCGGCCAAAACCTCCCATGCCGGAAACTCTCGTCTCTTCCAGTAGGTTTTTCGTAGTCGATCAAATCCTGCCCGACGTTCGTTGGGAGGAAGGGAGAAGAGTTCGCGAAGATTCCTATCGTCCTCGGCAATGTTGTAGGCAGTTTCGGTTGCTTTTCTGATTCCCTCAAACAGATCGAGACCTCTTAAATCAATCGTTCCCGCTCTGTGTGGAAGTGCGTGTGCCGTACTCCACATGTTTTTCACTCCGGCAAAACGCGCCAGTCCGTCTGCCATCATCTCAGTTCCCTTCAGTTTCCCATCTTGCGAGTAACCGGCGATATGTGGAGTTGCAAGCTGGCAAAGCTGTAGCAGTTCCCTTGGCACTTCCGGCTCACCTTCCCACACGTCGAGAATTGCTCCCGACAGATGTTTCTCAGCAAGGCTCACCCGCAATGCTTCCGAGTGGACAACTCCCCCCCGGGCTGTGTTGATGAGAACTGCTCCCGGCTTCACGCTTTCCAGAAACTTTTCGTCCACCCAGTGGTGTGTGGGGTAATCTCCTCCTTCAGTTAAAGGGATCGAGAGAGAGACTATGTCGGCTTGGAAGAGGTTGGTTAGTGATGCCGAGACAAAGCCAACTTCATTCTCTGCACGTGGCGGATCGTACTGAATTACCTCCATTCCAAGAGCTTGGCTGAAGTCCACAATCTTCTGACCAATTGCCCCCACACCAACAACGGCAAGTTTGGCCGATCGAATATCTATCATCCCCTTCCCATGCAGTTGAAGAAGTCCAGCCGCAACATACTCCGCAACGGAGCGCGCTCCCCCTCCGGCTGCGTCGGCAAATGCGATTCCATTCTCTTCAAGAAAATCAAAGTCGATATGGTCGGTTCCAATTGTTGCTGTTCCCACAAACTTTACGCGGGTTCCCTGCAATAGCTCGCGGTTAACTTGAGTGATTGAGCGGACAACAAGTGCGTCGGCCTCGATGAGGTGCTGCTGTGCGATTGCTCTTCCAGAGAGCAACCGGACTTCACCGAATTGTTCGAACGCTTCGGAAGCAGATGCGATATTTTCGTCGGCAACGATTGTCATCTCTAATGTCTCCGCTGTCCGTTTACTGATTCGATATAGGAAGCAAGTTTTCCGAGTTGCCGGAACCGATCAAGTTCATCTAAGAATCGGTCGCGCAGACTTTCGTCGGCAGCTACGAGGCTTTTGTAGGCAGCTAACATGCTTCGGATACCGGCTTCGATATGTGCCGATCTTTCAGAACTATCGCTCTTTTTCGCTTGAGCTAAAGCAATACCGAACATATACTGCATGAAGAGTTCAGAGCTGTAGGGGTGATCGGAAGAAAAGATATCGCCGACATATTTATCGTCGGGAACCAACTCTCCTACTTCAGGGGATGCTACCACCCATGCAGTGAGAACCATTCTCCGTGCTGGAGCGTCGGCGGAGAGGGGATCTTGTTCGAGCGAAGTAAGAAGCCGATCTGCTTCGAGTAGAGTGATAGTTGGTTGGGCTGTTGTCTGGTTCACGTTTGGGGAATCGGTGATTGCAGAATCTTTGCTGAACTGGGTTGTGCGTGATCCTGTGGAACAAGCACTAAGCAACAGAGGGATCAGCACCCAAAGTTTGTTTCCTAATAGTCTGTCGATCACACTCATATCACACCTCACGCCAACTCCCTGCTCAACCACGGTTGCTATTGCTGTTTCTCGTATCCAATATCTGCCTTTGACGTCAGGTAGAGAGCCAGACCTGGAATGATCTCGAAACGACTTCCGAACGGCGGAGATGACAACCCCTGAATAGATAGCTGGCTGCCATCAAGACTATATCCGTAGGAAGTGCTGAGTACTCCGAGCTTGGAACTCTCTGTGATGGCAACAGAATCTTCCGTGAAGATATAGTTGTAAGATGTTCCGATATATGCCGAGTCTGCCGTTGAGAGACGCCAGCCTCCAACGATTCCCGTGTTATTCCCACGAAGTCGAATGCCGCGATAGTAGAAAAGTGAATCGTTCCGTTGAAAAAAATACCAGTAGCGGAGAACGTTGTTGATAATGTCTGACCCCGAGGCGAGATGTTCCTCAACTGTTCGGTAGTATCCATCTCCTGCTGGGTTCAACTCGAGCTGTACAGAGTGAATAGAGTCAATCGTCTTCACTCCAGCCGGGAAGGAGTAAATCGTATCGGTAATAAAGGCGCTGTCTCGCTCAAGCTGAAATGTGCTCTGTAGTTCACGTCCGTTGTCGAGAGGGGCTATGCGAACGAACAACCCTTGTGGAATTGGCTCACTGATTGGTCCGCTATTTCCATCGCATGAAATCAGACTGAATGCAGCCACAGCAAGAAGAGAGGGGAGTAGAGTGC
Source organism: Ignavibacteria bacterium (assembly GCA_020635205.1). Classification (GTDB taxonomy): domain Bacteria; phylum Bacteroidota; class Ignavibacteria; order OLB7; family OLB7; genus JAGWAZ01. The sequence goes on from JACKAE010000002.1 coordinate 207,858, forward strand.
GCCGATATATTCTGTTCATTAAGTTCATTCAGGCTGAAAAATTTAGATTGTTAAGTTCGATTATCGAGTTTCTTAGAGGGAAGAGTTCAGATGAGGTCTTCCGAAGCATCTCACCGGTGCAGAACCACCGTGCCGGTGCTTCTCCTTACCATTCCCTCCACTCTTCCTGCGAGACTCTTCGCTTCGCCTACGGCTCTGCTCAGAGTGACCGTCTGGTTCCTGCGCGATCATCATCGCTACCCAGTTCCGTACGACGATCTTCTTGAAAGTTCAGACAGTCGTGCTGAGGTCTTCCGAAGTATCTCACCGGTGCAGAACCACCGTGCCTGTGCTTCTCCTTATCATTCCCTCCACTCTTCCTGCGAGACTCTTCGCTTCGCCTACGGCTATGCTCAGAGTGACCGTCTGGTTCCTGTGCGATAATCATCGCTACCCAGCATTGTATTTCCCAAACAGCTTCTAAGAACTAATTCTCTGTTTTCGTGCTACTTCAAGTTTTTCTGGTGTTCCAATATCAATCCAAGTTGCACTGTCGATACGCCAGGGGAGAATTTGTTCGCCGGCAGATGCCAGACGCATGTAGAGGGGGATAATTGAGAAGACCCCTTCTTCTTCAATCAGATCAAAAATTCGTGGGGAGATAACGTGGATTCCACAGAACCCGAGCCGTTCAGTTGCTCCAACTGGCGTGCGGGCAAGGTGCTCCGTCCCCTTCTCTTCGTTTCCGTGGCCACACAATCCAATTTCATCGAAGAGAAGATACCGACTTGTCTCCCGTGCCATCACAGCCAACGTTGCAAGTCCTCCTGACGCAGAGGCTGCACTGTACATTGCCGCTAAGTCAGCATCGCAGAGCACATCGACGTTGTGTAAGAAGAAGGGAGCCTCTTTCCTGAAGAGGGGAGCAGCCTTCAGCAAGCCTCCGCCAGTATCTAACAGTTGGTTCTCTTCATCGGAAATGAATCCTTCCAGTCCAAAAAAATCACGCTGGTTCAAATATGTTTTTACCTGATCTCCCAAATAGTGCGTGTTCACGATCAATCTGGAAGCACCTGCCTCAGCAAGTCGCAAAGCCACATGTTCGAGCATCGGAAGTCCTTGCACTTCCACCAGAGCTTTTGGAACAGTGTCGGTTAGTGGTTGCAGCCGTGTTCCCCGCCCTGCGGCGAGAATCATGGCATCAATAGAGTTTTGCATAGAAGAATAATTGGTCGGAAAGATAGGAGTTTGGAGAGAATTGGGTAAATCGGACACTCTCTACGGAGAAATAGCATCAAATCTGGTGAGGGTGTCGATATCGAACTATTTGCGCTCCTAAAACTTACACAGACAGGCTCAGCTTACTTCTTTTTCCCAAACTTCTTCGCTAACAATTCCCACAATTCAGTGTAGCCGTTGTCGTACCCAAGTGCCCAGATGCCAATCCCACCCAGTTCGTTCTCAATAACCCAGTCCCACTTTGCTCCGAGCGTAAGTGAATCATCAAACCAGAGTTGCGTTGGCTTGGTGGCAGTAACCGTTGTCAGATATTGAGTTTTGCTTACTGAGTCGAAGTTTGCCTGCAACTGCAGCGAATCAATACGCTGGCGAATTTTTCGGTAGAGTGGAGAGTCGACATACTTGGTTGTTGAGGAGGGGATCGTGGTCTCCTTGGTATGCCACTCTCTTCCGTAGTAGGGGAGTGCTATCAGGAGCTTCTTTTTGGGGATGTTTTTCTTGAGGTAGGAGGCAAGTGTCGATTCCAGATTGTAGGGTTCCCACAGCCTGCCACTTTCAAGCGGAGCAACTGGTCCGGCTGTTTTACTCCCCGAGTAATAGTAGTCGTATGACATTATGAGGAAAAGATCGACTCCCTTCTCCATTTTCTCTACCTTGTATGCCTCGTGCCAGTCAATTCCGGGTAAGGTGATGGAGAGAATAAAGTTAGAGTCAGCAGATTTAAGGTGTTGTGATAGGAGGAGAATAAACTGAGTGAACTTCTCAGCAGAGTTTTTGGGAACATCTTCAAAATCTATCGTGACTCCATCTGCACTCCGTTCTCGAAGCAAGGCGGTGATGCTGTCGGCGAAAACCTTCTGAGCCAAAGTGTTGTCGAGAAACTTCTTGTTATTCTCTCCACCAAAATTTGTGGCTGTGAGAAAGACCTTTGTTCCGGCACGCTGTGCTAAGGTCACCATCTCGGTTGTTTTCCAGTCGTGGATTGAGTGATAGGAGCCAGTAGCGGGATTGACTTCGTAAGAAAAGTAGGAAATCCCCCAGAGCAACTGGAAGTTGTAGCTCTTGTAAGCTGTTCCCATATAGTGAGGATGCCAGCCGAAGACTTTATACTCTTCACTCTGCTTTACGTCGGCCCGAACATTTGTTTGATGTGTGATGCCGTGTAGGCTATCCCACGCTGCCGGTTTTGTGATCGAGAGATTTTGGTGGTACGTCAAGTGCTCGGCGTGGATGCTCACTCTGGAGGTGGTCGATTCTTTCGGAGTTGGTCTGCCAGATGTTGCCCCCTTGCTTACGGCATCCGATTGGCTACTACACTGGATAAAGAGAAGACCGGACAACAGAGTAAACAGTAGGGAAGAGATTCGTATGAAGTGAAAGGAGGAGGAACTGATTGCTCTGGTAGAGGCTATATAATCGATCATCTCCTATTCTCCGGGTAGTAATGTTTTTCTTCTCTCGCTACGCCGTCAAACGGGTCGGGTGGTTCTTCCATCACCACCTCTGGAAATAGCTTCGTTTGAAATCCCTCAAAATCTTTTGCCCACTCTTTGTGGTTATATGCGCAGACAGGGAGGCAAATCGAACAGTAGTAGTTGCGAGCAAAGTAGGGGAAGCACCGTCCAGTATCAATTTTGTAGCGGTCATTACCGAGGTGATCTTTCCCAGCTTCGGGTGAGCGCTCGTCTGGAATCGCGTCGGCTGGACAAAACTTCCGGCAGGCACGACATCGGTCGCAGAACTCTGCAATGCCGGCATCTACTGGTCTGTCCAGAGCCATTGGCATCGTAGTAATAACGCTTCCCATCCGAAAGAGAGGACCAAGCTCGGGGTGAATAATCGAACCGTGTCGCCCAAGCTCACCAAAGCCAGCCTTTAAGCCTATAGGAATGTGCATTAAATCACTATCTCCTAAGGGGTGCTCTACCTGGCAACGCCACCCAATACTTCTCAGCCAGTCGGCAAGCCTGATAACCGTCTCCCCCAACGTATAGTAGATTCTCATACACTCGATGGCAGAGGCAACGGAGGGAACTACTTGGAATTCTCGCCACTTCATCCGTTGTCCTACAGCTATTGCAAACTGCTCGGTGATTTCTCTACCGCGGTAAATATCACTTGGTTCAATCGCGCAGATACCCACAATATCGGCTCCGAACTCTTTTGCCTTTTGCTTGACAGTGGTGGAGGCTTCTTCAGGAGTTGCGAAGAGATGCTTCTCTGCTGCCACTTCTCCGTGAAAGCGCGTCTCCTGTTCGCCGTGGATTTTCCACATCGTTTCGTTCACTTCGTCGATGCTAATCGTTCTACCACCGATGCCTTCATACCAAGCATTCCAGTTAAACGGAGGAGGAGAGTTTTCCGAACCGATCATGGTGTCTGCGATAGTTAAACTATTTTTGATGACTGTTTGAATAACGATAGAAGTCAGATATTAGAATTCAGATCTTAATTCTGAAGAGCATTGTGGGTAACAACAGATTCTACAAGAGCTGTAAACTCTTTCCTCTACAAACTCAGATAAGGCGATGTCGACAAAACTCGTTTCGGAACAGAGCAAACCTTCGCAGTGGTGGCGTGAGCGGAGTATTGAGCTTAGCTTGACGCTTCTCTCGTTGTTGTTTGCCCTGTTCTTTTTCTCTCAATTTGCGATGTGGGTAGAGGAACGTTCAGGGGTGGTGCTGGATGATCCAGTGCTTAACCTGTTAACTCCAGTTGATCTGACTTGGCCAATTTTTGCCCTAATTTACGGTGGACTCCTGCTTGCCGTTACGCGACTTCTCCCCTCACCCGATGCCCTTCTGTTAACGATTCGATCCTATACGCTTCTTCTACTTGTGCGCATTGTTGTGATGTACCTTGCTCCCTTTGCACAGCCTGACGGGATGATACTTCTGCGAGACCCTGTTGCTGGCCTCGGTCCGGGGGGAGCGATGACAAACGATCTTTTCTTCTCTGGGCACACTGCCACAATGTTTCTCTTCTTTCTGACCGCACGGGAGCGTCGCTTTAAATCTATCTTCCTCTTCCTGACAGTTCTGCTCGGGGTGATGCTCCTGATGCAGCACGTTCACTACACTGTTGACGTAGTGGCGGCTCCCTTCTTCACGTTTGGGTGCTATGTGTTAGCACAAAAGATTACGTGGAAAGGGTCTGTCGAAGAAAAGCCTCAACTTCCCTTACGGTAGTCTCCCTCTTTCGTGAAGAGTATTTGGCTCTGCTCAATCTTCTGGGGTTTGCTTGAAATGTGGGCTTCATCAAAACCGAACGTTGACTGCATTCCAGCTTGAAGAATTGCTCCTGTTCCTCCCCACGGAACCAGAACCGGCTCTCCAGCAAGTGCAAAGATTGTTGCCGTGTGTCCGACGAACGGAAATGTATAGCTCTCCACTTCAACGGTGTCTGCCCAATCTCGTGTCTCAATCCTCTCGCTACGTCTTGAGAGTGTGAAGGATGTGTCGAGATAGCGAGCGTTTGCACTAATCGTGCTATTGCCTACCATCACGAGGAAGTGTTCAGAGGTAATCTGGAATTTCTCAACTCCTGAATGACCTTTTGCCCAGAGATTGCCGGAAACCAGTTTCAGCCGTATTGCGTGCGTAGAGGCATCTGGACAGTAGGAGGCATCAACGTAGACCTTTGAGTTTGCACCTATTTTGGTGATTGCTCCAGCACCTACCTTCAGCTCCAGCAGAGAACCACTCCCTACATAAATTGTATCCCCCTTCGCAAGTGAGGCTCCCACTGCAAGTGAAGTGTTAGTCGTTTTTGCCGTCCCACTCACTGTGGTGACCGTGATTGAACACGACCCCTGAGCTGAAAGAAGTGTTGGGGTCAGAAAAAATGCGCAGAGAATGGAAAAAAGCGTTCTCATAGTGCTGACTGCATCTGTTTGTTCTCTTAAAATTCTTTCTCAATAACAATCTTGGGGGAGGGGACGAAGAGCATATTGTCCTATCGTAATAATACGAGGTTCAATTGATAATACCAGCATAATATCGAGGTAATGTCGGGACTCTACTTTTGCCTGTGGGAAAGGGAAAACATGTTTGACCTCTCCTGATCCTTGTTCTGACTGCTTTTGTCAGACACATCTGATCGAATTCTACAGACTATTCATATTCCACAAGGCAAACTTTTATTTATGAAGATGTTCCGCTACCTTTTCTTTCTGCTCCTTCTGGCAGGAACCTACACAAACGTTTGGGGACAAAAAGTACTCTTTCCTGAAATCGACACAAACTATGCTGGCAAAACAGTAAGTCTCCCCGGTTCCCCTTTTAAATATTCAGTCCTGTTTCGTCAAGACGAGAGCATTGTGAAGACATCGGGTGGAGGGCAAGGCCTTGCTCGGGGTAATCACGACTTCACTGGATATATCCCAATCGATGGATCGAGCCAGCATGGCTACGTGATCGTCAACCACGAACTCAGCGACTCCAACTCCACCTTCGGTGACGGTGGTGGCATGACTGTCTTCGAGGCGAAAGTCGTCAACGGAGAGTGGCAGGTAGTCGGTGACTATCGGAATGTCGACTTCTCCGGTGTCGGAGGTACGTTCGTCAACTGCGGTGGAGCACAAATGCCGAACGGTCACGTGCTGACCGCGGAAGAGTATCCACCAGCATCGACAGAAGATTTGTACAAAGGTGGAGCGAGCTATCGAGACACATCGGATGTGATGGTGAGCTACGATGGAGCGGAGTTTCCGATCAAGCGCTATGAGAACATGGGTTGGTTGGTAGAGGTAGACCCAGTGAACGCTCAGGCAGTACGGAAGTTGTGGAAGATGGGTCGTTATTCACACGAGGGAGCGTATGTGACGAACGGAGGGAAGACGGTGTATTTGAGCGACGATAACAGTCCGGGTGTGTTCTTCAAGTTTGAGGCGGACGTTGCGAACGATTTCACGGAGGGGCAGTTGTATGCATACAAGCAGAGTGTTGATGGGAAGGGAGGGGAGTGGTTGGCGATGCCGATGGCTTTTGATTCGTTGAAGGTGATTCGTGAGGTGGCGATAGGTCGAGGCGCGACGTTGTTTGTTCGTTTGGAGTGGGTGACGGAGGCGAACGGAAAGATCTACATCACGGAGACGGGACGCGACGCGTTCAACTGGGATGGTGCAGTTGCTCAAGGTGGTGTACCTGCTCAACATCTTGACCGCGTTCGCATCAGCAAAGAGAGTTATTCCTACGAGGACTACTACGGGCGTATCCTGGAGTTCGACCCAGCAACGAACCGCATCCGTTCCTATCTCGAAGGAGGTTATGGAATTGCTGACCGTTCCAGAAATCTCTCCAACCCAGATGGTCTTGTGACGATGGAAGTGAACGGCGAAGAGTGGTTGATTATCAACGAAGACTTGAACGGACGGAGTGCTGGGCGTGTTAGCCCTGAAGCCGAGGCTGCCGGACGGACTATCTGCGAAATCTATGCAATCAATCCGAAGATCGAATATCCTACGGTCGATAACCTGAAGCGCCTGTTGATTGGCCCGAACGGAGCCGAGACAACGGGAGGCCGTCCGACACCAGATGGCAAGTCATACTTCGTGAACATCCAGCATCCGAGCGGATCGAATCCTGAGCCATTCAACAAGTCTGCAACGATTGTGGTGACTGGATTTGCTGACTATATCGCCGAAGAGACCTTCAATATCTTTCCCCCAATCGATACAACCTTTACAGGGAAGACTGTGGTGATTCCTGCAAAGCCATACGAGTACAAAGTCCTGTTCCGTCAAGACGAGAGCATTGTGAAGACATCGGGTGGAGGGCAAGGCCTTGCTCGGGGTAATCACGACTTCACTGGATATATCCCGATCGATGGATCGAGCCAGCATGGCTACGTGATCGTCAACCACGAACTCAGCGACTCCAACTCCACCTTCGGTGACGGTGGTGGCATGACTGTCTTCGAGGCGAAAGTCGTCAACGGAGAGTGGCAGGTAGTCGGTGACTATCGGAATGTCGACTTCTCCGGTGTCGGAGGCACGTTCGTCAACTGCGGTGGAGCACAAATGCCGAACGGTCACGTGCTGACCGCAGAGGAGTATCCACCAGCATCGACAGAAGATTTGTACAAAGGTGGAGCGAGCTATCGAGACACATCGGATGTGATGGTGAGCTACGATGGAGCGGAGTTTCCGATCAAGCGCTATGAGAACATGGGTTGGTTGGTAGAGGTAGACCCAGTGAACGCTCAGGCAGTACGGAAGTTGTGGAAGATGGGTCGTTATTCACACGAGGGAGCGTATGTGACGAACGGAGGGAAGACGGTGTATTTGAGCGACGATAACAGTCCGGGTGTGTTCTTCAAGTTTGAGGCGGACGTTGCGAACGATTTCACGGAGGGGCAGTTGTATGCATACAAGCAGAGTGTTGATGGGAAGGGAGGGGAGTGGTTGGCGATGCCGATGGCTTTTGATTCGTTGAAGGTGATTCGTGAGGTGGCGATAGGTCGAGGCGCGACGTTGTTTGTTCGTTTGGAGTGGGTGACGGAGGCGAACGGAAAGATCTACATCACGGAGACTGGACGCGACGCTTTCAACTGGGATGGTGCAGTTGCTCAGGGTGGTGTACCCGCACTTCACTTGAGTGGGCGGAGGATTAGTGGAACCAGCTATTCCTACGAGGACTACTACGGGCGTATCCTGGAGTTCGATCCGGCAACGAACGGAGTACGTGCCTATCTCGAAGGAGGAAACAGCACGTGGGATCCAGGAACAAATCTTTCCAATCCAGATGGTTTGGTAACGGTATCGATTGAAGGGAACGATTGGTTGATTATCAACGAAGACCTAAACGGTCGGAGTGCTGGTCGCGTGAGTGCAGAGGCGGAGGCAGCCGGACGTACGATCTGCGAGATATATGTTCTGGATGCTTCACTGAAGAACCCGACTGTCGACGACCTAAAGCGTCTGTTGATTGGCCCGAACGGAGCCGAGACAACGGGAGGTCGTCCGACACCAGATGGCAAGTCATACTTCGTGAACATCCAGCATCCGAGTGGATCGAATCCTGAGCCGTTCAACAAGTCTGCAACGATTGTGCTGACCGGGTTTGCTGACTTAAGCAGCGTTGTTAGCCCCGGAGTGGTTGGGAATGCTTCCTTCCGCATCTATCCGAATCCAACAATCGGTACACTCAACTTCTCAAAGAAGGTGGACGTTGCGATATACAACGCCAAAGGAGAGCAGATACGGACTGCACATGGTGTTGAGGTTCTCGACGTTTCTGATTTGACACCGGGAGCGTATTACGTTCAGACGATTGATGGGGATGTGGTGAAATTGATCGTGGAGTAGGAGAGGATTAGGGATTGCGGATTTAAGATTTGAGACGGGATCTGTTCAATCCGCAATCAAAAATCCGAAATAGAAAGATAGATGAGCCGAGGGTGTTCCGGAGACGGGCATCCTCGGCCTTCTCGATTATAGATTAGGGATTGCGGATTTAGGAGAGGAGTCGTTCGATCCGCAATTCACAATCAAAAATCCAGAATAGAAAGATGTAGAGCCTTGCATGTTCAATCCACAATCCGCAATCAAAAATCCGAAATAGAGTAGAATGAAGCTCAGAACACTCTTTCGTTTTTCGCCGATCATCACGTTCGTTTTTCTTTTAAGCTTGATGGCATTCCGCACCGAACCTTTAGCCGATTCGCAGAAGGAGAGGGGGCGCGATCTCTACTTGAGGGGGATCGACTCGTTGACGGTTGCTGTGGAGAAGTTCAATCAAGAAATTGAGAGTCTGGATAGTTCTCCACAATCACTCCGCAGAGCTTCTAACGCCTTCGTGGCAGCTCGACTGAAGTATAAGCGAATAGAGTTCTTGGTTGGCTACTTCGATTCGCACGCCGAAAGTCGACTAAACGGAGCACCACTCCAGAAGGTGAACGAGAGCGATTTGCAGCGAACGATTGTAGAGCCGGAAGGCTTTCAGGTGATTGAAGAGATTCTCTTCGGAGAGAATCCTGTTGAGGAGAAGAAGAGATTAGTGGAGCTGAGCGATCGACTCCGCTATCGCCTGGAGAAGATGAGGACGTTTGCCGAGCAGGTAACAATCACCGACCGCTATCTGTTCGAGGCTATGCGGGAGGAGATCTTACGGATTGCTTTTCTCGGACTTACTGGATTTGATTCGCCAGTGCTCGCAAACTCGATCTCGGAATCTGAAGAGGGGATGCGAGGTGTAGAAGATGGAGTGAAACTCTATCTGAGCCTTCTCCGCGAAGAATTCCCTTCTGTTGCAACCGAGTTGCAGAAGCAGGTAGAGAAGGGAGTTGAATATATAGCTATTAGGAATGACTTCGATTCGTTCGATCGACTTGACTTTATTCGAGATTACCTGAATCCACTCTACGCCGAACTGCTTACTGCTCACTACAGTCTCGGCTACCAGACTTTTGCAGAAGTCTCTCCATACACTCGTCCGGTTCGGTACGAAGTGCCAAGCATTTTCGAGATAGAGGCATTCGATCCATTCTTCTACTCACCCGACCCGAACGATTCGCGGCATGAGGGGCGAGTTGAACTGGGTCGCCTTCTCTTCTTCGATCCGATTCTCTCCCAGAACGTTCGCCGTTCCTGCGCCTCGTGTCACCACCCGGAGAAGGCTTTCTCGGATGGACTGGCAAAGAACCTGGATATATCGGGAGCACACAATGTTGGGCGGAATACGCCGGGACTCGTCAACGTTCCATTCCAGAGCAAGTTTTTCTGGGATGGGCGGACTGAACACTTAGAGCACCAGATCGAGAATGTGCTGCTGAACCACTCGGAGATGCGGATGACGTTCGAGGAAATCATCGAGCGTCTGCGCCAGAGTCCGAGCTATCAAATCATATTTACAGAGGCATATCGTGGGATGAGCGACACGGCGATTACGAAGTACGCTATTACGCGGGCGTTGGGATCGTACATGCGAGCCTTAGTTGGGATGAACTCACGGTTCGACCAATATATGCGTGGAGACCTTCAAGAGATTGATCCTGCGGTAAAGCGAGGCTTTAACCTCTTTATGGGGAAAGGTTCGTGTGGCACATGTCACTTTGCTCCCCTCTTCAGTGGCGTAGTTCCGCCGAAGTATCTCGAAACAGAAACGGAAGTGCTCGGAGTCCCCGCCACACCCGATACGCTCCACCCAATGCTCGACGCCGATCTCGGCAGATTCGACATCCACCACGACCAACTTTACAAGCACTCATTCAAAACAGTCACTGTACGGAATGTAGAGTTGACAGCTCCGTACATGCACAACGGAGTTTTCAAGACGTTGGAAGAAGTTGTGGACTTCTACGACCGAGGGGGAGGGATTGGGCTTGGATTTGATCTGCCAAATCAGACACTTCCCGGAGATCGATTGAATTTAACTTCAGAAGAGAAGCGTGACCTAATCGCATTCATGCGATCTCTTACCGACACCGTTGGCACTACAACAGATCCAGACCAGTTACCGCAGTTCCCCAGAACAACAGAGTGGAACCAGAGGCAGGTGGGTGGGGAATATTGATTTTATAGTATATGAGTGGATGAGTTCGTGAGTGTGGGAGTGGAGCATATTCTACTTGAGAAGTCCCTTTGTTGGCTCTTCACTCATACACTCTCTCACCCATACACTCACATACTCTCTCACACCGGTATTCCCCGCCGAGTCCACCAGTCGGCAAGTTTTTCGTGGAGGAGGAAGATGATGATGGCAAGTGTGATTCCGGCTATTAAATCTACTACGTAGTGGTAGCGGAGATAGACAGTAGAGATTACAATGCTGATACCGCCGATTGTCATCAACCAACGCCAACGTGTGCGGAGTCGCCACGCCATCAAGATGCCGAGAATTGAGAGGAGGGTGTGTCCACTCGGCATACAGTCGCGGTTAACATACTCGTATGGGTTATCCATTTCTGGCTGAATGTTGTTCCCAGCATTAATCAAATCGCGGAACGGTTCGGTTAGGACAAGACCGGGAAGTTCGCGGTCGATAGAGTGGAAGTCGTGTATTTCGAACCGTGGTCCGATTGCTGGCATAGCGAAGTAGCAGAGGTAGCTTAGGTAAAAAGCAAAGAGGAGTGTCATCGCGTAGAGTCTAAACTCTGGCATCCGGTTCTGACGGTAGAGGCTAACTGACGGAACTACCAGAAGTAGCTGGAAGAAGTTATACCAGACTTGAAAGTATTCAGTGAGAATTGGGTGAGCGAACCGGTAAATCCACTCGGTTGGGTTTACGCTGAAGATTGCGTGATCCCAAGCGGCGAGCGTGGCATCAAAGTTTCCGGGATTGACTAACGGAATGTAGTTGTGAATCTGGGAATACATCATGTAGCCAACCGGCAGGATGTAGAACGACCGGAAGAGGAGGGCTATGCGCGACCCCGTTTGATCGTACCAGACACAGCAGGCAATAATCATTACCCCAACCAAAATGTTCACTTGCAGCAGACCAAACGAACTCCGTACCTCGGTAATAAAAATGATGTCGAGAAGCGTGTAGAGGCTTAGCATCCCGAGCGACATCCAATCGGTACTCCAGAGAGAGTTGCGAATTATCTCGAACGTTGTCTCTGTCCGTTTCTCACCCTGCTGCACCCGCGCCCGCATCCGCGAATACGCGGGCGAACTGGATGTATTCCTCGGGCGCAAGTTCCTCAGCCCGGCGTTGCGGATCGATCTCCGCCCTCCTGAAGATTTCTGTTCGCTCATCTCGATTTGGGATCAATTCCGTGAGGGCATTCTGTAATGTCTTCCGCCGCTTGCTGAACGCCCCTCGCACAAGCTGTTGGTGTTCCCGTTCAATTCCTGTTAACTCTGTACGCTCCCGTACCTTTAACGCAACCACTGTCGAAGTCACCTTCGGACGTGGAAAAAAACAACTCGGTGGAACGTTAAAGAGTCGTTTTGGCTCGGTCCACGTCTGAATCGCTACCGATAGGATGCCGTAATCTTTTGTTCGTGGGGATGCTGTTAGTCGCTCGGCAACCTCTCGCTGCATCATGAGCGTAGTATCGGAGATCACCCTCTGATGGTCGATCAGGTGGAAGAGAATGGGTGCAGTAATGTAGTAGGGGATATTCCCAATCACTCGCAGTTTCTCCACGCCCTTATCTGCCGCAATACGGCTCAAGTCTGTCTTCAGAATATCATTCCGAATGATCTCTACATCACTCCCAAAACGTTTTTCTATCAGATCCGCTGCCTCCCGGTCAATCTCAACAGCAATCACATCACAACCAGACTTCAGGAGATTTGTGGTTAAAGCCCCCTCTCCCGGCCCGATTTCCACTACAACTTCTCCCTCTGCCGGTTCAAATAATCGCACAATCTTTTCAGCAATATTCGAATCAACAAGGAAGTTCTGTCCGAGCGATTTTTTTGGAGCTATATGCTGCATACGCGTGAATATAGGGGAATTCAAAAGGGTAAAGGCAAAAAGGGAGATTCAAAATTTAAAATGCAAAATTCAAAAGGGGAGGAGAAGGTTGAATGGGGCAAATTGTTTCCTTACGCACTCCTTCTCTCTATTTACACACATCTCGAACTATACACGTGGAGAATCAGTTTGCGAGGTTGCTCTTAACACCCGGCCTCCAGTCGGGTGTGGTGAAACTCTCTGCTTCGGCTCCCCTCTCCCACCTCGAAAACTCTCCGAATATCTGACCAACTATGGGAGAGGGGCGGGGGGTGAGGGAATCGCACGGAGAAGAATCAGCCAAGATTCGTAGAATTGGGTGTAGCGAATACGATCAACCCATTTCCTTCGGATCCTCTCCCATGTTCTTTGTGCGTGAGTATATCGCATTCTCTCGCAAACCGATTATCCGGCAGGATACTAACAAAATCTCTTCCTATGTGTTTGAACCTTCGGCTAACCAATCAAACATGTTGAAAAGTTACCCGTCATGGCGACGGCTTATTTTCAGGCGAACGGATAACTGCGTAGAATAACAGGAACAGATATGACCAATCGGATGCGAATCTTGCTCACGCTTATCGTGTGCGGAATCACTTTTCAACTTGCGAGCACAGAGTATCTTCACGCACAATTACCACGACTCTTGGTGAATTCTGACGATGCTGTAGAGGCGAAAGAGGTTGTCCGTTCCTTCTTTGAGTATGGAATGAGCCTTGCCAGAATTGACTCCAGTCGAGCCAAAGACTACGCAATCGACTGGTTTGAAGAGTATCTGCGGAAGCATTCAGGTGAAACCTTCTGGCCAATTCCTCACCGCTATGAAGTTGAAGAAGTTTACTCGATTCGTTCCAACGACTCCCTCCTGATGGTGACATCACGTGCCTGGCCTGACTCTGTCCCGTTTGTCGGTACGGTAAGTGTGGATTGGATATGGTTCCTCCGAAGGAATCCCGAGAATCAATGGCGTATCTACAGCCTTCGCCGCACTCAAGGTCTCTACGAGGCAATGCAAGCACTTCGTCTGATCGACACAACAACCGCTTATCCGAACTCGCTGCGGGACGACATTGCGTTGGAGAAGTCAACAATCTTGTTGAGCAACGAGCAAATTCGCGGTCTGTTCCCGGCACTCCGGCCCCACCTTGAAGAGCTTGTCAATCGTGTTCGTGGCTACGACTCGATTCAGTTTGTGGGACGGGAGGGAGACCGAGTGAACCAGTTCAATCGACACTACATCAACTGGGGAATGGCATCGCACGATATTCCAGATGAGGCAGTAGAAGAGTTCTTGGTTGGTGCTACCGAAGAGCAAAAGGGGCAGATGGAGAAGCTCCTGCAGGCAGCCGAGAGACAGCGATATCAGGGAGAGGTGACGTTGCGCAAGTGGGAACGTGAGGCAGGTATCTCGGCCACTATTCTCGACGACATTGCCGGGTTGATGAAAAAGGGACGTATCCAGTTCATGAACACCGAGCTTCCGTGGGAAGATGCCGTCCTGTTGACAATGGCTGGATCGGTCGACCATGCAATCGGCCTAATTTTCTCTCCTCATGGCGGAGTTCCACTGGTCTCACCGGAAGAATATTTCTACATAGAAGACCTCGGGGCTGGGTGGTGGCTCTTCCGGTCATCCAGATAACCAGATAAGTGATCGACTACAGGTGAACATCTTGCCTCTAAGTCCTGAAGACTTGGTATTTTCGTTCTGTTGTTGGGAACGCTGAGGATATCTCTCTATGTTCTCTCATCTGATACTATAATCACGCAGAAGGGAAATCTACATGCAGTCATTAATGAACATTCCTCGCTTTACGCTTGCCACACTGACATCGTTACTCCTGTTTCTTGCACTCACGGTTTCGTTGCGTGCGCAGATCGACACAACAGAGAGAGTTCCCGGCACGACGGTAGGAAGTGATTTCTACAATAACACCTACTTCGCAATTGGTCTTCACGCCAGTCTCCTCTCTGGCTCGGGGTTAGCTGGTCGAGTCTCCTTCCCCAAAGGTTTTGCCCTGCAGACTACGGCCTTTATCATTTCTCTTGGTGGGATCACACACTTCAACGTTGGGGGTGAAGGGCAGTATGCCTTTACGCAAGGAGATGGAGGAAGGCTATACGGTTTGGTAGGGGGTGGCTACTACCTTTCAACTTCAGATGACTCAGCAAAGAGTGGAAATAGAATTAAGAGTCCTGTTCACCTCGGCTTAGGTGTTGGGTATGAGTGGTTTACCTCGCGCAACTTTGCTTTCGATCTCTCTGGAGCCTTCACATGGTTTATCGCCGAAAAGAAAGTTGCTCCTCTTCCATCGTTTGGATTTCACTACTACTTCCGTTGAGATTTTTTCTTGCCACTCTCCTTCGTCTCCTTTGGTGAAGGTTCCGGTTCCTTCTCACCTTTGAGTGGGGTGATGCGGACAACCCGAGCACCCTTGGTGATGGTAGTTGCTCGCTTCGTGATGTAGGGTGTCGGTTCTGCTGGACTCCACCGTCGAGGGTTGGGGAGAACCGCAGCCAGCAGGGCTGCCTGCCTCGGAGTTAGTTCGCGCGCTGATACGCTAAAGTATTCTTGTGCAGCCGCCTCTACGCCGTAGATGCCATCTCCCCACTCAATCATGTTGATGTAGACTTCTAAGATGCGTTTCTTCCCCCAGAGAAATTCAATCAGGTAGGTGAACCAGGTCTCCAGTCCTTTCCGCAAGTAATTTCGACCTTGCCAGAGAAAGACATTGCGAGCACACTGCATAGTGATCGTACTTGCCCCCCGCACTTTCTCCCCCTTATGCTTCTCGTTATACTTCTGCGCAGCCTCTACAGCCTTCCAGTCGATACCACCGTGGTCAAAGAATCGTGCATCTTCTGCTGCGATGATACTCTTTAGCAGGTCAGGGTCTACTTCGTCAATACTAATCCACTCCTTGCTGACCCCGACAACTTTTCCGCTGCCGAGTCCTTCAAGGGGGCGAATCAGCATAAGGGGAGTAATGGGAGGATCGACAAAACGGTAGATCAGCGTGAGCGTAATCGAGCCGATCACAAAGGTTGCAGCTACACGGAAGAGAATGCGGAAGATTTTGCGAAAGAGTCGACCGAGAATAGCCCTGTCCGACGGAAGTTTTCTTCCCCCCTTACCCGGTTCTCCTTCAGCTAACATTCCAAGGTGTTCGGCTGTTGCTTTGCGACCGCGTGAGCCTCTTTTGCTTGAGCGTTGTGCCATCTTTTACCGAGTTCGGTTCGGAGGAATCGCCAACTTTCCCGATATTGAGCCGGAATATACCGCCTCTGGCAAAATTTCGCCTCTATTTCAACTTTTGTCCCGGCAGAATCTGCCCCGAAGGCGTAACTATTCAGATTTCACAGGTTTTTCATCTATTGATAATCGTACACTACCAATAATACCGGACAATACCATGACATTACAGATCACATTACGGCGATCTTTTCCTCTGCTTCTCTTCTTGGTACTCTCCACCGCAGCAATGGGGCAGTCTGCTTCTCCCTTTGTGCTTGGGTCTGCTGGCGGTTCAGCGACCGTTGGCGATATCACCATCATGTGGACAGTTGGAGAGTTTGCAGTATCGACACTTACTAATGGGGAGAGCGTGATAACGCAAGGATTCCATCAGCCGTCTGATAAGACGACGAGTGTTCCCTCGGTGGTGAGTACGCTCCCAATCGTTTCGGTTCGACCCAACCCTGTTTCCGATGAACTGTTTATCGATCTGCCAGAATCTTCAAGAAGTGGAGTTCAAGTAGAATTGGTTGATATGCTCGGCCAACAAGTTCTTGTCGGTTCAAGTGAATCGGGAGATGCCTCGGTTCGCCTCGACGTGAGCACAATTCCTTCTGGAGTCTATGCAGTTCGATTGACTCTCGGTGAGGAAATCCAGAACGGAATGATTACGATTCGCCGTTAGTGAACAGCAGGGAACAGAGAGCGAAAGGGACTGAACGACAGTTCCTTTTCTCGTGTGAAGAGAAAACAATAATAGATTCATAAAGACCAAAGGAGAAGACATCCAATGATTGCACGCAGACTACTTGCCTTCATGGCATTTGCACTGCTGACTGTTGCCACTGCTTGGGCGCAGCAGATACCTCAAGGATTTAACTACCAGGGAATAGCCCGCGATAATGCTGGTGCGGTAGTGGCAGACCAGACGATAGTTTTACGACTGAGTGTGATAAACGGAGCTACCAGCACGGCTGAGTATGTAGAAACTCATCAGGTTACCACAAACGGATTCGGTCTCTTCACTCTGCAAGTAGGGGGAGGAACTCGCGTTAGTGGTACGTTCAACGGAGTAACGTGGGCTGCAGGAAATAAGCTGATGAAAGTTGAAGCCGATCTCGGTGCAGGATTTGTTGATCTCGGTTCCTCGCAGTTGCAGAGCGTTCCTTACGCACTTGTTGCCGGTAGTCTTGTCGGACCACTGAGCGTAGCGATGAACGATCTTAGTGATGTTAATGCAGGCACTCCCTCAACTGGAAACGTGCTGAAGTGGAATGGCACTCGCTGGGTTGCCGACGATGATATTGCAGGGTTTGAACTTCCATTTGCTGACAGTGCTTCAACTACGGCGTTGACACCACTTTTACTTCTTCATCAAGAGGGAGATGGTGAGGCAATACGGTTAGAGGGGGGTAATGGACTTTCGACAACGAATCTCCTGACGTTGGATAATCAAGGACAAGGCATTGCTCTCTCGGCAACGATGCACGGGAGAAAAGGCACTGCCGGTGCGTTTACTATTAACAACGCAAATAATACCGACCCAGTTATCCAGAGCGTTACCAGCGGTGTAGGAAATGCTGGAAACTTTGCAATCAACAACCTGTTTAGCGACAGCGCGGCAGTTCGCGCCTCAACTACAGGAACAGGGGCTGGCGTTCACGGTGAGTCTTCAGGAAATGGTAGAGCTTACGGTGTCTACGGTTTGGCCACTGGAGAGTGTGTGCCTGACCTTAGTGGACTTCGTTCTATTTGTCCGGCAGGTGTGTATGGTCGGGCTGTTTACGGCCCAGGTGTCTACGGCTATAGTTCAGACAATGGGCCGGGCGTTCAGGCATACAGCCAGAATGGTTATGCTTTCGTTGGTCTTGGGCCGACGCAGAACCCTGGGTTCACAGCAATGCGCTTCCACGTGACGAACGCAGGAAAGACCTATGCAGAGGGAGACTTCTATACACCACAGTCGTTTGCTTCCAGCCGGAACGGGTTGGCAACGCTGGTTGCTCCGGGCGATACAGGCATCGCACCAGGCGACGTTCTGGTTGTGAGTGCAGCCGGCAATATCGTAGAGAGTACAGACACGAATATGAGAACGGTGGTTGGTGTCAGCATTGCAAATGCTGCCTTTATTGCCGGACATCTTTTGGATGATGACGGCAACTCGTCGAGAACAAACGAGATTGGCGTTGCTACCTCTGGTTTTGTGACGATTAACGTTACTATCGAGAATGGAGCGATTGCTCCGGGAGATCTGTTGGTAAGTTCTTCAACCCGTGGGCACGCAATGAAGGCTCCGGCAGATGCAGCGCAGGGAACAATTATCGCGAAGGCAGTCCAAAGCTTTACCGGTCCAACCGAAGGATCAATCAAGGCGGTTGTAATGTTGCGGTAGTTTGTAGGCTAAAAGAGATCGTGAAAGAAGAAAAGCCGGAGTCGACATCCCAGTCGGCTCCGGCCTTTACTATCTTCCCGTTCTATCATGTTTGCTAACCGTAGTGTAACCACGAACGTTGCACGTTCTTTTCCTCTTCTCCCTTCTTTTGAATTTTGCATTGATAATTTTGAATTGATTCCATGTCCCGTTATCCAAAATCTGATCTATCAAACGTTCGATTGCTCTCAATCGAAAATCGTTCCAGCAAAGTCAGTCGTAGCGATTTGGGGAGGCCGTTCGAACCGGGGAAAGAGTTCGCCTCCTTTATCGATACCCTTCCCGATATTTTAGCTGCGCGTGACTTGCGCCGTCTCGCCGGGAATTGGGTTGCGGGACGGAAGAAGGGGAAGCCTGCTATCCTGATGATGGGGGGACACGTCGTAAAAGTTGGACTCGTTCCCCTGGTTTGTGATCTGCTTGAGAGAGGTCTGCTGACGGGCGTTGCAATGAACTCTGCTGCCGCAATTCACGATGTTGAGTCGGCTCTCTTCGGCGAAACAAGTGAAGATGTTGCCGCAGCATTGACCGACGGTTCGTTCGGGATGGCGAAGGAGACGGGAGAGTTTATTAACGGGGCTGTGGTTGATGCCTACGAGTCGGATGATCCCGAGGTTGGTTTTGGTGAGGCTCTCGGTGAACGTCTTCTTGCTCAGGAAGGAGGGGCAAACTCAATTATCGGAACATGTGTGCGATTGAATTTGCCAGTGACAATTCACGTTGCTATCGGAGCCGACATTGTTCACCAACAACCCTCGATGCGTGGTGATGCAACGGGTGAACTTTCCTTCCGTGACTTCCGATTGCTCTGTGAAGAGCTACGATATTTAGGATCGGGAGGGGTCGTGCTGAATTTTGGATCGGCAGTTGTGTTGCCTGAGGTTTTTTTGAAGGCGTTAACCGTTGCGCGGAATCTTGGGGCGGATGTCTTCAACTTTACAACGGCGAACTTCGATATGATCCGCCACTATCGTCCTCGAATGAATGTGGTAACCCGGCCAACACAAGATGGAGGGGAGGGCTTTGACTTTGCCGGACATCACGAAATCATGTTCCCACTCTTAGCGGCGATGGTGAAGGCTGGTGAGGTAAGTGGAGAGGAAGTAAAAGAGTAGCCCGCAACTACGGTCCACGATCAACTGTCGCTCCTGACTTTACTCCCCTTCCAATCGCCTCAGCTTCGCCTCCGAAACTCTCAGTTGGAGTATCGACGCAAACTCTTCTCCCTCATCTCTATGCCGTCTCTTGAACGAGAGGATAAACTCACCACCTTTCTGAACGGGAATTTCTTGAACGATCTTGTGTGAGCGGATACTGAGTCGCCCGCTGAATCTACCACGCTTGTAGTGTACGGTTGCGATCTCCTCAACCGGAAGAGTAATCTCTTTCACCTCTGATTTCACAACACCAAACACAGAATCTCTCACTTGGAATTCAAGCGTGAGATGTTCTCCATCAAATCGAGCGATACCGTCGGTCTCTGCTAAGCCGCCGTATGTTTCTGGAAAGGAGAAGGGAATACTGTAGAGCATAGCTGATGTATTTGAATGTCAGTCTCTATTGAGTCTGCTAAAAATGGCTGTTTTCTTCGATCTCACAAAGATAATTTGTAGGAAGGTGTTCATCTGAATACATTTGTGTAATGTCGCGCCGTGGCACATACCTCGACACCGGAAATCGGTTTACCTCGTTTGGAAGTGACCAGTTTGATGATGGGTGGGAAGATCGTTCGCTTGAGCCTGATCCCTGCACTCGTATTCTCGACGACACATCGCGTTCAGCCTTCGCCACGAATAAAAGCCCTGATATTCCTTTCACCCACTCAATCAATCCCTACAGAGGATGTGAACATGGGTGTGCCTACTGCTATGCGCGCCCTACTCACGAGTATTTAGGTTTCAATGCAGGTATCGACTTCGAGTCGGTGATTCTCGTCAAGAGGGATGCTGCTGAGCTTGCTCGACGAGAGATGATGAAGCGTTCTTGGAAGCCGACAACTGTTTCGCTCAGCGGTGTTACTGACCCCTATCAACCGTTGGAGCGTCAGATGAGAATTACGCGAGGAGTTCTCGAGGTGATGCGTGATTTTCGAAATCCAGTTGGCATCATTACGAAGAATGCCCTTGTCTGTCGTGATCTCGACATCCTCTCGGAGATGGCATCACATCATTGCGCGATGGTCTTCCTCTCGATCACAACGCTCGACCGCGACCTTGCGCGGCGGATGGAGCCGAGGACGTCCACACCAGATATGCGGCTGAAGGCAATTGAACGGCTTGCCACCGCTGGCGTGCCGGTTGGGACGATGGTGGCTCCAATCGTTCCGGGACTCAACGAAGAGGAGATACCTGCCATTTTAACAGCGGCTGCAAGTGCGGGAGCCGAGTGGGGAGCACACGTAATTCTCCGACTTCCACTCGCAGTAAAACCGATCTTCATAGACTGGCTTGACCGAGAGGAGCCAGACCGAGCCAAGAAAGTTCGGAATGCTCTCCGTGAGATGAAAGGGGAGTCATTAAATGCTACCGAGTTTCGTGCCCGAATGAAGGGTGTTGGACCGCGAGCCGCAAACATTACCCAACTGTTCCAGATGACATCGCGAAAGCTGAACCTAAATAGCAAACCCTCACCACTGACTACGGCAAACTTCTGCCGACCCAGTTCTGGAGGTCAGATGGATTTGTTTTCATCGTGACTCACTATTTTCCAGAGAATGGCGTCAGTGGGCAGTTATGAGTATGTAGAGTTAAGAGTGTGTCGAGTTAAGTGAATGAGTATATGAGTGTGGGAGTATATTGAGTGTCGTCACATGACTTCGGACTGCGCCTTGGTCTCTTTGCGAGCTTTGCGTGACTCATTTTGAATTTTGCCTTTTGAACTTTGAATTGATCTTGCATGAAATACATCCATATCCTTTTCCTAATTCTCTCTCTCTCTGTTCCTCCACTGTTTGCCCAAGGGGGAGGAGCAAACGAGAACGACGCATCGACCAGCGCAATTGTTCTGGCTCGCATAAAGTATTCGGGGGGTGGAGATTGGTATAACGATCAATCGGCAGAAGTAAACTTGCTGAAGTACGTTGCAGAGAAGACCACTATTAATGTTCGCCCAACATTCGAGTCAGTGGAGTTATCGAGCGACAAGCTCTTCAACTACCCGATAGTCTTCCTTACTGGACATGGCAATATCAACTTCACCGATACCGAGGCAAAGCATCTCCGTTCCTATCTTGACAACGGAGGCTTCCTCTATATCGATGACGACTACGGTCTGGACACTGCTGTCCGTCGTGAGATGCGGAAAGTCTTTCCTGAACAGGAGTTACGGGAACTCCCGTTCTCGCACAATCTTTACCATTCTTTCTTTGATTTCCCGAACGGTCTTCCAAAAATTCACGAGCACGACGATAAGGCTCCAGAGGGATTAGGACTCTTCACCGAGGATAACCGACTCTGCGTCTTCTACACATATGAGACAAACCCGAGCGATGGCTGGGCTGACCCTGAAGTTCACAACGATCCTCCCGAGAAACGAGAGACGGCACTTCAAATCGGAACGAACATCATTGTGTACGCGCTAACGAATTGAGTTTATAGAGATGGGAGTTCGTAGAGTGAATTGTTTGAGACTATCCTGACCTTCTTTTTTGAATTTTTAATTTTGCCTTTTGAATTGATAAAATGCACATTCGGTATACTGACTGGAACGGGGACGAACTGAGTCGTGAGGAGCGATTAGAAGAGTTGTTAAAGCTCTTCAGTTATCTGCTGATGAAGTCTTCTGGTGACGTGGATCAGGCGTTGCGCTGGATGGATTATCTGAATCAATCGCGGGGAATTCTTGGTGATATGACCATGCAAGAGTTCGTCGACGAGTTGAAGAGGAGGGGATTAGTTAAAGAAGGGGGAGATGGTGGGGAAGGTCTCGGCTTAACAGGGAAAGGGCGGCAGCGAATTCGTCGGGATGCGCTCGAAGAAATTTTCACCTCACTCAAGAAAGGCTTTTCAGGAGAGCATCGAACACCACACTCCGGTACTGGAGTTGAGCAGACGGGAGATTTACGGAAGTATATCTTCGGCGATCATCCATCTAACATTAACGCAACAGAGACTCTCTCGAACGCACTCCGTCGCGTAGCCGATCTCGATAGCTTCTCTCTTCGAGAAGATGACATTCGAGTGCAAGAGACAGAGCAGACAACAAGTGTTGCCACAGTTCTAATGCTCGACATATCCCACTCGATGATTCTCTACGGCGAGGATCGGATAACCCCCGCAAAACAAGTTGCTCTCGCCCTCTCCGAACTGATTACCACACGCTATCCAAAAGATCGACTTCACGTCCTCCTCTTTGGGGATGACGCCCAAGAAGTCAGTTTGCAAGAGCTTCCGTTCGTCAGTGTTGGACCTTTTCACACCAACACCCGGGCTGGGTTGCGGATGGCGAGATCGTTGCTTCGCCGTTCTCGTGGAGCTAACAAGCAAATCTTTATGATTACCGACGGGAAGCCTTCTGCTATGTTCGACGATGCAGGGCGGCTCTACAAGAATTCCTTTGGACTCGATCCAAAAATTGTCAACAAGACTTTAGATGAAGGCGTGGCTTGTCGCAGAGAGAAGATTACGATTAGCACTTTCATGGTTGCTCAAGACCCATATCTGGTCAACTTTGTGGAAGAATTGACAAAGTCAAACAACGGGCGTGCATACTATACAGGACTCGGGGAATTAGGGGAAATGCTCTTTGTGGATTACATCCGAAATCGGAGGAGAAATTACACGGGGGGGAGATAGGAATTCTCAGCTATTAAATGGCGATCAACTTCCTTCCTCTTCACCTTGGGCAACCTCTTCACCATTGACACGGGTCACCTTGATTTTCTCAAGTTGGATGTATGTTTGAAAGTCTTCTGCCCAGAGTCTGGTAGCGAAAAGGAATGATCCAACACGACGGGTCAGCCGCCAGATGTATTCTCGGTAAACGCCATCGTAGTTCACACGCCACCGCTCTATATTCTTATAGCCAGAGTTAATGTAGAGGAGAACCTCGGAGGTTGAGGTGGAGATAGAATCGTTGTAGATCACTTTCATCGGAGTAATCTCTTTGCCGTCGATCGTTGTGTCGCTCTGGATTTTCAGTGTTACGTCAGAGTCGAGTAAGCGCTGAGGGGTCAGCAGCCAACGTAGGTTATTCTGCAAGCGTTCGTATGCTGTGTGGAGAGCACTGGGTAGAATTGCTTGCGCTACCTCTTGGGAGTCGATCATCATTGTACCTTGGCAAGCACTCAGATTGCTGAACCGGACTGTGTAAACTCGTCCATCGTTCAGTTTCCCACTTAGCAACCCTTCGTCTGTGGCGCGATTCCATTTGTTGTGGTAGCGGGCTACTTCCTGACGCTGTTTGTTGTAGACAACAAAATCAAATGAGAAGGAAAGACTGTCTGTCCAATCCTGACCTCCATACGTATGTCTAATATCTTCAGCCAGAAGAGTTGCGGCTAAATTCTCGTACTCGTTTAATGAAGGATCGTTTGTTGGATAATCTGTTTGCGGTTGCCCTTTGGCAACAGTACAGCATACCACCAAGAGAGGAAGCACTACAGATAGCTTTTGAAAGAATCTGGCACTATTCATAATATCCCATTCATTATTCTGTCATATCACACCACTGGTATCTCAGGTAACACCCGAAACCCCTTGTGGGTATGTTTGCCGAACTCTACTTCTGTAGAGCGGAGAGGGAGGACGTAAAAGATACAATCCAATTGGCTTTGAAAGGGAAAAGATAACGTATAGGGAGAAGAACTCCACATCACATCTGTTGCAGAGTGAGCACTTCACGTCATGGCGAGGTGATGTTGAGGAACATCCTCTTCAATAGTGCGTCGCAAACTCGAGGTGAGGTGTCTCTACCCATTATGGGCTACCGTTCGTATATTCAGCATCCTTATTCACACAATACACTATGGCACAACAGATTGTCTGCATGAACTATCAACAACACATTGGAAGCCGAACGCATTTGCTTGGACTTTCAATCTTCTTACTCTTCTTCTCGGTTTTCGGTGCGCAGACTTTGTTTGCCTCTGGATCAGAGGTTAAGCCCGAAAAAGACTATAAGAGTTTTGTTCTGGAGAATGGACTTGAAGTGGTGGTTGTGGAGAACCACCTTGCTCCGATTGTCACCATTGAGCTTGCTACCCGCAACGGTTCCTTTACCGAGGGGCCAGAGTTTGCCGGACTTTCCCACCTATACGAGCATATGTTCTTCAAGGGGAATAAGAATTTTCCCCGCTCGCAAGACTTTCTCAGCTACCTCAGCAAGATTGGAGCTATCTGGAACGCTACCACACGCGAGGAAGTTGTGAACTACTACTTTACACTCCCCTCGATGAACTTGCAACTTGGAATGGAGCTGATGGCAAACACAATTCAGACTCCACTCTTCAACAAAACAGAACTTGAACGGGAGCGTGAAGTGGTGTTGGGGGAGTTCGACCGGCATGAGGCAAGCCCTCTCTTCCTCTTCCGTCGCGTAATGGACTCAGTGACTTGGGGGGATAATTTCACCAGAAAGGAGCCGATTGGACAGCGCGATGTGATTGGGACGGCAACAGTGGAGAAGATGCGGGCAATTCAGCAGAAGTATTACATCCCGAACAACTCGCTTTTGATTGTGGCGGGAGATGTTGACTCCGCCACTGTTTACAAGATGGCTCAGCGCTACTTTACGCCGTGGGAGCGGGGGGCTGATCCATTTGAGGCGGATCCACCTCCATTCCCCAAACCATTGACCGAAAAGAGGTTAGTGCAAGTTCCCTCGCCGATCAACCTTGTGCAAGCAACGTATCAATGGTATGGCCCATCTGTCTCGCTCGACCCGAAGTCGACATATGCTGCCGATGTCTTTATCTATATCTTGACGCAAGATCAATCACGTTTTCAACGACGTTTGGTAGAGAGTGGACTTTCACAGTCGGCAGGATTCAGCTACTACACGCAGAACTACACCGGACCAATTGCGGTCTCTATTGGAACAACAGAAGAGAAAGCAAAGCAGGCGATGAAGGTTCTTTGGGATGAGATTCAAGCGTTCGATTCTCCCGATTATTTTACCGATGAAGAGTTAGAAACAGCAAAAGCCTACCTGCGCGTCGAACATTTATACGATGCCGAGGAGACGAGCGAGTGGACACACACGATCGGGTTTTGGTGGAGCACAACTGGCGGCCTTGACTACTTCCGAGGGTATCTCGATAACTTGTCGCAGATAACCCGCGAAGATATTCAGAACTTTATTCGGCGATATGTTAAAGGGAAAAACTACATCCTTGGCGTTACCGGTAGCGAGGCTGCCCTTCAGGAATTGAAATTAGTTCCATCAGAAGTTCTCCGATAAGTATCACTACCACAACACAACGCAGACTATCACATATATGAATACAGCAACTATTACTATTCGGTGGATATCACTATCGCAGTTGATGCGGTACGGATTGCTGACCTTCCTTGCACTTTTTCTTTTCGCCTGTAGCACGTCAACCAAGGCCACTCGTTCGGGGGGTGAAAATAGTGGACAGGTAATCGTTAGGGAAGAGGAGGAGATCAACGAAGCTCTCCGTGCAGGAGCTACCGAGATTCCGAAAGAGATTGAGGAATTTACCGTGGATGGACTGAAAGTAATCCTTCGTCCAACTGGATCAAGTTTCCACACTGTGGTAACCAAGCTCTATATCCGTGGTGGACTTCCAGCACTTCCTGACGGAGTATCTCCGGCGTTAGAACAAATGGCTCTCGACGTTCCCCGGTTCAGTGGGCCGGCTTGGATGGATAGAAGTGATTTTCTCCGTGAGCGTGACCGGATGCACCTTGGTCTTGGAGCCTCAGCAGAACGGGATTTCTCAACGTTGACACTTCGTTGTGTTGACGAAAACTTCGATCGAGCTTGGAGTCTTTTCTCAGGCATGATTACCGAACCCTCCTTTGCCCCCATTGCTATGGAGAACATTCGTGAGCGGGCAATCATCGGCGTGCGCAACCGGAGCATTGTCCCTGAGTCGTACGCCGAGTACCTTGCCGACAGTGTTTTCTTCTACGGACATCCGTATGGGCGTGTAGCCGAAGAGGATGACTTCACAAAGATTACCGAGCAGGATTTGCGGGACTACCACAAACAGCTTTTTGTCAAGTCCCGACTTTTCCTTGTGGTAGTTGGAAACATCACGCGGGAGGAGATTACCGAGAAGATCAAGGCTTCGTTGGGAATGCTTCCACAAGGTTCATATAAAGATCCCAAAGTTGCGATCCCACAAAATGCAAGCCATCCCTCCCTTCTCGTCCAAAGTGCTTGGGGACGTGAGGATATCCCGACGAACTATCTTGTGGTTCGTTTTCTCGGCCCGGATCATAAGGACAAACTTTTCTACGCAATGGAACGGCTCCGGAGCTTCATGGGAGGTTTTCTCTTCCGAGAGATTCGTATCGAGAGGAACTTGAGTTATGCTCCTGATGCCTCTACCTACAACCATCGAATTGGATTTGGCGACATTTCTATCTCCACTGTTCTTCCTGACTCAGCTTGGCGAGTTACGAAGAGTCGGATTATTGACTTCTTCAGAGATAACATTATTAAAGAAGAATATCTTTCCGAAGTTCCCGCTACGTGGTACACTGGGCAATATCTCGGTATGCAGACAGCAGAGTCGCAGGCGACCGAACTTGGTTCAGCTTGGTTTTACAAAGGTGATTGGAAAGAGGCCTATCGCGCCCTCGATCAATTTACCAAGGTGACTCCTGAACAGTTAAACGAAGCGGCTGTTAAGTACATGGATAACTTCACCATAGTGGTTGTGGGTGATCCTGAGGATGTAACCCGTTCGGAATACCTTCCAGAAGATGTTAGCACAGATGATGACACTTCATCTGATGTGCCGGCTGCAAGGTCGCGGTAGCCTGACAGTAAAAGAAGAGTCACTTTATGGCATTACTCTATCTGGGAATCCTGCTGGCTTTGCCGGTAGGATTCTCACTCGGATTGCTTGGGGGGGGCGGGAGTATTCTCGCCGTCCCCGTTTTTGTATACGTTCTTGGAATAGATCCTTCACTGGCCATTCCAGCAAGTCTTCTGGTTGTCGGTCTTACCAGTCTCGTTGGTTCAGTTCCCTACTGGCGTCAGGGGAACGTTGACTTCTCGGCAGCACTCTTCTTCGCTATAGGCTCTATGGTTGGCTCCTTAGCCGGAGCAGAGCTTGGGATTCGTGCTCCCGACATCGTTCAAATGATCCTCTTCGGTTTCGTGATGCTTGCTGCCTCCTTCTTCATGCTGCGCGGACGCCCATCAGCCGAAGGGAACATACAAGCAAAACCATTCTGGGTTCTAATTCTTATCGGTGCTCTCGTTGGAGTGTTAATCGGCTTTGTTGGAGTGGGGGGAGGCTTCATGTATGTTCCTGCACTCATCTTTCTGGTCGGACTCGAAACAAAACGGGCAGTCGGCACAAGCCTGCTAATCATAGGGTTGAACGCTGCTGTTGCCTTCAGTCGCTATCTGTTCGATGAAAATATCCGTCGAGGTTTCCTCACCGAGAATCTCGGTGAACTTCCACTCTGGCTCGGCATGCTCACCTTCACTCTCCTCACGTTCGCCGGCCTCTTCGCCGGCACAAAGCTGGCAAAGCGAACCGACCCAGCCCGTCTCCGCCGCTGGTTTGCAATCTTCTTGATGGTAATGGCAGTGTTAGTGTTAGTACAGGAGATGTCGGGGTTATAAAGCTGTATATGTTCGTTTTTCTTTATGTACAGGAAAAGATTAAGACTGTGAGCTATTCACAAGAGTGAATGAGAATCTGAACGCTGTTTGATGAGAGGTCACCATACCAAAAACGCCCGAAGCAGATATCTGCTTCGGGCGTTTTGTATTGCATGGGAATGGTGGTTTTGTTCCTTACTCGTTTGTGAGAATAAATTTTCCAGACCCCTTTGATTTACCTGCTTCATCGCGGATCACATAGTAATAGATACCCTCAGGAATGGAAGGTGGAAGGTTCAACTGAGTACGAACGTCTCCTGCAGAGTTATCTATCGGAACTCTCTGAACAACTTCACCGAGCATGTTGCACAGTTCTAATTCCCAGGGAGCATCGGAGGATTTCTCAAATTCGAGAATACTTCTTCCAGAGGTAATTGGATTAGGAAAGAGATTGACCGATAGACTTTCAGAGGTTGTAGGGGGATGCACTGACGAGGTGCTAAGATCATTTCTATATCCTGCGCTTGTTCCAGAGGGGAATTCGCTGTAGAACAGGATGTCGTCAGCAATGCCGGGTGCATGGAAAGAATATTTGCGCTTTAACTCTTGAGCACCTTGCTCAACGCCAAAAGCGAAGAGTAGAATGTCAGGAGCAGGTTGATCTCCTATATAAAAGCTATCAATCGTGATACGTACATTGTACTTCAATAGCACATCAAGTGTAACACCTCCCGGCAGTTTCAAAGTTCCCCAACCAACAATACTGTCTACCTCAATGCGGGTTGTTAGATAGGTAAGGGGGGTCTGATTAAGTCCTGCAGCGGGAACTGTAACGAGAGTATTTATACGAAGTTTTGCCTCCGTATCCCAATGTGAACCATAGGAAGCAGGAAGTAATAGCTCTGTTAATCCATTTCCTTTTACAGGATCAATGAGCTGTGTTTGATTAGGAATCTCGATATATGATGTCAGATCAAGATCAAATCGTCCGCCATCATAAGAGTTCGCGACATAGAATTCTCCGTTGGATCGAACTTCTCGGTAGCTCTGGCCAGTAAGGGTAAACGCATTAAGAGCATACATGGAGTTCCTAACAGTAGTAGCATTAGGAACTTCGGAATTATCGGGGGTCAAGAAAGAATACGAAAACACGTTAGTCCCATTAACTACTCCCGAATAATCCCACACTTTATTCTCTCCCCTTTCTGGAGGTTGGAAAGACGAAAGTTGAATGAAACGCCATGTAGGGTTATCACCCGGCATGTAAAACCCAGCATTTTTCGCCGTGATAGTAACCGGTGTTTGTGCGCTGAGTTTGTGAAAAGAGAAAGTGCTTGTGACGCAAAGCATCACTGTAAAAAGTAACCTACGAATCATAAAACCTCCATGACGTGAAAGAAAAAACTGGCAATGGTCGTAGAGTCTAATTTGCTCCATTCCGATTCCAGGTGGGTGAAATATATTTTACGTCGAAGAGAAAGTAGATACTGCAAAACTACTGCAGGCCGTAAGAGAGATCAGATTGAACTGAGAAATGTGACGAGGTTGAGTGTGGCTGGTATCTCCATCTTTCGGCGAAGTCGATATCGGTACGACTCAATACTACGTGGAGATTGGTAGAGAAGATTGGCGATCTCTTTTGTGGAAAGATTCATACGAAGGAGTGCCCCAACCTTCATTTCAATCGGCGTGAGAGTAGGAAATCGTTCTGAAAGTTGCCCAATAAAGTCGTGATGAACAAGCTTAAATTGCTGTTCAAAATGTTCCCACCCCTTTTCACCACGAATAGCCTCACGAATCTGTCCCAACAACGATTCTAAAAGTTTGTTTGCAGCATTCTCTTTTACAGGAGGAGTTTCTTCTATCTGTCGACTTAGCTTGCTGAGGAACTCATTCTTCTGCATCAAATACATTGCCATTGCCGTTAACTCTCGTGACTTATGCTCCATCTCCTGCTGCATCTTCTCAGTTTGCAGACGATACCGCTCCTTCTCTTGCTTTGCTTTCTCTACTTCGAAGAGAACGGCAAGTTGTTTTGCTCTTCGCTCTGAAGCATCGTTAGAAAGCTCGCGTTGTAGTTCAATGTAGAGAGTGCTGAATGTTGTCGCCTCTTCGAAGTTCTTCGTCTCACAATAAATCTGACGCAGGAGGTTGTATCCACGTAGTATGTGAGAGGAAAGCTGCAACTCTTGGGCAATAGCAAGGCCCTGAAAGATATATTCTAAGCTCTTTTTTGTATCACCAGCATTGAAGTAAATAAAACCGAGATCCATAAATGGAATAATAAGCTCAGATTGAGTGCCGAGATCTTGCACAATTTCAATGCCATCTAACGCATATTGAATTGCCGTCTCGTACTCCCCTACGTGAGCATAGACTTGACCCAAGAGCTGGAGAGCTAATGCTAAGATGTTAGAATGCCCATGCTCTTTACTAATTATTCGTGCTTGAGTGTAATAGTCTAAAGCCTTCTCATAATCATTGTGTGCCCATAAAAAGATATTGGCGATGTTATAGAGCGTATTGGCAACTCCCATAGAATCACCCAATTCTCGCTTGATCGTCAAGCTCTCTTGATAGAACTCTACTGAACGATCGTAATCTCTAAGATCATAGTAGATCATGCCGATGTTGTTGAGTGTTTTGGAGATACCACCACTATTCTCGGCCTTTTGAAAAAGTTCCAGTCCCTTGAAAGCATATTCCAGAGCCGTATCACTTATGTTCATGCCCAAATATGATATGCTCAATGTCAGATAAACTTTTGCTCTTCCCTCGGGATGGTTCAGTTTTTCATAGAGTTGAAGACTTTCCTCCAAGGATAGCAATCCCTTACCATAGTCGTGCAGAATATTCGATACCTGTCCAAGCAGAAATTGAAGCTCAGCCAGATCGTGCTCAGTGCCATGTGTGCGACATATAGGTTCAAGTTCTAATAATACCTCGTGTGCTTCTTGAAAACGTGCCGCATGCTCCAGAGCGCAAGCGTGAAGTAGGCCATTGCGTATCGTTCCATGAGGATAGTCTGTTTTCTTCAAGAGTCGGCGGGTTCTTTTGCAGGAATTGATTACTTGTTCTGACTCTTTCTCCTGCATCAACGTTGCCTGATCGATAAGGCTATCAATCTGCATGTGGAGGTCGTTATGTGATGTATGAACCGTACTCATTGGACTTGAAAGAAATAACTCGCGAGGATATTCTATGAGAGAGCCTGTTAAAGGCTCTATATATTATTTCCGATTAGTCATTAGTCGGATCATTGCTATGTCCACCATTACCTCGCTGCTTCGAGTACACTCATAGAGCGTATTGACAATCACGATTTCCAGAAGGGACGCACCGCTGGTGCTCCACAGCAGAGGTGTTGTCCGATTCCTCGCGCTCACGCACGAGGCTACCAACCGCCGGTCGCTCCGTGACGTAACAAAATCGTTACTGAAGAGCAGCCGCATCGCGGCGAACCGTTGGTAGCCTGGAGCGGAAGCTCCGGGCAACGAGAGCCAACCGAGATCGTAGCTCCAGAGGAGCGATCCTCCATCGAGGGTAGAGCGATCAGCTCACTGTCAATTGTCAACACGCTCAGTAAAATCTAATCTAAAATGTTTGCGATATAGGTGTCATGAAATGGCAAGAAAAGAAGCCATAGCAGCGATTGCCTCCTCCATCAATTGTGGTGTCGCTTTGTGGTAGGTGCAGATCAACTAAGCAACGGAGGATGTCATACATGCTCTTGTCCAAACAAGATACGCGATTGTCATCTATCGTCAGCAAAGGGAGATTTCAGCGGAAGTTGCCGAGAAGCTCAGGTGTGATTGAACGACGACTCGACTGGGTTGTACAGCAATGGTAGTGAGAAGGGCAATATCGTGCAGAGTCGACTCACCCATATTGAACCAGGGTGATAGCACAACCTGAGCCTGGCTACTGATATGGGCAAGAGAGTTCACCGAGATGTCAATAGATTGCCAACAAAAAAGCAAAATGAGCATTCGCTCTCTTCATAATTCCCCTCGCTAAAACTGCCCCAAAAACCTCATATCATTCTCATAAAACAACCTGATATCATCCAGCCCAATCGCTAACATCTGGGTTCGTTCGATTCCCATGCCGAAGGCGTAGCCGCTGTAGACTTCGGGATCGATGCCGCAGTTGCTGAGGACGTTTGGGTGAACCATGCCACACCCTAAAATTTCGAGCCAGCCTGATTGTTTGCAGACGCGGCAGCCTTGGCCGTCGCAGAGGAAGCAGGTAATGTCCATCTCTGCCGATGGTTCGGTGAAGGGGAAGAAGGAGGGACGGAACCGGAATTTGATGTCCTCACCGTAGTAAGCCTTTGCGAACTCGAAGAGCGTTCCCTTCAACTGCGCCATTGTCACCCCTTTGTCTACGTAGAGACCTTCCACTTGGTAGAACTCTGCAAGTGAGCGTGCGGTAATTGATTCGTTCCGGTAGACGCGCCCCGGCATAATTGCCCGAATCGGTGGTTCGTGCGACTGCATCATCCTGATTTGTACAGGGGAAGTATGTGTGCGAAGTACCACGTCTTCGCGGTCACCATGCTTCACGAAGAAGGTGTCCTGCATGTCACGGGCTGGGTGGTCGGGTGGAAAGTTAAGTGCTTCGAAGTTGTGGTAGTCGTCCTCAATGTCGGGACCTGTTGCAATAGTGAAGCCCATGCGGATGAATATCTCTTCCATCCGAGCTTTTGCCTGCATGATTGGGTGTTCGTGACCGTGGTAGAGAGTTCGTGGCGGAAGAGTCAGGTCCTCGCTCGGCTTCGCCTCTTTCTTGCTGACTCCGCTTTGAAGTTCGTCGAAGCCAGACTGTGCGGTTGTTCGCAGGATGTTCATCTCCTTTCCAACCAGAGGCTTATCCTCCTTTGAAACTTCCCGCATCCGGTCGAAGAGCTGGGCAATTGTTCCCTTGCGGACGAGGTGTTTCAGGCGGAATGCCTCCAGTTCTTCCGGTGTGGAGATCGCTGATAGATCGGACTTGATCTGCGCGCTGAGTGCTTTGATTTCTTCAAGCATGTATCGAACTCAATAAAATGTTCTGTTGTTGTGCGGATCTGTTTGGTCAACTTCTGCACGTCTTGACTTTTGCCCCTACAGGACTTCCTGGGGAAATTTTATTCACGTCCCCGTGCTTACCACGGGGCTAAGAACAATCGCTCCACAAAGCGGGGCTGTGGAGGTGGACTTCATCACGTCAGGAAAGTCCCGTAACGCGGGACGATAGAAAGAATCACCTGACCAAAAATACAAATCCCTTCTCCGTTGCCGAAGAAGGGATTGATACTTGCGAATGTTTTCTCCCACACCTCACTCTTCTCCTCTCTAACTCAGGTTATCCCTTCACATATTGCACAATCTTTGCAAACGTCTCGGGCTGATTCATTGCGATGTTTGCTAAAATTTTCCGGTTGATCTCCAGACCTTTCTTGTTCAGGTCGCCGATCAATCGGCTGTATGTGGTTCCGTTCAGACGAGCCGCCGCATTGATGCGGACGATCCAGAGACGGCGGTACTGACGCTTCTTCAGGCGACGGCCACGGAATGCGTGCTCCCATCCTTTCTCAACGTGGTTCTTGGCAATCGTCCAGACGTGTGACCTCAGGCCCCAGTAGCCTTTGGCGTGCTTCATCATGCGCCGACGCCTATTGCGTGACGCTACTTTGTTCCTTGAACGTGGCATGTTCTTCTCTTCTCAGATTTTTGATGATTGATTGACGCGGGCGAGCATCTGAATGGCATCGAGTGAGGTATACCCACTTCTGCCATCGCCATTTCTCTGGCGCTACGCCTCACGCGTATATGAATTGTTTGAACATCGTTGAATCTGTGCGGAGATGTTCTATCCGCTTTTACTACTCGGCGTTTTCTTTAGCCTACGCCGAGCATCCGCTTGATCCGCTTCTCATCCTCAGAGCCGACAATGCCGGACTGGCGTAGATGGCGGAGACGCTTTGGTGACTTCTTCGTCAAGATGTGGGAACGGTTTGCCTTCTCCCGCTTCAACCTGCCGGTTGCAGTCAGGCGAAAACGCTTCGATGCCCCCTTGACCGATTTCATTTTTGGCATTCGATTTCTCCTCTATGATTATGCAGTTCTATACTCTGCTTCTATTCTCAATTCCGAGTGAGAGCGCAACCTAAAGAGTTGCGGCTACCGACGGTTCTATTTCTTCTTGTCTGGAGCGAGTGTCATGTGCATGTTGCGCCCGTCCATTCGGACAGCTTGATCCACTTTTGCTACGTCGGTCATATCTTGGATGATCCCTTCCAGCAAATCTCGCCCGATGTCCTTGTGTGCCATCTCACGCCCCTTAAAGAAAACAGAGAACTTTACTTTGTTCCCTTCTTCGAGCCACTCACGAGCGTGGCGCTTCTTGAAGTCCAGATCGTGCGTGTCGGTTCGTGGGTGAAGCCGAACTTCTTTCAGTTGCTGTTGGTGCTGAGTTTTCCTCTGCGCTTTGTCCCGTTTTTGCTGCTCGTACCGATACTTGCCGTAGTCAATGATTTTACAGACGGGAGGTTTTGCATTTGGCGCGATCTCGACAAGGTCAAGCTCACGTTCCTGTGCTATCTGCATTGCGTCGCGTGGAGTCATCAAGCCAAGCTGATTTCCCTCCTCGTCAATCACACGAATCTCGGGTACTCTGATTCGTTCGTTAATCCGCGTCTGCGGCGTACGCGGTCTTTGCGGTTGCCTTTTCTTCAGTTGAGTTTCCTCTGGTTTATTCTAATCTTATTTGATCCTGACCATTCCACTATCAATGTGAAAGCCATAGATCGGGTGTCAACCTGCAAAAGTACGGAATATAGGGGGATTCGGTCAAGTCTCAGGATGTTCTTTTATGGAATGAACACATCAGGTCCCGATTTCATTGCGGCAAATTCTGTTAAGGCTAAGAGAAATGCTCCGGTTCCCCACCACCATTCCCCACGATCCAGCCCCTTGTAATACTCGATCGTTCCGGGCCAAGTTCCCTCCGAGCTTCCAAGCAAAATCCCTTTTTCGTCAATAAAATCGCTGATACCAGCAATTCCACGCTCAATCGGTTCATCAAACTCTGCACCCAAAACTCCTGTTCTCCGCCCGCGGATCATCCCAAATAGGAACATTGCCGAAGCCGATGTCTCCTCGTAAGAAGCAGAATTGTTGACAAGTGTTCGCCAGAGACCTTTTTCGGTCTGTAAGGGGAGGAGGTGGGTAGAAAGGGAGTGCAGAATGCGGCTGACGATCCTAAACTCCTCCGAATCTGGTTCGAGTGCAGGCAGAAGCTCGGCACAGGTCATCGCCACCCAACCGTTCCCCCGACCCCACGCTCCCTCCGAACGAAGTCCGGTTAGATTCTGTTCGCAGTGGATGAAGAAGTCGCTTTCGGTGTCGCGCAAAACTTCCAAATGTGCTCGAAGTTGCCGGAGTGCTTCCGGCTTCCAATCATCCTTACCGAGAGTCTTTGCAAGTTTTGCTAATACAGGAGCAGAGAAGTAGATCGTGTCGATGTAAATGTGGGGGAGGTCGACGTTGTGCAGCAACACCCCTTGTCCGTTGCGGATCGCTTTGTGCAGAATCAAATCGTAGAGCCGGTCTGCCAAATCACGCAGTTCATGTTTGTACTCAGGGAATTCTTCGACGATCTCCGGGTAGAGGAGACCAATCCCCCACGCTCCAACGAAGTAGGTGAGGTGAACTCCAGCCCCGAGGTGGTAGGTGAGCCAACGGCGCATATACTCCCTGCCATTGGCGTTGTCCGTTGCTCGGACAGCCGTAGCCATTCCATAAGCAAGGAGAGCTTGCCCCCAATCAGTATTCATCGATTCTGGTCGGTGGCGTTCACTCCACGAGTCAACAAGGCGGTTCAGAGTTTGTAGTGTCGAATCCATACGTTGTCAGAATTCAAAGTTCAAAAGTAAAAATTCAAAAAAGAGAAATCAAAGAAGAGAATTCAAAATTCAAAAGTAAAAATTCAAAAAGAAGAAGGGGAACACTTGATGCGAGATGATTGGGCGATGCAGTTCTCCTCAAATTTTTGAATTTTGCCTTTTGAATTCCTAAGCAGAAGTTAAGAGTCAGTGGGTCGGGTGATGCTCTCCTCCACAAATTTTTGAATTTTGCCTTTTGAATTCCCTACTGGTGGATTTTCTTTATCAACAACATTGGGATCAGCATCGGGAGACGATTCGCGAACGCTTGCGGCAGTTTCGGGAGGTTCCGCAGGAGGAATATCTTTTCGAGCTTCTCTACTGTCTCCTGACACCGCAGTCGAAGGCTGCTAATGCTGAACAGGTAATTGCGCGACTCCGGAGCGAAGGATTTCCTGAGCAGACAGTTGATCCTGTCCCGTTGCTTCGCGACCCGGCTCACTATATCCGATTTCACAATCAAAAGGGGAGACGAATTCTTTTGGTCTGGGAGAAGTGGGATGAAGTTTTTGAAGTGATTGCGTCGAAGCGTCCCTCTTTCGATAAACGAGAGTGGTTAGTGGAGAACGTGAACGGTCTCGGCTGGAAAGAAGCCTCCCACTTCCTCCGAAATATTGGCCATCTCGACGTAGCAATTATCGACCGGCATATCCTGAAGCACTTATTGCGTTCCGGGGCAATCGATCAGATTCCGAAAACTATCTCAAAGAAGACCTATATAGAACTGGAGCAGAAGTTCGTGAAGTTGGCTTCCTCTCAAGGACTTGAACTTCAAGAACTCGACCTTCTTTTCTGGAGTCTTGAGGAGGGGAGCGTGCGGAAGTGAGAACATCTTTCTGCTGTGGAGTGGCTCCGATAGCAGTCGCAAATCCTGAACCTCCGTATCTTCTCCACAAATTTTGTTCAGGAACAACCAGAAACTTAATCGATCGATGCTGACTATGAGCTTGACGCAGAAAAACTTTCGAGAGAATGATCCCGCCGACATGTACTCGGCCATTGCAGGGTTTGCCGGGCAGATCAAAGAGGCGATTGCCTTGGGGGAGAGTGGCCCAACCATTCCGAAGGGAAGGGTGAAGAGAGTGGTCATTCTTGGGATGGGAGGTTCGGCAATTGGAGGTGATTTGCTTCGCAGCTACATCTCCGCCTTCAAAGATCATGCGGGAGTTGATGTTGTTGTCAATCGGGACTACAATCCACCAACTGTAGGGAAGAACGATCTTTTAGTTGTCAGTTCATACAGTGGTAATACCGAGGAGACTCTCTCGGCTTACGAAGCTGCTCGGAAAAATGCTGGACAGGTTCTGGTGATTACCACGGGTGGAAAACTTGGCAAGAGTGCGACGGCTGCCAAGTACAAGATGATAACGCTTCCTTCCGGTCTACAACCCCGAGCTGCAATGGGGTACAGCTTCTTTCCTCTCCTCTACACGTTGGCGATCAAGTCAGAGATCTTTGGAGCCGGAGTGAAGCGGGATACGGAGAAGGGGATTGCCGAGGCGATTGGATTGATTGAGAAGCTGAGTGGGGATTACAGTGCAGGACCAAAGCGGACGAACCCGGCATTTGCACTGGCGCAGAAGATCAACGGCAAAGTACCGGTGATTTACTCGGCAACCGAGCGGCTCGACACGATCAACATTCGCTGGCGTGGACAGATTCAAGAGAACGCGAAGTATTTGGCATTCGGCAACTTGTTGCCGGAGATGAACCACAACGAGATCAACGGTTGGTCGCACCCTTCAAATTTAGTTGGGAAGTTCATCACGATTTACTTGCGAGACAAAGGGGATCATCGCCGCAACGTGAAGCGTATCGACATTACGAAGAGAATTATCGGTAAAAGTGCCGGGGCAACAGTGGAAGTGGAGTCGCAAGGGAAGAGTCCACTCGCCCGGATGTTCTCTCTGATCCACCTCGGCGACTGGGTCAGCTTCTGGCTGGCAGCATTGAACGGCGTTGACCCATCACCAGTGCCAGTGATTGAGGGGTTGAAGAAAGAGCTTGGTAAGTGAAGAACTCAAAATTAACGAGGTAAGATTCAAAAGGGGTGGGAATCAGCAAGAA
Organism: Ignavibacteria bacterium; assembly: GCA_020635205.1. Taxonomy (GTDB): domain Bacteria; phylum Bacteroidota; class Ignavibacteria; order OLB7; family OLB7; genus JAGWAZ01. The sequence goes on from JACKAE010000002.1 coordinate 245,888, forward strand.
CTATTTTGGAGATGTGAGGCCACAATTCTCTCGTTCTTCTATTTTTCCTTTTGAAATTTTCATTTTGAATTTTCTTCCTTTTCTCTTTTCTCGTACATTTGTGCTCTTTGGTCGCGGGGCGTAGCGCAGCCCGGTTAACGCGCCTGCTTTGGGAGCAGGAGATCGCAGGTTCGAATCCTGCCGCCCCGACTTGTCAGAACGCCGATTGATTCTATCGAGAGCAATCGGCGTTTTGTCGTTATTTGTGGTAGCTTCTTCACACCTAAAACTCGTTTACCAAGATTTCCACATTCCTCATGGAAAAATTGCTCGCGGTTTTCCTCTCTTTTTTCCTCCTCTCTTGTTCTCCCTTCTCGGGAAAGCTGAGTATTGCCCCGAAGGGATCGGCTACTCTCGCTAAGACTATCTACCCACCCGGACTTGCAGCAATTTTTTCGGGGAGTGAGGGGCACCTCTACATGATGACAAGCTCGCAGATGGTGGAGCTGGATCCCTCTAAAAGCTCCTCGTTGACAGAGTACCTCGTTGCCGGAATAACTCCGACGTTGCAGGTGACCAACGAACAGAAAATCAAGTTTGAACCAGACTTTGCTCCAATGAAGTGGGTACATATCGGGAACGACAAGTTCCTACTTCTCATAGGAGATATTGGCTCACCTGCAGAATCAGTTCCCGTAATTGGAGCGATAGATGGTCTTCTATACGATGGGGTAGAGGGGACGGAAGTGGTACAGAAGCGACTTGTTGACCTCGGGAAAGGTGTGCTCATCTACGCCGACGTGCGGCAGTCTCCAGATCTTCGTCACTACGGAATGACTCTCTGGACTTCGGGTAGTGGGGGAGGAGTGCAAATTTCCACAACGTTTCTCGACACAGCACTTCAGACCCAATCGAAGAGGGTCGAGAAAGAATATCCAACGCTCGACCCTGGAACCAATCTCTTCGATCTACTCATTCCCAATCAAGGGGGAACAATCTTGATCCACTCAACCCTATCGGCAGTCGGCTCTACGCTACACCTCGACTACGCCAGCGAGTCTCACGAGGAGATCACTGCCAACATTCCCTTTCCCACAAAGCTTGCCAGAAAAAAGGTTGCTGTTGGTGGTGTTACAACCGCATTTAGTGGCGAGGAAGAGTTGGCCGTAGCTGCAGGTCTGGTTGACGAGGATGAGAACTTGAAGGGGATCTACCTAACCCGAATCAACTATACAACAGGAACAATCATCAGTCACGACTCTCTGTTGCTCGACTATCCCAAGGCGCGGGAGTTGACTGAGAAGGCGAACATGCCCCACATCCTTCCAAGAAAGATCATGTTTTCGGAGGATGGAACGATCTACGTTGTAGCTGAGGGTCTGGAAATGAAAAAGGTCAACACGACAGCCTACGAGATGACCGATGACGAGGGGATAGTTGACAAGACAATCTACCAAGTAAAGCGTAAGGGTGAGGACTATTACGAAGCAGTGCTCGGAGATCTGATCCTCTTCTCATTTAGTTCTGAGGGGAAGTATCAGTGGGGAGAACGGATAATAGAAAATGATGAGGGGTGGTTCTATATTCAGGCGGCTGTCTGGGAAGCAAGTCCGCACAGACAGATGCACTATGCTTTGCAAGATTATGGTGCTTCCGTTACTCTGCGGAGGGGAAAGTTTGTCGCAGTCTACAATAAGGATCAAGATTTGCGCTATGCTGAACTCCCCTTAGAATCTGAGGTACGAGAGGTGAAGGATTATGAATTAGTCAAATCGTCTGGGATAGGCTTTGCCAATCAATCGGGGGTGTTCTGGCAGAATGATTCCACCCTACTGGTGAGTGGTTTTACTGGATTGTTTCCCACCACATACTACCTGATGCAGGTGGTGATACCGTGAAGAAGCCGATAAAAGTCAATATCTTGTCCCCTTTGCAATTCCAATATCTCGGATAACAGGAAAGTTTGTCTATGTTTCGCTCAATAGTTTTTCTCTTCTCTCTCTCTACACTTCTACTCCTAAGCTGTGGCGGTGGAGACTCCGACAACGCGCCGAAGCAAGGTTCCAATGAGGTGTCGTCAGCTCCGCGCTATGGTGGAATTTTTCGGCTGAATGTTTTGCGTGGAGATCCGAACGGACTCGATCCGGTTCTGGTTGACTCGAAACATGCCGACGACATTGCCTCGCAGATTTTTGACAAGCTGATTGATCTGAACGACAGCTTGAAAATTGTGCCCGAGATTGCGAACTCTTGGGAGATTTCAGAGGATGGCTTGGTCTACACCTTCCACCTACGCACCGATGTCCGCTTTCAAGATGATTCCTGTTTCAGCGACGGGAAGGGACGCTTGATGAATGCCGCAGATGTGAAATATTCCCTGACTCGGTGTTGCGACCCTGACCAGCGGACGAAGACCTACTGGGCATTTCAAGGGAAAGTGAAGGGGGCAACGGAGTTCTACAATGCTGCGGAAAAGAAGAATCGGTTGGATGAGGTAACCGGTTTCAAAGTTGTAAATGACTCAACATTCCAGATCCAGCTAACCGAGCCTTATGCACCCTTCATCTATCTGCTAATAAACTCTCTTGGCAGTGTTGTTCCTCGCGAAGCAGTGGAGAAATATGGGATCGACTTTGCACGGCATCCCGTTGGTACAGGGGCATTCCGCTTCGATCAGTGGACACAGGGGGTGAACGTTCTCCTCAGGCGGAACCCGAACTACTGGGGAAAAGATGAGGAGGCAAACTCCTATCCCTACCTCGACAGTCTTGTTTTCACCTTTAAGAAAGATGATAACACGCAGTTCAACACGTTCGAGACTGGACAGCAGGAAGAGTTATTCAACATCCCTACCGAGCAGTTCGAGGCAATCTTCAACACCGAGACGCTCGAACTCAACCCAAAATTCTCGAAGTATCAGGCGCAGACCGTTCCGGCGATGTTAACCTGGTACTTTGCGTTCAACAACAGGAGAGCACCCTTTACCGATGCGAACGTTCGAAGAGCATTCAACTACGCAATCGATCGACTCCGCATCGTCAAGTTCGTGCTGAACAACTCCCCCTACGCACCGGCAACGCACGGATTAACTCCTCCTGTCTTTCCCGACTATCCAGTTGATTCAATTCAGGGGTATGATTACGATCAGGAGAGGGCACGCGAGCTTCTTGCGGCGGCGGGGTATCCGAACGGTGAAGGGTTCCCTCCAATCGCAATCCACATCTACGATGAGCCTCGGCTCCGCAAAGTGGCCGAGGCAATACAGGATCAGTTGAACAAGACGTTGAACGTCAATCTGGAAATCAAGCAGATGGCATTCCCGCAGCTAATTGATTTGGCCGAAAGTGGAAAGATCGAATTTTGGGGGACGAGATGGTATGGAGATTACCCAGACCCAGAGACATATTTGAACCTGTTGAACGGACAGATTGTCCCCGACGATCCAACCAAACCGAGTAACCCAAATAGCTCCCGCTACGACAGTCCGGAGTACAACGACCTCTTCAATGAAGCTGTGCGAACGATTGACTATTTGGCGCGAATGATGCGATATGTGCAGGCTGAGCAACTTGCAATGGATGATGCCCCGGTTATGCCCCTCTTCTACGAGCGGCACTATCGCCTGCTACAACCATACGTTCGCGGGATGAAGCTGGACCCCATGGCTCGGTATGATCTGAAGAGAGTCTGGCTCGACCTACCGGAAACTCGTGAAGCTGAAACAGCGGCGGGCATTGCCGAATCGAAATAGAAGATTTGCAGAATTCTATTCATCAGTTGGCATCTCGTATATTCGCTACTCGTCGGCATGTTTTCGGGTAAATACTTTTCAAACGAATAGGCTTGAAAATGAAAAAGCATAGAATGCTTGCATTGTGGATGATCGTACTGGCAGGAGTAATTGGTGTTGAGTCGGTACAGGCTCAGACCTTCAGTGGTGATCGAAATGCTCGTGCCGGGCTTACAATCGGACCAGGTTTTGCAGCCGGAGGCTCAATGATTCTTGATTCTCCGAGTGGGTATAAGATCAAACCAGTCTTTGCTTGGACTGGAGAAGTCTCTACAACGTATCCCTTAACCGATGTGATTAGTAGTGGACTCTCATTGGGAATTCACTCGCGTGGGACTCGAGTCCACCACTTTCAGAATGAGAACATTTATTCAGACACTCGGGTTCTCTTCTTTACGCTCTATCCAAACTTTACATTCAGCGGGTTCAACCTCGGCTTTAATTTAGGATTGCCGCTAAGTGGTACAGAGACTGCCTACACAGGGGCTTCATCTGACCTTTCGAGCAACCTTCTGAATACTATGGCAGAACTTCGCTTAGGGGGAACAATTCCTGTTGCCGACGATGAGCTTGGGTGGTTGTCCGTAACCATCCTTGGGGGGTATTCATTCTCCAAGTTGGTTAATTATCCTGATATCGTTGAATCGTTCGGCGACTGGAGAAATATTTCGCTTCAGGCTGGTTTTCGTTTCGAATTTCTTATTCCAGGGACTGAACGCGATTAAGCCAATTCAGGAACTGTCGGTATAGCTGCTGTTGTTATCGTAGGCATAAAGAAAACTGAGTTCTTCTGACTCTTAGTTCAATACAATTGAAAGCAGCAGTTTCGGAAAGTTTTGGTATGGATAGTCAGTAGACATGAGAGTGGGTGAGAAGTTCTCACAAGGAGAACCAATCTTGACGTGGAAGCATTCAAAACAATCAGATAATAGAATCAGATTCACAAGAACTCAGACAAGGAGCAGATCAATGAAACGGATAGTATTGTCACTATGTATTCTGGTATTCTCTGCCTGCGTTGCATCCAATGTGGAAGCACAATCACGTTACACTGAAGCCGGAGCAACCTCAAAGTTCAGTGTTGGCCTTGGTGTTGCCCCCGGTATTTCGCTTCCAGCAGGAACGTTAGACAAAGAGGATGAGGCTGCGCTCGGATTTGCATTGCGGGCAGGGTTGAACATTACCTATCCTCTCTCAACTGAAATGTCCACATTCTTGAATACTGGAATCGATATTCGCAATCCTGGTGTCAAGGAGGATTCGTTGCTCGACCCTCGTTTCTATAGTGTTACCTACCTCTATGTGCAGCCAGGCTTCTCCTATTCATCGCTCGGTCTCTCATTGAACATCGGTATTCCGATGAGTGCGTCGGAACCAAAACCTCGCACAGTAGGTTCAAACGTTGGGGTAGATGAAACGCAAGAGGTTGCCACAGATGCGCTGGAACTTCTTCTGGAACCGCGGCTGAATGGAACGCTGACCTTGATGGATGAGAAGAGCTACTGGCTTGGGCTGGATATTAGTCTCGGTTTCCCTCTGAATAAACTGTATAAGGAAGAATTTCAACGTCCAGCGGAGGTTGATTTAGATGGCCGGACGTTGGTTCCAGCCACCGCTCCATTTAGTGCGCATCTCGGCTTAACGTTCCAGTTTGGACTGTTTGATGCGTATTAATTGTAGAATCACTCTGCTGGATGTCTCAGCGATGAAGATGATTTAGGTAGAGTGAGAAATGTTCTCTTCACACTGAAAGGAAAAAATGGATATGACGCGATTTCTCAGAACGAATGGCTTTCTCTTGTTAGGAGCCATGATGGCTTTTTTTCTCTGTATCGGCACGGCAATTGCCCAACCTCCGGACGAGGAGGGGAAGGAGTTCGATGATTTTAACTTTGATAGTATTCTTGTAGAACAGGCTGAACTCAGATATATCGGGTTTGGTGGGGGATATCTTGGGATGGTTTCCTTCGTCAACTACGATCAGTTGAATACGTTGGCAGTCAACTTCGGAATGGAGCAGAACGCCTTCAGCGGACCAATGTTGCTTGGTGGTGGTGGTGGATTCGTCGGTGGAGTGATTCCGAACACACGGCTCGGTGTATATGCTGTGGGAGGGACCAAAGAAGTTAGCTCCGAAGTTGCCGGTACTAACGGTCAGTACGAACGGACGATGCGCTACAGTGCTGGCGTGATTGCGGCTCAGCTTGAGTATGCATTTTTTCTTCCGGCTGATGGACTGATGTTTTTTCCCGGCGTGATGGTTGGCCGGAGTTCGAGCGAGATCGAGTTGAATCAGACGAGAACAGCCGGAGTCCCCTTCACTAATATCTTTGATCCAGAGAGATTTAACGCGCCGGCAGCGGCTGCCGATTCCCTGATTCAATACGCACACATTGCGCGCAACTCTCTCCACTTGCAGCCAACGGTGACAGTGGATTTTGCCTTTAACTCCTACGTGCTCCTGCGGGGTGGTGCTGGATATGGACTGAACTTCGGTGGGACTTGGACAGATCCTTCTGGCACAGAGATTTCGGACGTTCCCGACGTAAGTGCTGACGGACTGAACGTACACTTCGGTCTGTTTGTAGGACTTTTCCAGAAGTGATTAGTGGTAGGGGAGAGTGTATGAGGCTATTGGGATTTGTATGAAAAGAGGCCGGATGTAGAGAGTTCTACATCCGGCTTTCTACATCTGGCGTTGTTTATAGTTGAAGATAAGTTCGGGCGGCCCAATCACAATTAGGGTCTCTCCCTCTTCAACTGGGTGGCGTGCGTCAGGGCTGATATTAAAAGTTCCGTCGGTCTTTCTAATGCCGATAACGATTAATCCCCACGAATTCCTCAGATCACACTCAGCGATCGTTTTACCTTTCAGAGGAGATGATGTTAGAACCGGTATTTCACCAATATCAACATCTGCTTGCTCAACGTTGAACACCCTGTTGAAGAAGTCGTGCACTGCTGGTTGAAGCATAGCCAAAGCAAGTCTGTGCCCACCGATCGCATATGGACTTACAACGCGATCTGCCCCGGCTCGTCGGAGTTTATTCTCTACGGTTTCGTCGCCGGCGCGAGCTACTATTTGCAAGTTGGGATTTAGGCCGCGAGCTGTGAGAACTGCCAACACATTGTCGGCATCGCTGTTGAGTGCAGCTACTAATCCCCCTGCCCGCTCAATCCCTGCTTCAATCAACATCTCATCGTGCGTTGCGTCTCCCAGAACATAGAGCATATTCTTCTCTCTCACCCACTCGATGCGTTCACTATTCTGGTCGATCACAACAAACGGTTCATTGCGCAGAGCCATGTCGCGAGCGATCTGTCTGCCGATTCGTCCGTAACCACAAATGATATAGTGTCCTGAAAGCTCTTTGATGATTTTGTTCATTTTCTTCTGCTGCACTGAATGCCAAAGGGTATCTCCGAGCACGATTTCTACGCCGTTGCGAATTGCCCACGCCCCTACACCAACCCCGAGAATAATTAGAAGGATTGTAAAGATGCGACCCTCAGGGGACAACTGCCGAACTTCTCCGAAACCGACGGTCGTAATTGTGATTATCGTCATGTAGAGAGCGTCAATCCCCTGCATCCCTTCCAGGAGGATATAGCCTAAAGTTCCCCCTGCAACCAACATGAGAAGCATCAACAGGGAGATCTGAAATCTCCTCATAGGGTCTTCAAGAAATTGGCCGATTTGGGATTGCTTCATCAGGTAACTATTGCACAGAGTAGTAGTCGAGTGGCAAGATACGCGATCCCTACTGCAAAATCGCAGACAACATGCTGTCGAGTCAAGAATGTTTGCCCAGCATGTCCGAAGATCGAAGGGAGAACGGATAGAAAAAGAATCGTTCTGGTGAAGTTGTTCTCAACGATAGAACGCCATGCTTGCAAACGAAACTGCTGAATCGGTCTCCTCTTCATCCCACTGATCGTACGCCAACAACTCGCCACGCTTCAGATTGGCCGCACGGAGCATTGCATACATTGGTGAGACACCGCAGACTTTGTACTCGTTCCGAACATCAACAAGTCTCTGGAGGAACTCTCCTGCATTACACTCGGCAGCCGCCTCAATTAATTTCTCATCATGTCTGCGAACTTTGTCGAGGATTGTTCGAGCGTCAAAAGAATCTCCGAACTTTCTGCCGACGTGGCAAAAGTCAACACTCGCAATCCAACAGACTTTACGCTTCAGTTCAGCGGCGGTACGGGATAGAGTTGTGTAGAGTTCAGTAAGCTTTTCGTCCTCTTCAGCCCCTCCTCGACCGGTCTCCACATAATCATAGAGTGAGTTTGCCAAAATTGGGACGATCCGGATTGGACGGTCGGGAAAGAGATGCCGTAGGAAGAGTGCTTGAAACTCGATGGAGTGTTCAATTCTGTGTGCTATTTGATCCTCAGTGAGGTGGAACGACAAGTTCTCCCTGAACTTTGCAATGAACTCTCGATCTGTCTCGACTGCACCGAGTGGAGTATCGAAGTCCATTGTGGAGAACATGAATCGGTCGTAGCTCATTCGGTGGGGAACACCGAGAATAATAAAGGTGTCGGCATCGTTCTCCCGCATAGCGTTGTAGGCCGCTCCATAGACCTGCCCCCCCAGGCGAGGGTCGACGTGAGGAATGAAGAAACCTACGGGAGTTGTAGTCGGTGATGAAAGTTGTTCGGGAGTGGGAGAAAGATACTGATCGAGCATTGCACGAAGTTCGTCAGGATCATCTGGATAGGCATATCCGGCATGAAATGCAGGGCGGAGCGTTAGGCTATTGTAGTCGTGGTGTAGCTCCTCTCGTTGACGTTGAAACGTTTCTGTTTCGAGAAATCCTTCCTCCTCTAAAATCTCGACAATTTCGAGGAACTTCATACTATCGAAAGGAAACCCAGCCTGTGCAGCATGTCCAGCAAGTTCCAACACGGTTCGCTTGCCATCCATATAGAGCAAGTAGTCGATAATCTCAATGGGGAGTTGAACAGTAGAATCGGTGTAACCTAAATCGTCATAGAGTCTGATAATGCCGGGCATTATTTCAACTGCATCCAAGTCGTGCCGTAGTGGTGGGAGAGGAGTTGTCTCAGAGAACATCGATTATACCTGTGAATAAGTAGAAGAGAACGGGCAAAGCTATCTTAACCTCTATACTGAACAGCACGAAGTTAACATTGCGTGATGTGTTGGGAAAGGGATTGCCACGCAAAGATCAGTTGCTCTTCAATGATGAGGGAAAAGCACACGAAATGAAGGAAGAGCTATCAGACTTATTTCTTTTCGTCGCTCAGCAGATAGCTTTCAAGTGCCTCTCTTACGAGTGAAATCAGTTGCTCTCTCGGCATCCCACTCTTCTCGAGAATCAGGTCGACATCTGGTGGGACGGCTGGAGCCTTGTCCCCTCTTCCCCAGAGGAGCCAATCGAGGTCGATTTCTGGACAATACTTGGCAATCAAGAAAATATCGAGTGTATCACGCCTGCGCCAGTTACCGATAGCACTCCCTTCGGAGAGTTTGAGATGCCGGGCAAGGTCAGTGTCATATTTATACCCGTAGAATTCCTTGAGCCGATCAAGCATCTCTGTTGCTTTGGGAAGTTTTGGTTTTTTCATTGTTCTTGCACAAAGTGTTCAATAGTGGTTTGTTAATGGAACGCTTTGTTTGTATATTTCAAATGGCTGAACTAACAGAATAAAAGCTATGTAAGATTCGCAAAACAAACAAAACGGCAGTATCCGTCACTATCGGGACTAAAAGTCCCGAAGAGGACTAAGAGGCGTATGGCGTACATCACACCCGAAGAGATCGCTGAGGAGTTGCGTGTCAGCGTAAAGGCAGTTTATACGTGGCTTCGCAAGGGAACTGTGCGAGGTATCAAGGTCGGTAAGGTCTGGCGAATTCGTCGTGCTGACTACGACTACTTTCTTGAGAACCACACCAACATTCCCCCTTCACACAAGGGACAGAAGAAGAGTGTACGAGGGAAGCTACCAGAGACGTAGTTCTTCCCTTTCAGCATATACGGAACCCTAACCGACCAGAAACTGGGCCCGACCGGCAGGGTGACAGCCGGAAGCGTACGCAACCAACGGTGGCAACGCTGTTGGCGCACCTTCCTGTAGAAGAGTTGGCAAGTTCCTGCCTCTGTTCGACGGAAGGGGCGAGTGGCATTCTGCTATGCCACCAAGTGGTGATGTGGTCCCGGGACTCTCTATTCATCACGCCCGGATCGTACGGCGTTGTCGTGCGATCCACACGGACAGGCTGAGAGCGCAAGCGGGGGCAGTACCCGCTCTGTCCGCACAGTATCTGTACTACCTTCCTATAGGTCTCAACAAGATCATCATCATTCCTTACCCTCTCCTGAAGAACTCTCGTGCTATATTCGTTCAGTCCTGAACGAACGAACCGACAAATGCTAATTGATGACATACGTGATCCTCTGATTCTCTCGTTGCTCGTTGCATCGGTAGCTACGCTTGTGGTTGGTGTCGTTGGGGGGGTGTTAGGTAGGTGGTTAGCTGTAAGGCAAGGGGGACTATCTGATATTGTCGATGCCCTCGCCTCTCTTCCTCTCTTCCTTCCTCCAACAGTGCTCGGGTATTACTTGACACTGTTAGTTGGACGGCAAACCCCAGTGGGAGAGTTCCTCTCCAGTTTTGGAGTGGAGTTTACTTTTACGTGGCTTGGGGCGGCGCTTGCAAGTGGAGTAGTGGCACTCCCCTTAATGGTACGCTCTGCACGAATTGCCTTTGAAGGTATCAGCCATGAAGTGGAAGATTCTGCCGCGCTCGACGGGGCTGGACGCTTCTCCCGATGGCGGTATATCCTGTTGCCGTTGGCACGAGGAGGATTGGCTGGGGGAGTTGTGTTGGCTTTTGCTCGTGGAATCGGGGAGTTCGGTGCAACGCTGATGCTAAGTGGAAGCATTCCCGGACGTACGCGAACGATGCCCCTTGCAATCTACGAAGCCTTCACTCTTGGGGATGACGAGACTGCTGCCCTCCTCTCGGTTATTCTGACAGCAGTCTCGCTCGTTGTAGTAGTTCTTGGATTGAGGCTCGGGAGAAAGAGGTAGAGAGGAGAGAGCATGGATTTCAGACCGAGGAGCATTGAAGTGAAGGCTTCAACATCTACGAACGGTGTTCGCTCTCCAAATAAATTCTGAAATCCACAGACTCCCATCAAGATGTACCGAAGATATCATCTCCCTTCGCTGAATCCGACGCAACCCGAAAGGAGTTGCCAACCTCAGTCTCTCAGACTTGTATACTCTTTATCTCCGAATAACTATCGATCCAGTTTTGTCCCCAATCCGAACAAAGTATGTGCCTGGTGGGAGTGCCGATATAGAAATTGACTCACCCTCCCCAACGTCTTCGATTCGGAGTGCCTCTCGTCCGTTCTGATCGGAAATAATCATCTCTTCTCTCTCTTCACTTCTCTTTAAACGTCGAAAGTAGAAATACTCAGCGGCTGGATTCGGGTAGAGATATAGTTGGCGTGAGTGCGTTGATGTTTGCTCTATTAGAATATCATCACTAATACCACCCGATGTGATAACGTGTGCAGTAAAAATGTCGAGTGTGCCAGCATTCGATGGCTCACTCCGTTCCGAAGAAAAGTAGAAGGTCGTTTCATCCTGCGTTGTCGTTAACATCCGTTCGTCGAGGGCGGAGTTAAAGTTTGGTCCAAGATTCTGTGGCTCCAACCACGTTTCATCTGTGCTACGCTCAGCGACGAAGAAATCGAGTTTCCCATATCCACCATGTCCCATCGACGAGAAGTAGAGCTTCCCTTTCCCTGGAACGATAAATGGACTGTCCTCACGTTTTGGTGTGTTTATTGGTGCACCCAGGTTCATTGGTTTTTGCCAAATCCCCGAAGCATCCTTTACGCTCATGTAGATATCGGCGTCATCTGATCCGCCAAGTGCTCCGGGGCGATTGGAGATAAAGTAGAGGGTATCTCCCTCTGTTGAGATTGTTGGTTGTGAATCCCAATCAGTAGAGTTTACCTGGCGTAGATTTTGAATGTCTGTCCACTCCTTTCCGTTGAAGTGGGCAGTGTAGAGATCACAATCACCAATACCGTCACTCCGATTGCAGAGAGTAAAGAAGGCATTCTCTCCATCGGAAGTAAGAACAAAAGAACCCTCATTCAAATCTGTGTTGATTGGCTCTCCCAGATTTACTGGCGGGTGAAAGTCGCGTGATCCCGGGGCTATGCGTTCAGCATACCAAATATCATGCCCTCCCATTCCTCCCTTCCTATTCGAGGCAAAGTAGAGCTTGCTACCATCTGGGGTAACAAAGGGAGAGTACTCCAGAACTTCTGTGTTCAGTGAGGTAACGTTCTCAACGTTGTATTGGCTGTAGTTGATTTTGGGTGCATCTGTCATAGCAATATCTACACTCGACCTTGGCTCCTTTCCCATGGTGGATGGCGGTGGAGAAGAGAGTAGTGAAAGGTTAGTGGTCTGATCTGGTTGCAACCTCGAGCGCGAACGATCAGTTGTTTGTTGTAACGACCTCTCTATCTTAGGTTTTGCTATTGGCTGAAGGAGTCTCTTTTGGGAGACGTCCGCCATCAACGTATCTCCTTGGGACGAAGGAGCGTTGAGTCCCTTCGAAGCCAACACAGTTGACGGTTCTGCCGTGGAATCTGAATTAGAGTCTTGCTTCAAAGCGAAGAAGAGTCCAGCAGCAACTGTCAGAACTCCCAGAATTGAAGCAACTGTAAGTCCTGCACTCATCCCGCCAAATGTGGAGAGTGCCCCCTCACTCAGTGTTGAAGATGAGGGTAGAACTGATGTGCCCGAGTGGAAGCCACCCTTAACAACATTCATGATCTCCTCTTCGGGTATCCCTTCGGAAGAGCGGGCTTCTTCTAAATAGTCGTGTAGATATTTCTTATTCATTTTAGTTACCAACATGTGCTGATTGGAACGATGTAAGTGTAGATGCACTCTGCGTTGATTCAATAGATTTGCCCCCCTCAGCCTTTACCCCCAACAACTCTGCAAGTCCAACTCTTCCTCTGGTAATCCGCGATTTAACACCAGAGAGAGAACCTCCCTGAATCTTCTGAATCTCTTTTAAACTCAATCCAGTAAGTTCAAAAAGTGCAAGGGCTTCACGTTGTTTCTCCGGCAGCTTATTGAGTGCCTTGTAGAGTGCTTGAACGTCGGCTGTTTCATCTGGCGGCGTCAGGTTGCATCGCTCGGTAGCGATGTGTTCGGCGTCGAGCGGAACAAAGAATCGTCGACGCTTCTTCTTCCGTCTCTGTATTCGTACTGCAATAGTGAAGAGGTAGCTTTTAAAGGTTGCAGGAGCAAACGTTCCGTTGTAGTTCTCCAGTGCTCCTAAAAGTGTCGCTCCTACTAAATCACATGCTTCGTCGTAGCCGTCGGTTAAAGCACGGGCAAAGTGATAGAGCTGTTTCTGCACAGGACGAAGTAACTCAACAAATTGGTCGTATTCCTGGCTATTACTCACTACGCACCTCTCTTCGATAATTCATTAGTCGATTGCAATCGCGTCTGTAAACTATTGACTTTGAAAAGAGAAAAGTTGCGGAAAGAAAGAAGATAGTGGATAGTAGTAGAACGTAGTAGGCAAATGGAATGGGGTGAGAAGATGCAGAGAACGACGAAGTGAAGACGTGAGAACCGGAGTCGGAAGAATTCCGATTATGTGAGGAGGTGAATAATCAGTCCGACAATGCCGCCGATAAATGTTCCGTTCAGGCGGATGTACTGCAAGTCTTTTCCCAGATTCAGTTCCATCTCGTTCGCCAGTTGATCTCCATCCCACGAATCGATGATACGCTCTACTAACGCGCCAATCTCTCCATGGTGGTTGTTGAGGAAGGTTGTCACAACTGAGCGGAGACGCTCGTCCAGAGTGTTGCGCAAGGCTTCGTCCTGATTTAGTCTATCCGCAAATCGGCTAACTGCCCGCGAGATGTAGTGCCGAATCGAAGAGTCCTCTTCCTGAATATCGTTCAGCAGCCGTTCTTTCCCCTCTTCCCAGATGCGAGCGATCATTTCCCGAAGCCGAGGCGAGTCGATTGCTTCCTGTTTCCAGGTGTCGATTTTCTCTCTCCACTCTACGTCACTCTCAAGCCGTTCAATCCACTCCACGATCCTCTCGGAAATGTCGGCACGGAGTGGGTGTTTGGGGTCGGCGGCGGCTTCACGGAAAACTTGAATCAGTGCCTCAAGGGTTCGATCTGTTGCCCGATCAATCACCTTATCAGGTACTAAATTGCTCCCCCACTTCAACGTTCGCTCCACAGCCCCCTCAACAAATTCCTTCACAGTCTCTCGTCGCGATGGAAGCCAGTCGGCAACGCGCTGAAGTCCAGTATCGATTAACTGGTGATGTTTTCCTGAGTCGACAATCATGTTCAATCCGCTGGAGAGGAGAGAGGCTCCGTCGACAGCGGTTAATCGTCGGGTAACGACTTCTGCCACGGCTCCCCGCATTTCGCTGTCGTCAAATCCACGTACTAACGTGGCGAGACCGTCGGCAAGCCAGTTACTAAGGCGGTTTCGGTTTTCTTCGCCCTTTAGCCAGGTTGCCGCGGCACTGGCAATAGAGAGGCGTTCAATTTCGCGGGAAAGGTTTTCTACAGAGAGAAGTCTGTTTTCGACAAAGTTGGCAAGGTTTCGCCCGATCTCATCCTTTCGTTTCGGAATGATTGCAGTGTGCCAGATTGGAATGCCGAGGGGATGCCGGAAGAGTGCGACAACGGCGAACCAGTCTGCCAGTGCGCCGATCATTGCCGCCTCAGAGAATGCGTTTAAGTGATCCCAGCGAATGAAGAAGAGGAGTGATTGATTCCCGAATTGGTGACTGAGAATGAAGAGAGCAACCATCAGCAAAAACGCGCCGGTGGCAATCAGTTTCATGCGACGAAGCGCAAGGATCTTATCAGAGTTCGATCTATCGATAGTTGAATCTTGTTTATAGAAAGGGAGGGGGTACGGGAAGATAATTCTCAGGTTTCGGATCGTTGAGTGATGCAACTACGCCATACCCTCGAACAACTCTATAAACTCTCCTCTCTACTCACTCTAAGAACTATAAACGATACTTACTCTTCCAACAACCCTCTTCCCGACTTCTGTAGGCGATCTGCTTTCTTCAACATGTCGACCGCGGCATCTAACATCCCGTTGATGAAGACTCCCGATTTATCGGTGGAGAACATCTTAGCGATCTCGATTGCCTCGTTAATTGTCACCCGCGTAGGAATGTCGGGGAAGTAGAGAAGTTCAGCAATTCCCATGCGGAGAACTGCCTTATCGATTGGAGTAATACGGTTGAAGTCCCAATTCTCTGCCAGCTTCGTTATCACGTCGTCGCACGACTCGCGGTTATTCCAAGCTCGACGAAGGAGGCTCAGGGCAAATTCTTGCAAGTCCGCACGTCCTTCCAGATAAGCGGATACAAGGCGTGCAGCTAACAGATCCATGTCGGCTCCACCAGCAATTTCGCCAATGTCTCCGGCATAGAGTGCCTGCATGACGCGCATACGCACATCTCGGCGGTTGACAGCTACAGTAAGCTGGTCTTCTTCTTCGCCCCAGTCCGATTCAGAGAGGGCGTCATGATGCTCCGGCACGTCTCTATTTTTTTGTTGTAAATGATCGAATTGATTCACGGCGCAAGTATACTGCTTTCTGGGAAATTGAGCCGAAAGAATTACATACTCTTCTCTTTACGACATCTTCATATCGGGGATGAGGGGAGTCCCATTGGGGGGGCTGTAGCAGGAGTGAGTTCTCTCCACTCGCTACCTCATGGTTATATTCTCTGATCTCATCGTATGAGAATTCAAAAATTCACTACACCTCCAGCAAACTCAAATTGAGCGACCTACCAACATTGTTGGTTTGCAGACTGGAGTGGCATAACGGAGCGTATTAGAATTATGTTAGAACAGAAGCATCAACGTCGCGCCTGTTTCTCATCCCCTATCGTTAGAGGGGATGTTCCGCTTGATGCCGTCTATGCTCTCCACCAAGATCGTACTGGGTTTGTTTGGATAGGAACACAGCATGGATTAACGCGGCTTGCAGGTATGAGTGGGCGTGCGTTTCGATATGATCCTGATGATCTCGGTTCAATTCCAGGGAAGTTTATTATTGCAATCGGGGAAGACCTAATGGGTAATCTCTGGTTCGGAACTTACGATGGAGGATGCGCACAGTTTAACTCTCTGACAGAGCAATTCACCCGCATTGATTTGCATGACACAACTCCGGGTGACCGAATCGTTCGTTGCTTTACGTCGACGTTGGATGGAAGAGTTTGGGCTGGAACATATGCCTCCTTGACCGCGATTGACCCTGAGAAGGGAACAGTTAAGAAGTACTATCATCCGCCAACAGATAATGCGCACAAAGGGAGACAACACCGCTACACCGCTTTGATTCCGTTGGACGACGAGACTCTCTTTGTTGGTACTGCTGCCGGAGCTTTTTGCTTTGATCTTCGAACTGAAGTGTTTACAGAACTTCCGTTCGATGTTCGAGGGATACTTAAAGCCTATCGTCCCGGTGTGATTGCTGCCACCCAGACTGCCGAGCACACGATGATTGTCTCATCTGCCCAACTCTTTCGTCTCAACGATGCTCGGGAGAGACTGGACTTGATAGAGCCTTTAGTAAACCAACCAGACAATCGAACAGATCTGACTATTACTTCGATTGCTCCAGATAGCGATCCCTCTCGGTTCTGGATTGGAACGTCCGAGGGGCTGCTGCGACTTGAATCTGAAAAAGGGGTCTACACGCAATTCATTGCCGACGAAATCGACCCCAACTCGCTTGTTGGTGGCACTGTGAACAGCCTACTCACTGACCGATCAAATCTTCTGTGGATAGGAATGGGGTTGGGAATCTCACAACTCGACTTACGCTATAATTTCGACTATCACTATCAGCTCGATGATGTAGGGAGAGCAGTAAGTGTCTCGGCTATCCAAGAACAGAATGACGGGGTTTGCTGGCTTGGCACAGCAAAAGGACTCTGTGCATACGATTTGCAAAAGGGGAGTGGTGAGTGTTATTCACTTGGTGGAGAGACCCCTCAACAACTTCGCGACAACAACACGGTTCGGCAGATTGTGCCCGGAAGCCGCGGTCTCTGGGTTGGCACGGCGAACAGTATTGTCGAGTGGGATCCCAAAGCCCGCACTCTCCTCGATGCGTTTGTTGCTCCGGTTAATACGTTGAAGGGAAGGGATGAGGCAACGGTGCTCGGGGGACAAATAAAAGGAGTGATAGAGGACAAGGAAGGATATGTCTGGTCGGGAAGCGATACACTTGGAATGCAACGACTCGACACTCGAACTCGACGCTTCCGGCACTACGCCAAAGGTGAACCGGACAACGGGAATCTTCCCCATGAGACAGTGATGACCTCTCTCGAAGATCGTCGCGGACAACTCTGGTTTGGCTTCGTTACCTGTTTAGCACGCTACAACCGTGAGAGTGATACATTCGAGGCATTCCGACACGATCCCGACGATAGTGGGAGCTTGGGGAACAACATGGTGATGGCTCTCTACGAAGACGAAGGGGGAACTATCTGGGTAGGGACGGCTGGAGGTTTGAATCGAGTTGTTCAGGGAGAGGGTGGAGAAGTTCGCTTTGTGCGTTACGGAGTAAATCAAGGGTTACCCTCCGATTTTATCGTCTCAATTCTCGGTTACCGGAACGAACTTTGGCTCGGCACAAATCGAGGATTAGTTCGGGTTCGTTTGTGGGGAGAACTGGTGGAGACTCGTCTGTTCGACATCGCTGATGGATTGCATTCCTCCGGCTACCATCTCGGCTCTGCCTTTCGAGATCAACAGGGGTATCTTCACTTTGGGGCAAACGGTGGCTTCGACAGATTTCACCCCGAACATGTTCGCCCGGACACTACTCCTCCTGTTGTTGTGCTAACTGAACTCAGACTGTTGAATAAACCGGTGACAGTCTCTTCTGAGTCTGATCTCCTTGCGTCCAATGGGGGTAATCAGCGGAGGCTGAGCAAGTCGATCACATATCTTCAGCAACTCGATCTCTCGTGGCGTGATGGAGTAATCACCTTCGGCTACAGTGCGTTGCACTACTCTCAGCCGGATAAAATTATCTATGCCTATAAACTTGAAGGGTTCGACACTAACTGGGTTGATGCCGGATCGAAGACTGAGGCCACCTACACAAATTTGGATCCCGGAGAATACACCTTCTGCGTAAAGGGGAGAAATGTTGATGGCCTTTGGAGCGAGAACTCCGCCACCATAAAAATTACTATGCAGCCTCCACCATGGCGCCGGTGGTGGGCATATCTTTTATACGGAGCTGCCGGAGCTGCATCGATAGCCTCCTTTACTCGTGCTCGCATTGAAGCTCGCGAGCGTACTCTTCGGGAAGAACGGCGAATTGAACTTGCACGCGAAGAGGAACGAGAGAACATCCGGCGACAGAATGCAGCAGACTTCCACGATGAGGCTGGGACAACACTCACACGCATTCTTTTCATGACAGAGCTTGCACGTCGACAAGCTGAAGGGGAGGGAGAGTTGCACGATCTTTTAGAGAAGATTGATCGAAATGCTGCCCTCCTGTCGCAAGGAATGCGAGACTTTATCTGGGCACTCGACCCCGATCAAGATACATTGCTCGACACCTTGCAGCGTATCGGGACAGTAGGGGAAGCTCTCTTCTCCCACTTCGACACAACCTTCACGATGCACTACCAACATGAACAGCTTTCCGGAATTACGCTCGACTTACATCAACGAAGGCAATTGTTAATGATTTGCAAGGAGGGATTGCACAACGCCGCGCGCCACGCACATCCTTCCTCAGTTGTAGTGGAGGCGATCTTGCAGGGGGAGCAGTTAATGCTTAGCATCACAGATGATGGTTCTGGATTCGATCCTGAAGAAGTAGTTGCCGGATATGGCTTGAAGTCGATGCGCAAACGTGCGGAAGGTCTTGGAGGGGATTTTACGGTTCACTCGAAACTAACAAAAGGAACCAGAGTGGAACTTCGTTTGGAAGTTGGTGCCAGTGGTTGATGGGTAATTGACTTACGGCAAATCAGGTTATAAGAAGGAGCCTACAGTCTAATCACCTCAATCGAGAGTAGAGAACAGATATAGAGTCTCTTCTCTCCCCGTTTTTTGCTTGGAAGAGTAATCTGCCTAAATACCTCAAATGGGTGATTGACTCACGGGGCGATTCTCCACTACCTTCTAACCTCAAAGAATAAATCGATACGTGCTACGATGAGACGAGAGATAGAAGATCAGCCGATTTGTGTGGCAATAGTTGAGGATGATGAAGCGATTCGACATTCACTCGCTCAGATTCTGAACGGTTCACCCGGTTACCTGTGTGTGAATGCATTCGAGAGCGCAGAAGATGCGATTGCAAACTTGCCGGCGGATCCACCCGATGTTGTGTTGATGGATATTGGCCTTCCCGGAATGTCGGGTATTGAAGCCACGCAAATCTTGCACGACCGTCTACCCGAAACCGACGTGGTAATGCTGACTGTGCAAGAGAACGACGACGCGGTATTCAACTCGCTCTGTGCCGGTGCTACCGGTTATCTCATCAAAAGTATGCCTCCTGCGCAGCTCCTACAATCTATCGATGAAGTCTACCGCGGAGGCTCACCGATGTCAGCCTCGATAGCACGCCGTGTCATCCGCTCGTTTCAGTCTGAGCCTGATATAGCTTCCCCTTTAACGCGACGCGAACGTGAGATACTTGAACATCTCTGCAACGGAGAGAGTTATCGAGTGATCGCCGAAAAGCTCTTTATAAGTGGCCACACAGTCCGCTCGCACATCAAAAACATCTACGAAAAACTTCAGGTGAATTCTCGTGCCGAGGCGGTGCGCAAAGCAATGCAGGAGAAGTTGATATAGGGCAGGGGTTCAAGAGTCACCAATTGAACATTGGATAAGAATCCAGAACGAACAATTCACTATCACACATATTTCTTAAGAAAAACGATGACAATTCTACGAAGTCTCCTTGCTCTTCTTCTGCTCACCAGTTTAGTTGCCTGTAGCGATGATAATCCTACAGATGATGGGAGCACTGATGATCCAAATAACAGCACGGAATACAAGAATGAAGCGACGGCAAAGATCAACGGCACTGATTGGACAGCAACGAACATTATTGCCACACGAAACGATGCGGGGGGAGTTACTGCCATTACTTTCACGGCATTCGGAGCGAACGATTCGCGCATCAGTTTTGGAATGGCCTTTGGCTCAGTAAAAGAACACACTATTGATGGCCAAGTTGTGCAAGCAGACTTTAAGTACGAGGGGAAGAGTTATGGTGAAGGGGAGAGTGGCACAATTACGATAACGAACCTGACATCGACTGGAATGCGTGGAACGTTCACGATTAACGCGAACACAACAGGTGGCGAATCGGGCACGGCAACTGGAAGTTTCGATGTAAAGCTCAATTAGTCAGATTAGATGGGGGAGAGTCTACCGACCCTATGATCTATTCGATGTAACCATGTCAACTGCAAGCTGCAGAACCTAACGAACCGAAAATATGATGATCTATCTACGCCACTACGTTTATGCTCTTATTCCTCTTCTGCTTCTGATGACAAGTTGTGGTGGAGGTGACCCAACTGATCCTGGCAATGGTCCCCGTATCCGACCCGAAGTTGTTACATCGAACAGTGCTGGTGAGTTGAACACAACATTTGATGTGGAGTGGACTGACAACACAGTAGTTCTCGACGAGACTGCGGTGAGGGAAATTGAAGTAGATACGAACACGCAGACGTATTATCTGCCAGATAATATCTCTGAGGCAAAGAACTTGAAAGCAGGAGATGTCGTGGTCTTCACCGGTGTTACCTTCAGGAAGGTGAAGAGTGTGAGTGTGGAGGATGGAGACATTGCCATTGAGACCGAAGATGCGCTTCTGACAGATGCGATAAAAAACGGAAAAGTGGAGTGGGAGTTCAAACCCGATTTTGAGAGTGCACCGCCACCGGAGATCACTATTGGGGACGAAATCATACCGGCTGGAAAGATGATCTACAACCCTGCCCGCTCGTTCGATTTCAAGCTCTCGAAGTATGATTTCTCGTTTGAAGTTGGATGTGAGAAGCCAGATCAGTTGAGCGTCTCAGTTACCGGGAAGGATCCAGCTGGATTGACAGAGTACAAAGTGACTGGTGAAGTCTCAGAGTTCACAGGGAAGGGATCGTTCCAGATCCTCGATCAAGAACTACAATCATTTGAGTATGTCATCAACGATGTAAATGCCACGTTAAGAAAAGAGATGACGGTTGGTTCCGACATCCTCTCGACACCTGAGCTTCCGGTCACTCTCTTCCAATTTCCTTTCTTAGTGGGCCCTCTCCCAATGAAGCTGAAGTTCCCCTTGGTGTTTGCTGCGGCAATGCAGTTGCCGTTGGGGGGGAAGGTGACAATTGGAACCACCACTGACTATGAAGTGGACATCGGTTATCGGTTCACACCTCCAGACAAGTTCAACCTGATATTCAACAAGAAGTTTGTTAGTCAGGAGGCAGACTCGATTCGTATTGTGCCTAACGCAGCCGGCTTTGCTGAGTATGCCATTGCCTTCCCTCGGGTAGAGTGGTCCTTCCTCGGGTACGACAAGATTGCTTACTACATTCAACTTGCCTACCTGTTGCGAGGAAGCTATTCGCAGAACGACCTCGCCGGAAACACCTGCGAGCAGGGTGTCCGCACCTTTGCCGGTGTCGGCGGTTTCTTCCTGAATCTGTTTGACGTGATAGAGCGTGGCTGGGATGTCCAGTTGTTTGTGATTGACGATGTCTTCTATGAGGAGGGATGTGATTGATCTGGGTTGTCTCGTGTATCAAATTCCGGGACAACCGGAATGATTGCCGTGCAAGCGTCTGGTGGTCGGTACAAGAGGTGAAAGTCAGAAGAGAAGGGAGAAGATAGATTGTGGAGAGTGCGCTCTGTTTGCCGAACCTAACGTAGAAGCTACCGAGACCTCATCCTCCGCAATAACTCCCCATACTGTGCAGCCGCACCTTTCTGGAATGCTTCGTATTTCTTTTCCAGAATTCGAGTGATTGGTTTGCCAGTGATTCGCTCGTCGATGAAGGCGAGGACAAGTTTGAAAAACCAAGGATAGAAGTCGGAGGTTTTCAGGTAGTACCCTTTGGAGCGAAGATATTTGGTGTGGGCTGGTGCAAGAGCTTCTACTGCCGAGTTGTCCCCCTTCAACGCAAACCATGCTGTCTGTAAGATGCGGCACTCGATTTCGTACTGCACGTAGAAGCGTTTTTGGTTCAGTTCAAAAGCTAAGTCGATGTAGCGGCCTGCTTCGCTGAACTCTTCTCTGTAGAGAGAGAGCTTGGCCCAGAGAAGTGCTGCCCCCTTTGCCTTCCCAATGTCGGGCGTGTTAAGGCTGATCGATTCGAACTGTTCCAGATTCTTCTCGACAGTAGCATAATCTCCGGTAATCAGGCAGAGTTGCAAATACTTCATCCGGTGGTAATTCTGCCGTGCCAGCTCCTCAGGATGTTGCGTGAATATATCCTGGTAAGCCTGCCACGCAGCCCGGTGATTCTCCCCAAAAAAGTACTCATGCTCTGCGAGAATCAATTTTGTTGCTATCTCTTCTTGTGGCGGAATCTGTTCTGGATACTTCCGGCAGAGTTGTAGTGCTTCGTTCAGGACGGCTGCGCGGTGCGGAATGTCGTAGTTGATCTGCGCCCGAAAGATTGCCCAATTTCGGTTCAACCGAAACCGTGCCAACGGATAGGTATCGGGATCAATCATTCGGTCGAGCTTCTCCAGCTCAGTTAACAGTTTTCTCTCTACCTTTTCGTTGACTTCTCCTGCGGCAACGCGCCAGATTCTCATCCCTAACAGACAGGCTTGCGTATAGTACTTCGTGCCATCTCCCGGATCTAAGCGGTTAAGGATTGCAGCAATTCGCTTTGCCAGTACGGGATTGTAGAGAATGCTGAAACGAGTGTGAAGCAGGTTGAACACCTTGCGATAGAATTCACGCTTCTCTCTTTTCGGTCGCTTACCAATCTCTTTCTCTTGCCGCTGTAGTTCTCTCGTAAAGTTAGAAGCAAGCGATCTCAGGTGGAGGTCAGTTAGTAGAGGGATGCCTCTCTCTGGAACAATTGCTTCGTAGGCTTTGTGCAGCAGAATCGAGCATGTTTTGTCGAACATCGAACTGCTCATCTCAAGGTGATGGCACGCCTCCTCCTTCGTTGGATTATTCTCAGGGCGCATAGTCGAAAGAAGGTCGAGCACCTCTCGTTCCCGTTCGGTTAGGTCGATCTCATCAAGGAGTTCTTCTTCCTCAGCCTTAAGTGTTTTTAGGTATGCGAAGAGGTTATTCATTCTATCTTCTAAATCTATAATGCTTTCGCTGACGCTGAGAGCATCCTCTTGTGACGGTAAGAATATCGTAAAACCGGACTTTCCCGCACTTCTCTCTCTCCAGATATTACATCTGGTCGAACAACCCGACTGTAAAGTATCACGTTCCATTTATCAGGGAGATCCCACATGGTGAACCGTATTATTGTAAGTGCACTCTTGTTTGCAACGACACTTTTTTTTGTTGCCTGTAGTGACGACCCAACCTCATCTACACCGAACGGCTCGATGACGGCGAAAGTAGATGGCGATGCGTGGGGAGCTACATCGTTAAGTGCCCAGAACGTTGCAGGAAATCTTATCATCGTTGGCTCGCAGATCGACATAGCTGGAGGGGAAACCAAACAGATAAACATGACCGTATCGAATGCTGCGGTTGGCGAATATCAGCTTGGGGGAATTAACAGTGCTACCGGAAGAACTATCACCTATGCTGAGGGAGCAAGTGTTGCTTCGTTGAAATCCTATTCTTCTATCAGCGGTACGATCAAGATCGACGAGTTGACTTCCACAGGTGCGAAGGGATCGTTTACCACAACGGTAGAACATAATCAGTCAGGCCAGAATGACGGAACCAAGCACGAGATAACGGAAGGGAAATTCAACGTTACGTTCTGAACGACTATGTGCCGGTCTACCGAACTGGTTGATCGGGTATATTACTGTGAAGAGACTGTGGGGATATCTGCTTTTGCTGATGTCCCCACGACATACACCAAACATTTCAACAACAAATTTGAATGCTGAACTATCGGAGCCTGCTGGCTATTCTATTCATCGCACTTTTCTACGGAAACCAATTATCGTTTGCGCAAACTTCCGATACGCTCCTTGCAGTTGCTGCGCGTGAGGGCGACCTCGAAACGGTAGAGCGTCTGCTGGCTGAGGGGTACGATCCTGATGTCAGCCTTGATGAGTGGACGCCACTAATGTTAGCTGCGATGAATCAAGAACTGGAGATTGCCCGCGCTCTGATTGAAGCCGGAGCAAATGTGAATGCCCTGAGCACCGAGTATGGCTCGGCTCTGGCCGTTGCTGCAATGACTCCGCTATACTCAGAGGAGAACGAAACAGCGATTGCACGACTTCTTGTGGAGAGTGGGACTGATGTAGATGGGACGAATGGCTCGAGTATGACACCACTAATGTTTGCTGCGCGTGAAGGGAAAAAAGAGACCGTACTCTTTTTAATTGAGGCCGGTGCAGATGTAAACTGGCAGGATGTTCGCGGTTGGTCACCACTGAAATTTGCAGTGCAGTCGGGTCTCCCGGACCTTGTCTCGATAATGTTAGAGGCGGGTGCTGACCCAAACGTTATGGAAGAGTACCCGTTCCGTACTCCGTTGCACGATGCTGTCCGTCTCGGCATACCGGAAGTTGTCTCGTTGTTGTTGGATGCAGGGAGCGAGCCAAACGGGTTATATGATGGAGGAGAGACTCTTCCCCCAATCTTTAGTGCTATTACCGAAGAGAGGGCATCGATACTTGGTCTTCTGCTTGATGCTGGAGCTAATCCAAACTATCCCGACGACGGTTATCTCGATGAGTCAGAGGATGAGTACAAGATTCGGACACCTCTCGACTGGGCGAGAAAGTTGAACAGCGTTGAGATGGAGCAGATGCTTCTAAAAGCAGGTGCTATGCTACAGAGTGAGCTTGATGATGCGTTAGTAGAGATGTACGGTGCGATACTGGATGGAGATAGCCAGACTTTTGCCGATGTGATGGAGAGGGGAGTTGATCCACGAATCCCTGCTCCCACAGTGGAGGGGAATGTTGCGTTACTTGAGGTGGCTGCCGCGCGATGTAGAGCTGATATTGTGGGAATCATTCTCGACAATTGGGAGATAAACCAGTATCGTCTTGAGACTGCCTATCAAGCGTCCCACTGCCCTGAAGAGGAAGGGGTTCTCGACGTTCTGATTGAAAAACGACCGGGAGCAATGCTCTTTACCGCGATTGCTACAGATGATCCTGATCTTCTTCAAGTTATTCTCTCGTTAACAGAAGGGACTGCAAGCTACCGCGATTCCAAAGGGCTGACGGTGCTCTATGCTGCGGCTGAGGCAGGCAACCCTGAGATGGTACGGATGTTACTTGAGGCTGGAGCAGAGATAACCGACATGAGTGGTTGGGGGGAGACGGCAATCTTCGGAGCAATCAGGCAAGGGTATACTGAAATTGTCTCGATGTTTCTCGAAGCAGAGCCTGCGCTGGTCGAGATGCCAAACCGATCTGATATGACTCCCCTGAATGCCGCAGCGCGATCAGGGGAACTGGAGTCACTCCGTCTGTTAATTGAAGCCGGGGCTGACATTGAATATACCGACCAGTGGGGCTGGACTCCACTGCACAACGCTGCGTGGATGGGGAATGCAGATTGTGTGAAGCTGTTGCTCGAAGCTGGGGCAGATCGTGAAGCACATGTCCCTACTGGAGAAAGTGCCCTCGAGCTTGCCGACATTGCGGGTAATCCTGAGGTCGTGGCAATTCTGAAACGATAGTAGTCGTGACATCGGTTCCAATGTCACGACTACTTTTCTCATCAGAGTATGTTAGAGCGTGTTGACAATTGACAATGCGCTGATCGCTCTACCCTCGATGGAGGATTGCTCCTCTGGAGCTACGCTCTCGCTTGGCTCCCGTTGCCCGGAGCTTCCGCTCCAGGCTACCAACGGTTCGCCGCGCCGCGGCTCTTCGGTGATGATTTTGTAACGTCGCGGAGCGACTGCCGGTTGATAGCCTCGTACGTGAGCGCGAGGAATCCGACGATACTTCTGCCGTGGAACACCAGCGGTGCGTCCCTTCTGGGAATTGGGATTGTCAACACGCTCTAGTTGAGGAGAACTTTTTTAACCAAGACATTCTCTTCGCTTTGACACCAAATTATGTAGCTGCCAGCAGGAAGAGAGGGGAGTGATAGTCTCGCCTCTTGTTTTCCAAGGGTTGCCGAAGATGTCTTGCTCTGTTGATTGTCTACTTGTTTTCCGAGCATATTCAGAACGATGATGGAGACTTGATCGGTAGAGAAGGGGAGAGTAACAGTGACGTCCCGTCCTTGCACATCTACGTTTCCGAGAGCACTCTCTTCCCATGCGTCATCTATTGATGAACTTATTGACGAACAGACTTCATTGAGCGAAAAGTCCAAACTACGTGCTGGAGAATTCGAGGTGAAATCAACAACGTTGGTTAACGGAATACGGATCGTCTCGTCAACCACTACCGGGCTATCAATAGTGAACGAGCGAGTTTCCACACGCTCAGAAAATTCTTGGGCTGAACAATTAGCATTCCCACTACCGTTTACAACAACGATGTGGGATGTGTCGTTGATAATCCCGCCGATCACACCATAGTTGCCCCACTGAGTAGATGTTGTGTTGTATGGGAGATATGTTCGAAGACTTGGCTTACTATACACTCGGGGCTGTTCTACTACTTTTCCTTTGTCATCAATTCTCATTGTCCAGAACCCTTGGAGTGGGTACTCTTTTTTGGAAGAATATCCTGAGATGCTTCCTCTCAGCTCAATAAGCTCAGTTGGTAGCTCACCACTCAAGCTGTCCAGAACCAAGTGGGCATCACTACTCTGGATCGCATACGGTGTCTGGTATTCTTCAGCCCAGAGAACCTTCCCTTCCAAACTATATTCTGCCGCTACGAAAGTGTTCGGTTGATTGGAAGTGAAAGTGAGCAGGAGATTCCCCGAAGGAAGGAGCATCATGTTTTGTAATCCCTCAATTGGAAGTCGTAAAGATTGCAGAACTGTTCCATCACCATCGATAACCACGCAGTGAGTTCCGGCAATCCCTTGTTGGGATGAGCAGATAACTACTGAACCATCTGTCAATCGTTCTACTTTGGGATTAGGAGTGTCACCAATGGTGCCTTGTGAATCCGTCCATTCGCCTGTGAGATAGCTTCCCCACACCATATTGCCAATCGAATCGAATGTTGCAATAAAGGGTTGTCGGTATCTCTCGGCGTTTTTTTTCCTGATATACTGTGTGCCAACAACGGTACAACCATTCTCCGGTGTTGGAAAGATTGCGAATACATTCACAAGGTAGTTGGTAGAGCCTTCAGGAAAAAGTCTACCCCAACGCATACTACCATCACTGTTAATGCGGGCAAGGAAACTCCCCTCTCCCCACCTATAATCTCCCCCCATAAACCAACCATTATCTCCCATTGGGGTTAGGATATACGGGCGTAACTCAGGATATATTCCGACAGTCTCAGGTGACCCTATATCCGAGAGACGTGCAACAAAACCTTGAGGTAAGAAATCTTCTGTTTGCGTTCCAGCTATCAGCAGATGCTGATCTCCGGCTGCGGTGAAGGTCGTCATGGCGAAGCCTTCTGCCGATTCTAATTGTAGATCGTAGTGTCCAGCTGTCTGAGCCTGTGTTACTGTTGTGGTAATACATAACAGTAGAAGTAGATGCAAGGAGTAAGTTCTCATAACTCATCGGATAAGTGGAGCCATTGTGATTACAACACAAGAGACCCTTCCGATGAGGGAACGTAACAGCGATTGCTTTTAGGTCGAAAAAAACGTGCTTACAGTTGCGACTTCTCTCTGAAACATCCTCTTGCATTTCCTCTCTTGCACCTCACGCGACGTGAGGTCTTAACTTATCTGCCGTTCGCGAACGATTTTATTTTTCAGAAACGAGAAGAACGAACTATCTACGGAGATGACAGATGAGTGAGCGAGGGGTTCGGGTTGGTCGATTGGCCGAGCAGACCGGACTTTCAATCCGGACGTTGCACTGGTATGATGAGATTGGCTTGCTGAAGCCTTCGGAGAGAACGGAATCAGGACACCGAATCTACAGTCGTGAGGATGTTGCTCGCTTGCAGCAAATTCTCTCGTTGCGCGATCTCGGTTTTGCCTTAGAAGAGATTGCCGAGTGTTTAGACGATCCTGCGTTCGATCACTACACGGTTGTTCGCATGCACCGGATACGGCTTCAGCGCGATCTCGAACGAACGCAACAACTCTGTGCGCGATTAGCACGGCTCGAACACCAGTTGGAGCAGGGAGAGGTCGTCTCCAGTGAGGAGTTTATCCAAACAATCGAGAGTATTATCATGACAGAAAAGTATTATACAAAGGAACAGCAGGACTATCTGAAGAGCAGGTACGAAGAAGTTGGCGAGGAGCGGATTTTGCAAGTACAGAAGGAGTGGGAGGAGTTGATTGCAGCCGCTCGGAGCGAAATGGAGAAGGGGAGTGATCCGATGAGTGAACCGGTGCTGGCGATTGCCAGAAAGTGGAATGGATTGGTTGACGAGTTTACGGGTGGAAACCCCGGCATCACTGCATCACTGAAACAGATGTACGATGAAGAAGGGTCGGAGAAGGCGAGCCGTGGGATGATGGATCCGGCGATCTTCGAGTTTATGCGAGAGCCGTGTGAGCAGGTGCGGCGCGCTGGCTGAAGTGGGAAGAGAGTTGATTGCCAAAGTTGTTCTGAAGAACAATAAAACACCAAGAATGCGAAGAGCACCAAGAATCACTAAGACCTTGGTGCTCTTTCACCTTCTGGCAGCTTTTAAAGTCTATTCACTATACACCTTCTCAAACTTCGCCCTGATCTCGGCATTGCACAGATTCCCTGTGCTCCCTTGATGCGTGTGTGGTTCTCCCGGCTTCGGCTGGTATGTGCCGTTGGCAATTGCGTCGCCAACAATCCTGTAGGCATCCCGGAAGGGCATTCCGTCGGCAACCAGACGACTGACCTCTTCGACAGTGTAGAGGTAGTGATATCGTTCGTCGTTGACCCACTCTCTGTTGACCTCAACCTGCTGCAACATATAGTCGGCCAATTGCAGGCAAGTCTTCAACTGGTCAACGCCGGGGAAGAGAATCTCCTTCAGAAGCTGGTAGTCACGGTGGTAGCCGCCGGGAAGATTGGTTGTTAGGAGGGCAATTTGGTTTGGCAAACCGCGCAGAGTGTTGCAGTGGGCGCGAATCAGTTCGAAGACATCGGGGTTCTTCTTGTGGGGCATGATGCTCGATCCAGTGGTGAGCGATGCAGGGAAGCGAACGAGATCGAAGTTCCCACCGGTGTAGAGGACAATATCCATTGCGAGGCGACCGAGCGTCATCGCAACTGATGCAACGGCAGTAGCTATCGTCCACTCAAGTTTGCCGCGACTCAGGCCAGCCCCCATTGCGTTGATTCGGAGTGTGGAAAAGCCGAGTTCATCCGTTGTCATCTCCCGATCTATCGGAAATGAAGAGCCATACCCAGCCGCTGAGCCGAGGGGGTTCTGGTCAGCAATTGCTTTAGCGGCGTTCAACATCGTCAGGTCGTCGATCAGCAGTTCTGCGTATGCACCAAACCAGAGACCGAACGAGGAGGGCATAGCAATTTGCATGTGGGTGTATCCCGGCATCGGATTGTTTGCGTGAGCATCACTCAGTCCGATCAATCGTTCGAAGAGGTCTCGAAGGAGGTGGCGTATCTCTTCAACTTCATCCCGTCCCCAAAGGTGAAGATCCAGGAGTACCTGATCGTTCCGGGAACGTGCCGTGTGGATTCGTTTCCCAGCTTCTCCAATGCGTTTCGTCAACTCGGCTTCAACTTTCGAGTGAACATCTTCGTACTCGTCCTCAATGGTGAACTCACCACGCTCTACCTCTTCAAGAAGTTGATTCAGCCCACTCTCTACTTTCTGGAACTCTTCGCTTTCGAGAAGTCCAACGTGGTGGAGCATCTTCGCGTGAGCGAGTGATCCAAGTAAGTCATACCTCGCGAGCCGCATATCCAACTCTCGGTCGTTCCCAACGGTAAAACGTTCTACTACGCTATCTATCGGTTCTCCTTTCTCCCAAAGTTTCATCCTTGCCCTCGTTGGTCTTCTGTTTCGATTTCGTAGTGTGGAATCGGGTGCTCTGTCAGTTGATCGAGTATCTGAACGTACACCTCGATCCCGTTACCAATCTCTTCTACCTGGATATACTCATCGGCAGTGTGGGATCGAGCAGAATCTCCCGGACCGATCTTCACTGTTGGGAAGGACATGCGAGCTTGGTCAGAAACTGTCGGTGAACCGTATGTTGGTATGCCAAGGTGTTTTGCGACAGATACGATTGGGTGGCTCGAATCGATGCCGGAAGGATTGATTCGGTATGAGCGAACGTTGACCTCGGAGCGAACGTGGTTCCGAATAATCTCCGCCACTTCGCGATTTGTGTAGGCGTCGGTTGTTCGCACGTCAACCGTGAAGTTGCAAGTTTCTGGAATAACGTTGTGTCGTGATCCACCCTCGATAATCGTCACGTTCATCTTCACCGGACCGAGTGTTGCCGACTCACGTTCGAAACGATAGGTACGGAACCACTCAATATCGACCATTGCGTTGTAGATCGAATTCTCTCCTTCCTCTCTCGCCGCATGACCTCGCACGCCGTGCGCTAGGCAGTCGAGTACAATCAGTCCCTTCTCGGCAACCGCCAACTCCATCTTTGTCGGTTCCCCCACAATGCCGAAGTCAATCCTTCCAAGGTCGGGGAGGAGGAGGGGAATACCATTCTCACCAAAATTCTCTTCTTCGCCAGTGGCAGCAAGTATCAAGTTGAAGGGGAGTTCTCGTTCGTAGAAGTGGAGGAAGGTGGCAATCAGCGACACAAGTGGACCGCCAGCGTCGTTGCTCCCAAGCCCGTAGAGGATGCCACCTTCTACGCTCGGTTCATGTGGGGGGCGAGTGTAGCTACTTCCAGGTGGAACCGTGTCGTGGTGGGAGTTCAACAAGATTGTCGGCTTCTCTTTGCTGAAGTTCCGGTTGCGACACCAAACATTGTTTTGTACTTGTTCAACTTCAACCCCCCGCTCTTCCAGAAATTTTCTGATAATCGCGGCGGTCTTCTCCTCTTTGCCCGAAAGAGATGGGGTGCGTATTAACTCTTTGAGTAGCTCGACTGCTTGAGCCTTTTGATTTTCTTCTATCTTCTGTACCATATTCACAACTCTTGTTCTCCGTTCTGTCCAATGATTCTTGTTCCCGCACGATCCGACTCAAGCATCTCTCCATCTCCAATCCTCACTGCTGAAACGCCGCAGCGAATGGCGCCCAGTGCATTCTCAATTTTCGGAATCATCCCGCCACTAATCGTTCCCTCATCAATCAGTGCGGAAACTTGACTTGGGTGAAGTTCAGAAAAGAGTGAGGTCGAGTCGTTCGGATTGGCGAGCACCCCCGGTCGATCGGTGAGCAGGAGTAGCTCTACAGAATAGCGAGAAGTCAAAGCTGCGGCAACGGTTGTAGCAATAGTGTCGGCATTTGTGTTGAGGAGTGTTCCGTTCCTATCGTGTGTGATTGCGTTGAGTACCGGAACCACCTTTTGTTCCAAGAGAATGGAGAGGAAGTCGGTATTCACTCCTTCAGGATCTATATCACCAACGAAGCCAAAGTCGACTTCGCCAACGGGACGTTTGGTAGCTGCAATTACATTGCCATCCACACCACTCAAGCTAATAGCATTGCAGTTCTTTCCCTGCATCAGCGCAGCAATCTTCTTCCCGTTTAGGCCAGCGTATACCATCGTGACAACGTCGAGCATCTCCTCGTCGGTGATACGTCGTCCGTTCTGCATCTTTGGCTCAAGTCCCAAACTTTTTGCAATCCGATTGGCTTGCGCACCTCCGCCATGTACCAGAATCTTCTTCTCCGAGAGTGCACAGAAGTGATTGAGCACCGACTGAAGTTTCGTCGGCTCATCCAGAAGAGTTCCACCAATTTTCAGAACAATCAACCGATCCATTCTAACACCCTCTTCAAGACAGCCTGCGTAGCAAACTCACGGTTTGCCGCCTGCTCGATCACAATCGATGTTGGGGAGTCGAGCACCTCGTCAGTCACGATCACGTTTCGCCGAACTGGGAGGCAGTGCATAAACTTCCCTTGATTGGTGAGAGACATCTTCTCTTCTGTAATCATCCAGTCTCTATCTCTGCTTAGCACTTCTCCGTAGGGAGTTGTGGATGACCAGTTCTTTGCGTAGACAAAGTCTGCCCCTTCAAGAGCGCGGTTCTGATCTGGTTCGAACGCTGCTCCTGCAGTAAACTCTGGGTCGAGAGTGTAGCCTTCGGGGTGGGTGATAATCAACTCTGCATCACTTTTTCCTACCCACTGCGCAAATGAGTTCGGAACAGCTTGCGGCAGTGCGCGGGGGTGTGGAGCCCAGGTTAGGACAACACGCGGAGCAGTTGTGGAGCGGTGCTCTTCAATCGTCATTAAGTCGGCCAGTGCTTGCAGTGGGTGGCCGGTTGCACTCTCCATGTTGATTACGGGGACAGTTGCCTCGTCCACAAAACGGGTGAGGAAGGCTTCGCTACGATCTTCCTCTTGATTTTTCAATCGAGCGAAGGAGCGGAGGGCGATGATGTCGCAATACTGTGAGATAACGCGAGCAGCTTCCCTGATATGCTCTTGTGCATCGCCATCCATCACCACGCCATCTCCTGTCTCAAGATTCCAACCATCTTGCGCAACGTTCATTACCATCACGTTCATGCCGAGGCTGTTTCCAGCCTTCTGTGTGCTCAGTCGAGTGCGGAGACTCGGGTTCATGAAGATCATCCCGAGTGTTTTGTAGAGGCCAAGTTCTTTCCACGCATCTGGGTTCCGCTTCACTGTGAGTGCTTGGTGAACGAGTTCAGAAACGTCCGGGACATCGTTGATCGAGAGAAACTGCTTCATCTGTTTGTGGCTTGTAGTTCGTGTTGAAGTCTGTCGAGAAAAGTTTCGGCTTCTTCCATGCTGAGCGATAGGGGAGGAAGAAGTCGAAGCGTCCGCTTATCAGTTGCGCTGCCGACGAAGATATGGTGATCGA
The DNA here is from genome assembly GCA_020635205.1 of Ignavibacteria bacterium. Lineage (GTDB taxonomy): Bacteria > Bacteroidota > Ignavibacteria > OLB7 > OLB7 > JAGWAZ01. Next base: position 278,957 of record JACKAE010000002.1, read on the forward strand.
AGAGAAGGCGGCGGCGAAGTGAGGAGCTATCTTCCTCAAAGTCGATACCGATCATCAGTCCGCGACCGCGAACGTTTTGGATGCCCGGAACGTTGGTGAGCTTATCAATCAAGGTTGCTCCGACCTCTGCTGAATTCTCTAAGAGCTTCTCATCGTTGAGTACGTCGATCACTGCAAGTCCTGCAGCGCAGGCAAGGTGACTACCGCCGAACGTTGTCCCGAGCATCCCATACTCAGGCGTAAATTCGGGACTGATAAGAACGCCCCCAATTGGAAAGCCGTTCCCCATTCCCTTCGCGACGGTTATGAGATCTGGGCGAATCCCGTGGTGCTGGTGGGCGAAGAACTTGCCAGTTCTTCCATAACCTGACTGGATTTCGTCGAGGATCAAGGGGATGTTATTCTTTCGGCAAATTTCCGCGACGCTTTGAAGAAACTCAGTCTTCGGCTCATAGATGCCACCAATTCCCTGAACTCCTTCCAGAAGAACTGCCGCGAAGTTTGTTCCATCTCCAACTGCTTCTTCGAATCGACCAATGTCATTCAGTGGAAGGTGGGTTACGTGGTGTGTCCGGTTGATGGGTGCTCCAATCTTCTGGTTGTTGGTTGCTGCAACAGCCAGTGATGTTCGTCCGTGGAACGCACGGTCGAACGCAATTACTCGTTTTCCCTGAGTTTTGAACGAAGCAAGTTTCAAGGCGTTCTCTATTGCCTCCGCGCCGGAGTTGCAGAGGAAGAGTGCGTAGCCGTCGTAGCCGGAAATCTCTCCCAACTTCTTGGCAAGCTCTTCTCCCAACGGGTTAACGATGCTGTTCGAGTAGAAGGCGAGCTTGCCTACCTGTTCAGTGATCGCCTCAACGAAGCGGGGGTGTGAGTGGCCAATAGAAATCACAGCGTGGCCACCGTAGAGGTCAAGGTATCGTTCCCCACTCTTGTCGGTAATCCAACAGCCACTTCCAGAAATCGGCTCTACCTGGTATCTCGAGTAAACGTCGAATAAGTTCATATCAATGTGCGTTGTGCAATTTGGGATTTTAGATTGCGGATTGAGGATTTGAAATGCGGTTCAATTCTCAATTCCAAATCCGAAATCTTCAAAACCCCGTTCCCTTCAACTGCAATCCAGTTTTCTCGTTCAGTCCGAACATCAGATTCATGTTCTGCACAGCTTGCCCTGAGGCCCCCTTCAACAGATTGTCGATTGTGCTTACTATCAACACCTGATCTTCGTGCTTTGTCAAGTGAAGAAGACATTTGTTGGTGTTCACAACGCTTTTCAGACTTGGCGAAGAATCTGTCAGGATTGTGAACGGGTGGTCGGCATAATACTCCCGATAGATCTCTTTGACTGCTTCAACGTCCAGACCACACTCAGTGTAGACCGACGCAAAAATTCCTCGTGAGAAATTCCCTCGCACCGGAATAAAGTGAATCGGAGAAGGGAAGTTCGGCTGTAGTTCCCCGAGGCTCTCACGAATTTCGTCGAGGTGTTGGTGGGTGAATGGTTTGTATATCGAGATGTTCCCATCGCGCCAGGCAAAGTGTGTTGTTGGGCTGAGGGTTGCTCCAGCGCCAGTTGCGCCGGTGATTCCATTAACGTGAACGGGATGGTTCAAGCAACCTGCCGAAGCTAAGGGGAGAAGTGCAAGTTGGATTGCCGTGGCAAAGCAACCGGGGTTTGCAATCGAATCTGCGCCTGCAATCTGGTTGCGGTGAAGTTCAGGCAATCCGTAGAGAAAATGTCTTCCCTTGTAGCTGTTCCCTTCAGATAGACGAAAGTCTGCACTCATGTCGATTACCCGCGTGGTTGCGGCCACAGCGTTCTCGTCGAGGAACGATTTTGACGTCCCGTGTCCAGAACAGAGGAAGAGGAGGTCGATCTCTTCGCCCTCTGGATAATCACCAACAAATCTAAGGTCGGTATCTCCGGCGAGGTCGTGGTGAACCTGTGCCAGTAGCTCTCCGCCGTGGCTTCTGCTCCAGACAAATCTGATCTCTGCTTCTGGATGCGAGAGTAGGAGCCGCAGCAGTTCTCCGGCTACATATCCTGCTCCCCCGGTAATTCCAATTCGGATCATTCCTTTTCCCTCCCCGCATTCTGGTAGACTTGCAGGGCGTTCGAGAGGATCGTGGTAAATCCTTTCACGTCCTCTCCGCTCCAGCTATTGTTCATCTCACCATACTGACCGAACCCAGAGTTCATCAAATCGAATGGTGAGCGAATGCCGTTCAGGACGAAGCGGTAGGGGTGGAGTACCACCTCCACTTCACCGGTCACACGTTCCTGCGAGTGTTCTAAGAATGCTTCGATATCTCGCATTACTGGCTCCTGAAAGAGAGCTTCGTGTGTGAAGCCTCCGTACCAGTTCGCCAGTTGATCTTTCCAGTAAAGTTGCCACTTCGTCAGCGTGTGCTTCTCCAACAATTGGTGGGAGCGAATAATAATCATCGGCCCAGCAGCCTCGAACCCAACACGTCCTTTGATGCCGATGATCGTATCCCCCACGTGAACGTCGCGACCAATCCCGTAGGACGACGCAATCTGGTTCAGCTCTTGAATTCCCTTCACCGGTTCCATCTCTATGCCATCAATACCTTTCAACTCTCCTCTCTCGAAGTTCAAGAGAATCGTGCGGGGTGTAGTCTCGGTTACTGGAGTTGGCCAAGCCTCTTCCGGGAGTGGTTTGTCGGATGTCAACGTCTCCGCACCTCCAACGCTGGTTCCCCAAAGTCCACGGTTGATCGAGTACTTGCTCTTCTTCCACTCGATGTCGACTCCGTTCTCTTTTAGATACGTTGTTGTCTCTTCACGCGAAAGTTTTCCATCACGGATTGGTGTGATAATCTCCGCTTCGGGGCAGAGAACTTGGAAGACCATGTCGAAGCGAACTTGATCGTTTCCAGCACCAGTGCTCCCGTGGACAACATAGCGTGCCCCGACTTCGCGGGCATACTCTGCGATCCGCAGGGCCTGAAAGAATCGTTCGGCGCTTACCGAGAGGGGATAGGTGTGATTCCGAAGGACATTGCCGTAGATCAGGTAGCGGATACAGCGATTGTAGAACTCTTCCTGAGCGTCGAGTGTTCGATGCGTTGCCGATCCCAACCCGATGGCGCGCGATTCAATCTGCGCAAGTTCCTCAGCAGAGAATCCTCCGGTGTTCACTAATACTGTGTGAACCTCAACCTCCATCTCTCTCGAAAGTTTGTGGAGAGAGTAAGATGTGTCGAGTCCACCACTATATGCGAGAACCAAAATTGGTCTGGTATTATTTGCCATGTCTTTTCCCATTTTTTTTGAGGAAGAGTCCTTGCTTGATTGAACGAAGTCGTTCCAGTATCCGAGCCTTCTTCGAGAAGTTGAAATTGTCTGGATGCTCTGGATTGTAGAGCATGCCCGTGCAGAGGCACATCCGCTGATCGTTTCGCTGGAGAATATCGAAGTTCCGACAACTCTGGCAACCTTTCCAGAACTCTGCATCGTCGGTCAACTCGGAGAAGGTGACGGGACGGTAGCCGAGTTCTGAATTCAATTTCATCACCGCCAGACTCGTTGTAATGCTGAAAATCTTTGCGTTGGGATACTTCTTCCGGGAGAGCTTGAATATCTCCTTCTTGATCTGTCGAGCAAGCCCAGAGTTTCGGCACTCCTCGGCGACAATAAGTCCTGAGTTCGCCACAAAACGACCGTGACTCCACGACTCGATGTAGCAAAACCCGACTGCCCTCTCATCGAGAAGGGCGATCACAGCCTTCCCCTCAGTTATCTTCGAGGAAATGTATTCAGGGCTACGTCGAGCGATGCCGGTTCCTCGCTTTTCGGCGGCGGCGGCGATCATCTCGCAAATCTCTTCAGCAAACCGAACGTGTCCTTCGGATGCAACGACAATATCTATTTCCATGGATACCTGTATCTGTCCGGATAAAAGTGGAACTCTGTTTGAACAAAAGGGAGACAGAAACTGTTCACTCAGCCGTTAGAAAAAGAGAAAAGAGTTCTCCGTGCGGCAGAGCAAACAAACGTGATAACAAAAACGAATCGTAGAGTTTCCCGAAGTGGGAATCAGAGCTGAAGCGTGCTTCGTCGGAAGCAGAGAAAGAATGGCGTGCATCGTCGCAAGAAGAGGTGCAAGCTGTTGTACCTGTTCACCGCACGGTTGCGAAAATGGAAATATGGTGGTTGAACCATCATTGTGTGGGCAAAGATAGGCGATAATTGGAGCATCAACCGAAAAAGGGAGTTATCTATTGCGTAACGGTATGTTTGAGTTGAGAGTTCGGAGTGGAGAGTTAAGAGTGCAGAACATCGGAGCGTGTAGGCTTCCGGACTACCTGAATGGTAGACAGTTGGATGAGAAGGGGGGGATCTTGTGGAGAATAGTGAGAACGTTGCCAACTCTTCAGGTGAATAACGGGAAGTTCTCTGATGGTTCTCTATCCCTTCTAAACCATTTTGCGATCAGACTTGCGTTACATTGCAGCGCGCCGGGAGTCTTCTCCGGCGCAACAGTTCAATTACATTAATTTTTTTGAAAGCATTATGCAGACACGCCTACACCGTAGCATCGTTTCACTCTCGATTCTTTTCTTGGGGTCGCTGTTTCTCGTCTCCTGTAGCGAGGATGTAGTTGGTCCAGATTCATATCCAGTCGTCCTCAAGCCGAAGTCTATCAAAAGTATTTCGGAGATCAAGACATTTGTGAACGAGGGGGGAGCGTGGAAGGAAATCTCAACAAACAATCCTGAGATTGCGAACGATCCCTTCTTTGCCGAGTCGACAGTAATTCAGGATGATGACGGAGCCTACCGAATTGTTTCGGAGAATGAGTGGCAAGCAGATGAAGATGCAACAAATACAAAATTTGCTTACACGTTCGATGGAGATCAGTTTGTCTTCTCCACACTTCTACCATCAATCAAGGTCTATGCAAAGGGGGACTACAACTCCTTTAATGCTGAGAACATTGCATTAATTGCTCGTGCGAATGATGGATCTGGATCTTCTGTTGAGTTTACGATTAGAGGTGCTTACAACCCATCGGCTGATATCTTCACCCAGTTTGAACTCGATCCCAACAGTTCAACCAACGATACTGTAGCCTACCAGACATTCCAGATGGTGTACGTACGAAACAAAACAATCGATTGATGATTGTGGAGTTTGGATTGCGGATGTTGGCCTTCCGCAATCTAATTTTTTTTGTGGAGATTACTTCGTGGTTAGCAATGAACCGTAGGTGGCAAAACTTTTGCCACCTACGGTTCACTCTATGAACTCTATCCGCCGCGGCGGACTCTCAACTCTACGAACTCTTACCGGTATTCTGGATTTGGATGGTCGAACCGACATCCGGCATCCCATGCTGAACGTTGGTTGCCGTGTGCGGGGATTCCTCCAGCATCTTTCAACATGCGGGCCAAGTGGAGGAGGTTCCAAGTCATGAAGGTGGTGTTCCGTTGCGTGAAGTCGTTTTGGGGGCCGCCGGAACCTTCGTCGCGGTAAGAGGGACCGGGACCTGCTTCGCCAATCCACCCGGCGTCAGCCTGAGGTGGGATTGTGTAGCCGAGATGTTGAAGACTGTAGAGGATATTCATCGAGCAGTGCTTGATCCCATCTTCGTTTCCTGTGATAATGCACCCACCGACGCGACCGTAGTATGCGTACTGTCCTTCGCTGTTCAGGTTTCCAGAAAAACCGTAGAGGCGTTCAATCACTTTCGAGCAGACCGACGATTTTTCGCCGAGCCATATCGGTGAGCCGAGCACTAAAATATCTGCGGCCATTACCTTCTCCTGAATCCCCGGCCACTCGTCTACATCCCACCCATGTTCGGTCATATCGGGATAGACCCCGTAGGCAACAGCATAATCTACAGGGCGGAGCATTTCAACCGTTACTCCGTTCTTCTCCATGATCGCCTTCGATACGTTGAGCAATCCCTCAGTGTGGGAGAGGTCAGGAGACTTTTTCAGCGTACAGTTCAAAAAGAGTGCCTTCAGGTCGGAGAAATCTGTTTTGTTTTCCGAGCAGAGTTTTTCCTGTTGTGCGTTGAGTGCCATAGAAGTATTTCCCGTTCTGAATAAATAGAGCGCAGTTGAACACGTTTCAACTCTCAATAATAGTGAACTCTACACAACCTATCTTATCTCCCTTTCTGAACTCGACCACTCCAGATGACAATAACTGGAACAATCAGCACCGTTGGCCCAAGCCAGGGGATAAGTGCTGGTTGCATCGTGATGTTGTTTACTGTGAAGGCGGTCAGAGCGGCGATGGTTGCCGAGAGCATCATTATCAAGTGGCGAGCAATGCGCTCTCTTCCCTTTACACCCCCTCCCTTTAACTGTTTCAGGTCAAAGCTGCTGAGTAGGCCACCAATCACTCCGAACGATAGGAGGATAACTCCTCCTCCAGTGCCAACTATCATTTTGTAGAGAGCCAGGCTAACCATAATCAACGATGTCAGGAGCATCAGGCCAGCAGTTGTCCAATCGAACCATCGTGGGACTCCTCTCCTGTTCGTTGCAAAGCGCCAACCGGCCAGCGTGAGGTAGAGACTGAAAATCCCGATGAGGAAGAGGAACGTATTTGGGTGGATGATAGCCATCGGGAATGCTGTTAGGGCGATGGTAAGCATCGACCAGAAGAATATGCGGCCACTGATGAGGTGCCACCGATGTTTTAGGTTGACGGTTTTGGCGAGCGTTGCCGCCAAAGCCGTTACCAACGCGGTGCTTCCGGCAACAACGTGAACCAGCGTTAGCAGGTTGTGGAGAGTCCTCATTGTGCTTACTGAGCAGATTTTCTGTTCTATGCAGTTCAGATCGTTTGATCAGAACGTGTGAGGTGGAAGGCATACTGCACTGCCACTCTTATGTTGCATCACTGAAGAGTTACGTTGCTCTGCTGTTTACACTGGACGTCGGCACCTCCCAAACAATAGGGGAGTTTGTCGGAAGATCCACAACCGTCATTCATCACTTATGAGAAAAAAGAAACACGTTGCCTACCCGATCTTCTGCCTGCTTCTCTCCACATCCTCCTGCATCGATCTCGTCGCGCAGGTAGGGAATCACTCTACGGCAACGTGAAGGTTAACCCAGCCGACAAGCCGAAGACCATCTACCACAATCGCATTCCCTTTACCAGCTATGACATTATAGTGAATCCGAGCGCTGTTGAGCCAGCCGTGTAGTTTACCTATCAATTGGCGGTGCAGTATCGGTTAATAAAAGTTCGAGAAAAAGCGTAGGGAGAAATTCCTATTCGGATGAGTTCTCTCGCTATCATTTCAATGATTCCTTCCGTTATCGATTCAACATAGCCGGATGTTTTATAACTTCATCTCAGCCACAGCCTTGACTACGTTCAACAATCTTACACGGAGGACCTACCATGAGTGAGCCGATTGCGGGAGTATCGTTGGAACAGTACGCAGAACTCTGCGCGTTAATGGGAGATACTGGTGGAGATGTGGCAAAAGAGAATGCTATTGCTGCTGACCACGGTGTTTCAGCTGATGCGTGGAAGGAGGCGAAGGAGGGATATACTGCTCGGATGAGTGATCCGAGCGATATGGGGAAGACGGCGATGGCCTTTATGCCACTCTATCAAGCTGCACAAGAAAAAATGCGTGGAGGTGGTGAGCCAGCTTCATTGGAAACCTACACAAAGGTTCACGCCGAAATGGCATTTAGGAAAGATGATGATGGGAACAAGATCGACTACAACATTGTCTTGGCTGAGCATGGCTTCACACACCAGTCGTGGTTAGAGGTAGAGGGGTATTGGACGCCACGGGTTGGTGCTCCCGATCAACCGAAGTGGGATCCAGAGTTAGGACAGAAATTCCGCGAGATGATGCAAGCTGAGTCGGACAGGATATTTGGGATTGTGCGATAGCAGTTCATCGTGCTGTTAGATGATATATCAGCGTAAAGCAAAGGGGAAGCGAAACGATGTTTCGGCTTCCCCTTTTGCTATTTGTTCTATTGTAAGTCTGTTCAGACTGACAGCAGTTGTGGAGAGAATTTAGAACTCCTTCCGCTCCGTCTCCCCCACATACCGCGAGTGAATTTTGCCGAGTGCGTTCACTCGTTGTTCGGCCAGGCGGTTTGAGGCTACTACCGTCAACGTGTTCTCCGCTTCAGCACGGTTGATGATACTTTCGACGATGTTGTAGATATTCTCCGTCATGTGGAGCGCGCGCGCTTCGGAATATCCTTCGAGTTCAACGTAAACGTTGATAAGTCCACCGGCGTTGATAACGTAGTCTGGAACGTAGAGAATGCCTCGCTCCTTCAATCCCTGGGCGTGGCGTAGTTCATCCTTCAACTGATTGTTTGCTGCGCCGGCCACAATTTTCGCCTTGATCCGGTCGATTGTGTTGTCGTTTACCGACCCACCAAGTGCTGCCGGGGAAAAAACATCGCAGTCGACATCGTAGATTTCATCTGGTTCCACAACGCTGACATTCTTGTTCTCCGCAACGACCTGCGCAACTTTCTCATCGTAGATGTCGGTGATGATTGTCTCCGCCCCCTCCTTTGAAAGGTGTCCAACAAGGTAGCGGGCAACATTTCCTGCACCCTGCACGGCGATCTTCTTCCCTTCCAGCGAGTCGCTCCCGAACACCTTCTTGCAAGCTGCTTTCATTCCGTGGTAGACGCCGTAGGCAGTAAACGGGGAAGGGTCACCGCTTCCACCACGCGAGCGAATTCCGGCGACAAATTTTGTCTCCAAGCGAATCCACTCCATATCGGATACAGATGTCCCAACATCTTCAGCCGTAATGTAGCGTCCTCCAATCCCCTCAACAAAACGCCCGAACGAGCGGAAGAGAGCTTCCGATTTTTCAGATCGAGGATCGCCAATAATCACAGCTTTACCACCACCTAAATTCAAACCAGAAATTGATGCTTTGTAGGTCATCCCGTGTGAGAGTCGGAGCACATCTTCCAATGCCTCTTCATCGTTATTGTAAGGCCACATCCTCAGTCCGCCAAGTGCTGGGCCGAGTGTGGTGTCGTGAATGGCGATAATTGCCTTCAGACCGGAATCTTTATCAGAGCAGAAGATTACCTGCTCGTGATCGCGTTGTTGAATGGAATCAAAAATCATTCTGAATTGGTAATTGAGCTTTGAGAAATTAGCTGTTCGTAGTGGGGTGTCAGGCGTAAGCTATCGGCCTTTGCCTGCGTGTTTTGTTCTATCAAATTTTTGTAGAGTCTGCATAATAATGTGGTCTTTTCGCTCCATCTACTACAAGCCAAACATCCAGTACAAGATGAGAGCAGCACTTTCGCGAACGTGGTAAAATGCTAAGTTCTTCGGTCCAAGAGGAGATTCGGATGGAATACCGTTTGCCTCAAGATCGTTGAATGCACATATCTCCAGCGCACGCTTTAGGTGGAATTGATCGGAGATCACCACAAATGATTCCCACCCCTGCTTTGTCAGTTCATCCCGAATAAAGAGTATCTGTTCCACTGTTGAGCTTGTTCGTTCTTCTAAGACGATGGCAGTCGGTTCAGCTCCCATCCTTAGAAGCTCTCGCTTGGCTACTTCAGCCTCCGTTAGCTCGTTCGGAGCATTCCCACCGGTAAGAACAAGAAACTCTACTACACCATCTTTCAGCAATTCATATCCCTTGTGAATCCGCTCACGAAAGACAGGACTTGGCTTATTGCCGCTCCAGACTGCCGCACCTAAAATTACCCCAGCGTCGTACTCTGCCCGGGGTTTTATCTCTGTTGGGGGGGGAGTTACCGGATCGATCAGAACTGAAAGAATAACGTAGCCGTAGGTTAGCAACGCAATTGATGGGGTGAAAATAGCAACGATCAGCACCTTCCGCCAAAAGCTCCGTCGTGGTGGTTGCAGGAAGGAGATCAGCAGACCAAGTTCCAACGTTTTAAATCCAAGGTAGAGAACCCCTATTTCTGGCTGATTTTTCGCCGAAACCGACATCAGCAGAAAGAGCAGACCGATTCCAGTTAAAGCCAACGCGAAGGAGGAAACGGATAAACTCGGCGAGTGAAGTCGGCGCGTAAAAGCACCTATTGTGAATATCGCGACAAAGGGGAGGGCTAGGAGGAGGCCGTACAGGTTTGCCGTTTTCCCAAAGGCGAGGTAGTCGGGGGCGAGTCCTTGATTTGAGTAGCGCATCCAAGTCATCAGGAGCATTGCTCCGATTTCGAGTGTGATGGCCACGAGATAGAAGAGAGCAAACCAAGGTGAAGCCTTACGGTTTTCCTTGCCGGAGTTTCCCTGCTGGCTTTGTGATTCAACCGGTGTGATAACAGAATCCTTAGTTGGAATTCCTTCCGGTCGTAATTCCGGCGAGCTATCCTGCATCGATCGTCCTCGGATGATATGGGGAGCGGTAACTGATGGCAGGGGAGTTCCCGTAGCGATTTGGCTCCACATCGAGAGAAGTGTTGAAGACCTCTTCCAACTGCCCTGGTGTTAAGACCACATCGGGTTCTCCTTGAGCAACCAGTCTCCCCTTTGAGAGCATAATAATTCGATCACTATACATCGAAGCTAAGTTCAAGTCGTGAATCGAAGCCAAGAGCGTAAGCGAGCGTTCGGCAACCACCTCCCGAAGTGATTCGAGAATACTCTGCTGCCAAGAAATATCGAGGTGAGTTGTCGGTTCGTCCAGTATAATCACGTCGGTCTGTTGTGCCACTGCTGTTGCAACCATCACACGTTGAAGTTCGCCGCCAGAAAGCTGAGTGATCGGTTCGTGCCGTAAATCGTTCAAGCGGAGGAGGGCGATTGCCTCCTCTGCCACTGCAAGGTCGTCATCTGTCTCAAATGCTCCATATCCTGATTTCCAAGGAGTGCGCCCCATCAGTATAATCTGCTCAACTGTAAAGGGGAAGACTGGACGCCAAGTCTGAGAAACATAGGCAATATGCCTTGCCCGGTCATGTTGCGACCACGATTCGAGTGAACGCCCCAACAGTTTGACGCTCCCTGATTCTGGCTTCAGGAAGCCGCAGAGAATGCGGATTAACGTTGTTTTACCCGAACCGTTTGGGCCTATAAGACCGGTAACCATTCCCGGTTCTATCACAACCGAAATGTCTTGCAGCCCAAAACGGGGTCCGTGCCGAAACGTTATGTTTGTGGCCTGAATCGACATATCTATCCAACATAATAATGAATCGGAGATAAACCGAGGTTCTCTTCTGAAAGAGGATGTTTGTCTTCGAGGGGCAAACCTACGGATGGTGAACTGATGAGTTCCGGAAAAATATTGGCAGTTGATATTGGCGGAACAAAGATTGCGCTCGGAGTTGCCGGACGTGAAGAGTTCCGGCGGACAGGAAAACTCGACGTTGTAGAGAAATTCCCTGTTCCAGAACCTCGCACTCCTGACGAAGTAGTTCCTGTGATTTTTGAGGTTGGCCAACGGTTGCTTCAGGGAGCAGAGCTTGAAGTTGTTGGCATTTCGATTGGTGGCCCACTCGATCACGAGCGTGGTCTTGTCATCAATTTCCCTCACCTGCCGGGATGGAAGAATTTACCTCTCGTCTCCATCCTCGCCGACACCTTCGGCGTTCCAGCCCAACTCGACAACGACGCAAATCTTGGTGCTTTGGCGGAGTATTGGTGGAGGAATAGGGAGAAACAGGATCCGTTTCTCTACCTCACGTTGAGTACTGGTATTGGTGGCGGAGTGATTGTTGATGGGAAGCTCCTGCACGGGCTTGCTTCGGGTGGGGGAGAAGTTGGGCACATTACCGTTCAGACTGATGGTCCTCTGTGCGACTGCGGCAACCGAGGTTGTCTGGAGAGAATGGCCAGTGGAACGAATATTGCGCGACGTGCGCGTGAGATACTTACGACATATCCCGAAAAGGGGAAGAGGTTGCGAGAACTTGTTGGGGGAAATGTAGAACAAATCAGAGCGGAAACAATCTTGACCGGTTATAAGGAGGGAGAGGAGGTTGCCACTGAAGTGTGGCTGGAGATGATTCGGTATATAGCAATTGGCCTTGGCACACTGATCCACGTTATCTCTCCAGAGAGAATTGTTCTCGGTGGCGGAGTCTCGCTTGCTGGAGATGATCTCCTTATCCCACTTCGGCGGAAATTACGTGAGCACGTACACTACATCCCCGTTGACCAGGTCGACATCCGGGTTGCCTCGCTCGGTCACGACAGTGCCCTGATAGGGGCTGCTACGATGGTGGTTGAGAGTTTGTAGAGTTCTTAGAGTTAAGAGTTTATAGAGTGGAAGTTGGGTGTTTCCTCCCCTTGAGAAGGGGGAGGAAACGGTCGTTCGATCTCTTTGCGTCCAAATAGCCTAATGCCTACTCCTCATCGAAATACTTAATCGTTCTGTCAGTTCTGTAAAGCAATAGTCGGTGTTCTGATTCTGTATCCTGTGGGTCGGCAGCAACATACTGTCGTTTCGTCTTCCAATTCCCCTGCTCATCTCTCTCGTCGTAGATATAGTCGAAGCCACGCTGATATGTGGTGTCGTTCCCAAACGAGTCGGCTACAGAAATTGGATCGCCATACTCATTGAAAATCTGCGAGCGTGAACTGATGTTCTTCCCATCCTTGAACTCCTGAGTGATAGATGCTGCGTGATTCCCATTTTCGAGAAAGCGCTTGATCTCCTGCCGATCCACAATCGTATCGTTCCCATAGTTCCACTTCCAGAAGATGACAGGAGTTGTTGTATCGCCGTAGACATAGGAGGTGTAGTCGTATTGAATACGGTTTTCTGGGATTCCGGCGGTATCCTTTAGCGAGCGGATCAAATCGGTTGCCGGGTTATAGTGGCGGATTGTGGAACCCTGTGGCTTGCTCCCCTTCATGTAGAAGAATTTTTCAATTGAGGTAAAAGCGTCGGTTGCTGAATCTTGTTCTACTAAGTACTCCAAGCGAGAATTAACGTAGAAGTAGAGATAGCGAGTTGTTTTGCCGCTCTGAAAATTCCGTTCCACTCTCGCCTTCAGCTTCCCATCTGGCATATATGTGAATGTCTCGTCCAAAATTACCCGCCCAGAATCTCTATCTCGAATTGATCCAGCGGCTGAAACTTCAAAGACTGGTTTCAGAGAATCTGCTTCCTTGTCGTAGGTGAAGAGCGAAGTTGTAGAGGTAGCCTGTTGCAGATATGTCTTCCTCAGCAACAAATTCCCTGATTTATTGAAGACATTTACCACCGTTATCTGAAGTGGCTCCCAACGCTCGGTTGCAGGCGAATAAGCTCGACTTGTCGTTGTCGTGGAGAGGACATTCCCTTTCAGTCCGTTTATTTGAATATCTGTTCGAACTGGGTATATCTGAGCCGAGCTTTTCTGGTTAATGCCAAAGCAAAGAAGAAGCAGTAGAAGAAGAGAGCGCATCGTGAAAACTATGTTGTCGTTTGTATGATTGTTCATGGTTACCGTTCAGAGAGTGACTTCTTGCCAACGAAAATAGAGAAGTCAGCAGAGAAAGAACAGGGTGGAAGTGTATCGAGGAGAGAGATGTAACAATCGAGCGGCGTAATTGAGTGTGATGAGAAGAGCCGAGATTCAAAAAATGCCGAGCGTAAAAGGTCGTGTTGTGGGGGCTGCTATGGTGAGAAGTCTATATCAAACGTTCCACTGGCAACCTCTCGCTCTGCTTGGAGTCCTACCGTATCTTTTCCTCGGAATCCGAAGTAACCGGTAACATGTTCTCCATCAATTTCGGTAATGGTGACACTCCCACTCTGCACTCCATGAGCCGTCCAGGATGTGAATTCATCCACCAAAATTCCTTCGTGTAATCCTTCACCGAGTGGATAGGTTCCGACTGTATCGTTCTTGAGAGTCAGGCGCAGAGTTGTGCCGATTGCTGAGCTTCCCTCAACCTGAAGTGTTGAACCCTCTCTTGCAGCCTCTGTCTCGGTTGCTTTCCAGGTGACTCCATCAATAACTGCTCCCATTCTGTTTCGTGTTGCCGCAGGATCGGTTGTTCCGCAAGCAAACAGAGTTGCTGCCAGCGTCGGCATGAGAATGTATTGTAGGAATGAACGGGAACTTCGCATTGTGGTCAGGTTCTTCTTGTCGACAACTACTTCTGCTGCAATGCTAAGGGACAGGAACTAATCATGCAAGGCCTTTCCCTATCTCTTTTGGTCGTATGGGTGGTCTTTGCCGAGTTTGTTGAGTAATAGACGTTCTGCTCTCAACTTATAGTAACTCCCGACTTTTAATCGAGAAGATTGATCTGAAAACTGGGTGAGAAACGGTTTGAAGCCGTTCTCTCCTTGCCGATGCCCTATTGCACCCCGATGAATCGGGGTGTTCATCTCAAGTGGTGGTTACCCCGCAAATGATTCAAACTTCTTGCATACGACAACGGGGAGACACAGTGGTCTCCCCGTCAGTTTCTCATTATCCTATGCTTCTTACCGTCGAGATTCAGGCTCTATTAGTTCACCTTTGCATCGACTGTTCCTTTCGTCCCCTCATACTTTACCAGTTCGCTGTCAATCGAGCCGATAGCTACTTTCGTGCTAACCTTTACCGGTATCTTTCGTGCATCGTCGGTTAGCCAGATCGTGATCTTCCCCTCACTCTTGAACAATCCCCCCTCTTTCACCATCGGTTCAACCTTGATGCAGCGGAACTTCCCAGCCTTAACTGATATTGTCTCTTTCCCCAACACCCTCACTTTCAAGTCGTGAGTCTTGTTGTCGTAAAAATTCTTGAGTGAAAAGCTTTGGCCAGCTTTCATGCTTCCGATGTCGTATGCGCGGGTATAGTAGAAGGCACTCAGCACATCCTGAACATACTCCGAAACTTTAAACGAACCTTTTGTCGTCCGCGCTAAATGTTCCTTCTGGTCGATGTTTGCCGAAAAGTCCTTCTTGTAATCTCCTTCACGCACCTGCTGCTGGAACTTCCAGGGGAAGAGGCCATCAACGTCGATCCACGTGCGGTAGGTGTCGCGCACCTTAAATATCTTATCGAAGCTGTTCGTGGTTCGCATGGTAAACTTGATGTCGAAGCAGGGGCGATTGCTTACTGTTGTTGGCTTTGGGGCGACACTCATTACGGCATATCCAGCAGTAATGAACTTGTATTTAACGGCGAAGGTAAGTTTCTCGCCGTATGAGAAGGCATCGTTGGAAATTGTTCGGAGTGCGGCTTCATTTGCTCCAGTTCTCTCATTTGTCGAGGCTGTGAGGCCAACCATGCCGACGAGGAGTATTGCCGCGAGGGTTGTTGCTTTGCGAAGTTTGCCAGTTATGCCCGGCTTTACGAATGAAAACATAGTCATTATCCGATTATGTTGAAATTTTTCAGGATTTACAGGAATGCGGGTCTGACACACCGAGTCTAATTGAGTTTGATGAAGGCGAAATTTCACCCGGCAGAGAGGTTAAGATGATGATACGAAGTCTAACACCAAAACATTCAGTCTACAGGACTCAATGTTTTGGTGTTAGGTAATTCCTGCTTGCGCTCATAATCCTCGGCAACGGCTATCGTTGCCAAAGGTTATCTCGCCGTTACGTTCAACTGTTGCAGACATGCCTCCACAACCCGTTCTGGTTTGATGCGGGCGATCACGTTAAGTGGATTCGTTCCACTCCCACCTGAATTTTTGGGGAGAGGTTCTCCCTCTTCTGGAGTCAGCGTTGTCACGTGTGGTCCAATTGGTGCGCGGCGTTGGGGCCAGTTAGGTGGAGTGCCGGGGAAGAGAGCTACAACAGGGGCGCGAACGAGTGCCGCTAAGTGTGCTCCATCCGATGCGCTACTCACGAAGCAAGATGTTCCTCGGAGGAGTTCGCTCACTCCATTCGGCGAAAGTGTGTCGATAATTGCAGTTCGCCCCTCAACTCCGATACCCTCCTTTAACTGCTCAGCAATTGGTCGTTCTCCGTGGCCAGAGGTAATCACAACGGAAATATCGGGGCGCGCCTCCAGCAGGGAGCGTCCGATCTGCGCAAATTGCTCAATTGGATAGGGAAGAACTGAAGGCTTTCCAACTGGGTGGATGATAACGTAGGGGCCTTCAATTCGTGCTCCCCGTAAGTGTGCTTCTGCCTCGCCGGCAGCCTCTTCCATCGGTGGAAGTTCTGGCATCACAAGCTCGTGGGGACCTGGAATCAGTGGACCGAGCATATTCATCTCGAACTCGGCCTCGTGGCTCCCCCGATCTTTCCTGCGGTCGTAAACCCAGCGCGTGAAAAGCCCGGAATACCACCGGTATCCTGACCCAATGCGCACGTCGACCTTTGCCCGCATAGCTTCCAGTGCCAGCCGAAACTCCGGTTTAGCGAAGATGATCGCATCTGGCTTGTACTCACGAAAGATTTCCGTTCCCTTTTCTGACGGCGGAAGCGTGAACGCCTGATCTACTTCCCGAATCCGGTGAACCAGATGCGAGATGTAGGGGCGAACGAGAAAGGAGAGGTGAACGTCAGGTAGTTCCTTCCGTATCGCCACCGAAAGTGGTAGTGTGAGGATTACATCCCCAAGTTCATCCGTGCGAGATATTAGTATCCGCTGAATTTCTGATAGTGGTGTCAGTCCTAACATAGCTGCAAAGTTACGAAGAGCGGAGCGTAGAGACACGTTCTGTCTCGTGAAATCTCTTCTTTCTGATTCCGTATCTTGTCCCCATATATGAGTATCACACAGAATAAAACTACACTTCGAGTTGCTTTAGTTGGGGCTTCTGGGGCGATGGGGCAAGAAATTCAAAGACTTGCCTCGGCTGCCGGCGCAGAGGTTGTTCTCCGGTTTGATGCCGAACACCCTCTTCCAGAACTACTTCCCGAGGTTCCGGTCGATGTCGCAATCGATTTCACACTCCCCCACGTTGTGGGGGGAAATATTATGACAATTATGGGGTGGGGTCTCCCCCTGGTGGTTGGAACAACAGGCTGGCTGAGTGAGCTTGATAAAGTAACAGAAGCAGTGAAGGAGAGTGGGGGGAAGTTAATTTGGGCTTCGAACTTCTCGATTGGGGTGCAGGCCTTCTTTCGGATTGTACGCCAAGCTGCGGAGTTGATGGAGCACCTTCACGATTACGATGTTGCCCTCCACGAAGAACATCACCTCCGCAAGGCCGATTCACCGAGTGGTACTGCTCGAACGTTGGGGGAAATTTTGTTGGCGGCGTTAAGTAGAAAGAAAGAGGTCTTAACAGAAACATCACACGGACGTATTTCTCCGGAGGCTCTCCACATTACAAGTCGCCGACTCGGTACAATTCCGGGAACGCATACCGTCACGTTCGATTCAGGTGCTGACACGATAGAACTGGTTCACCGTGCCCGAAACCGTTCCGGTTTTGCTCTCGGTGCTCTCCTCGCCGCGGAGTGGATTCATACCGCTCCTCCAGGATTCTACTGTTTCGATGAGATATTCGAACAGATTATCCACCCACAAGAAAAAGATTTAGACACACAACCGAATAGCATAGGCAAAGAATGAAAAGATTATTTGAAGGGACCGGAACAGCGTTAGCTACGCCATTTAAGGAAGATGGGCGCATCGATTTCGACTCGTTCGAACGGTTGGTGCAATATCAGATTGACGGAGGGATTGAAGCACTTGTCGTATGTGGGTCAACTGGCGAAAGTGCTACGATGACCTTTGATGAGAAGGTAGAATTGATTTCGCGAACGGTGGAGCTTGCCTCCCGCGTTAGTACAAACCGACCTCAGGTGATTGCCGGCACAGGGTCGAATGTTACCTCGGAGACCATTCACCTGACGGTGGAGGCTGCTGGACTCGGTGTTGACGGAGTGTTGCTCGTCTCCCCTTACTACAACAAGCCATCACAGCGTGGAATATATGCTCACTACGCTGCGGTGGCAGAAGCAGTTCCAAATCTCCCGTTGATTCTCTACAATGTTCCGGGGCGAACTGGAAGTAACATCACTGCCGCGACAACGCTGAAGCTGGCGCGAGAGTTCCCGAACATTGTAGCAATTAAGGAGGCGTCGGCTGATCTCGAACAATGCTGTGAAATTATGCTCCACGCTCCCGACCACTTCCTTCTCTACAGTGGTGAAGATTCCCTGACCCTTCCGCTGATTGCAATGGGGGCGCGTGGGGTGATTGCAGTGGTAAGCAATGAAGTGCCACATGAATTTGGTGAGATGGTGCGAGCCGGTCTCTCTGGGCATATTGCAAAAGCGCGAGAGCTTCACATGCGGCTCTTCAATTTAATGCGCTTGAATTTTATCGAGTCGAATCCAGTTCCAGTAAAAGCTGCGCTCGGTATGATGGACATTTTTACTCAGGTAGAATATCGTGAGCCACTTGTTCCATTATCGGAAGAGAACGAAGACGTGTTGCGCGATGAGCTTCGGCGGCTCGGACTTGTGCAAGATGTTGAGTCTCCGATGGAGGTAAGTAATTAATGGAGAACAGGGAGAGACGAGGATCTGGAGGCAGAAAAGAAGGTGGTGGCGGTCGTCCGGGGGGAAAACGTTCGGGGGAAAGAAGTGAGCGGAGTGGAGGGGGGAGAGATAGAGATGAGGGGGGAAGAGGAAGGTCAGGAGGTGGGGGAGGTAGACGTTCGGGTAGAGACAGAGGTGGGAATTCTCGTGCAGAAGGAAGAGAAAAGTTTCAGAGGAAGACTTCAAGCGGAAGGGGAGACCAACATCGGCGGCACTCCGATGATAGGAGTGGGAACGATAGAAGAGAGAGAGAGCCTGAGGGAATGGATCCAGTCGAGTTTTGGTCAATCTGCTCGGTGAACGGAGTTCCACTCTCACACGAGCAAATGGATCAGTTTGCTCGCTACGCTGAAGATCTACTCTACTGGAACGACCAGATCAACCTGATCTCACGTCGAGATACGCCACATATCTGGGGGAGACATCTTCTTCACTCGATAACTCCTGTTTTGATGAAGCTCCTTCCTGAGTCAGGACGCATTCTCGATATTGGGACGGGGGGAGGGCTACCGGGTATTCCAATCAAGATTACCTTGCCGAAACTCGATGTGACAATGCTCGACTCGATAGCAAAGAAAGCGCGAACAACGGCGATGCTCGCCTCGCACATTTCTGAGCATGGACTTCGAGCAATTAGAGAGAGAGCCGAAGAGTTAGTGAACGACCCACAACATGTTGAAGCATACGAAGCGGTTGTTGCCCGTGCAGTGGCTCCCCTTGTCGACCTGATAGGCTGGGCAAAACCTCTGCTGAAACCGCAAGGGAGCATTGTCGCCTTGAAGGGGGGAGCCTTAACCGATGAGATTGACCACGCTCTCCACAAGTTTCCAGAAGCGAAGATTCAAATCCTCGACATCGAAATTCGGGGTACTGACTGGTTTACGCAGGAGAACAAGCGGATTGTCACTGTGCGCTTTGATTCGTAGCTATTCAGTGATGTCCACCACAGAGCAGAACATTTAGAATCCACTAAAAGTAGAAAGAAGAGAGCCGGTAAGAATTCAATCCTTACCGGCTCTCTTCACATTCGGTTTGTTGCTACGTGCCTGCAGTTTACTGCGATGACATTACTGAGGCGAAAATGTTCCACCAACTGACTGCTTCGGCGACTCTGCTGGTGTCGAAGTTTGTGGCGAGGAGGTTGTGGTTGATGCCGTTGGGCTTACAACCTTTTCTTCTTTCTTTGCGCTAAAAGGGGAACTTGAAGAGGAGCTTTGTGCTGGCTTCTTCTCCTGTACAACGGTTGTCTGCACTTGCTGTGTCGTCACCTGTTGTCTCTGCTTCGGTTGCTCTTTCTTCGTGCTGACAGGAGAACTTGAAGAGGAGCTTTGTGCTGGCTTTCTCTCCTGCACAACGGTTGTCTGCGCTTGCTGTGTCGCCACCTGTTGACTCTGCTTCGGTTGTTCTTTCTTTGCCCTGAAAGGGGAACTTGAAGAGGAGCTTTGTGCTGGCTTCTTCTCCTGTACAACGGTTGTCTGGGCTTGCTGTGTTGCTACCTGTTGACTCTGCTTCGGTTGTTCTTTCTTCGTGCTGAAAGGGGAACTTGAAGAGGAGCTTTGGGCTGGCTTTCTCTCCTGTACAACGGTTGTCGGCGCTTGCTGTGTTGCTACCTGTTGACTCTGCTTCGGTTGCTCTTTCTGATTGTTTAGAGAAGTCGACGAAGTCGATGTTGACTTCTTCTGCTCAACAACAACCGAAGATTTTGTCTCTGCTCTGTAGCGATTTCCATTTCCCAGATTCGAGGGAGAAGATGTCTTCGGCTCGGTTACCTTCTTTTCTTCTACCTTCGCATCCGTTCTGTTTCCTGTGGTACTTACAGGAGCGGCTTCACCAAACACTCTCCGCTCTCTCCCGTTTGTTGCTGATATTTCCTCTTGTTTGACTGCGCTCTTCCTTTCTTGAGATACAACACCTTGTTCTCCAGTTGTGCCATCCCCAACTTTTGCCTCTCTTCTATAGTTGCTCCCTTGGTCTTCGCCATTTTTTTCCACCTTCGTTAACTCCTCTTCCTCAAAGGCCGTAACAATGCCTTCGGCGCTTCCGTCAACCCGATCTTTTACAGGTTTTCTTTCCTCTGGTTTCTTTTCGTTTGTTGTGACAATCGCATCGTTCCTACCACTAATCCGATCTTCGAGAATTTTTGCCTCTCCTTTCTCCGTTGTCTCATTTGCCGTCACTGTTCCGTTGAGACCATCATTCTCCCAGTATTCAAGAGGTCGTTCCCCCTCTTCTCTGCCGTTGTTTCTGTTTGTTGTGACTGTACCCTCATTACTTCCACCTATGTGATCCTCAATCGGTCTGTCACGTTCTCTTCCTGGATATGAGGGTGTGTGTGTAATAATGGGGGGTGTCGATGTCCGGTCAGGAAGGTAGATCACCTGCGGATTCCTGCCCCGTTGATCGGGAGGACAGTCGGCAGGATCGATGGGATAGTAGTAGTTCCCATTCTGATCGACGACAACGTAGATTGTTTCGGATGTATTAGAGCTGACCGAGTGGGTGCACCTGCCGGAGCCTGTCTCTTGTCCAGTGTAATATGATCGCGACGTGTTGGTGGCGTCCGCTCTGGAGCAACAGGGACAACTTGCTCTCGAAGTCTGGACATATCGCACCGATTCTGCAGTAGTGCCGGAGGGTGATTCGTAGTAGTTTTCAATCGAGACACATCCAGTCAGGGCGGATCCGAAGTAGGTGAGTCCAAGTAGTGCATACAGTAATCGAACGTGTGTCATAGGTCATCTCATGTTTTCTATGGTGAATAGAACTCTGCCCGGTGTTGGTCGGGAGATAGCTTGGTTCGTGGAGAAGAAATGATACATCTACAGTAATCAGAGGGAAGAGGATGAAGACTTCTCGTAATGGTTTAGACTGCTATACAGAAATTTTTATTCCGTGGATTCTCCAAAAAAAAGCCCCGACCCTGCTGATGCAGGGTCGGGGAACTCATCTTGAGCCTTCTTACCATTCAACGTATCGCTGTATCTTACCCATTGCTCAAGATTTCGTTCTGGATCGTCAAACCATCATTCATTGTTCATCACAACAGTCGTCTCGTGGGCAGAAGACAGACGTTTGGAAATACGTTTAACCGAAGCAGAAAAAAAATGCGCACATACGGAACAAAGAAAAATTTTCTCGCTCTCGAGGACTCACACTCTTCGCTTCACAGCTCAGAAATCGCCATCCTTTCGGCTCCGTACGAGCATACTGTCAGCTACGGCGGGGGGACAGCAAGTGGCCCGAGAGGGATACTGCAGGCTTCGGCCTACGTTGAGTTTTACGACGATGAGTTCAACCGAGAGCTTTGTTTTGATAAGGGAATTGCCACAATCCGACCATTAAAATTTAAAGAGGCGGTCAATCAGGACGCACTCGATTTGATTGGGAGTGCGGTCTCTTCGCTGATCGACGCTGGAAAGTTCGTAGTGACTCTCGGGGGAGAGCATACAATCTCAACTGCTCCGATTTTAGCTCACCTACAACGTTATCCCGAAATGTCACTCCTTCACTTCGATGCACACTCTGATCTACGTGATACCTATGAAGGCTCAAAGTATTCTCATGCCTCGTTTGCTGCGAGGGTTGCCGAGAAGATGGATCCGAAGAAGATTACGCAAGTGGGAATTCGTGCGCAGTGTAGAGAAGAGGCAGAGTTTATTCGGTCGCACGGGGTAAACACATTCTACGCAAATGCAATTCGCAGGGGAATGCACGGCACTTCGTGGCAGGAACGAGTGGTGGATACGTTAGCCGAAGAGGTCTACATCACGTTCGATGTCGACTACTTCGACCCGGCAATTATGCCATCAACTGGTACTCCCGAGCCAGATGGTTTCCTCTACTCCGAGACCTTAGATGTCTTCCGTGCACTTATCAAATCTGGACGCCGTATTGTCGGATTCGATGTTGTAGAGCTTGCTCCGATTGAGGGTATCTCGCACCCAGACATTTTAACTGCTCGGCTCATCTATAAGATGCTGAACTTTGCCTTTGCCGATTACCTGCCGGAGTATCCGAAGATCAGAGTGGAGAACATTCAGGCAAGGAAGAGTTTGTAAAGAAGAGGTTGCGGATCTCTTTTCGTAGCGATTCTCCACAGTTGTGGGCTGCCGTGAATTACCGCTCAAGCTCAACTACCTTTCGGTTCGATTGGCGTGGCGAAGCCATATCGTTGCAATACCTCTTTTGCTTCCGAAGAGGTTAGGTAGTGTAGAAAGAGCATGGCTTCTTCAGGATGGAGGGATGTTCGCAGAATGGCTGCCGGGTATCGAATCGGAGAGTGAAGTGAGGAGTCGACAATGCAGGCAATGCGAGTTCCTGACGCAGTTTGCGCATCGCTCGTGTAAACAAAACCGCAGTCTACTTCTCCTCGCTCAACGTAGCTGAGAACGTGGCGCACATTCCCCCCATAGACGAACCGTGGAAGGAGTTCTTCCCACAGTCCTGACTTTCGGATAGCTTCTTCAGTATATAAGCGGACCGGGACACCGGCTGAGGCAATCGCAATGCGTTGCAGAGGTATCCCACCTAAGTGGGAAATATCAGGTATTGAAAGAGTACTCCCTTCAGGAAGGAGAATGCAGAGTTGGTTCCCAGCGAATTCTCTGCGCGAGCCGGGGAGCAGAAGTTGAGCCGAGTCGAGATGGTGCAAAATATCTTCCGACGCGACTGCGATTATGTCAACAGGTGCTCCACTCTCAACTTGGCGGGCAAGCAGGTTCGATCCAGCAAAACTGAAAAGGATGTTGATGTTGGGGTGTGTTGCTGTGAAGTCTGCACCCAATTCCTCGAAGGCATCTTTCAGGGATGCTGCGCCACCAACGATAAGTTCAGTCTCCTTCTCCTTGCCGAGTGAATCACTCGCAGTATCTTCGTGCGAGCATGAACTGACAATCAATAGCAGTGAGAGCAGAGTTACTGGAACAATGGTATCTCGCCAGTTCAGCCGGGGAATCACTTGCTTCTCTACACTTCTCACAAGATTATCTACCTTGTTCCCTACAGCGGTCTTCATTCCCCTTCGCTTCATTTTTCGTGGCAACCTCGCATAGGCGGATTGACAACTTCTATTGTGAACGTAGTATAAGAGATCGAATCGAGTGGCTGCAATCCTTCGTCATTTAGAAAGTTCGGACGGAATTCTCATCTCGCGCAGCAAGCGTGTAATCTCCGGCATTACTTCGCCACTTGTTGCCCGGATTGACTCGTGTGCGTGGCGTGTTAGAGGTGTCTGTTCCGGGTTGATTTCCACGACGTAGGCTCCAGAATCAAGCGCAAGCAAAGGTAACCCTGCTGCGGGCCAGACTACGGAAGATGTTCCAACTGAGAAAAGGATGTTGCACTCTTTCGCCCGCTTCTCAGCAAGCTCAATTGCAGTAGCTGGAAGAAGCTCACCGAACCACACAACATCGGGGCGGATATTGCCACCACAAGAACAGCTTGGGATATGATGTTCTGTCAAAATCTCCAAGTTATCGTGCCGCTTACCACAATTCTGGCAGAAGTTCTTGCGGATATTGCCGTGCAGTTCAATTACCTCGCTCGAACCAGCTTCGGTGTGGAGTCCGTCGATGTTCTGCGTCACAACTGAGACGTGGGGTACGAATTCTTCAAGACTAGCGATGGCACGATGTCCTTCGTTGGGTTCTGCATTCAACACAACCTCTCGTCTGGCCTGATACCACTCCCACACCATTTGCGGGTTGGCGAGGAATGCGTCGAGGTTGGCAAGTTCTTCCGGTTTGAACTTGGACCAGAGACCACCTTGCGCCCGAAATGTTGCCACGCCACTCTCGGCAGAGACTCCGGCTCCAGTGAATACGGTTACGAGGCGAGCGTTGGTGAGACGTTCGATAAGCGTTTGAGAGATCATCGGCAGAAAGTATCTATTAGGACAATAATGATAATAGAGATTATTGAAGAAGTTGATTTTAGTTCTATGTGTTCTGCAGCGATGGTGGAGAGTATCCCGATGCACTATGTCTGTTGGGGGAGAATCTGTTGGTCATCTGTGATGGCCTTGCGCGAAGCAAACCGCTCGATAATAATGCCAACCGTCAAGGCGAGGAACGGATCGACCTGAACACGCATATTCCCTCCTTCTCCCAACTCTGCAAGGCAGGCAATAGTCAGAATATAGAGGAGTGCAAAACCGATGAAGAGATCACTTGCAAAGAGTGAGTGATCTGCTGAGTTCCATTTTCCTCTTTTCTGTCTTGCTCGTCGGAATGTACGAACAAATCGGAACAATGTAGAACCGATTAGAAGAAAAACGAAGAGAGGAATTAGGTAAACGATAGAAAGATCGACCGCGAGGTGGCCGAGAGAGTCGCTGCGTGGAATCCACCACCGAGACGGAGCGTTGAAAACTTGGTAGCTCTTCACCCCGCAGAAGAGGTAGAACTGGTTTACTACGCCGAGAAACATCTTGAGTGGATAGGCTTGCGCAATTCTGAGCGTGTTCTGTTCAGATTCTCTTCCAGCATCCGCATATATTCGGTTGTTCCAATTGATATATCCTGTGGAGCGAAGTGTGTCGTCGAGTGCTGGATGGTGGTGCTGAGGGGGATAGTGATAGTAGCGGTAGTATTCCCCGGGGGGGGAGAAGCGAGGCATGAGAGCCAACGGTGTGATCGTACCTTCGTCGACTAATTGACGAATGTTCTCTTCTGGAACGAGTGCAGTCAATCCCTGAATGTTCATTCCCTGCCATGTGCTGCCGGTGAATGCCCCATACTCGATCTTGTTCTTTGTGTAGAGTCCGCCAACCAAGAGAAAACCGACGATTGAAATCGTTGTGTAGAGTGCAAATCGGCGTCGATCAATGTTGCGAGCGAGTAGGAGAAACCCAATTAGGAGTGGTAGCATCCAGACCAAGAGGTGGAAGAAACTGCGAGTGAGAGGAAGGTAGACAATGCCGGCAATGAAGAGAAGAGCGAATAGAGGGCGACGGGTGGCAACATATTTCTGCAATACTATGGCCATCCCTACAAGAGTTGCCATGATCGGCAACACGTAGATTGGCAAACGTTCTGCCCAGATTAATGTGGGGGAAAGTGAGAAGATTGCAGAGACTACGAAGGCAATCGAGGGGCGAATACCTCGACGCAGGCAAAGTGAGTAAAGGCCGAGAATGATGCTGAGAGCAAGCAGAGTATAAATACCTGCCAACACATCTCCTTGCAAGGCTGTGGGGAAGATGTTTAGGACGAGACCAACCAGCAGATTGTGCAGAGGTGGTTGAGAGTGTAAGTGCCAAATGGAGCCAAAAAGATCGCTCTGTAAAAGTGCCGGATCGAGAAACTGCATGAAGTCGTTAATACGATCCATCCTGAACGGAACGAATTGGTAGAGAATGACTCTCGATAGAAGAAAAAAAATCAGAAGCCAGAGCAACCGATTCTTTCTGAGTGGAGTAGCTGTTTTATTGGGATTCGTCATATGCCCAAGAAGATACGCATGAGCGTTATAGAGAAAATAGATTCAGCGAAGTAAGCCTTGTCTCGTTTCGTTTAAGTTGGGCAAGTTCAAAATCTTGTACAAGTTCTCTTGCTGTTACCCCTCTCTTCTTTGTGCGCAGTCCACAACTCCATGCAAGCCAGCCGATCACCTCTTCTGGCCTTCCCCCAGCTTCCCGAATCTCTGCTATCGAAACCGAGCCGTGCCGCTTTGCCAGACGCTTACCATCTGGACCGAGAATGAGTGGAACGTGAGCATACGTTGGCGGGGATGCCTTCAAGGTCTGATAGAGAAGAAGCTGTCGTGGTGTCGAGTCGAGAAGGTCGTTCCCTCGAAGAATGTGGGTTACCCCCATTGCAATGTCATCCAACACAACGGCAAGTTGGTAGCTGGGTATTCCATCTGCTCGGGCAACGATAAAGTCACCTGTCTCCTCGAAAATATCCGAGCGAATCGTGCCGCATATCAAATCGTTGAACTCGACCACCGTGCCAGGATCAACGCGAAACCGAAGTGCTGGCTCTTTCTCTGCCCTACGAGACTTTCGTTCACTCTCGGTCATGTCCCGACAAGTTCCGGGATAGCGTCCGGCGGGGTAGTGTGGAGCACTCATTGCCTCAGCAAGCTCTTTGCGGGAACAGTAACAGGGATAGAGTAAATCCTGGGCGGCAAGTCTATCCAGAGCTGATTGGTAGAGGTGGAAACGATTCGATTGATAGTAGTTCGGGGTTAATTCGTTATCCCAATCGAGACCGAGCCACTCAAGGTCGCGAACGATTTCCCTATCTGCCCCCCCAACTGCACGAGCCTGATCTAAGTCCTCAATCCGAAGAATAATCTCACCACCTGCCGCACGAGCTTGAAGCCATGCCAGAAGAAACGAGCGAGCATTCCCGATGTGAAGGTAGCCTGTTGGACTGGGAGCAAGACGAGCTAGCATGAGTCAAATCAATTCAAAATTCAAAAAAAGGGAGAGGGAGAAGAAAGGGGGTGAATAGGAAAGCAAAGTATATGTTCAGAAATTTTGAATTTTTACTTTTGAATTCCTCAAAACCTTCCATGTTCTCGGAAGAGTTTTTGTGCGCTCTCACCTTCGATTAACCCCTGTTGCGTTGATTCTTCTTCACCAAAGGCCTTCATTAGCTCTTTAAATAGAGTGGCGAAGTGATCGCCGGGAATTGCCACAACCCCGTTTGCATCACCGAAGATAATATCACCTGGATTGACCTGAATGCCACCAATCGAGATCGGTACATTGTAGGAGTGCATAAAACCTCGTCTGCGAATATCTTTGATGCAACGATACGTCCCGAAAACCGGGAAGGCTCGCTCGGCAATCTGTGCAACATCGCGCACACCTCCATTTACTGCTGCTGCCACGGCTCCCTGCGCTTTCGCTCGCGCACTCATCAATCCTCCCCAGAGGGCCGCATCAATATCTTGGTCTGCTGCTACCAGCACGAAAGCTTCTCTCGGAATTGCGTCCACCATTTCGAGGAGTTTGTCGATTTCTACATACTCATCGGTAGCTGCAACGCGACAAGGGAAGGCGACGCCGCAGACTTTCAGGTTCGGGTTTGGAAGAATGGCTTGAATGGAGTGATCCATCACCCCACTCGGCAATCCAAGTGAATCCATTACATCAGAGATCAGTGGCGTGTAGAACTGCTCCATCTTCTGAAGCATTGTTGATAGCTGCATAGCGTGAGTATACATGTGATCGCGCAAAGTTGCAGAGAAGAGGGTTGAATCCTTGACTCTTCTCAACAAAGGTCAATCTACAAAAAGCCTATCTCCTCACACCACGGTGAAGAGATAGGCCATAGGTAGATTTGGATGCTGATCGGATTAGTAGCCGAAGAGTGTGTCGAGCTTTAGCTCCTTCACTTCTCCCAGTTTTTTCAAAGCTTCCATATCAATCTTATCCTTCGAGCCGATAACGCAGTAGAGGTATGGCTTTCCAGTATAGCGATCGTGGTGGAACTTCTCCAAATCGTTAAAGGTGATCTTGTCCAGATTATCGTAGACCACTTGCCGCGAGTCGTAATTTTGTCCGAACTTCTGTGCATTCAAGTAGTTGAAAAGAATGTCAGATCGCAATGTACGCTCGGTCTCAATCTTGTTCTTTAAGCCACCAATTGCCGTTGCGAAACTTTGTTCAGAGCGTGGGAGCGTTGTGTGGAGTTCGTTCATTGCTCCAACGGCATCTTTCAGTTTATCGGCTTGTGTTCCTACGTAGGAGAAAATCAGGTGCGGATTTTCTGGCTTTGAAGGAGATTCGTAGATCGAGAACGTAGAGTAAGCTAATGCTTTCGACTCACGGATCTCTTGGAAAACTACCGCCGACATACCACCACCAAAGTATTCGTTAAATACTGACCGTACCGGTAAGGTCCCTGCGTTATATGGTTCGGCATTTCTTATCCAGATGATCTCTGCTTGCACCATATCGTAGTCAGCAAAGTAGACAACATTCTTGTCGGTCGATTTGTATGAATACTTCGTTGCCACAGGGTATGGGAGGAGACTCTTCGGCGTCTTATGATATTTCTCCAACAGACTTGTCAAGCTGGTTGTTGCCTTCGGGCCGTAGTAGAGAACCTTGTGTTGATAGCTTGTTAGCTTGTGAATGCGGTCGACAAGTTCTTTTGCCGACATCTCTTTCAGTTGCTCGTTCGAAAGTACATCGTTGAACGGATTCTTCTCTCCGTAGAGTGCGTAGTTCACAAGCCCTTGTCCGTGAATTACCGACTTGTTCTGCTTCGCATCTGTTCGTCCCTTCAAAGTTCGTGCAATCACTCCATCGAGTGCTGCTTGATCTGGCTTTGCGTTGGCGAGAAATTCCTCGAACAGGGCGAGTGCTGGCTCGAAGCTCTCGTCCGGTCCGCTCAGTGTAACGTACACCTGATCGCGACCAGAGGAGACGTTGAAGTTACAGGCAAGGTCGAAGAACTTCGTGCTCAGTTCTTCAGAAGAATATTTGTCAGTTCCAAGATATCGAAGGTAGTTGACCGCAAACGGTAGCTTCTTGTCGTTATCGCTTCCCATGTCGAGAACGTAGTAGAGTTGGAAGAGGTCGTTTTCCTTGTTCTGTACCGAAAGAACTTCCGCCCCATTTGCCAACTTGCTCTTGGCAATATCCTTTCCGTAGTCGACGTAGACTGGCTGAATTGGGGGAGCCGGTGTTGTGATAATCGACGTGACGAACGGACTCTGATCCACACGGTTTACCTCAACTGGGGTAATCGCTGGCTTTTCTACCTTCGCAACCTCTTCCGCCTCACCGAGACGCTTGTAGACAACGGCATAGTCATTCGTATAGTACTTCTTTGCGAAGTCGACGATCTGCTCCTTTGTGATCTTTGCCATGTTCGCATACTTCTGAGCCTCCCAAGCCGGATCGACGCCAGTGACGAATGTAGTTAGCAGGGCAAAGGCTCCACCGCCGTTACTCTCGTACTGCGTCATCTGATCCACCTTCAGGTTCCTGATTGCACCACGCATTGATGTTTCGTCGAACTCGCCTCGTTTTATCTTCTCTATCTCCTGAAGAATCAACCCCTTCACCTCTTCCAGCGACTGTCCCTCTTTCGGTGCTCCGTAGAAAACGTGTGTGCTGTAATCTTTGCTGAAGTCGGGAGAACAGGAAGCGTTCTGCACCAGTTGCTTTTTATTGAGATCGAGGTCGAGGAGACCAGCCCCCTTATATGCGAGAAGCAGGTCTGTCATTTCCAAAAGCAAAGCCTCGTCGGTTCCCGCGCCGGGAAATCGCCACGCCATCCGAAGGTGCTCCGGTTCAGGACCGTAGACATTATGCTCACGGGGTGCGTTTCGAGTCTCTTCTGGCTTAAATGTAAAGTTCGGAATGGGCTTCGGGGTCATGTAGTTGAACGACTTGTCGACCAACGCAATTGCTTCAGCCGGATCGAAGTCGCCAACGAGAATTACTCCCATGTTGTTCGGGACATAGTAGGTGCGGAAGTAGTTCTCGATCTCCTTCAACGAGGGATTCTTCAGGTGCTCTACAGTGCCGATAGTTGTTTGAGTTCCATAAGGATGATTCCGGAACAGGTCGGCGTTCAACGTCTCCCAAACTTTGTCGCCATCATCGTCGAGTGAGATGTTCTTCTCCTCATACACCGCCTCCAGTTCTGTGTGGAACAGACGCATCACTGGCGCGCGGAATCGTTCTCCTTCAATGCGAAGCCACTTCGCCAACTGGTTAGAGGGGATGTCATTCATGTAGGCAGTCACTTCGGTTGAAGTAAATGCGTTTGTTCCGCTTGCGCCGATTGCTCCAACCATCTTATCGTACTCGTTGGCAATTGCATAGGTGGCGGCGACACCGGAGACCGAGTCGATCTTCCCATAGATTACCTTCCGCTTCGCTTCGTCGGTTGTGTGGTTGTACTGATCGTACAAATCCTCAATCACTGCAAGCTCTTTCCTCTCCTTCTCCCAATTGAGTGTGCCGAACTTGTCTGTTCCCTTAAAGAGCATGTGCTCCAAGTAGTGAGCTAAACCAGTGTTTGTTGCCGGATCGTTCTTGCTTCCTGCCTTCGTTAGAATGAACGTTTGGACGCGAGGCTCGTTCCTGTTTACCGAGAGGATTACGGTGAGGCCGTTATCAAGTTTGTAGTAACGAGCTTTCAGAGGATCGCCGAGGTAGGTGGTATACTGGTATTTTCCATCCATCCCACTTGCTGTGGTGATAGCCATTGGGGTTGGCTGTGCCTGTAGGATAGTGGCGAAGAGGAGAAAAAACAGGGGAGCCGCGATAAATCGTGGTAGTTGTTGCATTGCTGATTAGAATTGTTCTGTAAAAAAAAGATTTCTATTGTCTGAATTGATCAAAACTACGGCTTGAACGGCTGCGGGAGCAACAGGTTTCCTCAGCTCTTCCTATTTTTTCCCGAAGTTCAGTAGTTCGGTTACTGTCATATCCACTATTCGGACATAATGCCTGTGAACATTGCAATAGTTTCTTCCGAAATTGTCCCGTTTGCAAAGACTGGAGGTCTGGCTGACGTCGCCGGGGCACTTGGTAAATATCTGTCGCTTCACAACTGCGACGTTCGACTTTTCACGCCGATGTACGATGTGACGAGCAGAGGGGGGATAGAGTTCCACCCAGTTGAGTTTCTTGAAGATATAGAAATCAGCTTTGGGGGGGAATCGATTCCATTTTCGGTTGAGACCGCAACGCTTCCCGGTTCAGAGACCGAAGTCTACTTTATCGACTCCCCCGGTTTGTATGATCGAGGGAAAATCTACACCGACGATGGAGATGAATATCTCCGGTTCGCCCTCCTTAGTCGAGCTGTTTTGGAGTCATGCCAACGAATGGGGTGGGCTCCAGATGTGATCCACTGCAATGATTGGCAATCTGCTCTGATTCCTCTCTACCTTCGCACTCTCTACGCTTGGGATACGCTGTTTGCGGATACCAAGACCATTTTAACAATCCACAACCTTGCCTACCAAGGAGCGTTTCGCAGTAGTATTGTGGATCATCTCGGTTTTGGTGAGAATCATTCTTTCCTTCACCAAGAAGATCTTCGTTCTGGTGTTTTCAACTACATGAAGCATGGTGTGATGTATGCCAACGCGATTTCTACCGTAAGCGAAACCTATGCTCGGGAGATTCAGACGCCAGAATATGGAGAGGGGATGCAGGATATGCTTCGCCACCGGAGCGACGCCCTCTTCGGCATCGTCAACGGTGTTGACTACGATGAGTGGAACCCGGAGGATGATCCGCTAATTCCGTTCCACTACAACCCGGAGGACCTTGAGGGGAAGGGAGAGAACAAGAAGAATCTTCTGGAACGTTTAGAATTACCCTACAACCCAGATGTTCCTGTGTTTGGCATTGTCTCCAGATTGGTTTATCAAAAAGGCTTCGACCTCTTCTACAACATTATGGAGCCGTTTCTCCGGCACGTTGACTTCCGGCTTTGCGTGCTTGGAAGTGGAGCCGAGGAGTACGAACAGTTCTTCCAGACGCTGAACGATCGCTATCCTGAGAAAGTCTGTTTCTACGGTGGATACTCGAATGAGCTTGCCCACCTAATCGAGGCCGGTTCCGACATCTTCTTGATGCCCTCACGCTACGAGCCGTGTGGACTGAATCAGATCTACAGTTTGAAGTATGGTACTATTCCAATTGTCCGACAGACCGGAGGCTTGGCCGATACCGTGCAGCACTTTAACCCTGCAACTGGCGAGGGGAACGGTTTTGTCTTCGAGCACTTTACGTCGCAAGGACTTGCTTGGGCTATCGAGCAGGCTCTTCAGGCTTGGGAAGATCGTGACCAGTGGGATCAATTGATCCAGAATGCGATGTCGGCAAACTGGTCGTGGGAGAGGCAAGTTGAGAAGTACCTTGAGTTATATGAGTGGGTGTTGTAGAGTGCAAGAGTAAAAAACTTTGCGGCTTTGCGTGAAATCTTGAATCGGTTCGAGGCAATCAACAGTGAGAAATGAACCAGCGGTCTACATCTTTTCTGAAAATCATTCTTCTCTACGGTCTACTTCTCGGAGTAGTTCTCGCCGGGTTCAAGCTGTTCGAGTATTCCTATTTCTCCCACCGCATCACGCTCGACATATATTTAGGGATCACAGCAATTGCATTCCTCGTAGTTGGCATTATTATCGGGGTAAAGTCACGGCGGAGCACGAGGTCGACACCGGCAAGTGGAGTCCACTCCAATCTAAACAACGCTTCACTGGAAACCGAAACTACACCTGATAACTCCTCCAGATTTACTCTTCCCGGCACTACAATCGAGACTGAGTTGAGTGAACGTGAGCTGGAGGTGCTCACACACATCGCCGAAGGGCGTACCAATCCGGAGATTGCCGAAGTACTCTTCCTCTCCCCGAACACCATCAAATCTCACGTCAGCAACATCTACCGCAAGCTCGACGTGGAGCGACGTGCTCAGGCAGTCGCTCGGGCAAAATCCTTGAAAATTCTCAAATAATCCGCCTATCACCCGTTCGGGTGATCCTCAAAATCCCCCGTTCAGGTGATGAAAGGGGGTGCTCCCATCCTGTAGCTTTGCACATCGTCTGCGTTCAACAGCAAAGAGAGTCTGTGCGGCAAGCTGAACATAGTTTTATCGCGAGGCGGGATTCAACGCAATTCTTTGACTCTGCGTAGACGTTCATCAACTATCTACTCAACATCATTCAAAAGGAATTGATAATGGTTTGGAAAAAGGGAAGAGGCAAGCTCGGTCTGTTTGAACCTCTGATGGGGGATTGGATTGCGAACGAGCATAGTAAGGAGAGAACAAATGCAAAGTGTAGGAGAAGTTTTGAAAAAACTCTCGACGGGAAGTACGTGCAACTCAAGGCAGACTGGTTCCTTGGGACGGGGAATTATGAAGACCTAACCCTCTTCGGAGTTAATGCTGAGAAGGATATCTGTTTTTGGTCCTTCACATCAGATGGGAAACAGGCAAGCGGGGTGCGTGCCGATGTTACGGACATTCACCCAGAAGCAATTGGCTTTGAGGCGGAAATGCCAAGTGGTTTGGCAAGGCAGGTCTATTGGCCGGATGACGAGGAGGGTTTCCACTGGGTAGTTGAATCGAAGACGAAGAAAGGGTGGAACCGCTTTGTCCACCACCACTACAGGGCTGTGAAGGTTGACTGAGTATTCCACTCAAGCAAGAATACCAGTGAACAACGCTGAGAGCATGTTTTAAAAGTCCTGTTAGTAGTCGGTGAGGATTCAGCAAACCGGGAGTATCTCAGTCATTCTGAGGTCTGCCGAAGAATCTTGCAGGAACTCTACAACAATCCGGCTCTGTTCTAAAAGACTTGAGAGATCCCCTACGGGTTGTCTTAGGCGGTCTTCACTCCGCTCCGATCAGAACAGAGTGACAGACTTGAAAGGGCATTTATTCTTGAGGGTACGAACGACAACGTTGACTTAACACTGATCTGTCATCTACAATTGAGTTCTACCAGAACTCTATCAGGAGAAATTATTCATGAAAAAAACAGTTTTGAAGTACGG
Source organism: Ignavibacteria bacterium (assembly GCA_020635205.1). Lineage (GTDB taxonomy): Bacteria > Bacteroidota > Ignavibacteria > OLB7 > OLB7 > JAGWAZ01. Next base: position 312,863 of record JACKAE010000002.1, read on the forward strand.
GATCATCGGCGGTCTTATTATGGCAGTTTGCTTTGCACTATCGGTTCCTCTCTCAGGGGATCCGGTAAACTACGACACGATGGAGATTATCGGCTACGGTTCGATCATTCTCTCGCTGATAGCAATCTTCTTCGGGATCAAGTCATACCGTGACCAGCAACTTGGGGGATGCTTGCCCTTTAGGAAGGGAGTACTGATAGGGATTGGCATCAGTGCAATTGCCTCAGCCTTCCTCGGAGTTTACACCTTCATCCACATCGCTTGGATCGACCCAGGATTTGTTGAGAGCTATTCAGCGTGGGAAGTAGAGAAGATTGAATCGGGAGAGATGGCAGCTAACGAGAAGCAGAAAGCAATTCAAGAGATTGAGGAGATGAAGGTCGCCTATGCAAGTCCACTGATTCAGGGGTTGGTGATGTACGCTACAGTTTTTTTAATGGGAATTGTGATCTCCCTGATCTCTGCTGCAATACTGAAACGGGGTGGGGGAGACAAGGGAGAAGAAATGAACTTCTTAGCTGAGTCGACGTGACCTAACTCGTGCAACGAGGTGTTGACGAATATGGATTCTTGGGTTCTTGGGTATGATATCTACCGGGCAATCAGCACGTACAAACCCTTCTCCGGCTCGGCTACATCACCCGACAACGACGCGTATCGCTGTACATCACCGAAACCTAAACTGTGCAGCATGTCCTGATACGCCTGATCCGAGTAGGCTTGTGTGGTGCTTGTATAGTGTACGAGGTTGTTGTTGCTGGCCTCAATCACCGAATACCGTTCAACCGCCACCATTTCCGAAGCGTACCAGAATGCGTCTTTCAGACAGATGTGCGGCTGATCCGAGAACAGACTCCGTTCTGCTGAAAACCATGTCGGAATGGCTTTCCCGATTTCCTCGATGAACGATCGGTTGTGCACTTCCAGTACGAGCACTCCATTCGGAGCCAGTGCAGCACGTGCTTTCTCAAGGAGCTTGCGTGCCTGCTCAGGCTGAAATGTGTTGAACTCGCCGTATGTCAGGAGGACTACCCGATAATCTGTGCCAATATCGACTTCACGAATGTCACCAAGCCGGTAGTCGATGTCGTGCGCCCGGCGTCCAGCCTCGGCCTGCGCATATTCAATTGATGCCGGTGAGAAATCGATCCCGGTGCAGGCGTGTCCCAGTTCTGCCAAGCGTGCACAGTAGAGTCCGGGGCCGCATCCGAGATCCAGTATTCTGCTCGAGCTGCCTTCCAGAACCGATTCGTGCAGCCACGCGACATGCCGATCGATTACCTCGAATCGCCGGCTTGCCCGATCGTGCACCTGTGACAAGTGCTCCCGAAGCATGCGTGCGCTGAACTCCGGTTCGTGCCATGGGATTTTCGAGTCCCCTTTCCAAGGAATCGGCGGATCACTGGAGACAAGTTCTGCGAGAGTCATAGGACGACATCACTGTGTATCGGAATTCTTAGCATTCCTACTTCAAAGAATTGTGTGACTATAAAACGAGGAATCCCGTTTGTGGGGGCTTCGGGTCAGGTCCACAGCAAATGTACCGATTTATTCCCAACGGCTCAACCTCGGCTGATCGCAACTCCCCGCTAAGAGGGTTACTGAATCTATGTCCATGCCGATCATTCGTTATCAAACCACGCAGTTTCCATCGACACGAAAAATGAGGAAGACACTCAGCAACAGAGATTCCCTACCTTTTGGGGAAGGATGAAACATTCTCGTGCAATCCGTAGTTTATAGGTCTCTGCATTTACACAAACCGCAAACCTACGGATTGCACTATGTTTCCACACAGACAGTTGCTGCTGACAACTCTTCTCCTAATTCTTTCACCACTCTTGCTACCTGCCCAGACCATTGGTCCTTCATGGAAGGATATTGGGACTCAGATGATTGGCGCGGGAAAACTTGACTCCGCTCAGTTCTACTTGGAGCGATGGGTGGAGGCCGATCCGGGGGATGAGGGGAGCTGGTATAATTTATCTTGCGTTTACGCCCTTCAAGGAGAGAAAGAGTCTGCCTTAAATGCTTGGGAGATGTCGGTTGCAGCCGGGTGGGATGATGCCGAGCATCCACTACGAGATAGTGATCTGGAGTCAATTCGATCCGATCCTCGATTTACGACTGCCCTCGAAAAAATAAATAGTCGGTTGGAACAGAATGCGCCGAAAGACTATATCCGCAACTTCCTCGAAACCAAAACTGTTGGCACATACGTTGTGCTCCTTCCAGAAGATTACGAAAAGAGCAATCGGAGCTATCCCCTCTGCATCATTTTGCACGGGAGTGGCTCTACAGAATTAGGGCACGGAAGATTAGCCGACAGGTTCGGTCGCGACGGAGTTATCTACGTGGTTCCACGCGCTCCCTACACTCACAGTTCTGCTCACAAATCGTCAGGGAACTTAGGCTTTACAGCGTGGCCATTGGAGAAGATTGACTCGCTCGACCCCCTCTACAATCAAGTTGGTCCGATGTATGCTGAGTGGATTATGAACTGCGCGGAAGATGTCCGGAACCGATATCGCGTGAGCAACGATAAAGTGACAATTCTGGGGCACAGTCAAGGGGCTGCATTCTCATTCATCACGGCGGCTCTCTACCCGGCTCACGTTCGGAGCATTTTTGCCTACGCAGGATATTTCCCTGAAGAATATCGCACAGCCGAACGGTTGGCCGCGCTCAAAGAGAATGGCGTCGAGATAACGCTTGCTCACGGCATAGTGGACAATGTGGTCGATCCCGAAGAATCGCGGCGGTTGGATTCAACTTTAAGTGAGAGTGGTATCCCCCACACCTTAACCCTCTACGAAGAGACTGGGCACGCTATCCTTCCCGATGTGATGGAGCAGATGAAAGATTGGGTGGAGAAAGTAGCCAGAAGAGAGAAGTAATATGTTCAAGTTTTTTGTGGCTGTGTCTCGGGGTTGAATTCCACCTTATCAAAAAACGGTCGTTCCCAACTCTATCGATTGGGAACGACCGTTTATCGAAAACAACGTCAGAAGTTCAACTTTACTTCTGCTTTTCGATGCTTGGACTCAGGTGGTCGTGGTGATCGTGATCTTTTTGCTTGACCACAGGAGCACCACTTACTGGAGCCAGAACACCGCTACTGTTCGAGGAAAGGTTTTGTGCTCCACCATTGAAGAGCATTCCTTGCGTTGTCGAGAAGCAGATGACAGTATCGCAGGTAAAGCAATCTTGGTCAGTAAAGCTGAACCGAACGCAATACTCTAACGTGCCGTAGATCTGCGGGAACTGGAGTTGCAACTGGAAGGGACTTGCCCCGAGAAATACGTTTGCTTCCGGTCCTGTCCAAACAACTTCGTGCGAGTATGGAATTGTCCCTGTAGTTCCGCCAAGGGTATTTCCTCCACTCACAAACTCCCCTGCAACTGCCTGACCGTTGATCTTCGCCTCGAGGAGCGTTGCCGTTACCTTGCAGACTTTCGCAAGTCCAGCCTCTACATTCCCATCAATTTGGTGAATACCACTTCCAATTGATTGCTCGTTGAGGTTCGTCAACGATTTCGGGAAATTGTCGCAGCAGTCAGGGCAAGGGCAGTCACCATTACCGAAGTCTGCCGTAACCATTGTTCCAATTCCAACGAGCACCGTGTGTGTTCCGGGGCGTGCTGGATAGGTCTGCGTCCACCCCGGTTGTTGTACTTCGCTGACAACGTACGTGCCGGGTGAGACAGAGATCGAGTAGTTGCCGAACGCATCGGTTACTGCAGTCATTCCGTTATCGAGTTGGATTATCCACCCGGGAAGTCCTGGTTCCCCAAGGTCATACTCGCCGTCGCAATCGAGGTCGTAGAATTTCTTCCCGGAGATAGTTCCGCCACCACCACCGCCGCCGTCACAAACCGCGCGGACTATCCAAGTGTAGTTTGTTGTAGGGTCGAGTCCAGTTGCGGTAAACGGAGATGCGTTGGCATAGAAGAGGAAGGCAACGTTCCCCATCGGATCGATTGCCTGAATCTCATACGAATCTGCGCAAGACATATCCCACACAATATCGGCTGTAGTTGGAGTTGTCCGAAGTCCGTTGGACCAAGCAGGGTCGGTACAGATACAACAACCAATGAACTGAGCTAAGAAGCCAGCCCCCGTTGTTGTTGTTGTCAGGTTGTGCGGGTTGAAGTCCGGCGATTCCCAGCTTCCGAAGAAGCCAGCTAATCGTGGCCAGTCGTTTGCATCTTTCTTGTTTCCAAGACCTGGTCCGTACAACATACCGTTGCCGAGTGCCGTTCCGTCAACTGATGTTAGGCACTGCAAGGCGAGCGAGTAGTTGTACTTTGCCAAGTAGATGTCATCCTCAAACATTCCCGAAGTAAATGTGTTGATTGTTTGGGCTGAACCTGATAATCCAGAAAAACTTGCTGCCTGCCGGAACGTTCCGGTGATCCAGATTGACTGAGCGACATCTTTGTCAATCTCAAGTCCACTGGCAATATCCAGGTCAAAGCCTCCCTCCCCAATGCCAGCTATATAACTTCCGTTCGACGCATTCAGATTGCAGAGGAAAATATCTGAGTTGCCGGTGGAGCTGAACTGCGTTACTCCACCCACGATGAAGTCACCAGTGAATTCGCCGAGAGCGTAGACGCTACTTGTTGAGTTCGGGTCTCCTTTGTATGAAAGGTCAATGTCGATGCCAACATCGCTGTTGCTAAGTCCACCTAAAGACTTTGCCCAGATACAGTTGCCATTACTCCCATTGAGCTTCGCAACGTAGGCATCCTGTGTGTTGAAATAGCTGGTGAGTGTGACCGATGGTGTTGAGATAACAGGGGCAGTAACTAAAGGAATAAGACTAATCGTATCTACACCGATAACTTTTGTCGTGAACTGTGCTTCCTGAGTGAAGTGTCCTGTGATGTAGACATCTTGGTTCCGATCGACAACAATGCCGTGTCCCTCGTTGTTACTCGGCTCGTGGTAAGGGCCATTGACAGCAACTGCCCAAACGGTGTTGCCGGTTGACTCGCTGAGCTTCGCTATGTAGGTGTTCTGTTGCACCATCCAGTGGCGAGTAACAGTCATGCCACTGACATCATCCCAGAATCCATTACAGATAAGGATTGTTCCCCCAATATCAATGCTATCGGAGAAGAACCCAGTTACGAAAACTCCGGAGCCGATGGAAGGGGATTCCTGAATGTTCAGGGAAACAGCATGTCCTTCACTGATTTCTGTTGGGCCATACGATGGATAGAGGTTGGCCCATTGTAAAGTGCCACTTGAATTGTACTTCGCAACGAAGGCAACGTGCTCGTTCAGACTTGTCGTGTAGGATTCGTAGCCGGTGATGTATATATCTCCGCCGTAGGAGACATCAATGTCCATCCCAATATCTTCCAGCGTACTACCTCGCCGTACAACCCACTGCAAAACACCAGTACTGTTGAACTTTGCTACGAAGACATCGGCATCTCCGGCTGAAGTGACCGATCCACCCGGATAGTTAATCGTTCCATAAAATTGCCCTACCACGTAGTGGTTCCCACTATTATCGGTCTCAACCCCACGGGGATAGACTTCTGAAGTACTATTCCCTTCCAGTTTGCTTGCCCAGTTCCACTGTGTGCTTTGGGCAGAGAGCTGCTCCCAACCAAAGAGCAAGCAGACGATCATTGCAATCATACCAAACCGAATCATACGATTCCTCCTGTTGCCGTTGAAGTGTTATATAGAATTTGAAAGACCTCTCTGTACAGAAAGCAGGGGGAGGTCTGTTGATGCTGTGTTTAGAATTGGGGGTGAGGTAATTCTCTGCACTACTCAAACTACTCTCATCAGAGAGAGAGGATCAACGGGCAGCATGAATCTGGCTGGTAGGACTGTGAATTCGGTTCGGTGGAGGTGGTGAGTGGGGAGGGGGTAGTTGAGGAGTTATTCTGTTGTGGCGCTTGGTGGCAAGTTCAGGGGCAATGTGATTGTCACTACCACACCGTTAATTGCACCGGATGGGCTGAGTTGGTTCTCAACCGAAATCAGGAATGGACGGTTCAGACTTTGCGAGAGAAGTTCCAGACGTTCTTGGTTCAGCTTCATACTCATCGAGGTGTGGCTTGAAGGGCTTCGCCCCCCCTGATAGCCAAGCCCGACGCCGTTATCCCGAATCGTGATCTGGTAGGTCGACGAATCTTTTAAGGCTATCTCAATCTCTACAAGCCCTTCACCTTTTGAGGGAAGAATTCCGTGCCAGATGGCGTTCTCCACATAGGGCTGAATCAACATTGTCGGAACAAGTGTTTCATCAGTATCTACCTTCTTGTCAACGTCGATTTGATAGTCAAGTCGGTCTCCAAATCGAAGTTTCTCCAACGAGAGGTAGAGATGCAATCGTTCAAGCTCTTCCTCGATGGGAACAAAACTCTTCTGCGATATTTCCATGTTCAGCCGAATCAACCTGCTGAACTGGGCTAAGAATTTGTTTGCCTCGTAGAGACTGTGTTGGTTGATATAGTCCTGAATTGAGCTTAATGCATTGAAGATAAAGTGTGGGTTCATGTTTGCACTTAATATCTTCTGGCGCAGTTCGCTAATCTGAGCATCAATTCGGTGTTTCTTTCGCTGGTTTTCGAATAGACGCCAAGCACCTGCGCCGAGCAGAGCGATGCAGAGCAGAATCAGTGCTCCCTTGAACCAGGCCGTTTGTGTGATGTGTGGTGTAATCTGAAAGTGAACTTCAGCAGGTATAGGATTCCAGATGTTGTCTTCGTTCACTGCAGTTACTTGAAATGTGTAGTCACCCGGAGGAAGCTCTAAGTACTGCTCGTTCCTGTCGGTTGTCTCTTGCCAGAGCGTATCCTTCCCATACCCAAGCAGCCGATAGCGGTAAGTAATCTCTCCAAACGTCCGAAATCCAATCCCCACAAACCCGATGGAGATGTTGTTCTCATCATGTTGAAGTCTGTAGCTTTTCTGCAACGGGATTAAGTTGTTGTTAACCCGCACCGAGGTGACTTCGATAGGGAGGGGAGTGCGGTTGATACCGACTGAATCGGGGTGAAATCGGCAGAGTCCATCATCTGTGGCAAGCCACAGATAGCCATCATGCTTCGCTATTGCGTTCACCCCGTTCGATGGAAGACCTTGCGCCGTTGTGTAGTTCACGATGTATGGCCGCTCTCCACGAAAGTTGCCGAAGTCGATACGGCTTAACCCTCTGTTTGTCCCACACCAGACCGTACTGTCGTTCTCTGCGTAGAGAGTTCGGACAATGTCGCTAACAAGCCCAGACTCGATTCCAATCTGCTCTACCTTTTCACCGTGCGCTATCAACACTCCACTTCCCCGAGTTGCCAAAACAAACGTTCCATCGGTCCACTGATCGATGGCCATAATGCGGTTTTGAAGGAGTGGGTTCTTCTCTCCGTAGTTTGTGATCTTCTCACCATCAAAACTGTACAGTCCAGAGACTGTTCCCAACCAGAGAGTTCCCTGCGCATCTTCGTACAGTCCATTGGTTCTCTCGGCGAAACCTGCATCAGTGGAGTTGAACATTAACTCGTCTCCCCGAAGAATGCGGAAGCCTGTCCCGGTTCCAACAGCTACTCTGCCATTCTTCATAGGGAGCAAGGTTTTCGCCGACGGAGCCGGGAGAATCGTGGCGCGATACGTTCTATCTCCAGTTGGAGTGACTGCTTTTAACTCTTGGCCTGTCCAAATCCTTTTTTGCGGATCTACCAGAAAGTCGAGTGATTCTGTGTAGTTCAGGAGGACATCCCACCCATTCACCATTCTGCGAGGGTGGTAAGTGCTATCCAGTTGGTAGACACTTCCCCGTGTGTCGCTGAACCAGAGGCGATTGTTATAGATTTTGATCGACGTGAATGAGTTCTCTGAGAGGTCCGGGTTTGGTCTGAGCACCTTGAATGCAATCCCCGGTAGAAGGAACAGTCCGTTGCTCCTGTCCGAGAACCAGTAACTCCCCCCTCTGTCCAGAAGAATCGACGTAATGATCTTGCGAGATAAGAATGGTTCTGCTGAAGAAGTTGTGATGTCACCACTTCGATAGCGAAAAGCTCCACGTTCAGTCAGCACCCAGAGGTAGCCATTGCGATCAACGTCGAGACCGATAATATCTTTGCTCGGACTTTTCAGGATGTCGATCTTTCCGGTTGTGTCGAATTGAATGAGGGTGAGGCCATTCGCGATCACACATCGTCCATTCACTATTCCCGTGGTGAGGAATGGATATCCAGCTTGTTGTTGAAGATTCAGCGAAGAGAAATTGGAGTCGTGGTATAGGAGCACATTCTCCGTTGCACTACCGTTGGAGAGTCCTATCCACTGACTCCCTCCCCGGAAAACGACATAGTTCCCACCCTTGCGTCGGGGATCGTTAAGCCAGTCAACCTTCTGAATAATTGTATCCCGTACCTTGAACAACTCACCTTGGCTTGCGATCCAGACTGTTCCATCACGATCTCCCCAAATTCTTGCTGTTGCCAAGTTGTTCAGGAGTGAATCCCGAGCGCTACCAGTAGTAAATGACTTAATCTGTCCCTCTTGGAAATAGCAAAGCTGTCGATTTAGCGTGCAGAACCATATCCGATTCTGTGCATCCTTGAAGAGGTTCAAGATGGTGTTGTCAGTTAGTCCATCCTTCGTCGTGAATGTTCGGAAGTTATAGCCGTCGTAGCGGACTGCACCGTGGTTCGACGCCATCCAGAGGTATCCTCGATCATCCTCCAATACTTTGAAGATTGTTGCTGTCGGCAAACCATTGCGTGATGTGAAGTGAATAACTTCGTTCTTCCATTCTGGTTCTCCTTGGGCCGAAAGTTTGGTGCAGAACAGGGGAAGAAGGGAGAGAAAAAAGAATGCGCAGCAAATAGAACGGGCAGTCCGGGAAGAGTAGAGAGGGGAAGGCTGGCAGCGAACGTAGAACTTCATGCACTCTCTGAATGCGGGGAGGAGTGATTCGATGGCAATTATATTGAGTTAACCGAACAGTATCACCAAATCTACTCTATTTTCTATCGATGCAATTCAGAATTCAAGAACTGGTCGGTTCGATCATGAATTCGGTCGAAAAATGTTGGAATCTGGTTGACAGATTACAACGTGCTAAATCGGTTCAGATGTTCCAGAAGAAGCTGGTGTCGTCGGCGCGAAACTGGAACGATAGAGTCATCCGACATCACAACAAAGCCCCCCTCACGTTTATCAAATCGAACCAAGTGATCCATGTTGATGATGTGGGAGTTGTGGACGCGGACAAATTGTTCTTCGTCGAGTGTCGACTCGAATTCTTTGATCGGCTTGCTCAGAAGAATATCTTTTTGATTGGCTCGCACTACCGTCGTGTAGTAGTTGTCGGATTGAAGTCGGATAATGGAGGCCAACTCCTCAACAACCAGACCTTCGTTAGTTGGGAGAACAATCTTCTTCGGCTTTGAATCTCCCCGAAGTGTGTGGACGATCTCCATTAGCCCTTCGCGGTAGATACCGTTGAGGGCAGGGGATACTTCCTTCTCTTGACGGAATCGGAGGAGTTTTGCGACGGTCTCCTGTAGCTCGTCGACATCTATCGGTTTCAGCAAATAGTCGACAGCACTTGCCTTAATTGCCCGGATTGCATACTTATTGTGGGCCGTGACGAAGACAACGAGGAAATCTCTCGACTGAATCGACTCCAGAAGCTCGAAACCAGAACCACCCGGCATCTGAATATCCAGAAAGATTACGTCTGGCTGTGCGCTCTCCAGAAGTTGTTGAGCAGAACTGACCGAACTTGCCTGAGCCAGAACAGTTACTGCTGGGCAGTAGGTGGCCAAGAGAGATTGGAGCGTATTCCTGCTCCGTTCCTCATCGTCGACAATGATCGCGTTTAGTCGTGGTTCTGAAGAAGTTGGCATACTGTTCTGAGGAAGATTCGCTCTGAGATGCACCCTGAGTCTATCCAAGCTCAGACAATATACATCATATACTACTGGACAACAGAATAGCAAGAGCTGCTATTGCATTAACGTTCTCCGTGGGGTTCAGCCTATGGCTTTTCCCATGGCCACGCAGGAGTGCTCCCTTCAGGAGCGGCTCGATATCTGACTGCTTCTTGTTTTGACATGGTCATGTTCAAGAATAGTTGCCTTTGATACCAGTCTTGCACCAAAGAACACACATTGATCTGAGTGCCCCGGAGGGGCAGCCGGTATGTGGCCGGGGAGAGGAGAAGAGTATGATCTACAAACAACCATTCTTCAACCTTCAACTTGATTTTGCTGAGATTGTGTCAGCGGTTGTTGGGTGCTCTCTATCGCAGGGGATTCTCACCTACACAAACCTCTACATTCGCTTCGGGTTGGGACGGGAGTTTAACCCTGAACATCCAGTCTGGCAAGATTACTTGGTTGGATTGCAGAATGGGAACGATAGATATGACTGGACATATAGCTTCTACCTGAAGCAGTTGCAATTGCGGGAAGCAACACCAATCGAGGGTACGTTCGGTTGTTTTTCGTTTGGATTGCTGAGGGACGGAAGCCTCCGACTTCACTTCAGGAATTCAGATACTGGAGAGCACTCATCGCTGAGCCACAGATATGTTGAGCAACGCCGAGTTGAGTTGAGAATGCTCTTCGATCACGTGCGGCAGATGCCTACGCAACCAAGTCGAGTTCGGGGTGTTTCGTGGCTCTATAACCTTGAAGCCTATCGGCGTCTCTTTCCACCACGATACCTTGAGACTGCTCGGGCTGTGCGTGGGCGATTTCAATTCATGCCTCTCTGGGGGCAATTCCTCGACCGCCATGGGAATCTAAAGCAGGAGCTAACAGAACGGTTCCGAGCCTGCTTCTTACAGCAGAATAACGTGGGCGAGCTTGACAGATGCTTCCCCTTCTCTGTAATTGAAGTAGAGGGAGAGGTGGAAGAATTTTATCAGTTCTACGATTAAGCAGTAGAGATACCTGATTCTCTGCGTTCTCCGCTCCCTTTCACCAGGTTCAACTCTGGAAGGCATGTATCAGCAACTCCACCCCTGTCACTCTATTAGATTAGAGACAAGCATCTGCTGCAGTGTACTCGACTCGGCCAAGGAAGCCTGAGGTTGGAAGCGAAGTGGAATGAAGAGTCTCGTAGGGGTTGTAGAGAAAAATCGCTATGCTCTACAGTAACTCACAGATTCTTCGGGTGACTTCAGAAGGACAGACTTGGGGCATTGATACGATCAAGAACTTCCTTAGTCGAAAATGGTATTAATCTTTGGGTTGAGAAGATGAAAACAGAAAGCCCCTGCAAGATTGATAAATCAAGCAGGAGCTTTTTCTCTGCGTTCTCCTCGCCTCTGCGTTCAATCTCCTCTTCCTTAGGAAGAAGCAACGCAGAGTCACAGAGGGACAAGTTAGTCGACGATTGCTACTTTCTCTGTGCCGCTGTTGCCTCGAACTTCCGGGTAGTACATTAGGCTGGCTACCGCAGGCATCACCGAGTACTCACCCGGAATCTGTGCCCGCATGATGTAGCTTAACTCATATGTCCGTGCTTGGATTGATGTGGCAAAGAATGCCACCTTCTCATCGCGAACATCCCGGTCGGCAAACCACCAGTTCCACTGCCAGCGGCGGTAGTAGTAGTTGTCATCGTCAGCCTGATATTGATGTTCGCCAACAATCGTGTAGCCGTCAGTGTCGGTAATTACTTCGCATCCAGCCGGGAGAGGGTCTTCCATGATAAAGTACTCGTAACTACTCTCAGGCGTCACTTTCAGCTTTACGAAAATTTCGTCGCCACTCTTTACTGGGCCGGTAATCTTCTGCTTCTCGTAGATATACTTCCCTTTGCGCTTGACCCGGTATAGTCGGTAGTACTCTCGCTCTACCTTGAACCCTGCAACGCCCGGCTTGATTGCATCTCCCGTTGCGTAGTATACGAGGCGTGCAGAAGCATAGAGACGCCCGCTCCCCGACTTCTCAACAGTGACAACGTTCTCTCCACTACGAAGACCTTCGGCCATCACCTTCACAGTCTGCTCAGGTTTGAAGACATCTTCCTTTGTGATCCGCTTCCGCAGAACTTCTTTCCCGTTGACCTTTACAACCATCGTGTAGTCTGGGGCGAGTTCGTTTGACTCCCGGAGATAGTCGGTGAGGGAGTAGATTACCATTGCTGTCTGGCGCGTGTTGTGCCAGGAGGCTCCATTCTTCTGTGCTAAGAGCCAGCGGACTCCCTTGCCCACAAGTTCGGTCTCTCCCTCAATCTTTAGCAACGCTTTCACAGCCGCTGCCGATGTCTCTACCTGATCGTCCTGCCAATTGTAGTGCCATGCCGAGCCACTCCAGAACGCTCCTCCCCCTGTCTCCGTCACGTCGGCAATCAATCGTCCTGCCAACGCTTTCGCGTTCCGCGTATCTCCTTGCTCGTGGGCTGCCAGAGCCAGAAGTGCAATCGCGTAGTTGTTGATCTTTTTCTCATCGGCGAGGTCGTTGATCCGCTCACGCACCACCCCGTTGTTTTCGTTCGCTGGATCGGCAACGCTCGCAACGTAGAGCATGTAGGCTTCCGTTGTGATGTTCAGCCGCTTGTCATCTTGGCTGAGGCCACCACCGGCAATCCGTGCTTCAATCAAGCTGTAGAGTGCCGACATCCCCTGCACATATCGCTCGTCGGAAATCTGATAGCCAGCGTTGCGTGCGACAGTTAGTCCGTACATCACATATGCAGTCATGAATGGATTTGTCTCGTCGTTCTCCCACCAGCCCCAGCCACCATCTCCGTGCTGGAGTGTGTAGAGTCGCTTCAATCCTTGATCGACCATTTTCGGCATCTCCTCGCGCTTCTTCTGGTCGAATGGAAGGCTCAATTCTTCCAGAACGTCGGCTACAACAACAGTTGGGAGGAATCGGCTCATCGTCTGCTCCACACAGCCGTATGGGTAGCCGATCAGTTCGTCGAGTGCTCCTAACATCGAGCTTGCGGCAGAAGGGGAGAGGTTGACGTAGAGTTCTCCGGTCTCCACTTTTGCATTCGATGGAATCGTGAGCACCATATCCCGTTTTCCGTTCGGCTCGGCGATGTCGGCAATTGCACTCATCCCACTCTTCACACCTTGCGGAAGAATCGGAATCTTCAGCTCCATCGCGTCCGACTCTTCGTTCGTCAGTGCCTTCACTGTGAAGGATGCCGTTCCAATATCTTTCGCCTCGATTTTCCAGTCGATCCGCTCCTCACCATTCGCTGGAATTGTCACGCTCTGCGTTCTCTTCTCCTGCGTTACGCCGTCGGCTGTGAACTCTACCTTCACCTGTTTTGGTGTGGAGAGATAGTTGTGGACGTTGGTGGCAATCACCAGCTTGTCTCCCTGCGTCAGGAAGCGTGGTGTTTCCATACGGACTAAGAGATCTTTCCGAGCGATTACTTCCGATGTCGCCTGCCCAACTTGCGTCCCCTTCGTCACGCCCCGTGCGGTAATGCGCCAGGTCGTCAGGTTGTCTGGGAACTCAACGGGAATTGTCGCGTAGCCGTTCGCATCTGTTCGGACAGAGTGTGTCCAGAACATTAAGTCGCGGAAGTCTTTGCGGATTGTTGGAGCGACGAGAGGTGCTTCGCCGGCGTCATCTTTATTACCTTCAAGGCGCAGAGCTTTTGCTGTCTGTGGTGCAGCGAGCTGCGCTACCCCTCCTTCAGAATCTGCTGCAAAATCTGCAGCAACTGCTATATCCTCCCTCGCCACATTATAAAACCTAAAGTCGAGTGAGCTACTCGTGTTCACTTGATTCCAGCGCCCCCCATAGAAGAATGTCTCGATCTCCGGTGTGTTGTCGGGACGGATGGCGTAGATCGCCTCGTCCACAACGGCCAACGCAACGTCAACCTGTGGTGCTGGCTCTCCCTCGTCGTTCAAGGCGCGAACGGTAATCGTCCCCTTCTCACCCGGCTTATACTCATCCTTATCTGGCTTGATCTCAAGCTTGATGAGCTTTCCTTCCGGTGCAACAGTAATCTGCTGCTGTGTCGAGTACATCCGGTCGCCAACGAGTGTGGCTGCGCTCAGGAAAAAGGTTGGGGCATAGCGATCTTCAATCGGTACGCGGATCACTGCGCTGTTTCCACTCAGGCGTTCTACTTGATAGCTGAAGATTGTTGGGCCTTCGGCAGTAATCAGCAGGTCGGTTCCCTCAACAGGCATGATAACCAGAGCGCTCATCATATCTCCCGGCTTGTAGAGATCGCGGTCGGGAATAATCTGTAGGCTATTGCTTCTGTTATCCCACCAAGCATAATCTCTGTCCGCAATGTAGATGCTGGTCGATGTCGCAATCTCATTCCCACGCTCATCCTTTGCCCTCACTTCTGCCGTCAGATAGCCAGCTTTGGGAGCGCTGAACGTGACGGCTCCGATTCCGTTCGATCCAGTTTTGCCCGAGCCACTCCATATCTTCTCATCGTGTCGATTCCCATCCCACCACGTTCTCTTCACAACAACTTCGAACGATGTAGCCACTCCTTTGTTTCCATCAAACTCCCACGCTCCAACTGTCATCGTCACCTTCTCTTCCGGTTTGTAGACGTAGCGGTCAGTCCGGGCGGTCAGGAAGAACGAGCCACGGGTCACGCGGATCGAGGCAGAACCGCTGATTGTTCGGCGGCTCGCGTCGGTCACGTTTGCTATAACTGTATAGTTGAAATCACCATCAAGTTCAGCCGGTGCTGTGAACTCAAAGGTGAACGATCCATCTGCGTTGAGCGTTCCAGTTCCGTTGTTCACATACTCTGAGCCGTATGGATTGTAAGCCGGCATTGACTTATAGAGATATGCCCACTCTGAACCAGCCCACCAGGGACGCCAGTAGCGAGAGCGGAGAATCCGATACTCAACTGTACCTTCGGAAACTGGTGAGCCGAAGTAGTAATCGGCCTGTACGGTTGCTGTTATCTTATCCCCGCGCGAGTAGGTGCTCTTCGGTGTGGTAACCGTTACTTCATACTCTGGTTTCTTGTACTCTTCAACGGCAAAGCTGAAGTATCCGGCTGCCGCTCCGTCGATCATTGCCTGAATTTGGTAATCTCCCAAGGGTGGTTCGTCGGCAAGTGTCAGCTCGCCATGAAATGTGCCGAAGTCGGAAATCTCGAGCGTATCCTTAATCAGGTCGCCACCGCGAGAGTCGCTAATCTGCACAGCTACTTTTTTCGCTTTTGGGAGGGTGTAGGTCCCGTCATCGTTTACGCTCCGAACAATTCCTCGGTAGAAGACAGTCTGGTTCGGACGGTAGACTGGTCTGTCGGTCTGGAGATAGGTCTTGTATTGTCCGTCGGCACTGGCGTACCAGTAGCGGTAGGAATCAGAGATGAAGAAGTTCCCATCGGCCTCACCGAAAACAACGAAGTTGCTGCCACCATACCACCGGAAATCTGGTTCGTCCGACTCTTCTGTCGCTGGTTCTTCCATTTCGCTCATAGGAACTGTGGCAACCCCGTTCCCATCTGTTCGGGTATCTTTCTGCACCGTTCCATTGCGGAAGACAATGCGCGCATTGGCGGACTTCCTTCCATCCTTTCTACTGACTGCATAGCCGAGCACTTTGTCATCCGATCGTTTTAGGATCAGACCATTCTCGGTAACAATCACAATCGTTGTTGCCACTTTGTTCCGGGCGCGAGCAACCACCAAGTAGACCCCTTTCTCTTGAACTGGAACATTGATTTCATCGTTCACCCAAGATCTTTTGGATTTGATCTTCTTCGTCCAATCGCTCAGCTTCTTATAACGCTTCGTGTCCTTCAGGCTAATCGTATTCGTTACCTCTCCTTCATCGTTATACTTCACGCCGGGGGAGTGTGGGTTCTCCTCTTCTTTAAAGAAGTCGACTGGGTCGGATATGCGGTAGAGGGAGAAGTCTATATCTTCTCTCTTCTTGAACTGGCCGTTGAGGTGTACTGTCACTTCATCGCCCGGAGAGAATGTCCGGTAGGTGTTGAGGTAGAAATAGAAATCGTCGTCGTTGTCCTGATCGAACGCCATAGCAAAAAATCCTGCGCAGAGTATGAGAATCCAGTTTGTGAAGGATGCGAGTTTCATATATATCCTCTCCTGTAGTTGCTGCTGATCCTAATGTATGCGGGAACCGAAAGGTTTGCGTGCCGATGGAACCGAAAGTTCTCTTCAGGTTTCATCATAACTCTCCGTTCCGATTTTCAAACCCAACCATTCTGAATGGTGTGATGACGAGACCTTCTCTACACTGTAACAGATAGGGGGGAATTCAAAAGGCAAAATTAAAAATTCAAAAGAGAGAGAGAAGAGGAGGGAGTGGATGGTGGAGATGTTTTTTTGGATTACCAAGGGTTTGCTATCAACTATTGTGCAACAAGTGGGGAATTCAAAAGGCAAAATTAAAAATTCAAAAAGTGTAGAGAGAAGTGAAGAGGAATGCTAAGCATCTGCTGTATATCTGTGAATATCCTGTCTGATCTGCCCGGTGTACTATTGTCAACCAGATGTGATTGCTCGACGATAGCATCGCACACGGATTTGACGGATCAACACTGATCTATAGTCATCTTGAGTGGGGAACTTTCACTCCCTCAGCACAAAAATCTGTGTGAAGTAGATCTTCCCGTCATTACTTTCGGCTACGCCGATTCCTGTCAGATCGTAGTCTCCCTCGATGTTTACCCGGTGTCCAGAACTTGCCAGCCAACGACCGAGAAGGAAGTTTATGATGTCTGTCCGTTCGGTGCTGTAGGCGACATTCTCAGAGATACTCTTCCACGGAATTGTTTCACCAACTTTTATCGTCCGTCGGTTTGCCCCGGTGTGGCCTAACCCAAATTTCCCCTCGGCCATATCTTTGCTATGCTTGCGAGCGATGCTGGCAACCGTTTCATTCCAAGCCATCGTTCCAAGCCCTGCTGAGTCTCGGTAGCGATTTACCGCGTCGAACATCCCTCGCTCGAAGCGAGCTAACGCGGGGTCTTCTTGGCGGACTATTCCATTATCTCCGCTACAACTCAAGAGAGTGGAGAGGCAAAGTATTGGAAGAGCCTGAAGAAGTGAAGAGGGTATCCCCCTATCGTGCCATTTCATGTCTACTTATTCGGGTCTAATATCCGTTCGATTCTCTTCAATCCATCCTGCAGGTGGAGTTGTGTTAGCCGATCGCTTGATTTATCGAGCACCCCTCGAATCTCCTTCTTTAACTGTTCAAGTTCTCCTCGGACAGCGGGGCGTATATCAGATCGGTTGATATTCACTCGTGTCTCTCCCGGTATTTTCGGTTCTTCGGTTGTCATCAACCACTCCATTCGTTCGATATATCCTCGTTGGAGATTTCTTCTGTAAACATCGATTACCTCACCCGACTTTAACTCTGTCCAGACACTACTCCGCACCTCTCCGAGGAACTCAAGGAGTCTGTACGGGTCGTTCTCTGCGAGAACCTCTCCTTCGATCAGGCGAGCCATACGCTCTTCATCGAGAAGTAGATTCAGAATAAATATCTGCACGCGTCCTATGCGATCAATCGCTCCGGAATGTTCAATCCGGCGGAGTATTTTCTCATTGAGGAGCCAGTCTGGTGTTCTCAACGCAAACTCTCGGATAAAACCCATAGCACGGCGTTGAGTTTCACCCGGCACGGATGTATATATCTCTTCCCCCTGATTCGGCTTGCGTGGGGTGATGTAGACACCACCAACATTTGCCACTGGATGGGCTAACAGTTCACGCCAATGGTAGATAAGTTCGTCGTACAGCTCTTCAAGGTCATCGTAGTCGTTATATCCTTCAACAGTCCACTCCACTAAATTGGGAACCACTTGCTTCAGGTTCTCAATACCGAGGCGGCTCGCCTCCATTGCATCGTTTCCGATATCTTCGGTTTGGCTGCGTGGGTCGATCGGGGCAAATCCTTGCTGATAGCCGAAGCGGTAGATTGGATCATTCTCTTTCTCCCGTATCCATCGATCTAACGTCGCAAGTTCATCTTCAGGTGTTGCAGCTTCGGTAAGAAGACGGTATCCCCAGTTGATTGCGTACTTGTCGTAGGGGCCAAGTTTACGAATCAACCTAATCTCCCTATCTCCCGGCTGCGCCACGTAGTTCAACCGAGCGTAATCCATAATTGAAGCGGAAATACCCATCCGTTCGGTAAAGCCGGGAGTTCGAAGCGAGTCGATTGAGTAAGCGTAGCTTGCTCCCATATTGTGGGGAAGGCCGAGGGCGTGCCCTACTTCGTGGGCAATCACTGCCCGAAGCATCTCACCTAAAACCTCATCTGGAATCTTCAGCGACCTGGCGCGACTATCCAACGCACCACACTCAATGATGTAGAGGTTGCGATATGTCTTCAAATGATTGTGGTAGAAGAGAACATCGCTTTCAATGATCTCTCCTGTGCGAGGATCGACAACACTCGGTCCCACAGCATTTCGCGTAGTGTTTGCAATCCAACGAACAACAGAGTAGCGAGCATCTTCAGGACTGAAATCGGGGTCTTCCTCCGCCGATGGTGGATCTTTCGCCATGATGGCATTCTTAAATCCTGCATCTTCGAAGGCTACGCTCCAATCTTCAATCCCTTTCTTTATCCAGGAACGCCACTTCTCCGGCGTTGCTGGATCAACGTAGTAGACAATCGGCTTTACTGGTTCTACAAGTTCTCCCCGAGCATAGGCTTCGGGATCGCTCGGCTCCAATCTCCATCGGCGAATCAACCGTTGCGTTGCCGCCTTCTGTTCATCTGTGCCGAAATCAATTTTTCTGAGAGAAAACCAGCCAACTCGAAGGTCGTGGAGGCGTGGCCGCATCGGTTCGGCTGGGAGCAGAACCAGAGATTGGCTCATTTCAAACGTCATCGCACCGGCATCGCGGTTACCCGGAGGAGCGTTTGCGGAGAAGGTTAGGATATACCGTGCTTCCACGTTGAGAGGGAAGCTTCGTACGGAGTCGATCCAGCTTCGATCTTTTTCCAGACGCCGAACTTCAAACTGCTTGCGCGCGCTTGCCGAGAGGGGAGTGGTCGCCGCAATGTCATCTAAAAGAAACGAGGTAACGTCGATTAAATAGGAGTCCGGCGATGCCCCCTCAGCCTCAACATCGAAGGAGGCAATAATCGGCTCGAAACTGTTGTTCCTCACTGACACTGCCACCGGAAGCGAGTCGCTTGCAATGCTTGTTGTTGCTGCCCCCCGCAGCAGAATCTTCTTTCGTTTCAACTCCCAACGGATCATCATCTCGTTTACTGAACTTCCACTTCCGAGAAAAGGGCTGAAATCCTCAGGTGTCGCAACAACCCGGACAATCAGGAGCATCTCTCGACCGAGTAGAGAATCGGGTATCTCATAGTAGACCTTATCATCTTGGAAGTGAAGTGGGAAGAGTCCAGAATCTGAGGTGAAATCTCCACGCAGAACTTCGCTGAACTTCTTGAATGGGGGCTTTGTTGAGCTTGAAGACGTTGTAGTTCCAGATTTTTCCCCGATTGCTATCTCAGATTTGTCGATCTCTTTTGAAGAAGAACAGCCGAAGAGAAATAAGAGGAGAGTGAGAAAAAACTGTAGACGAAAGGTTGTTCCTGAAAAACCGGTCATGCTTCTGTTGTTGGTGTTGAGTAGGTAGAAGGTAATATCGGAGAGCGTGTAAGCCTCAATCTTATCCTTGGCCTTCTATAGTCACGCAAAAGATACCACCCTCAGAGATTCTTTCCCTCCCCCTTGTTACATCGATTCCACCTCACGTCATCCACCCGTGTTAAACAACTCAACCGTGCATGGACAAGAATATTAACCGATCAATACCTCGAGGTGAGACTATGAAACGTCATTCCATCCTTCAATCGTTCTTCTTACTCCTTTTGGGAGGACTCCTTTTCGCTGCGTGTGCAAACAACAACGAGACTTCTACTGTGGAGGAGGAATACAAGGAGGGGTACATAGGAACTGCCTATGGTGCTGGAGGAAGTAGTGAAACTATTGCAACTACCAGTGTTGACGGTTTTAGTACTCGTGGTGGGAGAGCCGAGGAAGGAGTTGCTCGCATTAGTTTAGATGCACCACTGGATGCCCCAAAGAAAATGTCAATAGCTGCCCCTGTCAGCGTTACGGATAGTCGAGCAACGAAGGCAGAAGCAATCATCATAGCATCAGATATAGCGACCGGAGCCGTGACGACTGACGAGATGTTGACTACTGACCTATCTCTCGCAATCTCTTCAGTAGATGATTTTGCTGGAGGAGAAGTTGCTTTTGAGCGAGACGTAGACTTCGACCGCAAAAAGATTGATATCACGGCCGGAGATGAAGATGAGATTGAAGAGAAGCCGCAAGTTGTCCGTGAGCCGGGACAGTTGACAGCCGGAGAGTGGAGTGATTTAGTAGAGTGGGATTTCTGGACAGCGATCTCGAACTCGAACGATTGGTCCAAGATGAAAGAGTACTGGGGACTTGGTAAGGGTGAGCGGATCAGCGTTCGCGTCGACAACGGTCGCGATCCAATTGTAGATGCAGTTGTTACGCTCTACACCAAGAGTGGAGAACTCCTCTGGACTGCTCGCTCCGACAACTTCGGTCGCGCTGAACTTTTCACCGGTCTACAAGAAGATGCAGGTGAGAAATCTTACGATATCGTTGTTAATTCCAACGGAAAAGAAGTTCGTCTCGGCAGTGTTGACCCAAGCCGTGAACAATCTCCCGGCGAGAGTCCGCTGATTGTCCGTTTTGCAGGGAATGTCCCTCGGCTAAAAACTATCGACGTGATGTTTGTGATGGATGCTACTGGCTCGATGGGTGATGAGCTGAACTACATCAAGGCAGAGTTGGAGAGTGTTATTACCCGAGTGAAAGAGAAGCTGGGGGAGAAAGAATTCACGCTTCGCATCGGAACAAATGTCTACCGTGATCGTGGTGACGCATACGTCGTAAACTCAACCAAATTCACAGAGAACGTCGACGAGATTCTCACCTTCCTTCGGAAGCAGAGTGCAGGTGGGGGCGGTGACACACCGGAGGCTGTTGAAGAAGCACTCGCCGACGCAATTGAAGGGCACGAGTGGAGTGCTGAGGCTCAGTCGCGCTTCCTCTTCTTGCTGCTCGATGCACCACCCCACCACACAGATGACCGTCTCGAAACAATGCGCGACTTAACAACGAAAGCGGCTGCGCAGGGAATCAGAATCATACCGGTTGCCAGCAGTGGCATTGACAAAGAGACCGAGTTCCTCCTCCGCTTCCTGAGCATCCACACTGGTGGAACGTATGTGTTTCTCACTGACCACAGTGGAATTGGCGATTCACATATCGAGCCAACAATCGGGAGCTATCAGGTAGAGTTCTTAGATGACTTGCTCGTGCGGCTTATCGTTCAGTATACAGAGCGTCCAGAATCAGTAGATGCTATTGCAGGGCGGAAGCCGGAACTGAAGTAGAAGAGGCAATATCAATTTCACTACAAAGCGTCAGGGGGAGAACTCTCTCCCCCTGACGCTTTGCTTTTGAGAGCCTTTCAAGGCTATTACTGCGTCACAAAACCAATTTTGCGTCATTGTAAGTCAACTTTACAACAAATGTTCTATTGTCTGCAACTCCTGTTGCTCTGTACTTTTATTGAAGTCAGAACATGCTTTGATGATCTTCTTTCTATGTCATCTGACTTATGTTCTGATAGCCTGGTAGTGTAAAGTGAGATTGCCTTAGTAGTTGTTGGCGACACTATAAAAATCATCAGTCATTCTGTGTAATCTAAAAAGTTATCCATCCTTATCATTAATAGTTGAAAGGATACTGAATGTATGCACTCACTCTTATAATTCATTCTATCCTCTTATGGATATTAATACAGGGAGCCTGTATCGCTCAAGAGCGTGATACCCTCTCTTTCTATCATTCCAAGTCTGGCTATGTATTCTACCACAATCCACAGATAGAAATTCAAGCTGCCCGATTTGTCAACCCTGCCCCAGGTTTTATCAATCAGGTCACTGTCGCTCTTGGAGGATTTAAAATCGGTGGTACAGCTCGGCTCAGAATATTTGGTCATGAGGGTGGGGGACCTGCTCCTGTTCAGGAAGAAGATCTGATTGAGCCAATTATTCTTCGGAAATCAAAGGCTGGGTTCGAGCAAGTTGTCGTGACTATTCCAGAGCACCCGTTTGTCCCCAATAATCAATTCTTTATTGCACTTGACCAACTTGATTCAGGTGTTACCTTCCTATCTGACAACGTTGTAAAAGAACCTTTTTGCTCATCTGGCAATGATGATTTCTACTTCCAGCTACTGAAAGAAAATGGTGCGTGGAAGTGGGAAAAACTCTCATTTGCAGTCGATGTTGTGATGGATTACCCGACGGTGATCCCTGAAAAACAGATGAGTAATGTCAGTGCGGCAGTTGGCATAGGTGATACCATCCAGAGCAATCGCAGTTTAGCGTGGGCTGATGTCGACAAGAATGGTTATCTCGATCTGCTGTGGGACGGACGACTCTATTTGAATAGAGAGGGAGAGCAGTTTGAAGATGTCAGCAAAAGCTATGGTCTTAAAGGAACTCCTTCCGCGAATCTCTTTGCCGATATTAATAACGATGGTCTAATAGATATACTTTTTATTGGATCACGTGACTCAGCAGATCAGAGGAGCTACTTATTTGTTGGCAATGAGAGCCAGAAATTCACTCGAGTTGATCTGAATCTGCCAATGATTAAGAATCCAACGAGCTTCAGCGTGGCTGATATTGATCGGGATGGTTATTTGGATCTATTCGTTGGACAAGCAGGCCAAGATACGTGTAGCGATTTTCTCTTACTCAATGACAAAGCACTCGGATTTGTTGACGTTTCCGCAAGATTGCGTCCGAACTCATTATATGCCGGGTTACGATCCTATGGCTCTCAGTTTATCGACCTTGATAGGGATGGAGACCAAGATCTATACATCGCGCGGCGCTATCCAGAGCACAGTATTCTACTCTACAATGATGGGGAAGGCTTGTTTACAGACAATACGGGGTCAGGTTCACTCCACGAACTTGGAGCTGGAGCCGGTGGCGACTGGAAAGATTTTGATAATGATGGTGACTTGGATCTTCTCTATCCTCGTTTGATTCACCCCTATCTACGCAAGTATCGCGGCGCGGGAGGGTCGTCTATCTATGTTGGGAGTGAGAATGAAGAGAAACATTTCTCAGAAAAGAGACTTCCTGCTGGTACCGAAGAGATTATCTATGAGGAAAGACATGCTGGTGGCTCGTGGGGAGATGTCGACAATGACGGCTTGCTTGATGCCTTCTTTGGAACCTTTGGGGACTGCCGATTTGCTGAACTCTATACACAGAAGGCCGACTATACATTTAGACTAAGCACATTTGAATATGGTCTACATTGGTCGAGTGGAGGGGAAGATGGTATTTGGGTTGACTATGATAATGATGGGGATCTGGATCTCTGTGTTATCGAGTGGAACAGCTTGCGGATATACAAGAATCCCGGAGATGGTGGGCATCACAGCTACGTTGAGATTGATCCGATTCAGGAGAGTGGAGCAGTCGATGTGGGGGCTACCGTAACTGTTTATGCCGGGAATTTACGTGTCACTCGCGACGTGACGATGGGAAGGGGAATACTGATGGGCGATCCTCCCAGACTCCACTATGGATTAGGGTTAGAACGGTCTATTGACTCTACAGTTGTGAAGTGGTCAAACGGTTTGAGTGAGACGTTCTCGGACGTACAACCCAATGCTATCAATCGCCTTGTGCAAGGTAGCACAGGAGGATTAAAGGAAGCGGTTGATGCGTCGATCTCAGCTACTCCTAACCCTTTTAGAGATCAGCTTCACATATACTACACAACCCCTCAAGCCGGTCGAATTCAAGTAAAGATATACAATCAGACAGGCACGCTTATTCAAACGCTTGTTGATGCGGAAATGGCTCCCGGCAACCATTCAGTAGTGTGGGAAGGGGAGGATGAAAGCGGGACGAAGGTTCCTGCCGGTGTCTATATCTACCG
Organism: Ignavibacteria bacterium; assembly: GCA_020635205.1. Lineage (GTDB taxonomy): Bacteria > Bacteroidota > Ignavibacteria > OLB7 > OLB7 > JAGWAZ01. The sequence goes on from JACKAE010000002.1 coordinate 336,824, forward strand.
TCTTGTATTGCAGGATGGAGAAGTAAATGGAAGAGCAGTCTTAACACGATAGTCTTTTTCTCGAACTCACTTTCTCTTAGACTCTCTATCGAAGTACGTAGCAATAAATAGAACTGATAGTAATGCAGAAAGAGTATCTAAATAGAATTTCACTACTGGCAGTTATACTGAGCGGATTTGCATTTGCTATCGCCATTGTTGCACTGGTTGTTGTATTCGACTATGAGAAAATTGGTGTTGTCAGAACAGCAGACCTAATAGCTGAATACAGTGGGATAGAGGACGCACGAATTGCTTTTGCGAGCCAGAAAGAAAAGTGGCAACGAGAATTCAACACGCTGCAAAGTGACTACCAAAAATCCCTTGAGAAGCTGGATGCAGAATGGACTGGCTTAACAAAAAGCGAACAACAGAAGCGAAGCGACACCATTGCAGCCCAAAAACAAAATTTGATTGGATACACTCAGGTTTTAAACGAACAGGCGGGAGAGGAAGAAGATCGAGCCATAGAGAAAGTTATGAGCCACATCAATGAATGTGTGCGACGATATGCGGAAGAACATGGCTATGATGTGATATACGGAGCTACTGTTGAAGGTTCAATTCTATACAGCAAGGAAGCCCTGGACATAACAGATGAGCTAATTAAAATTTTGAATACTGAATATGAAACGCGCATTGCCGATGGCAGGACTTCAGGTTAATCGACAAATGAAACTCCTCTTTGTAGCTGCTCTCCTATTTATGGGAGGATGTAGCGAGAAAAGTCCAGACGGAGTGTTAGAGGAGACGTCTCGTATAAATAGCTCTCAAAGTGGACTCGTAAAGATTGTAGAGAATAATGGTGTACGCATGATTGCAAAATATCTTACTCCAGAGTACTTAGCGAAGTCTGAACTAAAGAATATGCCTGAGAATATTGCTACACTCGACACACTTGTTGAACGATACTCACACAACCTGAATTTCTATGTGACGCTAAAGAGTTCAGATAGTAAACTTCCAATGCACCCTGCCAGCAGTAGTGAGGGTAGCAGTGGAGTTGACTTCAGTGGAGTAATCGATGTGGAAGTGACAAAAGGACTATTCCAGTTGCAATCTGAAGATAACTTCTGGACACCCGTATGTGTGATTCCAGAGTCCAGAGTTGGTATAGCGGATGAAACTTGGCTGGTTGTCTTTGCAGTAGATCCAGAAACAATGCTATCTGGAAACCGCACCGTAAAACTTGTCTACTCTGACCCACTGGATAATGGCAAGGATAGTGAGTTCCTCTATAACGTTCGGGACCTTATTCACTCATAAATCATCGCAATCACAGATCATGTTCCACAGAACTAGAACTTTTCGCTTCGTAGCAGCTTTTCTCGTCCTCACTCTATTGATTGAGGCATTCGCGCCTATCGCTGCTTTTGCTCTTACGAGTGGTTCTTCGCAGACAGAATTTATGGGTGGGGGTGGCGGGGGACTCGTTAATCCGTTCACAGGAGCATTTTCCTATTCTATTCCTGTACTTACTGTGCCTGGTCCCAATGGAGTTGGCTATGGCTTAACCTTAAGCTACAATAACAATACCTCAGGAGAAAGTGAAGCATCGTGGGTTGGTGCTGGGTGGTCGCTAAATGCGGGAGCTGTCAATCGCGTTAAGCGAGGATTTCCAGATGACTATAAGAAATCTAAAGTCACGTACTGGAAGAATTCTCGTGTAAACTCGACCATTCGAGTCAAGGCTCGGGCTGCTGTCGAGGTAACAAGTTTCGATCTGATTCCAGATAAAGTGAAAAATCTGATCAAGAATTCAACCGGTATCGATCCAAAAAATCCCCAAGGAAGTGTCGGAATGAGTGAGGCACTGACACTACAATTTAATAATCAAACTGGATTTGACTGGGCTTACGATCTGGGAGTTGGAGGCTTAGGGATCAGTGCCAACTTAGGCTTGAGTGAAAATGGCGTTGAGTTAGATGGCGACTTTAGTCCGCTCCAATTGTTTATGAGTTTGGGTCCGAACTATATCGGAACCCCAGAGATGTGGGATCAGGCATACGATCAATATGGAAGATACCAGCGGCTCCTTGGCTTGTGGGACAGAATGAACGAGTTTCATCCTCCAGCACGAGTTCCTCGGTATAGTGGCTATGCCTTAACATTTTCTGGAGCTGCCGAAGGTGACATCCTTCCAAATGTTGGTTTGGAGGGTGGAATAACAGGTTCATATGCTCGAGTGTCGAGCATCCTGAAAGATGAAGAAGACGCTTACGGATATTTATACTCCGATGCGGTTGCTAATAGTGCTGAAGCCATGGACTATTATACCGAGAAGGAAGACTCATACCGAGAGACCGATCAACGACTGCCAATTCCTTTCAGTAATGCCGACTACTTCTCAGTTGCCGGGGTCAGTGGTGGTGGTGTATTCCGTGCCTATCAGCGTGGCCAGGGACATTTCAGGCCACCCAGTAAGGTCAGCGGCACATTCATCGGTCATGGCAACTTAGAGCTTCACGTCGGCGAAGAGATTGGCTTCGGAGGGGCTGGTGCTGGAGTTGGAACCCAAAAAATGATAACTCGTGGATGGACTTCGAATGGTCTTTCCTTTAATCAGAATATCAATGATGGTGAGCAAAAGTTCTTCCGGTTTAGGGGAGATCGAGGAGGAAGCATTCTCGATGTGACAGACGATCCTGTTCAGTTAACACCTTCATCCGTTATTCCAAACAAATGGCTCAAGAATGATCCTAATGCTGACGTTTTTGGGCCTTATGGTGATATCTGGCCAGTAATAAACAATGGAGAGCGTGTTGGACGGACAACCTATGTTGGATTCAACACAAACAGTGATGTGCTGGACGGCCCAGCCTTCAACTGTTATTATTCCGAAGGAAATGTGCACTACCGATCGTTCTCCCGACGCAGTAAAGTTATCGACGATTATGTGAATCGTAACGATGCGGTTATCAAAGATGGGCTTGGAGAGTTCTCTGTTGTGGGTGGCGATGGTATGACATATGTGTATGGATTACCAATATACTCACGAGATGAAGTCTCTATGAGCTATGGTCTGTATGGACTAAATAAAGTCCAAGATTTGGAGAATAATTTCATCGCATACAAACACGTTTCGGAAGGAAACTATGAAGACAACGATAATCTCAATGGAATGGAGTCGCTGGATCCATACGCTAATGCATTCCTTTTAACAGAGGTTGTTTCGCCTGATTATGTAGATCGGACGAACAATGGTCCTACTCCAGATGATCTTGGTGGGTATGTAATCTTCAACTATAAGACGACAGCCGGAACCTACGACAAGGATGATCCTGAGACTGACAATTGGTACAAGTGGCGCTCCCCCTATCGCGGAACATACTACAACCGGAACTCACTCTCTGATCCATATGACGACCTTGGTTCATTCTCTTCCGGGTACAAGGAGATATACTATCTCGAATCCATCGAAACAAAGACCCACAAAGCAGTATTCTATACAAGCTCCCGCGACGACGCCTACGAAGCCCACCACAATGAAAGTGTAGCCGGTGCTAACCCTGATGCAACGACAGCAGATGCAGGTGCTAACGAAAAAGTGCACAAGCTCGACAAGATTGAATTGTGGTCCAAAGAAGCTGATGGATCACTTTCAAAGCTCATATCGACAACCAACTTTCGGTATGATTATTTTCTCTGCCAAGGGCTTCCCAATGCAAAGTACGAAGGGGGAAAGTTAACACTGAAACGACTTTGGTTTGAATATGAGGGTGTTGTGAGTGCTCGCATAAGTCCGTATGAGTTCGGCTATGAGTATCGAAAAACTGCTAATTACCCACCTCAGATTCGGAATAATAGCCTCTACCAGAATATCATTAATCACGGTGATAATCTTACCGCTGGGTCAGCAAGCGATCAGAATCCAGACTACTCAGAGTTTGATGTTGACCGATGGGGTAATTACCAAAAGAATGGTGCAGCACGCTATAGTAAGTATCAACAGTGGGTCGATCAAAAACTTATCGCAAATGAAGATTTCGATCCTGCCCCTTGGCAACTGAAGTGGATCAAACTTCCATCTGGGGGTGAAATTCACATCCAATATGAACAGAACGACTATCGATATGTTCAGCATCGTGACGCAATGGTGATGGTTCCCTTGAAGTCATTCTATGTGGATACGGATCCCGAGCCTGATAATGAACCTTATACCTATGAGTTGGATCTTGATGCAATTGGTGTTGATGCGAGCGAGATCGGAGAGTTAGAAAACTTGCTGAGAAAACATTTTGGAGATAAAGATGGAAATTTCGTTGGTAGTCGAGAGTATATATACTACCGATTGCTGTATGGTCTTGTGATTGGTTCGGATCCTGATCTTGACAAGTGTACGTCAGAGTACTTTACGGGATATGCCGCAGTGACTGACGTGATCAATGAGAATAACAAGCTCTATGTCAAGATTGGCGATCCTGATGATGGAAAGACTCGCCCAGAGAGAAAGTGCCAAGAATTTTACAGATCAGCTCGTCAGGGGATCTTAGTTGAGAATTGCGGAAGTCCACAAAATTCTATTAACGATGGAGCTGATGATGAGAAGAGTGTTGTTGCGGCGATCTATAACTTGTTCGACACGATCTTCAACGTAATCCTCGAAGTGACTGCACCCTCTTTCGCGCTTTGCGAAGATATCAACGTCACAGAATCCTATTTGCGCATTCCAACAATCAAGGACAAAAAGGGTGGGGGAATTCGAGTGAAGCGCGTTCTCACCTATGATCCTGGTTTAGAAGACGAAGATATAGCACTCTATGGAACAGAGTATTTCTATCAAACACCTGATGGTCGTAGCAGTGGTGTTGCTACAAACGAGCCGGTTAACGGGCGCGAAGAAAATGCGTTAGTTTACCTCAACACTCAGGCAAATAGCAACTTTGATGCAGATTCGATTATCACCGGCAAGAGCATGAGGCAACTTGAATTGCCAGTTGGTGAATCGCTGATGCCAGCTGCCTCAATTGGTTATTCAAGAGTTATTGCACGCAACATACACACTGGGAAGTCAGGGACAGGCTTTACTGTCTACAACTACTATACTGCACGCGACTATCCCTTTGATTTGCAACACTTCCAATCTTCCAATCTCCCTGATCCCGAACAAGGTCTTTCCCAAGAGGCAAAAGATCTGATGACCGAACCAATGACGTCATTACGGAGTCCTCGATCTGCAGCATTCCCGATTGAGCTGACGATCTATGGTAATTATCAACATTCAATTAATGCCACTCAGGGCTTCCGGTTTGTCGTTAACGGGATGCATGGACAAGCCCGTAGTGTTGGACAATATATAGGTGCTTTTCACCCTGACTCTGAAAACGATCTCGACGACGCAGCCTTGGCCTCCCATATTGAATACGAGTATTTCCAGCCATGGGAATCTATCCCTATGATGAGTGAGGTTTCTTCTCAGAACATCTACCAAGCATACCCTGGAAAGGTTGTAGAAGTGGTTACAGAGAGCCGAGAGTTAATAGATGACAGGTCTGATTATAGTGGGCAAGTGGATGGCGGGGTCTTCTTTGCATTTCCTTTCCCTCTACCTATTGGTTCATTCTCTGGTCGTATTGAGGTCGACAAACAGAAACTTCGAACGCATGTTACTTCCAAAGTCATTGAGTATCCAGTGATTCTAAAGAGTATTAAAGCTACAAAAGATAATATCGTTGATAAGACGGAGTACGTAGCATTTGATCCTGCCTCTGGCGCACCAGTCTTAATCAAGAAGTCAGATGGTTTCGATGGGCTGACAATTAATGGCGCACCTGAAGTACATGACGGTAGTTATTATACAGTGGCAATACCTGCCTGGCAATACTACGCAAACTTTGGCCAGATGGCGAAGACACAGAGGCTAACTATCAAGAGCGATATCCCAGAAAACTCTAATGATGGCAATAGCGGAGTTGCATTCGATAAAAGATTTATTCGAAAAACATCGGTAGATGAACATTACCTCAATGTTCGTTCAGTCAAGCCGAAAGGATCGGTGAACTTCTTGAACTCTCTTGTCTCAGGTGATATGCTTGAACTTCAGGCTCCTCAGATTGAGGCTAACGGCACCTATAAAACTGACAACAAAGGGAATGTTGTTAAGCGACCGCTTGGACTCTACCACGTCGGAAGAATTGGAGCAAGTCGTGTAGAGCTACTGCCGGTTTCCTACTCAGTAACAAACAACGAGCAGGAAGTGCGAGATATCTGGGTTGAGATAGTGAAGAGTGGGCGAAACAATCGGGTAGGGGCTTCGGTCGGTGGGTTCTCCACATATGGTATGCCACCAGTCAGCATTGAAAAACCTATTCAATAGCACTTGAATTGTTCTATCTACTCTCACTGACATTAGTTGAATTCATCACTCTTTACTGACTGTGTAAAATGAACGGATTACATAAATATCAAAGCTCTGTTTTGCTCCTGATGAGCAGTCTTCTCTTTGCATTTCTGTCAACATCGGTTCTGAGCCAAACTTTGAGTGAAAGGAGTGACTTAGCAGACGAGTTAAACAATGCTATGGACTATCTGCAAGTCCTTATATGGGCTGCAAATAATGTCCCTCCTATTCCAGTGAGTTATCCATTTACGTTGAGCAGTGATGTTCCGGTTAAAAGCTATGATGGTACGTGCACAAACACCTCTGATGTTCAGTTGGTCTGGTTGCCTCATATTGTCCCAAATGATGAAAGCTCACCCACTGGGGTGCGTCTGGAAGTCCTTCTGAATGAGGAAGGAGAGATGGACATTCCGGAGTTATCCCACGAGCTTGTTTGTGGGCTGAACACCTGGCTCTGGCATGGATTTAACGGCAACCTTCGGCAGAACTGGTCTCTTGATGAGGATAATAATGTTGTTATAGAGGATTGGTCTCATTTCGACTTAAACTGTACAACCTCTTCTCAGAAGTTCTGGATGGTTGACGGAAATGGCAGTGTAATTGATGATCGAGATGGGAACCTTGCAGCTCTCAATATCACTGATGACATGTGGGTTCCAACCAGAGAACACAGTGGTCCTCTTAATGATAATGGTAATGAAGTTGTTGGACTGATTAAAGATGCAGACCTTGTGCAGCCTAATAATGGAACCAACCATGTTTGGATAGCGAGAAGACATGATGCAAACGATGGTAGAATTGAGATTAAGCGTGCATACTCAAAAGTCACCTTCAACAATGTTTACCCCGGAGGAACCTATCAATACTATCCAACTCCTTATACAAAAACGTTGAAATCTATCGAGTTGGTTGCCCGCATTCACGAATATAGTCCTGATGATTGCCCTCAGGGAACTGGCTCGATTCAGCCAAATAGCTCAAAGGCTGATGTTATTATGACGATTACCTATGAAGAGGGAGGGACAAACTATACCATCTCTTGTACCGAAACATGGGGTACGTTTGGCGATGAAGATGGTAATAATGAATCGCTCTGGAATCGGATGAATGGCAACTACGGCCGACTGTGGGGAGAGTTTGATATCGATGAAGACGGCATGCTCTATTTCGAGACAACAACATCGTGTAGCGGAAGCCCGACTCCCATAAGATTCGGGGTTGTCAAGCTTCGGAGTCGTACTGTTCCGGCGGATCAGTGTGAGATGACAATGGGATATGATGGAACGTTCAATGTAGATCCGATGACGGGAAACTTGACGTACACCTATCTGCTGAATGGTGAAACAATTACCGAGCAAGTTTTCTGCTTTGATTTTTGCGAGACGTTATCGGGAACCTTAGCATTCGATAATGTTCTCTCTGGCTTTGCACAAACGTTTGTAGATGAGTGGAGTTATGACCCAAAGGCACATGGTTCTTGGTCAGATGGCCACGATGGAGGAGCACGGTATGCACCCGGTGAAGTGCTTGATCCCTATCTCGGCATGCCTGATAATCCTTTTCAACGTGCTGAGCGAGGGGAATGGCGTCCCGATAAGTCTTATGTCTACAGAGCGGCTATAAAATCTGCCGTTGGAGGGGAGAAGGTTTACGATAACGCTGGCCTTATAGTTGATGCCAATGGCAATACAACCGGTGCGTTTGATCTCTTCAACTGGCGAACCCCAGATAATAATGTTGAGAGCTGGGTGAACCCCGTTACCATCGTTCAATATGCCCCTTCTGGTCAATCAGTTGAGGAGCACAACCTTATCAACATCTATAGTACTGCACACTTAGCACATGAAGAGACCGTACCAAATCTTGTGGCATTGAACGCACCGTATGAGGCTGTTGACTTTGAGAGTTTTGAAGATCGAGCTTGGTGGGGTGATTGGGATGCGAATGAATCAGAGGAGTGGCATCCAGACATTGTTGAAACACACGCACATTCGGGAGAACGTTCATATCTCCTTGACATGAGTGGGAATTTCTCTTCAGAACTCGCTTCGGTCACGCTAACGGACTCGATGAATGTGCATGGGCTACTTCTCAAGTTCTGGCTTAAACAAACATATAACGTCTTCGATGCCAATCCACTATTTAGCGATCCACCTGTCTCGATCAAGATAGGGGGACTCTCCTTCAGCAACCTTGCTCCCAGCAATTCTAATACGCTTGACCCAGATGTAATCCATAAAGTTGCGCAGACTGGCGAATGGTCACTTTACCAAGTGATTGTTAAGGATTTTAGTCCTGAAATAGTAGGAGCTACGTTGCCTGTGATTATCAGGAATAATATCCCAACACAATATGAAGACAGTGTCTGGATTGATGATGTCCGGATGCAGCCACTTGAAGCATCAATGACTTGCTTTGTCTACGATCGGAACACTCTCCGACTTCTTGCCCAGTTTGACGACCAACACTTTGGCCTCTACTCTCGATATAACGGTGAAGGGAGCGTCGTATCAATACTACGTGAGACTGAACGAGGAATCGTAACGGTCTCAGAGTCTCAAGATTGGATCAAGACGCAACCTCGCCACATTGGTGGAGGTCCTCCCAGTTCAATTCTATCGGGAGGGAGCAACCTCTCTTCTTCTATCAAGGGCATGAATGTCGGGCCTATTGGAGCAAACACAGACTATGGTACAGGCTTCGACATCATGAATCTACAAATTGGCCCGAACGGACCAACGGCAGAACTTTTCAGTGGTGATAAGATGCCTCTGGATGATCTGGGTGACCTACTCAATTTTCGCAATGACTTTCCAGACCTCAGTAGTGCAAAGCTGGCCGAGCTATCTCCTGAACTCTCAGAGATACAGCGTCTTCGGTTGGTCAAAGAATTGGTTGAGCTTGATAGAGAACGTCAAAATATAGTTGAGGAGTTAAGCCAACTTGATAAGGAAGATGCTGATAAAGAAATGGTGAAACAGCTTAACACGATAGATCGCAGACGTGACGAGATTCTTCGCGATGAGCTTGGGCTAACAGAGGAAGAGATAGAAAGGCTCTACAGCGAACTTGAGTCGGCAAATCGAGAGAGCGAGGAGTAGAAGGAGAAGTTAGTTGGATCACCCAAAAGTTATAAGCGAGAATAGCACAGAGAAACAACAGCCTCAATAGATATTATGAAACAGTACTGGAAACTATCGCTCGCCGGAATTGGTGCAGTTCTCATTGTTGGACTGATTTATGCTCAGGCTCCCTCCCCTGAACCATTGCCAGATCGCGACAAAGAGACCGCCGACCTTGTCGACCTTGCTTACGACATCTATAAAGAAATGAGAACGTTAGATGACGATATGAGTTGTCATCTAAACTATACGTTGGAGACTGTCACTCGTGTTCAAGACGATTCTCTTCTCACGAGCAAAGCTGATGTTTCCCTTTATGCAAGTGCCGAACAAATTTTCTTTGAGTCTTCAGATGTCTTGCTCTATCAAGATTCAACAGTTGGCATTACGATTCTTCCTTCAAGAAAAGAGATTCAACTCTTCCCCTCTTCTTCAAACAAGCTGGGTCAAGATCGTGCAGATATGCTGAGGCAGGGATTCTATCACCAACTCTTTGTACAGAGTCAGGTTGTAGAGAGTAAACAGGTTGGAGCGAAAGGGGATCATCAGCTTGTTTTGGCTCCGCAAAAGGAGTTCCAAGAAATGTATGGCATTACGCAGATTGCCATTACTCTTAACCCTGAAGAGCGTCGCCTCCACTCAGTTCATGTTGACTATAAACAAGGGAGTCGATATGAGGCTGTTACTATGACCTATAATAGTGCCGACTATTTCCCTACAGTTGGCGCCGACAACCTTTACTCTAAATCTTCGATTCTTGAGCAGGTCTTCGATCCCAACGGCAGACTTCGATCTGAGTATCAAGATTTTGCAGTTGTGGATTTACGGAGTGAGGCAAGTAGTAAGTAGTCTGACTGACTTGATCCATACGAGCCTCAGCTACAGAAAGAATATAGGATCGATCGAAAAAAATCTTAGTTGTGTTTATATAGACCGATGTAAGCTGTTCTGAATACGCAGAATAGTAATTCCATCCCAACGATAACAATACGACGATGAGAACATCATCAACTGAATGCCTGCCAACAGAGAGACTTCAAGCTACACAGTTTGGTAGTGTTAAAAAGAAGTTCCAATTCTGGGTGCTATCCTCTTTCCTACTCTATATAGGAGTCAGCCTCTTCTCGTCATTATCGCTCTATGCGCAGCGTAATGTAGGAGATACCGTTGTACCTGTAGAGGTTGAACAGGGAGAACTGCCACCAGTAACGGCTCAGTATACATCTTCCCCTAAGATTACTCACCACTATTACACGCACACAATGTTGCTGACTGCGCTTAGCACATTGCCGGCTGCTGATACGAAGTTAACCGTGACCCCGGAGCCTGAACAATCTTTTTGTGCTCCTCATGAGGTTCTTGAAGGTAGACTATACACCCAATTTGTTCTCGGCATTGATGACTATAACTTTGGTGAGACTGAGTTGCTCGACGATTTCGTGATAACAGTAACTCTGCAGGGGTATGCAAGTGGAGCACCAGTTGGTAGCCCATATCTCTGCTCAATGACATTGTCAACACTGCACCCTGAACAGATCTGTCAGTTTGATGTAAGCGATCAATTAAGTAGTGTAGAGTATTTCAAAGTAACAACAGCTAATTATACCTATCCCGCAAATAAATTCAGAGTTAACGGCATTGGAAATAATAAAGCAGCAATCTATCAGGAATTATTGAATGCTCTTCAGCTCCACGTTTACTATGAGGAAAAAATATCTGTTAGTCCCTATCAGAAAAATACAGACCCGACAAAGGAAGATATTAGCAGTCCAATTGTTCTCGAGATTTCCAATCCGATTGGACAGAATGGTGACCACAGTTGGTTTGGGGTGTTAGATAATCCGGTAACGTTTGCATGGGATTTGCCAAGCTCATGTACTTTCGACGAATATCCTTCCTATCAGATACAGATTCTACGACTCTTTAACCGTGATCCAGACCGCTATCCCGATGCAGCCTCGACGAATGAAGCCAGCATCAAAGAAACGATCAACTGGAAACATGCACTAACGTTTGAGACTGGACCTCTCCACGACGAAAATGGTGTTCAGACTCGGGCACTTGCGTTGACGATGGCAGAGGGACGAGGATATTATGTCTGGCGTGTGCGACCAATTGGCGATAGATATCCGGGTGGTATCGCCAACGATCGGAATTGGGGGAAGTGGTCGAGTGCTCCGAAAGATGGTGATGAAGTAGTAATTACTGGTTTTGGCGAAGATGAATTGTCAATTACAGGTCAGGGACCTATCTCCTCAACCAGTCCAATCCGGGATGCTTTCTTCTTCTTCTTGCAATTTGATGAAGCTCCGCCAAACAATATCCCAGAACGGAACTGGGCGTTCTCGCGGATATTTACTGAAGGTGAAGAGGGAACCCGTATTCATGAGGCGATGTCCTACATGACTCCATTGCTTCGTGGAAGACAGTCGCAGGTTCACATGCGTTCGGAAAACAAAGTGTTGATTACTGAGAGCATGTATGATCTCTCAGGACGAGCAACTGTCAGCACGCTTCCGGCTCCAATGGAGTGGAGTGGATTCAGTTATCAGGAAGGCTTTGCCTCCTATGGGGTAATGGATTTTGACAGCGATGCTAATTGGAGGGGAGCCAACCCAGCACCTACGATGGCAGGTGTTGTCGCCGACTACTATTCCAACGCAAACACTGATCTCGACGTACCAGATGCTCAAGGGTTCCCATTTAGTCGCGTTCGCTTCCAACCCGACGGGCGAGTTACAGAAATTGGTGGATCTGGTGATGTCTACCGTATCGGTGGGAAGGATCAGAATCTGAATGAGGGGAAGAGCCGAACGGGCAGAGTTCTGTACGCTCAAGCAAGTGAGGATGAGTTGCTGGCGATGTTTGGGGATGAGGCTCCGGCTGCCTCAAGCGTTCGCGCGATCTACAGAATTGATCCCAACAAGGTGATCTCCGCTCAGTATGTTTCAAAAACTGGACAGACTCTTGCAACAGCACTTGTGAAAGCCGATGCCAATGACCACCTGAATGTAGAGTTGCCCAACGAAGCAGTCTACGATGAGAGTTCGGAGACAGTCGTCAGTGGTTGGTCAGTTGACGGAACAGATCGAGTCTACTCAACCTCCTTTTCCATTCTCAAGTCGGATGCAAGCGAACTGGTTCACTTAACATATGAACTTGATGCGTCAGTCTTTGAAGGATGCTCTAATATCTGCGAGACATGCCACTACAAAGTCGCAGTGAAGATCTTCAATGCTGAAGATCCTTCAGACGTTCACTATGAAGATGTTCAATCGTTAGATGGCCTGATTGGTGAGCTTTGCCCAAACCTACCTGATCCACTCCCACACATTACAATCGAGACGCTTAACGATACTACATTAAATAACTATCCAAACCATCTGAATCTAATCGATCCCTTCGAAGAGATTGGAACGTATAACGTTGAGTTCAGGATCATTACTGACGATGTTGATCCTAACGACAACTTCGGTAGAACCTATGCTGAAATTAGCGAGGCAAACTATCGCGAAGCTGTCTCAGATGAGATACACAGTGACTTGATGTCCGAAATCAACGGCTACCTGAACGATGCAAAGTTGAGTGGACAGGATGGACTCTACGAGTGGCTCTGGCTGTTTGTTAACAGTGATCCGAATGACGATCCCGCAGTTGATTTGGAAGTAGAAGCGTTGCCGCTTGCACCGACTACGCTTGAGGATGTGAGCACATTTGTTGTCACCAGCAGCAATAGCGAAAGTTGCTGGAGCATCTCGATACCAGTGTTGACCTGTCCTGATGTATTAAGTGATTTCGACGCAAACGACGACGGTCAGATCACAGTTGGAGCAAGTGGTGAGATTGACTTCGAGGCGATGTTGCCAGACCGCTGGGGAGGAACAGGAAACTACGAGTATATCGATGAAAATGGAGTTGCAACGGGGCGTACTTTTCCTGTAGACGCTTGGGAGTACTTCTACTATGGTGGAGTACACTTGCCTAACCAGACTCCATACACTAATGGTGCTGGTGCGTTCAATGCGTTAGTTCAGAATATGTTGAACGATGCAAATGTCAACTATACGTTCGAAGAGTTGTACTTCGCCTGGGTTTCTATCGTGGAAGGCTATGCAACCTTTGCGACAACTGACCAAAGTGGAGATCCAGCCAAGGTTGACGTTCAAGTTAACCTGATAGAAAAATTTCTTGAGCGCGTTGGGAAGGCGTATGCAGGGGTTTCCGATTGTGAGTACAGTAGTGGTAGTTGCACGAATGGTTTCATCGATAAGGCCTACAAATATTTTGAATATACGCTTGGCAATACCAATAATCCTGATTGGGCGTGTGAAGATCATTTAGATGATATATATGGAGCAATTAGTGGGTGGGGAGCTGATCCACGAGATGGTGATCAGACAGGAGAAGAAACGCCCCTAAGTCAGAGTGATGACAAGAAGTGGGAGATGCTCTACCGATGTGTCTATGCCCATGGAACGGAGGTGGATGTATCTGGCATGTTCGAGAACTGTGAGTGTGATTGGGCTGCCAACGGTGTTGAGGTTCCAAGCGATGTAGAGAGGAATGCCTGCGTGTTGGCATTAAAGGATCAAGTAGAGGGGGAGTGTCGCTCGGTTTGTGAACTCAGAGCCGATGGATTCCGTGGCGAAGCTCTCCGCGTCTATCACCAGCAAAACATCTACGTTGATAACGAGGAGAATATTCCCAGTGGAGCAACCACAATTCCAGCACTCGAGTTGGAATGTGTGGTACAAGCAATGATCGATGAGTGTGAGGGGAACTGTCAGCTTACTGTGACCTATGAGGATCCAAACGATACAGACTCACCGATAACCGAGGTTGGTAATTCGACCGAGATCGAAAATCTACAAAAAGTCTTCTCGTGGAAGTTAGCATTGGAGAGTGGGAGTGGGGGATGTACTGCACCACTGGCAACCTTGCCATTAGCCTCGAACAAAACAGGTCGAGCAAAGTCATTGGCTCGGTTGCTAAACAAGAAACTGCAAGAGTATCGTGAAGAGACCAATGATGCCTACAACGGACAGTACAACGCTAACCAGTTACGCCAAGCTCTTATTGATATTACCGGCGTGACCCCCAGTTGTTGGGATGAGTATGAGTATGCTGTATCGTATGAACCATTAACATTAGCTCCTATTGGCGCGTGGTCAACACAGCTTGGTGCAGGGTGTTGTTCGGACAACATTGTTCCCCCAAATGATGATGCAATACATTCAACTCCCGGGATCTTTGATTTCGGCTCAAGTATTCGAGCAGAGTTTGTAGTGGACGAGGGCAAGCTTACAGATGACGACTATGGAATTACCCTTCGCACCTGGTGCAATCGGAATGGAGTTGAGTATATGCAGGAGGCTGAGTTATGTGGTGTTGTTACCCTTGCCCCCTGCACTGGCTCTCTCTGCTTTGAGTGGAAAGAGCGTATAGTACCAGAAGATACTCGCCTGAAGATGCCTTTTACCTGCGAGCAGATACTTGCTATGCAGCTTCGAGCAGAGCTTGGTAGAAGGATTAACCAGCAGGTGAAAGCTCTCGCTATCCAACATCGCATTGGCTATGGGCTTACATGTTTGAATCCCCGTGGTATTCAAGAATCGAAGCTAACTCTCACGCAAGATCGGAGTCTCTATCACTTTACGCTCTACTATTATGACCGTGCCGGGCGACTGGTGCGGACTGTGCCTCCGGCTGGAGTGAATCTTGTGGCGGCTGGCCCAGGTGGAGTGCGGGATAGAAATACAACACCCCTCCACGAACTGGTAACGACATACGAGTATAACTCTTTTAGCCAGCTCATGGCGAAAGATTCTCCCGATGGTGGTCCGACAACCTTTGTTTACGACGCAGTTGGACGCATCAGACTCTCACAAGATGCTGCGCAGGCTACCCAGAACAAATACTCTTACACGCGATACGATCACCTGAGCCGAGTAGTTGAGGTTGGGCAGTGTGATGCTCCAGCCGTTTCACTTGAGGATGCAGCTAATGATTTCAGTTTCCCTGCCGATCCAACCGATAATCCTGAACAGCGTACCTACACTTGCTACACTGACTTCGAGGCATCGCCAAACGTTCCGCAAAGTGCCCCCTCGCTTTCAGCAAAGTATATCGATGGAACCAGTCCACAACGCTACACCCTCAACCGCGTTGCTCACGTATATACCGATGACGGAGTTCACACCTACTACAGTTATGATCCGCACGGTAACGTTGAGTGGGTACAGCACGACCTTCCGGGACTTGGACTGAATTATACTCGGTACGAGTATGACCTAATTAGTGGAAACATGCTGAAGCTCCACTACAACGAAGGGTGGAGAGATGGCTTCAAACATGCTTGGGTATACGACAAAGATAACCGCCTTGTTGAAGTAAAGACCTCGCGTGATGGAATTCTCTGGGAGAGTGATGCCCGCTATACATACTACCTCCACGGTCCTTGGCGAAGAGTGGAATATGGTGAAGATCGGGTGCAGGGACGTGATTATGTCTACACCATTCAGGGATGGCTGAAGGGGATTAACCACCCGTCGCTTGAGGATAAGGGATACTCGATGGATCCTGGAAAAGATGGTGACCAGAGTTCAGCCACTAATGCGGATGTTGCTTACGATGCCTTCAGTATGATGTTGGAGTATTTTAAGGGTGACTTTACCAGAACCGATGGTACAGATCCTACTCCGTTCAACTCTACTGGTTCCGATCCCAACCTCGATGCCTGGCACTTGCACGGAACAAAAAATCTTTATAACGGAAACATCACAAGCTGGGCAAGTAACACTCAAGGTGTGTTCGACCCTGCAAATCCAATGAAGTATGATGGCGATTTGACAGGTTACCGATATACATACGACGTACTCAATCGGTTGCGGGGGGGGATTTTTAGAGTCTACTCTACCACAAGCAATAGTTTCGGACCACCTTCAACACCGGGGGAGTACAACGTTGCCTATACTTACGATCCCAACGGGAATATCCAGACGCTTGACAGGTGGGGGGGGAGTGGACAAATGGATGGGTTGTCCTATGAATATTATCCTAATGAAGGCCAAAATCGACTGCGCAGAGTTGTTGACCCTACTATTGCAGATGGTGCCTACACAATGGATATCGACAACCAACCACTCTTTGTTCCGAGTGATCCACCAGACCCTGCAAACGACTACTACGTGTACGATGAGATTGGCAACCTTGTTGAAGACAAAGCTGAGGGTACAGCAATTGAGTGGAGTATCTATGGGAAGGTTTTAAGCGTCCTCAAGTCGAACGGGGATCAGCTTCAGTACATCTACGATGCGCTCGGAAAAAGAGTTGTGAAGACTGTGTTAGATGCGCAGATGAACGAGAAGAAAAAGACGTTCTATTCGTACGATGCTGGGGGGAAGGTACTTGCAATCTATTCTAAGGATTGCTCAATTTCGAATGAGCCTGATCCAAACGATACTGACGGTGATGGTGTTCCAAACAGTACTGATAATTGCCCTTGTGCATTCAACCCACAACAGTTCGATAGTGATGCCGATGGGCCAGCTGCATACGGACAGCCCTGCCCATATCCCCCTGCACCTAACGGAGGGGATGCCTGTGATACTGACGCACCACCCTGTTTACCCCCATATACTGAATGTGATTTTGATGGTGATGGCATTCGCGATTCGCACGACAACTGTCCATCCATCTTTAATCCCGGACAAGAAGATGAGAACAGCAATGGGATAGGTGATGCCTGCGAGTGCAAGAACAGCATCGAGTGGATAGTGTACGGTAATGGTGTAGAAGGGCGAATTGGTGTAGTTCGGCCGAAAGATATTGTACGGGCAGCTGTCACAGGGGATATACTCGACCTTGAACCGACCCCACCGGGTGGTCCCGGAGCAAACATCTATGGCAAACCGGTTACCCGTATTCTTAGCGAAAAAAGCTACGAGTTGAACGACCATCTCGGCAACGTCCGCGTTGTTATTTCCGACGTGAAGATTCCGACTGATGAGTTGGATGAGAATGGCTTGGTCGTTACTGCTGCCCAAGCAGGCCAAGCACCATACGAAGCGAAGCTTCTCGCCGTGAACAACTACTACCCCTTCGGCATGTTGCAACCAGAACGCCACTGGAGTACCGAAGACCACCGCTACGGGTTCAACGGGAAGGAGATGGATAACGACTGGAATGATGGCGGAGTTGCGGGAGAGGGAACGGGGAATGTGTATGACTATGGCTTCCGTATTTATGATCCTCGGCTTGGAAGGTTTATGAGTGTGGATCCGTTGTCACCAAGTTACCCATGGTATACGCCATATCAATATGCAAGCAATACACCCATTCTATATATAGATATTGATGGTCTGGAGGGAGGTTCTACTCCGTTAACTACACAGATTGAGCCCATTGAGCGTCCCAAAGTAGAGGATAAATTTTCAGATTATGCGAAGGATGGATTTAAATTTCCATTAGGGAATGGAACCGAAGACTACATGCGACTCTTTCCATGGGAAGTCGGTAGTGAAAAATATGGAGGATCTGATGGCACAGCAGAAGGTATCCCTGATAAAAAAAGGATACCCGTTGCTGCTACAAATGTTGTAGTAGGAAACCCCGAAAATCACTTGCCTGACAATTGGAAAACGCTAACCGACCCAATAGTACTTCAGTTTGATGTTGCAGATAAAACTTACTATGCAAGATTTAGAGCGACACATAAAAGATCTTATCCAGGAGTACCTGGAAAGTATGTTGATAATTGGAACGATGTGCCAGCAGATGATGATGGAAAAGGAGAGTATTTTGGAACGTTCGAGGGTTATTATACTGCAGATGGAGAGGAAGTTGGAGGTAATCCTGACATATGGAAAAAAAATAATCCATTAGAAATGGCTAGGGATTTAGTTTCATCGGATGAGGAAACAATGGGACAAGCCCTCGGCGTAATAGATCTATCAGTCAATGCATATGGTAAGTTACGTAGCTGGTCTGCACCATTTACTGTTCCAGTTTCCGCATTTAATTTAGGGTTTGATATATATCTGCATGGCTTTCAGTTGGTACATGCGGTAGATGCAACTATGATATATGTTGGCTCTCGTTTGGGGTTGGGAGGGTTTTATGTTTCTATAGCGTGGGGATTAGCAAGAGTTTTGGGTGTTGTTGAAACGCCTCACGATGTTACTGCAGCCGAGATAGCAGCAGCCTACCACATCCGTTTTATACAGTATAAAGCACAATATGGGATCCAAAGCACACCGATACAAAGGCCGACACCATCTGCGCCAAAATATAATTATGGTCCTAATAGTATATCGCCTACAAAATAAGATAATGTGATGATGTTGTCTTACTTGATTCTCTTTGTCATTTTATATGTTAAAATAATTGTTGCTTGCTGCCATGAAAAAGAAACTTTCGCTCCATCTTCTGTTGATTGCTAATACGGTGCTGCTTACAGTTGCAGCCAATACATCTGCCCAGCAATCTTTAACTACATGGCCTACCAGCCCGGCTCCATACCAAAAAGTCCTCGATGCAGGAGATTGTGGCAAAAGACTTTACGTTGATGACGCCTCAATCTTTGCGGCGGATGATTGGGTTCTGCTTGTGCAACATCGTGGAGCCTCAGCTGAAGGTGAAGAGTGCTCTCGGTATGGCAAGGTGCAAGAGTATAGTGCGGCGGGGAACTTTGAGTTAGCACGTGTTGAGTCTGTGGAGACCCAGCCTTCCCAGGGTGAGGAATACGTTGTCCTAAAGGCCTGCCCATCTCTTTTCTACTATGCAGCTATTTGGGCTCCAGGCAATACTGATTTTCCAAACAACAATCTCTATGGATACCAACTCGTAAAAGTCCACTATACTGATGGAGACCTTACGATAGATGCAAGCCAACAGAGTGGAACGCTGCAAGCTCCAGCATGGGATGGGGCTACCGGTGGGGTGATTGCCATTATTGCTACCGGCACGATAACCTTGGAGGCTAACATCGATGTCTCCGGTGCTGGGTTTGTTGGTGGTGAGCCAAATGCTACAGACAATAGCGATGTCGACCAGACGGCCTACGAGGTCTCCTCTGCAGATAAAGCTGGAAATAAAGGGGCGGGGATTGTCACAGGTTCTTCTTCTTTGCTTGGTCGAGGAGGGATGGCCAATGCGGGGGGTGGGGGTGGTGGGAAGAATGCAGGAGGGGGTGGCGGAAGCAATTTTGGAGCCGGAGGGCATGGAGGTGACCAGATTGGTACAGAAGATGACCCGAATACAACAGCTGATGATGAGAACCAGAAAATTGGAGGAGAGGGGGGATGGCCTCTGCAATATGATGCCTTGAATAGAACACAGGTATTTTTCGGCGGTGGTGGTGGTGGTGGGCATCGAAGCCAGAAGGGAACGACCATTCAAAATGAGAGCAAAGGTGGCTCTGGCGGCGGAATTATTCTCATTATGGCAAACAAGATGGAAGTGGATGGAAGCCGTACAATCAATGCAAGTGGGGCGAACGGACACAATGCAGAGCCGGGGGATAATGGAGCTGGGGGAGGGGGTGGCGGTGGAACTGTGCTGCTCGATATTCCCACGATAACGATCCCAACGGGATTAACCGGTGATTTGACTGTAAACGTTGAGGGGGGAGATGGAGGGAATACTAACGAAGCCCATTGTACAGGTCCCGGCGGTGGGGGGGGGGAGGTGTTGTTTGGTTCCGTACCAGTACAAAGCCATCGATCATAACGGTTCAGAAGGGTCAGGGGACTAAGGGGAGTGCCCTAAACTGTAGTAGTAGTCCGCACAATGCCGAGGATGGAGAAGAGGGAGCCGAACTTTTTAATCTGACCTATCCAAAGTGGTACGATATCAACGAGTCGCCGATATAGGATAGCAGGTACAGCAGAGAATGCGTGATAGTTCGGGCAGATTTTGCATTGGCAGCTACAAAATCTGCCCGAACTATCTATTTATCATATCCTCCCTCCGATCGTTCCCTTCTTATCGATTCCTATTTTCCCCTCCCCCTAAGATTGCCTGCTCATACCCTTCAGTTACTTCCTTTTCGCTACCGAGGCGTTTTCACACGTACCGGAAATATAGGTAGTAGGTCTCCTTGTGTGGACCTCTATATTCTACTCACAGAAATGACAGACGATCACTGCGAGCATCCGTGTGAAACTCCAAAAGGCTGTCATTACAATGGAAATTACGCCATTACAAAAAGAATGCACTCACTCGCTGAGTTAGAAAGCTCCATACGAATAGCTCTCTGACGAAGCTCGAAACTCCACTCTTATGATGTACATGTACGTATCGGCGACAGGTGCTTGGACAGTTCCTAATCAAGAACTACTTCTCAAGAGAATAGTCGCCTCCGGTAGTATCCACGAAATTCCAGAGGATAAAGGCAAAGCGAGTATTAAGAAGAGGATGCAGAAAACCCAAGTCAACATGGTGAAAGAGCCATACGTGAGACCCTCCTCACTCTCAAGCCCTACTTCCTGAGATCATCTAAAACACCTTTTACAGCAGATATTATATGGTCACATTCACAGTTCGCGAGGAACGGGACGAATTGCTTCGGCTACATCGCCACTATGAAGGGACAGAATATTCTCCTCGTCTCGCAATGCTTTTGTTATATCTCGATCAACCGCAACGCTCTACGCGAAGCATCGCCACCGACCTGAAGGTTCCTGAAAGCACGTTGCGCCGATGGCGAAAAATCTATTGCGATAGTGGTCTGAATGGATTGCTTCAGTTCAAAGGGCGTGGGAAGCGGGCTTCGTATACTCTCTCGTCGGAGAGAGAGGATAGGGATACCGAGACTTCGATTTTTTCCACATCGCTCTACGATTTCTTGAACAACTTTCCGGTGTCATCAGATCCTATGGAATGGTCAAAACGTATGCAGCAGCACCTTGTTCATTCCTTTGATGCAGTTGACTATGCCTTGGTCTGTGTGTCGTTAATCGACACGCGACATCCCGAAGAAAATCGAAACAGCAGTTCCTATCAACAGATAGCCCTTGAAAACCAAAAGACAGGGAGGGCGGCCTACAAAAGCCGTATAGTTGCTGTTGAATCTCGAAGACCTTTTTGGAAGACAATCGTAGAAGATTTTCAGCAAGTGGCTACTACAGAAATCAGAGGCCAAAATCTTGAAAGTTCGAGAGTGGGTGAACCGGTTGGATTCGATTACTATCTTCACCCAGCTAACCCCAACACCTATATGGGGAGCATTGTCATGTTGCACGACACTCGTCGAGGGCGGTTTCCTGCGGCGATGATTCATACGATGGAAGAGCTTTCTCCATTCTTTCGTAATCAGTTTCTTCAGCATATCAATACAGTGAACTTTCAGAACCCTCTCAAGTTTCATGTCGGTTTGGCAATGCCAATGCTGAGTAAGGATCTGAAGTTGACAAATCGGGAAGAGGATGTTCTCACGCTATTACTGCACGGACATTCATATATGGAGGTTGCCAATACCCTTAACATATCAAGTTTCACTGTTGCCTCGCACGTTCATCAGATCTATCAAAAAGCACAAGTATCTCGACTAAGTGAACTGTTCGCACGACTTCTGACATCGCGATACTTTGTCGAGAAGGGAGCTATTGTAGAGAACATGCAACACACACAATCCAACTATAGATAAAAGAGAAGCGTGGTAATGTTGCTGAACAGCAAGGGAAGATATTCTTCCCCCTGCTGTTTTTCTATCGCCCCTTCTCCTCGTACCTTTGCCCTATGATACGAGTACACAATCTTCATAAAAGTTTTGGAGCTAAGAGGGTGCTCAGTGGTGTCTCCTTTGAAATTCGTTCGGGGGAGACGCTTGCCGTGATTGGGAAGTCTGGAACCGGAAAGAGCGTTCTGCTGAAGCTGATTGTGGGGCTGCTTGAACCGGACGAAGGGTGGGTTGAGATTGAGGGGAAGCGGGTGGACGAGATGAACTCGCGTGAACTCTTCGAGATGCGGCGGAATATCGGCTACGTTTTTCAGGGGGCGGCTCTCTTCGATTCGATGACTGTTCTGGAGAACCTTACGCTTAGTCTCTACGAGCATGGGGAGCGGGATCATCAATATCTTGAGGGTGAAGCGCAGAAACGGCTGACCGACGTTGGCTTGTTGGGAGGTATTCATGAGTTGAGCGCGGACGACTATGCAGCGGCGTGGGAGTTAATCTCAGAAAAAAAACCGGCTGAACTCTCAGGTGGAATGCGGAAGCGCGTTGGTGTTGCCCGCGCACTGGTTGGAGATCCGAAATATGTATTCTACGATGAACCGACAACGGGGCTTGACCCTGTCACCTCGGAGCAGATTGACATGTTGGTCTGCGACCTCGCTGAGAAGCTCGACGTTACGTCTGTAGTAATCACCCACGACATCTTCAGCGTTTGGAAAGTTGCCGACCGGGTTATCATGTTGAATAATGGATTAATTCAATTCGACGGCGCTCCAGAGAATCTCCGCTCCTCGGATGACGAAGTTGTGCGAGAGTTCATCGAACGATATAACGGGACGCCGATCTCTTGACCAACGTCCCGTTAATCTCTGTACTGCTACCGAAAGGTCGGCCTTACTCTACTCTTTGATAACCTTGCGCGAAAGTATCTCGCCATCTACTTCTAAGGTGACAACGTAAAGTCCTGCGGCAAGCGATAGGTCTGGTTGCCAGATTATCCGGTGGTCGCCGGCAGGAAGTTGATGGTCAATCAGTTGAGTAACTTCTCTGCCACTCGGATCATACACCTTCAGTCGCACGTGTCCCTGCACAGATGTTTGAAATCTGATAGTTGTCTCGAGGCTGAAGGGATTTGGGGTGCTCTCCTCTAACTGAATGATCTCTCTACTTCCTCTCTCCTTCACCGAGAGTCCTGGGTTGTTGTAGATGCCGAAGTAAATCGAGGACTTCCCTCCAGCCTGTTGAAATGCTCCGGCGACATAGATTTTGTTTTCGTCAACGTCGACAACGTAGACGTAGTTGTCAACGCCACTTCCCAGATTTGTCCAACCTGAGCCGTCCCACTTGGCGATGTTCGACATACTGTCGATCCCTGACCGCTGGAAGCTCCCTCCGGCGTAGAGTGTTTCACCATCTACTGAAAGGGAGTTGACACTCGGCAGGAAGTCGTTAACCAGTCCTTCTCCTAACGTCTCCCAGCTCTCAGCAGTAGTATTCCAAGCAACAATCGAAGGGGTTCTCAGGCTTCCAGCCGAATCGAAGCTACCGCCGAGGTAGACCTTCTCTCCCTTCACCGTAATATCCCAGACAACTTTGTTTACTCCCTCTCCGAGAGGGGTCCAGGTTTTATCTCTCACATTTACGTGAGCAACATTCCGGGCATCTTTGGCTGGTCCAGTCAGCAAGTCACCTGCGCCGAGAAAACGCCCTCCCACGTACATATCATCTCCTTCAAGTGTGAGGGCGAACACTTGTCCGTTTATACCACGGTTAAGTGCTTCCCAACTATCGGCAACGCTGTTCCATCGAACGATGCTGTAGGCCGGCATGCCGT
Organism: Ignavibacteria bacterium; assembly: GCA_020635205.1. GTDB lineage: Bacteria > Bacteroidota > Ignavibacteria > OLB7 > OLB7 > JAGWAZ01. The sequence goes on from JACKAE010000002.1 coordinate 360,835, forward strand.
CAACGTTCGTGAAGTCCCCTCCTAAGTAAACGTCGTCTCCGTCAAATGTGATTGCTGCAACGAAGCTGTTTTCTGTTTCGCCCGTAGCACCACTACTTGTCCCAAGTTGTCCCCACTCTTTTGTTGTCATGTTGTAGCGAACCACGTTGGCCGATGCGATATCGGATACTCCAGCAAAACGTCCACCAACGTAGACCCACTCATCGTGAATGGCAACGGTGTAGATGCTACCAGAAAAGAGTCCGGGGACAAGTTCCCACGATGTTCCGTTCAGATTTGCCAACCGGGTTCCGATTCCAACTCCTGGTTGGTTGAACTCTCCACCAACCCAAACATCCCCTTCCTTCACGTCGAGAGCGAAGAGGTTATTCCCGGTTCCCTTCGCCAAGCTGAACCACCGCAGTCCGTTCCACTGAGCGATGCCCCCAGCCCCGACACCTCCGGCATTAGTGAAGGAACCGGCAGCATAGAGCCGATCATCAAAAAATTCGAGAGCGTTGACAAACCCGTCCATACCTTCACTTAAACGACCCCACCAGAGAGTGTTGAAGAGTGGATCGCCGTCGAACTCGTTCCACCGGGCAACGTAGCGGACGGCAGCGTTCGATGTCGTGTAGTCTTCGGGGTATGCAGTTGTGAATGTTCCACCAACAAAGAGTTCTTTCCCCTTGACAACAAGTGTGCGGACAACGTTGTTGACACCATTCCCTTCAAGGCGTATTGGCTCTTGTGCAGATAACCAGAAGATTCCAGAGAGGCGTGTCCACGTTGCAGTATCTGGTCGCCAGCGAGCGATGTTGTTGACTGCAGTATCTCCTGCACGGTCGAAGCCACCGGCAATAAAGACTGTGTTATCCATCACGGCGATGGCGTTCACAAATCCGTTTACACCTCCTGCAAGGTCGTGCCACGCGGAGCCATCCCACCGGGCAACACCACTGCTAACCACCCCACCTGCTGAACTAAAGCTTCCTCCAACGTAGATACCATCTGGACCTGCGGCAAGTGCGTTCACAGTTCCGTCAACTCCAGAACCAAGCGCACTCCACCGAGATGTTGTTCTGTTATAGACTGCCACGTTCTGGACAGTCTGGCTCCCCGCACGATCAAAGATTCCACCCACATAGACCTTATCTCCTTGAACAAGAATTGCGGAGACTGAGGCAATACCTGAGCTTGAACTGACATCTCCCATTGAGCGCCACGACTTCGTGAGAATATCGTAGAAGGCAATGTTTTTGATCGGCTTGGTTGCTCCGGTATCGAACTGACCGCCGATAAAGAGCGTGTCACCGGCAACAGCTAATGCGTTCACAAATCCGTTTACACCATTCAAGATGCCTGGCCCCGGTCCAACGCGTGCCCACTGTGCCCCATCCCAACTGGCGAGGTTGTTAACGCTGATCTCTCCAGCCTTCGTGAATGCTCCGCCGATATAGAGTTTCTCTCCGTCGGATGCCATCGCAAAAATTTCGTCGTCGACACCAGATGAGCCGAGGCTTGCCCCGAAGCGGCCATCCCAGTTTTCATCCCCCGGTGCGGAAGGACGAGCGTAGGAGGGGAGGAGAGTGCTCTCCGGCCTGAAGCGAAGTTCACCATCTGCACTCTGTTCTACTTGCCATCCACGGGCGTCGACCGAGCCTGAGGGAAAGCCAGAGGTTCTCAGGCTGCCATCAGGGTTCAAGAACTGTTCAATCTTCGGATGTTGTGGTGTTCGCTCCTGTGCCTCGATCTCTCCACTAAACAGAAAGAGCATAGCGAGCAAGAGTGGGAGAGAGAGCATTTTGTGGTTTGTAAAGAGGTCGCCTGTTTTCATATGCGTTGCCGTTTTGTAGTGAAACAGTTCAGTAATTACCGCAGTCTTCTGGGGAACAGGGTATATGGATTGCCGGAGAGGGAATTCGATACAGGTCGAAGAGATATATTTCACTTCCGGCGAACAACGATCCATGTGAGGGATGATTTGCTATTAATCCCTTCAAAGTTTCAGGGAGATAAAGATAACATGATCTGGGGATTGACAGAAGGGGAAGGGGGCGCGGGGAGTGGAAGGCAATACTATGTGGTACTTCCGGGAGGCAGTTCCTGAATAGGGTGTACACTTAGTGACGATGCCTCAGGTTTTAGAGTTGATTCGAAGAGGGATGTGATCTGCGTGTAGAGATCACATCCCTCACTGCATACTGCGGTTTATGAAGTTTGCAAAATTGTTTACGTGAGATGCGCTCTGATCTCGATCTATAGTACTCCCCGACTTTGAGCCGGGGGAAGTGAGGTCAAAACTATACAACAAGCGGCTTGAAGCCGTTTTCCTCCCTTCTGATATGCCTATGATTAATTCTACAAACTTTATAAACAGATCGACAGGAGTGAGCCTCGATGGCTCTACTCCTTGATGAGCTTCTGCGTCAAGGTCTTTTCACCTACAGTGAGTTGTACGATATACGTTCCTGCTGGCGTCGACTGATCTGGCTCCCAGAATAACCGGTGGTCTCCAGCCGGAAGTTGATTGTCGATCAGCCGCGCCACTTGTTTCCCTTCCATGTCGAAGAGACTGAGGGAGACGTGCGCATATTCGCTTGTCTCGAACTGAATTGTAGTTCCCTCGGCAAACGGATTTGGAGCGACAGGGTAGAGAGTCATTCCCGTTTGGTCGTTCTTCCCCTCAACGGAGAGAAGAGGATCTGCGTAGATGCCGAAGTAGAATGAAGATTTTTCACCCGCCTCATTAAATGCCCCTGCCACGTAGAGTTTGTGGTCGTCGATGTCTACAACGTAGACGTAACTATCCAAGCCACTTCCAAGGTTCCTCCAACTGTTCCCATCCCAACGGGCAACGTAGTGAACCGAATCGCCACCAACTTCAGTCACCGTGAAATTCCCTCCTGCATAGATATAGCGTCCATCTGTTGCGAGTGAGTTCACTGAGGGAATGAAGTGATCGTACAGTCCGCTTCCAATCGCCTCCCACTTCTTACTTGCTATATCCCAGGCAACGAAACGTCCGGCAGAGAGTGTTCCAGCCGAATCGAAGTTCCCTCCCATATAGACCTTATTATCCTTCTCAACCATTGTCCAAATCACTTCATCAGTTCCTTCTTCCAAGGTTGCCCACTCGCCATCCCGCCAAACAGCAATGTTTCGAGCGCTGATTGCAGGACCTGTTAGCAAGTTTCCAGCCCCTAAAAATCTTCCGCCGACGTAAACCTCATCACCGTGGGGTAAAATCGAGAAGACGTGACCGTTAATTCCTCGTCCCAGTGAGTCCCACGTATCGGTTTGGCTATTCCAGCGGACAATGCTGTAGGTTGTGATACCTCCAGCACTTGTAAAGTTTCCGCCGATATAGACATAGTCTCCATCAAAGGCTACTGCTGTCACAAAGTCATTACCATCGTCTCCGGTAGGAGCAGCTTTGGAGCCTAATTTTTCCCAGACATTCGTGAGTTTGTTCCAGCGGACGATATTTCTTGCGTTAACACCTCCAACGCCGCTGAAGCGCCCAGTAACATATACCCAATCACCGTGGGAGATAAGGTTATAAACGTTTCCATTAAAGAGTCCAGGCATCAAATCCCACTTACTCCCGTTCAACTTAGCGAGGCGAGTTCCCTGTCCAAGCCCCGGCTGATTGAATATGCCACCTACCCACACTTCTCCACCATCGGCATCTACTGCAAAGATGTTGTTCCCCGCACCGGTCGCAAGGTTACGCCAACGCAGTCCATCCCACCGGGCAATGCCGTCGGCTCGTTGCCCATCAGCTTGTGTAAACGAACCAGCAGCATAGAGTCCACCGTTAAAGTATTCGATTGCATTAACGAACCCGTTTACACTTTTCCCGAGAGCTTTCCACCAGAATGTGGTAGACTTCGGATCACCTTTAAATTCATTCCATCGGGCAATGTATCGGGCACTGAGGCGGGTTGTTGTATAGTCGCCGGGAAAGGCAGTCAGGAACGTTCCACCAACGTAAAGGTCAGTTCCTCGCACAATCAGTGAGCGGACAACACCGTCAACGCCATTCTCTTCAAGGCGCTCGGTTGGTCCACCAGAAAGGTAGAAAATGCCGGTCAGGCGGGTCCACGTAGCTGTGTCTGCACGCCATCTGGCAATGTTGCTGACAACAGTATCACCAGCACGAATAAATCCTCCCCCAACGAAGATGGTGGTATCTTCTAACACAGCAATTGCGTTCACAAATCCATCCACACCACCTGCAAGGCCGTGCCATTCTGAGCCATCCCACCGGGCAATGCTGTTGGTTGCAACACCACCGGCTGAACTGAAGCTCCCCCCAACGTAGATACCGTCGACACCTTTTGCGATAGCGTTGACCGTTCCATCCGTTCCAGTCCCAAGCGGGAACCACCGCTTCGCGATGACGTTGTACCCTGCCACATTATTCGCTAAGATTTGATCTGCTTTGTCGAACGTTCCACCGATGTAGACGTTGTCGCCGTCGACAAACACTACGTTCACTGAAGCGAATCCGGTTCTGGCCGTAATGTCGCCGATACTTTGCCAATCTTTTTTCTGGATATCGTATGCAGCGATGTTCTGCATATCCTTTCCTCCAGCAGAGGTGAACTGTCCGCCTGTGTAGAGAATGCCATAAAGAATCGACATTCCGTTGACAAACCCATTAACGCCGTTCAGGTTCCCCGGACCAACCCCTACCAATCCCCACTGCTCTCCATCCCACGTCCCCATATTGTTCACCTCGAGGTCACCCGCCTTAGTGAAAGCTCCAGCAAAGTAGAGCTTGTTGCCATCGGTCGCCATCGTAAAAATTTCATCGTCAACACCCGACGAACCGGCAGCGCCACCAAATCGGTCGTCCCAGTATTCATCTTCCTGAACCGAGGGGCGAGCGAGGAAGTTAGAGGAAGTCCTTTCTGGAGAGAACCGCAGTTCTCCCTCTTCGGTTCTCTCTACCTGCCAGCCCTCTGCGTCGATCGTTCCCGAAGGAATTCCTGATCTCTTCAACGTCCCGTCTGGATTGAGGTATTGTTCGATCTTCGGATGGTACTCTCTCCTTTCCTGTCCAACAAGGTCAGTAGATAGAATTCCGCCAAGCAGGAGAATGAAGAATAAAAAAAGTGTCTGATGGTAGAGTCTGTATAACGTGCTCATAGTTCCAGGTCAAGGTCTTGTGGTGAAGGCCAGTGATTGTTTGAAAATCGGTTGAAAATTAGGTTTCAAGTGATAAATCTGATTGTTCAGTCGGGCTGATTATTTTTTAGTGCGTGACGAGAACTGAACCGCTTTGCTCAACTCCTTCCCCGGTTAGTCGCCAAGTGTAGAGAGCCGGGGGAAGGATGCTCGCACTCCACTCAATTGTTGTCTCTCCTTCGGCCAACAGTCCGTCGTGAATCACGGCAATCTCTTCTCCTAACGTTGTGTAGAGGCTTAGGCGCAAATATCGTGATTCAGGGATGTTCAGGGAGAAACGAGCTGTGTTGACTACGGGATTTGGCGCAAGGGTTGTGCTAACGCCAACGTTCACGTTTTCCCTTGCGCGACTTCGAGCAGCGTTGATCGGGAATGTCGGTCTGTTCTCGTTCCCCGGCTTCATCCACCGCCCAATGTTTAACGATGACTTCGCTCCGGCATAATCGAACGTTCCGCCAACGAAAACGTCGTCGCCGTCGGTAGCCAAGGCATAGCCGGTCGGCAAGCCCTCTTCTGTCTCAAGTCCACTTCCAAGTCCTGTCCAAGCCGAACCATCCCACCGAGCAATGCGCGAAACATACTCAACGCCACTAATCGTGAAGCTGCCGGTAGCATATATACCATTCTTCCCAGAGGAGAGTGCGCGAACAAAACTCGACATACCCGAGCCGAGCTTATACCACTCCGTTCCATCCCAGCGAGCTACGTGCCCTATACCGTCAAGATCCCCTGCTCTACTAAAGTTCCCTCCCACGTAAAGCTCTCCTTCGGCTGTGGTGGTCATGGCGAAGACTTCGTTGTTTATTCCTCGCCCGAGGGCATTCCAAGTTGTTCCATCGAAGCGGGCGATGTTGTTGGCGCGAACCGATCCAGCAGCAACAAACGTGCCGCCGACGTAGACGTTGTTCCCACTTACTGCCACAGCATTGATTCTTGTGTTAAAACTGCTTCCTCCGATACCTCCGCCAAGTGGTGACCACGTGCGGGTTGATTCATCCCACTCAGCAATGCGATTTGCAAGTTCTCCCCCCGCGCGGATAAATTCTCCCCCAACGTATGCCTTCCCATTCTCAGCATCGAGCGCGAAAACTGTCGAGATCGAATCGTAGGGACCGCCCTGACCATTTAACCCGATACCTTCTCCTAACGGCTCCCAATCCTCACCGTTCCACCGTGCGATATTATTTGCTCTGACCCCTGCGGCAAAGTCAAAGCGTCCCCCTACATAGACATTCTCTCCGTCAACAGCGATTGCGCGGACTGAGGGGAGGAGGGTTGTGGAGATTGCTGGATCGATCGCAATCCCTCCACCAAGTGGCGACCAGACTTGAGTCTGACGATTCCACCGCGCCAAGGAGTTCGTTCTCACAAGACCTACAGTAGAGAATCGACCGCCGATATAAAGATATTCGTTGGTGAGGGCAACTGCGTAGACCGGCCCATTCACACCTCCACTTCCTATACTCTTTGCTTGGCCGAACGGTTTCCACGACTGTTGGGTAACGTTCCAGAGAGCTAAACCGCGGGCAGCCGCAGGGCCAGCACTCTCAAATGCTCCACTCAGGTAGACGTTCTCTCCGTTTGCTACAATGGACCAGACAACATCGTCCGTGCCGTTGTTCACCCCTTGACCCAACGGATGCCATGCACCTGCATTCCAGACGGCAGTATGGTTCGGTTTCTCTCCGGTTGGAGTGCTAAACGATCCAGATGCGTAGAGGCGGCTCCCGTCAATGTATAGCGAGCGAACCGTGTCGGTAGAGCCAGTTCCGAGGACATACCACCGTTGCAGCAATCCTGCCCAGACGGCGATGTTGTTTGCCGTTTGTCCTCCTACGCGATCAAAACGTCCACCGATATAAACATCAGCTCCATGTACGCGAAGGGCGTAGATGTCAACTTTGCCAGAGGAAGATTCGGGATTTGTGCCAACCGGCAGCCAAGCATTCCCATTCCATCGAGCCAAACCGTTCAACACTTCGCTCCCCGATTTGATGAAGCGTCCGGCTGCGTAAATTCCGTCGAAACCGAAATCAATTGCTCGAACTGCCCCTAAATCTGTCGGCTGCGAGTCACCTGCTCCCTCAAGCCCTTCTCCTAATGTTTTCCACGCAGTGCCATTCCACATTGCGATGTTTCGTGCAAATATCTGGGCAGTAGTTGCTCGCCCAGTGTTAACCGAGTCGAAGATCCCTCCTATGTAAACGTCAGATCCTTCAACTGCAATCGTATAGATAGTCCCTGGTTCTGGTAAACTCTGCTGAGTGTTTGGATCGGTGTACTCATCCCATGCGTCGACTCCACCCCCAACGTCGTGCCACGCTAAGCCATCCCAGCGAGCAATGTTGTAGACCAGTTCTGTCCCTGCAGAGTCGAAACGCCCTCCAACGTAGACATCGTCACCTTGAACTGTGATTGCGTATACGATTCCATCAACTCCGTTGTTCGCTCCTTCACCAACCGAATGCCAATTAGCTCCATCCCACCGAGCAATGTTTCGCGTCTCAACCCCTCCAATTCCCGAAAAAGTTCCCCCCACATAAATATCATTGCAACCAGAGAGTGCCACAACCCGGATTTCACCAACGGTTCCGGGCGAACCGAAGATGTTGTCCCAGTAGACATCGTCAGGGAAGGGGACTGGTGGGGGAGAGGCTACACCGGAAAGGGTACTAAGTTCATCCCGCACGAAACGAGGTGTGCCGTCTGGATCGAGCAGAACGCGCCACCCCTCGGCACTTATTGTCTGCTGACCGTTGAGTTGATCAGAGATATATCCCTCATCATCGAGGATCTGGTCGAGAGTCTGCGCCTTGGTATTCGTCCCCGCGAAGAGCACTCCAAGTCCAATACTGAGGAGAGTGAAATAGATGGTCTTCATCGCTATTACTTAATCGTTCAAAAAATTTTCAGTTGCTAATTTTGGAATGTGTGGTAGTACATTGCACTGTTTTGCGTCTGCTCTCGGCAACATCATTGCAGCATCAGTTGTAGTACGTTCACTCGATCTCCGAGACGCACTTCAGCAAAGTATATCCCGCGCGGATGTGTAGAGGCTTCCCACTCAACTTGGAATGTCCCGTTCACTGTAATACCATTCTGCAACGGCATCACTTCTCTTCCGAGAGGGTCGAGAATTCGGATGTAAACATCTTTGTTCTGGGTTGATGTGGTGAGCCCTGAAATGGTAATGCGTGTGGAGCCATGGAATGGATTCGGTGCAGCTTGCGCAAAGCTCTGGTGATGATTTTCACTCTCTTCCACACTTAATGTTGGTGCATACCAGATGCCGATATTTACCGAGGGCTGCGATCCGGCTGAGAAGAAATCTCCGGCAACCACTACCTTGTCCTTGTCGGCGGCAATTCCTTTAACCGAGGGCAGATAGCCTCGAACACCACTTCCAAGAGGCAACCAACTTTCTTTCCAGAGAACAACATATCCAGTTGGGATGCCGCCGGCGAGAGTGAACTCACCTCCGACGTAGACCTTATCCTCCACAACAGCGATTGCGTTCACCACTGTACTCTCAACCCCTTCGGTTACTCCATCTTCCATGCTCTTCCAGATTACGCCGTTCCAGTAGGCGATGTGATCTAAACGCTCACCTCCACCATCGGTGAACGTTCCTCCAGCATAAACCTGTCCACTCTCATCACTTCGGGCAATGGCGTGAACAGATCCGTTTAGACCATTTCCAACACTGCTCCACGAGTTCCCCGAGAGATTGTAGGTTCCGATGTGAGCGAGTGTAGTGGAGCCAGCGGCGGTGAAGTCCCCTCCAACCCACAGATTTCCATCATCGATTTCGAGTGCGTAGACAGAACCATTTACTCCGGAGCCGAGGGCTGCCCACGAGCTTGTCTGCTTATCCCAGCGGGCGATGTTTGATGCCGGCGCTCCCCCTGCCTGGGTGAACTCTCCGCCAACGTAGAGATAGCGACCGTCACTCAACATTGTGTGAACTATCCCATTAACCCCTCCACCTAAACTGCTCCAACTTTTCGCAGAATGATCCCAAATGGCAATGTGAGATGCCGGTGCTCCCCCTGCCTGGGTGAACTCACCACCAACGTAAATGTTATCTCCTTCGGCGGTGATTGTGTTGACTGGGGCATTTGTTCCCGTCCCAAGCTCTTCCCAAGAATTTCCGTTCCACCACGCAACGTAGTTTGCGTTAGTACTTCCGGCAGTAGTGAAGGCTCCGCCAGCGTAGAATCCGTTAGAGATGAGAGCTACAGTTCGCGACTCGTCGTTAAGTCCATGAGATTCCCCAGTCCGAAGCGAACTCCACTGGGTAAAATCCCACTGTGCGACGAAGGGAGTCTGATTCCCGTCAGCACGTTGGAACTCGCCGCCAACGCAGAGCGTCAGATCGCACGAGGCAAGGTCGTAGACGGTTTTGTCGAGTCCACCCCCGAGCAGACTCCAGGCTGTTCCATTCCAAAGAGCGATGCGGTTTGCGTTGATTGATCCGGCTTGAGTAAAGCTGCCGCCGACGTAGAGGTCTTGACCACGAAGTTCGAGGGTGTGTACTGTATCGTTCGTCCCCCCCCCCACGGAGCTCCAACTGCTGGTAAGGCGATTCCAGACTGCAATGTGGGGAGCGTTGCCATTTCCAGCCCGGGTAAAATCTCCACCAACGTAGATAAGCGTATCCTGTGCCGCTACTCCCCTCACCGTTCCGTTCACACCAATACCAAATTGCTGCCACTGATTGGTAATCAAATTGTAGCGGATAATGTTGTTTGTCTGAATTCCTCCAGCTTCAGTGAACGCTCCTCCAATGTAGAGCCAGTCTCCTTGAATGTGCAGGTCGTAGACTGTTCCGTTCACCCCTTGGTCTATTGCCGACCACTCCTGTGTGAAGGTATTCCAGCGGGCGATATTATTTACGGCGAGTTCACCTGCTGAGGTAAATTTCCCTGCAACAAAGACCTCACTCCCAAAAGCCACTACATCATATACGGTAGGTGTTGCTCCCCCAGAAACTCCTCCCCCCACATCTTCCCACCCGGTTCCATTCCAGTGAGCCAGACCATTAACGGTTTGGCCATTATATGTGGTAAAAGATCCACCTGCGTAGAGGTCGACTCCGTTTGCCTCAACGGCGTGGACAATGCCGTTTGTTCCCCCTTGAAGGCCATCCCCTAACACCGACCACGTTACCCCATCCCAGCGGGCAACGTAGTTGTTAGGGGTAGAGCTGCCTGTGGTAAATTGGCCTCCGATATACATATCGCAGGCTCCTGCATCGATGGTGAAAACTGTGCCAGTAGCACCATACCATCCGAAACGATTATCCCAGCCGTCGTTTCCGGTCTGCGCAGACCCGGTGGTAAGAACTGCAACCATCGTCGCAACAATGGCTGCGGCTCGGCGAGCGGCACGTAAAGAAAAGATGCTGGTAGAAAGTTGATGTACGAACATTGTCATGATTGGAGCGGGGAAAGTTCTCTATGTTTGTTGACTATATATATAACAATCGAATGAGGGTAGAAATCACTCATAGGACTCTGTTTCCTCGCTTTCTGTTACGTTCGGCGCGAAATTAGAGGACTGGTGTGTGAATATCATCCTTCGTTCTGTTGTCTAATCGGTTCAACGTCATCACCTTGGTTTCAGTTGAGTCGGTTAGGAAGTGAACAAATGAAGGTTCCCCCGATAGGGTGGCGGCATGTTGGAACGTTCACGGTAGTGGAGCTTCGGATGTAACTACAAACCGGTTCCTGTGTACCTCTACCGGTTCCCAAATTGGGTGGAAGAATCTTTTATCCAATTTTCCTTCCCGTTCACAGCTTCTGCCGCCAAGCTATACGTGCATTCTTTGAGAAAGAACATACGATAATTCATGTCGATTTCCATATACGGAGGGGGATTCTCAACTCGGATATTGAGAGGAGTTTCCTTCTTCTTTTTTCTCTCTGTTATCTTGCTTTCCACTTCTGCGCTGGAGGCAGGAGCGCAAGATCAAATCCGTGCTTTCCGATTCGTTGAGAATATTGGACAGTGGAACCAGAGCACGCTCCTGATGGGAACCAACCAGAATGCTCTCCTCCGATTTCGCCAGACCGGTGTTGACTGGTGGTATTCGGTCAGCAGCGCATCGGATACGGCTCACTCGGGGAATATTGCTCGGGGCTATAGTCTGACAACGGAGTTTGTTGGCGCATCCCCCAACGTTGAGGTTTCCGGTGAGGGAGAGGCTGGTGCGATTTGGAACTACTATCTCGGGAGAGGTGAAGGTGAGCAGTTTACCGGAGCGCGCGATTTCCAGAGCGTCCGCTACCGTTGCCTCTATCCTCAGATTGATGCCAAGTTCTACGGACAGGCTGCTGAGGGGGATCCTGCAGGGTTGAAAGGGATGAAGTATGATTTGATAGTTGAGCCGGGGGGGAGACCAGAGGAGATCGTAATTCGCTACTCTGGTGCTCGAGACCTTCGAATTGCTAAAGATGGGGGGCTTGAAGTCGTGACAGAATTTGGCATTCTGCGTGAGGCTTCACCATATAGTTTCCAAGAAATTAATGGGAAGCGAGTGGAGGTTTCCGCACGATTTCGGAAAGTTGGCAGTGATGCCTATGGCTTTGAGGTTGGAGCCTACGATCCAGAACATTCGCTAACTATCGACCCTTGCTTAGCTATCGAGTATCTCACATTCTTTGGAGGAGGGGGATTCGACGAGGTTACCTCGATGGCGGTCGACTCTGCTGGGAATGGATATGCTGCCGGTTTCTCGCGAGCAACGAACTTCCCTACAGTTCCACCACTCGGCGAATTGACACCAGACAACCGCTTCTTCGTTAGCAAAATTGCTCCCGACGGCTCCTCGCTTATCTACTCCTCCGTTTTCGGGCCAGAGTATTTAGGCACATACGATGTGTTGCGCGATCCTGTTACCGGTAGCGTTCTGTTAAGTCTCTACGAAGCACTCGGCGAAGATGTGGAGGTTACTCCCGATGGCAAAGCTGTAGTGGGGATGACTACCAACACACCCAACTTAACCACCACAACCGGAGCATACCAGCGGAACAGAGCCAGCAACAGAGTGAATAGCCTTTGTGGTCCTCCATTCAGCGACAACTTCGATCTCTACCTCTTCCGCTTAAGCCAAACTGGAACAATGGAGTGGGGAACCTATCTCGGCGGAAACGATGACGATTATCTGCGAGACATTGCAATTGATCTATCTGGGAACGTTGCCGTAACTGGCGTTACAGAGGCGTCTCGGTGTGGAGTGCGGGGAGACACCCTTACCTTCCCTGTCACTATTCCAAGGGAGAGTTTCTCTACAACTGATACATTGAAGGGATTCGAGACATTTGTTTCCCTGCTGAATCCGAATGGGCAAAACCTTCTCTTCAGTGCCTACTATGGTGGCGCTGGGAATGAGTTCGCAAGCAAGATTGCGGCAGGTCCATCGGGTGATCTCTACATCCTGGGGAGCACAAACTCCGGTGACCTGAAGACAACACCCGGGGCATTGCAGGAGCGTCCGAATGCTGGACTCAGTGGCAATGTCTTCGACCTCTACTTAGCCCGGATCAACCCCTCTTCCGGGACCCTCGTCTACAGTACCTACATTGGCGATAATGGTGGCGCCGGAAGATTTGGATTGGGTTATGGGGGGTATGTTGCCAGAAGAAGTCTGGGACTACCCCTTGCTGGGTTGACAACCGAACGAGGCTATCAAGGTCTTGTGCTTGAGCGCGAAGGCGTGCTTCTGGTGGGAGGATCTACCAGAAGTACAACCCTTCCCATTCCATCCGGAGCATTTCAGGCATCACCGGGGAACCCTGCTGGCAACGATTCCAGTGGTGTAGATGCCTTTATCCTCCGTTTCGATATGAATGCCAACAGAATCGTGAACGCCACCTATTTAGGGGGGAGTGGATTCGACGGGCTTGGTGGGCTTGCAGTCGATGCCGACGGAAACGTTGTTGTTGGCGTTGCTACCTCTTCAACAAACTTCCCACGGACGCGGGTGAACGTGCAAGATCGCCTTCGTGGAACTGCCGATGCCGCACTAACACTCTTAAGTCCCGGTTTGAACGGACTCGAGTTCAGCACCTACGTTGGGGGGGCGGCCTCTTCAGGAGCGCGCCTCTGGGAACAGAGCGTGCGAGGTGTTACTGCCGGAAGTGATGGAAGCGTCTACATCTACGGTGGCACTGTCTCGTTCGACTTACCCCTTTCCCCAAATCCACTGAAGGGGAGCAACGACTATCACGGAGGGTGGATCGCCAAATTTGTCGCCTCCCTTACGCCGAGAATTGGGACATCACTCACAATTGACTTTGCGCCAGAGGCTTGTAGTCAGCTCCAACCATACAACCAGTTAATTTTTAACAGTGGCCAGACCCCTCTCCGAGTCGATTCGCTTCTCTTTACAGATGGGACATTCTACAGAATTATAAACGCACCCTCATTCCCCTTTACGCTCGGTCCCTGCGATTCGGTAACGGTCACTCTTGGGTTCAATCCCGATGCTATTGTCGGCCCAGATTCCGCAGCCTGTGGTGACTTGCTTCGAGACACGCTTCGGATTATCTCCTCCAACGCTTCTCCGGGTGAGGTGCGAGTGCCAATAACCGGAACAAAGACCTGTGTCTCCTTCCGCTTGCTCGAAAAGGTAATCAACGATTCTCGCTATCCTCTCGGAAGCAGGCGGGGCTTTAACGTTCTCGCATTTGTTGGTGGAGCCGACCAACAACTTACTATTGACCCTGCACCGAGCAACAGTGGAGAGATTGTTCTCCGGTCACCTTGGGAGAACAGGTCGGCTGGCAGGGGGGTAATCTCAATCGACTTTGACGTTATCGCGACCGATACCGGGCAATTCTGCGGAACCTTCTACGTAACGGCTCAGCCATGTGGACGACTCGATACGATCACCATCTGCACCCACGTGAGGACTCCGTTCTTCAATCTGGAACCTGATTCTATCGACTTTGGACTAACTGGTTGCTTCGAACAACGAGTTCCAACAAAAATCTGGAACAGCGGGAACGACACGTTAGAGTTTAGGTTGATCTTCTTCGGTGGAGCGCAGTATCAAGATATTGGATATGATGTTACGTGGGATAGCATTCGGGTTCTGCCGCCGGGAGATACCTTTAACTTCAATACCATCTATCGTCCGCGCGGAGTAGGGGTTAGAACAGGCGTTGCCTTCTTCGAGACGAACGAGATTCTGAACGAGAATCCAATACAACAGATCTCGGCGGAACTCGACTCGGTTGCCTTTCGGTTGAGCCTGCAAAATCTTGAGGGAGCTTTTGGTGACCTGCTACCACTTCCGGTAGAGTACGAGCAGCTTCAGGAAGGGCGTGTTCCGACTACAGAGATTACCTTCTTCGCACAGTTCGATCCGAACACTCTCGAAATTGATGATGTTGGCAGAACCGGAACACTAACCGATGGGTGGGAAGTTGCAGAGAGTCGACTGGTTGAAGGGGGGCGGGTGATTCGGCTTGTGATGGGATCGGGGGGAAAGCCTTTGGCCGGGGCGGGCGTTTTGGCAAATCTGCAAATGCGTGTGCTCCGTGGAGATACAATCGCTTCTCCGCTCGACATCCGTCTCGACGGTGTCTCGCAATTTTGCTTGACTGCAGTTGTTGATACTGGCTTTGGATTCCAGCTAAGTGCCGAGTGTTTGGCGCACGAGCGACTCCTCTTCTTCGGCAATCGGATGTTGAAGCCGATCTATCCGAATCCAGTGCGGGATCAACTTCGCATCCCGTTCCGAGTTCCGATAGATGGGGAGGTAACGATTACTCTCTACGACGCTGCCGGTCGTGCTGTGGCAGTTCTACTTAACCAAGAGATGACCGAAGGAAATAACGAACTCATTCTCGACAGTCGATTTGTCCCTCCCGGTCGTTATTTCTGTCGAATGACTGCGAACCAAGTGTTGACTGATGTTCGGGAGGTTGTGATAGAACGATGATTGATATAATACGGTCAGGACAGCTATTCTACAGAGCATATCAAGCGATGCTGCCGCTAATAGGAGGAGCACGATTGCGATTGCTCTTTTCCCTATCGCTGATGCTTCTCTTCTCGCTCAACCTCGCTGCGCAAGAAGAACAACAGAAAGTTCCACCGCGACACTCCCCTTTTTCAGCCGGAATTTTTGGGGGTGGAACCTTCAATGCCTACGCAGGAGAACTGAATATCGGTGACGATCCTCGACTTGGTGGGGGAGCCTGTGGTTTGGTTGGTGGGGGGACAGGCTTTGGCTTAGCGTTCGGAGCCTTCGGAGAATACCTCATCTCTCCAAAACTCTCCTTCGGTATGCGAGGCGTAGTTGAAAATCGTTCTGGAGCGATGACAGCTAATTTGCCTGGAACAGAGTTCCGCCTGCCGAGTGGCGAGCTTCAGACTGTGGAGAGCGAGCATCGCTTCGAAATTGACTTGCAGGTTGTCTCGTTAGAACCATACGTCCTCTTCGCTCCTCTATCTTTACCCCTTCGATTCACAGTTGGTCCCAAAATTGGCTTCACAAGCAATCCTACTTACGAGTTCGCAGAAGAACTTGGTGTAGATGACCAGAGTGAAATCTCTTTCTCAAACGGTACGAAACGTCAAGTCTACGCAAGTGGACAGGTTGGGCGAAGCGTTCTGTTTGGTCTTGCTGCTGGTGTAGGATACGAGTTTCCGGTAGCTGACGGACTTTACTTGATACCGGAGTTAACCTTTTCGAGCTACTTCAATAGTCCGTTGCCGGGGGAGAGCGCCCCGATTGTTGCCGGGGCACGTCCATCGCTTGCCCTTCGCTACGCCTTCGCGCAGCCAGCACCAGAGCCACCAGCTTTTCCACCTCTTGAGCCGACAGCTCCACCTGCACCGCCGGAAGTTCCAGAGCCTGAACTGGTTGCCTCTGTTCGAGGCTATGGGATTGACCCCAACGGTCAGTCGGTTGAGAATGTGATCGTACAAGTTGAAGAGCGAGTTCGTCGCCGAGAGATCGCACTCCTTCCCTACATCTTCTTCGCTGAAAATTCTGCCGAGATTCCAGCCCGGTATACTGATGGTGGAGGGAAAGGTGGAGAGACAATTGTTGCCAAGTACCACAATCTTCTCGACCTGTTAGGAGAGCGGATGCGAGCCGAGCCGAAATCGAACGTCCGATTAGTTGGAACAAACGCCGACGATGGAGAAGAGAAAGGGAACGTAGAGCTATCTCGCAAGCGAGCCGAAAGTGTTGCGGGATATCTTGTCGGTCGTTGGGGTGTTGATCCCTCGCGGATTACAATAGAAGGGCGCAACTTGCCGGAGCACCCGTCAAATCCAACACTTCCCGGAGGGGGGGAGGAAAACAGACGTGTGGAAATTGTTGCCGACCAATCTCTTCTGAACCCAATAATTGTCGAAGATACGATCAGAACCTATAGCTCTTCTGGTCTTAGATTTGAGATATCTGCACCCGAAGAAGCCAAGCCAACAGCCTACCAGTTAGCGGTAATAGTTGGGAGTGGGAGGAGTGTGACTGCGAGAGAGGGAGCACCTCGTGGGGTAGTTGAACAGAATATTTCTGCTGATGTGGCTGCCCAAATTGCCTCTGGAACTCCGATCAGTTACACCCTCAGCGTGGAGAACGCGATGGGAAGGAGCTTCACCACAGAGAGCCAAGTTATCGGGGCCGACTTGAAGCGAATCAGACGCGAGGATATGTTGTTAGATGACCGCTCTGTCTCAATCTCAACACCAATTCTCTTCCCCTACAACAGTGTGGAATTGAGTAAGGAGGATCGAGAAGTGTTGGCTCGCTTCAAAAACTCGTTGCCGGAGGGGGCAAAGTTGACGATCACGGGATATGCCGACGACCTTGGCGAAACTGGATACAACCGCACCCTTTCTGGGCGACGGGCTGAAGCCGTGGCAAAGCTCTTCAACGGATTTCCCGTAACTATCGTTGCAGCCGGAGAGGAGGGAGCTATCGGTGGAGAGAATACACCTGAGGGAAGATTCTATGCGCGAACGGTGACGATCGAGGTGGAGAGATAGGCACGCGAAGGGGCGAGGAACGCGGAGCAAGTTTTGATTTCACTGGAAGATTATCGTACAGAAAAAAGAGGGGTCTGAACTGTTATGAGTTCAGACCCCTCCATTATTCGCTCTGTTGCTCTTCTTATTTCTTCAACGCCTTGATTGCATCCTTAATTGCGTTGTCGATCTTGCTCTCGTTTGAGGTGTCGGCTGGGTTGAGAACTGTATTGCCCGATTTAAAGACGGCAATCGGGTCGATCTCAACGAGTAGCGTCACAGTTTCATTATCTGCAACCGTAATCTGATCTGGGAATTTCAGTGACAGGTTTGCAGTTACATCGCTCCGGTAGGTGAACGGACTTGCTTGGCCACCTTCGTAGCTCATCCCCTCAACAATCACCGACCATCTATCATCTTGCACGAAGTCGCCGAATACTGGATCGTTAGCATACTGCGCTTCTTCTCCTCCACTGAAGCGATGGAATTCAAACTTCACTTTGTCGTATGAGCCAACCGGAATTGGCTCGGTCAAGAAAACCTTCACGCTGTCGGCTGTGGCATCTATCACAATCGGACCGGTCTTTACGTTTTTGTCGTCCACTGTGTTTGAGTCGTTGTCATCTCCATCCTTGTCGTGAAGTTTTACTTCTGTAATCAGAATTCTAACCCGCGACACAGTAATCGAGTCGACCTCTTTCCCTAACGTGCTTACCCCTTTGTCGTCGAGCATCGCCCCTGCAACGAGGTTATCCGAAAGCTGAGCTTGCATTGTAACGCGCCCTGAGTTGTCTGGGCTGGTTGATTCCGAGCAAGCTGCGAAGGTGAGTGCGAATACGAGCGCAGAAATCTGCGTGATAGTTCTGATCCGTTTCATCGTTCTGTTTCTCCTGTTTGTGATATTTTCATGGCGAAATTTTTCCACAAGCTCATTCTTACCAAAAAATTTCTATCCTACGGGGAATGTGGGGGCGTTAGTTCTGCAAACGTATACAAGGTTGAATCCGTTAGCATGAGACACATGGAAAGAAGAGATATAACCAGTTGTCCATGGTGTGGACAGAACGTCACGCTTATTTGGGTGCACGGTCACGGTCAGTGCCCAAACTGCAGGATCAATGTGGACGAATGTTGCCGAGGCGAAATATGCAGTATCGTTTCAACAGATCAAATTGGGTCGAAGTTCAAGGCAAACGAAGAAGTGTAAAACAAGTAATCTCGATGAGTTCAAGTTCTACAGCAATTGATGTGAAGATTCCTCACGGTGACGTTTCACCTACTCGTCGCTTCGTTCGGTCAATCTGTTATTACAGTTTGTACGGTGCGTTGTTCACTCTCTTCTCCTGCGTTTCGGCTGAAGAACGGGCGCGGCAGGGGGCACGTGAAAGTGCTGAAGCACGACTTGCTTCGGGGCGCATGTATGCCGACAGCGTTCACATTCTCGACTCAACAAGACAAGCTCAACTTGAAGCTGCCGAGTCAGTTTTCCCAACAATCAATTATTCTCGTCTCTACATTGCCGACCGTTCTGTACTCGACTCTGTTCGGAAGACGTTTGACTACGGAAACTCGAAGTCTGAACGGTACAAGACCTTTGTGACGCTAAATCGGCGAGTGTTCGGGAGCGTTCGGATAGGGGACACAGTTGTTGTGCCGGACAAAGTAGTGGATGACATGCGTGCCTACGCAGTCTTCCCGCAACTCTGGATAGGAGCCGAAGATATTCCAAAGTTGATCGTGATCTCTAACGCAATGCAATCCTACGCTTGCTATGAGAGTGGAAAGATGGTGCGATTTGCCCCCTGCAATACAGGAACCGAGAGCAAGCCGACACTTCCGGGGCGGTATGCGATCAACTGGAAGGAGCGGCTGCGGATTTCGTCTCTGAACGAAAACTGGAAACTCCCGTTCAATCTGAACTTTCACCTTTTCGCTGGAAATGCTTTCCATCAATACTACATGCCGGGGCGCCCCGCCTCCCACTCCTGTGTCCGTCAGTTTATGGACGATGCTGAGTGGCTGTTCAACTGGGCGCAGGTTGGAACGCTCAATTCAAGTGGTCGAGTGGCAAGATTTACCGGAACCCCTGTTCTGATTGTCGACATGTTTGATTTCGCTCGGCCAAAGTTCGGTCCATGGCTCGACCTGAAGAGCAATCGAGGCGAGAAGTTGGAGCTTCCGGAGCATCCGATGGAGGTAGAGGAGGCGTTGATTCCAATTTCGCAGATTCCACCCTCGGTGCGTGGTTCGTTGCCTGACCGTGATCGCTACAAGTATGCCGAAGATACGCTTCGAGCACGTGGTGTTCTCCGGAAGGAGGCGAAGCTCTCTTGGTCAATCGAATATACCCGGCAGAAGCAGGAGAAAGCGAGACGCCAGCAACAGGCAGCGGCGCGAGCGCAGCAAGCCCCAGCAACGCCAGCCCCAAGCCCGCCACCACCGGTATCGGAGTGAGTGTATGAGTATGAGAGTGTAAGGGTGGGGGAGTGTATGAGTGAGGGAGTCGATGAGTGAGATATCACGTAGGGGGTAAAAACCTTTGCCCCTCTTGTTCTCACTCCTCTCAAGGATAGGTATATGCGGGGACAATCAGTTTGCGAGTTTGCTATTAACACCCGACTTCCAGTCGGGTGTGGTGAGACTCTCTGCTTTGGCTCTTCTCTCCCACCACGAAAACTCTCGAAATACCTAACCCACTATTGGAGAGGGGCGGGGAGTGAGGGAATTGCATGGAGAAGAATCAGGCAATATCTGTAGAATTTGATGTTCCGAATACGATCAACCCATTGCCTTCCGATCATCTCGTATCTTCTTCGCCCGAGAGTATACATGAGTGTGAGAGTTAATGAGTACGTGAGTGTATGAGTGGGTAGAGCTATGGTCTGGTTTTGTATGTATTGCGGGTGGAGACTCTTACTGAACACGAACTTCTGAAGTCTACTATGCTACCAACACTTGAACTTGAGCGCGAACTTCAGGGGCAGGGTTATCAACTCGTTGCCGGGATTGACGAAGCTGGCAGAGGGGCGTTGGCAGGTCCGGTAGTTGCCGCAGCGGTAATTCTTCCAGAGGACTTCTCTCTCAAAGGTGTTCGTGACTCCAAGTTAATTCCAGAGTTAGAACGTGAAGCCCTCTACGACAAAGTGATCTCCTCAGTTCTTGCCTACGGAATAGGGATAGTTGACAATGAGGTAATCGACAAGATCAACATCCTACAGTCAACCTTCGTTGCGATGCGCACGGCTGTTGAGCAGATTCAGATTCGTCCCGACGTGGCCTTGATTGATGGACGTGATGCCCCTGAAGTTGGGGTTCCAGCCAAGGCTGTTATCAAGGGAGATGCAATTAGCGTGAGCATTGCTGCGGCAAGCATTGTGGCAAAGGTGACGAGGGATCGCATTATGAGAGATCACCACGCGCTCTTTCCCGAGTACGGATTTGACAAAAACAAAGGGTATGGAACCCGAACCCACCGTGAGGCAATCGAGCGGGTTGGTTCTTGCACTCTGCATCGACTTACTTTTCTTGGAAACTTGCGTCAAGAGCGTCTTTCGCTTTAAATTCGCCCCGCTATGTATATCAACGGAAAAAACTCAGTTCTCGAAGCTATCCGCGCTGGTGAGCGTGTTGAAAAAGTCTACTTCCTTTTTGGGGCACAAACTGAGGGGTTAGGAGCCATCCGAAATGCTGCGAAGCAGGCTGGAATTCCCTGCACAACTCTCGACCGGAGTACGTTCCGCGACCTCGAGAAGAAAGCCAACCTCAAAACGAAGTCGCAGGGAGTTATCGCACGCATCAACCCGATTCTCTTTGTCGACATTGAAGATGTCGTCACCTTAGCTTGGGAAACTGGCAGAACTCCGTTGGTTGCAGCCCTGGATGGGATTACAGATCCGCGGAATCTCGGGGCGATTCTTCGCTCGGCGGAGTGTGCCGGACTCAGCGGAGTTGTCTTCAGCAAAGCACACAGTTCTGGTGTGAACGACGTTGCCGTTAAAACCAGTGCTGGGGCAGCCCACTTCGTTCCAATTTCCCGCGTCCGAAGCATCACCGAAACGCTTACCAACTTGAAGGAGATGGGAATGCAGGTGATTGGTCTGGACGCGAGCGGAGAGAAAAACTACACAGATATTGACCTTACTGAACCGACAGTGGTTGTTGTTGGGAGTGAGGGAGAGGGAATGGATCCGCACGTTGCCGCAGTATGCGATCAACTGGTCTCGATTCCACTGAAGGGAAGCATTTCGTCGTTGAACGCCTCTGTAGCGGCAGGCATTGTCTTCTTCGAAGCACTTAGGCAGCGAGGATAGTTCAGCTCTGCGGTGTTCACGAGAAACTTCGGCACATGAGTGGGAGCTACATGTAAAGGAAGAAGGTACTCTGCAAAAACCTTTCGGTAAGTATTGTCCTCTTCCCTGTGTGATTTTCTCTTAGCTTCGAACAACCAAACAGGCTCTACTCAGGCTGCCTCCGCATATAGTTCCCAGATTTCCCTCCTTCTTTGGAGAGCAGTTGCACGTTCCTAATTTGTATCCCCTTGTCTACTGCCTTGCACATATCGTAGATCGTGAGGGCGGCAACCGAAGCTGCGGTTAATGCCTCCATCTCCACACCAGTTCGGGCAGCAATCACAACCGAGGCGATAATCCGCACGCTCTTCTCCTCCTCGCTCAACTCAAAATCAATTGACACACCAGATATCGGAAGTGGGTGGCAGAGAGGAATCAAGTTACCGGTCTGTTTTGCAGCCGAGATACCGGCTATCCGGGCCACTGCAAGTGCATCTCCTTTCTTCAGCAGTCCATCGCGCAATGCTCGGAACGCCTCGTCCGAAAGGATAACGTGAGCCTCGGCAGTTGCTCGGCGTGTCGTAACTTCCTTTTCAGAAACGTCGACCATGTGGGCATTCCCTCGGTCGTCGATATGTGTTAACTCAGCCATTACGTCGCTATTATTGATGATTACAAATGTTCT
This sequence comes from Ignavibacteria bacterium, assembly GCA_020635205.1. GTDB lineage: Bacteria > Bacteroidota > Ignavibacteria > OLB7 > OLB7 > JAGWAZ01. The sequence continues at coordinate 382,972 of JACKAE010000002.1, forward strand.
GTTTGTCGCTCTCGGTTCTGCTACGGGTGGAGTGCTCCGCTACGGGATTTCACTCCTCTCACGTTCCTTCCCTCATCCCTTTCCCTACTGGACTTTTCTCGTCAACGTGGTTGGTAGTCTTCTAATTGGTTTCTTGGCCTCCTCACTCCCAACCGATTCGGAAAAATTACGTCTGCTGCTCGTCACCGGTTTTTGCGGTGGCTTTACAACCTTCTCGGCATTCTCGCTGGAGACCTTGGAACTGTTCCAACAGAATGCTATCGGGTGGGGAGTTGCGAACGTTGGCCTCAACGTACTATGCGCAGTTGGCGGATGCCTCATCGGGTATATGATTGCTCGGTAATTGAAGCTACTTTCTACAAAGGTTGCTCGATAGCAGCCTCTTCTCGCATCCGTTCTTCTCGAAGAAATTGGACAAATGATTTCTTCTCAATTTTGCTTTGGAGCCACTTTACCATGTCGAAGCGAATCTTCCCATCCAGTGCTTCCTCCCCAAGCTCTTCTAACTCTTCCAAAAGTTTTCTGAACCCTTCTCTCCGAGCACTTTCAGTTAACAGACCTGAAAGAGATTTAATGAAGGAGAGGATCAATTGATCTGCCCCGTGAAGGAATTTTTTCTTCCTGAGATAGCGGTAAGCACTGCGAAGTGCCGACTCCGCTGCCTGCACATTGCCCAACTCAACGTGGTTTACCACATTCATCCACTTAATTGATTCTACAAGCCTCCCATACTTCCCACTATCTGGGTCGTTCGCCACCAACGATGTCCAGTAGAGAGAGTTCGTAAAGTCTCCGAGGATCGTACAGGAACGAGCAAACTCGACGTAGAAAGTAAGGAGAATAGATTTCTGAATGCGGTTGCCATACTCTTGAAGGAATAGGTTGAACTCTTCAATAGCTGCCGGAGTCTGGTCGTATCGGCCAATGCTATCGGTGTGGAGATACTCAATATAGCGTCTGTTCAACGCAATGTCGATCCAGTCGGGATGCCCACGATATTTCCCTTCCAGTTCTTTAAGTCTGGTGAGCGTCTGTTCAAACTCATCTTCGTAGTCGAGAATTTGCGATACAATCAGAAGGTTTCCGAGGGCGAATGCGTACGTGTAGAGATAACGTTCCACCATTCGAGTTTCTTCTTGGAATAGCTCCACTTGTAGCCGGGCATATTCAATTGCACGTACCATATCATTACGAAGCCACTGGTTGAAGAAGTGGATTTCGTAGAACTTGATGCGGGCGATAAAGGTGGTTGCGTTCCTCTCTTCGGCAAGAAGTGTATCCTCCATAAAATGATTGAGCTGTTGCAGAGATTCCGTTGAGTTGGCGAAGGCTTGATTGTTGAAGATGTAGAACATCTGAACAGATAGGCTTCTGTAGTGAGAGGAAGTGAGTAGTTTTGCAATGGTCTCTTCGGCTTGCTCGGTGAGCATCTGATGATATTCTGGTCTGTTATTTCCTTCCTCACGAACTCTGAGATAATCCTCCAACTCAAGTATGTCTATGAGCATTGTGAAGTATTCTTCCTTCTCTCCCTTCTCTTTCACTTTCTCCAGAAGATGGGAGGCTTGTCCGTAGAGACCACGCTCGATCAGTATCATCCCTTTGTCGAGTTGATAGCGCATCTCAGCAGCGGGGGAACGATCCTTCAACGTTGTGCGGAGACTTTGAATAATTAGTTCGTAGAGGTAGGGTTTGATACTCTTCAGGTCACTTCCCCGCAACATAGGATTTTGCTGCAACAATTTCTCTTCGTCGTATCTCTCCATTCTGTCCAGTGCCTCGAACAGCATGAGATACTTACTCTTCCCACTATTGCCACGACGAGCGGTGTAGAGTTTGAACTGACGTTTCTCAGCTTTGCTGAGCGACTTAATTAGATCGAAGAGATCAGTTGATGGAACTCTGGACATCCGAACTATAGCCTCCTGAAATCGGGGAAATTCTCATGCTATCGGTTCATTCTCCCCGTTCTTCAATGAAAAACGTGCTTGTTGAAGTTCCGAAATTACGCCTCATTCCGGTTTCACTTCTACTATTTCCTGAGTGTAGTTTCCCGACGAACGGAATCAGCCCGGTTTGCAAGAGCAAGACCGGAAATGGTTCCCCGCACTCCCACACACCGATATACATCTCTGCAACAACGTGAATATCCTTGCAGAGAAACTGAGAATAGTTGTTGAGGAACGACTCCATTGAACATCAACATTACACGCTCTCGCCATCAAACCTCTGGAACATTTTGGTGGCTGTGAGTGGGGAATGAGTTCCGGGGTGGAGTAATGGACGTCCTCTGAAGTTTGCTTCCATTTACACAAACGTTCAGGAGGTTTCAATGAGGGTTGAACGCAGGTTATCACATACGCGAAGTCTGCTGCTGAGCTTGGCAGCGTGTCTTCTCTTCTTAGGAGTAGAGCAAGGTAGAAGTCAGGGGTGGGAGTACGTATACGGAAGTACTACGTGCGAAGACTACGCCTACTCAATTATTCCCGCCTCGGCATATGCTGGAGGTGGGGAGTGCAGTTCACAGCCACTCGGCTTCGCTTCGGTTGGATCCACAATGAGTACAACCACTACTGATTGCTCGCAGGACAGGGATGTCTACGTTGTCCGAACAACAGCGGCCGGTGCGTTGGTTTGGTCGATGTCGTACGATATTGGAGGGGACGACTTCGGCTACGACATCAAGGAGGTTTCGACTGGAGGGTTCATTATTACCGGACAGACCCAGAATCGGCCAGCTGACGGAACTACAAACTGCTTCGGCGGGACAACGGCAACCGACGACGCATTCCTTCTTAGAATTGACCAGTGTGGTAATGTGCTCTGGGTAAAAATCTACGGCACGCCACTGGGGATGGAAGAGGGGAGAGAAGTAGTCGAGGCGACAGTGGGTGACCCAACTGGCCTCACCCCCTCGCAGGTTGGTGACTTCGTTGTAGCAGGATCGTTTTTCGATCCCTACTTAGGCATAGCCGACGCTCTCCTCTTCAGGGTTGATGCAAACGGCAATCTCATTTGGGATCAGACCTACGGAGGTATTGGTGGAGATTACTTCCGCTCTCTTGTCGAGGCAAAGGCTGTCGGAGCGGGAGATATTATTGCTGCCGGAGGTTCTGTTGGACAGCAGATACCAGGTGTGCCAGATATTTACGTTGTTCGGGTGAACGGCACAAATGGACTGATAGGGTTACCCCCGCAAGGTGCAATTGTATACGGGGGGGCTGGGAGCAGTCTTGGTGAATCTGTGATCGAGTTGCAGACTGGAGTAGTTGGCGCGCCTGCTGGGAACATCGTTGTCGCTGGGAGTACGAAGAGTGCTCCACCCCCGCCAGCACTCCCTTGCGGAGTTCTACCCGGAACGTGGCCGAACGGAGAAATCGTTTTGCTTGAGACTGGGCCTGGCTTAGGGTTTGTTGCCGACATATTGCACGGCGACCAGTGTGGTGGCGGCACAGACCGTGCTTTAGGGCTTGCCGAAATTCTCACAGGAGCCTCTGCCGGTGACCTTATCGTGACCGGCGGTTCTGCGATTGTTCCCGGAAACATTGATGATGCCTTTCTGCTGCAAGTAACGCCGGCACCACTTCCCATTCCACTGCCGGCAGGAACACCTGCGCTCGGCGTGACGCCCGGGGGCTTGGGTTTCTTCACATACGGAGGGGTGATGCCCGATATGGGAAATGCCGTAATCGAGGTGACTTCACCACCATACACACAACCTGGCTTTGCGGTTGCTGGACTTTCGGGAAATCTTGCGAATGCTACTCCTGCAGATAGGTGGGAGTACTATCTCTTCATGGCCGACCTCACCGGTTCAACCGATCCAACTGCTGGCCCTGGCTGTGGACAGCCGAATCCAATCCTTTCTGCTGTTCCCGGACTTCCACTGATTGCGGCAGCAGGTGTGGTTCTCCCTCGCATTAACTCGTGTGATCCAAGCATCGTTGCCACATCGCTGAACTATGCACTAAGTGTCTGCCCACCTCCACCTCCGTCGGGACCGAAGCTGACTCCAGACCTTCCCACGAGTACTATGGGGGAGAGTGGAGGTGACCTCCTAACAATCTATCCCAACCCGGCACTCTCAGGTTCAACACTTCAACTACGTGCTGGTGGTGAAGATATCGACGGAGTAACCCTCTTCGATATAGTCGGAAGAACTGTGCGGGAAGTGAAGATCGGAGCGGATCAATCCGTGTCAACCTACGGACTAAAGACAGCCGGACTACCTACCGGAGAGTATGTGATTGCGATTACAGCCGGAGGGAAGAGGTACACACAACGGGTTGTACTACTCGAACGCTAAACGTAGCCGAGCTGATGATGTGTAGGGAGGGAAGAAGTCAGGAGTCGAGAGTCATAAACAGGCTCTCGACTCCTGCTCTTGATTCTCAATTGGTGACCCTTATCTCTTCACTACGATCTTCTCCACAACGCGATCATTCAACGTCTTCAACTCAACCAGATATGTTCCCGGTTTTAACGTTGAGCCGTCGAACTCAATGGCGTAGCGTCCTGACTCGTAGAACTGTTTCTCGATCAACGCCCCTGCTTCCCGTTCCATCGCATCGTAAACCCTCAAGGTCACGTGCTCATTTCTGCTGATCGAAAAGCGAAGCTCTGTCTTGCCAGTAAAGGGGTTTGGTTGGGTGGAGATGCGAAGTCCGTTCCCGGCTTCGCCGTCGATACGGCGAACACTCTTGGCTGCAACCGGAGTCGGTATCCAGCCTGCAAACTCTGTTACAGGGTATAAGCAGTCGTAGGGGACGGCATCAGATGGGAAAGAAGTTGAGGCAAAGCGCAAGCGAAGATAGTATCTTCCCGAAAAAAGATCGAGTGTTCGCTCGAGTTCAACCGCCGTGTCTTGAATAATATCAATCGATGGATACCACCGCTTTGCGTTCCAAGTCGCAATTGAAAGTGATGGTGGGGTTGGGCGAATCAGAGCGTCAGCTGGTGTGTGAAGCAGCCGGTTGTAGCGAATATCATCCCGTGTCAGCCGAGATTGCCGCCAGGTGATTCCTATTGTTGAATCTGTCCGAGTTATCGGCGTTCACGGCGGAAGGCTTGGGTATTGTGCGGAGAAACCGAACGTCTGCTTGTCGGCGAGCGTGAGCGAGTCGGGTGCTGAGAATGCCAGACTATAGAAGAGGGTATCGACCCAATTGTTGAAATTCCTTGGGAACAGCCGTGCAACAATACCTGTACATGGTTCCGTCAGTTGATAAGTCACGAGGAGAGTTGTTCTGTAGAGCACCGGCAATCTTCTGATCTTTTGCTCGGCGATGACACGTCGTTTGGAACAACAAAAGGGGAGACACTCTCATGAATGTCTCCCCTTGGGCGTTAGCAAGTTTGCAAGGTTACGTTGAAGGTTCTTGGCAGTGGCTTACCCAACCGGTTCCAAACTCTTCTCGGGAACTCCTTCGGGTGGGTAGTTAGCCTCGGCTTTCTGGAGTTCTTCCATTGGATATTTCTCTCCCGGCTTCGGGTAGTTCTCTGGACCTTCTCCCAGCTCCCCAACTTGGGTGATGCTCTGAATGCTGCTCGACTCTTGAGCCTTTCGCTTCACTACCTTCCGTACTGACTTCACGATGTACTCGCTCGTCAGACCGAAGACTTCCATCAGGTGATCGGGATCGCCCGATCCACCGAATGTGTCGGTGACGCCAACGAACTCCATCGGGACTGGTGCGTTCTTGACGATTGCCTGCGCAACTGCCGATCCCATCCCCCCTAAAATCTGGTGCTCTTCTGCTGTGACAACCGCACCACACTCGCGCGCGGCAGTTACCACGGTCTCAACGTCGAGAGGCTTTACGGTGTGTAGGTTGATAACCCGAGCCTCAATTCCTTCCCGCGAAAGCTCTTCAGCAGCTACGAGGGCTTCCCAGACCATCGGCCCGCAGGCGATGATTGCAACGTCGTTTCCGGGACGGAAGACTTCTGCTTTGCCGAGAACGAACGGCGTCTCTGGTCGGGTAAACACCGGCGTTGCGGAGCGACCGAAGCGGATGTACGCTGGACCGTCGAACTCGCCGATTGCAACGGTTGCCTTCCGAGCCTCAACGTAGTCGCACGGAACCACGAGCGTCATGTGTGGAAGTGCCCGGAGGAAAGCCATATCCTCGAGAATCTGGTGCGTTGCTCCGTCTGGTCCAACGGAGATACCGGAGTGGCCGCCGCCGATCTTCACGTTTGCCTCGTTGTAGCAGACGGAGATGCGTAATTGGTCGGCGTTGCGAAGTGCACAGAAGGCTCCGTAGCTTGCGAAGAAGGGAACCTTCCCACTCAGTGCAAGTCCAGTAGCAATCGTTGTTGCATTCTGCTCGGCAATGCCGATTGAAAAGAAGCGGTCGGGAAATTTATCCTTGAACATGGATGTCATCACCGAGCCGGTGATGTCGCCACCGAGCACAACAATGCGCTCATCTTTCTCACCAAGTTCTACCAATCCCTCGCCAAAGCCGTGACGAGTCGGTTTGCTGTCGTATTTCTCGAAGTTCATAGTCATGATGTTGAATCGGCTATCAGCAATAAGCTTCCTGAGCTAAGTTTGGTTCTCCCGATGTTATGCGTCTAAATCTGCAAGTGCTTGTTCTGCTTGAGCAGGGTTTGGCGGATTTCCATGCCATTTATAATCGTCTTCCATGAAGGAGACTCCACGCCCCATGTAGGTCTTTGCAATAATGCAGGTCGGCTTTCCCTTCACGCTCTTCGCCTCTTCGAATGCTTCAACTAAGGCGGCGAGGTCGTGCCCATCAACTTCAATCGTGTGGAAGTTGAAACTCTCAAACTTCTCCTTCAGCGGGTAGACGTTCATCACATCGCCGATTCGTCCGTCGATCTGGCAATCGTTGTTGTCCACAATCATGCAGAAGTTATCCAGCTTGAAGTGGCTTGCCGACATCACGGCTTCCCAAATCGAACCTTCCTGCAATTCCCCATCTCCAGTCAGCGAGTAAACGCGGGCTGTATTCCCATCCACAAGTTTATCGGCCATCGCCATGCCGACGGCGATTGAAAGCCCTTGACCGAGCGAGCCACTACTTGTCTCAATGCCGGGCAGGTGCATGTCACGTCCCGGATGTCCCTGCAAGCGACTACCAAACTGCCGAAGTGTCAGAAGTTCGGAGCGTGGGAAGAATCCAGCGTTAGCCAGTGTGGCGTAGAGGACAGGACACATATGTCCGGCTGAGAGGACAAAGCGGTCGCGTCCTTCCATCCAAGGGTTGTTCGGATCGTAGTTCATCACTCCACCAAAATAGAGTGCGGCGAAGATATCGGAAGAGCCGAGAGGCCCCCCGGAGTGTCCCGATTTTGCCACAACGAGGGAGCGGATAATGTCGCGGCGAATTTCGCCTGCGATCTCGCTAAGTTTTTCCGGTGTCTGTCGTTCGTTCGTATACGGCATATCCAAGAAGGCTGTCTGTAACGTGAAACGTGTCTGAATTCTGTTGAGAAGGGTGACAAGATAAGAACAATTCAAGGGGTAGGGAACCGGGGGAGGCGTGAGCAAGAATTTGATACGGGCTGAGAAGCCAATACGGGGAACGAGAACAATTGAAAGAAATGGGAGTGTTCTCTCCGACTAACTTTTTGTCTTCTTCGTGTGTAGTTTTTCTCCGACGCCAATTGAAACCGGTGCATCGCTTGCCCGGACAGCCTCTTTTGAGTAGGTTTGGCCTCTCCCTTGAGTTTTGGTGCAGAACGTATCACAGTATTAATCGGAATATAAGCTGACATGAACAGAATTCTTCTTCTTCTGGCAGGAGCAACACTCTATCTCTCACTGAGCGGTTTTCAGTGTGCCTCTTCGCAGATGAATACTGCTGAACTGGCGCTGAAGAGCAATAACTACGCAAAGGCAGCGACTGCCCTCGAAGAGGAAGTCTCGCTGCGACCGGACAACGGCAGAGCTTGGTACTTATTAGGGGTAGCTCGGTATGAAACGGGGGCATTCCGCACGATGAAAGATGCCTTCATCAAAGCAAAGGAGCATGCCGCCTCTCAAACGGGAAAGGTGGAGCCGAGAGAGATGCTCGACATGGAGTTCAAAATGTTCAACTCTTGGGCACAACTCTACGATTCAGCAACGATTGTGGGGTATAAAGATGCGGACTATGCTAAAGGACTTGCTTTACTCGACGATGCCGAGTATATCTTGCCGAAGATGCCGGCTGTGGTAGAAGTGAAGTCCAATCTGCTGCTCCGCCAAAAGAACCGCGATCAAGCAAACAAACTCTACGGTGAATATGTTCGCCTGGTTCGGGGAGATATAGAGAAGGGGGTAAAGGATGGGTTGAGTCTTGGGATGACTCGGAATAGCGTACAAGTTGCCCTCGGTAAACCGACTCTTGCCTACAATCCCGATCGATTCCAGTTTACCGATCAGTATCCTTCCGGACTTTCTGTCTACTACACTGCGGCAAAGAGTAAAGAGGATGATGCGAAGGTACAGGGGTGGAAGTATTACGGAACGGGAGACGCTCCCTACCTCAACTACTGGCTCTCGAGCGATCCACTCTTCAACGCGGCACTCGACGATTATGCAAATAAGCGCTACGACGAGGCTCTCGAGCTTCTCCGGTTGATAGAACAATTTGATCCAGCACTTGAAGAGGTGGGGAGTCTTATCGGGCAAATCTACATCGCAACCAATCGGACAGATGAGGCGAAGGCACTCTTAGTTCGGAAGATTCAAGAAGATCCGAACAACCCAAAGCTTCGGATTACATACAGCGTTCTGCTTCACGATGCAAAAGAATATGGTGAGGCAGTGAAGGTATTGCAGGAGGCGTTGAAGCTGGACCTCGATAAGTCAGAGAAGGACTATCAGGATATTCTCTACAACCTCGGAGCATTCTATAAAAACTGGGCAGTGAAGCTCGAAAACGAGGCAACCGGGAGTAGCGCACAGCGTGAGGAGTACGAGGCAAAGTATCGTGAGTCGTTGAACTACTTTACGCAACTTCGTTCAGTTAAGGGTGAAGTTGAGTACGAGTTGTTAGCAGAGATGGGGAATCTGCACGCCCTGCTCGGCAACAAGCAAGGCTTGAAAGATGTGGTAAAGGAGTTCGAGGGATTGAAGGGGAACGAAGCAATGAAGAACGACGCTGGCTTCTGGAGAGTGTTGAGTGATTTGTATTCATATCTTGGTGAGGCTGACAAGTCAGCAGAGGCAAAGGCAAAGGCGGCATCTCTCGGTAGTTAAGGAAGTTCGTGTCGGGGAACAACAGAATAGCACAAAGGTCTGCGATAGTATATACTGAGAGCATCGCAGACCTTTGTTCAGTTAATATGGCTCACTTACAACTGTTTTGAGCATTGCTTAGAGAGCGAATCGATAGCAATCCATAACATTTGTGAGAGAGTTCAGGATGAGTTGCACTAAATATCTGGAACGATAATGTCCAAACAAGAAGAACAGAATCCGCAGCAGCAGATCAACATCGAGCTGGGGGAGAAAGAGGCCGAAGGGGTCTACTCGAACCTTGCAATTATTAGCCACTCACCGGCTGAGTTTGTGATTGACTTCACGCGAATCCTTCCGGGTGTCCCCCGAGCACGTGTGCTCTCGCGAATTATCATGACGCCACAACATGCTCGTATGCTCCTGAATGCGATGCAGGATAATATCGAGCGGTACGAGGCACAGTATGGCGAGATCAAGATGAATCAGCAGGGGCCACAGTTCGGTGGGTTTCAAGCACCTGATGTGGGGGATAAGATCCACTAATGGCAGGTTCGTTTGTACTGGTTTTGCACACACACCTTCCGTACGTAATTCGGCACGGACGCTGGCCACATGGTCTGGAGTGGTTGTGTGAAGCTGCCGCCGAGTGTTATATCCCCCTGTTGAATCAGTGCAACGAGTTGCGGGATGAAGGGATCAGCCCGAGAATCACGATCTCCTTCTCTCCAGTACTGCTGGAGCAACTTGCAGACGAAGATTTTCCTTCACTCTTCGAGGGGTTCTTGAACGAGCGAATAGAGGCGGCCTCGAAAGATGTTGACTACTTCCGAAGTCGACCTGATGAGCGAGAGTTCGTTCCGGTTGCTTCGTTCTGGCAGGAGTGGTATCGGTCGCGTCTACAGGATTTCACTGAGCGGTATGGACGTAATCTTGTTGCGGCATTCCGCGATTTGCGTGATGCTGGTGCAATTGCTGTGCAGACATGTGGGGCTACTCACGGATACTTCCCACTTCTCGGCTACGACGAATCGATTCACGGGCAGGTACAGGTTGCTCTGGACGTTCACTGGCGGCACTTCAACAGCCGCCCTCGCGGTATCTGGATGCCAGAGTGTGCCTACCGTCCCGGTGGATTTCGCAAGCCCCCAATGCCAACCGACGATGTCCCCGATGGTTACCGACTTGGGGTAGAGCAGATTATCGCTGCCGGTGGGATGGATCACACTGTAGTTGACGCCCACATCGTTCGAGCAGGCGAGCCAGTAAACTGGTATGTCTCACGCTTTACAGGGAAGGGAGGGAGCGAAGGATCGAGTGGATTGCCGTTGGATGATCCTCGCAGCCTCTACGATATCTATAAAATTTATTCTTCAACCGATCCCGCCTACGGGTCGGTTTCGGTCTTTGCCCGAGATGTCGACACGGCTCTCCGCGTCTGGAGTGGTTCGAGTGGGTATCCGGGGAACGAGAGTTATTTAGAGTTCCACAAGAAGCATCACCGGAGTGGACATCGATATTGGAGAGTGACTGGCAAAGAGTCCGATCTCGCCGACAAACGAATGTACCACCCTGCCGCCGCCCGCGAGCAGGTGCGAAGGGATGCAGAAGACTTTGTTCTGCACGTGGAACGTGTGATGGAAGAATATCGCGCCGCAACCGGATGTGAGGGGACGCTCACCCTTCCGTTCGACACAGAACTTTTCGGGCATTGGTGGTTTGAGGGACCTCTCTTTGTAGGGGAAGTGATTCGGCTCCTTTCGAGACGCCAGCGGGTACAACCTCGGACTACTCCAGAAGAGATAGATCGTCGAGGCTCGGGACTCTCGGTAACGTTACCCGAAGGTTCTTGGGGAGATGGGGGAGATCACCGCGTCTGGTTGAACGAGGAGACCGCCTGGACTTGGCCAATTATCTGGAAAGCTGAGCGGCAGTTCTTGGAACTTGTCAGATCGCGCAATCGGGAAAACCTACTTGAGGAGCGGGCACTGAAGCAGATGGGGCGAGAGTTGCTCCTGTTGCAGGCGTCGGACTGGCAATTCCTCATCACTACCGGTACGGCAACCGACTACGCAGAGGAGCGGATTCGAGAACATGCTGAAGGTTTGGAGTTGATCGGCGACTACGTGCGCTCTCTTCGCTCCGGTGTGGAACGGCTCGATCTCTTCGACGAACTTTGCCGTCTCGAAACAAAAGATCGTCTCTTCCCAAACCTCGACTTAGATCACTGGGTATGGAAGACTGCTGAGGAAGCACTGGGAGCACCGAGAGAGAAGTAGATAATAGATTGAGGGGATCATCTCCTCTCTGCGTCCTTTGCGACTCTGCGGTTTATCTCTTGTTCTTATGGATTGAGCAAAACCGCAGAGTCGCGGAGAGTGCAGAGGTCTTACACGTTAGATAGTAGGGGCTAAGCAGTTGTTTTGAGGTTGACTTGGTGGGGATTCGGCACATTTCCCTGCCCACTACTTATAAATATGATATGGGAAACACACTTGTTATAGTAGAGTCGCCGACGAAAGCGCGGACGATTAAGAACTTCCTTCCAGATAATTATATCGTGGAAGCATCTATGGGGAGTATCCGCGATCTTCCTGCGAAGGCAGCCGATATTCCGGAGAAGCTGAAGAAGGAGAAGTGGACACGGCTCGGCGTCGATGTTGAGAACGATTTCTCCCCTCTCTACATCGTCTCGGCGCAGAAGAAAAAGGTAATCAAGAAGTTGAAAGATGCGCTGAAGGGAGCCGATGAGTTGATTATCGCAACTGACGAAGACCGCGAGGGGGAGTCGATTGGTTGGCATCTTCTGGAAGTTCTCAATCCGAAAGTTCCGATTAAGCGGATGGTCTTTCACGAGATTACTCGTCCAGCGATTCAGGAGGCTCTCAAGAACACGCGAGAGATCGACGACAAGTTGGTGCGAGCGCAGGAGACCCGGCGTATTCTGGACCGTCTCGTCGGTTACACGATCTCTCCCCTTCTCTGGAAGAAGATTGCCCGCGGTCTCTCCGCTGGTCGCGTCCAGTCGGTTGCCGTCCGCTTACTCGTTGCGCGCGAACGTGACCGGCGAGCTTTCCACAGCGGAACCTACTGGGATCTTTCGGCCACGCTTTCCGATCGAGGAGACTCTACCTTCTCGGCGATCATGGTAACTCTCGGTGGTTCGCGCCTTGCTACAGGCAAAGATTTTGATCCCGATACAGGAAAGATTGCCAATGGGAAGGATGTTCTCCTTCTGGGTGAAACCGAAGCCTCAGAACTTCGGGAGCAACTTCTCCGCGACGAGTGGAGTGTCTCGAACGTTGAAGAGAAGGAAGAGTCACGACTTCCAGCCCCACCATTCATTACCTCTACGCTTCAGCAGGAGGCAAATCGTAAACTCGGTATGGCGGCTCGCCGGACGATGCAAGTTGCCCAGAAGCTCTACGAACGTGGTCTGATTACCTACATGCGTACCGACTCGGTGAACCTTGCCGAAAGTGCGTTGCAGGCGATTCGTAGCGAAATCGGTAAAAAGTATGGAGCAGAGTATCTCAGTCCTGAAGCTCGGCAGTTCAAGACAAAGTCGAAGGGAGCGCAGGAGGCGCACGAAGCGATTCGTCCGGCTGGAGAGGGAATGCCGAGTGCTGGAGAGCTGCGGTTGGATGGAGAGGAGGCAAGTCTCTACGATCTGATCTGGAAGCGGACGATGGCCACGCAGATGGCAAACGCTCGGGTTCAGTTTACTACAGCCACGATCGCCGCTGGGAATGCCACCTTCCGCGCAAGCGGAAAGCGTGTTCTCTTCCCCGGTTTCTTCCGAGCATACGTGGAAGGGGTAGATGATCCTGATGCTCTTTTAGAAGATCGTGATGCGCCGTTGCCAGAATTGAAAGGGGGAGATCGGCTCGTCTGTCGCGAGCTTGAGGCGTTGAGCCACGAGACGAAGCCACCAGCTCGCTTTACCGAAGCGTCGCTTGTGCAAGCTTTGGAGCGGGAGGGAATCGGCAGACCGAGTACCTATGCTTCAATCATTAGTACGATTCAAGATCGTGGCTACGTACGCAAGCAGGGGGGACGTTTGATTCCGACCTTTACGGCAATGGCTGTTACTGCCTTGCTGGAAGAACACTTCCCCGACTTGGTCGACCTTCGCTTTACAGCACACATGGAAGATGTTCTCGATGAAATTGCGTCGGGAAATGCCGACTGGCGTCCCTACCTCGGAGAGTTCTACAAGGGAGAGAGTGGTTTAGCAGAGCAGGTGAAGGAGCACGAAGAAAAGATAGACGCACGCAAAGCCTGCACACTCTCCTACGATGACATCAACGGCATGGAAGTTCGGGTTGGGCGTTACGGAGCCTTCCTCGAAACGATGGAAGATGGAGAGCCGTTCCGCGCCTCACTTCCGGACGATATTTCGCCTGCCGATCTCTCTGCCGAGACTGCTCGCCAGATTATCGAACAGAAGTTGAGTGGTGATGAGGCCTTCGCCCAGCATCCCGAGACTGGTGACCCTATCTACGTGAAAGTTGGTCCATACGGAGCCTACGTGCAGTTGGGGGATGAGGCAGATGGAGCCAAGGTTGCTCGCACATCCCTACCGAAGGGAATGACACCGGAGAACATCACCGTAGAACAGGCTGTGAAGTTGCTGGAGTTACCGAAACTTATCGGCAATCATCCAGAGACCGGAAAGGAAATCAAAGCTGGCATCGGACGCTTCGGTCCCTTTGTGGTTCACGATGGGGTCTTCGCCTCGTTGAAGGGGACAGATAACGTTCTCGAGATTGACCTTCCCCGCGCGCTTGAATTGCTTGAACTAAAAAAGCTCGGCAAGCGGGGATTGATCCGCATCGTTGGAGATCATCCAAACGACAACGAACCAATCGAAGTCTACTCCGGCAAGTTCGGTCCTTACGTCAAGCACGATGGTGTGAATGCCTCAATCCCAAAGGATATTTCGGTTGACGATGTCACTGTAGAGCAAGCGGTGAAGTGGCTTGAAGAGAAGAAGGCAAATCCAAGTCCGAAGAGGAAGTAGGTAGAGCAACAGGGGATGTCGATACTTATAATAAGAGGAGAGGGTCGGGAGTATATCCCGACCCTCTCTTTCTTTTTTTAAGGGTTGAAAACCATAGCGTTAGGCTGGTATCTACCTTTACTTATGCGCTCGAGGATCAGGAAGGCCATCAGGGTCGTTGCAGGCAGTGCCAGACGAGTTGAGCGAACTCAGAACGAGGAGTCCGGCAACGTGTGGCGTGGCCATCGAAGTTCCGCTGATGGTATTTGTTCCTCCACCCTTCCAGAGGGAGAGGATATTCAATCCCGGAGCGGCATAGTCAACGTCGAGACCATAATTGCTCCACGAGGTAAGGCATCCACTCTGATCGTGAGCAGAGACTGTATAGATTCGCGCATGATTGTTGCCGAGGTGGGCTGGGGATTCGTTGCTCGCATCCTGCCCATCGTTTCCAGCAGCAACGGCAATATGGAATCCTGCGTCGGCCAACGCGAGAACCGCCGCATCGAATGATGCAGAGATTGGACCTCCGAGACTCATGTTCACAACATCTCCTGCGGTGCCATTTGTGGCTACGTAGTCGAGTCCGGCAATAATTCCAGAGTATGACCCGCTTCCTGCATTGTCGAGAACGCGAACGGCAATTACTGTTGTGCCTGCCGCTACCCCGACGACCCCAATTGAATTGTTGAGAGCACCAATGATACCGGCAACGTGTGTACCGTGGCCGTTCCCGTCGTCAGGGCTATTCTTCCCCTTTGAAACAAAGTTCCTGCTGCGGGCAACGTCCACATTCAGGTCTGGGTGGTCGAGATCGATTCCAGTATCGAGAATCCAAACTACCCCACCGGTTCCATCACTACTGCCACCAACTTCTGTGATTCCCCAGGGCGTTTCCTGTGCTGTTGGTGTACCTCCACCTCCATCTCCACTTCCCGGTTTTCCTTTGCCCGGAGGGGGAGCCAAGGCGACAACCCGGTCTGGCTCAACCGACAATACCCGTGCGTCGGCAGCCATCTCTGCTGCTTTCGCTGAGGTCATCGTCGCGCTAAAACCCTTTACGGTCTTATCATAAACGTGAGTGACAGTTGCTGTGTGTGCCTTGGCAACATCGGACGCAACGTCTGGAACAAGCGATGTGGCGAGATCTTCTTTCAGCCGTACGATATACTGGTTTGGGATGGCATCTCCAGGTTTTAGGAGAGGAGATTGGTCTTCGTCAGCGGCAAAGGGTAGATTATCACCACACCCAATCGACAAAGCAAGCAAGAAGAGGGGAATCAGCCGGTTGATAGTTTTGAGCATAGTTACTCCTCTTGACAAGAATGGAAATTGACGGGCAAGATTCTGTTTAGAATTTCCAAAGGTAGTGTTTCTCCAGCAGAATGCAAGGTACTCTTCACTACTTTCTTCAAGATCGTTTACAACCTTTCAAGTTCTCATGTTGTGCTACGAACTAAAGGAACTGTATATTTGCCCTTCCTCGGATGCGGAAGTGGCGGAATTGGCAGACGCACCATCTTGAGGGGGTGGCGCCCATCGTGGCGTGCGGGTTCAAGTCCCGCCTTCCGCACTATCAAATAAAAGCCGGAGAAGTTGAGTGCTTCTCCGGCTTTTGCTTTCTTTTCCGCTTTCCGCTCAAGCACTCCAATGATTGATGTTTGAATAGTTTTGGGGTAAGCACCACCTTACGTCATAGAGAAGTCAGATCAAGTTTGATAGAGCGATCGGGTCATGTGGGAATCTCGGGTATCCCTTACCCCCAGCCCCTCTCCCAAGTATCACCCGATCTATCCTCTCTTCTCAGAGTGGGAGAGGGGGCGGAACCGAGGATGGCGATCCCTCCCCCGACTGGAAGTCGGGGGTTAATGGAAGTGCCTATTACATCTGACTTGATTGGCCTATAACACCCTGATTCATCAGGGGACTCTGTGGAGTTGCAGTGGAGGAGAAAACGGCCTGATAATCTTTGCTGAATTGGTTGAGCTATGAGTCGTGATCTCCACTGATAGTAACCCCCGACTTCGAGTCGGGGGAAGTGAGGTTGTGCATTCTTCATCAAGCCGTTTCCTGCACTCTTCCCTCCTTACCATACTTGCCGACTCAAGCCCTGAGTTATATAAGCGGACAATCAGTTTGCAAGTGGGTTATTAACACCCGACTTTCAGTCGGGTGTAGTGAGACTCTCTGGCTCGGCTCCCCTCTCCCACCACAAAAATTCTTGGTATATCTGACCAACTATGGGAGAGGGGCAGGCAATATTCGTAGAATCGGATATACTGAATACGATCAACTGATTACCTTACGAGAATCTTGCATTTTCTTCCTCCGAGAGTATAATAAGAGTTGAGGTCACCACTCATCCTACTCTCTGCTCTGCAAGTCTCGGAATTGTCGTCAATCCATTCTCGATCAGCAGTAATGTCTGTTGGTGGTTGCCGAACCTTTGCCTCACAATATCTTCAGCGATGTTTAGCCCTTCGTCCAAATCTATGGCCGGAATCATGTGGCAAGCCCTCACCACGTCAGGATATTCAGCTCCGGCAACGATAATCGGATGGTTGAGTAATGTCCGAGCCACGATATAGGCTCGCTGTCCTCCTGCGGGAGAATTCTTCTCTTCAAACTCTCTAATCAGGGCAACGGGAGATTCCACGCGGGAGAGAAGATCGAAAAAGTGCCTCTCTCCAATTCCATCACCAGCCCCCTCCCGAATCGTTGCCGGAATGATGATAGGTGCTCCGGGGCGCAACGGTGATCTCTCAGCAAGTGCCAGATAGGTTGCAGCCCTGCTGGCTTGGTAGAGATTAGTTCCCTTCGATTCTGGCACACCAACCAGAGCTGCCGAGGCCGGTTCAGGAAGATCAACACGGCAGATTTTCAGCGACTTAGCAGCCAAGTAGTTGTGAACTTCTATTGGGTCTCCGCAGGCACTCCCAACAACCTCACCTTCAGCGTTGAGAGCAACGTTCAGAACGTAGCGTAGTCCAACCTTCTTCCCTCCCTCTCGCACAAACGACTGAAACGGATTCCCTTGAATGGCAGTTAGTTGTGTTCCCGATCTTCCGATCATTCCAATACTGTGTGTCTCCTGAATTGTCTTCTCTCCTCCGCAGCCAATCACAACACCCTTCGCTCCACCAGAAAAGCCAGCATATTGGTGAGGTTCCACAACGCCGAGAGCTATCAGTAAATCAGCCTCAACACAACGGCGGTTGACAACCACTGGAATGCTATCCACTACGCCAACCTCTACCAGTTGATCTCTATCGTTAGCAGCGTGGTTTACGAACTCTACTCCCGCTAAATTTTCCTCGCCAAACTTATCAATCGCCTCATCACGACTCATCGGTCTGTGAAGTCCAGTTGCGCAGAGGAGAGTAATCTGTTCTGGCTTGATTCCAGCCTCATCGAGAGTCTTGCGAATCAAGTGAAGCAGGAGACGGTCTGGAGAGGGGCGCGTGGCATCGGTAATGGTAATGACTACTGAATGGCTGGATGAGTTTGCAAGTGTAGAGAGGGAGGGGGAGGAGAGAAGAGGGCAATACTCGGATTCAAGCCTGAGTTGTTCGTGCCGAATAATTTCGGTAGAAGGGGGGGAGATAAGGAGAGGCTGAAAGATGTTCGGAACAGAATGCGAGGAAATCATCCGCCTTCGGTGAACCGTGAATGTTGGTGGATCGGTGAGAGGGGGGGAACTAATCAAATCAATCGGGCTTGCAGTCTGTGCAAAAGAGGGTGACTCCAGCCTCAATCAGGTGAGGCCGGAGTACCACTGAAAATATGTCCCATCTTTTCTTGCTTTGTCTGCAAGTAGCGCTCGTTGTGTTCGTTCGGTTCTGAGATCACCGGAACACGCTCAACGATGTGGAGTCCGTAGCTTTCGAGGCCGACAACCTTCTTCGGATTGTTTGTCATTAGGCGCATCTCGCTGATTCCGAGGTCGACCAATATCTGTGCGCCGAGTCCGTAGTCTCGCAGGTCTGCCTTGAACCCAAGTGCCTCGTTTGCCTCCACAGTATCCTGACCCTCATCTTGAAGTGCGTAAGCCTTCAGCTTGTTTGTTAACCCAATACCACGCCCTTCCTGCCGCATGTAGAGGACAACACCACGTCCTTCGCGGGAGACCTGTCGCATAGCTGCCTGCAACTGGTTCTGGCAATCGCATCGGAGCGAGCCGAGTGTATCGCCGGTGAAGCACTCACTGTGAACGCGAACAAGCACTGGCTCTTCGGTCGATATATCCCCTTTCACCAAAGCCATGTGCTCCTTACCATCCACCAGGTTGTGGTAGAGGTGGAGGTGGAAGTCACCCCACTTTGTCGGGAGGTTCACCTCCACAACTTTCCGGACAAGTTTCTCGCGTGCAAGTCGGTACTTAATCAGGTCTGCGATAGTTACAAGTGGCATGTCATGCTTTTCGGCAATCACCTGAAGTTCAGGCATCCGTGCCATCGAGCCATCCTCGTTCAGAATCTCGCTCAACACGCCAACGGGTTCCATTCCGGCAAGTCGGAGTAAATCAACAACTGCCTCGGTATGTCCAGCGCGGCGCAGGACACCTTCGCGGACTGCACGCAACGGCGCGATATGTCCCGGACGATAGAAGTCACTCGGCTTGGAATTCCTGTCGGCCAGAGCACGAATTGTTGCCGATCTGTCCTCAGTAGAAATACCGGTTGTCGTCCCATGTCGGTAGTCAACCAACATCGTGTAGGGAGTTCCGTGCGGAGGGTTGTTGCCGTGTGGCATGATTGCCTGCGAAACCAAGAGATCAAGCTCCAGTTCTGCGGCGCGATCTTCCGTAATTGGGGCGCAGATCATCCCACGTCCCTCTCTTGTCAAGAAATTCATCACCTCCGGCGTACAGGTCTCTCCGGCAGCAATAAAGTCCCCTTCATTCTCTCGCTTCTCGTCGTCGACGACGATCACGATCTTTCCGGCGCGAAGATGTTCTAATGCCCGTTCAATCTCGGCAAAGGCTCCATCCTGACCGTTCATTTCATATCCTTCAGTCATCATCCCGTTCATTCTTCTGTCGTTTTAGTGTTCAACAGTATCGAAAGAGAGAGTAGCAGAAGAGATTAGTCTTCTGATTTCGCCACTCCCTGAATCGAACCTTTCTCATATTCCACAACGGTGTTTCGGGCAATTTCAACAAGTACAGTTGTTTCCTTCACCTCGTGAATTGTTCCATGCAGCCCACCATTCATTGTCACTTTATCTCCCCGCTTAACAGCCGCAATCAGAGCACGGTGTTCTTTCATCCGCTTGCTCTGGGGACGAATAATCATGAAGTAGAAAATCAGACCGATTGCACCGAACATGAGAAGCGTCGGCAACATACTTGATGCACCACCTTCGCCTCCCGGCGGTGGAGCAAAGAGAAAAATTGAATAAAAATCCATGTCTCGTCCGTTTTTGCGGTTAGTTGGAAAAGTACAAGGGACGAATATGCCGAATATAGGGGAAGTGGGGTGTTTCTTTCGGTGTGTTGGATAGAGTGTATGAGTTGGGGAGTGTATGAGTGTGCCAGTGATGAATTTGATAGTAGCCGTTGGGTCGGGACTGGCTGAGAGTAGCGAGTGTATGAGTGGGGAGTATATGAGTCTTTGAGTTGGTAGGGAGCATTGAAGGCTGTAGGAAGTAGAAATTATTGCTTCGAGATTAGGTGACTCATATCCATAGAGGGGGAATGTGCTCCGTGTTGAGTCTACTATCGAGAAATCGCAATTTTTCATTCAGTTTGGGTGTTACGAAACCATACCCAGTAGTCTTGATGCGGTGGCGAAGTGTAGTACTACAATCCATAGTAATCGTAGCGGATATCTGTTATGAATAACCGTAGGTTTGATCTACTTCGTTCGGTAGGATTTCTACTCGGTCTCACACTGCTTATTCTGAACGATCACTTGCTGAAAGGTGTTTACGGTTCGTGGTGGACTGGAAAGCTCTCCGACGTTGCAGGTATCTTTGCCTTCACACTTTTCTCCCTTACTCTTTTTCCTCGTCGTCCAAAACTTATGGGGATTCTTGTTGCGGTTCTCTTCCTTCTCTGGAAACTCCCCATCTCAGATACCTTTATCGAAAGCTGGAATAGTATTGGACTTCTCCGAGTTGGTCGTGTAGTTGATCCAACCGATCTGGTTGCGCTCCTAATGGTTCCGGCTGCGCTCTACTACGCCCAACACTTCAAGCCGCTCAGAGGAGGAACTCTTTCTACCCTTCCAATTCTTCTGGTTGCAACGTTTGCCTTTACTGCTACAAGCTGCATTCCAGGGTGGATTTACGATCAAAAGTATACCTTCAAGGCATCGCGAACTACTCTGATCGACTCACTGAAATCGCTCGAAGGAGAAGCGTTCGTGGTGAGCGTGAATGGAAGCCCCAGCGACGAAGAGAACTTTTGGATCAGAGTTACAGACACGACGTTGGCGATGACAGTCAATCCTCCGTGGCGGGATACAACGCAGGAGGCCCTTATCAAGGTGGTTGAATCGAAGGATGGAACCACGATTACGTTAACCAGAGTTGTCGACTACCGGGCGGAGTGTACTCCGATGAGTTGTTCAACTGATAAGCGGACAGATCCGAACGATCCACTCAGGAAGTGGGCACTTATCAACTTCGAGCAGAACGTTATCGAGCCGTTGCGGCAGAAGTTGAGGTGAAAGAGTATCTGCAACTTCGAAACTCAGATTGAAGGTTTTGGATTGAGAAAAGCATTCTAACAATCAAGAGACTGTCATTCCAAGATAACCCGAGGATCGCCGAAGGGAACACTGGAGGTAATCTTGCCGATAACTATTGCAATGCGTCTAACCCTGCGAGACTCTTCGGCGGTCCTCAGAGTGACATGGTAAAGTTTTCGGTGTGATGTTGGAGATTGAAGGTACTGAAACATCTTTCCCAATCCCTAATTTCTCAGCCGCTCCAATCTTTCGGCCATCCACCCCGCATACATCCCTTCCTCGATTGCTTGGCGTGCTCCCTCCATCAATCGCAAGTAGAAGTGAATGTTGTGGATGGTTGTCAAGGTCAGTCCTGTAATCTCATCCACGTTGAAGAGGTGGCGGATGTAACCTCTGGAATGTTTCGTGCAGGCCTCACAGTTACAGTCGGGGTCGAGAGGAGAATCATCGTTCCGATGTTTTGCATTTCTGATATTCACTTTCCCGACCGACGTAAAGATGGTTCCGTTCCGGGCGTTGCGTGTTGGCATAACGCAGTCGAACATATCAACTCCTCGGGCAACGCACTCCAACAAGTCTTCCGGTGTTCCAACGCCCATCAGGTAGCGGGGGCGATCCTTTGGTAAGAGAGTTGCGGTATGTTCAGTGGTCTCGTACATTTCGCTGGTTGCTTCACCAACGGCCAAGCCACCAATCGCGTAGCCGTCGAAGCCAATCTCTTGCAATCGCTCTACACTCTCCTGCCGTAAATCCTTGTGCGTTCCACCCTGAGCAATGCCGAACAGAAACTGGCGGTGACCGTAGGGGAATGGGGTATGGGCGTGATGTTCCGCGCCACGTTTTGCCCAGCGCATGGATCGCTCCATTGCCTCGCGGTGGTGCGATTTATCACTCAAGGCAGGAGGGCACTCATCCAGCACCATCGCAATGTCACTCCCGATAATCCGCTCGGTCTCAATTACGTTCTCCGGTGTGAAGAGGTGAGCCGACCCATCGATATGCGATTTGAACTGCACACCTTCTTCGCTGATCTTCCGCAAATCCTTGAGCGAAAAGACTTGGAATCCACCGGAGTCGGTTAGGATCGGTCGATCCCATCCCATGAATTTGTGGAGTCCTCCCATCTCGCGCAGAGTCTCATTGCCGGGACGTAGGTAGAGGTGGTAGGTGTTGCCGATAATGATCTTTGGATCGATTTGGTAGAGATCAGTTGATCGCAGCGTCTTCACCGCACCTCGCGTTCCTACTGGCATAAAGACCGGCGTATCGACGCGACCATGATCGGTAACGAAGTAACCTCTCCGAGCGTTGCTCCCGGAATCGGTATGTGTCAGAACAAATTCCATCGGGGCGAAGATAGAAGTTTACCCCGAGAGTCTATACTCACTACTTGGTGAACCTTTGTGTTCTCGGTGGTGAATGTTCTTTACCACCAAGGTTAATCGTTGACAATGGAGTTCCAGACTTCTGTGGTGTCGTGGATTGAGAGACTGAGTTTTACTTCTTCGTCCAGACGATACGTTGCGCGAGTTTCGAGGAAGATGAGGTCGCCATCAACGTTTAAGTAGAAGCGGAGTGGTTCTTCGGCTGGCAAGTCAACTCCCCAGTCAGGATCATCCTTGATCTTAACAACGTTCGAGATCTCTCCCGGCAATAATTCCCCAGCAATCAGAACATCGCCCCACCTCACATTCTGAATCTTTGCGCCACTAACTGAATTTCGGATGCGAATCTCTCCCGGATTTTCGCAGCCTACAATCAAGAGTGCAGAGAGCAAAAGGAGAGTTGATAATATTCTACTGCTCATGTTTATTCTTTGAAGTAATGTACTTGTTAAAAGATGGGAATATCAAACGATCCTAAGTAAAGATTCACTGCTCCTTCATCTATCGTGAATAGTTGATAGATTCTTGGTAATATCATTACGTGTTCACCATTAATATTTCTAAAGTGTAGCTCGGCAATCTCTGCAACATAATCACCCGGCTCTAAGCGCAACCGTCTATTAAGATAGCTTGAGTATGCTCCAGCCGTCTCGAATGTATCAGCCCGCAATTGATACCCAGCCGTGACCAAGTAGCTGACCTCTCGGTCACTGACTGAAAAATCCCCATCAACCTGCGAGATAATACCCTGCGTGTTGAGTGAGTCCGAGGTGAAGACTCCCCAACGTTCAGAGTTTACGTTGATTACAACCGAATCGAGACGATTGAGAACGATGCTCCGGTCATTCTGATCTACCAAGCGAATTACGAAGAGCAGGTTCCGTAGCTTGTGTTGATTGTTTGGGTTGTCGATAATTGCTCCCTCCACGCCAGTGACACCGTCACATCCAGTCCAGAGAAGAAGTGAAATGAGAGGAAGAAGAAAACCAGCCGCGAGGTTTTCTTTGCGTAGGCAATTAACCATTGAATCTACTATGTTAGTATGCTTATAACTAATGAACAGACCATTGACACGTGGAGTTGATATATATAACATGAAAAAGATTTTTTTTCGAGAAAGATTCTCTAATCACTACGTTATTGAGTCGGCGATTCAGATACATTAGAATTCTGTATCGCTTGGCGAAGGGTTGGCTGCGAGAGAATAACCGCCAAGAACACCAAGAGTCACCAAGGACTTTACCACCACCTTATCATACTTCACCTGTTTCCTCTATATTCTGGAGGTCAATCTCAAATTTCCTGAAGAACCAATAATCAAAAGCTCGTGATTGCTTCACTACAACGCTCGGCAGGTATTTTGCACCACATTACATCGTTACCTGGTCCATACGGGATTGGGGATATGGGGCCGGAAGCTATTCGCTTTCTCGACTTTATGGTAAAGGGTGGGATGGCGTGGTGGCAGATTCTCCCCCTGAATCCTCCCGGTTACGGGGCGTCCCCCTATCAGTCATGGTCTGCCTTTGCAGGGAACCCACTCCTGATAAATCCAGATCAAATGATTGAGGATGGTTTCCTCCGTCACTCCGACTTGGCTTCTCTTTCCCGACTTGAATCGACAGATCGTGTTGATTTCGAGCAAGCACGAGAGGTGAAGCAGAGTCTTCTCAGAAAAGCTTTTGCTGGATTTGTACCGGACGACGCATATCGGGCGTTCTGCCAAGCAGAGAGTGGGTGGTTGGATGATGCGGCACTCTACAAAGCACTAAGCAACCACTACGATGGGCGTCCCTGGACGGAATGGGAAAAGGATGTTTCGCGCCGGGAGCCTGAAGCCTTAAGAAAAGTTGTGGGAATCTTGCGGAATGAAGTAGAGTTCCAACGTTTCTCACAATACATTTTCTTCCTTCAGCATGTTAGGCTAAAGCGAGAGGCAAACGAACGAGGAGTGGGATTGATTGGAGACATACCGATCTTCGTCGCCCACGACAGTGCAGATGTCTGGACACACCAACACCTCTTTCACTTGGATGAAGAGGGTGAGCCAACTGTTGTGGCAGGAGTTCCCCCAGACTATTTCAGCAAGACTGGCCAGCGGTGGGGGAATCCACTCTACCGTTGGGATGTAATGAGGGAGAGTGGGTATCGTTGGTGGATCAATCGTCTTCAGATGAACCTACGTCTCTACGACATTGTCCGGATCGATCACTTCCGTGGCTTCGAGGCCTATTGGGAGATACCAGCAGTCGAGAAAACAGCAGTGGGAGGGAAGTGGGTAGAGGGACCCGGGGCTGACTTCTTTGAACGGGCGTTGAATGAACTTGACCAACCGCAAATCTTGGCAGAAGATCTTGGGGACATTACACCCGAGGTTGAGATGCTGCGGGATCAGTTTAACCTTCCCGGCATGAAAGTTCTACAGTTTGGTATTGGTGACCCTTCCAGCACTCACCTTCCCCACAATTTCCTTTCCCCCCACACAGTGGTCTACACCGGAACACACGACAACAATACAACGCTCGGGTGGTGGAAGGATTTGGATAAGCGTGGGAAACGATTCCTTCGGGAGTATAGTGGCAAGTCATCACTCGGGAGGACGAGGCGGAGAGATGTTGTAGAGGAGATGATTCGCCTTGCCCTCTCTTCTACTGCGAGCATTGCAATCATTCCAATGCAAGATATACTTGGTCTCGACTCAGATGCCCGGATGAATGTGCCGGGGGCTAAGAGCGACACAAACTGGTCGTGGCGTATGGGATCGGAAAGCCTCGATGAAAAACTTGCCGAAGAGTTTGCCGAATTGCTGGAGTTGTTCGGGAGAGGGAAGTAGGGAAGAACCAACCGCACCAAGCTCAAAACTTGCAACCTTCAGAAATTAACGTAGGTCGTTCACGGTATGCTTGAAGCTCTATTTGTAGAAATCTATCGCCTCGTTCACAAACATACGAGGCGGAGTGTTGCGAGGAGAAGGGAGATCGCAATGAGTATCCTCATGTACTTTTTGTTCCTCTCCCTTGCGGTGGCTACCTATTGGTTTATGAAGCTTGCCAGCATCGAACTGTCCGAGTTACACGAACTTCTCAGTTATCTGATAGAGTTCGTGCTTATCTACTACATCTCGGATCGACTGGATTTTAAGGAATTCAATTGGCACGATCCGAGCATTGCACTCAGCAGGGGAGGGAGAGCCATCGTTTTGTTCTGTCTGCTTGCTATCGTTGGGACGTTCGGCTATGCGATTGTGCGGAAGGTTCTGTCGTGATATACTCTCAGACGAAGGAACTGGGAGATGCTCGGAAGGCAATGGGTTGATCTTATTCGGTAAATCCGATTTTACGAATCTTGGTTGATTCTTCTCAGTGCGATTCCCTCACCCCCTGCCCCTCTCCCATAGTTGGTCAGATAATCCGAGAGTTTTCGTGGTGGGAGAGGGGAGCCGAAGCAGAGAGTTTCACCACACCCGAGACTGGAAGTCGGGTGCTAATAGCAAGATCGCAAACTGTTTGTCCGCGTGTATAGTCAGACTTGTTGATTGTGCTATGAGAAGAACTTATAAGGCTGTCATGCCAGACGTGATAGGAACTTCCATTAACCCCCGACTTCCAAGTCGGGGGAGATCGGTCCCCGCGATTCCGACTCCCCTCTCCCATTCTGAGAAGAATAGATTGATCGGATGATACTTGGGAGAGGGGCTGGGGGTGAGGGATGCCCGAGATTACCGAAACAACTCGATGGCTCTATCAGACTCAACCGGACTTCTCTATCGAAAGGCTATGTGAGCCGAGACCTTTGCAATCGTTGATGCTCTCGGGTCCACTCATCGAACGGAATTCCAGAGATCCAAGGCTTCCCTGAAGAGCGTTGGGCTTCTATTTGTAGTTGAAAAAGCTCTTTATCCTCGCGAACAAAGAGAAGGGCTTTTACTGTTAACCGGGCTGCTCCGTCGAAATCCTGAACTTCTATCAGTTTCTTCGCAAGGTTGATCACCACTCCACGCATTCGGTTCTCATACTCCTCCCGAAGCTCTTCAAAAATTGGGTGGTAGAGTGAGTGGAAGAGAATATGGTACGTGACGCCGTCGAGAACATCGTGAAGCAATCTGAGTGCTTGTCCCGGGTTTGTCTGGATCAACTTCTCTTCGATTAGGCGGATATGACGATAGTTCTCCAACAGGTCAATCCTCACAGAATCAAGATTCAGTCTCGGAATCTCTTCGCCCGAAATAATGGCGTTCTCTCCTAACAGATCACGCAGCCGATAGATTGCGGAGTTCAAACTATCTCTGCGATTCTTGAGATTCTCACTATCAATTCCTACCACCTCGAAAAACGTTTCGCGATCCATCCGGCTTCCGATCAGCTCAGCCGCAGCCATTGCAGCAAGCAACCCCTTCTGTCGACTTCCCCGAAGTTTGATTGGCGTTCGATTAGGAAGCCTCACCTCTATCGATCCGAAGAGAGAAATCTCAACAACCTCACCTTTGTCATCTGATTTCGTCTGCTCACGCCGTCTCGCTCTAATCTCTTCGATTTGGGTGTTGAGAGAGTTGTAGATGTTGGCTGAGAGTTGTTCCCCGAAATCTTTCAGGAAAATTGTGGCGAGAAAGTCGAGTCTCCGCTGGAGCAACCAACTGATTGTGGAGGGGAGGTTGTTCTGAATCAACGTAGTATATCCATCGCTATGCTGCTTGGTTCGCACCTGCACAGCATCGAAGAGAATCCGGCGATCAATAATGTGCCAGATATTAAGAATCTCATTTTCTACCCCCTCTGCTAACTCTCGCTCATCCTCTTCCGATAGTTCCCCACGTTCAAGGAAGAGGCGAATTCCCTCATCCAGTCCGCCGGGGCCAATCTCGTAGCTCTTCGCAAGGTGAGCACCCCACTCCCGTTCCCCTCGAAGAATTGCCGCGTAGACGATCTCGGTTGCCACCATTCGGGCAGATGTCACACGGTTGTCGGCTTCGGCAATCCGCTCAACATACCGAGCCAGTATCTCTTCTCCCTCAGCTCTCTCAAGCCCAAGCAGCAGGCGACCGAAGAGCCTGATCTGCTCTGAGAGCCAGACCCAGTTCCACGATCCGTGAAGTCGTGAGTCATCTGCTAACAGGTCGGTTGCCTCTACCAGTTGATCGATTTGTCCAGAGTCTCTGAGGAAGACGATGTTTGCCGGGGATGCGAGAAAGCGTCGCGCGTGAGGGTTTACCTTCAACGCTTCATACTGCTCCGTTCGGAGTGCCAATTCCTCTCCCGACCCGATAAGCGTAAGAAGTTTCGGGACAACTGTTGCTTGTAGCTTGGTTCGCAATGTGTCGGGAAGAGCTTCCTCTGCGGCAAGTGATTCATATTCCTTTTCAACGCGACGACGATATGTGTCGGGAAGATTTTGGCTCCAATGGCAGAGCGTTCCAAGCCACTCGATGTAGTTCGGGTGGAAGCGGAGATTGGGAAAACTCTCTCGAAGTTGGTTTACCTCACTCTCGATCTCCTTCCCAAGTTCAGGATCGTGAATGTCGGCAGGCTTCACGTAGTTGTAGTTGTTGCGGAGATACTCAATCCTGAGTGCAGCTTCGATAAGGGTAGATGGATTGCGTGTGACTGCTTCCGATTCTCGAAGAAAGGATTCCGCTTCAGGAGTATAGGTATCGCGATAGAATGTGTTGAGGCCAGCTAAAGCATAACGTCCCTTTAGTATGGCAACATCATCTTCTCCCTTCAATGATTCAGCCTCGAGAAGTATTGCAACTACGCGAAGGATGTCAATTCCGAGATTCCAGTCGGTTGTTGATGAGAGAGCTTTTGCGAAGTTGAGAGATGCAACAACAGTCTGGCGGAGTAGTGCGGAGGGGAGCGTTTGAACCTCGACGGTTAGTTGTTCTCTGTGCCGGAGCATTGCTTGCCACGGAGTGGTAGTAGCAATCGGCGCACTCACAATAATGGTGCAGAGGTCTTCGATAGGAAGTTCTTCAACCTCCTCTAAAAGTTCTCGGTGGACTAAGCTGTGTGTAAAGTGGAGTTGGAGGTGGAGACTTTCAGGCGATCCGGGAAGGAGAGAGATTTTCTGATCCGTCCTGCTAATGATTCCCTCTGTAGACAATTGATCGATTATATCCTGATCCCCCGCTGCAATGAGAAGAGCACTCTCTTTAGAAAAGTACTCACCGAGCAGGCTTAGCCGCAACGCAGCCTTCCGCACCTCTGGGGACTGGTGTGCAATCATTCCTCCAACGAGTGATTTGGTGTTCTCCTTAACGATTTCTGCAAATGCTTTCGTTGTTCTCAGTTTCCCCTCCTCGTCTTCGCGAATTCCTCCTAAGCGAAACGCAGCCCGGAATGCGGAGGCGATAGCCAAAGGATTGCCGAGTGTTGAAGCTACCAACTGGTCCAGTTCTACTTCGGAGAACGTTACATGAAATACTTCAAAGAAGGTGGAGACTTTTTCTCGATCAAGTCCAGATATCTTCTCTATTTCGAAGGGGAAGCGCTGGATTACTCCACGCGCTGGGAAGTCGACCGGGCGGGCAGTGCAGAGAATGCCAACCGGTTCATCGGCGAGCGCGTCGAGGAGTTTGCCGAATTCGGCAATCGATTCTCCCACCATTTCGTGAAGGTCATCGACGACAACGATTGTGGGGCGAAGCCGAATGATGCGGCGAAGCACACCGCATACCGAAGCAAAGGTCTCTTCTGGAGTAGTTGTGAGAAGTCGGAGAACAGAGCGGCTTTGCTTCATTCCTTCTATTAAGAGAGGGAGGATAGAGTGGGTTGCGTCGGGGACAAATCGGATGTAGATGTAGGCAAATTGTCCAAGGTTACCTATGATTTGATTGAGCAAATCAATATGTCGCACCACAGTTGTCTTCCCAATTCCGGCTTCACCCTCAAAGAGAAGAATACGAAGGTGGTCTCCTCGTAGAGTCTTAGTCCAGAAATCGGTGATTGGCAGCTCTAACTCGTTCCGTCCAATCATGCCGACGGAGCCTCCAGCGAGAAAGTCTTGAAGTGTGTGAGTCTTGAGAACCATTTCTCAGGTCGTCATTAGGTAGTACTTGTTGAGATTGGAAAAAAAACGTTCTCTTCTTCATTCTTTTCTCAATCGTCAGCGTAAGGGAATTGAATCGTCAGTTACGCTTCTATTTTATAGGTACGCCCGGAACTTACCACTTAAAGAAAGATGATTGAAGCAATGAAACGATCGATCCTGACGCTTATTCTCGCCTGCTTCCCGGCGGTTCTGTCATCACAGAATATCGACGTAGACATCTCGGTTGATACCGAAATTGGATTCCCAATCAGTCCGCTTATTTACGGAGTCAACAACAGTGATAACCCGGCGGCGAACCTTGCATCGCGGCGGTTGGGGGGAGATCGGTTTACTACCTACAACTGGGAGAACAACGCATCGAATTCTGGTCACTGGACCGACGATCCGAACCAGGATCACATCAGCGACGCCTTCCTGACGAACTACGTTCCCTCGGCAAAACCTGCCAAGGCAATTACCGACTTCCACGACCAGTCAGTTGCGCGAGGAACCTACTCGGTGGTTACGCTCCCACTCGGCTACGTTGCGCGCGACATCAAGGGGGTTGTCGCTCCGGCTCAAGCCGTGCCAAATCTGAACCGCTGGCGGGAGGTGCTCTTGAACAAAGGTGCGCCCTTCTCCACAACTCCCGACACGAGCGATGCAGGGGTCTACACCGACGAGCTTCTCGCCTTCTTAATCGGCAAGTATGGTGATGCCTCTACCGAGACTGGCATTAAAGGGTATGGGATCGGCAACGAGCCGGGACTCTGGTACGAGATACACCCTCGCTGTCACCCGGTGAAAGAGGGATATGCCGACATCTTCGAGATGTCTGTCAACCTTGCCTCACTCATCAAGAGTGTCGATCCGGCTGCCGAGGTCTACGGTGGGGTGACGTACGGATTTGCCGAGATGAAAGATTTTCAGGGAGCACCTGACGCAGGTGACTACGCCAACTACAAGTGGTATATCAACGCCTACTTGAACGCAATGAAACTCGGTTCCGATCTTGCTGGCGTGCGGTTGGTAGATGTGCTGGACGTTCACTGGTACAGCGAGGCAGAGGGGAATGCGCCATATAGTGCGGTTGCTTGGTCGGGGAATGAGCCAGACATTGTGAAAGCGCGACTTCAAGCACCACGTTCACTTTGGGATCCGACCTTTGTGGAGAAGAGTTGGATTACCGGAGCGCCAGAGCAGGTGGGGGGGGCTGATCGGTACAGCCACACGATGGAAGTCTTCGGTGAAAGGGCAATTGCCTTAATCCCACGGTTGCAGGAGTCGATTCAGACCTACAACCCAGAAGTGAATCTCGCATTCGGTGAGTTTGGCTACGGTGGCTACGACCACATCTCAGGAGGCCTTGCGGTTGCCGACGTTCTCGGAATCTTCGGCAAGTACAACGTCTACTACGCAAACCACTGGGACGACATCAACGGCTACGTTGAATCTGCCTACAAACTCTACCGGAACTACGACGGCGAGAACTCGACCTTCGGGGATCAATCGGTCTACAGTGAGACATCAGATATTGAGAACAACTCAGTCTACACATCGCTCGACGGCGACGGAAATCTTCACATCATTCTGCTGAACAAGAGTGTGGAGAAGTCAATCGACGCGCAGATTGCAATTGCCTCGAACAGCCAGTGGGAGAGTTTTGCGGGGTGGAGATTCAAAGGTGGGAGCACGCAAATTGAATCTGCTGGATCGGGAGAGATTGCCGAGAATCAGATGAGCGTGACTCTTCCGCCACTTTCGGCCTCACACTTCGTTTTGCAGAAGAAGACATCGTCAGTTCCTACCGCGGCAACAGCAGACCTTTCGTTTGAGGTCTTTCCCAACCCAGTCTCTGGAGAGGCAACTATCTCTGCTGAAGTCCCCGCGGGCGAAAGTGCTACTCTGCAACTTCTCGATCCGTTGGGAAGAGTATTGCGTACGTATACGTTCGACGATCTCTCCTCTAAACGCCTTCGATTTTCACTTGATGGCGATGCGTTGCCGAGTGGTGAGTATGGCTTGGTTCTTTCGTGCAAAGGGATGCGTCTCCTTCGGAACGTGGTGGTTGTACATTAGTTCAATCGCGAAGGTTTTGTCGAGGCTCCTCGCCGGTTGTGATCTGTAGGTAGAGATTGTACTTTTGTACCACCCTATGTGAAATAACCAATTAAGAGGAGAATCCAATGAAATTGAATTCAATGTTATTGCTACCACTGATCGCAGTTCTGTTTGTTTCTTGCTCCAACTACGGCGAAAAGCTGGAGTTTAACAAGGGGGAAGTCTACTACACCGAAGGAATCTCACAAGAAATGGCTGAGAAGCTCGGAAATTTTCTCGTGACATCAGGCTACTTTGATGGGAATCCGAAGTCGGTGCAGTTGACCAAAGATGGGGAGAAAGGATATCTCTTCCGAATGGTATTTCAAGAGGAGGCAATCAACGACCCGCAGTACGAACAGCTTGCGAAGATGTTCTCATGGCAAATCTCGCAAGAAATTCTCAGCGGTGAACCGGTAACAATGGAGTTTACTGACGACACGTTCAAGACACAGAAGTCGATAGCTTTCGAGCCAATGCCACAGCCGCCGATGGAGGAGGAGGGAATACCACAAGATAGCATGGCAGCCGAGGGTGACCAGGATAGTAGTGCTGCCGAGTAAGGCAGAGCTACTTGGTTTGAGTTGAGCAACCATACAGAGATATAAGGAGAGAGGGGAATGGTCAGTGCGATCATTCCCCTCCCTTCCTTTAGAGCGTGTTGACAATTGACAGTGAGCTGATCGCTCTACCCTCGATGGAGGATCGCTCCTCTGGAGCTACGATCTCGCTTGGCTCCCAGTGCCCGGAGCTTCCGCTCCAGGCTACCAACGGCCCGCCGCGCTGCGGCTCTTCGGTAACGGTTCTGTAACGTCGCAGAGCGACCGTCGGTTGGTAGCCTCGTGCGTGAGCGCGAGGAATCCGACGATACCTCTGCCGTGGAGCACCAGCGGTGCGTCCCTTCTGGAAATCGGGATTGTCAACACGCACTAAGCATTTACAGAGTGACCGAGAGAAGAGGAAAGAGAAGACTGCCAAAGTAGGAATCCGTTGTGAGCATCAGTCCAAACGAGACGTTCCTCCTGCCGAACTTGTATTGCATGCCGAGAGAGAAGAGGAAGTCATTTTTGCTTCCCGACAGATTTACCCAGTTTTCCATAGTGAGCGCAAAGTTTTTGGAAGTGTGTAAAACCCCTCCAAACGATACCAAGCTCAAGTATCCACCGAGCGTTGACTCCTCAGAGACGTTGTAGTAACCGAGTGACAGCATCCCCTTATCTGATTTACTCGAGAGAAGTCCATAGAAGAGGGGCATAATTTGGGGATTGCCAAAGACAGATGCCCGCCAAACCTGACTCTGCACCATCGATCCTGCCCCTGCGGTAAAGTAGAGATTCTCTTTCTGTAGAGTCCCCTCAGCAGTGAGGAAGAGTGGCCAGAGTGTCGGATCGTAGCTGTTGACAAATGCTCCCCCGCGAAGTGCAATGTGGTCGGTGATCCCATAGGCAAGTTGAGGGGAGGCAACTTCGATCAACGAAAATTCAAACTCCCCCTTTTTGAGGGGAACCGCCGTCGGGGAGAGAATAATTCGCCTTGAGGCTGTTGTTACGAATGCAGAGTCGAGAGGGGTTTCCAGAGAAAAGCTGTTGATGTCCGATATGGCAACGCTCCTAAATTCTCTCCTTCCCGTTTTGAACCGAATCTGATCATCTGTAACTCCGTCGAGGGTGCCAGTTACCTCGGTGGAGTCATCTGTGCGGACTACTAAGGGAGCACGCCGAAGGATTTCGGCGTAGAGAATGGACTCGTGTGATATCGTCGTATCTGTTCCATCCTCGAAGAGGATGCGACTCTTTTCCTCTTCTCGCCGCAGCAGAATTCCGACATGAGTTGTTGAGTCGGTGAAGGAGAATGATCGCACTCTCTGATAATCTTGCACATCTTGACTTTTCCCCTGGAGAGGGAATAGCAAAAAGAAGCAGGGGGTGGCAACGATCACAAAGAAGATACTCCCACTACATATTCTCTCGTAGATAGAATGCAGAGTTTGAGATAAAAAGACCATGGGTATACAAGTGAATGAATGAGAATGATCGTGATCGCTCAGCCGATCCTAAGATACAGCGCGAGGAGAGATATAACGCTGCTATCTATCCTGCAACATCCTCTACCTACTCACCGTATGGCGGCTCCTTACTATCTTCAACGGAATTTTTTCCGAACAGACGACTGCCTATGATTCGCACAGAACAGGTTCACAAGTATTTCTCCAACGTCCACGCCGTGAACGATCTCTCCCTCGAGGTTCGTCGCGGTGAGATATTCGGGCTGCTCGGTCCGAACGGTGCGGGGAAATCGACGACGATCCGAATGATCGTCAACATTATTCAGCCAGATAGTGGGTCGATTACCTACGACGGCAACCCTTTCAGCGATGATCTCCGCCAGTCGATAGGCTACTTGCCGGAAGAGCGGGGACTCTACCAGAAGAGTATGATTCTGGAGACAATTCTCCACTTTGGACGGCTAAAGGGACTTGACAGAGAGAGTGCTACCAAGCGTGCGGTATCTTGGCTTGAGCGGTTCGGACTTGGGGGGAGTGAGAAGAGGAAAATTGAGGAACTCTCGAAGGGGAATCAACAGAAAGTACAGATTATCATCGCACTTCTTCACGAACCTGAATACGTGATTTTAGATGAACCTTCTTCCGGCCTGGATCCAGTGAACCAAGAATTGCTTCGCGAAATTGTTGAGGAACTACGTGGGCAGAAGAAGACAATCATCTACTCCACGCACCAGATGGACATTGCTGAGCGCCTGTGTGACCGTATTGCCCTGATTAACAAAGGGCAAGTTGTATTAGAAGGAGAGGTAGAGGCTGTTCGGCAGGAGCATGGTGGCAATACCGTTGTTGTGGAGTACGAAGGGGAAGGGGGCTTTCTTACCACCTTACCCCAGGTTGTTGAGGGGAGGGTGATGGGGAATCAGGCTGAACTTGTGCTGCGAGACGGAGCGGAGGTTAACGATCTTTTTGATGGCATTGGGAATCGAATCAGGGTTGGAAGAATTGAGCGTGTGCGCCCCTCGCTCAACGCAATTTTTATTCAAACTGTCGGTGCAGCCAACGCGCCACAAGAAATGTTGAAGACAGGCCAGAGAAAGCTCGATGTAGACTACCTAAGGAGGGGAGAATGAATCGCAGTAGAATGATAACGATTGCTCGGTGGGAGTATCTGCAGAAAGTACGGTCGAAAGGTTTTCTCCTCTCGCTGATTCTTTTCCCGATTATGATGTTGGGATTCGGCTTCGTTCCCTCAATCCTAATAAACCAAGGGCCGGGGGAGACGAAACAAGTGGGAGTAATAGATCATACGAACTACTACGCAACACAAATCTCACTACAGCTTGAGTCGGGAACAAAACTGGATGACGGAACCCCTGCTTGGGTTGCAAAGGTCTACAGCGATTCCTCTCTTCTACCCGATTCTCTCTTTGCACAGGCAGTATCCGACGCGGAGAGTGAAACAACCGAAGGATTTTTGGAGATTAGTGGGAGTAGCAGTGCTCCAGAATTTATTTGGCGCAGTCCAAACCTGAGCGACTTGCAGGTTGCCGAAGTTGTTGAGAATAGTGTGCAGAGTGCAGTTACTGGTGAGCGAATTCGAGAGTTAAGTATCGACTCGGCAGAGTATGCCGGACTTATGATGCCAGTGGAGGTAAAGCAGCGGAAGTTGACGGCTGAAGGAGAAGACGAGTCTGGGTTTGGGGAGGAGTTTATGACCAGCTTCCTAACAGCCTTCGTGGGAATTATTCTCTTTATGATTTTGATTATGACAACCGGACAGTCACTTGTTCGTGGTCTGGTCGAAGAGAAGTCGAACAGGATCATGGAGATACTTGTCGGCACAGTGACTCCAAGTGAATTGATGTGGGGGAAGCTCTTAGGATTGAGCGCACTTGGTCTTACGCAGGTAGCGGTATGGGGATTCCTCGGTGCGTTGGGAGCCTTCTCCTTTATCTCTTCTGGGGGGGCCACGTCCGAAATACTAACTGGGGTTCTCACATCGCTCCCCTTTATCCTTCTCTACCTCACTCTCGGCTATATCTTCTACGCATCTCTCTTTATCGGGGTCGGTTCTCTTGTCACAACCGAGCAAGAGGCACAGCTTGTGACCCAGTATCTGACAGTCTTTCTGGTGGCTCCGCTTGCCTTCGCTGTGGTTGTGATGCAAGACCCGAATGCCGGATATATAGAGGCACTCAGCTACGTTCCCTTCCTCACTCCAACGTTAATGATGCTCCGCGTTGTGGTGAAAATGCCATCAGTTTATACTTTGATTGGGACAACTGTTGTTCTTATGTTCTCAACAATTGCCACAACGTGGGCTGCTGCAAAGGTCTTTAGAGTTGCGATACTGCTTTACGGCAAACGTCCAAGTGTGCGCGAGGTGATGCGGTGGGTGCGATCCTAACGAAATAAGAAAGAAGAGCTTCTTTCTACCTTGACATCCTATAACCCAGAGGCCAATGTTCAAGCGCATTCCGGGGACGGTCATCATACTTGTGCTGATCCCGGTCTTGATACTGCCGTGGATTTTCTACAACGTCCACCTGAGTGATCTCGGGTGGCACGCAGCAAAATCTTGGATGATTGTCGCACATCCCGAGGGGGCGTTCTGGGATCCAAGTTGGTTGTGCAGTCTTCTCTCCGGTTGGTGGATGGAGTTGGCAGGGTTTTCCATCCTCTCACTTCGTGTCGCAGTCATCTTCTGTTATGTAGGAATTGCTCTCCTCCTCTACGGAATTTTAGGAGAATTCTACGAGCGAACCTATCTCCTCCTCGCAATTCTACCCTGCGTCTTGTTGTTAATGTCCGGAACGAATCATCTGGTTCCAAACTACTACTTCGTTCCCCCACTCTTTGCTCTATCGGCCACCTACTTCTACATTCGCTCGCTTAGGGCAAAATCTCGTCAATTCCTGTTGATGTTTCTCAGCGGATTTCTCTTCGCCTTCCTTCCAATGTCTCGAATACCCTCGGTACTCTTTGCAGTATTATATGTGGTGGGAGGATTCATGGAGCGCAGGTCGGGAGTTGAGTGGAGAGTTGTGATTCTACGGCAGGTGAGTGCACTTGCAGGTGTTATTCTGGGAGTTGGGATTACCGTAGCCTATCTGTATAGTGTTGGCCAGCTTGATGCAATGGTCAACGGAATCCTACTGGTGATGTCGGATACTGCTAACAATGCAGGTGGGGAGAACATTCACCATCCAGTCCGCTTGCTCGTGGACTCGCTTGTCCGGTACGGGAAAGTGTTGGGTGTAGGAATTGGGATTGCTGCTCCAGCCTTCTTCGTTGCCCGTGGGCTGAGGGGGGTATCACCTCAAACACGACGCCTTTCCTATATCGCAATGGTTCTCATCACAATCGGGGCGACAGTCTACCTGTACCTTTGCCAGGTGGGGATGTTCCCTCCGCCGCTTGGCTTGGCTTTCCTTCTATTCATTATCACATTGTGGCAACAAAAGAATGAGCGAAGCCCAGAGTCATCCCGCCGAAGCTATCTCTACGTCATTGCCATTCTCTTCACGATCTTCATGAACGTTGGTTCGTCGAACAACATGACGTTCAGTCTGAAGTTCACGATTCTGCTCCTGCTTCCTATTGGGGTGGTTGAGGGAATCGTGCTCTGGAAGAGGGAGGAGTGGGTGAAGGTTCTGGTTATCATTCTCTTTGCGAACATCACATCTCTTTTTATCGTCTCCCGACTCAATAATCATGGCTTTGTCTTTAACCAGCAGGGAAGATTCGTAGCTCCAGCTCTCGCTGGACTGTACGCGGATACATCCTTAACACGACCGTACAACGAGTTAACCGAGGCAATGGCGGAGGTAGGAATTGTTGAAGGTGATACGTTGCTCTGCTATCCTGACTTGCCGATGCTCCACTTTACTTCGCGGACGATTCCAGCATTTGTCAACCCATGGATCAGCGATGTCTTCGTCGGATTTCCTTCCGATGCTCTGATCGAAAAGAGGCTAACAGTGGAGGGTAAGTATCCCCCCTATGTTGTGCGCGGTTACCCCGACAAAGTAGAGGGCGAAGAGAAGAGTCGTTTCTTGGACAAGTTTTGGTCGCGATATGATACCGTGGCGCGAGGTGATAAGTTCTCGATCTTAAAGCGGCCTGAGTAAGTGAGCAGAAGTTAGGGGTTACCGTAATAGAATTACCACCAAGAAGGCGAAGAAACACCAAGGAAATATCATTTTTCTACCATATTTTCTCAACCATCGCCATCAGCCGTTTCCTCTTCTGCTGACACAGAGCACCCCGATGAATCGGGGTGTTCCCAGAGTTGGTGATTAGCTCAGTAATTGTTCAAACTCTATTAAGAGGATCGAGAAGTAGAATCAGCCCAAGAAGACAAATCGGTACGGGAACCTGCCCAGAAGCTACGGTGTTGGTTGGCTGAGTGGGAAGGCTTTGGCATACCAGGTGTTGTCTGCTGAGGTCTCAAATTTCCCCCCTCGCAGGTCGCCAACGGTCGGCACGGTTAAGTCGAAGACTGTTGTGTCGCTATCTACTTTCCCTTCTTCGGCTAATTTGCGAAAGGTTGCTCTGTCGACAGAGGTGATTTCCTCCCCAACCCGGAAAGAACAGTTTGGAGAGTCGAGAAAATCGACGCCGATCTTGCTACCGAAGTCACGAAGGAATCGAGTCATCGCATCGATTGAACAACCAGAGGGGGCTGTCAAATCTTGGTCGACTCCAACGAGGAGAAAACAGTCGTGAACGATCTCAGCGGCTGCCGTTAAGTCTGCTCCGTGTGCGGCCCACCCGTCGAGAAACTCACCTACAGTGGTTTCCACAAGCTGCTGTTGGTCTTCATTCAGTTTTTTGCCTGAAGTGAATGCCCAGAGTCGTGCGTGGTCGGGGAGTTGGTTGAAGTCTGTTCGTCCCATGGTTTTTCTTTTGCTGTTCTGCCCCCTTTAAGTCCCCTCGATAACGAGGGGACTTGTAGGAGGGAATGTAAAGTTGTAGTCTTATCCTGCCAGCTCGGTCATTCCGAGGGCAGTGTCAACTGGGACATATTCGAGACCGAATGCCTCGGCAACTCCCTTGTAAGTGACGACGCCGTTCAGGATGTTCAAACCTTCGCGCAAACCGGCATCATCTCGAAGTGCTACTTCGTAGCCGAGGTTTGCCAGCTTTAGCATGTAGGGGAGTGTGGCGTTTGTCAGACCGATAGTTGAAGTGAACGGAACTGCTCCCGGCATGTTTGCTACGCCGTAGTGAACGATGCCGTCAACTTCGTAGACAGGGTCGGCATGTGTGGTTGGCTTCGAGGTCTCGACGCATCCTCCTTGATCGACCGAAACGTCGACGATTACCGATCCCGGCTTCATCTCTGAGAGCATCTCGCGCGTAATCAGCCAAGGAGCCTTTGCTCCCGGAATCAGGACGGCACCGATGACCAAGTCGGCTTCACGAATTGCTTCGCGGATAGCGTGTGGTGTAGACATCATCGTGTCCACATTCTTCGGCATTACGTCATCTAAGTAACGTAGGCGGTAAAGGTTGTTGTCCATCATTGTGACGTTCGCGCCAAAACCTGCGGCGATCTTTGCTGCGTGGGTTCCCACAATACCTCCACCAAGCACCAAGACGTTCGCCGGCTTTGTTCCGGGGATGCCGCCGAGCAGAACTCCACGACCACCCATTGGCTTCTCAAGATACTTCGCCCCTTCCTGCGTTGCCATCCGTCCGGCTACTTCCGACATCGGAATCAGCAGTGGAAGAGACCCGTCTGGCGCGGTTACTGTCTCGTAGGCAATCGCCACAGACTTCGTGGCGATGATCGCCTCGGTCAATTCACGGCTTGCAGCAAAGTGGAAGTAGGTGAAGAGGACTTGGCCTTCGCGGATAAGCCCATATTCTGGAGCAATTGGCTCCTTCACCTTAACGATCATTTCGGCCTCTCCGTATACGTCAGCCGGAGACCCGACGATCTTTGCGCCGATTGCCTCGTAGTCAGCATCGCTGTAGCCTGAGCCAATTCCAGCGTTGGTTTCAACAAGAACAGTGTGGCCGTCACGGACAAGAAGCTGGAGGCCAGCAGGTGTAGCGCCGACACGGTTCTCGTTCGGCTTAATTTCGCGAGGTACTCCGATTATCATGATCGTTCTCTTGCAGCTTGATGGTAAATAAGTGGGAAGATAGTCTCCCAACAAAATAGAGCGTCAAAATCTGACGCAGTCCCAAATATAGCAGGATCAAGGCCTTTTTAATCGTATGAATTCATCACGGCAACATCCGTCCCCGAAAAATTGTTCTTTACAAGATGTCCAGAGCGTTGTAGCATGATTTTCATCAAACCGGTCTCGGCGAATCAGATGATAGAAAAAAAACAGGCTTGCATTCGGTAGTGCAAGCCTGTCTGCTTTGGGACAATTGAGTTGATGCAAAAGCTTTTTTCAGTTGAGCTTCACATCAGTTAGTTCCCAACTACGCTCTATGTCTCCCGAACTCTTTATCCTTTCAAGTTTTACAGGCCCTATACCCGGAGCATAGTATTCGTGCTCAACGCCATATAGATCGGCGAATTGGCTGTCGGCTGGGTTGGCCGGTGTTGCGTAGATACGGTAGTGATAGCAGGTGTACGTGCCGGCTGGAACAGTAATAGTTTCGTCTGTTGCCACTGTCTCTCGCACTAAGTTCAACTTGACAGGTTCCGGTCTGCTGTACAAGGTGAGGGTAGCATATTCCTCAGAAAAAAAGAGTCTGCCGGGCGAGGAAGGAAACTCTCCATCTAACTTCGACTGACTCGTGCTGGTCGCCGCTGAAGAGAGTCTGTGAAGTCCATCCTTGCGGTTGATATACGAGGCGTTCCCTATATGGACGAAGTCAGAAGTTGATTGGAACCAGAGTTCTCCATTGCTTTGATATGTGTCGGTAATCGTGATGGAGCGTTCACTTGTTGATGTGAGAATTGCCTGAGTATAGTCGTCAACGGTGTTCACTGTTTCAATGCCCGTCCAGCTATTCCCTACAGCCAACGGCATCAGCACTTGAGAACTCTGATTGCTGCTGTGGCTTTGGGCTTCATGTATCACCGGAAGGTTGTCGAGGCAACCAGTGAGAGTAAAGCCGAGTAGAGCAAGAGATGCAACACCGTTCAAAAAGAACTTTGATATTCGCATAAGTTTTTCAAAAAAATTGATAGTTACGTAGGTTAATATGTGAGTACTCATATGCGATAAAGACACCGATCTGTAGATGATCCTGACCTTTGAGTGAAAATTGGCATGATTCCTTTCCAGTAAGGTGCTGTTGGGCACTGAGAGCATGTAGTTCATTATCAGCTAATATGTATCGTAGCTATAACGGGGAATATGCCGATCACATCTTCTACAGCTTAAATGCCATCACACTGTTAATGATTGCTCCGTCGAGGCGAAGTGCAAGCATGAAAATCCCAGAAGGGAAGGATCCTATCTCTTCCTCTACCAAATCGATTTGGTTGCTCCCCATACGTAGGTAGCCATTGAATAGCTCGCCGATAGGTTGCCCGAGGGTGTTGTATGCTGTTAATGAAACTTCTCCTTGCCGCGGTAATGAGAGTCTGATACTTGCTGAATTTGTGTAAGGGTTTGGAGTGATAGTAAGGATAGATTCCACAGGTAGTTGAGTTTCAGAGTCTATGCTGTTCGTTGATGTACTCGTTTGGAATATCTCTCTCCCGTTACTAATAAATGTCTGATTGTCTACAGTGCTCGCTATCACGCCAAACCGAGTAGTAGAGTCAGAACCAAGACCTGAGTGAACCTTCTGCCAGCTATCACCATTGTCAGTTGAGTATAAAATCCCTTGCTTCCGAGTAGTAATAAAAACATTGTTGGCATTGGGAAGGTGAATTGTCAATACTTCCACAATGTTCTTCTGAGTGGCTTCTTCATCTCTTCTGATTTCAATTAAGCCTTCCCACGTAACACCATCGTCGAGCGACCTGACTATTCTGTCAGTTGGATCACCAACGCCGTCATCTGTTTGAAGGAAGAGTCTGTTTCCAGAGCGTATATCTCCAGAGATGATGTTAATGTAGTGGTCGACATCTGTGCGAGGTGACAGCATTCCCTTCTGTTTTTTATACGAGCCGTCATTGTCTGGAATGGTACGTGCAGATCCTGTAAGCTGAGGAAGGTAGATGCTCCCGTTGTTGTGGAGGTAGTGTCTATACAGGTACGGTATCGGATACACATATTTCCACGTTGTCCCGTGGTCGTTTGAGGCATAAACAATGTGGTCTGGGACGAAGCCTACCGTATCCTCTACTTGAACGGCAATTACTCCATTCTCGGCAACCGAGACTTTATAGATGGCGTTCTTGTTGAGGAATGCCGAAACCCAACTCTTTCCGTTGTCTGTTGATTTGAACAAGCCTTCGTTCGCCCCAATCCAGAGGAAATCATTTTTTCCCACAGCAAAGCTGTTCAGGTTGTACTCTACTGTTGTCAGAATCTTCCAAGTCTTCCCGCGATCGTTGGATGTGTAAAGTGTTTTAGGAGATGTGCTGCGAGCGAAGAAAATCCCGTTGTCATCTATCAATAGCTCTGTTATCTCTCCAAACTCCGATGGGAATGTGCTGACTGGTTCCCAGAAATCTTGGCTGTAAGCCTGCACAACGAAAAACAAACCGATGAGACAAATAATGAATGTCGAAATTCCCTTTAGCCCTGCATATCCTTGCGTTGGTGTCATAATTTTTACGTGGTTTTATGTAGTCGATTTGTTGTAGAGTCTGTGGAGTTGAGAAGACCAATGTGCGTTGGTCAATTACTATTGGAAGCCTACTCTACAGATGCAGATCGTTGAAGTAAAGTGAGCCTACAACAGCTATAGGTATTGACATTGAAGGGAGTAGAATCCTGACAAGTAGATGCCTTGAAGTCGGAACACCAACAGGTTGTTGAGTGAAGGTTATATCGCAGAAGAGGGAATTGCTGTGGGGAGAGACAGTGCGTAGAGCCGAGGTCTATATCTACCCCTCTCACTCTTGACTGTTGCGGAAGAACAGAAGGAGAGATCTGCTGGGAAGAGATTCTCCCGGAAGTAGGTTGATTTGATTCGGATCCGTTTCGATGGCAACTGTGAGTGAGGGAAATTTTTCCTGAAGGTAACGTTGCAGCGTTTCGGCATAACGACGAACCTCTACTGAATCTGAGCCGGGAAAAATGAAGACTTCGTCAACACTTGTGCTTAAAAGTTCGACAAGCTGTTCCGGAACATTTGCTGCACGAAGCGCAGTCCCTACATTCTCTTCTGGAGTATTGAATATCCACTGGTGTTCAATTTGGT
Organism: Ignavibacteria bacterium; assembly: GCA_020635205.1. GTDB lineage: Bacteria > Bacteroidota > Ignavibacteria > OLB7 > OLB7 > JAGWAZ01. The sequence continues at coordinate 425,666 of JACKAE010000002.1, forward strand.
TGAGGATTGGTTCACCACTCACCTCATCCTTCCTTTTGACCAGGGGGAGGTAATCGCGTGCAACAGTTATTGCCCCTGTTGAGTCTTCCACAATAAGTTCAGCCATTAGTTTCTGAGCAACATTTTCCTCAGAAAGTTTCAGGTTCAGGTTGAGTGATTGATCTGGATCGGCACTTGTGATGTATGCGATCTCCTGATTCTCTCGTCGAATTGAGAGACTCCACGATCGTATCCCCGCCTCTGCCCTTATTTGGGGCGTGATTCCTATCGAAGGAAGAACGTAGTCGTCAACAACCCACTCTTGTTCCGGTGGAGTGTGGCGAAGGTAGCCTGTTCTACGTGGTAGAGGTTCGATTACCTCCACATTGTTTCCTGAGTTGTCGAGAGCATAGAGGTCAATATCGGCTGAAAGATAAGGGAGGGTAGGGGGTGGAGGTGGAATAGGTTGCAAGGGGAGTAGGGAGAGGGGAGGCTCAATAGGTTGGGGTGGTTGCTGGTTGAACGATAGAGCTGTACCCACACTCAGTGAACGTATTCCGAGTCCGTTGACCAAACCCCACGCATCAATTCGTGTGTAGAGTTCTGGGACAATGTGGAGATGTCCGAAGAGGAGGAATTCATATGAAGTAGAGAGTGTTCCACCGAAGGAAATCGGGCCGGAGCCGAGTAGGTCTCCTTCGTTGACGATTCGGGTTCGCTCAGTGGTTCCGGGGAAGGTAATCTCTGCTGGTGAGACGATGGACTCACGTTGAACGAATCTGGAGAAGAGCCAGTAGGAGAGCCAGGGACCGAAGCCGACGCTCAGGTGGTCGAAGACCTCCCCTTTAAGTTGCAACCCACCCTCAATGTTTGCCACAAGAGAGCTAACGGTAAAGAATCGGTCTGTCTGTGTTGTGCTGCTCGTCTCAGGGTCGATAAGTGGAGCTACGTATGAAGTAGAGGTGAACTCTCCAGAAGAGATACCGAGGCTCAACCGGATGTCGGTGGTGTTAGAGAGTTGGAGGAACGCCCCAAAGCGTCCTCGGTGATCGTACGAAGTTCCTGTACCATCGCAGAAGGCACACCACTCAACAGCTCCAGGAGACCGTTCCAGTGCCAGAGGTAGACCATACTCATAGGAGATGAACGCTCCGAAGATCGGATCGGTTCTTCTCTCCTGACCTCTTGCATCCACTTGGTGCAAGAGAAGAGAGAAGCTGAAGAGAAGAACGATATGCCGTAGTTGGAAGCGAACCATGAGAGGGTGAATCTACTGCCCTCCGGGGTGAAAAACAACAGACTCATCTGCACAATGTGTAGATGAGTCTGTGTGAATGATTCCGATTGACTCTCGTCTGGATTTGTTCTTCTCAATGCAACTGTAACTCCACCAACTCCCACTTCTTTGTCATCCGTCCTGTCTCTGGACTTCCCCCCTGATACCACTCAACCAGTACCGGACCGACGTCTGGGACGAAGTATTTCCAGGGGATATCTCCTGTGAACTTCACCGAGTCAGGTTCCAAAATCTTCTCACGGTAGACGTATGCCTTGTATGACCCGCTGGGAACCACGACGTTCCTGTCAACATCTTCAACGCGGGTAGCAGTAACCAGTTCAGCGGTGAAAGGGTTGTTGGGGTCGTCGGAGTTCGGGATCAGCACTTCTCCCCGCAGTGTACTACTGGTGTCGAGTGGTGCCGCCGGATAGGGGGCGACTACTCCAAAACAGGAGTATACCATCAAGCCCTCGTCAGTGTTGCGACACAACATCGTCAGAAAGTCGACTCCACTGGCTTCCGAGAAATACCAGAGTGCATCCTCCCCATTCTCTGACCAAGGAATTGCCTCTGTTATCTTGACGGTGTCGGAGGTTGTGCTGGCAACTGTCCCATCTTCTGAATATCGGGTCAGCCTTCCAATCCACATGTTCCCTTTGGCCAGAGGCATGATTACAGAGCCAGCTGGACCAGTTGGCAGACGGTCGCCACAACCTGATACCACCAGAAGGAGGAAGGTAACCGTGAGGAGAGAAAATTTGTACGAGTGAAATGTTTTCATTTTTCTCTATGCAATGGATCCAATGATTAATCTCTTCTTCGACGAACGCTCGATTGTTGCTGGATAGAAGAACCTAATGGAGTTCTACGTGTACCAGCTCCCACTGCTTTGTCATCCGTCCTGTCTCGGGACTCCCTCCTTCGTACCACTCGATTTTCACAGGTCCAGTATCAGGTGCTAAGTAGTACCAAGGGATTGCATTGATAAAGCGCGCATCTAAAGGGGCGAGTATCTTGAGGTGGTAGACGTTACAGCGATAGGAACCGAGCGGAACAGTTGTTGCAGTATCGACCGCCTCAACGTAGTATGCGGTGATCTGGTCAACTACTAATGGGTTCGCCGGATCATCCGGGTTGGGGAGGAGCACTTTTGCTTTGGGCAACGATCCCGAGGTATCTCCTCTCTCTGCTGGATACAGAGCGTTGAGGTAGTGACACCCGCACCCATCTCCCCCGTTTGCTAACGCATCTAACCCATCCCCAGTTATTAGCTGTAGTCCACTACTTTCGTTGGTATACCATAGCTCGCCATCCTCCGCAAGGTCATCGCACAAATACCAAGTTGAAACTCCACCTACCGTTGTAATTGTCCGCTCGGCACGAACCTCTATTGTGTCGAACATCGTGCTGACGACCGAGCCATCTTCAGCAAATGTTGTCAGCTTGCCAATCCACATGTTCCCTTTTGCTAAGGGCATAATAACTGAGGGGGCTGGCTCCACCGGCAGGCGGTCGCTGCAACCTGACCAGATCAAAAGTACCACAATTCCAAGTCCCTTGAGGAAGATAACTTTTGTTGAAGAGGTCATTGTTCTTTCCTGTACATTAGTTAGTAGTGCTGCATATACAGCAAGAGACATCGGACACTCGGTATTCCTGACACAGAGAAAAAAATAATGAAGCTGTCAGGATTCCACGTTCGGGTTGTCATCACAACATAAAAAGGGCAAAGAAAGAGAATCGCAACAACGTTGCCAATGAGTCTGTCCGCAACATATCTATCGGAGACTCAGTTTCAGAGAGAGGAGACTGTGGCCGAACCGTTATCAGTTCTGAGAGAGAGGAGGCTGATGGAAGAATTCCTTGCGGGGGATGATTCTGCTTTTGCTGAGATTTTCGATCAGCACCACGAGCGACTCTACTTGTACTCTGCCCGAATGACCGGCGATCCTTCCGGAGCCGAAGATGTAATGCAAGAGGTGTGGGAGCGGCTGATCCGGCTGCGAACCGACCCCCAAGAGATTCACAATCCGGTCGGCTTCCTCCTGACGATTACCAGAAATCTTTCCTTGAACCACATAAAGAAGGAAAAACGGAAGAGACGATTGACGCAGGAGGTGGAAGCGTGGCAGCAGGCGGAGCATCCAAAAACTAAAAATGAGCTGAAAGATGTTGTGCTCGAAGGGCTGAATCTGTTGCCGATGAAACACCGGGAGGTTCTCCTACTGAACATATACTCCGGTTACAGCTTCGAGGAGATTGCTGTAATACTCAACATCTCGGTTGAAGCTGCTTGGAAGAGAGCGTCGCGGGGGAGAAAGGAATTGCGGGCGTTTGTTCTACGCAATTCTGTTGATAGCACCTGAAGATAATTGCTGACGGTAGATTGTAGTTGGCAAAAGATGGTTGTCCGTAAGTAGATAGTAGATCGTAGTTGGCAGAGGTCATTTTACAACGATTATTCAGAACGATGAGAACGAGAGAGAACAGACAGAATCAGGGGATAAATGGAATTGTGGAACCTCTGGACGAACAGCTTCAGAACGTGCTGCTCGAAGATCGTGAGGTATTGAGAGGAGAACAGAACAGCGAGCGTTCCCGCACACGCCTGATGGCGATTCTCGCTGCAAGTGCAATGCCTGCCGGAAGTAGTTCTGTTGGCACTTCATCATGGATTGCAAAGGTTGTGTCGAGTAAAATCTTCCTCAGTTCATTTCTCGTTGTTGCGATTGTTGGGGGAGTTACGTTGATTATGTTGAACCCTGTGGGAGATGCCGAGAGGGTGAACGAGAAGATGTCTCCTCCAATTGAAGTTTTTATGCAGGGTGAGGGACAAGATCGTACAGAGTCACAAGCCACCTCTTCTACATTTCAGCCTTCCATTGCCACTGAGAACACTGAGGTGAAAAACGTTCAGAACAAGACCTTACGCTCAGAACGCACAAGCTCAAAGCAGATGACCCCAGAAGAGAGTCCTTCTACACCAAAGAATATCGCCGCGAGTGAGGCTATCCAAAGCAGTGATAATCAGAGCCAAGATGAAGAGAAAGTCTCCCCCGTCTACAAAAGGAACTCCGCTGGAGTGAAGGTCACAGTCAACCCGATGAAAGAAGAAAAGTAGGGGAAGATTGGGGAGTTCGGATTGGGAGGCGTTAACCTATTCCAATCTGATGGCTATCAAACAGTAGAGCCAGGTTCTTAAAGGAGAACCTGGCTCTATCTCTATCTTCTTCTCGCGGCTTTACCCTTATACCTTCTCTCCACAAAATGCCTTGAATGCTCCCTTCAAGTTCTCAGCAATCTGCTCGGCACTGTAGCCTTCGATGTGGTGGCGTGGAATAGCGTGTACAACTTCACCATTCTCAAAGAGAACAAACATTGGTGATGATGGCGGCATTCCATGAACGTAGCTTCGTGCTTTTTCGGTTGCCTCGCGATCCTGTCCTGCGAAGACGGTGACCACGTGATCGGGAAGTGTATCGTTCGCCATTGCTTGGCGAAGTGCTGGGCGAGCGCTTCCTGCCGAACATCCACAGACCGAGTTGATGAAGAGAAGAGTTGTCCCCTCGTTCGCCATTGCCTGCTCTACTTCTTCTGAATTGGTCAATTCTTTTGCGCCGAGAGCGGTTACTTCATCCCGCATTGGTTGAACCAAGTTTGGGTCGTACATCGGTGAAAGTTGAAGATTGTGCATAGAAATTCCCGTAGTGCTTATGTGATGGATAGTTAATTGAATGTCAGAAACTCCCCTCGCGATAACCCCTTTCTGCAATTTCGGGCTTTCTGACGGTTTGAGAACTCTCGACGTGTATCAAAGCGGGTGTGGTGACAATCACGAACATATAACATTGGAAGACTTGACATCTATTGTTTGAAAGAGTAGTTTCTCCCCCTTGTACTTTCTTGAATAATTATGTCAACTATGTCAGATTTGCGTGCTGGTGAGGAATTAGCCGAGAAGAATGGCCGAGAAGAAGAATTGAATGAGTATGGCAAAACTGAGCCGGATGATTTTCTGGTGCGCACAGATTTTCGGGACTCCCAATACTACGTCAACCGTGAGCTAAGCTGGATTGGCTTCAACGAACGAGTTCTCGAAGAGGGGGAAGACCCCACGAATCCTTTGTTAGAGCGGCTGAAGTTTTTAGCCATTTTTTCCTCAAATCTCGACGAATTCTTCATGATTCGCGTGGCTGGACTTCGCGAGCAGGTCTCGGTTGGGGTTGTGGAACTGGCTGAAGATGGCCTTACCCCACTGGAACAGCTTAACGCAATTCACCGCACGCTTGAACCTCTGTTGCAACGGCAAGATGCCTGTCTGCTGAACGAAGTGCTTCCCGGTCTGGAGCAAAATGGAGTTACGATTCGCGAACTTGAGTCGCTTCCCCCGGAAGAGGGGGAGCGGTTGGAAGCCTACTTTATGCAGGAGGTGTTGCCAGTGTTGACTCCACTCGGAGTTGATCCCGGACGCCCATTCCCTCACTTACTCAACCGGAATTTGAACATCGGTTTTGTTCTACGAAATTTTTATGCCGACCCAGAGAATGGAGGCTTCCACTTTGCCGTGGTTCAAATGCCGGCAGTTCTTGGCCGCTTCATCCCGGTTCTTTTAGATGAGCCAGGTTTTCACTTTGTTTTGATTGAAGAGCTGGTTGCCGCCCACGCCCACGCTCTTTTTCCCGGTTTGGAAGTTGCCTCCAGCAACACTTTTCGCGTAACGCGAGATGCCGACATCGAAATTGCTGAAGAAGAGGCCGACGATCTGTTGAAGGTGATGGAAGAACAAATCCGTCGCCGTAAGTGGGGGAAAGCTGTTCGGTTAGAAGTTGATGAGAAGATGTCCGAACAGATCAGGGACTTGCTGAGAGAATCGCTCGACTTAGAGGCTCCAGACGTATACGAAACAAGAGGCCCGGGGAACGTTGCCGACTTCATGACCCTCCACCGCATTGACTCGCGGGAGTTGAAAGATCCTCCCTTTACCAGTCGGTCGTTGAGAAGTTTTCATGATGAGGAGAAGAGCATTTTTTCTGTGATTCGTTCGGGGAATATCCTCCTTCACCACCCGTTCGATTCATTCTCTGCTGTTGTCGATTTTATTAAGGGGGCAGCGAACGACCCGAAGGTGCTGGCGATTAAACAGACACTTTACAGAACTGGTTCGGATTCGCCAATTGTTGACGCACTTATTAAAGCTGCCGAAAATGGAAAGCAAGTAACGGCATTGGTAGAACTGAAAGCACGGTTCGATGAGGAGAAAAACATTGAGTGGGCAAAACGTTTAGAACAGGCCGGAGTACACGTTGTCTACGGTCTTGTCGGATTGAAAACCCACTGTAAAATCGCAATGGTTGTCAGGAAGGATGATACTGGCTTGCCACGAATCTACCTTCACTTGAGTACTGGCAACTACAATCCTGTGACAGCCCGACTCTACACGGATATTGGGATGTTCACCGCCGATCCCGACATCGGGTTTGACGCCATCAACCTCTTTAACTACCTGACAGGGTATAGTGCCCGGGTTCACTGGCGCAAGCTGGTGATGGCTCCGATGTCGCTTCGCAAAAGAACCGTGGAGTTGATTCGCCGCGAGGTGGAGAAGCATACGGCAGAGAATCCGGGGCGGATTATCGCGAAGATGAACTCACTTGTTGATTCCGAAATTATTCGCGAACTCTATGCCGCCTCGCAGAAAGGTGTGCAGGTTGACCTGTTGATTCGTGGTATTTGCTGCCTGCGCCCGGGGCTTCAGGGAATTAGCGAAAACATCAAGGTCACCTCTATCGTTGGTCGCTTTCTCGAGCACACGCGGATTATCTACTTCCGCAATGGTGGCGAGGAAGAGTACTACCTCAGTTCTGCCGACTGGATGCCTCGGAACCTGAATCGAAGAGTAGAGACAATGTTTCCGGTAGAGGAACCGGCAAACAAGCATCTTCTCAACCAAATTTTCGATGTCTACTTCAGGGATACCCGGAAGGCACGTCTAATGATGTCAGATGGTTCCTACCAACGTATTCAGCCTGAACCGGGTGAACTTCCATTCTCATCACAAGATGAGTTGATTCGGCTGACGGGTGAGTTGATTCGGGAAGAAGCTGTTGCGGCTCAACATACACCACGTGCATCGCGTGGAAATCGGAGTTAGTAGGTGAGTATGAGAGTGTATGAGTGCGTGAGTGATGGTCGACGGCCTACGCTTCTTCTTCGCTGATTAGTTTGAGGGGATTAGTTGTAGTTAATAAGAGCAAGGGTGAACGGTTGGTCACTCTGAACGCAGCGAAGCGGAGTGAAGAGTCTCTCAAGGTTAGTGGAGGTTGACACCATTTCTCTACATTACCTGCGGTGCTGCCTTCGGTAGTCTTCAGTATGACAGATAACGTTCTCTCCACTTTACTAAATCCACACGCTCCGCGAACAGGATTTTTAAGACATGCTCTTACAGAAAACCTGTCGTGATCTCTTGTCCTCTCTTGAAAGGGGGGGCATCTTTCTGCATTTGAACGACATTGCTTCATTCCTCGCACTTAACGGTGGACCGGGACTCTTCCTCTTCTGCTTGATTGCTGCAACGCTGCTTCCAATTAGTTCTGAGGCGGCTCTGCTCGGAGCTATGTCACTTGGGATGGATGCGTGGGAAGCTCTCGCTTGGGCTTCAGCCGGGAACTGCATTGGTGTTGGCTTGAACTATCTCGTTGGCTATCTCTTCAGCGAGAAAGTGCAAACCCGATTGTCGAAGGGGAAGTGGGGAACGAAGGCTCTCGACTGGGTTCACCGCTACGGAGTCTGGTGTCTCTTCCTATCCTGGACTCCTTTTCTCGGTGATCCCCTCACCTACGCAGCCGGAATTTTTCGCATTCCCTTCCACTACTTTCTCTTGATTGCGTTCCCGCTACGTGTTGCTCGGTATCTGGTGTTTGTTTTGTTTTACGTGTGAGAGTCGAATAGAGTTGAGAGTGAAGGTGAACAAGAACCGTTGCGTCTTAGCCTCTTTGCGTGACCCTAACTCCGTTTAGAGTGTGTTGACAATTAACAATGAGCTGATCCCCCACGATGCAGGATCGCTCCTCTGGAGCTACGCTCTCGGTTGGCTCCCGTTGCCCGGAGCTTCCGCTCCAGGCTACCAACGGTTGGCCGCGCTGCGGCTCTTCGGTAACGATTCTGTTACGTCGCGGAGCGACCGGCGGTTGGTAGCTTCGTGCGCGAGCGCAAGGAATCCGACAACACCTCTGCCGTGGAGCACCAGCGGTGCGTCCCTTCTGGGAATCGGGATTGTCAACACGCTATAGTCCCTGTTTGCTGATATTAATGTGTGAGAGTCGAAAGGGGATCAGCCCCTTTGCGTCGTAGCGGCTTTGCGTGAGCGGCTTTGCATGATACTGAGATTTGTATTTTCCCGGACAGAACAAGAGCTATATCTATGCAGAACAGATTCCAAAACCTTGACCATAACCAGGCTTCCGCACTTCTCAAGAAGAGACTAAGCTGGATAGGGGGAGCCATCGGCATTTTGATGGGACTTCTCTGGGCATTTGTCTCAGCCTGGCTGATTCCGGCATTCCCACGCATTGGCTCCCCCGTCTTTCTCATCTTTCTCTTTCTTGCTCTCCTCTTGATGGGGTTTGGAGGAATGATGACTGGGCGACGCTACTGGAAGAATATCACGGCGAAACCGTAACATCTCTTCGCTCTTCTAAGCAGTCCTCCCGAAATTGCTACTTTTGCCCCTTACACCCTGCCCGGAACAATCAACCAACAGGTAGAGAGAGAGAAATACCATGAAACTTGTCAGCTATCTCGATAACTCAGAGCAATACCAAGAAGGGGCAGAAGGGAAGCTCGGGCTTCTCCTCGACGATGCTCTCGTTGTTAACCTTATGGAAACGGCTCCACGATATTTAGCTGTAGCTGCTATCAGCAACAACGTTCCCCTCACCTCGCTTTCAACAATGCGTGGTCTGTTGGAGGGGGGGGAAGCCGCTCAAAACTTTGCTCTGGATGTTGCCGCCTGGGCCGATCACCACAGAAGCGATGTCCAGACTGTGTCGATAACCGATGTTCACCTTTTGGCTCCCGTACCTAAGCCCCCTTCTATGCGGGATGGATATGCCTTCCGCCAACACGTTGAAGCTGCCCGCAGAAATAGGGGAGTGGAGATGATTCCAGAGTTCGATCAGTTTCCTGTCTTCTACTTTACAAACCCTTCTTCAGTCTCTGGTCCCGGCGATGTGGAGGTGATGGAGCGCCACTTGGAACGGCTCGACTTTGAATTGGAGGCGGCGGTTGTTATCGGTAAGACCGGACGGAATATCAAGGCATCAGAGGCTGACGACTATATCTTTGGCTACATGGTCTTCAACGATTGGTCGGCTCGTGCGATGCAGATGGAGGAGATGAAGCTGAGTCTTGGTCCAGCAAAAGGGAAAGACTTCGCCAACACTTTCGGTCCTTGGCTTGCCACGCGGGATGAACTGGTAGACAAGCGTTTAGCCGGCGAGAGTGGGGAGCGGTATGATTTAACGATGATCGGTCGCGTGAATGGCGTCGAGGTCTCGCGGGGGAACCTGAAAGATATGACCTGGACATTTGCGCAGATTATCGAGCGTGCATCCTACGGCGCAACACTCCGCGCAGGTGACGTGATCGGCTCCGGCACTGTTGGCACTGGATGCTTCTTAGAACTGAACGGCTCCGGCATCACAAACCAATGGCTGGGTGACGGCGACGAGGTAGAGCTGGAGATCGATCGGCTTGGCACGTTGAAAAACCGCGTGGTGAAGGTTGGGTAATCTTATAGAAAATCTTGCTTTGTAAGCACTTTATGTAGAAAAGGCATCCGTAAACGCGGATGCCTTTTTTTATGGCAGAACAAAGAAATGGGCTTCTTTCACTATCAAAACGTTGCTTGAAGTGTTATTGTGGAAGAACAATGAGAAATTTCTACAAGTGCACCATCATAGATCGGCTTCTTGCATTGGCTCTGCTTCTTGGCCTTTGGGCTATCGTAAATGGAGAGGCACAGACTGCCGGTGAGGGAACCTCGTTTACGCTCGCTGTTCCCTACCTCTCCCCTTCGGATGGGGGAGAGGCCGAGCGGGTGCGCTTGTTAGTTACTGGTATTCCCGGAACAACTATCAATCTCTTCTACAATGCTACCGGCGGAACTCAAACATTTGCTCTCGGAGCAAACGGTTATGCCGAGCGGATTATCGACACAGCAGATATTCCTCTCCCATACCTTGAGGGGAAGTTCAAAAGAACTCTAAAGCTGACTGCCAACAATCTGGTAACTGTTGCCGTAATGCTCGATCGAGGAACCTCGTCCGAAGCATTCGGAGCGATTCCCGACCAACTGCTCGGCAAAGACTATATCTCTGTTAACAGTGTCAGCTTCGCTCAAGGCTCCTTTGTGGCGATTGCTTCCCTCGAGGATAATACAACGGTAACGCTTACGCCTGCTCTCCCTACCAGAAACGGCAATCCGGCTGGAGTTCCCTTTGCTGTCACTCTCAATCGGGGTGAAGTCTACCAAATGCTTTCGGTGGAGAGGATCGTCTCGGAGATCAACGATGACTTGACAGGGTCTCGGGTTGCTGCAGATAAACCGGTTGCGGTCTGGAGTGGAGCTACCTGCGTAACACTCCCATTTGGCAACACATCGTGTGGCCCAATGATTGAACAGCTTCCACCACTTGAAGGATTGGGAACCCGGTTTTTTGTTGCACGCTACCCGGGTGAACCACGAACATATTGGAAAGGGGTTGCCTCCTGTGGTGATGCTCAGATTACCTCGACAGGTCTTCTGCTCGAAGTCGATTCTCTTGTCAAAGATGGAACCTTCATCTCAGAACTCACCTTCGAAGATGGAATCGCTGAAAGCTCTACCCCAATTCTAATGGCTCACCTCGGGGTAAACATTTCTCGTTCTCCCCCCAGCGGTCTCGACAGTGCTGTAGGAGATCCTTCGTTGGCTCTGATAACACCTCGCGAGCAGATGGCCCGGCAACATCACTTCGTTGTCCCTTCACTCCCTCCACGCAACGACGGTGTGCAATTCGGTTGGAAGCACTTTGTGTCGATAGCCCGGCCAGATGCCACCACCAACGCAACGTTGAACGGAGTTGGTGTCAACTTCACTGGCTTCTTCGGGGTAGTTGAAGTTGATCCCGGCAGATATGATCTGGTTGCCAGTGGTCCTGTAGCCGTTACTGTAAACGGTCGTAGTGTCAGTGATGCCTACGCTTTTGTTCCGGCTCCGGTTGTGCAGCGGGGTGTTCTGCAAGCTGAGGGAATTTACAACCACATCTGCGGCGAAGAGTTCGACACAACAATTCAAGTATCGAATGCAGGGGTCTCTGATATTGTGGTGGAGAGTGTCGAGTTTACGAACGGTCTGCAAGGAGTGATGGTTACTCCTTCCCTTCCCTTTACTCTCGCTGCCGGTGAAAGTATTCCTGTACAGCTTAGTTTCTCTAACCTGAGATCGGGGGCAGATAGTGGTGCGTTGATTTTCCGCCAGACTCTCTGCCGCGAGCGCATTCTATTGGAGCTGCCAATTCGGCTGAAGCCAGATCGCCTTGCCCTTACGCCCCCCTCGGGAACTCTTCTCACCTTCCCACCAGCTTTTCCGGTGACACCTTCAGTCGGTGCGCAGGTTGTTATCACGAATCCAACAACCTATCCAGTTACTGTTACCTCAGCGATGATTAGCCCCGCTTCTTTCTCACTTGCAAATCCATCACAGTTGCCCTTCACACTTGCTCCGGGAGCTTCTCAGCCGGTCAACCTTCGCTACACTCCAGCACTTGGTGATCGAGATGTGACTGGGCGCATAGATTTCTACACAGCAAACTGTCCCGACACTTCGTACTACGGTCTGGACCTTAAGGGACTGGTGCGCTACGTGCGAGCAGTTGAACCTGCGACACTCACTCTGCGGTGCGAACCGAAAGAGGTGGACACGCTCACTCTCTACGTTGTCAACTACGACGCACTTCCCTTGGATGTGAATCAGGGAATGGTCATCGGTGGTGATGTCGGAGAATTTCAGCTTCTCCCGTCAGTTTCATTCCCGCTATCAATTCCGGGAAAAGATTCTGCTCGGTTTGATATTCTCTACACTCCCGGCAGACTCGGTACTCGAGCTGCCACACTTCAGCTTATTCTGTCAGGTGGTGATACCGACACATTGAACGGAGCCTTACGAGTAGAGAATGAACTGGCGGAATTGTCGATGAACGTTGTTGCCCTCGACTTCGGACGGATTCTCTGCGACACTGTTAGTCCTCGTCGCTTCAATATTCGGAATACTGGGACTCTTCCGCTGGAGGGACTTCGTGTAGAGCTGGTGAGGGGGGATGATTTCAGACTTGAACGGAAGGGGAGTGACCCACCATTGCCGGGAGAAGAGCTAATTGTAGAAGTTCTTCCAACTGCTCGTCCGGGGAGCGAGGCTTACGATACAATCCGAGTTGTTGAACCGATATGTGGTGCTGAACTGCTGATTCCAGTTAAAAGTCGATGTATTGCGCGAGGAAGTTTGCGTATCGGCTTTGCAAACGAATCTGGAGAGATTGGCTCCGTTCTCCCTATTCCACTCTATATCCAGTCCGATCCAGAATCGTTCGCGGTTGGTGCTCCAGTAGAGCTTCGGTTAACACTTCGCTTCGCTGCCGATATGCTTCTTCCAGATGGGCTGGATAGTCTCATCGCTGGCCGTCAAGCGTTCCGACTTCTCTCCACCAGAGTTGAGGGGAAAGAACGCTTCCTCGAACTTGAGGTTACCGGTCGCCTTTCAGAGGATGGATCGCTCGGTGAGATTCCAATGTTGGTTCTTTTGGGAAGTCGATTCACTACACCACTTGCCGTGGAAGAGTTCAGTTTCAGTTTTCTCAGCGACCTCTACGAAGGTGAAGCTGAGCCTGTTGATGGGAACTTCACAGCACTCGGCTGGTGTGCTGTTGGATCACCCCGGTTAGTTGACGGAACCGGCGCGTTCGGGCTAAAAGTTCTCCCCAACCCAGTCCGAAACGAAGCCCGCGTGCAGGTCGATCTCGTCGAAGATGGAACGGCAACGCTTCTTCTCTTCGATGAGAGTGGACGTGAGGTTTCGAGCTTTACGTTAGAGAGTCCCGAAGCTGGATCGTGGTTAGTTCGGCTTCCCATGGAGAGTCTTCCTGCTGGAGCCTACAATCTCCTGCTACAAACTCCGACGCAGAGTGTGAGAACTGGGATCATTGTTCGGTAGAGGGGAGAACACATTTCGTCTAAGAGCTTTTACAGAGGTTGCGTGAAACACGCTGTCATTAGCTATGAAAATGCTGTATTGCAGCTCACTATTATCTGTGTATCTATCCTGTCCGATCCGTGTCATCCGTGTACCATTGCCAACCAGAGATGATTGCTCGATGAAATTGTACACGGATTCGACAGATTAACGCGGATGAACACTGATCTACATGATAGGGTGTCTGTGCAATCGAGCGTTACCCAACAGACTCATCAGATCGTTCTTTTGTCTCCCTCTCATCGTTGAAGTAAACCGTTCGGATCGGGAATGGAATTGTTATTCCTGCTTTGTCGAATTCTTTCTTGATCTCGGAGACTACCCTATCCTGTACCGATAGTACTTCGGCAATTGTCGGATTTGTCCACCACCTACCTCGGATGTTGACACTCGAGTCACCAAGTTCCACTGTAAGAACGTCAGGTGCTGGAGTTTGCAGTACTCCTTCAGTCCTTCCCATTACTTGAAGCATGATGCCCTTCGCTTTGTCAATATCGTCGCTGAAAGCGATGCCAAAGTCATACTGTGAACGCCTGTTTGCGTATGCAGTGTTGACCGTTACTGAGTCAGTAAACATATTGGAGTTCGGAATCACCACTTTCCGATTATCGTAGGTGCGGATCGTTGTCGCACGCGTTTGAATGTCCTCGACCGTTCCCTCGTAACTGTCTACCATTATTTGATCGCCAATCGTGAACGAGTCTGTCATTAAAATCAAAATGCCGGCAAGGAAGTTCTGGAGGATATCTTTGAAAGCAAATCCGATTGCAATACTGCTGATCCCAAGTGCACCAATAAGTTGTCCGGCGGTGAAGGATGGGACAATAATCATCAGTGCAATAAAAAAGCCAAGGATCACAGTTACTCCAAAACCAAGTCTTCCCACAACGATTCCAACATTCTGGGAGCGCTTATGCTTCTCGGTAAGTTTGATGATAAGACCACGAACTCCTTTCCCAAAAAAGAAGATCACTGCGAAGGCAATGATCGCGATGATGATATTCGGAAGGAGAGTTATCAGTTCATTGATCCAGCCTTGAATTGTCTCGAGGGCTTTAGAAATATCAAAGTTCATGAAGATTTATGCAGTTGATTCGTAGGTTCTCGATTTGCTGCTGCCTACTTGCCGAAGGGCAATCTCATGTGAAAGAGAGCAACGCAGGGTGGGGGGAACGATGCCTTTCTTAACTTGGTTCTCTTTCGTATCGTTCCATTCCCTGAACGTAGATACAGGGCGAAGATAACATTTCACTATGAAGATTAACATCCGGTATTTTGGTCCAGCCCGAGAGGCGGTTGGAATTGAAATTGAGGAGATGATTGTCTCTACTGGGATTTCTGTTGCCGGTCTCAGAGAACTGTTGTTGGAACAACATCCACACTTTTCAACTCTTGCTGGAGCCAGTAGGTTTGCTGTGAACATGGATTATGCTCTCGACAGCGACATAATTCCTGAGGGAGCTGAGGTTGCGGTGATTCCTCCCGTTGCTGGGGGGTGAGTAAATGTTCTGCCACATAGTTTGCACTACTCTACCATACTTATGATCGAAACGGTAATCGTATCGGAGCCAATAAATCCTGGTCGACTTGTTGAACGGGTAGTTGATCCCAGTGTTGGGGGGATTGCCTCCTTTGTTGGTACGGTGAGGGATTCAAGTGGGAAAAGAGAGAGGGGAGAGCGAGTGAAGCGATTGGAGTATGAGGCATATACCCCTATGGCTGAGGGAGAGATGCAGAAGATTGCGCGGGAAGCTGTCGAGAGATTTGGAGTGGTAAAAGTGATCGTCCACCACAGGGTGGGGGTGTTGCAAATATCGGAGGTTGCCGTCTGCATTGCCGTTGGCACTCCACACCGCGATGCTGCCTTCGACGCCTGCCGCTATCTGATTGAAGAATTGAAGAAACGTGTGCCAATCTGGAAAAAGGAGGTCTTTAACGATGGGGCTGAGTGGGTTGATCCACGTCCGTAATCTATTCTTAGTTCTGCTTTGCGGAATTCTCTACGTTGGATGCGTGACAAGTAAAACATCTGGAGAGGAAGAGCGTGCGCCGACGAGTGAAGAGTCGCAAGATATAACCGTGCGCTGGGCTTGGATACATGGAGACGAAGGGCGTTCAACACCCCCCTTCCTTCGCGTTGCTACTCCCGGAGGAACAAGTGGTGGTGAGGGATTTGGTTATCAGGCACTGACGTTGGAGCTTGATCTGGTTGCCGATCTCCCCCCAAACCTCTCGCTGATTCTGGTTCACTGCGATCACGACTGGAATCCTACGCGGAGCGTCTTCATCCAAGATCGTTCCCGGCTTCGAACAAATGACTTCATTGTCGATCCGGCTCCCTTCACGGCTCGCAACTACGACTACAAAGCAAGCATTACCTTCCCGGCAAGTTCTAATTCAGTCAATATCCTCCACTCTGGAAATTACATAGCTCGGGTTGTCGACTACTACAATGAAGATCACGTAATCGCCGAGTTGCCCTTCTTTGCTGTGGAGAGTGTGGCCGGTGTTAGCCTTCAGATGCAATCCGATTTCTTTGAAAGTGCTTGGACAGATAAGGCACAGGATGGACTGGTTGCCCGTGTGGAGATTATTCCCGGCTTAAGTCTCTTTAGCTCCAACTTTCAGGGAATCGATTTGATAGAACAGGGGAAGTGGGATCAACCAATGGTGGCTAATGAGCAATCTGCTCGGAAGAGTGCGAAGGAGGGTGAATATCGGTCGAGTTGGTCGCCATGGTATGGAGGGAAAGTTCTGGCCGAATTCTACAACATCCCTTCCGGTAACGAACATCGGATTCTGGATCTGACAGATATGGTTAGCTTTCCCGCAATTGATGGGCCAGTCTCTACACGTGTGAGTGATGAGCCACGCTTTGCAACGTTCGCCGAACATGATAACGACGGACTTCCCCGCTTCGACTATGTTCAGAGCACCGATGACGACTACGTCTACTTCGAATTCAATCTCGACATTCAAGGTGAAAAGGTATACGATGACATGGCAGTTGTCGGGACATTTAATAATTGGACTCCGACGTGGGATTGGCGGCTTACCTACGACCCAAGTACCAGACGATACCTTGCCCGAGGGTGGATGAAGAGGGCTGTTCAGGAGTACGAATATGTTAGCGGTAAGTGGAACGTTGACGAAGGAATCCTTGAAATGCCAGAAGCCACACTGATCGAGGGAAACAGCGTCTACGCCACGCAAACGTGGTTTGCCCTCGCCTACTACCGCGATCAAACATCTTTAGCCTACGATAGAATCGTCGGTGTCGGAGCAGATGCGTCGGGAGGACGGTAGAGGAGGGAATTCAAAATTCAAAAGTAAAAATTCAAAATGAGAGGAGGAGTTCAAGGGGCAAAATTTAAAAGTGAGATGAAAGCTTCTTGCGTGGTCACAACCGGCTACAAACTTCAGCCTTTATTCCTAAACTGCTGCTTCTGCTATCTAAATCCCTCTTGCCTGTCCCAAAGCCTCAATCTTCTTTTTTTGAATTTTGAATTTTTACTTTTGCCTTCCAATCCTCCTTGCTTTCGATTCTTTGCGTCTTCACATCTTCCTCCACCGTAATTTCGTGCTGGATCGTTGATTCGCACGACCTCTTGAATTCATGTTGGAACAAACAGAGAGAAATCCCGGCATAGTGGAGCGTCTGCTGACGTTTGGCCGGATGATTAAATTCAGTCACAGCATCTTTGCTCTTCCCTTTGCCGTTGTCTCGGCAATCGTGGTAGTGGCGATGCTTGAAGTGACTCTGACGTGGGTAGATGTTCTCCTCCTTCTCATCTGCATGGTCAGTGCGCGAACTGCTGCCATGGGATTCAACCGGATTGCCGACCGGGAGATTGATGCCCTAAATCCACGCACAAACAGACGAGAGTTGCCGAGCGGGAAGATTTCAACCGGGGAGGCGTGGATATTTACCGGTGGAGCTACGGTTGTCTTTATTGCTGCCTCCTTTGGTGTGAACCAACTCTGCGGTCTTCTCTCATTTCCTCTCCTCGCCCTTCTCTACGGTTATTCGCTAACGAAGAGGTATACCTGGGCCTCCCACTTTGTTCTGGGAGCATGTCTCGGTGCAGCCCCTATCGGTGTCTGGTTTGCTTTAACTGGCAGTTTCCACTGGGCTCCGATCTTGCTCGGACTTGGTGTTACTCTCTGGACGGCAGGGTTCGATATTTACTATTCGCTTCAAGATGAAGAGTTCGATCGCGAGAAAGGACTGCGGTCAGTTCCGGCACGATTCGGGAAACAAAGTTCTCTCTGGATTGTCCGCTTCGTTCACCTTCTGGCTGTTGTTGCATACGCCGGATTTGGCATCGCTGCTAACCTCAGTTTTCCATTCTGGTTCGGTCTAACAGCAGTGACGTGGATTCTTCTCTACGAGGCTTGGTTGTTGAGGAATGGAGATCTTTCGAAGATTGATATAGCCTTCTTCAATCTCAACGGCTATGTCAGCATTCTCTTCGCAATAGCTGTGGTGGTTGACGTTATGCTCTGAATCTCAATAGTGGAATAATTTTGAGAGAATGAGCTGTACGACGAAGAAATACAAATCAGAATCAGAAAAAGGTTGAGGTTTGATCTCGAATATCTTCCCCAAACATCTTCAGTGATAACTATGAAATCCCTTCTCTTCCACACAGATGCAACGGATCTCCAGGTCAAAGCGGCTCAACGTGCGTTGATGACTGCCGGTGCTGCAAACATTACTCGCATGTCTTCCGCCGGGAGAACGTTGATGTTGGTAGAGGACTCAGCAGGGTTGATCGATATACAGGAGTTTGGAAAGATGCCGGGGGTAGAGGTTGCGATGGAGGCCAGCTCGAAGAATGGACACGTTGCCACGGCTGAAAACTCTCCTATCTACGATTCAGGAATTGAAGGGCTAACCATTATTGCAGGACCCTGTGGCATTGAAACTGAGGAACAAGTTTCAGCAATCTTTGCGCGGATGGCTTCCGAAGGAATTCGCTACGTTCGGGCCGGTGCGTACAAGCCTCGAACCTCCCCTCACGACTATCAAGGGCCGGGGGAGGGGGGACTTGAGATGGCTTCGGAAATTGCTCGCGACTACGGTCTGCAACTTGTGAGCGAGGTGGTTGATCCACGGGATGTGGAGTTCGCCGTTCAACACGTGGCGATGATCCAGATTGGCACGAGATCGATGCAGAACTTTGCGCTACTGAAGGAGGCTGGGCGAAGTGGAATGCCAGTCCTCCTGAAACGTGGGATGTCGGCTACTGTGGAGGAGTGGATTGGTGCGGCAGAACATGCGCTGACTGCCGGTGCTGAGACGGTGATCTTTTGCGAGAGAGGAATTCGAACGTTTGAGACGAGTACGCGAAACACGCTCGACCTGTTGGGGGCAATGGCATTAAAGGAGCGGACGCGACTTCGCGTTATCGCCGATCCTTCTCACGCAGCCGGTCGACGGAGTCTTGTTGCCCCCGGTGCTCTCGCCGCAATTGCTGCCGGACTCGACGGAGTAATCGTTGAGGTACATCACGATCCCGCTTCTGCTCGCAGCGATGCTGCCCAAGCCTTGCCCCTCGATGACTTTTCTGTCTTGATGGAAAAAATCCGAAACATCCGAGAAGCCTTGAGGATATAGGAGTGATGTGAGCAGATCGAGCAGCGAACCTTATCAATCCGCAATCAAAAATTCAAAATGCAAACTCTGCGCCTTGCATATAGTCCCGATGCCGACGACGCATTTATGTTTCGTGCGGCAATTGAAGGGTTGATCGATACCGAAGGGCTAACGTTCCAGCCGGTGACGGAGGACACGCAGAGTTTGAACGACCTTGCTCTCTCTGGTCGGGTTGACGTAACAGCAATTTCAGTTGCGGCTTGGCCACTGATTGCCGAGCACTACTTGTTGCTTCCCCACGGTGGATCGGTCGGGCGGGGCTACGGCCCTGTGATCGTTGCCACCGAGGAACGGGGAGTGAGTGAGTTAAATCGGATGCGACTGGCAACGCCGGGGAACCGAACTACCGCACACCTCGTGACAAAGTTGATTGCCCCAGAAGCAGAGATGACGCCAGTCCCAATTACTCCCTACGAGGCGATCTTCGAAGCTATTGAGAGTGGTGATGTGGATGCCGGAGTGATTATTCACGAGGGACGGTTGACCTATGCTGCGCATGGGTTGAAAAAGATTGTCGATTTGGGGGAGTGGTGGATGGAAATGACAGGCTTGCCCCTGCCGCTTGGTGCAAACGTTATCCGGCGAGACCTTGGAGCCAACCTGATTGAACGTGCAAGTCGTGTGTTACAACGCTCAATCGGTTATGCGCTTGAACATCGAGGCGAGATGATAGAATTCCTAATCAACCACGTTCACCGTCCTGAAGAAGTTGCCACGCCTGAGTTACTCGATACCTATCTCGGCATGTATGCAAATCAAGAGACCTATGCCTACTCAGAGGATACGCGGGAGGGAATGCAGTTGCTGCTCGACCGTGGACACGAGGCTGGACTTATCGAACAACCTGTTGTGGTGGAGTTTGCATGAGCGGTACACTCTGGTTGTTCTCTTCCGATCTTGAGCGGAATGCCGCCTTCCCTGACGGGTTGCCAGATGGGGTGGCGACAGCAATCACTGGAGTTGGACTTGTTGATGCTGGAATTGGGACGTGCAAGGCGATTCTCGAACGGATGCCGGAACGTTTAATCTTTATCGGTACGTGCGGTGCGTATCCTGAGAGTGGACTAAAAATTGGTGAGATTATCTCCGCAACTACTATCTCTCTCGGTTCAGGAGATACATCCCGAGGTGAGATGCGGATTCCGGGACTGCTGCCGGCAGAAGTTGAAGTTGGTGCAGGAGAGTTGCGAGAGTTGAAGAATGCTCGCGTTGTTTGTACGTTGGGGGTAACGGAGAATGATGGCCTCGCATTTTTGCTCGGTCGGGAAGGGGATGTTGAAAACCTTGAACTTTTCTCAGTGGCTCGGGCAGCAGGGGATATTCCAGTGGCTGGACTTTTAGGTGTGACGAACATCGTTGGTGCAAACGGAGGGAGAGAGTGGAGGGAGAACTACCGTTCGGTAATGCGAAGTCTTGTTATGTATCTTCGTCACGCAAAGGCGCAAAGGCGCAAAGTAGGGGGGAGTGCTTTGTAGAGATAACCCTGATTGTATTCTATTCACCCAAATCACCTTATTGTTATGACTGAAGTGGAGGGAGAACTACCGTTCGGTAATGCGAAGTCTTGTTATGTATCTTCGTCACGCAAAGGCGCAAAGGCGCAAAGTAGGGGGGAGTGCTTTGTAGAGATAACCCTGATTGTATTCTATTCACCCAAATCACCTTATTGTTATGACTGAAAATGAAATTGCCCGTGTGGTGGTCGACTCGTGCTATGTAATTCACTCAACACTTGGCCCGGGATTATTAGAATCAGTATATGAAAAAATTCTTCTCTACGAGCTACGTGAACGGGGATGTTTTGTTGAACATCAAGCTCGTCTACCAGTAATCTGGAAGAATGTATTCATTGATAATGGATTCAGAGCTGACCTTGTCGTTGAGAAGAAGGTTATACTCGAACTAAAGTCAGTCGAAAGCATCGCTCCTGTACACTATAAACAGTTATTGACCTACTTGCGACTATCTGATGCGCGTTTAGGCCTTCTAATCAATTTTGGAGAGCAGTTCATTAAGGATGGAATTAGACGTGTTGTCAATAACCTGTAATCGCCTCTTGCGCCTTTGCGTGAGCATATACTTGAATTCTGAATAGACATTGCATACACTATGGATAACCCAACACAACCAAACCTGCACGAAGTTGAGCGGCTTGCGATGATGTTTCCTGATCTACCGATTGAGGCGATCATCAAGCAAGACATCCTCCGGGTTGGTCTCTCATTCAGCGAGGACTCACTTCGAGTGGCAAGTGGATACAAGCCGAAGGATTACTTCATTTTCTCCTTCGACTATGTGCGACTTGAGGATATGGAGGAACACGAAGCCTACCGTGCTCCAGAAGAGATAAAGATGACAGGTGGACCCTATAACCTCCGTTCTACAATCACATCTGTTCGCGTTTCCCCTACTTCTCCCTACCGGGTGCAACTGCACGAGGGAAAACTTACACTCTTCTGTGGTGAGGTCTACTTAGCCGACCTTGAGTTCCCGCCGATACCGGAGTATTATAAGCATGAGTTGTCGAGTGGAAAGAAAATATCTGAGATTGCCCCAGCTATCGAGTGGGGTTACCTTGTTTACTTAACTGTCTACAGACTTTGTCAGTATTGGGGACGAGATGAGGAGTGTCGGTTCTGCGATTTGAATGAGAACTTTCGTCAACAGCGGGAGCAGGGGCGACCCTACACACCTGTGAAATCACTCGACGATATTGTTGAGGCAATGGGGCTTATCAATCAGCACGACAAAGTCACTAAAGCGTATACTGTTACCGGTGGTTCGATAACGAAAACTCTTGAGGGGATGAAAGAGGCTGAATGGTATGCTCGCTATGCTGAGGCAATCGAAAGTGAGCTTAGTGGCCGTTGGATTGCTAAGGCTGTTGTTCAAGCCTTCCCGAAGGAGGAGACGAAGTTGTTGAAGAGTGGAGGTTATCAAATCTATCACCCAAACTACGAGATATGGGACGAGAAACTCTTTGATTGGATATGTCCCGGCAAGGCACGCTACGTTGGCCGCGCCGAGTGGATGAAGCGCATTGTTGACGCAGCAGATGTCTTCGGCCCAGAGCATGTGATACCGAACTTTGTCGGTGGTGTTGAGATGGCTCGTCCACACGGATATGTGGAGGTTGACGACGCGATAGCGTCAACAGCAGAGGGTCTGGACTTTTTCATGAGCAAGGGAATTATTCCCCGCTTCACTACGTGGTGTCCCGAACCGACGAGCGATCTTGGGCGGCAGGACGGACCACCGTTGGAGTACTTCGTAAAGCTCCTCTACACATGGCGGACAATCTTCGAGAAGTATAATCTCCCTGCTCCTCCGGGATATGGGAGACCTGGTGTTGGAAACGCTGAGTTCTCGGTAAGTGCTTTCATGGATGTGATTCGCGTAGAGAAACTACCACAAACTTCTCTGGCGTAATCTCTCACGATGAACTCTGAACGAGACCTTCTAAGGATTTTTCCTCGTCACGAGCCGTTATCCGGCAGATATAGTTTGCCCGGCGATAAATCGATCACACACCGCGCACTTTTCTTGGCTGCGATGCGGAGAGGGGAGACGATCATTCGTGGATATTCTCCCGCCTACGACTGCCTCAACACGCTTCACCTGATTCGCCAGCTTGGGTGCAGTATTCGAGAAGATGGGGAAGATTGGATCATCGACGGGTCGACGCGGAGACCACCACCACCACTTTGCACAATCGACTGTGGGAACTCGGGAACTACCGCACGACTTGGGGCTGGGTTCCTGACAGGTGAGTCAGGAGTATTTCAGCTGATAGGCGATCCCTCACTTACTCAACGGCCAATGGGAAGAGTTGCTGAACCTCTCCGCAAACTTGGGGCGCAAGTTCTTACAACCAATGGGAAGCTCCCGTTAACCGTTATTGCAGATGGGTCAATAGAAGGAATCCCCAAGGAGATACTGGGTAGCGGAGGTAGTGGAGATAGAATTATCGACACTTCATCTGCACAAGTTCACGGTGCGTTGGTGATTGCTGCACTCCGTTCGGTTGGGGGAGCGGCCCTGCGGCGGACAAAAGAGATGCGGGATCACACGCTCAGGATGGTGAAGAAATTTGGGTGGAGAGTTGATGAGGTTGAAGGAGTTGACATTGTTCATCCTATCGCGCAATCACCTGCATCTGGTTCTCTAAATGGAACTAAAAGGAGTGAGGATAGAACTCTGCACCTCACAATTCCGGGGGACATCTCTTCGGCAGCATTTCTCGTTACGGCGGCTCTTCTGGTTCCGGGATCAGACATTCAAATCGAGAACGTTGGGTTAAATCCAACGCGGATTGGGTTCCTAAATGTGGTGCAAGAGATGGGGGGAGATGTTCAGTGGGAGTTAGATGAAAGTGATTGGGAGCCGGTCGGGAGCCTTCGCGTTCGCTACTCCCCTGAGTTGAAAGGAGTTGAGGTTCAGGATGGGAGTGCGATTTCCCCCGCTTCATTAATTGATGAGCTTCCCCTCCTTGCCCTTCTCGGTGCATCTGCCTCTGGAGTTACCACACTCCGCAACGCAGAGGAACTTCGAGTGAAAGAGTCTGATCGTATTTCAACAACCGTGGAACTGATGCGATCTCTTGGAGTTCAGATAGAAGAATTCAATGATGGATTCCAAGTTGCTGGCTCGCAGCAGATTTGCGGAGGTGGAGAGCTTTACCACAACGGTGACCATCGCCTTGCGATGATGGCGGGAGTCGCTGGGCTTATTGCCACTGAGCCAGTTCTGATAGCGGGAGCAGACGTTGTCAACGTCTCGTGGCCAGGTTTTTGGGGAGAGATTACAGTACATGGCGCGTAGTCTCGGCGTAAAGACCAACGGCTACCATCAGATTCATCACTGGCACACTCTACACACTCAAAACTCTATAAACTCTTTCACTCATACACTCTAAAACATCAAATTGGAAACCGATCTTGCCGTATCGTTCCCGGAATCGAGAGTGCAAAATCGATCCCGAAGGCTTGCGTTGGTGAGAGTACTCCGTGCGGCAGTTCTTCGCTGAATCGTTCAATCGCATTTACTACAGCAACTGCTGTGTAGTAATATGGTTCTGGCACTTTCATCCAGCATTCGACCTGTTTCCCTGTTCTGTCAGTTACTCGTCCCCAAAGGGATGCTTCCCCTTTAGCGTTGGCACTCTTTTCTTTTAGAGCAAGGTCAATTCCAGCGTTGACGATGCGGCGAAGTGGTTTTGGTGAGAGAAGTTTCTGGGCTATGCCAGCCAAAGAGGTCATCCAACCAGTTCCAGGAGGGAAGGCGAGGTAGGTGGTAATTGAAGGAATGCCTGTTGTGTGCCATGCGCTCTCGAGATCAGCGAAAGGTACGGCCATTGTTCGCCGCTCACCTCGATGGAAGCGAACGTTCGGCCCAACTTGGCCGAGAGATACGTTCGTAAGCAGACCATCCTCTCTTCTATACCCCCCCTCGACAATCACGCCAGTTGCAGCCTTTGCCGTTCCTGCACTCAACTGCGTGAGCGAATCGATAGCAAGTTCTAAGTGAATTGCTTCCGGCATCCTCTCCTTAAGATATGCTGCCAGCGAGTCGGTGGGGATCACGTCGAAGCCGCAGCCCGGAATCATCGTAATCTGCTTCTCACTTGCCTCAGCACCATGCCGATATATTTTCTGAAAGTGACTTAGCTCTCCAGAAATGTCAACGTAATCTGTGCCGGTTTGCAGGCAGGCGCGAACCATTGCCTCACCAACTTCAGCATAAGGGCCGGCTGCCTGCACCACAAGGTCTACTCCCTCAAGTGCTTCCTCGATAGCTTGTTGTTTAGATAGAGAAAAACTTTTTGTCGGCAGCAGATGTTTGCTTGCGAGAGATCGCAGGCGTTCCTGATCTCTTCCGGCGAGTATTGGTTGGTAACCACGCCGACTTGCTTCACCTGTTATCAGCTTTCCTGTAAATCCGTAAGCTCCGTAGAGCATCCAGCGAAGTTGCCCCATACCGTATCTTTTTCCACTCAAGTATTGTTCTACTGGTTGAAGGTAAGGTGATTTCAGCATTTAGCGTCGATATTGGAACATTTGAAGGTGAGATCGCGTCTCTTCAATGTCTTGACCACATTCATATTCACGTAATCGTTCAATCGTTTATCGCATGAAATTTTTCTACGCAACTGCTCTTTTCTTGTGCGGAATCGTGCTCGCCCAGGCTCAGAGTCTGGACGGAACACTTCTGATTAACGGAACCTCTCGTAACTATTCTATCTACGTTCCTTCAGGCTACGATGCTGCCAAAGCAAATCCGTTGATGTTAGGACTTCACCCGTTCAATCCACTTCGTTGGAACGCTAAATCTTGGCGAGATACTCTTATTGCGTTCGCCGAAACCAATGGTTTGATTCTTGTATGTCCAGATGGTGGAACAGATGGGAATGTCTTAAGTGAGCAGGCCGATACGCTTCTAACTACTGCGCTACTCGACTCCGCTGAATCGTGGTACAATGTTGATCGTGGGCGGGAGTATGTAATTGGATTTTCTATTGGGGGACGTACCACTTACCTGTACGGAGTGACCAACAGTTGGCGTTTCGGCGGTTACATCCCAATTGGTGCTGCGATTAACGGACGTGCCGATATTCAAGGAGTTATGGATAAGGCCGAAGGGAAAGCCTTCTACGTTATCAACGGAACCAACGACGACCCTCAGGTGCGATATTACCCAGCCCTTGAGCTACTTGAGGAGAATAACGCAATTCTTTTTGCCCACCCACTAAGTGGTGTTGGCCACACAATCGACTTCAAGAACCGAAACGAAATCCTAACGGGAGCATATCAGTGGATCGACTCGGTGAATCAGGCTTCTACCTCATCGGTACAAGATGAAGTTGGAGAAAATAAACTGGAGTTTCTACCGAATCCGTTTCGTGCTGACCAGGTAACGCGACTTCACTGGAAGGGGAGCGACCAGTTGAAAGCAGTTCGTATCGTAGACGTTACGGGAAGAATTGCTGCAACGGTAAAGTTCGAGATGGTCGACGATTCAACGGCACTTCTTCCACCCGTAGAACTTGCGCGGGGTGTATATTTGTTAGAAGCTGAAGGGACCAGCAGCCGCAGAGTGCTCCGGTTGCTGGTTCAGTAGAAGATATTGAGAGAAATTATACAGATGCGCTTCGTCTATATCACTGTTGCTATCATCTTCACAAGTTTTGCAGCGGTCCAGTACAACGATCCCGATGCGGGAGTCTGGATCGCTGCATATCTTTTTGCTGCACTGGTAACGCTTCCTCCAATTTTTGGAAAACATACTCCGCTTCCGGCTATCGGTCTTGCAATCTATTTGGTTTGGGGGATTGCTCTCCTCAGCGCGGTTGACGTGAACTGGATTGAAATTGAGGAGGCTCGCGAATCGTTCGGGCTTCTCCTTGCAGCGTTCTGGATGGGAGTGCTTCTCTACCTTTGGGTTCGGCGGCGATCTGCCCACTCTCAATCAGAAGAAGCAGACCTCAGTCCATAGAAGTTCTTATGGCCTTCAAGTAGAGTCAATCCCTTCTATCCTTCTACAAATTCTGTCACTAAGACTCTACGTATCTTTCTTGACTGTGAGTGAACAACTTTCTATTCTGTGAACATTTGGGTTTGATGAAAAAGAAAACTGACCATCGTTTCATGCTTCGCGCTGTTGGCTTCACTGGAGGGGTTCTGCTCCTTGTTCTTGCCACATTTGCTGCCGACCGACCTCGGGAGGGAGAGATGCTTAAGGCTGAGGCTTTAGCCGTTCCTGAAATGTACGTGCAGAAGCGTATGGCAGGGGAGAAGGATGCTCCGAGCGACACCTTGCGAAGGAGAGGACTAACTGAAGAGGAAGTTCGGGCTACCTGCTTTAGCTGCCACGAGATCAATGAAGAGGGCTACGTTGGGGAAGATCCTAATCACCCTCTGAACCAGATTCCTCTTCGAGATAGGAATGTTTGGGAAGTAGAGTTGAACCTTCCTATTGCCTGTGGGATGTGCCACACAGTTGTTGAGCCAACAAGTATCCCGCAGCGAAGGTGGAGTGATGTGATCGAACACATGCAAGGAATCTTTGAAAAGAGAGAGTGGCCTGTTACCTACGAGGATGACCAGTGGCTCGACATCCTTCACTTTTATGCTACTGGGAGCAAAACATTCTCCGATATTCCAGATGATCCTCCACCGTCAGGACTCCGCTTCACAGTTAGTGGGATGGGACGTATTCCTCCGGCGAGCATCTATCCGATGGTTGGCAACGTGAATGTGGTCGATCTTGATCAGAATAACCAGCCTGATGTTCTCGCTACTGACTTCTTGCTCGGCTCTCTTGTCTGGATACACCGGGTAGATACTGCTTGGGTTGAAGAGACGCTCGCATATACTCCAACGCCAGCCAAAGCAGAGACCTGCGACTATAATGGCGACGGGCATCTCGACATTCTGCTTGCCTGTATTGGCAATGCGTCGCCAACAGACGACTTAGTTGGAAGTGTGCTGTTGCTGACGAATGATGGTTCGCTCAAATTCAGGGCGGACACAATTCTCACTGATGTAGGACGCCTTGCCGATGCTCGCCCTGTTGACTTTGACAACGATGGCGATATGGACGTTGTGGTTGCAGTGTTTGGATTCTTAACCGTGGGTGAAATTGGATGGCTTGAACAAGACGACGAGGGGAGGTTCGAGTATCATAGCATCATCAAGAAGGCGGGAGGAATTCACGTGATCCCGACAAACTTGAACGACGATGACCGCATGGATTTTATCGGATTGATTGCGCAGGAACACGAGGAGATTATCGGTTTTGTGAATAAAGGAGATGGAAAGTTCGAACAGCATCTCATCTACAAAGCGTTCACTCCTGCCTTCGGTTTCTCAGGAATTGAACTGGTTGATTTAGACGAGGATGGTGACCTCGACATCATAGCTACGAATGGGGATGCAATTGATCTTCCCGGGGTGATGGTGCTTCCCTATCACGGCATTCAGTGGCTGGAAAACAAAGGTAATCTGGAGTATGAACCACATCCACTTCTCAGCTATTACGGTGCGTACCGTGCAGTTCCGGGAGATATGGATGGCGATGGCGACCTTGATATCCTCGCCGTCTCCCTCTTCAATCAGTGGGTAAATCCAACTCGCATGAGTGCAATCTGGTTAGAGAACGACGGAGCACTGAACTTTACCCCACACGGTATTGGAGTAGAGGTCTCCTCGCTTATCAGTGTCGATATTGGTGATATGGATATGGATGGTGATCTCGACTTCGTGACTGCTGGAATGCACGTTATGAAGGATCCACATAAGCGGATTGGACGGATCAACCTTTGGACAAACGAAGGGCCGATGGAATGAGAGATTGTAGAGTATATGAGTGTGGGAGTGTATGAGTTCATAGAGTTATGAGTGTGTAGAGTGTGCCAGAGATGAATCTGATGGTAGCCGTTGGTCTTCAGCCAGGGTTGCGAGAGTGCTCTTTTATCGTTGCACTCTACTTTTCTCTCGCAATTACAAACTCTGCGAAATCGTGGAGTGCCCGTGTGGCAGGCGAATCGGGGAGTATCGTTAGGGATTCGCGAGCGAGGTCGCGGTAGTGGTGGGCGGTCTTTTCCGCGTAGTTAATTCCCTCGTACTCACCTACAAATTCCCGAACTCTGTTCGATGTCTCTGCGATGCCGTTGCCGTTCGTTCCGTTCCGAATCAGACGGATTACCCGCTTTGCATCTCGACGGGAGGAGTTGTTCAGGGCGTGAATTAGGGGGAGTGTTAGCTTCTTCTCTTGCAAATCGTTCCCAATCGGTTTGCCAATATCATCACCCTTCGAAGTGAAGTCGAAGATGTCATCCCGAATCTGAAAGGCAATGCCAACCATTTCGCCGTAGCGGTGGAGTCCTTTCTGGATTGCCGGATCATCTGTGGCAGATAGCGCACCAATCTGGCAGCAGGCAGCAATCAACGAAGCTGTTTTGTCTGAGATAATTCTGAAGTACTCATTCTCCTGAATGTCCAGCTTCCTCGTCTTTCTTGTCTGCATCAACTCGCCTTGACTCATCCGCTGCACTGTTTGGGATGTCACGTCGAGGAAATCGAACTCCTTGTTTTCGTTTGCCAGACGGAGTCCTTGCGCCAGAAGGTAGTCACCGACTAAGACTGCGGTCTTGTTATTCCAGACAGAGTTTACCGATGGGTTTCCCCTCCGTTCATCTGCTTCGTCTACGACATCGTCGTGAACAAGGGTTGCGGTGTGGAGTAACTCTACCATTGCTGCACCGATAAACGAACGCCGTGAGAGTTCACCGGCTGCTTTAGCGGAGAGGAGCACGAGGAGAGGGCGAACTTGTTTTCCCTTTTTCTTCAGGATATAGCGTATGGCTGTATCGAGCAACAGGTTATCGGTGCGAAGTGATTCCCGAAAAAACTTTCGGAACTCCTTCAACTCTCGATCAACTGGTCGAGATATATCACTAAGTCGTATCTGGCGTGTTTCGGTCATCAATTCCTACGTGCTGACTGAATCTGAATTGGCTCTTTTACATATTCGTGAGCCTTCTACACTATCTCATTCCACGGATTCTCTGCTCGGTTTCTCACTCTTCCTTCTCATCACTGTCACTTTCACCAAATGCTTCGTCGAGAGCTCTTTTCCTTTGCCGTGTTGCAATGCGGGATACGAGAATACTGAGTTCGTAGAGAAGATAGAGAGGAACAGCCATCATAATCTGGTTTACTGGGTCGGGAGTAGGTGTGACAATGGCGGCAACAATCAGCAGAACGATGATGGAGTGGCGTCGGTAGGTCTTCATGAATTCTGGAGTCAGAATCCCAATGCGGGAGAGCGACCAGCTAAGAACAGGCATCTCGAAGACTGCTCCAGTGGCAAGGATTAGTCCGAGAACGAAGCTGAAGTATGCTTCAATGGTAAAATCATTCCTAATCTGTTTAGCAACTTGGAATCCTTGAGCAAACTCCAGCATACCGGGGATCATCGTAAAGTATGCGAAAGCGACACCAGCCAGAAAACAGAAGATAGTAGCGACAACCAGTCCCCCCACATACTTCTGTTCCTTCTGATATAAGCCCGGTTTGATAAATGCCCAGAACTGCCAGAGAATAAAAGGAATTGCAATGATGAGGCCGGCCAACAAACAGACTTGAATTGTCAACGTTACCTGTCCGAACATCACGAGGTTCTGAAACTCGATTGGAGGGTTTGATTGGTTAGCAGGAGAGAGAAGGAACTGCCAGATCTCTTCGTAGAACACTCCGCAGGCGATGCCACTAACCGCTAAGGCGATCAGTGACTTGATGATGCGCCAACGCAATTCTTCCAAGTGATCGAAGAATCCCATCTCTCCCTTCGCTTCCTCTCGGAGAGTGCTCCTGTCTTTACCCGATTCGATTCCACCAACTGAACCATCCCCACCACCATTGATGGGATTGTGTTGGTCATCTCGATTCATCTCTTCGTTTCGGACAGTTGCCATTCCTTCTATTTCCTCAATCTCTTCAATAGAGTTAATACCTTACGCTGTGATTCCTTCGGGGAGTGTAGGGCGTTCACTGACACTTTCCTGAAGCTCAGGATAGAGTGGAAATCCTCCACAGAACTCACCCACTTCTCCCTGCACGCTCTTTAGCAACTCTTCGTTCTTATGGTCCTTCAACACGCGATCAATAAACCCTGCAATCTCCTTCATCTCACCCTCTTTCATCCCACGACTTGTCATTGCGGCGGTTCCAAGGCGAATGCCAGAGGTAATCAACGGAGATTTGTCGTCGAACGGAACTGCATTCTTGTTGCAGGTAATGCCTGCTTCGTCGAGCGCGTTTTCGGCAGCTTTGCCAGTTAGGCCTTTGTTCCGCAGGTCGATCAGCATCAAGTGATTGTCTGTGCCACCCGAGATAATGTTGTAGTCCCGATTCACCATCTCTTCAGCCAGTGCCTTTGAGTTGCGGATTACTTGCTCGGTATAGAGACCAAACTCATCGGTCAACGCCTCGCCGAACGCCACAGCTTTTGCGGCGATTACGTGCATCAGTGGTCCACCCTGAATACCGGGCATCACCCAACTGTCGATAATCTCCGACATCATCTTCACTCGACCAGATTTCGGAGCGACAACGCCGAATGGGTTTTCAAAATCTTTGCCGAGCAGAATCATCCCGGCACGAGGTCCGCGAAGTGTTTTATGTGTTGTGGAGGTGACCACGTGGCAGTGCTCGATTGGTGAGTCGAGCTTCCCCTTCGCAATCAAGCCAGCCGGGTGCGCAATGTCAGCCATCAGAAATGCGCCAACTTCGCGGGCAATCTCTCCGAAGGTTGCGTAGTCGATATTTCGACTGTAAGCTGAAGCTCCGACCGTAATCATCTTCGGTTTGTGTTCGCGAGCTTTTGCTCGAACGTCGTCGTAGTCGATCCGTCCCGTCTCTGGATCAACTCCGTATGAGACGAAGTTGTAGAACTTTCCAGAGAAGTTGACTGGAGAGCCGTGGGTTAAATGTCCGCCGTGCGAGAGATCCATCCCGAGGACTTTGTCGCCATGCTGAAGAAAAGAGAAGTAGACTGCCATGTTCGCGCTCGAACCGGAGTGGGGTTGCACGTTTGCATACTCTGCGCCGAAGAGCTTCTTCAGGCGTTCGATGGCGATTGTTTCTGCCACGTCCACCCACTCGCAGCCACCATAGTAGCGACGGCCGGGATAACCTTCGGCATACTTATTTGTCAGCACAGAGCCTTGCGCATCGAGGACGGCACGGCTGACGAAGTTTTCACTGGCGATCAGTTCGATCTTGTCGTTCTGCCGATAGAGTTCTCCTGCAATTGCGCGAAAAACTTCTGGGTCCTGATTCTTGACGTGGTCGTACATAGCTTCTTCTGCTTTCGTTTATCTGCTGAACTAACTATTGTTATTCTCAGTCTTTGCATTGGTAGGCACAGCTCTTCAGCCTGCGCCGAGATTTTATCGAGAACGTCCTAAAGATTCCTCTGCAACTGGTTTGCGCCTTTACGTGACTCCCTTCGAGCAACTACAACCCCGACACCTCATGAATCTTCTCCACTCTACGCCGATGCCGTTCCTGATCTGATGTTGGCGTATTCAAGAAGGTGTCAATGATCTCTGGCACGAGTTCCCACTCCACGAGACGTTGACCAAGTGTGAGGACGTTCGCGTCATTATGTTCCCGAGCGAGAGTTGCCATTTCAGGGTTGAGACAATTTGCTGCTCGCACTCCCTTGAACTTGTCAGCGACAATGGAGACGCCAATACCGGAACCGCAGACAATAACGCCCCACCGAGCATCTCCGCTGGAGACAGCTTTGGCGGCTCGTGCCGCATAGTCTGGATAGTCGGCTGACTCCGTCGACTCAACACCAAAATCGGTCACATCATATCCCTTTTCGCGGAGATATGCCACGATTTTCGTTTTGTACTCGTAGCCAGCATGGTCGGCGGCCACAGCAATTCGTTCGCTCATTGTTCTAAGATCAAGAAATTGATTCAACAGTAGCCACCAAATATACGGAAGTTTAGTGCCGGGGTAGGGGGGAGAGAACGTTGCGAAGAAGTGTGAAGTTGAAAGTGAAAAGTTTTGATCCGTGGGATATCCTCAGCAGATGTTGAAGGCATGCCTCAATCACCAGCTCTATGCAGAATAGAGAAATGTTGCGGAGAGACATCCCACCGTGGAGCAACTTCCTGATAAAAATTACTCTCTCTTATAGACCCAAAATCCCGGCCTCTCCATCACTACGTGATAGTTTTCTTCTAATAATCGTGCTGTCTCGGGTATTCGGTTGAAGAGTTCTGTGGATGTTTCGTTTGTGCCAGTGATGATTGCCATGCGGTCGCTTCGTTGCAGGATGATGAAGCGGGGTTTTGTCTCTGTGAGATAGGAGATTGTTGAGTCGATCCAAGCCTTTGGGGAGAATGGGGCAATCAGGAAGCCGGAGTGGAAAATTGGGAAGTCGGGGACGTAGTTGCACTCTAAGTAGAGGAGACCTGCCACGCCAGAACTGATGAAGAGCTTATCGTTTGGCTGACGTTGTGCGGAGATAAATGCACCGATCTTCTGCAAGTCTTCCATTGTCCAGTCATCCTCGCTTCGGGTGTGGGCATAGTAGGCGTCGAATGCTTCCGGACCTTTTGCAAGGAGCAAAACTGCTGGGCGGAGGTGGAAGACGTAGCGGGTGAGTGGGCTAAACCCGAGCAGCAGAACAAACGCAAGTCCGAATCCGACCCAACGGAACTTATCGCGAGGCTTGCTGAAGAGTCGACGACCGATTTGAAGTAATCCGAAGCTGCCGAGGATTGCGCCAACAAAGAAGAGGCGGCTCAGGTGGTAGTGGAGCCACTTTGCTTCGACTGCGATGGTGAAGAGAAGCAGGAGAAAGAGAATTGTGGATGTTCTCAGAAGGAGTTGAGATTGATCGGAGTCTTCACTCGCCATTTCCTCTCTCATTCCTCGATCCTTTCTACTAAATCCAATGCCAATGGCTACCATCGTCCCGATCAACATCGTCAACGAGTACTCATCAGAGAGCAAGTGGGGTAGCTCGGTTAGCATCTCTCTAATCAAATCTCCCTTCGACCCGAACTGAATGCCGGTGTAGCCGCTAAGAAATTCCTGCATCTGAAGGAAGCCACTCCACGCATTGAAGGCAAAGAGGTAGAGGAAGAAGAGAGCAACGATTGTTCCAAAGCCGATTCCCATCATTGTGTAGCGTCCGAAGCGGTCTTTCCACGAACCAGAGTAGAGGAGGAGATCGGCAAGGAAAAAACCGGCCAACGTAATCCCAAACGTGAATTTGAAGAGTGTGGCAACACCGCAGAGCATGCCGATGCCGAAAAATCCCCAACCAGTTCTCCTGAAGAGAAAGAGAGATATAGCCGGCAAGGTGAGGAGTCCGAGAAAACTTTCTACTTGTGCTGTGTTTGCGAAGTTTAATCCGAGGTAGAGGATTGGGTAGAGGAGCAGGGCAGTTGCCCCCCAGACCTCACTTCCTGAAGCTCGACGGATGAGTTGGGCGAGGAAAAAGCAGGTGAGAAGTTGAAGGAAAATATCAAGTATTCGGATGGAAATTGGATTGTCGCCAAAGATTGCGATAGCTACTGCATTCAGGTAGTAGATCATCGGGGGCTTTACATCCACAATGTCACGGTAGTGAACTGCACCTTGGTGGATAATCTTTTCGCCAGCAACGAAGAAGAGACCATTATCCGGGCCGAGTGGGAAGCTGAGTGAGGGGAGGAGGAGAAGAATTGCGGTGCACCAGAGGAGGCCCCAGCCGAGAGGGGAGAGAGCAGGGTTACTACCACGTTGTTCGCTCAGCATTAGGAGAGCACGTACATTGTTAGCCATGAGTTGCACGGTTTATTGAGCAGATGATCTCTCTTTATCTGTCGTGATATTTACCACCAAGGTCACCAAGAAAGCTCTAAGAAGCTGTTTGAAATTTCGATGCGATGGTGAAGAACCCGCGCGTCTCTCCCTTCCTTACCATTCCCTCCACTCTTCCTGCGAGACTCTTCGCTTCGCCTACGGCTATGCTCAGAGTGACAGTCTGGTTTCAGCGCGATCAGGCTCCATCGCTGCCCGGCATTGTATTTCCCAAACAGCTTCTAAGAATCTCAAATGGAGAACGATGCTGATTATCGAACCTCACCAGTTTACTTTTGCTCAGTAGATTTTGAAGAAGCGGGCGAAGAAGATGTTATCATCTCCATCCTTTGGTAGAGTATCAGTCGTGGTGTTGTTATCACAACCTGATATTCCTCTTCGAACATCTTCCACAATTCTTTCTTCTCCTTGAACAGATCGAGACTCGTTTTAGTTGTCCCTGTAACTACTGAAATTGGGTCAACCGACTGAAGTACGATAAATCTCGGACGTTCTTCCAAAAGATACGACACTGTAGAATCGCGCCACTCGTTTGGAGCAAATGGCGCGATGATAAACCCTGCGTGGAAGACATAGAAATCTGGCACGTAGTTGCTCGCCAAGTATATCTGTGACGCTACGCCAGAACTAACGAAGAGCTTCTCCTCTCCCTTCCGATGTTTGCGTACATAATCTCCAACTTCTCGCATCTCCCAGTGAGCACACTCATCTTTCCCTTCCTGCGACGCATAGTAGTCGTCGAACGATTTTGCTCCGGAAGTCAACATTGTGATAGTAGAGCCAGTGTGGAAAACGAAGCGGGAGAGAGGACCGAGAGCAACGAAGAAGAGAAGTGTGAGTGAGAGAACAAACCATGAAAATTTATCCGACTTTCCCTTTAGTAGCGTTGCGATTCCTGAGATGAGTCCGAAACTTGCTAAGGCTACACCAAATGGGAAGAATCGGAGGAGATGGTAGGAGAACCACTTTCCCTCTACAGCGATTGAGATCAGCAGGAAGAAACAGAGTATCGCGCAAAGTCGAAGGAAGATGATTCCAGCGTCACTAATGTTTGATTTTGATGCCGTCTTCTCACCATCACGTGGTGAGAATGTGGAGCGTATATCACCGGTTGTGATCTGCACAATCCCCCAAATGGTTCCTATAAGCACAGCAAGTGAATATTCATCGCCAAGTCGAGCTGGCATCTGTTGAAGCATCAGCCGGACTGAACTCCGTAGAGACTGCCACTGCAACCCTGTATACCCGGCGAGGAATTCCTGCATGTTCAGAAATCCATGCCAAGCATCGAAGAGTGTTAAGTAGAGAAAGAAGAGGGCAACGATAAGACCGAAACCTAACCCCAAGCCAGCATAGTTCCGAACTCTGACTCTCCACCCATCGTTGAGGAGAAGGAGATCGCCGAAGAGGAATGCCGCTACGGTGATCCCAAGCGTGAACTTCATGAATGTGAGGAGTCCGCAGAGAATGCCAATTGCGAGGAACCCTACAAATGTTCTCCTGTAGATAAAAAGCCAAACAGCCGGAAGGATCAACAAACCAACGAAGCCCTCTACTTGCGAGGTGTTTGCAAAGTTCAACCCGATGTAGAGGAGAGCGTAGAGAATTGCGGCAAAGATTGCCTCGAGATCACGGCCTGTGGTGCGGCGAATCAACCCGATCAGAAGCCAGCAGGTGAAGAGTTGCGCTATCAAATCGAGCAAGCGCATCGAGATTGAATGATCTCCGAAAATCGCAATGGCTACTGCGTTGAGGTAGTAGATCAACGGCGGCTTTACGTCGACAATATCTCGGTAGGGAACAGCCCCTTGATAGAATATCTTTTGTCCTGCTGCATAGAAGAGTCCATTGTCCGCTCCGTTCGGAAATGCCAGCAGAGGGAGGAAGAGAATCAAGAGAAGCAATCCGAAGAGAAACCAAGTAGTTCGCGAGAACTCAATTCTATCGGTTTCCCCGAATAGCGCAAGCCGCTCACGGATTCTCTCCGTGAGCGGCTTCTTTCTTGTTGGACTATATGTCTGCGGTTCAATTGACAACTTAGCGTTGGTCAATCGATGTGTACTCTAAATCGCGCTCGCCGATGTAGATCGATCCCGGACGAATCAGTCGGTTATCGTTCATCTGCTCGATGTAGTGGGCAACCCAACCTGATACGCGACTGACTGCGAAGATTGGCGTGTAGAGGTCAATCGGGATTCCCATCATGTAGTAGCTCGATGCCGAGTAGAAATCAACGTTCGGGTTGATATGCTTCTCGTTCACCATGATGTTCTCGATAATCTGCGACATCTCGTACCACTTTCTCTCGCCGGTATCTTCTGCCAAGGCTTCGGACATACGGCGCAAGTGAGTTGCGCGTGGGTCTTCGGTCTTGTAGACCCGGTGTCCAAATCCCATGACCTTCACTTTGTTCTCAAGCGCACTTCGCAACCAAGACTCGGTCTTGTCCACGTCGTTGATTTCCAACAGCATGTTCATTACACGCTCGTTCGCACCACCGTGCAGTGGGCCTTTCAGAGCACCGACGGCTCCGGTAACTGCCGAGTAGATGTCCGACAGTGTCGCTGCGATCACGCGGCAGGCAAAAGTGGAGGCGTTAAAGCCATGGTCTGCGTGAAGGATTAACGATGTGTCGATCAGTTCCACTTTTGCATCAGATGGCTCCTCACCGAAGAGCATGTAGAGGAAGTTCCAGGCAATAGACTTTCCTGACTTCGGCATCAGTGGCTCTGCTCCGTTGCGGGCACGATGGAATGTTGCAACGGCAATCGGTGTCTTCGCAATCAACCTGATTGCCTTCCGCCGGTTTGCTTCGTCGGAGTTATCCTCCGATTCGTCGTCGTAATATGCCAGTGCGCTGAAAACACCCCGAAGTGCAGCCATTGCGTTAACACCACTCGGAAGCGTCTGAATCATCTTGATTACTTCTTGTGGAAGTGATGACTCCTCTTCAATCTTTTTACTGAACTCATCCAGTTCGCTCTGTGTCGGAAGTCTCAGGTTGAGCAACAGATATGCAGTCTCCTCAAAACTTCCCTTAACGAGATCGTGGATGTTGTAGCCGCAATAGGAAAGTAGCCCTTGCTGCCCATCAATTACGCTCAGTGCGGTCTCTCCCGCAACAATTCCTTCAAGCCCTTTCTTCTGCTGGGCTCCTTCTGACTCCGCCATAGCAAATACTCCTTAACGTTGATGAATGTTCTATCCGTAGATTCAACAAAACAAAATATGAATCACACTCGGTTCTTTCAGGCTTCAGCCAGTTAAAATGTTTCGCGAAGCGTTGAAATGGGTCTTCATTTCCCCATTCCGCCCTAACTTCCGCCATGTTTGGTCGATCATTTCCCTTTTTTATCGCGTCTCGCTACCTAAAACCGTCGCGACGCAACCGCTTTCTCAGCTTTATCACGGCGATTGCAATCGTTGGGGTAACGCTGGGAACGTGTGCTCTGCTGATCTCGCTTTCGATCCTGCGTGGGTACGATGAGACTCTCAGGACGACGATTATCGACTTTATGGGGCACATCGAGATTTCTGGATATTATGCCAACGACAGCCTTGTGGGTGGGGAATCTATCAGCAATGGCCTGCGGGCACGTATTCCCGAAATCAGCGCTATTAGTCCCTTCGTTCGGCGTGAGGCAATTATCCGTTCCAGTAAAGGATTGGAGGGGGTACTCCTGAAGGGAATGGAGTCGACCGAAGATATTTCTGCGATTCGAGAGAAGGTAATTGCTGGCGAATTCTTGAGTCAGAAGGTGAGTGCGGAAGAAGGAGCGCTTTCCCCACTTGTTATCGGAAAGCGGCTTGCCGATCGCCTGTTCGTCGGTCTCGGCGATACCGTTGTTCTCTTTATTGCCACCGGAGTGCCTGATTTGAATACGCCCCCACTGATCGAGCAGTTTGTCGTTACTGGCATCTACCGTTCCGGTATGGCGCAATACGACGACATTTATGTCTTCACAACAATTCAAGCTGCCCGTTCACTCCTGCAATACAGTCCCGACATTGTTTCTGGCTTTGATGTGATGCTGAGTGACCCAGCAAAAATTGGCGAGGTTGTTCAGCAAATTCGTCACGACGCAGGTGGGAACTACTGGGCAGAGTCGGTCTTCGAACTTTTCAGTTCGATCTTTGCTTGGATCGACTTGCAGCGGATGTTAATCCCAATCGTGATGGCGATCATTGCAGTCGTTGCCACCTTCAACGTGATCTCGATTCTTTTGATGACAGTTCTGGAAAAGACCGAATCTATCGGAACTCTCGCAACAATCGGAGCCAGCCCCAGAACGATCATGAAGATATTCGTCTCGAAAGGAGTTCTCGTTACCAGTATTGGGGTCTTTTCTGGAGCTGCCTTGACGCTGATCTTCTCGATTCTTCAGCTTCGATATGGACTAATCGGACTTGAAGCCGACATCTATATTTTCGAATCGGTCCCGATAGCTATTGATCCTCTCCACTATATTGTGGTGATTCTCGGCACAATTCTGCTTGCTGTGTTGGCAACACTGATTCCGGCAGCAATTGCCGGGCGACTTCGTCCAGTGATGACGTTGAGGTTTCAATAAGAGAGTATATGAGTGTGAGAGTATGAGAGTGTATGAGTCCATGAGTGTGAGAGTGCTGAAATTGATGGTAGCCGTTGGTCTTTAGCCAACGTCGGGACTGGTGGAGAGTGGCGAGTGAATGAGTGTGGGAGTTTATAGAGTTCATAGAGTGGTAGGGAGCAAAAACCTTTGCTCCCTACCAGTTAAAAGTGGGAGCTCCGACTCTTTCGGCGGTTGTGCCGAGCAAGGTAAGGAGTATCACTCGAGTGCACGACCGTAGAATTTGTCAAGAGAAGAGTTTTGGTTTTTTAATGCTACGCTATGATTGCTGCAAATAAATTAGGTATCTCCTTCGGTGGGGATACCCTCTTCAGTGGCGTTACCTTCACGATTAACCCCGGCGATCGAGTTGGCCTCGTTGGGGCGAACGGTGCTGGAAAGACAACGCTGATGCGTATTCTGATTGGGGGGCAGACTCCCGACGGAGGGGAGATTATGAAGCGGTCGAGTGCCGTTGTCGGCTATCTGCCACAGGAGGGGATTGCTCTGAGCGATACAACTGTGCGGGAGGAAGTGCTGAAGGCTTTTGGTGAGCTTACGGCAATGGAAGAGCGCATCGCAGAGTTAAGCGAGGAGATTTCCCGTCAGCATGATGCTGGAGGGGAGAATGTGGCCGAACTTCTGGAGGAGTTGGGAGATCTGCAACACCGTTTCGAAGGGATGAACGGCTTCTCTGCGAAAGGGGAGGTTGAAAAAATCTTGATGGGTCTGGGCTTCAGGCCAGACGATCTGGATCGTCCCTGTTCCGAATTCTCCGGCGGTTGGCAGATGCGGATCGAGCTATCCAAACTTCTGCTGCGTGAACCCGATCTGTTGATGCTCGATGAGCCGACAAACCACCTCGACATCGAGTCTCTCACCTGGCTTGAGAACTTTCTTCGTTCCTATCACGGTGGCATTCTCCTTATCTCCCACGATCGTGCCTTCCTCGATGCTCTTACCACCCACACCTACGAAATGGCGAACCGGAGCTTGACGGTCTACACCGGCAACTATTCGGTCTACATTGCTGAGAGGGAGAAACGGAGAGAACTGCAACGCTCTGCCTATGAGAATCAACAGAAGATGATTAGCGATACCGAGCGGTTCATCGATCGCTTTCGCTACAAGAACACGAAGGCTGCCCAGGTGCAATCGAGGGTGAAGATGCTTGAGAAACTGGAGCGGGTCGAGCTTCCAGAAGCTGATGAGTCGGAGATCCACTTCCGATTTCCTGACGCACCTCGAAGTGGTCGGGTTGTGATGGAACTGAAGGGAACTACCAAGAGATATGGTGACAATCTCGTGTTGAAGGATGTCGACTTTGCGTTAGAACGAGGGGAGAAGGTGGCCTTCTTGGGAAGAAATGGCGAGGGGAAGTCGACAATGAGCAGAATTCTCGGTGGAATTGAGTCGTTCGAAGGGGAGAGGATTCCGGGACACAATGTTGAGATCGGATATTTTGCTCAGCATCAAGCCGAAGACCTCGACCCTCGCATGACGGTTCTCGACACGCTCGACGTTGTTGCCACTGGTGATATTCGGACACAGCTTCGTTCGCTTTTAGGTGCATTTCTCTTCAACGGCGATGATGTTTTCAAACCGGTCTCCGTTCTCTCCGGTGGTGAGAAGTCGCGACTTGCCTTAGCCAAGCTACTGTTGCAACCCCGCAACCTTCTTATCCTCGATGAGCCGACGAACCACCTCGACATGGCGAGCAAAAATGTTTTGAAGCGTGCCCTGCTCGAGTTTGAGGGGGCAATTGTTCTGGTATCACACGATCGTGACTTTTTGCGGGGCTTGGTGGAGAAATGTGTTGACTTTCGGAACAGGAAGATTAAAGAGCATATCGGTGGCATCGACGACTATCTCCGCTACCACGGCTCCGAACGTATCGACGATGTCTTCGGACCTCGTTCTCCTTCGCCTGAGAAAGGCCAGCGGAATGATATAGGGGAGGATAGTGCCCTTTCACGGAAGGAACAGAAGAGAAAGGATGCTGAACTCAGAAACAAGCGATATGCTGCTACTAAAGAGTTGAAGACAAAACTTGCTACTGTCGAGAAGAGAGTGGAGGGGATAGAAGAGGAGAAGCTCAAGTTGGAAGCAGAGTTGGCAGATCCCGAGATCTACTCCGACGGAGAACGCTCACGTGGAGTCCAGAAAAAGTTGAAAGATGTGCAGTCAGAATTGAACGATCTCTACAGCAAGTGGGAAGAACTGGCTGCATCAATTGAACAGGCTGAAGCAGAGTTCGCAGAGGAATAAGTGAGTAGGGTAGTAGAAGAAATTTCTGGAGGAGAGAATATCTGCCTGTGGGAAGTGTAATCTAACTCTCCTCATCCACTCTCGTTCAACACGATTCAAGTTCGCATTCAATGGCTGTTACTGGCTGCATATGTTTCAATCAAACCTTTGTCGAGGTGCTGCGCACTGCGCGAAAGTTCTCCTGTACAAACGTAGAGCAGTTGCAATCTCACCTGGAGATCAGTGCTAAGTGTGGCCTTTGTATTCCCTACGTACAACAAACCATCGAGACTGGAGTGACAGAGTTTGCCGTGATGAATGAAGCTGATATCCAATACTACAGTTCGCGAGCCGGAGAGGTGAGAAAGGGGGGGAGAGAATGAGTCATGCGTTCGCTATGTGGTCGGGAGGGAAAGATTCTCACTTTGCACTCTTCAGGGCAATGCAGGCAGGAATGAAGCCTGAGGTCTTGCTTACGTTTATCGACGCAGAAACTGACTTAGTTCTCTCACATCGACTTACTCCAGAGCTTATCGAAGAACAGGCGCGCCTGATCGGTATCCCTCTGCTAAAAGTGCGGGCAGACTACCAGACATACGAGCGGGAGTTGCGGAACACACTCTTCGACCTTCGCTCCGATGGTATCACGCGGGGAATCTTCGGAGATATTCACCTGAGGGAGCATCGTGACTGGTTTGAAGAACGACTCTCAGAGTATGCAATGCGGGCAGTCTTTCCACTCTGGAATATCCCGACAAATCTCCTCATCAAACAACAGATGGAGTTAATGCGCTCTGTAATCGTTCAGATTGATAGGAAGATGAGTGAGTCATATCTCGGCAAAGATGTCAACACTGAATTCATCGAGTACCTGCTTGAGAATGGGATGGATCCCAGCGGTGAATCGGGGGAGTACCACACCTTCGTTTGCCGTAGCCCACTCATGAAAAAACAGATTGTCCTAACCCACGCCGAACGGCGGGCAACACCTGAAGTTATCGGACTCGAAATCGATTTCTGGAAAGTGGAGAAAACGAGTTCTTAGAGTTGAGAGTTCGTAGAGTTTATAGAGAGGGGAGTGTATGAGTGTGGAAGCATGGTAGGTGCATTTCTTCAGCCTGCGTCAGGGTTTTCAGGGTTTGTAGAGAGGGGAGTGAATGAGTTCAGCTTTGTGTGTCTGTTAAGTTGATTCCCCCGCTCTTCCTTCAACAATTCCTTAAAAAAGTTCAACAAACCTTCCCTCTGTGTATATTCGCCCCGCAAAAATATACTCCTGTAGAGAAAAGAAGAGTATTCAACAAGACTGAACAAATGCCAATGAATCGTCTGGAAAATAAGGTCGCGATTGTCACCGGTGCGGTAGTGGGAAATGGACGGGCTTTCTGTCAGCGTTTGGCTGAAGAGGGAGCCAGCGTTATGATTGCCGACATTGCCGACGCAACCGAGGTGATTGAGAACGTTCGCGCAAGTGGAGGAAAGATCGACGCCGTTCGCGTTGATGTAACCAGCGAGAAGGAGACGAAGAAGATGGTAGAGAAGACACTCAGTCGGTTTGGGCGCGTAGACATTTTGGTGAACAACGTAGGTTTCTACCACGAAGAGCCGTTTGAGTTAATTGCCTTCGAGGAGTGGAAGAAGATGCTCTCGATCAACTTGGATAGTCTCTTCCTAACAACGAAAGCTGTCCTTCCGGCGATGAAGGAGAATGGATTTGGTAGAATCATTGCGTTGAGTTCAGATACTGTCTGGCTTGGAACGCCTTACTTAGTTCACTACATCACCAGCAAGATGGGAGTAATCGGCTTCGTCCGTTCGCTGGCGAGTGAAGTAGGGAAGTATGGCATCACTGCCAACGCTGTCACGGTTGGTCTAACTGCAACACAGCGTCCCCCGGGCGAAAAGTTGATCGGCAACATCCTCGAACACCTCCTTCCACAGCAGGCAGTGCACCGGGCAGATGAACCGGAAGACATTGCCGAGGTTGTCGCCTTCTTGGCCTCACCCGAGTCGTCGATTATTACCGGACAGACCATTAACGTAGATGGCGGGATGGCCCGGCATTAAGCCTTACGTTGTTCTGGCTGGAAAACTGATTAGCACACCAGACATCGACAATTGCTGGCAGAGTCTCGGGATCTATTGCCCGGCTCTCTCCTCATGCGAGTGATATGATGCTGAGTGTGAACAGAAAAAAGAAAGGCGACCATTGGGTCGCCCACGTTTGCTGATCCAACTTGTGGTTAATCAACCGAAGATTTACTTCGGCTCAGTCAGACTGAACCAGTTCCCCGAGTTATCTCTCATCACTGCTTCAATTCCATAGGGGCGTTCCTCGGGTGGAGCTAAGAACTCCACTCCTTTAGCTTTCAACTCTTCGTATGTTTGGCGACAATTGTTTGTAGAGAGTACACCGTTGGCCATTGCTCCCTTTCTTATCAATGTCATCAGAGCGTCGACTGTCTCTTGATCCATCATTGGACTGGCGAAAGGTTTCATCAGCACAAGCTCAAGATTCGGTTGCTCGGGAGTGCTGATTGTCAACCAGCGAAAGCCCTCTATCACTGTATCTGTTCGGACTTCGAAGCCGAGCTTCTCGGTATAGAATGATAGAGCTTCATCCTGATCGGTGACCCAGATAGCGACGTGCGACATCCCTTGAATCATAATTCCTCCTGTTGAATGAGTAACACTGTTCTAATGTTCTGTTGACAACAGAAGCT
Organism: Ignavibacteria bacterium; assembly: GCA_020635205.1. GTDB lineage: Bacteria > Bacteroidota > Ignavibacteria > OLB7 > OLB7 > JAGWAZ01. Next base: position 469,817 of record JACKAE010000002.1, read on the forward strand.
ACCCGTTCTCCAATAAATATTTTTCTTGAATCTTGCTCTGTTGTTAGCCTCCCTTGACGGGAGCAAACATTGCGACGAAGCAGAAGGGAACAAGCGTCGGTTTTTCGGGGTGCAGGATGGGAACGATTGTTCTCCTGCCGAAGTGGTTGCGGTATTGCAGAGGGGAGAGTCCTGTTGCTCGCGAAAAGAGAGAGCTGAACGAGCCAAGCGATTGAAAGCCGACAATCATGCAGATCTCGGAGACAGCAAAGTCTGTGTACAGGAGAAGCTCCCGGGCGCGCTCAATCCGACGGTGTGTCACGTACTGGTGTGGTGTCATACGGTAGGTACGGCGAAAGAGACGCTGAAAGTGAAAGGGTGAAAGGTAGGCCTCCTCAGCAATTCGTCTCAGGTCGAGAGATTCTGGGAAACAGTCATCGATGTACTCACGTGCTCGATCAAGTCGGCGGAGAAGCTCGCTGTCCGGACTGGTTCTGGTGAAATCCATGCAGTTTTTCGCTCGTTCAATTGTGATCGATAACCTGACGTGGAAGTGTTTGAAAACCAGCCGTGGCGAACCCGGCAACCCCCTCAACCCGTTCCAGTGGAGAGTGGAGGAGAGGGCGAGTGGCAAGGCTTCGCTTAACGAGCACTCCCCACCAGGTGGAGCCGAGGCGTGGAAGCTGAGCAGCAATGCTGAGGGGGATAGAAGCAATTTGCACCGAAATAGAATCCGAACCGAAGAGCACTGATGAAATAATGTAGAGGTTCGAAGTTGTGCCACTTGAAACGATCTCGAAGCCGAACCGGGTGGCGTACTGCCGAAGGTGACCGAATCCGAGATAGTAGCGTCCTTCCGGATAGTAGTCGAGCCAGCGTTTTGTGCTGATTCTCCGCTCCAACGAATCCCAATTTGCTCCACCGGCAACCAACAATCCTTCTGGCTTCAACCAGAGCCGAGATTTTAGGAAGAGATCAGATGGTGAGGGGAAGGATTCCATACTTTGAGCACAAAGGATCATATCAAACTCCTCCGGTGCGAAGGCTGCACTCCCAATCCTTCCACTATGCTGATTCAATATCAGTCGACGATCCTGAAACCGTTCTAACCGCTCTTCTGGAACATTGCCGATCAGCAGAATCTTCATCGGCGTTGTCTCTCTGTTCTGATATGTCAACCGACGGAGAGCAGTCTCGAAAAACCAAGAGGAGAGGAGTCGTTCTTCCGGGAGATCATCTTCCTGCCGTGCATGTTGTACCAAACCACAAACATGGCAGCGGTGGAGCGTTGCCAATCGGTAGTTCAATCGCTCGTAGTCTACCGAACCACAGAGGTTGCATGGGTTCAACCAAATATCGTTGGAAGCCGTTTGCATACGGCGGGTAATGTACGGGATTCTGGGAGATCGTATTGTGTTTAAGGGGATACCGAAGGGGGCAAAAATTTTTGCCCCCTTCGGTATCCATCAACCAACATTCCCAATCAACTCCACCTTCCGTGCCCGTTGCTGCAAGTTCAACCCTTCATGGTCTCCCCAATGTGTGTCGTAGTTCTCGCCAAATCCAAGCCCACCATGTTTCCCTACTGCTGCGGCTATCTCCGCTTCATCAAGCTCTGAGAAGCCCTCGATGTTTTGGGAGAAGTGGGGATGGTCGTCATACTTGGCGTGGTTGACAACAGAGAATACTTGAGGCACATCGAGCAGTTCAACGCTGTGCTCAAGTTCGGCAAGATCATCTGTCAATACCCGCACAATACCATTTGTGAACATTGCTCTTCCCGGCAACACAAAACGTCCTTCATCTTCAACTGTGAAGACAGCCTCTTTGCTGATTGTAGAACACTTCAGTAGGAATTCGCAGAGAAGGTAGGCGTTGTATTCGTTATCGGCGACGTGGGTGATGCCGCTGGCGATGGAGTTCTCGCGTGTTCCCCCCCAACGAACGTGAAAGAGACCTTCCTCTTCCATCGCCCTGACTGCGTCGACCCAATTTCCAACTTCAATTTTTTTTGCCAGCAGTTTTTTCCGAAAGTGATATCGGGCAGTCCGGTAGGGCATCTCGGGAATGTGGTCGTAGTTCGGGAAGAGGATATACCGCTTCAGGTCGATTCGGTCGCAACTCCAGATAAACTCGGAGTTGTACCAGTGCTGAAGTCGAGCAATTTCGGTCCACTCGTCGTTTGCGATCCGATTCTCTCCACTGTCGTCAACGTAGTACCGTAAGGCGCGAGGCATAATCTATGTGATGATTGTTTGAATATTCTTGAGAGGCTGACTGCTTGGTTTGAATCAATGGGTTTTGGGAAATGTTTAGAGCTTGATGTATTGAGTCGGGGGCTCAAATGTGATAACCGCTCATGCTCCCTTCTGTGTGGTCATCCAAAGAAAGAGAGCCACCACCAAGAACACAAAGAAGCACCAAAGGAATACCAATAGTGGACTTCATCCACCTCCTCGGTATAAGGTCAGGGTTGGATGAGAGTGCGCACACCTTTTCAGATATGTTACTCTGAACCAAGCAACGTGAAGTGAAGAGTCTCTCCTGCCTCCCACATCATCCGAACTAATGAGTTCAAACGGATTACTTCACCATGTTCCTAACATATTTCCCAATCATATCGAACTCAAGGTTTACCTTTGCCCCAACTTCGAGATTGTTGGCAGTTGTCACGGCGAGTGTGTGGGGAATCAGCGAAACAGTGCAGGTGTTCTGATCCACTTCAGCAGTTGTCAGGGAGATGCCGTTGACGGCGATAGAGCCAACTGGGATAACTAACGAGGAAAACTCTTCGGGGTATTCGATTTTCAGGAGCCGTGAAGTCTCTAATTCTTCTCGTCCGACTATAGTGCCAACGCAGTCAATGTGTCCTAACAAGAAGTGTCCCCCAAGCCTATCTCCTACGCGAAGTGCCCGTTCAACGTTAACTCGGCGTTCGGCTCGAAACGAGCCGAGAGTTGTCTTCTTGAGTGTTTCCTCAACAGCGGTCACTGTGAAGGTCTCCTCGGTGCGACCGATTACCGTCTGGCAACAGCCATCAAGTGCGATCGAGTGATCCACTTTCAGGTCGTCGAGAACTGTCAACGACCAGATTGTAATGTCGAGCCCTGCCCCATTCTCGTTGACACGTACAACTTCGCCGACATCTTCAACAAGCCCAGTAAACATACCTGACCTCTCATTGTTGGTAATGCTATTCTGTGGACATATTTGCGGCAACTTCATCGTCGATACGATCGCGAAGTGCCGGCTTTACGTAGAGATCGTCGAGTCCGACCTCGTGTAGAGCGCGTGCCAAAACATTTACTCGCCGTGTCTGGTGGTGGCGGCGATTTATGAGAATCACTTGCTGGTGATCAACTGTACAAAGCCCCCCTTCGAAATTGCCAGCTTCCAGCCGTACTTTGATCTCTTTTTGTGCTGCCAGTGCTTTCAGTTCGTCGTAGAATTCCTGTTGGGTCATTGAAACGTATCGTCCTTCTGCTTTCAGTTCGTTTTCCGTACAACACCGATGCACATCCCGTCGCCAACTGGCACAATGGTCCCGTTAATATCGGGATGTTCCGCCATATACTTATTAAATACTTGGATCCCCTGCACATCTTCGCGATCTGTAGTTGAATCGGCTACTTCTCCCCACGCCAGCGCGTTATCTCCTGCGATGATACCACCGGGACGGATCATTGGCAAGAGGATGTCCACATATTTGGTGTAACTCGGCTTGTCGGCGTCGATAAAGGCGAAGTCGTAGGAAGGTTCGCTCTTCAGCTTCCGTTCCAACACATCAACTGCCGCACCAACGTGGAGCGTGATCTTTTCCTCAAGTCCAGCCTTTCGGAACTGTTCACGAGCAAATTCTGCGTGGAGCGGATCAATCTCGATAGTATCGATGTGTCCACCATCAGGAAGTGCCCGTGCCATCACAATGGCACTGTATCCAGCCAGTGTTCCGATTTCAATCACTCGTCTGGCTCCGATTCCCTGCAAAAATACACCAAGAAATGTTGCCTGTTCTGGACTTATCTGTATCGGAGGAATTCCTGCCCCTTCAGCCTCTGCGTTCAAATCACGCAACAAATCATCCTCACTCGGGAAGAGGTCGACCATATAGTCAACCAGTCTATCGTTTAATGGTGTTCCTTTCATCCCCTGTATATTGCGTTGTTCTATTAGGAAACGTGACCTGTAAATATCGGTTCTCCTCAGTACTCTGCCGAATATAGCCGTAACAAACAATCCGACGATGCGTGAGAGCGAAGCTCTGGAAAAAAAGTGAGTCGGTAGCCGCAGCTCTTTAGGCTGCGCCGGGATCAGTAGAGGGTGGCGAGTTGAGAGTTTGAGAGTCGAGGAGTCAGGGAGGGCATATTCATTGTTGACCTCTATCACAACTCCGCAGACTTTGCTAAAACTGCGTTCCTGCTGCCAACCACAATCAACGTTCACTCTCCAGATTTTGTAGGGAAAACGGATCAGTATTAAGAAGTATGAACGGGACAACATCACATCGTGAAATTAACGGATATCAATTATTGGAGATGATTGGTTCCGGTGGCATGAGCAAGGTCTGGCGGGGGGAACGGGTGAAAGATGGGAGAGAGGTTGCCGTGAAGGTGATTCCAATTGAAGACCTTGCCCCCGATTTTGAACGTCGTCTGCGGCGCGAGCCGGAGATTCACCAGAAGATGCAACACGAGAATATCGTGGCACTTCTCGACTGGTTCCGCGAAGGTGATGAGTTCTTTCTGGTGATGGAATATGTGGCGGGACTTCCTCTCTCAAAACTCGTGAAAGATTCAGGCCCACTCCCGTTTAGTCGAGTAAGAGAGATTATGCGGGATGTTCTCCGCGCACTTCACCACCTTCACGAGAACGACATTGTTCACCGCGACATTAAGCCGGGGAATATTCTGATTGGGGCTGACGGACATGCGAAGCTAACAGATTTTGGTATCGCAAAATTTGCTTGGCAGCAGGGCGAAACCCGCACCCAGAAAGGATTGGGGACGCCGGAATATATGTCGCCTGAACAGGTGCGCGGAAGTGCTATCGACTATCGGACTGATATTTGGTCGATTGGCGTTACCCTCTTCGAAATGCTTACCGCCAGAAAGCCATTCTCTCGAACAGAGGAGACGCCAGCCCACTATGCAGAGGTGATCGGGAAAATCTTGAACCAAGATATTCCTGATCCACGCCAGTTTGTCTCCAAAGTGCCAGATGGTGCAATCTCTATCATCAAAAAGGCAACTGCCCGGAACCCGGTAGAACGTTTCTCAAGTGCTGCTGAAATTCTTGGTGCTCTCGAAGTGGTAGACGAAACCAAGTGGACACCCTTGGTTGACCCCGACGCAACAGTTGTTCTGGGGGGGGCTTCCCAAGTGCCACCCCCTGAGATAAGACCGGTTGCCCCGCCAGTTGTTCGCCCAACTGAGGTTCCGCAAGAAGAGAAGACAGGAAAGGCAGGGCTGATTGTGACCTTGGTTCTCTTAGTTCTCTCAGTTGGTGGCTACTTCGGTTATCAGTGGTACGAACAGAACCAGCGGGAGAAGAATGCCCAGCCCTTAACGAAGGAACGTGCTATAGAGATTTCAAAGGAACTGGCTGCCGACTACAAACGGTTCTCCTACGATGGAAATGTTCCGGCCTTAACAACGCTCTATGCAACCGAAGGAGTTTCGTTCTTCCGGCTACGCAATATTGGCCGTGAGGCAATCGACGATGACTATCAAAAGTTTTTTGAGAAGATCGTGCGGACAGATCGGCTTGAAGTGGAAGTGAACAAAGTGGATCTTGCGGATGACTCCACATTCACAACGCAGTGGATAATCACCTACGAGCGATTGAAAGATGATGGAACCATTCTGAAAGGGGAGGCGATTCACGACCTAACGATTCGCCGCTACGACGACGATTGGTTGATTATCAGGGAAAAACAACGAGCAATTCGTCGCAACGACGTTCAGCCTCCCCCAATCGATACGACAAAAGTGGATACGGCAGCTACCGAAGACAAACCAGATGAACCGGTAGAGGAGACGCCAGCATTGCCAAGTTCCTCTGATATGCGTTCGGCCGTTGAAGGGATGTTAGTGCTGATTAACAGCGAGAAGAGTGGGCAGGCTTGGTCGCAATATGCTTCGGAAGAGTTGAAAGGGAAAGCTAATGGGTTCCCCGCTGCACTCGCTGAGGGGAGCGTGAGCCTCCGCAAGTTCTCTGTTAACGGAGCTACTGCCACCGTCACACTTGCAAAGAGTGATGGCTTTGCCCAGAAAGAAATGACCGCACGCTTTACTTTTGCTCCGGGGAATGAATTGAAACTGGCTGACTTCAGCCTCTCCGAATAATTTTTATGGCAGAGGGCAGAGAGCATATTGATAGGAACTCCAGACGGAACCTCTCCGTTGCGTCGCGTACGCACGTTGGATTGCGCCGGCAGGAGAATCAGGATTACTACGTTGTGCGGGGAAATCTGCTCGGGGGAACTCTGTTGGTTGTTGCCGACGGTATGGGTGGACACAAGGGAGGGAAGGAGGCAAGCCAGATAGCTGCCGACACGTTTGTGAACGTTCTCGAGAGGAGCGAGGAAATTTCCGAGAGTGCTCTCGGCAAGGGGATGATTGCTGCCAATAGTGCGGTGGTGGAGAGGGCGGAGGAGGATCCGTTGCTCGCCGGTATGGGGACAACACTCGTGGCGGTTTTCCTGCAAGGTGAAAGTGGGCAGCTAATCAATCTCGGCGACAGTCGTGCCTACCGTTATCGGGCTGGTCGTCTGGAACAAATTACCCGAGATCACGCCGTAGTTGCCGAGATGGTTGCGCGAGGTGAGCTTACTCCCGAAGAGGGGGCAAATCATCCGAGACGGAACGTCCTCAGCCAAGCCATCGGCATGAAAGAACTTCCACGCCCAGACTACTTCCCACTAACTTGTGAGCTGGGAGATATTCTCCTTCTCTGTAGTGATGGGCTGAGCGGGATGGTAGAGGATCAGGATATTGAGAAGATACTCGGAACAACCTGGAGTTTAGAGGCGAAGGGGGACTCACTAATCGAGGCGGCTCTCGACGGTGGAGGGCGGGATAACGTTACGCTGATTCTTGCCGAGATTACTGAGAAGAACGTGGGTGAGGAGGCAAGCGGTCCTCCAACTAATCCGGGAAGCAGGGGGGAGAGTAGTGGAGAGGAAGAGAAGAAAAAGGGGTTCGGAGCAGGTGGACTGATTCTAATTGGGGCACTTGCCATCGGGGGTACTCTCTGGGGAAGTTATCAGGTCGGGTGGATCGGTGGCGGAACAGTTCGTCCCGACACCCTAAGTCAGTTCGGTCTCGATACGAACCTTCTCGACAGCACGTGGCTCGAAATCGACACTACCATTTTGCAGCCGACACCCGGCGATGGAGACGCGGTGGGAAGTCAAAATTCAAAATTCAAAAGTGAAAATTCAGAAGGGGCAATATCTGTTGGTGAGTAGGGAGACGACCTCGACTCTTCCAGTTCTGGTTTTGCCTCTCCCCAATCTTTCTCACCTTTTTTGAATTTTGAATTCTTTGTCAAATCATGCACGCTCGTTGTACACGCTGAATAGGTGCGGCTACCTTTTGAATGTTTATAATCGCGTTCTCCTCTTTTTGAATTTTGAATTTTTACTTTTGAATTGAACAGGATGAGTTTACTCGAAAAGCTATTCCCGAAAGATGAAGTGCAGAAACCGTCATCGAAGCTCGTTGAGCGGGGACTGGAGGCGTTGCGCCTTGCCCGGGATGAGCGGGGGATGATGATGGGGGACGTTCGTCGTGTTCCCTCTCACTTTGAACTACGGCTCTCTACCAACCGCTACGAAGAGTTAGTGCGGATGGACGCACTTCGCGATCTGGAGTTCCACTTCAAAGATGAGTTGATGAAGGAGATGGCTCTGGAGAAGAGCCGGACGTTTGGCGACCACACGCTCCACGTCAGGATTGCAGCCGATCCCGGACTTGGCGACAAAGAAATCTACGCCATGATTTTGAATCCTGAGCGGCGTCCTACAGGGGGAGGAGCTGTTCAACAAAACCGCTCGGCGGGGCAGGTCTCAGAAGATGCTACACGAGTTCTCAGCGATGAAGTAGAGATGTTAGAAGAGCCGATGGAAGAGGGGGATGCGGCAACTGTCATGTTGGGAGAGGTTCAACCGACTCCCCCAACCTACCGACTTCACCTCCGTTTCCCAGATGGGACGGAGCGGGAAGAAGATGCCGGTGGGAGTCGGCTAATTGTGGGGAGGCGTGGAACCTCCGGCACACCAATTCCAGAAAACTTCCGCAAGGTCGAACTCGACTTTCCCACAACAGTCTCTCGCGAGCAGCTACGACTTGAGGTTGAGGATCATTCCGTTCTCGTTACGAACATCGGCAAGGGAACAACATCCTTCGCCGACGGCCAAATACTTGGTGGTGGAGATTCGCGCCGGATACGGGTTGGGGAACCGATTGTGGTGGAGGGGATTGAGGTGCGGGTTACTGTTGTTTCTCCATGAGAACCTTTTGATCCTCGAGGGGACACTCTCAACACACTCTTTTCTGCGCTCGAAAGACGAGTACAGAGATGTGGCGAAACAAGAACCAGCAGAAAAAAAGTGGAGGAGAGGGAACTCTTTGTTGTGAGCGGTCTCAAAGAGAAGTCAGTAGCGAGAAGCGTACTGTGTCGTTGCACAAACATCTTTTACTAATCGGTGATTGCAATGTTCTCTGCCGCAAAGAAAATCGTAAAGGGCCTACTTCTGGTGGCTCTACCTTTGGTAGTAATCTCTTGCTCAGAGGGGAATCAACTATCTGACCCAGTAGGGGAAACAGGACTGAATCTCCCCTCCACTCCTTACAACTACAGTCTACTCAACCTTCCGCTCCACTATACACAAAATAGTCCAGGTCCTCTCCCTACCTCAATTGAAGGCCTGGATAACACTCCGGCGGACAATCCGGTGACCGATCACGGCGCAACGTTGGGGAGAGTCCTCTTCTACGACAAACATCTGAGTGCAAACGGTACGGTCGCCTGCGCTTCGTGCCACCAACAGTCGGCAGGGTTCAGTGACCCACGAGTGCTGAGTCTGGGATTCAACGGTGGAGAGACGCGGAGGCACTCGATGACTCTCGTGAACGCGCGGTACTATCAGCGAGGGCGTTTCTTTTGGGACGAGCGGGCGGCAACGTTGGAAGATCAGGTGTTGATGCCGTTTCAAGATCCGGTCGAGATGGGGTTGACCTTGACAACGTTGGTAGAAAAAGTCTCTGCACAGCCATACTATTCGGAACTTTTCAAGAACGCGTTTGGCGACGAAGAGGTGACATCAGAGCGAATCTCCAAAGCATTGGCGCAGTTTGTTCGGAGCATTGTCAGCTACAACAGCAAGTATGATGTCGGCAGAAGTCAGTTCCCGAATCCGGGGGGGAACTTCACCAACTTTACTGATGAGGAGAATTTGGGAAAACGGCTCTTCTTTACCCAGATACCGAACGGAGGGGGGGCATGTTTTGGATGCCATACCACCGAGGCCTTCGTCAGTGCCAACCCGGGGCCGCAGAACAATGGGTTGGATGCTATGTCTACAAACGACTTGGGGGCGTTCGAGACATTTCCGCAGATCGCGATTTTCAACGGTAGATTCAAAACGCCTTCGCTGAGAGACATCGAGTTGACAGCCCCCTACATGCACGACGGCAGATTTGCAACACTTGAGGAAGTAGTAGAGCACTACAGCAGTGGGATCAAGAGTCACCCCACACTCTCTCCGGCATTAACCGATCCCGAGGGGAATCCCATCCGGATGAATTTTACCGATGAGGAGAAACGGGCGCTGGTTGCCTTCCTGAAAACATTGACCGACCAGAGTTTGGCAAACGATCCACGATTCAGCGATCCGTTTGGAGGGTAGGGACATGACGCGTCATGTCCCTACCCTTCACCATTCCCCAATCAATTCCCACAACACCTTCTCCTCCACACCTTCCACCTGTGGATGTCGAGGCACGAAATTCCTGTTCTGTGTTTCCCAAATTTCCCATCAACTCCAGACAGCGACCGAAGCCAGTCACGATACCGAACATCTTCCCTTCCCAACGTCTAACACGCGAGTAAATAGACTCGACACTACTGGCAGATCAATATCTACGGATTCCCCAACTCTTTTCTATTTGTCCTGTACACGAACTATGACTTGAGACTATTTCGGATAGTGATACTTTTAGGGGAGAATCTCTATATCAGAATAGTACTATGGGACTCATACATCGACTACCCGAATCGTTAGCAAATAAAATTGCGGCTGGCGAGGTTGTGCAGCGACCTTCCTCAGTTGTGAAAGAGCTTGTGGAGAACTCGATTGATGCTGGGGCTACCGAGGTGGCCGTGGTTATCAAGAATGCTGGGAAGTCTCTGATCTTTATTCAAGATAATGGCTCCGGTATGAGTGAGGAAGATGCCCGGATCGCCTTTGAACGGCACGCTACCAGCAAGATTACCTCACAGGGTGATCTGGATCGTATCCTGACACTCGGATTTCGTGGGGAAGCTCTCGCCGCAATCTCTTCGGTGGCCCAGGTGGAGTTAAAGACGCGGCGAGAGGAGGATGAACTTGGCACACTCATTCGAGTGGAGAATGGTGAGGTGATTGAAGTTGGGAAGACCGCCTGCGAAAAGGGGTCATCGATTGCTGTGAAGAATCTCTTCTTCTCCGTCCCGGCGCGGCGCAAGTTTCTGAAGAGTAATGCTACCGAGTTCAAGCATATTGCCGAAGTAATGCAGGCCTTTGCCCTCAGCTATCCAGCCGTTGCCTTCACCTTTAGCGATAACGATACGCTTGTGATGAACGTGAAGCCAGGAACGCTCGAAGAACGAGTTCGCGCAGTCTACAACGATGAAATGTTGAACGGACTTCTCCCATTCAAGGCTGAGGGAGAGGGAGTTGTTGTCAACGGTTATGTTGGCAGACCGAACTTCGCTCGGAAGTCGAAGGTTGACCAATATCTTTTCATGAATGGTCGAGTGATCTACAGCAAACTTCTCTCTCACGCTGTCTTTACCGGCTACGAACATCTTCTCGACAAACAGAGTTATCCTCCCTATGTGCTCTTCATTGAAATTGATCCTGAGCGAGTGGATGTGAATGTACATCCAGCAAAAAGCGAAGTAAAGTTCGACGACGAGCAGTTGATCTACGCTATTCTGCAAGAGGCTACTCGCAAGACGCTAAAAGAACATAATCTGACCCCAGCAATGAGATTGCCGGAGAGTGAAACTGGTGAGGGAGTTCTCGCGGCTCTCCGCTATGCTCTTCCGAACTTCGACAAGGCGGAGCGTTTTCCCACAGAGGGGGGAGAGGGTAGTGGGGGATCGGGGAGTGGGAACCGGGGAGTGGGGAGCGGGAATAGCTCTCGAAACGACAACGATGATCTGCCCCCACCTTCACGCTACGAAAAAGAGTCGTCAGTTGCAGGGTCGGGCGACCTCTTCCGTTCCCTCTTTATTGATCCGTATAAGGGGGGAGGAGAGGAGGCTGCGGTTGGGAACGAGGGGACTGGTGCAGGGGCTGAAAGTGGAGGAGGGGATGAGCTGTCAGCAATACCGGAGGAAGGAAGTTCTTCCTCAATTCCGCAACAAGTCCGTTCCGATGCAGGTGAAGACAGCGAGCGTGTCGGGATGTGGCAGGTTCACAACAAGTATATTATCACGCAGATTCGGAGTGGCATCATGATTGTGGATCAACATGTTGCCCACGAGCGGATTCTCTACGAACAGGCGTTGCGTAGCATGGAGACCTCGATGCCGATGTCGCAGCAGTTACTCTTTCCGCTGGAGATTAAAGTTCCACCCGGCGAGTATGCCATGATCCGTGAACTTCGGAGCGACCTCTCGGCTCTCGGCTTCGAGATTTCGCTTGAGCGTGGTGAAGTTGTGGAAGTGCAGGGAGTGCCAATCGACGTGCGGCACGGACAGGAGGCGAGCATTTTACGGGAGCTGATCGACCAATATCGAGAGTATCAGGAGATGGGGAAGACCGATCAGCGAGATATGTTGGCAGCCTCGTTTGCCTGCCGTGCTTCAATCAAAGCAGGGGATCCACTCTCCGAGCCGGAGATGCTCAGTCTGATTGAACAACTCTTCTCAACAACAATGCCCTACGTCTGCCCTCACGGACGCCCGGTGGTGATTCGGATTGACCTGAAAGAGCTTGATCGTCGCTTCGGCAGAACCTCGTGACAAGAGGGACAAAGATTTTGTCCCCTGCATAATATCATACTCCTCGACTCCCATACTCCTCGACTCCCATACTCCTCGACCCTCACACTCCTCGACTCCCATACTCCTCGACTCCCATACTCCTCGACTCCCATACTCCTCGACTCCCATACTCCTCGACCCTCACACTCCTCGACTCTTACACTATATTAGCATCCTCCGAACCACTTGAATAACCCAAGTGGAATGAGAATGTAGAGTACAACACCTTTTATCAGAAAGAAGAGAAATCCGGCTACGCCGAAACGCTTCAATAGCCGCTTCACTTGCGATAGCTGTTCATCCTCTTTTCTGATCTCTGAGATCCCTTCACCCGACCTCTCCACATCCGATGTTCCTCTGTTCGCTTCCATGGCGAAAATATACGTTACCCCAGCCGAATTTTCCCCTCCTGTATCGTGAACTGTTACGCTCCTACCCAATGCAAAGAGATAGATTGCAGCTTTACCATGCCACTGAGTTATAGCTCACTGATAGCAGTGAGCTGCTCAGTCTTAACCAATTCAACTGGAAACCAAGGAAATGCGAGGCTACAACTCAACGTGGGATTTTATTCGAGCACTTGAAGGGGTGGGAGAATTGATTCGGATTGAGACTGAAGTCGATCCCGATCTTGAAGTCTCAGAAATCGCGAGTCGTGTGATGCGGGAGTATGGGCCAGCCCTCCTCTTCGAGCGAGTGCGCGGCTCACGGATTCCTCTGTTGATTAACGCTTACGGCTCCAATAAGCGTATGGCAATGGCACTCGGCGTGGAGTCGTTAGATGAAATTTCGGATCGGATTACCTCGCTGATCGAGATCAAACCACCCAACTCGCTGAAAGATGCACTGAAAGCTCTCCCAGAACTTGCGCAGGTTCGGAAGTTCCCACCACGCACAGTAAAGCGTGGCTCATGCCAAGAGATGATGTTTCAGGGGGAGGAGATCGACCTCTTCGCTCTGCCGATTATTAAGTGTTGGCCTGAAGATGGAGGACGCTATATCACGCTGCCGCAGGTGATTACGAAGAATCCTGAAACAGGAGCGCAAAATCTTGGGATGTACCGGATTCAAGTTGTGGATGAACGTACCTGTATCCTCCACTCGCAAGCTCACCACGATACTGCCCGCCACCTCCGCATGTATGCCGAGCGAGGAGTTACGAAAGTTCCCTGCGCCGTTGCAATTGGTGGTTCGTCGGTTGCAACGTATGCCGCCACTGCCCCGATGCCGCCAGAACTTGACGAGTGGATTTTAGCTGGCTTCCTCCGAGAAGAGCCTGTGGAGCTTGTGAGGGCAATCGAGAGTGACCTCCGAGTTCCTGCCGAAGCGGATATTATTCTTGAAGGATATATCGACATCGAAGACCCCAGGGTTGAAGGTCCTTTCGGAGATCATACCGGCTTCTACACACTGAAAGATGAATACCCTGCCTTCCATATCACAACTGTGACGATGCGGAAAAATCCGGTCTACTGGACGACAGTAGTGGGACTTCCACCGAAGGAGGATTATTTCTTGGGGAAGGCAACCGAGCGCATCTTCCTGAATATTTTGAAGAAGACTGTGCCAGAGATTGTGGATATGAACCTTCCAATCTTCGGAGTCTTTCACAACTTCTGCTTCGTCTCGATTAGGAAAGAATATCCCCACCACGCTCGCAAAGTAATGTATGCTCTCTGGGGACTGGGCCAGATGTCTCTGACAAAGTGGATTGTTGTTGTCGACGCTGACGTTGACGTGCAGAATACTGACGAGGTGATGTTCTACGTTGGTGCGAACGTCGACCCAGAGCGCGACATCCAGATCGTTCACGGACCGATTGATGTGCTCGATCACGCTTCCGACATGTCAGGACATGGAGGAAAGATCGGGATCGACGCGACTCGGAAGTGGGAGAGCGAAGGCTTCCCCCGCCGGTGGCCGAAAGAACTTGAAATGCGTAGCGACGTTGTCGACTTGGTAAACCGGCGGTGGACGGAATATGGTCTGCCAGATATTCTTAAAGGGAATGGCGTGAAAGTACGGGAGCGGAGTCTGGGTGAAGCCGATGCCGTGAAAGCAGGTGGAGGGAAGATTGGGACGATTGAGTCTGGAGAAGCGGAGTTGGAATTCAAAATTCAAAAGTAAAAATTCAAAAAGGGAGCGGAGAGATAATTACAGTGGTCTGCTCTTCTTACCCGAATTTTGCATTTAAAATTTTGAATTGACTCCCAGTTGGAATTCAAAAGTAAAAATTCAAAAAAGGGAGAGATAATTGCAGTGATCTGCTCTGCATTCTTTGTTTTTGAATTTTGCATTTAGAATTTTGCATTTCCCCTCCTCTCCATTTTGAATTTTGCATTTTTAATTTTGAATTGATTTCTTTTGTCTGAACAAGTTCGATTGATGTTTAGTGACATCTCCGAGAGCTACGATCTCGGGAACGATGTCCTCTCTTTGGGGATGCACCGTCTCTGGAAGAAGAAGTTTGTCAAGCTGGCAGGGCCGAAGAGTGGTGACCGGGTGCTGGATGTTGCAACCGGTACGGGCGACATTGCGACGATCTTTGCCAAGAAGGTTGGTAAGGGGGGGGAGGTGGTTGGTGTCGACTTCTCGCCAGCAATGATTGCCCGCGCTCGGAGCCGGGCGAAGAACCTGCTGCCGAACCTTCGCTTTGAGTCGGGGGATGCACTCGATCTCCGCTTTGCGAGTAACACGTTCGACATTGCCTCGATCTCCTTTGGCATTAGAAATGTCGACAACCCGGCTGCTGGACTTAAGGAGATGATGCGGACGGTGAAGCCGGGGGGGCACGTTGCTGTGCTGGAATTTGGCCAGCCATCTGGTATGTGGGGGGCGTTCTATCGATTTTACTCTCGAACATTACTCCCTTTCCTCGGCGGACTTATCAGCGGAAACGAGGAAGCCTACAGTTATTTGGATGAGACTTCAGCACGATTTCCAAGTGGAGAAAAGTTTGTTGCCCTGATGCGCGAAGTCGGATTTACAGATATTGTTGCTCACTCTCTGCTCGGAGGTGTTGCCTGGATTTATGTGGGGAAGGTAGGATGAGTAGCAATCGTAATCAACCAGAATTACGGCGGTCGATTACAGTCGGAATCTCCGGTAGTAGTGGTTCGATCTATGCCATTCGGCTTCTACAGATCCTTCCCCGATTCTACAACCGTGTTGACGTTGTTCTTTCTTCCTCTGCTCGGCTTGTTCTTCGGCAGGAGTTGGATATGGGAGCACCCAAATCTGGAAGCTGGCAACTTCCCGGTCTTACCGAAGAGGAAGGAGAACGCATTATCGTCTGGGAACCCAAAAACTATACTGCTCCATTCGCCAGTGGTTCGAACTGTGCCGAACAGATGGTGATCGTTCCCTGCTCGATGAGCACAGTTGCAGCCATCGCTCACGGTATCGATCAGAACCTGATGCACCACGCAGCCGGTGTAACGTTAAAGGAACGGAAAGACTTGATTATCCTCCCACGCGAAACACCCCTCTCGGCTATTCACCTCAGGAACCTTACGACACTTGCTGAGCTGGGAGTGGTTGTTATCCCAGCAACGCCGGGCTTCTATGGAGGAGAGAAAACGTTCGACGATCTGATCAACTTCGTTCTTCAGAAAATTGTGAACCAGCTTCGACTCGATATTCGCCTGAGCAAGAAATGGGGAGAAGAGGGAATTCAAAATTCAAAATGAAAAATTCAAAGTGGGGAGCAGGGGAATTCAAAATGGACGAGCGACGATGGCCTCGTTCCTGTACTTGAAATCTCTTCCTTTTCTGTTTGAACGTTGATTGGCTTCTTCTCTGTACTTTTTAAGTTTGCATTTTTAATTTTGAATTGACTTTGTTTTCGTGGATAAATTACTACACAGAGTACGAGGTCTTGTTGAGCGTGGAGAGCGAATCTCTGCGAAAGATTGTCGTCGCCTTTTCGATCTCAACAACCTCAACGATTTCTCTCAGCTTGGGCGTATTGTGCGGGAGAGAAAGTATGGTCGGGATGCACACTTTCGGGCAGCGGAGAGGGTGGAGTATCGTGGCGAACATCCAGAGCTATTTCTCTCTGAGGTTGAAACCCTTGCTCCGGAGGGAGCCGTAGAGTTTTTAGTCAAGGTAGTGTGGCGTGAAGGGGAGGTACTCGATAGCTGGCGCGAACGGTTTAGGCTGTTTGCGGCATCTTCTCTCCCAATTACACTTTCGGTTTCGGCAACCTTCCTCACAAAGGCTGTTAAAGATTCTGGGATAACCGTCTCCTCTTTACTGAAAGAGCTTACAGATCATCTGCCAGTAATTCTTTCTCCTGAAGATGCATTCCTCTTCGATGAAGAGTGGAGAGCGAAGCACCAAGTCAGTGAGATTAGTGGCGAGCGTTGGTTAGCTGTTCACAGCGAAGCGCACGAGATTGGGTTGAAAACAGATGGGGGAATGACCTTCCACACGCCGTGGAATCCTGACCTCTATGTCTCCCACCTCGACACGCTTCGTTCCCTTCAAGATAAAACGGAAGGGTTCCGAACGTTTACTCCAATGGCTTGGTACGACTCCGATCCTGATGCGCGCTATCAGGCAACTCCCTCTGCTTCAACATTTCTGAAGGTCGTCACTATCTCACGCCTCTTTCTGGATAATATCCCCCACATTGTTGCTCCCCCCGGAATGAGCGATCCTGAGCTTTCCTACGTAGCCCTCAGCTACGGTGCAGATACAATCGACTCGACGCTGAGGCCGGCTGATCTTTTGCCAGTGGAGAGACCTTCTACAATCACTTCTGGTGGGGAACTCCAGGTGCTCTCTGAAGGGGAGCGTCGCGAAGAGAGTAAACTCAGCCTTGGTATGGTTGAGGAACGCATTGTGGAGGCTCGATTCCGTCCCGTTCCGGTTCTAAGCAATGGCGAACGAATGGAACTTGTCCCGAGAGAAGAGAAAGAGTAGAGATTGTTGAGGACAGACTTGCCGGTTGCGGGAAGAGGCGAAGGATAGAACCTACATACTCTGTCATGCTGAGGTCATCCGAAGCATCTGGCTGGCTATGGTGAGCGTAACCGTATTGCAAACAGTTCACGCGAGACTCTTCACTCCGCTTTGCGGCGTTCAGAGTGACAAGAGGAGTTTCTGTTCAGAACCACTGTGACACTGTTTTGATATACTCCAAGAGAACATCAGAAAGAACTTGATCTTATCTAAATACAGCGAAGAAGTATGCAGCCTACCACTATCGACACAGTTTACACACCCGACGCACCCGAGCCAATCGGCCCATACTCACAGGCTAAGCAATTCGGCAACTTGATCTTCACGGCTGGGCAGATTGGTCTTGACCGTGAAGGAAATCTTTCCGAAACTGTAGTCGATCAAACCAGAATGGCACTTCAGAATCTGAGTGCCGTCCTCTCCGCCGGGGGAGCCAGTTTTGAGAGTGTAATCAAGACGACAATTTTTCTGGCAGACATGAATGACTTTGCGCAAGTCAATGAAGTCTACGCCGAATTTTTCGGAGATTCAAGGCCTGCCCGTTCAACGGTGGAGGCTGCTGGTTTACCGAAGGGAGCGTTAGTGGAGATCGAGGCAATTGCTGCGGTGATCTAACACCGGTTCGGGCGAGGGAGTCTGCAACTAAAATTCGAGTGTGAAAGTGATGAACTATCGACTCTTCTACAACCTGATTCCCATTATTCTCCTTCTGGTGAACATCTCTTGCGTTCAAGAGTCGCCAATTCCGGTCGCCTTCGACCAAGAGTTGGAGTCGGTAACGTTCGAGAACCAATTGCTCACGCCAATCATCCTCTACCGGGACAACGTTGTTCTCGACACCTTGTCTGCCCGAACTAAGCGGAAGTATGCGATCAACCGAAAGGGGTTTATCCACCATGCGTGGCGAATACTTGCACCGCGGGATGGATTGGGACGAATAACTGGGGTGGAGCCATATGTCGACCTCGGCGTGCAGTACGAAATCAACGCCGAACACACAATCTCAAATACATCGGCAGATCGTACGCTCTTTACACCTCGTATTGCCAACCTTACGTTCGACCGCGTTCGCCTCTTCTACATCAACTACCGCGAGCAGGATGAATTTCTCGTCAACAAAGTCTTTGACCCCTCCGAATCAACTTCTATCGATCACGCCCCCTACTACTACTGGAACTCAAGCTCCAACGTCTACCTCGACAACCTTGATCGTCCTCGCATCTACGAGTTCTCACGAGACGACACCCTCTTCAGCGGAAAGCCAGAGCTTGACCTTAGCGACGATTTTGAATATCAGGGAAGTGGGATAACGAATGCCATCATTGTACAGTGATCTACTGGGAGAAACAGATTATGAAGCACTACTTCCAACCACGTATTCTTCTTCGTAGAGAACATATAGCTCTGTTATTCGGAACTATCTTTCTCGCCATCACGGTTTCAGTCTCCGAGGTTTTTGCTCAAAGGGTTGAGGGAGGAGACGAACCCGTTCCACTCTACTATGTTGCCGATAACCCAGTGATTTCCTTAAAAGGGGGGGGCGTCTACACCTATCCGAAAGGAAAATTTCCAAGCCTGCTAATTGGAGAGACAGTTGCTGGGACAGGCGAAATTCCAGCAGAGTATGCCGAAACTGGGAGTGGATATCGGCTCGGTGTCGACGGGTTCTTTCCTTTTGGGAGACGAGCAGGGTTGCTTGTCGAACTTTCGTCGCAAAAGTATGAAGTCAAGTACAAGGGGGATTCTACGCTGCTGCCAACGCGCATGGAAGTACAGACTTTCCAGTTTGGTATTGGGGGAGAAGTAAATCTCTGGTATGGAGAGACTACCTATCCAGCCACGTTGAGGGCAATTTTTCTCAGTGGTCTGTTTGATTTCGGATTCGGACCGTTGGCTAACAGGGTTACTGGAAGTTCAGTAGTAGACACGGCTTCCTTAGAGAGAGAGGAGGCAACGGGGAGTTTCGTCAACAACGATCCATTCCGAACAAGCGTTGCGTTAAAGGGGAGCGTTGGAGTGAGAATCGGAGTAGACCAACATCTGGAGTTAATGCTTGAGGGGGGATATTCCCTTCCGTTGAATCCTGTCTTCTCTTCAGGAGCTATCAGAGAGAGCGATCTGGAGCTAACCCACCTCTTTCTGGGTGGAGGTTTAGGGTTTAGATTTTAAGGTATCTACCGTACCATATTTGTAAGAAGTCAAGGGGATAAAAAAGCAGGCTCTGAACGTAAGTTCAGAGCCTGCTCTATTGTGTGTAGAGGCGATAAGAAATCACTCCGCTCTGCGGAGAGTTATGCTTCAGGAATGATCTCGATCATCACCGTGCGATTATAGTAGCGCTCTTCCGGATCCTCGTTCCCAAACGGTGCGCGGAATGGTGTTTCACCGAAGCCATAGGCATCGAACGTTACTTTGCGTCCCAGCTTCTTCAGCTCATCTTGTAGAATCTTCTGTGCATCCACTGCACGCTTTGCGGAAAGCTCTGCGTTGTAGTCATCCTTACCGGTTACGTCAGTGTGGCCGTGAATAAACACAGTTGCACCATTTGGAATGCGGGGGGCAACATCCTGTCGAAGGAAGCTCTCGTAGGTCTTCACCGACTTCGAGTCGTCATACTCAAAGAGAATCGAGAACCGTGTTCCTGTCGAGGATGGCACTTTCTTCTTGAAGAGATCAAACTCCTTGCTGTGGGTCAGTGTTGCGTCGTCGTATGTTGTTGCAGATACTGTTGCGGTGTAGTTCCCTGCGTTGGCGTCAGCCAAGATTGGCGTGGCATTCACGCGGGCTACCCGTCCGTAGAATGGCCCGTAGACTTGGGAATAGTTGTTGTCGTTGCCGGTAACAGTAAGATCCCAACTCTTGATTGAAGTGGCCGATGTCAGGTTCAACTCGAAGACAAGATCATTCTCGATTGGCTCTTCTTGCTTTGCGTTGATTCTCACCGGTTTCAACAACTCTCCATCTTCAGTTAAAATTTCAACCCGAATATTTTCATCGGCAACCATGCTCTTATCCTCAGCAGGAGTTGAGCGTGTGCCCGATTCATGTGGCGGTCTGTTCTGGCCTTTCGTTTGAATCCGGCTCGGATCAATTCCGAATGAGTTCACCAGGTAACCCTTAACGTTCTCCGCCATCTGCTTCGCTTGTTCTACATTGGGTGACGCACCTACAACGGAGATCGAGGTTGACGGATTTTCGCGCATCCGTGCACCAATGATATTTACCATGTTGTAGTACACGTCAAGCTGCCGTGCTGACCGGCTCCCTTCTGTTGTTGGTCCGGTAGTAGGGGAGCTTGCGTTCAACATATCTTCTTCGCTGAAGTTTGCAGCGGCACTCTTCGTTAACTCTTCATACTTCTCAGGAATTGCTGCCTTCCCATTCTCGAAGAACATATAGTTCAGAAGTGGGAAGAACTCTTCAACTCTCCGTTGGTCGCTTACACCACCGAGGGGAGTTCTGATTGCAAGGTCAAGTCCTTCTGACTGGGGCGGACTATCGACCGGCTCTTCCTTCTTCTTTCCACCAAAGCCATACTTCAACTGTAAACCTGCACGAGGAGTCAATGTGCTCCAATCCTGAAGGTCGTTGCTGATTTGAGATGGCATCCAATGAGCCGAGACAAAAGGTGTTAAGTACCAAGCTGTACCCTTATCCCGGTTTTCCGAGAGCATAATGTCGTAGCCTAATCCTCCCCAGAGACCAAACGCGGAATTGGAGATAGTGTCGACTTGCGATTGAATTGGAGTGCCGAGAAGAGAAGTATCGGATGTCAAGTCGTTAGATATTGAGAGGTTCAGTGAGGGGCCAACCAGCAGGTGAAAGTTTGGTGACCCGAGGTTGACGCGAAGTGCCGGTTCCAGCGAGATATAGCGGAGGGTAGCATCTACAGCATTGCTGTCGCCGAAGGAAGCACTTCTGTCATCATAAGTTCCCCGAATCTGAAAGCCGAACGTGCCGGGAATATATTCGAAGGAGAACCCTCCGTACGGAGCAAAGCCAGAACCTTGATCTACCCCGGTTGGCAACAACGCCACACCTTGTGTGAAACCGAGAATGCCTAATGTGTCGAGGCTTGCCCGATTGTAGTTTACTCCTCCAAGAATGCCAAAACGCATTGGTGGTCCATTTTCCTGAGCAGATGCCCCCTGCGTCCAGAACAGAATGGCAATCAAGATTATCCCGAGAACTTTTATCTGAGTTGATTTCACTGTGCCTCCTATTGAAGGAATATGCTGGTTAGCTAAAAATTTGAATGCAATGTGGTCGGATCAACGACTGTGCGGGAACAAAGTTACGGGTTCAGCGGGAGAGAGGAAAAGGGAAAGGTACGGGAGAACGTAACGGAGAGAGAGCAAATCGATTAGTGGGTTCCGTTCAGATACTTTACCAGACGAAGGCAATTTCTGCTGTTCGATGTTGTGCCATAGTCCACAGCATCCATCACAATGTTGATAATGTGCAGGCCGAGTCCTCCCTGACGGTGGTCGCGGGCACGCTGCCTGATGTCGAGGCGAGGTAGGCGTCCCGGCTGGAACTGCGTTCCAGAATCGTAGAGCGTTATCACGAACTGGTTGGAGTCTGTGGCGATTTCCACAGAAAAATTCGAATCCATTCTATCACGGTAGGCGTGCTCGATAATGTTTGCACACGCTTCGTCAACAGCAAGTGCAATGCGAAAAGCGGTTTCAGGGTCGAACCCGAATCGAACTGCCTCCCGTTCTACGGCCTCGCGAACTACGCGCAACTCTTCGGTTCGTGCTGGAACCGTGTGGCTGTATCGGAGAGTGGTATTTGCGGGATTCTTCTTCATGAATCTGCGGTGCTATCCTCTACCTTCTCGGTGAATTTATTTAGTGCTTCCGCCCGGTGATCGTAGATCTCGTAGAGCATCGGAAAGCCGAGGAGATCGAATACGTTGAATACTTTGGGTGTCATGCCAGCAAGTTTAATATCTCCCTGATTCTCGCGGACATCTTCAATGAAGGCCATAAAAACTCCGAGGCCAGCACTGGAGATATAGTCAAGCTGATTGAAGTCTACAACGATTCTATATCGTTCTCGCTCCAGCATATCTTGGAATGTCTGCTCAAGTTGTGGTGCTGTGTGGGCATCTAAGTACCCTCCCAGTTCTACAACCCATGCGGGAGATTCTTCCCGTGTAGAAATGAAGAAATCTTTCATGAATATCTATCGATCTATCGTGTAATGTCTCAGTTCAACCATCTCTTTTAGGTGAAGAGATTCCCTATCGCCACCGTAAAATCACAACTGTACTGTCGTCAACTGGCGGCGCATTTTCAGTAAAAGTAGAGATTCCTGCAAAGATAGCATCACGGAATTCACGGAGAGTCCCCTTCGAGGCGTTGATTCCAACCTCTTGAACCATTCTTCTGAACTTTTCATAGCCAATTTCTTCGCCATCTATTCGCTGTGCTTCGGCAAGTCCATCACTGAAGAGAAGGATCATATCTCCACTTGAACAACTAATATCTTCCTGACGCAGTGCCCGTTGAAATTGCTTCGTTGAGGTTAATGCAAGCCCAATCCCTTGTGGCGTATGGTAGACTGCCTCTCCACTATTGCGTAAAATCAGCGTTGGGCAATGTCCTGCACGAGCAATCTGAACAATCTGCTCTTCTTCGCGAAGGCGCAAACAGGTCATCGTTACGAAGAAGCGGGGGTCAATGTTTCTATAGAGAGCACTATTAGCTTTGGTTAGAAGCTCAGCCGGGTCGGCACAGATGCCGGAGAGTGCCCGGACAACCCCTTTCACCATCCCCATATAGAGAGCTGCTCCGGCTCCCTTGCCTGAAACGTCGGCAATGAGTGCCCCTTTGGTTCCATCCCGGAAAATCACCGAGTCGAAGTAATCGCCACCAACCATGCTTGCCGGTTCCGATTCAGCGTAGAGTTCGTAGGCATGACTTTCCGGCATTGCTTGCGGCAGAAGGCGTTGCTGTGCTTCGCGGGCGATCAGCATTTCGTTCCGAAGCCGTTCACGTTCGATAGACTTGCGGATGAGTGCCGCATGTTCCATCGCCAAGGCAATCTGCGTTGCTACCGTTTCGAGTATAGCGGTATCATCTCGATCAAACCCATTCTTTTGTCCCTTCACAACGTAGAGGATGCCCCCTTCGCCAGTATTGTTCCTAAGTGGGACAACGGCGAGCGAGCCGGATGAGAGCCTCTTTCTCAGCTCTGCTCCACTTCCCGAATTCGTGTTCGATGAGTTATCGAAGGTAAAATTAAAAATCCGAACTCCCTCTCCCGGCTTTGTGATTTTGCCGAGCGGACGCTGCTGTCCGTCGATATTCAGGTTAAGCAGCTTGTCGATCTCCTCAAAGTTGAGGGGAACCTTTCCACCGGTAATGATCTCACGAGTATCATTATCTATCAGCTCGATCCAAGCACTTCTGGCAGAGGTAACGTCGCAGGCAATGGAGACCGAAACCTTCATCAGATCGTTCATATCGAACGAATCGACCATCAACCGACCGAAGTTCGAGAGAGAGGAGACCTCGATATTCCGCCGATCCATTGCTCCGGCTGTAGGGAGAGTAAGAAAAATGCGAATGAAGAGACCGAACTGCGTAATGATGATGATGGAGGCGAAGAGATGCCCTAACATTGTGATAGAGCGGGACGTTGTGTCCAGAAGTTGTGCAACCGGTGTGACAGCAATCAGGGTACTTAAGCCAGCACCGGCAAGAATTCCGAGAAAGGAGAGTCCTAACATCCGGTATTTCTGGTCGCGCCAGATGTGGACCACCCACCCTGAGCGGAGGCTGAGCAAGAAGAGACCCAAGCCAACAATGCTGGCCAAGATTGAACTCACAATCTCCCTTGCTTCTGCTCCCGGAATTAAGGCTGCCGAGATAATAGTGAAGACCAGTCCATATCGAAGCGCGTCGACAATGGAAGGGGAGACCCGATTGCCATAGCTCAGCAACAGCAAGAGATTCTCTGTGAGCAGAGCAACGCTGCAGAGAAGTATCAAACCGATTAGCCGACCGATAATAAATGTACTGAACTCTTCGGGGCCACCTGAGGAGTTAAACGATATGGGAAAGAGTGAGAAGAGGACCAGAATCCCGAGGATCGCAAGTGCTGTTAGAATCGTGCTTCCGTGGAGCCGATAGGCATCTTGGTGGTCTACCGGTTTTCGCGTAGGGCGAAACCAACGGAAGAAAATCGGGAGCAGCAACAGCAGGGGAAGAAGTGTTCGGAACCACCCATGCTCATCTGCTCCTGTTCCAAACCCGAACAACCAGTCGAAAAACCCGAGCACTACCCACCCAAATGTGGTGACAGCAAGGATAATTGTTGTCTGGAGATCTGGTAATCCCCATATCGTTTCGTGCTCTCCGCGTAGCTCTCTTTTCATGGGCGGGGTTGTTCGGAAGAGGGGAGAGGATGTTTCACCCTGTGTCGAAAGTCTGTAATTGCCATATTTCGTGGAATTTATACGTCTGTTCTTCGCTACATACTCTCACTTCAGCCTCAACATCCTTGTTCACCGAGGCAATTCACCGTAACTTTAATGCTCGCTCATTGCGAACATACAATTTTGATCCGATCAACAGTTTTGGTAGTACTATGGCGCGACGACGCAAGAGATCGAAGTATATCACGCTCCAGAATATGTGTGAAACCTGTGTGATGCCAACGAAGTTCGAGTTGTTGGCAGAGGTTTCCAATCTGGAAGAAGAGAAAAGATGGGCAAAGTGTACGAAGTGTCATCACACAATGATGCTCGATATGGAAGTAATCGAGAGTGAGCAAAATCCGCCGAAGGAGACAAATGTTGCCGTGGAGGACTGCATCGATTACTCGCCAAAAGAGAACTATGCAATTGGAGATGCGATCTATCACAAGGGGTGGGATGATGTGGGGACAGTAATCTCGAAAGAGTTAACCTCGAATGGAAGTCAGGCAATCGTTGTCACCTTCAACAAAGTTGGAGAGAAGCGATTGATTGAGAATATTGGGTAAGGTTGAGAAATCAGAAGCAAAAAACATAAAAAAAGAACAATTAATTTAGCGACACGAAAGGGGGTGAATAAACTGTGATTGGTGTAACTGTACAGGATAACGAGTCAATTGACAGAGCGCTACGTCGGTTCAAAAAGAAGTATGAACGGGCAGGTGTCCTGAAAGAGTACCGTCGTCGTACTGCATTTACGAAGCCATCCGTGCTCAAGCGCATGGCTCAACAGAAGGCAGAACGTCGTCAGCATCGTATCTCACGTGAGATGCAGTAAATCTCTCGAAGAATACTTTTGCAAGGTATGTACAATCTCTCCGCAATCATTTTGATTGTGGGGAGATTGTTGCGTTAGGGGAAATTTGCAGGTTGAATTTCGGCACAATCTTTGCCTGACTTGCATCCTTCCCGCAGATTCGCTATTCTGTGAGCCGGCTCACGAAGAACACTTCTTTGTGGCTGCCTCACTCCGCGAAAGCACGTAGAACTATCTTCAAAGCCAGAGCGGAATTCATGAGTGAAAACATAATGGAAATGAACGGGGAGAGTATTCTACCAAAGGGATCAAACGGCAACCGCGAAGACATTGCCGAGCGAGATCGACTGATTACAAAGGGGGAGAGTGTGCTCAATCTCTGTATCCAGCAGAACAAACTTCTTTGCGTTGAAGGGTTTGTTGACTCGCAGATCGAGAGGGGGGGAGTCTATCTGGATGTAGTCAGAGCAATGCGAGATTATATCGCAGTTGAACTGATGAAAGAGCATGATAGAAAGGAGAGAGGAATGCTTCGAGAACTTCATCAATATGTCAGCGGAAAGCTGCAACAGGTGCAAGAACTGGAACCGGTGGCCGAGTTGTAGAAGAAAAAAGTATCAATCAAGAAAAGGCCGGCACGTTTGTGCCGGCCTTTTTTGTTGGCGATAGTAGAACGTTTGTCCCTAAAATTCTTAATCCAAATTCCTCAATTTCTATTTCTTGTCTGTACCTCTCAACCAGATATCCAGATATCGATAGGCTGTCCAGGCGAGCATTGCTGCTCCAACAGGTAGGATGTTCTCGTCGATTGTGAAGCGGGAGTTGTGGAGTCCGGCAACACAACCTTGCTCAGGTGTGCCAGCCCCAATCCACCAGAATGTTCCCGGCACTTTTTGCAGGTAGTAGGCAAAGTCTTCTGCTCCCATCATCGGCTCTGCTTGGAACACCTGATTGCTGCCAATCAACTCGCGTGCTCCGCTCCACGCAAACTCCGTTGAAGCCGGATGATTCGAGAGTGCTGGATATCCTTTGCGAATCTCTAACTCATACTCTGCACCATTGGCTTTGCAAACTCCATCGACGATTTCCTCAATCCGTCTGTGGGCATATTCTCTCCACTCTTCGTTCATTGCTCGCATCGTCCCCTTCATCTTCACGTCGTCTGGAATCACATTTGTTGTGTGCCCTCCCTCAATCATTGTGATGGAGACAACTCCTCTATCGAATGGGTCTAAGTTGCGGCTAACGATTTTCTGTAGGCCAACAACTATCTCGGCTGCGGTCACAATCGGATCAAGCGCAGTGTGCGGGATAGCTGCGTGTCCACTCTTCCCCGTAATCGTAATGTAGAGTTCGTCGGCGGAAGCCATCATCGTGCCGGAGAAGAAGCCCAGTTGGCCAGCCTCACGCAACGGCAGAACGTGCTGTCCGAAAATTGCCTCGACAGGTGGGGATTCCAGTGCTCCCTCGGCAATCATAGCTGGTGCGCCACCCGGTAAAAGTTCCTCGCTTGGCTGCATGAAGAACTTTACTGTTCCGGGAATCGACTCGCGAATCTCTGAGAGGATCATTGCCGCCCCGAGAGCCATCGCTGTGTGGGCATCGTGTCCGCAGGCGTGCATTACTCCCGGTTTCTGCGAGGCGAAGGGGAGACCTGTCTCCTCGTGAATTGGAAGTGCGTCCATATCGGCTCGCAGTGCAACACAGCCACCATCAGTACCTCCTACCAATTTTCCGAGCACTCCAGTTTTAGCTATTGATTTTGTCTCAACGCCAAGTTCATCCAACACCCCTCGTGCCAGAGCCGAAGTTTCATGTTCTTCGTAGGCAAGCTCAGGGTTTGCGTGGATTGTTCTGCGGATTTCAATCAGACGGCTGTGGTACTTCTGTGCTCGTTGGAGGAAGTCTGTGGCTGTTAGCTTGTTCATTAGTCTCTTGGTCGTCAGGTTAGAATGTCACGCAATGGGGAAAGGAGTAAATGGATCTTGGGTTTCTTTATAGAGGAGTCCACTCAAGTCTGATAGAGTAATCGAGTGTGTGGAAACTCTCGGGTAGCCCTCACCCCAAACCCCTCTCCTAAGTATTATCCGATCAACCTACTCTTCTGAGAGTGGGAGAGGGGAGCCGGAACTGAGGATATCGCTCCCCCCCCCGACTTGTAATCGGGGGGGGAGCGATAGTGCCTATCACATCTGATTTGACAGCTCAATAAAAGAGGTGCAAAGATTGTTCTTTGTGGCTCTCAGAAGCTGTTTTGAAATTCGATACGATCTATCTGTACGACGAGCTTCTTGAAAGTTCAGACAGTCGTGCTGAGGTCTTCCGAAGCATCTCACCGGCAAAGAACCACCGTGCCTCTCCCTTCCTTACCGTTCTCTCTACTCTTCCTGCGAGACTCTTCGCTTCGCCTTCGGCTATGCTCAGAGTGACAGTCTGGTTTCAGCGCGATTATGCTCCATCGCTACCCAGCATTGTATCTCCGAAACAGCTTTTCAGAGATCAACCAACGTTCTCACTTACTTGCTGTAGTCGTAAAAGCCACGTCCGGTCTTGCGACCTAAGTGCCCAGCATCAACCATGCGGCGGAGGAGTGGGCAAGGGCGGTACTTATCGTCACCTAAGTCATTTTGCAAGACCTCCATGATAAAGAGGCAAACGTCAAGCCCGATAAAGTCAGCCAGTGCTAACGGTCCCATCGGATGAGCCATGCCGAGCTTCATAACGCTGTCAATATTCTCTGGGGTTGCCACACCTTCGTGCAGACAGAAGATTGCCTCGTTAATCATTGGCATCAGCACACGGTTGCTAACGAACCCTGCGGAGTCGTTTACTTCCACCGGAGTTTTGCCGAGAGCCTCGGAAAGTTCTTTTATTGTCTTATAGGTCTTATTGCTCGTATCAATACCACGGACAATTTCCACCAGCTTCATTACAGGGACTGGGTTGAAGAAGTGCATTCCAATCACTTTGTCCGGGCGTTCGGTAACTCCGGCGAGGCGCGTGATGGAGATTGAACTTGTGTTAGTCGCTAAAATCGCGTTCTTCTTAGCCGAGGCATCGAGTGTGCGGAACAGATCAGCCTTCACGCCGAAGTTCTCGGTTGCCGCCTCGATAATCAGATCACACTCAGGAACCGAAGATTTCAGATCCGTTGACTTGTGGATCCTTCCCATTGCCTCAGTTTTCTGTTTCGCCTTCAGTATCCCCTTGTTAACCTGGCGATCCATATTTGCCGAGATCGTCTGGATACCAGCTTCTATCCGACCCTCGTCAACGTCGACAATCGTGACTCTATAGCCGTTCTGTGCGAAGATGTGGGCAATACCATTCCCCATGGTCCCCGCTCCGATAATCATTACGTGATTAATACTCATGAGAAAATGAAAAATTCAAAGTGAAAGATTCAAAAACAGTTGCGATACGTTTATAGGTTCTCAACAATGATTGCTGTGGCCTCACCACCACCGATGCAGATTGCAGCCAGACCGTACTTTGCGTTCTGCTGCTTCATTGCGTAGAGAAGTGTTGTTAGGATGCGTGCTCCAGAGGCTCCAATCGGATGTCCGAGTGCCACAGCACCGCCGTTGACGTTTAGTTTCTCGTGTGGGATGTTCAGCGCGTTCTTCGCCGCTAAGGCTACGACGGCGAATGCTTCGTTTACCTCGAACAGGTCAATATCGTCAATCGTCATCTTCGCTTTTTCCAGAACGCGATTAATTGCGTCGACTGGAGCCGTTGTGAACTCCATCGGAGCTTGTGCGTGGGATGCCTGGGCAACAATCCGAGCCATTGGCTTCAGCCCAAGTTCTGACGCTTTTGCCTCGTCAGCCAAAACCAAGGCGGCTGCGCCATCGTTAATGTTCGAGGCGTTTGCTGCGGTTACTGTCCCTTCTTTCGTAAAGACTGGCTTTAGCGTTGGAATTTTGTCGAAGACTGTCTTCGCTGGATCTTCGTCCGTGTCGACAATCGTATCTCCTTTGCGTCCTGCAATTGTCACAGGGACAATCTCATCGGCGAAGCGACCTTCAGCAACAGAGCTTTGTGCTCGTTTGTAGCTCTCGATAGTGAAGGTATCCTGAGCATCTCGGGGGACGTTGCAGTCGACAGCACACTGGTCAGCAGCTACTCCCATTGCAACGTGATCGTAGGCATCGGTCAAACCATCGTGCTGCATCGAGTCGATCAGTTGTCCATCCCCGAACTTATAGCCGAAGCGAGCACCCGGAACTAAGTATGGGGTTTGGGACATCGACTCCTGTCCACCGGCAACAGCAATTGCAATATCGCCGCAGCGGATCATCTGATCGGCCAACATCACCGACTTCATTCCCGAACCGCAAACTTTGCCGACAGTCAGTGTTGGAACGCTGTTTGGAATTCCTGCCTTAATTGCGGCCTGCCGTGCCGGTGACTGTCCCACACCCGCGGTCAGTACATTCCCCATCAACACTTCTTCAACTTGGTTCGGCTCAACGTTAGCTCTCTCTAAAGCTGCTTTAATTGCAATTGCTCCAAGCTCTGGAGCTTTCAACGTTGACAAAGCACCACCGAACGAACCGATTGGCGTTCTGGCGGCGGAAAGAATTACTGTAGACATTGATATGTAGATCGTTAGTAGTTAGTGAATTGTCGAATGTTGGTGTTGGAAGAGGGCTTATGCTATTTCAAGCCATCCTACTTCAGTGTAATTCCCTCTTCTTCCCGCACCGTAAGGGGTCGGTTTCCCCTCTCCTGTTCCATCATCTCGATAAACTGGCGGAACAAATAGTCCGCATCGTGCGGGCCAGGGCTTGCCTCTGGGTGGTACTGAACGCAGAAGAGGGGAATGTCTTTGTGGCGAAAACCTTCGACCGTATTGTCGTTTAAGTTGACGTGGGTTAGCTCTACTGGAAGGTCTTTCATTGAGTCGAGATCGACAGCGAAGCCATGATTTTGTGAGGTGATTTCGTTCGCTCCAGTTGCCACTTGCTGAACTGGATGGTTTGCTCCTCGATGCCCAAACTTCAGTTTGTAGGTCTCACCCCCAAGTGCCAGAGCCAAAAGTTGATGTCCGAGACAAATGCCAAAGATCGGCTTCTTCCCGAGAAGCACTTTGAGATTCTCAACAGCGTAGGTTACCGCATCTGGATCACCAGGGCCGTTCGAGATGAAGATACCATCTGGGTTCAGGTCGAGAATATCTTCTGGAGGAGTTAATCCCGGCAGAACAGTCAGACGGCAGCCGAAGGAGGAGAGACGTTCGAGGATGTTATGCTTTACGCCGTAGTCGAGAACCGCTACATGAAATTCTTGTTCAGGGGTGAATGAATTGGTTGAGAGGAGGTAGCCACTCTTGTCACGCGGTTCCCACTGGTATGCCTCAGCTGTTGTGACGTACGATGTGAGATCCGCTCCCTTCATTGATGGGATTGCCCGCGCCCGCTCGAGCAGTACCTGTTCGTTCGGCTCGATAGCGGAAATGATTCCCCGCATCGCTCCCTCTTCGCGGAGCGTTCGAACCAACATGCGCGTATCGATTCCTTCGATACCGAGTACGCCATGTTTGCGGAGATAAACCTCAAGATTTTCCTCGCTTCGCCAGTTGGAGCGAATGCGAGAGAGTTCTCGCACGATCATCCCGGCGGCCTGAACACCCTTCGACTCAACATCGAAGTTGTTCACACCTACATTTCCCTGATGCGGATAGGTGAACGTGACAATTTGGCCAAAGTAGCTTGGGTCAGTCAAAATCTCCTGATACCCTGTGATCGACGTGTTGAAGACCACTTCGCCGAGAGCCTCTTGGTCAGTTGCACCAAATCCCCGACCTGTGAAGACCAGGCCATTTTCAAGTACCAGCTTTGCTGTTGGACGACTGTTAATCATGTAGATATGCGATGAGAACCGAACGATCAGGACAAATCAACAGAATCTACGAAGAAGAAGGGGGGGATCAAACCGGGAGGGCGTAACGGAGAATGAATAAGATATTCGGGGAGTGTATGAGTGTGGGAGTTTGAGGGTGTATGAGTGTGGGAGTGTATAGGTGGGAATGGTTCTTTGCTGGAAGAATTCTTTGGGTCTGAACGCAGCCTTTAGATATGCTGCTATCACTATTCCAACTTCCGATTCGCCGACTTTCAACTCTCCATCTCGCGTCTCTTCGCCTCTTCCCACAGTTGATCCATTTCCTGAAGGTCAACTTCCTCGAATTTCTTTCCACGCTCGCGTAATCTCTCTTCCACAAACTGAAATCGACGGATAAACTTGTTTGTCGTCCCCTGAAGAGCCTCTTCTGGTTGAATGTCGAGGAAACGGGCGACGTTGACGAGGGAGAAGAGGAGATCACCAAATTCTTCTTCTAAGCCCTCTCGGTCGGTTCCTGACTCCACTTCGTGGCGGAACTCTCCAACTTCTTCGACAACTTTTTCCCAAACACCGGTAATATCAGGCCAGTCGAACCCAACCTTTGCAGCTTTTTCCTGAACGCGGGCTGAACGTTGCAGTGCAGGGAGAGCTTTCGGCATTCCGTCGAAGATCGAGGTTCGCCCCTCAGACATCTTCAACTGCTCCCAATTTCTGGTTACGGTCTCTGAGTCGATTGCCTCACTATCTTCGAAGACGTGGGGGTGGCGGTAGACAAGTTTCTTTGAAATCGTCTGAATCACATCTTCCAACTTGAACGCACTTCGTTCCTCGGCCATTACCGACTGCATTACGACGTGGAGGAGAATATCTCCCAGCTCTTTTCGGAACTCGGTGTCATTCTCATCTGCAATTGCCTCCTTTACTTCGTAGGCCTCTTCGATCAACATAGGGGCAATCGAGGCGTGGGTCTGCTCGCGATCCCACGGACAGTCAACCCGAAGTCGACGGACGATAGCAATCAAGTCGTCGAATGTCTCGGTTGGGGGAGAGGCGGAATTCTGTTTGCGGTTTGCGGATGTATCAGGCATGGTTGAACGATTCCGATTGGTTTAGCATCAGGTTCTCCCCTTGGACGATAGAGACCAAGAGCATTTGCAAGAGTATGGAGTGGGAGATACGGCTTGTCTTCAACGCAAGGTCGGCCTCGAGGAGTGCTTCGAAAGCGACGCGAATGCCGGGGAGACCGTAGCGAGAAAGAGCGGAGAGATATTCACTAATAAAGAAGGAGGAGATACCGACTTCACGTGCAATCACCTTTGGGTCTTTAAAGCGAGTACGAATCTCCAACAGTCTCCACAAGATTGTGTAGTATCGGGTTAACATTGTCAGAATCAACTGCGGAGGTTCTCCTGCGCGGAGCATCCGCTCGGCAATTTCCACAGCAAGTTCCAGCTTCTTCTCACCGAGTGCTTTTTGCAGCTCAAACACATTCCAGGTTCGCGATGCGCCGACAACGCCCTGCACATCTTCTAACGAGATTTGCGATCGATCTTCAACGAAGGTGAAGAGCTTCTCAATCTCATTGTTGAGAGTCCGCAGAGATGCGCCAACATAGCTGACAAACATCTCCACTGCCTCAGGCGATATTTTCTTTCCCCGCTCTCCAACCCGTCTGTTCACCCACGAAGGAAGTTCGCGGTCGTACACTTTCCTGAAGTGAACAGCAGTGCTCCCTTCAATGATCTTATCGTAGGGACTCTTCGGCTTCGCTTTCCCTTTTCCGAGGAAGGCATCGGTCGTTGCCGTTAGAATTAACGTCGTCGTCTCCAGCGGAGATTCGATATAGTCGAGGAAACCCGACCCATCATCCCCCTTACGTGAGCCAATCGCCCGATCCAGATCGCGAAGAACTACCACGCGCCGCTCAGCCATCATCGGGTAGGCTGTCGCCCGTTCAACCACGTCTCTCAGTTGGATTTCCGTTCCGTGAAACTGGTCGTAGTTAAAACTCTTGGTCGATTCGTCCACCGCAACCGCGAGGAGTGCGTGCAGTGCTTCTTCAATAAGGAACTCTTCTTCACCGAATAGAAAGTAGAGGGGGGCAATCTGTCCGTTGCGGCGACCTGTCTCGAAGCTGTCTGGTGTTATTACTGGCATCTATGCGGGCAGTAGAATTGAATCTCACGAAAATTTCACGGAACAATATACGTAACGATTGCCGCTCAAGGGGGTAGAGTAGATATCGTTGATTGAACTCCAGCACGAAATCAAGTATCTGTTACATCAGATCAGCCGGTCGTCACGATACCCAATGAATAAACGTTTACTGCTTGCTTTTCAGGGTCGCTTGGTGTATCATTGTAGGAACCTGACGATAGCCACTTCGTCAGAATCACCATCTATCCTGAAGGGGATAATACCAACTGTCGAGGTCGCTATGAAACACTCAGGCCACAACCATGCTTTTCCTGTCGTGATGCTGATCCTTGCCCTGCTCTTCGCATTTGTTCCGAGAACTTCGAGTACGCACGTTGAGGGGGAGAAGAAAAAAGCAGTCTACCCGAACCCATTCACGATTGGAACAACCTTCGAACTTACCGTTCCGCGCGAAGCAAAGATCAAGATCGATGTCTATAACATTCGTGGGCAGCACGTTCAAAACCTGTTCGGTGGCGAGACAGGAGAACTTCACCAAGCTGTTGAGAACCATCCTGTTCAGTGGGATGGGAAGGATAAGTATGGAGTTCCAGTGCCTGCCGGTATTTATGTCTGCGTTCTCGTTTCTGAAAGTATTATCGTTAAGAGTGTGAAAGTGGTAAAAATCGACGGGTAGCCTACTATCCCCAAACTTTTTTGTCTGCATTAAGAACTATGAAATATTCAAATCGAAGCAGTGCTCTACCAGCCGTAACACTCATCCTTGCATTTCTCTTTGGGTTCGTGCCGAGGACAACGTATACGCACGATGATTCTCAGGAGAGGAAAGAGGCATATCCGAATCCGTTTAAGGAGGGAGAGTCGGTCTTTTTCCAACTCACTGTCCCTCGCGAGACGAAGATCAAGATCGATGTCTACAACATTCGTGGTCAGCATATTCGGAATCTGCTGGGGGGAGCAACTGGAGAACTTCACCAAGCGGTGGAGAATGAGAACATTGAGTGGGATGGAAAAGATAGCTACGGAGCCTATGTGCCAGCCGGCATCTACATTGGGGTTCTGGTCTCCGAGGGGATCAGCGTTAAGAGTGTCAAAGTAGTGAAGGTCGACAAATAAAAACTTGTTCAGGTCTTTCGGGTAAGTTCGTTGGAGATTCTGTTAACAATCTTCAGGAAAAGAGAACCATGAAAGTTTAGGACTGCGAGCCGGGTTATTCCCGGCTTTTTTTCGTTTGAACTATTCCATAGAGTGCTAACGCGGCTGCGCCAATCAACGCGAGAATTGGAAGCCAGTCTCCCCAGCGAACGTAGAGTGTTTTATTGCTACGAAGTGGGATCGATCCTGTTGATGTGGTTCTCTCCCCCTCTTCTGTCTCGCCAAAAATTTCTCCTTCGGGTGTCACAAAACAACTGATGCCAGTGTTTGCTGCCCGGGCAATGCTCCTTCTCGTCTCAATTGCCCGAAGTATTGCAAAGCGTTCGTGTTGTAGTGGCCCCGGCGTGCCGAGATACCAGCCGTCGTTTGTCACAATGGTCAGGAACTCCGCTCCATCGTCGGCAAACTTGCGCACCATGTTTGGGTAAACGCTCTCGAAGCAGACCATGCCAGCCGATTTTACAGTTCGGTTTCCCCACGGAACGTCGATGGCGTGTGGGCCGTTCCCCTTTCCCCAGGCTGAGATGCCGACATCCCAGCTTAACATGTCAACTAAGAATGGAACGAGGTCGACGAAAGGAATCCGTTCACCGAAGGGGACAAGTTGTGATTTGTGGTAGGAATCAACTAACCCCTTACCCGGCACGAAGACGCCAACAGAGTTATAGAAGTCCCAATATCGAACCTCAGTCTTGCCGGTCTTTTGGTTGTAGAGAGTGTCACGCCGGGAACTTGGCGAAGCATCCTCCTTGCTGGCGTGAACTAAGTAATCGGGGAACCCAGTCATCACCACAACCCCGAGAGAGTCGAGCGTGCGATAGAGCTTATCCCGATCCCTCCGCCAGTCTGGGTGGGTGATCGGTTTTGGAATAGCAGTCTCTGCCCAGAGGAAGATATCTGTTTTTCGGCCTACCTCACTCCGGAGTGATTCGAACGAGAGTGATGCGTTATCCTCGATGTGGTCAATCGGGTCGTTCTTCCGCCACTTATCCCACGGATTCTGGTTCGGCTGGACGATAGTGACAGTAATCTCCGGCTCCTTGACGGGGAGTGAGGCAAATCCACTCACGATTGCTCCGTGAATGTATGGAAGAACCAGCGTTGCGGATAGCAGAGCGAAAGCGATTCTGACTCCTTTCCTTTGCGTAGCAGAGGATGTCTTCTCCCCGTTAGTTGAGTGGAGGAATAGCCAAGCAACTACTCCATTTTGAATCATCATCAGGAAGCTCAGTCCCCAAACGCCGGTATACTCAATAAACTGGATGTAGTAGAAGTTGTAGGTCTGCGTGTTTCCTAACGTCAGCCAGGGGTAACTTGCATCGGTGAGAGCGTGGAGGTATTCGCCACCTGTCCAGAGAAGAATCAAAAATGTTAGGGCAACCGGGAGTGAAGTTCTTTTCCTGAGTGCGCGGTAGAGGATCATCGGCAGGCAGAAGAAGAACGGGTGAACCAAAATCAGGAGAACGCAGCTAATCATCAAGAATGGATCGGCGTTCGCCTGCCAGCTTCCGACCCACCAAGTGGTGATAGCCGAAAAGATTAGAAAGGAGAGGTAGGACCACCTCAGCGTCTGCTTCCAGGTTGTTGTCCGCTCGAGGGCGATAATCAGGGGTACTAAGCCAATTCCGCCGAAGATGCTCCCCAAGATATTGGGGGGATATGCCAGACCGAGAATCACTCCGGTCAACGAGAGAAGACTCCAAGTTGGGAGGTTAACAAAAGCGTGTGACAGGCGACCGATGGTCGAGGGATTTTGATTCACTATATTGGCAGACTATGATGATACATGACGTACTACGAAAGGGCACAATGATGGCCGCGCACAATTTACCCAAACTGAGCATTCAAGGTCGACTACTCCCTTCTTTTCTCCTGATTCTTCCCTTGATCCTCTTCAGCTTGAATCGTGCAGAGGCGCAGGAGGCAATCACGTGGGAGAATTTGGCTGAGCAACTCGATCAATTCTTTGCCCCCGAATTGGTGGGGGACATACAGAAAGGACTTCCAGCAACCCCCTTCGATGTTTGGGGTTTTGATGTTGGGGATTATTCCGGTGATGGTTACAACGACCTGATTGTCTCGATCCGAATGAAGAACGACCGGAGTCGCGACATGAAGATATTCTACTTCGTAGATATTGAGGGGATCGTCGAAGTTGTCCGGCAGGAGACTGCGCAGTTTGTTGAGCTTCCGATTGAAGTTGGGGTTACCATAGGGGATGGCAAAGCATACTTGATCTACAAAAAGATTGAAGGAAACTGGGAAATTTTTGGCCGGCAATACCGGGATGGCGTTATCATGCTTGTCGATCACTACGTGACAACACGAGGGGAAGTACTAACGCACGAAACCTACCGGAACTTCCAAGCACTTGATGGATTCGACCGATACTTACGTGTCCGGAACGACGAAGAGATTTTCCGCAATGATTTTTTAACCGTGCCAAGTTACCGGAGGGGGAGGCACATTAGTGCAGGATATGCCCAGACGGCAACTGCTTCGTTGTCTCCCTACATCGTTCGTGGAGCGTATTGGCGTTCCGACGAACAAGACTTGCGTATCAACCTCCGTTCGGCTTGGGATCCTGATTATCTCTACTTCAACGTGATAGTCGACGACGACCAAGTAGAGCCTCGCGCCTACGACAACGATTCGATAGGTGATCGGATAGAAATTTGGATCGATATGTACCCCTACCGGGATCGTTTCTTGGTAAGTAGTAAGAGAACCGATTTCAGACTTCAGAGCGACACGAACATCTACGGCTTGATGGTAGACCTTGGAGACCTTGCCGACAAAGCCCCGAGCGTTCGCGTTTCAACCACAAATCTTTTTGATGATGCGCAGACCCGGGCAACTTCCAAAGTTCGCGCCTTCGCTGCCCGGAGGGATAGCGGGTGGACGCTGCGCGTTCGGATTCCGTTCAAACTTTTCGGATTCGACACCGCCCCTGTTGATGAGGCAAGTCTCTTAGAGATTGGTGCAACGGTTGTTGTACACGATCTGGACAATCCGTGGCGACCGACAGAGGAGACCGTGATGGCATCCAGCCACAACTTCGACAGCACAAAGCCGGCCACCTTTGGTTCGGTAGTAATTGTTCCAGCAGCCCTTCACTATGGAGAATCCGAGAATATCTTCTTCGGAGAAGTAAAAGAACGACTTGATGAGATAGGATACTAAGCTGATGACGCTTGAAGAGCAAATAGCCGAGCGATACCGGAGAGTTCGAGAGCAGGTTTCTTATGCGTGCAGGCGCTCTGGAAGGGATCCGGCTGAGGTAACGATAGTTGGTGTGACGAAAACAAAGCCAATCGAAGATATTCGGCGTGGCATCAATGTTGGCATTCTCGATTTCGGGGAGAACTACGTGCAAGAGCTTGTGGAGAAGGAAGGGCGACTTAGGGGGGCCGAACACGATATTCGATGGCACTTTATCGGGCACTTGCAGCGGAACAAGGTGAAGTCGATCCTTCCATTCGTCCACTTGGTTCACAGTGTTGATTCCGAACGTCTCGCCCTTGAGATCAACAAAGGTGGTGAAAAGATTGGGCGGAAGATTCCGATTCTCTTGCAGGTCAACACATCTGGCGAAACCTCTAAGTTCGGTTGCTATCCGGGGGGGGCGATTGCAATTGCAGAGAGGATCTTCGAAATGGAATTTCTCGATTTACAGGGATTGATGACATTGGCATCCTTCACCGACGATTCGGAGGTTGTTCGCCCGATGTTCCGACTTTTGAAAGATACGCGCAACTTAATCAGAGAACGACTTGGGGTTGAACTGCCACACCTTTCAATGGGAATGACAAACGATTTTGACGTTGCTGTTGAGGAAGGAGCCACGATTGTCAGAATTGGGACGGCAATTTTTGGAGAGAGAAAGAGTGATGAGAGGCTTGTATAGAGGTCTCATGTGGGAAGAGGAATTCAAAATTCAAAAGTAAAAATTCAAAAGTGGGAGTGAAGAGGTATAGAAGAGGAATCGACCATCAGAGAAGAATCACTCGATGACCATTTTCAGCCAGCATACCATACTTCACCTGTGGCCTCTATAAGGGGTAATATCGAGGTATGACGGTTACTCCCTTCGTGGTTGTTTCCCCGAAGTTCTCTGTGAGAACGACAAACCTCTACGTCCTATTTCAGGTTCAAAAAACCAATCAAATCTTGTTCCCTGCACCCTTTTGTCATTTTTAGGGAACCTTCTATCGGCGGTTTGCGTCTTACCATCCAAAATGATCCATGATATTAGGTGTTGAACAACCATAACAAACCATCAAGTATGAAGAAAAACTTACTCAGAAGTACCTTCGCTTTAACACTTGCGGGAGTACTGACAACAGTTCCCCTCGTTGCAGATCCTCCTGACCCGAAACCGGTTGGAGAAAACCAACCCTTTAAGTCGATGACACTCGACAATGGGCTTGAAGTGATTGTTATCGAGGACTATACCGTTCCGTTAGTTACAATCGACATTGCCGTCCGGAACGGTGCGTTCACCGAACCAGATGAATTTGCTGGACTTTCCCACCTTTACGAGCACATGTTCTTCAAGGCTAATGCAGTCTACCCTTCGCAGGAAGCCTTCATGAACAGAGTGAAAGAACTTGGGGTCTCCTACAATGGGTATACCTCCGATGAACTTGTGAACTACTTCTTTACGTTGCCGAGTGGCAACTTGAAGGAGGGGATGGAATTCATGGCGGCGGCAATTATGACGCCGAAGTTTGATCCAGATGAGCTTGTTAAAGAGCGTCAGGTTGTGCTTGGGGAGTTCGACCGAAACGAAGCTCAACCACAGTTTGTCTTGCGCTATGCCCTCGATTCCGCTGTTTGGATGCCCTACGTTAGCCGCAAGCAACCGTTAGGGCAGCGCCATGTAATCAACACGGCGACCGTAGAGAAAATGGCGATGATCCAAAAACGATTCTACGTTCCGAACAACTCGGCACTGATCGTCTCCGGTGCAGTCAATGCCGACGAGGTCTTCCAGTACGCAATGAAGTACCTTAGTGGTTGGGAGCGAGGGGCAGATCCATTCCCGACATACGATCCACCAAAGTTCCCTTCCTTGGAGTCGAAGTTGGTAATTCGTGAAGCTGCTGTTCCAAATGCTTTAGTGAGAATGTTCTGGCACGGGCCAAGTGTTCTGAAAGATGAACCGAATCCTTACATCGCCGATATTCTCTTTACGATGGTCAACCAACCAACTTCACGGTTCTATCGTGAGTTGGTAGATAGCGGTCTTGTCACGAACGTCTACCTCGGCTATCAGTCGGCACGAAATACCGGCGAGATTGCCCTCTACGCAACGGCGATCCCGGAGAAGGCGGAGAAGGCTCTCGAGGTGATTAAGCGGGAGTTGCAGGCAATGACGAAGCCGGGCTACTTCACCGACGAAGATCTTGAAATTGCAAAACAGATATTGGCCGACAACCGAGTGTTCGAGCGTGAGAACATCTACAATTTCACGATTCGGACGGTGGCCTTCTGGTGGAGTGTTGCCGGGGGGCTTGACTATTACGAAGGATTGAATGAACACTACACGAAGGTCTCGCAAAAGCAGACACAGGAGTTCGTGCGGAACTTTATTGTCGGCAAACCGTTTGTGCTCGGGGTTGGTGCAAAGGGAGAAGTGCTTGATAAGCTCAACATTACATCGGAGGATTTGAAGTGGTAAAACGATATATCTTTTCTGCACTCACGCTTCTCCTTCTCCCTGCGGTTGTATTTGCACAGCAAGGGACAGAGAAGGGGGTACGCTCGGTTGAGTCGTTCGATATGGACGGCATCAAAGTGATTCTCTCACCTGCCGAAAATCAACTTGTCTCGATTATCGTCGGGCTGGAAGGAGGCATTGCAAGTGGCGAGACAGCGAACCCAGCTATCGGTGATTTCATGACCGACCTGATTACGTCGAGCGGATCGGAGGATTACTCGAAAGATGAACTTCGCCGCTTCCTCTCGCGCACTTCAACTCGGTTAGGTGGAGATGCGGACTTTATCGGCGTTCACTTTTCGATGACCAGTACACGTGCTCGCTTTGATGAAGCCTGGAATCTTCTCTCATCAATGATTCGCAAGCCGTTATTTGACGAAGTTGAGTATCGGAACATCATGCAGCGGAGAGTTGCGCAGGCCGAGAACTCTTGGTCTAATCCTGAGTCATACGCCTATCGGATGGCCGATAGTTTAACGAAGATCGACCACCCCTTCCTCGCTCGCTACACCTATGCTGCCGACGTAGAGAAGGTGACAATTCCGATGATGAAAGAGTATTACAGCCAGCTTTCTGAGCGTTCGCGACTTATCGTTGTGGTGGTTGGGGACGTTACTAAAGATGAGCTGATGACGAAGCTGAAGGATTTTTCTTCGTGGAAGAAAGGGGGATACAAGCAGCCGGAGATCCCTCGGGTTAAGCCGCGCCCAGCACCGAAAACTTCGATTGTCGACAAACCACAGAGTCCGACGACGTACATCTTTGCCTCCTTTACCGGACCAACTTCTACCGATCCAGAATCGTGGCCGATGGCAATCGGGATGAATTATTTGCGGGGCGTTCTCTTCGAGGAGATTCGGACGAAGCGGAACCTTTCGTATGCACCTTTTGCTTTCTATAATAACTCGC
Source organism: Ignavibacteria bacterium (assembly GCA_020635205.1). Taxonomy (GTDB): domain Bacteria; phylum Bacteroidota; class Ignavibacteria; order OLB7; family OLB7; genus JAGWAZ01. The sequence goes on from JACKAE010000002.1 coordinate 511,049, forward strand.
ACGGGCAGGGGATGGGGGTGATTGGCGTCAGCACGGTTTGGCCTGATTCTTCGATGGCGATCATGCTGAACGAACTGCAAAAGATGAAAGATGGGAAGTTCGATGCGGCCGATATCGAGAAGTCGAAGCAGGTCTACACAACCACGTACTACATGCGTGAAATGACAAACGCAGCCAAGGCAAATCGCCTTTACTACAACCAGCGATATGCTGGCGATTGGCGCAAAGCCTTTAGCTACGAAGATATCAACGCTGTTACCAAAGCCGATATCGAAAAAGCGCTCAAGAAATTCGCGAACAATCTGCAAGTTGGTATCGTCGGCAATCAGTCGGCAGTTACCGTTGCAAAGTTCGAGTATGGGGAGAGCTTGCGGTGAGTTAGGTCTATAAAAGTATAGAGGCGGAGTGATGTTTCAGGACATGGAGAGTCTTTCTTCATGTCCTGTTTTTTCGCACAAATCACTTTACTGTAGTCGAAGAAGATGAAAAGACAAACATTTGTTCTGCCCGCTCTCCTGTCCTTCCTTCTCGTTTCTTGCACCGACAATTCTACTGGAACTGAGCCTGGAACAGTCTGGGGATACGTTGACCTTATCGACCAAGATGGGGTAGACATTGATGATCGAAGTGAGGCTACTGTTACCATTGTTGGAACGAGTTTTTCCATGACAACTGCCAGTGATGGAATCTTTCGATTCGAGGATGTGCCACCCGGGATCTACGAACTCACTATTGAGAAGGATGGATATGGTTGGCTGAAGAAGGAATTCCAATTTGTTGGGAACGGAGAGTTCTACCTTGGTGCGTTCCGCCAATCTCAAATTCCGACCTATACGATCGATGAGTTCTCGTTCAATATTGACCCAAACGATTCGCGTCGTCTTCTCTTTAATGGGCAGATCTCAGAACCTGCTCCCGTTGGAAAACGAAGGAGCATATACTTATTCTATTCGTTAGATCCAACTGATTCAACAGTGCTGACGAATAGAACGCTCTTTGGGGAACTCCAAACAGATGCGAATTCCGATAGGTTCTCTACCTACCTCACAATATTAAAGTTCGATAGCTGGGGTATTCCACCGGGCACAACAATCTACTTCCGGGCATATCCGAGTGGATCTACTCAATCGTATTTCAGAGATGCTGTCACGCGAAAAGATTTTTTCACCTCACTTCCAGAAACAGGAACTGAGCTAATGAGCTTTGTCCTTCCGTAAGCCTTCCCTATTTCTGAGCACTGTTTGTCTTCCTCTCTTCAAGTTGTTGAAGAGAGGAAGGCTCAAGTAGGGAGAATTGCTTCATCTCCCATTTCCTCTCTTCCTCGTATCTTCTCGACTTCTGTGTAGTTACCAATCAATCAGAATGTCGAACGTATGCGCATTGGATCGGAGTTAAAATCGAGTCAGGGGACTGAGAAGAACCGTGAGGTAAACTTGGAGTTGTTGCGGGGGATTAACGTTGTCTCAGCGGAGACGCAAAGTGGGGGGGGGACGAAGGCAATTGAGAGGCTCCACGCCAAGGGGAAACTTTCAGCTCGCGAACGAATTGCGCTGTTGATTGATCCCGGCACTGACTTCGTCGAGATTGGACTCCACACCGCACACGGCTTCTACGAAGAGGAGGGGGGAGCACCTTCGGCAGGTGTGGTTACCGGAATCGGAACTATCGAAGGACGACTCTGCATGATCGTTGCAAACGATGCCACGGTGAAAGCCGGAGCCTGGTTCCCGTTGACGGCAAAGAAGAATATGCGGGCGCAGGAGATCGCCATCGAAAACCGACTTCCGACCATCTACCTCGTCGACTCAGCCGGTGTCTTCCTCCCGATGCAGGATGAAATTTTTCCCGACAAGGAACACTTTGGCCGGCAGTTCCGCAACAACGCGGTTATGTCGAGCATGGGGATCCCACAAATCTCTTGCATTATGGGACCATGCGTTGCCGGCGGAGCCTACTTGCCAATTATGTCGGACGAGGCGTTGATTGTAGAGGGGAATGGTTCGCTCTTCTTAGCTGGTCCGGCACTGGTGGAGGCAGCTATCGGAGAGCGAGCCGACATCGAAGACCTTGGCGGGGCGACGATGCACTCATCAATCAGTGGCGTTACCGACCGGAAGGTGAAAGATGACCGTGAGGGAATCGAAGTTATTCGCTCTCTCGTCTCGAAGTTCGGTCCCGAGCTTGGTTCGAAAAATCTCTTCGACCGCGTTGAACCAAATTCACCCACTTTCCCCGAAGATGAGATATTCGATCTCTTAGCACATGACCGCACACGCCCCTACGACACATACGAACTTCTTGCCCGCCTGACTGATAACTCCGAACTGGAAGAGTATAAGCCAGATTATGGTAGGACGATCATTTGCGGCTACGCTCGGATTGAAGGGTGGGCTGTTGGGATTGTAGCAAACAACCGAAACGTGGTCAGGAATGCGAAGGGGGAGATGCAGATCGGTGGCGTAATCTATAGTGACTCAGCAGATAAGGCTGCACGGTTCATTATGAACTGCAATCAGCGGAATGTACCGCTGGTCTTCCTGCAAGATGTGACTGGCTTCATGGTAGGGACGCGGGCGGAGCAAGGGGGCATTATCAAAGATGGAGCAAAGATGGTGAACGCCGTCGCAAACTCCACTGTTCCGAAGTTTACCATTATCGTCGGTAATAGCTACGGAGCCGGAAACTACGCGATGTGTGGCAAAGCCTACGATCCCCGACTCATCTTCGCTTGGCCAAGCGCGAACATTGCTGTGATGGGGGGGGCGCAAGCCTCCAAAACTATGCTGACAATTAAAGTTGCTCAGTTGAAGAAACAGGGGAAGACAATTGGCGATGAGGAACAAGCCGAAATGCTCCGCGAGATTCAGGAACGCTACGACAACTCCACCCACCCACTCTACGCCGCGGCTCGACTCTGGGTAGATGGCATCATCGACCCACGCGAAACCCGGCGCATTATCTCAATCGGTATAAAGGCAGCCAGCAATAACAAAGAAGTGCCGAGATTCAATCCGGGTGTGTTGCAGGTATAGCAACATCAACAGACAAGACGGGCACATTCACCATAATCCGAAGGAGTCTATTCGTATGGATACAACTGCAGTTCAGACACGCTTTCGCGGGATCGACATCGCCACTGCCAATATGGACGAAATGGTCAAATTTTACCGTGAAGTTTTCCAAGTGGAGTTTGATGAGATAGTGCACGGAGATTGGCGACTCTATCGGGGAGAACTTGCCGGAATGAACTTCCTTCTCGCTCCGAGCGAGCCATCGGGGACAGATGAATCAACACCGGGTGTCCACCAGTTTCACCTTGCTGTTGAGGATTTACCAGAGTTTGTTGAGAGAGTTAGAAGTCTCGGCTATAGAGTTGAATCGGCCAACTTCGGTCCAGAGGAGAATTACTGCGTGCGCGATGCCGACGGTCACCCGTGGATTGTAGGACAAAACTCGGATGGTATCTGAAAACAAAAATACCCCTTCAGGACCATCGAGAACCTTTGCGGCTTTGCGTGAGTCTCCTTCGCGGCATTACGAACAATCATGAGCATACTCAATCAGCTTTCGTCCTCACTCAACCGTCGGGACGAAATCCCAAACCAAGAACTTGCGCGGGCACTCGCGGAGAAGGGCGACCGCAAAGGAGTTCGAGAGGTTGTTGGGGCGCTTCAGTCAGGCAATCAGAATATCAAGAACGACTGCATTAAAGTTCTCTACGAAGTCGGTGAACTGAAACCCGAACTAATATCAGAATACCTTCCACTCTTTGTCGACCTTCTCAAGAGCAAAAACAATCGTTTGGTCTGGGGAGGGATGACTGCGCTGAGCACCCTTACTACTCTCGAGTCTGCGATTCTCTACGAGCGATTGCCTGAGATTATCGATGGTGCATATAGGGGGTCAGTGATTGCGAAAGATCATGCAGTGAAGATCTTGGTTGCCCTGGCTGGGGTGAAGGAGTACACCGACGACGTTCAACTCCTCTTGCTGGATCGACTGAGAACAAGTCCCGACAACCAATTCCCAACCTATGCTGAAAAGACAGGCCAGGTTATCACCGAGCCACACAAATCTCTGTTCCTCAGTATCCTTCACGCTCGGCTGGAAGAGATTGAACAGGAGTCGAAGCGCAAGCGAGTGGAGAAGGTGATACGGAGGATAGAGAAGGGAGGATAATCTCACTCTTAGGCAGAAGATTTATAGCCGGCACCATACTCTCGTATCCACATCCAACAAAATTCAAAGAACCTCAGGTGAACCATGTTTAAGTTTTTTAGAAAGAAGAGTGAGCTTGTTATTCCTGAATTTCCCTCACTGCAGAGCTCGGAGATCAAGGACAAATACTTCCGGCGGAGTGCAAAATGGTACTCACTTGACGAGGGGATGATAGCAGTGAAAGAACCGTATAGGCCGAGATTTTTGACAATGGAGCCTTGGCCACAAAAGGTTTTTCTCGACGCTGATGGAAAAAAAACAGTTGAAGAGTATGTGTACCATACTGCTGCCGGGTATAACGTGAGACAAGGGGTGCCTCCAGAGTTAGCTGATTTGATCCTTGAGATCATCAACGACTTTGCAGAAAACTACAAGATTATTGAACTGGTTGATACCGTATCAGAACTACCTGACTCTTTCCTTAAATCCCAGTAAGTAAACCTAAGAAGCAGCCGCAGTTATGACCGTTCTCTACAACACCATCGGCGTTGGCTACGACGACACGCGAAAGGCAGACCCATACATCGTTGAACGATTCCTTCACTTGCTCCAACCAGAAATTGGGGAGCGCTATTTAGATATTGGTTGCGGCACGGGGAACTACACGAGCGAACTACAGCGTCGCGGATATGACTTCATTGGAGTTGATCCCTCCGCAGCAATGCTCGACGTAGCAGGCGAGAAGAACCCAAACGTTGATTGGCGTATCGGCAGTGCGGAGGCAACTGGATTGGATGCAGAGTCTGTTGACGGAGTTGTGGCAAGCCTTACACTCCACCACTGGAGTGACCTTGAGGCTGGCTTCGGTGAGATGTACCGAGTTCTCAAACGTGGGGGGAAGATGGTGATCTTCACCACAACGCCAGAGCAGACCGGAGGTTACTGGCTGAGCCATTACTTTCCGAAGATGATGGAAAACTCTGTCCGACAACTTCCCTCCTTCGAGAGAGTGGAGCGTGCCCTAACCTCGGCAGGATTTTCTTCAATCCAGACCGAGAAGTATTTCGTGCAGCCTGACTTGAAGGACCTGTTCCTCTACAGCGGCAAACACAATCCAGAACTCTACTTCAAGCCCGAAGTGAGAAGTGGAATCTCTTCGTTTGCAGCGTTTGCAAACCGAGAGGAGGTAGAGCATGGCTTAGAGAAGCTGCGAGAGGACATCGAGAGTGGAAAGATTGAGGAGGTTGTGGAACAGTGGGAAAATGATTTGGGAGATTATCTGTTCATCACAGCGCGCTCAGTCTGAACGTGTCAGCGTAAGTTGGTGGATTGAGGAGGGATAAGCTGCAGAGACGCAGATAGTACAGAGAAGAAGATCACGTATTGTTGAGCAGAACTACACATTCAAGAAGAGTATAGAATGAACCAAAAGATAGCGTTAGTAACTGGTGGAAGCCGTGGACTTGGCAGAGATATGGCGTTGTCGCTGGCTGGGAAGGGGATCGACGTAATTCTAACGTACCACACCAGTGCAGGTGCAGCGCAGAAGGTGGTAGAGGAGATTGAAGCGGAGGGGAGAAAGGCTGTTGCCCTGCAAGCAGATCACTCCGACATTGCGGCAATTGATAGCTTCCTCGACAAGGTGCAGTCGACACTCCGCGAAGTTTGGAATCAAGAGAGGTTTGATTTCCTCATTAACAACGCCGGCATCGGGGCAACGATTCCCATCGCTGAGGTAACCGAGGAGGCGTTCGACAAGTTGGTGAACACAAACTTCAAGGGAGTCTACTTCCTCACCCAGAAAGCTCTACCACTGATGAACGATAACGGAGGTGTTGTCTTTATCTCCTCCGGAACCACACGGTTCTGCGTTCACGGCTACTCCATCTACTCTTCTCTCAAGGCTGCCCTCGAGGTCTTCACGAAGTATGTGGCTAAAGAATTTGGATCGCGTGGGATTCGTTCGAACATTGTTGCTCCCGGTCCAACTGAGACCGACTTCAACGGAGCGGCGATCAGGAACAATCCTCAGGTGAAATCCTTCTTGTCATCGCTGTCACCGTTGGGGCGTGTTGGCAACGCTGACGATATTGGGAGCGTGGTTGCCTTCCTCTGCACCGACGAAGCGAGGTGGATTAACGGACAGCGGATCGAAGTCTCCGGTGGTATTTCATTGTAAACTACTGAGCAGTTCCGCAAAAAGTGGGGGAGAACGTTGACGATTGTTTGCTGACGGTTAATAAGTTGCGAACGCAACCGATTGACCTTTCAACGTAAGCGAACAGTGGAGTTCATGTCCTATCAGGTGACCATTCTCGGCGGCGGTATTGCTGGTCTAACAACCGCAATTGCCTTAAACAATCTTGGTATTGAGACGGTAGTTTTCGAGGCGGCACACCAGATTAAGGGTGTGGGAGCCGGGTTAGGGTTGGGAGCGAACGCGATTATGGGTTTCGAGCGTTTGGGAATTCGTGATGAGGTGATCGCTCGGGGGAGAGTGCTCCCCTCTTTTGCCATCCTCGACCAAGAGGGGAAACCGATTACCGTTACCGACACCGCTCAGGTCAGTGCGAAGTATGGCGTCGACAACTTTACCATCCACCGTGCAGAACTCCATCAACTTCTTCTCTCAAAACTTGATCCCAAAACAGTACATACGGGGAAGCGGGGTGTGCAAGTTGAACAAAGTCAAGACTCTGTTGAAGTCACATTCGACGACGGATCCACAGTCGCCACTAACTTCCTGATTGTTGCCGATGGAGTTCACTCAGCTATCCGGCAAAAACTACTGCCGAACACTGCACCTCGCTACGCGGGCTACACCTGCTGGCGGTCGGTAATCGATAAGGGTGATCTTAATCTCTCCTCAAGTTCTGAAACGTGGGGTTCCAAAGGTCGTTTTGGCATTGTCCCCTTAGCAAAGGACAAAGTCTACTGGTTTGCCTGCATAAACGCTCCACGAAATAGCGAGCATTTCAGGAATTATCGTCGAAATGATCTGCTGAACAACTTCGGCGACTATCACGAGCCGATTCCATCAATCCTGAAGAAGACAAAAGATGAAGAGTTGCTGTGGAATGACATCATCGACGTTGAGCCGTTGCCAAACTATGCGTTCGGCAGAGTTCTCTTAATTGGAGATGCCGCTCACGCCACTACCCCGAATATGGGGCAGGGAGCATGTCAGGCAATAGAAGATGCTGTTGTTCTCGCCAATGAATTGGAGGCAAATAGGGATGTGCTTCAAGCATTCAGCAACTTTGAGAAGAGAAGGTTGAAGAGAACCCACTACATCACCAACACCTCGTGGAAACTCGGGAAGGTTGCACAGCTTGCGAATCCTTTCTTTGCATCACTCCGGAACAGCCTCTTCCGAATCCTCCCCTCAAGTATCAACCAGAAGCAGTTGGAGCGGTTATACGACGTTGATTTTTGAGGGTGTTCACCATCTCTCTACCAAATACGCATCCTGCATGCAAGCACTGGATACATGCCACCCTCTATCTATTTCTCCCGGCATCGGTCTCTTCTCAAATGGAAGCAATTGTTCGGTTCAATTGTCTACAGGGGCAGTGAATTTTTTGAAAGCATTGTATAGAGATAGAGATGTATCGCTCTAACTGTTTGTTGGTTGTTTCGATGACGTTGTTGCAACAGGTTTCCCTCTCTAACACTCCAATTGATGTGCTCTTCAACGGTTCGGGTATAACGGAACTTCTTACTTACTGGAGGAATGAAAGTGGATAGAAAAAACTTCCTGAAAAGTGTTGGGCTTGCTGGCTTGGGATTAACGCTCCCCGTTTCAAAAGTCTTTAGCAAGACAGAGACAGAAACCTCTGACTGTGTGCTGATTCCATCTGAAACCGCTGGGCCTTTTCCGTTAGATCTGACCGAAAACTCCACGTTTTTTAGGCAGGACGTGCGTGAGGGGAAGGCAGGAGTTCAGCTCAACGTGCGACTCCGAATAATGGGGGTAGACAACTGTCAGCCGATGCAAAATGTCCGGGTGAATATCTGGCACTGCGACAAGGATGGTCTCTACTCAGGGTACGACAACAACATGAACAGCGGACAGGCCGGGCTGACCTACCTTCGGGGCTATCAGATCACCGACGCCAATGGTGAAGTGGAGTTCGTCACGATCTTTCCCGGCTGGTACAACGGACGTATCTGCCACATCCACTTCCAGGTTTACGTCAGTTCTTCCTACGCAGCAGTCTCGCAGTTGACGTTTGATATTCCGGCGAAGAACGCGATCTATGCGGCAAACTCTTCTATCTACACGAAGGGGGCAGACCCGACATCCTTTTCCGGGGATAATATCTTCGCCGATGGATACCAGTACCAGCTTGCAACGCTAACTCCGAATGCAAGTACTGGGGGATATGATACCTTTCTTGAGGTATCTGTGCGAGGAGCCGGGGCAACTTCGGGGGTAGGACATCTCGAAAGAGAGAACGACAAACAGTTCACGCTTGAGCAGAACTACCCGAACCCGCTCAGCCGTGCGACAACGATTCCCTTCAGTTTGGAGAGAGCTTCGGACGTTTCAATCGAACTCTGGGATCTTGCTGGCAAGAAGGTTGCCACGATCGATCGGAAAGGATTGAGTGCCGGGAAGCACAACGTTGATATCATGCTCGACGAACTCGGACTCAGACCAGAAAACTATGTCTACCAGATCGTCGTGACGAACAGAGATGGAGTTTACAAGGGGAACAAGTTGATGACGGTGGTGCGGTAAGTATGTGCCGGGGGATCAACCTGTTGTTGATCCCCCGGATTCATACCATTCTGATCTCGTTCAATGGATAACGTCCCGTTGGGAACCTGTTCTATATAGGAACATCCAACAACCTGCTTGGCAGATCGGCCTCTTTGCGTATCTCATCAAGAGTCGTAAGTGCAAAGGAGAAGAAGAAGGCATTTCCTACAGCTGTCATTTCACGGACAATAACCTGTGCTTTGAGTTCAGCATTCACCCGAGCCATCTGTTCCTTTGTCTCTTTATCGACTCTGGAAAACCATGTGCTCGGCCCATCCCACCCGGCTATGAAATGCCTGACTAGCCATTGAGATTTCTGCACATCTGATTCGCGAAATCCCAGTTCCTTGAGAACGATTGGAAGCAGTGCTCCTCGCTCCGATATATCGAGCCGGGCGATATGATCCTGGTAGGTTTCTTCCCTGAGAATGGGCAGGACAACTTCTTTGAGTTGATTGTGGTTGTGCACAAGCTGCTTCTTCATTTCCTTGACAAAGACCGACACGACTGTTTTGTGCAGAATTGCAGTGAGTTCGGAGACGGCAGTGGGAACCAGATTCATCAAGGAAATTCTTCTGTGCAGCAAAGAATTTATCAGTCTTTCGCAAACCTCCGCTACTGCTTCTGCCACCTTCCCAGTTGTTTCTACGAGCGCTTTGCTGGCCTTGGAAGTTGCTTCTCTGTCCAACCAGTCTATGAATGCCTTGAACGCTGCTATTCTTACTCTCTCTGGCAATTGGTTGAGTCCTATCAGGGCGCGAGGCCCGGAGAGGTTGGTAAACTCTGGTTGATGGTCAACCTCTTCAGTTATCGGGTCTGAAGGTTCAAGATAATGTTCGCTACGTTGATTGATTTCATCAAGCATTTTGTTGGCTTCATCCCTGAATGCAAGGGCAAAGTCCTTTGCAAGGTCTACAACGTTAAGCACTGATTTGCCATAAGGAACAAACTCTTTTATCATGGTTTTGAGAAGCGCACTACGATACTCACGAAACGCTGCTTCAAGCTGTGGGTATTCTGAAAAGAATTCCTTGATTGCTGGGATTAGCCCTGTCTCACGTGGTATCTCCACAACATCTTCGGCAACTTGCTCGACCATTTTTTCTCGCACATTACCGACCAGATTGCTGACATTGTTAATTTCAGGACTGCTCATTGTTACCCTCCGCACTCACGGAAACACTTGCTGCCCCTTCGTATGGGGTTGGGTCACCGAGAAGCTCGGAATTCAAGCGTTTCTGTAGTCGTTCTGCTTCGAGTTGTGCCTGTAATACTTCTGCTTCTTTCATTTTGATGTCAAGTTTGCGGTGTTCCCGTATAAAGTCTTCGCATCCTGAGCATTCACCGAGAACTGGCTCAACAATCATTCCTCCTGTCGGCATTGTCACTACTTCGGGTTTGGGACCTTGCTTTCTCTGGAAGAGTTTGTTGATTCCCTCACGCCGGCGCAACTGTTCCCATCCCTTATCTATGCCTAACAAAGCTTCATCATCAGTGATACGAAGGATGCCATACCTTCCCTTGAACCCACTCCAAGTATGCTGTGTCGAGTGGAGTGGAATATCGTTCTGACTGAGAAGGGTGGTGATCTGTGCTTCAGTCATTGTGCTCCAGACGCTTTGAGCATAGTACTCGATATTCTCTTTGATGTGGCATCGGAGGCGTTCGTATTCTACGCGGAGCTTTGCATAGTGCCGTTGTTCGTCACGTCGCTGCCTGAGCATCGACTCGTATTGTGCACGCTCCTCAAGGGTTGCGTTGGCTCCCAGCACTGCAACTTCACCAACGTACTGTGCCATACTCAGGTAGTGACCGTAGAGGCTCATCATTGTTTGTTCCATCCCTTCATCGTCCGGCAAAACATCGAGCATCCCCGTCTCATCAACAAAGAAGAGAACAACTGCCAGCAGCGACATTACGAGTGGAGTGGTGAGAATTGCTGCAGTTGCAGCAGTGAGGGTTACAGCAGGAATTGGTAAAGCCAGGGCAACCAACGCAGCAATACCACCTGTTGACAGAATACTGGCAACCATATTGACTTTGTCAAATGCCTGTTGCAAGTCACCAACCTGATTAATAAACGTTGCCACAGCTTCAACCAGCGCTCGATTGCGTTGTGCACCTTCTGGCATCGACTCAACGAGGCTGTAGCGAGCATCCAATGTGGCAAGAGCAAGCTCAAGTTCTGGAGCCATTATCCTGAGAATCTCCCAGTACAGAAAACTTCCCGGACCTGGCTCAAATCCGGCTGTGTTGGCAAAGACAAATGCTGTGGAAGAAGCAGGGCGAAAGGGTGGTAATGCTGAAGATAGCTCTGCAAGGAACTCAAAAGGTGGATTCAGGGAAGTAAGTGCTTGTATTGCTTCGGCTCCGCAATTGATAGCGACTTGTACTGCTTCTGCCCAATTCCCATCGTTTGCCAAACCTATTGCTGTATCTAAACAGTCAGGGGTCAAGTCAATAGTGATTCCTCCGCTTCCATTGCTGTTTGTATTGTTCGAAGAGCTTCCCTCGCTACTTCCACCAAAGGTGTTTGCCATACATGATGTGAAGGCATTAATACCTTCCTGAATGTTACCTGTGCTGACGGCCGCAAACATATTCCCGATACACTCGATAAAGTTTGTCAAGTTAGAAGGGAGATCGCCGCTGAAGAAAGGGTTACTTCCAGACAATTTCCGGTATTGTTTCAAGAGCATAATAACAACGTGTTCCATTGCGTTTGCTCCATTCGTCACCACGCTATCGTCCAGCGATCCCTGGAACAGACCGAGCTTTTCGTTGGTCAGCAACTCTTTGGCAGCCTCAAACCCCGCGTAGTAGGTCTCGCAGGGGAGAAGTTTCCGGAGCATACATTCATGGCAGAGAACCCACTCTTTGGTGATTGCCGGGGTTGGAAGTGGGATCAGGAGATATGGATCAACAGATGCCACACTCGTTGTTACCTCGAAAGTTTCATTGACTTCGAAGAAGTGATAGTTAACTGAGTGGCACTTGTTCGGGTTCTTGAGTGTGCGGGTCCAGGTGTTTTCGAACCCACTTTCCGAGGCCAGCTCTACGGTGGAAGTTGATTTCGTCTTCAGGTGCCGTGCTGCTTTCGCAGTCGTATTCCTGATCTGTTCTTCGGTTGCCTCAATACTTGCCTCGATGTTCCCTTTCTGTTCTGCATTGGCTCCTTCATTAGCATTGGCCTTGGCGCCAATTGGTATCTCTTCGATGGGAAGGGTGATGTTTAGCCCGATCTCACCAGTGATGTTCCGGCTGTATTCTCCGCTCAGTGCTGAACTGACCCGCTTTGTTGTAGCCAGAGACCACTTTTCATCGCCAACGATTTCATTGCTGATGTCTTCGTCAACCGATGTTACCTCTGCGCGGCGTTCTGTTTTTTTCCTCCATGACTTCGTTACGATCTCCACTGATTCGTCAGGGGCAAGCGCAATTGAACGAAGCAATCGACCCGTTGTGTATCCTCTACTCAGCCATTGCTGAGCATACTCGACTCCGATTGCGAAGAGAGGATTGTTGCTTACACCTTGTGGAGTCGGGAGTGATCCTAACGGTTCTACCAGATCCTTGATAATGTCAAGCAATGATCGTTCTCTCCCGAGGTTGGATGCTCTGTGCCGCGAACCTGACAGCGCGAGCAGTTCATTCCGAAGTTGTTGAGCGGTGGCTTTTGCTTTTTGCTCAGTACTTTTTGGCGCGTTCTTTCGATCGTTCTCTACTTGCTGATATCGAGATAACACTTCACGAACTTGTCCCTGTTTGTAGAGAAGCTCAACTGGTGTACCTGGCCTTTTCTTCTGTTGTGCCAAGCGAGCTGTTTCGAGTGCTACTCGTGACTTTTTTGAAGTTGCGCTTCTCCTGAAACGCTCTGTTTGTTTCTGAATCCGAATTTCAGGAATGATTGGCCTGTACTTCACTTCTCCATCTTTTATAGGGGCTGCTTCTGGCTCTTTGGGATCACCATCTTTTTCGAGGGGTTGTTTTGAAATTGTTGGAAGGATAAATTCAATGAAATCAATCTGTTCTACTGCTTTTCCGGGCTGAAGGTTTGTACACGCGGTGTTTGAGTTTGCTCGTACGGGTATACTCTGTTGTGGGAAATCATCCCGATTGTCTTGCGTTTCTGGGATTGAGGGCTGTTGTTTTGATGAGTTTGAGTTTTCCATTGTGCTCTCCTGCACTTAGGGAGGGAAGGTTGTAGAATTAGAAAGAGTTATTCGCCTGCCAGTATAGATATTTATATTACTGACAAACACTTTGGTCGTAAACTATGGGAATCAAAGATTGAGTGACAATCACTGGTACAGGTGAGATGGCTGAATAGTGGAAAACAGGGAGGCTTATGAAATACTCAAGCAATCCATACAGAGATGAAAGTGCTTCTTACGATGGATAAACAGATGTAGTCTTCCGTACCATGTACCAAGTTCTTCTCTTCACTCACTCATGGCTTCGCTGGCTAGTTCTGCTGGCGTTGCTTTTCGCAATCTATCGTGCTTGGTTCGGGTGGAAATCTGGAGGGAAGTTCGGTGTAGTTGACGAGAGAGCAAGGTATGTTGCGATGCGACTTGTTCACCTGCAATTCCTTCTCGGACTTCTGCTCTACGGGTTTAGTCCAATCACCCGCCACTTCCTCACAAACTTTTCAACGGCTGTTCACATGCGCGAGGTTCGCTTCTTCGGAATGGAGCACGTTGCTGTTATGGTCGTGAGCGTTGTGTTGATTACTGTTGGAGCAAAGCAAGTGAAGAGGGAGGAGGATCAAAAGAAAAAATTCAGGAAGATGGCAATCTGGTACGGGATTGCCACCCTCCTGATTCTCAGTTCAATTCCGTGGTCCTTTTCTCCGCTGACGAGTAGGCCGTTGTTCAGGAGCTGACTGTGAGGTGTCAGCTCCCATGCTAATGGTCTCTTCTCCTTCGGGGTTGTTGTGAAGTGCGCGAGCTAGCATTGCGCCGATATTGAGTTGTTTGTTCATCTGTCAGAATGCGTTCAAGCTCAGCTTCAAAATTTGACTCGATAAGGATTAATTCTTCATTAATACCATCGCCAATCTCGTATCCTTCTCTGTTTACCAGATCTTTGATAGAATTAGCATGACGTTTCAGAAGTGTCCGGACTTCCCTTTGCTGTGTGGCTGTCAAGTTTAGTGAACCTGCCAGGTCTTTAAGATGATGCTCGATATTATCACGATCAACAGTGTCTGGAAGGTCAGGCTCGTCAATTTCAAGGTAGTGGGTTGTGAAACCATCAGTATTGTTTGTCAAATCGGTTTCGACAATCTCAATATCCGGGTTCACTTTGATGATCCATTCGTAGTGTCTTCCCTGCAGTTCCTGATCAAGCTCTGTAAAACTGCCCGAATAGCTGTTGCCGATATTTGGATAGTGTGACAGAGCGGGAATTTCCTGCCGAGCAATTTCCCGGCCGTTGCGTTCCAGAGCGATGAAGGTTGGTGAAGAATTTCCAGTTCCCTTGTTTTTCACTGTGTAGTGCACCTGCTGGAGTGTCGCAGTCTGAACCTGCATAGTCGGAGTGCTGATTTGCACAAGCTGTTTGCCTGTTACTAATGCAGTAAGATCGGGAGTACCTAAGTCAGGGATTACCTCGCTATGTTCTCCACAGAACCTTTTTGTTTGAATCTTGAGAGTACCGCCATCAACCACCGAGCTACAGATCATTTCACTATCAGGGAGTGCTTCCTCAAATTGTGAAGCAATCTCCTTTCCTACATCTTTGAAATCTTTCTGTACCCTGCTTTCAATCACTTCCTCTGCTGTTTCCAGCCAGTCTGCAACATCAAAACCATACTTGGCCAACTTTTCAGCTTCTACCCCGAAAGCATTGCCATCTGCTTTGAGCTTCAGGTCAACTTCAACATCTCCGGATAGATATCTGCGGTACTTTCCCTTCTTGATAGTGGCCAGAACATCCAGTTTGATGTATATGTCCAGGTCAATGTCCAGGAATTTTATCTTGTGTTCACCGTCAAGTCCCCACTTGTCGAGCTTGCGTTCAATAATGATTTCGCTGATAAGACTCGGGCAATCTACAGTGGCAAGCGTATTGCGTATCAACAGAGAATGGTATGGCGAAACAGGGGGGAAGCCGCGTAACGATTCGGCATTACCAAGGCTGATTTTTAGTGCAGGCTCACCTGAACGGAGAGTCCATTCAGCATCAAGTGTTTCAAAGGAAATTTCATTGAAGAACATCTGGGTATAGGCACGAACAACACAGTTCTGCACTGGTGGATCAAAGTCATCCAGAGTATGAGGGCCTTCAGAGTACAGCACGTCTGTCGGCTCTGGAAAGGTCACAGCATGGCTTTCTGAACTAGTCATAGCTGCAGAAACTGCTCTCCACAGTTCCTGCGCATCTATAGAGCCTGCATCATCGAGCTTCGTACACGAGCCGTGCAGATCAAGGCTTTCTCCAGCTTGAACGTTGAAGTTTTGGTGGCAGTTATTCCAGATTTCTTCCAGCGCATTGGGTATGCGATTATCAAACGTCGTGATGTGGCTATCGCCTTCCGTAGACAGACTCGCAAAGTTTGAACAGGCAGTGAATGTTGCTGCTGTTATTGTTATGCAGAGTGCAAGTAAGATCATAAATTTCATAGGCATTTTGCACAATTGATGAATGTTGTCTCGCACGATGAATCCATCTGTGGAGATTGTTGTACTGTGTCGATAAAAGTCGGGTAACCACATCGTCCATCAAATCGCCTATTCCCGTCAATTGGGGATATACCTGAATCCCGTGATCATGCCAGATATCGACACAACCGAAGATGGTTCTTATTAGCCCACATGCCAATGCGAGTATCGGTAGCGTGGAAGGAATTCAGACCGGTGAGGTTGTTGTTCCGAAAACAAGCATCGGCAACAGTAGCTTGTGACAGTTCCAAGGACTATGGGGAGCAATGGAGAAGCTGAACGATAGTGAACGGAAGAGAGGGGAGAACAAACGCATCTATCGACGATTAAATCGGTCAGAGCAGGAACTCTTCAGTATAACAGAACTTCTATACACACCGTAATTGTACAGAGATTCACTGTTCTAAAACCGATCTCAATTCGACTTGAAAGGGCTGATGAGGAGAGAAAAATGATTGGCGAGCATTCTTACAATGCCTCCCGCTCCGCAACCTCCAACCCACTCTCCCCAACGTTCAACTTGTAGAGAATCGGTGCTCCCGTCGGAATCTCCAGCTTCACGATTGAGTCTGGGGTATGCTTGTCGAGATAGTAGCTGAGGGAGCGAAGTGAGTTTCCGTGTGCAACTACCAAGACGTTTTTTCCTGCCAACAGATCTTTCTCGATATGCTCGTGGTAGTAGGGGAGTACGCGTTCAATTGTCAGCTCTAAGCTTTCGGCTTCATCTCCGGGGGGGCGAACGTCGAAGCTGCGACGCCAGATGTGAACCTGTTCGTCGCCATACTTCTCTGCCGTCTCCGCCTTGTTCAATCCCTGCAAGTCGCCGTAGTGCCGCTCGTTCAACGCCTGATCTTGAATCAACTCCATCTCCCCCTTCCCAGCCGCTTCCAGAGCAATCTTTGCAGTGTTGATTGCACGTTGAAGTACTGATGTGTAGACGACATCAATTTGAATGTCTCTCAGTTTCTCACCTGCACTCTGGGCTTCCTCACGTCCTTTCTCTGAGAGGTCGATGTCCACCCAACCGGTGAAGCGGTTTTCGAGGTTCCACTGCGATTGTCCGTGGCGGAGAAGAATCAGGTCTGGCATGGTTGAACGTTGTCCTTTGATTGTGGATAGTTGAACGTAGTTTCTGGTTGATGAACGTTGTGCTACTCGTCTCCTTCGGCTGGAGTTTCTGGCAGTTCATCGAGGAACTTCACTGTTGGAATGTCGGA
Organism: Ignavibacteria bacterium; assembly: GCA_020635205.1. Lineage (GTDB taxonomy): Bacteria > Bacteroidota > Ignavibacteria > OLB7 > OLB7 > JAGWAZ01. The sequence goes on from JACKAE010000002.1 coordinate 527,854, forward strand.
AATTATTCCATGGTAGAACGGGTAGTGGAAGAGAGGAGTGAGGATGTTACTCGCCTCCTCGCGAGGTAACGAGAATTGGATTGAACCGGAGAGATAGCGTTCATAGATCAGTTGCAAGCCTTCGGGCGATTCACTCTGTGCAATTCGGTCGGGAAAGGTGAGTACCATTTGGTCCCGTGCCTTCAATAGTTCATCAATCGATTCACTTGGAACATGACCAGTTCGTCCCCAAGCAAGGGTGTAGGGGAGGGGAGCATCGGTGAGATCTTCCCACTCATCGGAGAGGTCAAGTGCCATCGAATGGTGTGGAAGTGAGTTGATAGCACTGTCCCCACTTAGTACAGCACCGTCGGCTGCTTCGAACATCACTTGCAAGTCGGCATCTTCTGAAACCTCCACAAAATTTGGCTCAATCCCATGCTTCTCAATCAGTAGAATTCCCGCGAGGATAGTAGAAGCACTGTTCAGGGAGTGGACAGCAATTGAGGAGAGAGATTCTCTTCCTGGTGGAAACGTGATGCGAATCAAGCCAGCAATGCCGTAGGTGATAATTCCAAAATCTGGAACGAGCGCATAATCGGTTAGTCCTAAATGCCTGCTATAGTCGAGAGCAGAGCCGATAGCAACCTCAGCTTTTCCGGCAACTACATCGGCTCCGGGATTTTCCGATGCAATCGTCTCCCACCCCTTTCTCCGAAGTTCTTCGGCAATCGGTTCTGTCAATAATTCTGATGTATAGACAAGTCGCATAAGTTCTGAATAAAAACGGCTTCGACGTTCGGGTCGAAGCCGTGCAAAAGAATTTCCTTTTTGGGTGATCGAACCTTCTTAGCCTTTATACTGGCGAAGGTATTCCAAGCGCTCCTGCAACTGAGCTACCGGAACTAAAAGCCTATCCTTTCCGAAAATAGCATCGTCGACATTCTCGAAAACCAACTCATAATCTCTCGACATCACGATAGCCTCTTCAGGGCAGGCTTCCTCGCAGTAACCGCAGAAGATGCAGCGGAGCATGTTGATCTCAAACTTCTCAGGATACCGTTCCTTCTCTTTCGAGGTTTCCCCTGCTTGCACTTCAATTGCAATGGCTGGACAGACGCGGGAGCAGAGACCACAAGCGACACATCGTTCGCCATACTCTTCCTGCACTAACACCGGACGCCCGCGATAGCTTGCCTCGGGATGGAACTTCTCCTCAGGATACTGGCGCGTAAGGCTTGGCTTCAGCATCTGCTTGAAGGTGAGTGTCATCCCCTTTGCAATCTCTGGAAGGTAGAGCTTCTCCCAGAATGTCATCCTCTTTGCCGTCCGTTCTGAAACTGTTTGCGTTGCCATGCTCTATAGTTGCTGATAGTGATTGATCCTAACTAAATATATAGGCTACATATATAGGCTACCGAAGCAAGGTGGTGAGAAGTGATTGCAGTAGTGGTTCTCCGCAACCTACCGCATTCCCTCAATCAGTGCCAAAACAACTGCTGTTAATACGGTGTTCCCCAGCGCAAGTGGGAACATTACTCTCCACCCTAAATTCATCAACTGGTCGTAACGGAAGCGCGGAATCGACCACCGAACCCAGATGAAGAAGAAGACAAAGAATACTGTTTTCAGTGAAAGTGTGCCGAACTGAAGGAGAGCCAACGCAACTTTGTTCAACGTCGCATCCCCTTGGAAGAAGGCAATATCTTGAATCCACGGAGCATTGTATCCTCCGAAGAAGAGGGTGGACATGATTGCCGACATCATAATCACGTTTCCGTACTCACCGAGGAAGAAGAGACCGAACTTCAGACCAGAGTACTCGGTGTGGAATCCACCCACAAGTTCTGGTTCAGCCTCTGCAAGGTCGAATGGTGCGCGGTTTGTCTCGGCGAATGCAGCAATAAGGAAGATCAGAAAGCCGAGCGGCTGGACGAAGATGTTCCACTTCGGAATCACACCCCACCAGTAGCCACTCTGTTGCGTGACGATATCGGAAATGTTTGTTGACCCCATAATCAGCAGCAGGCCGATCAGCGAGAGACCCATCGCAAGCTCGTAGCTAATCATCTGTGCCGATGCACGAAGCCCCCCCATCAGCGAGTACTTACTGTTCGACGCCCACCCAGCAAGCGCAATGCCGTAGACCCCGACCGAGCCGAGAGCTAACAAGAGGAGGAGACCAACGTTCAGGTCGGGGGCGATCATTCCATTTATTGCCGTTCCATCGATCTCAATCGGTGCGAAGAAGGGGACGAACGCCCAGACTGCAATCGCAATTGTGATTGTAATCAGTGGAGCCAATCGGTGGAAAAATTTGTTGGCATTCTCTGGAACAATGTCCTCCTTCAAAACCAGTTTCAGCACGTCGGCGAATGACTGCAGCGAGCCACGCCAACCAACCCGGTTCGGACCGACACGATCCTGAATCCAGGCCGACACTTTCCGCTCGAGCAGAACAACGTAGGCCGCACCGATCAGAAAAACGTGCAGAACGACGAGTACCTTCACGACGAGAATTATCCAGTACCAGAGAGTTGCTGACATAGTGTGTTCAGTTCAAAATTCAATTCAAAATTCAAAAGACAAAACTCAAACCAATTCAAAATTCAAAAGGCAAAATTCAAAATGAAGGCAATTCAATCGACCACTTTTTGAATTTTTAATTTTGCATTTTGAATTCCTCCACCCGGTTCATGATTTGCGGACGATACTCGTGTGGCCGGTATACTTTGCCGTGGGGTTCAGGGTTTGCCCCTTTGCCGAGACGGATACCACGATAAGTATCGAGCTTCTCGTAGTTCATTTCAGCAAACTGTGGGTTCTTCTGGCTCAGTTCATCGAACAGATCTTCCGTCCACTTATACTTCCAAGTTGTCCCCATCAATCGAGCAAGTGCCTGCAATGCTTGCCAAGCTGGTTTGCAATCTCGCTTTTCGCCTTGAGTCCACCGATCATTGTCAGCGCCAAACTTATCGAGACGGGAAAGTTTCATTCCCATACGATGTTCGTTCTCCTTCGTGGCGATAACCGCGTCGAAGTGCTGTACAGTCTCGGTGAGGTTCACCCAAGTTCCCTCAGATTCAGCCCAAGTAGAGGTTGCGAAAATAACGTCGGCAAGTTCGGTGAGGGGGGTTGTGTTTGAGGCGTGGACAATCAATGCCTGCAAACGTTCGAATGCCTCCTCGAGCCTATCGTTCATCGGAATATCTTGGTCGAGAACGCAGACACCCTTGATCTTCCCGTGCTCGATTCCCTCAATAATCCTTTCGAGATCTTCAAAGTGCTCAACCCCGGCAGCTTCAGCACCACGTGAGTTCGGTGATCGGTCTGCAACCCGGAGCTTGTTATCTGCAAATTCTGGGTCGATATGCCGCAGATAGCCAACGTGGTGCGATCCAACAACTTCACGTCCAAATTTTGCGAAGGCATAGTTGTCCTCGCACGTAGCGCGAGCGGAGCCGATGAAGGCAACCTCAGATGGTTTCATTCCACGGAGCAGGGCAACTGCCTCGGAGTAGGCTTCTTCCCAACTGACGCCGATTTGTCCGTCGCCCCGCTTGATAACAGGTCCGTGGAAACGATTTTCGTTAACGAGTGGATAGGTCTCTAAGCGTCCCGGGTCGCACATCCAATATTCGTTTACCTTCATATTGGTGCGTGGATCAAGCCGTAAAATCTCGTTGTCACGTGCCCCTACGTGGGTGTTACAACCACGAGCGCAGCCGGGGCAGATCGACTCGTTGAAGGACATATCCCAGACGCGAGCTTTGAACCGGAAGTCGCTTGAAGTAAGTGCCCCTACCGGACAGATATCGATTACGTTCATCGAGTAGGGGCTGTTGAACTCAGTGCCGGGGAAGGTCTCAATCGTGACGTGATCCCCACGTTGCACGAAAGTAAGTGCCGGTTGTTCAGCAACTTCCTCAGCAAAGCGAATACAGCGGGAGCAAGATATGCAGCGTTCACCGTCGAAGAGAACTTCTGGCCCCAACGGAACCCGCTTCTCCTTCCGGTTCTTCATCTCGTCGAACCGGCTTTCGCCCCGACCGTGAAGGAAGGCATAGTCCTGAAGTTTACACTGGCCTGCCTCATCGCAGATTGGACAGTCGAGTGGGTGGTTAATCAGGAGGAACTCCATGATCGCCTCGCGTCCCTTCACTGCCCGTTCGTTTGTTGTGTGGACAATCTGTCCATCGGCAGCCTGCGTTGCGCAGGAGATTTGGAGCTTTGGCATTCCCTCTACATCGACAAAGCACATCCGGCAGTTTCCGGAGACCGAAAGGGCTGGATGCCAGCAAAAGTGAGGAACGTCAATGTTGTTTTCGAGGCAGACCTCGATGATCGACTTACCTTGTTGGAAGTCGTACTGATTACCGTCTATTGTGATCGTCGGCATAGCCCGCGTGGAATTGATTCACATCGACCTATGAGTGGTGTAGGTTCACCACTCAATGAATTCAAAAATTTATTGGGGGATTCAAAAATTAATCGGGGCAAAGCTACAACGAAGTGAGAGATTACGGAAACCAATAGGGGGTAGGAGGAGCGTGGTTTTTTTTCTACTCCGGCTTTTTTTCTTTCTCTTTAGGGCGTAATAGCTCAACTTTTTCGTTCTGTTCGGTCTGCGGAACTCCCCGAGGTTGGGATCGCCTCTTCTCAGTCTGTCTCGGCTTCTCTTCCTCTACTCCGGTATCCCCTTCGGGTGGTGTTGGAGAGGCGATGTTCGCCTCACGGACGAATCCTTCGTAGAACCACCACCTACCTGCTACCGGACGCAACGTGAAAAAACTCTCTTTTTCAAGAGGAGGGAAGGATGATGAGTCTGCAACGAAGAGAAAACCCATGGACTTTTCACCAAACGATCCAATCTCGTAGAGTGGAAAAATCATATCACCCAGTCGGTAGCGGTGAATGTGTGCAATACCATTTTCCGCAAGTCGCGCGATAGCCGACCGATTCAAGCGGAAGATAAAGAGATCGGTGGCCGATATCCCATCGTCGAGAGGATCATATTCTCCAACAGAGTCGTTTGTAATCTTGTGGAGGTCAATCGTGCTCCACGCTTTGGAGCGGATAAGTTGATCGGTAAGTGCAGAGGCATCGCCTTGTAGAGTAGCAAATAGGCTTCGGAGGTCTTTTTCTGAGAGGAGAAGTCGAGTCAATTGCGAGCGTTTTGTCAGGAATGACCCATCTGCCGTATCGAGCGAAAGCATTTCCTTGGAGATAGCGGCTCGTTCTTCTGGTGTCGGAAACTGTCGCCACGACTCAATGCGCCATATCGAATCTTGCACGCAGAAAAATGTAAGGTTGTCGTAGGCTCCAGCGATATACGTTGTAATTGACAAAACTGATCGCTGGATCGTATCAATTCGAGAGGGAATCTTCTTCTCTGCATCTCCCGGAACTTTTCGATACTGATCTGGAAGCGAGATAATTGTGTCGATGTAGACATCGATATACTCTTTCCACAAACCACGGAAGCTCTCTGGATCGAGTGTCGCAGCCTCACCTGTTAGCCGAGTTTTCGCAAATTCTTTCCGGTCGACTTTCTTCTCTGGAGACCCGGTCTTCTGTATAAAAGTCTTGACAAGTTGCCAGGCGGGGACATCGGTTGGCAACTCCTGCGCCAAGAGATTAAGTGCCGGAACCGAGCCGAGAATTAAGAGAAGGTGTGCTTGAAAAAAAATCCGCATAGTGCTCATACTTATCGGCGCGCAAGATACGATCCTCTCTTGGTTTTCCTAACTTGAGTAGAGTTCTCTACAGAGTAGAATTGAAATAGAATCGAAATAGAGATGACCAACCGACAACCGGCACGACCCGGCAACCTTCTGCTCAACTTAGTAACGCAGTTGATTGTGGGTGTAGGGGTAAGTTCCATCGTTACCTCAATTGCCTTTGCGCTGATTAGTTTTTTCTTCGGCGATTTCCGTCCGAACGATGCCGGTGAGGTTGCCTCACTTCTCTTTATGGGAGTTCTTCTCACCACGCTCTACTCGATCCCTCTCGTCTTGCTCTTGGTTGTGGTAGGAGACTATATCGACAGGCGGGTTCTTGCCATTCCGAGCAAGGGGATGGGGTTTGTCCTCATCATTGGGGGTCTTGGATTGGGCTTTGCACTGTTATCAGCCTACCTTCTGGTTGAAAGTTTTTCGTTCGACTTTCAACAACAAGTAATTCGGAATGCTATGATTTCAGCCGCAATTGGTGGTGGGAGTGCCGGGACGGTAATTGCGTACAGAATTGGAGGGAAGCGATGATGAGAACTTTTAGCCTGATACTTCCGGCAGCCGGTGTAGGAAAGCGAAGTGGCTTGAACCGACCGAAACAGTATGCAGAGATTGCAGGGGAGCCAATGCTCCGCTGGACGATCAAAGCGTTTGCTCAGCTTGGGGAGTGTCGTGAGATTGTTGTGGCGATTGATCCAGAGTGGCAAGCTGTGGCTGAAGACTCTGTTGGTGGAATTTCAAATGTCAGATTTGTAGAGGGGGGAAGGGAGCGGCAAGATTCAATCCGGAATGGCTTGAACGAATTGGAAGAAAAAGTAGATGTGATTTTAGTTCACGATGCGGCCCGCCCTGCGGTCAGCACTCAACTGATTCGGCGAGTAGTGGAGCGTGCTGCCGAGTCAGGTGCTGCAATTCCAGCAATGCCAATTGCAGAAACGGTGAAGCGCGTTCGGGATAATCGAATCGTTGAGACTCTCCCCCGTGCCAACTTAGTAACGGCGCAAACGCCACAAGGCTTCCATCCTGACATCCTTCGTCGAGCCTATGCTCATGCCCTCGAAACTGGTTTCGTTGGGACTGACGACGCCTCGTTGGTAGAGGCTCTCGGTGAGAGAGTAGAGATTGTAGCCGGGGAGCCAACAAATATCAAAGTTACCTGGCCAGAGGATGTTGAGCGGGTGGAGCAGATTCTGGGGAGAGGCTAAACAAGGGGTGAATCGAGTGTTGGCTTCTGTGATGCTTCGGCGTCCGGCGGAGTAGTGATGCGCCGTAGTACTCATATCAGTATATACATACGCCAATGAGAATGCGAAACCACAAGTCCCTTTGACGCTTCACTCTCGGCGTGCTGCGATACATCATCTTCGCAAAGTGGTTGATCTCGTCTATCGAACGAACAACTCTTTTCCCGATATGCCACTAATCCTCGAGCTGCTCCCGAAGGGAGCACTGGTACGTGGCCGTAGGCTGCACTCCACGGATATCGTTTGCTCTATAGATATTCCGCCCTGAAAGGGCGGCTGAACCGGATGTGCTGACATCTCCACTCGTACATTCTGCCCCTTCAGGGCGAGAGTCTGCTCAATGCTTCATTTCCGGGGATTTTCATCCCCGGTCACACAACGGTAGCTCCTCCGGAGCAGTTTATCTATTCAGTTAGATATTCAGAAGTTGTCATTTGTGGCGGATCAGCAAGACAGCTTTGCTTTTAGAGTAGACCAAGGGTGCAGCCTTTACACATCATGCGAGAGACATATTGCCAAACCAAAAAGGCATGAGATGCAGAATATCATCCCATGCCTTTTCTATTCACTATCTTCTTAGGGGAAAATCGAGTGCGAAACCTTTCTCTTACTTGTCGAACAAGTTGGCCAATTCTATTGAAATTGTCGATCCTGGTGTGTCATCCTCAACTTCAATCCGGCCAAGCTCTGAGTCACCTTGCAGCAGCAGGAATGTTGGTGCAACGTCGATATTGTAGAGCGACTTAATTTCATCAATGCCGTTCAGTGGGCTATCGGTTAACCAAAGCTCAATATTGTCACGCGAGAATCCAGCTTGATCGAGCGTCTTCATCACACGTGGCATCTCTCGTTGCGTATGTTGGCAGCCACAATTTGGCTTTAACACCATCACCATCTTGTAATTTCCTTCTCCTCCAGCATTCAAGTGGGATGCGATTTTGGCCACTGCGCTGTTGAATCCATCCACATCTTCCGATGGGTAGACAGCATATCCCGGCTCATACCAAGACATATAGAAGGTATTCTTGAAGAACTCATCGAAGGTGGTTTGACCGAGGTTGACGGTAGGATCAACTGGAGTGTTTGTACATGCGCTTATCACGAGTGGTAGAACCACGAGCGCAGCGGTTAGGTGTCGAAAGGTACGCATTACAGTCCCCTTGATTTGTGTATGAATGCTTGAAAAAATTCTTATGAACGATTTCAGATTTAGAGTTGGGGCTTCAGAACAAGGATGACAAGTGAATTAACCCGCTATAACGTGAACTTTGCAACCCAAAATCCCCAATCCCAAATTAGAATGACCCAGCAACCCCCTAATCTGTTACACCTACACGGTTTTCTGGGGATGGTCTTTGTCCCCAGAGGAGCTTTGCTCTAAGTACGTCAAAGTAGGTTCGGGATGCCCGCTTTACCAGCCGCACTGTCTGCCTGTGGCGAGCAATCGTAATGTTTGACGAAGGCTCAAGATAGTGATGATTCTGTCCATCGGCAATAATGTGAACCGACTCCTTCTCGGTACTTTTTACTGGGATAATCTCAATTGTAGAAGAGTCGGGGATTACTACAGGACGTGCTGTCAACATGTGGGGGGCAATCGGTGCAAGGAGAATCACCTCTGCTCCCGGCACAATCACCGGTCCACCAACTGAAAGTGCGTAGGCAGTAGAGCCGGTTGGCGTTGCAACAATTAATCCGTCGGCTGTATAGCGACCCAGAAAATCTTCGTTGACAGTTACGTCCAAGTTTACCATCAATCGAGTCTCCCGTTTGTCGATCACAATGTCGTTCAACGCAATCAGCGGCTCCTTTCCAGTCTCTTTGGGAAAGGTAGCCTCTAACAGAGACCGCTCCACAATCAGGCACGATCCACCGATAAACTCATCCAACGTTTCATCAATTGCATCAACGGAGAACTCGGCCATGAAGCCGAGGTTCCCGAGGTTGAAACCGATTAACGGTGCTTTCGATCCAGCCAACATCCTGCCAGTTGAAAGCATCGTGCCGTCACCACCGAAGGCAACAATTGCGTCGCACGACTCCCGCATCTCCTCCCGCGGAACAAACATTCCGGCAGAATCGAGAGCGGGGAGACCCTTCATCCTGTCGTGAAGAACCCAATCCAAGTTGCGCTGCCGAAGTGACTCGATCAGCTTCAGGATAGCCGGAAGCGTTCCTCCCTTGTTGATATTTCCGATAATTCCAAATTTCATGAACGTAGAGCCTCCTGCTTGTTCCAACCTTGCTTAGGGGGCATAAATTGCGTAGGTAAAATTAAGGTAGAGGCTATCCCCCTGCTTCACTTCAATTCTTTCAGGAGATGGGGCGGAAGAGGGGACATCACTTCCGGTCAGATCAGGAGGGATAACGACGTAGGAGCCGGCTGGCAGTATCAGACGAAATTCTCCCTTCGTATTGGTCGTAGGCTTGGCCACGATCTCACCCTCGCTGTCGTTGACGACGAGAGTGACTTCGTTGAGTAGTGTTATCGTTTTGTTCGGTCCGTCAGGGTTATAGGCTCCGTGGTGGAGCACCTGTTGAACAATTCCAGTGACGATGCCCCCATTCTTGAGCGTTGCATCTTCTGACGAGCCGCAGCCAAGCGCAAGCAAGGTGAGAAGTACTATAGTTCGTGCTGGAATCAGTTGTTTGATTGTCACAAGCTATCCTCCTATCGGTTATTCAAATTCTCTTCAACTTCGAATGAAGTAGTTGGAGCTTTACACGTAAAGTTTTCGCAAACGTAGGCAACCGAAAATCCCTCCACCGGTTTCATCTCTGCGAGTGAGGGGAGAACCCGCTCAGCGAGCCAAGTTTGCTCACTCCCTTCCGAAGTTACGACGACAGAAGTGTAGGGAAGAAATTTTCTTCTCACTTGCTTCATCAATCGCTCTGTCCCTTCCTGATCTGCTTCTGAAACTGCAATTACAATAGTGCCCGACGGGCGCGTTAAGGCAATTGAGGCAGAAACCATCATTGGCATGATGTCGGGATATTCCGTAATCCGGTGTGTGAAGAGCCTGATGGTGCGCTCTGCTAACTCACGGTATGTTGGTTCTTCAAAAAGGCGTCCCAGCCGAAGGAGATTCATGGCCATTACAGAATTGCCTGAAGGTTCTGCTCCGTCGTGGTCGCTCTTTGCCCTGACGAGCAGATTTGGATCGCTCCCCTCCGCCGTCATGAAAAAACCTCCCCCTACTTGGTCAGCGAAGAGAGTGATTGCTTCCCTGATGAGGCGTTCCCCTTCGCGCAACCATCGTTCGTTGAAGGTGACTTCGTAGAGATCCAGCAGTCCTTGCGCAAAGAAGGCGTAATCGTCGAGGTAGCCGGGAAACTTCACTTCACCTTCGGCCATTCGTCTCATCAACCTTCCCTCAACTGTGAGGCGCTCCAGAAGTACCGTTGCCACTCGTTCGGCATCTTCTCTCATCGTTGCATCGTCAAGTGCGCCCCCACACTTGGCAAGCCCTGAGATGGCCAGTCCATTCCAAGCGGTGACAATCTTTTCATCGCGTGAAGGGCGAACACGTTTTTCTCGGACTCTGAAGAGCTTCTGTTTGGCTGAGTTGAGAAGGTTTGCTACTTCGGTGTCGGGTATCCCAAGTTCTTCTGAAATGTGCTGGATCGATGTGCTAGTGTGGAGGATATTTGTTCCCCCCTCAAAGTTCCCGTTGTCGCTAATACCATATCTGAGGGTGAGTGCTTGCAATTCCCGATCGCTCAATAAGGGCTGAAGTTCGCTCACTTTCCAGACATAGAATTTCCCTTCTTCTCCCTCGCTGTCGGCATCTTCTGCTGCATAGAATGCTCCCGACTCATCCTGAAGATCGCGGCGCAAGTAGCCGACTGTCTGGCGAATTGTCTCTGCCAGTTGAGGGTCTCCTGTGATTCGATATGCCTCGGCGTAGAGGGAAAGGAGTTGCCCTTGATCGTAGAGCATCTTCTCAAAGTGAGGAACGCGCCACTCAGCGTCGACTGAGTAGCGGGAGAAACCACCACCAACGTGGTCGTAGATTCCGCCGGACGCCATCCGCTTCAACGTAAAGAGTGCCATCTTCAGTCCATCTTCTTCGCCTGAAATTGCGTGATAGCGAAAGAGAAAATCGATGAGAGTTGGACGTGGGAACTTCGGTGCTGAACCAAACCCACCGAACTGCTCGTCGAATGTTCCCTTCAATCGTTCAAACGTTAGTTCTGCTAATGGAGTGAAGGTCTCTTCTGGCGAACGTTCAACAACTGTTGGTATTCCGGCATCACTGATCTCCGCTCCTCTTTGGACAGCATTGAGGATTGCCTCGGAAGAGGAGAGCACACGATCTCGCTCTTCATCCCACGCACGCCGAAGCTGCCTCAATGCCTCGCGAAAGCTGGGGCGACCATACATTGAACGTGGCGGAAAGTATGTTCCGAGATAGTAGGGTTTTAACTCTGGCGTGAGCCAGGCCGAGAGTGGCCACCCTCCCTGGCCAGTCAGTGCTTGTAGAGCCGACATATAGATTGCGTCAACATCTGGCCGTTCCTCCCTGTCGACTTTGATGTTGATGAAGAGTTCGTTCATCAAGTCAGCCGTTGTTTGATCTTCGAACGATTCCCGCTCCATCACGTGACACCAGTGGCAGGTTGAGTAGCCGATGGAGAGGAAGATCGGCTTCCCTTCACTCCGCCCCTTCTCAAACGCCTCTTCCCCCCACGGATACCAATCCACTGGGTTGTAGGCGTGTTGTTGCAAGTAGGGGGATCGTTCGTTGAGAAGCCTGTTTGGCTGAGCCTTCGTTGCTCCCTTCATAGATAGTAGTTAACAGATAGTAGATAGCAGTGAATAGATAAAGGGGGAAGATAGGGCTTTTGATGAGGGGAGTTGTTGACGGCTTGTTCCTGTTCCTTGGATGGTATAAGGCGGACAATCAGTTTGCGATCTTGCTATTAACACCCGACTTCCAGTCGGGTGTGGTGAGGCTCTCTGCTTCGGCTCCCCTCTCCCACCACGAAAACTCTCGGAATATCTGAATAACTATGGGAGAGGGGCAGGGGGTGAGGGAATCGCACGGAGAAGAATCAGCCAAGATTCGTAGTATCGGATGTTCCGAATTCCAGCAACCGATTGCCTTCCGAGCATCACATATTCTCTTCGTCCGAGAGTATATCAATGCTTCTCGTGTCAGACTTTAGTAGTTTCAGTCTTGAGTGGGAAGAATTGTATATTCGAGGATCGTTCGAGGTAATTCTTAGTTCATCTACATCCACATTCTTAAACCCTGATCCCTGACTATGAAACGACAGATACTTCTCCTCGCTCCTCTCATCGTGATTCCAACATTTCTTTCGGCTCAGCAATTTCTGCTTCAGGGTGAGGATACTCCCCCTTGGAAGTCGGATGTTAGTTTTATCCTTCCCGGGCACGACAACAGCTTTTGGTTCTTTGGGATTCGATATACCAGCTTTGAGGTACACGATGCCGACAGTCGCATTCTGATAAGTCGGCTCGACTATAAGGGGAACGTTCTCATGCGCAGTGGGCTATCTGGTAGGTTCGTTAGTGACGTTGTTCAATTAAATAGTGGAGATTTTATTCTGAGTGTAGATGGACCAGGCATTATCCGCTGTGATTCGACGGGGCAAATAAAGTGGGGGATGAAGTGGACAGATTCTACCGATCCATCGAGTGCAGTTAATTATGTACACGCAATGGTTCTCAGCGACGATTCAACACTCTTCATGCTCAGGAATTTGCGTTCGGACTTATCTCTCTACAAACTTTCAACTAACGGTGAAGTACTCAGTGGGAAAATGCTCAATGTTGAGAAGTCCAATTTCCACAAGATGTTGGCAACAGACGATGGGGGAGTTCTGATCCTGGCAAGTCAACTCAACATCTCTGGTCCTATGAGGAGCGTGATTCTCGTCCGAACCAATGAGGAAGGAGAAGTAATTTGGAAGAAGCATTACAGTATCCCAAATCTCTTCGGTATGAATGACATTGCGATTCGCGACAACGGCAACATCGTTTTCTTCGGCTCTACTCTAAATTTGTTTGCAGCTGCAATCCTTATCGAGTTTGATCCACTTGGAGACCCGATCCGATCTACTGCCTACACATCCCTTGGCTTTATTCGCGATGGCCGTATTGCCTTGACTGATACCGACACCTATCTGTTTGCTTCTTCTTCTGACGATAGTGGTTGGCATGCCTCTGTTACTCGAGTTGATAGCTTAGGTCTGGTCGTCTCGGCTTACGATTACGGTGAGACAGATAAGGGAAAGCTGACACTCGGCATTATTACTACTCCCGAAGGATTCGTTGCCGCTGCAATTGCGGGGGGTGGGTTTCCATACTTCATTGTGGAGAGGGGTGTTGACGAAGGGTGCGATGCCTACCGGCGAGAGTTTACGTCGACTGCTGCTGCACACGAGGCAACTCCAGTTAATATCAGTGTTGCTGAAAATCCGTTAGAGTGGAGCCTGAAGCCAATGTCGGTGCTTCCCCTTAGTGTTGACCTGTTAACCCGGCGCTATCTCTGCCAGCCAAGTGGTGTCGACGAGTACTCAACAGTTGGGGAGAGGGGGAGCAAAGAGCGAATCCTCTGTCGTCGTGGGGAAGGTATCACGCTTCCGTTGGGGACGTTCGCTCGTGTGGAGCGCGTTCTCTTCTACGATCTGCTCGGACAATTACAGGCAGAACTTTCAGGAGAAAACGTGTTGACAGGTTCAGATGGTACGTGTCATCTGAAGCTACCACCTGAAGTTCTCGGCTACGCTCAAGTTGTGGTAGAGAGAGGAAGCGAGCGCAGCCTGTTTTCGTTGCTGGTAGAGTGATTGGGGCAATCTGATCCAAGCGAAGGCAAGAAATCAGCAAAGAAGAGAATAGAGCCGCACTTACGAAACAGCTTAGAGCGTGTTGACAATCCCGATGTCCAGAAGGGACGCACCGCTGGTGCTCCACGGCAGAGGTATCGTCGGATTCCTCGCGCTCACGCACGAGGCTACCAACCGACGGTCGCTCTGCGACGTGACAAAATCATTACCTAAGAGCCGCAGCGCGGCGATCTGTTGGTAGCCTGGAGCGGAAGCTCCGGGCACTGGGAGCCAAGCGAGAGTGTAGCTCCAGAGGAGCGATCCTCCATCGTGGGTAGAGCGTTCAGCTCATTGTCAATTGTCAACACGCTCTAATGTGATTGGCTGTGTAGAGAGTGCTCACCTTTGCGAACCAAGAAACAACATCATCTATTCTTGTTGCGAAGAAAAGGCTAACCGCATCCGTGCTCCGAGGAAAAACTCTCTTCCTTCTGCCGGCCCCCATCCGATTGATCCATCTGGAATTCGTTCTCCGATCTGTACTAAGGGCATCGTGGCACTCTGCGTAATGTCGAGAGCGTTCAGAACGCCGGTGAAGAGAGCAAACTGACCGAACTGCTTTTCGACCCGACCGTTTAGTAGGACGTGTACTGGAGACTCAGTTCTGCCATTGACTTCGTATGGAAGGGGCTGCGCTCCAATCAGACTTCCCCAACTTTCAACGGTCAACCCAATGTTTTCTTCGACCCAGTTCAAAGCACCGTCAACATTTAGTTGTGGACTGAAGGGGAGGCGTTCCCACTCTCCATTGTTGGACATCAAGCGGTAGTCGATCAGTGCAACAGCTATCGAAGCACTCCACCCTCCCGCAATACTCGCCCGAGTTTGCCACTCAAGACCAATTAAGCGGGCTGGTTCGGTACTGTTTTGATAGAAGAGAGTACCCGTTGCAAGTGAATCGGTGTTGGCAACCAACTTGTTCTCAATGCGGGTGTAGTAGAAGTTGAGATTCCCGCTTGCTGCTATAGATGTGTTTAGTGACCAAGTCCAGGTGACATCGTAGTTCAAAGTGAGTGACTGTTCGTAGTTGATGTCGTTGTTTGGCTGCCACCTCAACGATCCAATCAACGCCCGATAATCTTCATCGAACGTTGCTTCCCCCTTAAAGCCGTTGCCAGCCATCAGTCGCATGCTGACGGCATCTGAAAAAGTGTAGCGTAGCGATCCGCGAGGTGAGAGAAGAAGGCCAGCGTTGGAGTGCTGATCTGCGCGAAGGCTTCCCAGCAGAGTCCACTTGGTTCCAAGTGAGACTACATCTTGTGCGAAGAGAGAAAATATCTGGTTGCTGTAGTCGATGCCGTTCAGGTTCTCACCTTCGAGTTGGTCAGCACGAGCCTGTACTCCGACTTGATAGTCATGTCCTTCAGACAGGTCTCTCCAAATTCCTTCACCGTAAAAGATGCTCTGGCCTCCCTCCAGTAGATTCAAATCGAACTCTCCGTTAACACCAAACCGGGAAAAGCCTCCCCGCAATGTGATCTCCCCACTCTCTCCAACAAGTCGAGAAAGAGTTGCAATGCCGTTAACTTGATTCAACTGTAAGTGGTGCTGATAGTTGTCAACTTCCGATTGTTCAAGAGAACCCGTTCGTTCCTCTACCCCCCCTAAAAGGGTGGCAATCAATTCGGTTCGATTATCGAGAAGTGCGTTTGCTTTTACCATCCCAGAAAGCCGACGGTAATCTCGGATAAGTTGATTCCCACCATCTTCAACTGAAAGTGCGTGATCGTTAAACGAACCGAACAGTGCGATACCTACATCCCCAAGCAAACCGGTGTAGCCAGCATTTAGGTCATACTGATCGGGAGAGCTACTCTCTCCCAAAACGTTAGCCGATACGTTTAGCTCTGGCTCCTCGGTTGGGACTCGGGTTTGCAAGTCAACAATGCCGGAGATTGCACCGTTGCCGTAGCGTCCGCTGGATGCCCCCTCGGCAATCTGAATCGTCTGAAGTGCATGGGAGGGGATCAAACTCATTCCGAAAAAGGTTCCAAGCCCACTCAGTAGGGGAGTCCCATCAAGTAGAATGCCAACTCGCGTTGGTTCTAATCCTCGCAGACTAATCGTTCCCGCATTATCTATCGTGTTGATTGTTCTACCTGACGTACAGGAACTATAGCGTCGCAGCGATTCGACGGGGGAGGGAGTGAAGGGGGCATGTTGCTGCACTTCCTCGCGGATCGATTCAACACGGCAACAGCCATCTTCTACAGATCGACTTCTCCGAACGCCTGTGATTTCTGCAACGGGTGTGAACGTTTCCAGAGGGAAGAGATAGACCACCACGACGCTATCGTTATCACCACAACGAAGGAGCATCGGTTCATAGCCAATCGAGCGAATTTGTAGGGATAGATTCTGCGCTGTACCTGTTGTCAGAACAATTTTCCCTTCGGAGTCTGTTGCTCCACCTATTGCAAGTGCAATCGATTCGCCATTCAGGTCAATACCAAAAATCTGTACTTCAGCCCCAGGAATCGGTTCGTCGGATTGACTGTCGAGAACAATTGCTTGAATTGTGCGGACTGTATCTACCTGCGCTTGGAGAAAGAGTGGTGCAATAACTAACGAGAAGAATATCTCCCCTGCTATCATGTAATGTTTGAATCTCATTAGTCAGGCGAGTGGGTTATTGTCTTTCGATAGTGTCACGATAGTGAGTAGTACGGACAGTGTAATAGCTTCCGCCAACTGGTAGTGATGAGAGATAAATACAAAAATCATACTGCAGGAATATAGGGCAATTCGTTTACACCAGAGGCTTGGATAATCTCGACAGGATTTATTGAGCCGAAATTCCTGATATTTGTCTCTTCAACATCACACAGGAGCATCTCCACCATTGAAGAGATGCCAACTATCAACCAATTTACCAAGGTGTGCTATGAAGTGTGTCGCTCTAAATTGTGACTGCATTGTTTGTATTGACGGTTTCTTCCCAAGCACAAGAACTTGAATCTGGAAATACCGGTCTGATTTTTGAGATTGTCGGCTTCGGGCAGTTCGGGCTTTCTGGAAACCTTGCAGGTAGCACAACACTTGTCCCCATGTCCCTACCACAAGAGACGATCTTTGATGAACTACTTAGTGGCCTTCACTTTCCAGTCTATGGAATCGGTGTTAAGACTTTTGTGACCGATAATTTTGTTATCCGTGGCAAACTTGGATTGAACTATAGTTCGGAAACAAGTAGAACTCCCGGCTTCGAATATCATTTCCCAATGGCAGACCCCGCTTCTGGATATGTTGATGGAATACTTAGCTATTCAAACGGAGTAAAACTACTGGTTCAGAGGATGCCCAACGGTCAAGGAGAAGTTCAACGTTTATGTTCGGTTCTCGGTGCTGAGTTTCTTCCGTAGGATAACATTAGCTTCGGTGCTGAGTATGTGCTGGGCATCTCAACGACATCTACAAGCACAAAAGTGGGAGACGAGGTAACCGACGGTTCGAGTTCTACAAATATCGGTACAGGGAACTTCGCAGTTCGTGCAACCTTCTACGTCAAGTAGAACTCTCTGCTATTGCATGAAGACGAGGTCTTATCGATTCAAGACCTCAACGATTATCAATGAATTGTTGAGTTTCCACTTGTTTTGAAAGAACTTTTCAATACAGTATGTTTTACAGTACTGGCATACGTCGGTATAATCAACCATCATCCTTCAGCACCAATATCTATCCTCAAAAAACCATAGAAGGGTTATGACAAAAAAGCGTGGCACGCAATCTGCATCCGGTGATTCTCCGGAAGATAAACCGCAGCGAACTCCCCACCCTCGCCAGTGGCAACCAGAGGAGGATCGGCTGATACGGAAGTGGTATTCGAAGAAAGGCTCTCCATACCTTGAGACATTGCTCGATAGAACCAGGGCGGCAATCCAGAGTCGAGCCGAAAAGCTCGGTGTTCCTGGAACTATCCGTCCTTGGACGAATAAAGAAGAGGTTTTCATCAAGCATAACTACGGTAAGCGAACTGCTATTGAAATCGCACGACGACTTGGCAGAACCGAGCAGAGTGTGAGGGGGAAACTTCACATTATGGGGCTTACCGGCCCAGCCAGCCGCACTTGGACGCCAGATGAATTGAAGTACCTAAAAAAGCATTACGGTAAACTACGGTCGCAGGAGATTGCGGAGAAGCTCGCGAGGAGCGTGGATGCGGTAGAGATCAAGGCAGGGCGAATCGGTCTGGCTCGCAAGAACTATGTGTTGAACGATAAGGAGAAGAAGTGGGTAGTAGAACATCTCGGCAAGATATCCTACCTCAACATGGCGAAGCAATTTGGTGTGAGTTCGCAAGTGATCCAAGATATTGCCCACGCAAATGGCTACCGTCCAAAACCTGATATGCGACCTTGGACCGAGCCTGACATTGAGTTCATAAAAAAGAATTACGGTAAAATGCCCCGCAAACGCATTGCCGAAGCTTTGGGGCGCACAGTAAACACAGTGCAGGATCGAGCCTGCAAATTGGGGTTGACTAAGAAGCGGATGGAAGATCGTCCTTGGACAAAAGATGAGGAGAAGAAGCTGGAAGCACTTCTGGGGAGCAAAAGTCGAAGGGAAATCGCGAAGGAACTGCTAAGACCGGTGAGTTCAGTTTCGAGCAAAATTGAGATGATGGGATTAGGTAAAACAAAGAAGAAGCGATAATGTATGTGGCTTACCTCTAATCGATGTTTTGTTGGGGAGTGAGGTATTGCAGCCGATAGGAAGACCTTCCTTCAACTACGTGTAGCTCACTAATCCTCCTCTCCCCTTTGTAGTTACGTATCACAAGAGTCTTGTATAGATGAAAACCATGGAAAGAGAAATAGGAGAAGATCGTTACAGTGATCCCTTCGTTCGTATTCTGGAACTCTACATCCTCAAAGCAGTAGGGTCGCTGACGAAGGAAGATGAGCAGGCAATGAAGCAGCTCACTCCCGAGCTACAGAGCATCTACGGCATTAATGCTGGCTGGCAAAGGATTGTCGAAGAGGTGATGGAATTTCCGCGAGAAGCTCCGGACGAAATTCGTTCGCTCTGGCTTGAACGGAAAAAGGAAGTTGCAGAGACTGAGGGACGGAGGCTCTATCCCGAAGAGTTTGCACGTGAGTTTGCAGACCAATGTTTTGATGGTGCAGAGGAAGAAGAGTAATCCGCGCAGAGCTTCTGGTGGGTGAAGTTCTAAGTTGATAGGTGTAAACTATACTGCCGGACAATCGGTTTGCGAGAGAATGCGATAACACATCCCAGTGTCGTTTAGGAACTTGTCTGAATTGTTTCCTCACTACTCCCCTCTAAATCAAATCCTATCGAACTGCTCCCGGAGGGAGCACTCCTGATTGGCCGTGGAGAAAGCCGCAGGCTATGCTCCACGGCTATGCGCTATCTGATGTTTTCGCCCTGAAGGGGCGGCTGTGCTGGAAGCCTTGATATGGCATCTCTTCCATTCTGCCCCTTCGGGACAGCCGAATCGGTGGACGTTTTTCGATGTAGACTGATATCGAAGCCAACCGTTCGTGCATATCAGAGTGTTCACGCAAGGGGCAAGGAACAACTAACTGATCTTGAAGAACTCTTTCTGTCGAAATTGCGTTGTCCGTGAGTATACAAGAAAGAAGTCAGAGACGAGAGTAAACTCTCTTCTCTGACTTCTTTGCATCTGTTCTTAATCTTTTCTATCCTATCAGATCAGACCTCTTCAAGCAGTTCTTTTTCCTGCTTGGGGAGTCCTCGGAGCGTTGAGTCATTCAACTCGGAGAATGCAGGCGTTAGATCAATAGCCTTCTCCTCATCGTTCTGAAGCTGGCGAAGTCTTCCCGGTGTTTTCGTCCGCTTTCTTACTCCGGCGGCCTCTTCATATATCCGCTTTGGTGGAGTTTTCAAGTCCCACACCAAGCCAAGCCACTTCAGCATAACCAAGCCGTAGTGGGAGAGATCAATTTCCCACCAATAGAAGCCCTGACGTTCTGAAGCATGGTAGCGGTGGTGGTTGTTGTGCCATCCCTCCCCGAAGGTTATCAGTGCTAAGATCATACTGTTCCGGCTCTCGTCATCGGTCTCAAAACGACGACGTCCGATTTTGTGCATCAGTGAGTTGATGGTGAACGTTGCGTGGTAGAGGAGCGTTGTCGAGACAAAGAATCCCCACGTCAGTGCTTGCAGACCATTGATGCCAAGTTCTGGCGAAGTGTGAGCGAGAACCTCACCGAGAACAAACGTGAGAACTCCGAGAACAATACCCGGAACAACATTGTATCGTTGCAGCCAACGGATTTCAGGGTACTTAGCAAGATCACGCACACTCTCAGTATCGTATTTGTTGTATTGCTTCGATAGAATCCACCCCATGTGCGCCCAGTAGAGAGAGCGGGCAATTGGCGAGTGTATATCTTCCTCGGTATCGGAGTGACGGTGGTGGTGTCTGTGGTGTGCCGACCACCAGAGTGGGCCGTTCTGAAAACAGGTAGCACCAGCAACACCCATCAGGAATTGGAATACACGACTGGTCTTATAAGTGCGGTGGGCAAAGTAACGATGGTAGAACGCGGTGATAGAAAACATGCGGGCTGCATACAGAAGGGCGCAGAGAGCGACGGCTGTCCAACTGGCTCCTGCCCATATCACGAGCAAGCACCCGAGGTGAATAAAAATGAAGCCACCATTCTGAATATAGTCCTTGGGTTCGAATTTGCGTTTTGCCATTGCTCTAAGTTAATTCACACTATTCTTTTCTTCTTTCTATCGCTCAATCAGCGATAGGGAAAACTACGCAAAGAGGAGCGTACAAATGGTGTCATTCTACTGTTATGGGTGTAACGGTGCGAAAGCGTGATTTAATATCATTTTCTATTAGGGAAGCCATTGATCGTATCAATGCTCTAAATGTGCCATTCTGATGGTCTTTCGAAGACCGCTGGCGGGAGCACCGTAGGTAATCCCGCCGACTCAGAAGAGCAATACTCTACCCCTGTAGAATCCTTGGGAGACTCTTCATTCCGCTTCGCTTCATTCAGAGCGACCACTACAACGTAGAGGGTGTTGAGAACACAACCCGATTTGGTATGCTGAGGGCTGCCAAAGCATCTCACCTGAATTGTTGAGTTATACCTCGTTCCTCCACAAAACTCGAGAGACTCTTCACTATAGCGTGTTGACAATCACGATTCCCAGAAGGGACGCACCGCTGGTGCTCCACGGCAGAGGTATCGTTGGATTTCTCGCGCTCACGTAGGAGGCTATCAACTGTCAGTCGCTCTGCGACGTTACAAAATTATCACCGAAGAGCCTCAGCGCGGCGAACGGTTGGTAGGCTGGAGCGGAAGCTCCGGGCAATGGGAGCCAACCGAGAGCGTAGCTCCAGAGGAGCGATCCTCCACCGAGGGTAGGGCGATTAGCTCACTGTCAATTGTCAACACACTCTAATCTACGTGACAGAAGTGCAGTTGCTGATATACGTCTTCCGGAATTGAATTTGGTATAATGAAATTGAACAATGGGTGTGGGGTGATGGGAACAGAACGGTGAGAAACCGGATCCCGTTCCCAACTATCTGCGGTAAGGTCGTATGATTGTTGCAGATAAAAATGAGAAGCGAGTGGAAGTAGCTGCCACTTCCACTCGCTTCAGAATTGCCGATCTTTTCACGTCAAGTCGTTTTTCCTATCGTCCCAACGTTGGTCCAAGAGGGTTCGACTCTTTTGATGTCGGGTTGAATAGGAGCGAGATGCCCCCTCGGAACAGATTTTGCGTCCAGTTTACATTAGGAACAGGATCAGTGAAGCTCAACGTCCCTCCGATTTCTGGTCGTAGTGAGATAAGTGGTGTTATCTGGATATTATACCCAATTGTTATTGTCCCACCTATATTCAAGCCATTGCTCTCCTCCAAGTCCCCACTCCGAGCATTTCGCTCCGTTCTTCCATCTGCAAAAGTTGCTCCAGATGGGGAGGCAACTTCCTCTTTCTGATCGTAAGTAGCGCCGAGAAGGAATCCGGCAGTTGGACCGATGCCAATAATGATTGGTACGTTCTGGCTGACCTGATAGAGAAAGGTAGGTTCTACTGCAAGAGTCGTTAACCCTGCATCAATTACATAGCGGCTGATGATTGGCGAAAGTTCACCAGTTGGTGAAATTGATTGCCCGATTCTCTCTTCAGTCTCGAACGTACTGCTTGTACTATAAAAACTTGCCTTAACGCTCCACCCGACATGTGAGAGGAAACTTTCCGCAGGGGCAGGTTGCATTCCCACGACACCTGCAAACTGAATGCCCCCACCGCTGCCACCTGTGTAGTGAACCGAGTCTCCCTGACAGCTAATAACACCGGGTAGTGTGACAAACTCGGCAGAGTTAGAGGCGAGTGCTCCGCCGCCGTATATGCCAAACTGCCATAGGCCTGGCGTCCCTTGTTTCGCCTGAAGTTCTGGTTCTGGTGTCGGTTCTGCTTCAGAACCTCCCTGAGCATACAGGGAAGCACCACAAAGCAGAGTGGTAAGGAAGGGGAGAAGGATCAAACTATTTCGTCTCATGGATATATCTGTTATTAAATAATGTTTGGCTTTGACTATGCTCCGCTATCCGACACTACTGCGTGACGATCACATGTTGTCTGACAACAGTGTTGCCTCGGCGTAGCTCGCAGAAGTACAACCCGCTCGACAGCTCGCTGGCGTCAATTCGCAGTAGATACACGCCTGATGCTACCTCACCAGCATACAGCTCCTTCACCTGCATTCCCATCGCGTCGTATAACATCACCTCTACATATCCCGACTCACTTGTCTCCACTTCAAACTCCGATATTCCACTCACCGGGTTCGGTCGTGGACTCGATAACTTCAAACTTCCACCCCCAAGACTTACTAAGCGATCTCCATCCAGCGTACACAACCCTAACAGCACAAACTTCCCATCTTCACTCTGATAGCTCATTACCCGATTTGCCGGCACTACCGTGCGAACCTCCTCTACACGTATGTCCGTTTCCGCCCGATCTCCTAAAAGTACTAACGCCCCGATTGTACCCAATCTCCCATTCGCCGGGAACGAACTTCCGTCATCCAGACCGAAGAAGCCAAGCTCTACAACACGTCGGTCGCCAACAATCTCGTTCGACAATATCCGCGTCGAGAGACCGGGCAGGTCTGTCCGCACCGACTGCGGCAACAACATCGTGTATCGCCAACTCAACTTTACGTCAAGCTCCCGGATACCTGCCTCGGCGATATTCTCACCATCTGCGATTTCTACTGGAATCGAGACCAAGTTGTCGACAGCTCCACTTAGGTCTTGCGGCACACGAATGGTCAGCTTTGCCTCGATAACCTTCACACCTGTTCCCTCTCCGGTTAGTCCGAAGCTCTCGCTCGATCCACACGGGTCTTCCACAGTCACCATTGCAGTGGCGTTGAGCAAGCCAACTTGGGTCGGCAAATATTCGATCTCCACAACAAGTTCCTCTCCAGCCGCTATGGTAACTGGGAAGCTCGACGGCACAACTACCCGGAGCGAACTCTCCCCACCAAAGTCGATTCCACCAATTACCCGAGGTGCGTTCCCCTCATTCCGGATCGTGATACTTCTGCGTGCTGGCAGGCCGGCAACCACATCTACCTGAGCAAAGTCGAGCGACTGCTCAGAGAGTGTTACCTTCGGATCGGCTCCAACTCCTCGGAAGTTGACAACCGTCGTCTTGTCGCACGGTCCCCAGAAGAACTCGAGTGAACCATTTACGTCGGCTCCGATTACCGGATCAAATTGCAAGGTGAAGTTCTTCGACTCACCCGGTTGCAGGATAATCGGGTAGACTTCGGCTCCAAGACTGAAGGCGTCGCTCCCAGCCGGTGTAAACCGCTGGATTGTGTCGGCAACCGGTCCGTCGTTAGTAAGGGTGAACGAACGTGTAGTTGCTCCATCGCAGAGGTAGACTGTGTCGAAGTCCACCATCGCAATATCAGCCGCAAGCGAAGGGGTCTGCCTGCTTCCGGTGAGTGTAATCACCTCATCGATTCCACACGGTTCACCCATGATGCGAAGCTCCTCATTAAATGCTCCGTCACTCTGCGGAGCAAATCGGATTGTGATGATTCGCTCAGTTCCGTTTGCCGGGATTGAGAAGGGGAGGCTCTGCGAGACCGAGAAGGGAGCGTCGGTATTGAGTTGAATATCAGATATCGTCGCGTCGACAGTGCCGGAGTTCGAGAGTGTTAGTTGCATCTCAACCGGCTCATCACAGTCGAGAAGTTGTCCGAAGTTTATCGTTCTCTGCTTCGGCAGAGCGATAGCAGTATCCTTCCGTCCAGTAAGTGTAATCTGTAGTGGATCGGTTGCGTTGCGAGCGTTGGATCTGATGTCGACTACTGCTCGGTGAACGCCGATGATCGAAGGTGTATATCGAATAACAATCGAGTCGGTCTGCTGTGGCAGAATCGTTGTTGGTGCAGGGTTGCGTTGGAAGGAGAACCGCTCGGGATTATCTCCCCCCAGTTGAATGTTGTCGATTTGCAGTGGTTCGTCGCCGATAGCAGTGATAACAATGGTGGTATCAACGAACTCTGGCGCATCGCAGAGGAATGGAGTGAACTGTATGGATCGAGGGATGCCAATTAGCGATCCGGCTCCTTGGAATCCGCGAACTTCAATATCGACCGGTACGAAGCACGGCTCGGCAATAATGGTGAGCGTTCCTCGCTCTGGGACGCCGGGACGTGGTGTGATGCGAACGCGAACAGTGCGCGATCCCCCCGGAGGGATTGTCAGTGGAGGGGCAGGCTGAATGATCTCGAACCGAGGATCATCGAAAGAGAGGGAGTTGATCGTGAGGGCATTACTCCCGTTGTTGGTGATGGTGACCGTTGTGTCGGCAGAAGTTTTTGCTGCATCGATCTGTCCGAAGTCAATGATCTCAGGAAATGCAAGTTGTGCGCTGTCGCGAGTGATGCGGAACGGTATTTCGAGGAGAGCCTGGTTGTTTGCGTCGGTGTAAACCCGCAGCGTACCGGTGTATGTGCCGGGCTGCGGGAGTTTGAAGAGGACGTGTGCAGGGAGCAACCGTCCGGGGGGCATCTCGGTAGGGAATCCGATAGGCTCACGAATGTTTTGGATTTGGATACCGTCGGCGTTGATCGAGTCGATACGGAAGTTGTTGTTGCCACGGTTCTCAATATCGAAGAAGACATCGAGGAGCGTATCGCACGAGGTGGCGATGATCGAATCGACGTTGATAACGGCAATGGAACGGAGTGCTTCACCGGCAATGAAGGCGTAGGCATCATCCCAAGCAAATCCGTAGGGGATACACATTACCGGAGCGTCGGCGGTGAGGATATGTTGTTTGGGGAGGATGGGGACGATAGCGGTGGCGTATTGCCCATCGATATGTGTGAACTGGAACTTGATCGGTTGTCCATCGATCTTAACCGTGGAGAGTGCCGAAGTTGGCGCGGTCACCATTGCGTAGTGATGCCACGGATAGAGGAGCACCGAGTCCTTCCCGGGAATTGGTGTCTTATGGTGCGCCAGAAGCGGATTTGTCCACTGCAAGGTTGGCTTGTACTCCGTCACCGGTGGAAGCCAAGCCATTGCCGGGTTACCGAAGTTGTTTTTGATCGTATCTCGTTGATTCGGCTTGCTCGGGTCAAGTTGTAAGATCGTATCCCGAATCGGGTTGTTTCCACTCCGCGAAACTTGCATTGCAATGATTGGCTTTGAAGAAGTAATCTTTGCAGCCCCACCAATGCTCATCTCCCGATACTCACCTCGATTTAAGAGCGCTTTCTGAATTCCGTTTAAGGAGACGATCGTTGTATCCTTCAGAGCAACTACCTTCACTTGCGATGAGTCTTGTGGGCCCATCGACGCAGTATAGAAAAGCGTTCCACCTTTTGTCTCAGGTGGGAGAGCGTCGGCAGCCGGAGAGCGTCTCCAATTATACTGGACTGAATCGGGTATCTCCACGGTGTCGCGAGCACCAGACGGGAGAATCACAACAGTTGTTCTCGTCGATGCGTGGGAAGCTGTGGAGACTGTAAAGGGGATAATGCCGATTGGCTTATTCGATTTGATAGGAGTACCACTCAGATCAGAGCCTGGTCCCGATCCCCGTTCAAACGACATGACTTGGAAGACCTGGTACTTGTTGAGGTTGATCGTTGCCGGACTACCAGGTAGAATCCCCGGAACACTCCAGGTGATTTTCGGATCGATGGTGACTTGTGTGCCATCCTCCTTAGCGAGAATCAAGAATCCTGTGTTTCGCCCGATGTAAGCCATATAGTTTAGGCTCATGTATGCAGTGTCATACGATTCAATCGGTGGGATTGAATACATCTCGGTGTAGCTACCATTCAGACCTCGGTAGTCGTCGTAGATGGCGAAGACGGAGACAGGTTGGTCGGCTTGAATGTAGAATGAGCGTTGGTTTACCTCAATTGTGTCCCGATCCTCAAACTGCTGCATCAGGTTCACAACTTGGAAGCGTGGAGGCTGGATCGTCAGTCTGTTCCCACCTTCAATCGTCCCCTGGTCAACTATCCCACCCCCCGGCCCTGACCACTTTACCGTCACATTTGTGCGACGACTACACATGATCGTGATCTGAAAGTTTCCGGGATTCCCTCCATCGGGACGACGCCAAAACGAGGGGAGAGCAACCACAAACTCCTTGCCTGCCATTAATTGTGCAGCCGTTTCCGTCGGGAGTGCTGTCGCCCCAATTAATAGGAGAACAATTGCCAGAAATTTCTGTTGTAATTGTGTAGAAAAGCTCATGGACACAACTCTCTGCGAATATGTTTGTGGTGTGGTATTCTAAACCTGAATAAGCAACGCTTCCGATTTGGAAACAGCATAAGTGTCACCATAGAAAAGGAAACTGATAGGAAAGTTACAACCTTTTCAAGACTGTTGATGAAAACTTGCTACGTGCTGCAAGATGACCCTTTCCGGTTGCATCTGTTACATACTCACGAACAGGTCAATTTTATGGAACAACTACTATCAAGCCTCTACCACCTCACTATAAAACTTCCCGTTGCTCGAGTGTTGCCACGTTCAATCGAGAAGCGGTAGATGCCGGGGGGGAGCTTGTCTGTTGGTACTCTGACGGTCTCTGCTCCACCACTTACCTTGAGCAGGAGGTTCAATACTTCGTGACCGACATTGTTATAGAGGTGCAAGTATCCACTCTCTTCACGTTCAGAGGTTATCTCAATATCTACATAATCGTTGGCTGGATTGGGGCGCACTTTTGTTGTGTGTAGCGGTTGGTCGATGTGAATAAGCCGTTGGCCATCAACAATGCAAATGCCGAGAGTGTAGAAGGGAGCATCTTCTTTTGTCATCTTCAGGCTATTCTCAGGGTCGAGCGGCGTCAGCTCCAGCACGTTAAGGTGCATTTGGGTTGTGTCGTCGACTCCGAGAAGCACTAATATCTTCAGTTCGGCCAGAAGATCGGATGTTGTTGAGGTTAATGCACCTTCATAGGTCAGCGTAAGAATTCTGTCGGAGCCGAGGATCGTGTCTGAGTTAACCGAAATCGATCCACCTGAGATAGGAGTAGAAATTCCTCTCAAGAAGAGGTTCCGATAATCCCATCGAAGTTCTCCCCGAAGTCTGATCTTCCCACGGTAGCCAGTAGGGTTCTCCAAGTGGATTGGAACCTGTACAGTCTGGTCAACGAAGCCAGAGGTTTCCCGCAGGCTTAAGTGGAGGGGAATCTCGCCCGGTTCGCCACTGATCGAAAAGCTGATTGCTTCGGGACACGCACCGGCAAACGATAGACTCACGTCGGATGAAAATCCCTCGGCATTCTCAGATGTGTAGCGGAAAACCAACTGAACCGAATCTCCGGGCTGAATAATAGTGCCCGGTGGAGGAGAGATCAGTTGCAGGCGACCGTTTTGATTGTCGAAGAGAATCGCATCTATTGTGATCGGAACTTCTCCGCTGTTGTGCAGACTTGTCTGACCCTGTTGAGAGCTACTCGGAAGAAATGTTCCGAGAAGAATATCTGCAACGTTCGGGTCGACCGCACGCTCCCTGTATTCTCCACGGAGCAGCACGTTCCGTTCGATTCGGCACGGCTCAGCTTCGAGGATCAACTCCTCACTATATGAACCAAATGAATCGGGAGCGAAGGTGAGTTCAAGTTCTATCGACTCACCCGGTTGTATCGTGGAATCGGTGAGCGGGGCTATCGAGAAGAGAGTGCTGGAGAGGCGTAGCTCCGATAGAGTGTCGACTACTTCGCCATCGTTCGTGAGCCGAAGGATCAGTCTCTTCGGATCATCGCAGTTCGTTAGCAGACCGAAGTCAAGACTATCAAGTTCAAGTTGCAGAGATGGTTCTCGGAGCGTTGCACGAATCGGAATTCGTTCCCGAAGGTTGCAGGGGGATGCGTCAAAGATCAGTGTGTCAACAAGTTCTCCCGTTCTGGTAGGAACAAGTGCAATAGTCACTCGAAGAGAGTCGTTCGGTGGAATCACGTTACTCTTCCCTTCTATAAGAACTTCTCCATTCTTCAACGTGAGGCGATCAGGTTTGAGATCGACAGTACCACGATTGCGGAAGAGAATCTCTTGCCGGATTGTGTCGCTGCAGAGGAGAACTTCCCCAAAGTCAACGGCGGCGAGAGATGGCTCAAGGAGAACTGAATCTTTCCAACCGTTCAAGGCGATTTCTGTTCTGTTCGGTTCGGCGTTGTGCGTAACGATTAAGGTTGCTCTCCGTTCTCCAGTGCCGGTTGGCCTGAACTGAAGGGTAATCACCAACGAGTCACCCGTCGGGATTGCTTTTCCAGAGAGATCACTCGGGAGGATGTACTCACCGGCAGCATCTCCCTCAACCGTTGCCGAGTCAATAACGAGTGGTTCACCTCCAGTACTGTAGAGAACAATCTGAACTGTTCCGGGGGATTCGTCTGGGCAGAGGAGTCGGGGCATCTCATTAGTCCCCACAACTATCGCTGGCTTATCGGTAAGGCTTCCAACCAAGGTGAGGCGTGGGTGTAGATTGCATGGTGAGGTCTCAAGTCTGAGTGTGTCGACGAACGCCCCAACTTGCTCGGGAGCAAAGCGGAGTTTCAGCGACTGGCTCTCGCCCGGTTGCAGAGTGACGGGAAGAGCTGGTGAGGTGAGTTGGAATGGGGGGAGAATATCTTCTCGTTCAATTGTGATTGGCAACTCACCGTTGTTGGTGAACTGAATCACTGTGTCTACTACTTCTCCTTCTAACACATTCCCAAAGTTAAGTCGGTTAACAGAAAATGTGCCGGCAACAATCTGCCGACGAATCAAAATTGGAATTGCGCATGGTGCAGCGTCGGCAGATGAGTAGAGGTAGATCGTCCCACGAATCTCTCCAGAGTTCGGTGTCGGAATCCTTAACCCGAGTCCAGACATTGCGTAGGGGCCTATCGTTTCAGGGAACTGAGGGAAGTAGGTCTCCCCATCAATCCCAGAAAAGTGAACGCTGTCGAGAGTTACTGATTCGCCACTAAAGTTTCGGATGGCAATCGTTGTGTCTAAAACTGAAGAGCAGGTGATGGCCGTGATCGGCTTCAAGTGGAGAGCTTTCGGTACGTTGTATCCTGCCGGTGTGAAGTATGCGTCAAATTCGGAGTAGCCGAGAAGCTGTACTCCTACCGGAACTGATGAGGCAAGGTGGTGCTCGCCGGGGAAGATTGGCAACAGTGCACTACTCCACTCCCGATTGTTGTGCGTTATCCTGAAGAAGGATGAAATGTCAGCCCCTTCATAGTAGATAGAGTCGAGGAAATCAGTCGGCCCAGTTACTATCATATAGTGGATAAAGGGAACCTGTAGCGTGCCACTTGGGTCCTGCAAGTCGAGACGAGGGGCAAGGCTCTGCGTTGTCCACCGATACTCTCGCGACCACGCGCTGTAAGGCTGTAGGAGTGTCATCGATGGGTCACCAGTTGCTACGCCAATCAGTGAGTCACGCCGGCGGTAAGTGAACTGCGCAACGCTCACCGGTTCGTTCGTCGTGATGTCAACCGGACTTGGGTCTTCGTGGATAACACTCTCTCCTGCGTTGAGAACAGTAAGGGGGACGCCGTTTACCTGCACGAGTGTGGCATCGTTCGAGGCCAATATCTTGTAGTAACCGAGGTCTTGTCTCGGCAAAACGATAGAGTGAAATTCGGTTCCCCACTGATCTGTCGGAACCATTGATTCCACTAAAGGGTTAGCAGCACCCTGATCTTTCAACAAAATTCCAGCATGTCCCCCAACAATGGCAACTGGTTTATCACTTACGAAACGAGTTCCGGTCATGTCGCTGAACTCTGGGCGAAGTGGAACAACGTGCCAAGCCTCTCCTCTGTGGAGGGTAACCCCATAACTGAATCCGGCAGGATTCCCTCCAGATGTCGGCACAGTTGGTGTGATTCTAACTCGTGTGGAATCTTGCGTAGCTATTATCATGGCAACACCCCCAAACGAGGTTGTGCTCCAAGCAGACATCAGTTGATAGTCCGTGCCAAGTTGGGAGACTGGTGGGACAACCCATGAGTCGGTAAACCAGGAGGCATCGTGCGTGGCGTGGATCACAACAGGTTGATCCGAACGTATCCAAATCACACGGTTGGTCTTCCCCTCTCGTTGTGAGTCGAACTCGATAGTAGGTCGTGGGATGGTGAGTTCCCACGGCATTCCCGGATCCACAGCCTGTGACTGCGTGTTGCCATTCTCGAGGAATTCGAGTGTAACGTTCGCTGGAGCTACGGCGGTGATGCTCAGGCGAAGTTGTGCGTTCTCGGAGATTCCGAGGAAGGGGAGCCCAATGTAAAACTCAGTTCCAGCAGAGGCGGGGAGAGGTTGCGAGCAGAGTTGAGCAGTCGGGATTGTGAGAAGCAATCCCGTGACAATAGATAGTATGCAGATATGTGTTGATCTCATCTCTCTGCCGATACAAACCTGATGAAAACCTGAAAGTTACGGTTTCAATTCTGTTTCCGAGCAGTTTGTCTCCCTCGATTTCTCCGCCGTATCTTCACGGCAACATCACGAACCCACTACAACTATTGCAAGGCATGTTTTACACAAAAGAACCCGAACGTCGGTCAAAGGGAGGTCGACGAAAAAAATCAACCTGGCTTATAACGACACTAATTCTCGTGGGACTTGTAGTCGGAGGAATCTTCGGACAGTGGCTCTTTGGATTCAAGGGAGGGGATGGGGAGTTCTATAGCGGGATGCTGGATGCACTCAACTTTGTTGGAAACGACCTCTTCCTCGGTCTGCTGAAAATGATGATTGTCCCACTGATTATCTCCTCGGTAATTGTCGGCGTTGCATCGGTTGGCGATTTCCGAAAGTTGGGGAGGATTGGTGGGAAGACCTTCTTCTACTACTTCTCCACGATGCTGATTGCCGTAGCTATCGGCTTAACCTTGGTGAACGTGATTCAACCGGGAAAGTCAGTCGGTTTGCAGGAGAGGGAACGGGCCGAACAGGAGTTTACTGAGAATGTTTCGGTGCAAACGAAAGTGCAAGAGGGACCGAAAGGATTCGGCCCAGCTATCCTTGCCATTGTGCGGCAGATGATTCCAACGAATCCTGTTGCTGCTGCTGCCGATCCAAAGTTAGCCGCCCTCCCCATCATCTTCTTCTCTATCTTCTTCGGCATCGTGCTCACAACAGTTGGACGAAAGCAGGGGATTGTGGTCAGCTTCTTCGACGCAATCTTCGAGGTGATGACGAAGATGGTTCACGTGGTGATCTACTTAGCCCCGCTCGGCGTCTTCGCTCTGGTTGCTTGGTCGATTGCCCGGATTGGTCTGGAATCGTACGCTGGGGGAATGCTCTGGTATGTTCTGACTGTGATTTTGGGTCTTGCACTTCACGGTCTCGTTGTTCTCCCCCTCATTCTCTGGCTTTTCGGCAAGGCTAATCCCCTCACCTACATGTACCAGATGCGTTCTGCCCTGATGACTGCCTTCGGAACAGATAGTAGTTCGGCCACACTTCCGGTAACAATCGAGGCGGCGATTGACGAGGGGGGGTGTAGCAAAAAAGCGGCTGGGTTTGTTCTTCCGCTCGGTGCAACAATCAACATGGATGGGACGGCACTCTTTGAAGCTGTCGCTGTTGTTTTTATCGCGCAGGCCTACGGGGTGCAGCTTGGTATCGAGCAGAACATCGTCATAGCGATCACTGCTGTCCTCACCGCAGTTGGGGCCGCTGGGATTCCCTCCGCCTCCCTTGTGATGATGCCGGTGATTATCGCTGCCATCAACCAGAGTATGGGGGGGGGCGAGGCACTTGTACCGATTGCAGGAATTGGGTTGATTCTCGGCATCGACCGTCTATTGGACATGTCCAGAACCACCGTCAACGTTTGGGGAGATGCAGTTGGGGCAAAGATTATCACGCGGACGGAGCCAGATCCGGTCGAGGCTGACCCTCGAGAGAGGCATATTTAGTCTGTTCTTGACCTGGTTAACTCGGCTTTTCACTCCTCTTGATACTCTGCCAGAAACAGCGTACAATGGCTCTGATTTTATTACTGAACGTACTCTTTAACTAATGCATTGGTTCGATGAAACGACTCTACCTTGCTCGCCACGCTAAATCATCGTGGGATGAAGGGTGGCTCGACGATGTGGAACGCCCACTTAACGTGCGGGGGAAACGGGATGCGCCAATAATGGGAGGCATCCTGCGGGAGATGGGAGTGAAGCCTGAGGTGATCGTCACAAGTCCTGCTGCCCGAGCCGCAGCCACAGCGCGGATTGTTGCTCGGGAACTTGGATATCCTCTGGAGAAGATCCGATACCGTGAACGTCTTTACGAAGGTGTCAGTCGTGACTATATCGACACCATTGCGTCGCTCGACCCTGAACATGACTCGGCAATGATTTTCGGCCACAACCCAACGATAACCACCGTCGCAAATATGTGGGCTGGTTCTTCGATTGTGAACATTCCAACCTGTGGCGTTGTCGGGATTGAGTTCGACACCGATTCTTGGATTCCTGCATCAGAAGAGAGGGGACGGCTCCTCTTCTTTGAGTATCCGAAGAAGCACGAGTGATCGAAGTACCTAAAGTAGTATCGTGGGTGAGATACACGCGGACAATCAGCTTGCAAGGTTGCTATTAACACCCGACTTCCAGTCGGGTGTGGCAAGACTTTCTGCTTGTGGCTCCCCTCTCCCACCACGAAAACTCTCGGATTATCTGAACAAACTATTGGGAGAGGGGCAGGGGGTGAGGGAATCGCAGGGAGAAGAATCAGGCATGATTCGTAGAATCGGATCTACCTAATACGATCAACCGATTACGTTACGATCATCTCGCATTTTCTTCGTCCGCATGTAGAGAACATCCCTAAGACATTCAACAGCGTTATAGACCTATAGGCGATTCGATTTTATGGCTCAACCGAAGGAAGAAGAAGCAATCGTGAAGTCGGAAGAAAATGTTGGGGGAGAGCCTCAAGAAGAATTTCCTGAGAAACCAACAGGCCTCTACCGTGACCGCGAGTTGAGTTGGCTCTCGTTCAACTATCGTGTGTTGCAGGAGGCGAAGGATCTGCGAGTTCCACTCTTCGAACGGATTAAGTTCTTAGCGATCTATTCTTCGAACCTCGACGAGTTCTTTCGCGTTCGAGTTGCTTCGCTTCGAAGTCTTCTCCGCCTTAGGAAACGATCGCGCCAGTCTCTTACGATTGATCTGGGAGAGTTAATCGAACAGATTCGTTCAACCGTGTTCAAGTATCAGGAGGAGATTGGGAAGACCTATCGTGATGAGATACTTCCCAACCTTGAACGGGAGGGGATAAGGATATTGAACGAGAGTGAAGTGAATGCAGAGCAGTTGAAGCATTTGAATGAGTGGTTTGAAGAACATCTTCTAACAAACCTTCACGCCACATTCTTACAACAAGAGTTCGCCGGCCCCTTCCTCCACAACCGAAAGCTCTACTTGATAGTTGCTTTGCAACCTCGCCTTGCCAGAAAATTCTGGAGCGAGCAGAGTGAGGAAGAGCGAGTCTCTGCACCAAAGAGTGAAATCTCCCTCGCCATCTTAGAGGTTCCTTCCGGTACGCTTGGTCGCTTCCACAAACTCCCTTCTTCCAACGGAGAGCATCACGTCATGTTCTTGGATGACATTCTCCGACTCTTTCTCTCCCGCATCTTTCCCGGCTTCAATCCAGTTGACGCTTGGTCGGTGAAGCTAACCCGAGACGCTGAACTCTACATCGACGATGAGTTTGCAGGCGATCTGCTGAAGAAGATTCGCAAAGGCTTGCGCAAGCGTGAGCAAGGGGTTCCCTCACGGTTCCTCTTCGACAAACGGATGCCAGCCGACGTGCTGAAATCACTCCGAAAAGGTTTAGAGCTTCGGAAAGAAGATTTAGTTCCTGGAGCGAGATACCACAACTTTAGTGATTTCTTCACCTTTCCGTTCCCCGATCAACCAGAACATTCCTACCCCCCGATGCCCCCGATCGTCAACGAGGAATTGCAGAGAGAAGCACTCCTCTTCGATGCAATCAGCAAAAAGGATTACCTCTTCCATTTTCCGTATGAATCGTACGACCCAGTGATTCGCTTCATTCAAGAGGCTGCCGATGATCCACAGGTTCGGGCCATTGCCATCACACTCTATCGCGTTGCCTCCAATTCAGAAGTGACGAAGAGCTTGATTCAAGCAGCGCAGAATGGGAAAGAGGTGATGGCCTTCGTTGAGGTGAAAGCTCGGTTC
Organism: Ignavibacteria bacterium; assembly: GCA_020635205.1. GTDB lineage: Bacteria > Bacteroidota > Ignavibacteria > OLB7 > OLB7 > JAGWAZ01. The sequence goes on from JACKAE010000002.1 coordinate 562,381, forward strand.
GACGAAGAGTCGAACCTCTACTGGGCAGGAGAAATGGAGAAGGGGGGAGTGCATGTTCTCTACAGCTTCCCCGGCTTGAAAGTGCACTCAAAAATTTGTGTAGTCACGCGCCAAGAGGGGGAAGAACTGAAGCGGTATGCCTATTTGGCAACTGGTAATTTCAACGAGAGAACTGCCCGCATCTATTGCGATAAAGGTCTGCTAACGGCTGACGAGCGGTTAACCGAAGAGGCCGATCGTGTCTTCCGCTTTCTTTCTGGAGAGGTACACGAGCCGGAGTTCCAACACTTATTGGTTGCCCCCTTCACTCTGCGGAAACGATTGATTGAACTAATAGATCGTGAGATAGAACATGCGAAGTCTGGCAGAGGGGGAGGGATTACGTTAAAAGTGAACTCGCTTGAAGATAGTGAGATGATCGACAAGCTCTACCAGGCAAGTCAGGTCGGGGTGAAGGTTCGATTGATTGTCAGGGGGATCTGTTGTCTTCGTCCCGGCGTACCGGGGTTAAGTGAGAACATCGAGGCGATCAGCATTGTCGATCGATTCTTAGAACATGCCCGCATCTATCTCTTCCACAACAACGGCGAAGAAGAACTCTACGCTGCCTCTGCCGACTGGATGAAGCGAAACCTTAGCCGACGGGTGGAGGTTGCCTTCCCAATCTATAACCCAGAACAGAAAGGAATGCTGCGCAAATTTTTAGAGATTCAATGGCAAGATAACCAACATGTCCGCTGGTTAGATGAGGGGAGAGAAAACGAATACCGGAGAGAGGGCGAATATGAGGTGCGGTCGCAGATTGCGTTATATCAGATGCTTAAGGGAGAATTCAAAATTCAAAAGTAAAAATTCAAAAGAGTTATTCTCTGGAGTTAGGTTGGTCTTTTCTTGATAGGAAGGACGTTCACGCAGAGAAGACATCGATGTCAGTACTCCATCGAAGAGAGTCGATTGCACTGACTGCTCCCGAAGGGAGCATACCTAATTGGCCGTGGAGAAAGCCGCAGGCTGCACTCCACGGCTATGTGCTATCTGATGCTTCCGCCCTGAAGGGGCGGCTGTGCTGGAAGCCTTGATATGGCCTCTCTTCCATTCTGCCCCTTCGGGGCGAGGAGAATTACGAACGCTTTTCTTCCGGGAATTAGCATTCCCGGCCATCCATCGGTCGCCCCTTTGGGGCAGCCACGTTGGTGGACTTGTTCCGACATAGGCCGATGTTGAAGTCAACCATTCGTGCATATCAGACTGTTCACGCAAGAAGCGAGGAACAACTGATCTTGAAGAATTCTTTCTGTCGGAATTGCATTGTTCGCGAGTATGGCGGAGGTAATCCGGTAACACCAGGTTTGCGTATGGTGTTCGCAACGTTTGCCCCGAAAAGCGGGGCTATCAGTTGACCGCCAGCTAAGAGGTAATTCCGCAGAGGGAGGGCGAAAGAACACTCAGGAGATGAGGAAACGATACATGATCTACAACTACCGTTAGTGAATCTGAGATCAGGAGAAGAATCGGCGACGGGAGAAAAACGCCAGCTCGCCATACTCATTTTCCTGTCGACGAGATTTTCATACGTGCTCGTTTCGGACGAGTCAGCCCCTTCTCTGTATCTCGGCTGGAAGGCCCTCTTTTGGTCGGAGGGTAATGGAGGGGTAGAGTTCTGGCTCCGATTTCCCTACATACTCGAGCCGCACTTGCCGGGCTATCGTTGCCAACACGAGGGCCGCCTCCATCTCAGCGAAGGCATATCCAATGCAGAGGCGAGGTCCACCCCCGAAGGGGAAGTAGGCATATCGGGGGAGAGATGCTTCAAACTCTTCGGTCCACCGTTCGGGAATAAAATCTTCCGGTTCGTTGAACCACCTCGGGTCGCGGTGTACAATCCACTGGCAGGCGAAGATTTGGGCTTCCGCTGGTATCTCGTACCCTCCAATCCTCCACGACTCAATGTTCTCTCTCCCAACACGCCAAGCTGGAGGGAAGAGTCGAAGTGTCTCCTTCACAACTTGCTTGGTGTACATCAGGTTTGGCAAGTCATCTACGGTCGGGTTCCTGTCTCCGAGAACTCGGTCGAGTTCTTCCTCAAGTAGTTCCCGTTTTTTCTGATTGCGGTAGAGGAGGTAGAAAGCAAAGGTGAGCAGGTTTGCTGTTGTCTCATGGCCGGCCAGAAAAATTGTTATCGCTTCATCCCGCAACTGCTCATCACTCATGCCACTTCCATCGTCGTCGCGAGCTGCTAAGTACATCCCGAGGAGTGTTGGGTCATCCTCTGGCGTAATCCCGGAGGCTCGACGCTTCCTGATAATCTCGAAAATAATCTCGTCCAACTCTCGCTTTGCTTTCCGAAAGCGGAGCTTTTTCGGTCTCGGTAGCCAGTCAAGGAGGATATAGGCGAACGACTGATAGTCCATAAATCTGTCGAGGGCAACCTCGAGAATGTGACCAACCTTTCTCTCTTGCTCTTGGCCGATGTCAGTGCCAAAAAGTGTGGCTGTAACGATCTCAAGGGTGAGAGCCATCATCGCTTCGTGAAGGTCGATATGGCTTGTTCGGTTCCAGAAGTCGAGCATCTTCTCAGTTCTCTCCACCATCGTTCGGCCATATTCTTCGATACGTTTCTTGTGGAATGCTGGTGCAGCAAGTCGTCGTTGGCGGAGCCAGAATTTTCCTTCACTTGTCAGGAGTCCATTCCCAAGAGTCTCTTCAGCTAAGTGGAGCAACTTTGGCTTCAAGAAATTTCGGTTTTCGGTTACCAGCATCCGCTCAATATCTTCTGGATCGTTAATCAAGTAGATGTTAATCTTCCCCACGCGGAGGTAGACCAGATCGCCGTAGCTCTTCACCGACTCACTGAAGAAGCGGAGAGGATCGTTTGTAATCTGCCGATAGTGGCCGAGGAATCCTCGGGTTGGTGGGGAGGGGGGGAGAGGGCTTCTGTTTATTACCTGAGTCGTCATACAAATCTCCAGAAAGTAAGCCTCTAAAATATCTTTCAACACTACGCAAAGACTCATCGAATTGTGAGAGGGAGAGGAGAATTGTAAGATTTCCCTGCCAGAAGTGATTTCTCTACTTTTGTCCCAATCGGTTATGGGTACTTTGCAACTGAAGTCAGAGCTTCCATGAACCTTTTACGTCAATGGCCTTTTGTGGTAAATACATTTGCACTTTCTGAATATCCTGTGAAGAACATACAACGACACCGAACTCTCCTCAACGATCTGTATCGATACAAAGTTCAAACGATGGAGGTGTTTACCCGAATAGCGTTCCGCTACATTTTGCCTATAATTCTCATCTGCTCACTTGGTGAGACTTCCCTTGCCCAAGAGTACGAGACAATAGAACTGAACCTTCCAATCAGACAAATTCTCGAACAGAAGGGAGACGAAACATTACTCCAGATTTCTACTGAAGGTGTGAGTGGATTGAGTTCGAATGATATGGGAACTGTCTGGAGCATCTATCGAGAGGAGGATCCAAACCGAGCAGGAAAGCGAATTGGAAGAGGAGAACTTATCACGGTTAAAGATTCGGCTGCTACGTTCCGAATGACCCCGGCTGACTACGGCGATAGCATGGAGGTGATGGTGGGAGATTTGGTCGCCCTTTCGATTACTCTCCCAGAGAGTGAGTTCCGCTCTGTAATCTTTGAACTTGCCACCTTCGCAATCACATTTACTAATGCAGATCGAGTACCAACCTATTCGCTCGGCGAAGTTTTGACCTCCGATTCTCCAACCTATCAGCAACAAAAGTTGCAGGAGATGCTCGTCTCGATTAAGGGAACAGCCGCTGAGTTCAAAGGGTATGCTGTTGACGATTCGACGTTCACGACACCGCAGACCGGAGGGCGCTTCCGTGGTGTAGGAATGCTCGACGCAATGGAGCGTTCTACCCAGAGCGATCTTCTTGCCTTCCTCCGGTTCGTTCGCGCTTTCCCTGCAAACTATATGGGGAGAACGTGGGGGCTTGCCGAAACATACGCAACGTGGATTCTGAACAACACACCAATATCTGAGTTCGACCTGCGAGAAGATTTGATGGATACTGCTTCTGAGCAGGAGGTAGAGCATCTTCTCCAAACCTATGCTCCAGATATTCTCAACGGTGGATTCCTCTACGACTGGACATCGACAGCCGAGGAGTGGGCATTTGATGGAGAGATCGATGAGGCACGACGGCTGAACCTACTGGTGAAGAAGGGAGCAGAGGTTATCAAAGATAGAGAGGCGGCTGCGTGGGCTTATTTCTTAGATGCAAGAATTGCCGAAGCCGACTTGGACTACGAACTGGCAGTGACAAGCTATCGGCAGGCTCGTAAAATGTTCGAAGAGGCCAACGCAGTGCAAGGGGCTTCGTTTGCACTGAACAATCTTGGCTCGGTACTCATCAACCTGAGTAGGTTCGACGAAGCAATGGAAGCCTACAATGCTGCCTACAAGATCAAACTGGAGCGATACAAAACCGAAGGTTCTGGGGAAGCCTCCGAGAGTTTGGCTCACACCGTAAGTGGGCGTGCCCGAGTGCGCAACGCGCTCGGTGAATATGAGAGTGCGCTTGGAGAGTATGAACAGTCTCGGCAACTCTACGCCGAGTCCATGACAAATACCTCAGTTGCCAATACAGCTTGGTCACTTCTTCGTCTGGCCGATGTGTTGAATAGCCTTGGGCGATACGAAGATGCGTTGAATAGACTCGACACCGCTATCCAAATCTATCGTCAGTTGGAAGATCGTAACGGAGAGGCTGACGCTCTTGACGCGGTTGCCTACCAGTATTCGAGCATGGGAAAGTATCGAGAGGCGGTGAAGAAGTACGAGGAGGCTTACGAAGCTCACCTTGAAATGGGAGATAAACAAGATGCGGGCTTCTCGAAGTCGAATGTCGGGCAGAGCTACTGGTCACTTGGTGACTACTTCAGTGCGGAGAAGGCTCACCGCCTGGCAATTCTGTTGCGGGAGGAGGCTGGTGATTTTTCTGGACAAGCATATTCGTGGCACAAGCTTGGCGAGATGTTCCGCGAGAGTGGTGACCCGAACGCTGCGTTAGAGGCATACGACAAAGCGGCTAAAATTTACATTAAACTCGGAGATCGCGAGAAGCAGGCCGAGGTTCTCTCCAGTGCAGGAGATGTCTACTACGGACAGAAAGCATGGCGTTCTGCACTGGAAAAATACAATCAGGCACTCGACGTGCAGAAAGAGATTGGAGCACGAGATGCTGTGGCCACAACGCTATACAGCATCGGCAACGTCTACTACGACGACCAAAAGTATGGGCAGGCTGCGAAGATATATGAGGAGAGCCTATCGATTAGAAAGGAGATCGGCGACAGACAGAACAGCATCTACAACATGACAGGTTTGGGGTTAGTTGCTTGGAATTTGCGTGACTACGATGCTGCCTACAACTATTTCGAGAAGGCTCTTGCCTTAGCCGAAGAACTGGAGAGCAGGAGCGACGTTGGGTGGTGTTGGTCGGTGATTGCAAAGGTTGATGCAATGAAGGGGGAGAACGACAGAGCCGTGGAGAATTACACCAAAGCCTTAGCGATTTACCGTGAGATTGAATACAAAAGTGGAGAGATCGACGCCCTATTAGGGCTTGGCAATATTGATGTGGAGCGAGGAGAGTTTACGAAGGGGTTAAAGAAATTTAGTGAAGCCGAACAGTTAGCACGCGAGAGCAATAGCCGGAATCAAATTGGGGATGCGCTGAACGCAACTGCTGGGGTCTACTTACTATTAGGTGAGTACGAGAAAGCGTTGGAGGTAGATAAGAAAGGATTAGAGATTAGTCGTGAGGTAGAGAACGCTTGGGGGATTGGCTCTGCATTCATTGGGGTTGGAAACACCTACAACGCCATGGGAGAGTATCGTGCGGCTATCGAGTATTACAATCGTGCTGACAGTATCTATAAAGCATTGAACGATACACTCGCTCGTGGAACGCCGATTAATAACATCGGAACTGTCTGGTTCTTTCAAGGAGATTACGAGCGGGCGTTGAACCAGTTCAATCAGGTATTGAAGATTCTGCGGGATGCTGGACAAGAGGATGAGTTCCTCGCCTTAGTAGTTGGGAACGTTGGGGAGGTATACTACGAGCAGGGGAGGCTGAAGGATGCGGAAACGTGGCTGAAGAGCGGCCTTGAACTTTCTGATTCGCTCGACGCGCGGCGGATTGGGACGACGATGCTGACGATCCTGACGAAGACAATGATTGCTGCCGACCGACTTGACGAGGCACAAGCCTATGGAGAACGGGCGCAAAAACTTGCCGACGCGATTGGTGAGCAGGAGCAAATTGCCGAGACAAATCTGGTGATGGGGGAGCTTGCACTACGCAGAGAAAAAGTAAGCGAAGCAGAAACCTACTTGAAGAAATCTGTTGAGGTCTCCGAGAAAATTGGTTCCACAAAATACCTTTGGCGACCACTCTACCACCTTGGGATCATATTTAGAGATCGTGGTGACAAGCCAAGAGCTATCGACTACCTGAAGCACTCTGTCGAGACTATTGAATCTCTTCGAGACAAAGTTGCCGGTGGTGAGGCAGCGGAAAAACTGTTTGCATCCGACAGAACGAAGGTACAGGTCTACGAAGCCTTGATTGCACTCTTGATTGAAGAGGGGGAAATCGAAACTGCACTCGGCTATTTGGAGCGGAGCAGTAGCGAAGATTTGCGGTCACGGTTCAAGAGCTTAAATCCTGAACTTGCCGATCCATCGCAGAAGAAGCTATTGGATCAAGGGCGTGAGATGAAAGCGAGGATCGACAAGCTCGCGGAGCAGATAGCAGCAGAGCGGAGCAACAGTGAAGTGAGCGACGAGAAGATCGAGAAGTTGCAGGAGATTATTTCGATTGCCGAGAGTGACTACATCCGGTTTGTGACCGAGACGATTCGGGAGGAGCCGGAGCTTCGAAACTACTTCAGTGCGGGGGTGAACCCGATTGAGTTGCGGCAGCGGAAGCAGAAAATCCCGAATGATGTTGCCGTTGTCTCCTATTTGTTAGGGGAGAATCAACTCTTCGTCTTCGTGGCAACATCGGACACAGTGATTGCTCGCGTTATTGCCACGTCCCGTAGCGATATTGAGTGGACTGTTCGGAGTCTCTATCGAATGAGTGCTGTCCCCGAGAACGAAGAGGGAGTGGAGATAGAGGAGGCTGATGCACTCCCATACGCATCGGAGTTATACAACCTGTTGATTGCTCCTGTTGAAGATCAGCTTATGGGAAAAGATAAGCTGGCAATTATCCCAAGTGGCGACCTTCACTATCTACCGTTCGGTCTGCTGAGTAGTTCCCCTGACGAACCAGACTACTTGATGGAGAAATACTCCATCTTCTACGTCTCTGATCTCGGCATCTTTCTCGAAGAGAAACCTCGAGCCGACCAACCTCACGTGATGGCATTCGGCAATGCCGACAACACTTTGCCAAGCGCAGAACAAGAGGTGAAAGATATTGCCTCCCTCTATCCTGACGCAAAAATCTATCTGCGTGCGGAGGCGACAGAAGATAAGGCAAAGAACATGCCGAGCGAATACAACACACTTCACTTCGCAACGCACGGGAACTTAGATTACACCCACTTCGAGAACTCTTGGCTAACCCTTGCAGAGAATGCCTCGGCTGGCGAAGATGGGCGGTTGACTCTCGAAGAAATCTGGGGAATCTCCAACCTTGCCAACTGTCGTTTAGTAACGCTCTCCGCATGCAACACAGCCGTCAGCGATGAAGTTGTTGAGGGGTGGCCGATTAACCCGGCAAACGCATTTCTCCAAGTTGGCGTTCCTCGAGTGGTAGCCACTCTCTGGCAAGTGGACGACGCGGCAACGGCAATCCTGATGAAGGAGTTCTACAAGAACCTAAAAGATCACGGCGCAGCCGACGCGCTCAAACTTGCACAGTCTACCCTCGCATCCAACCAAGAATATGCCTATCCCTACTACTGGGCTCCCTTTGTCTTGTTGGGGGATTGGAGGTGAGAGTTCATAGAGTTGAGAGAGAAGAGTGTATAGAGTGGTAGCCGCAGCACTTCAGGCTGCGTCCAAATGTTGTAGAGAAAACCGACTGAACACTCCCCATCGTCAACGCAAGTTCAATCACACAGGCATTCAGAAATCGTTCGCACATGCTCAACTTTAACTACACCATCGGATACTCATCGTTTTTATCGGGGTGATTATCAGCCGACTTATCACTGAGAGAGGCATGAACACTCTTTCCATTGAAGAGAAAGGAAGACTGGTTGAAGCCTTCTCTTCGTTCCGAATCTGGAATCTTCTCCCATTTGTGCTGGTGCTGATTGTCTTCTTCCTCAAAAGATCGGGTTCCTCTTGGTCTACTGAATCGATAGGAATCTTTATGGGAATTCTTTTTCTCATTGCTTTAGCATCTAAAGTTTTTGTAGCTCGTAAACTTCGGACGCTGGATCTTCCACAATCCTATCTCAAGAAGCACGCCATCGGTCAAACTGTTTCGCTGATCTCACTTATTGCATTCTTCCTTTTGATACTGGTATAGTCGAATCAAGTCATGTGGAATACTCTCTCGTTTCAATGGAATAGAGGCGCAGTAGATTCAACCTTACAACATAACTGAGAACAATTTCCATGAATGTTATGAACAAAACATATCTCTCACTCACCACAACGCTTCTGGCTCTCTTCCTTTTCATTGGGTGTAGCAAGCAGGGGAATAGTCAGGATCAAGAGAGTGGAGAAAAGAGCGGGAAGGTGGGTCAGGTCGGCACAACCGATCCAGTTGATCTTACGGGATTGAGCAAAGCCTACTTTGCCAGTGGCTGTTTTTGGTGTGTGGAAGCTGTGTTCGAGAGTGTGCGGGGGGTGAAGGAGGCTGTTTCCGGTTATTCTGGTGGCGATGAAGAGAATCCGACATATAAGCAGGTTGGAAGTGGTGCAACTGGACATGCTGAAGCTGTCGAGGTCTACTATGATTCCACTGTGGTGAGCTATGCGACATTAGTGAAGGTCTACTACGGCTCGCATGATCCCACAACCGTCAACGGACAGAGTCCAGACTTCGGAACGCAGTATCGTTCGATTATTTTCTACCAAAACGATGAAGAGAAGAAAATTGCCGAGAGCTTCCGTGATTCATTGGCGGCTTCGGGTGCATACGAGAAGCCGATAGCTACGGAGATTGTCCCCTTCAAAAAATTCTGGGTTGCTGAGGACTATCACCAGAACTACGAGAGGCTTCACCCCGATCAATCTTATGTCAAGAACGTCTCCATCCCACGGCTTAGAAGATTTCAAGAGAAGTTCCCAGAATTGTTGAAAGAGGGGATCAAGTAGTCTATCAATTGAGGCTTGTTCTATTCGGGATCAGAGGAGGAGAAGCACGTAAAGTCGCAAAGAAGATCCATCACTCTATAAACTCTTCTCTCTCAACTCTACGAACTCTACTAATCTTTATAGCAGATCGAGAAAGATGAATGCTAAAATCCCTCCGACAACTCCCATCGCTAAACCCCAGAGGAGAAGTTTGTGGAAGAGTTCTTTCCGTTCCTCCTTGTCCTGAATTGCAGCTAAGCAGAGCGCACCGAGCGAGGAGAGTGGAGAGACATCCACGAGGTGCGAGCCGATGTCGACTGCAATGGCCATTGAGACAATGTCGGTGATGCCAAAGCCTTGGGCTAAAGAGGGGAGGAGTGGAATGTAGAGAGGAATAACGACACCAGATGAGCTACTAAAGACGGAGAGAATTCCAGTTGTGAATGCCAACATGCCGTTGACCGATTCAGGCGTACCGAACTCCGTCATCATCGACGTTGCCTTGTCGATCCCTCCCGTTACCTCCATTACGCGGATCAGAATGTAGATGCCGCCGATCAAGAGAATCACATTCCATGGGACACTCTTTATTCCCTCCTCGAGGTCACCTATCCGAAAGAGAGCTAACAGCAGTCCAACGATAATCGTGCTTGCCCCGATGCCAACCTGAAAGACGAGAACCATCAGGAGCAGGATTAGGATTGCGACGAGCATCAGGTAGTCATTTTTCGTTCCTCTTCTCGTTGGTTGTGAGTCAAACCAAGTAGTTTTGCTTGCTACTTCTCTCGTTCTCTTCCGACCAAATAGAACCCATGCAAAGAGCGCCGTTACCGTTTGAAGTCCGGCTGCCCCGAGAAAGACTTGAAGTGGAACGCCCGGATCGGTGATTCCAATACTCTTCAGAAGCTCAGTATTAATAACGCCGGTTGGAGCAATTGGAGAGAACGCCGCAGCATTTGCCCCGGTGCAGATCATAATAGCCATCAACATCGGGCTGATACCGGCACGGGAAGCGACTGCCATTCCGATAGGTGCAATAATCGCTGTGGCTGCGATGTTTCCAGGCCCAATTGCCGAAAGAATAAAAGTGAGAAGGAAGAAAATGATTGGGAGAAATGCGGGCTTACTCCTGACAGCCCCGACTGCTCCGTTCGCCATCCAGTCGAGCGTCCCATTTGCCCGAATCATGCCGAAGGTCAACGTGACTCCTATCAACATCAAGAGTAAGTCAGAGGGGAGGAACGAGGGAATCTCTGCAACGTCAAGACCTGGACTGAAGAGGGCAATTCCGAAGGCAAATGCTAAGGAGACGATGCCGACATTAATATCGCTCCGCCAGACTCCTATCAGAATTGCCACCACTAACGCAAGGATTGAGAGGAGTGCAATGTCCATGGTTTCAGTGTAGCCAAAGGTTTGTGGAAAATGAGGGGAGCAAGCTCTTAGTAACCCCTTCGTGCTCTTGGTGGCCTTGTGAGGAAAACACCAAGTTCACCAAGAGCACGAAGAAAACAGAAAGCTGATGGGGCTACTCCTTCACTCTCTCAAGAATTCCAATTCCAAGCTCGGTTAACTGTCGCGCGTCAACGTGAGATGGAGCGTTGTCCATCAACGAGGATGCGCGGGTTGTTTTCGGGAAGGCGATCACGTCGCGGATGTTGTCGGTTCCCCCTAAGATCATCACGAGACGGTCGAGTCCGAAGGCGATGCCGCCGTGTGGTGGTGCGCCATACTGAAGGGCGTCGAGGAGGAAGCCGAACTTCTCCCGCGCTTCTTCCTTTGTCAATCCAATCAAGTCGAAAATCCTTCCCTGAATTCCTTGGTCGTGAATCCTGATGCTTCCACCAGCACACTCGTAGCCGTTGATTACTAAGTCATATGCGTTTGCCCGCACCTTCATCGGCTCTGAGTCGAGCATCGTTTCATCTTCAGCACGATAGGATGTAAAGGGATGGTGGGCAGGAACAGGCTTTCCAGTCTCGGCGTCGATCTCCTCGAACATTGGGAAATCGACCACAAAGAGCATATCGTCACTTTCAGGGATCAGATCTTCGCGTCGGGCAATCTCAAGGCGAAGCGCGCCGAGTGATTTCTGGCAGGTATATGGCTCGTCGGCGACAATCAGCAGCATATCCCCTTCTTCGGCTTCAAAGCGTTGGAGCAGACCGTTTACTTCGTTATCGTTCAGGAACTTTGCGCTTCCTCCTTCGAGTCCTTCGGCTGTTACCTTCAGCCATACCAGACCTTTTGCCCCATAACGTTTTACGTGCTCGGTCAGTTCGTCAATAAGTTTGCGGGAATATCCGGCTCCCCCCTTAAAGTTTAGCCCGGAGATCAAGCCGCCGGAGCCAAGTGTGCCACTAAAAACACCAAACTCTGTCTCACCAAAGAGATCCCCCACATCTTGAAGTTCAAGTCCAAAGCGAGTGTCCGGCTTATCCGAACCGAAGCGACCCATCGCCTCACGGTACGGCATGCGGGGGAGAGGAAGTTTGATGTCGACACCTTTTACCTCTTTCCAAAGTCGGGCAACAAGTCCTTCTGTCATTTGCAAAACATCTTCCTGTTCTACGAACGACATCTCCAAGTCAATCTGAGTAAACTCAGGCTGTCGGTCGGCTCGGAGATCTTCGTCCCGCATACACTTGGCAATCTGGACATAGCGGTCGTAGCCGGCAATCATCAAAATCTGTTTGTATATCTGCGGCGATTGTGGCAGTGCGTAGAACTGGCCGGGGTGAACACGGCTCGGCACAATGTAGTCACGTGCGCCCTCTGGTGTAGAACGAATCAGCAAAGGTGTCTCAACTTCTAAGAATCCATTCTCGTTGTAGTAGTTGTGGACAACTTGGTAGACCTGATTGCGAAGGCGGAGGAGTTCCTGCAACTCTGGGTTGCGGAGTTCGAGGTAGCGGTATTTTAACCGAAGCTCTTCGCTCGACTTCGAGCGATCACCGATTTCAAACGGAGGAACTTCCGAACGATTTAAAATTCTTAGATCACTCGCATATATCTCAATCTGTCCGGTCGGCATCTCATCATTTGGCCTCTCACGTCTGCGAACTTCACCAGTAACAGAGACAACAAACTCATCGCGAAGCTCTGAAGCTAAGTCCATCAGTTCTGGAGCTACTTGAGGGGAGAAGACCACCTGTGCGATTCCCGTGTAATCTCGCACGTCGATAAAGATCAATCCGCCAAGGTCGCGGCGACCGTTAACCCATCCATTTAGCGTGACTTGTTGGCTAATTCCTTCTTCCCGGAGTGTTCCGGCGTAGTGCGTGCGTTTGTTGTACGATGGCATAGTGATAGTTGATCTCGAATGCGATTACGGTAATTGCCTCTTCTTTTTCAGACAACAAAGGTACGGAAGGGGGGAGAGGCGAGCAACGGAGGAGAGGGGGCTGTCGAGTGTCGAATTGATAAGGGGCACAGAGGATAGATAGTAGAAAGCAGGGTGAAGGATAGGATGATCTACCCATTTTTTGCATTGCGGTAACATCCGAATTGTTGCATTGTATGTTCTGGCCGGGGAGCGTTTATCCCTTCAGACTGCGCACAATCACCGGAGGTCGCCATGTCACGAGTCATCAAGTTGTTCTGGCTGTTTCTGCTCCCACTCCTTCTCGCCATCATCTCCGTTCATACTCAGGCGAAGGAGAGGACGGCAAGTCTCGTTATCGACCTCCGGGCGCAGTTACCCGGCACGTCGGTTGAGCGTCCTCTCTACCTATCGGGGAGGACAAAAATTTCACTCCTCCTCGCAAACATCAGTTCAGCCGAAATCTATCACGTCTCAATCTCTCTCGACAATGCAGAGTTGCCAGCAATCAGTGTTGAACCGGATCACAGCCTTGGAGGTATGTTTGGGGAGTTGCGTGTAGGGGAGAAAGGGAACTCTCTTCAATCTGCCAGTTCTGGATCCGCGATTCAGAGCGAATCACCTGAACCATCTGGGGGCATCGGATACCAGACTCCACCACTGCCACATGCTTTGCCAGATGAGGAGCAGTATCAAATCGCAGACATTGTGGAAATGGAGCCGGGGCAACGGTTAACGGTGCAGGTTGTTGGTACGTTGAAGGGAGAACGTGGTGAGAGGAAGACGTGGACGACAGTTTTTGACGGGGGAACGAGGGGAGCGTGGCAGATTAGCCTCGGGTTTGGTAGCCCTATTCTCCTGAACAGACATCGGCAGTTTGCCACAGTGAGGGATAGTGGAAGTGAGAGATACAAGATTTCCGAACGTCGCAGCGAAGATATGTTCGAACTGATTCCAGCCGTCTTCTTTCACTGGACTCCTACCGAGAGCAAGTTGCGCGATTGGTCTTGGAGTATGGTTGGTGGGCTGGGATTAGATTTCAACGAGGCAGTAATCTTTGTTGGTGCAGCCGTGACGTTCAATCAGAACATCACACTCTCTCTCGGAGGTGTTGCCCACCAAGTAAGGCGGTTGAACCCAAAGTATGAAGCCGACCAGTACATACCGATTGAACTCGACGACGAACAGCTTCACTCCGAGTACTACCGGATTAACCCCTTCGTGGGAGTAACGTTCCGACTTGCCTCAAATATCTTTGGAAGTGGTGGGTAGCGTCAAGGTTGTTCGTTATTGAACGAAGACAAAATCCTGATTATAGAGCCATCAGATCAGGTGTAATAGGAACTTTCATTAGTCCTCGACTTTGAGTCGGGGGAATTGAAGTGAAAACCGTTCAAGAAACGGCTTGAAGCCGTTTCCTCTTCAGTTGAGATTCCAGAACACCCCGATGAATCGGGGTGTTAATCTGAGCCAGTCTATCTCGATAATATAGGACTTACGCAAAATCCTGATTAGCACACGTCTCGATTTTAGACCTCTTTGCATAAATCGTACGCTAATAGAAAGGAACGATTTTCCCACTCCTCGGATCGTAGAATCCTCGCGGATCGCTCGGGCGTTGCAGCCAAGTAATTTCTGCGAACGTGTAGTAGTCGGGAATGTAGTCGATGCCAATTTTGAAGCCGGGAATACTTGGTTCGCAACTCACCCACTCTCTGTCTCTCCACTTGAAGATGTGGCCGTTTGATTTCGGAAAATTCCCTCGTGGAATAGCAACTGAGAGGTCAGAGTCGACAATCACAAAAAGGTATTCTTCACCAATCTGTTCAAGTAGGGATGCGAAGAGAATTGACTTGTTTTCTCCGGCTCCCTTCCCAAACATCAACGTTTCAGTAGAGCGTCGGGGTGGATCGACAGGGGCGAAACCATTCTCGTTAACTGCCGGAGAGTGAATGTCGTTGCTCACAAAGTCGAGAAGTTTCTGAATTCGTTCTTCCCGCTGCTTCTCTTCATCCATCAAATTTTGCAGGAGCGTATCTACCAACCGGGTGAGAGATGGTTCTTCTTTCATTGCAACGAGAGTACCATAGTATGCCATACTATTTTGCAGCGTAGAAGGCTCTGTGAGGAAGTAGCTGTACCTGTTGTCGAGATTCTCGGCAAGTTCTCTGAGAGTAATCGTGTAGGTTGCGTTCGTATATGGGAAATGCAAAATCTTGGCTGTGTCGATTGTCAGGTTTGATACTGGAGTATGGCAGGCACATCCAAGATCCTCAGACAAATAAGCGCGATATCTTCCCACACCTACAATGTTATTGCGGTTGCGTCCACTCCAGGTTACCTTCTCAAGAGAATCAACATACTTTTGCATTGTTGTTTTTTTTGTTCCCTCATCACACATAGCTATAGGGAGAGCAAAGTAGATCACCTGATCTCGCGGATCGAACATCACGGGATTTGCATCCGGGTAGAGTTGCTTCTCAAAATTCTCTCCACCATGTTGACGATACATCAGGTAGGCAACCAGAGTATTTCGTGCCTCCTCCAACGTTATATCGGGTTTCCCCATAAAGTACTCACACGAGCTAAACACAAACGTGAAGGCCAGCAAAGGTGCGAGAAGAAGTTTGTTGAAAGTCATCTGACTTATTTTAGGCCGTTGGTAGTTGTTGTGATGGGAGAAAATAAAATTTTGTTTGTGAACTGATAGCGGCTTGGGTTGCCTCAACATTAGGATCAGAATAGTATGTCGAATCTCTTAAGTTCTCTCAATAAAGAGTTACGTAGACCTTCATTATTTGCACTACTTTCAAATAAGTGATGCCCACGCTATGCACAGAAAAATCATTCTCATCTTCTACTCATTGATTTCCCTCTCAATTGCCCTCCCGTTGATTCTCATCAATGTCCGACTCCACCAGGATGCTATCATTCCTATCCCGGTTGATGCCGACGAACATCACGAAATTGTGAGGCATCTCGATTGGTTGCGAAAAGAAATGCGTGAGGGGAGTGCTGAAGAAATGCAGCGTCGATATCCTGAAGGATTTGTTTTCCTACACGCTCTCTATGGTCTTGCTTGGTGCAATGTAGCCGCGAAAGTACACGATTCAACACTGAAACAGAAAGGTTTAGCCGAGGCGAGGTGGGCATACCAAAGGATTGACTCAAAAGAAGGACGTCACCCCTTTCAACGGATATCAACTCCTCCATGCGGGATGTTCTATGCAGGATGGGCAAACTATTTGCTTGGATCGATTATTGCTGCACGTATGGAGAGAAGTATAGAAGAAGATTCACTCTTCGCAAGGAACTCCGAACAACTTGCCTTTGCGTTCCGTACTTCTGAGACACCATTCCTTCAATCCTATCCCGGCAAGGCTTGGCCCGCTGATGCCGTTGTTGGTGTTGCTTCACTTGCGTTGTACAATAAACTGTTTTCACCTCGCTACCAGTCGGAGGTTGATCGTTGGGTTCGGATGACTCGCCAGCGATTCGATCAAGCTACAAATTTGATTCCTCACGCTGTTGATCCAACCAATGGGATGCCCTCGGTTGGTGCGCGAGGATCGTCCTTAAGTTTGATGCTCTGCTTCTTACCCGGAATAGATTCCCTCCTTGCAAGGGAGCAGTATCGGGAGTTCCGTGCAAAATTTTGCATGAAGATTTTAGGACTTCCTGCGATACGTGAGTATCCAAATGGAAGGGAAGGGGTGGGAGATATTGACTCAGGCCCACTTTTCTTTGGGATGGGGCCGGCGGCGACGATTGTTGCTGTTGGAGGAATGAATGTTGCTGGCGAGAATCGTGCGGCTACCGAACAGCTTTGCGTGATTAATGCGTTTGGTTTTCTCTTTAGCTTCGGTGGTGAGCCAAAGTATCTATTTGGAATTGAACCAATAGCGGATGCCTTTATTCTCTGGACAAGCACTCTTCTAACCAGCGAAGCAAATGTAAATGTTATAGAGAGCACACCACCGTTCAGTCGAATGACTTTCCACGCAATCTCACTCGGAATCCTTTTGCTTCTTTCGTTCCCATACTCACTTCCATTTCTTCGGCGAAGATTTCGCAAAAGAGCAGAGGAAAAGTAACTTAAGGGGAAGATCACGTAACTGAGAGGTAATCTTAATGGAGCAACGATTGGAAGGGGGGAGAACGATGTCTTCCGGTAGTGGGGGAATTGAGTTCGAGGATGTATTCCCTTTCCTCGCAAATCTCGAACGCGGAGAGTATGAAGAGTTCCGCAGTTCGGCAACTCGGGTCATGCTTTCGCGTGGAGCTTTCATCTGTATGGAAGGAGATCACTGTGGAGTGATTCCTCTGTTGCTCAGCGGTACAGCGCGAGTCTACAAAACGAGCGAGAGTGGGAGGGAGATTACACTCTACAGAATTGATCCGGGAGAAAGTTGCATTCTGACTGCCTCCTGCATTCTCAGTGACATTCCATTTCCTGCCTTCGCCGTTGCAGAGTCAGATGTTGAAGCGTTGGTGATTCCCTCCGGTACGTTTAACGCATGGGTCGGTCGCAGTACCCACTGGCGGGACTTTGTCTTCCGTCTTCTCTCGAAGCGACTCTCCTCCGTTATCGAAATCGTTGAGGAAGTTGCCTTCCAACAGTTGGATGCTCGCCTTGCTGCATACTTGCTCGAACGTGTGGAGGGGGGACGAGTGGTGACAACCCACGAGAAGATTGCCGCCGATCTCGGCTCATCACGCGAAGTGATTAGCCGAATCCTGAAAGAGTTTGAGCGCGAAGAATGTGTTCTACTTCGGCGTGGGGTGGTAGAGATATGCAATCCCGTTTCCTTAGAGGGGATCAGTAGGGGTAGAGGTGAAGGAGGGTAGCAGGAATAGTCTCTCCCTGCTACCGTTGACTCTCCACCTCACCGCGTGAGATATCCTCAATAAAAGCTCTCCCTACTGAATAAAAATTTGATGGATCGTATTGCCAGAGCGAACAAAGTAAACGCCGGCAGGGAAGTCTCGAACGTCGAGCGTTGCCTCACCACGGAATGCAATCTCCGCCACAGATACTCCAATGATATTCACCAGTTCAACAGTAGTGATTGCCGTTGACTGCGAGTGAAGGTGGAGCGCTCCACGAACGGGGTTTGGATAGAGTTGAAGTGTTCTGTTCTCAGAGAGGAGTATCTCCACAGTGGAAAGGTCTTCGTTGTCTCTGTTAAAGGTTGGTTGCCTCAAGACAAAATTTCCTGTGCCATTCGGTACTCGGGCGAACGCAACGTCGGCACTTTGTGCGCCAAAGGTGACGCTATCTGCCACACGCAAATTTGGATCGATCAGAAAGAGCGTCTCACCTGCAAGAGCAAGTGTGAAGTTCGCGTGTAGTCCGGCTTGACCTCCATCGTCATCTGCCCAAACAGTTAAGTAGCCATTGGCAGGAATCGTTATCCCATCAGGGAATTTCCACTGGGTTTTATCGGCTTCATCATCGCTTAAGTACCAACCGTCCAAACTAATATCTACCGACGATTTGTTGTAGAGTTCAATCCAATCGTCAAACTCTCCATCTTGATCGGCTTTGCTCTTCGTGTTCGATGCGAGTAATTCGTTGATGACAACTTTGCTTAGAGTTGGGGTCTCATTGTTCTGATTAAACGTTGGCCACTGTAGAATGAAACTGCCTGTACCATTCGGGTAGCGAGCGTATGCAATGTCTGTGCTCTGCGCTCCAAACTCAACGCTATCTGCTACAAATTCATTAGGCCGCACAAGGAAGAGTGTTTCTCCGGAAAGTGAGAGCGTAAAGTTCGCGTGCAATCCTGTTTGTCCTTCGTCATCGTCTCCCCATACAATGAGGTAACTTCCGGCTGGTATGACCGTTCCGTTCGGGAATTGCCATTGAGTCAACTTGTTCCCATCGTCACTCAGATACCACCCGCTGATATCGTATGCTTTATTCGATTTGTTGTAGAGTTCAATCCAGTCATCATACTCTCCTTCTGGATCAGCCGCGCTCTCTTTATTCGAGGCAAGAAGTTCATTGATAACAACTTTGCTCGGTGGGGGAATATCATTGTTGGCATTAAAGGTCGGTTCCCGAAAAGCAAAGTTTCCTTTACTGTCTGGGGTGCGAGCTAAGGCAACATCTTCGCTCTGTTGAGCAAATTCGATAAAGTCAGAAGCCAATGTTCCTAAGGAAGCAAGAACCAACGTTCCACCCGATCCATCCAGCGTGAAGTTTGTGTGTAGTCCCTTCTGTGTACTATCACCATCTATCCAGATAATGAGGTAGCCATTAGCTGGTATCGTTACGCCACTTGGAAATTTCCATTGGGTCATATTATTGCCATCAGTTCCCAGATAGTAGTTGTTAAGCGAGATTGAGCTGGAGGTGCTATTGTAGAGTTCTACCCAGCTATCATACTCGCCATCCTGATCGACGCTGCTTTCACTGTTCAGCACAACCAGTTCGTTAATTCCAAACAGCCCGGCTGGGTGATCTTGGTTGTTGCGGTTAAACGTTGGTGTGAGGCGAGCAAATCCTCCAGTCCCATTAGGAACTCGACCGTTGGCAATGTCCGCGCTTGTGGAGGTAGGAGAGAGGCTATCGGTGATGTATAGGTCTTGTTCAACCAAGAACAACTTTGGCGAAGCTGGCATTGTGAAATTTGTGTGTAGTCCTTCTTGCCCCTCATCTCCGTCAACCCAGATAATGAGGTAGTCATTCCCGGCAATTGTTGTTCCCTCAGGGAACTTCCAGCGTGTCAGATTACTTTTACTGTCGGTTAAGTACCAACCACTAAGATCTCTCGGCTTGTCAAAGTTGTTGTAGAGTTCAATCCATGGATCGTACTCTCCACTTGGATCGGTGACAACGGTCTGATTCCTCGCCAACATCTCATTGATAACTACCTTGCCTATCTGTTCAGTCCCATTATTCTCCATGAATGTCGGTTCCTGAATTACAAAGCGTCCTTTTCCGTTTGGTACGCGGGCGTAGGCTACGTTCGGAACGAGTGCTCTGAATGCAACACTGTCAGTGAGATACATATCAGGCTCGTAGAGATACAACGTTTCTCCTGCCTCATCCAACGTGAAATTGGTGTGCAAACCTGTCTGCCCTCCATCTTCGTCCGCCCAGACAATAAGGTAGCCGTGACCGGGGATTGTCGTCCCATTCGGGAATTCCCACTTCGTTGGCTGAGCTGCATCATCGCTCAAGTGCCAGCCACTAAGATCGATCGCATTGCTCGAGTTGTTGTAGAGTTCGATCCAATCGTCGAATTCTCCACCTTGGTCGGTGGAGCCATTTGTGTTCGACGCAACCAATTCATTGATAACAACTTGGCTGGGGAGTCTCGTCTCATTGTTAAGACTATAGGTTGGTCTCTGCACTACGTATGGTCCAGTGCCGTCCGGAACCCGTGCGTAGGCTCCTCCACCACTAAGGTCTCCATATTCAACAAAGCCCCACACGAAAAAATCTGCGAGTGTCAGGATCAGAGTTCCACCAGTCTCCTCTAACGTAAAGTTTGTGTGTAGTCCTGTCTGCGTTGTATCGCCATCAACCCAGACAATGAGGTAGCCTTTCGCTGGAATTTTTGTTCCCCGAGGGAATCTCCACCGATGAAGGTCGGTTGCATCTGTGCTCAAATAGAAGTCGGAAAGATCGATTGTGCCGGCGTTGCTGTAGAGTTCGATCCAGCTATCGAACTCCCCATCTTGATCGGGTGGACCTTCAACGTTGACTACAACAATCTCGTTGATAGAGTGCGAACCGGGATCCCGATTCTGATTGTTCTCCCCAAATGTAGGGTACATCGGGAGTGAAGCGAAGCTCCCCTTCCCATTCGGAATTCGAACGCGAGACTGATCTTGATTGTTGTTCGACTGATAGTTGACACTGTCGGCACGACTCAGGTCAGGTTGTAGGAGAAGGATTGTCTTCCCCGATTCACCTAAGACAAAGTTTGTGTGCAGCCCTGTCTGCCCCTCATCGTTATCTGCCCAGACAATGAGATAGCCATTTCCCGGTATTGTCGTTCCGTTTGGGAATGTCCACTGAGTTGTGGTTACTGCATCATACACGAGATGCCATCCAGAAAGGTCAATTTCCTCCGAGGAGTTGTTGTACAATTCAATCCAAGGATCATTTTCCCCGGCAGGATCTTTTACTGTGGAGACATTGCGCGTAAGGTACTCGTTGATGACAACGCCGTCAACGAGCTTTACGTTGGAGCGCACAACACCGATTGGACTATCAGGAGAGCGTTCCGGTTCTACACCTTCTGAATTCGTTCGATGTTCGTTCGATGTTCGACTGATTGGCTCAGAGTAATCCTGTGCCGTCATTGGAAGACTCCAACAGAGTGCTAATGCACACAATACCCAGAACAATGGTAACACACTTCTCATTGCTACACTTTTCTCGTTGTTAAATGTTGACTCCACTCCACCGTATCCTCTTCAGTACTAATGGTTTTCAAAAATTGCGGGAGGCTTTAGACAGTCTATAATTGAAGATTGAGTGATTGAAGTGCAGAGGTGTAGAAGCACCAACTAAGTCTAAAGTACTGCAAAACAATAGATCAGAAAACATTGGCGTATGAATTGGGTGGTTGTCAACAGTAATCCATGATGAGCAATCATAGCGTTGAAACGCGGAATTCAAATCTCTGTTGGGTTCAAGTGAGGGCAAGTGTTTATCGTGTGTTGACTGGAAGAGTGATTCCACAAAATTTGAAGAAAGGTGACCAATGTCACGGTATCACGGCCGACCTTATCTCTACTTTCGTTAGAGAAAGATCTCTGAACATCAAAGAGAGTTCAGGATCACTTATCAACCGAAACAAAAGGCAGGAGCGAAATCATGAAAAAGAATATGGGATCAATCGACCGAGTTGTGCGGATTCTGATAGCTGCGGTGATAGCAATTCTCTACTTTACCGATCAGATTACCGGAACTGCCGCGATCATCTTGGGTGCGCTCGCCATCATCTTCCTCTTAACCAGTTTCGTCAGTTTCTGCCCACTCTATGCCCCATTTAAAATCTCAACGAGAGGGAAGGGGGCGTAGGGATTTCGGATTGGGGATTTTTGATTTCGGATTGGGAATTGCTGTGGTTCCCAATCCGTTTTTTATTGAATAGAGTACTGTTGGGTGAGGTTGAATGAGTACTGAAAAGTACCCTTGTTTTGTTGAAATATCTCTCTTATCATCAAGCAACAATAGGGAATAAGATTATTCAGTAGAGACTCCACACAATGAAACGCTCTACGATTGTTAGTCTGCTCGCACTCTGCATTCAGATTCCTCTGGCCGCACAATCGCTCTATCCAGTAAAGCGAGACGGGCGTTGGGGATACATTGATTCCACAGGGGCAATTCGGATACCACTGCGCTATGGTGCTGCTGAAAGTTTTCATCCCGACCATAATTCGGCGGTAGTTATGCTGAAAAATAAGTGGGGATTGATTGATAAAAAAGGGAGGTGGATTCTCAAGCCAACCTATGATAAGATTGAAAGATTTAACGGGAATCTTGAAGCCCTTCGTGGGGTTGAACAGCTCTGGATAGATGCATCTGGCAAACCGATCTCTGATCCTTGGCCTTCTCAACGAGAACAGTACTCCTTTGAATTTGAGTATGATCTTTACGACACAACGTACGGCTGGAATGGGCTGCGGTTAGTTGAACGTTCTGAGAAATTTGGATATGTGGATTCAATCGGCGAGACAGTTATTCCTATCACTTATGAGAGAGCGCAGAGATTCTGGAAAGGTCGTGCAATCGTCAAGCAAGGGAAGTGGGGGGTAATTGACGTGAACGAGAACGTCTTGATTCCATTCGAATTTGACTCCATCTATATTCTACGATATCAGCCTTTGATCTACGGCATTCGTGAGAATTCCGGTTACGGCCTTTGCGATTCCGTCGGTACATGGATTCTCCAACCACATTACGCCACAGTTGAACTCATCACCGATAGTTTGTTTATAGTATCTCCTATTCTTCGTGAAGGTGAACGAGACCAATTAGGTGAGGAGCAAGTGAGCTCCCCTTCTTCTTCTGCACCGTTGAAAGGAGTGATAGATCGTGTGGAGAACCAAATTCTTCCATTCGAGTACAGCAGTATCAAGCGTGGCAACAAAAACCAGTATGTGGTGACCAAAGGCTCACAGTGGGGGATTGTGAATACCCAGAACAAGTGGTTGTTTGATATTGACTCGACATTTACTTCTGTTTTCAACGATAAAGCGAGTGGTGGATATATCCTTGTCGATCAAGAGTCAGATAGCTTACGAAAAATGAGAACTGATAACCGACATTGGCCATCTGGATTAAGCAACCGTATCATAGTTGTTGATTCAACGGGAAATATACTTATTGGCCCCTACCTGGGACGCTTTAGTGCTGTTTGGTCGATGCCTGACCTTTACATCATAGAAGATGCGAGGTATGGTACGGGCATAATGTCACTTGCTGGAGATACCATCCTAAAATTCTCTTGGGATCAAAAGGTAACGGTTCTTGATTCTAACCTAATAAAAGTAATACCAGTAGTGCCAAGCTATGGCTGTATTCGTTCAGATGGTCGTCCCATCCCTATCCAATTTTACTCAGGTTACGATTTCTCGGGAGGAATTAATACTGTTAGAACAAAGCTGAGAGGAAGAGACATCTCATATGAAGAGCAAAGAATTATCGATACGAATGGGCAGACACTGTTTATACTTGCTGATATTGGAGTCAGTTCTACTGGAGAATCTGTGCACGGAAATGATTTAATCCTCTTGAAGTCAAACAGAGGCACTGAAAACTTCTATACCTATCAAGGAGAATTCCGTCTTTTAACAAGGCACTCAAAAGGATTTTCTGAGGGACTTGCAGCCTCGTATGGCAATCATAACGACACTGGAAGTGGGTATGGATTTATCAACACCGACGGTAGAATGGTAATCCCTCGACAGTTTGCTGATGCAGGATACTTCAGAGAAGGATTGGCTCCTGTAGCTATTACAGTAAATGATGACCTTGTGTGGGGGTATATCAATCAAACTGGGAAATGGGTGATTGAGCCACAGTTCAGCAAGGCTAAAGGGTTCTCCGAAGGATTGGCACCTGTTTTCTTGTGGACAGATTCTGGAACTGTATATGAAGGATTTGGATGTATTGTTTCTGAGAAATATGATCGTATTGGCAAGTGGGGATTTATCAATCGAGCGGGTGAATTCGTTCTTCCGCTAACGTATGGCTCTGCATATGGTTTTCACGATGGTGTAGCAACTGTATATGCTGATAGTGGATATGTATTGATTGATCGTAATGGAAATGAACTCTTCCCTCAGAGACGATTCATGTGGATTGGTGAATTTTCTGAAGGTCAGGCTCCAGCTACCCTCGGTTTCTTTTTAGGAGGTCAGACAAATGGGGAAGTTGGATTTATTAATCAGTTCGGTGAGTGGAGAATCTCTCCAATGTTTGATAATGCAGGTTCTTTCCACAGTGGACGCGCTGTAGTGACATCAAAGCATTTAGAAAATTTCTTCTACATCAACTCAAAAGGTGAAGTAGTCTGGAAGGAATAGGAGCTTGATTTTCCTCTTGACAAACTCAAATCCTCCCCACATCTTCTAACTCTCAACTCTCAACTCTCAACTCTCAACTCTCAACTCTCAACTCTCAACTCTCAACTCTCAACTCTCAACTCTCAACTCTCAACTCTCAACTCTCAACTCTCAACTGTTCAGGAACTCTTTCCAACAGCTTCCGTCCTAACTTCCAATTCAATGCAGCTACAACGTATCTTTGCTTCATGCGTACTCGATTCTTGCTCTATATTCTTCTCTCCCTCCTGCCGGGAACGGTTCTTCTTGCCGATCCTCCAGCTAAACTTGTCGAGGCGCTCCCATTGGGGGATGAAGAACCCGATGTCGACGGGAAGTTGGACGACCCGCTCTGGAAGCGAGCGAGGGGAATCACGGACTTTCGCCAGAAAGATCCCATAGAGTTTGCCGATCCTTCAAACCGAACCGAAGTTCTCTTCGCCTACGATCAGGATAACCTCTACGTGGCGGCCACGATGTGGATTGAATCTTCTGATGATCTAAGCAAAATTGTGACGCGGCGTGATAACTCCGGGGCTACCGATAGAATCATTATCTCGCTCGACACCTACCGCGATCGCCGCACAGCATACAGCTTTAGCGTCACTGCTGCTGGTGTTAGAACGGACTACTATCACGGGAGCGATAGCGAGTATGACCGCGATTACTCCTTCGATCCGGTTTGGGAGGCGAAGACGTGGGTTGGTACAGATCGGTGGACTGCCGAAATTCGGATTCCTTTCTCACAGCTTCGATTCAACGACATCAACGAGCAGGTGTGGGGGCTGAACATCAACCGCTATATGCCGCAGCGGAAGGAAGATTTGTACTGGATCGTTGTGCCAAAGGATGAGACCGGGTGGTCCTCTCGCATGGGAGAACTTCGTGGCATTCGTGGTGTGCACCCATCGACTCGCGTGGAGTTGCTCCCCTACGTTGCGGCTGGTGCTACTCTGCCGAGCGAAGTTGATCCAGATAATCCTTACGTCGATGAGTTGAATTTGAATGGTCGAGTTGGACTCGATGCAAAGATTGGTCTCGGTCCGAACTTGACGCTCGACGCGACGATTAACCCAGACTTCGGTCAAGTAGAGGCCGACCCCGCCGAGGTGAATCTCTCAGCCTTCGAGACCTTCTTCAGTGAGCGCCGTCCCTTCTTTGTGGAGGGGGGGGGACTCTTCTCCTACAAAGGAGGGCGGCACTACTATTCACGTCGAATTGGGGGATCCCCCCACGGCTATCCTTCTGGAAACTTTATCTACGCCGATGTTCCCGACAACTCAACAATACTTGGAGCTGCCAAGTTAACGGGACGATTGCCAAGTGGACTTTCGATTGGGGCACTTGCAGCAGTTACGGAGCGGGAGTATGCTCGCGCAGCCGACCTTCCCACGCAGAGTGAGGTAGAATATGAAGTTGAGCCGTTGACCCTCTACGGTGTTGCCCGGGCGCAGCAGGAGTTCGGTGAAGATGCCTCAACAGTTGGCCTGATTGGAACGATTGCTCACCGCGATATGGATGAAATGAATCCGAACAACTCCATTCTCACCCAAGATGCACTGACTGGTGGAACTGATTGGGAACTTCGGTTGGATGGAGGTAGCTATGAGTTTGAGGGAAATCTTGCCTTCAGTCATGTTCGAGGATCAGAGTCGGCAATCTCCCGGATTCAGCGATCGAGCACCCACTACTTTCAACGTCCAGATGCTGACTACGTAACGTTCGATTCAACCCGTACTGCCTTGACAGGGTATGCGGGATCGTTGGCCTTCTCTCGCAAAACGGGAGAGTGGGTGTACGGGATTGGTGGAACATTCGAGTCACCTAACTACGAGCTAAATGATGCTGGAAGCCTGAGTAGTGCTGACGATATTGACCTTTGGGGATATTTGACATATAGAGAGAACCAACCGAGCAAGCTCTTCAGAAGTTGGGATCTGTCGGTAGAGGCAAGTGCAAACTGGAACTACGGATTGGTTCGCCAGTATGTGAGTGGTAATGTTCAGAGTAACCTAACGTGGCAGAACTTCTGGTACAACTACGTTGGTGTTGGAGCTACGATAAATGGTTTGAGTGACAGAAAGACGAGAGGAGGTCCGTTAATGGATGAACCAGATATCCTCTTTAATGCGTGGGCTGGGATGGGAAACAATTTTGGTTCGAAGATAAGGTGGAGTGGACATTTCGGTTTTGGGATATACGAGTATGATGGGTGGTTCATCAACACTTCCGGTAGTTTAGCGGCGAACCTTGGAGATCGCCTGGAGTTCTCGCTGAGTCCCAAATATTATAGCGAACTTCTCCCAAGACAGTATGTTGTCACGCAGGATGGGGGAGGAGAGGAGACATTTGGGAAGCGTTATATCTTCTCCGATCTGAAGTTCTCACGTCTCTCCACACAGATTCGTCTGAGTTACGCGATAACGCCCAACTTGACCTTAGAACTTTATGCAGAACCTTTTGTGGCTAATGGGAAGTACGATCACTTCGGTGAGCTTGCCCAAGCGGGGACAGGTAAGATTGATTCGTATGATGGACGCATTGTTGCCGACAGTTCCGGCACATTCTACATAGTGACCGATGGCGCGGAACAGGTTGTCGTTCCAAATTTCGACTTCGTTAGTCGTTCGTTCAGGAGTAATATCGTCCTCCGTTGGGAATGGTTGCCCGGTAGCACATTCTACTTAGTTTGGCAACAGAGCCGCTCTGACTATCTACGGGAGAGAGGAGATATTGGATCGACAGACTGGATCGACGCACTTGGTGATCCCGGTGATATGTTCTTCGCTCTGAAACTAAGCTATTGGTTGCCGGTGGATTGAAGTGATTGGTAGACAGAAAAAATCTTCACGCAAACCTGCAAAGTTGTGCAAAGGAGGGATGGCAAGATCATCGTTCTATATGTTCAGTTCTTGAACTCTCACACTCCTACACTCATATACTCATCCACTTTTCAGAAATTTGCCCTGATGGAACGGAACAGACTTGTGATTGCAATTGATGGACCAGCTGCTTCAGGCAAGAGCACGACCGCAAAATTGGTTGCCCAACAGCTTGGCTATACCTATATCGACACAGGTGCGATGTATCGAGCCGTGACCCTTGCTGCTCTTAGAAATGGTGTCGATCCCGCTAATCGTGAGGAAGTGGAGAAACTTGCCTTCCATCTCTCCATTCGCTTTCAACCGCAAGCCGACGGATCCCTTAGGACGATCTTAAACGAAGAAGATGTGAGCCGAGAGATTCGGAGTCAAGAAGTGACCAAGTCAGTCTCAGCCGTCAGTGCTTGGCACGGAGTGCGGGAGGCAATGGTTCAGCTTCAACGCGAGATGAGTAAGGAAGGGGGAGTTGTAATGGATGGTCGAGACATTGGTACGGTTGTTTTCCCTGATGCCGAGGTGAAAGTTTTCATGGTTGCTGATATTCAGGCTCGAGCGCAGCGTCGCCAGGTCGAGTTAGTTGGGAACGGAAAAGAGATGTTAGTAGAAGATGTGGTTACTGACATAGAGCGGCGAGATCAACTCGACTCCAGCCGTGAGGAAAGCCCTCTCCGCAAAGCTGATGATGCCGTTGAGATCGACACTTCCTCGCTAACAATTGAAGAACAAGTTGCCATTGTTCTCAACCTTGCGCAGAATGTGAGAGAGAAGAGAATTTCGGATTAGGGATTGGAAGAGGATCGAATCGAAATTCATGAAGTATTGCCACCAAGATCACCAAGTTAGAATATGTTCCCTGAGCTGAAGTGCTTCGCGTAATCCACAATTAGGAATCAACAATCCACAATAGAAAATCCGCAATTCAAATATGTCTTCTATCCTATTTCAGAACATTCGTCTCCTGAATCCGGCTCAAGGTCTTGATCGCCGTGCTGACCTTCTAATTCTCGATGGAAAGATTTCCAGTATTGGAGATGACCTTCAAGTACCGGAGGGGATAGAGGTGCGTAATGGTTCTGCGTGGGTTGCTGCCCCTGGTTTCTACGACATGCACGTTCACCTTCGCGAACCTGGGGCTACGCACAAGGAGACAGTCGAGACAGGATGTGCATCGGCTGCCAACGGTGGATTTACTGGCGTAGCCTGTATGCCAAACACTACGCCCGCAATTGATTCTGCAGAAGTTGTTCACTCCATTCTCTGGAAGTCACAACACCTTCCAGTTGATGTTCACCCAGTTGGAGCCACAACAGTTGGACGTAAAGGAGAGACACTTGCACCGATGGGTGAGCTGCACGAAGCTGGTGTTCGGATGTTCAGCGATGATGGCGATTGCGTTAAGTCACCAGAAATGATGCGCAGAGCCTACGAGTACGCCTCGCAGTTTGACGGAGCAGTCTTGAGTCAGCACTGCGAAGAGCACACGATGACTACAGGTTTTGCGATGAATGAAGGTGTTGTGGCAACAAAACTCGGGATGCCCGGCTATCCTGACATTGCCGAAGAGTTGATTATCGAGCGGGATATACGCCTTGCAGAGTTTTGCGGTAACCGACCCTACCATGTCTCCCACATGAGCACAGCTGGGGGAGTAGAGTCAGTCCGCCGAGCGAAAGCAAAAGGACAGGCCAACATCACCTGCGAAGTTGCTCCCCACCACTTTGTCTTGACTGACGGAGATGTTGAGAAGTACTGGGTGAATGCGAAGATGAATCCGCCACTTCGGACAGAATCTCACCGCCAAGCACTTCTCGAAGGTTTTCGCGATGGGACTATCGACGCCATTGCAACCGACCACGCACCGCACGCGCTCTCCGAAAAAGAAGTAGAGTTCCCAAACGCACCGAATGGAATTATCGGCCTCGAAACGTCAATCGGATTATCCTACACTTATCTCGTCGATGCTGGGGTGATTTCACTTGAGCGAATGATCGAACTAATGGCAATCAACCCTCGCAAAATTCTCTCACTACCAGTGCCGAAGATCGAAGAGGGAGAGATAGCCAACCTGACAATCTTTGCGCCGGAAGAAACGTGGAACGTTGACACAGATCAGTTCCTAACCAAGTCTCTGAATACTCCATTCAACGGTTGGGAGTTGAAGGGAAAACCGGTTGGTATAGTGAATAGGGGACAAGTAGTGTGGAGTCTGCTGGGGTAGAGTTGAGGGTTGGAGAGTCGAGGGTCGGAGAGTTGAGGGTTGAAGGTTAGGGGTTGGTTTGGTGGATTGCTTTCTTATGTTAGTGTTCGAGTTTATGCGAACATGATATCATCCTTTTCACTCTCTGGTACGATGTCTTTATTCAGCCAGTTTGAAGATATCCTTGTGTGGCAACATGCAAGGCAATTCAGCCAATTCGTTTACTCAATTAGTACGAGCGGAGCATTCAAACACGATTTCTCGTTGAAGGATCAAATTCAACGAGCTGCAAACTCAGTTCCGCTTAATATCGCCGAAGGATTTGCCAGACAAACTGATAAAGAGTTCAAGCAATTTCTCTTCATTGCACACGGTTCGATTGCAGAGGTACAAAGTGCTTTATATCTCGCACGAGACAGAGAGTTTATCGATAAGCAAACCTTCGATTCTGCCTACAAACAAGCTGAGAAAATCTCAAAAATGCTTATGGGCTTAATCAAATACTTAAGCAAATCAAATCCACGATAATACCCACCCCCCGACTCCTTGACTCCCGACTCTCTGACCCCTCGACTCTCCAACCCCTCGATTCCACGATAGTACGTACCCATCGCTTGACTCCCGACTCCTTGACTCCCGACTCTTCGACCCTCGACTCTCCAACCCCTCGATTCCACGATAGTACGTACCCATCGCTTGACTCCCGACTCCTTGACTCCCGACTCTCTGACTCCTCGACTCTCCAACCCCTACGGCAACGACCTCACATAGGCAGCCATCTTCGACACCTCATCGTTTGTCAACTCTGAAGTCGACCACGAGGGCATATATTTTGTACGCCGTGAATAATTGGTTCCCCCTTCACCTTCCCTGACTTTTTCAAGGAATTCTCCTGTCTTGCTACGAATGCTCTCGCCAACGGGACCACCACGAGCATCTGTCCCGTGGCAGTTCGCGCAGAATCTGTTAAACAGGCTTCCTGCATCGGTTGGCTTTACAGCATTTCGGAGCCAAGCAATAATCTCGTTTAGTTGGGTATTGCTCAGTGAATCTGTGTCGTACCTCGGCATCTCTCTGGTGTACCACGGTTCGCCCGGGCGACCATTTCTGATAACGTATGTTGCGAAGCCAGCAACTGGATTGCGAATTTCGGGACCTCGTGTTGATCCTTCACCCTCGAGACCGTGACAGCTTGCGCAGACTCGATCGTAGTATTCCCTACCACTCAACGACTTGAAGTCTACGTTAAAGCCGAGAAGATATTCCTGAATTTTATCGATGAGACTGTCGGGAATTGCAATCGGATCCATCTCTCCCTTCCCATTCTGAACAATCGTGTGGATAGGAGAGTAGCTCTGAATGCTGCCGGAGAAGATGTTGGTTCCGGTTGCGTCGCTTCCGTGGCAGCTTGAGCAGTAGAACTCGAACAACTCTTTGCCGCTCTTTGTGCTGTTGTCGATGTTGAACGAGTTTAGGAAGAGTTCGATTGACTCGATTTCACTGTCGGTTAAGCCGGGGAAATTGGGCATACCACGGCGGCCATCGCGAACGATTGTGTGGATTCCGATCTTCCCCTGAATGCTACCGGGCCAAACAGTTCCTCCTGAGGCATCATCGCCGTGGCAGCGAGCGCAATACTGTGCGTAGAGGTTAACTCCTCGATCAAGAGAGGGGGGGATCGTATCGGTTGGGGGTGTTATCGTTCCATTGTTGTTCCCTCCGTTCGACCCAGCAGTTACTGGACTTGGCCCTGGGTTTGGGTCGAGAAGTTCACATCCAGTATAGAAGAGAGCGCTCGCAAGTGTGAGCACTGTCAAGAAGATAGAGGGTTGATAGTTGTTGAAGATGGTATTCATACTGGTCAGACCACAGAAAACGTGATGGAACTGATTGCGTTGATGCTATCCGATATTTCATTGTCTGTTTGCGGTTGCTCGTTCCCTGCCGCATCTACTGCCTTGATATCAACTTTGTACGCGCCGGGTGTTGCCTCAAACTTGTGTGACCACTTCACCCAAACTCCTGTGAAAGGATAAGAGAAGCCTTCCCCAGCGAATTGAATAGTTTCTGGAAGGAGAGGATCGGAAGCGAGAACATCTTCTTGTGCTTGGATGATTGCCTCGGTGAACCCTCTGCCGTTAACGGAGACCATCACACTCGAGATACCGGCAGCACCACTGACAGCAAATCCTTGTACCTCTACAGTGCCGGCTGGAACCTGTCCATTTTGCAGTGGATCAGTTGCGCGGCTTACCACTCGCTGCACTCCATCGTCAACGAAGCCAGCCTCTTGGTAGGTTCCGAAGAGTGTTGTGTCGTCAGCGGTTGCCTCAACCCGATTGATCCACTTCACATTCTTATATCCGAATGAGTTGTGGATGATTAACCTGACCGGCGCACCATGCTCTGCAGTTAATGGCTGGCCGTTCATGTGGGTTACCAGAAGTGGTTCAATCAAACCTTCACCTGGGTTCAGTAGCTCGTTCAACGATATATTATTCGTGAAGGTATCTTCACCGTAGAGGAAAAGTCGCTTTGTGTTTATCGTGTCGATACCGGCCCGTTCAAGGAAAATCCGAAGGGGAACGCCGCGCCAAACTGCGGTCCCAATCAAGCCTTGAACGTCGTTGGAGTCGATCACGCACCGCATTGTCTTCAGCAGGTTTATCGCGTTTGCTGACTCTGCCTCAATATCTGCGATGGAGATGTTTAGTGGATTCGAAACCAACCCATCGATCCGAAGTTGCCATGCACTTCGGTCGACAATAGGGAGGCTCCAATCACGTATTGAAGTCTCCGCTCCGTTTTTGTAGTAGAACTCGTCAACAGGAGTTAGAAACGAAACCGATTTCCCGGTTGTGATCGGGTCGACGCTGTTGAACTCGCACCCTGTCAGGCTTATTACCGTGGCTCCTAAAATCAAGCCACCACTTCGCACAAGAAATTCTCTTCTATCCATTACTCTCCTTCTGACTCCCCCTTCGGACTAAATGCGTTGAACGTGTAGTCGATTCCGAGAAATATGTCGGTGGATTTTACAGTGTTTAGTCCGGTAGGAGTGAAGAACATCTGACCTGAAACTCCGATACCTTGCCAGAGCGCGACGCCAAGTCCCATCCCAACTTTCAGGAAACGCTGTCGCGTTGGGATTGGATTCGAGACAGTAAAGCCAACGTCTGGCTGTTTCAGCGACCAGTTTACCCGAGCAAGTCCTTGGATCAGCACACGATTTGCGATTGTTACTCCACCCTCAATTCCGGCAACCAAGTCATCCGTGTAGACCGGTTTCGAGTCGGCAAAACAATTCTTGTCGATTCCCTCTTGGCAGTCGATAGCGGTAGAGAGGTTGTAGATAGTGGAGCGGTAGCGGTAACCGATTCCAGCCTGTGCATATCCGGGAAAAGGGTAGAAGCTGTGTCCCCAAGAGCCATTCAACTCAGCGTCAATCTGTCCAGAGCCGACACTTGGCGTAAGATTACGAGTGTAGCCGAGGGGAATGGAGAGTGCTACATTTGCGGCGAAGGATTCAGATGTTCCTTTCGTTCCGAACAGATCATTCAAACTGTAGCGTGCACCAATTTGTGCGTTGCCAAGTGCAAACGTTCGGTAGCGGAACGCAGCATCCCGCACAATCACTCGTTTGAATGGAAGACCTCCGATTAACGTTAAATCAGGGGTTAACCCAAGTTCTCCGTATAGGTAAATGCTCCTGTCGAAGAAAGCATTCTCTGGAACATTGTCGGCGTACTCCTTCTGGCGACCATCGAAGGTGTATTGTTCTGAGGCAGTGCTGGAACCATAAGAAATCTTTGTATAGAGTTTCCCCTCTTCTTTAGTCCAAGCCTGTCCCATCGTTACGAGTGGGAGCAGACAAAAAAGTAGCAATGCGAAAAGGGAACGGATCGTCCCGAAACTTGAAACGTTCAGGTTGAAACGGGAAAGCGCAATATCTGATACCACGTAGTTCTTTTGTTCTAATGATTGTTCCAACGGGGAATGGAGATTCCAATAGTGTCGAACCATCCAATTCCAGATCAGTTACATCTGCAACCTCTTATTTTTTTGTTCAACTTTTCGTGATTGCGATCACAGAACCTGCACAAGGTCGTGGCGGGTTACAATGCCGGTCACAATTCCATAATCTTCTACTAAAATTGCCCGTGCGTCGGTGAGAAGCTGCCGTGCATCCGAAACATCTGTTTTATGTGAGACAACGGGGAATCCAGGCTCCATCACCTCACTTACTGGTTTATCGAGCAAGTCTCGATCTTCCAAAACCAGAGCCATCAGTCGGTTATCCCGAAGTGAACCAACGGACTTACTCTCTGCCATCACGGGCAACTGGCTGAATCCCTGTTGGTTCATCAGGTGGAGACTTTCGCGGAGAGTCATATCTGGTGAGGCTGAGACAATTGAAGACGAAGCTCCGTTCTGGTGGCTTTTCATCTCCAAAATTACTTGCAAGGTAATCTTGTCGGTATCGAGAAATCCTTTCTCTTGAAGCCACTCATCCGAGTGATGCTTCGTTAAGTACCGCTCGCCAGTATCGCAGATAATCACCACCATCACTTCTCCCTCCTTCAACTCCTTCGCTTTCTGGGCAGCAACCACAACGTTCATGCCACTCGACCCGCCACAGAAAATTCCCTCCTCACGTGCAAGGCGGCGAGCCATGATAAAGGCATCTTCGTCGGAGACGTTCACTACTTCATCGACATACTCAAACTGGAGATTTCCCGGAATACGTTCTTGTCCAACACCTTCGATCAAGTAGGGGAGTGCCTCAACCAAGCGTCCGGTATCCTTATACGTTTTCAATGATGAACCAACAGGATCGGCGGCGATTACTTTGATATCACGATTCTTCTCCTTCAAAAACCGGGCATTTCCTGTGGCAGTTCCTCCAGTTCCAAGTCCGCAGATAAAGTGCGTGATTTTTCCCTCGGTCTGCTCCCACATTTCCGGGGCGGTTCCGTAGTAGTGGGCATCAGGGTTTGCAGGATTGTCGTACTGATTGAACATGATTGCGTTCGGGATTTCCGAAGCTAAACGGAGTGCAGTGTTGTAGTAATATTCTGGGGAGCTTGGCTTTGCAGCCGATGAGACAACCAGAATATCGGCTCCGAGTGCTTTCAAGTAGCGGACGCGCTCTACCGAGGCTTTGTCGGTCATTACGAAGAGGCAGCGATAGCCTTTTTGGATTGCAGCCAAGCAAATTCCGATTCCGGTGTTCCCACTGGTTGGTTCTACAATCAAACCTCCCGGCTTGATCTTTCCCTCGCGCTCAGCGTTCTCCAGCATTCTAATGCCAATCCTATCCTTAACCGATCCTCCAGGATTCTGTGATTCGAGCTTTGCCAGAACAATCCCTTTTGTCTCCCCGATGACGTTGTTCAGCCTGATAAGTGGCGTGTTTCCAATCAAATCAATTATTGACTCTACGTACTGCATGAAATTCTCTGTCGTGAAAAGTTGATGTTTTGTCAAACGCCGGAAAAGTAGTGATAGTTGGGGTTTTTGAATGTAGGAGGTTGTGTGGCTATGCGAAGGAGGGAAATCGCTTAAATCGTGGGAACATTCATACTTTCTAACTTCAATGATTAACACCATAAGTTGATGAATCCAGAAACAGCAAGGCGATTTGGAGGCGAGGTGGCGGAAGGTATTCTTGATTGGTATGGTCGCGAAGGGCGTCTCTTCCCATGGAGAAGAGTTGGTGAGGGGAGAGATCGTAGAGGTCTACCATTGCACGATCCATATCTGATTCTTCTCTCCGAAATTATGTTGCAGCAGACACAAGCCGCTCGGGTTGTAGAGAAGTTGCCCGAATTCCTCGAGACCTTTCCGAATGTGGAAAGGCTGGCCAGTGCCAGCAAGGCTGACCTTCTCAGGGCTTGGCAGGGGATGGGATACAACAGCCGCGCCCTACGGTTGAAAGCGGCGGCTGAGATCATTGTCAACAACTTTAACGGAGAGTTCCCACGTGACTTCAAGCAGTTACGCTCTCTTCCCGGAATTGGTCGATACACAGCAAGTGCAATTCTCTGCTTTGCTTTTGGCGAACAGATTCCAGTGGTTGATGTGAACATTGCGCGAGTTCTCTCACGAATTTTCTTTAAGTGCTACACTCCACTGCAACGCTTCCGAGAGGATGATTTGTACGATCTCGACGCGACTCTCATTCCGAGTGGAGAGAGCTATCGATGGCATCAGGCGTTAATGGATTTCGGGGCGGTTGTCTGCACTGCACGCTCACCATCTTGCTCAAGCTGCCCGATAAAGGATTACTGCATTTCTGCCACTTTTCCATTGGGACATTCTCTTTTCGACGTACAAAGTATCAGGAAAGAAGAGCCGAGCTTTCGAGGTTTCCCTCGTCGTATCTGGCGAGGGCGCGTCGTTGAGTTGCTCCGGGGAGCCGAGCGAGGAATGAGAGTTGCTGAAGTGATGGAGAGCTTGGTTGATTCAACCCAACCTCTATCCGAATTAGATCGCCGAGAGTTGTTGGCAATTCTATCGAGGCTCCGAGAAGATGGGCTTGTAGAGATTACCGGTGTTGTGCGGGAGGGGGGGCTTAAGGAATTCGATGTGGTTCGTTTGCCAACGTAGGGGCGAATAATTTTCGCCCCTACGGTTCTCATCGGCAATTTATCTCCCTATCCACGAGTTCCTGTTCCCCTATCACCTCCGTCGTCGCCACCATCACCACCACCCAGCAATTCCTGCCAGCGAGCAAGTTGACGCTCGTTCAACACGGACTCGATGCACTCCTTTAGGTTGTGCAGGCAGTTTGCAATTGCTTCGTGGTAAGCAGCGGCTAAGCGCTTTGTCTTCGCACGATAATCTTCAACACACTCTTTGTAGAGTTCGCGTGCTCGTTCTGGAGTAATGTCACCATTTTCCAGTGCAGATTTGATTCGTGCTACCTTCGCACGAAACTCTTGGTGAAGTTCTTGGCGTGCGTGGCGATAGCGTGCCGTTGCACTCTCGATACATTCCTTGTAGTCTGCGAAGCAGTGGCGAATCCTTACCCACTGTTCCTCCGATAACTCAAGTGATTGAAGAATACGCAGATATTTCCGAGCAACTGCGTTAGCGCGAGCAACCGGATTTGCGTGGTCGTTCGGCGCAGCATCACTATTCCGGTCGGTGACAGAGTTGTTTTCCAGAGTAATATCCACACCGAAGTTCGCGCTCTCCTGCAGAACGTCGCTCTGATATTCAGGACTCTCAATGCTTACCTTCTCACTCGGTAAGTTGATAACGTCTTCAGTTGAAACTGGTGAGTCGTGACAGCTTGCGAGGAAGCCGGTGATAAGGAATACAGCCAGCATCGAGGCTGCACGTTTGATTGTTAACATAGTTCTCCTCCACTATGCGAGTTCATGTTTAATAGCTTGTCTTGAGGATTTTGGGGAGGCCTCACCCGTTATCCGTTGGCGTTGTGACACAGCGAATGAGAAGGGGTTACGGGGGGATGAAATTTTTCCCTCAAAAAAAATTACTCTATAAAAAAGCCCGACTTCTTTATAAACAAAGAGGTCGGGTTTTCTTATCGTAGCTACCGTTGTTGTAATCTCTACTCCCAATATCTCTCTTCATTCCACGGGTCGGCTGTGTTGCTGTACCCGTTCTGTTCCCAGAAGCCCGGTTTGTCTTTCGCCATGAATTCCAGCGACTTGATCCACTTCGCTCCCTTCCACCCATATCGTTTGGGAGTAAAGATGCGGACTGGCCCTCCATGCTCAACGGGGAGTGGCTCGTTGTTGAATGTGTGGGCGAACATCACATCCTCATCTAACATCCAAGAGAGTGGGAGATTGGTTGTGTAGCCACCATAGGCGTGCTGCATCACGTGCGTTGCTTCCGGATTGACAAGCTCCTTAATCGTCTCCCAGAAATCTTTGAAGAAGACACCACTCCAATCGTCGTCGAAGCGTGACCAGTGGGTGACGCAGTGAAAGTCGCTGTGGAGTGTTGTCTGTGGGAGTTCAGCAAACTGATCCCAGTTCCACTTCTTTTCTTCAGAGACAAGTCCGTGAATCCGGAGTTCCCAGTGCTCTTTCTCAATA
Source organism: Ignavibacteria bacterium (assembly GCA_020635205.1). GTDB lineage: Bacteria > Bacteroidota > Ignavibacteria > OLB7 > OLB7 > JAGWAZ01. Next base: position 599,736 of record JACKAE010000002.1, read on the forward strand.
ATCGGCGTCGGGCCGTAGGTCATCACCGGGAACTTCTCGGTGTAGAGTTGACCGGGAGGGAGCTTCACCTTCCCGTAGCTGTTCTTTTCGGGGAGTTCTGTTGGTTTGTTTGTAAACATGAAATCAATTTAAAATTCAGAATTCAAAAGTAAAAATTCAAAAAGAAGAAGGGGAACACTTGATTCGAGATGATCGGGCGATGCTCTCCTCTTCAAATTTTTTAATTTTTAATTTTGAATTCCCCCTACAGCATTCCGCTACGCTTTCGGATGAACCATTCTATGGCAAAGCAGGATAGTGCGGCAATGAGGAACCAGATTGATTCCCGGGTCGACCACTCTTCGCTCTGCTCGATAGAGCGCTCGGTGAACTTCTTGTTCAGGCGTATATCTTCAACCAGCGATCCGAGTTGGTCGACGGTGTAAAACTTACCTCCAGTTCTCTCGGCAAGTGCCCGAAGGAATGAGACGTTCATCGAGGTTTGAATAAACTCGATACCAACCTCGTCGATAACAAAGCGGCCAGCGTCACTTCCAATTTTTCGGTTACCCAAGTTAGCATCACCAGAAAAGCGGTAGTCACCGGCGGCGAGGCCACTTAAAATTCCCTCATATCTTCCCGAACCAGATGGAGCAAGCGTTAGTTCTGTTGAGCCATTCGGCCCCTCGATTTGCACCTTCACTTCCGCGTTGTTCACCGGCTGATAGCTTTCATCGTATACCTGTCCAAGGAAACGAACCGATTCACCGAGGTTATAAATCTTTTTGCTGGTTGTGATTTTTACTTGCTGCTCATCTTCCCTAACGGCAAGCCAGCGGAGTGTTGAGTTTGCAAAGTTGTCCAGCACATCTAATTCTTCTTTCCCTGCGGCAGCCGCCTTCCCTTCGCCGATTAAATCCCAACGCCAGATGCCATATCCCACAACCATCAGTGAACGAGTTTTGCCCACTTTCCGGGAAACAATCAGCGGCTCATCGAGTCGGGAAGAGCCAATCCGAGCTGTTGCCAACATTTCAGATTCAGGGCGAAGTGAGAACGTCGTCTCGCTCTTAAAAATTGGTGGCATGCGCGACCAAGCTCCAGAATCGCTAAATCCAGTTGCGGGGTGATTCTGTCCAGACGGAGTAATGTCGGTAAATACTTGGCTTTCGTTTGTTCTGGTGCGGCCAAGTTTCACGGGAAGCAGATCTTCAACAACCGTCAACTTCTCGTAATCAACATTGCTCCCTAAGATCGTGAGCAGAGGAATGTTCCCTCGTCGGATTGTGGAAGCGATCATCTCAACCGTTGCTCGGTTGCTCTCTTTGGTTGGATAGTCAATCAAAACAACAGTCTCAGCATCCTTGAAAGAGGCAGGAGAGAGAGTCCCTTCGAGAAATGAAGTTCCGTCTCGCTGCACAAACGTTAGAAGCTCAACTTCAGGATTGTTCTGTAGCCGCCGCTTCATAAAAGCGAAGTCGGGGTTCGGCGAACCAGAGATCATCAAGTAGCGGCGTTTGTTCGACTTTACCCGAACTAAGGATGACTGCGAATTGTTCCTTCCAGTCAGTTCATCCTCAAAGCTCTGGATACTTGCCCTCAGTCGAGCAGTCCCTTCTGTGCGAGGAGTCCAGAGGAAATTGGTGGTGTACTCGTTAACGCCGGGCAAGATAGTGACTGGTTGGCGAGCTACAACTCCGTTGTCATCTTGGAGAATCAATTCAGCAGGGCGTTGATCGTACCCGGCAGAGCGAACTCGGACCTGCACTGGCTGCTCAGAACCGACGTAGGCAATATCGTTCGTAAATAACTGCTCGACACTAATATCACGTGGTTCGATCGAGTCACCAAGTCCAACAACATAGACTGGCAACCCCAACCGTTCAGCATCAAAGGCCGGGTTCGGCCCGGAGTTATAACGTCCATCGGTAAAGATGACAATTGCCCCCAAGTTCCGACTCCGGATTGAGTCGGAAGCCACATCAAACAGGTTCGCAATATCCGTTTCTGCTCCCTTTGCCGAGGCAACTGAGTCGAGAGCGGAGGGGAGAACTGTCCGAATTGAATCGGAAAATGAGAAGGGGAGCATTTGGCTTGCCAACTCTGACTCAAACAACATCCGCATTCCACTTCGAGCCTCAGCAATCCTCGAATCGGAGCTTCCTAACAACGCCATACTCTCTGAATTATCGAAGGCAGCGAGAAGTATCGGCTCCTCAGTTCTATACCCAACTGATGAGATTAACAGTTCAAACAGAGCCAACAGCAGCAATGCGATGCCAAGAGTCCGAAGAGCGATCAACGTTCTACGGCGGGTAGGAGAGACTGGCGGAAGCGTCTTCCGATATGACCACCAGGCAAAAGCAAAGCCGGCAATTATAATCAAGGTTGCCAGCCAAACAGGGACAGAAAATCCGATAGAAATAGTGATTACTCCTCTTCTTCAGGTGAACAAAACAGGTTTTCGAATCTTCGCAAACAGATTGAGTAAGGAATGTAGAACAATCTACTTCGTGACCCTTATTGGTTCATCAAATGATATCTGATTGAGCGTTGAGAAGCAGACCGACTTGGTGAACCTTGGTGTTCTTTGTGGTAGAAGATCACAAAAACAGAAAGGGTACGATTAGCCAAGTCTGGACACCAGAAGATTTGCTCACCACTCTATATCGTTAGAAGAATGCAATATACGGGATGAACTGTTTGTCTAACGTCTCCATACGGCCAACTTTGTCTACAAAGATTTCACAAGCCGTTGCAGTTGTCTAATATAGATAGTCCGATATTTGTTGCAACGAATATTTCTCCATTCACAATTATGTTTTTCGGGAGGTCTCAATGAACAAGAACACTCTTCTTTCCATGATGCTTACAGTAGTGATATTGCCAGTCTTGATCGGCTGTGGTGATGTTGGTGATGCGTCGAAGGCAAAGACCGGCGATGCTGTTGAAGTAAAAGAGGGGGCTGGTGGCACATACGACATCGATGTGGCTGGTAGTACTCTTAGCTGGAAAGCTGCGAAAGTAACGAAAGCGCACGACGGTGGATTCAAGACATTCAGCGGAACAGTCTCGGTTGATAAGGGTGAAGTCAACAATGTGTCAATCACGATCGACGCCGCTTCAATATTCAGCGATACGGAGAAGCTGGATGGTCACTTAAAGAGTGCAGACTTCTTTGAAGTAGAGAAGTATCCTACAGCAAAGTTCGAGGCGAGCGACTTCAAGAAGGCAGATACTGCTGGATTTACGCACATGGTAACCGGAAATCTGACGATCAAAGAGACGACACACGGCGTCACATTCCCAGCTACTATCTCTGTTACTGCAGATGCTATCACAGCGAAGGCCGACTTCATCATCGACCGACAGAATTGGGGAATTACATATCCGGGCATGCCAGACGACTTAATCAACGATGACGTTCGGATTATCTTCGATGTGAAGGCTCCAATCACCAAAACCGAAGGGACGAAATAACTCTCTGAGAAGAGTGTTGAGATCAACCACGCCCGATTTCAGGTGAAGGCCACTGAGATGCTTACGGCAATCAGTGGCCTTCTTATATTCGTTCGGTATGGATCAGAACAACTCTATTCGCTCGTTCGGACATCGGTTAATTAGTCGCCGTGAAGGGGAGAGTCGACTTCTTGCCTTGGTGGCGGTTATTGCCATTGGCGTCTGGATATTTGCCTTCCTGACGAACTCACTTGGGGGAAAGATTTATGTTGACGATCTCATTGTCAACTGGATATTCCCATCTTATGGAGAGCCGTTCAACAGCAAAGGTCTCTACGAAGTAGCCAGAGATATTACATCACTTGGCAGCGGGGTAATTCTTACCTTTTTGACTATTACCAACTTCGCCTATATCATTGCCCGTGGAGATCGTCGTGGGGCTTGGTTCCTCTTCGCGGTTCTTGTTGGAGCTTTAATCCTTACGTTTGGACTGAAGTTCGGTATTGACAGAACACGACCAGACTTTGCAACCGGAATTATCTATTCAACAACCTCGCCAAGTTTTCCCAGTGGACACAGCCTACTAACAGCCGCAATCTTCCCGGCGTTGGCTACCATCTTTGCCCGACGCGAAAGCATTCTCGGAATTCGCCTGATGTTTCTCAGCTTTGCCCTTCTCGTGGCTGTCGCCGTCGGGATTAGCCGCGTTCTTGTTGGGGCGCACTATCCGTCTGATGTCATTGCGGGCTGGTCGCTCGGGTTCGCTTGGGTTGCCACCTGTCGGATTGGGTTTAGCTATTATGAGAGAAAGGTGTTGCGGGGAGGAGATTATAATAGCATCTAACACAAAATTGTTTGGAGTGAAGGCGACCCTGCGTTGGTTCGGAACTATCGACTATCATCCGAATTGGTTTGAAGGGGTCGTGCTCCACTTACATTAGGATGATGTGGCGGGGAGGTGAGTCAATCGTTCCAGAATGATTGCGAAGAGCAGGTGGTAGTTGAACGGGAAGCTATTCGGCGAGAATATCTACGTAACATGTAAACGACGAGAGGGGAAACATGGAATTCAATAGCATCAACCCATACAGTGGAGAAGTTGTAGCCACATATCCAGCACAATCGACTGAAGGGGTGCAGGCTATTCTGCAACGGAGTCGAGAGGCATTCGAGGTGTGGCGGTTAGTTCCTTTAGAAGAACGCTGCGCTCTTATGCGGGAGGTTGCCAACATTTTGCGGGGAGGAGTTGAGGAGTATGGACGGGTGATAACATTGGAAATGGGAAAACCAATTGCTGAGTCACGGGCAGAGGTTGCTAAGTGTGCTTTAGTTTGCGACTATTATGCCGATAGAGCACCTGAATTTCTGAAGCCTGAAGTGATTGAAACCAGTGCGGCAGAAAGCTATGTTCGGTTCGATCCTATCGGTTCGGTTCTTGCCATCATGCCTTGGAACTTTCCGTTTTGGCAAGTCTTTCGCTTTGCTGCACCGACGTTGATCGCTGGTAATACGGGGCTGTTGAAACATGCACCAAACGTTTTTGGCTCTGCCATAACTATCGAAGATATATTCCGCAAAGCTGGGTTCCCTGAAGGAGTCTTTCAAAATTTAATTCTCCACCACGATGCAATCGAGAGTGTTGTTGCGCACAAACATGTGAAGGCTGTAACGCTTACTGGAAGTGAAAGAGCTGGGGTTGCCGTTGCGCAGATGGCCGGGAAGTATCTGAAGAAATCTGTATTGGAGTTGGGAGGGAGCAATGCCTTTATTGTCTGGGATGACGCCGATATTGATGCTGCTGTGCAGACTGGGGTTGCAGCCAGAATGTTGAACACAGGACAGAGTTGTATTGCGGCCAAGCGTTTTATCATAGTTGAGAAAGTCTACGATGAATATGTCTCCAAGTTCACTCAGGCCGTTGAGGATCTAATAGCTGGCGACCCTCTGGAGGAGGGAACGCAGGTTGGCCCCTTAGCTCGGCACGATTTGGCCGATCAGCTTCACAGGCAGATAGAGGAGTCGATAAAGCTCGGGGCAATACTTCATTCAGGTGGTGGACAGCGAGGAGCGTTCCATGAGCCGACAATTCTTGGCGAGGTTACGCCAGAGATGCCTGCATTTAACCAAGAGACATTCGGTCCGTTGGCCGCTATGATCCGAGCAAAGGATGCGGAGCACGCATTTGCTTTGGCGGAAGATTCTACATACGGACTTGGCGTCACGATCTGCACAACGGATATTGAGATGGCGCGAGTTTATGTAGAGAAATCAAGTGATGGAGCAGTTTTCATCAACGAAGGAGTAAAGTCTGATCCTCGACTTCCCTTCGGTGGCACAAAGTGCTCCGGTTACGGACGTGAGCTGGCAAAAGAGGGTATTGTAGAATTCGTAAACACGAAGACAGTCTACGTGAAGTAGAAGTGGTGAGGTCTGTGAAAACCCTGATCCGTGTCATCAGTCTACCATCGCCAAATAGGGATGATTGCTCGATGAAATAGTACGCGGGTATATAGTTACCGTTGTTTTCGCTACAGTTGTTTGGATATCTGATTTGCCACTCGCACACCATCCAGCGCAGCCGAAACAATTCCACCTGCGTAGCCCCCACCCTCTCCACAGGGGAAAAGGTTGGGAACCTGTGGGTGTTGTAGGGTGGCGTTATCGCGTGGGATTTTTACGGGCGAACTTGTTCGAGACTCGATTGCAACCAGAAGTGCCTCTTCCGTGAGATACCCTCGCATCTTCTTCCCAAATTGCTTCAAGCCAGATTGCAGTCGGAAGGCAATGCGCTCCGGTAGAAGTTCGTGCAGTGGGGCAGAGGTTACACCCGGATTGTAGCTTGTGGATGGAAGTGTAGCCGACATCTCTCCATTGATGAAGTCTGTCATCCGTTGTGCCGGTGCTTTCTGCATTCCTCCTCCCGCCTGTGCCGTCATTACTTCCAACGCCTTCTGAAAGCGCATTCCGGCAAGTGCCCCCCCACCATCAAAGTCGGCAATATCTTCTGGCTCGATGTTGACGATGATACCAGAATTTGCAAAAGGGGAATCACGACGGGAAAGACTCATTCCGTTGACCACTACTTCATCATCTTCTGTTGCTGCCGGAACGATAAAGCCTCCGGGGCACATGCAGAAGGAGAAGACGCCCCGTTCTTTTACTGTTGCGGCCAAGCGGTATCGGGCTGCTGGCAAGCCTTCTGGGCGAGTCTCGGTATGGTACTGAATGCGGTCGATCAAAGGTTGAGGATGCTCCAGCCGAACTCCAACCGCAAAGGGTTTGCTCTCGATAAGAATGTTTTGTTTGTCGAGTAATCGAAATATGTCCCGTGCAGAGTGGCCTGTTGCAAGGATAACGCTCTCACCTAAGAACTCTTCGCCACGTGCTGTGCGAACACCTCGGGCTGCTCTTGCTTGGTCGAGCACAATCTCTTCTACCCGTTGCTCAAAGTGAATTTCTCCCCCCGCGTTGAGGATGCTCTCCCGGAGTGCTGCCACTACTTTCGGCAATTTGTTCGAACCGATGTGGGGATGTGCGTCGGTTAAGATGGCAGGCGTTGCTCCGTGTGCTACAAGGGTTCGGTAGATGTAGCCAACATCACCACGTTTTGTGGAGCGTGTGTAGAGTTTTCCGTCAGAGTATGTGCCAGCACCTCCTTCGCCAAAGCAGTAGTTGCTGTCTGGGTTTACCTTTCCAAGTTTCTGCACAGCAGCCAAATCGCGACGCCGTGCTTGAACATCTTTTCCACGCTCGAGAATGATTGGCCGGATTCCCTCCTCAATCAACCGGAGAGCAGCAAACATGCCGGCTGGTCCCGCACCCACAATCACACACCTTTTGGTTCCCTGCACTTCTGGGTAGTCTGGAACTATCAGTTCTTCTTCAGGCATTGGCTCCCCGACCCACACTTCCAGTTGAAGCCGCAGAACTACAGGACGTTGCCGGGCATCGATTGACTTGCGCAGCAGTCGTATGCCAGTAATGTCTCCTTCCGGAACTCCAAGTTCACGCCCACTGCTTTGTAGCAGAAGCTCCATCTCCTCTGCGCGATCTGGTGCAACCACTATCTCGATCGTTTTTACCATATAGTTAATCTACTTTTTTCTTCCCTCACATTTTGTCGGGAACCGTGAACGGAGCAATGTCTCCAATTTGTCTGTCTGGAAGATGTAGCCCATGCTCTGAAGACTGAACAACGGATTGAAAGAGAGCTGGAACGATTGAAAACAGAATGAAGCATTCGTTCTACACGTGGAACTAAACCAGATGAAAAACGCTCTGTCGCACCCGGCGTTCAGAATTCGGAAGCAGAGGGTGAGGATAATTGGAGCGTAAAAATTTTTACCGTAGCTATTGAGGATGAAGATTATGAAAACAATGTTTGGAATGAAAAATGTAGCTCTTGCCCTGACGCTGCTTCTCGCAACCACTGGCACACTCCTTGCTCAGGGTGGAGGGAAGGATCACAAAAGGGGTGGAGATAAGGGGCAGCGGATAGGGAAGGCTCTTGAAGGATTGGAGCTAACCGATGCGCAGAAGGCACAAATTGAGCAACTACGCAATGAGTTTAAGGCGGAAAACGAGGGAATCCTTGCTGAAATGAAGGAGCTTCGTGAGCAGATGCGGACACAACTCCAGAGTGGCGATAAAGATGGGGCAGAGAAGACTGGCGAGTTGATGAAAGCAAAGGGAGCAACGTTAAAAGAGAAGGCACAAGAGCTGCAGCAGGATATTAACATGATTCTGACCGATGAACAGCGTGCGAAGGCTGCTGAAATGAAGAGGAACGCGAAAGAACATCGGGTCGAAACCCGGGAGCGCAGAGAGGAATTCAGAGCAGAAATGGATCTGACCGAGGATCAAAAGGGGGAGATCGAAGCGATCCGCAAAGACTTTAAAGCAGAGAATGAGGGAACAATTGAGAAGATGAAGGATCTGCGCGAACAGATGCGCGAACAAGCAAAGAGTGGAGATAAGGAGGGGGCGGCAAAAACTCGTGAGGAGATGAAGAAACTGCGCGAGGAGTTAAAGGATGAACGCAAAGAGATGCAACAAGAGATCGGTGCTCTCCTAACTGATGAGCAGAAGGCAACGCTCAAGGAGCACAAGGAAGATGTGAAAGAGCACCGTGATGAACATAAAGAGAAGAGAGGGAAGGGACGCGCCAAGAGGGGAAAGAGGAGCAAGTAGTGGTGCGTCCAGTCGGATGAACACAAGTGGTTCTGGAACTGAAAAGAAAGCCTCGTCGACGATATGTTGGCGGGGCTTTTTATTTGGGATTTTTGATTGGGACAATTCGGTAAAGTGTAGTGCTTGGCAACCTGTTCAAGCCATCACCTTTTCCTGACTTCCAATCCCCAAACGTCTTTTCACCTTCTCTTCTATCGTGACTTACTATTATTGGCTTATGCTAAATGAATCGGATCCGCAGTCGATACTTCAACTGAATTCACCAATTACGTTGACCAACGTCATTCAGGATGTTGCTAACCTGACAGCGTGTGATGTTATCGGCGACATTCACGGTTGTTACGAAGAGTTGGTGGACTTGCTTAGGCTTCTCGGACATAGCGATTTGCTCAGGAGAGACCTTCCTATCGCTTCACCAGATGCGCCTCCACTTCTTCTTTTTGTCGGCGATATTGTCGACAGGGGGGATCGGATCATGGATTCGCTTCGCTTAGTTCACGACCTCTGTACGAAAGGATATGCCCGGATGGTCTTCGGCAACCACGATTATCGCTTCTTCCGTTGGCTTCAAGGGGATGACGTGAAAATTGCCCACGGACTTGAACAAACTATTGCTGAGTTCAACCAGATGCCCTCCGAGCAACGTGAGGTTTGGCGAACTCAACTTCTTACGTTCTTTGAGTCCCTGCCGTATGCTATTCGATTTGATAGCGGGAGGGGAATTGTTGTCCACGCGGCTTGGCGCCCACGGATGAAAGAGGAGATCGATCTGCGGCGTGTGCGCTACTATGCGATATATGGTCCTACAACGGGAGATCTTACTCCGCAAGGTTTTCCTGAGCGAGTTGATTGGGCAAGCACATACAAAGGACCTGAGTTCGCAATCTTCGGACACCAAGTCTACTTGCGACCGTACAACACTCCCTATGCTGTCGGGATCGATACAGGGTGCGTTTTCGGAGGAGGTCTTACTGCACTTCGCTATCCCTCTCGGGAACTTGTGAGCGTTAAGAGCCGAAGTGCCCGAGCTGCATACAACGGACCGATGCTCGACCCGAACGGAGATTAACCGAAAGCTCCAGCAATTGCTGCAAATATCAACCCGGAGCCAACTCCAATAAGTCCGAAGCCGATCCACTGCTTAACTTTTGCTGAAGTCTCCAAGCCTTTTACAATCTCTTCCTCCGAGCGGATTGATACGATAAAAGGTTTTCCTTTCTCAAGTGGCTTCCGGAAGGCGAGAATCCCACCGTCACGGTCGTTAGCTTCGCCGATAACGTATAGCCGTTCGCCAACTGGGAGTATCTCTTCGTGATAGCGGTAACCAGTGACTCTTCTTCCATGGTTTGGCGAAAGTGACATCGTGAAGCTGCCGAACGAAATTGTTCCCAGCCCATTCTGAGCCGGTTCATGCCGATCCACCACTTTTCTCCCCTCAATCTTTGCCCCATCAGGATCGACCATGATGCTTCCACTCTCATCTCGCACAGAAAATGGGATTGACTGTGTGTTGTTTGCCACGTTGTTCGATCCTGTTCGGGTTCGAGTAACACTGTTGCCGTTGGCATCAGTTTCTGTGTAGGTCTCTTCGTACAATTCCTCTACTCGCATTGAATACCAGAGGCAAGGCTGATTGGATAGTTCACCGGTTAACGGCTTCTCTGACTCACCAATCCCCTTAACTTCGGCAAGTTGAGAGAAACCTCCCGGACCAATTTCCGATGCAACTGCCTGCTGAAGTTCCGTTAGTTCAGTTGCTTGGGAAGTCTGCGTTACTTTTACTTCGAGCAATTTGTCTTCGGACTTTCCTTTGAGGAAGAGAAGAAGAGCACCAATTCCTATGAGGATTGCACCTATAACGATGGCGATAATCATGGCAGTTGACAGATTGTGGTCGGAATATCTATGTGGGGGAAGAATACGGAGATTCGCTGATGCAGCACAAGTGGGGCGGAAAGAGAAGGTCAGATTGTTTGCACAGGAGAGACTACTTGATAGAAAATCAAAGGAGCGTCCGCAGATCGTTGACTTTGAGTGGTCCCCCAAGCGTCTGAAATGCTTCACCATATTTCCCACCTACCATAAACCCCCAACGACGCATTCGGGCGATGATATACTCCATAAAATCATGGCTGGAGATAAAGGTCTGCGGTTCGTTTGCATCTTCAGTGGAAGCCTGTCCCGGCATTGAGAACTGAGAACTGTATGCTGCTATAGCCTCTATTTTCTTCTCAAATTGCTGACTGATGTCGACAATCAAATCAGGTTCAAACTCCCACGAGTGAGCGTACATCAGGAGAAGTTCTGGTCGGTGTGGCTCCTGTGGGGTTCCATTAAACGTGCTCTCCACGGCGGTTAGTCCGCTGTTGAACCATGCTTCGCGAACAAGTCTGTGTCCGTTCTCGTGGTCGGGGTGGCGGTCGTGTTGCGAAGGGAAGAGGAGTATGCGTGGCCTGAAGTGGCGGAGAGCTTGTACCACGTGAAGAACATTCTCTTCAGTAATTCTAATGTCTCCGTCGGGGATGCCGAGATTCCATCGATTTGCTTCGTCAAGTCCCATTGCCCTGTTTGCCTGGCGAGTCTCCTCTGCACGAAGTTCACCCGAACCCCGTGTTCCCCGCTCCCCCCGAGTTAAATCACATATTGCGACTGTTCCCCCGAGGTCAACAGTTTTCAACAACGTTCCTGATACGTGAAGTTCAACGTCATCAGGGTGAGCAGCTATGGCGAGAAGATCGATCAAGGGAATTCAAAATTCAAAAGTAAAAATTCAAAAAGGGGGACTGGTAGGCGCACCTCTTCAGGGTGCGCAACGAGCGAACGAGAAACAATTCAAAATTCAAAAGTAAAAATTCAAAAAGGGGAGGATAGGGTGTCGATTGCCGATAATTGAGAGCGCCCCACGCACGCTCCTCTCTACAAACCTTAGTACAGGCTGAAGACCTTCGACTACCCAGACACTCTCACACTCACGAACTCATTCACTCTCCTCTCTCTACAAACTCGCTCCTACAACTCCCGACGCAGGCTGAAGACCTTCGATACCACTCTATAAACTCTCAACTCTACACACTCTACGAACTCGCTCCTACGAACTCATCCACCCACCATCCACAACGATTACTTGACCGTGAACGTAGTCACTTGCTTTCGACGCAAGATACAGAACTGTTCCCTTTAGGTCATCCGGCACTCCCCAGCGTCCAGCCGGAATACGGCTACTCAGTTCCTTGAATCGCTTCCGATCTTTTCGGAGTGCTTCGGTAGCATCTGTCTCGAAGTAGCCGGGTGCAATGGCGTTCACGTTCACCTTCTTGCCAGCCCACTCGTTTGCCAGCGCTTTTGTGATGCCTGCAATCCCATGTTTGCTTGCGGTGTAAGCTGGTACAAATTTACCACCGGAGTAGGAGAGGAGAGAGGCAATGTTGATGATCTTTCCTCCACCATTCTCTATCATAATCCGACCAACTCCCTGAGCCATAAGGAATGCTCCGGTGAGGTTCACGTTAAGCACACTCTGCCAATCGTCCAAAGGATAGTCGGTTGCTGGCCACCTCTTAATGATGCCAGCATTGTTAACCAGAATGTCAACCGTGCCGAATTCCTTCTGTGCCTTCGAGATCGCGTTGGCGATCTGCTTCGGTCGTGACATATCACACCGGACTGGCAATGCCTTCACTCCAAGGGGTTGCAGTTCTTCTGCTCGCTGGCTTATGCTTGAAATCTCTCTTCCGATGAGAACTACATTAGCTCCAGCCTCCGCAAGTGCTTCGGCAGCGGCTGCACCCAGTCCGCGAGATGCACCTGTCACAACTGCTGTCTTACCGGTAAGGCTAAAAAGGTCGGCTAAAATTGACATGAATACGGAAACTCGAGAATTGTGTTGGACAGAAGAGAGGAGATTGACCTTAGCTTATCCTTCGATGTTAACGTCGAGATTCTTCGGTTCCCACTCCTCCCCTTCACAGGGCAGATAGTGCTCGCTAACATGTTCATCCAGAAGTGTGCAGTGGAGGTTTTCTGGACGATAGTGGCGGCAACTTGAGCAGAGAGTATCCTCGATCAGTTCTCGGTTGTTGCGCTTAAAATATTCGTATTGGATTTGCGCAGGATAGATTGCGATGCCGTAGATCGCCAGACCAGTCACCAGCCACCACTCTGAGTATACATTGAAGTGATCTTTTAGATACCAAGCAACAAAGAGCGTGACTCCCAACCGGAGCAGAGCCATCCAGATGATGGAGCCAAGCGTGTGGGTGTAAGGGGCTTGCCCTCCCATCGGAGAAACCGGCTGTGCCTTCAGTCCTTTTTTCTGTTTTGTAAGTCGTCCAAACATTTCATATATCTCGTTTATGGGGCAGTGGCTATAAACCGACCCTCCCTTAACGTATATCTCAACTCGGAATTATGGCGAGAACAACGTTATCCAACAACTCTACAAACTCTTCTCTCTACACACTCTATAAACTCTCTTCTACGAACTCGAGTACACTCTTCCCTTCCAAACCATTCCACCCTTACGTAGCGATAATCGTGCCGAATTTATTCCGATGATGATTGCCATTAGGCTTGAGAGAGGGTGGAGAAGGGTGTATCTCCTCTCTTGCTTGAACGTTCGGGCGGTGAGGAGCCGGATAGTAATTCCAGTGGTTAGTTGAGAGATGGGCATCCAGAAGAGAGTGAGGGAGAAATTGCCCTGAAGAATTCCAGCGACGAGAAAGCCGAGTGGAGCAATGTAGAGTGCGAGGGTGAAGAGGACAAAACCAATCAATAACATCCAGTTGTAGCCGAGTCCGGGAAAGAAGTTTTTGGAGAATCCTGCGATAATTTCTGAGAGTGATCCATACATTTTACACTCCACGGTATCAACCGCTGCGGCAAGTGCTGTCCTTATTCCAAGCTTTTTTGCTCGATGTCCTAAAGCAACATCTTCAATAATTACCTCCTTTACCTGCTCGTGTCCCCCGATAGCATTGTAGGCAGTGCGCGTTGTGCAGAGAAGTTGTCCGTTTGTCGCAGAAAATCTCGGGTCACGTTTCGTCGTGATCCACCTGTTCGGCAGGTAGGCGAAGTAGAGGAACTGTGTCATCGGAATCACCACGTTCTCCCAAAAGCTATCCATCCGTTGCAAAGGAACACCCGAGAAGAAGGAGACTCCACTCCTTTCGGCAAAGGCAACAAGTGAGGCAATACTCTCTGGACGGTGAACTGTGTCGGCATCGGTGAAGACCAATAGTTCTCCAGAGCAGGCCGCAGATAGTTGATGGCAGGCCCAATTCTTCCCAATCCAGCCCGGGGGAAGTGGGAGACCACGTAAGATCGTAAGCTCAGGTCGCCGTTCTCGCAACTTGAGTAAAATCTCTTCGGTTCTGTCTTCCGAGCTATCGTTTAACACAATCACTTCGAGGTTGGGGTAGGTTTGGTGGAGGAGTGAGCTGATGCAGGCTGCAATGTTCCCCTCCTCATTGCGGGCAGGGATTAGAACGGAGACCTTCGGCATAAGTCGGGAGAGATCGTTGCGCCGAATCCGAGCGAAGGCAAAGCTGTTCCAGATCGCTATAGCAAGCGGAATAAGCAGGAGAAGAGATATCGCAACCTGATAAATCAGCACGTCGGTTATTGAATGTTGGGGCTGAAGATAGGGATTGCCGTCAGCTAAACCGTGCGGCTTTTTGTAGATCTGCGTGACCTTGCCCTAATCTATAGATGCAGTGGATAACCCACTCCAACCCTGGTTGCCCCACTTCAGAAAATTTCAGCTACTTTCCCGCTCCATACTTCTAAATGTTGCAAGATGACGATACTCGATTCTTCACAGGATCACTTTCACGCGATTGATCTACCCGGTGCATACGAGTGGACATACTTCGACGGACTTTCTACTGATGGTGAGCATGGGTTTACGGCAATCTGGTTCCGAGGTGTGCCGATGTCTCCACGCTATTCTGCGGCTATCGAGAAGAATCTGGCTAAAGCATTACCTGCCGACTTCTCGGCCTTTGCGCTTAGCCTCTACCATCGCGGAAAACCGATTGGGAGATCGTTAGTTGAGGGACCTTCAACTCTTTTCGAAGGCTCGTTAACCTCTCCTGACGCTCGGTTTGGTGAGAATCGGCTGTTTGGTGAGAGGTACAGCGATGGTTCTACTTCATTCAGAATAACGGTCGATCAACCACTTCCTCTCTCCTTAAAGCGAATGGTTGGCGAGATTGATCTCCGTTTTCCCCCCTGTGATAGTAGTTCGGCTATAGGTAGCCTTCAGCCAGAAGTAGAGAGCGACTATTGGATCCCTTCCGGACTTGGCGGTCAGTTCTCTGCTGCTGTTGATATAGTTGGGCCGGGGGGAAAACCAAATCGTTTGCGGTTCAATGGGAGTGCCTACCACGACCGGAACTTTGGGTACAAGCCGCTGCAGTGGATGGACGTTGACTGGCACTGGGGGAGACTCCAAACTGGAAACCAGACGTTGATCTACTTCTCGATTGAGCCTCGACCCAGGTCGAAGAGTCTTCCTTTCAGTCGCGTGATGTTGTTCAATGGTGGGAAACTTGTTCGCCTCGCTCAGGAGTTCGAGTTCAGCCTTCAACAAAAGAATCATTGGACATCGTTGCCCTATCCTTCACGTATTGAGTTGCGGAGCAAAGATGCGCTTCGGGTTACTATTACAACTGAGTCTCTTATCGAAACTGGTCCCTTCTACCATCGAACATCTTCCCACATCAGCTTTGGTTGGGAGGGGATGGGAGGAGAGGGAATCGGTGTTGGTGAGTATCTTCGCCCGTCGCGACTTCGGGTCGGTTTCTTTCGACCCTTCGTCAAGTTTCGTGCAAAGCGGGTAACGAAATAGAGAGTTGTTAGTGTCTGATCTGTCTCGATAAATAGTCTTCTATCACGTGCTCACAGGTTTTCATGGCACTCGTTTCACAGTTTGGTGCAGCAATCCTTGCAATGCAAGATGCACTTCGGAAATCGATTGATGGAAAGGGAACGAATCCAAGCGTTGCAAACTTTCTAACAGTATGGCTCAACCGCGATGAGTTCTTGAAGAGTTGGGGATTGCCACTGGAGGAATCAATCGAAGAGTTTCGGAGTCTGCTGCGGGAAGATGGAGAGCGATTTGTGATTGCAAATGGGTGGACTTTCAGCGGCATACTTTCAATCAACATTCTACTTCGGCAACAAGAAGTTCCTTCTATCGTTCAGGCTGAACGCAGAGACCTGCTTTACGAGTTGAAAGTGAGAGATGATAGTGGAACTCGCCAGATTACTGTGTCGCAACCGACATCGCTCCTCGGTCGTGCCCACGATTCACCCCCTCGATCATTTCTCCCCATTCACGACGCCTCGCGGTCTTTCTCTCGCGAACACTTGCTTCTTACCTTTCGTGATCTGAAGCTGAACGTTCATTTACTTGGGCGCAACAAAACAGAGTTCAATGGGAATATCGTAGAAGTGGGGAGTGATTTCCAGTTCGACCCCGGCGATGTAATTTGCTGCGGCCCACACACTATCGAACGGACAGCGTTGTCCGTGTAGCTTTCCACTCCTATCTTGTGCTGACTATGGGAACAATCCTCACATACGTAACGCTTCTGCTGACTGCTCTCTTCCTGTTTGGAGGACTCATCAGTCGTGGAGGGGCATTCGAGAGCCTAAGGATCTTGCGGGGTAGAGGAATTCGCTTCTCGTTCTATGGCATTGTTCTCTTCCTCTTCGTTGCCCTCCTGTGGCGGGGGACAATCTATATGAACGAGGAACGAGAGGGGTGGATTACCGCCGGGCGCGATCCGGGCGACACAATTTCGCTCGGCTTCAACACCAAATCACGCTTCCGCAGTATGGCGCAACCGTTAGGGCGTGTCTTCGACAGGAATGGACTGTTGCTTGCCGGCTACATGGCAAAGGAAGGGCACTTGCGTCGGCACTATCCGGCAGCCAATGCCGTAGCTCACATTGTTGGTTACTGGACAGGGCCAATAAGGGATGGCAGTGGTGTGGAGAAAGGGTTGATATACCTAAACGACTCCCTTCAAGATGACCGACCACACGACGTGATGCTCTCGCTCGACTTGCGATTACAGCAGGAGGGAATGAATGTGTTGCAGGGGAGGAACGGTGCAATTATTGTTCTGGATCCTTCCAACGGTCAAGTTCTAACGGCGGCAAGCTGGCCTTCATACGACCCGAACGCTGTGTGGGATAACGATTCTTGGCGAGATTTTGCAACAGACGAGGAGGGGAAGCCACTGATCTCTCGCGCGCTAAAGGATAATTTTTCTCCCGGTTCATCAATAAAACCGCTTGTTGCAGCCGGGGCATTGCAGCTTAACGCAGAGTTACCCGAGAGTGCTGGCTTTGTTTGCAATGGCACATATAACCCCGGATCGCGAATTCCCGCTATATCCGACCACGGCACTTCGCACGGGCGTTTGAATCTACCGAACGCGATGCGTCTCTCCTGCAACACCTACTTCTCTTGGCTTGCCGACAAATCGATTGGGTATGAGAAAATGAAAGGTTTTCTCGAATCTATTGGTGCAAACTCGCGGATGAACTGGAATACAGGAATCTTCTTGAATCAGTATGGTGCTCTCAGAATTGGGGTAAGTCGCGTGCAGGCGAACGATAGGATTGCAGAGTCACGCATTGGCATCGGTCAGGCATCGGTGAAACTGAACCCGCTCCACGCGGCAGTGATGTATGGTGGGATTGCGGAGGGGGGAGTTTTCGTGGCTCCAACACTTGAACTTGATCGCCCACCAGATACACTCGCTTGGTCGCTTGGGGCGGTTGTTGCCGAGGAAGTTGCCAACCTCTTGTTGGAGCCGCTGAAACCGGGAGGGACAGCCGCCGGAATTCTCGGTGGGTTGAAGCGGCTGGGGATTACAGGCTACGGCAAAACCGGAACTGCCGACCGCGAGCCGGATGGACGTTCTCCTTCCTGGTTTTCGTCGTTTGGTGAAAAGAATGGAAAACGGTACGTGGTGATTGTCGTCCTCGAAAATCGTCGCGGTGCATACGCAGGCTCCCTTAATGCTCCAATGGCCAGCCGAATGTACGAGATGCTGGATAAGTATGGCTATTTCCGATAAGCAAAAGAGAATCATCACGCAATCCGCCGCAGCGGTCACAAAGAAGAAGCTTTTCACTCTCAACTCTACTAACTCTCAACACTAAGAACTCATCCCAACTACGTAAACTTGACAAATCCGTAGATTAGCCTTCCTATGCTTGTAGGTCGTACAGAACAGATTATCACCTTGCGTGAGCAAATTGGTGCAGTGCTTGCCGGAAGAGAAGGTCCGAATACCTTCATCGTAACTGGTGAAGCCGGTATTGGCAAAACTACGCTCTTGAACGCAGTTCGTGAGAAGCTCCTGAGTAGCCCCATTCCACCTGCGGTGATCTCTACCGAGTGTTCTACTCCTCTTGCCGGACATGACATTGGTGAGGTTGAAGCCCTTGCCCCTTGGCTCGGCATTATCGAGGAGCTGGCTGGTGAGGAGAATGAACTCCGTTTCAGGGGGAGGACATTAGTTGAGAAACTTGCGTTGGCCTGGGTACGCTGCATTCCAGTAATCGGTGACGTTCTGGAGTCAGCCGCCGACACGGCAATGATTATCAACCTCGAGAAGAAGAAAAAGAAGGGGGAGAAGGGAGCAAGTCCGGTTAGTGCCGGAAATCAGGAGCAGATGTTCCGCCAGTGTATAAACTTGATGGCTGCTGTAGCTGCACAAGAACCGCTGGTTATTCTGCTGGATGACATGCACTGGGCCGACACATCTTCGACAAACCTTCTCTTCGCTGCTGCACGTGAACTTCAAGGGAAACCCGTTGCCTTCGTTGTTGCATACCGACCAGATGAAGCGGCAGTCTCTCGTGCTGGTGCTGGACATCCAATCCTGCAAGTTATTGCCGAACTTGAGCGTTACTCTCTCACGCAACACATTCCCGTTCCCTTCCTCGACGAAGATCAGCTTCGGGCACTTCTCCGCAATCGCTATTCAGACTACCGTTCGGAAGAGGAGTTCGAGAAGTGGCTGCTAAGAATTAGTAGTGGGAATGCTCTCTTTATCACACAGTTTTTGAATACGCTGGAAGAAGATCAGCGGGTTGATTCGAAAACAGGACGTTTGCTGCGAAGTTTTTACGATGTAGAAACTCCTGACTCTACCTACGCTGTTGTTCGAGAACGTATCCGCCGCCTGGACGACGATGCGCGAGAGTTGCTTCGGTATGCAAGTGTTGAGGGGGAAGTCTTTACTTCGCAGATGTTAGGGCAACTCTCCGATATGAATCGACTTCAACTGCTGAAGTCGTTGCGGTTGATCGAGGAAAAACATCGCATCCTTCACAACCTTGGTAAGAAGCGAGTCTATGCGAGGGAGACAACGGTCTACAAGTTCTCTCACGCTCTGATTCAGAAGGGGATGTATGAGGGGCTTACCGAAGAAGAACGTGAGGTGCTGCACGAGATGATGTTGGAGCTTTTGCTTGAGGAGCAGAAGAGTGCATCGGAAAGTGGTTTGGAAATTCGTGAGATTGCTCCTCGAATTGCTACCCACGCCGAAATCCTTGGGAAGTACCGGGTGGCAGCAGAGGCAGCGATGGAGGGGGCTGAAGCAAGTTGGGAAGAACTTGCTGTGGAAGAGACGCTCAGGCAGGTAGAGCAAGGCTTGGAATATCTGCACAAAGCTGAGCGTGAAGGTCGGTTCGATATTGGAGTGGGAAAGTTGGAGGCAAAGTCGCACAGGATTTTGGGGCGGATATATAGGTATCGTGGTGAGTATGACCGAGCACTCGAGTGCTCCGTGAAGGCAGAAGAACTCTCGGTGAAGTGGGGTGACAGTGAGCAAGAGGTTGGGGCGTTGATTGACCAAGCAAACTCCCTCCGCTATTTAGCGAGATTTGAGGAGGCCGAAGAGGTAGGGCGTCGAGCACTTGATAAGTCTGTGGCGATAGACTACGAAAGTGGTCAGGGGGGGGCGTTAAACAGTATCGGCACGATTCTCTATTCAATGGGGAGACGAGAAGAGGCTACCGAGGTCTACTTGCAGGCAATCGACATTCACCAAGAGTTGGGAGAGATAACCGCACAGGCTCAGACCCTGAGCAATCTCGGCAACGTCTTTAATGCCTTGAACCAGACCGACGAGGCTATCCGATGTTACGAGCGGAGTTTAGAACTCTCTGCCGAATCAGATAACATGGTCTCCTATGGTGTTGCCCTCCTCCACTTAGGGAACATGGCGAACAAGCGTGAGGAGTGGGGTGAAGCTGTGGAGTACTACGAGCAGAGTATGGAGATCGGCGAGCGTATCGGTTACCGCGAGTTGCAGACGCGGAGTATCACAAACATGGGCATTGTTCTCAGGAAGAAGGGAGAACTTCTCAGAAGTCGCGAGCTGTTGCAGCAGGCGGAAACTTTGGCTCAGAGTTGGGCGCGCGATTCGTTTTTAGCCGATCTCTACGTTGAATTTGCTCGCCTCGATCGAGAGGAAGCAGAGCAAAGTGTAGGGAGTGAACGGCTTGACTTCATCAACCGAAGCCGGGAGTTTTTCCAGAAAGGATTGAAGATCTATCGTGAACTGAACCACGAGAGAGTGGAAGTGGTGGAAGAGGAGTTAGGAGCAGTTGAGGAGGTGGTAAAAGATAGCCAGCCAGTTTCACAGTCGTAACGTCAACCCTCTATACTCGCGGACAATGCAACTGCGATAGGAAGAGTTTTCCAAGATCATTCCTTCAACAGACTGCCCCGCAGGGGCAACCGATCCGCCGCGGCGGATAGCCGGGGATTAGCCCCCCGACGTTTACTTCTAAAAACCTGCAAAATATATGCTAAAGTGGAAGAGGAGTTAGGAGCAGTTGAGGAGGTTGTAAAAGATAGCCAGCCAGTTTCACAGTCGTAACGTCAACCCTCTATACTCGCGGACAATGCAACTGTGATAGGAAGAGTTTTCCAAGATCATTCCTTCAACAGACTGCCCCGCAGGGGCAACCGATCCGCCGCGGCGGATAGCCGGGGATGCCAATTTCCCCGGAAGAAAAGGGTTCGTAGTTCTCCTCGCCCGAAGGGGCAGAATGGAAGAGAGACGATGTCAAGACTTCAAGCTCAGCCACCCCTTCAGGGCGGAAGCATCAGATAGCAAATAGACTCCGTGGAGTGTAGCCTGCGGCTTTCTCCACGGCCACGTATCACTACTCCCTTCGGGAGTAGTTCGATCATCATCTGGCAAGTGCAAGCAACAAGCTGCCCCGTAGGGGCTACCGATCTGCCGTGGCAGATAGCCGGGGATGCCAATCCCCGGAAGAAATGCGTTCCTGATTCTCCTCGCCCCGTAGGGGCAGAATGGATGAAAGACGATGTCAAGGCTTCCAACGCAGCCGCCCCTTCAGGGCGGAAGCATCAGATAGTGAATAAACTCCGTGGAGTGCAGCCTGCGGCTTTCTCCACGGCCAAAAACGAGTACTCCCTTCGGGAGTAGTTCGATGATCGTTTGGCAAGTGCAAGCAACAAACTGCCCCGAAGGGGCTACCGATTCATAGCCGGGGATGCCAATCCCCGGAAGAAAAGGGTTCGTAGTTCTCCTCGCCCCGAAGGGGCAGAATGGAAGAGAGACGATGTTAAGACTTCAAGCGCAGCCGCCCCTTCAGGGCGGAAGCATCGGATAGCGAATAGACTCCGTGGAGTGCAGCCTGCGGCTTTCTCCACGGCAAGGCATGAGTGCTCTCTCCGGGAGCAGTTTGATAGGATTTGACTTGGAAGGGAGTGATGAGAAGACGATGCACACAGATTCCTGAACACTTCTGTGACGTGAGATCGCATTCTCTCGCAAACCGATTGTCCGCCAGTATACCTATTCTATTAGGGTCTCATAACTCTTGAAGCAACCTAGCAGATAAAGCTCAGCGCGACAAGAGTGCCAATCCAAATTGGATCAAAACCGCTCTTAACTCTACATACTCCCAACTCCAACTCGCCACAAACTCAAACGTGATCCCCAAGTTCGCTGTTTCCCATCTTCTCTATTGCGATCACAACGATAAACCCAACTACTGCGAGGGCAAGTGCAATCCAGACTTCGGTTCCGAACCCCGGCAAGATATTGTCCTGAACCAGAGGTTGGATTTCGCCATGTCGGTCGGTGTAGGTTTCGATAGTCTCTTTCCAAGGCCAGACTTTGCGGAGGCTTCCCAGCATCAGTCCGGTTAGGAGTGCAACGGTAAGGTCATGGTATCGTTTGAAGAGCCAGCCGAGAAGTTGCGCGAAGGTAATCAAGCCAATCCCACAGCCGAGGGCAAACGTTCCGAGAATCACTCCATCTTCTGTGGCAAATGTTCCGTCGCTAATCTTCGCTACTCGTCCGACGATGAACTGGTACTTGCTGAGCAAGAGCAAGATGAATGAGCCGGAGATGCCGGGGAGAATCATTGCGCAGATTGCCAGAGCACCACTTAGGAAGACAAACCCAAGATCATCGGGTGTTTGGGCGGGAACCAACCCTACGAGGATATAGGCGGCAACGGCTGTTACGAGCAAGGCTACTACAAGAAGTAGGTTCCACTTTGGAATCCGTTTGCTTACTACCAAAACTGAAGCCAAAACAAGACCGAAGAAGAAGCTCCAGAGATAGACGGGTTGGTTCTCGAGAAGCCAGGTCATCAACTTCGCTAAGGAGAGGATGGCAATGAGGATACCGCTGAGAACTGATAATAAGAAGGGAAGATTGATTGCGCGGGCTGCATCCGTTAGCCTAAAGGAAACAATTGCCCGAAGGAATTCAGAACGCCCAACGGCTCTGATCGAGGAGATCAACTCTTCGTAGATGCCGAGGATAAATGCCATCGTTCCGCCGGAGACTCCGGGAACTACGTCGCAGGCTCCCATTGCCATTCCGCGAGCACCGAGACCGATATAATCTTTAAATCCACGTTTTTTCGATTCAGTTCCCTTGCTCTGATGGTGTTGTAGTTCTGACATTCCGGTCTCTTCTGTTTTGAATCTAATGAATCGTTCTGCTCAGGGATGATAGCGTTGAGATGATTGGAGACTCTGCTGTTCTTCTCCGTTTGCATCTGTCACAATCCACCTAAACTGTGTCCCCTTCCCCTGCCAAGCTGGAGAAGAAGGGAGCAAATATACGAGAGTCAGAGAATCGCTCCGTATCTTCGCACGTTTGGAATAATTGCAGACTTTTGATTCTCTCACTTAACTGATTCAGATGGAGAACAGACGACTACACCAATTAGTGGCACTTGCTACAGGACTCGTCACGGCGACGCTCTGCCTTCTTACAATGAACCATACCTTCGGGTTTGTCGACAGTGGCGAAATGGCTGCTGCCGCATCGATCCTCGGTGTTCCGCACCCAACTGGTTATCCCCTCCTGATGATTCTCGGGCACGTTGCCACACTTCTTATACCGGGACGTGACATCGTTGCGTTGAATATCTTGGCGGCACTGTTAGCCGGTGGGGGAGCGGGCGTAATGGCACTCCTCTTCTCTCGAATCCTTGGGACGTATGCCACCACTGAAGGAGGTGCTGGCAAGAGTGAGTCAAATCGAAATGCTTGGGGAATGCCTCTTATTGCCGCCTCTGCTGCCTTGCTCGCTGCAACAACAACAGTTTGGTGGGGAGTGGGAACCGGCTTCGAAGCCTACGCTCTCCACGCACTTATGCTTCCGTTAGTGATTCTTACCTTCCTGAACTATCTCAACGGGGTGGCTCTCCAAAGTACATCGAAAAGCTCGACGACCCGTGCTGCCTGGATGTTCTCGTTTACTCTTGGCTTGGCTTTCACCAACCACATGACAACGATCATCCTCGCACCGGCATTCCTCTACCTTTTCTTTCGAACGGTTGGCTTAAACGCCACTGCACTACGCCGGATTGGGGGACTCATACCCGGTTTTCTTCTCGGACTGCTTCCCTACCTTTACATACCGATCAGGGCTGCCGCCGACCCTGCAATTAACTGGGGGCGAGCTACAACTCTCTCCAGATTTCTCAACCATCTCACTGGCGAACAGTTCCGCGACTTCATGTTCAATTTCTCAGTTGCCGATAGCCAGCTTGGTTGGTACTTCTCTACACTCCCTTCGGAGTTTGTATACATCGGATTGGCACTGGCCTTAGTTGGGGTTGTTCTCCTCTTCCGCAAATCACTCTCGTTTGGGATCTTTACTTCGCTCCTCTTTCTCTCCTGCCTTCTCTACTCAGGAACCTATGCAATCAAAGAGATTGAACCCTACTTTATGGTTGCCACACTTACTGTGGGCATTTGGGCAATGTTTGGTCTCTGGGAAGTAGGGGAACGATTCGGACGAATGTCGGGAGTTGGTCTTGGCCTTCTCTCAGTAATCCTCGCTGGAGTTCTCCACTACGGGAAAGTAGATCAGAGTGATAACACGATGGTAGAAGATCTTGCCAGAAATATCATTGAGCCACTACCACAGAAGGCAGTTCTTCTCACAACACGGTGGGATATATTTCTGGCGGGGACAATGTACTTGCAGTATGCTGAAGGAGTTCGTTCCGATGTCTCAGTAATCAACGTCAACATGCTGCACGATCGAGTCTACCTTAGTCAGGTCTTGGAAGAGAACCCAGAATTCAAACTGGTAAACAAGCGCATTGTTGCCTTTGTTAATCAACGGAAGAAGATCGATCAAGGGATGGTGCAGACAAAGAAGGATAGCGTTGAGTACAGCCGACTCTTCTACCGAATGGTGAACGGTATCATTACTACAAACCAGCGTCCAACCTTTGTGACGTGGGAAGTGGATACGCTGATCGGTTTCGGGTGGAATAAGACGCCGGTTGGTCTCGCCTACGGCTTGACACCTGACTCTACATACTTAGCACTGAAGCCTCGGGAGTATCACTATCGACTTCCGGCAAACCGGATGAATCCAGACGTAATGAGCAGTGCGGTCTTCTATGCCCGTGCTGAGCTTGCGCGCGCCTCATATGAAGCGAAGTTTGCTAAGGGTGCAGAGGCAAAATTCTATCTGGAGAGAGCGAAAACGTTCGATCCCGAAGTTGAGTTAGGAGATGTGCCGCCACTTCCAATGGGGAATCGAAAGTATATGGAGGAGGGAATAAACTTCTTCCAACGTTTGCGATAACGTCCGGAAGGTTGCGCTGGCACTACAGTGCAGAGCTTTGATAGATAGCACATAAGAGAAACGCAGTTCAAACTATGTACAGTTCAGAATCGAACCCCGAGTCCTTCTTTGCGCTGAACATCGCCACACCTAAGCGTGTGGCTGTTGGGGTTGGACTCATCACATTCTTTCTCTACAGGTTGACTTCAGCCCCAACGTTTGGCTATATCGACGATGGTGAGTTGGCTGCGGTAGCCTCTACGCTCGGGATTGCCCACCCGACTGGCTACCCACTGATAACGTTGCTTGGCAAGCTGGCTACCCTTATCTATCCCGGACGAGATATTGTTGCGCTGAACGTGCTATCCTCACTTCTCGTTGCCCTTGGTGCTGCCGTGTTGACGTTGCTCTTAGCGTATCTCCTGCAAACAATACATCGTGAGGATGATGTGAAGAAGGGGAAAGAGAGAGGCAAGGTGAAAAAGAAGAAGAGGGGAAAAGATGAACCTAAAGAAGAAGTTGCAGCAGTAAGGAAGATGTCTGATGGCGAGGTGAGTGTGCTGGCTGGACTTGGTGCACTACTTACGACAACAACAGGTATTTGGTGGAGGCAGGGTGTTGGTTTCGAGGTCTACTCTCTCCACACACTCTTTCTTCCATTGATTTTCTGGCTCTTCCTCCGCTATGTCGACCACGAGGCATCACTGAGCGAAGGGGATTCAACAGTTCTCTCTAATAGAGTTGGGTTTACCAAACGAGGCTTCCTCTTCTCTATGGTTCTTGGTCTCTCCTTCACGAACCACATGACCACAATTCTTCTCGCACCTGGCTTTCTGGTCTACTTTTTCTGGCGTATAGGTTTCCGAGCTGATTCTCTCCGACGCATCCTCTACCTGATTCCAGGTTTTTTGGTGGGGCTTCTTCCCTACCTCTGGTTGCCGTTGCGCGCAGCAACTGATCCCCGGTTCAACTGGAGTAACCCAGAGACCTTCTGGGGATTTCGTCGCCACATTACCGGCGCGCAGTATGGTATCTGGATGTTTACCGAGCCACGTGTTTTTGCCCAACACACGCAGGAGTTCCTCGCCGGTATTTCGAGCGAGCTTCTCTACGTTGGGTTGGCAATCGCTCTACTCGGTCTCCTATCACTACTGCGTCAGCATACAAAGCTGTCAGTGGCAACTGGTTCGCTCCTTGCAGTGGCAATGCTTCTCGGCCTCTTCTTCAATGGTTCTAATGTCCTCACGGTTTTGCTCCCCTTCCTCCTAATTCTTGCTGCAATGGGGGTAGCTCTCTTTTACTTTACAGGCAAAGGAAGTCGCCAAAAACCTTCACGCTCAACCTTCCTTCCCGTTGGATTTGGGGTGATGACATCACTTATCTTCCTCACCACAATTCTCTACTGTGGGGGGTACAGTATTCTCGATATTGAGCAGTACTATCTCGCTGCTATTCTCGTTCTCGGCATCTGGATTACGTTCGGACTGCAATACGTAGCCAAGCTCGTAGGGCGTTCTCTCTTGCTCGGCTTTGCCGGACTTCTCGCTGCTGCCGTGATTCTCTTCAACTACGGCGAGTCGGATGAAAGTGGAAACTATCTGGTGGAAGATGCAACAGTAAACATGTTGGAGACATTGCCTGAGAATGCAATCATCATATCGGGTCTTTGGGATTTCTGGCTTGCGGGAAGTTATTATATGCAGGGAGTTGAGGGGATGCGACCAGACGTGACAGTGGTCGATTTCAATCTTCTGAAGTATGGGTGGTATATCGATCAGTTGCGGGCGAACTATCCTGAGTTCATGGCTCTCGTAAAAGAAGAGGTGGATATCTTTCAAGAAGAGCAGTATAAGTTCGAGCATGACTTACCTTATGATCCAGCGGTTATCGATCAACGCTATCTCGCAATGATCGACGCGATGATCCGGGAGAATCTCGGCACTCGTCCAGTGCTGCTCACCTTTGATATGAACGAGCGAGACCAATACGGCAACCCCCGTTATGGGAGGGAGTGGCCTCCTCCAAACAAGCGTGTTCCTCACCAGCTTGCCTACCTGATCGTACCAGACGAAACATATCTACCACAAGAGTTCCCGAATTGGAAATTCCGATTTTGGGAGGGGCGAGTAGACCCCTATGTGGCAAACAGCTACAAGTGGTACGCAACCAGTGCAAGCGACCGGGCGAAGTACGAGGCAATTCACGGCAACGACTCACTTGCACAACGGTACATGGAACTTGCTCGCACGTTCGATCCGGGGTGGGGAGAGAAGGAATACGCGAAGGTGCGAGATCACTTGCAAGATGGGCGGATTGTGGAGTGATGGGGGATCGCCGCTCGGCGTTACTCAATCTCAATATCTCCATACGTGCTCAGGTGATTCTCACCCTTTGGCGCATCAACGAACGTGGCTGTCACTCGGTAAAGTCCTGGACTAACCTTGTTCCTGTCACTATCCTTAAAGTCCCAAGCAAAGAGGTAGCTTCCAGAGTCGAGGCGATCACTGAGAATTTGGCTGACCTTCTCTCCATCTTTGTTCACAACATTGTACTGAACGTCAGCCGATACTTGGAGAGAAAAGCAGAAAGTTACTGCCTTCTCCGAGCTAACTGGATTAGGGTAGGCTGGCTTTACTGAGGCGAAGGTCTGACCTGCTCCGACAACTCCTTGCATCCTCCAGTCGTCAGGGTCATTCTCAATTACTGTCCCATCCTCTGATGTTCGTGTGATGCCAGATATATCAATATCATCTGGATCAAAAACTCCACACGAAGAGAGGAGACTAAGACTAAGTAGCATCAGAAGAGTACGTGTCTGTTTCATATGTGACCTTTAAGTGAATTCAAAATTCAAAAGGCAAAATTCAAAATGGGGGGGAGGATTGGGTTTCCTCTCTGCAATTGTTTGATTTCATCAGTTTTACATCAAAGAGCGTCAGTTGCACTGATTGTCCCGAAGAGGCTACTGATATGTAGCCCTGGACGAAGTCCCCGGAATCCAAGCGTTAGAAGTTCGCGCTCCCCGAGGAGGCAGAACGAACGAGTGGATCAAAAGACATGTATGTAGGAGAGCTATCTCCCTCTTTTTGAATTTTGAATTTTGCCTTTTGAATTCCTCCCCCCCTTGTATCCTTCATCAATAGCGGCATCCTTCAACTTGAAGGCCATCAAACCGCCGAGCAGAATCATGATAAGAGAAATCCACTGTGCCTGCGAGAGCGTTCCATATTCTGGGTTTAGCCTGATAATCTCGACCAAAAGACGTTCGACTCCGGCGAAAATCAAGTAGATCGAGAAGAGCATACCGGCAGCCATCGGACGTTTCCGAAGTTTCCAGAGGATGGCGAAGATGGCAAATGCAGCGAGCGTTTCGTATACCGGTGTGGGGTGAACTGGAATGTCGGCTGGCGGCGTTCCCTCACCGAAGATTCGATGCCACTCTGCAACGAGTCCTTCATTCTTCGCAGCCAGTGTCGAAACAGTGCCGTTCGGGTAGGTCATTGCCCAGGGAACGTCTGTTGGGATACCGTAGTCACCATCACCGGCAAGCTGGCAGCCGATCCGCCCGATGCCGTAAGCTAAAATCAGCGAAGGGGAGGCCGCGTCAGCAACGCGAAGGAAGCCGAGCTTCTGTTTGCGAACGTAGAGCAAGATAGAGAGTGTCGCGAATATTAATCCGCCGTAGAAGGTCAATCCGGCAGCAGAGAAGAGTTCTCCGGCAGGATCCAGCATAAACTGATCCCAATTTTCGAAAACGCTGAAGAGCTTCGATCCGGTAACACCTGCTATTAGAGCAATCAACGTGATTGTGCCTGCCTTCTCTGGCGGCATCCCCCTGCGACGGAATTCCCTAACCAGCAGGAGGTTTGCGACGATGAAAGCAATGCCCATCATCAGGCCGAAACTGTAAATCTTGATCGGGCCGATCTCAAAGAGTACCGGTATCACTATCTTTCCCCTTTTATTCTAACGAAGACTTTTTATTGCGAAGAGTTTGCACACACCGTTGGTGCTTTTCGGACAAACATACGGAAGGAGGTGGAAACGGTGAGGGAAACGAAGGATGATCTTGCAACCAGATATAACCAAGTATGAAGGATAGAGAAGATTTAAGGGAGGTTCAACAACAACTCGAAGAGCATATTGCCCAATATCGCTCTGTAGTAGTTGGCTTCTCTGCTGGGGTAGATTCCTCGGTTGTTGCGGTGGCTGCCAACGCAGCTCTCGGCGATAACGCATTGATTGTGACCGCGACTACCGAGACTATTATATCGGAAGATATTGAGCTTGCCCGATCAATCGCCCAAACATACTCACTAAACTATCGAGAGATTGCATACAACGAACTGGAGGTTGAAGGCTATGCCCAAAATCCAACCAATCGCTGTTTCTTTTGCAAGGATGCTCTGCACAACAACTTGACGAAAATAGCTGAGGAGAGAGGTGGGGCTGTGATTCTCGACGGAACAAATGCTGATGATGAGGGAGATTACCGTCCGGGAAGGGATGCGGCTCGCAATCATGGTGTCCGCTCTCCTCTGTTAGAGCTTGGGTTGGATAAAGTGACGGTTCGCGGACTGGCAAAACTGTATAGTCTCTCAAATCACGATAAACCTTCAGCCCCCTGCCTTTCTTCCCGAGTTCCGTACGGAACGGCGATAACGCGGGAGATTCTCGATAAAATTGGAAATGCCGAAGGACGGCTCCGTGACCTTGGCTTTCGGGAGCTGCGGGTGCGACATCACGACGACGTTGCCCGGCTGGAACTTCCGCAGAACGAATTCGCTCAAGCTATTCTGTTGGCCGATGCAATTGACAAAGCAGTGCGCGAATCTGGATACCGCTATGTTGCGCTGGACCTACGTGGCTTCCGTTCTGGATCGTTGAACGAGGTACTTACACAGATTGAATTACCAAGGGGATGAATCAGAAGAAGAATATCGGTTTGAACGCAATTCTTTCCAGATTTCAGTTGGGAGAAATTGCTCTTGAGGAGGCAGTTACCATCATTGAGTCGACGAATGGATTTCTGACAACAGCTTCAACAACTACCGACATCGACAGGGAAAAGCGGTGTGGATTGCCAGAGGTGATTTACTGCGAATCGAAAACGGCGGAGCAGATTATTGAAGTCGTCCGCGTTCTCAGAGAGCGTGTGGGGATTGCCTTCGGCACTCGATGTTCTCCGGAGAAGAGTGCCACTGTCTGCAAAGAATTTCCTGAGGCTGACTATGATCCCCTTTCGCGCACAATTCGGGTTGGTGATCGGGTGGAGAATTGGACAGAAATTCGGACTGGGATTATCGCTGCCGGAACGAGTGATCTTCCCGTTGCCGAGGAGGCTGCCCGGACGTTGGAGACGTTCGGTGCTCCGGTGCAGCGCGTTACAGATGTGGGGGTTGCAGGCATCCACAGACTTCTGGCACACCAGAAGACACTCGATGAGGTTGGCGTTCTAATTGTGGTTGCTGGAATGGAGGGGGCACTCCCAAGTGTGGTTGGGGGGATTACGCGGCAACCTTTGATTGCCGTCCCCACAAGTGTCGGCTATGGAACAGCCCTCAACGGATTTACGCCACTTCTCGGCATGTTGACAAGCTGTGCCTCAGGCATTACCGTTGTTAATATCGACAACGGTTTTGGTGCGGCAGCAGCAGCAATGCGCATATTGAAAGCAATAGTAGAAAGTGCCGCGAAGAAGTAATGTTGCAGATGCTTATACTCTCTTTGTTGTCGCAACAATTATTTTGTCGGTGTGGAATTTTAGATGTCTTTTTGATTGAATGTACTAAGGTGACGAGATGATATACGTAACGCGCAAAGCCCACTTTTCGGCCTCACACAGGCTTTACAACCCTGAGTTTAGCGATCAACAGAATCAAGAAATCTTCGATAAGTGCAACAACCCAAACGGTCACGGTCACAACTATGTTGTTGAGGTGACAGTGAAGGGAGTACCCGATCCGCAGACCGGATATGTGATTGACTTGAAGAAGCTCGCCCGCATTCTTGATCGGGAAATCATCGACAAGGTCGACCACAAACACCTGAACCACGATGTCGATTTTCTCAGAGGCATCATTCCGACTGCCGAGAACCTTGCCGTTGTTTTCTGGGGCATACTGAAATCGAGTATTCCCTCAGGAGAACTTCATAGTATTAAGGTCTTTGAATCCGACAACAACTTTGTGGAATATTATGGTGAGCCTATCCAACTTGTCCGATATGGTCTCTTGAATCAGGAAGGAGTAGAAGTATGAGTCAGGCAGATATAGTGAAGACGTCGAATGGAATCTTTGAAGAGGGGAGAGTAGAGGGGGGATTCAATATGAATCGAATGGAAGAACTCGTTCGGGAGAATCTTTTACTTGTGGGAGAAGACCCTGATCGGGAGGGGCTGCTGAGGACACCACAGCGCGTGGCTAAAGCGTGGGAGTTCTTGACAGAAGGGTATACCAAGAATATCGACGAAGTGTTGAACGAAGCAATCTTCGAAGAGAGGTACGACGAAATGGTGATCGTGAAGGATATCGACTTTTATAGTCTTTGTGAACACCACTGCCTACCTTTCTTCGGCAAGGCGCATATCGCATATATCCCGAACGGGAAGATCGTCGGCCTCTCAAAAATTCCTCGCATTGTCGACATCTTCGCCCGGCGCTTGCAAGTGCAGGAGCGAATGACCCAGCAAATTGCAGAGACGCTTCAGGCAAAACTTCAACCGCAAGGTGTTGCTGTGGTAACTGAGGCGAGCCACATGTGCATGATGATGCGTGGAGTGCAGAAACAGAATAGCGCAACCACCGCAAGCGCGATGCTCGGAGTCTTCAAGCATCAAGTTGAGACGAGAAATGAGTTTATGACCTTAATTGGATAGCAGTGTAGGAGTGTGAGAGTCTAAGAGTGTGGGAGTGGTAGCCGCAGATCTTTAGTCTGAGCCGGGATTGGTAGAGGAGGTTACGTCAATGATGTAGGGAGTCGAGAGGAGGAAGTGGGGCCGTATTCTATCTTCCCTTTTTTCTCCTGTTTTGAATTTTGAACTCCTCCTCAGCCTTTTTGTTCCTGTTTTGAATTTTGCCTTTTGAATTTTGCCTTCTTCTTCCCCGGCATCTTCTTTGCTATTCGGTGGAACGTTCGCCGTGCATTCCACGTGCTTTGTTTGACGTGGTAGGCAACCTCGGCTCCGATTACGAAGACGAGGGCTGTGTAGTAAATCCAGAAGGCACTGGCTGCAAGGAAGGCGTATGCACCATAGACTCGTGAGAATGTCTTGAACTCGGCTAAATACAATGTGAAGACCAGACGAGCAACCATCCAGAGGAGAGCACTAATCAGCGTTCCTGTCATGATGATTGTGTAGCGTTGCTTCTGGTAAGGGGTGAAGCGAAAGATGACGAAGAAGAGGATGATGGCGATGACAAGGTTGAGAGTCTCAGAAACGAACCAGTCGAGGTTGATGATCGGGATTGATTCAACGATCTTCTCGTTTAACGAGGCGACAACTTGCAGCATCGGGCCGAGGAGGATCGAGATGAAGACGAGGAGACCGATGAGAAAAATCGTCATCATGTCGTACAGCTTATAGATCAGGAAGAATCTTTCCTCCCGGCAGCGCATGATGTTATTCACGCCAACCCGAATCGAGGAGGCCAGTGCCGAGCTTGTCCAGAGCAGGCCGAAGAAGCCGAGTGCACCTGCGATTCCTCTGTTCTCAACAATCGAACTCACTTGCGTCCTGATAAGCTCGATAATCTGTTGCTGTTGTCCCGCAGAGATCAGAAATCTGTCGAGGTATGTGTTTAACTGCACTGCAACTGTATCTGGGTTGAGAAGGTAGCCGAGAACGAAGAGGAGGATTAGTACTGTCGGAACTAAGGCGATGGCGATGTTGAAGGCAATGCCGGCTGCTAAGAGGAAGATGTGGTCACCGTCGGAGCGGAGGGCAATCTGCCAGATGTTCTTCCAGAGCCAAACGAACCAATCACGAAGGGTTCTTGCCCCCTCGGCTATCGGTTCGCCGAGGATAGAAAAATTCGGTAGTGTTTTATCGAGTAGTTGTTTTAGCATGATATCTGCAAAACAGCAAAAGGCTATTGAAAGGGCATCTGTCGACTATCTCACCTGACTGAAGTTGGGTCTTAGTGGGAGGATCATTTCTGATCAGTCGATTGTACCTCGGAAGGTGAGTGATCGAATACAGCTACATACTAACAAAAACGTCCGACATTGCGGAATGCGATGTCGGACGTTTGTTTTTTCGCTGTGCCGAAAGAATTTGGTTTTCAAACTGCAATCGACAAGTACCAATTCATCAACTCTACTTCGTCAGATCGATAATCTTTGCCCCCTTTGGAGCAGTAAAGGAAAAACGGGAGGAGGCAATCGTCTTGTTATAGCTTGCGCTGGAGATTGTCAAGGTCATTGTGCCGAGTGTAGGGCTGGTAACGGTAATTTTCTGGAATCGGTGGCTACCCTTATCGATGTAGAGTGTTGCACTGGAAATATCTCCTACCTTATTCGACCCACCTGCCGAGCACTCCACAATCCAACAACTTCTTCCATTTACCGTAGCGTTCCCGTTCAGCGTTGATGTATAGTCGCCGGGAAATGATTGAAGAATATCTTTCGGCGTGATCTGTCCACCACTTGCAGCTTTGTTAATCACCACTTGGTTCCGATCCTTGATATAAGTCCAAGTCTTGGTTCCATTGCTCACGATTGTTTGCGTTGGGAGAGTTAACCGGAACTTGTTTCCGGTGGCATATTCCAACGTACCGGAGACTGCCCCACCCGAACCACTTTGCGAGAAGTTGATCTTCGCCGAGGTTGTTTTGTTGTAAAGCTCTTTTGTTTTCTTGACGATTGCGTTAACGTCATCTTCGAGAAGGTGTGCTTGGAGTGCAAAGGGGAGGAGAAAAAGTGTGGTAGCGATGAGTATTGATCTTCTGTCCATCATTGTTCTATCTATAGCGTTTCAGTGAATTTCGTGATTTTTTGCCGCAATGCGCCTTTGTCCTATCAAGAGAAGAAGTGTTTAACAGGAAGATCGTGATTTTATTGAGTTTGCGGATAGAGTGAAGGCCACGACATTATAACATCCTCACACAACCTCTTCAGCCAATTCCCAAATCGGCAATCCCAAATCTGAAATCAGAACTCCCCATCCACCTGCAAGCTCCACTTCCCACTAACGTTCCCTTGAATCTCTTGCAAACTTCCAGCAGATATTACCCTTCGGTCGGCATACCACGTCTCATCGTACCGTAAGGCTATTGCGAAACTTGGGATTGGTTTCCAGGCTGCAAGCAGATAGAAGCGACGCCCTTCTCCCGAAAGTGCAATGTTGGAAACTCTTCCCGGAAGGTCTTGTTCAAATTCGTAGAGGCGAGTATCACTTCCGTCAGCATCAAACAAAATTATTCTGCTGCTGAGATGAAGAGTCTGAAGCAGGTTCCACCTGAGGTCGAGATATGTTAGAACGCCATTTTGATCGGAGACAATCTCGGAGAACCGAGCAACTTTCCCTTCCACTCGCGCCCGAAGCTCTACTGATCCTTCTCGTGGTTTCCATTGAGCTGTTACTCTACCACTCGCAATCGTTCGGTCGATAACCTTTCGCACTTCCCGACCAGAAGTATCTTCAGTTAAGGCTATATCTTGATTCTCTTCTCTCCGCAAGCGTACCTCAACATCCAATTCGCGAGTGATGCCGTAGCTGAGAAATACTCCTCCTTCAGTTCCAATTATCGGAAAGGGATTTGTCTGGTTCCCTTCAGGAATTGTGTAGATATCACCGTAGAGTGAAAGAAACGTTCGAGGGAAGAGGCGAGTTCGGATGCCGAGATAGATGCCTCGTTCATTGCGAGGGTTTGCCGGAGATTCGCCAAAAGCTACGCCGTATGGGGAGAAGAAGTCAGGATGATAAGAGCGTGCTGACAGTGTTAAATCTGCTCCCGGAAGCCGAAGTGCCGTTCCCGAAACTATGCTCACATCTCCGCTCTCGTCAACGGCAAGTTCGCCAAACGCCCTTCCATGCGAGAAGGAGAAGTCGGCATCGAGGCTTGCCAACGTCCAGTGATCTCGTAGGGGAATCTCTAACCCTGAAGAGATGAGAGGGAGGCTATAGTCACCCCTTCCCACTGTTAGCCCTACTCTTCCACCGGTAAAATATCCATCGAGATGTCCACCGATGACTCTTTCCGACAACGTTGCCGAACGGCGAAGTTCAGTTCGCGTTCGGCGGAGTCCACCTTCGCGAATCGAGCTAACAGTATTGGTAGAACTTCCGTCGGCATCGAGAGTTTCAACGAGGCTTCCATCCAGAGATCGCCTCGAGATAAAGGCACTTGCTGCAAGCCAGGGTGGGAGCCAATTCCCTCGATGTACTTTGATCCCTCCACCTCGAAAGAAATAGCGTTCTCCTGCTGAACGATAGCTGCGCAACCCTCCACCACTGTTGTAAGGATCACCCGTAGCCGAGGTTCCCTTCCTCCCGCTGAAGGTCTTACCGAAAACCAAGCCTTGGCCAAACCCTGCTGTGTAGTCGCCGAGGAAGAGTGTTGCGGGAGTGAAGTCTGCGCGAGCGTGGAGGCTTACGAAGGAACCAAGCCGAGTCTCTGTTTTCAAGTCCTCCGAATTGATTTCGCCTTCAATCCTCTCATAATTATCGTAAGTGAAGTTGGTAGTATCGATAAAACTGAGTGGTTCTCCCGGGTCTTTTTCGAACGTAATGCCTCCGGCATATTTGCCATAGTTGGCTAAGATTCTACTGAGAAATCCTTCCCGTGACCCTGTATAGCGTGAGCCAATTGCGACGGTATCCAGTGTCGGAGGCGAACCGGGTGATGGTCTGCTCGCCAGCACTCTGTACTGACTCTCAGAATAACCACGCCGTTCCTCAACATCTCGAGTTATTCTCCCTCGAAATTGAACGTGAAGTTCTGGGGAAGGGGGAGGAATTCCCAATATCGTTAAGGACTTGAGTACTTGTAGAGCTTCCATTGGCAACCAGTTCAGGGAGGAGAAATCATCAAACGAATCGGGATGTTCACTCTTGAGAAATTCGAGAATCCGAACCGCTGTTTGGGGAGAGATGCCGGGAAGCTCCGAGAGTTCTTCGGCAGATGTAGTGTAGAGTTGAAGTGGATTCGTTCGATATCGCTCGATCAGGTCGAGTATCCCGTCGTCGATCTCTTCTTCACCGAGAATTTGTTCTAAGAGATTGTCGAGGTCGGTCTCTTCGCTCTGGCAGAAGAGTGTCGGAGGGAGGAGTGCGATTGCTGCTAACAGCAAGAGAGGGGCACGCAAAGTTGCAGAGGGGCGCAACGCCGCAAAGAGGTTCTGGGTGTTCATGATGTTTTGGGTGAAAGTGGTGGTGAAGGTTGCTACCAGGTGATGCCAGCTCCGAAGACGTGGCGGAACCCGAGTGGG
This sequence comes from Ignavibacteria bacterium, assembly GCA_020635205.1. Lineage (GTDB taxonomy): Bacteria > Bacteroidota > Ignavibacteria > OLB7 > OLB7 > JAGWAZ01. The sequence continues at coordinate 635,903 of JACKAE010000002.1, forward strand.
TCTACCCAAGAGCCGCCGTAGTCGACAATGATATTTCCTGTCCGGAATCCAACTCCAAATCCAACAGTGGAAGGCTCCGATGCGATGCCACCCCGCACAGGTATATTTTCTATTGGCTCTACCTCAACCCCGATTGCAAAGCCGAGGTCGTGACGAAGTTCTTGCACAATATCGGCTGAAAGTGAGAGGGTAGAGTCAGGTGTCCAAGCAAAACCGAGTGAGAGACGTTGTGGAATATCTTGATCGGAGACAGCACTTCGCGTCACGTTTACAAAGGATGCACCGAAGACTGCTTCCGGAGAGACTTGCACTTGCGTTCCGATGTCGAGCAATGGAATAACGTTCGAGCCATATTGTTCAATCGAAACGCTTTGAAGTAAGAGTGTGGCTCCAACCCTGAGGTATTGCTCAAGCTGTGTTGCCGCTACGATCCCTCCAGCCGACTCACTATATGCACCAGTGCCAAACGCAGCACCATTCAGCCCAACACTTAACGATTCGCCAAACGACATACTACCGATAAATGCTCCCTCTCTATATCCTTCAATGCCGAGAGCCGATGGAGAGTATGAACCGAGAAGACTTCCTCCTTTCACTGTTGGCAAAGTAGCCGGGTTCCGGTGAACAAACCATCCACTTCCTGTTCGTGCTGTTGTGGAGCCAGCAAATCCAGCTTCGAGTGGGTCAACACGTTGGAGAGTTTGGGCGGATAAAATCTCTCCCACAAAAAAGAGTAGTACGATTGAGTAGAGAGAGCGAACGACTGGAGAGTATGCCATAATAGATTATAGATTTATAAGGGTTAATGGAACAGTCAGGATGAGTTCACGTCAATAGTGCGAAACATTTTCAATCTAAAGAAAAAATCGTGGTTTTTCTTGAAAAAGCGATGACTTTCCCTCTTCTTTAATTCATCGGTACAACAATGGTACAACTATTGTTGGAACAACACGGTCTTAAATGACTCATTCTGATACGATTATCACCGTTAAAGTACATGTTGTACCGTCCATCAATAGCACCTTATCGCGACAGGACACTACGCAATAGAACGCAAAATACGCACTCGGATGTTCCCTTGCTGACCAGATTGGTATTGTTTTCTGTCCTTGTTTCTCCTTTCCCACGTTGCCTGACCCACTGCGAAGCGTGGTGAAGTCTGACCGATGCGGCCAGCCCCTCAACCCCCGGCCCGCGCCAGTCGCACCGCGACCCGTGTTAGGGGGTGACCGGCTGTCTTACCGCATCGGTCACTTCACCTTCGCCTCCGCAGTGGAGGTCATTCAACAGAAGGAGAAATGACATGACCGACAAAAACCCCCTCACCAAATCTGATCTGGCTCAATTCTATGGAACCAAATTCTTATATCGTCATGCACTTGTATCCTCGGTTTGCTATACCGATGGCATCAAGTACATGGCCGAAAAAGGTGAAGCATACTGGTTGATTGACGAAATAGCTTTCGCTCAAAAAGTCGGAGCTGTTGCAGCAGAAGAGTTCCAGCACTGGACACTGAAAGTCTCTACCGATCAATCCGCAGTGCTCAAATGCAGCGATGGCAATGATAAGATCGTATCCGAGGAACCCATCCCCTTCACCGACTTCCCTCTGGATGAAATCTCGATCTACTACACCAATAACGTGATCTTGCTACCAAGCGAATACTGATCCTGTCTCCCTGCTCCAGCATGTCTGGAGCAGGGATTGTTTTTCTCATTTAGTCTGAATCAGAGTATCTGTGCGGTGGTCTAAAGATGCAAGTAGCTCTGCGAAACGTTCGAGATAATTTTGGTGAAGAGTTGCGAACCGCCATAGAATAAGATCAATAACCGGAATTGGTTCTTCCGTCAAATCAGATATATCGGAACACAGGGTTTGAACACAGTCATAGCCAAGCTCATTTGCAATTCTACATAGATGACGGTCAGGTTTTGCGAGAGGAAAGCCAATGTTTTTTGCCAAGTGGTAGGAGGTCACCGGACCAATAAATGGAAAGTCCTGTAAGTACTCTATGCCTTTATCAACCAAAGCCTCTAAGACGCAGTGAAAGCTATGGTCACGTATATGTAGGGCAATAGAAACAATGGCATTGATCTTGGCTGGATTATTGAAGTATTGCAGGGCAGTAGAGCAGCAAAATTCTTGGTGCTCAACAATAGCCTCTATGTCTTCCCAATGAAAAAATGCTTGACTTATCAGCGGAAATTTTTTTCTGACAACGGCTTCACGCATACCACTTGAAAGAATAACCCAAGCCGCTTCACGTAAGAAAACGTCTTCTGTCAAATGTTCGAGCGAAACTGTATACTGCCAGTCAATCTCATCCGCATACCCTGCTTCCAATAGACTATATTTTGCAATGTAATACGCTTTTGCCAATCGACGTTGGTCATTATGCAGAAGGCTCATTGTTGTCATGGTTCTGTTCTCTCTCTGACTGACATGAAATCACTTTCTTATTGCTGCGAAACCATAAGCACGCTGAAAGAAAACTTACAGAGCCTCCCGGATACAAACTTATCATTTTACTCAGCAACACCTTTTTGTGATGTCGAGCCTTCAATCGGTTAAACTTTGACTCTGGTATAGGTGCAAGAGAACTAAGGACTAACGCGGATCTCTTTGTGAGTTCAGATTTATCTCTATCATCGTAATTGTCAAAAAAAGTCAGGAATTCGTGCCAGTCTGATTTTAACGTACTAAGTGCATTTGATGCGTCCGCGTGTTGCTGTGCTTTCCCTTTCCAATCAACAATTAGGGCAACAATAGATAGAATGAACACGAGAACTGAGCACATACTAATCGTAAGACTAGCCTCTATGGGTTGTATTCCTAACGCTTGCAGAGCCGAAGAGTCTATGAACGTTAGTGCCAAAAGAATAGATGAAGCAGAGACAAGTCCTATTTCTAAAATCATAGCTCGTCGCTGAAATCGTATTCTTAGAATTGAGTGCATTGTTAGCATCATGTCAACGACTTTCAACTTCCGCTTCACATCTGAATAGGTCATCTGACTTCGGCGTTACTTTTCAAACATCTTTTGCCATTCTGCTAAAGAAGCCGCGCTGTCAGCATTTCTCATCCTGCGTGCGATTCGGCTAAAAGTATCTGATATAATACGGCGCTCTAAACTATTAGCATTCCCCAAGTATTCGTCAACATGCACTGATTGACGAGAGCTATCTTTGATAGGGCTGCGAACGGCAGTAGACGCTTCCTTAAAGTAATGTGCAAGCATGGCTTTATATGTGGATTCTCCTGTGTAACTTCTGAACGCCTGAATGGCAAGAGATTCAGCATGGTATCCAGAAACCCGATGGGATTCAGGGAGTGTTGCAATAATAGCTTTCGCTAGTTTGATAATCGGCACAATTTTGCCACTATTCTGCTTATTAACTTCAGTGAGTTTTGTCGTGAATTTTTCTGGTTGAATAGAAGACCATTTATTCCCAGTTTTATCAGCAATTTTTAAAGAACCACCTTGCCTAATCGCTGGTAGTAATTGTATTTCAGAATCGGAAAACTTAATAGTAACAGCAAGATTTCCCGCACTTACTTCGTGATTAGGAAATCTTTCCTTTATCCTTTGCCTCAAATAATCTCTCACTTCATTTGGCGATAGATGCGACAAATCTGATTTATCAAGGATCACCAAAGAGTCAATATCACTCAATCCATTTACATACGTGCGCTTTGCAACTGACCCTCCATATAAAAGATCAATAGACCCATCAATTTCTTTTTCTATCGCCTTTTTAATCTCGCCGAGATGGCGATTGACTGTTTCTATATCTCGGTCATTGAAATGAACAAGAAATGATGAAAGTAGTTTGACCACTTCACTTTCATATTGAGCATTTTGGGTTCCTGCTTCAGATTCCTGTATCCTCTGAAGAATGGTCTTAGGGTCTGATGGAATATATCCGCCGCCGCCGCCACTCATAATTGTACTCTCGTATTTTTTGTGCGAAGGAGATTGTAGGACTTTCTAAATATCTCTGCATTATCATCGAATACGGTAAAATCCTTTTCCAATAAAAATGTTTTCATTTGATTAGAGAGATCTATCAAGTAGCTCAAGTTATCTCTCATCGTTTTGGCAACAACGAAATCACTTCGTCGGTCAATTCCAATATGTGCTACACCATAGTTGTGAACATAGCACGCCACGCCTTTGGAATATCCATATCTTAGCCAAGTCAAGCCATCGAATAGTTCTGCCCCTGACAGAAAGTATAATACTGACGTAATAGGGTCGAGACTGCCATAGACATGGATTGGTGCAGCCATCCCTTCTTCGTCCATTGCCATACGGATCGTAGCTATTGCATTCATGCGATCCAAGACTGAATTGCCTAACTCTTTCTCCGTAAATCCAATTATATCAAACACTTGTAGTTTATCAATGTTCGCAATGACATTTTGCCTCTGGATATACTTTTGCGTACCAGTTTCAGGTTTTACAAGAAGAGTATTCAGTTGTTTCGGGTAGTTGGAAAACAAACTCTGTGCAGACTCTATCTGCTCGTCAAGCGACTTGTGCATTTTGGGATGGTCAAAGCTAACGAAGACCGCTGATCTGTGCGAAGGCCAAGAGTCAAATGTTTCTTTTAATTTATCTTCGCTCCACTCTTTTGGTGGAGGTGAGTCATTGTAGATTGTGGACAAGTCATGCTCATTAGAAATTTCATATCCGCCACTGTCAACGAAGAATATTTCTGGTATAGCCTCTTCGATGTTCTTTATATGAGAGTAGTATAAGTCATACGCACTAAGAAGTGTAGTTTCTGTCAGGAATTCAGACGCTATTATCCAGAGTTTGTTGATTTCGGAGTTGTCATCTTTATTGAATCCAAATCCTTTGCTGGAAAAGGATGGAATTAACACCGGTGTTTCAAGTGTGAAGCCGAGAGGATGTTTTATCTTACTTGTTCTTGCCAGCATTGTTGCTCAATTAAAGAGTTGATCGTAACGTCTGAGAGACTGGATGCAAGTCACTAAGGTTGTTGCTGTAGGTCAAATTCAGCGGGACATTTTGCATTTGTGCATAGTCCCAAATGTCGCTCTTCGTCCATTGTATAAAAGGAGCATCAATACGAACACTCCCATTCGTATACAAGTCATAGACATCTTGCATCTTTCTCTGAAAGTCCAACGAACAGTCAACATAGGGTGTACCTGCATGTATGCCTATTGCGACAATACCAGACTCACACTCCATACTCATTAAGGCTACACTCAGAAGTAAAGCGTTTCGAGCTGGCACATATCCTTCCGGCACTTTGCTATTAGAGAGAGTTACTCTGAGTAGAGGGACATCATAGTGATTTGCGATGTCTTGAGCAGCAGCTCGCTCTTTGGCTGCATTTGGCTGATTATAGTCTATGAACAGAGCCGAAACTTTATAGTGTTTCTTCTTATAGTACTCCACGCACGTAGAGGAATCAATGCCACCACTCAATAGCACGAGAACGTTGGTACTGTGACTATTCGGATTCATTGCTTCTTTTATTAGTGTCTATTTGGTATAAGTATTGTATGCTGAGACACAGTTGCGACTGACGTTTCACTCTAACGAGAGAACTCATGTGATGGATCGGGAGTATCTGAAGCACCATGTTGAGAGACTCAGCACCTTCAAAAGTAGCACCTACTCTTAACAATACAAAACACAAGAACATCCCAAAATGAGTATAGAACCTATCATGTTGGTACAACGCAACGACGGACTTCCCGCAAGCTCAGTCAGGCGGAAAGCGAGATTGAGCGAAGAAAGCATAAATACTTGTGCGTTTGCTTGTGATTAGCCACATGTTTCCCTGAATCAGCCCAAATTGACAGACATTTCCCTTGTGCGACTATGTGCACTGAACTACACTCACGATTGTCGGTTTTTACTGGGCTTTCACGATTTTTCGGGGGTAGATTTGGGGGTAAAATTGACCTCTTGGGAAACGGAAACGCTTAAAAATCAACATGTTATCGGCTAATCCTGAATCCTGCCCAGGGAGCCAATTTTTCCCATATCATCGTTATCCAACCTTTCTCGACGTTGCCTAATGCGTTGAAAAACAACGTTATTTTCATGCAGTGTCATTTCCGGTCATTAACGGAAACTACTTGTCATTACTATCAATTGGGGGTATAGTTGGGGGTGTAATTTCACTGTGTGGGGGTATGATGACGCTGACGCATCTGATCTGCAAGAATAGCAAACCGAAGGAATCGCCCTACAAGATGTTTGATGGAGGCGGGCTTTATCTGCTGGTCAATCCGAACGGCAACAAGCACTGGCGATTGAAGTATAGATATTATGGTAAGGAAAAGTTGTTGAGCATTGGTCCTTATCCCCTGATCTCACTGATCGAGGCGCGGGAGGCACGAGATAAGGCAAAAAAGCTCCTTCTTGACGGAACAGACCCCGGTCTGGAAAAGCGCAGATCAAAGCAGAAGGGTGCGAGAAATGCCGAAAACACCTTTGAAGCGGTGGCGCGGGAATGGCATGAACGGCGCAAGCACACATGGAAAGGTCGATACCGTCAGGAGATATTACGGCGACTCGAGCAAGATGTCTTTCCAGAAATTGGTTTCTATCCGATTACCGAGATTGACGCGCCTCTTCTTTTGGATGTGATGCGGAAAATAGAAGCGCGGGGTGCATTGGAAGTTGCGAAGAAGCAGTTGCAGAAGTGTGGCGAGATTTTCCGCTACGCCATTGCTTGCGGTAAGGCCGTGCGGGATCCGGCAGCGGACATTAAAGGGGCATTAACGCCAATCATAACGAAGCACTATGCCGCGATAGAATCCGACGAACTTCCCGCACTGATTCAAGCAATTGAACGAAACGATGCCCGGCTCTATCACAGTACGCGGAATGCCCTGAAACTCATCATGCTGACCTTCGTTCGGACGAGCGAATTGATTAACGCTCGTTGGGTAGAGTTTGATTTTGAACAAGCGGAATGGATTGTTCCAGCAGAACGCATGAAGATGGGGCGGGAACACTGTGTACCGCTTGCACGGCAGGTGATGGAGATTCTTGAGAACCAGAAAGAAATCTCTGGACAGTCACCATTGGTGTTTCCAAGTAGCGTTTCTGCCAAGAAGTCTATGAGCAACAATACGATCTTAGGTGCGTTGAAGCGATTGGGGTATCACAAGCGCATGACAGGTCACGGTTTCCGTGCGCTGGCCATGAGTACGATCAAGGAGAAGTTAGGCTACCGACACGAGGTGGTTGACCGACAGCTTGCCCATGTGCCGAGAAGCAAGATCGATCAAGCCTATGACCGGGCGCAATTTCTGGAAGAGCGAAAAGTGATGATGCAGGATTGGGCGGATTATATAGATGTACAAGGCAAGAAAGACTTGAAAGATTTCAACCTAACGAAATAAGGAATAATGGGTGCGATTCCATCCCTCTATGACCTTGTTAATTATTCACTATCTATCATTTTATATTTATGAGTGATGAAGATTTCTTGTGGCATTACACCACAGCGAGTGGCTTGCTTGGTATTCTTCCGAGTGACCCTGATGAAAAAGAAATTTCGTTGTGGGCTTCAAATGCAAGGTATTTGAACGACGAATCTGAGTTCTCTTACTATTTAAAGAGATTGTCAGAGGTTGCTAAGAATAAGTTTGAAAACACTAATAGTGTTAGTAGCAATGAATTTGAAGAAGTTTCTAGTGCATTGCAAAAAATGGCGGTGGAGGATCCGCCTTTTGTAGTATCTCTCTCAAAAAAAGAAGATGACTTGAACCAATGGAGAGCATATGGAAGTGGCCTAAACGGTTTCTGTATTGGTTTCTCACGAAAGGACTTGCGCAAAGTGCTTAAGGATAGTCAATTCAGATTGTCTAAGTGCATATATAAAGAAGATGATTTGCAAAAACATGTTGAGAGGCAAGTGAAGAACCTACATATGGTGATTCCAACGGCAAATCACCCTTTAGCATTTATAAAATGGGTCTTTAAGCAATTGTCACTTGCAGCCGTAATGAAAAATCCAGTCTTCGACGAAGAGGATGAGTGGAGAATGGTTTCGGATGCACCATTGTTGCGTGGAAGTAGCCCAAATTCTGCAATACACCCACGAAAGTACAGAGAAGGGAAATCAATGCTTATCCCTTATGTCGAAGTTAAAATGGATCGGAAGGTGGTTAAGAAAATTATTGTAGGGCCAGGCCCACATAAGGAATTAAATTACCAATCAGTCAAAAGGTTGTGTAAAGATTTTATGAATGGTACTGACATCAAAATTTCTATGTCATCAGTACCTTTCCGAATGTGGTAGGTTTGAAGTTTATCGACGTTGATAGACATGCTTCCTGAAAAATCGTTGTGTCGGTGGTTCAACTTTGCCCATAGACACTATCTTTCAAAGACTCACGCGGATGAAGCGTTGGATGCTGTGTTGGGGGGGAAGACCGATCAAAATTACCGCAAATCTAGATCTCTAAGGTTTAACGGAGAATACATTATAATCACCTACGACATGAGTAAACATATCCCCATGCGATTCCTCATGATAAGCTTTCCTCTGTGGTTTATACTTTTTCCGATACTGTTCTTTCAACTCAAGAATTCGTTCATGCAGCTTTTGGGCAGCTTCACTTTCTTCATCCATGAACGCTTCGTATTCCTCAGTGTTACTTGCTCCCGCAGATCGACGTGCCTGATGCGCATTGCGCTTGACAGTATTTCTTTTGCTTCTACCCATGATGCTATAAAATATTTTCTTTAACGACATTGACAACCTTTCTTACTCATAACTCTCGCTTTTGAGGTTAGCAAGTTGAGCCTATTAGGTCAAGAGCTCCAAGGTGTGCTCTCGGTAACATACTAAGCTGTTCGAAAGTCCTCTGAGAGTAGGATACAACAAGGCATAAAATGTGTCATAGTAGCTATGCCTATTCTGCAGATAGAATGAAGAAGACGTCTCTAGGTTTAGTACCCCCTCCCCATGAATTCTTCCATTGTTATGACTAGAGCTGCATAATGGTATACGGAAAGAGACAATGCTTCGTGTTTTGCTCTCATGCTCGGTAAAAAAATCTATCGCTTCATCAACAGTATACTGATCCAAGTTCAAGTACGACAATTTTGATGTAGTATCAGCTATATAGGAATTTTCCTCAAATAACGCAAGTGGCGCTCCGGGAATAACTGCATTTAGGTAGTTTCCAGTCATCCCCATGAAATAAGCCTTTGATGACCGGTCATAGATTGGGATAGAAAGGCGTTTCAAGCATGTTGCACCCGGAATATCTAGTCTGAGATTGGTGTGTAGATATAGTGCCCCCAGCAAACTTTGGTAACGATTTGGTCGAACATAAAGACAATCGTCCGCCAATAAATTCTTAATGATCGAGTTGCTCTCAGACGTTTTGGGTATATAGAGCATCACATTTACACCTATAGCAGTCTGCTTCAGTCCAAAAAAGGAGGCCGCCAATAACTGTATCTCCTCAAGAATGAGACTGTTCAGTGCAGAATATGCTCCAATCTCGAAAGTTGAAATATCATCGTGAATCGAATGAAGTTCTGCTAAAATAGGCTCTACATTGTTGATGAATACGCGGCTATTGCGGAATACACTCTTATCCCGGGCACCTATTACAAGTTGCTTAGTCGATTCATGATCTGAACGCTTTCTAAATTGGGAAATGACACTTACAGTAATCCAGACGACAAACCAAATCCAAATGATTGCTGTAATGAATGACGAAAAATCTATGCTAATACCTAAGTGTACGAGAGCAAAATTTATGAGAGTTCGAGAGGTAGACTTAAACTCTTGCGAAGTAAGTGCCATACCCAAAACTATAGGGAACAGGGCAATGCAAAGAGTTTCGATCGTAAACCAAAGCTTCTTGTGGTTTTTCATGAAGAATGGAGAGTTTAGTGAAAAATCAAATTACATTCAAAATAATGAACACACAAATTCTCAAGTCTGGTTTGGTACGAATTGATGGACATACATGATTTGAACACGAAATCCGATACTGCGCTGATGACGGTTTCAAGGATAGGAGATGCGGACGTTATGCGGTTTCTTAGAAACTATAAAGAACTTCTATCAAGAGTTTCAAGTTTGTAGAGTGGTCTTCAGCATTTAGGTTAATCTCTAGTGTTTCCTGTGAAGTGTGTTTCTCATCTACATTGGCATAGTACAAATCGGCGTTGTCGCCGACTGTTTCAGTGAACAACTTGACCAATAGAGCTATTAAATTGATGCCAATTTGTTGACCATCCTGCATGAAAGAAGACGTCTCCGACCCTAAGAGAGAAGAGACGTGCAGGACGCTCATTGCGTTGTTTGAAGAAAAGGTGAATATTGTGTATTCCTATTCTTGTTCAGAGGCAGGCAATAATGATCCTATTGTTGAGAATCTCCAGTAGTTTTTTTTATAATTATTATGGCTCAATATTCTCTAACCGAGTCTCTTGATATTCTCGAGATAAAACAAGAGTCTCAACTCATCGATTCAGTTTCTGCTGAAGGGAAAAGACTATTGGCAGACAAAATAGACTTGCTTGTACCGCATGTCAAAGATGTTATCCGGATCGGAACTTACATTAAAGACATGAAAGAAGTGGTAAGTTCCAATGTATGGCATAACGCCGAGCAATCATTGTCTGATATTGCTAATGATTGGCAAAAATTAAAAGCAACTAATTCGCCGCGGTACATTGAAAATGCTCCAGTTCGCATTCAGTCAATACAAACTAAGTTGTCGTCTTTCCTTGTAGAGGCAGCTCCATTTATAGCCATTAAGCTTTTTTTGACAAATGAGCACTCTCCGGAAAAATTCAAAAAAGTTGCTCAGGACGAAGAACGACAGCTACGAAGTGCTGTCAAATCAATTATACAAGAAGCCGATGAATTGCTAAACGCGCTTAGCGATCGACTCACAAAAATAGAAACCGAGGCAAGGAAGCGACGCAATGACGTGGTTGTCAAAACGGCAGTTGAAAAATTCGAATTAGGTATAAAAGAGAGTGCAAAAGCAATCTACCACTGGCAGAGAATAGCAGGCGGTGTCATTGTGCTCATTGTTGCAATATTAGTGTGGGTGGCCATACATGAACCTAACGGAGCCGCTACTCATCAATGGCTTCCAATGTTTACAGCAAAGGTAGGACTGATAGGTATATTGTCAGCAATGCTCGCATTTTCTCTCCGTATGTTAAAAGCATACGAAAACCTGCGGATCATTTTGCAGCATAAGGAACGAACAATTCATGCATTACCTGAATTCGTCCAGTCTATGTATACAATGGAAGAAGGAGATAAGCTCATGGCAGAGTTTGTACGACAGATAGCAGATGTTGGGAATACGGGGCTAATCGATGGGAGCGATAATGCTACAGGCCCTTCAATCATGATCGATGCATTAATGAAGGGAATACCAAAAAGCAAATAGACTATTTTTATTATAAGTATTAGAATTGTCAGGTCAATGCTAGAACAGGAATATTGATAGACAATTTGCTTAAAGGGAACAGGTTGCATGATCTACCGATCACGCCAATCGGAATTCATAAGTGTTAATGAGTAGAATTCTTATGACAGCCATGAAGATTGAATCGTAACCCTTTCTACCACATGCATGTCAGGTGATGGAAATTCTTGACATACAGAAAGAAATTTCTGGGCAATCGCCGTTGGTGTTTCCAATTAGCGTTTCTGCCAAGAAGTCCATGAGCAACAATACGATCTTAGGCGCATTGAAGCGATTGGGGTATCACAAGCGCATGACAGGTCACGGATTTCGCGCTTTGGCCATGACTACGATTAAGGAGAAGTTAGGGTATCGGCATGAGGTCGTTGACCGACAGCTTGCCCACGTCTCAAGAAGCAAGATCGATCAAGCTTACGATCGCGCACAGTTTCTGGAAGAACGGAAAGTGATGATGCAGGATTGGGCGGATTTTATTGATCGTCAGGCAATGATAGAATAGGGCCAATCCCAGCTATTGTATTGCTCGATACGTTGTTTTAGTTCATAGGGAGCTTCCCGATCAGTTACGTGATCGTTCATTCTGTGTGGATCAACAGTAGGTTCTTGCGATAGTTTGTTAGGCATATATGGATCAGATACAGTAATCTGAGTTATTTGTTCGTAACTCCGCGCCAAGGTCTTGATACAGGCCACACAAATTGCAGATGCTCCGGTTGCTTCTATATATGCTCTTGCCGTTTCAAATGAATGTCCAAATGTGCAGAAGTCGTCGATAACAAGTACCGTCTTGTTTTTGTTTAGTGGAGGGTTAGCATACGCTCGACCAGTCCTTGGATTAGTCGCGTTCTTATTTAGACTGATAGATTCAAGTTGTTTTTTAAAAGAACGAGAGGACTGGTGTTTATGAGAGGAGAGAACATTAGTATGACGGACAATTATGTCTTTCAAATAGGTTTTGTTAAAGCATTTAGAAAATGGCTGTAGATACTGGTCAATAATATTGTTCCCACTTCCTTCCTGATGTGTTGGATATGGAGCGAAATAGTTCGCTTTATCGTAGATTCCCGAAAAATAAATAGTTGAGGTCAAATATTTGATCCAAAAGTCAGTGTTTTTATTCCCTTCTTTAAGAGCTGTACGGGCATGATCATAATAATCTTTATAGGGTTGTTCTTGCCATCCTCCTAGAGTCAGAGCATACACTTGTAGAGGCCCCTTGTCTATGTGATACTCCCACAGATGATCTCGCAAACAAAAAATATCTACAAACCTTGCTACTTCCCAAGGACTTTCAAAACGTATGCCATATTCAACGCTGTCATGGAACCACCCTACGTTTACGAATAGGACATGACTATTTATTGCTGTCCTTACATCAGTGTCCGAATTACCCATGTAAAGTACTTCATTGGGTTGCCAGTCATTTTGGTCTAAAATGTGATTAACTCCAGCAGGGGAAGGCTTCATCGGCAATTCAAGCTCTTGCGCAATAACCAGATCCATATCGCACTTGAAGAGCGTATTCAAAAATGTGAGCAATGGAGTGCCATTAATATCCATACGAGGGCGATTGAGAAAGATTATTGGCTTGATTTGTCGATATTGTAGAAAGCGCATTAATCTTCCAACGTCCTCAAACATCGGGTCGTTACGACGAATAACAGCGTTATCAGTCAGTACGTTATCAAGGCTTAGTATCAGCCCCTTGAGCTTTACTCCCATTTTGACGCTTGATTGATAGATCCCAAGAAATAGATAATTGTTCCTCCTTGGGTAGAGGGTCAGTCAGGCAAGACTGAATAAAATTTAGAATTGCTTGATTATCAGATGGTGCTGTAAAGATCGAAGCACCCATTGATGCAGCTTCATTGAGTTCGGGTCTTCGGAGTATATCCCAATCTAGCATCTTTAAGCACATAATATGACGCTTTTGCTCAACCGCATATCGTACAGTATGGGCTGTGCCTCCTTTTGCGGCCCACTCAACAGGTATTACTAGTTCAGAAATCGCTGATTGCAAACGATTTCGACGTACAAAGTTTTCACTGGAAAATTTTTGCTTTGGCAAATACTCTGATAATATTACCCCACCTTTCTTGATTATTTCTTTCCGCAAATTCCTTGACGATTTTGGATAGTCTAGTAGTATACCAGAGCCGAGAACAGCAATTGTGGGAAGATCATACCTTAAGCTGAGTTCATGCACTTGCTGATCTATACCGTCGGCAAGGCCACTTACAGTACAAACACCAAAAGAATGCAGAGAGGCGACAATGAACATAGCAAGCCAAAGTCCATCTTGAGTGGGTCGCCTTGTACCTACAACTGCAATACTTTTGCTATTAAGCAGTTTCAAATTTCCTTGGGCAAACAACCAATAAGGAGGATCTTTTATGGCCCGGAGCCGATCTGGGAACTCATTTTGAGCGGCGTGTAAGACTTGTATGCCACGTTCGGTTAGAATACGATCTTGAAAAGCGCCTTCTCGGCATAGACGAGCTCTAAGAGTTTCCCAGTCATCTGAGCCTATCTGTACATTGGATGCTCCGCCAAGTTTTAGGAAGTCTAAAAACTCCTCAATGTTACTCGATTCAATGACTTTGCTAAAGCTATGACCTAAAGCAGCAAGTCTATTGAGTGTCCAGAATCCAACACCAGGTAGCGAGGCTATTGAAAGCATCGCTATTGTTTCAGCTTGCCAGTTCTTTTGTTCAGAAATCTGTGCTTCCATTGGTTGTCTCTATGAAGAACCAATGATAATACAAAAATGCTCTGATCTTAGTGGTCTGAAATCCTTAAAACGTCGCACGCTACCTGAAAATCGTCGTGTCGGCAGTTCAACTCTGCCCCTGGGCACCACAATATCAATGACTTACGAGGAACCTACGGTATCTGTCTCCTTTCGGGGTAACGCCGGGATAACAGGCTTGGTTAATGACTATGCTTCATCGTAACAGAAACAGGCGCGTCATTCAAGCGTGATGGTGCAACGAAACCATGTTCACGTTCAGAAGGAGTCCTAGCGTTCTTCTCAGCGTAGAAAGAAAAGTTTCTTCTCCCCAAGTGAGAACTTTTGTTGACTTTCGTGTCTTATAGCTACCCTGTGGCACGGCTGGCATCCCGGTGTCAAACGTTCTACGCGCCGTCAGCGGTGTCGTTATGCAGGTAGGGGAGGCGTCAGCCTCCCTTTCTTCATTTATGCCCCTACAGTATCTTTCGCCTTTTGCAATCTTCAACTCAATTCTGTGTGGTGATGAAACTCATTCTTTGGTCTTTGCTTGTACTCTTTCCGGCTTTGGCGGCTGGTCAGTCCTATGACACGGTGAGGGTTTGCACATACAACGTGCTGAACTTTAGCAGCACTGAAAACACACTGGACAGAATAGATGAAATCCGCTTGATTCTGAACGAGATTCGGCCTCGCGTTTTGATGGTACAGGAACTGGCAAGCGAGGAGGGGAAGAAGCTCTTTGAGGATTCAATCGCAAGCCGGTTGAACCTACCACTGACCCCGGTTGTTGGATCGTTCCGGGTGACGCAGGACAGCTATGTCTGGGTCTATTACGATGCCGGGACGTTTGAGAATATCACTACCATCACTCTTGAGAATGACTTGCGCGACCAGAAGGGCGGACACCTGCGGCATCTTCTTTCCGGGGATTCTCTTGCCTTTGTCACACTGCACTGGAAGGCTGGCGATACACCGGACGATGAAATACTTCGGGCGCAAACGGGACGCTTCATCCGAAACTTTGTCCAGATTAACAATCAAATCGGGGAGATCACCGCAACGGTTGTTGCCGGGGATATGAATGTCTATACATACGAAGAGCCGGGGTATCAGTTCCTACTGGAAGAGTTGATCGACCCGATCAACCGGTCAGGAGCATGGCACAACAACGCTGACTTCGCCGACGTTCATACGCAATCCCCGCGTGTCCGGCAATTCGGGGGCGGGGTGAACGGTGGGATGGACGACCGCTTTGACCAGATACTTCTCTCGCCGACGTTGACAGGTTTCTATCTTCCCGGCTCTTATACGACCTTTGGCAATGACGGCAATCATTTCAATGACTCGATCAATGCCCAACCGAATACAGCCGTATCTCCCGAACTTGCACAGGCGTTGCATGACGCCTCCGACCATCTGCCCGTATATCTGGATTTGGTGTTCGAGAAGAAAACCACAGGTGTAGAAGATGAAGAGGTGTGGACGGAGAGGTTGCTGGATTTGTGGTGAAACACAAATACTGTTTTAGATCATCGTGGTGAAAAGCGATGGCGGGAAGAAACAGAAAGCTGGTGTGTTCTTTCTTGACTTGAATATGTGAAAGAACGTAGATTGCCTTGAATTTCTGATATGATTTCATGAAGTGTGTGGCCCATGAAACCCGTTATCTATCGCATCCTTTCTTGGCTCATCTATTTGTTTGTCGTGGGCGTATTCACTGTTGGTGGATTTTTCGCTGGCGCGGCATATGAGCGTGACCGCAAGTCTTTTGGTCATTCCGATATTCCTTCCTTCACGTCTTCGCTTTCTTCTCCGCGTACTTACGAAGACTATATGCAAGGCGTGGCTCGAATTGAGTCACAAAATCCGCTTGATTTCCTGAAAATTAAAAACATGCACGTCAATACTGGATTGTTTTCCAGCAACGTCACGATTGAGTGCCGCGTTGATAACTGGGCAATGCAAACCGGGTATAAGGATTTTCAGTTTGAAGTCTCATGTCTGAGCAAAACGCAATCGGTCATAGATCGTATACAAAAGACTGTCTATGAAGTGATCCCGGCACGCTCTCAACGTGCTTTGCGGGTGAATTTCAGTTCCCCGCCGGAGACAAAAGAATATACCGTTCATCTTCTTCGTGCTGTTCCTGCCAGAACAGAATAAACAACCAATCCAACCAGTACCGGATATGAAACGTGCAAACCGTCGCATCATCGCGCTTGTCGCAACGATTTTGTTTTCTGCAACATTCTTTGCTTGCGAAGACGGAACAACCAGTACAACAGGTTCAGGAGGCTGTGGGACATATAATGGGCATAACTTGTATGAAGGGCCGCAAGGGGGATGTTATTACTACAATTCCAATGGGAATAAAACTTATGTAGATCGAGATTTGTGCAATTGTTAGGATGACGTACAGAAAGAAAATCCCTGAATACAGGGATGTGTCCTTTAAAGGAGCTTCCGTACTTTGTTCAGCAAACTTCATTTGTGTGGCGCACGTATGGAAATTTTCTTGTAAGAAAATCCTTTTACTTGCCAAAGGTGTCATCACTTTCCTGAATGCCATTAGTGTTTCTATTTGCCTTGTAAAGTGAATGTGATAGTATGCAGTCTAACACCGAGAAGGCGAAAGTTAGTCATGTATAGTATCAATTTTTGCTTTGACGTATCAGCCGGGATAGATAACGTCTTTCAAGCCATAAGTACCGCTTCTGGCTTGTCTCGATGGTGGACACCAGACGTGACAATTGTTCCTGAAGTTGGAAGTTGTGCATTCATCAACTTTGGCAATAGGTATCAGAACACGATGCACATAACTGAATGCAAGTCGCCGCGCTCGTTTGGCTGGATTTGCGTGGAAGGACATGAAGAGTGGATTAATACTCGATTTTCGTTTTTGTTGAAAGCGTTGAGTCAAAAGGAAACAGAGGTGAGGTTTTGCCAAAGCAACTGGAAAGAGAATTCAGACTTTTTAGCTCGATGCTCCTTTCACTGGGGGCATTACATGATAAGTCTTAAATCTTATTGTGAGACCGGTGTTGGTTCACCTTTTGTGGAATAGAGACAACCTATTCACTTATATATCATTACGACTATGATTAAAGTTCATGTTGACATCGACTTAGAGGCAAAGGAGCTTTGCTCTAATCGAACGGTAGAGGTTGGTACAACATTTCCGATTTGCTTATGTATCGAACATGCAAGTCTTTGTCCCACGCCAATCGTTTTTGATACTATTATTTTGGAAGTGTTCTTCAATGATTCTCATGATGTACTGATTAGAGTCGATCCTGATGATAGACCTTTGGCAATGGATTTGGCTTCAAACAGTGAGGCCACGATTGACTTCTTTTCAAGGGAGAAAATTCGGGGTGGAGATTATAGAGATTTAAAAACATTTGGTGGGGGATCTTTTTTAAGCCTTTACCAAAACCCAGAAGAACCATTCGGCCTATTCCGAGGGAGAACGGGTCGTGCTGCCTTGGCCGATTTTGAGAATCCGTTTGTTTTAGAGGCAGGCGCACCACCCATATCGGTCGCAATGGGTAAGGCAAACGCAGGTCTCACGGCAAGAGATGCAGGAACATCAACACTTATTGCGACTGGCTTTGCCTTCTATAAGAACTATCAGATCCCTCTCGTCGGAGCCAGTAGCATTGTGAACATCATTCCAAAGTGATGCTTCGATTATCTCTGACAGCATGTCTTCAAGAGTAATCTGTTATGTGAAAAGCCCGTGTACATGACACCTTGAAAATTCCTGTCGGTCGGTTACTCTATCAGATACGTGGTAAGCCGCACTCAAAAACGGCTTCGGGACTATTCAATCCCGTACTGTGTGTCGTTCAGGTACGACATAAAACATAGCCTTCCGGTTCGATGAGCAGCCGGGGGGCAACGGTGATGCGTCCGGTATTCTGCCGGATGGATCGGATGTCCAGACCGTGAGGTTAAAGACCGTTGCGGTTGTCACAGTACAGCTTGAATACTCCCGGCGATCCACCACTCTTGCGAGTGGTGGGTTTGCTATCGTATCAACAAGGGAGGTATTTCTGATGAGGGCACAACATTCATCACGTCTAATGCAGTGTATCGGTCAGCGCGTGCGGCTCTATCGTATGCAGGCAGGTATCACAGCCAAACAACTGGCCGCATGTTCCGGGGTCACACCATTGAAAATCCTGATGTTTGAAGAGGGGACGGATACAGTTTCGATGAATGAACTGATGCGCATTGCGGACGGTCTTGATGTGACCTTGGGTGATCTTCTGCGCGGGGTTGCTCTCTACAGTCCGGTGCATGTTTGGACAGTTTATCCGGTGAAGTCATAGGGATTTTCTATGGTGTCGGAATATAAGAAACGGCAGTGCTGGAGAGCACTGCCGTTCCTGTTTGCGCACGCGATTACGGGCGCGGTTGAGGTCGTTTGCGGTTGAGAGCCGCCGTGATCCTGTGGCGCAGAGAGAGGAGGAGGGCGTACTCCTGCGGGTGATGCACCGTGTTGAGAGCGGTCAGGATTTGCGCGTAGGCAGCGCGGAGTTCTTGTTCTGACATGCGCTCGATGTTCGTGAGGTGGGGGAGGTGGATCATGTTTCTGTCTCCTGCAATCAATCAGGCCGTGACCATCACAGCCTCTCGCCCCGCACATGGAGGTTTGAGGGGCTTGAAGCCTGATTGCAGGAGAAGGATGATTCGCCGGACAGCACGTACAATCGTGTGCAATCTCGCAGAGCCGAAGAGAATCGTTTGCGCAATGTCGCATACGTACGTGTGGATTTTCCCGCATTCGGGGAAAGGGATTTCCCTGAATGTCGCCTCTTTACCCAATCTCAATCTTTAATGATGGTGAATGGACATTAACGGGCATTACGCGATCCCCCTTTTTCAGCGCACGCGCTGAATTACGCGCAGGCTTGAATGAGAGACAGTGAATCTTCATCTGTCTTGAATAGCAACCACACCAAACAAAGAGAGGGGAACATGCACTCACAAGACCTATCATCCAGTGAACGACTGATGACACGACAAGAAGCCGCCGACTATCTCGGCGTGAAAGCCAGCACGTTGTCGGTCTGGGACTGTACCAAGCGATATAACCTGCAACCGGTCAAGGTCGGAAGACGTGCGGTGCGCTATCGCCGCCGCCACCTTGACGATTTTCTGGAGCGGTGGAAGCCGCAGTGTCCGGCATAGTGCGGGTTTCCGCAACCTGTATGACCGATGCTATCGGTCACTTATCCCGTCATCCCTATTCTGAAAGAGGTACAATCATGTTTGAACATCACGCCAACACCTATCCATTGCCCGACATCCTTGCAGCACTCGGCTTTCACCCGGCGAAGGGTGAAGGACGCGATCTCTTTTACCGATCCCCGTTCCGTCGGGAGCGCACACCGGCGTTTCACGTCGATTGTGTTGACAATCTCTGGTATGACTTTGGCAGCGAGTGCGGCGGCGACGTTGTGGATTTTGCCCGTGCCTTCCTTGCCAGTCGCGGTCTGGGCGTCTCGCGGGAGGAGAGCTTACGCTTTCTCGGCGAGACCGGAGCCGGGATTCCACCACAGGTCTCTTTCAACAGGGCAAGTCGCCGCATTGCCCAACCCTACCGGATTGCCGGTATCTCCCGTCATATCGCGCATCCCGGTCTACGCCGTTATCTCTCGGAGGAAAGGGGGATTCCCCTCTCTCTTGCCGGAAAGTACCTTGTGGAAGTGACGGTCTGCGACAGAGGCACAGGCCATGTCTTTCACACGCTCGGCATGAAGAACGATGACGGGGGATATGCCTTGCACAACCGCCACTTCACGCAAACGCTGGGTCGTGTCGATGTCACGGTGATCCGGGGGAGAAGGGTTCCGGCCAGAGAGGTGCATGTGTTCGAGGACTTCATGGACTTACTCTCCGCGCTGGCCGAGCAGAATGTAGACAGGTTTGACGGCGATATGATCGTGCTGCATATGCCCGGTTGTTTGACGAAATCTCTCGCCTATATCGACCACTACGAACCCTATCAGCGGCTTTACGCATGGCTGGACAATGACAGGACAGGGGAGAAGGCCGCCAACATCTTCAGGCGTGTTGCAGGGCGGGGAAATCTGGACTATCGCGACATGAACAGCGCTTACGCCCCCTTCACCGATGTCAGTGATTACCGGGTGGAGCGGCTTGCGTTCAGTACCCTCTATTGACAACACCTTTACTTTCACATCACCAACCACCAACCAAAGAGGAGACCTAACATGACAACATCATCAACCTCCAAAACCACCTTCTACATCTTTGTCGAGGAGAACGGGGAGCCGACCTGCATCGGCGGGGGCGTGCAGCGCAAAGAGAGCGCGGCACTCCACCTCGTGCTCAACGGCACGGAGTATGTTGCCTTGCCGATGACGGTCACCGCATCCGGGGGGAAGAAGGCATAGAACGCGCTCTTTCCCTTCGACTCTTCACCTTACCTCATGCAGAAAGGATCACCCCATGACGACACGTGACGATCTTTACACCACCATTACCCAACAAATCATCGCCGACCTCGAAAAGGGCGAACTGACATGGCGAAAGCCGTGGGACAGTGACCATCTGGTCACACTCCCGCTGCGTAAAAACGACATTCCCTATTCCGGGATCAATACGGTTATGCTCTGGGTGCAGGCAATGAAGAAAGGCTATCGCTCTCCCTACTGGATGACCTATCGCCAAGCGCAGGAGATGAAAGCACATGTCCGCAAAGGGGAGAAGTCCACGACGATTGTCTATTTCGATACGGTGAACGCAAATGTGACCGAGCCGGACGGCTCGGTGTCCAACAAACGCATCCCCTTCCTGAAACGCTATTCTGTCTTTAATGCCGAGCAGATCGAGGGATTGCCCGAAGCCTTCACCCAACCTCCGGCAGGGAAGATCACCAACCCAGATGAACAGATTGCCGGGATCGAAGCCTTCTTTGCCAAGACGCAGGCAGAGGTCGTGATCGGTGTCAAGGCTGCCTATAACCCGGTGTTCGATTGTATCCAGATGCCGCCGTTCGACTGCTTTGAGGATGCGCGGAGTTACTACGCAACACTGGCACATGAACTGATCCACTGGACGGGACATGAGAGCCGCTTGCGCCGCACCTTCAATCAAAAGGCAGCGAAGGAGGAAGACTATGCGAAAGAAGAACTGATCGCCGAACTTGGAGCCTGCTTTCTGGCAGCGGACTTGGGACTGGAGCCGATGGTTCACGCAGAACATGCGGCCTATATCCAGTCATGGCTGGCTGCCCTGAAGCATGATAAACGGTTTGTCTTCCATGCTGCAGCCCAAGCTCAGCGGGCGGTAGCCTACCTCAAAGAGCTACAGGAGGAGAGCGAAGATCGACCGGTGACGCAGGCATCCGTTTTCGTGCCAGCACCGTCCCCGGTCACGCCGATCCCTGTCTCTCACAGGCTCCCGCCAAAGCCGCCGTCACCGTAAGAGAGGGCATAGCCTCAAAGGAACCACAGCCGGAAGGAGGGGAGGGAATATCCTCTTCTCCTTCCTTCTCACCCCACTTCACGAAAGGATCACCCCATGACAAGGAATACTGACCCCTATGAGACGATCACCCAACAAATCATTGACGATGTGACCAGCAAGGAACTGCACTGGAAGGCGTGGTGGTCGGCAGAGAATCTGCTCCGGCATGAACTCTGCCCCCGGCACTATGATAATGTACCCTTCACTGGAAAGAACGCTATTGCGCTTTTCAGCCGGGCGATTGAGAAACATTTTCGCTCACCCTACTGGCTGTCGTTTCGTCAAGTCGTTGCCTTTCGTGGAACTGTCAGTGCAGCGGCGCAGCCTTCCGTCGTACTCTGCGAGACTGCGCAGGAGCAAGCCTATCGGTCGCAAGCGGCAACCATGCGACACAAGGCGGATCGTGACATAGACCTGTATAAGGTATTCAATGCAGATCAGATTGAAGGATTGCCTTTACACTTTTACGGGGAAGAGGCATACAGCGATGTCGAGGACGAGCGACGCATGGACGATCTCGATCTGTTCTTTGGGAGGACGGGAGCGATCACGAAGGTCGAAACCAAACCCAGTTACTCTCCTTTTCATGATACCGTTTATATGCCTCCATTTTCCTGCTTTGATACTCCTGCGAAGTATTACGCGACGCTGGCACATGAACTGATCCATTGGACTGGCAACCACAGTCGGTTGAACAGAACTTTATATAACCCTGTCGAGAATCTGCAAGGCTATGCGAAAGAGGAACTGATCGCCGAGCTTGGTTCCAGCTTTCTCGCGATAGAACTTGGTCTGGAATGCCGACCTTTGGAACATCATGCGGCTTATATCCAGTCGTGGTTGAAGGATTTGAATAACAATCCTGCCTTCATCCAGTCCGCCTCGGAAGCAGCAGAAAAGGCAGTACGATATATCTGTACTTTACGCAAACCTTCCCCCTACAGTCCGGCGTATCCCCCTGTTTCTCCTACACCCCCCGCGCCAACGGCGCGATCTGTACCCAAACCACCACGTCCGGGATAAAGGACGCAGGACAGGTCAAGGTGGAAACTCTCTGCGGAACTCCGTATATTGTTCGCCAACCTGACGAGGTGGATATGAAACGCGCTAACATTCTCAATCCTGCCACCGGCTTGCCCGTGGCGTGGCAAAAACCCACCAAACCGACAGAGCTATTCAGTGAACCTGTATTGGCGTTTCTGAATGCGCTCCCGCAGACAACGGATACGTATGAGTGGTGTGAACACTTTAAGAGAGGTCTGACGGACTTGCTGCCGGATGTTGATCTGGTTGCCATCAGCGTGCGCCCGACCGTTGATTTTGACGACCCTGAAAACGATCAGCGGCATAAGGCGCAAGAGATTCAGAAAATCTACACGCCGAACGGTTCTGTACGCTCCCGCATCTATCAGAAGTCAGAGGAAACAGAGCCTTGGATCGCGCTATACAACCTCGCCAAGGAAGGGCATCTGTCAACGGAAGATTATCACATGCCCATCGGCATTGATTATTATTACCGGGGACGGTCGCATATCGCTTCTCTCTTGTTGTTCCGTCGGAGATCGGCAAGTCCGACATCGGTAGAGACCATTCTTCTGATGGAAAAACTCGAACCGTTTTTCGTGAACATCATTACCGCACACATTCGGCATCGCCGCCTTGAGCGTCCGCATGAACTCAACTTCCGTGATGTGGTCGAACGGATCGAGGGGGAGTCCAAACTGACACAGCGCGAGTCCGAAGCCGCTGCCCTTCTTCTCTGTGGACACAGCAATCAGGAGATTGCCGATGCCATGCAGGTATCCAAAACCACGGCAGACAAGCACATCGCCTCGGTATACCGCAAATCACGTTGCGCCAATGTCAAGGAATTGATGGCGCGTTATCTTTCTCCTGATTCCAAATCCTGACCTGATCTGGGTATTTCTACCCATTGTTCTCCGTACCGGCTGCTCCCTATCATTGACGCATGATACAGCAGCGTCTGTTTGCCTTATCGGTTGTCCTCCTTTTCTGCGTCATCGGCTTTGTTCATGCGCAGACGCATCCGGGTGCGCCCTATGCGGTTTATGTTGCAACGTTCTCCGGTCAGGCAGAGGTCACGGCTTCGGTCAAAACAGATTATGTGGTGATCGTATTTGCGATGCCGGGGGGAGGGTATGATTACGTCATTGATGTCGAGAATTTCACCTTCTCCGGCGACTGTCAGGATATATCGGCGGTCACGCTGGAAGGGATGGTGAATGCCGTTGCAGATGATGCGATTGCTGTAGGTGTTGCAGCGGGATACCCTGCCTGCAGCACGGCATCCTTTGTCCAGTCTGTTCATATATGGACAGTCTCCTGCGCCGAGAGGTCAGGCAGTGCTTGCCAGACAAGTTTTACCCCCTGCGGAACAAATTGGTGTTATCGTACCTACGCGGTATCCTGTCCGGGAAATGGTCTTTCTGCTACGATCACGTCTGCCGGTGGAACCGCATCATCTTGTGCGCAATGTAGTGGCGAGGAAGCCTGTCCTTAAAAAAAAAGGCGTGCCGAAGCACGCCTCTCAGTGCGTGAATGGGTGTCGCGTTTGAGTTTTTGACGTTAGCGCGTTTTCTCAAGTCGCGACACCTTTTCCGTCATCGGCAATCGGCCTGGTGGCGACCACCACGCCGCGAATGATTGCCGATGTCCATGTCTCGGAACCATCCGAGATCGACGTGCCGTCATACGTGCCTACCAACAACGCCCCGTCCCCGGGGTTTGGCGCGTATGCCAGTACCGTCTCTCCTTTGATCGGATACCTCCGGTCGATAAGCAGCCAGCAGCCACGATAGGCAACGACAAGATGCCTCTCCATGTCTGTTGGCCTCTCCATGCGCCATCTGTGCATAGAGCCTCCCTGAATGGTGATGATGGCATGGTGTCTTCATAGATACTCTTCTGATTTTTCGAGCATGTAGAGAACACCCACGCTACGAAGGTAGCGGGATCATCCCATGATGTAAGTACTACATACCTACTACTTTTCTGCGTTGTCCGATGGTTTGTCGCCACGTTCTACAAGGTCTTTGAGGGATTGCAGGGCTGATTCCATCCATACGATATGGTCGGAAAGGTGCGGGTCGTTCAGGTCGAACACGTCGGAGAGCTTCTTCTCGCCAAGATACGTGCCGATGGGCGAGGTCGTGTCAATCACCAAGCCTGTTTTCTTTATATCATCCATTGTGCCGTTCCCCGACATAAGCCAGTCAATAGAAAGACCCGCTTCCTTGAGTTTCATCAGCACCGCGAAGGACGGCTCGTTGATGTTGTTCACATACCGCGACAACTGGGTCTCATTAATGTCACACGCCTCGGCCAAACTCCGGGTGCTGCCATAGCGTTTTTTTGCAAAAATTTTAAGCCTGCCGCCAATCGTCATAGAAAAACTTTACTAAAGTGCATATTATTTTTTGATTTTTATACTCTTTAGTATATATTGTGGATGTTACGTACACAAAAGTACAAAGTACGGATTTTGAATCCTTCAATGCCACGCCGATGTGCAGGTCTTCTGCATGTCTTTTCCCAATCGGGGAAAAGAGGGCGGGGCAGGGTGATGATCCCACAGCCACGGGAGAACGACAATCGCCGGGCATTCGATCACGGGAGGAATTCCCGGCACGTCGTTTTACCTTTTTTTCAATCGTGCCTGACAGTAGCTTTTGTTTTGATCGGAACGGATAGTACCGTTATCTTGTAAATGTGTGGTTGCCAGCCTTGTGGCACACCTGTCTCCAACAAAACCAGATACCGCCATGATTCAGAAGCCCTTTTGCCGCTGCTGGATACTACTTGTGCTCATGCTCTTGGGCAGCACGATGCTCTCCGCCCAGGAATCTTCGTCTTACGATCCCTTCAACGATCCGGCGATCATGCACATCGGCCACCTCAATCCCGATTGTGTGCCCGATACCCTCTACGGTCTCTTGCACCGCAATCTCCAGTGGATGCCTGCCTATATCTGCTGGGGAAAATCTTACGACTCCGTCGGGACTTCTCTCTGCGATGAAGGCCGGTATGACTCCACTGTCCGCTTTGCCGATGTCGTCGATACCACATGGATCGAGGCTCCCAACTGGGGGCGATACTCTTGCGCCGTCTCTATCGACAAATACAACGTCAACGATACGCTGAACGATCTGATCTTCTGGATCAAGGGGATCGACACCGTGACCGGTCAACAGGGGGCACGCATCCCGCACGACACGGCACGCGCTCTTGTGGTCTTTGGACAAAGCAAGCTGGAGACAAAAGGGAAGATCGAACTCGACAAGATCAGGAACTTCCAGACCGGTCCTTTCAACGCGATGGCATTGGGGGTGAATACGGAACTGGTGAACCCGAAGAAGCGTGACAACACACGGAAAACCAGTTGGGAGTTAAAGCGGGTGAACCGTGCTGTCGGAGAGGAAGAGGATACCACAGGATCGACCATTGCCCTACTGGATGCCGCCGTTGACGGCGTACAGGGGAGCGGGGAAGGGATACTTGCAACGGGGGAGACAGGGGAAGCCTTCGCCGCCCGTGTCTGGCCGAACCCGACAATCTACACGACCCATCTTGAAGTTGCCCCGCTTCCGGCAGGAACCTACACCGTAGAAGTCTTGGGCGTCAACGGTGCGGCGGTCTGGCACGCGGAGATATGGTTGGAACAGGAAGGTGAGGTCTTCGAGACGGTGGATGTCAGCCACTTGCCGAGCGGTCACTATATCCTGCGCATCTACACGCCCGTCAGGTCTTTCGGCACGTACCCTGTCATCGTAGTCAAGTAGTCTTCAGTGATCTGTACCGCCACGTTGGTTGCGTGGCGCGAAGGAGAGTCGTGGCGACTCTCGATCCGGCAACAACATTCATCAGATACCAAACGCATTCTCATATCTCCTATGAAGGTACGATTCTTACATCTTTGCGTCCTCCTCCTGCTGGCGGGAAGGACAGTACACGCGCAATACTCCGAAGCCGCCTTCGAGCAAAAACAGGCTGGCGAACTCTACGACGAGCGGGGCTTTATGCACGGCAAGGCCATCACCGTCGATGGCAAGTTGGTCGTCTCCAACTCCAACGGCAATGTCTCCTACAGCTATCCGCTGACAAGCTGGAAGGAAAGCGGGTACGGCTTCTCTGCCAGCTTGAACTATTGCGGCTCGGTCGCCTTTACCACCTTTGGGGAGTACACCCAGGAAAACATAGACAACCCCTATTCCATGTGGAGCAGGTTTACGCAGAACCGTCCTGTCTGGTTGATCGGGGTCAACGGCTTTGCCGTGCAAGCACTCTCGGTCACCACCTCCTTCCATGCCGATCCGGCATGGATTACCGGGCGGTACGAGAATACTTCCGTGACGAGCTTTGATGACGAGGATATGGTCTGGGCAATCGACGGGTATGATGTCTGTAACCGGATGCAGGATTTTGGCGCAGGTGTCTATCAGGGGGGAGGCTCCGGCCCGAATATCTACCGGGATGTCATTCGCCTGCTTCGCGCCGACGGGAGCGTGCTGGAGTTGAAGAACACGAACTATGAATCATCGAATATCGGCGCGAACACTGACTGGAATAGCACCAAGCATCTCTACAGCGGCTACTATGTCGTCAACGAGGCCAACGCGCCGGGCTATGCCTATGTAGAGTTTCAGACAGAGGATGATCCCTACTATCACCCGGAGTACCTTTCCTATCTCCCCGACCTTCCCAGCCTCACGCCCCGCAAAGTGCGGTACTATCCGGGAGATGGTCTGGAGTATCTTTTCATCGAACGCTTCAACGCCTATGGCACGCAGGAGATTCTTGATCCATTAGCGCAATACGGAGGGGCAGAGGCAAACCCGACGATTTTCTATCTATCGGAGATACGCTCTGCCGGGGAGCGATTGGTCGGCTTTTCCTATGCGCGGCACAACATCGGTTCTCTTGAATATGATTTCAGCAGTGCTTACAGTGCAACCCCCCTCTATGACTCCACACGCGGACGCGCACTCCTCGTGCAGTTTGGGGACAATACCATCACCTACGGCAATAGCGGCCTTGTGATCGAAGCCGATGGACGCTCGACGCTCGTGCAATATGATACGGTCGCGGCAAGCGGGAATGCCGAGGCGAACGAGGCCTTTCCACTGGCGAGCTATGGCTACTACAACAGCTTTTCCGAAGGTCTTTCCCGCATCCCCCTCACCAACGATGGTCTGTATGATTCCTGGCTGGGCTATGTGACAAAAATCATTGACCCCGAAGGGCGCGAGACCACCTTTGACTATGAAGAATACGAACGCCGGTACGTGAACTTCGGCTGGCCGCGCGCCACGGGATCGGGGCCAAATCTTACGGTGGCCTTGAAGAACTATCGCCTGAACGAGGTTGTGGAGCCGACGGCAACCTACACCATGAAATATCACAACCGCAGCGGCGGACTTGAAACGCTGGACAGCGACGGCCTCGATACACTGACGGTAGGACAAGGAGCCGTCGGAGATTATCCCTTTGCCTTTTCCAACTCGCTCCGCTTGTTGCAGAAGAGAAACCGTGGTGCGACACTCCTGAGTGAAAGCACATACGACTTCTTCTTTGAGAATGCCCTGATTTCAACGACGCCGACCGGTGCGCTGGTGTCGATTGAGGACAAGATCAGCGGACACCACACAACCACCGCCTACGTGTACAAGAGCGATACCTTGCCCCGTGCCATCTCTATCCTTAATCCGATGGAGCCAACCAAGCGGCGTACCCAACTCTATACGGTGGCCAGTTATGGCATTACCAACGGGGTTATCACCGATTCCAGCCTGACGCTCACCAATGAGGCGGCGGTGACCGATGGCACACGGAGTGCTCCCTATCTCTGGCTGCCGACCTCCCGCACCTCATCGGTCAACGGGTGCGTGCAGTCTATCGTGGTCTATCATTACGGTCTTGATACCGTGCGTCGCTACGGCGGGCGGGATTCGGTCATCAAGTATCACGGCATGGAGATCAACCTCAAGGAAGAATTGATTCTCAACCCTTTGTCTGGCCTCCACCTGATCGACTCGACACGCTATCTGAATGTGCCGGAAGTAGATACAACGGTCACGGTCATCCGGGATTCGTGGAAGAAGCTGGAGATGTACCGCAAGTTCGACAGTCTTCGCGCGATTGGAGACCCTGCCGTTGTGGGAAAGACATTTTTGGAGGTGGCTTACGATCCCCGCATTCTGACCATTGCCTCGACCGACACGGTGATCCTTGGTGCATACCGTGTTCCCCCCTTGTTTGGATTGGTGCAGGAACAGTGGCAGAGTGATGCCAACGGCAACTATCTGGCAGGGAAAAAGAACAACTACTGCCTCTTCGGCGATTGTGATGCGCCGACAACGATCTGGATAGAAGAACTTGATCTGCACGGCGCGTTGCTCTCCGATACGCTCTATGGGCGGGGACGGGTGAGTATGCCGGGCAAAAGCATTTCGTATGAAGATTTCAAGCGGGGGAAACCCTCCCTTGTTGAAAATGTGTTGGGCGCAAAGGTACGCACCCACTACAATTATCGCTATCCCGGCATGTCCTCGACCGAATCACCGGAAGGGTTGGTGATCGCCAACGACAACGCCGCCTATCTCGAAGAACTTCCGAACGGGAGTTACTTCTCCGAGCGATACGAACTGCCGCAAAGCCAGCGGGCGGAGGTGCGAAAATATGATCCCCTCTTGTCCTTGTTCACCGATACGCTCACGACAATCTCGGAACATACCTACTTCGGTCAGGTACGATCAACGATAGATCCGAACGGTTATCTCTCCCGCTATGACTATGACTACAACGGACGATTGAACACGGCGTGGCTGCCGTTTGATTTTCAGTCCCCCGACAGCATCTATCAGCTTGACGTGGAGGGGCTGGAGTACAGCAGCGGGTATGGTAACACGGTCTGGAAATCAGTCTACGATACCGTGTGGTGTGGCGGGACGCTGCCCGGCTTTGCCGTCGAGACCACGCACTGGTCTCCTGCACTCTTCACGAACCGCCCGATGATCCTGGTGCCGAAGTGTGGTGGAGGGTATGACACCTTGAGCCAACGGGAGAGGAAGGGGCCGAGCACCCAGACCACCGGCAATGCGAACCTTCCCTATATGTATGATACGGCGGCGAAGGGGAGTTTTTCCTTTACGGTGAAGCCACCGAAGGTTGACGAGATTTTGCGTCTCGACAGTGCCTTTGTCGATCTGTATGTCTCGCGGGTAGTTGGCTCTTGTGTGACAGTCAAGTTTCTGATGCCTGCCTTTACCACGTTCGAGAAAACATACGTGCTCAACTGCGAACAAACGGGATCGCAACCCTCACCCGATACGCTCTCGGATGTTGTCCGTCTGCAGATACCGCTGACCGGCTTTCTTGATTCTATCGAGAACGAAACGGTGATTACCTTCACGGTGGAGACCACCACGATGAACGCAGCAGTACACTTTGTGAACGACTTTCAGGCGACAGATGGCAGGGAACCCCGCCTGCTTCTCTACGGTGAATTTCGCAAGAAGAACGAACTGGCCGACTACACGCTCCACTATGCCTATGATGACGAAAACCTGACCTCCCGGATCACGGCAAAAATTGATGACAGCCTGCACACGGCGAACCTCGGTGTTGGCGGCATCACCTCTTTGGGCGAACCGCGCCGCACCAGCACCACACATTATTTTGGTGCGGATTACCGGTTGCTGAAAACAAAAACACCGATAGGAGAGATGAACAGCCCGACCCGTTACGACTCGGTGCTGGCAAGTTATGACGGACTGGGGCAGGTCTTGACCGCCACCGATCAGGAGGGGGATGTCGTGACCACGCGCTACGATGCGTGGGGACGAGCCGATACGACGTGGAATCAGGATGGAACCTACAGCACCGTTGACTACTACTATTGCTGCTACGATCCGGTCGGCAATGTGGAACTGAATATCGACCCGAGCTACTGTTATGACTTCACGCAGTACGAGCAGGATTTCTATGGCTTCGTGAAGGCAAAGGTGGTGACCAACGAGCTTGGGAAGAAGTTTGTACAGTACTTTGATGCCTTCGATCAGTTACGCCGGGATGTTGCCGACAGCGGCGGTCTGCACCGGGTGACGAAGTACGAGTATGACATCGCCGGGCGCGTAAAGCGGGTGACGAACCCTGCGGGAGACGAGACGGAATACTGGTACGACGACTTCGGGCGGGTTCTCTACAAGAGCCAGCCGGACTTAGGCACGATCAGCTACGCCTACGACGACCTCGGTAACGTCCGCTTTACGCAGACGCAGGAGCAGGAATACGAAGACCGGATCACCTTCAATGAATACGATGATCTCAACCGCTTGGTGATCGTCGGAGAGGCCGACTTCTTCGACCATCAAAGCGGGATCGGCACGCCATCGGGCAAGGATCAACTTTCCACTGCCGTCACAGGTGACGTGGAGAAATCTTTATACAGCCGTACCGCACTGTCAGTGCCGACCGATGATACCTTGAATCTGGATCGTCTGACCGACCAGCTTGACCCGAACATCCTGCACGACGATAGTTTGAGTGCCATCTTGACGGCAAACAAAACACTCTGGATGGCATTGAATACCTATGGCAATGCCTTGCCCGCATTCTGGTCTGATCTCGATTCAATCCCGGAGACGTGCGAGGATATGAATATGGCCGTGCCTGAAGCCATCGGCCCGTTCCTCAAGCATGAGGCCAACGTCTATGAGCCGACAGTAGAAATCTCCGACTACGACGACTTCGAGAACCTTGCCAAGCACCCGGAAAACCTGCGAATTGCCATTCACTACGATGACTTGCCCTATTCGGCAGGGGCAGCCTTTGAGACTTTCCCGCAGGCGGCAGCGTGGGACAGTCTTGCCCCGCACGGCAAGGTGCGCAACCTGAAAGGACGCGAAGCCGCCGTTGCCTACCGTGAGCACGGCGGGGAGCCGTTCCACTACTCCGTCATCAGCTACGATGAACGGGGGAGACCGGAAGCCCTGCTCCGCTACACAGAGAACTTAGGCTTCGATGCCATCTACTACGCCTACAACTCCATGAACCAGTTGATCGCTGTCACGGTCGCCGATCCTTACCGGCAGTTTGCCACATGGTACGGCTACGACGATAACGGGCGGCTTGATTCGGTCTGGACAAAGTTGAGCGAGGCAGGATATGGCCTTAAAGGCTACGATGGATCACAGGCGAAATACCCGACCGTGGAGATGAGCCGTCCGCAGAGTGCGGAGATCACCTATGTCTACACAAAGACCGGTCAGGTCGATTCGATGTTCTATCCGGCGGTATCAGTTGCGGTGGATTACCGCTACTCACCGCGCAAGTGGCTCGATACGTTGAAGGCAACGAAGGGGGGAAGTGATCTCTTCACGCAATACTTGACCTTCAATGCAGGGGGACAGATCACCTATCAATCCTCATCTCACAGCGGAGGATACCCCCTGAATCAGGAATACACCTACGACGGTATCAGTCAGCTCACACAGTGGAAGAAGCAGTACGGCGGCATATACGGCTGGACGCGCGAGGTGTACGACTATGACCCTGTTGGCAACCGGGATAGCCTGACCTACATCACGAACGTCTCAAGCCAGCCCTATCCAAAGGACTACTACGACAATGGTCGTGGATCAAGCACACCGGGCGTCGGCCCGAACCAGTTGCTGAAGGTGACGCAGCCAAGCGGGGACTACACAGACTACGCCTACGACCGGAACGGCTCGATGACGAGCCGGAAGGATTATACCTCGACGAACGCGCTGACAAAAGAAGAACGCTTCAGCTACAGCAGTTGGCGAAACCTTCCGTGGAGCTACGAGCGTGAAGACCCGACGATCACGGTCGGCCCGAATGTGTGGGAATATCGTTATCGGTACAATGCACAGGGGGAGCGCGAACAAAAACGCGAATGGCTTACCCCGCCCGGGGACGTGACCGCGCCGGGGTACGCATGGACATACTATCTTCTCGGCGGCAGCAAGAAGCAGATGAGTGTCTGGAAAGGGATGCAGACATCGGAGTCCGGGTTCTGTGGTGATACGGGTACTGGGAGTAATGTCTATCTCTATCCGGTGGAGTATCTCACGTATGGAGGGTATGCTGCGAGCCTGACAACACGCCCGTCCGGCACAATGGAATACAGGATCGCGGATCACCTCGGATCAAACCGGGTCGTGCTTGACAATACAGGCACGGTGCTATCGACAACGGACTATGCACCGTTCGGGAAGCCGGTAGCAGGAAATGAAGATCGAAAAAGTTGGATAGATCGAGAGTCTGATGTGGAAAATGAATTGGGGAATTTTGGGTTAAGAAATTATTTATCTGACGAAGGCCGATTTTGTTCGGTGGATGCTTTGTGGGAAAATTATAGAAGCACCAGCCCGTATCAATATGGGTTAAATAACGTGATGTCTTTTGTTGATCCTTCAGGTGATAGTGCTTGGAAATATACTAATGATTGGAATGATGGTTTTATTCAAGCGTATAAAAGATTCGTATATACACAAGCCGAGGTATATCAAGAAAATGAACAAGAGTTTACATGTGAAGACTTTGCTCTATCTATCTTAATAGACTTTGCTTCTAAGAATGGACTTCCTGTAAAGATAGAAAATGGATCAGGTACATATGATGCTGCAAGTAGCTCTTATAAAGATATATCAACGTTCAAACGTGATGTTTTAACAACAACAGCAGCATCAGATTTGCAAAACTCAAAAAATACTCTTCCATCAACAACCGACAGCCCCGGAGCAGGAGATTTATTGGTGTTAAGGAATAGCAAAGGAGTTGCTCATCACATTCAAGTTGCGGGTTTTGAAATTGGCAGTCTATTGTATATCTATCAGGGAAACTCAGGTATGCTCAATGGAGTGCCTGGTGCAAGCTCAATATTGGATGCAAGTAATCCAGAGAGTTCCTTTTATACTGGAACTGAAATTCAGTTCGGAGTCCTAAATCTTCAAACAGGGAGCTATAATCGTGAGGGCAATACAATAAACAATTTTTATTCAAGTGAAAATGTAGAAACAAGAGCGTGGAATTTTTCATCATGGAAAAGATAAACAGAATATTTTTTAATGCAGAGATAGCAGTTGTTGTAATCGCAGTTTTGTTGTCAATAACAACTGTTCTCGTTGGTAGAGATCAAGTATTAGAGCGCTTTGTCAAGGAACAATACGCAACAATTAATTTAGTAATTATTATTGTGGCTGTTCTATCTATGGTGTTTAATGATTCCCGAAAGAAGAGAATTTACTCTTTGGTTTTAGGGATAATAGGCATCACCGTAACAACCATCTTATTCTCTCCAGTGAATAATTGGTGATAGGTATACGCGTGTTGTCGGCGTAACGGCAGCAGGGAACGCATGATGTGTTCCCTGCTGCATGTGTCGGATGTGTGGTGACAGGGTGTTCACGCCGCTTTTTCCTCCCGCCGGGGTCGATTGCCTGGAAGCAAACCACCCCGCCCCGCCCCGCGCAGCGTCGCGTCACCTCTCTTTGCGGGGTGAATGACCAGCCCGTCGCGGTCAAGGCTTGGCTCCGGTCGTCATTCGTCGCCTTTCGTCCCGCTCACGCTGTTCGCCGGGGCTACCGGCTCCTCTTTCCTCTCTTCGTCTGCGCCATCACCGCACAACCCGCAGGAGGGGAATAGGAGATTACATGTCTGGGCTATTGAAGATTATAGTTTTGACGGGAAAGGAAATAGAAATGATTTCCCTCACACATGGAACGATGTGATTAAGAGGTTCAATAATGAGTAGAGTCTTGTTTTTTGTATTCGTCACAGTGTTCTTGGCGGCGTGTAAAGACAATGAAAGGAAGCCTGTTGGAAAGATGCTACCAGAGGTTCCCGACACATGTGACGAATTTGTGCGGTCTTCACTTCACTTAATAGAAGAAGTACCTAAAGAGTTTTCCTTTATCAATGGTGAATGGTCAGTCGGTAGCTTTTTAGTATTAAGCATTAACCGATATTCTGATACTTCTGTGTTAAAAAAGGCTCTTAGCCTAACGCGATTGAAAATCGCATATCCTTTCATGCATTTTTATAACATTACGCCTTTTGACACGATAGATGTATGCGGAACAATAAATAGTGTGCGATATGAGAGAAGAGTATCAGGAGGAGAAAAGTCAGCAGACCTTTCTTTAAAGGGGACAAGTTATTATTACGGTTATAAGGATGATCGAGATACCGTTGTATCGGTTGTTCTGGATATTGATGGAGACGAGTATTGGTTTGAAGTGTTTAGCGAATACCAAATCGGCTATTTTATTGCTGGAAGTATGTTTCTCTTAAAAAAGACAGGTGGATATCAGTAGTGATGTTGAATAGCATTAGGCAGGTTCTATTCTATGAAGTGCCATAGTGAGGTCTATCTATCTCGCATCATGAAATACTCAAACGATTAATGAGCTTTATAGAAATGATTTCACCTTTATCTTTTCTCGTTGTTACATCAACTCAAACACATAGTGAGAGAAGAGGTAATCAAAAGTGGAACCCTTTATCAGATATTACTTTCTTTGGAACTCTTACTGTAGAATAATCATGATTATCAAATACGTGTTACTAATGTTATTGTTTGCGACATCGGCTTCATGCTCTAATGAATGCAATGCATTGGAAGAGTTAGAAGTGGCTGCTCTACTTCGTGAAGCATTAGAAGAACATTCCATTGGGTGTGAATTGCTACAAAAATGCCTAAATGGAGACAGTGCCTCTATTAAAAAATTCTCTTTAATAACACTAAGTGGCGAAGCCTCTTACGATCAGGGAGAAGTTCTCGTAAGGATTATAGAAGCTATTGGTAGCAATAAATTTGTTTCTGTCATTAAAGGTTCTTCACAAGATGAACGAAGCCTGATTGAAGGTTCACTTAGAGCAGGGATAGAGTATGGGACATTCTCAAAGAAGTACGTAAGTTTAGAAGCGGATTTTCCTGATATTTATCGAGTACTTCATCATTAATTGCCGAAGTATTCAGGCGCGTCTGGGATTCGGTATCTCCATCTTTTCACTGTGCATAGACTTTAGCTGTAGAATCAATCATCATCTGGCGAGTGTCAGTGTGATGACAGCAAGGAACGCTTGGATGTGTTCCCTGCTGCCTGTTCGGAATGTGGGCGATATCAGTAGTGATGTTGAATGGCATTAGGCAGGTTCAGCATTAGGCAGGTTCTATTCTATGAAGTGCCATAGTGAGGCTTTTACGTGTATTGTTGGCGTGACGGCAGCAGGGAATGCTTGATGTGTTCCTTGCTGCATGTGTCGGATGTGTGGTGATATGGGATCCACATAAATCTGGTTTCAATAAAAGCCGTGATTCAATCATAGAAGATTAATAACACTTTACAGTCAAATATCGTGATTTATAAAATCTATACTCTAATAGCCATTATTGTCTTGTCCTTTGTGTTTTCATCATGCAAAGAAAATGAGCAAGAGAATAATGCTGATATGGCGGACGAGCAAAATCCTGGCCTGATTAAGTCCGATTCGATGTGTTGTTGTCTCGATTCAGTTTCAAGTCAATTAGATAAGGAAAATGTATTAGGGGAATGGCATTTAGTTGGGATTGTAAATCTATCTGGTAATTCGGAATGGCTAGTACAGTCAGTTGATAGTTGCCTGGGTACTTTGTGCGTAAATCGAGATGTTTTCCACTTTAATTTTAAAGGCTACAAAGAGGTCTTAGATTGGAAGTGCAGTTATGATAGTGTCCAGTTTGACACACTGGCAAATTATGGGGAAAAAGATTTGAACCCACAATTGAAGGGAACGAGTTGGTGGACGATCAATCGGGATAGTTTAGCGATGGAAAAGATTGTAGTGCGATTATACTGCAAGGAAAGCTGGCTTTCATTCGAGCGCGTATCGTCTGACACGATTGGATACTTTTCATGGGATAAGCTGTATCTGTTCTCTAAGGATAAAATGTACTAACCAAGATTTCATCAGCTGCGAGTATAGTGAGATGCAAAAGACGCTTGTAACTTAGGTTCGAGCTTGCACCGCTTTTGCCAGCCCGTGATGACCGAGTGCCTTCGCACACCGTCATCTCCTCCCGCGCTATGCCGCGCCTCTTTTGAGGGGTGAATGACCCACCCGTCGCGGTCAAGGCTTGGCTCCGGTCGTCATTCGTCGCTTTCGCCCCGCTCACACAGTTCGCCGGGGCTACCGGCTCCTCTTTCCTCTCTCCGCCTGCACCATCACCGCACAGCCCGCACATAGGGCAGGGTGTGCATCATGTTCTCTTATTCTTCTTTGGTCTGGTTCTGCTGGAGCTTTTTGACGACTTCAAGTATCAGGTCTTGCGGCTCCATTTGGAGCTTTGAGGAGAGGTGAAGAATACCGCGCAGGCAGACCTGCCGCTCGGCCTTCTCTAACAGGGAGATGTAGCTATGATCGAATGTGCCGTCCCCTTCAAGATCGGTCTGATTCAATCCGAGCTTTGTCCGTCGGTCGCGGATGACAAGCGCGAAGGCAATTTCCGGGGATAGGGGTTGGCCTTCGGGAATTTCCAATGGTTTTACGGTTCGTGCCATGCCCGAAGGTATTGCACCCGTTACATTATATTCTTGACTATAGTCGATAATAGTCCTTATCTTTGCCCCTGTATCCTGTACCCTCACCGCCGCTCTCCGTGCTGTGGGGTTTTCATTCATTTCTACTTAACAATCCTATGAACAAGAACATCTGGCAGATCGCCATGCTGGTGGCGATGTTTGTCCTCCTTCACGACAGGGCGGACGCGCAGTTTGAAACCGGCAAAGTTTACATCGGCCCGCACCTTGGTCTTGGCGCGTATGAAAGCGCGATCAGCTTCGGCGGGAATATCGAATACGGCTTGACCAAACCCGGAGAAGCAGGCTCCGGACGTATCGGGATCGGCGGGGCGGTCGATTATTGGGAATGGGGTGGCGATGCAGGTTCCGGTTATCGCTACACCTATACGTGGATGCCGATCCATGCCTACGGAGCCTATCATTTCGCATTGCCGCAGAGGAAGTGGGATCTCTTTGCCGGGCTGGGATTGGGGTACATCATCATCGGCGGGACATTGGATGCGCCGGACGGTTCGAGCGACAACATTTTCACCGAAGATACCTACAGCAGCCATCTGTTCTGGACAGGCGTCGCAGGGGCGCGGTATTTCTTTACGCCCGGTCTCTCCGCACAGGCGCGGCTGGGATTTGGCATCTCCATCTTGTCACTGGGTGTGGACTTTACGCTGTAAGGTCAATCGTCAGGTGACATACATGTGCATTGTCGGCGTGAAGGCAGCAGGGAACGCTTGATGTGTTCCCTGCTGCCTGTGCGGAATGTGGGATGACAGGGTGTTCGCGCCGCTTTTTCCTCCCGCCGGGGTCGATTGCCGGGAAGCAAACCACCCCGCCCCGCGCAGCGTCGCGTCACCTCTCTTAAGGGGTGAATGTCACACCCGTCGCGGTCAAGGCTTGGCTCTGGTCGTCTATCGTCACCTTTCGCTGTCCCGCTTCGGTGCGGGAGCGTCGGCTCCTCTTTCCTCTCTCCGCCTGCGCCATCACCGCACAGCCCGCAAAAAGAGGTCAGTTCCTTCTTCTGGTATCCTCTCATCTATCCTATGGGAGAGGGTTCTGTACAAGGAGGGTGGCTGAAGTGTGTGTGGTGGTTTGTTCCTCTTTCTATCAAGTCAGTATATAAGAGAAGAAGAATGTCTGCATGAAGAGAGGAGGAGGGGAGGGCGTTCCCCGCCATCCGGCGGGTCAGGCCATATTCCGCCGTGCAGGAAAAGGCACGGCTCCACCAAGCCCTGCGGACAGGTCTTGTCCCTGCCGGGTGACTGTCCTTAACGCGAAGAACAATCGAGGTCGCCTGCGCGACGCTGACATGAGAGGCCGCTTCATCGCGGCTTTTTGCTTTAGGGACGCTGCCCCTCGCGCCGTCAAGGCTTCGCTCCGCTCACGTGCTCCGCGCGGGGTATCCCCAACCTTCCGCTCTCGCTCCGCTCGTTTGTGCAGGCCGGGTGATGCCCCTCCCCACGCTCCGGCCTTGACCTTGCTCACCCCGGTCTCGCCGACGGGCAGAGGTTCATGGCGGCGCGGAAGACGCGGCGCACAGAACCGCAGCCCACAAAAAAAGAAAAGAGGGGGAGACGATGCCAAGAAGATCATTTAAAGACTATCTGAACAAATCCGCAGACGAGGTAGATACGCCTGTTGTCTATGCGAGTGACCCCGCAATTCGTGACGAAGATCGAGAGCGGTTGATGGACATGGAGCGCGTTTCAAAAGAGAACGCACAAGCAAAAGAGAGTGGGACGCTCGTCGGGCGTATTGTCTATCCGCCGTTCCGTGAAGGGTGGGGGCACATGTACCAGATTACAGAGGAAGACAAAAAAGGCGTTGTCGTGGTGCATATCTGCGGCTCCTATCCTTTGCCACGGTGGGGAGAAAGATCGTGGATACAGAAAACCGGCCTCTGCCTGCCGGACGACAATGACCGTGACGGGTACAGACAAAGGGCATTACGGATAGCATCCAAAAAAGTGAGAGGGTTGAGCACAACGGAACTCTTTGCAAAGCCCTCTACCCCTGATGTAAGGGGCAACGGGTTCACCTTCGACAGCTTCAAGGACTATCACGAGAAAGCCGAAGGAGTAACCGACAGCCTCGGAAACCCGGTGGAGGCATTCGAGATAGAGTTTATCGAGGGGGAAGATATTGACTGGGAAATGTTCGTAGCACTTGAGGTTACGCAAGCCACGCTTGAACTGTATTTCAGGCGGGTAAAGCGATGGAATGAAGAGGAGAAAATACGGGTGATTGTGGCCACTATATGCGGTCACACAATCAAGCGCAACAGCAAGCCGAATGACTTCGAGGTCGATATATACGAGGTCGATTCACTCCAGGACCTTGCACGAAGTTTTGTCAAGGAAGGGCTTTTCGGCGACATCCCCCGGCATGTCTGGCAGTTTCTCGATGTCGACGCCCTCGCCCGCGCGTTAAGGCGAGACTTCCATACGCTGCGCATCGCAGGAAAACGCATCGTGTACCGACGCAGGTAGCACAAAACACCGCTCCCCGCTTTCAGGAGAAAGCGGGGCATACCCTCCCCTTATCACCGCCGGACAGTGCACAGAACCAACCCATCAAAAAGAAAGGTGAAGATCATGGCTGAACTTTTTGCAAACCCATATAACCTTGACGCGAAAGGATTTTACTTCGAGAGCTTCGAGGACTATCAGGAGAAAGCCGAAGCCTTGCGCGACAGGTTCGGAAACGTCGTCGAGGAATTTGAAATCCAGTTTATCGACGGGGAAAGTATTGACGGTGAATTGTTCGAGGCAATGGGTGTCACGCAAGCCACGCTTGAACAGTTTTTTGAGAAGGTGGACGAATGGGAGGAGTGGGAGAAACTACGGGTGATCGTTGCCGCCGAGTGTGGCTATATCATTGAAAGTGACAGCAAGCCGGACAATTTTGACGTGGATATATACCACGTTGATTCAATGCGGGAACTGGCACAAATGTTTGTCGATGAAGGGTTGTTCGGAGACATCCCGGAGAACCTGCAATACTATATCGACTATGATGCAATTGCCAACGATTTGAGCGTTGAGTATTCCGAAACGACCATTGCCGGAAAGCGCATAGTGTACCGTTGCGGGTAGGTGCGACGGAAGAGAGTAGGGTGAGTTTTGAAACGGCAACTACGAACAAGGGAGAATAGACATGGCACGTATGAAACCAAAAGAAGTGTATAGCGTGAACGGCCTGAGTTTCCTTCTCAGGGTAGAGCAAACGGCAATCGATACGTTCACGGTGGTCTATGGTATGCAAGTAAAGCGCAATCTTACCTATAGCGACGCCGCCTGTGAGTTCGGTCTTTGCCTGTTTCATCTTATGGCCTGTGAAGGGCGACTGGACAACAGGACACACAACGAACAGGGATGATGAAACAACCCTGTTTCAAGTGGAACAGCATGAACGCCTCGCCCTCACTGCGAGGGTGGGGCAAGTTTACACGGCTTTCACATCTGAACGGAAAATGCGCCGGGAGTGGAGCGCGGCTTGTCTCACCGAACATCCGCGCCGGGTGCAGTGCGTCCGGCCTCTCTTCTCTCTTCCGTCATCTTGTCGAGTGCCTTTGCCGCGCCAGCGTCACGGGGTGAATACGGAAGGCTTCCCGTTGTTTCGGCGGGGGACGGGTATCCTTGCCGCGTTGCCTGATGACCGTGTCGAATATCTTGCCGCATCGTGACAGGGTACGTTCTGTTCTCATCCGTGCGGGAATCCTTCCGGCGTTTCCTCTCCAATAGGGTGAACACAGGATCAGCGAAATCATACCGGGGCTTTGAGGTGATGCAAGTCTCGCTACGTTCTCCTTTATGTGAGGCCGTCCAGTGTGCCGCCTATCCTCTGACATCTACACCACGCCGGGCGGTCTGCAAGTAGTTTTTTCCTCTTGCCCGAAGGAGGGCAATTCATCGCGAAACAAAAAACCTCTTGCATCCCTGTCCCTTATCCGCAGTGTCGGGACGATGACAGAGGCGGCACTCTCGCCACCTCTTAAACAGAAAAGGAGAACTGCCATGAGCAACAACAACAAGCCCCTCGATACCATCCGCTTCGGTCGTGTGTCCGTCACCATCTGGGAGAACCAAACCCCAGAGGGAAAGGTGTACCACAGCTTCACGCCAGCCCGTACATACACCGATGCGGACGGCAAGCCCAAGAGCACGGCATCCTTCGGACGGAGCGACCTGCTCTCCCTTGCCGAAGCCTTGCGGGAAGCCTACAGCAAATCCCTCACCGCGAAAGTCGTGCCGGAGCTAAAGGCCAAGAAAGGCAAGCCGAAGAAAGAGGTATAGAAGAGACTGGCCGGAACGTGATCCACGTTCCGGCCAATTCTTTTGAAGGGGAGAGAGACGCTCTCTACCGGTCGTCCCGGTCAGGGGGCGACGGGGGCGGTCTGTCTTCGGGCGGTCTCCTGTCCTGTTCCGGTGTGGCCTGTTGCACACCGCGAAAAGACTGCATAAAGCGCGACGCACGGGATTCTTCTGCACCTCCCGCCTTGTCCTGATCGCCCCGGCTGGATTGTTCATCTTTTGTTCCGGTTATCTCTTTATAGGCCGGGTCGGTCGGCACGTCGCGTTGCAGGAACCGTGAATAGGCCGTGCCGGGCTGATCCTTGCCGGGTGACGGCTGGTTTTGGTCTGTCCGGGCTTCCTCACGTCCCCGGAACCCCTCCATAAACTTCGAGGTGCGGGAGGTCTCGGCAGGGGGTGGCTGGATATTCTTTTGCGACAGCCCTTTTTCTTTCGGTTGTGTGGCGGCCTTTGCCTCCCTGTCCAATGTACGTCCCAAGTCGGACTCAAGCCGTTCTTTCAGTGGGCCGCATCTTTCAGGATCATAAGTAGGACGGGCCAGTATGTCGTGAACATCTTTCATTTCCTTATCCCGTTCCTTTTCCGGTAATCCCTTCGTACTGGCGTCGGCATACTGCAAAGCCTTCTCCATAAGGAATCCCTGTTGCATTCTCATTATATCCTTTTCAGGATTAGTCATGCCGGGCGGAATTGGTTGGGTTGGTAAATGGTTTTTGATCCCTACGTCTAATTGTGCCATCAGAGCGCGGGCTGTCTTCGCATATTCAATATGATCTGCCATGAGTCAAAATGATTTGGTTGAAATAGAGGCCGCTTTATGATAAACTGTTGGTATATACTCTACTTAAATGCGGAAGGATCACCATGTACGGGGCAAGGTTTGTGAACGGTTATATTGAGGGCTACGTTAGTGAATATGGTGTTCAGCCTGTCTGGCGTTCTGCTCTCGTCGAGAGGGAGGTACGACCACGCTCCTTGCTCTGTCATCTCATCGTCCATGCGATGAATGTTCTTCTTTGTGCGAACTTTCCTGTTACCCTTCAAAAGCTCCATGACTTTCTCACATCCATTCCGCATGGTGCTAATCCTGCAAATGCGGACAAGGATACATTTTTCAACAAGGTGTTTCTCAGTGCTCACGCCCAATCTCGGCAGCTTATTGAAACCTATTATCGGGAGCGATATGGTGTAAGTACCATTGAAGAAGCTGTTGAGAAACTTGTGCGTAAATCTTCGGATGAGGAGGAGCGTCACAGCATATATTCTGAATGTATGAACCGCTACTATGAGGACATAGAGGTATTGCCCGCTCTTTCACTTCCCAAAGCATTTATTCCCGCATATAACTTTGTTTCCGAGTGCTATATGTCGCTGGCCGATAAAGAACTACGTGCCAGTACTGACAGTCTCTTTGTAAAAATGATCCATGAGGCATCGAAAGACATTCATCTTTTCGATGCCTCAACACCGGAGGAGGCGATGGTTGAGGAGATTGACCCTGAACGCCTCTTTGCACACTTTATGAAGATCATCGACAACACGGATGGTCCTGTTCTGTTGCCTCCTACGAGTGACCCGCTCGAATTCTATCGCAACCGCACGTAGGATCATATCCGAGGCTCTTTTATACTGCCGATTATGTGCTCTATATGAAGGTGGCAGCCTGATCGGTTTATATGGCGTTGTGTTCATAGTGCTTTGACTGTAATCTCCGTGACGTGAGGGGTGGTTCCCATGGTTGCGGCGTAGCGTTCTTCGGTGGCAGTGATCTCTTTCGGGCGGTGTGCTGCCAGATCGTTGAAGAGAGACTCCAGCCGGTGGCCTTTCAGCGTCACGCTGTGTGCGGAGAAGGTGAGCGTGATGCTGCTTTTCTCCGGTGCGTATTCTCCCGCGATCAGGTAGGCATAGTTCAGAAACGTCCGCGCTCCTTGCGGCATGACAAGGCAGAGGGTGCGCACGTGGCCTTCGACCTCATGGCTGACAATGCCGGATTGTGACGCTTCTGGATTTTCCGCCCCCTTGTTGAATTCAAATTTCAGGCTCATGTCCGTCTCTCCCTTTTCGTGGTGGTGGCGGTGCTGGCGGCGTTGTATCCGGGGTGGTGTGGCGAAGGTGGTGAACCAGTTCGGCATGTCTGCTCCTTCCAATCAGTTCGAGTGCGCTTTGACGATCACGAAGTTCGGCGGCGTGGTGCAGCAAATCTTCCTTGTCGTCGGTGTAGATATGCACGGCATCCCGCGCGCGGGAGACCGAGACATAAAACTGTTTCGCATCCGTCGCCGGGAAGGTGGCCGCAGGCTGATAGACAAAGACCTCATCTACCGTCTTGCCTTGTGCGGCATAAGACGTAATACAGTGGGCGTGAGCGAGGTGGCCGAAGTCTGCGTCAATGGTGTAGATATTTTTACTCTGCTGGTTTTGCAGCTTGATCCTGCCGCTTTTGTAGACAGACAGGACGGTCAGGATATCCCCGTTGTTTAGCGGCTTCTTCTCCGCATCAAAGCCGTTGCGGGTGATGCGCAGTTGATCCCCCTTGGAGAGCGGGATCGTACTTTCGCTCAAGACATCAAAACGGTCACGCTTGTCAAGCGGCAGGGTGCGGGTTGTGCCGTCATCGTTGCGTACCTGCACGGCAGAGTCCCCGGCATG
Source organism: Ignavibacteria bacterium (assembly GCA_020635205.1). GTDB lineage: Bacteria > Bacteroidota > Ignavibacteria > OLB7 > OLB7 > JAGWAZ01. The sequence continues at coordinate 680,162 of JACKAE010000002.1, forward strand.
GACGACTTTCCACTGGCTCCCGCGCACAAAGCCGGGGGCGTTCTGGCTGAACTGCACAATATCGCCGGGGGTGAAGTTGTGCGCATCGGACTTTTCCGCGTCAGTGAAGTGGCGGTTGTGCAAGCGTTTGACCGCGATCTCCTTGATGCCGAGCTTGCCGTTGTCGCGCAACTTCTCCCTGATCTGTCCCGTGATCTCGTCCCCCTGTTCATGCGTCGGCGAAATCACCAGTCCTGTCTTGCCGCGCAGCAGGGTATCCATGTAATCGTCAACGAGGGAGGAGGTGCTATCCTGCATATCCCGAATGCTTCCCATCTCGTCGAGCTTTGCAAAGGCTTTGTCCACCCGTCCCTCACCGAGGTCTTCGACGGCTGAGCGGAACTGTTCCCGTTGCTGGCGGTAAATCTTGGAGACTTCCGCCACCGGAATCCCGGCAACGGTGTTGAGAATGCGCAAGGCATCGCCGCGCACGACGCTGGCATGTTGGCGCGTATCTCCCGCCAAGACCAGCCGGGCGTTCATCCGTGCGGTGAGATCAAGCAGAGCCGTCATGTCTTTCGTGCCGAGCAGACCTGCTTCATCCACCCACAAGACCTGATCCTTCAGTTGCGCTTGCAAGCCGGGATCGACGAGCAAATGGGCAACGGTGGTGGCGTTTTCAAACCCTTCCTCTTTCAGGACACCACGGGCAGCACGGGCGGTAGGGGCGACGGTTATCACGGACTTCCCGGCCTCCTCGATCAGGCGCACGGCTTCCTTCATCAAGGTGGTCTTGCCCGTGCCTGCCTTGCCGCGAATGATGGAGACACGATCCCGCGTGGTCAGGATATGGGCAACCGCTTGTCCCTGTTGTCCCATCAGGTCAGTCTCCGGGGCAGTCTCATAGAGCGGTGGTATGTTACCCTGATCCCTTCGCGCAGTATCAACCATCCGCTTTTCTTCACTCAAAACGTCCCGTGTCGTACACATTTCCCGTCCTCCTTCCATCACGTTGACAATGCGTGGATCGGCGGCAAAGGCATCCTCGATCTCCTTGGCGGAGACTTCCGCATGACCAATCGCACGGGTGTAGGCGACGGCCAGAACGCGCCTGCCATCCATCACGCTTGCCCGTTCAAAGCAATGCTCGATCGCATAGTCCACGAAGTCTTGCGCCGTCAGGGTGGACTTTTCCGCATCCGGCGCATGACGGACGATCCGGTCGCCGTCGCCCCCTTTCTCCGCTGGCAGGGCGCGGATTTGTGCGATCCAGTCTGATCGTAGTTCTGTCATGCTCGCTCCTTTCTGTTTTTTCGCACGGGTCTTTGCCCCCAATGCGTCCTTCTCCTTGGGATCGGTGATCCCTTTCTCCTTCGCCGCCCGGCCAATCTCGTCCGTTCGCTTGGAGAAGAGATCAATCACCCGTTGCGGCACACCCTTCACGTCGAAGGATGTCGTGGTCTTGCGTGTCTGGTAGCCGTGATCGGTCAGACGATCTGCCAGCACCTTGTGAAACTTTGCCTGATAGCAGGGCATGTTCCGTTTGATGTCGCGGAATTGTCCGGCCTTGATCCGTTCCTCCACGTTATCCCACGTCGCGTTCATCACGTAGCAGTGGGAGTGGAGATGCGGGTCGGGAAGATGTCCCTCCACAGGTCGCGCCGTCTGGTGCACGAAATGCGCCCAGAGCAGCTCTCCCGTCGGGCGGTCGTCGTAGATGCCGTTGCGGCGAATGCGCGTCTTGCTGTCGTGCTCGATCTCCGTCATAATCTCGGTGACACTCTCGCGGAAGAGGTCGAGGATATGATCGTCCCCGCTCACCGCATGGAGAACCGAGACCGACTTCGGCGCATGAAAGTTGATGTCGTATCCGACCGTCCGGTTCTCCTGCGTCCGGGGGGTGAGCTTTTCGCCCGTCATCGGGTGGACGTTCTCGCAGAGCGCGAAGAAGTCATCTTTCGTCGTCTCGCTGCCAAGCCCCAGACGTGCGGCCATGCGTCCACCCCAGAAACCTTGCAGCTCCTGATCGTTGACGTAGTAGTCGGACTTCAACAAGGCATCGGAAAAGTATGCCTTGGCCTGTCCGGCGGATCGGCTTTGGATCATGCGTATCATTGTTCCAGCCTACCGGAATGTCAAGCCCCGCGCAGGGAATGCCTGACATCGTAACGTCGGTGAATGTCGGTTAATCTTCTCCCTGTTGTGAGGGGTGTGGTTACGTTGTGGGGTGAGGATGGAGCGGGCTTAAGCGATTGGCCAACCCGCCATGACAGATTGCCCGGACGGCAAACCGTCATGCCCCGCACCGCTGCACCGCGCCCCTGTTGAGGGGTGAATGCACCAACCCGTCGCGGTAAAGGTTTGCGCCGCGCTCTTAAACAAACTCCTCGGCCCGGCTCCGGCTCCGCTATGGCTATACAGCCTCCGCTTCACCTTTGCCTTGTCCTCGTCGATCTTGCGCTCTGCTGCACCATCACCGCCCCTCCCGCATGAATGCCTCCAGCATGGCTCTCCCGATAACGTCCGTTAATCTCACAGGCTCATTAACGTCCGTTAAACAAAACCCATCAGACATCTTCCCTTACGTTAGCCTAAGGGGGAAAGCGAAGGGCTATCCCGTTGATTTTCAAAAGATGTTCGCAATGATTGTGTGATCTCTGTTACGGCTTAGCAAGACAGGGCAACCAGCATGAGAAAGAAGCATATGGCGATGATGATGCCGATTGTTTTGAGGGCTGACGTGAGGCCGTTCCAGCCATTTCCCGCCCGTTGCTTCGGGTGTGTATTCTGCTCAGCTTGAGGTCTTGGCGCGGGGAGAGCAGGCGTGTCGTAGTTCTGGCTGAATGTCACGATGGCATAGTTCTCCCGCTCGAACACTTTGCCTTGCATGTGAACGATGGCACAGACCCAGTATTCATTGAGGGGGCCGCCTGTCGGCATGGACTGGAAAAATTCAGGTCTGACGACACGCTGGAGTTTTCGGGATTCCGTGACAGATTCCGACGATGATTGGGTTGACCTTCCAAGCGAACGGGAAAACTCTTTCACGTAGTGGTCGCCGATCATTTCCGAGGCATACTTGTTGGTCTCGACATCGGCATTCGCATGGAATATCTTTGTGCTCAGCGTCCCTAAAAAGCTCTTGACCCGAAACTCAGATTTTGCACCGCCCATGTTGGCGTAATAGTTCGGGAGGTTCTGGGAGAGGTAAACGGTCGCAATCCGGCTGCTCCGCGCGGTTGCCTGATAGTCGGCATCATATTCATGCAAAAAGTTTTGCGCTTCGTCCGCCCACAAGAATACCGGGCGGCTGTTCTCCCCGATCCGGCGTTTCTCCATTGTCCGTTGCCAGATATACTTGAACATGATCTGGCAGTCCCGGCCTACCTTGTGGTACACCTTGACCGGCAGGTCAAGGACAATGATTTTACCTGCCAAGCTGTCCTCCGGGGTGAAGGTGGAGTCTCCTTCACAAAAGAGGGAATAGACCGGTTCCCGCAACAAGCGGAACAAAAATCCTGAAAAGGAAAAGTCGATGATGGATCGGGTTTTCTCCGAGAGATTCCCGTACGTCTCGTGAAAGAACTGATCGACGTACTTTAACAGACGTGCATCGTCCACATCCCGGCAGACCGCCGCATCATAGAGTGCCTGGCTTTCTAACAGTGAGAGATCATCGACTGGCAGGCTGGTTTCCCATGCCGTAACCTCAGATTCAACATGGGCGAGGGCAGCGGCATAGGCTTTCTGAAAGGCACTATCCGGTGTTGCTTTTGTTTCCCCTTGATCGGGCAGTGTCTGAACAATGTCATAGAGGTTCTGCAAGGTCACGCGCCCATAGGCCAACTGGCAAAGATCAATCACGTGGAAAATCAACATGTCCAGTGCCGTCTCCCAGAAGGGGTCTTGCTTAGCTCCGCTGGCCTTTTCTTCGCTGGCTTGGATGACGGTCTTTAAGACCTGCACAATGTTCTCGGTATTGCCGCCTTGTCCTTCGTAAGACAAAAAGTTGAAGAGGTGCTTGCCCCCCGGCTCGACGATAATCAAATCCTCCGACCGGTTTGTCATGGCACAGTATTCTTCCCACATGATCTTTTCATCCGGCTTGACCGTCAGCACCAACCCGCCGAACCCTGCGGCAAGGTAGTTCAGTGCAAGCGTTCGACCGGATCCGCTTGTCTTGCCAGACCCGATGCCGCCGAGAATTTGCACACCTTCTACGGCGTTGCGCACCGTCCACGGACGGCCTTTCTGATCGAATTCAAGAAGTGGTGTATCCAGTGACCAGGTGGTGGCGGTCACAGCATGATGATGGTCACCGTTGTTGGACACATGTGTGGCAAGGGAGTCGATTTCAGTCATGGTCAATGAAGGTTGTTGAATGGCTGTTAAGAAGAGGCAGTTGCGGCAGATTATTGATTTTCAATAACTGTGTATGGGTTGTACTCTTTGAACTCTCGGTAGCCATCGCTCTCAGGATCACGGGTGCTGTTGAATTTGTCCAGATATACCTTTTTCCCGTCCGGCAATGTGACAACGGCAACGGCCCGGTATTCTTCTTTGCGATCGTTCTTGAAGAGAACAGCGTGAACCGATTCAGCCGGAACGCCCAAGACATGCAGGAAGGTCAGCTTCATGTGTGCCAGATCCGTTTCATCCCCACCGCCCTTTTTAATAGTCTCCCTACTGCTGCTAAATCTGTCGTTCACGCCATCGTCCCGATCAGCACCATCCGTGAGGGTAAGGGTTTGGTCGATGATCTCTTCTGACGCACGTATCTTTTCTGTGATCGTGCTTTGCTTGGTTACTTTGGGATCATGCTCTTGATTGTAATCAGACAGACGGTCAAAAACCCACTGCACAACGCTATCTCTTTCGTACGCGAAAAGAGCTCTTCCCATCAGACTCTTCTCTGAACTGAGATAATTGAATACGCGAACTTCAGCATTGTGCTGGCTTTGCCGCTCCTGCACATCTGCACGATTACGCGATGCTGTGTGCGTAGATTGACTCACCTGAGCGTATGGCCCCTGCCGCAGAGCACCGACAAGGACAACGCCAAAGAGAATGAAGAGAAATACCGCAATTGCGATAATCCACAGAACAATCTTGCACCCCAAAGGGGTAGAAGTATCGGGTTCACTCAGACGAATGTTTTGAGTATCGTCAATCTGCCGCCTTAGTTTGGCTTTGAGCGATGCTCCCGACGGGTCGGTATCACGATGATCCTGATTCCTCATATAGACTCTTCATTAGTGTTAAGTGCCTACAGTGACCGATGTGCAGGACAGGTCTATCTATTCCCGTCACGACTAATCACGATCTTGTTCTTTTGGTGGGGCTGACTGTGCGGGGTTCTCCCGCGTATGATCCTTCTCCCGCTCATCCTTACCCGCGCCTTGCTGATCACCGCGCAACCAGTCAGGCCGCATCTCCTTGACCTGATCTTTCACAAACTGCTCCCGCCCGTCGCGAAACCCCTCGAACCACGGAGCTTCAAGACTTGGATGTGACAACTGCTTTGCCAGTTCCGGCAATCGCCCGGCGATCATATAGCCGTTGTTAAAACCGTCAACGTAGTCTCTGCTCATGGCTAAAACGTCTCCCGCGCATTGGCTTCAAGAAAGGCATGAATGGAGTCGCGGTCATAGAGAATAATCCGCTTGCGCGGCTGGGAAAACCTGATTTTCCCATGATCCCGGTACTCTTGCAGCGTGGTCTTGGACTTGATATTGAGCAAGCGCATGGCCTCACGTTCATCCACCCACTTATCCGGCTTCGCCCCATACACCTCCTGCAAGCGCAACACCACTTGGTCAATCAAGGCATAAAACGCCTCGTTTTCGATGCAAATAACTTCCATGCTGCAACATAAACGGTATGTGAGGAGGTGTGTGTACTACACTTCTACTACACGAGGATTGTTCAGGAAAGTAGGGGAGAGGGAGGAGAATTCATATCAGGGGAAACCCTGATTTATTAACGCTGCAGGTCAGTATCCTGTCAGTTACCGGATATAGCGCAAACAGGACGAAGACAGAGATAGCCCGATTGAATTGTAGTATAAATGTAGTACTGAAGCTGCCTAATAATGGCACTATGTTGTCCTCTGAACTCTTGCCAAGCACTGACATTGAAACTAACCAGTGGAAGAAAACTATGAGTATTGTATACTTCTTCAAAAAGTCTACTCTGATTGTGATTGTTACAGTGATAGGACTTCTTTCTATTCACAACAGAGCGCATGGTCAAACAATCGTACAGTTGCCTATAGCTACGACTGGAAAACAGTATGGTGTGACTGGTTGGGTTAGCTGGGGAAGGCAGATCAACTCAGAGAATCAGGTATGGGGGTACGGACTAAATCTGAAATACACACCACTACGATTCTGGGAGCATAAAAAAGAAGCCGTGCGTGATTCAGTTATTACAGCAAAAAAGGCAACAGTTCAGACTCAGACAATCGTTGACACGATAACCAATCCGAAAGCTCTTGAAGAGCATCCATACAACACTTCAACATACGTAACCTATGATTCAACTGATTCGGGTGAAGGATATATTTATACAATGACCACAATGACAACTAAACGTCTTCCTGATAACAAAAGTATTGAGAGACGGAAGGAAATTCTAACAAGAAAGGCATCTAAGGGGAGTAAAACAGACGATTGTATGCTTGACACTATATATTCTTGCAAAGTCAAAGAATATCACCGAGTTCGGGCTAGTTTAGGAGTTGGTTATCTCAGCTATTTTGGTGTTGAGATACCCTCGAAAGTGATTAAAGGTGATTTTGATATAGCAGCTCCATATGCTGGCATCTATATTAACGTTGAGATCATACCAAATTGTCTATCCGGTGCAATTGCTTATACGAGTTCGTTTCCATCAGCAGAGGTTGTCTCTACATATACTGGATCACCAATTGTTTACACCGTATCTCAAAGAGTTGATTCCATTACCAATCTGCCTATTACCTACAAGATTCCCACTACGCCTACACACGAGTTAGGTTTGGGGATAACACTGACAGTAGGAAAGGTAAGTTTCTTCGCTGACTGGTATTATCACTACTTCTTTGTGCCCAACATCCAGCACAAGGCAATCACAGGGATCAGCGGTTTTCCTGCGGACTCGCTTCAAAGAAACATCGGAAGCGACTTTGACATGTCATTTAAAGGGGTTAAAGGTGGATTCTCTCTGAACTTTTAGCATAAGACATGTTCTTTATGGGCTTGTTTGTCATTTGTATATTTGTACTATTACTAATAAAATTGCTACATTCTCTATGTCAAGGAAAGATCAAAAGGCTTTCTCACTCCATATAGTAGTGTCTGTATTTGTTACCATGTTGTTGGTAGGTACAGGAATCTTAGGTTCTGTATACAGCGATGATATCTCTTCAAAGGCTCCGTTTACATATATAACACGCACCGCTGCAGTTTACGTGTTTTGGGCCGTTCTTGTTCTTTCTGCATTTTTGTTCTGGGCGCATCAGTGGTTTATACAGAGAAAGCGTGCGTTGAGAGAACAACTGTTTATAGATACGATTTCAACAATGCCGCCGCCAAATATTCTCGAAATGTTCGGTGAAACGTTCCTTCGTTGTCATGGAGCATATTCAAAAATTTTTGGCAGTCCTAACTTTAGTCAGGAAGATATTGTCAAAGTAATACAGCAAGTTCTAAAAGAATACTGTAAGCTGGCGCAACACTTCGATAGAATCCCCGGTCAGAAATCAAAGAAGTATGCAGCTAGCATTATGCTGTATTCAAATATTGAAGATATACCAGACGATGTTCTAGATTCCATGGATAACGGTTTGCGGTTTGCACCAAAAGAATCATCACTTAACAAGTATCAAGGAGTTCTATTCTTACGTACCGATCTGTCTTCGACCTCAGGAGCCGATTCTGGTGTTTCAAAAGATTCAGAGCTTGTTCCTTTCTCGATCGGAATACCAAAAAAAATGCATGTGTTAAACAAGACAACTGGGAGACAATTGTGGAGAGTATCGGCAGGAGCATCAATGGCTTTTTGTCAAAAATCGACGCAGGTCTATTTTGATGGACCAGACTTGATAAAGTGGTTTGATGAATTTGGAGACATCACCGAAGAAGTGAGAGTAGAATTTGTTGATTATTTTTGCGCTGATGACAAGCCTCCGCTAGTTGGCAGTTTTGTCTCCATTCCCCTTATTAGGAGCGAGACAGATGAGAATGAGGTTCCCATTGGAATAGTTAATATCCATAGTCCAAAGCCTGATTTGTTGAGAGGTAATGATGATTCTGTCATTATGTTTGTAAACTTGACCCGTCCGGTACGGATTATGTTGATAGATCTTTTGCAAGAGTTAAGGGAGCACGAATTTGATGGCAATAATTTTTGGTCTGTTAATCAATAGTCTTAGAACGAGAAAGCCTTTGATACGGGATAATCTTGAATTTTTCATAAGAGTGTACTGTCTAAGTGCGGCCATGCTGTAACAAAATGTTGAAAAAAAATCAAAGTTGTGTATATTGATGGATGAAACTTAGACTGCTATAGTCCGTTTGTAGCTCAGTGGTGATGGCAGAGGCGAGAAAGGGAGGCCTACTTTGACAATAAAACTTAAAGAATGTATGAAGGATCTAGTGTCGGAATGGAAAGAGGTTCTCGGATTGGGTAAATCGAAAGAGGAAATACTTCCGCGTACATATGTGATAGATCATGGTCGTGGACACTTCGAGTTTGGTTTACTCAAGCCTTGGGAGCCTGGAAAAAAAGCAAGGCGAGGGAATTATGAAATCCAAGAAAATGGAGAAATGATACTTGTTGCCAATAACAGTCCAAGCTAACATTAATATTTGGCATGGTTGAGAGTCTTTTTCAATAGTCTATTCGATTTCTTACTCAATTCGCACTATGAACAGAAGAGGAAGCAGGTAGAGATAAGGATAATTTGGTCTAAAAATAGGCCAGATTTGCTCAAGGAAAATGCTGTAATTGTTGTGCATATGTTGTGCACGAAAAAAGCCCGGTTGAAAAACCGGGCTTTTCTGTGCGCTTTGGCGCGTTTTTAGAGCGGAGAGAGATTCGAACCCTCTGGAAGCTACTGTTTACTCCCCCAACACCGCATCCAAAGCCTCATCCGCGTCCTTGTTGACGAAGTTTGCCTGATACCCGATGGTGGTCAGGACATTGCTATGTCGGTAGAGTTTTTGTAGCATCTGGATCGGGATTTTGTCTCCGGCCAGTGTGGCAAAGGTATGCCTGGCAATGTGCATTGTGAGTTTTCCTTCTATGCCAGCTTTTGGAGCAACACGCATTTTTAACAGCATATCGCAGTTCGATACGATGAATTGTATTCTCCTCTTCAGGGTAAACCCGTCGTCCAACTTCTGGAGACCTTTAAGGTATGAAAACACAAAATCGCCAGCGTGTGCTTTAAGTGGCGCATAACGTTCCAATATCCTTTCTGCTTTTTCTGGGATCTTGAGAGAACCGGGTTTGCTGTTCTTGTCCATGACATAGTAGAGCCTTCCTCCCCGAAAATCTGACCAGCGCAGTTGCAGAACGTCAGATACCCGCATTCCAGCGAAGTAAAAGGAGATTAGCCACAAATCCCGCACTTGTTGATGCGACGGGTGTAATAGCTCAACAGTTTCCAGCTTCTCAACATCTTCTCTCAATAGACCAATTTTCTGAGATTCAGGTCGCTTGATCCTGATTTTATCCTTGCCGAAGGGGAGGAACTTTTCTTCTACTACTCCGTCTGCAATGGCCTGAAGGAATACCTTCTGGATCATTGCCATGTAATTCATAATCGACATGTCCGATATCACTCGATCTGCTTTCAGGTAAACTTTAAAACGGTTAATGAGAGAGACATCAATTTGTCGAAAGGGAACGTCTGATCCCGGCAGTATCCGTTGACGGCTGATGCGTTTGCGGGAACGTGACTTTAGAGGCAGATCATCTAGGATCGCATCTGTACCAAGAACAAATTCTTTGAATATGCGAATGAGTGAACGGCGACTCTGCCAGACGTTGAAATTGCCAGCCTTTTTCAATTGAAGCAAGTAGGTGTCTGCTTGGGCGAAAAACATGGAGTCAGAAGAAGGTTTGATCTTCCGCTTTAATGCATTTGAGGATAACTCTTTTTCTTGCGCATCAATCTCTAAAACGACATTGCTTGCATCAGCCAGTTTCTTCATGAGAATATTGTTCAGTCGCGCAGCATTGGAATGAGACTTGCGCACACGTTGAGTGGTTGCATCCCAATCCTTTTCAAGGATGTGATATCCCAGATGAATGAAAGAGGTCTTGCGGTCTTTGGTAATACGCAAGGCTAATGGAGAAGTCCCATTCTGGTTCTTCTTTTTACGGAGAACAATTTTCACAGTAGCCATGAGAGGAAATAGATTTGTTTATGGCGGGTACAACAATGGTACAACAAATGACGGTTTATCTTGGAGTTACATGTATTGTTTTAACCCTGCATCCACAAAAAATTGGCGTTTTGAACCAGATGAAGCCATCTAAACACAAACATCAATAACTGCGAAACATTTTTCATTTATACAAGCCATTCATAAAGAGCATCAACATGAATATTCTGGTTATTGGTGGCACGATCTTTCTGGGGCGCCACTTCGTTGAAACTGCTTTAAAGGGGGGGCACACTGTTACCCTCTTCCACCGGGGCAAATCAAATCCTGATCTCTTTCCAGAGATTGAACATATCTATGGCGATAGAAGATCCATCGATGATCTGAAGAAACTAAGTGGAAGATCGTGGGATGCGGTTGTCGATCCAAGTGCATACTTCCCAAAAGATGTTGAGCTTCTCCTGAACCAGATTGGCCAGCAGACCAACCACTATACATTTATCTCAAGTATTAGTGTGTATGCTGGCGAAGGAAAGGAAGGCCCAACTGAAGCCTCTCCAGTTGGTGAGTTGACTGAGGATATGCCGCTGGACAGAATTACCCACGCAAGTTATGGGCCGCTGAAAGCTGCTGCTGAGAGGAAGGCAGAAGAGATGCTACCGGGGAACGTATTGAAGGTTCGTCCCGGCTTAATTGTTGGACCAAACGACCCAAGTGACCGCTTTACATATTGGCCTTGGCGGGTTGCCGCTGGGGGGGATGTGTTTGCACCGGGCAAGCCTGAAGAGTCTGTTCAGTACATCGATGTTCGCGATCTTGCTGAGTGGATGCTTCGCATGGTAGAGGGGAGAGTTACAGGTCTGTACAACGCAACTGGCCCTGAGCAGCCGATGCCGATGGAGGTTTTTCTTCAGACTATCGCAAAGGCTTTTGAATCAGAGGTGCGATTCATCTGGGGGAGTGAAGAATTCCTCGCCGAACATCAGATATCACCATACATGGATATGCCTCTCTGGGTTCCCTCAGAAGCAAATGGAATGAGTCGAACTGATATTTCACGTGCAGTGAATGCTGGGCTAACGTTCAGGTCTCTCGAAGAAATTGCACGTGATACACTCAATTGGTTCAAAACAACAGACCGATTTAGCGGGGAGTTGCGAGCTGGAATATCGAGAGAGAAGGAGGGAGAATTGCTCGACATGTTAAGGGTGGAAGAGGCCTGATCGATAATAGCTTGCGAGGACACCGGCGTTGTCACTCTGAACGTAGCAGAGCGAAGTGAAGAGTCTCACCAGTGTTGCTGAGCGTACTCGTTAATCTCTACACAACTGGTGAGATGCTTCGGCGACCCTCAGAATGACAGAGTGGTAGGGACACACCACTTTGTATACACCACCAGCTTTGTCACTCAGAACGAATTCCTACATCCCCAACAACGCCACAGCTATTGCGGCGAGTCCGATGCCGATCCAAGCAGGGCGAGATAACTCTTCGTGCCAGAGGAGAACTGCTGCCAGCGTAACTGCAATGACGCCACCTGCGCTGACGGTAGGGAAGACAATAGATGCGGGAACATCTTGGAGAGCACGAATGAGGAACCAACTGCTGAAGTAGTTCGGTATTCCAAGCACTCCGCCGAGTAGCAAATCTCTTCGAGTGATTTGCTGCCAATCCTTCTTCTTCATTCGCCGAACTCCGATCAAGCTCCAGCAGATCATCCCGGCAGTTCCAAAGAGAACGAAGAACAATCTTGATATATCAACCTTATTGACCTCGGCAATCTTCATTCCGAAATCATTAAAGGTCATAACTAAAAAGAGAAGTGTGAGGAGCAGAACTTTCGAGATCTGTGAAGATTCAACGAACGATTGTTGTCTCTGCGAAAGTCCGAGGAGAAGAAAAGCAGATACTCCGCAAGCTATGCCGATAATCTGGAGAAGGTTCGGATGTTCACTATAGAAGATGATCGAGAGGAGAACAGGGCCAATTGTTGCTGTTCGGGCAACACTCCCTGTAATTGCTAAGCCGGTGGCTCGAATCGATTTCATCAGCAAGAGAAACCCGGCGACAAAGCCTCCTCCGAGAAGTGCTGCAAAGGCTACCCACTGGAGGGTGATGAGAGAATCAAAATCCCCCATACCAAATCCGAGAAGTGAGGCAACGACGTAGTTTGCGCCAGCAAGGGCAAGGCGATTCCCACTTCTTGTTTCATTGAACTTTAGAATGAGCGCAATGGTTAGAGAAGAGAAAATCGTGAGCAGGACGAAGAGCATCAGGAGAGTAGGAGATCAGTTCAGGTTTGTTGGCATCAACCCTTGTTGCTTTCGGCGGTAGTGGAGAAGGTCGTGTAGAACACTTCCCAGCACAGAACGATTTACCACTTCCTCACCATGCTTCTCATGGCGAACTCTGAACGTAGATCCGTCGACCCGTCCCTCATACGGCTCAATCGTTAAGCCTCCATATCCCATGTCGTAGTAGTTCCCTTCGCCTCGCAAATAGGCTTGCACTTCACGAATCTCCTCCATTCCGAGTTCTTCGTTTAACATCTTCCAGAGGATGTCATCGTTCCTGTTGACTTTTTTCTTCATGTTCTTCTAACGTATATGAGAAGGATGAAATGGTAGTTCTGAGAGAGCCTGATTGGTGCGAAGATAGTGAACGAAGGGGGATTAGAGTTTCACTCCAATCCCCCTTCTGAATGATGCTTGATCTCTATACATTATTCGCCGAGTGCATCTTCCCCCAGATCGTTTATTCGTGCAACCTCTCGTGTTTGATGACAACCATGTGCGCACTATCATTTGCGATAGTTCCGACAACGGCTATCGTGTAGATGCCTCCACTTTCAAGGGTGAAGGGAAGGTCTGGCGTAATGACTTCGTCTGGACCACTACCACTCATTCCGCCACCAGATACTCCCACAGCATGTACACGCATCGTCACTGCACCAGTGTCAACTGGGATGAAGGCTTCAGTCTTTTCCATGAAAGGAACATCGTTGAAGAGTGGTCCTTTGCCGGTTGCTCGGAAAGAGAATTTGATCTTCGATCCATCAGAGACTAAGTGAGCAATCCGGATATGTGCTTTTCCCGGAGCCGGTGCAGTCAAGTTGTCTGCGAAGTGAAGCACGTTGATGGCCGTACCGGCTGCGTTGTTCACTGCAAAGATTGTGTAGTGCTCACTCTTCGTGAAGTTGAGTGTTGCGTCGACCAGTGGCGTTGTTGTTGTTCCGGTCGGGAATATTCGAACCTGGTGCAATCCAGTTTCGGTTTCTGTGTAGCTGGTAGTGAACTGACCGAAAGTTGCGTTCGTAACTACAGTCTTGTCATCAATGTACAAGTCAACTCCGGGGGCTAACGGTGCAGCCTGCATAAACAGAATTTCCGCGTGGGGGGGAGTCTCCACCGATGGTTGTGCAATGTCCTCCTTACACCCGCCCAATCCAAGAGATGTTGTGGTAGCTAAGGCAAAGAAAAAGAGAAACTGTAGAACTCTCATTGTCTCTGATTTCTCCTAAAGTTTCATAGGACTGTATAGACTTAGACAGTATCTGTCTGACAGATAGTATGCGGCCTCGAGAGATGGTCTCGAGGCCGCTTTTGTGTGGAATAATTGAATCTGTGTGTAGTTCGTAAGAGCTATAGGTGGCTAAACTTGGCAGTCTGATCCACCCTATGTTATTAACATCGATAGTGCTCCAATCCCCACAACTTTACACCAAAGTGGATAGTATTCCCACTCAGTAAGCTCATTTGATATTACTCGTGGTTTTCCACATGCTTTATCACCACAATCTGCCCGTCGCTGTTTGCAACCGTTCCAATCACGGCTATCGTGTAGATGCCTCCATCCTCTAATGTGAATGGAAGGTCTGGCGCAACTGTGCTGCTGGAGCCACCACCGCCACCACCGCCGCCGCCACCAGATGTGCCTGCATCTTGTACGCGAATCGTTACTGCACCAGCATCCACCGGAGTGAAGAATTCAGTGTTATCCATAAATGCAACGTCACTGAAGATTGCCCCTTGACCCGATCCTTGGAACGAGAGTTTTACCTTCGGTCCGTCGGCGACCAAGTGGGCAATTCGGATATGCGCTTTGCCTGCTGCAGGTGCGGTCAAGTTGTCGCTGAAGACCAGTGGCGCTGCACCAGTTCCGGCACTGTTTTTGATAGCAAAAATTGTGTAGTGCTGATCTTTCGTAAAGTCGAGCGTAGCGTCGACCAGTGGCGTTGTTGTTGTTCCGGTCGGGAAGACCCGAACCTGCCGTGAGCCTGCTTCGATCTCCGAGTAACTTGCGCCGAAGTTGCCAAACGTTGCGTTTGTGATGACAGTATTGTCGCCAATCAACAAGTCAACCCCAGGTCCTGCTGGCACAGCATGCATGAAGAGAATCTCCGCATGATCGGGATTCTCTACCGGTGGATTTGTTGTGTCTTCCTCGCAACCATATACTCCAACGGAGGTTGTGACGGCGAGAAGAACGAGAGAAAGAATTTTTGAAATCTTCATCTTCAATAACTTGTCCTATTATTGTTTTGTACTGTGAGAAAAGTAATATAACATCAGTTGTTCGAGATAACCACTAACTCTGGAGAGGCAGCCGTTCCAATTGCAGCAAACGTATAGATCTTCCCAGCCTGCAACGTTACTTCTTGTTCGATAAGTGCGTTTGCCCCACCAGATTGACTTCCTCCACCTTGCTCCTTCACATCCATGATGCGGAGAGTATATGTACCCGCTGGTCTCGGGTTGAAGAACTCAGTTACCTGTTTGAACGCAATGCTGTCGTAGAGCGGATCGCCCGTTCCCTTAAACGCTACCCGTACTTTGGGGCCATCGTTGATTAAGTGAACAACGCGAACCAGTGCTTGCCCTGAGGCTGGTGCTGAAAGATCATCTCGGAACAAAAGTGCACCTACAGTTCCGTCGGTCTCATTGTATGCAATCAAACTGTAGTTCTTCTCTTCATTGAAAATAAGATTCGTTGTAAATGCAGCCGACGTAGTTCCGGTCTCAACAACTTTCACGTCTTGTGAACCTGAGGGGACATCAACGTAGGTTGCGAACTCACCAAATTTCTTGTTCTGAACAACTTCCTCGTTTCCAATAAGAATATCAACTCCCTTGTCGGCAGTGATTGGCGCTGCGTGCAGGAAGAGAAGGCGTGGCTTAGCAGGAGTTGGTTCAACACTATCTTCACCACACCCACTAACGATGAACGAACCAGTGAGGAGAAGAGCAAAGAGAAGGAGAGCATAATTACGTTGTGTCATATGTACATTACTCCGAATGTTAATGGTACTTCAGGATAAAATTTGTTCTAACAGATAGTTTTTGACTCTACAAAACACTTCAACCCGCACGGTATAACACAGGAGAAGGCCGAATTGTTTACCTCTCAAGTAGATGCTATGGCTGTTCAGAACTTGATAAGTTGTTCGATTCTCTCCAAAATATCCTCAATACCGGGGACGACGGCAGCCATGAGCGTTGGGTTGTAGGGGATTGGAATATCTGGTGTTGCCATCCGCTCTACCGGTGCATCTAAGTAGTGGAAGGCCTCTTGTGCAATGGTCGCGGCAATCTCTCCACCGAACCCGCAGGTCCAGTTATCTTCGTGCAGGACAATACATCTATTTGTCTTTTGAATGGAGTTCAGAACGGTCTCCTTATCCCAAGGGGAGACTGTGCGAAGATCGATCACCTCCACGCTCTTCTGACTCTTTTCTGCTGCTGCTGCTGCGCGGTGAACCATTTCTCCCCACGTCACAATAGTGATGTCTGTTCCCTCGCGTACCACGTTTGCTTTTCCGAATGGGAGGATGAAGTTATCTCCCGGCCAGGGGCGTCGACCATCCCGTGTGTCGAGTAGGGCGCGATGCTCGAAGAACATTGTCGGATCATTCCCTCGCAGTGCTGATCGGAGCAGACCGACGGCATCTTCAGCATTTGATGGGATAGCGATCTGCCAACCGACGAGGTGGGCGTAGAGTGCTTCGCCTGAAACTGAGTGCCACGGGTCTCCGGTCTTCTTACCGTACCCAACTGGAATGCGAACTACCAGTGGTGCAGCAAACTTCCCGGCTGTTCGCCAGCGAATTGTGCCGCAGTCAGTGATCTGTTCGTGGGCAGGGTCAGCATACTTCCTGAACTGAATTTCGGGTACTGGCATCAGTCCCGCCATTGCCATACCAACTGCCCGACCGATAATTCCCTCTTCGTTCAGCGATGTATCAAACACTCTTTCTTGACCGAACTTATGTTGTAAGTCGATTGTTGCCCCGTGGACTCCACCTTTCATTCCAACATCTTCACCGAAGAGGAGCACCCGGTTGTTTTGCTGAAGCTCGCTTTCAAGTGCTCGACGAATTGCGTCAACCATATTCATTCGGGGTCCTTCTGGTTTTGGCTCGAACTCTCCTCCTCGCGAATGCTCATATCCTTCCTCACCAACTTCTGCCATCAACCCTCCAGCAACTTGGGGCAATCCTCTCTGATAGAATCTACCGTTCAGCACCCCTTCTGTATCTGGCTCCTTTGCGTTCTTTGCGCTCTCCGCGGCTTTGCGAGCAATCTCTTCTCCCGCTTCTTCCATCTTCACCCACTCTTCTTCTGTCACAATCTTCTTCCCAACCATAAAATCTCGGAGCTTTGGTAACGGATCGTTTGCTTCCTCCTGCGCCACCTGCTCTTCCGATTTGTAGGACTGATTATCGGTGTAGGAGTGTCCACTCAGGCGTGGAACGCGGAGGTGGAGGAGAACCGGACCACTTCCTGATCGTGCAAACTGGACAGCTTCGACGATGAGACGTGAGGTCTCCTCCGGGTCGACGCCACTGCCGGAGAGTATCTTCAGGCCAGTGAATGAGGCGAGGTTGACGGAAATGCTTCCTCCCGGAGTCTGAAGGTCGCCAGTGACGGAGATGCCGTAGCCGTTATCCTCAACGAAGAAGAGGTAGGGGAGCTTTAGCGTTGTTGCGATTGTCAGTGCCGACCAAAATCCGTTGGTAGCGCAGGCAGCATCTCCACTTAGTGCTACCGCAATTGCTCCCTTCCACTCACCATCCCCCAAGACATTGCTCCGATACTCGATTGCTTGCGCCCACCCGATGGCTGGGGTAAACTGTGCTCCAACATCTCCACTTGTGGGAAGCACTGTCGCTCGATCTCTGCGAGGTAGGTTGTGGACAACGCCAATGTCGCGTCCTTCGCTGATACCTCCGGCACGCCCCATTGTGCTGCAGAGAGCCTCGGTTGCCTCCAATCCTTGGGTTAGAACAAATGGGCGTGAGCGGTAGTAGAGGGTTGCCGCGTCGTGTGGGTGTGTAATCTGTTCGCCTAAGATAATCTGCGCTAAATCGTGTCCGCGCGAGGAGAACTGATAGGTAATCAACCCTGCTGGCACAAGCTCTTTTTCTTCGATTTGGTCGAGTGCTCTGGAGAGGAGTAGGGTGCGAGCAACGCTCTTCCAGTCGATCTCTGGGCTGTTATGGCTTTCGTTGAGTTGATTCTGTTTTGTAGCGGTTCCATTTGTGTTGGTTCGCTTCTTCGCTGTCGATTTTTTCTGTGATGTCCCTTGCGCCATGATTTTGTGAATATGGATTTTCAGAGGTTTTCTTCAGTTACAAGAGCGTAAAGATATACAATCGGGAAGGAAGTTCGGGGGGAGAGGAAACCTTGAAACAAGGTGAGTCAATGGTTGTTATTGCGCCTGAGATTTCTCTTTACTTCCCCCACTTCGATCCCGTATCTTTCGCCCGTCTTTTCAACCAGACAGAGCACTATGGCATACCACTTCAACATGCAAAATCAGAATATCCTTCACCTTCCCTCTCTCACAGGGAAGGTTTCTCACAGCTATAGTGCCGTTCACACCATCTACCGTCGACTCATTGCGAGTCACCATTCAAGATAATTACAACTGACCTCACGTCTCGCTGATCGAAGCGTAGTACCGGAGGGGAAAATCTCTCCAACAATGCGCGCTTGGTTCAGGGCGTCGTGTGGAATCGTCAACACATATACTACAGGGGAAACAACTCTATGAAAATCTCACGTCTCTACACGACCGCAGGCAAAGATGTCTACGACATGTTTGAGTACAGCTTGCGCAAGTCAGTGCTCCGCAACCCGGACGGATCGGTCGTTTTCGAGATGAACGATATTGAAGTTCCAAGCCAGTGGTCGCAGATGGCTGCCGACATCTTAGCGCAAAAATATTTCCGCAAAGCCGGTGTACCACAGTTCGATGCCGAGGGAAATCAACTCTTCAACGAAAAGGGAGAGCCAATTTTAGGGTCGGAGAGGAGTGCAAAGCAGGTAGTTCACCGTTTAGCTGGATGCTGGCGTCACTGGGGTGAGGAGCATGGCTACTTCGATTCGCCGGAAGATGCGCAGGCATTCTACGATGAGATCGCCTACACGCTCCTGAACCAGATGTGTGCTCCGAACTCGCCCCAGTGGTTCAACACCGGTCTTCACTGGGCTTATGGCATTGAAGGTCCGGCACAGGGGCACTACTACGTCGACCCCGTTAGTGGCAAACTGACGCGCTCGAAAGATGCGTACACCCACCCACAACCGCACGCGTGCTTCATCCAGTCGGTCAGCGACGACCTTGTGAACGAGGGGGGAATCTTTGACCTCGTCACGCGCGAAGCTCGCATCTTCAAATATGGTTCGGGAACGGGGAGCAACTTCTCCGCACTTCGCGCTGAAGGTGAGCCACTCTCCGGTGGTGGTGTCTCCTCTGGATTGATGAGCTTCCTGAAAGTGAATGACCGTGCAGCCGGAGCAGTTAAATCGGGTGGAACAACCCGTCGGGCTGCGAAGATGGTGATCTTAAATATCGATCATCCAGACATTGAAAAATTTATCGACTGGAAGATGGTAGAGGAGCAGAAAGTTGCGGCGTTGGTTGCTGGGTCGCGCATCTGCAAGGCATTCTTGGCTGAAATTGCTGAGGTTGGACGTGCGGAGGGAACAGATTTCGCCGATCCTTCATCGGAACTCCACAGCTTAGTGCAACGTGCTCTCAGTCGCGGCATTCCGTTTAATTATATCGTTCGCGTTCTCTCGCTGGTAGATCAGGGTGTGGAGAAGATCGACTTTAACGAGTACGACCTGAACTACGAGGGGGAAGCCTATAACACCGTCAGCGGACAGAACTCCAACAACTCCGTCCGCATCTCGAATGACTTCATGAAGGCAATCGCAGAGGATAGCGATTGGCACTTGAGGTGGCGGAAGAAAGAGGGGATTGCGAAGACGGTAAAGGCACGTTATCTCTGGGAGAAAGTTAACTACGCTGCTTGGAGTTGCGCCGATCCCGGCCTCCAGTTCGACACGACAATCAACGAATGGCACACCAGCCCGAAGGAGGGGCGGATCAACGGAAGTAACCCATGCTCCGAGTACATGTACTTGGATGACACGGCCTGCAATCTTGCCTCTCTCAATCTCGGCCACTTCTACAATGACGAGACAGGTGTTTTCGATGTCGAGAGCTACAAACACGCTACCCGCATCTGGACGCTCGTTCTGGAAATTTCTGTTCTGATGGCGCAGTTCCCGTCGAAGGAGATTGCGCAGAAGAGCTACGACACGCGGACTCTTGGTCTCGGCTACGCAAACCTCGGCACGATCTTGATGCGTGCAGGTATTCCATACGATTCAAAGGAGGGGCGTGCGTGGGCCGGAGCAATCACTGCGGTTATGACAGGTGAGTCGTACGCCGCCAGTGCCGAGATTGCCGCAAAGCTCGGGGCCTTCAACAAATACAAGCGGAACGAAAAAGATATGCTCCGCGTGATGCGGAACCATCGTCGCGCCGCATACAACGCTCCGAAAGGGGAGTACGAAGGGTTAACAGTCACGCCGGTTGGTATTGACCACGAGCTTTGCCCAGAAAATCTTTCTGCTGCGGCAAAAGAGTGTTGGGATCGT
The DNA here is from genome assembly GCA_020635205.1 of Ignavibacteria bacterium. GTDB lineage: Bacteria > Bacteroidota > Ignavibacteria > OLB7 > OLB7 > JAGWAZ01. The sequence goes on from JACKAE010000002.1 coordinate 700,464, forward strand.
GCCGTTGCCCTCGGTGAAGAACATGGTTACCGGAACGCGCAGGTGACAGTGATTGCTCCAACCGGAACAATCTCCTTGATTATGGATTGCGACACAACTGGCATTGAGCCTGACTTTGCTTTAGTGAAGTACAAAAAACTTGCCGGCGGAGGTTACTTCAAAATTGTCAACCAATCTGTTCCGAAGTCGCTTGCCCACCTCGGCTACAGCGATGCAGAAATTGCCGAAGTCTCTTCGTATATCAAGGGATATGCTTCGTTGCAGGGATGTCCGCACATCAACCGCACGTCGTTGAAAGCAAAAGGCTTTACCGACGAGAAAGTTGACGCAATCGAGTCTGGATTGGAGACTGCGTTCGATGTCACGTTTGCCTTCAACCGCTACACGCTGGGGGATGACTTCTTGAAGTCGATTGGCTTCACGGACGCGCAGGTGGAAGATTCGTCTCTCAACGTCTTGGCTGAACTCGGCTTCAGCAAAGATGAAATTGAAGAGGCGAATCGGTACGTCTGCGGCACGATGACAATCGAAGGAGCGCCATACGTGAAAGAGGAACATCTGCCGATCTTTGATTGTGCAAATCGGTGTGGAAAACTTGGCGAACGATATATCGCCTACATGGGGCACGTGAAGATGATGGCTGCTGCGCAGCCCTTTATTTCAGGGGCGATCTCCAAGACAATCAACATGCCTCGCGAGGCAACGTTGGAAGATGTTGAGAAGGTCTACACCGAATCGTGGAAGCTCATGCTGAAGGCAATTGCCTTATATCGTGATGGCTCAAAGCTCTCGCAGCCACTGAACGTCTCTTCTGATACCGAGCTTGTAGAGCAAGTGACGCTTCGAGACATTGACGTAGATGCCTCGCAGATGATCGGAAGTGGCGAGCACTTCAACGAAGCGGTTGGTCCACAGCAGGTGCAGGAGAAAATTGTCGAGAAGGTATACCACCGCGCCGACCGTCGCCGTTTGCCGAAGCGGCGTCACGGCTTCGTTCGGGAGGCAACAGTTGGTGGACACAAGGTCTTCCTTCGCACAGGTGAGTACGAGGATGGTCAGCTTGGCGAAATCTTCATCGATATGTATAAGGAGGGGGCTTCCTTCAAAGGCTTGCTGAACTGCTTTGCCGTGCTTGCATCGAAGGCGTTGCAGTATGGAATGCCGTTGGAGAAGATTGTCGACACCTTTACCTTCACACGTTTCGAGCCATCGGGGCCGGTGCAGGGACACGAAGCAATCAAGAATGCTACGTCGATTATCGACTACGTCTTCCGCGCAATCGGCTACGAGTATCTCGGTCGTGAGGACTTCATTCACATTAAGGCAGTGGACGAGACAGAGGGGATTGAGTATGGTCCGGGTGATGAAGAAAGTGGCTTGGCTCGGCTCTCGCCCGGTCGTGAACTCTGGGAACGCCAACAGAACCGGAAGCGGGAGACAAACGGAGGAACCAACGGTTCGGCAAAGACGAATGGAACCAATGGGACAAACGGAGCAACTCGTGCTACGCAAGTAACCAAAGCTGCAAACGATGTGGAAGTAAAAGTTGCAACCGCCAAAGCTCACGGCTACACCGGTGAACAGTGTGGCAACTGCGGCTCGATGCGTGTAAAGCAAAACGGAGCCTGCCACGTTTGCGAAGAGTGCGGAACTACGAGCGGATGCTCGTAGGGGAATTCAAAAGTCAAAATTAAAAATTCAAAAAGGGGAGAATCGGATAACCGGTTCTCCCCTCTGTTGTTATGGTTCTCAGGGAACTATAGGTCTTCAGTCACTACCTCTACCGATAGATTGGGAGGGAAAACTCCCCATCGTTCACCTTCAACACATCTACAGATCCCTGATTGATTGGAGATAAAGTATGCATCGATAAGTTGAAGGTTCCTGAGCAGAGATTCTTTCCCTCATCGTACTCATCAATAGTAACGGTACTCGGAGCCGTCGAATCAGTAACGAATCTCTCGACATAGTCATCCCCAACGCGCATTATTTCCTTCCCCGGAGGTAATTCATAGGTTCCTACTCCCTTGAAGTTGTCAATCTCGATAGAAGTGCTTTTCCATCCGTGAGTTGCGCTTATCAACAGTTTCGTTGCCGATATGCGACTTGCATAGGCAGCCGGGTGTGGGTATATCTCGAGGGAGTTAAGTGAGGAGCCAAACGCCACAGCGGTTCCCTCGATTGTTGCTGTGAAGGTCGAGAGTATTGGATCAGTAATTACGTTGTCGATCGTAGCTCTTTGATAAAATGTCGTGTCAGAGGAATATGGAGAATAGACTTGTATGAGTTTTAAGGTATTCCCCTTTACCTCATACTGAAGTGTGTCTTGGTTGAGAGCCGGTGGGTAGAAGGCAGTCCAAACGATACGACTGTTGTTTGCTTTGAGAAGATCTATTATCTGCGAAAAGTTCATCACTGTCAATTCACCAGTCGTTGTCCGTACGGCTAACTCATGTACATCACCTCCAGCTGTAAATTGAAGTCCACGAATGCTTTCTTTAGGAGAGGGATAGTCTGCTGAATGTGGATATACTCGATACCACGCACCGACAAGTGCAGGGTCAATCGAGTTATCGGCAATGTCAGGATCAGTTGTACTGCCGCAGCTTGCTGCGAAGGTCGAGAAAGTCATGGCTAACAGAGCGATGAGTGTGTGATTCCTTTTCATAGAACGAAAGTTGTTGAATAATTAGAATGAACTCAACGATTTAGTTGCGTAAACATAGAATGTTTATAACAGGGAATGCAAGGGTAAAAATTTATCCTATTGATAGTGAACTTGAAAATTCCGGTTTACGGAAAGGGTTAGGAACGGATCAATATGGAAGAATCTTCTTCCTTCCACTTCACAAAGCCTTAGGAAGGAGTTTGAAAAGTCAAAGCTGAAGTCAGGAGCGTTAGGAATGTGTATTCTTTCAGGTCTGTTACTCTGAAAGGAGCGTAGCAGAGTGAAGAGTCTCACAAGGTCTGTAGAGAAAAGTCGGAATGTTGTAGATATCCGACGAGCGTACCTACCATGCTATCTTTGGCGGTCCAGAATGAGGGAGCTGCACCCAACGTACGACGAGCTTCTTGTACGTTCAGACAGTCGTGCTGAGGGCTGCCGAAGTCTCTCACTGGTGAAGAACCACCGCGCCTGTGTTTATCCTTACCATTCCCTCCACTCTTCCTGCGAGACTTTTCGCTTCGCCTTCGGCTATGCTCAGAGTGACAGTCTGGTTCCTGCACGATCATGCTCCATCGTTACGCAGCATTGTATTTCCCAAATAGCTTTTAAGACAGATTCACAGAAAGGTGGATGACATCGCTCACTCAGGTTCAAAGTTTCGGCTCCAGTCTTCAGCTAAACTCATCGTTGCTCCCGATATTTGGATGAGTGCGAGAACGAGAAGGGTTGACTTGAAGTTGAAGATGTCGTTGTGGTCGTTGATGATTTCTTCGGGAACTTGAAAGACCCAGGCGAGGTGGTCACTCGTGCCCTCTCCGAGGGGACACAGTTCATAGCGTTCATGTTGATCCTCTACATCTCTTTCCCGCTTCCTCACCGGAAGGTCAATGGCAAATGAAGGTGTTGGCATTCCTGAAGGATAGGGAGGGCGTAGACAGTGCCAATCTTGCCCAAAGTCGACACCACCTATTGATTTACAGGAACAGGGATGGTTGGTTCGTTCAAGTGAGTGAGTGAAAAGAGAATCGTCGTGCCCATCTGTTCTTCGTCTGAAGTTTATCCCTTGTGCAAGTCGCCAAATCTGGCCAGTTGCACTGTCAGCCTCGGATGTGGCGGAGATAAGCATCGGGGGAGAATAGTCGAGTTGATTGACCGCTGCTTTCTTGCTGAACTTCTGATCTTTTAGCGTTAGAAGAATCTCCTGAGCAATCCGTGAATCTGCCGCAGAGTTCAGAGCTATGAGAACATCTGGAAAGCAGAACGATTGTCCGTTTCGCTGAATAGTAACGCCACGATCGTTGGATGACCTCTGTGGGCGGAGAAGGGGTTGATCTTTCGCTCTCAAGAGTGAGAGGAAAGCTGATTCAAGCATCAGTGCTCCCATCGAGTGTCCAATCAAGATGAGTGGAGATTCAGTCTGAACGGCAGTATTCTTCAGAGGATCTTTAACTGCGGCCACAATCCCTTGGAGAGCTTTTCGAAGCGAATCCTCCTTCCCGATATTTTCTGCCGTTTCGTATCGATCCCAGAAGCTCAAATTCTTCAACGGCCCTAATCCAGCTAACCACCCATCGGCTGCCCCACTCCACCCGAGGTAAATACCTACAATGCGCCGGCCAGAGGCATGCTGAAAATATCGCTCAGCCTCACGCAATGTTAGGTGGCGAAGTATCTCACGAAATGAGCGGAAGTGAGTATCCCCACTTTTGCCTGATGAATCGTTGATATCCCAAGCTGCGTTGTGATGCCATCCGTGAATGAAGAGGAGAACGAGTGCTCCATTGGGGTTGTCGGTTCGTGCTTTCTCGATTGCGTTGAGAGTCCGTTCAAGCTGAGCCGGCTCTGCAAACGATCCGTCGTCGAGAAACTCAATCACAGACAAATCATACGACTGATCGTTCGGGTTGCTTCTCTGTTGGCCTGCAAAAACAGTTCCGTCAGCATCGACAGTGAATACCGACTCTGACGGAAAAAATGGAGAAGGTGTGGGCATAACTACCTCAATCAAAACATGTGAAGGTTGCCTCTGAATAACGTGTGCTCAAAACGACCCTGAGCAGGGCTTCTGTTTCCTGTCTCATCGAGTCTCGCCTTACTCTATGATCTGCCCAAACGCCAAATCGTGTCCATCGATATCTTGCACTCCGAATTCCAAAACACCGTAGTGTTTCATCCCAAGCTCGTAGTCGATGGTTGCTCCGCTCTTTTGGAACTCTTCGTAGAGTCCCTTCGCATCATCCACCCAGAAGTAGGCATTCCACATTTTCTCTACCACTTGCCAGTGGGGGAGATGCTCTACGTTAGCTGGAGTTTCGTTCAGCATAAGTGTGAGGCCGTCTCGCTTAACCATACAAAAGTGGGGAGGTTCTCCCCACAGCTTGTCGTAGGTGAAGCCAAGTTTATCCCGATAATAGTTTGCTGCCTCAGTAACGTTGCGAACCAAGAGAACAGGAGCAGTTGCGAGAAGTGTTGGCATAATTGTATTTTGGTGTTTGTGAGAGTAGGCTAACCTGATAGATAAAACCTCTCCAAACGTACAAAAGATTTTCGGAGAAAAGTTGAAGAAAGAGATGGGGAGATTGAAGAAAAAAAAGCACTCCGGATAAATCCCGGAGTGCTTCCTCTGTGAGTGCAGACGGCAACGTCTGCGTGGGGGGGGAAGGCAAATGCTTGCCGTTCCTATCGAACGATCTGAATCGGACGAACTGAAGTGATGTGGCCATCAATCGTCAGACGAGAGAAGTATGCTCCCTGCGGAAGCTCTGAGAAGTTGAGCGTTGCTGAGTTCTCTCCTGCTCCTCTTTCCTCGTCGAGGAGTGTGGCAACCTTCTCGCCACGTGCCGTCACGATCTCAATCGACACTCTTCCCTCTCTCTTCATCTCGAACGAGATCGTTGCATCTGTTGTTGCTGGGTTCGGGCTGATCGCCTCCAGTTCGCCAGCAACTGTCAGATCCTCGGACACGCTCTTGCTACTTCCACTCTGTACGCTGTTAATCTCGTAGACAGTTGTGGTTCCACTGACCTCGTTCGTCACAATTAGGAGTGGGGAGTTTGTTGGGCTCGATGACTTGTCAACAAACAGAATACCTTCGGGGCCGAGATCTCCCGCCGTACCATCCTCTGCATCACCTGAGAAGTCTCGGTTGTTCACATACTCAACAAAGCTTGGTGCGCTTGGGTCGGTAATGTCGTAGACCATCACTCCACCCATCCGTTCCAGTCCGATAAATGCGTAGGTGCGGCCTTTGATTGTCCCCAGTGTCAAGCCCTCTGGTTCAGGGCCTTTGTTGTCGCTTCGGTTGTCGAAGGAGCCATTCTCATCATTTGTGGAGTTGAAGTCGTCGGGGTAGAGGAGGGCTGTGATCTGCTCGAAGTCGTCTTGGCTGTCGTAGACTAACGTGCCATCTGTAGCGAAGATCGAGAAGGAACGAGCACCGAATGCGTAAAGCTCGTCGTAGTCACCGTCGCCGTCGGTATCGCCGTTGACGGTGGTAACGGTCAGGCGTCCAATCTCTTCGTTCTCCTGAAGATCGTCGGCATCAGGAAATGCTGTTGGATCGAGCGTGAGATCTTTCACTCGCTCTTCTTCCGCAAATCCATCGTAATCTCTCGCATCTCCTTCGTTTGCCGTTACCAGATAGTCGTCGCCTCGATAGTGGTAGGCAGCGAGAGCATCTGGCATGTACATTCCATAGACTGGCCAGTTCGCGATGTTGATTTCGTCGTCACGGTCGCTCGCGTCGATACCATTCCCTGTTGCGCTGTGATCTTTGAATCCAAGACCAAAGATTGAGAGGAGGGAAGCTCTCTTGATGTCGATTACGGCAATCGCGTTGTTCTCCTGAAGAGTCACGTAGGCATACTTGGAGTCGTGGCTGACTGCGATATACTCCGGCTCCAGGTCTTGCGCTACCGTTGCATCTGGGCCGAAAATGCGAATGCTTCCGTCGAGCGTTGCCGAGTTGAGTGAGGTAAACGAAACGGTTGAAACGTCGGACGAACTGAGTTGAGAGATTCTCCCCTTCATATCAATAATGCTGACAGATCCTTCTGGGTCAACGTCGTAGTCGTCGTTCGGCTCCCCCTCGTTTGCTACCAGAAGGTATTGTCCATTGTGGGTGAAGGTGACCATGTCGGGAAGTGCTCCAACCTCAACGCTGTTTAAGAAGTCACCGTCGGTGTTGAAGAAGACAACCGAGCCATTGTCAGTCTTCTCGTCAGCCTGAACTGCAACAGCTACGATACCACGATAGACTGCAACGCTATTTGGGCCACCACCATAGCTGGAGAGATCAACAGTAAGGTCGAGCGTTAGATTTTCTGGATCGCTCGCATCGAGCACATCCATGCTGTTATCGCCGGCGTTAGTAACGAAGATTCGTTCAGATCGTGCATCGTATGCACCAATCTCCGCTCCCCCCTCATCAAACAATCCTGATTCGTATGTGCCGAGATGACTCAACTCGACTGTCCAAGGCTGAGATTGGCCCAATGCAGTTTGGCTGAAGAAGGCTCCCGTAGCAAGAATTCCACCGGCAACAACTACACGCCGTGCAGCAGTTTTCACGTTCCGAACAAGTTCTCTCATCTGTCGATTCTCCTGATCCTTTGTTAGTGGTTGCAGACTGTTTGCATGGGAGCGCATGGGTGCTCATTGCATGCTGCAAGTTAGGATCGAAGGGTCGGGGAGGGGTGTTATGATCTGGTTTAAGAGAGAGGGCGTGATGTTATGATCGGGTAATCAATCATACTCTGGGAACATTTCGTGTAGGGTCTACTGCTGAGAATCTCGTTGTAGAAGGTGTCAATCCCACCAGAAGTACCAAAATGCCTCTTTCAAACATGAGGCAGCAAGAAGTGCAACTGTTTTACATCCTTGCTCGACAATGTCACGACAATACCAATACTGCTGCCAAGCCAGCTCAAGCGATTTCTCTTGATCCATAGGTGGTTTCTGTACAACACATTCAATTGTATCGTGAGTGACAGCGATGATATTTGCGCCATACTCACTCTGCCACTTGCGGTGGAGAGCACAGTGAACCGATGGATGGGGGCAATCGTTCCAGTCCCCATATTTCAAAATTGCCGGAAGATGCCATGGTTCTTCTATCGAAACCAATCCAATAAGAACCTCAGTTCCTGTGCTTAGACCCTTGTAGGTTCTTTGTTTGAGGCTGCTGACAGATATATCCTGAGTTTCTGCAAGCAATTGTTCTAACAATTGTTCTGACAATTCTCCTAATATCAAGTCTTCCGTAAATCCTTCCTCTTCTTCCTCTTCACGTCTTTTGGCAAGCCATTCATTAGGATCAATACTATAAGAAGATTGAATGATTTCAGATGTTGAGTCTGGGATAGACTGCGAAGCCTCTTTCAATAGTTCGAGGGTTTCCTCGCTCTCAATTAGGAAGGGATACTCATTGCTTACTGGATATCGTGAGCGATACTCAGCGAGAACAGAATAAGCTTGTTTGATAGGTACGTTGATGGTTTTTAGATCCATGATAGTCTGTTCACCTCAATGATTGGTGGTGAGAATTGTGTGCTATTAGGATAGTTTATACTCAAACAGATACCGATGTTCCCCCTCCTCAATCGTAATCTCCATCGCTCCCGACAAACCCAATAGTTCACCAGTTCCTGAGTTTGGGACAACTTCGAGAACGAGCCGATTCTCTCCGCCCCTCATTACTCCAAAGTGTTGAAGGATGAACGTTCCCTTCTTGCCGCCGAGAGTTCCCTCAACTTGTTCGAGTGCAACGTATCCAGCCGAGCCGGGAGTGGGTGTTCTTGCACTCAGCATCTCTCCCTTGCTAACGGCTTCGAGTTCGCCGTTGAACATCTTGTTGATCGACATTCTGCCGAGTGCCATTTCATTGCTTCCAGTTGTGTAAGGTTCCAGCGGTTGAAGTTGGACGTTGAATGTGCCGGTTGCGGTCATAAGAGATTGTTGTTAGTCGATAGTAGATCGTAGTTAGGGAAAGATAGGGGGGAGCAGCCATTGAACAAGCGTCTGTCCACACTTCAATTTCAGTTATCGTTGAATAACTTCAACGACCAAACCATCTGGGTCGCGTATAATACAACTTGGCTTTCCCTCTTCCCAGTGGCGGGCGAACGTTACACCACTTTCCTTGAGGTAGGTATATGCTTCTGACACGTTCTCAACGTATAGGTCGAGCGAGAACTCTGGAGTGGAACAGTAGGGGTGCTCCGGTCTCTCCTCTGTTGCCAAGGGAAGAAGTAGATATGTCCGCTCACCAGCAGCGAGACGATACGCCCCTCCCTCTTCCTCGACAAAAGTGAACCCGAGAATATCTCGGTAGAAGTGAAGGCTTGCCTCAGCGTTCGTGCAGATGATATTTGTTTCGCCCGGTTGGAAGTGCATTTGGAATTATTCTGCGATAGTTATCATTGTCTCTCAAGCTTCACAAGATCAAACAAGCCACGCCGTTGCATAGCTTCTGTGTTAAAAGAAGAGAGCAATACCCAGACTGTGTCATTAGGTGCAAGTTGCACAGTATCGGTCACTGAGAGAAATTGCCAATGCTGGTCGGCAGACTCTGCGGTTTTTCTTCTTGTAGAGTTGATGGTGGAACCTGTAATCAGTGCGATCATTCCTCCACCTTGAGCACTGGTCGCTCGAACATAGGCAGATAAGGTAAGAATATCACCCGACTTTACGCCAGTGATCGGTCTGTAGATAAATCCCAGTGTCGGAGCCCAATCAGCCGAGAGTCGAAGTGCCTGTTTGTCTCCCCCTTCTGGAGCCTCTTCAACGATTTCAGCAAGTGCTGGATCACCAAACCACCATCCAACCAACTTATCAATGGGTGACTCGAAGCTCTCATAGAGTAGGATATTGTTACCCGACGGATCAATCGATGATTCACCGCACGAGAAAGCCGTGAGTGATAAAGAGAGGATTGTGAAGAAGAGGTATCGATTCATATAGCCTCCACCAATTAGAGTATAGTTGGGTTGAATAGTATCTATGGAGATATTAGTATCTATTGAATAACCAATTCATAGAAGGTCTGATTCACAAAATCTGTTCGCAATTCAACAACAAGCAACAGTGCAGGATATATGCTGGCAGGTTCAGAACAATAGCCTTCAATAATATTGGCGTAACTTTGAGACGTAAATCCATACCATCTCTGAGAAGCTGTTTGGGAAACACAATGCTACGTAGTGATGGAGCATGATCGCGCAGAAACCAGACTGTCACTCTGAGCAGAGCCGTAGGCGAAGCGAAGAGTCTCGCAGGAAGAGTAGAGGGAATGGTAAGGATAAGCACATGCGCAGTGGTTCTTCACCGGTGAGATGCTTCGGAAGACCTCAACAAGACTGGATGGGAGCTCAACCATACCCAACCTGTCACTCTGAACGCAGCGAAGCGAAGAGTCTCGCAAGGCTGTAGAGAAGGATCGTTATGCTCTACAGTAACTCCGAGATGCTTCGGAGGACCTCCGTATGACTGTCTGAACTTACAAGAAGCTCGTCGTACAGATAGATCGTGTCAAATTCCAAAACAGCTTCTTAGCGAACTTTGCGCCTTTGCGTGATTCTCTTCAACGGGGCAGAGGCAAAGAACGTGAGAAACTACAATACATTGACTGCAATGAACCTCAGAACAATACAAACAATGCGCTACGTTACCCCGCTGCGAGAGGGGGGATCGCTCCCGGCAATTGTCGAAGGGGACGATGACGGACTCTACGTCCTGAAGTTCCGTGGGGCGGGACAGGGGACGAAGGCGTTAATTGCCGAGCTTGTTGCCGGAGAAATTGCCCGGACTCTCGGCTTCAAGATACCTGAAATCGTCTTCGTAGAACTAAATACTGACTTAGCCCGAACCGAACCGGATCCTGAAATTCAGGACTTGATAAAGGGGAGTGGGGGATTGAACCTCGCCCTCGACTATCTTCCCGGATCAATTATGTACGATCCACTCATCGAAAAACCTTCCGGTGAACTTGCCTCACGCATCGTCTGGTTCGACGCCTTCACCGCAAATGTTGACCGGACTCCACGAAACGCAAACATGCTCTGGTGGCACAACGCAGTCTGGCTGATCGATCACGGTGCAGCACTCTTCTACCAACACGACTGGGATCGATTTGCGGAGAACAGCGCCAACCCGTTCAAGCAAATTAAAGATCACATGCTCCTCCCCTTTGCGGATCAACTGGAGAAGGTCGATGGAGATATGAAGGAGAAGATCATCCCTGAAGTGTTGAAGGAGATTGTGGGACTGATTCCTGACGAGTGGATGGAGCGGGGGAAGGAAGATCGTAGCAGATATATCGAGTTCCTAACGAATCGACTGGAGACGAGTCGCAATTTTGTGGAGGAGGCACTTGATGCACGAAATCTGCACATTTGATTATGCCACCATCCGGGTTGTTCCACGGGTCGAACGGGAAGAGTTTATCAACGTCGGCGTTATTCTTTCCTGTCCGGCGCAGAAATTCCTCGAAGCTCGTGTAGAGCCGAACTGGGATCGACTCCACGCCTTTGCTCCAGAACTTGAGCGAGAGAAAATCCAAATCTACCTCAACATTATTCCAAGGATCTGCGCTGGAGATGAGGGGACGGGAATGATTGGGAAGCTCACGCAGCGGGAACGCTTCTACTGGCTTACAGCGCAGCGGAGCACAATCATCCAGAACTCTCCGGTTCACACCGGCTTCACCACTGATGTGGAGAAGACATTGGAGCATTTGTTGGAGCAGTTGGTGCGGTAGCTTTTTCGCGGAAAGAGGCAAAGGAGAGAGAGTTCTTATAGATATAGCATGAGAGAGAATGCAAAACCTGCTCAACGATATTGCCAACTGTACTCTCTGTGCGAACCTTCTTCCACACCCACCACGTCCGATTGTCTCGGTCAGTCCTTCTTCTCGAATCATCATTGTTGGCCAAGCTCCGGGAGCGCGTGTTCACGAGAGTGGTCTGCCGTGGGATGATCGGAGTGGGGAGGAATTGCGGCGTTGGCTTGGAGTGAGCAACGAACAGTTCTACGACAATTCTCTCTTTGCCCTTATGCCGATGGGTTTCTGTTACCCCGGGCGTGGGAATTCAGGTGATCTTCCACCACGGCCAGAGTGTGCTCCAGCTTGGCACAACCGTTTGATGCGTGAGATGAAAGAAGTAGAACTGGTTCTCTTAGTTGGCCAGTATGCCCAATCCTACTATTTGAAGGAGAGAAGAGAAACAAATCTGACCGAGACTGTCAGGAATTTTCGGTCCTATCTTCCAGACTATTTCCCACTGGTTCACCCATCTCCACGCAACAAGATTTGGCAGAAGCGGAATCCCTGGTTTGAAACTGAGGTGTTGATAGAACTGCGGGAGATTGTTGAGAAGATCACCAGTAGCGGGTAGCATTTCCAGAACTATCTTTGCATATCCTGCACTGCATCGTCAAGGTATTGAAGCCAAAAGCTCAACGCTTCAAAAGATCGTATGAAAGAGATTATCCTGAACGACCGCGTGGTTGGTGAAGAGCCTCGGAGTCGTTTCTTTCACCAGCAGGTGAGGGTGAACGATCAGAGCCAGTTGACCTTAACTCGTGTTCGCAGCGATGAGCCGATTCGGCTCCTAAATAACTTTATACTAAAGGAGAGAATGGCCGGGCTTCACTTCATTCTGAATACTGAAGCTCGCTTTTCGCAAGACGACTATGTTCCCCCGGCCTACTTCAAGGGGGATCAGTGCAATTTGATGATTCTCCAACCACACCAGACTGCGCAGACAATGTGTGGGAAGGGAGATATGATGATGGCATCATTCTACATTAACTTGGACAAATTCTTCTCACTCCTCGACAGTGCAGCCGAGGCAATGCCGAAAGGCTTTTTGAAGTCGGCTGAGAAGAACTTGTGCAGTTGCAACAAGTACCAGTGGAATCCCGATGCGTACAGAGTAATCATGCAGCTTCTGCACGATCCCAAGCTGGGAACAGCCGCACCCCTTCTGCTGGAAAGTCGGATGTTAGAACTGGTAGCCATTCTCTTAAAATCACAGCAGTGTGATGTCGTGGAGAGGATCAGCATAACCAGAAGGGATGTTGAGAAAATTCACCACGCCGTGGACATTTTGTTGCAACAGATGCAGCGTCCACCTTCTCTCGCTCAACTTGCTCGCAGCGTTGGCACGAACGAATTTACACTTAAGAAAGGCTTTCGCGAAGTCTACAATCGCTCTGCATACCAGTATCTGCTACAGCGACGGATGGAGAAAGGAATGGAAGAGTTGATGAAGACAAATACTCCGATTGCTGAGATCGGCTGGGAACTTGGATATGAGGATCCTTCTGCCTTTACCCGTGCTTTCTCACGATATTTTTGCCTAACCCCTTCATCCGTTCGCAGACGTACCTGACTCTTGTGAACCGAAAAAAAATTCCGTTTCTGCATAGTTCTACTCGCCATACTTAAAGAGATTTGTCTGTTGCCGTACGTTGATTCCTATCAATAGTGCGCGTTCTGCTTCGCTGCGGTTTTCTCACACAGGTGCAGTTTGCATAGCACATAGCCAGATAAACAGATAATCGAGGAGAGACAATGGAAAATCTGTTTGAGATTTCAGATCGTGAAAGAGTGATTGAACGACTCTCACTTCTGCAATTAGATGCTCACCCGAAGTGGGGAACGATGACTGCCCACCAGATGATTGTTCACGTAACCGATCCTTTCAGAGCTGCGCTCGGCGAAAAAGAGACCGTTCCGCTGAAGAAAATCTTCGGACTTTGGCCATTCAACAAACTGATCTCGCAGCTACTTCCTTGGCCGAAAGGTGCGCCTACCTCACCCGACTTTATTCAGGGGAAGGGAGGAACAGCTCCTGCTGACTTTGAAGATGACAAAAGAAGTCTGTTGCTATTGATCCATCGCTTTATTCAAGAAGGACAGACTCCTTCCCAATTAACAGCCCACGCTGTCTTCGGTCGGTTAACGAACAGAGAGTGGGGGAGATTGATGTGGAGGCATATCGACCACCACCTGCGGCAGTTTGGTCTCTGAAGCCGAGAGAAGTCGACTTTTGAAACCTACTTATAGGAACACAAAGGAGAGTGCCGAGAACCGTTTAGTGTAGGTGAGGAGAGAGTGCTCGACGTTTCAGTCTTCTTGGAATAGGAGTAGGGAGAGAGAGAAGGTGGTTAGAGCGTGTTGACAATTGGCAGTGAGCTGATCGCTCTACCCACGATGGAGGATCGCTCCTCTGGAGCTACGCTCTCGCTTGGCTCCCGTTGCCCGGAGCTTCCGCTCCAGCCTACCAACGGTTCGCCGCGATGCGGCTCTTCGGTAATGATTTTGTAACGTCGCGGAGCGACCGTCGGTTGGTAGCCTCGTGCGGAAGCGCGAGGAATCCGACGATACCTCTGCCGTGGAGCACCAGCGGTGCGTCCCTTCTGGAAATCGTGATTGTCAACACGACATAGAGAACTATCAAGATGCTGTATAACCGATGCGACAACGTAGGTTGATGTAGAGAGCCTTCCGATCCTTCTGTCAGTAGCCCTGCACAGCCGTTCCAATCAGGTTCGCCCCTACGAATAGACATATCTGGTTCTTCCGCTGTGAAGTATCTTCACCACTCGTTCACAGCATCTGTTGAGAACGTTTTGAGTAATCCGTAACCGAAGATACGCTGTGCGAGTCCTTTCAAACGCTTGTGAATATGCCATTCGGGCATTGGTCTACATTGTCGCCTCGAAAGGCGATCGAGACTACCTTCCTGTGCGCCATATTGCCGATCAACTCGATATTTCCTCCCACTTCCTCGCGAAAATTGTGCAGCTCCTTGCAGCCGAAGGAATTCTTAACTCCTATCGTGGACCGAACGGCGGAGTGAATCTCGCTCGTAGCCCCGAGAATATCACCCTGATGGAAGTGGTTTCTGCCGTTGACGGTGAGGGCTTATTCCACGATTGTTTCATAGGACTTCCTGAGTGTGGAGAACAGAATCCTTGTCCGCTCCACAAGTGGTGGAAACAAGTGCGAAAGGAGATTTCTGGAACCCTATCGAAAGCAACGCTTGCCGATTTGAATAGTGGTGCAATCGATCGATTCAATCTTCTCAACCATTAATATCTGAGCAACATCTGGTCTGTGAACTTGCTAAGCCAATGCTAAATCGTATTTTTGGACAAAAGAGTCTTTGATCGTTAAAATATTCGGAGCACTATGCCAATTATGAGCTATCTGGTTTATCCAGTGGAGGGTGGTAGGGGAGAGCTGATGCAGAGCCTTGAACTGATTGATGGTTGTACGGTTCACACAGCTAAGGAGCATGATTTGCTGGTGCTGGTAACTGATACCGAAGGAGTTCGCGAGGAAGAGGATATGCAGCGTGCTTTACACGAAATGGAGTCGGTTGCTTTCCTCGCGATGGTTGCCGGTTACGACGATCCCGAACACCAACCTGAAGTGAGTGCCCGATGAAGCGACGTGCGTTCTTCAAATTTGCCGCAGCCAGTGCGGCCATATCAGCTGCCCAATCTTTTTTTCCCTCTATCTCATTCAATCAAGAGGGGGAGGAGAACTCTGGCAACACAACCGATACTGAGTCAACTGCAAATCCTCTTGTCGGCGATGGTGTGGAGTGGAAGAAAACACCTTGCCGCTTTTGCGGTGTCGGGTGTGGACTTCTGGTTGCTGTAGAGGGTGGACGTGCCGTAGCCGTTCAAGGTGATCCCGCAAGTCCGGTGAACAAAGGGTTGTGCTGTGTGAAGGGATATCACTCGATCCTTGCTCTCTACGGCGCAGACAGATTACGTCAGGCATATGTCCGCAAAGAGGGAACTCTCGTTCCCGTTCCAATAGCCGAAGCACTTGACATCGTGGCACAGAAGATGAAGGAGACAATCGCTGAGCACGGAAAAGATTCCGTAGCGATATACGGTTCGGGACAGTGGACGATTCCAGATGGATACGTTGCCTCGAAGTTGATGAAGGGGGCAATTGGGACAAACAATCTGGAGGCAAATGCTCGGCTCTGTATGGCGAGTGCAGTTACTGGTTTTATGACGTCGTTCGGACTCGACGAGCCGATGGGGTGTTATGAGGATATCGAACATGCCGACGTGTTCGTTCTCTGGGGGAACAACATGGCCGAGATGCACCCTGTCCTCTTCTCCCGTCTTCTCGACCAAAAAATGAAGCGAGGGGCACGGATTATCGATCTGGCCACGCGGACAACTCGCACAAGCATGGCTGCCGACAAGTCAATTCTCTTCGCCCCGCAAACTGATCTGGCAATTGCTAACGCTATCTGCTACGAGATTACTCGCAATGGTTGGGTGAACCAAGAGTTCGTAGCCAATCATGTCTCCTTCAAGCGAGGGAAGACAAACATTGGCTACGGACTGGAAGACAAGTTCAAGTTTGAGGATGCTGCAACGGAGTCTGACTTCGAAGATCTGAAAGATTTTCTGGAGGATTACAAACCAGAGAAAGTGGAAAAACTTTCCGGTGTTACCGCCGCCGACATTCGATATATGGCAGCTCTCTACGGTGATCCGGGAAAGAAGGTGATGAGTCTCTGGTGTATGGGGATGAACCAGCACACGCGAGGAACCTGGATCAACAATCTCGTCTACAATATCCACCTTCTCGTTGGCAAAATTGCCTCACCCGGCAACAGCCCCTTCTCACTAACCGGTCAACCGAGTGCCTGCGGTACTGTTCGCGAGGTTGGGACACTTACCCACAAACTTCCTCACGGAGTGGTGACGAACGAGGAGGATCGGAAGATGGCTGCCGAGATATGGGGTGTGCCGGTGGAGAACATTCCGTCGAAGCCATCACTCCATACCGTGGAGATGTTCCGTGCACTCGACCGGGGTGATCTTCGCTTCACCTGGATTCAGGTTACCAACCCGATGGTGACGATGCCGAAGCTAAATCGCTACCGTGAGGGGATATTGAAGGAGGACCGCTTCATCGTTGTCTCCGATGTCTACCCTACTCCAACTACCGACATCGCCGATGTTATTCTTCCCTCGGCCATGTGGATTGAACGGGAGGGAATGTTCGGCAATTCCGAACGGCGTACCCAGCACTTTGAACAAATGCTCACTCCTCCCGGCGAAGCAATGAGCGACACTTGGCAGCTGATCGAAGTTGCTCGAAGGCTCGGCTACAAAAAGCTCTTTCCCTGGAGCTACGAAACGCACATCGAAGAGATCTGGAAAGAATATGGCCGCTTTCACGCAGGTGCGAAGCATGGGATGGCTCCGTATGAAGTCTTGAAAGAACGTCCCGGCGTAATGTGGCCATTTGTTGAGGGGAAGGAGACGAAGTGGAGATACAATGCCGACTACGACCCGGCAGCAAAGCCTGAAGTAGATGGTAGTCCATTCGATTTCTACGGCAAGCCAGATCACCGCGCTTGGTTTTGGCTACGTCCATACGAACCTGCGCCAGAAATTCCAGATGAAGAATATCCATTCTGGCTAAACACTGGTCGAGTTATTGAGCACTGGCACACAGGATCAATGACTCGTAGAGTTCCGATACTTCACCAGGGGATGCCACATGCCTATGTAGAGATACATCCCGAGGATGCCGCTAGCCTCGGTATCAACAATGGCGAGCGAGTAAAACTCAGTTCACCTCGAGGAGAAATAGTGATTCCGGCCAGCATCAACGAACGAGGAATTCCAGCTAAAGGACAGGTCTTCGTCCCTTTCTTCGACGAAGCCTACTTAGTGAACAAGCTAACTCTCGACGCATTCTGTCCAATCTCGAAGCAGCCTGACTACAAGAAGTGTGCTGTTCGAGTGGAGAGAATTGTGGCATGAACCGAAAGCCAGAGCGTCGTTACATTGTGATTGCTCTCTCGATACTCCTGATGGCGTCGAGCATCGTTGTTGTAGGCGAAAGTTTGGTAGAGGCTCTCTCCGAAAGTGGGGAAAAAGGGGAGATAATACGACCTCCAGTGCCAAGCGGATTAGTAGGAGAGATTTCCGGCTTCGAGTATAGTGATGTCGCTCAGAGTTACCTGAAGTCTTCAGCGGAGGGGGGCAGAACGCTCACCTCCTTTCGTGCGCGCCGTGCCTACGAAGGGGGACCGCCGATGATCCCCCACAAAGTCGATGATGACAGAAGTCTCGGTGGTGAGAACTGTTTGACTTGTCACGGAAAGGGGGGCTTCGTTCCGAAGTTCAATGCCTACACACCTGTAACGCCCCATCCAAACTTAAAGAACTGTCGGCAGTGCCACAATCCCGGAAGAACTGGCGGAACGTTCAGGGGGAGCACGTTCGAACCAATTGCGTGGCCTTCACTTGGTGGAAGCGTGCTGCCGACGAGTCCTCCCCCAATCCCGCACAAGATCAAGATGCGCGAGAACTGCTTAGCCTGTCATGCCGGTCCAGGGGCTGTAGAAGAAATCCGAACAACTCACCCCGAGCGAATCAACTGCCGCCAGTGCCACGCCCTCTCTACTGACGATGAAATCTGGAAACGACCGGGAGGAGATCGGCTGCCATGACATCTCAAACCTTCGGGCAGACATTCCAGATAGGGCGATCGCTTCTACTCTTTGCACTCGCTATCTTCTCCACCATCTTCGCAATCGGCTGTGGTGGTGGTGAACATCGCGGACCGGGAGATCAACATTCGGTGATGGATCAGATTGCGGTAGAGAGCAAACCGAACAACAATGCTGGGTTGAGTTCGGAGCGGTGGCTTGAGGGAGTAGTCTACGAGCGAGTAGAAGGGATGAACCTTGACAATCTCGATACCTTTTTTGTAGAGCATCGAACAGAAAAAATCGAACGGTTCAACTGCTCCGAATGCCACTCCGAGCCACTCTCTGCAATGAAGTCACCCGACACAGGAAAGGTGCGGGCACACTGGGAAGTTGAGTTGCACCACGCCTCGGCAGATGTAATGAACTGCCAGACCTGCCACTCTGCAGATGCAATGGATTCAGTGCAGCTTATCGGTGGCCATCGGCTGAGCTTGAATCAGAGCTACCGACTCTGCGCGCAATGCCACTCGACGCAAGCGGCTGACTGGGTAGGGGGAGCACACGGAAAACGGCGAGGAGGCTGGGCTCCACCTCGCGTCGTGGCAAACTGCGCTTCCTGCCACAATCCGCACGATCCCGGCTTCCCAACACGCTTTCCCGCCCAAGTGAGCAGAGTAGATTGATACTTGAAAGGAATCTTCTCTTGAGATTACTCGCAGAGGAGGACTTGCTAATAACCCTCGGTATATGCTGAGGGAGAGAGAAGACGAAGATAGATCAAACTATGGATCGAAAAAACAAAAAGGAAGAGACACTCTTCCCCATTCTCGGGAATGGAGGAGGCTGTGGCTGTGGTGACGAGTTCGAGGTGAACAAGAGTGGCTACGAACTTTTCTTCGAGCGGAAACTCGATCGCCGAAGTGCCCTCGGCTCCATTGCTGGAGGTCTGATGGCCGGACTCGGTCTCCTGAATGCCGCGTGTAGTCCGTTCGGTGATACGGAGAAGGCAGAGTTGCAATGGGACGACTACTTCAAGAAGAATTTTCGATTGATGAGTGATCGAGAAAAGGAAGAGACGGTCAGTCGACTGGAACGGCTCTACGAGAGGAACAATCGTGGCTCTGTCAACATTGCGGCTACCGATTCGCAAGAGGGCGTGCTCTACGGCTACGCCTTCAATATCTCCAAGTGCAAAGGCTACATGGACTGCGTTAACGCCTGTGTTTCGGAGAACAACCAGGATAGAAAGTCTGGAATGAAGTATATCCAGATTCACGAACTGGAGAATGGGCGGCTGAACTTCCATGGAGCCGAAACTGATTTCTACCACGAAGTTCCGGCTGCCGGACACTTTTACGTTGGAACGCAGTGTTTCCAGTGCGAGAACCCTCCCTGTGTTGATGTCTGCCCGGTGAAGGCAACGTGGAAGGAGAAGGATGGGATTGTTGTTGTCGACTACGACTGGTGTATCGGTTGCCGATACTGCGAGGCGGCCTGCCCCTACCACGCTCGACGCTTTAACTGGAGCGAACCAGTAGTTCCAGAAGAAGAATTGAATCGCAACCAACACTACCTCGGCAATAGACCGAGAAAGAAGGGGGTTGTGGAGAAGTGTACGTTCTGCATCCAACGTTCACGGGAGGGACGGAACCCTGCCTGTGTTGAAGCCTGCCCGACCGGTGCCCGCATTTTCGGCAATCTTCTCGATCCCGAAAGTCCTATCCGCTGGGTTCTCGCCAACAAGAAAGTGTTTCGCCTAAAGGAAGATCTCGGTACAGAGCCGAAGTTCTGGTATTTCATGGACTAAATCCCTGCTACGCGTGAATTGACAGAAATGTACACGCAGAGAAACCGCATAGTGAATTGGAATGATTGCTCCGTGAATCAAGAGAACAACAGGTAGCTTATGGACGGCAAAACATATACAGCAGATGAAAATTCGAAGTCGATCTCGGCCTTCGGTTCTTTCGTCAAGGATGCCTTCAATTCCGTTACGTCAGGGGGAAGTCGCTATCATATCTGGATGGGATCTCTCACCTTCTTAATGCTCGTCGCAGCCTTCGCCTACTCAGTGCAGTTGCGTGAGGGACTTAGCGTAACTGGAATGAGCGATCACGTGAGTTGGGGACTCTACATCTCAAACTTTACCTTTTTGGTTGGGGTGGCTGCTGCTGCCGTGATGCTTGTTCTGCCAGCCTACGTTCTGAAAGATGTCGACTTCAAAGGGGCAGTATTAATTGGCGAAGGGCTTGCTGTTGCTGCTCTTGTGATGTGCCTCAGCTTCGTAGTGGTCGATCTCGGTGGACCGGCTCGTATGTGGCACTTGATTCCATTTATTGGTCTCTTCAATTGGCCACAGTCAATGTTGGCGTGGGATGTCATCGTACTGAATGGCTATCTCGTTATCAACATCACAATTCCGGCCTACATTCTCTGGAAGCACTACAAGGGAGAACGTCCAAACCCAAAAATCTATCTTCCCGGTGTCTTCCTCTCCGTCTTCTGGGCTGTCGGCATTCATATGGTGACAGCGTTTCTCTACGCAGGACTCCCCTCGCGTCCGTTTTGGAACTCTTCACTTCTCGGGCCACGTTTTCTTGCTTCTGCATTTGCCGCCGGACCTGCATTAATCATCCTTATTCTCGGGATCATCCGGCGCCACACAGAGTACGACATCAAGACAGAAACACTCAACAAAATTGCTTTGATCGTTACGGTGGCAGCGCAGATCAACCTAATTATGCTCGGTTCAGAAATCTTTAAAGAGTTCTACGCACCAACCGAGCATAGTGCCAGCGCAATCTATCTTTTCTTCGGCCTTGAAGGACAGAACAGCCTTGTCCCATGGATTTGGACTGGAATTCTCCTGAACGTGTTTGCTACGGCGGCACTCACGCTGCATCGATATCGAAAGGATATTCGGTTACTCAACTGGGCGTGCGCGCTCCTGTTTCTCGGTATCTGGATCGAAAAGGGGATGGGGTTAATCGTTCCGGGATTTATTCCGGGGCAGTGGGGAGAGATCGTAGAGTACTTCCCATCGTGGGTTGAGATTGCCGTGACTGTTGGTGTCTGGGCGTTCGGAGCGTTTGTTTTTACGATCCTCGTGAAAGTCGCCGTTCCCATTGAACTTGGGAAAGTACGATTCACGAAAGATTAGTGCGTGAGGATGATAGAGTCAGAAGAGGTTTGCCTGTGATGACGGCATCACGAAGAGTAGAAGAGGGTTTTCTCCAATAATCAATTTGGTGTAATACCAAATTATGCTGCGGAAGTTGTATGACTCCTTCGTTCAGCCTCTCCCCCAACCCTTCTCCCAACCGATGAGGGGTGATGGGGGCAGCAGAAGGTCACGATTTTCTACCGCATTTGAAAACCGTATTAGTATCCAACAAGGGGTAAACGCACAAAGCCGAAGAACGCCGTTCGGTAATACAAAGCAAAGCTCGACTTCCTGAAGTGAATTCAAACTGTACAATTTGAATTGTATTATGGAGGTGGTTCTCCTTGCATGGAATTTCTCGTCCACTTAATTTAGGACAAAATAGTCCGATAACTTTTGCCACTTAAGAGTCAACGTTGTGAAGTTCCTATCAAAGGCATGTGAGTACGGGATACGAGGAGTACTCCACGTTGCAACCGTAGGCAGGGAGGAGCAATACCTTCCGGTACGGGAGGTGGCAGGGTATCTGAACATTTCCTATCACTTCCTTGCGAAGATCGTGCAGACACTTATTCAGGAAGGAATTCTTAACTCCTATCGGGGTCCCAATGGTGGCGTTTCCTTGGCACGACCGGCTGACGAGATCACGTTGATGGATATTATCGAAGCCATAGATGGTGGCGACTTCTTTCACGAATGTGTGCTTGGGTTGCCCGGATGTGGTGAGATGAAACCTTGTCCCCTTCACAATTGGTGGAAGGGGATACGAGAAGAATTTGTGGCAAGTTTTTCGGAGACAACAGTGGCGCAATTGGGAGACTCCACAATCAAAGATCGATTACGGCTGGCAGCATAGCCGATAGGATACGATATATTTTTTTTGTGCATATAAGATAAAAGAGTCTTAAATCTTCTTTTGAAGAATTAACTACACAATCCCGTCATGAAAACGCTCGGATCAATACTGTTTCTCTTCTTGATTGGCATGCCGACAGCCATTCTGCTTGGGCAGGATGTGAGAGAGGGAGAAGCTCTCTTTAAGACTTGTGCAACGTGCCATTCTATCGGGGCAGGAAAGCTCATCGGTCCTGACCTTGCTAACATCGACCAGCGCCGGACAGAGCCTTGGCTCATCAAGTTTATCCACTCATCACAGTCGATGGTGAAGGGGGGGGACAAGGATGCTGTGGCAATCTTCAACGAGTATAAGATCCCGATGCCGGATCAGAATTTATCCGACCAACAGATCAGATCCATCCTTGCCTACATCGTCTCGAAAAGTCCGGGAAGAGAGGTTCCGAATAGTGAACCTGAGGTGGTAGCAGACAAGAAAGATGCGGTTGATAGCTTGTCAGATACCCTTAAGCCGGAGCCTCTTCCTCCCGGAACTATTGCTGGTCGGACGATTGAAGATGCAACGAAGTTCGACTTCATAACAGGAGGGGGATTGTTTTCGGGGCGTCTCCGTTTCGACAATGGTGGTCCATCCTGCATCTCTTGCCACACGGTTAGAACAGATGAAGTGATCTCAGGGGGGGCTTTAGCAAAAGACCTAACAGATTCATACGGAAGGTTGAGTGCTGCTGGCTTAGCTGCCTTTCTCGGATCACCACAATTCCCCGCTATGGCTACCGCATATCAGGATCATCCTCTTACCGAAGAGGAAATCTACGGTCTCGTCGCCTTCCTCAAAGAAGTGAATGATAACCCATCGCAGAGTGGGGGTAACTACGGAGTGGAACTTCTGTTGGGGGGAGGGATTGGAGCGGTTCTTCTCCTCGGGATGTATGCCGGGCTCTGGTTCCGACGAAGGAAGGGAACCGTTCACCAAGAGATATTCAGCAGGCAGATGAAGTCCGAGTAGAGAGGATATGGGGAGAGCACCTGCACCAGAAAAATACCAGAGCACGTTGTTTGATTTTCTTCGACAGATCAAGAGCTACCAACAACCAAGTAGATAACCATGAGTTGGATTGAGGACATCATTTCGCCGCAGACCCGTCAGTGGGAAGAGTTCTATCGGAACCGTTTTCAGCACGATCGTGTTGTTCGGAGTACGCACGGTGTAAACTGTACAGGGGGATGCTCCTGGCAGATTCACGTTAAAGATGGAATTGTCGTTTGGGAAACTCAACAGCTTGACTATCCGTTGCTTGAGGGGAATCTTCCTCCGTACGAGCCGCGAGGTTGCCAGCGGGGTATTTCCTTCTCGTGGTATCTCTACAGTCCTCTTCGCATTAAGTATCCGTTGATACGGGGAGCACTACTCGATCTTTACCGACTGGAGAAGGAGAAGGTAGGTGGCGATCCCCTGAAGGCGTGGGAGAACCTTCAGAATAATCATGAGCGTCGCCAACGGTATCAGAGTGCCCGTGGTAAGGGGGGATTCCGTAGGACGAGTTGGGACGAAGTGATGGAGATCATCGCCGCAGCAAATATCTACACAGCTAAAAAGTATGGCCCAGATAGAGTAATTGGCTTCTCCCCGATTCCTGCCATGTCGATGTTGAGCTATGCTGCCGGAAGTCGCTTCCTGCAACTCTTCGGAGGGGTGAACCTCAGCTTCTACGACTGGTATTGCGATTTGCCGAATGCTTCGCCAGAAATCTGGGGCGAGCAGACCGATGTCTGCGAGAGTGCCGACTGGTATAACTCGAAGTTCATCGCAGTGATGGGGGCAAACCTTAACATGACTCGTACCCCCGACGCCCACTTCTTTGCTGAAGCTCGCCACAACGGGACAAAAGCTGTTGTCTTCGCTCCCGACTTCAACCAAGTGGCAAAGTATGCCGACCAGTGGATACCCTTACACGCCGGGAGCGACGGGGCATTCTGGATGGGGGTGACACACGTAATCCTAAAAGAATTTCACCACGAAAAGCAGACCCCGTACTTCATCGACTATGTCAAGCGATATACCGATTCTCCATATCTGGTAGAGCTAATTGAAGAGAAAGGAGTTTGGAAGCCGGGGCGGTTGTTCCGAGCAAACTCGGTTGAAAAATATAAAGATGTCGAGAATGGGGATTGGAAGTTCCTAAACGTGGATTCGGAGTCGGGTGAGTTGGTGATGCCGAAGGGGAGCATGGGACACCGTTGGGAGAAGGAGGGGGGAGACTGGAATATGAAGCTGGAAGATGGTCTCAGTGGTGAGAACTACGACCCCCTCCTCACCTTCCTCGAACAGAACGATGGCGTTCAGCAAGTTGAGTTTGTGGACTACGGACTCGATACGAAGAGCGTGCGAGGCATTCCCTATAGAACTGTAGAGAAAGTAGATGGTAGCATCGCCCGCGTGACGACGGTCTACGACTTGACAATGGGACAGTATGGTGTTGATAGAGGTCTGCCGGGTGATTACGCAAAAGACTACAGTGACCCCGATGCTGCCTACACTCCGGCTTGGCAGGAAATTTTTACCGGAGTTGGTTCGGAGACGGTTATCCGCTATGCAAGGGAGTGGGGGAGCACAGCCGAAGCAACGAAGGGAAAGTGTATGGTGATTATTGGCGCGGGAATTAATCACTGGTATCATAACAACCTGATGTACCGCTCGGCGATTATGTCCTTAATGCTCTGCGGGTGTGTTGGAGTGAATGGGGGAGGGCTAAACCACTACGTTGGGCAGGAGAAGTTAGCTCCGATGGATTCCTGGAGCACGATTGCCTTCGGTCGCGACTGGCAAGATGCGACTCGGGTACAGCAGGCTCCAATCTGGCACTACATCAACACCTGCCAATATCGCTACGACGGATTCTCCTCCAAGTACAACTCAACCCCTGAGAACGAGTGGACGGAGAGACACAACGCCGACCTTATCTATAAGTCGGTTCGCATGGGCTGGATGCCTTTCTATCCGCAGTTCGACCGGAACACATTGGAGCTTTGCAAGGAGGCTGTAGAAATAGGGGGAGCAACGAACGACGATGAGATAAAGGCTTATGTTCTCAAGAAGCTCCAGACCAAAGAAGTGAACTATGCAGTGAGTGATCCCGAAGCTGAGTCGAACTTCCCCCGCCTCTGGTTCATCTGGCGTGGGAACGCCATTATGGGGAGCATGAAGGGGCACGAGTATCTCTTAAAGCACTATCTCGGAACACACTCAAACGCAATCGGAGAAGATTCCGACCAGCATACCAACGAGGTGAAGTGGCACGAAGTTGCCCCGACAGGGAAGATGGATCTTGTAGTAGACCTGAACTTCCGCATGGATTCTTCGGCACTATACTCCGATATAGTTCTCCCTGCTGCCTCGTGGTACGAGAAGACAGACTTGAACAGTACCGACATGCACTCCTTTATTCACCCACTCTCGGCAGCGATCGCTCCAGTCTGGGAGGCGAAGACCGACTGGGAAATTTTCCGGACGATTGCGAAGGTGACCAGTGATCTGGCCGAGCAGGAGTTCAGTGAACCGCAGAAAGATATTGTTGCCGCCCCTCTCTCTCACGACAGTGTCGACGAGGTGTCGCAGGTTGAAGTGAAGGATTGGTATTTAGGTGAGTGCGAGGCAATTCCGGGGAAGACCACTCACAAGTTGGTTGTTGTCGACCGTGACTACACGCAGATATACAACAAGTTCATCTCCCTTGGGGATAAGGTGCTGAAGAATAATCTCGGTGCTCACGGCAATAGCTATGCAGCGGGAGATGTATACGAAGAGATGCTTGACTCGCCTCACTTCCCCGTAGTGAAGGTCGGAGAGAAGACCTATCCCTCAATTAAAGAAGATATAGAGGCAGCCAACGCCGTTCTCCAGCTCTCTTCGTTGACCAACGGTGAGCTTACCTACCGTGCATATAAGAATGCTGAGAAGAAGACAGGACTTGTTCTGACCGATCTGTCGGAAGGAAGCCGTGATGTTCGGATGACCTATGCTGAACTTCAAGCGCAGCCTCGACGCTACAACACTTCGCCACTCTGGTCCGGTCTGATGCATCAGGGGAGGGCATACTCTGCATTTACCTACAATGTCGAGCGTCTCGTCCCTTGGCGGACGTTGACCGGACGGCAGCACTTCTATCTGGATCACGAACTCTATCTCGCATTTGGTGAACACTTGCCAACCTACAAGCCATCCCCAAAACCGGAACTCTACGGTGACTTGAAGGAGACCCTGAAGGGGGGAAAGGCTCGGGTGCTGAACTGCCTAACGCCACACGGAAAGTGGCACATCCACTCGACCTACATGGAGAATCTTCGGATGCTCACTCTCTCGCGAGGGTGCGAACCGGTCTGGATGAGCGAAGTAGATGCCGCCGCACTTGGGATCAAGGATAACGATTGGGTGGAGGTCTACAACGACCATGGCGTATATGCAACACGAGCTGTCGTAAGCTCACGTATTCCGAAGGGAGTCTGCATTGTTTACCACGTTCCAGAGCGGACTGTCGGCATTCCGAAATCGCAAGTGCGTGGGAACAAGAGGGCTGGCGGACACAACAGTCTAACCCGCATTCACTTGAAGCCAAACCTCTTGTCTGGGGGATACGGGCAGTTTAGTTACCACTTCAATTACTGGGGTCCAACCGCGCCGAACCGTGACACACACGTGGTTGTGAAGAAGATGGAGAGAGTAATCTTTTAGCTGCCGAGCGCAGGTAAACGTTGAATGAGCTTGGGGAGAGTTGTTCTTCTTCTACTGAAGAAGAGAAGAAGCATTGTAGGCAGAAACATCAAGAATCAGTTCGATCACTAACGCCATAATCAGGAAGCGCTATGGATATCCGGGCACAAATTTCAATGGTCTTTCACTTAGACAAGTGCATTGGCTGCCACACCTGTTCGGTTGCTTGTAAGAACATCTGGACCGATCGGAAGGGGGCAGAGTACATGTGGTGGAACAACGTGGAGACGAAACCGGGGACAGGGTATCCTACCAGGTGGGAGGATCAAGATATATACAAGGGGGGGTGGAAGAAAGAACGTGAAGGAGAGCTTGGCTTAAGGGGGAGCGGAAAGCTGCGAGGGTTGTTGAATATCTTCCACAATCCTCACTTACCTGTGATCGATGACTACTACGAACCCTTCACCTACAAGTATCTCGACCTAATCGAATCTCCTGAAGGGGATGACCAGCCAACAGCTCGCCCTGTGTCGCTTATCACTGGTGAACCGATCGACATTAAAATGGGACCGAACTGGGATGATGACCTTAGCGGAACACCCGATTATGCTCGCAAAGACCCAAACCTGCACGACCTGAGTCCAGCAGAACAGGAGGCGATGTTTCAGCTTGAGCGGATGGCGATGTTTTACCTTCCTCGCATCTGCAATCACTGCTTAAACCCAGCCTGCGTTGCAGCCTGTCCGTCGGGGGCAATCTATAAGCGGGGAGAAGATGGAGTAGTTCTGATTAACCAACAGGTCTGCCGTGCCTGGCGAATGTGCGTTACCGCCTGCCCATACAAGAAGACCTACTACAACTGGTCGACAGGGAAGTCGGAGAAGTGTATTCTCTGTTACCCTCGCCTTGAGTCAGGGCACGCCCCGGCCTGTATGCACTCCTGCGTTGGCCGTATCCGCTACCTCGGGGTAGTTCTCTACGATGCCGACGAGATTCGCCTTGTGGCCGAGACAGAGGATGAAAAAGACCTTGTCGCTCGGCAGCGGAGTATGATAATGGATCCGTTCGCCCCCGGAGTAATCGAGGCAGCGAAGAAGAATGGTATTCCCGACAGCACAATTCAAGCAGCGCAACGATCCCCTGTCTACAAGTTTGTTCGAGAGTGGGGGCTTGCCCTACCCCTTCACCCTGAATTCCGAACACTACCGATGCTCTTCTACGTTCCACCACTTCTGCCGGTGATGGCAAGCCTCGGCGCGTCCGATTCATCGCAGGCAGCGAAGGTGAACCCGATGGCGAAAGTCTGGGATGAAGGGAGACTCTACAACTCGACAACCGAGGAGTTGTGGGGGACAATTGACCAAGCACGGTTCCCGCTGAAGTATATGGCGAACCTCTTTACTGGAGGGGATGAAGAGGGGATCAAGGTTGTGCTGAAAAAACTGATGGCGGTTCGCATCTGGCGACGCCACGTCACTGTCGGAGATGTCTCCGCAGAGCGGGCACAAGAGGCCTTGAGTGGAGCCGGCATCGATTCTGAAATGGCCGACGCAATCTACAATCTCACAACCCTCGCAAAGTTCGACGACCGATTCGTGATTCCACCATCGCATCGCGAGCAGGCAATTGAAATGGTGGAGTTCGTAGGAGATGCCAAAGGATCAACTGGCTTCGGGTTCAAGGAGCAACCAATGAGAGGATTATAGGAAAGAGAGAGTTCACCGTTTTTGGAGAGTGCAATGACGTATACAATTGAGGAATCACGACCCTTTGATCTGTTGGCCGATCTCTTCGCTTACCCGGAAGAGGGTTTTGCACACCGCGTGGAGCAGATTGCTGTCGCGCTCGAGGAGACACTCCCGGCGGTGGCAGCCGAGCTCACGCGCTTTAGGGAGTTCGTTCGGAACGCAGAGCAGATTGAGGTGGAAGAAGTCTACACCCGTTCCTTCGACGTGCAGGCAATCACAACAATTGACATCGGATATGTTCTCTTTGGTGATGACTACAAGCGGGGCGCGTTGTTGGTGAACCTGAACAGGGAAGAGAGTGAAGCCGGTGTTGACCCCGGAAACGAGCTGGCAGATCATCTGCCGAACGTTCTACGGTTGTTGGGGAGGATGGAGGATATGGCTCTGCGGCAGGAGCTTGTTGAAAAGATCGTTGCCCCCGCCGTCAACAAAATCATCGGAGAATTCACTCCAGAAAAAGTAGAGTCGAAAAACAATATCTACAGAAAACACTACAAGACGTTGATCGAGCGATCCGACAACTACAGTCTGATCTACCAACAGCCACTGAAGGCTGTGGCAGTATTGCTCAACACCTTTTTCAACCTTCAGAGTGGAGGGGAAGGGGAACAAATACAGAGGTCTACAGCCGATTTTCTCGGCACTGTCGGGAAAGAGATTGCGATAGAAGGATAAAGAAGAGATGGCATCTACTACTTAGTTCGAACCGTGCAATTGGCTGCAAACAACTTTCAACCAACTACGATCTATCAACATGTTTCTCGATAATTTTCTTTTCATAGGTCTTCCCTACATTGCGATTATCATTTTCATCGTCGGGACAGTTTACCGTTATCGGGCGACAAAGTTCAACTACTCCTCGCTCAGTTCACAGTTCCTCGAAGGGAAGAAACTTTTCTGGGGATCAGTCCCGTTCCACTGGGGAATTATAGCCCTCTTCTTCGGTCACTTGATTGCCTTCCTCATTCCGCGTGGAGTGTTGGCCTGGAACAGCCATCCACTACGACTTCTGGTGATCGAGGTCGGAGCCTTCATTTTTGGACTGACTGTTCTGTTCGGCCTTTCCATGTTGATCTATCGTCGCCTCACCAACCAGCGTCTCTCAAGGGTAACATCCCCAATGGATTGGACAGTTGAGGGCTTACTCTTGCTTCAGGTTATCCTCGGTCTCTGGGTAGCCTACGAGTTCCGTTGGGGGTCATCTTGGTTCGCAGCCACACTCACCCCCTACCTTCGTTCTCTCTTCATCCTTCAACCAGAGATTACGGCGGTTAGTGCGATGCCTCTGGTTGTGAAACTTCACATTGCATTCGCCTTCGTGATCTTCGCGATGATCCCCTTCTCCAGACTGGTTCACGTTTTAGTCTACCCTCTTCACTATCTCTGGCGTCCTTACCAGCGTGTTCTCTGGAACTGGGATAAATCCCGTATCCGCCATCCCGACACTCAGTGGACTAAAGAATCACCGAGAAATACGTAGCCGATCCTTTCCCAACAGAAAACAAGTTCATCCACACTACTGCGAATGACGCGAGGAGTGTGGTCGAGAAGACTCTTTGCCAAATCTCTGGGAAGATTCTCCAGAGCTGAGTAAACGAACGAATTTGAAGGAGGCTCTGATGCAGACTGAAGCCACATCAACATCACACAGAATTTTATTTCTCAACACATTCGCTTTCACTATCTGCTTTGCGGCTTGGATGCTCAACGGTGTGTTGGTGACATTCCTTGCCGACAACCGGGTCTTCAATTGGGGACCGGTTGAGATCGGTTGGCTAATGGGAATACCTGTGCTAACCGGCTCTCTCTTCCGTTTGCCAGCCGGTATCCTTACCGATAAGTATGGCGGTAAACCGGTTTTCGGCACGCTCCTGATACTCTGCGCACTGCCGATGTTCCTTCTCTCGTATGCTAACAGCTTCCTTACGTTTGCTCTCTGTGGATTCGGATTCGGACTGACTGGTGTCAGCTTTGCAATTGGCATTGCCTTTACCTCTGTTTGGTATCCGAAAAAGCGTCAAGGGACAGCACTCGGAATTTTTGGTGCTGGTAATGCCGGTGCAGCACTGACAACGTTGATTGCCCCATCACTTCTGAAAAACCTAACCAACGGTGCAACGAACGTCGAAGGGTGGCGGACGTTGCCGATTATCTACGCCGTTGCACTCTTGATTACCGGGATTCTCTTCCTCCTCTTCACTGTCAACAAGAAACCAGAATCCTCTGCTCGAACATTGCGTGGGCAGTTGCAGCCGTTGAAGAACATTCGGGTTTGGCGGTTCGGCATCTACTATTTCTTAGTCTTTGGATGTTTCGTTGCCTTCTCGCAGTGGTTGGTTCCCTACTTCGTGAACGTCTACTCGCTTTCGCTGATTACTGCCGGGTTGTTCGCGGCACTCTTCAGTTTCCCTTCCGGTGTGATTCGTGCGCTCGGTGGGTGGATGTCCGATAAGTACGGAGCGCGGCGGGTGATGTATTGGGTGCTCGGCAGTTCAACTATCATCAGTCTCTTCTTGATTGTCCCCCGCATGGAAATCATTTCGCCGGGAAGGGGAGTAATGGCGAAACGTGGGGGAGTGATAACGGCAGTCTCCGATTCAGCAATCATCATTGATGAAAAACTCCCGTCCGGAAAAACCGAAACGCAAAATCTGCCATTGAAACGGAAGGTTGTCTCTGACAAGCCGATAGATAACAATGCGCTCATCTTTCCAACAAAGGAAGGCTGGCAAGAACCAATGGTTGCTGCGGGTGATGCCGTTGAGAAAAAACAACTCTTAGCCAAAGGGGTAACCCGAATCTTCTTTCAGGCAAACGTTTGGGTCTTTGCTGTCCTCGTTATTCTCATCGGCTCTATTTGGGGGATCGGCAAAGCTGCCGTCTACAAACACATTCCCGACTATTTCCCGGAAGAAGTTGGCGTTGTTGGGGGGATGGTTGGTGTTCTCGGTGGATTGGGAGGATTCGTCGGACCGGTTGTTTTTGGCTATCTGTTGGAGTGGACAGGACTCTGGACAAGCTGCTGGATGTTCATGTTCTTCCTCTCGATACTCTGTCTCTTCTGGATGCACCGTGTCATTCAGAAGATGATGAGGCAGGAAGCCCCCGAACTGTCACGACAGATCGAGGAGAAGTTGTAGTTGCTGTTTGTGCGAAACGCTCTCCTCTCTGACCAAAGGGGAACAAATCATCAAGGAACTAACGTGAAGAGAGAACAACGATGAGAACAATAGACCAGTGGAATGTAGAAGATTCTGCCTTCTGGAATTCAACCGGAAAGAAGATTGCCAACCGCAATCTCTGGATTTCAATCCCCTGTCTTCTCCTTGGCTTTGCTGTCTGGATGATGTGGAGCATCATCATTGTCCAGATGAAGAACCTCGGATTCGTTTTCGATCCCGATCCGGCAGCTAACACGGCACTTCTCTACACGCTTCCGGCAATTGCCGGGCTTGCCGGTGCAACGCTCCGAATCCCGAACTCATTCCTGATTGCAATTGGGGGGGGGAGAAATGTGATCTTTACTACAACTGCACTCCTGCTCATCCCTGCCGTGGGGACGGGGTTCGCACTGCAGGACATTCACACTCCCTACATCATCTTTGCTCTCTTCGCTGCTCTCTCAGGATTTGGTGGCGGAAACTTTGCTTCGTCGATGTCGAACATCAGCTTCTTCTTTCCGAAGAGAGTGCAGGGGACTTCGCTCGGTCTGAATGCCGGACTTGGCAATCTCGGCGTGAGTGTGATGCAGGTGTTGCTCCCGATAGCAATGGGTGTTTCACTCTTCGGTGTGATAGGTGGGGAGGGGATACCTCTGCCGCAAGATATTGGGGATAAGGTAGCCGGGACGCTTGTCTACATTCAGAATAGTGGATTAACCTGGGTTCCGATCCTCGTGATTCTCTCGATAGCTGCTTGGTTCGGTATGAACAATTTGCAGACAGCATCTCCGGGGCTGAAGTCGACTGCATCGGCGATCTTCAAAGTTCTTTTCCTGACCCTTCAAGGGGTGATCGCAGCCGGAGTTGGCCTTCTGCTTCTCCTCGAACTTCAGTGGAACATGTGGCTTGTCCTCCCGATCACAATTGTTCTTACTCTCCTCTTAATGAAGTATGCTTCTCCAGGAGAGTTGAAACATAGCCTGAAGCGACAGTTTGCAATTTTCAACAATAAGCACAACTGGATCATGACGATCATCTACACGATGACCTTCGGCTCTTTCATCGGCTATTCTGCCGCCTTCCCGAAGTTGATTCAGGATGTCTTTGGAACCTTAGCTGACGGAAGTGTGAATCCAAACGCTCCCAACCCATTCCACTATGCTTGGCTCGGCCCTCTGGTGGGTGCATTGATTCGTCCGGTTGGTGGGTGGATTTCGGACAAAGTAGGGAGTGGTTCCAAGGTAACGCAGTGGACAACAGTTTTGATGATCGTGGCCGCGCTAAGCGTAGCATGGTTTGTTGTTCAAGCAAAGGGAGCGGCTGCCCCTGAAGAGTTCTTCCTCCCCTTCCTAATCTTATTCTTAATTCTCTTCGTTGCCACCGGTATCGGAAACGGGTCGACCTTCCGAAGTATCCCATACATCTTCCAGCCCGAGCAGGCAGGACCGGTCTTAGGCTGGACATCTGCGGTTGCTGCATACGGAGCCTTTATCATACCGCAAGTTTTTGGCGAGCAGATTAAGGGGGGACACCCTGAGTATGCCCTCTATGGTTTTGCTATCTACTACGTGATCTGTCTCCTGCTGAACTGGTGGTATTACGAACGGAAGAATTCGGGAGTAGACTGCTGATTGACAGAGTGGGGTTGTCGGTTTCCCAAAAACAAAATGGATCGTTAATAACATGAGTACCTGAAGACAATACGAGGCTATAACAATGATTGACCTGAAAGAACTAAACGAAAACGATCCGCTCAAGAGAATCGTAGAACGCCAAAACGAAGCTGAAGAGTTCTCACCGATGGATCCCCCTGACGCCTACTCTCCCCCAGCAATGAACCCAATATCGTACGATCAAATGCCATCCATTCTACAGAAACTAATGGACGAGCACAAGGTAGCAATCGGAGAGATTGAAGCATTCGAGGGGGTCCTCAATCGACTGCGCCAAGAGGGGATTACGCGGGAGGTAGTGGAAGAGGGGGGAACATCTCGCTTCTTTCGCTTTCTGGACGAGAAGGCGGTCCCCCACAACCTGAAAGAGGAGCGAGTGCTCTTCCCACAATTGCAGCAGAAGTTGTTAGAGAGTGGCGAACATAGCCAGGGTATGGATCGTCGGACGGCAATCGACATGCTGGAGGATGACCATCTCAAAATGATTCAGCTTGCTGCCGTGACACTGAATTTACTCAGCCTCTCCGTCCGGCTTCCCGACCAAGCATCTCGCGAGGTGACACTCGACGTTGCGTTGGAACAAGGAAGTATGCTCGTTGAGTTGCTTCGGCTCCACATCTTCCGTGAGGATAACCTTCTCTTCCCTATGGCTGTGCGACTTCTGAACGAAGAGACGTTGAGCGATATGAAGGTTGAGTTTGATGAACTCAGTGCAGGCTGACGTCTATCATTTTTACACAGATTTTTTAATCACTTAATAACAAGGACAAATAACATGAACAGCGTTAATGAGTTGGTTGTTGCACCAAATAGTACGGTTCGTGAGGTTGTCGCCGAAGATTTTCGGACGGCTGCCATCTTTCAGAAATATGGACTCGACTTCTGTTGTGGAGGGGGGGCTACGATTGAGCGCTCCTGCCAGAAGAAGGGGGTAAACGCTGACCTTCTCATCGCAGAACTGCGTGGGGTGATGGAGGGGCGCTCAGCAGAAGAACCGCGCTTCAATCAGTGGAGTGTTGACCTTCTGATTAACTACATTCTCCAGAACCACCACAGCTATATCCGTTCAGTCCTCCCGACAATTTTGGGTCATGCCGAAAAGGTTGCTCGAGTTCACGGAGGTGCTAACCCTTCGTTAGTAGAAGTTGCCGAGAAGTTCAGAGGAATAGCTGAAGATATGACCTCGCACATTGCCAAAGAAGAACGCATCCTCTTCCCATACATACAGTACCTTTCCCAAGTAGACTCTGCTGAGAAAGAGATTCAAGCTCCATCATTCGGTTCTGTTCAAAACCCAATTCAGATGATGGAAGTAGAACATCAGTTAGCAGGAGATGAGATGGAGGAGATGAGGAGACTGACCAACAACTACACTCCTCCTGCTGAGGCCTGCACAACCTATCGCGTTCTCTTTCAGGAGCTTCAAGAGTTCGAGCAAGACCTTCACCGGCACATCCATTTGGAGAACAACATCCTATTCCCAAAAGCAATTCAGCTTGAGCAGAGTATACAGAGAGAGGATGAAGTCACTCGTTCGGAATCTGTTGTTTGACGTCGAAAAGAGATTGAGTTCACTATCGCAATTCTACGCAGGAGTTTGTCATGAATGGAATTGAACCATATCAAAAAATCAGGAGGGGATATGCCCTCGTTCTTATACTTATGATTTGTAGTGTAGTAGAGCTTGCCGCACAAAACCCGACCGATAGTTCGCCGCAAGAACGGCTGGTAAAGGTCGGTGGTGAAGTTCGCTATCGATACGAAGTTGATGGACGGCGAGTAGCGGAGAAAGGGAACGATAAGTTTAGTGACCTTCACCTGTTGCGGACGCGAGCCAACATTACTGTTACTCCTTCAAGCGATCTGCAGGGGACGATTGTCCTGCAAGATTCACGAGCCTTCGGTGATGAGCAGAATACATTGGATGGAAGTGCCGATTTCCTCGACATCCACCAAGCCTTCTTTCTTCTCCCCGATTTCCTGAACACCGGGGTCGACGTGCAGGTCGGTCGGCAAGAGTTTGGCTACGCAAACGAACGGTTAGTTGGTGCGGTTGGCTGGAGCAATGTGGGGAGATCATTCGATGCGATACGTTTGAAGAGGGGGGAGAAGTGGGGATCGATTGATCTCTTTGCCTCACGACTTGGTTCCTCAGTGAGCTTCGACTCTCTTAATCTCCTCAACGACTTCTCATCAACCAACTTCTATGGGCTTTGGAGTACAGTCAAGTTTGCCGATAACCATAAGGGAGACTTCTTCGCACTCTTCGACAACAACACCCGTGAAATCGCGCAGGGAATCGACTCAGGATCGAGCATCCAGAACAGAATAACAGCCGGAACATTCCTTCGAGGGACACTCTCTCCAATTAACTACGAAGCAGAGTTCGCTTGGCAGGGGGGGAGTGGCCGTGCCGGTAGCGATACGCTCAGTTCGTATGCTGGCATCATGATTGCCGGCAAAGTGCTCTACGCCCAGAAGTCCTTTAAAGTTGGTGGACTCTACACGATGCTCTCAGGAGATGATGACCCAACCGACGATCAACTCCAAACGTTCAATACTCTCTTCGCAACGAATCACAAGTTCTATGGATACATGGATTTCTTTCCCGGGAATAGTGGGTCGGCAGGGCTTCAAGATATTGGTCTGACCAGTTGGCTGAAAGTCTCAGACAATGCTTCAATCGCTCTCGATGGCCATCTCTTCACAACCGCAGTTGATGTAGCCGGAGAGAATGCTCTCGGTAAGGAGATCGACGCTACGTTCAACTACGCTTACAAGACTGAAGGGAATCCAAGCTTAGTAACCTTTACGCTTGGGGCTTCCCTCTTCTTAGCAGATAATCTGATGAAGGGAGTTGTTGGAGGAGATACCGGATGGTGGGGCTATCTGATGGTGAGGGCAGGGCTTTGAGGGAATTCAAAATTCAAAAGGCAAAATTCAAAAAGGGAGATGGTGTACAGTTAGCGGATAGTTAGGAGCAAAGCAAAGTCTCTCCTGAACCTTAATTCTGTTATCCACAAACTCTATTTCTGGCATTTTGCCTTTTGAATGGATTCCAGTTTGCTGGTTGCCCATCCTGAAGAAGTACATCCTCCATTCTCTTTTTTGAATTTTTTATTGAGAATTTTGAATTGAACTCATGAAACTTCGCATTCGGTCAAACACATTGCGCATTCGCTTAGCTCAAGATGAAGTTCAAAGGCTTGCTGAGAATGGAAGTCTTAGGGATGAGCTTCGATTTGGATTGGGTGAGGGGATGCTCTTTTCTTATGGCATTGAGTTGACGGCCTCGCAATCGAGCTTTGGCATTCACTACGAGTTGGGAAACATCACTCTGCTTATGCCTGCCTCTCTCGGTAGTGGCTGGTATGACTCTGCCGAAGTTGGTTTCTCTGCCGAAGTTGAAGTAGGTGGGGGTGAGACGATCTCTCTCTTGATTGAGAAAGATTTTGTCTGTCTGAAGCCTCGGGATCCTGAAGAGGATAAAGGGGGATTCCCTCACCCAGAATCAGATAGGAAGTGCTGAGCGACAAAGCCAAAGATAGTACACGGATGATACGGATCGGACGAGATATTCAAGGATAAAGATCAGCCTTGATCTGTGTTCATCCGCCCAATCCGTGTACAATATCATCGAGCAAACAGATACTTTCGTGAGTCGAGCAGTACTCCTTCGGAATAGAGAGAAATAAGGTAGACTCCATCGGGTAATCCTTCTGTCGGGATACGCCAATCGTTATTTGCCGACACAATCTCTCTTCCAACGATGTCGTGCAGACGTAGTGAGAAATTCTTCCCAACATGTTCTGTTGTCTCAACCAGAAGATGATCGTCAGTCTGTCGTATCGATCTGATCTCTTCGTCCACCTTTGAAGCATCACTCTCATCAACCGATAGTCCCTGCACAAGTGAGAAATATCCCCCCCTCTCCAAGTTGATAGCGATCCTCCCCGTTGCCCAGAGTATCGTCCACGAGGTGACACTCTCTCCCTGCACGTCGTCTGGTAGGTAGTCGACTCCGAGGAAGATCATTCCTGAGTCTTTGCAGTAGCCAATGTATCCAGTAGAAGTTTGAACTACTGCCAGATCAGTACGAGTTGTGCTCGAAAGAATCTCTCGATTGTTATAGCTCAATGATGTGCCATTCCGCATAAACATGAGGCTATGATTATCAGAAAAAATATCTGTCGATAGGAGGGCAAGTTGCGCATCGGTTCTAATCTCGCCCGGCAAATCTGTCTCAATTGGGGAGACCGTGCGAAACGTTGTGTCGGCTGCCGCAGTGACCACTGTGTGGTCGGGGCGCCGGATAATCATTGTTGTTCCACCACTCGCTACATTCGATTCGATGTCAAGGTCGTTCGATATTAACGCTGGAATAATTGCCGAGAGGAACTGACGATTCTTCCCTCGGCTTCCGAGTCGCATCACCGTATGCTCTCCTGTCTTGTCATAGTCTACTTCGTGTACTCCACTCTCGGCCCGATAATCTTCCGAACCGTCGCTCGCTACCACGTGCGTTGTCAAAGCAAAACCATTGCGCTCCCAATTCCCCTCACGTTCGCCAAAATTTTCGTTGAACGTTCCAGATGTTTCATCTCCACCAGCACGGCCATTCCCGTGAAGCTGCCAAGTATAATCGTGTTCATCCTCTGATGTCACGAAGTCGGCCAGCACAACATTTCCGGTGAGTAGAATTGCATCTCGCTGAATTTGAGCACCCCGATAAGCAGTTCTCACCGATCCGAAACTCAGCCAATAGTCGAGACTAAATGTGTCGCCGATGTAGGCGTTGGCATCGTTTGCCGCTCCAGGCGTTCCGATTTCTGGCCCGTCACCATCGACAAGAATCATGTTGTGGTTTGCTGCTTTTCCAACTTCTTCACGGCGGTCGTACTGCACGTAGCCGGGGTCGAGTGCCATCACTTCAGTTCCAAGGGCAATCATAAAACTTGTAGCATCTGCTTGGTTGTGTCCCCCACCTGATTCCCGAGCGACTCCATGTTCGCCGAGCATGTGAAAGTAGAAGCTGGGGTTTCCAGAGTACCTAAAGATCAGGTTGCCACTCTCAGGCATTGCGTAGAGTTGCCTCAGAAAGAATTGCTCTCGAGGTATTATTCCAGCAGCAATGAAGTTTGCCCGCATGTCAACTGTCGAACGGAGTTCGTTTGCTAACGTAGTTCTGGTAGCGGAGATTGGCCAGACAAACTCTCGCTTCCCGGTCAACGCAAGTTCGGGAAAGCCTTCGTTTACGAATGTGTCTTCAATCGGGGGGAGGAGGCCATCTAACATACGGATGTTGGCAATCCACTTCCAGAGGAGGTCGTAGTTCGGATCATAGGCGGGGTTCGGAATGACCGACGAGGAACCGTTGTACTCAACTACTAAATCCTCGGTGGTGAGTACGTTCCCAAGTGATCGGAAGAAGGGGAGTAAGTTGAGTGAAGCGTAGCGGAGATAGTGTGGTCCTTCGGCATATCCTGCTATCACTCCCGGTTCCGATAACCGCCGTCCCTCATCTCTCCAGAGAAGGTTGTCGATATTCCAGAGAGCTGTGTTGATCCAGTTTGTTGGCTGTCGGTTTGGGTCGTTGCTTCCCGCATCGTTCATGACAACGGCGGCCATCCCGAGCGCAGCCGCGGTCATCAGGGCGTGGTTGTTCTTGATAGTCGTGAAGAAGGAGATCCCGGCAACAGAGAAGGTTGCCTCGCGGTAGAGATTCCCAGCAAAGGTTTGGAGTTGCTCGCGCGCGGTAGCAAGGGAATCTTCTGACACTCCAGCACCTAAGGCCATATCGTATGCGCAGAGATAGTCGATCAACTCCTTTGAACGCCACTGCCACTCCGTATAGTTCAATGCGCTCTCCACCTCCGGGTTAAGGTCGCGAAGGAGAGGAAAGAGAGTGGTAGTAATCGTATTCCGATCCTCAGCACTTAGAGGTGAAGTTGTGATACCTGACATTTTTCTGTTCATCAGGAGAATAAAGGCAGCGTTCTTCGCAATCCTCGCACGCTCACGTCGCTCGCTGCTCGTGCTGTTCCCGCTGGGAGGCTTAGTATTCTGTACCTCGTTCCAGAGTGCAGAGTAGAGAGGGGCGAATGGTTCTACCCCAACTCCTTTTTGAATAGCACCAAGTTGACCTGCCGTGGTGAGTGTTCTTGGGCGCGAGAATGTGCTGCCCGATGGAATCCACTCTCCTTGTGCATAGAGCGTGTATGCGAAGAGGGAGAGGAGAAGTGAGATGTAGAGCGTTTTCATAGCAAGTGAAATCTGATAGTTGTTGAGCAAGAATCAAAGTAAGAAAGATTCGATGTTGCACTTTCGCAAAACTGTAATTAGCCCGAGGCGAAAATGTAATCGTCAGCCGCTACATTGATGTGCAGTTCCACGAAAAGAGTTGAGGAACACCATAACACTATTACAACAATAGCTAACAAACAGAGGAATGAATCAGAAGAACATCAACATGACCGCGGCTCGAATCAATTTTAGCCTCATTGCACTCATGGCAATTCTATCAATTGGTATATCAAGCTGTGAGGAGAGTGGAGTAACTGGGTACACTACCACAGATGCAAGTTCAAAGCGAGTGCAGCCTGACACCTATACTTATAGAACACTTTCGAATCCTACACGCATCGAGGTGATGAAAAATAGAGTTTGGGTTGCCACCTTCACTGAGGGATCGTACACCGTGATTCTCAGCGGACCTTCTCGGACCTTTAGCGAGACCGTAACGATCGACAATAAGCTCTACGATGCGTCAGTTGCCCACTCGACATGGGTGCGAACGCTTCCTGCACCCTTTGCTGATTCTGTTGACCTGAAGTGGTTAAAGGATGCGTTGAGTGCGAACAATCTGGAGAGACCCGACATACTCTCCATAGCAATGGACTATATCGATGGAGCTTCGGATATCTATGCCAACAATCTGCGCATTGCTGGTGATGCTGACTACGGCCCACTCGATCCGAACGACAGTACCAAACGGCTTGAGGGATCGGACTTCAACGACTATCTCGGCCTTGCCTGGAATTACTCCTACGATAACTATACCGACAATGCGGAGTCCGATCAAATAGGATCACTCGATTGTTCTGGATTTATGCGGATGATCTGGGGCTATCGGCACAGCATGTCCGGCTATCGGTATAGTGACCGCGTTCCACTAAAACATGAGACGACCTCTTCCTTCGTTGGAATGCCCCGCAAATCGTATGAGATCTTTGAGGATGGTGTTGGGACGGTTATTATCGCTAACTCTGGATCGCAAGCGACAAACTTTGCCGGACTTCAGATTGGCGACCTCGTTTTCTTCGATGCTGACACCTCAGGAACTGACGGCAGCAGAATTGACCACGTGGGAATGTATATCGGCATAGACGACGATGGTTACCGTCGCTTTATCTCGAGCCGCAAGAAGATAAACGGTCCAACAATGGGAGATTACGCAGGAGTCTCACTCTTGGATAGATATTTCACAAAGAATGGTGTGACCACTCCATCAACGTACACGAAGGCGTTCAGGGCTGCGCGTAGGCTGTAGAAGGAGAAGGTGGGGAGAGAGTAGGGAAGTAGGGGAGAGAGAAGTGCAAAAAAGAGAGGGGAGCGAGTTTTGACAACTCGCTCCCCTCTCCACAGAATCTTCGCGATGTTTAGTGGTGAGCTGTTTCTTCCGGTTGGAATTTCTCTACCTCCTCCAAAATCGTCTGCACGATCTCTTCTTCCTTGATACGGCGGACAACTTCACCCTTGCGGTAGAGGATGCCGACTCCCTTTCCGGCAGCGATGCCAATGTCTGCCTCGGAAGCCTCACCCGGTCCGTTCACTACACAGCCGAGCAGTGCAATTTTCACAGGCTTCTTAATCCCTTTCAGTGCATCCTCAAGCTGACGTGTGACGTTGAAGAGGTCAATCTCCAAACGTCCGCAGGTTGGGCAGGCGATAATCTCAACACTGCGTGAGGCGAGACCAAGAGAGCGAAGAATTTCTTTCCCAACTTCTACCTCTTTCTCTGGTTCATCGGTGAGGGAGACCCGAATCGTATCTCCAATTCCTTCCGAGAGAAGTGTGCCGATGCCAACTGCCGAC
Source organism: Ignavibacteria bacterium (assembly GCA_020635205.1). GTDB lineage: Bacteria > Bacteroidota > Ignavibacteria > OLB7 > OLB7 > JAGWAZ01. Next base: position 742,025 of record JACKAE010000002.1, read on the forward strand.
TTAATTGTGCCAACCCGTGGAGTTCCCGCTTCGGTAACGCCGAGGTGGAGTGGGTAGTCGGTTCGCTCGGCAATCAACCTGTAGGCTTCAATCATCAGGCGAACGTCGGTTGACTTTACGGAGATGATGACATCTTGAAAGTTGACACTCTCGCAAATTTCTGCGTGACGCATTGCGCTCTCGAAGAGGGCTTCGGCAGTTGGGTAGCCATGCTTCTCGAGAATATCTTTTTCGAGCGAGCCTGAGTTCACTCCAATGCGAATCGGTATTCCACGATCCTTTGCTGCGCCGAGCACCTCGTGGATTCGTTCCACCTTCCCGATATTTCCCGGATTGATGCGAACCTTCGCTACCCCCCCCTCGATAGCCTTCAGCGCGAATACGTGGTTGAAGTGGATGTCGCTGACAATCGGAACGTTGACACCTTTGACAATCTCGCCGATAGCCTCAGCCGCGTGCTTGTCGTTGACGGTAACCCGAACAATGTCAACGCCAGCCTCCTCGCACCGATTGATCTGCGCCACCGTCGCCTCAACGTCGGCAGTCTTCGTCTTGGTCATCGTCTGCACCGAGATTGGGGCATTCCCTCCAACCGGGATATTCCCGATCATTACCTGCCGGGTCTTCCGCCGTCTGAAGGGGGCAACGATCATTGGTTGGTGGTCGTCGGCTCCATTTGCAGTTGAGCCGTTGGCTCCGTTTGTGTTGAGAACGTCAAGATTCATGGAATCAATTCAAAATTCAAAAGTAAAAATTCTAAAACGCAAAAGGTGTTCAATTCAAAATTCAAAAGTAAAAATTCAAAAGGGAACTGGTAGGCGTACCTCTTCAGGGTGCGCAGCGAGAGTGAATTCAAAATTCAAAAATACTGCTTGAGGCTTCAAGAGCATGTGAGGATGTTTCATCAATAAGCGTGGAGTTTGAGGCTTCCCTTGGCTCACACATCCACACATCGAACCCACCACTGCTCTCATTTTGAATTTTGCCTTTTGAATTCTTCTCCTTCCTCCATTTTGAATTTTGCCTTTTGAATTTTTAATTCTTCATTGACTTGCTTGCCTCCATCAGCAACGCTCGTTCTTCATCTGTCAGACTCTGGTAGCCATGTTGTGAAATTTTATCCAAAATTCCGTCGATCCGCTCTTGGTTCTCCCCGAAGTCCATCGAGATTGGCTGGTGTCGTGGAGTCGGTGCTGGGATATCTCGGAATCGTGCGTCAATAATCTGTGCTGACTGGCGTTGGTCGGCACGTGAAACGGTTGTCGGCTTAGGGGGGGGAGTATAGGAGAAGCTCCCCTGTGATTTTTGCCCCGGTAATTTATTCGTGATTGTTGTCAAGAGTCCGGTCTTTAACAGAAGCAATCCCATAACTACCCCTCCCAAGTGTGCGAAGTGCGCAATTCCATCGTTCGGGTAGGAAACGCCTTGATAGAGTTCGTAGACAACGTAGAGAACTGCTGCCCACTTTGCTTTCATCGGGAAGAAGAAGAAGAGGAGAATCAGGCGATTTGGAAACATGACGGCAAAAGCAATTACAACTCCCGCGATTGCTCCCGATGCACCCACAGCAGGTGCAAGATTTCCCTGCATTGCCCCGATAGCAGTGTGGAGGAAGCTTGCACCCAAGCCGCTAAGAATATAGAATACTAAGAAGCGTTTTGTTCCCCAGATGTTTGCAATCTCAAGGCCAAACATCCAAAGGATAAACATGTTGAGAAGAATGTGGAAAACATCACCGTGCAAAAACATTGTGGTGAGGTATTGCCACGGCATGAATTGTTCACTTCCAACAGGCCAGAGTGCACCGTAGTAGGTGAGGGGAGAATAATCATATCCGTATACAGAGATGGCGGGAACCATTCCGGGTAGAATAAGTTTATCTAACGCGAAAACGATGATGTTGATTCCCAACAACCACTTAATGACTGGTGGAAAGAACTGCAAGCCTTGAGAAGGGCTACCGAATTGATATCTATTCATTGATGTTCGTTGACTTCAGTTGCACGAGTGCTTCGTTTTCAGAAAGCTGCCTGAAAGACGCTTGCCTTAGCAGGGTATTTTCCGACTCGAAAGGATGTGGCCTACGCCGAATCTTTCCGCAATGATACGGGTAGAGGTGTAACAAATAAAGGGAAGAATTTGTGCCCGAGTAGGGAAATGTCTGAGCATATACGAACGGTTGAGGGCGATACTTTCCTGCCGAGACTCGAAGAAGGTAAGGAAATAGCATCTATCACATCTTGCGCAAAAGTGAGGGACATCGGGGAGTATCAACCGTTCACACAAGATCAGAGAACCGTAGTTCAATTCTCAAAAATTATCAGTAGATAACTACCTCGTTCTGTCTCGTGTAACCTCTTCCCTCCCTTTTGTGTACATTCCCCTGCTACTTTCCGTGATGTCGGTTCCCGCCGAGATATCTCTACTACATCACATTGTTCCGGGAGGATTAGGTCCCGGAAGGAGCACACATTTCATGAAGCGACTGTTACCTGCTTCCCGACACGTGGGAAAATTACTTCTTCTCGGTCTTTCTACTGCTATTCTGATTGGTACTCTCTCGGATAATCATCCTGAGCGTACGGGGATTATCACTCCCGAAGAGACACAAATCGAGATCCTGCGGCGATTAGCCTCGGTCGACCCCAATTCTCCCGAAGCTGCGGAACTGCGCAGAACACTATCCAAAGTTCGCTCGAAAGCTGCTGGCAATGGGGCGGAGGAAGACCCTTCTGCTTTTCTGGAGGGGATGGCAGAGTTGAAAACAACTCTTAATGGAGGGACTTACGACGTTGGGTATCGCGACGTAGAACTGAAGAAGGCAATTGCTCGGAGACAAGAACTGAAAGGGAAGGCTGCCTTAGCTGGAGAAAAACTCCCCTGGGTTCAGCGTGGTCCCGGCAATGTCAGCGGACGTTCTCGTGCAATTGCACTCGATCCGAGTGACCCCTCGGGAAACACCTGGTTCGTGGCAACTGTCGGCGGGGGAGTCTGGAAAACCACAGATGCTGGCGGAACGTGGCAGGACAAATCACCCGAGATGATAACATATACGGCAATGACAATCGCAATCGCTGAGTCAAATCCAAACGTTATCTACGTCGGAACTGGTATGGGCTATGGTCGCGTTGCAGACATTACTGGCAGTGGTGTCTGGAAGTCGACAGATAGGGGGGAGAGTTGGTTCCAGCTACAGAGTACGGCTCAGGGACAGGTGCTCGGAGCAATCAATCGACTTATCGTCGATCCAAGCGATGAAAACATTGTTCTCCTCTGTTCGAACAATAGCTTTTCTCACCTTTTTGCAAACCAAGGTGACCCTTCAAAAAAATCGGGAATCTTCCGTTCTACTGATGGTGGTTCTTCTTGGAGTCAAGTCTTCAATCCAGTTGGTGTTCTCCCGGCAAACACCGACAACCGGATTCAACAGATCATTGCCACACCCGGAAACTTCAACGTGCAGTATGCAGCCGTCAACGAGGTTGGCGTCTTGAAGTCTACTGATGCTGGAAAAACTTGGAGTATCTCCGCCAACAACTTCGCTCTCCCTTCAGATATTGGGACACCCGCAGGTGGGTGGACAGGGTTAGGGGGAATTAGTGTTCGAACAGAGCTTGCTGTTTCACCGACTGACCCGAATCGGGTGTATGGTGCTGTAGAACGTCCGAGTGGTGTCGCCGACCTTTTCATGTCTACCGATGCTGGGGCAAATTGGACTTTAGTAAACGACAACGGAGGCGATCCGAACTGGTTCAACGCAAATGGTGCTTCAGGTGCAGTTGCTTATTCAGCAGGCTGGTTCGATAATACAATTACTATAAGTCCATACGACGAGAACGAAGTAATTGTTGGAGGTGTTAACATCTACAAGATAACGGTTGACCCCGCCACGAATACGCGAACGACAGTTCCTCTCACTTGGTGGACCGTAAATCAGCAAGGCATTCCAGTGGTTCATGCCGACCACCACTTCTTAGTGACGATACCGGTAGATGCGTCGGCGAAAACATACCGTATTGTCGACGCAAACGATGGTGGAGTGGCTCTTTCCACTGATGCTGGAGTAACGTGGAGACAGAGTGCCGGGGGAATGCAGACATCGCAGTTCTACGGTGTAGATAAGAAGCCGGGAGAGAATGCCTATATCGGTGGGATGCAGGATAATAATTCGTGGTTTTCACCTACAAACCCAGATCAGTTCACACCGTGGAACTTTGCCGCTGGTGGGGATGGTTGCGAGGCAGTTTGGCACTATCACGATCCGAACCTGATGCTTGTCACGCAGCAATATGGCAACCTGTTGCGGAGTAATAACGGTGGACAACTCTGGACCTTAATACCGGCGGCGAAGATCAGCAGTGGACAATTCATCACCAAGATGGCAAACAGCAAGGCCGATCCAAACATGGTATACACACTCGGTCCCGGCGGAGTTGGGCGTTCAGATGACTTCGGGTTGACGTGGCAAGTTCTTCCCCTGCCACAGAACTGGATTGGTTACCGTCCTTTCTCAAACATCGAGGCTTCGATTGCCGACCCATACACGGTCTGGGTATCATCGATACTGACAAATGATCGCGTTACCGGAACACCGGGGGGCGTTCACGTCTCGCGGGATGGTGGGTTGAGCTACACGAACCTTACAGCGAACCTTCCATCAGGACTTACCGAGGCTTCGGGCATTGCAACGCATCCAACCGATCCGAAGACAGCCTACCTCCTCTTCGCCACTCCGGGCGCTCCGAAGATTTTGCGGACAACAAATTTGGGAGAGAGTTGGGAGGATATTTCTGGCTTTGCTGGCGGAAGTGGAACCAGCAACAGAGGCTTCCCTGACGTAGGAGTGTTTAGTCTCTTAGTAATGCCCTACAATACCGACGTGATGTGGGCTGGAACCGAGATCGGTCTCTTCGAAACAAATGATGGGGGAGCAACGTGGGTCTATGCCGACAATGGTTTCCCCCGCGTGACAGCGTTCGAAATGAAGATTGTTGACGGACAGATAGTAACAGCTACCTATGGGCGTGGTATCTGGACGGTAGACTTACCGCAGCTTGCGAACTATCGACCACCCGTGGTAACACTGATTCCACGACTGGAAAAGCTATCGTTAACACCTCAGGGAGTTATCGATGTAATGGTTGATCTTCCTTCCAGCTATGATTCGGCCAACGTGACTGTCGATGGACAGGTAGTTGAGCGTTTTGATCAGAATGCAGATCCGCAAAAAATGACAGTTACCTACCCTGCATCTACATATCGTCTCTACACAGTGAACATAGCTGCGTGGAAAGGTGGGCGACAGTTTACAACCGCTCCGAAGCAGGTACTCGGATTCCCAACTACTCCACGCACTACCTTTGCTGCCGATTTTTCGCAACCGGAAGATACGGTTGACTTTGCTATGGCAGGTTTTAGTTCTGCACAACCGGCAGGCTTCAGCAATGGCGCACTCCACACAGCCCACCCATATCCAGTCTCTTCGCAGATTATCGCACTACTCCGCTATCCGGTGCGCGTTGATGCCGACCCGGCAAAGGCAGTGGTAAGTTTCGACGAAGTGGTGTTGGTGGAAGAGGGGGTTGGAACGTGGCCGAACGCAAACTTCTTCGACTACTGCATTGTGGAGGGGACAAAAGATGGCTGCACCTGGGTTCCGTTGGTTCTCGGTTACGACTCGCGTGATCAGTCGTCGTGGTCGGCAGCTTTCCAGAGTGGGCTGCAGGGGAATGGGAGCTCGACTACGCCGGGGAACGAGTCGATGTACGTCAAGCGGAGAGTGAATCTGCTCGACTCGTTTGCTCCGGGCGACCTGATTTTCCTTCGCTGGCGTCTGGAGTCCGACCCAGCCGCTGTTGCTTGGGGCTGGACGATTGATAACATCGAAGTGCAGCCAGAAGCGAGTGGTGTGGCTGGAGAGAGGCTTGCTGGGAGGAACCGACACCTTCAGTTAATCGGACCAAATCCTTTCCACTCTGTCTGTCGAGCAGAGGTAGTAGTTGGGGAACGGACAGAAGTTCGGGCAGAAATTTTTGATCTCACTGGTCGAAGAGTTGCTCTGCTACAGGATGGAGCACTTCCAGCCGGAAGCCATCTGGTAGAGTGGAGTGGAGAGAACTCAACTGGTGAAAAAGCTCCTGATGGGAGGTATATCTTGCGGGTTACCCTTAATGGAGAACGAGGAGAGGGTGTAACGGAATCGACTGCTCTGTTGTTGCTCAGGTAGCATCACGAGCACAACGTGATGCTCGTGGTTTAGTGGATTCTCCTTCACTATGCGGTTCCCGTCCGGTATGACTCCGGTCAAACGGACGGGGCCGCGTGGTGGATAGGGGGGGCTGTGGGAAGAAGAATTCAAAATTCAAAAGTAAAAATTCAAAAAGTGAGAGTGAGGGGGTATAGAAGAGGAGTTGATGGTGAAAGAAGAATCGTCCAATAACCGTTTTAAATGCCAAGTTTTATTACCCCATTCTCATCTTCCCTTTTTTTGAATTTTGCCTTTTGAATTCCCTCGCACTTCATCCCATTTCACATCTATCGATTTCCTTCCCTCCAAGATCATTTCATATCCATCAAGCTCTTCTGCCACCACATTGTCGCGAAGTTGGTTTACCGCTTCTGTTAGCATCTGAGTGAGCTGTTCGTTTAAGTCAGCTTTGCTCAATTTCTCATTCCCGTTGAAGCTGATCGGCGGCGATATTTTCGCGAAAGCGGTTGGGTGCTCGTGGTGGAGGAGTTCGTAGCGAAAGGCAATCGAGGCAACCTCGCAACGGCCAATCATCTGTACGAGGTGTGCTGTGCCAGAAAATGATTGAATCGGACGTTGATCGTTCGGCAGAATCATTCCCTGCGGAAAGAACCAGAGAACGCGATTAGTGTCGCGCAGCAGATCGGCGGCATACTCGAGAGAACGATAGGCAGAACGTCCGTTATCCCGATCAATCGAGAACATGCCGAGTTTTCGGAAGAATCTATAGCGACGCAGTTGACGTTCTTCCATCACTCCGTATGCGTCGTGGTTGAGTCTGTCGAGGGAGATGAGTATCGGCATCACCGCATCCCACCACGAGGAATGGTTTGCCACAAGAATCAAGGGAACCTCATGAGAATGTTCGCGGTTCCAGTCGGCAAGGTGTTCCAGACCATGTACGAACACTCCAGACAACATCTTCTTCCCCCTCCTACGGAAATACCGGGCGAGAATGCGGCGATAAAAGTCAGATGGTGTAGCTGTCAGCATGTGCTCGAGATTTCGGATTTGCGACTCTGGATTGCAGATTTGAGAAGTCGTTTGAACTAGTCGTTAAACAATCCACTTCCGAATATCTGAAATCAGATAGCATAAAATATCTATCTGCCTAAACCCACAATCCGAAATCTACAATCCCAAGTTTCCAAAGTATCTTTCTCAAGATACACCAAGCCAATAATTCTATGAGACACGTTCAATATGTAGTTGTCGGTGGGGGGATAAGTGGAGCGATCCTCCTTCACAGGCTTGCGTCGACGGGGGCAGATGTTCTTCTTCTGGAACAGGGGGATCGTTTAGGAGGAGTTATTCGTACCAACAGATTTGCCGGCGCACTGATCGAGCGAGGTCCAAACACGCTTCAGACCGGGAACGAGTACTTGCAGAGCATCATTGAAGAGTTGGGGCTGTCCGATCAGATGATTGCTACCGACTCAGCAGCTCACCACAGATTTGTTCTCAGAAGTGGAGCGTTAATTGCTGTCCCCTCCAATCCTCGTAGTTTTATTGAAACACCTCTCATCTCCCTTAAGGGAAAGCTCCGGCTTATGCGGGAGTGGTTTAGCAAACCGAACGTTCAGGGTGATCGGGATGAGAGCATCGCCTCATTTGTTGAACGCCACTTCGGTCGCGAATCGCTAACCTACGCTGTCGACCCACTGGTCTCTGGAATCTATGCGGGTGATCCAAAAGAACTTTCGTTGCGTCACACGTTCCCTCTTTTAGCAGAACTGGAACGTTCAGATGGGAGTATTCTCAAGGGGATGATGCGAAGAGGGAAGGAGAGGAAGAGAAGTGGCGAACCTCGAAGGAAGCGGAATATATTCTCGTTCCGGGGTGGACTTCAGGCGATCCCTGACGCGGTGGAGCGGAAGTGGGGAGAGAAAATCATCTGCGGTGCAGATGTAAAACCACTTGAGAGAACTGAAGATGGGTGGCGAGTTGTTGCTGTTCAGGAGGGGGGAATTGAAGTTGTCCGGGCTGAGAAGGTAGTGCTTGCGGTAAACGCTCCGGTAGCGGCTGAGTTGATTGAACCAGTCGGTAAGAAGCTCTCCGAAACGTTGCGCCAGATCCCCTACGCTCCAGTTGCACTGGTCTACCTCCTCTACGATCGTTCTGCAATTGCCCATCCACTGGATGGATTTGGTTTGCTTGTTCCCGGAGAAGAAGAGCGGGGAGTGCTCGGGATTATCTTCTCTTCTACGATCTTCCCCTCACGAGTGCCAGAGGGGAAAGCTCTCTTAACCCTTTTCATTGGTGGTATGCGTCAACCCGATCTTGCCGAGCAAAGCTCAGAAGCGTTGGTAGCGTTAGCGCAGGGGGAAGCCGCGAACATCCTCTCGATTAGTAAAGCACCGGAGATGGCGGAAGTGACCCGGTGGCCAACGGCAATTCCGCAGTATATCGTTGGCTATGATCGCATCTTGGCAGGACTTGAAGAGGGAGAGAAGAGTCTCCCCGGACTTCACCTACTTGGTAGCTATCGTGGGGGAGTCTCAGTTCCCGACTGTGTGAAGAGTGCGTGCGAGCTTGCAGATACGTTGTCGAGGTGAGGAGCAAAGTCTGCTTCAGAGAGATCGAAGTCTCGTCAACATCAGCCCTAAACAGAAAACACTCTACCAGCATATTGCCGACAGAGTGCTCCGTGAAGTGGGCGATACTGGACTCGAACCAGTGACCTCCTCGATGTGAACGAGGCGCGCTAACCAACTGTGCCAATCGCCCGGCAAAAATTCAGGGGTGCAAATGTACGATAAAAGTGAGTAGAGTTCATAGAGTTGAGAGTGTATAGAGTTTGTAGAGTTCGCATATCCTTTACTCTATAAACTCTAAGAACTCCTAACTCTACAAACTCGCGCTTATACTTTTATTCTCGCCTGCTTTGCCAACGTCCGAATCTGTTCGTGGATTTGTTTGTTGGTTGTCAGGCTTTTCGCTTCCTGTAGGTGACGGGTTGCCCCCATGCGGTTGCGCTTGCGAAGTAAGAGTTGGCCTAACATCAAATGTGACGTTGCCTTTTCGTCTGCTGCCCGGAAGCGGTTAATCTCCAAAGCAGTTTTGAATGCTTGCTCAGCTTCCTTAAAACGATTCTCTCGAATGTCAATCACTCCCCGGAAGAAGTTGTAGTATGTTCGGGAATAATCGTTGAGTTTCTCTGGGTTCTTAATCTTCGCCATCATCTCCTTTGCTCCCTCAAAATCTTCCTTCGAGAGTGCTTCCGAGATGCGAAGAATTTGGTAGAGTCTCCACCAGAAAAAGAGGAGAACACCGCCGAGAACTGTAATGATGCCCCCGGCAATCCACCACTGCAAACCCAGCATGACTAAACCACCTACAGTGAGGGCGATAAGGATATATCCAATGATCTTTGGATTCATTAGTTCAATTCAAAATTCAAAATGAAAAATTCAAAAAAGGGGAGAGTGCTCTTCTGGCGTGATTACTTGACGATGGCAGAGATTGCCTTGAATTCTGGAATTTCTGCCGACTCCATCATGTCGAAGAGAGCCATCTCTACCGTCGTGAAGTCAATTCCGTGGTGCTCCATTCGGGTTAGTGCAATGTCACGATTGCGTCGAACACGTGAGGCGACAGCGTCGGCGACGACTTCGACTGTCCAGCCTAAATTGTGGAGATCCCGTGCCGTCTGATAGACGCAGACGTGGGTTTCAACACCGCAGATCAGTATCTGATGCCTTCCCGATGACTCGAATGCCTGCATGAATCCGTGATCTTTTGCTGCAGAAAATGTGTTTTTCTCAAGTGGGTTGTAGGCATCTCCAAGAATTTCTCGCAGTTCTGCTACAGTTGCTCCCAATCCCTTGGGGTATTGCTCTGTGACCAATACGGGTACTCTCAGTTCTTGACACCCTCGGATTAGCCGTCCGATATTGTCGATTACCTGCTCACTCTTCCTGATTGCAGGCATCATCCGTTCCTGCACGTCAACAACCACCAAAATAGTGTCCGACCGATCAGTTGTGTTAATCATTCTGGTATCATTCTGATTGAGTAGCTCGAAAAAACAAGTCTCAAATCTACGGATTCCAACCAAGAAAGGAGGAGGAATTCAAAATTCAAAATGAAAACAGCGGGAAAGGAATTCAAAAGTAAAAATTCAAAGTTCAAAATGAGATAAGGAAGTCGAGCTTGAAGCAGGGGTGATTCTGGGATAATACGGGAAGTTCTTTCAAGAAATTAGCAGATACCGGATTAGGCTGAGGAGTTTGTATCTTATCGGATCATCCAAACCACACGTCCTAAATTCAGTTAGAGTGACAGGTTCGGATTTCCGTTCGATTTTTTTTGAATTTTTACTTTTGAATTTTGAATTCCTTCATCAAACAACTCCAGCGTCGTGTTCTCCTCTTCGATGGTGCTACTGGAACCTCACTGCAGAACCAGAATCTTTCTGCTGAGGATTTTGGTGGCGAGGAACTTGAGGGGTGCAACGAATATCTCTGCATCTCCAACCCCGATGCTGTTCGCAAGGTTCACTACGAGTTCCTTCAGGCTGGCGCCGACATTATTGAGACCAATTCTTTTGGAGCGACCTCTATTGTTTTAGGGGAGTACAACATTGCCGACAGAGCATACGAACTGAGTCGTCTCTCAACTGAAATTGCCCGCGCCTGTGCCAACGAATATTCTACCGAAGAGTGGCCTCGCTTCGTTGCTGGATCCATCGGTCCTACAACGAAACTTCCGTCGTTAGAACATATCTCCTTCGACGATATGGAGGCCTCCTACTACGATCACATCTGCGGCCTGATTGACGGTGGCGCCGACCTCCTCTGCATCGAAACTTGTCAGGATCCGTTGCAAGTGAAGACAGCACTGGCTGCAACAATGAGGGCATTTGAAGAGAAAGGTGTGCGGCTTCCCGTAATCGTTTCGGTGACGATTGAGATGATAGGAACGATGTTGATGGGAACAGAAATTGCCGCAGCACTTACAACATTCGAGCCATACGATATTATTTCGGTCTTTGGACTCAACTGTGCTACCGGTCCGAAGGAGATGGAAGAGCACATTATGTACTTGAGTGCGAACTCTCCTAAGCCAATCTTCGTGATGCCAAACGCCGGTATCCCGGAGAACGTTGGGGGCGTCCCTCACTACCATCTCACCCCAGAGGAGATGGAGAAGTGGATGAAGAAGTTCGTTGGGGAATTTGGGGTTGGAGTGATTGGAGGTTGCTGCGGTACAACTCCTGCCCACATCTCACGGCTGCGCACGTTGATTGACACTACCGCACGTGCCGAGCGGAATCCAGAGTTCGTTCCATCAGTCTCTTCGATCTACCAATCAGTTCCAATGCGGGTGGAGCCGGCTCCTCTGCTGGTTGGTGAACGGTGCAACGCCAACGGCTCCAAGAAGTTCAAGCGGTTGCTTGCCGAAGATAATTACGACGGAATGGTTGCCATGGCAAAAGAGCAGATGAAGGAGGGGGCGCACGTCCTCGACGTTTGCGTTGCCTACGTCGGTCGGGACGAAGGACACGACGCTGACGAGGTGATGCGCCGCTTTAACACGACAGTGCAGTTACCTTTAGTGATCGACTCGACCGAAGTACCCGTAATTGAAATTGCGTTGAAGCGATATGCGGGGCGAGCCATTATTAACTCGATTAACTTCGAGGATGGAACAGAGAAGGCGCAACAGATTATTGATCTGGCCAAACGCTACGGCGCAGCTCTCATTGCCCTCTCGATTGACGAGAGTGGACAAGCCTATACGTTGGAGCAAAAGGTTGGTATTGCACGCCGCATTCGCGACTTCGTTGTGGAGGAGAATGGGATGCGGGAGAGCGATCTGATCTTCGATCCTCTGACCTTTACGCTCGGGACTGGACAAGAAGAACTGCGCGATAGTGGTAGTGCGACGATTGAGGCAATCCGGCAAATCAAAGCAAACATGCCCGATGCAAAAACAATTCTCGGTCTCAGCAACTGCTCCTTCGGTCTGAATCCCGCAGCACGCCAAGTATTGAACTCTGTTTTTCTCTACCATGCAGTCGAAGCCGGACTCGACATGGCCATTGTCCACGCCTCCAAAATTCAACCCTTAAACCGACTTGACGAAGAAGGGGCAGAGATTGCCCGAAAACTGATCTACGATGAGAGAGAGTGGGAGGAAGTTGAGTAAGAGTTTATAGAGTTCGTAGAGTTGAGAGTGTATAGAGTTGGTGCAGTGGTAGCTGCAGCTCTTTAGGCTGTGCCAAGCATCGTAGAGATTATTTTTTCTGAAATAACAGGAGCAAATCAAACGCACACGACATCAAATATCCACCACAAATCCATCTCGACTCTCAGACTCCTGACTCTCAGACTCCTGACTCTCAGACTCCTGACTCTCAGACTCCTGACTCTCAGACTCCTGACTCTCAGACTCTTTCTCTATGACAAACACATTCGACATCATCGTCATCGGCTCTGGCCACAACGGGTTAACTACAGCCTGCTACTTAGCGAAGGCTGGGATGAACGTTGCAGTTTTTGAGCGGCGAGATGAGATCGGTGGCGCAGTCTGCACGCGGGAGATGTTCGGTGGATACCAGATGGACGTAGGCGGCTCAGCCCACATCATGATTCACATGACCCCTGTAATTCGTGAGCTTGAACTGGAGAAGTTTGGTCTCGACTATATCGAGATGGATCCCTGGGGATGGCATCCAACTGAGGAGGGTGAGTGGATTGGGTTCTATCGCGATGTAGATAAGACCTGCCAAACAATCGCGAAGATCAGCGAGAAGGATGCTGATGCCTACTACGAGTTCGTGAAGTTTTGGGGAGCAATTAACGACGGCGTCTTCAGTGCATTCTTAAAGCCTCCAACACCGGGAAATCTTCTCAGGACAATGGTGAGTGGGAAGTTTGGGAAGAAGAAAGAGGTTGTGTCGACGCTCAGAAAAATTTTTAGCAGCTACGGACAAGTCATCCGGGAATCGTTCGAGTCAACTCCGATGCAAGCTGCAATGCTCTGGCTTGCCGCACAGTCAGGACCGCCACCGAGCGAGCTTGCCACTGCCGACTTTGCAGGGTGGCAGTCGATGATCCACAAGAGTGGAGCCAAGCGACCACGTGGCGGCAGTGGAATGCTGACTCAGGCGATGGGGAGGCGATTAGAGTCGGATGGTGGAACGATCTTTACCGGTGCACCGATCAAGCGAATCATCATCGAAAACAACCGTGCTGTTGGCGTAGAGCTTGAAAGTGGGGAACGATACGGGGCAGCGAAAGGCGTTATAGCTGCCACCCATGTGGTTATGACGATGTTCGGTCTAATCGGTCGGGAGAATCTTCCCACAGAGCTTGCGAAGAGAATCGATAATCTTCGGATTGGGAATGGTTTTGGAATGATATTGCGTTGCGCAAGCGACGAGTTACCAAACTACAGTGCCATGCCCCATAACCCAGCACAACTTGACGTAGACAATCCCCACCCATCCCATACCGGACTCCAACTTCTCTGTCCCACACCTGAATATCTCGATCACGCCTATGCCGACTACCTTCGGGGTATCCCGAGTCGCGATCCTGCATGTCTACTAATGACCTTCTCAGCTATCGACGAGACTCTTGCCCCGAAAGGAAAACATACGGTCTTCATCTGGAGTCAGTATCATCCCTACGAACTTGCGAATGGCGAGAGTTGGGATAACATTCGCGAGCGAGAGGCAGAAAAACTTATCGACGTTGCCACCCGATATGCACCGAACTTAAAGGGGGCAATCACCGACTACTACATCCAAACACCACTCGATATTGAGCGACTCCACGGAATGCACCGGGGGAATGTGATGCACCTCGAAATGTCGTTCGACCAAATGTTCCTCTTCCGACCAACACCAGAACTGAGCGACTACACCACACCCTTCGAGAATCTCTACCTGACCGGAGCAAGTACACATCCGGGGGGAGGAATTTTTGCAGCGAGTGGGTACAACACTGCGCAGGTCGTTTTGAAGAAAAGTGGAAACAGAAAATGGTTTGGCAGATAGAGGGAGACTGCATTATCTGATCGTGAATCAGAGTGACATCTTAGTGGTTCTTCAACAAGTGATTCAGTTCGGGTAATTGCACTGTTATGAGTACAGCCCATTTGTGTCACTACTGGGAAGTTGGCCGAAATTTCCCAGTGAATGTTTTGATTACCGATGTCCTATGAAATTTCTAATCACCATTATCCCAACGCTCTTCTTCTTGGGCTGTGAAAGCAAGCCGACAATCCTTTCACCCGACGACGCAGCTTTGGGAATCTACAACCTTGAGTATATCGATATTCCACTTAGGCCTGCTGGACTCTATCACGGCGTTGATTTTCTCGATGAGATGATTGGACTGATTGTAGGGAACAACGGCACGATCGTCGGCACAACCGATGGAGGTATCTCATGGAAAGTTTTGGATAGCACCACTGGGGTATTGCTGAAGGATGTTGCAATCTTGGATTATCAGACTGCGGTTGTTGTTGGGCAAAACAGAATATTGAGAACCGAGGATGGGGGTGATACCTGGGGGCAGGTCTATACACCAGACAAGCAAATCGATTTTTGGAAAGTTGATTTTGCCAATGAGAGACTCGGCTATGCAGTTGGTGGGAGGTTTATCTTGAGGACTAACGACGGAGGAAAAACGTGGCAACCACAGGAGTATACCGTAGCCAAAGGAAATTTTCTCGACATCACGATTGTTGATTCCAACGTAGCCTACATAACTCCACTCAAAGGAAGCATTCTCCACACAACAGATGGTGGGAAGAGTTGGGATTTCTATAGTCGTCCAGAGGGAGCTGGGAACACGTATGCCATGGATGTTTCGAGTGATGGGTGGTTCTTAGCAGGTGACAATTATATCGTCACGACTAAAGATTCAAAAACTACGTGGAAGACTCTCCAATATTCTCCAGAAAGGATTCGAGAGATTATAATGTGGGCTGATGGGAGTGGCATTGTCTTTGGAGCCGGTAATTATTCCGGAGGTGATTTTGGTCATACGATGGGATCAATGTTCTACACAACTGACGCAGGAGAGAACTGGCAGGGAACATACCAGTTGAACAGAACTATGCAGATCGAATCCGCCTCATTCATTTTGCAGCAGCTTGGTTATGTCGTTGCTGGAAATGTGCTAATCAAAATTACGCGGCAGAGAGGATAGAGGATTCCTGCTGATAGTCGTTCCATCGTCTCCCGCTGTTCTTCTATTACCGGGAGACGATGGTCTCAATGACTACTTCGCAGCCTCGATATTCGGAAAGGCTGCACGAAGTGCCTGCCCAATCTTTTCATTATCTGTTGCCTCGAGCGTTAACACTGCTTTGCTCTGGAGTTGCTGTTGATAACTCTCATCCAGACCAGCAATTAAAGCAGGGCCGAGAGTTTGGAATGATGTTGCCAGCCGTTCCAATTGCGCCTGACTGAAGACTCCTTTGTCGCGGAGTACTGTAATAATACCTTCGAGTGATTGAGTCAGCCCATCTTGCACCTGTTTCATACCAGTCTTAAAAGACACTGTTTCTCTCTGCTCAGGTGTAACTGTCTTGAGATAGGCTTGAAGTACCTTCATGAAGTGTGATTCAGTAGTGAGGAGGAATGACATCAACTCGATCATCTCATCGGTATAACCTTCACCCCCCATCATCGCCCCTGCGTAGACCATGTAGATCTGCGTCTCTACTGTCATGAATTGTCCTAACGGCCCCATCTTCTCTTCAAGAGAGGCGGAATCAGGAGTAAGTTGTTGAAGGTTCTCTTCGGAGATCAATCGGGCAAATACCTCCTTCCCACTTCCATTCCCTCCAAGGCGTGGAAGACCGTGCGTTCCCGTGCGGCGGATTGATTGAATCACCTGAATAGCACGATTGAGTTCGGACACACCCCACGGAGTGGATGGATCGGGACCATTCTCAGCGATCCACTCCTCAACAGAAATACCCAATCGGGTGTGAGTTGTAGAATCACTCTCCGTTTGATCGGGGCTGGGATTCTCCTTCTCTCCATTCTTCCCACATGAAACGAGAAGAACAACTGTGAGTGCGAGGGGAACAAAAAGCCTTTTGTGCAGTGACATACGATTATCTTGATATAGTTGAGCGTCAAAACACCAAAAATAAGAAAGTCGCTCGACACAATAGTGAGTTGTAGGAGTAGGGGGGCTGAAGGTGATATCTCAGCGAGGCTTGTAAGGCGAGCATACTTTGTACTATCTTCTCGGGCTTCGTAGATTTTCTTTCCCTAAAAACATTTGCTTCCAAGTTTACACATTCACGAACACAAACTCTTAAGGCTTTCACTATGGTGCGTTTTCTTTCACTGCTTACCGTTGTTGCTACGCTCTTCTTTGGGTGTGGAGAAAATCAACAGGATACCGATCATCTACCACCACAAGATTCAGGTGTCGATATGCGGGGGAGGGATACAGCGAATATGCCTGACACTACAGTTGCTGACACGACTGCGATGCAGAGCACCGAAGGAGAAGAGCGGAAAATCGAAGAACCTATGGAGGAAAATGTCGGTCCAATCTATATTGGCATGAGTGAAGGAAAAGTTGTGGAGGCTTTGGGAGAACCAGCAGAGAAGACCACATTCGAGATGTGGGATGCAGATGGAGCGGAGCACCAAGATTGGGAGTATCCAGGAAAAGGCTTGACTGTTGGAATGTGGAGGGGAGATGACAAAAAGGTAACGGTCGATAGAATCACACTCAGCAGCAAGTCAACACTGAAGACTGCTCGGAAGATCGGCATTGGAAGCTCGCGCGAAGATGTGAAGTCTGCTTACATAGACGACATTGACCCAGAGAGCGATCCACTCGACGAAGAGCAAATTGTGGTTGGCTCACTTTTCGGTGGGATCATCTTCACAATGAAAGATCAGAAAGTGGCGAATATCTTTGTGGGGGCAGCGGCAGAGTAGGAGGTAAAAGTGGGTAGAGTGTATAGAGTTGAGAGTTTGTAGAGAGGGGTGAGGCGATGCTTCAGTTTTGAAGTATACCTTTTAAAGACGGAGCTGACTATAGCGTGTTGACAATTCCGATTTCCAGAAGGGACGCACCGCTGGTGCTCCACAGCAGAGGTGTTGTCGGATTCCTCGCGCTCACGCACGAGGCTACCAACCGACGGTCGCTCCGCGACGTAACAGAATCGTTACCGAAGAGCCGCAGCGCGGCGAACGGTTGGTAGGCTGGAGCGGAAGCTCCGGGCAACGAGAGCGTAGCTCCAGAGGAGCGATCCTGCATCGTGGGAGATCAGCTCATTGTTAATTGTCAACACACCCTAAGCATCTGATTTTTCAAATGTGTTAATAACTCGGAGGAAATTTGAAAGTCCAGAACAACTACAGCGTACATTGTGCTATCGCTTCCTTGACAATGCTTTTGCTTCTCTCCTGTGGAAGCAATCAAGAGTTTGAGAGTGGAGAGGAGAAAGGGAAAGGCATAAGTGTAGATTCTATCTCTGCAAACGAATTCCTCGCTATCTCCGATATTCACTTTGATCCATACTACGATTCAACCCTTTTTGATTCGTTAGCTGCAGCCGATCCTTCCGATTGGCAGCGGATATTTGAAGGCTCAGCAATTACCACAGTAAGTACCTACGGTGCAGATGCGAATTACCCGCTTCTTCGCTCATCACTGGAGAAAATGAAGGCTGTCTCGGCGAAACCAGACTTTATTGTCATTGCCGGTGATCTTCTCGCACACGATTTTCAGAGCAAATGTCTGTCGAATCCCGGGCAGAACGAAGCGTCGGTTCATCTCTTCATTGCCAAGACGATGACATTCCTGAAGTTGATGATCGAGGAGACCTATCCGGGCGTTCCGGTCTTCTATGCTCTCGGGAACAACGATGCCTATTGTGGTGATTATATGGTGCAGCCAAATAGTGCATTCCTTCAGATGACAGCCAATCTATGGAAGCCGATGTTGCACAGTAGTGATACTACAAGTTTTGATGCAACGTTCAGAGAAGGTGGGTACTACAGTATTGCGAGTCCTACAGATTCAAACCTGAAAATCATCGTGTTGAACACGATTTTCATGTCGAAGCAATACAACCTTGGAAGGCATGGTGTTTTCTGTGCTAACGTTGTTCCTCAAGAGAATCACGAGCCGGGGAAGAAGCTGCTAACGTGGCTTGAAGGTGAACTTGCCAACGTTCGAGCGCAAGGGAAGCAGGTTTGGTTTGTGCAGCACATTCCACCCGGACTTGATACCTATAACTCGTTGAAGTCATTGAATTCAGGAGGATGCGTTGATAGTCCAAAATTTGATATGGATTCCTCTTTCAACGCTCAGTATCTCGATATTATCCGAAAATATTCTGATGTGATCGCTACCAACATTGCCGGACACTATCACCGAGATGACTTCCGACTTATTCCCGACAGTGCCGGCACGTCTATGCAAAGCTACATGCTCTACCTCCCCTCAATAAGTCCTGTGAACGCAAACAACCCCGGGTTCAAAGTCGTGAACTATAGTCCGAAGGATGGTAAGCTCTTGGACTATAAGGTCTACTACGCAAACGTTGCTAATAGTCCTGAGGGAAATCTTTCAGCTTGGAGCAGTGAATATCGTTTCAATGATGTCTATCAAGAGAAGGAGATTACCACTGCCTCACTCACAAAAATCTATAGAGATCTCGACACCAATCAGGCGATGCAGATCGACTACCTCCGCTACTATCCTGTCAGTAAAGGTTCAAGTCCGTTCAACGAGTTCAGGGCATACTGGTGCATTATGGGGAACGTGACTGCCAAAGGATTGAAGGAATGTTCCTGCGGGAGTTAATCTCAGAACATTGTAGAGACCACCGATCTACTGAAACCGTATGGATTCACTTGTCACGATCACCATCATCCTCACCTTCTTTGCTACGACGTTCTACACGTTGAGGAACTCGTTTGCGTTCGAGAAATATCTCTTTCGCGTTGACAATATCTTGATCGACCGGCAGTTCTATCGGATTGTCACATCGGGATTTCTTCACAACGGTTGGGTACACTTCGGTTTCAACGCACTCTCCTTCTACTTCTTTGGGCAAATCGTTGAGGCCTCTTTACCCTTTTACTCCTACCTTCTCCTCTACTTCGGAAGTCTCGTTGGTGGAAGTTTGCTCTCACTCTTCATCCACCGGCAGCATGGTGACTACTCGGCTGTTGGGGCATCTGGTGCAATCAGTGGGGTGATGTTTGCCTTTGCTTTCCTCTACCCCGATTCTGGGATTGGTATGCTCTTCCTTCCAATTCACATCAACGCCGTCATCTTCTGCTTTCTCTACACGTTGATCTCAATCTATGGTATCAAACGGGCGTTAGGAAATATCGGTCACGACGCCCACTTAGGTGGAGCCATTACTGGGCTTCTCTTGGCTGCGATTCTGGAGCCAGATATTCTACGCCTGCACTGGGATACCTTCCTGATTCTGCTTCTTCCCACGGTGATTTTTATGACGTTGATTGTGTTGAAGCCCGAGATTATGTTGATCGACCGCTATACCTCCTACCAATTTCGTCGCCTGCGTGAAGGGAAGAGTGAGAAGAAGAAGGTCGCCTCAGCTGACCCAGAAGTGGAGATCAACAGAATTCTCGATAAAATCAACGAGCGAGGCATCGAGAGTCTCACCCGAAGCGAGCGAAAGAGGCTGGAGAATGCCAAGTTGTAGGGGAATGACCGTTTTCAAATAGGGGCGACCTATTCATGAATAGGGAGTAAATGGTCATTGCGGAATTAGTTGAGTATAATGAGTCGGAGTCTCGACTCTGATTGACCTCCGACATATCCTTTGTGTTTCTTGGTCTCCTTGGTGGTGACTCTCTTGCGGTCAGTGCTTCTTCAAACAGTACGGGATAGATTATCCGTATCAATGTTCTTCTCCCTTGTTTCCCACTACATACATGCCGTAGTTTGCCTTCAAAGAGTACGTATGATGTTTACGGAGACAATCAACCATACTGTTTATAGACAGAAGACCTCTGCTGTAGGAGGACTGACGCTCCTCTTTACCTTATTCTTTGCTTCTGCACTCGGTGCTCAGGAGCTAACAGATGAAGCTGCAATCTTCCGTCAGGCTGTTGAACAGAAGCGCCCTCTGCTCCTGATCTTCTCTGGTTCGGACTGGTGCGCGCCCTGCATTCGCTTCAACCGAGAGGTGTTGAGTGATACTGGTGTCGAGGCCTTCTTGAACGATCGTGTGATTATCGTTCACGCAGATTTCCCGCAGCGCACGACGCTTCCAACTACGCTTGTTGAACGGAACGAACAACTTGCCGAACGATATAACCCTAAGGGTGACTTCCCTCAGGTGCTTCTCGTAAATCCCGATAAGTCCGTTCGTACTCTTCTCACTCACACCGGGGCAACGCCGGCATCCTTTATCGAAGAGGTGAAGCTGTCACTGAATCGCAAACTCGAACCAAGCACTTCGGTTGAGCGGGAGTTCCGTGCATCCGCTCTCTTGATGGGGTCTGCATTTGAGTTTACGATTGTGGCGAACGACTCACTCCGGGCTGCCCAACTACTACAGCAAAGCGTCGAAGAAGTTCGGCGGATAGAATATCTTCTCTCCGAGTGGATCGACACATCGCAGACGAGCAAATTGAACAACGTTGCTGGAAAGGAGAGTCTGAACGTAGCACCAGAGCTGTACGATCTGTTGAAGCGGAGCCTCGCAATCTCACAGCTTACCCAAGGGGCATTCGACGTCAGCTTTGCCGGAGCCGGAAAACTCTGGAAGTTTGATGGAACTCAACAAACCTTGCCCGATTCAGCTACCATTGCAAGTGCGGTTAAGAACGTGGGGTTCCAGAAGATTCAGTTGCTCGACTCATCGCGCGTCTTCCTGACAGGTGAGGGGATGAGAGTCGGCTTCGGTTCAATTGGGAAAGGCTATGCGGCAGAACGTGTGGCGAAGATGTTGAAGGCTGAAGGAGTTCGTGGTGGGATAATCAACGCAAGTGGTGATCTTCGGGCTTGGGGAACCAGACCAGATGGCTCGGCTTGGAGAGTGGGGATATCCAACCCGAAAGATCGTTCAGAAATGATCCTCTGGCTTCCGATTGAAGATGGTGCAGTTGCAACGTCGGGCAACTACGAGAAGTTTTTTGAGGTGAATGGAGTGCGATATGCCCACATCATCGACCCAAGAACTGGGTGGCCAGCACAGGGAGTAAAGAGCGTGACGATCATTAGCCCGAGCGCAGAGCTTTCCGATGCTCTCGCAACCGGTGTTTTCGTTCTCGGTGTCGAGGTTGGCCTCGACTTAATCGAGCAACTTCCCGATGTGGAGTGCATTATCGTCGACAGTCATGACCAGATATTTACATCATCCGATATAGATATTCACGCCGATGCTCTCGGGCAGACTAAGGGAGGCCGGTAGTTACCGTAGTAAAAATGAAGCAACGAACGTCCTACTCTTTGGCTGTACAATTCCTACCCTTCTTCTCACTTATCGTGCTGTCGCTTCTAATTTCTGCCTGCTCAAGTGTGAAACCATATCAGCGGGCCTACCTTAACGACAGCGAGATGAATGGTGGAACGGCAACCGCTGCCGGTATTGAGAACTATGTGCAGACGATTCGAGAGGGTTCGTCCGGGGGAGAGGGAGAGAAAGGGAGTGGTGGATGTGGCTGTAATTAGGAACAAACAACAGTAGAGTTGAATTCTTGACGTGAGGAATGCCGGCGTGTTTGCGGTGCTATATAGAGCGAGAACCTATACCTACTCCCTTCGACTTTTCGGAGGGATACTCTCGCTGCTGTTGTGGGGAGATTCTTGGCTTCCTGCACAGGAGATCGACTCGGGTTATGTGAAGAAACAGGTATCTGAGACCGACTTGGAGGTTCTCTTCTCCTACTACACGCAAGATGGGGAGCACTCGGCAGTAACCGGGGGTGAGGGGACAGAACACCTTCAAGTCTACACTCCTGACTTCCGCCTTACTCACGCATTCGACGAATCGCACCGCTTCTACGCCTCGTTAGGTGTTGACGTTATAAGTTCTGCCTCTACCGACAATATCGACTTCCACGTCAGCTCTGCCTCAAGTCTCGACGGCCGCTACCATATGTCCCTTGGCTACGGGCAGAAATTTCCAAAGGTAGGTTTGGAAGTAATTGGTAAAGGGTCTGTCTCAATTGAGTCGGACTACTTCTCGCTCGGGGGCGATCTCTTCGGTAGCTACACCGACGGTTCGCAGACCAACACCTTCTCTCTTCAGTTACAAGGATTTTTCGACGACCTTCGTTGGGGGAGACTGAATCCAAGTACAAAGCACTCTCCAACGAAGCTGATTTATCCTGAGGAGTTACGATTCCGTGAGTGGTACAACCTGCACGACCGACAGTCATTCAATGCCTCATTCACCTGGTCGCGTGTTCTTAACCGGCGAATGATTCTGAATATCAATCCCGGCTTTTCACTGCAACAGGGGTTACTCTCCACACCGTTTCACCGTGTCTACTTTGAGGAAAGTTTCCTTCCGAAAGTGGAGAACTTGCCAGAACAGAGGATAAAGATTCCGCTCGGTATTGGGCTGAATTCTTTTATCGGTGGAGAGTGGATTATCCGTTCCTCCTATCGGTTCTACTGGGATGACTTCGGAATACTTTCGCATACTGGCAACATCGAGGCTCCCTGGAAAGTTGGGCAATCGTTCACGCTTACACCATTCATTCGATTCTACACACAGACTGCCTCGGATTTCTTTCAGCCATTCGGCGAACACAGCCCCGACGAAGTTTTCTATACGTCTGACTACGATCTCTCGAAGTTCACCAGTATCAAAGCTGGGCTTGGGGTTCGGTACTATCCGTTCGCTTCGTTTCTGAAAGATCTCTCGATTCGATACTCCTACTACCACCGGGAAGATGGACTCTACGCGCACATCCTGAGTACGTATTTCAAGTATGATCTGTAGTCTATCTATAGAGGAATTCATTCTTCAGTAGGCTCATCTCTGGCTTGGTAGATTCTTACCAAAGTGAAAGAAGAATCACCCGATGACCATTCTCAGTCTGCATCTGGTACTTCACTTGTTGCCTCTATCTGTGATTGTGTGAAGCAGCTTACCTCTTCGCCACTATTTCCTGCTCACGGTGGTGAACTGTTGTGGTGACTGACGGATGGTGTTGCCGTAAGTGTTCGGCAAGCCGTTCGGCAAAGTAGACCGAGCGATGTTGCCCTCCAGTGCAGCCGAACGCAACGCTCAAATAGTCAAACTGCCGCTCTTGATACTTCTCCACAGCATTCTCTACAATGGCGGCAACATGTTCCCAGAAGGTTTCAACGTCGGCATTCCCACTTAAGAAAGAGCTGACCTCTTCATCCATTCCGGTCTTCTCTTTGAACTCCGCATATCGTCCCGGATTGTGAAGGGGTCTGCAATCGAAAACGTAGCCACCCCCATGTTCGGTTTCGTCGAGAGGATAACTCCCCTTCTTGTAGCTGAAGCTCGTTATGTGGAGGGCAAGTGGTGTTGTGTGTGGGGGAGTGTGATTGGCCTTCTCATCCTGAAGAATTGGTGAACTCTTCGTGGGGATTTGATAGTCCTGTGCCACCCACTCAAATGTCTCGGCCAGTTCTGGGAGTTCAACCGGAAAGGAGGTGTTCAACAGGGTGAGGATGTTTCGGATGCCGTAGGGTATGCTATCAATAAAGTGCTGTTTCCCTTCGTGGAGTCCACGATATCCATAAGCTCCCATTGCCTGAAGCGCACGTATAAGTACGAAGCCGGGGAAGAGGCGGAGAAACTCATCTCTATCGAAGTCGATCAGTTCGGATAGGGAATCCAAGTAGAGTTCGAGGAGTTCGTTGCGAACCTTTGCCGGCAGATCAGCCTTAGCATCGTAGAGAAGCGAGGCAATGTCATACTGGAGCGCGCCACGCCTTCCCCCTTGATAGTCGATGAACCACGGCTCGGCACTCTCCAGACTCTCTCCTCTGAGCATAATATTCCGCGATTGAAAATCCCGGTAGAGAAAATGTTCTATCGATCCTTCCAGCAAGAAGTCAGTTAGCCGCTCAAAATCATCCTCGAGTCGTTCTTCATCGAACTGCACGCCGGTTAACCTCAGAAACATGTACTTGAAGTAGTGGAGGTCCCAGAGCATAGAGCGGCGGTCGAACTCAGCACGGGGGATACTAAGCGAGAAGTCGAGCACTCTTCCACCGGTCACTTGAAAGTGTGGGAGGAGTTTTACAACAGCCCGGTAGGGTGGAAGCATCGTTGCCGGAAATTCTTCTCCCGTTCGCTCCTGCTTCAGTCGGTCGTAGAGTGTGAAGTCTCCTAAATCTTCCTCCAAGTAGAGGTGGTGTTCTTCACTATATCCAAAGATTTTAGGAACAGGAAGATCGGCTCCACGAAGTTGACGGCTAAATGTGATGAAGGCACGGTTTTCGGCAGCATCGGGACCGTGCACACCAATTACCTGTTCGTTGTCGGGGCCAAGTAGTCGGTATATCTCACGATTCGATCCGTCAGCTCTGAGTACTGTTACCTGAACTGGTTCTGTCCCGAATGTTGTGTTATATAGTTGCGAGAGTCGGTCGTGCGTTCTCATCAATGCCATGAAGTAGATTAAAAAACATACGGAGACCAAAGATACGGAGTCAAAAAGGAAGGAAGATTCGATTTCAACAAGACTGACCACCACAAAGCATTTTCCGTATATTGTACCCTGCTTTTGTCAAGATATTGCCACAAATCGATAATCTACATCTATGAGTCGTTCAACCCGAAGCAACAACTGGTTCACCCTGCTTCTACCAATAGTGCTCTTTACCTATGCTTGTGCCGACAGCAAGTCGGGTGAGGGTAGTGAGGCCGACACAACTGCTGTGGCAGATTCCGCTGCGATACATGCCGAAATGGATCAGGCTATTGCTGACTACAACGTCGCTACCGATTCACTTGCGATTCTTTTAGGCGAGATCAAGACAGTAGAAGACGTAGAGCGGCTTTCTGAGGCGATCTTGCAATATGAAGCGCGTATCGATGCCTTCAACGAAGTCTCCGTTCGCTACGGCAACGCAATGCTCAGCCGAATGGAGGCAAGTACAACCCAGTCGAGCTTTGAGCGCCTTCGCTCCGAGCGTGAGCGGATCGACAGTCTGCAAGATGTAGCAGTGAAACTTGGGGAAGTGGAGGCAAAGAGAAAGGGAGAAACCGAAGAGAGTGCCGAAGAAACTTCCAAATCCTCAAGCCATAAATAAGAGGAGAGGAGTTTACCACCAATCGTGCAAATCCACGCCGTATTTACTTATACACACTAATCTCAGGGAGTAGGGTATGAAAATTAGAACAGTTGCCATGCTGCTCAGCATCAGCATGTTTGCTGCGGCCTTTACCGTCACTGGCTACGGTAGCAGTGCTGATGATGCAATGGCAGTAATGAAAGAATATGTCGAGACGCTGGAGAGCATCAAGACGGTAGATGATGCCAACGCGATGAAGGGAAAGCTGCAAGAGCTTGGAAAGAAGCTCTCAGAAATGAATGGAACAGAAGCTGAAGCACAGAAGCTGGCTGAAGACCCAGAGTTTTCGGAGCTGACCCAGAAGATGATGAATGAGGTGGGACGTCTCATGAAAGATTCAGAGATCGGCCCAATTGTGACCGAGGCAATGCAGAGTATAAGTAACTAAGCTGTTTCTTTGCATTGGAGTATCTTTCGCTACTATTAGAAAGAACAAGGTTCACCAATCAATCTCGCGAGAGTCAACAAATTTCTCTAACTATTTATTCTATCAATCAATTGAAAACAGGAATCCAATGAAGTCAGAATTCAAATTATTTATTCTTAGCCTCTTCGCAGTGTCATTAATCACTGTTGGTTGTGGTGATAAAAGCGAAGGAGACGACGCAAAAACAGATAGCACTGCAACAAGCGAAGAAGTTGCGCCGTCCGGTGGTTCAGCATCAGTTGCCGACTTTAAAGCAGGGATGATTGAGCTGAGCAAGCAGATGATCGAAGTTGCAGAGGATGTTGAGACAGTAGCAGATGCAGAGGCAGCTGAGCCAAAAGTGGAGAAGGCAATGACCAGCATTGCCAGCCTTTTCACAGGTCTTGCCGACAACATCGACAAAATGACCTTGGAGGAATTGAAGGGCTTGCAGGATATGCAGAATATTGGCGAAGACCCAGAAGTGAAGAAGTGGATGGATCAGGCCGAAGCAGCAATGGATAAGCTGAAGGCAGACCACCCAGAAGCTGCTGCGAAACTGAAGGAGATTGGTGAGAAGCACAGCCAAAAGATGATGGGGGCGATGATGGGAGCCATGATGAAGATTGGCCAGAAGGTCGGCATGGATAACATGGGTGGAGGAGAGGCAATGCCGGGTGAAGGTGACTCTGCTTCGGGCAAGTAAATCTTCAACCATTTCAACCGTATAGTTGCTTTACGATTGGGGGTACTTCCAAAACGGAAGTACCCCTATCTTTTTTCTTACAGTGTAGGAGAGTTTTTGTAGATTTTGCACAGGTACATCAACAACCTCGCATAGAATTATTATGATGAAAAGACTTCCGGCCACTATACTTCTCATACTCCTTACATCTCCACTCCTCTTCGCGCAGGAGGGGGGGGAAGAGCCTTTACCCACTGTAGAGCGTTTCAGGCAGGGTATGCTCGACCTGAGCAGACAGATGATTCAGATTGCCGAAAGTGTAAAGACCGTTGCAGATGCAGAGGCAGCCGAACCGAAAGTAGAGAAGGCAATGAATAGCATTACCGATCTCTTCACCGATCTCGCCGATAACATCGACAAGATGACCTTGGAGGAATTGGAGGACTTGCAGGATATGCAGAACCTCGGCGAAGATCCAGAAGTGAAGAAGTGGATGGATCAGGCCGAAGCAGCGATGGATAAGCTGAAGGCAGACCACCCAGAAGCTGCTGCGAAACTGAAGGAGATTGGTGAGAAGCACAGCCAGAAGATGATGGAGCCAATGATGGAAGCGATGATGAAGATCGGCCAGAAAGTTAGTTCGGATGAGTCGAGAGAGAAGTTCGAATGGGAATCTCCAATTGATCTTGACGATAGGGAAATAGGTGAAGTAGAGTTCGTTGAGGAGTACAAGAGAACATTAGAGCGTGTGACTGACACCTTAACCAGAGAGATATACCTGATCCGCGATATTCAAGATGTGGCTCGTGCCGAGCAACGCATTGAAGAACAGATATCTATTTTGACTTCTGCCTTGAGTGAACTTGTTAAATCGTGGAATGGGTTGAGTGCCGATGAACGAGAGGAGATGGGGGGAGTTCTATCGATCATAGAAGATCCAGAAATCGTAGCTCATCTTAAGTCGTTAGAAGAAGCTGTGCAAGATTTAGAATTTCGAGATGTGGAAGGGGAGTATCTACTTCAGGAGATCCTAAAGAAGTACAGCACTACATACGAGGAGTTGATGGATCATTTGATGGATGAGGCCTATGAGACAGATCAATATTGATCCGGGGACTTACCATAAATTCCTTGAGGCTATCTCAAGAGTTCTGTTCACTTAAGCATCCTCACAAATGTACCGATCAGGTTATACATCTTCCTGAAGGTCTCCCACTGCAACGTCTCCGGCAGATCGTTGATGTGGTGGTAGGGCTGGTGACCGACAAACGGATAGATGTAAAATCCTCGCACCCCTTCCTTTAGGATAAACCAGTGGTCGCTGTTTGGTGCGTTAGCCCGCTTCCGCAGATCGTTGATCCCGAGAGAGTCGGCAACCTCACGTAGGAGCGAAAACTCTTCAGGATATTCAACTCCTCCCACGGCCATCACGCCGTCAATACCAGAGGCAACCATGTCGAGGTTAATAAGGAAGCGAACTCGTTTCAAGTCGACTGGAGAGTTCTCTGCGAAGAACTTCGATCCACGTAACCCAATCTCCTCACCACTGAGCGCAACGAAGAGAATCTGATACTTGATTGGGTTCTCGGCAAATGCTTTTGCCAGTGCGAGCATCATCGCAATCCCACTTGCGTTGTCGTTTGCACCGGGGAAGAAAATAGAGTCGCCAACACTACCGAGGTGATCGTAGTGGCCACATATTATGATGATTGAATCTGTCTCCCCTGTACCGGGCAGAATGCCGAGAACGTTCTGCGTAGTTACCTGCACGTTCCCTTGCCGTTGAACAGAATATGATGCCCGCTCGACTGTTGAAGAGAGTGAGCTTCGATTGATTTCGAAGAGAGGCTTCGGCCATTGTTCAAAGAAGTTCCCATAGGTGGGGCGGTCAACTAACAGCGCAACTCCTTCTGCACCTGCTCTGAGTGCGTAGGCTATGCGGAAATCTCTGTCGAGAAAATCACGTGGAATAGTTGTGTCGGCACTAATCGAGTCTGGAATAGTCGATTCAATCACGACAAGTTTTCCCTTTGCGGACACACCTTTGTAGTCGTCAATCTTCCCATCAATGCGCAACCCACTACCTACACGAAGAATTGCGAGCTTTTTTTTCTCTCCTCCAGCATTCCCCGGATTCAAAATGAAGTCTTTGCCGAATTCAATTCTTACGCTATCAATAGTTAGTGTTGGGGGGCGAGTAAACGTGTCGACGGTAACAGTAAATGGCTGGAAGTGCTTACCAGCCACCTCACGCAGCCCAAGTTCTTGGAATCGTTTGCTGATATAGTCTGCCGCCTGAATGTGTCCGGCCTGTGTGTATCCTCTTCCAGCCAGTTCTGGTGATGTAAGGTAGTTTACATCGAGACGTGCGGAGTGGAGCGTGGAGTCGAGTGGGAGGCTCTCTGAGGGTTGACCCCATCCCGACGTACCGACGAGTAGGAAGAGGAAAAGAGTGAGGCAAACGAGGGAGAAAAGTTCAAGGAAAGAGTTTGTGCAGTATCTGTTCATCGTCCGAATGCTTGAAGTGAAAGTCAGTTCCGAGTTCTATATATACGCGGACGAAGAAAATGGGAGATGCTCGGAAGGCAATCGATTGCTGGAATTCGGTACATCCGATTCTACGAATCTTGCCTGATTCTTCTCCGTGCAATTCCCTCATCCCCCGCCCCTCTCCCAAAGTTGGCCAGGTATACCGAGAGTTTTCGTGGCGGGAGAGGGGAGCCGAAGCAGAGAGTCTTACCACACCCGACCTTCAGTCCTGAAGTTTACCCACAAGTAAAGGAGGGAGTAAATTGGAGGAATGAAGCAACCAGAGTTGATAGAATCGCGGAGATGGGCCGAGAGTCAATGGTCATCGGCATGCTTAGGGGATGCTCGTCGCACCCGTCGTGCTATAGCGTTGGGTGCAGCGATGCTGGAAGAACCATCGCGGAGCTTACCGCAGCAAACGAAGTCCTGGAAAGCTCTCAAAGGAGCTTATCGGCTGTTAAACAATCCAGAAGTAACTCCCTTGGGACTGAGTCACGCTCATTGGGATCAGACCCGTCAACGAGCCTGTGATAGGGGTCAGCAGGTAGTCTTGTTTCTGCAAGACAGCACGAGTTTTTCCTACGCAAAGCACCAGAGAACCGAGGGCATAGGCTACATCGGCAATGCAGGAGGACGGGGCATTATGGCACATCATGCTCTGGCGGTCGTCCCGTCGAGGAACGCTCAAGAAGGAGAGATTCTGGGTCTTGCGTGGCAGAAGTTGTGGAATCGCCCGGAACGAGCACGGGCGAAGGAGTCACGTAGCGAGCGTCTGGCACGTCCACGTCAGTCGCAGGTGTGGGAGCAAACGCTCGAAGGTATCGGCGAGGCTCCGGCTCATAGCATGTGGGTGAGTGTTGGAGATCGCGAGAGCGATATCTACAACTACATGCAGCGGTCGCGCGAATTGGGATGGCATTTTCTGCTGCGTGTAGCGCACAATCGTCGGATCGAAACCTCTGAGGGTCTCCAGAGCTATCTCAAGAGCTATCTGCGGAAACAACCACCGGTGCTCAGTCGCCGTATCCATCTGCGCGCAAGCACGCGAAGGGTCGCCCAGGATGTCGAGCTTCAGATCAGCCATGCAGTTGTCTGGATCACCGCATCAGCTCTATGCGGACAACAGGCGTTGGGAGCGCAGAAGTGTTGGTCTCTACGCTGTGTCGGCACGACAAGAGAGGGAGAAGAGCTTGAGTGGATCTTACTGAGTGATCTGCCCTTGGAGGAGCGTTCTTCTATCGAGTCGGCGATCAGTTGGTACGAGCATCGTTGGCTGATCGAGGAGTACCATAAGTGTATGAAGACCGGATGTCGAATCGAGCATCAGAAGTTGCGGAGTCTTGGGGGAATGGAAAATCTGATTGCGATGACATCGATTGTCTCGCTCTGGTTACTGCAGTTGCGCAACGTGTCGCGTGTTGCTGGTGATCGCTTAGCCACAAGTGTGTACCCCATAGGATTGATACGATTGTTGATTGCGGTAGTCTGCTTGAATACCGAAGCAGAGCAGATGCGTCTGCGGGAGTTCTATCATAGCCTTGCCAGTCTTGGAGGGTTCCTCCGACGCAAGGGTGATGGTGATCCGGGCTGGCAAACTCTCTGGCTTGGGTGGAAACGCCTGAAGGATATGTATGATGGAGCCAGAATCCTCAACAACTCTACATAAGTGTGGGTAAACTTCAGGACTGGAAGTCGGGTGTTAACAACAAACTTGCAAACTGATTGTCCGCATGTATATTTCAGGATAACTACTCCGCCGAAGACTTCAACTCCTTACTCATCACAACGCTCCGGTAGTTCGTCACATTCCACTCTGTCTCCTCTACAATCTGATAGCCGTGGCGTTGATACCACTCAATCAAGTGTGTCGCCTTTTCCGATGTGTCGAGGGCGAGAAAGCGAAGGCCACGATCGATTGCGTGCTCCTCAATAAACCGGAGCATTCGATTACCGAGGCCATTTTCTTGAGCTTCAGGATTGATACCAAATTGACCGAACCAACCGGTATCTTCTCGCCTGTACGTCTCGGGAGATTCTTTCCCTGGAACAGTGTAGAGCGCGATTGTCCCAATTAACTTCCCATCCTGCACGGCAACAAAACATTCTCCTTGCTCTACTCGCCTTCTGGTCTGCTCAACTGTTTGGTGTGTTGCAAAATAGCGCAGCCCCATGTCACCTAACCGTTTGTATGCACGGTGGAGAAGTGTGGTTAACTCTTCCATCGAGTCGTCATCCTGAATTGGACGGATCGTAATCTGTTCAACAACGTTATCCATTAGTTGTGCCGAGCATCATCTGTAGTTCTTCTCGTAAACGTTCTTGCAATTCTCGTTCTTCACTTCTGTTTAACTCACTTCGTCCCGGAATTGGCCTGCCAAAGTTCACGGTAATCTCCCCAGAGCGAACTCGCCAGTCGCCACGAGGAAGAAGTTTGTGTGAGCCTTGAATCGCCAATGGTACGAGTGGAACGCCAGTCTTTGCTGCCAGTAGAAACCCTCCTCGCTTAAACTCGCCAAGCACTCCATCGGTTGAGCGTGTCCCCTCCGGGAAAATTACAACCGACTGACTCCGCTCCCGAATCTCCCGAGCAGCCCCCTCAATACTCTCCATCGCCTTGCGCGGATCGGTTCGACGAATCATAATAAATGGACTGTAGCGAAGGCTCCAACCCCAGACCGGGACTTTTGTTAACTCTTCTTTGTAGACAAAAAGTCCACCGTTCGGAAGCGAGACTCCAATTGCAATAATGTCCAGATAACTTGAATGGTTTGCGATGAAGAGGTAGGGGGTCTTTTCTTGCAAGTGCTCTCTTCCAACCGTGTTGACCTTAACGCGAAGAAGCCACAGCAACGTGCGCGACCAACCTCGCATCAACGAGTGATAGATGCGTGCACTCCGATCAATCGGTCGCGTTAGAGCCGCAATAACCGAGTAGATTAGAGTGGTCAGAAGAACAAATGGTATTGAGAGATAGAAGAGTATCATTCTGCCTGCTTAGAAAAACAGCACGAAGATACGGCAACTCGAGGTGATTGCCTCTCAGGAGAGCGTTGTCATTTAGCAGCCGATCACAACCGAAACAACAGCGCAAGTTGCACACCCAACCGATGAATCCGCCAGTCTGACGATTTCTGTACAGTTGTTACTCCATATTCATAGTAGATTCCGGGAGAGAAAAGAGTTCTCGATGTATCACTCCCTATCTCGGCAAAGATTCCAGGGCGTAGACCAAAGCGAATAGGAGAGTGATCGGGAATATCCGCATCATAGAAAAAGAGTCTTTTTCCGTTGTTCTCGGTAGGGAGATTAAAAGAATTGGCGAACCGAGCAAGCCAATTTTCGAGCAGGACATCTTGAGTGTAGTTTGTGGACGTACTGGTGTGAAGTGTGAAGCCGAGCTGAAGGCCAACCCTCAGCGATGAGTCGGTAATAAAACGCCACTTTCCGGAGACTCCAAGGGAAACTGAACTGTAGGCTGCGTTTGCGCTGTGCAGAACAACAATGTCGGCGGTTGTGTCGATAGGCGTGCCGGGAGGACCGTCGCTGACGTATTCAACCTCAAAGAAGTCTTCAGTTGGGTTAACTTCTCGATACTCGCTCGATCCACTCATGTCGTTATACGCAACGTCGGCTGCAATCGACCAGACTCTGTTCAGGTAATACTCAGCCTGTAAACCTAATGAGATACCGCTACCCCTAAAAGATGGGAAGTGAGGCGAGTCAGGTTCTGAGAGGATTGGGATAGTCGATGTGTGTTGGTTCAGATAATAACCAAGAAATGGAGCTAATCGAAGTTGTGATTGACACCTTCCCTGCTCTGGCGTGATGAGCAGGAGAACAAGTGTGCCAATCAAAGAGATGGTGTAGTTTGGGGTTGTTCTGCGAGTAAGTAAGCTCATCGCTTTTCAGGGATTGTGATCTTTGTCATAAGACCTTCCGGACGCTCAAGAAGTCACGACGCGTCGAAGAGAATTATTGAGATATACTGCCGGGCAATAAGTTTGCGAGAGAATGCGATGTCACGTCTCAGAGTCGTTTAGAAATCTGTGTGCACTATCTTCTCACCATTTACTTTCCAAAGCTCATCGAACTGCTCCCAGAGGGAGCACTCGCTCTTGGTCGTGGAGAAAGCCACAGGCTGCACTCCACGGTATCTATTCGCTATCTGATGTTCCCGCCCTGAAGGGGCGGTTGTACTGGAAGCCTTGATATCGCCCTCTTCCATCCAGCCTCTTCGGGGCGAGGAGAATCACGAGCGCTTTTCTTCCGGGGATTGGCATCCCGGGCTACGTATCGGTAGCCCCTTCGGGGCAGGTTGTTGCTTGCACTTGTTTTGAGGGTAAAAGAAGACGACCGATCTCTGCAAAATGAGAGATCGGTCGTGTCTGTTTCCACGTGATTATCTGGGCTTGAGGTTCACCCCGGAGTATTGTACCGCAACAGTTATCGCACGTTCACCAGAACTTTGATAACTCCAGTCTCACCCTCGTTGAAGTTCTCTAATGCCTTGCCGAGGGTTGCTCCCGGATGCTCCTTCAGAACTTCTGGATCAGCCTTCATCGCGTAGCCGGGTCGTGAGGAACTTACCAGAATATCACCACGGCTGATTGCCCCATTCTCATCACAAACCTTTGTTGGAATTACACCAATAACGCCGAGAGGAACCATCTCGCTAAGGTCTGCGTCGATATGCTCTTCAGTTAAGAGAACGCCCGGCTTCGTAGCGTAGACGCCGAGTATCAGAGTAGAGTAGGGTTCCGAGGCGAGTGTGAGAGTCCGGTCAGAATCCGTTGAGATTGCGAGGACATCTCCCGGCTCGTATCCAGTGAGAAGACCTTCAACATCGAACAACTCAGCCACATCTGCGCCAGCGTTCAATGTCCCACCGTTGAAGTAACCTCTACCAATTGCGTCGATGCGAGCTTGGTTCACGGGTGCACCTCCCGCACGGGGGGGAGCTTGAAAAATTGCGATGTTGTCGGCAGTGGTTGTGCTTGCGGCTGTTCCAGTGTAGACGGCCATGAGTGCGTTCCCACCCCCTCCAGTAGTGGCTCGGACACCCGCTCCACTTACTGATTGGCCAAGCACGCCCCATCCCGATCCAGCCTGATAGCCAACGACGCCGATACCGTTCCCTCCGGTTCCGTTGTTAATCCCCCGCACACCGGCTGACCAACCTCCGGGAGAAGTTGAAGTTATCACACCTAACAGACCTGTTGTTCCTGTCGTGGATCCAGCCCCATTTGATGTTGAAAGGTTCTCCCCAAGAATTGCCGGTGCTGTTCCAGTCGTCTTTGTTCTTCTCCCAACGATAGCACTCCCATCTCCATTTGTCTCTGCACGGACTGCGTCAGCACTTCCCTGACTGTTGTTCACGACAAAGTTGCCAGCTCGACCCGTTCCATCGTTTGTTGCTTCAAGAGTTGATCCACTCCCATTTGTCCCTGCGACTAATGCAATACCCTGACTCTGGCCATTTTGGATAATGAACTGTCCGGCAGGTCCACTTCCAATGTTCACGCCATAGATTGATGCCGAGCCTCCATTTGCCTGACCGAAAATGGCAGAGTTCGTTTCAGAGAATCCATAGACGCCGATGCCACTATCGCTGCGACCATACACACCACGAACAGGGATGCCTTGATTCAAGTATCCTGTTGCCTCTCCAAAAACTCCGATTCCACCGTTGGCAGTGCTCTTTCCGTAGATGGCAGCCGGGCCATTCCAGGATCCCTTCGCATTGTTTTCAGCCCGAAGCGCATGGTTTGCGTTGGCAGTGTCGTCAATGCGGAAGACACCTGCACTTCCGTTCCCTCGGTTCAGTATCGAAAATGCGTCAGTTGTGCTCACCGTTGCAACGTATGGGAGCGTTAACCCGCCCCCATTGCTAACATCAGAGAACTGGAGCGATGAACCGTCGAAGATAATAGCCTGCCCCGACGTTGCGCCAGCAGTGTCAAGTTTGGAGAGGGGAATGGAGTAGTCGGCGATCATATTTCCGGTGATTCCCCCCGGCACAACGTTCACCCGCACAACCGGGCCGGTTGGGCCGGTAATCTGAAGTGCTCCGTCAGTATTAATTACCTGTTGGATGCTTCCCCCCCCAGATGAACCACTTCCAGTAATCATGATAGAGTCACCTACCTCGGTAATAGAAATGCCAGAGCCTTCAACCAAGTATACATGTCCTGTTCTTCCGTTGAGACTTCTGACGAAACCTGTAGCAGTTGAAGAGAATTGTCGCGCACTGTCAGCAAAATTTGCGTGCTGTGCATTTAGCGCGTTAAGTGCATAGGGTGAGGAAGTCAGGGCTGCTCTCGGTGTCATCTCCGGACCACCATCAATCGAAATGCCGAGCCAGTATTGTCCGTCGAATTGCATTGCTGATGGTATTGGGGTGTTCGATCCAATAATGGCACTGAAGAGTCCTCCGCGCGTAGTCACACTCTGTGCTTCGACGAAGATGGGTGTTCCTCCCGTTGCCGATGTATAGATCAAAAATCTGACTGTGTGTGTGCCATCGGCAATTGGTGATCCATCGTCGTTGGCTATCCCTTGATAACTCATCGTGCGTGGAATCTGGGCGATAGCTACGCCAGACAAAAGGAATACAGCGAACAAGAGCAGGCAGGAAGTAGAAAGTGTCCGTTTCATAGTGATCCTCTATGTTTATGGAAACGACAATAGCGTCATCTTGAACGACAACGATATGAGTAGTGTGGTGCTAAGGCGTGGCGACAATCTTCGGTTGACAGAAAGCAAGATAGCAATTGAGGTTCAGACAACATCACGCAATTTCCAAGAAGACGTGGAGAGAATTCAAAATTCAAAAGTAAAAATTCAAAAAGGGGAAAGAATCTTCATCTTGATTGCTGAATGGCTATGAGTGCTGATAGTTCAGAGTTCACAACCGACCGAAATTCTCATTTCAATTCTCTCATACACTCTCACACTCGCCAACTCCGATTTCTCCCTATTTTCTCGACCTGATAAAAACGATTCTACATTTAACGAACTACTATCAAATGTTATGCTTCATCCAGGGGATTACATTAAGGACATCTTTCAGAAGCCAGTAGGTGCGGAGGTTACTGCACGGGGTTGGGTAAAGACGATTCGCCACAGTAAGGGGATTTCATTTATCCAGTTGAACGATGGCTCAGGCTTCACCGATCTGCAAGTTGTTGTAGATCACCAAACTGCTTCAGAAGAGGCGTTGAAAGAGATCAGCACAGGTGCTTGTATTAGCGTTACAGGTGAACTTGTGGAGTCTCCTGCGCAAGGCCAAGCAGTTGAACTGAAGGGGAACTCGATTGAGGTTCACGGTCTTGCAGATGCCGCTACCTACAAGCTGCAGAAGAAGGGGGCAACCATGGAGTTCCTTCGTGAGATTGCTCACCTCCGTCCACGCAGTAACACGTTCGGTGCGGTCTTCCGCGTGCGGAACGCGGCAAGCTATGCCATCCACAAGTTCTTCCAAGAGCGAGGCTTTGCCTGGGTGCACACGCCAATCATTACGGCCAGCGATGCTGAGGGAGCCGGAGCTATGTTCGGCGTTACAACGCTCGACTTGATGAATCCACCGAAGACTCAAGAGGGAGGAATCGACTGGGCTGAAGATTTCTTCGGCAAGCGATCATTCCTCACAGTGAGTGGACAGCTTGAGGGAGAGATATTTGCTGAGGCGATGAGCAATATCTACACCTTCGGTCCAACCTTCCGGGCGGAGAACTCCAACACACCACGCCACCTCGCCGAGTTCTGGATGGTCGAGCCAGAGATGGCCTTCTGCGATTTGGATGACGACAGACGGGTTGCCGAAGAGTTCCTGAAGTATATTATCACTCACGTGATGGATACCCGGATGGACGATCTTGAGTTCTTCAACAAGCGGATCGACGATACGGTGCTCTCAACACTTGAGACTGTCGTCAACAGCGATTTCGGCCACATCACGTACACCGAGGCTGTCGACATCTTAGAGAAAGCAAACAAGAGTTGGGAGTTCCCGGTAAAGTGGGGTGTAGACTTGCAGAGCGAGCACGAGCGATATATCACAGAGGAAGTCTTCAAGAAGCCGGTAGTTGTGACCGATTATCCGAAGGAGATCAAAGCCTTCTACATGCGGATGAACGACGACGGCAAAACGGTTCGAGCAATGGACGTACTGGTTCCCCGCATCGGCGAGATTATCGGCGGCAGCCAACGCGAAGAACGGCACGCCGTGCTCGTAGAGAAAATCAAAGCGATGGGTCTGCCACTGGAAGCCTACTGGTGGTATCTCGAACTTCGTAAGTATGGCTCGGTTCCACACGCCGGATTTGGTTTAGGCCTCGAGCGGATGATTATGTATCTAACCGGCATGAAGAATATCCGCGACGTGATTCCATTCCCGAGAACGCCGGGAAGTGCGGAGTTTTAGGGAAGGTGTGATAGAAAAGGATAAAGCGAGAAGAGGTCGTCCTGACTGAGCAGGGCGGCCTCTTCTCGTTTCTTGCCGTGAATTTTTATGTGAGGTAGATCGAAATCTCAACACTCTCCGTTCTGTGTTTAGCCATTAGGAATTCTCTACGAAACCTTCCTATCTTCGCCGGTCATTTTCACACATCACACTTAACCAATCTCATCATTCATGAAGAACACTCGTATTGTACCCGTTATCATCCTTGCATTCTTTTCACTTCTTTCACCACTTCTGCTCAGTGCTCAGGGAGTTGGCTTGAATCTCGGTCCGGTCTTTATCACTGACTACCCACTGACAACCTCTCCAGGCTTTACTATCGGTCTCGACTATCTCTACAGCGTTGATGACGATGGCGTTATTAGCACGGCACTGCAGTATAGTTCCTACCCAGTTGATAAAGATTCAACAGGTGGGTTAGAGTTCAGTTCGCTGAAAACAATTTCGCTTCTGACAGCAATCCGTTTCAGAATTGCTGCCGACCTTGACGAACTTGCACCTATCATTACGCTTGCTGCAGGGCCGGGATTTCGGTTCGGTGGAACAAATGAAGCAACGGGAGCTGATCTTGTAGGCGATATTCCTATTAACGTCGAAGGTTGGCTTGGGGCTGGGGTCGACTATCCAATTCAAGATGATAATATAGCGTTGATTGGACAGATCCGCTATCCTTTGATCCTTCAACTCGTCGACACAGGTTCTAACGTAGAGACTGAGCTTGTTCGTCCCGGCTTCTACTTAACTGTTGGAATTGAATATCGGAGTGAGTAATCCTCGTTACTTGATTGAGAGAACCAAGCTAAACGTTGATAAAACTGCGTAGATTGTGTAGGAAATTTTCCTACGTAAGATCGACCACTCCGAACAGGGTTTGCACTGTTGACGGAATGGTCGTTTTTTTTGATCGTTGTTGAAAACTACCTGTACGTCTCAAGAATCTATAATCGCAACTATGGTAATGCGGGAACAAAAATTTGTCCGACTCGTTCTTCCTTTCACGCTCTGTTTTTTTCTCTTTGCAGTTGAGAAGGGGAGTGCACAATCAGATTTCAGAAGCCAGTATCAGGCTTTGCAAGAGAATCACGAACGGCTTAACGACTCTACTCGTCTCCACAAACTTTTCGAGCTTGACTGGGAGTTTGGGATGGCAACCTATCCAGAGTGGGCGACGTGGGAGGGGAGATATGAGAGGAATGGAGATTGGACAGATAACTCGTTGGAGGCGATAGAGAAGCGTGAGAAGGAATCGGAGTGGTCCTACAATGTGTTGAAGTCGATTGATCGAACGAAGCTGAGCCGTGAAGAGCGGTTGAACTACGATCTATACTTACAGAGTGCTGAGAGAAGAATCGAAGGGAGAAAGTTCCCGGGTGATTTGATGCCAATCAATCAACTTGGCGGAATTCATCAAGATGTACCACAACTCTTCGAGGTGATGCCGAAACGAACTGCAAAGGACTATCAAGACATTCTCTCTCGTATGCGCGGTTTACCAACGGTAATTGACAACACAATTGTGTTGATGAAGAAGGGGGTGGGGATCGGAGTAACGCCACCGAAGGTGACGCTGCGAGATATTCCGGGGCAGATTAAAAGTCTGCTGAAGGATGATCCAACCGAAAGTCCGATATACAATGCTTTCCGCGAAATGCCAGAATCAATGCCGGAGAGTGAAGCAAAGAAACTTCAGGCGTTAGCTGTGCAGCTATACAAAGACAAAGTTGCCCCTGCGTTCTGGAAACTTCACGACTTCATGGTGAACGAATATATCCCGAACGCTCGTGAATCTGTTGGGATGGGGATGATGCCGGGGGGGAGCGACTGGTATGCACACCGAGTGAAGGGATATACAACAACCGACCAAACACCTCGTGAAATCTTCGATATTGGCAAACGTGAGGTGGCTCGGATACGGGGCGAGATGGAGCGGTTGATCGAAGAGACTGCCAACAGAGATACCACGCATCGTGTTCCCAAAGAATTCAACGCCTTCAATGAATTCCTCCGAACCGATCCACAGTTCTACTACACAACACCAGAAGCTCTGCTAACTGGCTATCGTGATATCTGCAAGCGGGCCGATCCAGAGCTTGCGAAGCTCTTCGGCAAACTTCCCCGCATGCCCTATGGTGTAATTCCAATTCCGGACTACATGGCGAAATCTCAAACAACTGCCTACTACAACGGCGGTTCAATTGAGGCAGGGCGTCCCGGCTACTTCTACGCAAACACCTACGCTCTCAACTCACGTCCGAAGTGGGAGATGGAGGCACTGGCTCTGCACGAAGCGGTTCCTGGTCACCATTTGCAGATCAGTATTGCCCAAGAACTGGATAATCTCCCTCGCTGGCGTCGTGATGGAGGGTATACCGCCTACGTGGAGGGTTGGGGACTCTACTCAGAGAGTCTTGGCGAGGAGATGGGATTCTATAAAGACCCATACGGAAAGTATGGTCAGCTCTCTTATGAGATGTGGCGTGCGATTCGTCTCGTGGTTGATGTTGGCATCCACGAGTTTGGCTGGACACGCCAACAGGCAATCGATTACTTTGCCTCGAACAGTGGCAAACCACTGCACGACATCGAAGTGGAGATCGACCGCTATATCGTCTGGCCTGGTCAGGCACTTGCCTACAAAATCGGTGAGTTGAAGATTAAGGAACTCCGTGCCTACGCCGAAGAGGAGCTTGGTGAGAAGTTCGACATCCGAGCATTTCACGACGAACTCCTCGGCGACGGAGCACTCCCGATGGATGTGTTGGAAGCAAAGGTGAAAGAGTGGGTGGAGGGGATTAGGAATTCAAAGTGATTTGACGTAATAGGTTCAGAGTCATATAGATGGGAGCGAGCATTCTTCATGTCGTAGAGTGAGAGCCTCTCCGTCCAATTCCCGATTACTCAAAGGCTATTTGAATTATGATAGAGAGGAGAGACAATAGACGGCTCGTCGTTATCTCTCCTCTCTATATACTTGGTTATAAAAGTAATAGGATGAGTAGTCGGGTGTGTTTTCGTCAGTTCATTACTTTTACTTCAAATCAGCTATCGAGGCTCCGAAGTTGATGTGGTAGACATCATTACCAATCACGAGAGCTGGGACGGAAGAGATACCAAGCGACTCCGCTTCACCGACTCGGGATCTGTCCTCACCAATGTGGATGATCTCAAGATCAAAACGATTAGGATCAAGTGATTCGGCTACATTTTGTTCCGCGCTAACACAGACTGGGCATCCTGCGTGATAGAATCTTGCTACTGTTTTCATTTTGCTTCCATGTAATGAATTAGTGTGTATTTTTTGATTGATCGATCTTCGACAGCGCGCTTTGTCATCAGACAACGCGAAGTTATCTCTCAAAAAGATATCCAATCAACCAGGTACTAATTAGTGCCATAGGAACTTTTCAGTATGGAATTGGAAATCTGAATAAAACACCTATGCTACAAAACGAAAAAACAGACCAGCCTGATGTCCAGCGCATGGTGGAGAACATTGTCGGCTGCAAATGGTCGTTGGCAGTGATTGATCTATTACGCAATGGGATAAACCGACCGGGAGAAATGGTTAGGAGCTTTGATGGACTGTCGACGAAAGTGCTGAACGAGCGATTACGCAAACTTGTCCGATTTGGAATTGCATCGAAAGAGAGCTTCCCAGAAATTCCACCTCGAGTTGAGTATGAGTTAACTTCTTTCGGGAAGAAGTTTGTTGAGCTTCTCGATATGGTTGCGAGGCTTGAAGAGGAACGAAAAAAAGTGGAGGGGTAATTCTTGATGTGAAAAGCAAATTCCAACAGAACATACTTCGCATCAGGTAACCCCTAACCCACACAACTCCTTTTTTTGAACTTTGAATTTTTACTTTTGAATTGATTCCGTGGCCTCTGCCTTCACACATGCCTTCACTGCTATCGCTGGAGGTAAGATCTTCACCGGCGAGAAGATGCCTACCCGCTTCTGGATTCTCTCCATTCTCTGCTCGGTACTTCCCGACTTCGACGCGATTGGCTTTCGTTTCGGTATTGCCTACGAGAGCTTCTGGGGACATCGTGGGTTCACTCACTCACTCCTCTTCGCTCTGATTGTTGCCCTACTCGTTGTGCTCA
Organism: Ignavibacteria bacterium; assembly: GCA_020635205.1. Lineage (GTDB taxonomy): Bacteria > Bacteroidota > Ignavibacteria > OLB7 > OLB7 > JAGWAZ01. The sequence goes on from JACKAE010000002.1 coordinate 783,724, forward strand.
CGTTCTTTCGTTCCGAAGCTGCCGAGAGTGGGAGGTGGTGGAAGTTGGTTCTCTTCTTCTTCCTCGCAACGAGTTCCCATGCCCTACTCGACATGCTTACCAATGGCGGACATGGAGTTGCCCTCTTTGCACCATTCGACAACTCACGCATATTCTTTCCGTGGCGACCAGTGAAGGTCTCACCTATTGGAATTGGTTCGTTCTTTACCGAGAGAGGAGTGCGAGTGATAGTGAGTGAAATGCTCTATGTCTGGTTGCCGTTGGTAGTTGTGGTCGCCATCGTAGGAGTCTCACGCAAAGCCGCAAAGGGGCGCAAAGGTTGAGTTGTATGAATCGTGACCGGTCTACGCGAGAAAGTTGTACTTTTAACCGGCATCCTATAGCGTGTTGACAATCCCGATTCCCAGAGGGGAGGCACCGCTGGTGCTCCACAGCAGAGGTGCTGTCGGATTCCTCGCGCTCACGCACGAGGCTACCAACCGACGGTCGCTCCGCGACGTAACAGAATCATCACCGAAGAGCCGCATCGCGGCGAACGATTGGTAGGCTGGAGCGGAAGCTTCGGGCACCGAGAGCCAAGCGAGAGCGTAGCTCCAGAGGAGCGATCCTGCCTCGTGGGAGATCAGCTCATTGTTAATTGTCAACACACTCTAATAGACCAACAATCACTATACCACATCACGATGAAGTATCTATCGTTGTCAGCACTCTTCTTTCTCTTCATATCAATTCCTCTCTTTGCGCAGTCAGACCTAAGCGAGGCCGATTCTCTTCTACAAGCAGGTGTTGCTCAGATTGATGCGGGTGATTTCGATAGGGCTTGGAGTACTCTTCAGATAGGAGCTGAGAAGTATCCTCAACATACACTCTTTCGCTACGAACAGGCCTATGCCCGGATGGCACAAAAGAAGTACAAGGATGCGGTAAAGATCATGGAAGAGATTCTTGATGCCCCCGATTCGTACGATCAGTACTACCAGATGCTCGGTAATGCCTACGATCTATCGGGCAATCCTAAGAAGGCAATCGAGACATACGAGAAAGGTTTGCAGAAGTATCCAGAGTCCGGGGTATTGCACCTTGAATTGGGAGTGATGTACTTGCAGAAAGAGGATTACGACAAAGCCATGGAGTACTGGGAAGGTGGATTGACGCTGGATCCAGCCTTCCCCTCAAACTACTTCCATGCTGGACGAATCTTCATGATGACGAAGAATAGAGGGTGGGGCCAGATCTACGCCGAAATCTTTTTGAACCTTGAGATGGGAACGCAGCGATCACAACAGGTAAAGCAGATGCTCTGGTATTCATACAACGAAGCGGTTGACTTGGATCCAGAACCAGATAGTGAAGAGGAAGAGAAGGACGATAGTAAGGAGAAGGTTGTCTTCAAGTTCTTCGACGATATTGTTGTGACGTACGACCCTGAACTGAAGGAGATGATTCTTCCCTTTCCCTTTTTCTTCTCGCGATCTGCTGGGGTTGCCAGCTTACACTTGATGAAAGAACCGATAACCGTTGCCAAGCTTCACGCCTTTCGCTCTGGGTTCCTGAATCAATGGTTTAGTGATACGATTAGCGCCGAGCACTTCAACATTTCGCTCTACGACTATCAACGTCGATTGAACGAAGCAGGGCTGCTGGAAGCCTACGATTATTTCACCTTCTTTTGCGAAGAAACATCTAAAGAAGTACAGGCTTGGTTTGAGGAACACCCTGAGAAGATTAAGGAGTTGGCAGAGTGGCTTGCAGCAAACCCCTATCCAGTCGACCAAAAGTCTGCCTTCTCCCGCCTTAACCTGCCCGGGATTCCTATTGGCAAAGAAGAGATTGGAGAACTGGAAATGCAAGAAGGTGAGTGAGCTTCGCTACGTTGGTATCCCTTTGCGCTCTTGGTGTCCCATTGGTGGTAAAACCTCAATGGCGATTTAAAACTGACGAACAGCATACAACCCCGACTATTTTCACACATAATCTCTCCAGATCAACCGGTTTTATAGGGGAAGAGGTGGTAACGCCTTCTCCCCCTTTTTTTGCCCTCTCCCATTCTCGCCGTATTTTCCGCCCGATTCTTTCCACCCTTCGACAAGTGGTCGTTTGCCCCGTATTGGATTGTCAACTGAGTATCATACGTATATGAAGCACATCATTTTCGCTGTCGTATTTGTTGCCGCAATAGCTGCCATTGTTTGGAATTCGTGGCGGCTTATCAAGTATCTGCAAGTCGGCAAGTCGGAGAATCGATTTAAAGCGGTTGGAGAGAGGATCGGCAATGTTCTGAAAGTTGCGATTGGTCAATCGAAGCTGATGCGCGACCCAATAGCCGGTGCTGTTCACGCAATGATCTTCTGGGGCTTTCTCGTCCTGCTTGCAGCGGTGGTCGAGTCAATTCTCGAAGGGTTAATTCCGGGTGGAAACATTGCTTGGCTCGGTCCAATCTACTCTGTGCTGACAATCTCCCAAGATGTTTTCTGCGTTCTCGTTCTCGTCGGCGTTCTCTGGGCGTTCTGGCGTCGATATGTGCAAAAAGTACCACGGCTCCAGAACGAGGATAAGTCGGAGAGTCGAGATGCTTCGTTGATTTTAGTCTTGATCGGCATCATTGTCTCCTCCCTTCTCATTACCAATGCGGCACGTGAGGCTGCTGGTCACGAGTTCGACTGGGCGGTGCGTCCCGTTGGCATGTTGCTTGCACCCCTCTTCTCCGATCCAGCAACCGCTCGCATTCTCTTTGAGGCAGCTTGGTGGCTCCACATCGTGACGATTCTCGGCTTCATGAACTACCTCCCATTCTCAAAGCACCTTCACGTGATGACATCTGTCCCGAACGTATACTTCGGCACACTTGACACAGTGAACAAATTGCAGCCGATCAACTTTGAAGATGAGACCTTAGAACAATACGGCGTTGCAGATATTGAGCACTTCACGTGGAAGCAGTTGCTCGACGGAATGACCTGCACACACTGCGGGAGGTGTACTTCAGTCTGTCCAGCAAACTTGACTGGAAAAGTGCTCAATCCAAAGGAGATCATCATTCAGATGCACGAGCGGACGCTCGACCGTGCTCCCGATCTGATTGCAATGGCTGCCGCAAAGAATGGGAATGGAGGGGATGTCAACGGTGAAGCAGCGGCTACAGTAGCATTCCCAAATGGATCAGATCAGCGGAAGCTAATTGGCGATTTCGTAAACCCCGAAGCACTCTGGCAGTGTACCACCTGCATGGCTTGCGTGCAGGAGTGTCCAGTGATGATCGAACACGTCCCAGCAATCGTCGACATGCGGCGCAACCTCGTAATGATGGAGGCAGACTTCCCGCCGGAGGCGCAGTCGGCATTCCAGAATATCGAGAACAACTTTACTCCGTGGGCATTCAGTGTAGCCGAGCGAGCGGACTGGGCTGAAGACCTCGACTACGTGAAGACGATGGCTCAGACAGACGAAGAAGAACGAGAGAATTTAGACTGTCTCTTCTGGGTTGGATGTGCTGGTAGCTACGACGACCGCTACAAAAAGGTAACCCGAACGTTTGCTGAGTTGATGGAGATGGCCGAGGTGAAGTTCAGAATTTTAGGGACCGAAGAGAAGTGTACCGGCGACCCTGCCCGCCGACTTGGCAACGAATACTTGGCGCAGATGATGATTCAGATGAATGTGGAGACGTTGAATCAGTATAACGTTAAGACAATCGTGACTACGTGCCCCCACTGCTTCAACACACTTCTGAACGAGTATCCCGATTTTGGTGGGAAGTACGAAGTGCTCCACCACACGCACTATATCGACAAGCTGATTAAGACCGGACGTATCAAGAAAATGTCGGCAATGCAGCACAAAGTGACCTATCACGATAGCTGCTACATCGGTCGCTACAACAACACCTACGACGAACCTCGCTCAGCGCTGAACGAAGTTCCGGGAGTTGAGTTAGTTGAGATGGGGCGGAACAAAAGTCGTGGTCTCTGCTGCGGAGCAGGTGGGGGACAGATGTACTTAGAAGAGACGGAAGGAAAGCGAGTCAACATCGAACGCACTGAGGAAGCTCTCGGCACAGGTGCAGACACAATCGCAACTGCCTGCCCGTTCTGCATGACAATGATGACCGACGGTGTGAAGAACAAAGAGGCTGAAGGAGTCGCAGTAAAAGATGTCGCCGAAGTGCTCTTAGAAGCCGTCAAAGCTGGGGAATGAGTTGAGAGTGTAGGGTGAATGAGTTGAGAGTGAATAGAGAGAAGAGTTTATAGAGTGATGGTCGCAGGCCTTCAGCCTGCGGCAGGATTAGTGGAGACAGTCGAGTCTATTAAGCATAGAGCCAAGAGTTGAAGCACCAAAGAGTCGGAAGTCATTTCCCGCTCTGATAGATTTCATGCCCGGGTGGCATCCCTCTGAAATACTTTTTACTCTATAAACTCTCAACTCTACGAACTCAACTACTCTACAAACCCTCCTCTTTTTTCCCTTGTTTCTCACCTCTTTCCCGCCGACATTGCCGTTCTGATGATCCGGTTTTTTCTGCTCTACATATCGCTGAGTCTTGTTGGGGGAATCACGCTCTACTGCCAGGGGATATCCTCGACGGTTGACCTGATTCTTCTCCCCAGCGATTCGTTAATTCAACTTCCGCACGAGTTCCTTATTGAAAAAAGTTTTCTTCTGCGTGATTCTTCTGGGACTGAACTACACGATTCAATCGACTACACCCTCAACCTGCGCTTCGGAACAATTCGACTAAGTGATTCACTTAGGGGGGGCCAAGACACACTCCGCTTTGTTGCCACATATTCTTATTTCCCGATCACTGTTCCGCGCGAAATTTATACTCGTGAGCTGTTGACAATTACTGATTCCACAGGAAAAGAGAGAACGTTAGCGGAGCGTTCTAATAGTGGAAGCAGTCTTACTGCAACAAACATCTTCGGCAAGGACTTCCAGCGTTCTGGTTCAATCACCCGAGGGATTACTGTTGGCTCCAACCGTGATCTTACAGTGCAGAGCGGACTTCGCTTGCAGTTTAGTGGAAAGATCACCGATGACGTTGAGGTAATTGGCGCGTTAACTGATGAACAAACGCCAATTCAGCCGGATGGAAACACGCAGACATTGCGTGAGATCGACAATATCTTTTTTGAAGTCAGATCGCCTGTTGCTGACGGGACGCTCGGAAAGTTCTTCGCTTCGAACAATCAGAGTGAGTTTACAGGATTCTCTCGAAAGCTGCAGGGAGGGAAAGTTGTCGGGAAGTTCAGTTCTCTTGGTTCAACGCAGCTTGTTGCTGCAGTATCACCCGGGAAGTTCCGAACGCAAGAGTTTCAAGGGAGAGAGGGAGATCAAGGGCCGTACAGACTTACTGGGGCAAATGGCGAGCGGGACATTATTGTGCTGGCTGGAACCGAGCAGGTCTTTGTTGATGGAGTGGAAATGATTCGAGGGAGAGAGAACGATTATGTGATCGATTATGGTACAGGAGAAATCTTCTTTCAGCCACGCAGACCAATCACTGGCTTCAACGAAATCGTAGTTGATTTCGAGTTTAGCGACCGTCGGTATTCTCGTTCGTTCCTCGCCGCCTCACATACCGGACGCTTTGTTGACAGTATGTTGAGCCTTACTGTCGGCTATGTGCGGGAGGCTGATAACCAAGATGCGCCGGTTGACCTTGAACTGAGCGAGGAAGATCGTCTTCTGCTTGCCTCGGCTGGGGCTGACCCTGCCGGTGCAATCAGAACTGGTGTGGCATTTGTTGGGCGGAGCGATACGGTTAGTGGACTCTACCGGCGTGTTGACACGACGATAAACGGACAGCCCGACTCTGTCTTTATATACGATCCTTCAAGCAGCGAGGCACTCTACGATGTTATCTTTAGCCGGGCAATAAGTGGTCGGGGAGATTATCGGAATGTCGCTTTCGGACAATATGAATTTGTTGGGAAGGGAGCGGGAGAGTATCTCCCCGTTGTTTATTTGCCTCTTCCTGGACTCTTACAGGTTGGTGCAGTCGCCCTCGGATTGCGTCCATCGAAAGGGGTTGATGTTGAGGCCGAAGTTGCATTTAGCGGCACGAACTTGAACAGGTTTAGCAGTGATCCTCTCGCAAGTCGTAAGGGGATAGCAGTGAAAGGGGGGACTACTCTCGAAGGTGATTCTATCAGAATTGGTGGAGTGAATATAGGTCGTGTGCGAGGAACCTCAAGTCTGCGATTTATTGGAGAAGGATTTCAAGGAGTGAACCGGATTGCTGAGCCGGAGTTCGATCGCCGTTGGAATGCAAGTGGGCGCATCGGTGAATCGGGTTTCAACGACGTTATCGTTGAAGGACGGTTCGACTGGAAACCAATACAACTTCTTGAGTTGACCGCCGGACTTGGCAATCTCGATCGAGGAGACTTCTTCTCATCTTTGCGCCACGACTATGCTGCTCGATTTGGGGATCGCACCTTTCCATTAGCAGCCGATTACGGTCTGGAGTTTATCACCTCAAACGATACGACCGGTGGTGGAGTGGCAAGTGATTGGCTGAAAGGGCGGGGGGGGGTGAGTTATCGCCTCGGAGCAATCACTCCGGGCTTTCGTGTGGAGCACCAAAACCGAAATGATCTCCGCTCAGGAGTTGACACACTTCTCCCGAGTGCTTTTCGGTTTGTCGAAGCTGGACCAGACCTGACGCTTAATTTCTCTCTCTTCCGCACTACCGCGTCGCTCCGCTATCGAGTCGACGATTCAGTCCGTTTCGATCTACTAAGTTCATCAACGCGATTTCTCCGGGATGGAGAGGCCCAAACATTCCGGTTGAATGGTGAACTAACTGGTATCCGTTCTCTCAACACAACTCTCGACTTCACTTATCGGCGCAAGACATACGATACTCTTCCGGGACTTGACCCATCCACTCGTCTCGAGAACGTCTCAATTATAGCTCGTTCTGAATCGCGGTGGACAGGGTTGAAGCGTGGGGTTGAGGTTGATGGTGTCTACGAAGTCCAAACAGAGCGAGCAGCCCGCTTGCAACGTCTGTTCGTGCGCGTTCCTGTAGGGCAAGGTCAATTCGTTTGGCAAGATATCGACTCAAACGGAGTGCAATCAGAAAATGAGTTCCGTGAGACAATTGCAGATGATGGTGAATATGTTCGGATCAATCTCCCAACAGAGCAACTCTTTCCTGTAATCGACCTTGAGGCTTCACTCCGTTTGAAAGTCAAGCCTGAAAATTTTCTGAGCGATAGCTCGACTCTCGGTAAGCTGTTGAAGCCGATAACTACTGAAACCTTTTTGCGAATCGAAGAGAAGAGCAGCACGGAGAATGAGAGCGAAGTTTACTTGTTGAATTTTGGAGCCTTCCAAAATGATTCCACTACTCTTCTCGGCAACGCATTGATTCAGCAAGACATTAACTTGTTCGAGAAGAGCAGAGAGTTTTCGGCTCGGCTTCGATTTGTGAAGCGCGATGGCATTACTAAACTCTTCAACGACTTGGAGCGTTCCGGTTCGGTAGAGCGTTCTCTCCGGTTGCAGTGGAATCCAACAGTAGATATTGGCTTACAGCTCGACGCTTCCTTGGAAGATCGTTCTCTGTTAGGTGCAGCTCTGGATGCAAGTCGTGGGTTCGACCTTGAAGCCTTGGAGTTTGAAACCGACTTTAGTTATCGACCAGAGCGCTCACTTGAGCTTGGTTGGACATTTACTATCCGTTCCGCCGATGACATTTTTCCAACAACTCCACGTTCCACCTTCCTCACAGGGAATGAGATACGGGGCATCTACTCCATCGAAACAAAGGGAAGGCTTCGCGCAACAGTAGAGCGCACAGTTGTCAGCGGAACAAATCTGCAAGGGGGAGATGTTTTCTCCCTTCCATTCCAGTTAACCGACGGCTACGGAATAGGGACTACCTGGATTGGCCGCATAGGATTCGACTATCGATTCGGTGCAAACATTCAGGCGTCAATCAACTACACCGGTCGAGCCGAGCCACCAACGAATCGAGTGATTCACACGGGACAGATGGAGGTGCGAGCCTTCTTTTGATAGCATCTTTCTATTTTGTGAAGGTTATACATACATCCAAACTCATTCTACATAGCTACGATGAACCTCGAAAAGATCAAATCAATTCTCGTCTTTAGTGTACTGTTTGGACTGTGCGTTACGGCACTCGACGTGCTTTGGAGTGGTGATCGCGATTGGACGGAGCTACTCCGTAACATCGCAGCCGGCATACTTGTGCTGCTTCTCGTTCAAGCTGCAAACTGGCTGCCCTGGAATAGAGGGAAGAAAGATGGAGAGAAAGAGTCTTCTACTTCATTGTGACTGCGGGCTAACGAGCAGTAGGTAGACCTCTCAAACAATGGCCACAGAAGATAACTTCTATAGCGTGTTGACAATCCCGATTCATAGAAGGGACGCACCGCTGGTGCTCCACGGCAGAGGCGTTGTCGGATTCCTCGCGCTCGCGCACGAGGCTACCAACCGACGGTCGCTCCGTGACGTTACAAAATCATCACCGAAGAGCCGCATCGCGGCGAACCGTTGGTAGGCTGGAGCGGAAGCTCCGGGTAACCGGAGCCAAGCGAGAGCGTAGCTCCAGAGGAGCGATCCTGCCTCGCGGGGGATCAACTCATTGTTAACTGTCAACACACCATAAGGAACGAATCTTTTCCACTACTACCCTCTCTGATCACGCTCATAAAAAAAGACTTCAGAAATTTTTTCTGAGACGTGTATCGTTCTCCCAAACAGCGGTTATTCCTCGCAAGCGAAAATAACAGGCCTGTTTAGTGTACTGTTCCTACTGCGCTTCATTGGGGATACTGCGAGATAGCTGATCGACAGAAATTTCATTGTTCACACTATTATTTATGGAGATTGAGTTATGAGACACGTTGCTCATATTCTGTCCTTCAGCTTCGTGATATTGTTCATGGCAATAACTGCTACTGCACAACCGGGGTTTGAAGAGATCGAAGCACTACAGGAAGTGATTGCTTCAGTTGCGGGAGATACGTTCGACGGTAACCCTTGTAGCCTTACAGCAGAGCAGAGAGAAGAGATTGATCGGCTTGCAGAAGAGGAGTTGGGATACAGTCTACATTTTGCAGAGATACCGTGCGATTCGTTGGATGGCTTGCTGGATGATGCTGGACACGATGGCTGGCTGGATGGCGATGGGTTTGATGGTTGGTTAGAAGAGGATGGGTTTGACGGATGGTTGGAAGATGGTGGATTTGATGGATGGGATGGTCACGATGGTGGGTTTGACGGATGGGATGGTCATGATGGTTGGGACGGTCACGATGGTGGTATGGACGGATTTGACCCGAGTGATTTTGAGGAGCGATTCCTTGCGATACTTCACGAAGTAGCAGGTGAGGATTTTGAGGGAGATCCATGTGAGTTGACAGAGGCGCAGCGTGAAGAGATCAACGCTCGGTTGCTCGAAGAGTTCGGTGAGGATTGCCCGGTACAGGTGGTTTGTGGAGACGATCTTGAGGGATGGGAAGATCATGGTGGTGAAGGAGATGTTGACTTTAGTGACGTTGATCTTGAAGCTCTGAATCGAATTGTTGTAGCAGTTGCTGGCGAAGATTTCGACGGTAATCCATGTGGATTGACAGATGCGCAGCGGGAGGAGATCGACCGTTTAGCCGAGGAAGAATTGGGGTACAGCCTCCACTTTGCAGAGATTCCATGCGATTCGTTGGACGAGATGCTTGGCGAGGATTGGATGGAAGGTGAAGAGCACGATGGCGGTATGGACGGATTTGACCCGAGTGATTTTGAGGAGCGATTCCTCGCGATACTTCACGAAGTAGCTGGTGAGGATTTTGAGGGAGATCCATGTGAGTTGACAGAGGCACAGCGCGAAGAGATCAACGCTCGGTTGCTCGAAGAGTTCGGTGAGGATTGCCCGGTACAGGTGGTTTGTGGAGACGATCTTGAGGGATGGGACAATCAAGGAGGCGACGGAGGAGGCGACATTGACCTGAGCAATGAAGATTTTGATCGCCTTATCACGATTGTGCTGAGTGTAGCTGGAGAAAACTTTGATGGCGACCCGTGCAGCTTAACCGATGCGCAGCGGGAGGAGATTGACCGTCTTGTAGAGGAAGAACTTGGTTTGAGCCTACAGTTTGCTGAGATACCGTGTGGTGTTGCCGGAAGAAATCCTGTAAACAATAATCCTGCAGTTGAACAAGCTGAGACAGTGTTGCAGGCAGCAAGCCAAAAGTTGGCAGATCACAAGATCATTCAGCAGAGACTCTACCCAAATCCGGTAACGAGTAGCACAACAGTAGAGTTCAGAGGACCGGAGGGGAGTGGAAGAGTAAGCGTAATCAATTCACGAGGCCAAACGCTGATCTCTCGTGATATCACTACAGTGAAGGGACAGAATAGTCTTGAACTGAATATGAGCACTCTTCTTCCAGGCTCGTACTTCGTAGTAATTACTGTGGAGAATATCGTCTCAGAAATGCTTCCAGTGGTTTTACAGTGATGTAATGGGTTGAGCATCTTACTGTAAGAATGACCTTGGAAGTTCTGGCAGAAAAGGAGAGGTAGTTATCCTTCGAGAATCCTTCACATTTCCTTCGCTCGGAGGATAACCTCTCTCTGATCTGCCGTCGGTTTGAGTTGAAAAACAATCCCCTTCTCCTGTTCGCATTAAGCATCAGCTATCTCGCATAGTGCACAACAAGGGGGAGGGGATTTTCTGTTCTCGCGGCTATTCAAAGGTAGAAGACACTATCAATTCTTTCGAGTTACGCTCGGCACATCTCTTTTTTCCAATCTCGCGCAGCCATCTCGTACTCTCCACGAACTCCACCAGCGTTCTCCACTCTCTCTGCTCTGTACTGTCTTCACGAAATACCAGTCAGCCTGCGCTCGTTCCGATGTTAGATCAAGTAAGAAGTATCCATGATTGTCAAGCTCAGCCATCTTCACATGCCCATTCAACATGTACAGTCCTTGCTCAGCGATAATTGTCTTGTAGTTGCGGGGTGGTAGCTTTAGGAGTTCATTCATGTTTGCTGAGGAGATGCTCGGGGTAGTAAGCTCAACGGCAATCGATCCGAAACCAGTTGTTGGATCATACTTCGTTCTGTCGAATGGATTGCGAGCAATGTTCGAGGCGATAGAGATGTGAACATCACCGGTCAAGAAGAGAACGTTCTTTATGCCATTTTTCTCAATCAAGGAAAGGACTTTATCCCGCTCAGCCGGGTATCCATCCCACGCATCCAGGTTGCGCGCACCACGTATCTGGCTCATCACTACTTGATTCCCAACAAGTTTCCACTGAGCGTCAGACTCTGCCAGCTTCGTCAAAAACCAGTGGAGTTGTTCCTCCCCTAACATTGATCGCTGCGAGTCGAAGAGATGTTGGTCGTTACTGCTCTCGAGTTGTTCTTCTCTCCCCTCATGGCGGGTATCCAACATGATAATCTCGGCGAGATCACCGTAGCGGAACGAACGAAAAATTCGATAGTGTTCTTTTCCCCTCGGCTCCCGCACTGGCATCCACTCGAAGTAGGCTTGCACAGCACTTCGTTTCCGATCTTCCCACGTACCATCCTTCCGATCAGAGTGGAGGTGAGCACCTTTGGTATAGCAGTCGTCGATCATTTCATGGTCGTCCCAGATTGCTATGAAGGGGTGGCGTTCGTGAACTCTGCGTAGGTCTGGATCAAGCTTGTAGAATGCGTGCCGCTTACGGTATTCGTCGAGACTGTGTAGTTCTTGAGATGGATGATGCTCACGGCGTGGTATTGGGCCGTAGTCGTCGGTGCGGACACCATCTTCGTAGAGATAATCGCCGAGAAAGAGGACGGCATTCAAGTCATCCCTATCGGCAATGCGGCCGTATGCGTTAAAGTATCCATGTTGATAGTTTGCGCAAGATGCAACAGCGAACCTCAAGTGATCTGTTGTTCCTTCTGGTGCCGTTCGCGTTCGGCCAATCGGTGAATTCTTCCCCAGTGCACGAAACCGGTAGTAGTAAATCGATCCAGGGTTGAGACCTTGAACGTCAACCTTTACGGTGTAGTCGCGAGTTGCATCTGTTCTGTATTCCCCACACTCTACGACGCACTTCATAGAAGAGTCGAGTGCAACCATCCACTGAACGTCGATCGGTTTATGCACTTCAGGAGTTACTCGAGTCCAGATGATAACCTGATCTGATAGAGGATCACCCGAAGCAAGTCCGTGATAGAAAGGGCGGAGAGAGGAATCTGCGTAGTGTTGGAAGATTGAGGAGGGAGAGGATATCCAAGAGACGGGGAGAGAGGGAGGGGGAGGTGGTGGGGTGCTGGGGCTGGGGGGGCGAAGGGAGAGAGAACCTGTGGTATCGAGAGTTTTGAGGGACCGCGACTGTGTGGAAGCCTCATCTCCTCCGTGTACCCAAAGAAGTAGAAGCAGTAGCAGGCGAAGTTGTCCTGATCGTGTCATGGATACTCTCCGTCAGTTGAAGAACTGAAGTATGAATACTGAAGAACGAATGTTGATTCTGAAGGGGATACCCTCATTTCAACAGGAGCAAACTAACGCAAGGAGTTAACCAATCAGTTAGCGGAGGATTAAGAGAGGAAAACAGAGATGTTAGGAATTCATAGTGGAGTGGAGGAGAGCCAAAAGAAGAGTACCCGTAGAGATATTCTCCCTACGGGTACTCGGTTAAATCAGAAATCTGCAATTATGCCATTGCCGTATATATCCTTCTGTTCTGTGGTCTTAGTTTTATCTGTGTAGATGCTTCACAGTAATACTGCACCATCTTTTGTAGGATAACTTCCCACCGATAGTTCTCGGCTTCTTGCCGTGCATTCCACCCCATAGCAGCCCGGAGAATTGGGTCGACTGCAAGCTGCTCAGTTTGCGCTGTAATCTGTTCGATCTCCTCTACCGGAGTAAGAAATCCGGTCTGGCCATCAATTACAAGGTCGCTACTCCCCGTTGCTACCGCGCAGACCGATGGAAGTCCGGAGGCCATTCCCTCCAGAACCACATTGCCGAACGTTTCAGTAGTGCTCGGGAAGAAGAAGATGTCGGACGAAGCGTAGGCGCGGGCTAACTGTTGCCCACGCAGGTGACCAGTAAATATCTGTCCCGGAAGCTCTGCTTGTAGCGCTGCTCGCTCAGGTCCTTCACCCACAATCATAAACTTGTGGGGAATTTGTCGCTGGTTCAATCTGTTGTGAACTTCGGCCAGCAAGTGGATATTCTTTTCTTGAACCAGCCTACCAACGTAAGTGATTAAGGGGATTCCATCGGCCACTCCAAGTCCTCGCCGCCACTCTATCGAGCGATGAGTTGGGGAGAAGCGATCTGTCTCTACTCCACGCGCCCAGATCCTCATATTCCCATCTATTCCTCTCTTCCCAAGCTCATTAATCATCGACTGTGAGGGAACGCAGACGAGATCGCAACGACTGTAGAAGTAACGGAGATACTTTATCAGTGGAGATTCTAAAAAGTCAAGATTATAGTAGCTGAGATAGGAGGTGAAGTCTGTATGGTAGGTGGTGACAATCGGAATTTGTTTGCGGCGACCATAACTCATCGTCCATCGGCCAAGCAGATCAGGTGTTGCCACGTGGATCACGTCGGGTTTGAAACTTGTCATGCGGTGGCGAAGTGCTGGGGGGATCAGTGTGCCCATTCGGTACTCTTTGCGTCCGGGAGCAGGAATTGATGGGGCGGGAGCAAAGGTTCCGGCTCCATCAAGTTCGGGGTTGCGGGTGGTAGGAGCTACCACCAAAACTTCTACACCGTGTGATTCAAGGTAGGTCACCAGACGATTCAGCGTAAGTGTGACGCCGTCGGTGATGTGGTTATACGAGCCAGAGTAAAGCAGGACTCGCCGTGGGATGTCAATCAAGGGGACTCGCCTTCGGGACGTGACATGTTTCATACACGATACCTCGCTTATGTTCGGAACGACATCAACAACATACACTTTTCAATGAACCGTACCACTACTCAACGGCACTGTTTCCGAAGATTAATGTTTGGGTGTGAGGCAGAATTTTGGAGTAGTTGATTACTCCAGACAGTGATCCGGAAACCAGATTATTCCATCTCAAGATTTGCAGAGATACTGTAGCCAAGTTCCTGTTCTTCGTAGCCACCAGGACCGTGATCGTCCTTTACTTTGAGGTTGCTAAACATCTGAAAGTCACCAGTAACGCGGACGTTGTCGTCTGACACTTCTTCAACAGCTAAATTCAATTCTAATGTTGCGTGAATATCTTGAAAGTCCTTCCACCCTTCAATGTAGGGGGGAGTCGGTCGCGATTTCAGTACAGCAACCTTTAGCTGAGCGGATCCACTTGGACAGGTTCCGGTGTGATATACCCCTTGGCTTGGGTCACTCGTAAGCTCGATCGAATCAAACTGAAGCGTAAAGCCACGAGGTTGAGGGTCATCAAAGAAGATAATCTGGAAGACACCATCATTAGGAAAATCGACGTGAAGACTCAAGCTCAGGTACCACTTATCGTTGACTTTCTCTACACTCCCCGTAAAGGTGTGAAGCGTATCAAATCCTGGGATTGGAAGCCCAACATCATTGGTATCGAGTACCAAACAGTAGCCACCAGTGAACTCTCTCGAGGCAACGAAAAGGTGAACATCCTTCACCGAGACCTCTTTCAAAGGGAATGAGGCCGTTGATGCCACCGGGTCATCAAAATCAGTTGGCGACAGGTCGCAGGCTGCGACTATAAGTCCGCAGCAGAGAATAAAAGCTATGTTTTTCAGTACGTTCTTCATGGTTTATCTGCCGAAATCAATAGTCAATCCATACGTGAGGCCAACGCGATCTGAGAAGTTCAGATCACCCAAGTAGCGGTAGCCAACAAGGGAGTATTCTGCCCCCGCGGTCAGTCCAATTCTATCAGTGATGCTCCAGTTCGTACCAACCATTCCACGTCCCATCAGGCCTGCCTCTGAACTACCAATTAGAAACTGACCAAACGGAGTAAATCTTGAAGTGGTTAGCCAGTTATATCGAATGCCAGCAGCACCCCAGATAACCGAAGGCTGAACTTCATGCAAGAATACTCTGCCATCATCTTTCGGTGTTGTGAAGGAGAGAAGATAGGATTCTTTTCCACCTTCAAGAACAACCGAAAAGTGTGGTGAGAGTGGGTATGAGATACCGAGGGCAACGTTCTCCAGTCCAGGGTCGGCAACCGGAAGTTGCAATTGAGATGTCTCCAAGTCGACCGGAACCGTAATGCCCCGCACGTGTGCGCTAAATGGTGCTGGTTGTTGTTTAATATAGTTTACTGGATTATTCACCGAGTTGTCAATCTTATCGATAGAGAGACTTGCGCTCGAGCGTGGCTCGGTGACCTTCTCCGAATTGTCGATAGGTGTGACTGCCATTGCCGCAGCTTCACGATTCTCGCTGTTCACGTGGTTCAACTCTTGGCTACTGATACTATTGTCAGACGTTGTTTGAGCTGCTGTAATAGTCGGATCATCATCAGTCGAAGCGTCCTGGGGAGTAACATTCTTGGCAGTTGTTGTTGGTTCTGCCTGAGTCGTTCCCTGCGCTGTTAAACGAGTTGTTGTAGTCGTGGTTGTCTCCGTTTGCGTACTTAATTTTTGACGCTTGGGCGCTTCAGCCTGAATGCTATGTTGTATAGTCCGAGGAGCAACCGAAGTCCTTCTCTCTTGCATCCCTTCTGTCTCAGCTAAGACAGGATTTGAGGCTTCTTCAGTGTTTGCAGCAACCGAGGAGGATGCCTCAACATTATCCCCTGTTGTCGTTTTCTGGTTGGCGAAGACGACTTCCCTCGAATCGTCAACCATCAGGAAGACGCTCGTTGCTAAGAGGGTTCCTACTAAGCTGGCGACAAGATAACCTCCCCACGTTTTGATGAGGGAGATAAGGCCAATCTGTGATGCAGCAACACCGCTTCCGGCTCCGACAGCTATTGGTGCAGTATATCCGAGGGTTTTGAAGATTGAATCCGTTGTGGCGAGGGGGACGAAGCCAGCCTCCTCATCCTCGCGAATCGTATCCCGCAGCGTTAGCAGGTACTTCAGCTCGAAGCGCAGTTCTTCGTCGACCGCAAGGGCTTGGAAGAGCGTCTCTTCGTGCTGTGTGGAGAGTGAATTCTCCACAAAATCATGTAGTAGTTCCGAGTAATTCATATCACTTCATCAATGCAAGAAAAATCAAATCGAGAGTAAATCCTTTAAATAGGGTTCCAGCACTTTCCTAATTTTTTCTTTTGCCCGAAAGACCCTGATTTTGGCAGTCGGTACTGATACATCGAGCATCCTCGCAATTTCATCGTAGGAAAAGCCATTGTATTCGCGGAGGACAAATGCCTCACGGTAGTCGGGGTTAATCAGTTCGAGAGATGTCTTCACAAGGTTCAGCAGTTCTTTCTGGTCGTAGGTGCTATCGTACGAACTGATCGTGTGGTCGTCGATATCGTCCGAAGCCCACCTCGTGTTTTTCTTCTTCAGGTTGATGCAGAGGTTTCGGGCTATCGTGAAAATCAAGCCTGAAACGTTTGTCATCACTCCCCCTGCCTTCACCGTTTTGTGAAAACGGAGGAACGTCTCCTGAAAGGCATCTTCGGCATCTTCGGTACTCGAGAGAATTCGGAAGCAATAGGCGTGAATACGTCGCGCGTATCGCTGATAGAGTTCCGTGAAGGCCAGTTCACCCCGTTTATTGCCATCTTCATCGGCAATCATCTGGCAAAGTGCGCCGTCAGATAGTCCTTTTAAGCTCTTATGGTTCGGTTGATTCAACGGATTATCTCTTTGAAGATATGCCTCTATTGGCTGAACACAATCTGAAGAACCGATAAGGGGAGACTTGGATACACTCCTGTTGGTCGTATGAAACGAAACAAATCGAATTTGCGAAATCTTTTGATTTACCCCCTTCTACGGTATACAAGGAAGGAGATAGTCCATAATACTGAGGCTACAACAAGTGCTTGAAAGGCAATTCGCATATCTCCTTCAATAAAGGAGATAAAACTTCCTATCAGAAAGAAGATCGCCCCAGCAGCCAGACCAGTTCCCCACCATCCAGCACGGCGAACCATGTAGGCAAATTTTGATCTACCTTCTCGGCTCATGTTCGTCGGAGTACAACCAATGTGATATCATCATGTTCTTCCGCCTCCTTTACAAATTCGGAAAGAACGTGCAAGATATGTTTGCGAATTTCTCCAGCACTCAAAGTGCTGTGGGCAATATCCTTTAATGTCTCGGTCAAGCGTTCCTCACCAAACTCTTCTCCCTCGATATTTTCACTCTCCACAAGACCGTCAGAGTAGAGGAGAACAATATCGTCCTTTTCCATGACAAATTCTTCTGGCTGCATTGCAGTGCCAAGCTGTCCACCGTGGGTTAACCCTAAGGCAATGCCGGGAGGTTTCCGTTCAATTACTTCGTTCGTTCGTGCAGCGTAGTGGAGTAATCCGTTGTGTCCTGCCCGCCAAAAAGTGCAGCGATCTTCAAAGTCAATTGTCATCATGCCGACGGTGATAAAGGTCTGTCTGTTCAGCCGGAGACGAAGGGTATCGTTCAGGCCAACGAAGAACTCGTGGGGATCATGTACGTGAATCGAAAGTGCTTGCGCCATTCCCTGAAACTTTGCCATAATCAAAGCAGCCGGCATTCCTTTCCCCGAAGCGTCGGCAACGAGGATTCCCTTCGATCCGTCGGCAAACGATAGATAGTCGTAGTAATCTCCACCAACTTCCACAGCCGGCTGCATGCCACCACTGATATCATATCCATAGATGCGGGCATCGGTTTCTGGCAGCAGACTTTGCTGCATCTTATAGGCGGCACGGAATTCGTCGGTGAGGAGCTTCTCTTGATTGTGCAGAAGTTTTCCTCGACGTCGCATTCCAAAGAGTGCAGCCAGGGCACTGCCAAGCAGAACAATAAATGTGTTTGCCGTCAGCGTTGTTGTTAAAACAGAGGCTGGGAGATCAAGTTGGCCATGGTGGAGCAGGGTCAGCGTTTCGTATGCAATGAGTGATCCAAGCACACCACTTCCGAGCCAGAGTGAGCCGCGGAGCATTCGCTCTGCGGTTGGACTGAGCGAACCTTTTCGTTGGTCAACAATCCGGGAGGCGACCCATCCAATCAGTGCAATCGGAAGTACGAATATCCCAATGTGGAGTATGTTGCCGAGCATTGAGGGGAGCCACTGATCGATACCTTGCCCAACAATGTATTGTTGGAGGAAGAGTCGGAGAGATTCCCACAGGAAGAAGAAGAGGATGGCCATTCCACATGCTCCTGCGAGGAGTTTCCAGAGGGGCATCGACTCACCTCTTGATCTATTCGGGAGCTTCAGAAGCGATCTTCGCTTCACTGATCTGGTAACGATTCTTTGTTTCCTGCTCTCCATGCGCTCGTTTGGGGAAGGAACCCGATCCCCTGTGGTTATCTTTACTCAGGATTTGATGTTCGTGCGATATAATACTGCGATTTCATGATTCGCCACTACTTGACATTTCAACGACAAGCAGAGCTACTTCAAGAGAACCTTTGCGGCTATCTCTTCCGCGCCTGTTGGTCGCAGGAGAAGGAACGTATCTACATAGAGTTCTCCAACGGACAAGAGAGTCGTTTTGCCGAAATCTCACTCAATTTGCGGTTCGGTTACGCACTTCCACTCGATGAGGTTCACCGGGCGAGAAGGAATACGCTCGATCTCTTTCAGAAACTCTCTGGAGCTACCCTTCGGAATGTTTCGATGCACGACCAGGAGCGGGTGATTCGCTTCTCGTTCGGTCGGGGAGAGGCTCTTCAAGTGTTTTTTTATGGTAAGGGATCGGGGAACGTTCTCCGAACGCGAGAGGGGAGAGTGCTGGACTCCTTTACGGCTGTAGGTGAGGAATACGATAGGGTACTAAGTGGCGTGGAAGAGGAGCCGATTGGACGGGATGTGTTGATTGAACGGATATCGACATCTGAAACTTCGCTACAACAGGCACTCGTTGCATCGCTCAGAACGCTCGGAAAACCGTTAGTCGCCGAAGCTCTCTGGCGGGTCGGGTTCCCCCCTGAAAAGTTGGCGGCAGAATTCTCGACTGAAGAGTTAGGAGCACTTCTCGGCCAAGTTGATTCGGTCTACTCTAATGCGGCTACAAGTAATCAGTTCCGACTCTATCATACTGAGAAGGATGTCATCTTCTCGTTAATTCAATTGGAACACCTTGAGGAGAGTGGTGAGGTAGAGCAGGTTGAGGAGTTCGATGATCTGCCGCGAGCAATTCGGATTTGTCGCTCTTCTTGGTTCCGTAAGAAGGAATTTAGTCGACTGCATGGAATGCTGAAGGCTGGATTTGATCGAGAAGAGAGGAAGACGTTGCGCTCCTTAGAACATGCGGAGGATAGCATTGCTCACATCGGGCGTGCTACTGAGTGGGAGGGAGTCGGGAACCTGTTGCTTGCCAACTTCTACCAACTGAAGCGAGGAGATAAGGAAGTTCTGTTGACCGATTGGGAGGGAGTTGAACGGTCGATAAAACTTGATCCGAAGCTGACTCCTGCCGAAAATGCAGATCGATATTTTCGGAAAGCTCGTGGTGCGCGAAAGGAGGCAGAGCATAGCAGTAAGCGCGCAGAGGAACTACGAGCGCGACGAGATACTTTACGCGAGGGACGAAGTAGAGTGGACACAGCGAATGAAATTGAAGAGCTTGAAAAGATCAGAACTGAGTATGGAGCACTGATTGGAATGAAAGTACGGGAAAAAGAAGAGAGGCGCGAGGAACGGTTTAGACGATTTGTAGTGGAGGGAGGATTTGAAGTCTTCGCGGGGAAGAGTGCTGCGAACAACGATGAACTAACCCTCCGCTTTGCCCGACCGAACGATATTTGGCTACACGCACGTGGCTCCTCTGGCTCCCACGTTGTTCTACGTTGGAGCGAGGTGGATGGCCGCCCGCCGAAGCGAACTCTCGAAGAGGCCGCAATGATTGCTGCCTTTTACTCCGGTGCTAAGCATTCGAAACTTGTTCCAGTTGCGTGGACGCGAAAAAAATATGTTCGCAAACCGAAGGGGGCAGCGCCCGGCGCAGTTCTCGTAAATAGGGAGGAGGTTGTGATGGTTGAGCCACGACTCCCTGAAAACCGCAGTGATTCAACCTCGGATAGTTGATGAGGTAGCGAAGCACTCGCGACGTTGATGGAACATAATAAAAGAGCATTGCGTTTCTCCCTCGCTGAGGGAAATTCGCAATGCTCTTTGTCTTTCAGTGACCTATCTTCTCAGCCCCTATTTCCCTTTACTACTATTCTCTGGCTCAGGTGCAGTCTGTGGTATTGGTCTTGGACCTGGCAGTGGAGCATGCTCACGCTTTTCAATCTTCATCCAATCCTCAAATGCAAAAGTGTCGTCGGAAAGAGTTGGATTCAATTCGATGCTGACAGGCTCGAAACGGAATTCAAGGTTGTCGAGAGGGAGAAACATGTGTATCCGGATTGGTATTCCGCGCCAGATCCAGAATGTTTGAATAATCGTAGGGTTTTCCATCCGATACACCTTCGTCTGGTAGCCGTTAATCACCGTATCTCCAATCTTTTTCCCACCTAATTTCAGCATCTCGAATTCGCCGATACTCACGTTCTTTTCTGCGGCTGAATCTGCCGGGAACTTATATCGCATCGGCATTTGCCAACCATAGTTCGTTAAATAGTCGTAGTTGCCAGTAATTTCTGGGGTTGTTAGACCAAGCGTATGGTTCGGATAATTTGAGCCGACATCTTTCAATGGCATTGTGCTGTCAACCTTCCGTTCGTAGCGACCGTAGTCCTTAAAAACGTGCTCTATTCGCCCGGTGCGATCCCCCTTCATCTCAAAGAGAATTCGAGCCGACTCAATCCCGTACAGTGCTGGCCCTCCTTCCGGCGAATGCACCACAACCGTATCTTTCCCTAATGCCTCAGCAGGAGCCGGAAGGGAGAGTGATGGGTCGAGTGTCATGCGAAAGTCAGCCGGTCCAGCATTGACATCAGGAGTTGCCGAAGAGTCCTTATCAGAAGTCTCTTCAGAACAGGCTGCAATGAAACTTGTGAGCGTTGAGCAAAGCAGTAGCGTGAGAAAAATGTGTGAACGAAAGAATGAAAGTCTCATGATTGTGTAATTCGATTATTGCTGTGTGCGAATTCTGTTGCTTTGCATCTCAGCGACCAGAACCGTATGGTACTTCTTGAATCTTGAAGTTAGCCGGAAAATTAAAGAGTGAGTCTTGGACGACAACATCGGTTTTTACGGACTGTAGTTCAACAACGTAGCTACCTGATTGGCCATCGGTTCGTACGAGCGATTCCCGTATCGGCAATCCACCCCACGTCCAGATTGTTCTCGTATAGGTCTCTCCCTTTTGTTGATATACGCGGCAGTGGTATTTCTCCATCCACGTTGTGTCCGGGAGCTGTAGTCCACCTGAACGTTCAAGTGCGATCTCTCCGAACGGACGAGATGACGTTCGCCAAGCCTCTCGATACTTCTGGTAGGCATTGTTTGGCATCTTCTGGCCGGTCTCCGAGCGCATGTCAACTGCACCGTGAAAATTTGGCGTCATAATCGAGAGTTGTTGTGGGGGTACAACTTGCATTTTCTCAGATGAGGGAACGGCACTATCCAACCGCCACTCCCTCATTCCATAGTCAGTGAAGATTGTGCGGCGAATACCCTGATAGTCTCCACTATATACCATTTCTACTTCACCTGAACGGAAGGCAAATCTTGCTGGCTCACCGTCGGGAGTTGTGAGAGGTATCTCCGGTTCGGCTACCTCAGTAGCTACCGGCCTGACTTCCGTAGAATCCTTAAGTGATTTAGCAGTATTCCCATTGCCGCACCCTGAGAAGGGGATTAATGCTCCAACAAGTGCTGTTGTGAAGAGAGATAAAAAAGATCGTTTGTCCATAATAATCCGATTGCCACTCCGTACAGGTTTGCTCGTTACGTGAGTTGGCAAGATATGAAACACAGGAGAACCCGATCTGTTTCCGTTGATCTACTCAGGAGATGATTCTTTCTGTGAGAAGATAAAGACCGTTAAAAATCATTGTCGGCAAAAAAAACGGTTGCTTTACTCACTCCTTTCGCAGTACCTTTGCAGTCCCTTGAGCGGGGAAAGGGGCCTGTAGCTCAGTTGGGAGAGCGCGTGAATGGCATTCACGAGGTCAGCGGTTCGATCCCGCTCAGGTCCACTGGGCAAGGGAAAAATTCAAAATTGAAAAAAGTGACAGATCTCTTTTGAATTTTTCATTTTGGACTTTGCATTGAAAACTTGGGGTGGTAGTTCAGTTGGTTAGAACGCCGGCCTGTCACGCCGGAGGTCGCGAGTTCAAGTCTCGTCCATCCCGCTTCGCAAAACGACGCCGATCAGAAAAAACTGGTCGGCGTCCTTTGTATTCGGACAATTCGAAGTGGAGGACGAGATGCGAGTGATTGTTCTCAGTGATGTTTCCCTACACTGCATTGATGCACGTTTGGTCTGTAGATAGTGTGCTTACCTGTTGGAACAAACGAGAATGGGGGAAAGAAGCGTCAGAAGATTTGCCTGTTGGAGAAAAGCTATTATGAAGATTCTACCTGTTTACACATACGATCATCCAATTCTCCGCAAGAAGCTGAAGCCGATTGAGGAGATGACCGATGGGTTGATTCAACTTGCGCTGGATATGCACACAACAATGAACAATGCTGACGGCATTGGTCTTGCGGCAAACCAAGTTGGTCGCGATGTACAGATGTTGGTGATTAATATCAGTGGGGCCGAGGGGAACGAGCATGTGAAGCCAATCACGATGATTAACCCGGTGATCGAAGCCTACTCAGAGGAAGAAGTTCCCTACGAAGAGGGATGCCTTAGCTTACCAGATCTTCGTGCAGATGTAGTTCGTCCCGAGGCCATTGAAGTTCGATACTTCGACACAGCTATGAAGGAGCATCAAACTGAGGTAGATGGCTTGCTTGCTCGCGTGATGCAACACGAGATCGACCACTTGCGGGGCATCTACTTCTTCGACCACCTTGCCCCAATGCGCCGAGCATTGATGAAAAGGAAACTCCTCGAAATCAAACGAGGAGAAGTTGAAGCAGATTATCCGCTGCACAGGGCATGAGGTTACTCCGCTCAGCAAGGTATCTCTTCTCCCCTCTCTTCACCTTTGAATTTTGAATTTTTACTTTTGAATTGATCTCATGACTTCTCAAGAATTACGCCGCTCGTTCCTGAAATTTTTCAAGGAGAAAGGACATGCAATTGTTCCTTCTGCTCCAGTGATTCCGCATGGCGATCCTACGCTCTACTTTACAAATGCTGGAATGAACCAGTTCAAGGATGTCTTCCTTGGAACCGGTGCTCGCGACTACTCTCGTGCGGCAGATACACAGAAGTGCATTCGTGCTTCTGGCAAGCATAATGACTTAGAGGACGTAGGGCACGACACCTACCACCACACATTTTTCGAGATGTTGGGGAACTGGTCGTTTGGGGACTACTATAAGGAAGAGGCAATTACGTGGGCGTGGGAATTGCTAACGCAGGTTTGGGGACTTGACCCAAAACGACTCCACGTGACGGTCTACCGAGCTGAGGATGGAAGTGATCGCGATCAAGAAGCCTACGATATATGGAAGCAGCAGCCGGGGCTTGATCCAGAACATATTCACTGGTTTGGGGCAGAGGACAATTTCTGGGAGATGGGGGAGACCGGTCCCTGCGGGCCTTGTTCGGAGATCCACTACGACAGAACGTCTGATCTCTCCGGTGGCGCTCTGGTGAACGTTGGTGTGCAGGAAGTGATTGAAGTTTGGAACCTTGTCTTCATTCAGTTCAACCGGGATAGCGAGGGGAAGCTGCACGATCTTCCAGCTAAGCATGTCGACACAGGAATGGGATTCGAGCGTATCTGCGCAGTTCTCCAAGGTGTACCGAGCAACTACGATACCGATGTCTTCACTCCGCTTCTCAACAAGATCGGTGAGCTTGCTAAGGTTGAGTACACTGGCTCAATGGAGGGGAAGACCGACATTGCAATGCGAGTGATTGCCGACCACGTTCGCACCTTAACCTTTGCAATTGCCGACGGTGCTTCCCCTGGAAATGCTGGTCGTGGATATGTCTTGCGGCGCATCCTTCGCCGTGCTGTGAAGTATGCCTTCCTCGATCTTGACGTGAAAGAACCACTTCTCTACAAGCTCGTGCCAACTCTCGTTGAAACGATGGGGGAAACCTTCCCCGAGATTGTGAAGCAACAGGAGTATATCGAGAAGATTGTCCGAGCTGAAGAGGAGAGCTTCTTGGAGACGTTGGAGAATGGGGTGAAAGAGTTTGAAGAAGATGTTGTTGAGATATTACCTATAGATCTTGATATTGATGAGGTTGCCAAACGCGCAAGCGAATTGGTAGCATCGAATAAATTCACAGATGCAGTTAACCAATTAAGTGCGGACTGGCAGAAATCTTTTCAACCTGTTCAGCAGGTATTAAAGCAAATAAAGACTGAATATGATTCACTTCACAAGGCATGGAACAAATTAGGACAGCAAGTCAGACAAGAAGTTCGGCAAGTCAATGATGCCTTACAACTCTCAGTTAAGCAAGCTCAGGAAGTTTTAAAACACGATAAGAGCGAAGTTGTTCAGGCTGTCCTTAGGCAGTCGCGTGAAGTTGGTGAATCGTTTCAAGAAGTTTTTAAAGCGGCTCGCCGAGATTTGGAGAACTTGAAAAGCGTGTCTTTACCTGGAAAAGATGCTTTTATGCTCTACGATACCTTTGGCTTCCCACTCGACCTGACAGAACTAATGGCTCGCGAGCGGGGGATGACTGTTGACGTTGAAGGGTTCAACCAACTAATGGATGAACAGAGGCAGCGTGCCCGGGATGCTCGGAAAAACGTATCGCAGGAAGTAACCGAACTTCAGATCGAAGGCAAGACCAAATTTATTGGCTACTCTGAAGAGGAGGGAGATGCTTCAGTAGTGGAGGTTGTAGAGGGGGGAGTAGTTTTGGATCGTACACCGTTCTACGCTGAGATGGGTGGACAGCTTGCCGATACTGGAGAGATCGTTGTGAGTGGAGAGCGATATCGTGTGAACGATGTCCGAAAGATCGGCGATGCCTTCGTCCACTTGGTAGAGGATGGAACTACGGGCATCGAAAAAGGGGAGAACGTCCATGCCGAGATCGATCACGTGCGGCGTGCAGCAATCGAGCGCAACCACTCGGCTACACATATCCTGCACGAGGCCTTGCGTCGGGTATTGGGCGAGCACGTGCAGCAGGCCGGCTCGCTTGTTGCCCCGGATCATCTCCGCTTTGACTTCAATCACTTCAGTAAAGTGGGTGAAGCTGAACTACGCGAGATTGAGCAGATGGTTAATGAAAAAGTTCGGGAAGCTATTCGGGTCGAGACGGAAGAAATGCCCTTCGACGAAGCTCGGAAAATTCCGAATGTCAAAATGTTCTTTGGCGATAAGTATGGCTCACTTGTGCGCGTAGTAACGATTGACCCTGATTTTTCGCGAGAGTTCTGTGGGGGTACACACGTAGTGAACAGTGCCGAGATTGGGCTGTTGAAGTTAACATCGGAGGAGAGCATTCAATCGGGCGTTCGTCGGCTTCACGCCGTTACGGGGACTACTGCCGATGACCTGTTGCAACAGCGATATATGGAGATAGATCGACTTTCCCGATTGCTGAATGTGACTGATAGAGACCTCTATCATCGCGTTGAGGAGTTGCTTGAGGAGAAGAAAGTGTTGGAGAGAGAGCTGTCGAGGATGCGCCAGGAAGAGGCTGCCGGTGGACTCGATGCAATTCTCGCCAATCCAATTGAGCAGAATGGAATGCGAATCGTCTCCGGTCGTGTTGATGCAACCGACATGGATAGTCTGAAAAACCTCGGCGACAAACTTCGTGAGGGCTTAGCTGGCTTGGGTGGAGGTATTGGTCTTCTCGGAGCCGAGATCGATGGAAAGGCGATGTTAGTTTGCGTTGTTACCGATGAGTTTACTAAGGACTATCCAGCCGGAACAATTGTGGGGGCAGCAGCCAAACAGCTTGGTGGCGGCGGTGGTGGCAGACCCCACATGGCAACAGCCGGAGGAAAAGACCTATCGAAGCTCGATGGGGTGCTGAGCAGTGCGAAGGATTTAGTTGGGTAGGGGAGGTCTGTATCGCCAGATCTTTGTGTAGTTTCGGTTTATTTGATAGTATGTCTAATCAGATGAGTGAGTACTCACCCTTCTCAACTTTTGATGGTGATTAACTATGTGGTATCGTATGATTCTTGTAGGGGCACTGCTTGCCAGCGTTGTTCCTACACTCTTACTGAGTCAGCTGAGAATTCTTCAACCCAATGGAGGAGAAACATTTGCATCAGGGGACTCAATCAAGGTTATCTGGTCGGGTTTGCCTGATACAGCTAAGGTAACTCTACGATTTACTTCCGATGGTGGAATGTCGTGGCAGACGATTGCTGACGGCATAAAAGGAAGGTCTTTTACTTGGGTAGCTCCTCCAATCTTAAGCCATTCTTGTGCAATTCAAGCACTTCGTGAATCTGGCGATCTCGTCAATCTTCAGCTTCTCCACACTCTGCAAGTTGATACTGGGGCAGTAACGTATGTTAGTTTCAGTTCAGACGGGAAGATGATTGCAACTACCGGCTGGGATATGAAAGCAAGAATCTGGGATGTAAATACAGGGAAAATTCTTCGTACTATCACTGGCTATAATGGTTCGGTTCTTTTAGCGCGGTTCAATCCCAGTGGAGATCTTCTCACAACTACTTCAATTGATAGGAAAATTCGAATTGTTGATGTCTTAACGGGGATTCCTAAGTACGAATTTCAACAGGATGACTTTGTCTGGACTGCCGCATACTCACCTGATGGAAAGGTTGTTGCCGTTAGTAATGATAACGGTACTGTGGTTCTGATAGACTTGCATTCAGGCACTGTTGTCGACGAGTTATATATTCACCCTGAGGCTGTTCGTGATCTTTCGTATAGTAAGGACGGAAGTTTATTCATTTCCAGTAGTTCAGATGGTTCGGCTGCTATTTCTGATTCAAAGTCTGGTGAGATCTATCACATTTTTCCTCATTTTGATCATCGTGCGTTGGACTCCTTGATCTTATTAGGCCCCTCTATCGAACGAGATGATGCTCGGAGAAGTAAACCCATTAACAGTGCTTGTTACGTTCCTGAAAATGATTTGCTTGTAACTGGAGGCTTCGATGGCTGGATAAAGTTTTGGAAAGTCTCTACTGAAGAACTGATCGATTCTATTCGTGGGCATCAGGGTGAGTACGTTTCATACGTGAGTGTTAGTCCGAACGGCGATTGGTTGCTCACAGTCGGTTATGACGGTACTGTGAAGATCATTGATCTTGCTTCGCGTGAAATCATCTACGATTTATCTCCCGGGTATGGAAGCAACGTTGTCGGAAAGTTCAGTCCAGATGGTAATATGATTGCACTTTCCCACTGGGATAGCACGGCAACTCTCTGGCAGTTTGAAGTCACTGGTCTTGATGTTTCCGACAGCTATTGGAGTATTCGTGATGGGAATTAACAGCTAATTCCCTTTAGCCTGTTACTAAGCTGGGTCAGGAGTCCAACAATTCAATTCTTTCTCTCTACTTATGTAGAAGAGAGATAAAGTCGAAGAAACAGCATTCTATCAGTGCCCTTGCTTCCATTCGGGAGTTCCGACCGTTGTACCGTTATGCCGTCCGATCCGATCTTGCACAACGCTTCCCTTTCCTTCATTGATTGGCCAACATGCAACCAGGTCAGATGTTTGAGGTATATCTGAGGTCATATTCGAAAAGATTTCATTCTGACTTAGCTGACGTTTCCAGATCCTTACATCTCGAATCTCTCCCTTGAAGAATTCTGTTTTCCGACCTGTGCTAAACCAGTCTCGTGCTCCTATTAGCAATTCTCCAGCAGCAACTTGGTGAATAGGAGTCGCGTTGACTTCTCCAGCGAAAAGACCGTTAATGTATAATCTCAACTTTCCTGATTCAGCATCTTGAATGCCGGCAATATGGTACCAAACATTTGGAGTTATAACTTGATCGCTGACAATATCAGTAGCTACATTGTATAAATCATAGGTGATTAGGCGAACTTTCCCTCCGTCAATTCCGAAAAGGATATTTCCCTTCTCCTCTGGTGCTGTATACGTAGCAAACCAGCTTGTCTGCTCAACATCCTCTGGGCGGATGAATGCTTCGATGGTGAAGTTTGCTGAAGAATCGTTGAAGCCAGTAAACTGTGAAATTGCTATCAAATCATCTTGCCCGTCAAACTGGAGCAAGCCGGGGTGAGTGTGCTCCGTGTTTGGGGTTTGGTGTTGGCTTAAAGGTTTGCTGGCAGGGTGTCTGGTTGTCGAGTGATCGGACTCTAATAAGACTGGGGCTTTCTGTGTAATTGTAGGAGAAGTTGCTGTAGCTGCCGTGATAGTGGATGTATCTGGTCTGTTGGACGGCAAGCCAACACTGTTTGTGCTATTAGGCAAGATGTCTGCAAGGTTTATCTGAATCTTTTGTTGATGAATTCCGAACTTGTAGCCAGCAGCTATACCTATCAGCAAAAGTAGACTTAATCCCCCAAAGAATAGAGTTCGCGATGGAGAAAAAGAAGATGGCTTTGTTGCCGGACTCTTCATCCTTTGCAAGGAAGAAACTCGTTCGAATACTTTCTGATCAGCCTGTAGTGATGGAATAATGGATTGCCCAGTCTTCGCAAAATGGCGAGACATGTGGATCTGATCCAGCAATATTCGTTGCTGTTCAGGTGAGTCAGCCATCGTCCGTAGCAAGTCTTTCAGTCGATTCCCTTCTGACACTTCGCCCTGTAACAGAGCGATGATTTGTGATTGTATATCCATTATACTATCTAAGATTCTCTTCTTATAGCCAGTCCGGCTCTAAGTCCTCTCAGCCACGTACTTAAAAATTCTCTCGTATGTCAGGACCAAGAATATTTCTCAAAGATTTCTTCGCTCGAAATATCCGATTTCGAACAGTGTTCATTCCAATATCACAATACTCAGCAATCTCACTATAACTATACCCTTCTATCTCAAAGAGCAGGAACGCTTCGCGATATTGAGCCGGTAGTTTCTGCAAAGCTTCATACAAGATCGGCTTGATGTCGTTCAAGTTATGATTGTCTTCGTACTGTAGTTCGTATACATCTTCAATAGGAACTGTCTGTTTCTTGTTTCGCAAGTGGTTCAGGCATTGATTGCGCGCAACTGCCAGTAGATAACCGTGGATGCTGTGAAAGTGCTCTTCTCGTTGACATGCGGAGTAGAATGCGACAAATGTTTCCTGATAAACATCCTCTGCAACAACACGATCACCTAACATCATTTCGCAATATCTATAGATTGGCACTCGATATCGATCAAAGAGGATTTTGAATGCTCTCTGGTTTCCTTCTCTGATCTCATTGATAAGCCTCTGTTCTTGAGGTGTTGTATTCAATGTTCTTGCTGCCACTTGCAATCGGTATTCTATTGCCTAATGATGTTAACGAGAGTGTAAGAGGCACGTCGACGAAGGGTGAGCTTTATTCGAAGTATTCACGTTTTTCCGACACTCCAACTATTCTGTTGGTATTGCTATTCTATCGTGTGAAGAAAGTCCCGGACTGGATTTCTTAACCAATGAAGAACAACGGATGTACCGCAGATTAACTCCTTTCCCACCGAACAGGACATCGAAGTATTTGCTCAGAGACACATCAATAGCGGAATGTTCTCACTATGAGGTGGGTTTTGCTAACCTGGCGAAGGGCTTGGTAGTTTTTCTATGCGGATATTTCAATGCAACAACTCAAACACTCGTTCTAACCCTTCTACGATTCTTGGGCCGGGACGTGAGATGAGGTTGTGGTGGATTGTTCGAACACGATTGTTACGCACCGCTCGCAGAGTGCTCCACTCAGGGTACAGTTTTAGGAGTTCATCAATAGCACTATCTGAGGTTGAGGGGATTAAAATTACCTCTGGGTCTTGCCGCATTAGTACTTCGCGACTGTACGTAGGGTAAGGAACTGGATCTCCTGCCGCAATATTTTTACCACCTGCAGTCTCGATCACACTCCCTATAAATCCTCCTGAGGTTGTCATCAGTGGTGATTTGTCGATTACGACGAATGTGGAAACAGGGGAGAGGGATGCTGCACGATTCTGGATGGAGCGAACAATCCTTCGTAGACTGTCAGTTTTGGTTCTCTTAATGTCGATCCCCAGCACTCTACTGACCGTGTCGATACCGTCAAGAACTTGGTCGATGTTTCCTTCTGAGATAGCAAAAGGATGTAACCCTAAAGATTTCAGACGGTCATACTCTTCCTTCGACGTGCCGTCAAATGTCATCATCAAGATCAAATCTGGTTTTAGGGCAATGATCTGTTCGTAGTTGTAGGAGCCGAGTGTGCCAATTGAGGGGAGATTTTGGGCTGCTGGGGGATAATCGCAGTAATCTGTCCGAGCAATCAGTCTGTTTTCTGCTTGAAGAAAGTAGATGATTTCAGTGATATTCGGAGCCATTGAAATAATACGTTCTGGGGGAGTGTCTAACTGGAGAGTCTCTCCATATGCATCGATAATTCGTAAGAAAGGATATTCTGTGCTATCGTCTCTGCTATTCAGCGGTTCTTCCTTATTCTTGTGATCACCTTCGGTGCACGAGGAGGAGAGAAGCCCAAGGCAAAAGAGAAAAAAAAGAGTGCGTGCAGGATTCATACTGTTTCTATTGTGTTTATCACTGAAGGTAATATCGGAGATTTGATAATCGTCAAAAGAGCGCGCTGTTTTTACTGACTGCGACGAATAGCCTGTACCCCTCTGAATGTCTCGAGTTTTTGCGCGTAGAAGCTGTCTATCATATAACCAACGTATCGTTATGTCGTTCCCGTTCAAACTGTCTGTTCGTATTGTTTTCCTCTCCCTTTTATTTCTGCTGTTCAGTTCCTTTCCTTCTCTGTTGGCGCAGACAGTAGAGGATGATCTTCGCCCACAACCTCAAGAAGAATTGGAGCAATATGAATCGCGGTTAAAGGAGTCGTTGGAAGAGGCTGAAGGAGAGATTGAGGGGGAGGATCCTTCCGGACGTTACGAGTGGTTTATGTTTCAACGGCGATTCCCTTATTCCACTATACCCACGGAGATGCGGACAAAAGCAATTCGTGAGACGGTAGCATTCTCCGAGCGCCTTGCTCAGTCAACCGCGAGTAGGAAAGGAGCTTCGGTTCAGGCCGATCCTGCACGGTGGGAGAATATCGGCCCCCGTAATATTGCTGGGCGAGTGCGTGCGATTGCCATTCATCCAACCAAACCTGGAACCTTATTTATCGGTGCTGCTGCTGGTGGCGTCTGGCAGAACACAGGGAATTTTAACCAGTGGACAACAACGTTTGATGGACAATCGGCACTTGCAATTGGGGCAATTGAGATTGATCCAAACAATCCGGATGTGATCTACGTGGGGACTGGTGAAGTCATCAATTCCCATGGAAGCCAATTTAGCGGGACGCCTTCCTATTTCGGCGATGGAATGTTCAAGTCAACCGATGGGGGAGCAACTTGGTTTAACTCTGGCCTTTCTCAGCTTGGGACGATATCTGATATTCACGTCCGCAAAGATAATTCCAATATCGTTTACGCGACGAGTGCTCAGGGAGGAGGAGGTTTTTATATCTCTTATGATGCTGGTGCTAACTGGAAGAAATTGCGTGATGGAACCTTCTTCGGCATGGCAGTGAACTCGTCAAATGAAGACGAAGTGCTTCTTGCCGAGGTAGTTTCGATATCCAACACACCACGTATTGTCTACACAAAGAATGCGAGTGCTCTATCCCCCACATTTTCAGTTGCTGATGGGATTAACGCATCCCGAGTTACCAGATCGTGCGTTGCTCAGTCGCCATCAAATCCAATGATAGCATACGCAATGGTATCACAGCGAAATGAGAGTGCCAACAGTGGTAGAGATAGTGGTTTAGTCTATAAGTCGCTCGACGGAGGAGTGACGTGGACGCTGAAGAAAGACTTTGGGGGGAATTTCTTTGGCGCACAGGGACACTTCAACCAGAACATCATAGTTCATCCAACGAATCCTAACATTGTGCTTGTAGCAGGGATTGATGTCTTTAAGACTTCTAATGGAGGAGATACGTGGACAAACACAACGCGGTCGTATACCAATGGCAATGTTCACCCTGACCAGCACACGCTTGCCTTCGATCTCTCCGATCCAAATATAGTCTACCTCGGCAACGATGGGGGAGTCTATCGTTCCTCAAATGCCGGCACAAGCTGGACACGGATTAGCCTTTCGCTCCCTATTACGCAGTTCTATGAAATGGGACTCGACCAAACTCGACCCTACCGTGCGTTTGGCGGAGCACAAGACAATGGCTCGATGGTTGCTCTTGAGTCTGGTAAGTGGGCCGACGATTGGGTGAGCATATTAGGAGGGGATGGATTTCATACAATTGTCGATGAACAGGAGCCAAATATCGTCTATGCAGAGTCTCAGTATGGACGGCTCTCCTTAATTGACCTGAGTGATCCTGCCGACCCAAGCTCCTTCTATCTTACCTCTGATTTAGATCGTAGCAGTAGTTCTGACTATGATCCTGGGGCATGGTCAACACCGATTGCGATGAGTCCGGTAGATAAACGTTCTCTCTATACTGGTAGAAAATATCTCTGGCGTTCACTCGATTATGGTGGAAGTTGGAATAAGCTGGAACCAGGAAGCTCTTCAAAAATATCTGCGATTGGTCTTTCTTGGTTTGACAACCTTTATATGGTGATTGGCACAGCAAGTGGCGAAGTGCGGTATTCAACCGACGGAGGTTTTGAGTGGGGGAGTGCTTCAGGTATACCGGGAAGATATATCTCAGAAATTTTGTTCGATCCGGTAGAAGCCAATCGTGTCTACGTCGTCGCTTCCGGCTTCGGTAGTGGCCACGTCTTCCGTTCGGACGATAACGGAAAGACGTTTACGAATATCACTTCCAATTTGCCAGATATTCCAACCACTGCATTTGCAGTTGACCCGCAGAATAACAACATACTTTTCGTTGGTAACGATGTGGGCGTTTTTATATCACTCGACGGCGGGAAGTTTTGGCTCCCCTTCAACAATGGTCTTCCCTTCGTTCCAATTGCAGATATGGAGATCCACCGCTCCAAGCATACCCTTATTGCAGCAACGCATGGCCGCTCGATGTTCGAGATCAGCATCGATAATCCACAGCCACCACCAGCAATCATTCAGCCGAACGGAGGACAGATCTTCCAGTCGGACGATACGATTGACATTGCGTGGGTTGGATTTGAAGGCCCGGTGCGTGTTCTTATCAGCTATGATGGTGGCCGGACATTCGACACCCTTGCTGTTATAAACACAGGCTCAACATACGAACATCTTGTCCCCTTCATTCGCACAACGAACGCTATTATCAGGATTGAAACCATAGACGGCAATAAGTATGTTGATTCCGATGCCTTTTCCCTTACGCCCGCTCCGAACGTCGATTCACGTGGCAAGCGGGGATTTCTTGCTGGAGCAATTGCGATTCGTGATCGTGATCTATGGGCAGTAAATAAAGAGTCGGAAGATGTTCTAGCACTTCGGTTACCGACGTTGATTCCTACTGGTGATAGGTTCTCACGGTCGAATATTCCCGGAACAATTGTCGATATGGCATACGATGGGGAGAATGGGAACGATCGTTTCTTTATTCTAACTGCCGACCTTAACGACTTCAGCGGAGCAAAGCTCTACCAGATTGACCCAGATGGAACGAATTTGGTAGAAATCCCTCTTCCTGAAAGCGCAATTAGTGGTGTAACCGTAACACGTAATGGCGTAACAGTTGTATCGCCCGGGGTAAGTGGTCGTGTCTATGTGATTGACCCGAGTATGAATGGACAGGTAATCAGCTCAACCGATCCTCTTCAAAATGGGACTGGAAACCGTCGGATTGGCCTCGCTTGGAATGGCTCGACATTAGCGCAGGGAGTAGAGGATGCCCAGCCGGAAACGACGTTGCCAGATGCCTTGCAACACCTCAACTTTACTCAACAGCTCTCTGTGCGCGATGAAGTTCCTCTTGTTGTAGAAGACAACAAGACAATTGACTTGTACGGTCTTGTCTTCTACCCAAATTCGGGAAATTCAAATGTTGGATTCTACTATATGACCGGGACTGATGGTGAATTTTATATTCTGGAGACCGCGCTGACAAGTAGTGTTAGCAGTGGAGCCTTGCGCGAGGTTCGGTCGAGTATCTCGTTTGCGCAGGTATCTCCGAATCCTTTCTCGTCAGTTGCTGAGATTACTGTTGAGCTTGCATCGTCCGGGCAAGTTCGCCTCGATATGTTTGATGCCGATGGTCGTCTAATTGCTACCCCTTTCGATAGTAGGATGGAACTCGGATCGACCACGATAACCTTCGATGCGAAAACGTTGCCGAGTGGTCTCTACACATTTGTGTTAACCGGACCGAATGGAGACCGCGATATTAAGTCAGTAGTCATAATGCGGTAGAAGATTCTGGGAGTTGACGTTGAGCATATTTCCCGGGAGATTATAGAACCGATTCGAAAGGATTGGCTGGATTTTAGTTCGGCCAGTCCTTTCCTTATGTTGGAATGGGGTGAGGAAAGGGGTGTAGGAGAGACGGAAGCCATATACTTTTGATTGAGACACTACCACAGAGCATGGCTATCAGAATCACAGAAGAATGTATTAACTGCGGTGCGTGTGAACCGGAGTGCCCAAATAATGCGATCTACGAAGGTGGAACGCTCTGGTCACTTGCCGGGGTGACGTATGGATCAGAAGAAGAGGCTCCAAGTGGAGCGAAGAACTTCGTTTCGGAGGACTACTACTATATCGTTCCGGATAAATGTACAGAGTGTGTCGGCTTTCACGACGAGCCACAGTGTGCTGCCGTCTGTCCAGTTGACGTCTGTCTTCCCGATCCAGAGCATGTAGAATCTCGCGATGAGCTGCTGGAGAAAGTAGAATATCTTAACCTGATAGATACAACCCGGTTGAGAGGTTGATCCAGAGACTAATCTCTTTGGGACAAGAGGCTCCACTCACAGAGCAGATTTCTGATAGATAACCGCGATTACTCCGAGTCTGTGAAACGTACTATGACGACTCAATCTGGTGAAGTCGAGTAATTTTGCACATCTGAATTCACATCAACATCAACTATCCGAAACTACGACCACACATGGCGGGAACGCTGCGCGAACTGGAGATCAAGACGACGGACAATTTTGTTCCGCGACACATCGGACCGAACAACGAAGAGGTCCGTGCAATGCTCGGTTATCTCGGCTACGGCTCGATTGACGAGATGATTGAGGCGACTGTACCGGCTGGCATCCGACTCAATCGTCCCTTGGAAATTCCTGAGGGAATGAGCGAGTACGAGCTTCTCGGCGAATTACGCCGAATTGCTTCGCTTAACACTTCTGCCCGGTCATTTATAGGTATGGGGTATTACGACTGCATTACCCCTCCTGTGATTCTCCGGAACGTTCTGGAAAATCCTGGTTGGTATACACAGTATACCCCCTACCAGGCGGAGATCTCGCAGGGCAGACTTGAGGCCTTACTGAATTTTCAGACGATGGTGATCGACCTGACTGGGCTGCCAATTGCCAACGCATCTCTGCTGGATGAAGGGACTGCTGCAGCAGAGGCAATGCACATGAGCTATGCCGAATCAAAGGATGATAGTGGGGCATTTTTCGTTTCGGAAGCCTGCTTTACTCAAACAATTGAAGTGGTGAAGACGCGGGCTGAAGCATTGAACATCGAAGTGATTGTTGGCGATCATCGGACGTTCGATTTCTCAACCCCAATTTTTGGAGCACTTCTCCAGTATCCGGCTGAAGATGGTGCGATCTACGACTATCGCTCGTTTATTGAGCGCGCCCACGAAGGTGGTGCTATCGTTACAGTGGCTGCCGATCTTCTATCTCTGGCGTTGCTGACTCCCCCGGGAGAGTTCGGAGCCGACATTGCAGTTGGGAGCACACAACGTTTTGGTGTTCCTCTCGGTTACGGTGGCCCGCACGCTGCTTACTTCTCTTGTCGTGATGAATTCAAGAGGAAGATTCCGGGACGGATTATTGGTCTCTCTGTTGACGCTCAAGGAAATCCCGCACTGCGGATGGCATTGCAAACGCGCGAACAGCATATCAGACGAGAGAAGGCAACAAGCAATATCTGCACAGCACAAGTTCTCCTCGCCGTAATTGCTGGGATGTATGGAGTCTATCACGGAGCTGACGGAATTCGGAACATCGCCCGCCGCGTTAACCGACTTACCCGTACCCTTGCCAAGGGATTGCAGACGATCGGCCACACGGTTGTCCACGATCTTTACTTCGATACGTTGCGCGTTGAGACAGGTGAGAAGACAGAGGCAATTCTAAAATCGGCTCGTGAAGCACATATTAACCTTCGGCAGATTGATAGCACAACCATTGGTCTCTCGCTTGATGAAGCTACACGTGTGTCAGAACTACAATCGTTGCTAACGATATTTAGTGCTGGCCTCAACGATAGTGGAGTGAGTCTTGAAGATGTAGTGGCAGAAGAGGAGTTCAGTTATCCAGCACCACACAACAGGACATCCGATTATCTGACTCACCCAGTCTTCAACACACACCACTCCGAGACAGAGATGCTGCGCTATATGCACAAGCTGGAGTCGCGTGATCTCTCGTTGAATCACTCGATGATCTCACTCGGTTCCTGCACAATGAAGCTGAACGCCACCACGGAGATGATCCCGGTAACGTGGGCTGAGTTCGGTCGCGTGCACCCATTTGCCCCGTTAGATCAAACGAAGGGATATCAGTATATCTTCGAGACTCTCGAGCGTGATCTTGAGGAGATTACTGGGTTTGCACGAATCTCGCTACAGCCCAATGCCGGCTCGCAGGGGGAGTATTCTGGTCTCCTTGTAATTCGTGCCTACCACCACAGTCGAGGTGAAGCTCACCGGAACGTCTGCCTGATTCCGAACTCTGCGCACGGAACCAATCCTGCAAGTGCAGTGATGGCTGGGATGAAAGTTGTCGTTGTGGGCACTGATGCCGACGGCAACATCGACATGAACGATTTGCGTGCGAAGGCCGATTTGCACAGTGCAAATCTTGCGGCGTTGATGGTTACCTATCCAAGCACTCACGGTGTTTTCGAAGAGTCGATTCGGGAGGTGTGCCAGATCATTCACTCACATGGTGGTCAGGTCTACATGGATGGAGCAAATATGAATGCTCAGGTTGGTCTCTGCCGTCCCGGTGATTTCGGTGCAGATGTCTGCCACCTGAACTTGCACAAAACTTTCTGTATTCCGCACGGAGGGGGAGGCCCTGGAATGGGGCCGATTGGAGTTGCAGAGCATTTAGCTCCGTTCCTTCCGTCGCACCCAATTGTTCAGGGGGTAGGTGGGGAGCGTGGAATTGGATCAATTGCTGCTGCTCCGTGGGGGAGTGCGAGCATTCTGCTCATCTCCTGGGCTTACATCAAATTGATGGGGGGGAAGGGATTGACTGAAGCGACGAAGGTGGCAATCCTGAACGCGAACTACATGGCACGTCGACTTGAAGAGCACTATCCAGTTCTCTACAAGGGAAAGAATGGAACAATTGCGCATGAGTGTATTCTCGATCTTCGCCCGTTGAAAATATCTTCTGGAGTTGAAGTCGAAGATGTTGCTAAGCGCCTTATTGACTACGGCTACCACGCTCCTACTGTTAGCTTCCCAGTTGCTGGAACATTGATGGTGGAACCGACTGAGAGTGAGTCGAAAGATGAACTTGACCGGTTCTGCGATGCGATGATTTCGATCCGTACTGAAATTCAAGAAGTAGAAGTTGGTTTGGCCGATAAGAGCGACAACGTCTTGAAAAATGCTCCACATACTGCCGCAGTAGTGATTGCGGGAGAGTGGACACATCCCTACGATCGTGAGAAGGTAGCCTATCCGTCGGAGTGGACGAAGGAGCATAAGTTCTGGCCTTACGTCGGTCGCGTGAACAATGCAGCCGGAGACAGAAATCTTATCTGTGCTTGTCCACCAATCGAGGAATATGCGTAGCATATAGAACACCCTTCAACACAACTCCTGTTGAAGGGTGTCTACTTGCTTTTTTGATTCTTAATCACCACAACACCCACAATATGAATACACCCGATCAACTACCTGACTATGACAGTCCGTGGAAGGATATTCTCGAAGTCTTTTTCCGTGAGTTTATCACCTTCTACTTCCCACAAGTAGCGGATGAAATTGCTTGGGAGCGGGGCTATGAGTTCTTAGAGAGCGAATTGCGCCAAATCGCCCACGATGCTGAGGTAGGGCGACGATATGTTGACAAACTTGTTCGAGTTTGGCAGAGAGATGGGGTAGAAGAGTGGGTGTTGGTTCACGTGGAAGTACAGACTGGACGTGATAGAGAATTTGCCGAGCGAATGTACGTCTACAACAACCGCATTTACGATAAGTACCGTCGGCGAGTAGCCAGTTTTGCTTTGTTGGCTGATGATTCGGAAGGATGGCGACCTGATCGCTTCGAGTACAACTTGTGGGGAAGTCAGGTATTGCTGAAGTTTCCCACAGCAAAATTGCTTGACTGGTATCAGCAGTTGACCAATCTGGAAGTTTCGGGGAATATCTTCAGTGCAGTCACTGTTGCTCACCTTCGGATGCTGGAGACCAGAAACGATTGGCCGGGACGTTTACGTTGGAAAATCGCTGTCACGCAAGACCTATACGATCTTGGTTATCAGCAGAGTGAGATTAAGTACCTATTCCGATTCATTGATTGGCTGATGATGTTGCCAGAAGATTTTAATCACCAATACTATAAAGCTATGCAGTCATACGAGGAAAACATTCGCCGCCCCTTCGTCTCAATCTTTGAAAGAGAAGGTATGAAGAGAGGAATGGAGCAAGGGATAGAGAAAGGTATGGAACAAGGAATGGAGCAAGGGATAGAGAAAGGTATGGAACAAGGCCTGCAACAGGCGTTGCTTGAGATAGTAGAGGAAGCTCACGGCCTCCTTCCTTTGGAACTCCAGAATCAAATTACTGCTATCGCCTCAGCAGACCGTTTAAAAGAACTGATTCGAGCTGTGGTAAAGGCTGGGTCGCTCGATCAAGTTGTTCAGCTTCTATCAAGCGAAGCTAACGATGATAAAGAGGGTCGAGGAGAGGAGTGACATTTATCAAACTTATTGCCGAGTTTCTCATGAAAAGGATCTATCTACA
This sequence comes from Ignavibacteria bacterium, assembly GCA_020635205.1. Taxonomy (GTDB): domain Bacteria; phylum Bacteroidota; class Ignavibacteria; order OLB7; family OLB7; genus JAGWAZ01. Next base: position 823,079 of record JACKAE010000002.1, read on the forward strand.
CACGTTTATTCTTGCGACGCTACTCACCTTTGTTCACTCCTCCTTTGCATCCGCACAGGAATCGGCAACTATCACTCCTAATGAACTTCGTGCGCACGTCAAGTATCTTGCAAGCGACGAACTGGAGGGGCGACGTGCCGGAACACGTGGGAACCTTCTGGCTGCTGGATATATCGCTGGGGAATTTGCACGTTCAGGACTGGAACCAGTTGGCGGAACGTTCCTACACGATTTCTCTTATCTAAAGTCGGTTACTCCTACCTTAGCGAATAGCTTTACGCTTCAGTGGGATGGAAACGGAGATGTGAGTCGGCAGATAGATAGACACCTGCGGTTATATGATGAGTTCACCACTTTAGGCTTTAGCAGCAATGGCAACATAGGTGGAGAAATTGTCTTTGTTGGATATGGGATTTCGGCTCCAGACAAAGGCTATGATGACTATAGTGGAATTGATGTGGAAGGTAAGATTGTTTTAATGCTCCGCTATTCTCCCCCAAACCCTTCGTTTCACGATGAAGAGAAAGACCTCTCTCAATATGCTGCACTCGTTACGAAGGCCTTGACCGCTCGTGAGAAAGGTGCAGCCGGAATGATCTTGATTGATATGGACGATGAAGAAGGCTCCCCCATCCCAACAGAGTTGATGCGTGGCTTTACCGATGTGGGAATGCCGGTTGTCTCGATAATTCCTGCTGCTTTCAATATGCTGAAAGATCCGGGGGGAAGAAATCTGGTAGATATACGGAAGATGATTAACAGCAACCGCACTCCAAACTCTTTCACTGTGGCAGGGTGGAGAGCTTCTATTACTACCGATCTGCAGTTTGACAGGGTGGATGTTCCCAACGTTCTCGGGATGGTTCCGGGGAACGATCCTGCGCTGCGGAGTGAAGTTATCGTGATCGGTGCTCACTTTGACCATCTTGGTCACGGTGGTGAAGGATCACTCCATGGAGATTCAGCACCGGCAATCCACAACGGAGCAGACGATAACGCCTCCGGCACAGCCGCTGTGATGGCACTGGCTCGCTACTATGCGTTAACGCGCTCGAACAAACGAACACTCATCTTTTCAGCATTCAACGGAGAGGAGGAAGGATTGCTTGGTTCTGCCGCGCTTGTAGAGAATTCTCCCTTTGAACTGAAAGACGTGTTGGCCATGATTAATCTCGACATGGTCGGTCGGCTTGGAAGCAATGAACTTGTGGTGCAGGGAACCGGGACTTCAATCGAGTGGGATCAGATTTTGGAGCGAGCGAATAAAAATGATCTCATCCTGAAGACTGTTAAGGATGGATATGGCCCGAGCGACCACTCCAGTTTCTATGCAAAGCAGATTCCTGTCCTTTTCTTCTTTACTGGTTTACATAGCGACTACCATCGTCCAAGTGATGATTGGGAGTTGGTGAACTACGATGGAATTGCTACAGTTGCGAACCTCGTGCGGAATGTTGTTGCAACGCTCGATACCCGCACAGAGCACCTTACCTACGTTGATGTTCCTCGCACAGCACCGCAGGGGGGGCCGAGACTTCGAGTTGTTCTCGGCATTGTTCCCGATTATGGGTTTGATGGTAAGGGGCTTCGTCTTTCCGGCGTCTCCGAGGGAGGTCCAGCGCAGAAAGGGGGGATACAACATGGAGACATCATTATCAAGTTGAATGGAAAGGATGTCAATAACATCGAGGAGTATATGTATGCCCTCGCTTCGACAGATCCAGACAATGAAGTGGAGGTTGTGGTGTTGCGAGATGGTGAGTCGCTGACTGTAAATGTGATGCCTCAGAAAAGGTGAAAACTGTACAACGCTATGAATACCAACTTGTTGACTACGCTTGGTCTGTTGCTTGCCACGGCTTCGCTTGGCTTGAGTACTATTGCTGGATGTACTGATGCAAATGGTGGGAATGCCTCACAAGCGAAGAAAGAAGAGAAGGTGATGCCGGATGATTCGAAAAAACCGGGAGGAGAATTCAGTGCCTACTGGTATCAAGGGGTGGCAGAGCTAAATCGATATGAGCTGAGTCAGGCTCGCTACGGTGAAGTCCATAGAGGGGATGCCGTGCTGATCTTCGTCACCGAAGATTTCCTTGCCGATACACAGGTGAAGCTGGAGTCTGACAAAGGAGATCGCGTTGCTCCCAGTGTATTGAAAGTGAACTTCGTTAAGAAATTTCTAACCGGCATCTACCCGTATTCAATGATGACCTCGGTTTTTACTCCTGTTGATTTAAAGAATTGGCCCCACAGTCTGAAGGTCACAACCAGTTCTCAGGAGTGGTGTGGACACACATTTACTCAGCTTAATTGGTTAGACCCGGAGTATCGCCTGCGGCAGTTCTCTTACTTTGAAAAGGAGGGAGATATCGAACGTGAAGTGACTCCTGATCTCCTCGAAGATGAAGTCTGGACGCGCTTGCGGATCGACCCGACATCACTCCCTGTCGGTCGCGTGAATATCCTGCCGGGAACAATGTCTACACGCTTGCGGCACACAGAAAATGTACCGAACGAAGCTGAAGTTAGCTTCATGGACATTGCACCCGATAAAGAGGGGAAGAGAATAAGACGCTATATCTTGGAGTATACCAATCCAGCGCGAACTCTCATGGTTGACTACCGAGTTGAATTCCCTCACGAAATCGTAGGATGGTCGGAAACATATAGTGACTTCGGCACAGTGTTGACCACTACTGCAAAGCGAACGAATGTTTTGCGGACAAACTATTGGAGCAAGCACTCAAACGCAGATTCAGTGCTGAGGAAGGAGTTAGGATTGCATTAGCCCTTCTCGTCTCGGGTCTACTACTACTCTGAGTCTGTGTGATGCTTCGGCATCCACGTATCAAGAAAATGAAAGAGGGGAAGCACATCTGCGATGGCTTCCCCTCTAACTCTATTATATATCAAGAGAGTGTTTTTGAGTGGCTATCTCTTCTCTTCTATCTTCTTCCGTAAATCTGCAATGCGATTTCGCAGTTCTACATAGTCGCGGGAGACGTTAAGTTTCCGCGCTTCACTGATAGTTGTTTCGTCTTCGGTGCGTTCCGTTCCTGCGTTCTCTTCCCGGCGCTCCTCTCTGCTTCCCTCGGCAGATGTTGCTGCCATCTTTTTTCGCAGCTGATCGGCTTGCGAGGAGGCTCTGCTCGCTCGATAAGTCTTTTCTTTAATAGAATCATTCTCAGTAGGCAGAACAGCGACACTTTCAATGGAAGATGGTGGTTCTGCATCAGGCTTCGGAAGCTCGGTTGCAGGACTGGGAGCACTCTCTATTGGCGTCTCGGGAACTGGCACAAGTGGAATCTCGGGAGGGGTGATAGCAGAAACGTTCGATTCTCTTCTCTCGTTTGATACGTTGGCGTTATCAGTACTTCTCTCTGAAAGAGATGTCTCTTCTTCTCGCTCAAACGGGGAGTGAGTTGCTTCTTCCTCCGGTCTCTCTTTCTCTTCTGGAAGCTCCTTCTTCGATTCTTCAGGCTTGCGAGCAAACCAAATTGCAAGGCCAATTACAACCAGCGCGACAATAGCAATCAACAGAAGACCTTTCCAACTCTTTAACAAGTCACCAATTTCCCGTGAATTGCTCTTGGCTGGTTCCAGTTGTTCGTCGTCAGCAGTTTCTTGGCTGCTCGATGTAGTCGATTCGGGGTGGCGTTGCAGATTTTCCGCAAAGAGTTGTTCGTTCTTTGCTGCTTCAAGGCTATCCCCAGCACGGCGAGCGATTTCTGCCAGTGCCATATAGTCATCTGCTCCACGAGGAGCTTTTAGGTATGTGCGGGCAAGCGAATCTTTTCCCTCACGAGCGTAGAGAATGCCGAGGATCGATGAAGCCTGATGGGAAAGCTCACCCTTATCAGTAGCTATTACTTGGCTCAAAGAGCGCTCAGCTACATCAAGGGTATTTAGCTCCAAAGCATTCAAGCCTCGGTGGTACTCTCCTTCAGCAAAGCTCAGCTTATCCCAGTTCTCAAACGTGTGTACAATTAGCCGGTGTGAGTATGGTAGCCAGAGTGTAGAGTAGCCAAATCGCTTTTTCCCCCGAATTGACAGAACCTGCATCCCTCCCGAAGCATTTCGTGAGAGTGTGGCTTTAAGACTTTTCGAACTATTCTCTAATGAACGCTCATTAGTGGACAGTGGAGAGGAGAGGCGAATAACAACGTTCGATGAATCTGTCTCGACTAAATCAACTTCGTAGTCGAGCGAGTCGCTGAACTGGAGGATGAAATCATTCCCCTTCCAGAGAATATCTTTGATCTGAAGTTCTTGTGCAGAAAGGTAGCTCCCGACTGTTGCGAAGAAGAGAGCGAGAGAGAGTAGAGCTAATCGCTTATACATGGCTTGCCTCCGGGTTGTGGTCGGCAAGTGGAAGTCCGTCAACAGCCCACTCACCAGTATTTACCTCGCCAGCAGGAAGGAGGTCGTCCGGGATAACTGTTCCGGTTGAAAGGTATCCAAGGGGAAGACCAATCCAATTTAGCGATGAGATTAGTGCTCCGAGCGACGGTGCTTCATCCAGCTTCGTAAAGGTGATGTAGCTAATTTTCTCTCCTAAAAAGAGTGCGGCCGTATCTTGAATGGCTCGGCTACTCATTGTGGAGGAGAGAACTAAGTGGATTTCGTTCGGACTTGCTGCCCCCATAAATCCTTCCAGTTCTTCCCGCGAAGCTCTGTCCGACCTTCCGGCTGTGTCGACGATTACCAAGTCGACATCTGAGTCTTCAATCAGAGATGCGACCTCATCTGCCTCGAACGCAACGCCAACGGGAACTTTTAAGATGTCGGCAATTGTCTGCACTCCCTCTACTGAACCGATCTTGTAGGTATCGCACGAAATAATTTTTACGCGCAATCCATGGTTGAGTACAGCCCGGACAGCCAACTTATACATCATTGTAGTTTTTCCGGCTCCAGAAGAACCGACCAAGGCAATGATATAGGGCCGTTCTCCCGGCTCTCGACGCCGAATTCTTGGAAGAGCCTCCTCCATTGTTCTGATGGTGGCGTTGATCTCTTCGACTGCGGCACGGCGCAACTCGTTCTCGTTCAACTCACGTCCACCCTTCGCTTGGTAGATTGAACGAGTGATCTGTGCGGCATAACGCCGCTCGAAGTCGTTGGAGATCAAGTGGGAGAAGAGACGACGGTAATTGCTCGGCAGCGAAGCTACCTGTTCAGAGCGCATCCAATCGTGCAAATCCCCTACCAACTCTTCGATTCGCGATAGGCGAGATTCGAGAGCTGTGGAGAGTAGTGCTGAATTATTCAGTTGATCAATCATAACGGGCAGAGATGCCTTGCTGAGAAGTTGAAGCATTCTATCAAAACGTTCGGGGAAAATACAGTTCTTTCGGCTAACTTTCGACTCTCCTTCTACAAGGAGAAAAAAGGAAGGGTGACATTTCCCTGAGGGATCGTCATTTTACCCTGAAAGATCGTGATTTTTCACTTGCACTCTGATGGTTGGAAGTGGTAATCTCTCCAGTCGGTTGCCAGATGTCAGTTCCGGCAACGTAGTGAACACTAATTTTACGTATGCAATGCAGTTTCGTATCATCATATCCTTTGTCGTCGGGTACACGCTCTTGTGGATAGTGCCCGGCTGCAAGTCGTTCGACGATGCAATTAAGCCGGTGATCGACAACACTCCGGCAGACGATTCGGCCCGTTTCTACATGACAGGAACTCGTCCATATTCCGAAGCGGACGGAAACAACCTTCAATTGAATGTGTGGCGGATTGATGCCGATCCCTTCCCCGATTCTGTTCTCGCCTACACTCGCGTGATGGATCCACAAGGGAACTTTATCTCAAATCTTGCTCCACCATACTACACAGGTTCGCAAGATTACAAGGAGATCTGGAGTGGGCTGAAGGAACAGATCGGAGATGGAGGAGAAGTTTTCGAGATCAGTGACTTTGACGTTCGTGAATTCAGTGATAAAGATGGCATTCCGTTCGAGATTGCTTTGGCACTCGACTACTCCGGCTCGATGGGGTCGAACATCAAGTTCTTAGAAGATGCTGCCCTCTCCTTCATCAACCTGAAACTTCCTCAAGATCGCATCACCATCGTGAAGTTCGACGACAAACCGAAACTTGTTGTCCCTCCAACACAATCAAAACAGGAGTTGATTGCGGGATACGGACGAACTGGTCTGAACGGTTTCGGTGGATATACCGCTCTCTACGCGGCAGGAAAGTTGGGGGGCGATCAGATCGTACAATCTCCAGAGAGCAATCCTCGTGCGTTGATTCTCTTTACCGATGGTGAGGACAATGCCAGTACAGTTACCTCTTCCGAGCTATACGATTTCTGTAAGGTTCACAACATTCCGGTCTTTGCAGTTGCATTCGGAGCAGTGAACCGTGAGATTCTGCAAGACATTGCCTCTGGCACTGGTGGACGATTCTACCAGACAAACGATCCGAAGGAGCTGGAGGCGATATTTAAGGATATTTACTTGAGCTTGCGGAACTACTATCTGATCCGCTACACGCCACCACGCTACGACGGAAAGCATATCGTCACGATCGCCTTAAATCCACCTGGTGGAGGCTCTTCAATTGCTGGTAGAGCTATCTACGAGAAATATGGCTACTCCCCTTCATATGGCGACACTGCCGTGAACACAAATGTGGAGAACATCGACACAAGCACGCAGGTTGTTAATAATATCAATGTCCCAAACCGTGTCCTCTTTGCCTACAACAGCGCAGAGTTGCTCCCGGCTGCAAAAGACTATATCCGACCATGGTATCTGAAGATGCAGCAAAATCCGAACATTGTCTTGGAAGTTGGAGGGCATACTGACTCAGTAGGTACTGAAGAGTATAATCAGAATTTGTCGCAGCGAAGAGCAAAAGCTGTCTGTGACATTCTCATTGGTTTCGGAGTTGCCCCCTCAAGACTTCGGTGCGTCGGATATGGTGAAACCCGACCAAAGTATTCAAACGATACTGAGGAGGGGAGAAGTGAAAATCGAAGAACGGAGTTCAAGATATTACGACAGTGATCTGCTGCGGCAACATAGTCGAGTAAACACCCCGAGTAATCGGGGTGTTTCGTTTACCACATCCCCCTAAAACTCGACGCCCGAATTCCAAACAGAAGCAGTGAGGCCGGGGTTGGTGTTGAGAGGATTCCAGCGTCCCGTTGCCACTCGCCTCGGGTGAATATCGTGAAGGCCGCTCCCCTCGGGTTGTAAAAGTCGAGACCAAATTCTGCGAAGGGGGACTTTGCCTCAAGATATGTTCTGTCGTTCTCAGGGGAGAGGAGGGAGAGCATGTAGCTCCCCGATCCATGTAAGCCAAGCCAGCCATTTGAGAAACGGCCCTCAAGTCGGAGGGTGGCAGTTGTTTCACCAACTAAATCTTCAAGGCTCAACTCTTCCTCTGCATCAGAAACTCCCCACCGTGTGTCGAGCGTGTGAACAAAGTAGTCGAAGCGGAGGGAGGCTCCGGCGTAGATGTCGAGTGGGCCGTCGATGAGCTTTACTGGACGGTGGAGAATGCGGAGAAATGGGCCGCTGTAAATCAACGTTCGTTGTGGGAGTTTATCAGTTGAGGTGATACGTTCTACGTTGTCGATGTCGTGCTTGCAGCGGTGAGTATACCCAAACTGGATTGATTCGTCGCTGCTCCACGGGGCGCTGGTGGCAATCATTAACCCCTCTTCCCAAAAGATTGCGCGCGGATTGAACTCAATGTCATTCGTTGAATCGACAAGCACTTCCATTGTGCCGACAATCGAGATGCTCCACGATGAATCCCACCGCGCGAACTCTGAGTAGCCCCCCATCTTCGCATTCCACCGATGTGTTGCCCCCACGCCGTTGCCGTATCGTGCGAACTCACCGTATAGCCGTGCGCCGGGGAGCAGAGTAAAGCCGTCCGATTGAACTGTTGTGTCGCCGAGTGGATCCAGCGTCACAATTCTGTCTGGAAGGTTCTGGCTTCGGAGAGTGAAGAAGCTCAGTGGGAGAAGCAAAGAGATGGTGAGGATAAATCTTCTCATAGTCAATTATAATGCTATAAGGTTGTTGAATGGTAGGAGGTCTCTAATCCGAGACTTCTCCGCTCTATGCAGAGTGACAACAGTGGATAGACAGATATAACAGCTTCTGATGTTGAAATTAGTGTTTCCAAAAAAATAAAAAGGTTCGCTTCTCACTGAGAAGCGAACCTTTTTACCTGTAGAGATGCACCTAACCTTAGTTCGACGCCTCTCCAACGATTGGTGAAGCTGTTGTATCGATTATTGCAACACTCTCTTTCTCCTCTTGAGCCGCCAAAGCAGCAGCAACATCGTAGCGCCGAGCACCGATGAAGTGCGTTGAGTAGTAGTTCGATTCGAGTGAGGAGACGGTTACACCATTGCGGCTTGAAGCGTGAGCAAACATGCCGTTGCCGAGGTACATGCCAACGTGCGAAACGTAGACTGCGCTTCGGGTGTTAAAGAAGACGAGATCACCAAATTGAAGTTCATCGTATGTGATTTCATCCTCGCTCGCATCCCACTGCGCGGCAGCCGTTCGTGGGAGTTTGTAGCCGACACAACCATACATTGTTCGGGTAAAGGCCGAGCAATCAATTCCACTCTTGGTTGTTCCACCGAAGAGATAGCGCGTGCCGAGCCACTCTAACAATCCTTCCATGGCAAGTTCCATGTCGATACCATTGTCGGTAATGTAAACTTCATCGTTCAACGCCGCCATGTAGTCGGTGAATTCTTTATAGAAGTCTTGGATTGTCAGGTCGTCTACATCGTCAAGCAAATCTTCATCTTCCGCCGAGAGTTTGTCTGGGTCTTCTTCCTCCGAGAGTTCAGAGTCGTCATAGTCCGATCCTGCCGTGATGCGTGGTGAAGTGATGGATGTTACTGCAACAACCGGCGCAACTGTTTCGCCAGCAGTTGCAGGCATAAGTTGCTGAGTTGAAGCTGTGGGATCTTCAGAGCTTTCTACACTTGCTACCTCCACGTTATCTGGCACTTCAATATCAGCCAGACGAGCAAGCTCTGGAAGTTTCTCGGCGATCAACGCCATGGCAACCTTTCGCGTAACCTCTGGATTTCCTCGCAAAGTGTAGCGACGTGAAGTTCTTCTTTTAGTGGGGCGCTTCTTCTTTTTCTTCCCTTTCTTTGCAACGTGGAAGAAGGTTGAGAGGGCATTCAAGCTCTGTGATGAACCTGTTCCCGCATTTGTTGAGTGTGCAAAGATTGCTCCCCCCGGCAGGGAAAGGAGCAGAATCAAAGTAAGCGTCGGTAGCGTTCTCTTCAGAATCACGAATCTCCCGATGTATTATGAAGTTGATATTGTATTCTTACGTACGCGAATGAGGTCAAACGTCTGCAACGGGGTTGGGTGATAGTTCTCGATCCAAGGCTGAGTTAGGTGGCGAACTACGCTGTAGTAGAGAAATATCCAGGGAGCGTCCTGCAACACAATCTCCTCCATCTGGCCATATAGGCTACTCCACCCCTCTTTAGTCAGAGCTGGGTTCATAGCAGCCAAGTAGAGGGAGTCAACCTTCGGATTGTGGTAGCGGGCACGGTTTGGTCCAGCAGGTTTGCTGTAGGGGCCGTAGAAATTTGCCATGAAATTCTCTGCGTGGGGATAGTCGGCAAGCCAACTTGTCCGCCAGAAGCCAACTTCACCATCGTCGGCCTGCTTCAGGTGGGTTGCATGTTCAGTCTGCCGCAGTTCAACTGGGATGCCGAGCTTCTTTAAATCCTCCATTACTGCTTGGGCAACCGATCCTGTCCGTTGATTGTTGCTCACTTGAAGTAGAATCGGCGTCAGTCCATCTCCGTTCGGATACCCGGCAGAGTCAAGCATCTCACGTGCTTTGTCTGGATTATAGCTATATCCTTTCACGCCGGTAAAGCCGGGAGTTGAAGGGGGGATCGGACCGTTCTCGGCAGGGATTGCCTGTCCTTTTAAAACGAAGCTGGTAATCTTCTCTCGGTCGATTCCGTAGTTGATTGCCCGCCGCAGGTAGACGTTTTCGGCAAGTCTCCCATCCTCTTTTACAGTGCGGGTTGTCGGATCCAGTGTGATGCCGTAGTACTCAACTGACATTCCCGGCTTCGAGTAGAGTTTGTAGCTGGAAAATTCTTCACTCAGCTTTGAGCCATCTTCTGACAAAATTCGTCCGGCAAATGTTGGGTCGATTGTGGTGAGCAGATCGAGGTTCCCCTTCTGAAACTCAGCAAACTCTGTCGCGGCATCATTCTTGAATGAGCTGACAACTGAGTCGAGGTAGGGGAGAGGGTTGCCAGCTTCGTCTTGCTCGTAGTAGTTTCCGTTCCGTACCAGAACAATCTGCCGTCCCGGTTCCCACTCAGTCATTCTGAACGGACCAGTACCGACTGGATTACGGAAGAAGTCTTGCCCATATTTCTCCACTGCTTCGCGTGGGACGATGTAGCCGAAAGGAGTTGTCAACGTGTAGGCGAAGGGAGAGAATGGGGTGGTTAGTGTAATCGTAAAGGTTGAATCATCTACAACCGTAAACCCAACCACGTGTTCAACTGGATTTCCATTCTCACCACTCTCTCTGCTCTTATAGAACTGGTCCGCCCCCTCCACTTTGCCCCGGAAAATCCAGAAGCCGCTCGACTTCCCCGGCGTGCAAACCCGCTCGAAGCTGTAGCGGATATCTTCTGCTGTTACCGGGCGTCCCTTCCCATCAGCGAATGATGGATCGTCGCAGAACCGAGCATCGCTTCGTAGGTGGAACGTCCAGGTTAGTCCATCTTCGCTTGTCTCCCAGCTTCTGGCAAGTGCCGGAGCAAGGTCCATGTTGGAGTCGAGCGTGAGTAACCCGTCATATATCTGCTCACCGATCCACCAGGAAGCCTGTTGGCTAATCTGAATTGGATCAAGTGAGTTCGGTTCGGAATTCATATTGAAGAAAAACGTATTCGAGTCTTTTCGTCCACTATCACCGGCACACCCGATGAAGAGAGTGGCCGAAAGTCCGAGTACCAAAAACGTGAAGAGTTGAGTGCTCTGCGTGAGCTTCCCGACCTTGCTTGGTGTTCTATTCAAGTTGTTCTGGAGAAAACCGAGTATCATGCCTCAGCTTCCCCCTTCGGTATTGTTGTAATCGAACCAAACGCCAACCAGATCACGTCGATCCATTGGGTTCGAGGAGTATCCGCGAACATAAGGTTGCACCAGCCGGAAGTCGAGTGAGTGATAAATCCAGAGCATCGGGGCATCGTCTACGGCAATTTGTTCTGCCTGAGCGTAGAGCCGATAGCGCTCTGTGTCGTCAGGAGTTTTCATAGCCTGCTCGAAGAGGGCATCAAATTCTGGGTTGTTGTAGCGTGTGGAGTTGATCGGGGAAATCTTTCCCTTCGGGGCAGCATTCTTCCCCCAGAGGAGGTTCAAAAAGTTTTCTGGCTCGGGATAGTCGGCAATCCAGGCTAAGCGGAAGAAGGCCGCTTCCCCTTTGTCAATCATGTCGAGATGTTGAGCAAACTGTACTTGCTTCATCTCCACCTCGATCCCGAGATTTTTCTTCAACTGATCCTGAATTGTCTCCGCCACTTTTTCGTTCAATCCTCCCCCTGAATTCAACTGGAGGGTGATTGCCGGAAACCCTTTCCCGTCAGGATATCCTGCTTCCGCCATTAAGGCTTTTGCCTTGGCCACGTCGAAGTTATATCCCTTCACCATCTCTGCTGGATAGTTCGGCATTGCCGGAGGAACCAAGCCGTGATTTGCTGGTCCGGCTGCCTGTCCCTTCAACACAAACGCGATGATTCTCTCACGGTCGATTGCGTAGTTGAATGCCTGCCGAATCCGCTTGTCTTGGAAAATTGGGTCGACCGTCAACATGCCGTAGTAGTTAGTGGCAATCGAGGGGATTACGTGGAGAGTAAATTTTGTGTAGTTCCCGGTTAGCTTCCAGGGAGCAGTTGAACCAATCTCTCGCTTCTCAAAAATTGTCTCGACAAACTCTGGTGGGATTCGGTAGTTCTCCTCGAGGTTCCCTTTCGTGAACTCTGTCAGCATCGTTGCCTGTTCCTTCTTGAAGGTGAACTGGATGCTGTCGAGGAAGGGGAGTTGGTTGCCATGCTCATCCTTCCGCCAATAGTTTGGATTCCTCTCTAAAATCAACTCGCGGTCGGCCTCCCAACTCTTCAGAACGAATGGACCGGTTGCCACGATGTTTCTGAAGAAATCTTGTCCATACTTCTCAACAGCTTCGGGTGGATAGATGTAGGTCATCCCGAGAGCCGGATAGTATTTAAAGGCAGGGAAGGGGCGAAGAAGCTGAATCTGAAATGTGTAGTCGTCAACTGCTTTGAAGCCGGGAACTCCACCTTCAGGAACTTTTCGGTCGTTATTGGCAGTTGCGTCAAAAAATGCTTGCGCTCCCACAACCTTATCGCGGAAATAGTCTGCTCCCTTCGTGCCAGATCGAGCGTCGAGAATTCGGTCAAAGCAGAACTTCACGTCACTTGCCTTCATCTCCCGACCTTTTCCGTTGGGAAAGCAGGCGTTGTCGTGGAAGAGAACACCCTTACGGAGATGATAAGTGTAGGTCAGTTGATCCTCGCTGATCTCCCAATTCTCAGCAAGTTCTGGTTGCAACGTGAGGGAGCTGTCGAAATCAACAAGTTGATCGGCAATCTGGTGGACAACGTGGTGGCTTGGAGCGTCGTTCAAACCGACTGGATCGAGCGTCTTGATTGCGTCGGTTTCGTTCATCCGGTAGATCCCGCCGTAGAACTTACCCCCTTCTGCAGGGCGCAACTCTACGTGTTGTTCTGTGCCGCAAGAGACAAGAAAAAGGGTACAAAGAAGGCTTGGAAGAATAAATCTGAACAGAAAACCGGGTTGAATCAATATCATGTGCTTAAATTTTGCTGAAAATCGCAGGAAGCGGACGCTCGAAGGGCAAAAATGAAGGAAATTGGGGGGGGGATCAACTTAATTTTTTGTCATTAAAGCAATTCTTCAAGAGAGGTAGTGAAAGGAGTGGAAAAGCAGGGGGAGAAAAGGGGAAGGGAGCGTGCCGTATATTCTGTCGGGTCAAATTTCAAAATAGATTTTGGGGAAGCTCTACGTGGAAGTTCTGTACACAATCTTGGTCGGTATTCTCACCGGTTTCTCAGCCGGTATGTTTGGCATCGGTGGGGCATTACTGAGCACACCACTTCTCCACGAACTTGTTGGCCTACCCGATTTGACTGCTTTAGCTACTCCACTTCCGGCAACACTCCCAGCCGCACTTTCTGGATCAATCATTTACTTCCGCGAACGGTTGCTTCGCACTGAAATACTGAAGTGGGTCTTGATCTCCGGCCTCCCCTGCAATATCTTAGGAGCTTGGCTTGTGAAGTCGGTCTCCGGTTCGATGATGATGATCTTAACCGGCATTTTTATCCTCTACGCTGCAGTTCTTTTTCTCTCCCGAAGCATGAAGGGGAAGAGATCAGGAGGAGGAGAATCAACATCAAAGCGCAAGGAAGAACCCGAGGTTTTCTCACCACTTCTACTGCTAACTATCGGGGGCGTTGCCGGATTCCTGTCGGGATTTCTTGCTATCGGTGGAGGGATGGTGATGGTTCCTGCATTTGTAGGGTTGCTCCGCCTGCCAACGAAACAAGCCCTCGCAACCTCGTTGGTCTGCGTGGCTGCATTCTCAATCCCCGGTATGATAACTCACCACCTGAATGGATTCATCGACTGGAAAGTTGCTGGAATTCTCTGCGCAACAGTTTTTCCGATGAGTGCACTTGGCGCACGTGCAACTACCAAACTCCGGTCGGAAACCGTTGAGCTTTCCTTCGGAGTTGGCATGTTGATCTTTGCCATTCTGTTTATTCTTAAAAATTTATGATAAGGTTGGAAGCTGCCAAGGCAATCAATCCACAATCCACAATCCGCAATCAAAAATCCAAAAGAGACTACATGCTTTGTCTGAAAACACCATCTCAACCTCGCTGGATAGAGAGTGCGCAGGTTGATTTACATAAAATCATGGTCGACCACGCCCACTGTGAGAAGAAGGCGGCGGCGAATGCAATGGCGTTGATTAACAGATATCCCGAACGGGATTTGTTAGTTCGCAAAATGTTCGACCTTGTCGACGAAGAGATGGAACACTTTCGCTACGTTTATCAGATGATTCGAGACCGTGGGGGAGTGTTGCAGCGTGATCCGGGTGACCCCTACGCGCAGGCACTCCACAAGTTGATTCGGAAGAACGAACCAGAGAGAATGCTCGACCAACTTCTGGTTGCCGCACTGATTGAGGCTCGCTCATGTGAACGCTTTCGCATTCTGAGCGAACACATTCCCGACTCTGAACTTGCAGAATTCTACGGGTCGCTCTTAGCGTCGGAGGCTGGACACTATCGGGTCTTCTGCGACATAGCTCGCGAATATTATCCAGAGAAAGAGGTGCGCGAACGTCTGGATGAGTTGGCCGAACGTGAGGCGGAGATTGTACAAAATCTCCCAAACGAACCGATGATGCACGGGTGATTTCAATTCAAAATTCAAAAGGCAAAATTCAAAATTGAGAGGAAAAACAACTCCTCATCTCTCCCCCTTTTGAATTTTTACTTTTGAATTTTGAATTTCTCCCTCTATCTTTCCGGCATCTGTTCCCAATAGAGTGGGGCGCTGAGTATATTATGGATGATCCTTCTTCTTGTAGTACCGACCACATAACCCCTACCTACGGGGCTGTCCGATCCTATCCACAACCGTGCGGAGGCACGAGAAAGCTAAATGGTTGATCCCGTCTTAGGTGTCGTCATTACCATCGTTCTCGTCCTTGCCAACGGGTTTTTTGTTGCCGCAGAATTTGCCATCGTCAAGGTGCGGGCTTCGCAGATTGAGCTTCGCGTTCTAACTGGCAGCAAGACGGCAAAGATGTCGCAGACGCTCATTACGCACCTCGATGCCTACCTTTCGGCAACACAGCTTGGCATTACGCTTGCCTCACTTGGCCTCGGCTGGGTTGGTGAGCCTATTGTGTCGAAGTTGATTGTGGGAGTGCTTCACCTGTTTGGTTATACAGGAGGGGAAGAGCTTGCCCACGCCATTGCGTTGCCGGTTGCCTTTGTGGTGATTACTGTGCTCCACATTGTCTTAGGTGAGCTTGCACCGAAATCGCTTGCTATCCAGCGACCAGAGCAAACTACACTGGCAATTGCCTACCCACTTCGATTCTTCTACATCTTGCTCCGCCCATTTATCGCAGTCCTGAACGGGCTTGCTAACTGGTTACTTCGCATTGCCGGCATTCAACCGGCGGGGGCGCACGAGCACGCACACTCGAACGAAGAGATTCGGCTTCTGTTAGAGCAAAGTCGTGAGGGGGGAACAATTGAAGATGCCGAGCATGAGCTTCTGGAGAATGTTTTCGAGTTTCGTGACAAGATTGTGAAGGAAGTGATGGTTCCGCGCACCGAAATTGTTGCACTCGACGCCTCGGAGCCAGCCGACGAACTGGCAAAGACAATCATTGAGGATGGCTACACAAGAATGCCGGTCTATAACGATTCGCTCGACGAAGTGATCGGTATTGTCTACTCGAAAGATCTAATTACGCTGAAAGAACATAGCGACCTGATTATCCTCGAGGATTTGCTTCGCCCTGTCTACTTTGTTCCAGAGACAAAGCCGATTGCCGACCTGCTGCGCGAGTTTCAACGGCGCAAGATTCACCTGGCAATTGTTGTAGATGAGTTCGGGGGTACTGCTGGAATCGTTACGCTCGAGGATATCTTAGAAGAACTAGTTGGAGAGATTCAAGATGAGTACGACGACGAACCTGTTGAAGTAGAGCAGATTGAAGATGGAGTCTACATCGTCAATGCTTCCATTTCTGTGGCCGACGCAAACGATGAAATCGAAGGTTTTGTTCTCCCGGAAGGGGAGGACTATACCTCAGTTGGTGGACTTGTCACGAAGTGGTTTGGACGGATTCCGCTGGAGAACGAATCGTTCGAGCGGGATCAAGTGAAGATGACGGTGTTGAAGACAAGCAACAACCGCATTGAACAGGTGCAGATCGAGGACTTGAATCGAAACGAACTCTACAACGGTTTGGAAGCCTTTAAGAACGAAGAAGAAGAGTGAGGGAGAGGAAGAGAATTCAAAAGTACAAAGGCAAAATTCAAAACTGAACCGTAGCCTTCTCTTTGTGTTGCCACACTTCGCCACGACTCTCCAAAGATTTTTTTTGAATTTTGAATTTTTACTTTTGAATTGAATCCATTTCTTAATTGACCTTGAACGATCAGATTTTTAAGCGGACACTGATCACCAGTGCCCTTCCATACGCAAACGGATATAGTCATCTCGGGCATCTTGCCGGAGCATACCTTCCAGCCGATATATACACCCGGTTTCTCCGAGCGTGCGGTGAAGAGGTGATCCACATCTCTGGCTCGGACGAAAATGGTGTGCCAATCACAATTTCTGCCGATCAAGAAGGAGTCACTCCGCAGGAGATCGCCGACAAATATCATTTTGAAAATGAGCGTGCATTCCGTGCCGTCGGCATTGACTTCGACATCTTCGGCAGAACAAGTTGGGAGAAGCACCATGAGACGGCACGGGAGTTCTTCTTAGCGCTTTGGGAGGCAGGATACTTCACAGAGAAGGAGGAACAGCAGTTCTACGATCCAGTTGCTAAGCAGTTCTTGCCTGACCGTTATGTGGAGGGGATCTGCCCCAACTGCGGGAACGACAAAGCGCGTGGTGACCAGTGCGATAATTGTTCTGCGACATACAACCAAATCGAACTGAAGAATCCGGTCAGTAAAATATCGGGCACAACCCCAGAGTTGCGAACCACAAAACATGCCTACCTGAAGTTAGGGGAGTTCCAGAAGCGACTCGAAGCCTACATCGAGAGTCACCGAGATGAGTGGCGCGACCACGTACTACAACAGTCACGTAGCTGGCTGAAGTCGGGGCTTGGTGACAGGGCAATGACGCGCGATCTCGACTGGGGGATTGACGTTCCAGTTGAGGGGTACGAGAACAAAAAACTTTACGTCTGGTTCGACGCTCCGTTCGGTTATATCACCAACACAAAAGTGCTCTGCGAAGAGCGGGGTGAGCCAGAAGGGTGGCGTCGTTGGTGGCAAGATTCCGACACCCGCTACGTAGCCTTCATCGGCAAGGATAACATTGTCTTCCACACCTTGATATTCCCAGCAACGTTGATGGGATATAACGATTCAGCCGCGGCTCGTACTGCTGACGGAAGCTCCGCATCCCACTACATTCTTCCAGACAACGTGCCAGCCTGCGAGTTCCTGAATTTGGAGGGACGGAAGTTCTCGAAGTCGAACAACTGGGGGATTGACATCCGCGATTACGTTGCCGAGTACGAACCGGATCCACTCCGCTACACACTTGCAGCCAATCTTCCTGAGAACAAGGATGCTGACTTCACTTGGAAGGAGTATCAGGCGAGACTGAACAACGAGTTGGCCGACATCTTGGGCAACTTCGTCAACAGGACAACAACCTTTGTTACGCGCTACTATGGTGGCGAGGTCCCTCCGCTGACAACATCGGAGAAAGAAGAGCTTGTGCGGCAGTTGCTCTCGCAAGACCTTGAGCACTTCGCCGAGAACAACGCTCCGAGGGAGATTATCCTAAACGATCTTCGCCCAAAGTTCATGAAGTACTTCACGGAATCTGACCTGACGATGCTTCTGGAGATTGCGCAAGCTCCCTCCCGCATTGCAGCCTGCTATCGTTCGTTCCGATACCGTGATGCCTTGTTGGAGACGATGAACGTAGCCCGTGCAGCAAACAAGTACTTCAACGATTCGGAGCCGTGGCGGACGCGCAAGGATGACCCCGAGCGGTGCGGAACTACGTTGAACATCTGCTTGCAGGTTGTCCGTTCGCTTGCCATTCTCTTCGAGCCGTTGATACCCTTTACGGCATCGAAGCTTTGGAGTGCGTTAAATCTTGAGAAGGGGGAGGGCGATAGTTGGTGGAGCGCGGCTGAGTTGCACCTGAAGGCTAAGCATCCAATCAGCGAGCCAACTATCCTCTTCGAGAAGTTTACCGATGAGCAAGTCGAGAGAGAGGTAGCGAAACTCGGCACGTCGAGCGAGGTTGCAACTGAAGAGGAGGTAGAAGTTGAGTTGAAGCCAGAAGTGTCGATTGAGGATGTGATGAAGCTGGACCTTCGGGTGGCAACAATTCTTGAAGCCGAGAAGGTGAAGAAGTCAAACAAGCTGCTGAAGCTACAACTGCAAATTGGAAATCTGAGAAGACAGATCGTTGCTGGCGTTGCGAAGGGGTACAAACCTGAAGAGCTAATCGGAAAACGAATTGTGGTTGTTGCCAACCTAAAGCCAGCAACGTTGATGGGGGTAGAATCTCAGGGAATGCTCTTGGCTGCGAATGCTCCCGGAGGCTCCGATGAACCGCCGATTCTCCTAACGTTAATGGAGGAGCGAGGGCAAGATGGATTTGAGGTTCGGTAGTTGTTTGCTCTGTGAACCTCCCTTTCTACTCTGGTGATCTTTCTATGCTTGTCGTCAAATTTGGTGGATCGATATTGAACGGCGCGGAAGGACTTCAACTTGCCTGCGGTGAGGTGGAGCAGCTTCCCCGTCCACTTCTTGTGGTTGTAAGTGCTTTCGAGGATGTTACTAACAGACTTGAGCGAGTGGCAGAGCTTGCCTTGGTTCAGAAGTCAGAGGCTGAGCAAGCTGCTGATAGTCTTTTCGAAGATCATCGCCAGATTGCTCGCGAGATGCTCTCCACAACTGCGTATAAAAGTTGGGATCAAGAGGTTAGGGAGTGGGAAGAGCGGCTAAGGCGGATCATTGAAGGTCTTGCAATCGTCGGCGAGCTTTCACCCCGCACGCTCGACTTAGTCGTTCACTTCGGGGAGCGACTCTCTTCATCACTTGTTGGGAGAGCAATTAGTGCTCCTGTGATCTCGGCAACCAATCTGCTTATCACCGATGAAAACCACCGCTTTGCTCGCGTTGACCTCGAACTGAGTCGTGAGCGTGTTCAGGAACACCTTCAGCCGTTATTGCAGATTGCGAAGAGAGATAAAGGAGAGGTAGGAGCAGATCAACTCAGTCAGGTTATTGAGGAGAGAGGGGGAGTGGAGGGATCACCTGAAGTGGAAGGCCGGAGAGGTGATGCGGTAGAAAGTTCACTAAGAGAGGAGAATGCTTCCGGGATAGTCGTCACCGAAGGTTATATCGCGCGAGGAAGGGGAGGGGAGATTACGACGATGGGACGTGAAAGCTCCGATTTCTCAGCAGCACTCTTCGGGGAACTTCTCGGAGCCTCCGAGGTGAGAATCTACACCGGTGTTCCCGGCATTATGACAGCCGACCCAGCGATAATTCCTGACGCGCAAACGATACCACAAATGAGTTATGGAATGGCGCGGGAGATCGCCTCGCTCGGCGCAAAGGTGATTCACCCCCGCACCGTTCGTCCAGTAGAACGTGCTAACATCCCTCTCGTTTTCAACGACTTGAGTGGAGCTGTAAGCGTGATTGATGGAGATGAGAGTGGAGAGGCATTTTCGATCACGGCACTCTATCAGGCATCGCTCCTAACCTTTAAAGTTGACAGAACAGATACCACTCTTTCTCCCCTTCTGGACTTGCTTCTCCGAACTACACCCTTCATCCGTTCTACCCGTTCGGGGCGGATACTCCACGTTCTCGTTCCCATTGCAGAGTATAACCCGGAGACTCTCATTCGCAAAGCAAAGGTTGCTGATCTCATACTGGAATACTCTGCCACACCTGTCTCAGTTGTCTCCTCAGTCCGGCAGCAAGGTATCGGGGGAGAGGATGCTACACGATTTCTCTCTGCTATCGGCGAGATACCGATCCGTTCCATCTGGAGCGATTCTACAGAGCGATCAATTTCTGCTCTTGTGGATCCGATCCACGCCAGCGATATTGTCCGGGCGCTCCACCGGCAATTTCTATCCGGCTTGTAAGTCACTGGCAGCATATTCGCTCTATTGTGGACTCTATTGAACAGTATGGGGAGAAGAGATATTACATTACCCGGCAGGCTGCTCTTCACGATTGCAATCGTGCTCCTTATCGGGCGACCACTTCGCGCACAGGTTCCGAGCTTCCCTGACTCGCTCCACCCACAATCGTTAGTTACTCGCACCGAACGATTTGCATCTACCCACAACGCATCTCTTGGGTTCAACTATGAAATCAGTCAGGCTCCCTTCACCGGTCTTTTCAAAACCTATGTCCTCTCTTCCACAACACTGCTCGGTTCCCCCGTTACCAGAGATCAAGTTGACCTGATGGCCGACATGCAGTACGAACTACCCTCACCAGTGAACCTCTTCCTCTTGATTGAGGGGACAATGAGCAACGATATTGGTGCGGACGAGTTGATTCCGGGATTGAACAACACGGCAGTTACGTTTGCTGGGATTGGAGGGAGAGCAGAGGATCAAGAGGGGAACCGGGCTGCGATTGCTGTCGGAGGAGCATACAATCGTCAGTTGAACACTGAAGATGCAGGGGGAGGGTTCTACGGGGATATTGCCGGGCACAAAACGATTGGAGGTTATAATATCTCACTCGCTGGGAACGGCAGGTGGCACAATACATCCCCACGAATTAACGGGAACCTACTCCTAAACACAAGTCTCGATCGTGACTTCGGCGACGGGGTTTACCTCTCTGCCTTGGCCGATTGGGAGGTGGATCACGATGATCTTTACATCAGGCGACGTGAAGAAGATATTCTTCAGTATGGTGGAGAGACCTTCGAGGGGATTTTGAAGAGGCGGGAGCGTAGTTTCCGGTTCACCTCGTTCCTTCTCTACCCAGTGAGTGATCGTGTCGGCTTTGATGTTGACGTTTCCGTAGTTAGTAATGGGATCGGTCGGCTTGAATCGGAGGAGGGATTGCCCCCAACACCACGCGAGCCAGAGCCGTATGAGTTTAACCAGCAAGATGGTTCAGTGGGGGGATCGTTCGGCTCCTGGTACAGCACTCCAGCACTTTACCTAACCGCCCGATTAAACTATCGCACAAGTCAGCAGGAGAATTTAGTTGATCCTGTAGGGGATGTTCCCGAGGTAGAGTTACGTCGAAAGCGAAAGACGAGTGCCTTCAACGATTATCTCTCAAGTTATCTTCAATTCGCTGGAACTGCTGAGTATCGGCTTGGACGGCACGATACACTTGGGGTAAACGGCTCGATCGGCATCTACCGGTATGACACCCCCGACACCACGAATTACTTCGACAAAGATGAGAAGACGGTTACCTCGGAGTTCCGCTACGCCCGACGCTTCAGTCGGCTGCTCTGGTTCCAGACAACTGGGCAAGTGTTTCTTACCCACTTGGTCTATCTATTCGGACAGAATAGCAACGACAACAACTGGAATCGGCTGATTCGTCTGTCGCCAACCGTTCACTATCACTTCCCAGAAGTGATGGAAAATCGTTTGGAGGCAGAGCTGACAGCGAACTATACCGACTACGATTTTGAGGGGAGGACACAGAACATTCGAGGAAGATCGTTCCGTGAACTTGCTATTCGTGACTCACTTGTTCTCTATCTTTCGCGAAAGTATGGTTTGGTGGCTGCCGGTGAACTTCGTGTGGCCGAGCGTGGGAGTTTTAGTTGGAAAGATTTTGCGGAGAGCCTGCTGGAGCGGGCGCGGACGGAACTGGTTGAGATGGAACTGTTCTCTGGTCGCGACTCAACAGCGCAGTTCGGTTTCGGAGGAAAGCTCTCTCGCGTTCGGACCTTTCGGGCTGATCCGCGTGGAGAAATGCTACCATTTTCTGACCGAACATCGATTGGCCCAACAGTGCACATATCTCTTCCAGTCACAGAACGAACTCGTCTGGAAGCAGATGGATGGTGGGAACACCGATTCGACGAAAGTGAGCTGGTTGGCAAAACTCCCTGGCTATTTCTGACACTCGATCTGAAATTATAAATCTGGAGAAATAAACGAGGGGCTATGAACCAAAGAGAATCGGTACTAATCGACGAAACGTTTCAGAGTGACCGGCGAAGACTCTCCAGTCTTCCTCGCGATCTCGAGAATCTTCGAAGCAAATGTCCGATGGGGGATGAGAACTTCCACAACCTTGTGATTGTCCTAACCGAAGCGGTGGCCAACGCCATCAACCACGGAAACAGAAGAGATGAATCGAAGCGTGTGCGGCTCTTTGTGGAGTGCGTTTCGGAGGGGATTCGGTGTGTTGTGGAAGATGAAGGAGAGGGATTTGATCCAGATGAGATTGCCGATCCGGTTGCGCCAGAAAATTTGCTGAGTGAGGGGGGAAGGGGAATGTTCATCATCCGTGCGCTTACAAAAGAACTGCACGTCGAGAAGATCGAAGGGGGAACAAGAGTGGAGTTCGTCTGTGCCAGATCGTAGAGAGAAGTTCTCACTAATTCCGGGTCTGCTCGTCGCGCTCGGACTCCTTCCACTTCTCTACCTTGGTGACCTCCGGGAGCACGTGTTGACCTATGCGGTTCTCGCCGTGGCCACAACTTTTCTCCTCTACAGCGGAATCTTCTTGATTCGGCGACAACAGATTCCGATTCGTCCGCGTGATCTTCTTCTGGTTGCCCTTCTCCTCCGCGCACTCACCTTCCCACTTCAACCATCACTCTCCGACGATGCTTGGCGCTATCTCTGGGATGGCAGGCTCCTGTTGAACGGCCTCAACCCCTACCACCACATTCCAGCCGACACAGCCTTAGCTGAATTTCACGATCAACTCTTTGCACTGCAAGGATACCCGGAAACCAACACAATCTATCCCCCCGTCGCACAGACAATCTTTGCAACCTCGATGGCGATTGCCGAGCCGTTTGGAGATCATCCACTGGTCGGCTTCTACATCTGGAAAGTCTTTCTGATTGCTGGAGAGATGTTTGCTATCTGGCTTTTGCTACTTCTTCTCAAGCGGTGGAGAATTCCACTCTACGGAGCGGCACTCTACGCCTGGCATCCCCTTGTTCTGGTAGAGATTGCTGGGCAGGGACACACCGATGGGTTGTGGGTTCTGGCGTTGGGAATCGCCGTTGTTGGATTTGCGTTGGGGAAGAGGGGGGGGGAAGGACTCGCGGGAGATTCTTCGGTGAAGGAAAAGAGAGTGAGTATAGCCGGTGGTGGTGGTCTTCCCGGACTCGGCTTCGGGATTGGAGCGCGCCTTTTCCCCTTAGTTATTCTCCCGGTTTGGCTCCGCTTCCTCGACCGCCGTCGCGCTCTTCTCGGAATCGTTCTTGCATTACCCTTTGCACTTACACTCGCTCTCTTCCTCGATCCCGAAGCCTTCAATCGCTACACAACTGTTGCAGCCCGCTTCACCAACTACTACGAGTTCAACGGAGGAATCTATCGGGGGATAAAGTGGATATTGGATGAGTTCCACCTGAAGCCTTCGAACCAGATTGCCGGACGAATCGTCACTGGAGCAATGCTCCTCGGCATCGGGGCGATCACACTCTGGCCACTGAGGCGGCGGACACTCTCAGCACTGCTCGGTCGGGTACTTGGGATTATCACACTACAAATTGCTCTGACCGCAAAAGTTCATATCTGGTACTTCGTTGCCCCACTCTTTCTCTTGGCAATCACAAACAACCGCCGCTTCGCACTCCTCTGGTACTGGGCAGCCCTCGTTGCTCCGCTTACGTACCTCTACTACGCAGTCGACCCAAATTTTGAACAACCGTGGGTTCTTTGGCTTGAGTGGGGTGGGATGGGAGTGTTGTACGTGGTTGGGGAGGTGTGGGGGAGGAGGAAGCTGAAAATTGAGAAAAATGTTTTTCTCAATCTGGAATCAAAAGTCTGAAATCCTCTACCTCTCAGCCTCTGTCACTCTGAAGTCTGATGAAGAGTCTCGCAGGAATGCTCAGAGCAAACTCATCACTTGATTATGATGGCGAGATGCGGTGCTGCTTTCATATGAGGTTGAAAATGTGTGGTTTTCTGGAGGTGTCTTTTCAGTACTTAGCCCCGTTCGCAAGAGCGAGAAAAGGATTGAATGAGACCCAAGCCCCACAGGGTGGGGCGATAGTCCAACAAGGGATAAGGAACGGTTGCCAATTAAGTGGGATTCTCAGGCTTCCTCAGTTTCGCCCCGCACGCGGGGCTTTTTGGTGTAGAGAGGTCTTGAACCCCGCTCTTGCGAGCAGGGTTATGAACTATGAACCTGATATTTCTGAGAATGAGAGGTCAAATAGGACTTGCTCTCGATTATTCGAGAGGAAGAAATTGGGATTGAAACTTCCTCACAAAGCCCTACTTGTGCAGCCGAGGGTGAACTCCTATATTTGCGCTCCAATCGGGGCTATGGCACAGCTGGTTAGCGCGCTACCTTGACATGGTAGAGGTCACAGGTTCGAGTCCTGTTAGCCCCACTTAAGAGGACTGATTCTGGTTTACTGGAGTCGGTCCTCTTTCTTTTCTACAGAATTTCTTTTCATTCATGGCAGAAAAGAAGTAGCGTTATTAATTCTCCAATACCCAACCCGAAATCAAAACCCCTCAATCACAATCCACATAAACCTTCCCAACCAGCGAGCACTTCGTGCCGGGGGCTGATGTCCAGTGGCCTCGAACGCAGGTTCCGTCGGTGCGGTAGTAGGGGGCAACCCAGATGCAGTTTCCACCTTCGGCGGTGTCACCATCGAAGAGGCCAACGCGAAGTGAGTCGGTTGTCTTCGTCGTATCGGTGATACTGGTGGTGTCGTTTTGCTGCGTTGTGTCAATCGGGTTTGTGTCGAGTGGGGTGGAAGGCTCCGAGGAGCAACTGAGGAGGAGAGTAGTGAAGCAGACCGCGAGAAACTTGTACATAGAAATCCAGCCTCTTTGTGAAGGTAAATGATCGACAAAAATAGTCATCTTACCTTTACTCAGCTTCAAAAAAACGACGTGCCCTCACTAAGAGAGCACGCCGTACTCGGTGCCGATCACATGTTCGTTGATCGAAGGAAACGTTCCTGTCACTCCCGACGATCCAAACGACACCTCAACCATCTTCTACCAGTTGATTGCTTGGGCTTTGATTAGGTGTTTTCTCATACCACCACAGTAACAGACTCGTCCCAAAGTAGTCTGTATGGACGTTCGAATCGGGATTCTACTCCACCAATCATTGTAAGGCTATGGTGAAGAACATTGCAATAACCCTGATACTTGTTCTGATCGGTTTGTTCTCGGGCTGCAAAGAACATCTCTCACCAACAGAAGCACTCGACGAGAAGGTAAAGCATCAGCCACCTGCATCGGTTGATTCTGTCGAAACGTTCCCAACGGTTGTGGATAGAGCCATCGACACTATAGAGATGCCGACGATTGTGAAGGAGCCGACCGATATTCTCTCGTTGTTTCAGGATACTTCCAAAAACATTCGTGTTACCGGAATATACCGGAACATGATGCGTGTAAAAAGTTCTTCGTGGGATTCAGGGCCTAACCACAGTACACACGACTACGGTGATGAGGAGATATTCGGTTCAACCGAATTCAAATTCGATGGAGGTCGAGCTGTCTCTCTATCATCGAGGCATATCTTATTCTATAGAAGCTCCGGAAGCGTTCCGGTCACCTACTCTCTTGACTTGTATGTAGAAGATGGCAACATTGATAGTCTGTACTATTATTATTCCTACAGCTATGAATTTAATGGCAACACGGTCCGTCGCGATAAAAAGAGCGAGATTCTCGGCATCAGAGATGTCACGATGTTAAAGCTCAGTCCCTATAAGTACAAGGTCATACTAACGGGAAAAAGAGTGGAAAACTTGATTACTACATTCGAGTCAAGCTCGGAAAATTCTACAACTTCTGCTGGTTACAGAACCTCTTACGGACATACCTCAAGAACAACATTACTGCCTGCAACAGACGACAGTTATCTGGAGATAACTATCGAAGCACTCTGATTATCCGTTGTTTCTCGACCGTTAATCTCCATGCTGTTTCTGCCAACTGCAGAGCTTATCCCTACCTGACATTCCCATTCATCGTACTGAAAAAACAACGTGCTCCCGTAACGAGAGCACGCTGTACTCGGTGCCGATCACATGTTCGTTAGATCGAAGGAAACGTTCCCGTCACTCCCGGCGATCCAGACGAAACATCAACCGTTCGCTTCAAATGTGTAGTCTACCAACAACCGTCCCACATTTCACTGCGAACTCATAGGGGCATGAAGCATCGTCGGAGAAGTGTCTCCGGTAACTCGTGGAAAGAATGGGAACTCCACAAAAGTACGCCACTACAAATTGCCCAATGCTCGGTCACCGTAGCAGTAACTTCGAAATGGAAGTCAGCATGGAGAGCCTTGCGAAGCATCTCGCATACGGTGAACATTGTTGTAGCTCCTGAAGCAAAGATTCTCACCTAATACAAACGGGTTGCGAGATTCCCTATCTCTTCACCTATTGGTTGAGAATATCTGCTTCAGTGTCTAATCAATTCAAAAGGACAGAGTTGTGCCGATTCTGTTCCCAGAGAGCAATATAGTAGTGATAGTTCTTTTCGGCACACTTTCTGCCAGAAGAAATTCTGAAAGTGAGGAAAGAATGCAAGTATCTACTATATATTTTGTGGCTTGGAGAACAAGTGGACATTCAACCTGTAATCTCAACCGATTATGACATTCAAAACAATTCCTATCCTTCGCATTTTTGATGAAGAAAAAGCCAGAGAATTCTACCTCGATTTCCTCGGGATGAAAGTAGATTGGGAATACCGAATCGAGCCGGGAGCACCAATCTATATGCAAGTCTCACGTGGCGAACTTGTATTCCACCTGAGTGAGAATTCTGGCGACGGAACGCCCGGCACTAAAATCTTTGTCGAGGTTGACGACGTTGAGAGCCTTCACGCTGAAGTGAGTGGGAAGAACTACCGATATAACCGTCCAGGTCTTCAAGATGCGTTTTGGGGAGCAAAGATTATGGAAGTAATCGACCCGTTCAGCAACAGGGTTATTTTCAACGAGTCGCGGGAGGGATAGCCGATGGCGAAGGTATTTGAAGAGATGGAGTCAGCGCACCAAGAGTTCATCCGAAAGCAGCCACTCTTTTTTGTGGCAACTGCCCCGCTCGATGCTGCGGGGCACGTGAATCTCTCCCCGAAAGGGTACGACACGTTGCGGGTGCTTTCTTCCAAGCGTATTGCCTACTTGGATCTGACTGGGAGTGGAAATGAAACTTCGGCGCACCTTGCTGAAAATGGGAGAATCACCTTTACCTTCTGTTCTTTTTCGGGGACAGCCCAAATTCTCCGACTCTATGGAGAGGGGAGAACTGTGCTTCCGGGAAGCGAGGAGTGGGCTGAGCTTCTACCACTCTTCCCAACAATCCCGGGAACGCGGCAGATTATCGTCGCCGAGATCCATCGAGTGCAGACCTCATGCGGATATGCCGTTCCGTTGATGGAGTTCAAGGGAGAGCGTGAAACATTCAGGAAGTGGGCTGAATCTGCTGGCGAAGAAAAACTTGAGGCAGGCCGGAAGGAGAAGAACGTGGTGAGCCTCGATGGGTTGAGAACTCCGTTGGGGATGGGGTGAGGTAACTTAATTCTGTAGAAATAGTTCCTACCATTAGTACCCTGATTCATCGGGGTGTTGAGCTATAGAGGTAGTGTATTAACGGCTTGATGGTCTTTGCCGCATTGGTTGAGCTATGCGTGGTGATTTCAACTCATAGTAACCCCCGACTTCGAGTCGGGGGAAGTGAAGCCAAAGGTGGGCAAGAAACGGCTTGAAGCCGTTTTCTCTCTCGTGATGTTACTGAACACCCCGATGAATCGGGGTGTTAATCAGAGGTCGCAGTAACCTCAATAACTGTGCAATCTTCATGAAGCCGTTTACGCAACTGTTGTGATTGTATATCGACTTCTATCATTCATCGTCCCAACAATCCTCCCTATTTTCACCCGTCCCCACTCGGCCTGCGGAAACCGTTTCGGCTTGTGAGTTTCCGCAGAGTGTGAAACAATTACTTGAATTCAGTGTTCCTGACCGCGATGTCGAATAGCTATGACACAGCTCAATTGACCGATGAGGATCTGATGGGACAGTTCCAAGAAGGGAATGAAAAAGCCTTTGTGGAGCTGTATGACAGATATAACCGTCGCCTTTACGGGTACTGTGTGAAGATGCTCAACGATAAGGTTCTTGCAGAGGATCTTTTCCAAGAGATTTTCATACGAGTGTCCCGAAAGCGTGACCATTTCCGGGGGGGGAATTTTAGTGGGTGGCTCTTTGCAATAGCCAGAAATCAGTGTTTGAACGCGCTGCGGGATAATGTGACCCACACGTCGCTCGACGACGTTAGTGGAATGTTGACCGCGCCGGACTTGGAATTGTACGATGAGACGAGTGAACTCCTGAAGGAGGCAATTGAAAAACTTCCCGATGAAATGAAAGAAGCTCTCATCCTCCGGGTCTACAGTGGGTTTAGCTACCAAGAGATTGCAGAGATTACGGGGGCAAAATTGGCAACCGTTAAGGTTCGCATTCACAGGGCAAAGATTCGACTTCACGATTTGCTAACGCCATTCTTTGCCGAACACTACAGCAAACAAAATTCGACGATATAAATTAGGTATCGGAATGACGACACAGGATTTGATAATTGGACACTACGAGGGGACGTTGACGGGGGCTGAACAGGCTCAACTTGAGAGTCTGATCGCAACCTCTCCTGAGACCCGTACCCTCTTCGAGCAGCAAGGATTGATTGAGGCGAAGTTGCGGGAAGAGTCGGAAGAACTGGTTCCTCCGTTCGGACTGCGTGAGGCAACACTTGGGGCGGCGTTGACTGGAGTAGCATCGACACTTGGTGGTGGGATTGCCTCTTGGTTCACCGCCAAGGTTGTGATTGGTCTCAGCACCGTGATAATCGGCGGAGCCGCTATCGGTCTCGGGATTGCACTGAGTGGGGATGATGATCCGGTGACTACTGAGCAGACGACGAATGAGACTCCAGGTGTGGTGACGTCGGAAGGGACAGATAACACCCTCCCAGCGACGGATCAAAGCACCTCAATTGAAACGACTACAAGTGATGTGAAGGTCTCGAATGGTAGTGCCGCACCCATGACTGAGTCAATAAACCCTCCTATATCAAGCAAGAAGGAGAATAGTGATGCCAATTCAGAACATAGTGAGGTTGGCTCAGGTATCATTGATTTCAATAATGCTAAGGGAGAAGAAGTAGATATGGGAACAGGTAAAACTACCGTTTCACCTAATTCCAACAAATAAGATAGCGAGTGATACTGTATCCCTCCGTCGTATCTTGTCCGAACAACATTTGAACGTCGGCAGATGGCGAGGAAACCACAACGATATCGACTATTACTTCTGCCGGTCATGCTCCTCAGCATGACCGGCCTTCTTTCTGCCCAACCCTTTCCTTCAGACGACAGCACGAAATATCGCTTCGGGGTCTTCTTTAACCTTGAGTCGCGTGGTGAGAATCCCGATCTGGTGATTCCGGGCTACAGTCCTTTCTGTGGTGAACTTCTCGAGGGGAAGGGGAGTGGCTGGGGCATTGGAGGATTGCTCGACATCACACTCCTTCGCTGGCTTACAGTGGAAGGGCGTATCGGTTTTGCGCGGGCTACTGGGGAGATGACGCATCGAGGTGAACCCTTTCCAATTCGAGGGGATGGTGAAGATTTGGAAGTGGTGGATGGAAGAGTCGATCAAATCGTTGACTTTAAGAGTACCGGCATCGAACTGATCTTTTCCGGAATTGTTCCGGTCTCTCATCGTCTCCGAGCTTCCCTCGGTCTCGGCTCCTGGTTCAGACTCTTCTCGGAAGAGACCCACCGCGAAGTTGCCGTAACTCCGGGAACTCTCCTTCTTGCAAACAACAAACGTGAATTGGAGCTTCGAACCGGCACTCTCTTCCCTTATCGCTCAATAGTGCCGTTGGCAACAGCAGGCGTGCAGTATGATTTGCCGATAGGACAAGGTTCCTATCTCTCCCCAGAACTCCGACTCACAGTTCCAATTATTGATTGGACGACAGAGGGGAGTTGGCAAACGTTACGATTATCTCTTGGAGGCTCTGTTCGGTTTGGAATTCCGGGGGATCATCCAGAAGTAGACCCGATTCAACCGGACGACACAATACCGGAACGGTTGCCGACCTTGATCCCAGATATTCTCACCGATCCACGAATTGTAGAAGTAGAGATTACCGAGTACGATTCAACCGAAGCTCTTCCACTGCTGAACCGCCTCTTCTTCGAGGAGAACTCTTCGGAGATTCCAGAGCGCTATCACCTCCTCGACATTTCAGAGACTCCGGCATTCTCGATCACGCAGTTGAACGGGCCAACGCTGGAGGTCTATCGCGATTTACTGAATGTGATTGGGCTTCGCCTCTCTCGATATCCCGATGCGAAGGTGACAATTACTGGGTATCATAACGCAAGGGAAACAGGACAGAACTTATCAACAGAGCGAGGGAATGTAGTCAAGGATTATCTTGTTGAGACGTGGGAAATTTTTCCCGAGAGAATTACTGTGCGAGGAGAAAAGCTACCACCACGTCCCGTGCCAGAGCGGACAGAGGAAGGAATGCGAGAAAATGCTCACGTTAGCATCGAAGTGAATAATCCATACATTCTTATACCGGTTTTGCGGAATTACGTGCAGCGCATCGCATCTCCACCCAGCGTCACCTTCTACCCGAAAGCGATTGCTGAGCGTGGTGTGGTGGATTGGCAACTCGACGTGGAGCATGAAGGTGGGATATGGAAAAGATTTAGCGGAACTGGGTGGTTGCCTGACTCAATCCAGTGGAACTGGACAAGTGATTCTGGTGCGCTCCCAACGCTGCCTATTGAACTCAGTTATCGTCTAACCGTGGGTGATAGTCTCGGGCAACGTTCCAGTACACCATCAATCCCAATTGAAGTTCGGACAAACACGGTGCAGGAGCGACTTGAAAATCGTCAGCAAGACACGGTGATCGAAAGTTATTCCCTCCTCTTATTCGACTACGATAGTCCTGAAGTCAGTTCTTTCGATCAAGCCCTGATTAAGGCTATTGCTGGACGAGTACAACCGGGAGCTACTGTGCGGTTTACTGGATACACAGACTCGCTTGGAGATGCACGGCGGAATAACGAGCTTGCGCAGCAGCGGGCTGAAGCATCGGCAAAAATTTTCCGCACAGTTGCTCCGGAGAGAGTAGAGATTATCATCAACGATCTCGGCAGTGGCGAAAGCGAGCGCTACCCGTTTGATACCCCGGAAGGACGAGCATATAACCGGACGGTAGTAATCGAAGTCCGAACTCCGGCGAAGAAGTAGTTTGTAGAGAGGAGAGTCCGTAGAGTTTATAGAGAGAAGAGTTCGTAGATATGAACCGCAGAGTGCTCTCTCTCTTTCTCCTGAAAGGAGAACTGAAAAGTGGCCGGGCGGCGCAAGCCCCCGGATGCCAGCGGCATAGAGAGGAGTTCAAAAGTTTATAGCGAAGATGCCATCAGCGTAGAGAATAGTTCAAAAGTTTATAGCGAAGAAAATCTGAACAATTTTTTGTTCAATCTTTAACAGAGTGGTGAAGAGAAGACAACCACATAGAATGTCTCTTCTGATAGTGACAGGATTTCTGTCACTCCTTTCGCTATGCTCTCTTGCAGCGCAGTCAGTTCCGCAGCACCGATATGGCAGTTATTTTGGTGGAGATCGATTTGATAGAGGTCGTGGGATTACTGTCGACAAATCGGGCAACATCTACATCGTAGGTGTTACCACATCTGAAGACATTCCTACCACCTCTAACGTCCTAAGCCAGACGTATGATCTCGTAAACAGGTCACGCGATATTTTCGTTGCCAAGTTCGATCCAACTGGCCAAAAGCTTATCTGGGGAACGTATGTGGGGGGAACAGGTGACGACGACCCTGTCGGTGGCGTGCGCATCGGTTCTGCCGGTGAAGTAATCGTTGCCGGGGTTACTACTTCAGGCAATTTCCCAGTTCGTCCCGGCGCGCTTACCTCTCTTCCACCACTCGGAACCAATGGCTTCATCTTCGCACTCAAACCTGATGGATCGGATCTCATCTGGTCAACATTTATTGGTGGAAATGGTGAGGATACCGTTGTTGCGTTCGACATCAACGTCCAAAATGAACTGGTGATTGTTGGGCACAGCTCTTCAACAGACCTGCCAGTGCCGACAACGGGAAGTTTCGACTCCAGTCCAAACGGAGGTATCGACGCCTTTGTCCTTCGCCTAACTTCCAATGCAAATGCTGTAGTCTCAGGCAGTTATTTAGGGGGTGCAGGGAACGACTTCGCTTCTAACATGAGGTTGGAACCAGGTGGAGCAACCTTTATTACTGGGTGGACTATTTCTGACGGTTTCCCAAAGACAACGGCTGCATCTCGTGTGGGAGGTTTCGATGCGTTTGCTCTCAAGCTCCGATTCGATCATTCTGTTTTGGATTTTGGAACGTTAGTTGGAGGTTCCGGAGATGATTTCTCTCGCTCGATAGCCGTTGATAGAGTTGGGAATATCTATATCACTGGTGAGACAACCTCCGGTGACTATCCAGACAATGTCGGATTGTCCTCTCCCGGCTCGTGGTTCGCCACAAAGATCAATGCTCTGTCGGGTGGACTCGACTATAGTCTCTATCTCTCCTCCGATGCCGTTAGCAGGGGAACCGGGATTGCAGTTGACCAAACTGGACGTGCTGTGTTGGTAGGGAGTACTGCCAGTACCATCTTCCCTATCATTGGTGATGGCGAGCAGACACCGGGACTTGGGAAAAGAGACATTGCTGTAGTTCGGCTTGCCCCTACCGGTCTCAACATTGAACAGGCAAGTGTTATTGGTGGAAGTGAGGATGAAGAAACGGCGGGACACTTTCTGCTGACATCCTATGGTGATCTCTACCTAACTGGGGTAACCCGCTCAGAGAACTTCCCACTGACACGTTTTCCGTTCGACAGCACGTTGAACAAAACGTCGAGAACAGAATCGGATGGCTATCTCTTAATCTGGTCACTGAATAAGCGGCCAAACCTGGTTGTGCCACCACTTCACATTTTCGACACGCTTGCCTGCGATACTGTTATCGTTGATTCACTCTACGTCTACAACGACGGAAACGACACGTTGATTATCGACCAGAATTTCCTTGGGACAACCGACGGGAAGTTCACTCTTCTTGAACCAGATGATATTACGAACATTGTTCTCCCTCCGGGAGACTCTCTTCTCTACGTGATTCGCTTCAGTACTAACGGTGTCGGCTTCAGCGACAACGAGGTGCTGATTAGCAGCACTGATTCACTTATCGGGAAGCGCCAAATATCAATTGCTTTGCGTGCCGGGAGACTTGCGCAATCGCTTCAGCCCTTACCGGGACTTGTCTTCGGCCAAGTATTAGTCTGTAGTGACAGTACGATTGTTATTCCTCTCTTCAACAATGGTCGCGATTCAGTGACGGTGTTGCAGCCAACCTTCAGTTCTGGAGGGGATGTTTTTAGCATCGATCAATCTCCCACCTTCCCTCTGAAGATACCGGAGAATAAAAGTGTCTCCCTTCGGGTTACGTTCTCGCCAAATAATTCCGGTCTCTTCAACGGTCAGTTAAATGTCCCTGTTGCCGAGTGCGATTTTCAATCGCTTCATATTCCTTTAACTGGACGAGGTGAGGAGGTGAGTGTAGAGGGGGTTCCCGACACAGTTCTCTTCGCTCCTCTTGGGTTTTGCGAGAAGTCACACGACACTACGTTTACGATCAGGAATAGAAGTGGAGTGAACGTCGTTCTGAGGAGTGGAACAATTACCGGAACAGGATTTCTTATCGGTGGAGGGGGAGCATTCCCAGATACTCTTCTACCGAACGAAGAATTGATCTTGCCCTTGAAGTTCGTTCCAGATCAAGAAGGTGATTTTGAAGCGAAACTTCTCCTCGAGGTTCAGCCGTGCGATACAACCTACACTATTGTCTTGCGTGGTTCGCAATCCGCACTCTCTCTCCCGACGGTGAACCGGGATACAATTGACTTCGGGCGAGTGGTTTCGTGCCAAAACTTGCCACTTGCTCTCGACTCATTCATTCAAATCAGCAATCCTTCGGCTCTTCCCGTTGTGCTTGGGAACATCACTCTTGCCCCTCCGTTCGAGTTGATTCAGTGCGGGTTAAGTAGTATCCCAACAAGGGTTGATCCAAATTCTACCGTGAGAATTTGTCTTCGCTATGCTCCGTTCAATGTCGGGGTAGAAGGCCAAGAGTTATTGATTCCCTTCAGAGTTGGAAGTTGCGAGGATACGCTTCGCGTTTTCCTGACCGGAGAGCATATCATACCGAAGTTGAAAGTGGATGAGGACGTTCTCGATATAGGGTTGTTAGAAACCTGCACTTCTTCGCACGACACATCATTTGTGCTGCGGAACAATTCGGGGCAGGAGATCACAATTGTCGAGGGTCTCGTCACATCTGGTCTTTCCGTTCTCTCACCATCCTTTCCCCATATTGTGTTGCCTGATGACTCCGCTATTATATCTCTACGCTTTCAGCCGAACCAAGCCGGGAGTTCGATTGAACGAATCCGAATTGTGACATCTCCATGCCAAGATACTGTCGACCTTGAACTGCGGGGGACAATTGATGGAGTTGTTCCCAAGGGAGATCAGGACAGCATAACATTCGCACCACAACTTGCTTGCAATCCTGCTAATGTATCGTCCGACACGTTAGCACTCTCTTGGAGCGGAACAACAATAGATCCTGTACGGGTCAAATCTATCCAGCTTCGCGTTAGTGGTGATGAGATTAGGTTGCTCGACTCAGCCCTCTTAGTAGGTGCTGAAGTGCCAGATGGTGGATCGCTTCGGCTTCCACTCCGATTTGCAGCTACCACTGCCGGTGAATATCACGACACACTCGAGGTTGTTCTCGAACCATGCTTAGATACACTCCTGTTCCCCCTTCGTGGTGAGTCAGTTGAGCCAAACCTTATCGTCAGTTCAGGTCTCTTCCCGAACCCTGTTCCAGTGAATTCGGTTGCGTCACGTTTTTTGAACATCACAAACAACTCACTGGTTCCTCTCGACCTAAATTTTAGTTCACTCCCTATGCCCCCATTCGAGTTGGATTTGTCGAACATCAACTTCCCGGTCAGACTCGAACCGGGAGAACTTCTCTCTATTCCCGTAACATTCAAGCCAACAAGCGTTGGGGAAGTCACCGACTCCACTCTGCTTCTCTTGACAAATGGTTGTGACTACACCCGAACAATCTTGTTGAGAGGGACTGGCGCTCTTGATGAAGAGAAGGTTGAATTTTGCATCAGAGGACTTTACTCCAATCCGGGGCATAATGGTGATACTGTAGAGATAGAGATCGAAACGGAAGCGAAGGTGTTGAAAGGTGGCCCGGTTGATCTTGATTTCTTTGTCCGCTACGATCCTCGCCGTTTCCAGTACATAACTGCGCCGGGAGGAGATTTGAAACTGTTAGATGAACGTGAGGGGCTTGTTGTGATAGGTGGCGAGGGGATTGAACAGTTGCCGAATGGTCTCCCCACAATTCGTCTGCGACTACTGGCCGGAGCGTCGCCATTTGCACTTGTAGGACTCGACTCTGTCGCTGTGGTGGGGGGGGCTGGGTTGCGCCCAACGTGGTGTGATACCGTTGCCATTGTCACGATCATCGATCGCTGTTTTGTTTCCGGGATATCGCTCGGCAAATTCCCGAACGGCCTCGATAAAATCTCACCAAATCCCGCAAACGGATCGGTAGAGATTACCTTCCAACAGCTTGAGGATGCCCAGACGAC
Source organism: Ignavibacteria bacterium (assembly GCA_020635205.1). Taxonomy (GTDB): domain Bacteria; phylum Bacteroidota; class Ignavibacteria; order OLB7; family OLB7; genus JAGWAZ01. Next base: position 858,903 of record JACKAE010000002.1, read on the forward strand.
GCTCACTCTCTATGATGCTTCTGGTCGTGAAGTGCTCCGTCCGTTAGAATCATTTATGCCGGGTGGACGCTACTCAGTTCAGTTCAATGTTGCCGATCTACCCCCCGGACTCTATCTTTTCCGTATCGAAGCGGGAACTTGGAGCCAGACAGAGCAGTTGTTGATTCGTCGATGACATTCGTCGAGATAGGGTGAGGATTGTGGATTGGAGATTTCGGATATCGGATTGTAAGAGTTGTCCAAAGTCTCTATGCTAAATCAAGGGGGAGAGAGATTCCAGTGAGGTTCTACGCCCCTTTGTATTCTCGATTATAAATCACGTTCCACAATCCCAAATCCGAAATCAATAGTCCAGATTAACCAGTCCGCAATCCCACATCAACAAAGGAATACCACCATGCCTCTTGTGAATGATTTCTCTACAATTGCAGAGATGTTCCGCGTTGTGACTTCTACTCTTTCGAAGAGCCGCAAAGATGCCTTTATGGTGAAAGAGGGGGGAGCCTACCGTGGAGTTTCCTACAACACATTCTATCAGGATGTTGAGGCACTATCTCTCGGATTTCGTTCACTTGGTCTTTCGCGGGGCGACCGTCTCGGCATCATGTCGGAGAATCGACTGGAGTGGATACTAACCGACTTTGCGGCACTCTGCAACGGCATTGCCGACGTACCAGTTTTCCCAATTCTTACACCAGAACAGATTGCCTACGTTTTCCACGATGCTGAGGTATCGGCCATTGTCTGTTCAAACAAGTTCCAACTCGGTAAACTGTTGAAGGTAGTTGCTCAGATTCCATCACTCCACCACATCATTCTCATCCAAGAAGATGCAGCGGAGAATCTTGACCTTTCAACATTGAGCGGAGTGAAAGTTACAACGTTGGGAACAATGATTTCGGAGGGAAGAAAAATCGCGAAGGCAGTTCCGGGTCAGCTTGACGAGTTGATTGATCGAGTGGAGCCAGACGATCTGTTGACGTTGATTTATACGAGCGGCACAACGGGCAATCCGAAGGGGGTGATGTTAACGCACCGCAATCTTGTGGCCAATATCAAGGGGGCAACCGATGCAATTCCGATACGTCACGAGACCGACGTTGTCCTCAGCTATCTCCCGCTCTGTCACGCTTTCGAGCGGATGGCTGGCTACTATACCTGTTTCGCCTGTGGAGCTACGATTGCCTTCGCTGAGAGTATCGACACCTTAATAACAAATCTTGCCGAAGTCCGCCCCACGCTGATGACAACTGTTCCCCGGTTCCTGGAACGGTTTAAGAGTCGTGTAGAGAACCAAGCAGGCCAGAAATCAGAGCGAGATCAAAAGGTATTTAACTGGGCTGTGGAAGTTGGCCGTAAGAGATTTCGGAAGATTGAGAAGAAGAAGAGAGTTGGCATCATGCTAAAGTTGAAGTATGCAATTGCTGATCGCCTTGTCTTCCGAACTATCAGAGAGAGAACAGGAGGGCGTCTCCGCTTCTTCGTCTCCGGTGGGGCTGCCCTTCCGCGCGATGTTGGTGAATTTATTTTTGCAACTGGGATTAACGTGATCGAGGGTTACGGTCTTACAGAATCTTCCCCAGTAATCTCAGCCAATCGTCTTGAGAAAGCAAAGCTCGGCACTGTAGGTTTACCTCTCCCGAATGTGGAGGTGCGCATTGCGAAAGATGGTGAGATACTTACTCGTGGCGAACATGTGATGCGAGGGTACTACAAAGACTTAGCAGGGACAGCCGAAGTGATCGACCCCGAAGGGTGGCTTTCTACTGGAGACATTGGTGAGTTTGATAGAGATGGCTATCTCCGCATCACCGACCGAAAGAAGCATATCTTTGTCTCATCAGGTGGAAAGAATATTGCTCCCGGGCCGATTGAAGACTTACTCTCTTCGAGTCGGTTAATTGGGCAGATCATGTTAGTTGGAGATGATCGACCCTATCTCACCGCACTCATCGTTCCCGAGTTCGAGGCGTTGGTAGATATGCTGCGCGAGGAGGGGGGGCATCCCGGCAAAGCAAACAATGCCGATGCTCGCAAGCAGATGGCTGAATCTGAGAGTACGCTTGGGCTGATCGAAGCCGATATCCGGCGTCTCCAACGTCCTCTCTCTGCATTCGAACGTGTGCGTCGTTTTGAGGTGCTTCCAGAGGAGTTCACTGTCGAAAATGGCATGTTAACGCCAACGCTAAAAGTGAAGCGCAAAGAGGTCATGAAAGTATATGCAGAGTTAATTGAGGGGATGTATGCTGGGGGGGAGGAGTAGCTGTCCGTACGGCCGCGCAGCAATGCCCCTTCCGGAGCGGCTCGGGGATTGGTGGCATATCGAGAGAGGAGTTGTTCGATAGATGTGACCAACCATTTTTCGAAAGTGATGTATCGCAGCCCGTTGAGAGTGAAGCATCAAAGGGACTTGTGGTTTCTCTCATTTGCCGCATGTATAGTACCGAAAAGATTTTCTGGCACTATCGAATAGTGATGGAAGGCGACCTCACATACTCTCGCAAACTGACGTTCTACATAGTATACCTGTATCCGTATCTTGCCTTTAGTTGTTATTTCCGTCAAATGCCATTACAACTATATCGCATCTAATTCAACAAATCGAATTTCTATGAAACGAATCGGACTTTTTGCCTCGCTCATGATTGTCACCACTTTTTGTGTGACCAACCTCAATCTTTCCGCTCAGTTTCTTTCCCCCTACCTCTCGCAGAGTGAGGTAGAACGGGCAACGCAAACAGCAAAAGACTCAATTGGCAGTGATGCTCTGTTGATCGGTATTGCAACTCAGGGAGAAATTGATCTGAGTGAGCTCTTCCCTGGACTTGTTGAAAAAGGATTTAATAAGGAGAATGGTGAATCAGGTCTGTGGGGATATCTCTTCATGACACCATCTCGAAGCGACAGTATCGGGGTTGCCGTTGTGAAGTTAGCGTTGGGTGGAACACAAGTGTTTACTGACCGCGAAGGGGAATACGACCAGGAACCCGTAGCGCTCGACTTGAGCGGAGCTTATTCAGGCAGCGATGCTTTTGCAGCTCAACTGAAGAAGGATGCAATTTTCACAAAGTATACTTCAGATTATCCAAATGAAATCGCTGACGCCGCCGTTCTGGCATGGCGTCCTGAGGGAGCCGCCGAGGTTGTCCCGAGCACATTCCCAACTGACAAGCCAATTTGGGCAATCTACTATCCGGGGAATACTGACAATGCAATTCCAGCAATGGGGTGTTTTGTTGCCTCAGGGACAGGGGAGAGCTATTGTATAGTAGTCAACGAGCCTGAGCTTTCCGTCTCGGATAATTTAGCAAGCCAGGTCGAGAGCATTTCTGTCTCGCCAAATCCAGTTGGTGGTGAGGATCAGGTTGTTATCCGCGTTCGCACGGCGAAGGGAGTAACTCCTGACGAAATTGCCCTCTACGACGTAAATGGGCGTGAAGTCCGGTCGCTCGTGAATGTGGCTCAAGTTTCAGCTACGGACGAGTATACAATCACAGTAAACCTCTCCGATCTCGCTTCAGGCCGATACTACTGCCGTGTTGTAACAGGCGAGGATGTTAGCTCGACTCCAATCGTAGTGGAGTAATATCTCCGTTTGAGCCTAAGAGAAGCTCTTGGTGAACCTTGGCGTTCTTTGTGGTAAAAACCTCCAAGAACACCAAGAAACCACCAAGAACAGATTAAAGCTTTGAAAAATCTTTCCTCTGGCCGATTTCCGTTGTGCAACGGTTTCACACAGGGGAAACTTCGGGTGAATTGCTTCGGGTGCGTATATTCCTATCCCGATGCCGGTGCGCCATCCATAATCGGGTGGCGCACTCCGTTTTTTCGGCATCAATGACAGGACTAACCGCTGCGGCGGATACCCGCAGATTTTCGACACGTCGCCACAAACTTTTTATAGTTGCGCTTCATGGCAGATTTAGAGAGTACAGGAGAGAAGAGTAGAACTTCGCAGCGAACGAGGAGAGGGAATGTTGTGAACAGTTCGAATGGGAATGGAGAGAAGAGTAAGTCGAAGAGGAACGTTTCCAGCAGTGCAATTTCCAGCAAAGCAAGTAGTTGGGATCGGGATCAAGTGATCCGCGACTACACAATCGCACGCCAAAGTCGCGAGGCAAGTCTGCTGGGACGAAAAGAGGTTCTGACTGGAAAGGCAAAGTTTGGGATTTTCGGAGATGGGAAGGAGATTGCCCAGCTTGCAATGGCACACGTTTTTAAGCCGGGGGATACACGCTCGGGATATTATCGCGATCAAACCGTGATGCTTGCACTCGGGATTACTACGATTCGCGAGTTCTTCGCACAGCTCTACGCAAACACTGACGTTGAAGCTGACCCAGCCTCAGCCGGTCGCCAGATGAATGGCCACTTCGCCAACCGACAGTTAAATCCAGATGGCTCGTGGAAGAACCAGAAGGAGATGTACAACACCTCTGCCGATGTCTCACCAACTGGCTCACAGATGCCTCGCCTTGTCGGTCTTGCCTACGCATCGAGACTCTACCGCGAGCTTGATGAACTGAAAGAGTGGGAAGATTACGGGAAGTTCTCCGATAACGGAAACGAAGTTGCATTTGGCACAATCGGCAACGCAAGTGCTGCCGAGGGAATGTTCTTCGAAGCAGTGAATGCCATTGGAGTGCTGAAATCTCCGGCTGTTATCTCTGTTTGGGATGACGGTTACGGTATCTCCGTTCCAAACGAGTTCCAGATGACTAAGGGGAGTGTCTCCGAGGTTTTACGTGGATTACAGCGGAAGGAGGGAGATCAATCCGGGTACGATGTCTATGTCGTAAAGGGGTGGGATTATCCTACACTTGTTGAGACATACCAGAAGGCGACCGAAACTGCTCGCAGAGAACATGTTCCGGCGTTTGTTCACGTTGTGGAGATGACACAACCGCAAGGGCACTCTACCTCAGGAAGTCACGAGCGATATAAGAGTCCAGAACGGTTGCAGTGGGAACTCGATTTTGATCCGTTAACTCGGATGCGGGATTGGATGACTTCTGAGAAACTTGCCACTGCTGAGGAGTTGGATGTAATCGACCAAGATGCTGTCGAATTTGTCCGAGCTGAGCAGTCTGCTGCCTGGGAAGAATACCTTCAACCGATTGAGAGCGAGGTAGGGCAGGTGCTGGAAATTGTTGATGCAATGGCTGCACAGTCATCTTCAGCTTCTGAGATTAAGAAAGTGGCTGATGAGCTACGGAATACACGAGGAGCGGTCTATCGAGCCGATGTGATGAAGACCGTTAGTCGTGCTCTAATTGCAGCGCGAGGAGAGAGTGCCGCGGTGCGTGAACCGCTGATTGCCTTCAAAAGTGCCTATCAGGAGAGGAGTCGCGAACGCTTCAGCAGCCATCTCTACAGTGAATCACAGTGGTCAGCACTTCGCGTTCAAGAAGTGAAGCCAGAGTATGAGGCAAATCCAGAACGGCTGAAAGGGTTTGAGATCTTAAATCACTGCTTCGATGCTGCTTTGAAGCGCGATCCACGCATCATTGCCTTCGGTGAAGATGTTGGGAAGTTGGGTGATGTCGATCAAGGATTTGCAGGGTTGCAGGCAAAACATGGTGAGTTGCGCGTAAGCGATACCGGCATTCGCGAGGTGACGATTGTTGGGCAGGCAATTGGCATGGCAATGCGAGGACTTCGCCCAATTGCGGAGATACAGTATCTCGACTATCTCCTCTACGCTCTTCAGATTATGTCGGACGATTTGGCCACTGTGCAGTATAGAACCCGGGGTGGGCAGAAAGCACCGGCAATTATCCGCACTCGTGGACACCGTCTTGAAGGCATCTGGCACTCCGGTTCTCCAATGGCTGGAATCATCAACTTGGTTCGCGGAATGCACGTGCTCGTTCCCCGCAACATGACACAGGCTGCCGCCTTCTACAATACGCTCTTGCAGAGTGATGAGCCTGCGTTGTTGGTAGAGGTGCTCAGTGGTTATCGTTCGCGTGAACCACTACCAAACAACATCGACAAGATAACGTTGCCCCTCGGCCTACCCGAGGTGATTCGTCAGGGGAGCGATGTTACGATTGTCACCTACGGTGCTTGTTGCCGATTTGCTGATGAAGCTGCCGACCTTCTTGCCGGAGTTGGAATCAGCGTAGAGATTGTCGACGTACAGTCGCTTCTACCATTCGATCTTCACGGCATCATTGTAGAATCGTTGAAGAAGACGAACCGTATTCTCTTCCTCGACGAAGATGTGCCGGGGGGAACAACAGCCTACATGATGCAGAAGGTTCTCGAAGAACAAGGAGGATGGCGCTGGCTCGACTCCGATCCGAAAACGTTGACCGCGCAGGAGCATCGGCCAGCGTATGGAACGGATGGTAGCTATTGGTCGAAGCCATTTGCTGAGCATATCTTCGAGTCAGTTTACTCTATGATGAACGAGGCAGACCCGAAGAAGTATCCAACCTTCTTTTAAGCTGCATAGATCAGGTTAATCCGATTCGTTCAAAACGTTGAAGGGGGCAAAGATTTTGCCCCCTTCGCATTTGTTTCCGGTTCCGCCACTCGATTGTGCCATTTACAAATAAGGAAATCATTGATCGTATTTTCTTTACAGCCTTGCGAGACTCTTCACTCCGCTTCGCTGCGTTCAGAGTGACAGTTCAGGTGTTGTCGAGAACAACCCCACTTGTCATGCTGAAGTCTTCTGAAGCATCTCTGAGGGACTGTAGAGCATAGTGTTTTTCTCTACAAACCTTGCGAGACTCTTCACTCCGTTCAGAGTGACAGCTGAGGTGTTGTCGTGAACAACCCCACGAGTAACAGAAGTGGAGTTGCTGATAGGCCTCTTCCAGAATTGAATCGGTATAACTACTCTCCTCCAATCCCTGTATGTGCTGAGTTCCCTCCCCACGTTGACCATCCTGTCAGGTGATCTTCTTTTGTGTCGATGCAGATGATCTTTCCGTCATCAGTTCCAACATAAATACGTCCGTTCATGACGGCTGGCTGCGACCGGACTGGATGTTGAATGTGATATGCTTCGATTACCTCTCCTGAGTCACTCGACATCCTTCGCACCTCGCCACTGTATGTGGCAACGATGATTTCATTTCCGGCTGTCAGTGGAGATGTTCCAAGGAAGCCGCCGGTCGACTCAAGCTCCCCGCTCAGCTTTTTCGACCAGACAACATCGCCACTTTCGGGATCGGTGCAGATGATTTCATCTCCCATCGTATTGAAGTTCCGTCCGTCGGCGTAGAGAATTCGTGAACCTTGAAATGATTGAAGTGTGGAGACATTTCCCTGTCCGATGTTGTCGGCAGCTACAGCAGCGTTTGCAGTGGAGGGAGCACCTCCGCTAAACCCATTCCCTGCATCTAAACTCATTCCCTTTGCCTTGTACTCAGAATCTTCTTGCACTTTTTTGTCGAGGTAGATAGCATCTTTCTCGTTCAGCCGGACAATACCAGAGACGCTCGTCTTATCTGCGCGGGCAATTGCCTCACGAACCGTGCCGTCACGGTCTGCCCTCTGCGTGAAGTAAATCTGATTGTTGACGATAACGGGAGCCGAGGTTGACCGGTTTTGTATAGCAGAAAGAATCTCTCCGTTTGTTGGATCGAACTTATAGAGTGTTCCAGCAAATGTTGTGGCGAAGATCACTCCGTCAGTTCCAACCGGGGCACTCATTACGTCGCTGTCGATCCACTTCTGCCAGATCACTTTCCCAGTCTGTAGCTCAAAGCAAGCCATGATGTGGGAGGCCGATCCATCGGGTGAGGAGCGTGGATATGAGGTGTAGACTTTACCGTCGTATATCGTTGGTGTCGACATTAGTGGGTCGCCGAGCCACCAACTCCAGAGGTGTTTTCCAGTTTGAGCGTCGAGGGCGAAGATTGTACAAGACTCGGTGTTGAAGACGACGACGTTCTCTTCTACAACAGCACTTGAGGGGCCGTCATCGTTGAGTGAAACTCCCCAGATTACTTTCCCTGTCTCCCCATCAAAACAGAAAAACTCTTTGCTGTGGAATCCTCCACTGCTGTAGAGTTCTCCATCGTAAATCGTTGGCGTTGGGACTGGGGCATTGCTTGGAAGTGCAATCTCAAATCCGTTAGTCCGCTTCTTTATAGCCTTTGTAGAGAGCTTCAGTTCGCTGACCTTCCCCTCGTTCCAAGTAGTTGGGATTGCCTTGGCATGTTCGTTGTTCATGGCGATTACTTTCTCAGTAACGTCTACTGAACTTGAGTCAATGTCCCCCGGAGATTGTGCTGATAGTGTTGCCGATAAGATGATTGTGAGTGCTGCAGTGAGCATCCCAGAATTGCGGACTATTCTCTTCATGATAAAACCTTTCCTGTTTTCAGTCATGTTATGCTGAACAGGATTGAAGACAGAAGATGGAAAGTTTGTGACATGGGGAGATCTGTGCAGAGAATTCGGTAATCTCTACTGATCTCGGTGCTGCCTAAAGATCTGGATCTACCACTCCACTCTATATACTCTCGGACAAAGAAAATGGGAGATGCTCGGAAGGCAATCGGTTGATCGTATTTGGAACATCCGATTCTATGAATCTTGCCTGATTCTTCTCCGTGCGATTCCCTCACCCCGTCCCTCTCCCATAGTTGTTCAGATAATCCGAGAGTTTTCGTGGTGGGAGAGGGGAGCCGAAGCAGGGAGTCTCACCACACCCGACTGGAAGTCGGGTGTTAATAGTAAGCTCGCAAACTGATTGTCCCCTTGTATGCACGTTCAACTCTATTCTCTACAAACCACGGCGCAAGCAGAAGACTTGCGGCTACCATTATGCAGCACTCTTACACTCTTCTCTCTCAACTCTACAAACTCTATGAACTCGATTTTATACACTCCAGAACTGCCGATCCAAACTCCGATATTGGATTGCTTCTGAAAGATGTTCAGGTTGAATAGTCTCAACGCCGGCGAGGTCGGCAATCGTTCTGGAGACTTTAAGAATCTTGTCGTATGCCCGAGCCGAGAGGCCGAGTCTGCTCATTGCCATCTTCAGCAAGTCTTGCCCAGCTGAGTCGAGCTTGCAGAAGGTTCGAATATCTTTCGATCCCATGTCAGCATTCTTGAAGACTTCAGGATTTCGTTTGAACCGCTCCTCCTGCACTCCCCGTGCCCCCACAACCCGTTCGCGAACTACAGTCGACGCTTCCCCTTTCCGTTCGGATGAGAGTTCTTGATACTTCACTGCCCCAACTTCAATGTGAATGTCAATCCTATCTAAGAGTGGCCCGGAGACTTTAGACATATAGCGTTGGATTTGCACTGGAGAGCAGTTGCACTGCGCGTTTGGGTTCCCGAAGTTCCCACAAGGGCATGGGTTCATGCTGGCGACAAGCATGAAGTTGCAGGGGAATGTGAGACTGAGCTTCGTTCTGCTGATGGTAATTCGATTATCCTCTAACGGCTGCCTCAATACCTCCAACACATTCCGCGCAAACTCAGGAAGTTCATCCAAGAAGAGAACGCCGTGGTGAGCCAACGAGATTTCTCCCGGCCGTGCCACACCCATACCTCCCCCAACAAGTGCTGCATCTGATATTGTGTGGTGCGGACTCCTGAACTGTCTGCTGGTGATGAGCGGAGTGTTTTCCGGAAGTACTCCAGCAACGGAGTGAATCTTCGTTGTCTCTAATGCTTCGTCGAAGGTCATCGGAGGGAGGATCGAGGGGAGCCGTTTTGCGATCATCGTCTTTCCAGCTCCGGGTGGTCCAACCATAATCAAGTTGTGTCCACCGGCGGCAGCTACCTCAAATGCCCGCTTCACATTCTCTTGGCCTTTTACATCGGAAAGATCAAAGCTCGGGCTTTCATCTGGTTTGAAGAGTTCTTCCCGGTCGACTGAGTAGGGGGGAATCTTCTCCTTCCCAGCAAGATATGAGACCGCCTGTGCGAGCGATTGGACTGCGATTACGTCGATCCCTGCAACTAATGCAGCCTCTTCAGCATTTGGTAGTGGGAGAATAATTTGGCGCATCCCTGAACGCTTCCCCTCGATAGCAATCGGGAGTGCTCCTCGTGCCGGACGGAGTGAGCCGTCGAGCGCAAGCTCACCTAAGACGAGGGTCTTCTCAAGCGCACTTGCTGGAATCTGTTCGGTTGCGGAGAGGATACCGAGAGCAATGGGCAAGTCGAATGCCGATCCTTCCTTCCGAACGTCGGCTGGGGCGAGGTTAACGGTGTACTTTCTCCCCGGCATGTCGAGGCCGCTATTCTTAATCGCCGCCATAATCCGCTCGCGACTCTCCTTCACTGCGTTATCGGGAAGGCCAACGATATTAAAGGCGAACAACTGTTTGTCGACGTGGGTCTCAACGTCAATCAGGAAAGCATTAATGCCGAGCGTCCCGGCAGAACGGAGTTGTGAAATCATGGTGATGATTGTAGGGTTTAGGGTTCTTTGAGTTTAGGTTGAGTGGGAAGATAGGAAAGGAAGTTTGATTTCTGAATGATGGAAATTCAAAAGGCAAAATTCAAGATGGTTTGGTTTTTTTTGTTTCGGATATGAGATTCGGCCAAATAGGAGTGGCAAAGTGCAGTATACTACAGACGTGGTTGCGCCGAGCATTGTCCTGCTGAGGTCTTCCGAAGCATCTCGCTTGAATTGTAGAGGGAAGAGTTGTGGTTTCAGAATTTGGATTGGGGATTTCGGATATGAGAATCAGCCAAATGGGGGCAATAATTCAAATTCTGTTCTCTCGAAAAAATAAGTACATTAATTTTTTTGAGGAATGTTGATAGGACAAGAGAAAGAGGCAGATTACTAATGAATGATGGGTTGCATTTGTACATTCAAGAATGATAGACCTCAATGCTGTTAATGTTAGTCTTAATAAGAAGATGGCGGGATGCACTGAGATGTACTTCTCTCAGTTCTATTGTTCTACTTTTAGTTGTCAATTCATCTGCTTTGAACGGAGCCAGCTTCTCTCATCAATTCATGCCTTGCAATATATGCGACCAATCACTATGCGTAAGTGATTGGTCGCAAACTGGCGGGATTGAGACCCTTGAGAGACTATCGGTTTCACAAGTTCATTGGCCGTGCATATCTAACTATTCTCCTAAGTCTCGTTGCACTGAAGCTGATAGTCTCAACGCTATAATGAGTGAGAGTGATACGAATATACTATGGATTATTAATCACCCTTTTCAAGGTCGCGAGCGCATAGTAGAGGTCGCTCAAGACAGTATATCATTAGTATCTATATGGGCGCAATTAAGTGGGCCGGAACCACGCCATGAGGGTCGAGATGATATGTCAACAAAAGAAACGGAGGCAGTCTTTGCCAGAGCAACGACAACAGTTTTGGCCTGGCAACATTGGCGAGGATTTGAATCTAAGATGTCTATCAAAGACTTAAATGAGTACCATGCTCTTGTTCTTTGCAAGGCCACATACCGAGTAGACACGAGCAAGAGTGAGTGGATATTGATGTATATCTATCGAGATCCCGCGTGGAGTAATTGGATCGTTCATTCGCTTGACGTTTCTGCATCAATAGTCCACTTAGGGAACAGCCTAAATAGCGACTCTATCCACGCATTTGTGCAGAAATGGTTCACATCCCCCGACGTGATATTTACTGTGAACCCTGAGCTTGATTCAAGTGGGAACATCACGAAGATTATCACGAGGCAGACTTGTCAATTCAAATTTGTAGGCGGCGGAGTCTGTGAAGAGGCTTGGAAAGAATTTGTTGGCACAAAGCCAATTGAAGTTGTGCCAAAGTCGAAATCGAGAAAGTGAAACTGATATAGACTCGACTCATGTCAAGACTACTTCTCCTCGCAATCCTGCTCTCCCCCTTAACTTCAGCTGCCCAAGAGTTCGACACAATTCGCATTTGTACCTACAATCTCCTGCAATTTAGCGGCGATGACCTTGATCGCACAGATGATTTCCTCACAGTTCTCAAAGAGATAGAGCCAGACATTCTCGTTGTGCAAGGACTAAGCTCCGAGGAGGGATGGCAGTTGTTTCTCGATTCAGTAATGAAGAAAGTTGACCCAACTTTTGAAGCTGCACCATGGCACGATGGCCCAGATACAGACAATGGTTTCTTCTATAAGAGTGATGTGATCCATTATGCACGGATGCGCATACTCGAAACCCTTCCGAGGCAGACAGGAGTTTATACAGTCTTGCCAGCAAGAAATAGAGCAAGCGGCTCTGATTCACTTGACTTATTTGTCACTCACTTAAATAGTGGCAATTCGCTCGAAGATGAAGCCTTACGACTTGAGTCATGTGCCATGATTAGAATGGATTTACTTAAGCGAGGTCCTATCGTTAATGACTTCACTCTACTTGGGACTCTGAACTTCCACTCTACATTCCCTTCTTATGCACATCTCGTACAAAAAGGGATGGGTGGGGTAGTTTTCTCAGATCCACTTGTGGATATCAACTCCGAAACTGGAAATCCTGATTCAATTACTTGGTATCGTAATCCTGATTTTGCCTCAATCCATACGCAGTCTACAAGAGAGGGAGAGTTTGAGGAGAGTATAGGGGATGGACTTCAGGATCGATCTGACTTTATTTTGTTTATACCTCGATTGGTCAATCCGAAGTATAAACAAGAAATGAGGTATCTACCGAATTCTTATAGAGTATTCGGGAATGATGGAAGGCATTATGGTGAAGGGGTAAATGTTAGATCAAACGATGAAGTATCAGTCGAAGTATCTCAAGCTCTTCACGATGCTTCGGATCATTTACCAGTATATGTTGACATAGTTTTTTTGAAAACAACTGAGCGCCATTGAGGAGAAGAATTGGGGTTGTATAGTCGTCGATCATTCAAATGGCGCGTAAAATCTATCCAGCAGGGTCTGAGTACGATATATGAATCCAACTCGTTGTGACAGAAAACATAGATCAATAAGTCTCGTTTGGGTCTTAGCCTTAAGTCTTTTTACGTGGGGTAATATGCCAATCAGGGCACAAACTCATAGTAAAAACCAGTGCTTGTTCGACAGTACGATGAGTCTCGAATTAGAAACTTGGGTAAGAGTGGCCGGTTGCTGTCCGAGAGAGCACTTCGCTTATGTAGAAGCAACCCATGGTGCTGGGCAAGTATCATACCACGGTACAACTCACATAGAATCTGAATGTACATACACCACAAAAGATAGTGCAACTAGTCAGGTTCACCTTCTGGCGTGGGAGTGCTGGAAGTCTACTAATACGGTTGAGTCTGAAAAGACAAAGGTTCCATACGCAGAAATTCACGCACTTGTTCTCTACCGTGCTCCAGAAGGGGATACGATCAATCGAGTAATGTATCTAATCTCACGTGGATCGGAAGGAGCAAATTGGTCAATTCAGACCTTCTTCAATTTCTACAACGACTCCATCTCAAACGAACGTATCTACGCAAACCTTGAGGAGTGGGGAAGACGTGGGAGGTGCTTTATTGCTGAGGATTTATCGTCAGGAGTTAGCTCGGGTAAGGTTGGCACAAAGAAGAGGGAGTTCAACGATATTGAGCTTGAGTATCGAGGAGGAGGGATCGTTGAAGATGAGTGGGAGCGAGCAGTTGGTGAGAAACCGACGAGGGTTTTTCCGCTGAAGAGAAAGTAGGACGATTGGGGATTCGTGGGAATTCAAAATTCAAAAGTAAAAATTCAAAATGATTTCGGAATTCGGATTGAAAAGAGTTTGCGAAGTGTGGTGCTTGACATCAGGTTGAAGCCAGCATATCTTGCTCAATCCTCAATCCTCAATCCTCAATCCTCAATCCTCAATCCTCAATCCTCAATCCCTAATTCTCCGCCACAGCCTCTTGCCCTTTGTACTGCAACCGGTAGAGCTTCGCGTAGATTCCATCTTGTCCGAGCAGTTCTTCGTGTGTTCCCACCTCGCGGAGCCGGCCTTTGTGCATCACAAGGATTTTATCGGCACTTCTGATTGTTGAGAGGCGGTGGGCAATCACGATTGATGTACGTCCGCGGAGCAGCTTCCCGATAGCTTCCTGAATCAGGTCTTCAGTCTCGGTGTCGACGTTCGATGTTGCCTCGTCGAGAATCAAGATTTTCGGGTCGCGGGCTAAGGCTCGGGCGAAGGAGATCAACTGACGTTGTCCCATCGAGAGGGTGGAGCCACGTTCGCGGACTTCGGTGTCGTAGCCGTTCGGCAGCGTGTCGATATAGCGGTCGATGCCGACGGTTTTGGCAGCGGCAATCGCACGCTCGCGCGAGATCGACTCGTCGCTCAGGGTGATGTTGTCGATCAACGTTCCCCGGAAGGTGAAGATGTCCTGCATCACCACGGCAATATCTCGCCGTAAGTCTTTTGTCCGAATCGTCTTCAAGTCGCGTCCATCTATCGTTACTTGCCCACTCTCGTAGTCGTAGTATCGCGTCAAGATGTTGATGATCGTGGTCTTCCCAGCACCGGTTGCTCCCACGATTGCCATCGTCTCACCCGGCTTCACGTTGAAGCTCAGGTCGTGGATGATACGGTTCTCCCCATCGTAGCTGAAGGTGACGTTCTCGAAGTCAATTTCACCCTTCGTGATGGAAAATGGCTCTGCATCCTCAGGTGCTTGGGGAGTCGGCATATCAGTATCCATCAACTCGAAGATTCGCTCGGAGCTTGCCATTGCGTTCTGGAGGATGTTGTACTTCTCCGAGAGATCACGGATTGGACGGAAGAAACGTTCTGTCCAGAGATAGAATGCGAAGATGACCCCGAGTGTTAAGGTCTCCCCGCCGAGGAATGAGCTAAGCCACTGCACGACAGGAGCGTTGGGGGCATCGCGAGCAATTATTGTGCCGCCGTACCAAATTACCAGTGCAACAGCCGCTGTTGAGAGGAAGTTAACGACAGGGAAGAAGACGGCGTAGTAAAAGACCGAGCGGATGTTTGCATCGGTGTGCTCTTTGTTGATCTCGGCAAACTCACTGTTCATCCGCTTCTCTTGCCCGAAGAGCTTCACGGTGAGCACACCAGTGATGTTCTCGTTGATGAATGTGTTCATCCGAGAAAGCTGATAGCGAATCTGCCGATATGCTGTCCGAACTTTTACGCGGAAGATTGAAGTAGCCCAGAGAAGCAACAGAACAGTTACCAACGTCAGAACAGTAAGTGGCACTGACATGGTGAACATCATCACGACAATCGAGATGATGGTGAAGACGTTGGCGACGATCATCACAAGTCCGCTGGAGAAGAACTCGTTGAGTACTTCCACGTCGCTTGTTACCCGAGTTACGAGGCGTCCAACAGGATTGGTGTCGTAGAATCGCATCGAGAGGTGTTGCAGGTGGGCAAAGAGCTTCATTCGGACAGCGTGAATCGTCTGTTGTCCGACGAACTGCATTAAGTAGGCGAGGGCATACTGCATTAAGGAGTTGACAATCATCAGACCAAGTGTGAGGGCGATGATCCAGAGGAGACCGGGCATATCACCCTTCAACATGTGGTCGTCGATTGCAATTTTGGAGAGAATTGGGAGGTATGCTCCCAACGCTGCAGTTCCTATTGCCATCACAACGGCAACGATTACCTGCCACTTGTAGGGGTGGAGATAGACGACCAAGCGTTTCAGCAACGCTGTGTCGAGTGCTTTCCCTGCTATTAATTCGTTGTCGGCTTTGTTCTTTGCCATGTCAGGAGTCAAGTTCAGTGCGGGTCTTCCTTCGCAAGAGTTGCAACCTACGGACTATTCTCGTCCATGTTGGTTACAAAGTTCGTTGCAACGAGTGCATTGAGGATTGATGGGAAGTAAAAATTCAAAAGGCAAAATTCAAAATTGATGTGGGGTTTTCGATTTCGGAATTCGGATTGCGAATTTCGGATTGAGAAACTTCAGTAACCTGAAGTGCTCGATACCAGGCAGAAACCAACACATCTTTGCCAATCCCCAACCCTCTCACCCCGGACTAAACGGCGTTACAAACGGCTCTCCATCTTTTGCACGTTGCCGTAAGTGTTCGGCTTCGGCTCCGAGATGTTTGTCGATCAGCTTGTGCCCGAGATAGATCAGGGGAGTAATGGTGATTGCCACCAACATCTTGAAGATGAAGTTGTTGCGGGCAATTTCTGTTGCGGCATCGAAGCCAATCGGGTTAGCGGCAAAAAGACCGAGGCCGAGGTAGATCACAATAAATGAGTCGATGAGTTGCGAGATAATCGTAGAACCAGTTGCCCGAAGCCAAATATGGCGTCCTCCCGTCCACGCCCTGAGCCGGTGGAATACCTGAATGTCGATCAACTGCCCGACGAGGTAGGCGATAACTGAACCGATGATAATAGCTTGCGAATTTGCGAAGACTGCGTTAAAGGCATCGTCAGATACGGGAGAGATTTCGTTTGCAGAGATACCCCGCACAGCGAAAATCATCAGGTAGACTCCGACGAGAACAGACATGCCGAGGAGCGTAGTGAAGCGGACACTCTTTCGACCATAATATTCGTTGAGTAGGTCGGTGATGATGAAGGTGACTGGGAAGGGGATTACCCCGAGAGTCATTGCTAAAGTGTTCTCTCCGATTGCAGGAAAGATTCCAGTCCAAGCCACGTTCACATCAAAAAGTTTTGCTCCGAAAAGTTCTGCCAATACCAGGAAGCCAATGAAGAAGGCATTGAGTAGAACAAAGATCCGTCCGCCACGAGTCATCATAGGTCTGTAACTCCACGATATATGATGTGTAACTCCATTTCAAGAAGTGGTCTATGCTATTGTGAATCTACACCTGAAGAAGAAATTTTTCCTTCGTGCAATCAGTCGCTGGCTCAACCCGTCAGTAGGCGGGATTAAGGTCGTATTTGATAGGGCTGTAACATTCACTCCCTTCAGGGTCTTATCTTCAAGAGGGTCTCATCTTCAAGATGAAGATAAAAATATGATGGATCAGCATTTTCTTCTTGAGATTTTTCAACGATATCCCGATACTCCCATATTACTCTGATTCTGCTTGCTCTCGATGAAATTTTGATTTGACGTGATATTGTGATTATAAAGACTTTGCGTTCGTATATCTTTCTGAGTCTGCTCCTTCTGTTTTCTCTCTCTACTCTGCTTGTAGAGTCGGGGCAAGCCCAGACCCGTAATCGGTCTGACCATCGTGGGAAGGAGTTCCGTCTTGCATTCCTCCACACAAATGGGGATGGGACTTTCCCAACCTACTATATCGTGGTCAGCAGCGAGATACCGACGAGGGGGACAATCACCTACGAGGCAACTGGCGAAACCTATAACATCGCAATTCCTTTCGCCAACAACCCAGAGCGTATCAAGCTCGACACCTTCAAACTCCTCCTTCCAGACCCTGCAGGGGGGACGGAGATATCACATCAAACACTAACAGTTCGATTTCAAGACGAGGTAACACTCTACGCCATCAACACTCTTCGCTGGAGTAGCGATTCTTACCTACCACTTCCGATCGATGCCTTAGGATTGGAGCACACGATCATGGCCTATCCGAGCACAGCAGAGCCGGGACCAACGGGTCAGATCTTTGAGACATCCGATTTCCCCTCGCAATTTGCGGTGATTGCAACCGAGAACAATACGAGCGTTACAATTCAGCCAACTGTTTCTGTGAATGGTCGCGGAAATACCAACCAATATGTCGTAAAACTTAATGCGGGTGAAGTCTACTTCGGGCAGGCGCGAGATAGAGGGAGATCACAGCGAGCTGGACGGGATTTGACCGGCTCGGTTGTGATTGCAGACAAGCCAGTTGTGGTTTACGGAAGTCATCAACGCTCGAACATCCCTTGGAACGAGGCAGTTGGTAGAGATCATTTAGTTGAGCAGATGCCGTCGGTTGATCGGTGGGGGTATCATGCAATGGTAACGCCCCACTTCCAATTAGAGAAGACAGTGGACGACGCGAACTTTATTCGCGTAATTGCCTCGCAACCCGGCACACTTCTCACTATTGATAGTGGAGCATCTCAGGGAATACCGGTTGGCAGACCGATAGAGATACCGTTGCAGCGAGCAATGCTCCTAACGGCAAATAAGCCAATTTCGGTTGCCCAATTTCAGCATTCAACTGTTGATGTCGAGTTTATTTCACTCCCGAACGACACAGTTGGGGATCCTTTTATGATGTTAGTCCCACCACGCGAGCAGTTCGACTCGAACTATAGCTTTGAAAGCTGGGATACAAAAGATTTTCTCTACCACTTCATCAACGTTGTAATACCTACCGAGCGAATTTCCTCGCTGCGACTTGATGGCAGACCTGTAGCCGCTCAGTTTATTCCAATTCCGAAAACCAGCTACAGCTACGCTCAAATACCAATGACTGCCGGTGGGCACAATATCAGTGCTCGAGTACCTTTCGGACTTTACATCTATGGTTACGGTCCATACAACTCGTATGGTGCGCCGGGTGGGATGGTCTTCGACTCGCTCTTTACGGACCACGAACCTCCCGACATTCGTTGGCGTGATACCTGCAACGGTGTTGTGGGTGCAGCCTTCGATACGACAGCTTTCGATTTTGGGATGGAAGATCTTCGGCTTCTTTCTGGTTCGCGTAACGTTCGTTTGGAGAATCAGCAGTTTGTTCCGGGAGTCGACTCTATTCAGTTCCGCCTCGAGCTTGTTGATCCATACCAAGATGGACACGCCAACCTTCTTGCCGTAGATACAGCCGGACTTCAGCGTCGGTATGAGTTTGATGTTAAGGGATTTACTGTTGCCTTAACAGGTGGAGCACCACCAGTTCAGCTCGACACGTTGGCTTCGCTTAATGGGATTGAGTTCTGCAAAACAATCACCTTACGGAACTATGGAACCTTCCCTCAAGAAATCAAGGGCATTGATTTCAAGGATCAGATGCTGGGCTTGCAGGTGAGAGATACGTTCCCCTTTACTCTACAGCCGGGAGAGGCTCGGAACGTATTGATTTGCTTTCAACATGTTGGAGATACTTCCGCTCTGGTTGAAATCCGTATCGACAATGGCTGCCAGATCCGTCCGGTTGCTCTCCTTCCACTGCTGAGTGGTATTGATTCGCTGACGCCAGCAATTACGTTGCTTTCCAGTGAGTGCGACGACAACGTGGTGTTCGATATCGCTGAGTCATACGCTCAAAATTCTGGCATTGCATTCATTACGCTGAATACAGTGGTAAACGCTGAAGTGCTTACTCCCGAAACGTTGCCGAGTAAGAGGGCAAAAGTGGAGATCAGGCGTAAGAGCATTTGGAAAGATGTAATCTACGACATCGAAGTTGTCGACGTGGTAGGAAACCGCATTCGGTTGAACGACACAATTGGAGGGTTAACCTTAGCGATTACCGATCAGTCGAGTGTCGACGAGTTCGGGTTCAAACTTGAGCCGGCAATTCCGTGGGAGTACGAACGGTTGGTTTATACCCGAAACGACTGCGATACGTTGTGGTTGGAGAATACCGGATTAAAGCCTCTCGACCTCCGTCGATTACGTTTTATTGGGAATCTGGAATTTTCGGTTCCCCCCGACCAGTTGCCGTTGAGGCTCAAGCCAAACGAGCGAAAGGCTATTGAAGTTTGTGTGAAGCCGAATGCTGCCGGTGATTTCCGCGACACAATGATTATTGAATTCTTCTGCGGTCGACTAATCAATGTGGTGGAGTTCAAATCGGTTGTCGATCCGTTGTCGGGGCATGGTGCGGATCGCTGCGGAAACCAAATGGAGTTCAACGTGATGGGCTTCACGAAGCAAAACTTCCTTGAAAATCCAATTCCGAATCCTTCTGTTAAGGGGACGGCTCTGCTGACGTTTGGGCTGAAGGAACCAGAAACGTTGACTATCACACTGCACGATGCGCTCGGCAACGAGATGCGTCGCTTCTTGGATAGCGATCCGATGCCGGGGGGAATCGGACAGATACGAGCCGAGCTTGATGGTCTCTCTTCGGGTGGATATTATCTGCGCATGGAGACCAGTTCAGGAGAAGTTTTTCTTCGTCCCCTTATCATTCAGCAGTAACTTGAGAGGTGAGTTGATTGTTGTATAGGGGAAGTTGACCTTCAAGTCAACCAACTCTGAATTCAGAAGGAGAAAGGGTACATGAGGGAATCGTCATCCACAGCAAGGCATCGCGTTCTCTCGAACATCTCAAGTTCGGCTCTACTTCTCTGCCTACTCTTTTCATCTACAGCTCTCCTAAAAGCACAAAAACCACACGACACGAAGGGGAAAGAGTTCTGGGTTGCATTTATGCAGAACTTAGGGTCGGGTCAAGACTTCGAATTTTCCGACCTTCGCCTCTATATCTCAAGCGACACAATCACAACTGTCTACGTTCACTACATCCCCTTGGATGATACTCTTGAGGTTCAAATCAACAGGGCAAGAGTTCCCTATGAAGTAGATATAAACGCGATTTTTGGAAATCGTACCGAACTGGAAGAAGTGAGGCCTGATGGAAGCAATGCAATTTCTCGCAATGTCTTTCACGTCTTCAGCAACGACGACATCACTCTCTATGGTGTTAATATCAGGCAGATGTCAGCCGATGCCTTCTTGGCACTTCCTGACGATGTGTTGAGTGGAAGATATATCGTGACGGCTTGGCCGAACGGGTATCTCTACGGAAACTTTGAGGGGAGTGGGTTCATCGACGAGTTCGACACACACTCCGAGTTTGCTGTGATTGGTACAGAAGACCAAACGACAGTGGAGATCACTCCTTCAGCGCCACTAAGTGGACAACAGGGAAAACGGCCCTTTACCATTAGCCTCAACGCCGGGGAAGTCTATTTCGGGCAGGCAATACTTGGGTCGGCATTTGATGTTACCGGGACTGAGATCAAGGCAAACAAGCCAGTCGCGGTCTTTGGTGGGAATCAACGGACGGCAATTCCAATCTCCGTTGGAAATTACAGAGATCACCTTGTAGAACAGATACCTCCGATTGAGGCGTGGGGTCGCACGGCAATACTGACCCCCCACTTTAATATCGCACCGAAGTCAACCGAACGCTCCGAGGCTCGGGTGCTTGCAGCCTTTGATGATACAGAGGTGACCGTAACAACGGCGACTGGAATTCGGACCTGGACTGTGAATGCTTCTGCACCACTACAGTTACCGTTAACTGCAAGCTATATCAACTCAACAAAGCCGATTCTGGTTGTACAGTACGAGCATTCGGTTGGGGAGATTTCGAATCCGATACCGGGGTCAAACGATCTCGGCGATCCCTTTATGATGCTGATTCCATCCCCCGAGCAGTACGACACAGCCTACTCGTTTCAGAGCATTATTCACCCTGAGTTCATCGCCCACTATATCAACGTAATTGTACCAAACAAGGCGATTGCAAGTCTTGAAATTGATGGACAATCGTTAGCCGGAGCCGCATTCCTTCCGATACCGGGAACAACATTTTCATACGCTCAGATCAAAGTAAACTCCGGCTCGCACTACATCCGTGCAAACGACCAGTTTGGACTTTGTGTGTATGGGTTTGGTCGAGCAAACTCTTATGGGTATCCGGGGGGAACTCTCTTCAGAGAACTTGAGGTTGACTTTGAACGGCCACTGATTTCAGCCGATGGGAAGTGCGATCTGATTGAGGGCATTATCCGCGATGATCGCGTTACCGATTCCGGCATCGACTCCTGCTACAGTACCGAGGGGAGCCAGAACGTTCTGGTGACAATAGCTCCCTTTGTACAAGGGGCAGATACAGTCCGGTGGAGCGCGCAGTTGATTGATCCCTACCAAGATGGAGTTGTGGAGATTAAGGGGATTGATGGGGCTGGGCGTTCAACAATCCTTCGCAAAGAGATTCCCGGCTATACAGTTGCAGGAGTTGGCAGTAGTGGCTCGGAACCACTTAGGTTCGATATCGTCTCCTACAACGGGAAAGAGGGATGCCGTGAGATACGCCTTTTTAACTACGGAGGCTTTCCCCAGAGCGTTGAGCGAATTACACTCAAAGCTGGTGACCCGGTTGGCTTGAATGTGAAGACGTCTCTGCCAATTACGATTCTTCCGGGAGAAACTGCATCAATCAACATCTGCTATGCAGGAGATCAGGATGAATCATTTGAAGTTGGACTTGCCGTTGGTGGAGCTTGCATTGACCGTGATGCCTTGATTGCCCACGTTGTGACAGTGATCGACACGCTGCCCCCTGCTATCGATTTTGGTGGAGAAGGGTGTGGCAATTCAACAATTACGTTTGCGGAGCCAAACCAACAGTACTTGGAGGTGGAGTCGGTTGAGGTGGACACGATTATCAACGGAACTTGGAGCTTGAACCCAGAAGCACTTCCGGCGCAGACGGTTTCTCTTCGATTATATCCGACAGATTTTCGAGAAGATCTTATTGTAAGAGGACGGACACGTGACAGAGCCGGGAATGAGCTTCGTTTCGCTGACACGATTCCCGGCTTTACAATCGGAGTTTTCGAGGAGCCTGAGAGTGATCGACTTGCCTTGAGACTGGAGAGAGATTGGATAAGCGATAGCCTGGTACTCAACTCCACTCGTTGCGATAGTCTGTTGATTGTCAACTATGGCTCGTACCCGTTAACGGTGACTCGGGTTTTTATGAGAGAAAATCTTGAGTTCAGTATTCCCCCGACACAGTTGCCCCTTGCTTTAGCTCCCGGCGAGGAGAGACGAGTGGCAGTCTGTTTGCAGGGGAGGGTGGCAGGAGAGCAGATCGATACGCTCTGGATAGAAGATGCCTGTGGACGGTGGGAGAACGTGTTGCTTCGAACGCCGGTGATGCCAACTTCTGGGAACGGCAATGACTACTGCGGTAACCTTGTCAACGTTCAGTCGTTTGGACCAACGAAACGGACGTTCATCACCACACCAATTCCAAACCCGGCTCCGGCTGGCAGATTAACGCTTGATATTGGGTTGCAACGTAACGAGTTGGTCTCCCTAAGTGTCTTTGACCTTGCTGGATTCCCTGAACTGGAGCTGGTGGATGAGGGTGAGATCGAAGCTGGTATCCACCGATTCGAGTTCGATGCGTCAAATCTTGAAGCGGGAATCTACTTCTGCAAGATGGTGACTGGCTCAGGAGAAATCCTGACCACAAAATTCATGATTCGGGACTGATCTTCTTGCTTTGCAGAATTCTACGGTAAAATCTGTGAAGCAATCCTTTCTGGATCATCTCGCTGTAAACAACCAAGAACATGGTGAAGATTATAGATCGATTATCGACGCTATACAATAGATTTGCTCATCCTTTATGTTCAGTGGCGCTCCTCTGTTCTCTTTTCTTGACTTCATCTGAGGTGAGGGGGCAAAACAGTGCCTTACCTGTACATGACTCGAAAGGACAGGGATTTTGGGTCGCTTTTATGGAGACTGCTGGTGGTGGACAAGGATTCGAGCAATCGGATCTTCGCCTCTACCTGAGTGCGATCAAACCGACCGATGTCAGAATTACCTACAAGCGAACAGGGAGAACGGAGACGATTAATCTTCCGGTTGCCCACCGTTCCTTTGAAGTTGATGTAGCCACCCTCTTTGGTGCTTCTATCGAGCTTGATGGGGGGGATATTGGTGTCTCATCGAAAACACTCTACGTAGAGTCAGACGAAGACATTACGCTCTATGGAGTCAGCGTCCGCACTTTCTCCTCTGACGCTTTCCTCGGGCTTCCCGAAGATGTGCTTACTCGCCGCTATGTGTTGCTCGGTTACCCGAATGGGTATCTGAACAATTTTCAGGTTGGTGGAATTTTTGATATGCCTTCAGAGTTCGCCATTGTTGGAACCGAAGATGGAACGTTGGTGACGATTACGCCCACTGCCAACATTAACGGACGACCGACTACTGACCCTTTCGTCATCGGCTTGAACCGAGGAGAGGTCTTCTTTGCTCAGGCGTCGCTCGATGGCCCGCAGGACATTACTGGAACCGAAATCCGTTCAACAAAACCGGTGGCAGCATTCTCCGGCAACAAGCGAACATCCATCCCAACGACGGTTGGGAATTTCCGAGACCTTTTGGTAGAACAGATGCCACCACTGGAGTCGTGGGGAAACACGGCTATTATTCCTCCGCTCTTCGATGTTACTCCGCAGTCAAGTTACACACCAGTAGCCCGGATTGTGGCCGCAGTCGACAACACTACGTGGAGTCTTGATGGTGTTCCCCAAGCTCCGTTGCAGGGGGGGAAACCTATCGAAATTTTGTTGAGCGAGCGCCCAGCGGTTATCAATGCTTCCGGACCGATATTAGTTGCTCAGTATGAACATTCGGTTGGGGCAATTGGGAACAATAACCAGTTCGGTGAGGGTGATCCCTTTATGATGATTATTCCACCTGAACTTCAGTACGATACCTCGTATGCCTTTCAGAGTGTTCCCCACCCAGAGTTTGTGCGCCACGTTGTAAACGTTGTAATTCCTACCAACGATGTTCTCTCTCTGCGAATTGATAGTCTCCCAGTAGTAGAGTCCTTTATTCCAATTCCGGGAACCATCTACAGTTACGCACAGGTGATTCTTACACCCGGTGCTCACACAGCCTACGCCGATGCCCCCTTTGGTCTCTACGCATACGGATATGGGATGGCCAACTCCTACGGCTATCCAGGTGGGGCGATCTACCGTGTATTGGTTCACGACTTTCAGCATCCCTACATACAGGTCTCAACTACTTGTGGAGAGCTGCAGGGGGTTGCAATAGATGATCGGATTACAGACTCCGGCATCGACTCTTGCTATGTAGTGCAGTCGAAAACTCGAAACGCTGTTGTTGCAATTCAGCCCTTTACGTCGAGTGTCGATTCGGTTTTCTATACAGCGAAGTTGATTGACCCATACAACGATGGCTTTATACAGATCAAGGCAATCGACTCAGGTGGACGGTCAATTATGTTGGAGTCCTCAATACCGGGATACACAGTCGGAATGGTTGCATTGAATGGAGGTGTTCCTGAGAAAGGAGAATCTGTCTCCTACAACGGTGGCCGTGTATGTAGAGAGTTTGAAGTCTTTAACTACGGAGCTTTCCCGCAGGAGATCAACAACCTGAGCGTTACTCCAAACGATGGGTCGTTTACGATTACCACTACGATTACTACCCCGGGGTCAATTAGGCTACAGCCAGGTGAGAAACAGAGGATTGAAATTTGCTATCAACAGACGATTGATTCGGTTGTGGTTGCACGCCTTACCATTGGGGATTCGTGTATTTCGCGTGAAGTAGCGGAGTGGAGTGTTTACTCAATTATCGACACGCTTCCTCCTGTGCTATCAAGTGGAAGTGATGGTTGTAGGGAAGGGGTGAATGTAATACTCTCCGAACCGGATCAGAAATATATGGGGATTGCCTCGGTTAGTCTCGGCACGGTGATTAATGCCGAAGCAACGTTCGATCCAAATCCAGCAGGACTTCCCTCAGCAGAGTTGAAGCTCCACTTAACTCCAATTGATCCATATCAAGACATGATCTACGAGGTGAGTGTGGTAGACCTTGCTGGGAATAGCATAACAGTTGCCGACACTATTGGAGGATTTACGTTGGCAGCGATTGACCCAAGTAGTGGCGACCACACATCAGCCCGTTTCGGCATCGAGTGGAAAACCGATAGCCTGGATTATCTCGCCTACCGGTGCGACAGTATTCTGCTACGGAACTATGGGGCACGTGATATGGTGATTGCTCGCGCCACATTGCAGAACAATCTCGAGTTTTCTATTCCTCCAGCGCAGTTCCCGCTCAATTTGAAGGCAGGAGACTCAGTGAAAATTGCCATCTGTCTCGAAGGGAACTTTGCAGGGAACCAGGTTGATACGCTTCTGATAATCGACACGTGCGGAAGGTGGGATCGCATCCCAATGAAGACGCCAGTCGATTTTGGTTTTGGCTCCGGGGTTGATCGTTGCGGGCAGAACATGACAATCCAAGCCTTCGCTCCGTCGAAGCGTACTATCCTGATGCCACCATTTCCGAATCCTACTCCGGGTGAACCGGTTGGCATCGATATCGGCCTACGTCGAGACGAGCTTGTCACTATCGACGTACTCGACATGAACGGAAATAAGGTGCTCAGCATCTTGAACAACGCCCCGATCAAGGGAGGCATCCACCGTCTACGGTTTGAGCCAATCAGTCTCGAAAGTGGCACGTATTTCTGCCGCATGACGACAGGGTATGGGGAAGTAAAGACAGTAAAGATGGTGGTACAGAAGTAGGGGAGAAGGAGAGCAGCAATTTTGGATTTCGGAATGTTGTTTGTGGAAAGGTCTCTCTCTTTGTCAACTTTGCGTCCGCCATAGCCAATTGCCCCTTTATGTGAAGATTTTTCCTGTGGCTTCTCCGAATCTCCTTGAGTCACCTCCTTTTCTCTTGCACTATTTCAGATGGTGAAGTATGTTGTGTCCAGATCATCAACCACTACCCGTTTACACAACCTGAGTCACTCGTATGAAACAATATTTCCCTGTTTCTACATTTCTTGCCTTTACGTTACTTCTGCTGATTCTGCCTTTGCAGTCCTTTGCACAAATACCAACATCAAGTGGAACTGAATTTGATGTGGTTTTCATGGAGAATATGGGTGGAGGAGGACCTTTTGAGCAATCATCGCTCCGTCTCTACCTAAGTGGGGCTGTTCCTGCTGAAGTATTGCTGACAGATCGATCATCGGGAAAAACCGTGACGGTTTCTGTTCCAGGATCGTTCGCTACAGTTGAGGTGAGTGTCGACACACTTTTCGGTTCAGCTATAGAGTTAAGTGCTGCCGACATTGGCATATCAGACAAAGTTCTTTCCGTAACTGCTGATCGGGCGATTTCTCTTACCGGTGTTAGTGTCCGTATGTTCTCTGCTGATGCGTTCCTTTGCCTCTCTCGGAATGCGTTGGGGAGACGATATGTCGTATTGGCTGATCAGAATGGATATCTTAATACTCCTACTACTGGTGCTCTCCACGACATGCCTTCGCAGTTTGCAGTTGTTGCGAGTGAGAACAACACGAGAGTGACAATTATTCCCTCGCTTCAGTCGAAGTCTGTTAACGGACAGGCTGCAGGGGTTCCATTCTCCGTTACTCTTCAGGCTGGACAGCTATACTTGGGACATGCTCAGTTAGGAGGACCTAATGATGTAACAGGAACAGAAATTATGTCCGATAAACCAGTTGGAGTCTTTGCCGGGTGTCGGCGGGCATCAAATCCGAAAACCATTGGCAACTTCCGAGATTTTCTTGTTGAACAACTGATTCCCGTTGAGTTCTGGCAGGATACGTTCCTGATTACTCCCTTCCCAGCTGTTGAACCATCTATAAAGTATAACTCCATAGTGAGAATAATTAGTGGATTTGACACTACTCTGGTTTCGATTACTACAGCTACTAAGAGGGAGGATCATCTATTGTTGAGCGGTGACTTCCTTGAGTATGAGGTGAGCGAACCTCTACGCATCACTTCTACACAGCCTGTGATGGTTGCTCACTACGAACATTCAGTTGACACCGTAATCAATGCTGTTCAGGTCATTCGATACGGAACCGGTGATCCTTTCATGACGCTTATCCCTGCACCAGTGCAGTTCCAGTCAGCATATACATTCAGTAGTGTCTCTCACACTGAATTTACACAACACTATGCAACGTTAATTTTACCAGCGGAGAAGACATCGGATATCTACTTAGATAGTGAGCCTCTTCCAAAGACCACAAAATTTGAAGCAATTCCAGGCACAGAGTATGTTTATGCGAATGTGAAGGTCTCTGCAGGAGAGCACATAGCTATCCTGAATCAACAATTGGATGAATATGAAGTGGGATTTGGATTGATTGTCTACGGATATGGTATGGCGAATTCATACGGCTACCCTGGTGGAATGAAGTTCCCGAAAGCCCCATCCAGTGTTGAAGAAGAGAGAGAATTGTTTGCACGTGCTTCGTTCACAATTGTGCCA
This sequence comes from Ignavibacteria bacterium, assembly GCA_020635205.1. Classification (GTDB taxonomy): domain Bacteria; phylum Bacteroidota; class Ignavibacteria; order OLB7; family OLB7; genus JAGWAZ01. Next base: position 886,775 of record JACKAE010000002.1, read on the forward strand.
CAGCCAATTCATGGTGCAAAGGGAGAGTTACAGTTGTCACTTCCCACTTCTATGCGTCTCACTTTTGAGTTGTATGATACCGAGGGACGACTTCTCAGAAAATTAGGTGAGGGTGTCTATTGCACTGAGGGGGGAAGTCAGTACCAACTGGACCTTGAAGGAGTGCCGAGTGGAGGCTATTTCTGTAGGATTACTGGTGAGAATGGAATTGCTGTTGAGCAATCACTTATCATCCAACAATAACAGTATCCTCTTCTACTCCTGAACGATTCGATTGGCGATCCACCTTATGGCACTGGTGCAGGGAACCAGCTATACGTTCAACAGTTTTGATTCCAAAGAGTTCTTCTACCACAACGCCGACGTTGTGGTTCCATACAATGCCGCAGCAAGTTTGAAAGTTGATGGCAAGTCTACGACAGAGACGTTCAAACTGGTCTCTTCCACTGTCGTGTTGAGGGTAGAGATGGAGTTTCCCGGACCTTACCAGTCCAAATCCTTCACTACTCTCCGTTCGTGACAACTTTTAGCGGTGTGATTTCCACTCTTGCGCGGCTTTTAATTCCGTTGTATGTTTGCCCTCCGTTTTTACGGCAGAGAACAGGCCACCATAGCTCAGTTGGTAGAGCAGCTCATTCGTAATGAGCAGGTCCACGGTTCAAGTCCGTGTGGTGGCTCCAAGCAGAGAGAGAGAAAGTCGAGTTCACTTGAACTCGACTTTTTTCGTTTTGGAGAGGCACATTCTCTACTGTTCCACGTCTTCTCTCTTCGTATCTTCAGCATTACGTTGCAACCACGCCACTTGGGCGGAAACATCAGATCATTAAATCCTTATGGTCAGAACTCTAAGCCTTCTGCTTCCCCTACTACTTATCGGGGCATCACTCTCAGCACAACCACTTCCATCTGTTGAGTACAGCGGGGGGGCACGCTCACATCCTTTCGACCTGATCCACACTGCATTGGATGTCCGACTCGACTTTGATAACAAGGTCGTGAGTGGAACCGTTACCCATCGCTTCCGTTCGTTGAACCCTACGCTCACGGAAATCAAACTCGACGCAGCCCAGACAATGACAATATCGAGTCTGACAGTCGATGATCTGACAGCCCACTTTGTTCTCGAAGGTCAAAGTCTTCAGATTACTCTCCCGAAACCACTCTCCTACGATCAACTCTTCACACTCAAAATCGAGTATAGCGTTTCACCGAAGAAGGGGATCTACTTTGTCAAGAAAGAAGAGAATGAGCCTGATGGGCGGAATCAGATCTGGACTCAAGGTGAGGGGGAGGATCACCACTTCTGGATTCCGATGTACGATTATCCGAACGACCTCGCTACATCGGAGATACGGGCGACGATTCGTTCTGACTGGAAGCTCCTCTCCAACGGCGAGTTTATCTCGGCAGAATCGAACGGCGATGGAACTACAACGTGGCACTACAGGATGACGAAACCCCACGCCCCCTACCTGATGATGTTAGCTGCCAGTGATTACTTGGTGACGCGAGATACTGTGCGGAATATCCCGTTGGAATATTGGAGCTACCCTGATATGCCCGACCGGGTTGAGCCATCCTTTGGCCGGACCCCGGAGATCATCAGCTACCTTGAGGACTTGGTTGGTATTCCATATCCTTGGAACAAGTATTCGCAGGTGATGATCGATGAGTTTATGTATGGTGGCATGGAGAATACTACCGCCACTACTCTGAACGATTTTGCTTTGGTCGATAAACAAGGGCTGATCGACTATAATCCAGAGGGCTTGATTGCCCACGAAGCTGCCCACCAATGGTTTGGCGACCTCGTCACGAACCGAAGCTGGGATCACTTATGGCTGCACGAAAGTTTTGCTACGTATCTGGCCGCACGTTGGACTGAGCATAGTGAGGGGGAAGAGGCATATTTAGCTCAGATTCGTGGATATGTAGCCGGAGGAATCAACACCGACAAAGAACTTGGGCGAAGCCCGATTGCTGGCGGCAAAGGATACACACCAAACATTTATGGTCGTGGTGCTGTGGTGCTCCACATGCTGAACAAACTTGTTGGAGAAGAATTGTTCTGGAAGTCAATCCGACTCTTCCTTACGCGACATGCTCACGCTGTTGTGGAGACAAACGATCTAAAGCTCGCCTTCGAAGATGCTACTGGATATAACCTGAACTGGTTCTTCGATCAGTGGGTGTACGGTGCTGGAATGCCAGTTCTGGAAATTAAAGAGGACTATGATGATGGGATTTATCAGCTTATTCTGAAGCAAAAGCAAGAGCGTGATACGCTGACCGGCTACTTTAAAACTGTTGTTCCGATCGAGATTTTTAGGAAGGAAGGGGGGGAGATGGAGGTAATAGTTGACACGATCGTTCTCACTACAGCGGAGCAAAGGGTCAGCTATAAAACCTCAGAACCAATTGCGGTTGCCATCGATGCGTACAGTTCACTAATCGAAGTGAAACCACCGAAGACCTCTAATGAGGGGCTTCTCACAATTTTAGAGTTTGCCAGTTCTCCAGTTGTTAGAGAACAAGCGGCAAGGCGAATTGAAGAAGTAGGGGGTAAAAAGGGGGAGGTTGCTACTCAGGTAAAGAGAATCTATGCTCTGGAGAATGTTCCATACGTAAAAGCGGCGATGATCTCCGCCATTGCCGCGCTCGACAAGAACGTTGCACTGGACGTGATTCCTGCCGCGTTGGTTGATCGGAATAAAGATATTCGTAGAGCAGGAGTTAGTAGTGCTTGGGCAATCGAGGACAAGAATCTCAGAACCGAACTGTTGCTTCCACTTCTGAAGGATTCAAGCCTTTCGATTGTAGCAGAGACACTTGAAATGCTCGTTCAGTCGGGAGCAACTGGCCTTGAGCCATCACTAACTGAACTCCAGTATGTGAAGGGACAACGGGAGAGCATTGCACGAGCTTGGATGGATGTAGTTGCTGCCGGAAAGTTTGTGCAGTTTGTTGATCGCGTTGTCTGGTATGCACAGAATGCCTCCCGCGGTTGGACGCGGAGCACGGCCCTGACAACCCTTGGGAAACTCAAAGTTGTGACCCCTGAAGTCCGCTTGGCTGTGATTCATGGAGTAAAAGATGAGAATGTGGCTGTGTTTATGAGTGCGCTCAAAACAGCCGAAGAGCTTGACGATAAGGAGTTAAATCTGCAACTCGAAGTGGAAGCACATACGATGAAAGGAGAGAGGAGAAAGATGTTGGAAGATGTGCTATAAGCAGACATCAGAGAGTGCTGAGGTGATATCCGCAATCAAAAATCTGAATTTCGCAATACCATGATCGATCGCAGCGATATAACAGTGATTCCATTCGAGGGAGTTGCGCCAACAATTCATCCAAGTGTCTTTATTGCCTCGGGTGCGCGGATCATCGGCGATGTAGAGATCGAGGAGGGGAGTTCAATCTGGTTCAACGTTGTGATTCGAGGTGACGTACACTCAATTAGAATTGGGAAGAGAACGAATATCCAAGACCTGACGATGTGCCACGTGACAAATCAAAAGTTTGCGTTGAATATCGGCGACGATGTGACTGTAGGGCACAGCGCAGTTTTGCACGGTGCAACAATACACGAGCGCATTCTGGTCGGCATGGGGGCTGTTATTCTGGACGATGCTGTCGTCGAAAGTGAGTCGATTGTTGCCGCCGGAGCCGTTGTCCGCGAAGGCTTCCGCGTCCCTTCCGGCACGCTTGTTGCTGGAGTTCCAGCAAAGATTATACGGGAACTGACCGACGAAGAACGGGCTGGAGCAGCTCGGGGAGCAGGTAACTACTCCGGATATGTTGAACGATTTCGGAAGTCAGGGTGTGAGTGGTAAGTTGGGGAGTTGAGGGTTGAAGAGTCGAGAGTTAAAGAGTTGGGAGTCGAGGGGTTGAGAGTGGAGGAGAGATTGCCGTAGCGGAATCTCTTGAACAAAGGTTAACCTTAAATTTTTGTAGTAGAAGTATGGCGTCAATGTCTGATTTTAACAGTGTGGTTGATGGGGATGAGGCAGAGCTTCCTGAGGGGAGAGGTTTCGGTGAGAAGAGAGCACGAAAAATTCTTGAGCGTCGAGCCGATAATGTTTCCTCGGACGATCTGCGGAGTTTAACTGATCGACTACGTGAAAAGGTAGGTGAGTTAAAAGACCTTGAAGAGGGTCTGTATTGGATTGGGACGTTGATCGGTCGAGCTAAACTTCTCTTCGGAATGATCCGTGACCGTGATTTCCGCGTCGATGTTTCAACGACACTGCTGGTTGCTGCCGGACTGCTCTACTTTATCCTCCCAACCGATCTTACGCCTGACTTTATTCCCGGCATTGGCTACATCGACGACGCCGTTGTCCTCGGCACGCTCTGGAAAATGGTCTCTGCCGAGGTTGAACGATATATCGGCTTCTTGCAGGATACAGGGAGAGCGGAGGGGGATCTGGAATCCCTCGCCTTTGGAAGGGGGGCAACCCCTGCTTCTTATACCGGCCGCGAGTGAAGTATGCTAAAGTATAGTATGCAGGCTGCTTCCTGCCGTGGCTGATCTTGCTCTTGGTGTTCCTTTGTGCCCTTGGTGGTGTTTCTCTGACAGTTAACACCACTTGAAGAACAGGTGTTTGTCCTGTCTGAACTACCGACTTGATAACTGACTCAGAGCAGCTATTCAGAAGACTAATACGCAATCAGTTCCAAACGCCCCAATGAATCTTAGGTTACGATATTGTCTCCTCTTTCTTCTCCTCTCTCTCTCCACTGGGCTTGCTCAGGAGAACTCCCTTTCTCTGCTCAATATCGAGACAGCGGACTATCCTCTCTTGCGCGCTCAGTTCTATCTCAGTGATTCATCAGGTACTCTTATTCGAGACATTTTTCCGGGTGACCTCATAGTTGAAGAGAATGGCCAACGGCGCGAAGTTCGTTCGCTTACCTGCCCACAGCAAAAACTTCCGGAACGCCTTTCCTCTGTTCTCGCAATCGATATCTCTGGCTCGATGATGAACGACGACAACATGGAGATCGCCCGTGCTGCCGCCAACGCTTGGATTGAGGCGCTTCCGCTCGGATACTCTGAGTGTGCTGTCGTTAGCTTCAATCACCGTAGTTACCTGAATCAGGACTTCACGGTTGATCGCGAGTTGCTCCGGAACGCTCTCACTCTGCTTAGGCCAACTGGAGGAACTGAGTATGATGCCGGGTTTATCGATCCAGCCTCAGGGAGCCTACCTGTTGCCTCATCGGGAGAGCATAAAAAGGTGATTATTTTCTTGACTGACGGACTCTCGAAGGGGAACGAGGCAGAGATTGTCCGCCAAGCGGAAGAGGCTGGAGCCACTATCTACACGATTGTCCTCCGCATGGCGGCTCCACCTGTTCTGAAGAACATCGCAGAGAGAACAGGGGGGGCTTGGTTTGAGCGTGTGGAGAGTAGAGAGGAGGCGGAGCTGATCTATCAGACGATTCTCCATCGTGCGCAGGGGGAAGAGCCGTGCGAAGTTGAGTGGGTGGGAGAAAGTTCGTGCGAGACGTTCCACTCGATAAAACTCTCTATCCCTTTCTACAACGTTGAGTGGAGTGGAGGGTATAACCTCTCCGATACTCTTCTCCCTTCTCTGCGATCTACACCTTCATCGGTCAGTTTTGGTACTGTCAATCCGGGACAGAGTCGCGACACGGTAATTCGTATTGTGGCAGTAGGTAAGCCTGTTGAGATAACGGGAGTGGAAATTTCTGAGCCGCGCTTCACCGTAACTGGTGTCAGCAGGCCATTTCCAGTGCGGCTACAACCGGGTGAAGGATTGGAGGTGAATTTCAGGTTTGCCCCTGATGATTCTGTCTTTCGATTTGCCCACGCTGTAGTTCAGTCGAGTGGATGTGATTCAGAAGTGATTACCCTTACGGGAGGCTGGCCTGGCATTCGACCCCCTGAACAAGAGTTGAAGCTAATTTCCCCGAATGGTGGTGAGGTCTACGCAGTTGGGGAAGACCTGCTGATTGAGTGGGAGGGAACGTTGCCGGAAGATACCGTGCTCCTCGAGTATAGCGTTGACGGGGGGGGGAAGTGGCAGAGAATTACCGATACGGCAACAGGTCTGTTCTATCGTTGGAATGCTCCGGCAATCCCAAGTAATCGCTGCCTGATGCGGGTTCGGCAGGTGAGCGCTAATGGTGAGAGGGGAGTGATTGTTATCCCGGCCAATCAGGTTCTTACTACTGGCACTTTTGACGCCAACGGTACATCCGTTCTCTTTGCTGGAAATGGAACCGATATACAGATATTCTCTTTACTCGACAGCAGTTCTTCTCTCCGCTCTACTCTCTCATTTCGCGGGTATATCGGACTCGAGTTTAGCCCTGACGGGAAAAATCTTCTGATTAGTTCCGGTGATGTTGATTCCTATCTATATGACTGGGATGGTGACAGGCTCATTCGAACATTTGGTGGAGGATCAGATATTTTGAGCCTCTCTACGTTCAGTCCTGACGGGACAAAGATTGTGTCTCACGCCTACACAGACGATGTCGTGATGTTCGATGCCGCAACGGGAGCACTGTTGCAGCAGATGAAGGGGCACACATATCGAGGGTTCGCAATCGACTGGAGTCCGGACGGAAAGTGGATAGTCTCTGGGAGCTATGAGGCTCTAACGAATCGCCAAGGGATACTCTGGGATGCAGCCACCGGCAGACTCGTTGACTCGCTCCCACACCCAGCCCAAGTGAACTCTGTTGCCTTCAGTCCGGACAGCCGCAGAATCGTCACGGCATGTCATGATAGCCTTCTCCGTATTTGGGATGTAGAGACTGGCGAGCTTCTAATATCTGTTCACGAGGCTGCCCGCGTTGCCGATGCTGAGTTCAGTCCAGATGGCAACCTTATTGCCGTTGCTCTATTAAACGGAGGTGTGATAGTTCGGGATGGCGAAAGTGGAGAGTTTATCCGTGAACTTGTTGGCCATCGAAGTGAAGTGCGGCACATCGAACATAGTCGAGGTGGGGGGCATCTCTTGACCGTAAGTTCCGATAGCACTGCTCGGGTTTGGGACTTGACGCGGCTACCAAATCAAGTTGACATCTCAGACTCCTTTTGGTCGATTGTTGAGCCTCGCCTGAGCTTCCTTCCTGTTGATATGGGGCGAGTTGGATACGGCTCTTACAAGGATTCAGTCGTAGTTGGTTGGCTCTGCAACAACGGTTCTGTCCCGGTGACTATTGAGAGTATCACCTTTGCCGGAACAGGCTACTTCTCTCTTATTTCTGGGATACCTCCCTATAAACTTTTGCCCGGCGAATGTTCCCCTGCAGAGTTCCGGTTTACGCCGGGGCGTGTTGGTTCCTTTACAGATTCAGTGATCGTTCAAGCTGGAACTACGCAGTTGGTCACTTACATCACAGGGGAAGGGATGATCGCTCCGCTTCGAGTGAACCTTACCACAGTTGATTTTGGAGAAGTACCCCTTCACACGTTGAAGGATTCAGTTGTGACAGCAGTGGTAACCAACGTTGGCTCGGTTCCACTCTGGATTGAGAAGACGGAGCTATCCGGTCCAGATGCCGAGCAATTTGTGATACGTAGTGGAGGTGATGCCTTTGCTTTGAATCCGGGTGAGTTCAGGACAATGAATCTCCGCTTTAAGCCAGAACGAAAGGGGCGAACATCGGGGAGAGTTCTCTTCCACTACGATGGTGCAGGGAATTTCTCCTTCGGACTTCCTCCCGCTGAGGTCACGCTAATTGGTGAGGGGATTTGTCCAGATGTGATTGACGGAAACCAGCTTTTCCTTCCAGAGAATATTGGCGCAACTGCTGGCGAAGAGATTCTGATTCCAGTTTTAGTCGAGTCAACTGATGCGCTCCCTGACACGACAGAGCGGGAGTACCGGATACTCCTACGGTTCAACAAAACACTTCTCGCCCCGGTCGATTTGCCTGAACTTGACCTGTCGGACGCTAACGAACGCTACTTGCAATTTCGTGGAACTTGGAGTGGGAAGGGAGATACGGTTGCCCTACTCCGCTTTGTGACGGCACTTGGAAATTCATCTTCCACACCGATAGTAGTTGAGGCCTTCTCTATGGATGATGGCTGTTACGGCGGTTTCAGCAGAAAAGATGGATCGTTCCTGCTGAGCGATCTCTGCGAGGATGGTGGAACCCGTCTCTTCATCGTAAACGATTCAGTCTACCTGAAACCTGTTCGCCCCAACCCCGCGCGTGACGAGGGAGAGATTCGCTTCAGTCTTGTTGAGGATGGGGATATTGAGCTGTTTATTCTGGACCCAACTGGAAAGCGGGTTGCAACCCTTGCCTCGGAATATCTATCGTCTGGGGAGTATGTGCAGAACTTCTCGACAGGAGAACTTCCCTCAGGGAACTATCTGGTCGTATTGAAAACTGCCACTCGCATTATCTCGCGATCATTTCAAATCGTGCAGTGAGCTGTGGAGGTAAGAAGAGGATAACGAGGTAATCACGAACTCCCACACCCCGATTGTGCTCTTTGAATAATTATTGAGATAATCATCCCCTCCCATTAACACCCCGATTCATCGGGGTGTTCTGGAGTCCCCGCTGAGAAAGAAACGGCCTCAAGCTGTTTTCTTGGGCGGTCTTCTCCCCACTAACTATACTCAAATAGCTCACTGAACTCTGCCCGAAGTCTGAACTGCCAGCACTATCGAGCACCATAATAAAGAGTACCCGATTTTTCCCTTGTACAGATTCGCTGCATTGTGAAGACTTGAATATGATGAAACGTCAACTCTTGTCCGCAATTTCCAAGAACATGGGTCGAACAGAGGTCTTTCAGTCGGTTCTCCTCTCTACAGTCTTGTTCTGCGCACTTGCTTTTGTCCCCCTCAATGCTCAAGACTATTCCACAATGAAGCCACTCGACGGCTATGATTTCCTCTCAGTAAGTGGGAGCCTTCTCCCCACCGTTGCCTCGATTGACCCCGGAGTAATACCTACACCAAACGAGTCCTTCCGTTTTGGGACACCTTCTGGTTCTGGGCACGAACTCGGGATCTCTTGGTCGAGACTGTTGCCGAAGTTGTTTGTCAGAAGCTCCACAACATTTGATCTTCGGCTCTCTTGGTTGCGAATATCGCAAGAATTCTCCGCTCGAGGTAGGCTTGAAGAGCTTGGAGACAACGGCAAACTAATTGAGCGAGAAGTGAGGCAGACGACGGTGGGGAGTGGAGATGTGATTGCTCTCGGTGGACGATTCTCCTTCGATACAAGGCAGATGAAGCAAATGACCCCGACAATTATTGTTGGTGGGACAGTCGGACATATAGTAAATATCAAATATCAGACAACGTTTGACTCTGGAGCCAACATTCCCGTCTCTGAGCTTGGACTTCCTCTCACCGGTCCAACACCTGATCGCCGCTACCTGTTCGGCGCACTCCACTTAGGCTTTGGCGGACGATTTAACTTCGGAGTTCCATCCCAATCTGTTGCCCTCGTTCCCGAAGTGGAGCTACAGATTCCAGTCACCTCGCTCCTTAAGGTGGCTGATTGGATCCCCTTTGGGATTCGGTTTGGACTCGCTTTGAGGGTGCCCCTTTCACCGTTGTGATTCTTTGACCTTACGGTGCTGAAGCTTACTACAAAGACTACCAAAAACTCTCAACGTATTTCCTACTCGGCACTCGTTCGTATATTCTTCACTATGGTATACAAGGGGAGATTTATACAACTAATCATTCTTCTCGCAGCAGTCCTGTTTGTGGGAAGTGCCGATCAGATGTTCGGTCAGTCAGGGGATAGTGACTCGACCAGCGGGCGATATGGGGGATTTGTTCACCTGAACTTGAACTTCCACCGAGCCGGCTTCAGCCGCCTTCCCGGTGTTCCTAACTGCTGCCGAGAGTTTACCGGTGGTTCTGGATTAGGCCTGACTGTTGGGGCGATCTACCAGCATCCTCTGGACGATCCACTCTACCTTGACTTTCGCCTCGCCTTCTCAACTCTCGGTGCTGAACTTGTAGAACCAGAGAGCACAACCGTGATTATCGGAGGAGAGGCTGTTGAGGGAACCTTCGAGCATCGGCTTGATGCAACCCTCACTGCCATTCTATTAGAACCCTCGCTCGGCTATCACTTGACGCCGAAGTTTGGTCTTCGTCTGGGTGTTGGGCTTGGGTATTTGCTGAGTGGAAGCTACGATCAACGAGAGGTGTTGGTGAAGCCAGAAGAGGTTGGGGTTTTCGAGAATAGCCGGAGGACACGAAACGAGTTCACAGGGGATATTCCCGATCTGAATCGACTTTTAGTCTCGGCACATATCGGGCTTGGCTATGATCTTCCGCTGAATAGTCATGGAACTCTCTTGGCAACCCCCGAACTTCAGTATAGTCGTGGGTTCTCTCCAATCTTGAAGGATTCAAGTTGGTCGGTCGATCAGTTGCGAGTTGGAGTGGCGATTACCTTCGGGGCCGAACGTAAGGAACCGGAGCTTCCACCAATTGTGAGCCTTCTACCGCCGCTTGACACTCCGGTTGAGACGCCGATTCGATCCGAACCTCTCCGCGCTCAAGTAACAGCCGTTGGCGTAAACGAGGATGGAGTTGAGGAGGAGAAGGCCACGCTTCGCGTAGAAGAGTTTATCTCGACAAATATGCGCCCACTACTGAACTACGTATTTTTCGATGAGGGTGAAGGGACAATTCCACCACGCTATACGCGGCTTGGCGGGAGAGAGAAGGAGAAGTTCAGAGTAGAGGGGTTGCATAACATCCCTACACTCCCAACGTATCACCACCTGTTGAACATTGTTGGGAAGAGAATGCAGGAATTCCCCGAGGCAACCCTTCGGATTGTGGGGTGCAACGATGGGTTGGCTGAAAAAGCTGAGGGAGGACTCAACCTCTCAAGAGAGAGAGCCGAGGCAGTCTTCAGCTACCTTCAGTCTGTTTGGGGGATCGACTCATCGCGACTTACGATTGAAACTCGAAATTTGCCGAGCAAACCTTCCAACATGGAGGTAGCAGATGGTGTGGTAGAGAACCGTCGGGCGGAACTTTACAGTGATACGTGGGAGGTTCTCGCTCCGGTGATTACCGACGATACACTCCGCGTGACAAATCCACCGGTGATTCGATTTAGACCCGAAGCTGAGAGCCAATCACCGATCAGTGGCTATAACTTGAATGTGTTGCAAGGTGAAGATCTGTTGAAAGCATTTCGTGGTTCTCCCGGATTAGTTGACGAGATCGACTGGGATTTACAGGAAGATCAAACTTCTGTTCCCCGTACCGAAGAGCCAATCACCTATCAACTCGAAGTTCGAGATCAAGCTGGAAATGCTGTGCGAACAACGCTCGACTCGTTGCCTGTAGAACAGATCACGATCAGCAAAAAACGACGCGAGCGGATTGCCGACAAGTATATCGACCGCTATAGTCTGATCCTCTTCGACTTCGATCAAGCAGCGTTCAACGAGGCAAACGACCGGATTGGAGCCTTCATCAAGGAACGAATTCGTGAGGGGGCTACGGTGACAATCACCGGCTATACCGATAGGATCGGTGAGGAAGAGTATAACCTTCGTCTTTCACAACGGCGTGCAAACCAGACAGCAAAAGAACTTGAAACAGAAGGGGCAGAAGTCTCAGGAGTTGGAGAGAGTATAGAACTGCACGAGAACGATCTTCCCGAGGGACGGTTCTACTCCCGCACAGTAACGATAGTTGTAGAAACGCCGGTTGAGTAGAGTTTGTGGAATTCAAAATTCAAAAGTAAAAATTCAAAAGGTAGAGCCGTTGAGAAGATAGATCGGATCGGTCAGATGTAATAGACACTCTCATTAACCCCAGACTTGCAGTCTGAGAGAGACTTTACAAGATCCGTTTCTTGTGGAGTGATTCTCTGTGAGTATATAGGATCATATTTGATTCTGGAAGACGTATATCAGCAACGCCACTTCTGTCACTCTGAATAAAGCGAAGCGGAATGAAGAGTCTCGCAGGAATACTATAGAGATACGGTATTGCTCTTCTGAGCGAGTGAGATTACCTCTGGTGCTATCTTCGGCGGTCTTTGGAACCCATCAGAATGACAGACTTGGAGGATTGATACGATCAATAGCTTCCTTACTTGAAAATGGTAGATGATGGACTCTCAACTCTATGAACTCCCCTCACGATTAAGCCGATTCGTTACACAAAAGAGGTTTCAATCTCTTGTCCTCAACTGAAAGGGAGGGCATCTTTCCGCCTTTAATTTTCACGTCACGTAATCAAGAATGAGATGAGCGATATACGTCTCGGTGTTGTTGGTGCAGGGAAACTTGGAGCCATTCACGTCAGGCTGGCGAAAGAGACTCCGAATGCTGAATTTGTTGGACTGTACGATCTCGACGCAGAGCGTGCCGCGCACGTTGCGGGTGAATATGGAACCAAGGCATTTAATTCAGTTGCTGAATTGATTGACTCTGTAGATGCGTGTTGCATCGTAACTCCAACAACTACTCACCACCAAATTGCGCTGCAATGTTTGGAAGCTGGGGTTCACGCTTTTATTGAGAAGCCAATAGCAGCTACCGTTGAAGAGGCTGAGGAGATCAGTCGTCTTGCCGAAGATCGAGGACTTGTCTTACAGGTTGGGCACGTAGAGCGATTCAATCCAGCCTTCCTCACGCTGGGGGAGAGCCGCCCCGATCCTCTCTTCATCGAAGCACATCGTCTGGCGCAGTTTTCACCCCGCGCCTCAGATGTTGCCGTTGTTCTCGACCTGATGATTCACGACATCGATTTAGTGTTGGCATTGAACCGGGGAGAGGAGCCGACCGAAATTCGGGCGAGTGGCGTTGCCGTTGTTAGCGACGAGATTGACATTGCAAACGCTCGACTCGAGTTCGCCAACGGTTGCACCGCGAACTTAACGGCAAGCCGCATCTCGCGTAACCCAATGCGGAAGATGAGACTCTTCGCTCGTGATTCCTATATCTCGCTCGACTTTGCCGCTCCATCTCTTGAGTTCTTTTCGATCAGCGACCAAGGGAGTGAAGGGGCGCAGGATGGATCGTTGATGTTGGGGGCAATAGAACAAGGCTCTCGCGTTCGCTCGGTTCGCTACGGCAAACCGGAAGTGAAGGGGATCAACGCTATTGCCGAGGAGTTGAGACTTTTTGTTGAAACCATTAGAATGGGTGGTCTCGCTGCGGTTACTGCCCGTGAGGGAACTTCAGCACTCCGCGTGGCAACAATGATCCTTGAAGACATCGCCCGATCGCAGCCAAAGATAGACGTAGCTTGATTGACGAAAGAATGAGTGATAGCAGAGAACAGATAGAACTAAACGATCCGATCCTCTTCGCTTTGGCTGACATTGCGGTAGAGCATAATATTCATGCTTGGCTTGTTGGTGGATACGTTCGCGATCACCTGCTCGGGGTGAACGTAAACGACATCGACGTTACTGTTGAGGGGAGTGGAGTAGAGTTTGCGAAGATTGTGGCCAAAGAGTTTAACTCACACCCGGTGATCTACGAACGATTCGGCACGGCACTTGTTCCGGTTGGCGACTACCACTTAGAGTTTGTTGGGACGCGAAAGGAAGAGTATGTAGCCGATTCACGAAAGCCGATTGTGACTGAGGGAAAACTTGAGGATGACCTGCGGCGGCGTGACTTCACCGTTAACGCACTTGCAGTGAGCCTTGGTGGAGATCGTCGTGGCGAAATTGTTGACCTCTTCAACGGACTTGGCGACCTGGAGCGGAATATTCTTCGCACACCACTCGATCCTGAGACGACGTATGCAGATGACCCACTCCGAATGATGCGGGCTGCCCGCTTTGCTGCTCAGCTTCAGTTTAAACTTGAGAAGTCATCATTCAAGGCGATCAGCAAGATGCGGGAGAGAATCGAGATTATCTCGCAAGAGAGAATCAGCGATGAGTTTCTGAAAACGTTAGCTGCTCCCAAGCCGAGCGTTGGCTTGATGATTCTTTTCGAGTCGGGGTTATTGGAACTTGTTTTCCCCGAACTTCACGCTCTGGCCGGTGTCGACCTTGTAAAAGCCGAAGGGCGCAGTTACGGCCACAAAGATGTCTTCCGCCACACTCTTCAAGTTGTAGACAACATCGCCGAAGTTACTACGAACGTTTGGCTCCGCTTTGCTGCCTTGATGCACGACGTGGCGAAACCACGAACGAAACGATTCCACGAAGGGACTGGTTGGACTTTCCACGGGCATGAAGAGGTTGGGGCACGTTGGCAGAAGCGGATATTCAGTCGGATGAAGCTTCCGAACAAAGCGCGTGACTACGTTGCCAAGCTCGTCCGCCTCCACCACCGCCCAATGGCTCTGGTGGACGAAGAGGTAACCGACTCAGCAATTCGTCGCTTGGTTGTGGATGCTGGTGAGGAGTTGCACGATCTCTTCATCCTCTGCCGTGCCGACATCACAAGTAAGAATCAGTCGAAAGTTCAACGCTACCTTGCCAACTACGATCACGTTGTTGAGCGGATTAAGGAGGTCGAGGAGAAGGATCGTCTGCGCGCGTTTCAGTCGCCAGTTCGGGGGGAAGAGATCATGGAAATCTGTGGCATTCCTCCATCGAAGCGTGTTGGCCTGTTGAAGAGCGCAATTGAAGAAGCAATCTTAGATGGACGCATCCCGAACGAATACGAGGCGGCAAAAGCCTTCTTAATGGAAATTAAGGATCGAGAAGATATTTGATCGGTTCGAGGGAACAGCTTCATTCTCTTTGTGGCGACACATTATTGGTTCACTTTTCTGTTTCAGAGAAATAGTATTGAAACATTTAGGGGAGATAATCTGTTCTCCTGCATCTGGTACTTGTATCCTAACGAGAGGTTCGCTCTAATGTCGAGAAAGTTAATCGAGAGCAGCGTGGGTCGGCTGAGTGGTTCGCAGCGCATTGTTTTAGAATATCTACTCCAGTCTTCACGGAGATCGGGAAAAACACCAACTCTTCAAGAAATTGTTCGGAGATTTAATCTCGAACATCAAGCCTCTGGGTCGAACTATCTCACTGCACTTGAATCAGCAGGATACATCACCAAAACTCCAGCCGACGACCAGCGCAACTCTATAATCGAACTCACCGAGAAAGCCTATCAACTGAGGAAGCCTCTCTGGTTTTTTCGGGGTGAGATAGCGGCTGGAAACGTTAACGAGAATGCAGACTATCGGGAGTTTCTCGTTGACGATGTTGCCGATATTTGTCCTGAGGCTCGCGAGGGAGATTATTTCCTCCGCATCACTGGCGACAGCATGGTTGACGCCGGAATTCAGCCCGGCCAACTTGCCCTAATGCGTCCCGGAGTTCCGCCGAAGCAGGGGGCAATATGTGCGATCTGGGTTGAGGGGGAGGGGGGAACGCTGAAGCACCTCTACGTTGAGGGTGAAATTGCCAGACTTGTCCCTGCCAACAGCAACTACAGTGAAATGGAGTATCCCGTTGAGAGTATCAACGTTCAGGGAGTGTTGATTGCCACAATCAACGTGACTTCATTTAAGTGAGGCTGTTTGTATTGCGCAGATATTCTTCTCTCAGGCATCTCTCTTCTGTTATCCTTCTATAACACGTTGCCCGGTGCAGAGGATGTTTCTAAATTTCCTCTTGCACAGTCTCAGTGTGGCTCCTCCAGACAGAAGCAAAACTCCTAATAGAATCGAGCAGTGCCAAACAGAGCAGCATCGTTCCTATGCGCCATGATCTCGGGACATCTCAGGGAAAGAACAGGTCTTCAGACCTTACTCCCACTCAACGGGAAGTTCTCGATTGCATAGTTAAGCACTTCGAGGAGGAACAGGTAGTTCCCGATGTCTCGGTCATTCTCCAGCAGACAGGAAAGAAGTCTCGCACGAATCTCTACAGAATCCTTCGGCAGCTTTCAGAGAAAGGATATATCGAGTTGGGGAAAGGGGAGAGTGGAGTCAGGCTGCGGTACAAGCTGACGAAGCGCGCCCGATTGAAGGGGGAGAAGTCGTGGCCATTACTCGGCGTGATTCCTGCCGGCCCTATTCAGAGTGCTTCCAACATGCAGCACGACGTGATCTCCAACCTCGCCGACATCATTCCCGACATGGAAGGTTCCGACCGAGTGATCCGAGTGACGGGGAACTGGATGAAGGGGAGAGGTATTCTCGCTGGAGACTTTGTTGTGATAAGTCCGCTGCGCGACTACCAACCGCGCGATATCTGTGTGGTCAGTCGATCCGGCTCACCTGAGATTATTCTCGCCCAAGTTCGCCAGCTTCGATCGACAACAGTCCTCACATTCGATTCAGAAGAGCACAGCGCAAAGACATTCCGAACTGAAGAAGTTATCGTTCACGGAGTTGTTACTGCACACATCTCACTTACGTCGTTTGTTCTCTGACGATCTCTAAATGCTCTACGGCTCTATGTGCTTCACGGCTCTCCATGGGGTGGGGTGCAGCCTACGGCTTTCCCCACGGCCACATAGGAGTGCTCCCTTCGGGAGCTGCTCGATATTAGTGCTCCTCTATAGAACTCACGCTGTCTGAACTGATACGCATCAATGGGATGCCAATCCCCAGAAGACAAGTGCAAGCAACAGGCTGCCCCGAAGGGGCTACCGATATCTGGCCGGGGATGCCAATCCCCGGAAACCTAAAGCTCGAAGCCAAAGCCGATTTCTCAAGTCGATGCTTCTATATATTCACGTAGCTTCTCTCATAGATCGATTCTTCATTCCAGCCTCTTCAGCTTTTGATAGTACATTCCTCTCGAGAGTCTCAGCGTGACAATTCAAGAAATATCCTGCTGTACAACCTCACCCAAAAAATAGTCCAACTTCCCTCGCATATGTGGATAACTTCATCGGTTTGCGTAGAGAAGAGGGGGAGAGTACTTTCATCCCCCACAATTCACCACACCTTCCCTCCAGCCTGCTATTGTTTGTCGAACACAAAAAACGGATCAGCACCTTTACAAGGGCTACCCGTAAGAGAGGATGATCTTTTCACGTATAACCTAATTCACGTTTCCTGAAGAACGCATACAGCTGCACCTGCGAGAAACAATTGATCCGCCCTCTCTTCTACTGTATTATGCAGATGGAAAGTATGGGAGTTCTGCCATCAATTATTCGTCCCTCAATCCCACGCTTCAAATTTCACGAGACAGTCTCGTTGGCAGTCGGCAATAGATAAAGACAGCAGTGGTGCGCCTCTCTCGCGGCATATGCTACCGACTGCCAACAAGGTTGTCTCTCTAACATCAATCACAGTAGTTGCTCATGCGTCGATGGTTGTTCACAACGAGCGCAGCACGATACTCCATTAACGATCTCCGTTGTGACGGTGTGATCTCGTGGGAGAGTGGAGATGATCCTGAGTCGCGCCGCTACATTCGGGAGTCTATGACTCCCGGAGATTTAGCCTTCCTTCTCCACCTCGACTCTGGCAACCTTGATGGGAGAGATATAGGGCTTGCTGGTATCCTCCAAATCTGTTCCGATCCATACGCTGACGCGCTCACTGTTCGTACAGAGGAGAGGGGAGTGCCGACTTACGATAACCGTGAGGGATCGTATTTCATCGACGTTAAGTTTGTCCGGCAATTCAGCTCACTGATACTCTCGAGTGAACTCTACAAGCAGACCGAACTGGCAGACTGTCTGCGATGGTTTCAGTTAGATGCTTCGATAGTCCGTCCAGTTACGGAGAGAGAGTGGGAGAATATCCAGATGCTCCGTCCACTCGACAGACTATACTCAAGTCCATCAATCTCATGAAACACGTTCAAGTTGAATTGCTATGAAGCAGAACAAAAGAAGTCGGGAGCACTCTACTCCCTATCTGGAAAGTCTCCGTTCAGTTGAGCTACGTGAGCTGTGGGCAATTGATGAGAAGATTCTTCAACTGCGCCAGAGAAAGCAACGCATCATGCAGAGGATTCTCTCCTTTGAGTTTGATCCCTCCCTGTTAGAACTTATGCACCGACAGTTGGGGAGTGTCGACTTAGTCGATCTGATGGGAGGGAAAAAAGAGGTTCTGATGTTCGTTCCCGGATATGTAGAAAACGATGTTACTCTCTCCCATATCGCCCAACTTGACGCACTGATGCCCCACCTGAATATTCCTCTCTCAGTTATCGTACTCGCCCCCGATCAGGAGCAGTTGCAGGTTCCAGAGCTATCACTATACGAGAACATAACAGTGGTTGCCGAGCCGGACTGTAGCTTTTGTTATAACTTGGGTTTGATGGAATTGCATCGCAACGGTGAAGGGATTACCGCTGACTATATTCCGGGGCTTCTTCTCTTCACTCTCACTTCCAAATCTCGGTTGACCCTCGTCAACTTCGATTTTGTTCTCCCTGATAAACCGTTGGCTCTCCTGCTCGCTTTAGCCGAAGTTATCGGGAGAGCGTAGCGAAAGAAATCTGTCAGGTACTATCGCGGTCTCAGAATTTTCCTCAACGATTCATATTCGATAATCAGACATGTTGCGGATCACTGCACGACAGTATCGGGTACTCGAAGAGATCAATCATTTGCGGGAAGAGCTGGGGCGTTCTCCTTCTGGTGGTGAGTTGGCCGAACGGCTTGAGTTGAAGAACCGGAGCGGCGTCTACCAAATCCTCCACCGCATGGCTCGCAAGGGGTTGATTCGCATCGACAGAACTGAGTCGAACTTCATGCACTTGCATATCCTTCCCTCTGGTCGTCACTACTTGAAGAGCAAAAGTGATTTTTCCGATCACATCCCGGCGCATCGACTGAAGCCGACCGACGTACTCTCCGAGTTGTTGCCGAGCATCGATCCGAACGACATGATTGTTCGGGCCACTACTGCCTCAATGAGTGGTGTTGGCATTCACTTGGGCGATTGGCTCGTTGTCCGTCCTGGTGTCCCCACTCGCAATGGTGCTATCTGTCTTGTCTCTCTCTCAAGTGGCATTGCGCGACTTCGGCAAATCTATTTTGAAGGGGACAACATTCGGTTAGCGACATCAAATCCTATCTATCCCGAGGCTGTCCTTCCTGGGGCATCTGTTCGCATTCACGGTCTTCTCATCGCGAAGTTCAACGTGAGGCGAGTTGGGTATAGTGTGTAGAGTGTATAGAGTGCGTAGGGTTTGTAGAGTGTATAGAGTGCGTGTGTTGCTTTATAGGATCAGCTCTGTGAAAATCTCATCGATGAAAGTACCGCGAACTTGAGCGTGACGTTTGGCTCTCCCTACAATGTCGAATCCAAGACTTTGATAGAAGGAGAGTGCCCTGAGATTGTCGGCTCGAATCATCGCGATAAGCTTGAGGAAACCTTCTTCCCTTGCTTGCCGAAATATCAGACTACTCATCTCCTTGCCGATTCCTTCTCCGAGAAGATCCATCACCACAAATGTGCTAATCTCCCCCACATGTCTCAACGCCTTTTCCTCCACACTCACTGGCTCCACTCCCTGAATCCCAACGATTCTTCTATCTCCTTCTGGCAGGGCGACGTTGTAGATCCCACGTCTGCCGGAACGAAACCTCTGAATGTACTCTACCTGTTCTTCGAGGGAGAACTCTTCCTCCATTATGGTGAGTCTACCATCGGCAATGATTGGGTTGAGCACTTCGAGAATTGCTGTTGCATCTTCAATCTGCGCTGACCTGATTTGAATCTTCTGTCTCATGTCGCTTCACTACTTACTGCACAACGTTGTAGACATACTTCTCAAAATCTCGCATTTCATCAGTTCCCGAACGATATGTCTCCGAGTTCTCCACCATCCGCGCCGCCACAATGTGCTTCTCAGGATAGATCACAATGTATTGTCCTAACCAACCCTCCGCTTTATAGCCAATAACTTCCGAACTATACTCACGCCGACTTCGGGCTGGAAAGTATGGGTAGAATTCTTCTTGGAGAAAGGCTTCCCAATTTTTACCAAAGACTTCTTCGAGCTTGTCGTTCGAGATATTGACTTCGGTATATCGTCCTCGGAGCAGTTCAAACTTATCGATCAGCTCTTGCGGGATGTCAGCACCTTTCAGTTCTTCAATAAAAGTGTCGTCGACGATGTACTCAGTCCGTTCCGGTATAATCCACCAGAGCAAGCCGCAGTTTAGGACGTACGGTTGTGCAGGCTTCAACGATTGATCGAGCCACTCTTCGGAGACAATCCGCTCTCCCTTCCAGACTCCTTTGTCAAGTACAAGCTGTCCAATCTTCACCAGTTCACTCGACGTGGTGGAGAGACCCCGCACGTTTTTTGCATCGTCGAAGTCCCACTCGAAGTTCGTGATGCCGAGTGGAGCGAAGATTTTCTGCTCGATATACTTGTTTGGCTCCACCCCACTTGCGCGGCCAATCAATCCCAACAGGAGAATGGATGCTTTGTTGTTGTAGTTGAAATAGTCACCCGGAAGGCTTACTAAGTCTGTGCAGAGAGCAACCTGCACTATGTCACGCGCATCTTCCCAATCCGACATCGTCGACTCCTGACTCTCAATGCCGGATGTGTGGTTCAGTAGGTGTCGTACGGTGATGTACTTTTTATACCCCTGCTTCCACTCTGGATAAAACGTGTAGACAGGTGTGTCGATGCTGTCAATCAACCCATCTTCTATCAGCTTGCCAACGGCGAGTGAAGAAATTGATTTTAGGATTGAGTGGCAGGGGAGAGGAGTGTCTATTTTGGTTTGAGTGTGGGAGAGAATTTCTTTTCCGTCAACCCAGAGAGCGTAGTTTGCCGAGTGGCTCTCCCCGCAGGCAGTAACGAGACTGTCGAGTGCTGGTTTGTTGATTCTTCTCTGGGCTGTGGCGGTGCTCACAGTGCAAAGGGTAATCAGGAGAATGAGTTGTATATCTATCCGCATGCAAACTGATTGTTAGCGTTAACAGTTGATCTATTTTTCTCGAACTCACGACAGAGGGATTGACCGCAAAGATTGAAGAGCGTTGTGTTCTGTGGAACTTCGGACGTGCAACAAGAATTGTTGTTCCTCTCACTCTTCTTCCTCTCTCGGACTTTTAAGAATTACTTTCAAGCTATCAACCCGGAGCCGTGCCGTGCCGATAGCTTCACGAAGTGCTAACTCACGTTCTCTTAGCTGGCGAATCTCATCTGGTGTGATGTGGTTGTTAATCTGCCCAAGGTCTTCTAAACGCTCAATCTCTCGTTGCAGTTGTTGCGACATCTGCACAATACTGTCGGCGATGATTGCTTCACTTCTCTCCTCCGCAAAGTCGAGGGTGGCATCAATCATTGCTGGAAGGAGGGTTGCTGTGATCCCCGACCTGTCAAGAAGATCTCGAACGTCACCACCGGCAAGAGGTACTGAAGAGAGTTGTTCTTCATCCGACAATAGCTGTAGTCGATGGTCTACGATGATCCTCATTGGTTTTGGGGGAAGGAATCGTTCAACGTGAAGTTGTGGTGGAGCCACCGATTCAAGGATGACGAGGGCTTCTATATATATCTTCTCTTCGCCCGATTTCTCCCAAACTCCGAAACTTGTGTTTCCCTCTTCACCCTTTAGGAATAATTCTATAACGCTCAGCACAAATGGATGGTCTGCTGTCATGAACTCTAAGTCTTCGCGACTGAGTCCGCGAGTTCTATCGAACGTAACGCGCATACCACCCGATGGGAAGGGGGGAAACTCGTCAGTCAAGAGCATATCAGGACGGAAGAGGTAAGTGCGGTTACTCAACTCTTCGACGTAGACGCCGAAGTAGTCGAGGAGGCGGAGGAAGAAGTGTTCGAACGAGCGGTCGGCATCGGCTGAGCGGATGTGGCGTGCTGTCTCGGCTGCTCGCTCTGGTTTGTTTGAGCTTAACGCAAGCAGGCGATCATATCCTTCGGCCAATCTACCAGCAATCTTTTCTCGCTCTTCAACTGAGCGTTGAATGAGTGCAGCTAACTTTTCTGGTGAGAATGATTGTAGCACTGCTTCGAGATCATCCCGCAGAGTTCGAGCAATCTCCTCAGCTCCATTCAGATTCTCCTCGAAGGCGTTCAGGCCTTCGTCGTACCAAAAGGCCAACACTTCAGAAGAGGTGCCGGGAATATATGGCACGTGAATCTTGACGGTTTCCTTCTGTCCAATTCTATCGAGTCGACCGATGCGCTGCTCAAGTAGGTCGGGATTTTTCGGAAGGTCGAAGAGAATAAGGTCGTGAGCAAACTGGAAGTTCCGACCTTCGCTTCCGATCTCCGAGCAGATGAGAATTTGTGCCCCCTCAGGCTCCGCAAAGTGTGCAGCATTCCTGTCGCGCTGAATCAACGTTAACCCTTCGTGGAAGAGGGCGGAGTTTAATCGCGTTTGAAGCTGCAAGTATTGATAGATCTCCTCAGCTCGTTCTGCCGAGTGACATATCAACAGAACTTTTTCTTCACCAAGACTCTTCAATTTTTCTACAAGCCACTCTAACTCTCCTTTACCTCGATTCTTCGGATTCTCAACGTTGAGAGGGTAGAGGAAAGCCTTTCGCTCGGGGAATCCAGAGAGAGCCAACCGCGTATTTCTGAACATCACACGACCCGGACCGAAGCTGTCGAGAAGGTCTTCAATCAATCGTTCTTTTCCTCCCTCTTTCCCTGCCATCATTTCTTCGAGGCGGCGGCCAATGCGTTCGGAGTGATTGCGAAAAAGATCCTGCTCACCTGAGGAGAGGGTTCTCCCCTCAATAATGCTGTCGATGGCGTGCGCCACGCGCTCGTAGGTGTGGGTCTCTTCGAGGAACGAGTCGAGGTCGACGTAGCGTTCTGGGTCGAGCAGGCGAAGGCGTGCGAAGTGTCCTTCGAGTCCCAACTGTTGAGGCGTTGCTGTCAACAAGAGGAGACCCGGAACGCGAGCGGCGAGGGCTTCCACGACGTCGTAGTTCTTATCCGATCCTGTCCGGCTCCAGCCCAAGTGGTGCGCTTCGTCGACGATCATCAGATCCCACTCCCCTTCGAGTGCTTGAAGTGTGCGGCGGGGTGTGTCAGTCAGCAGCTCAACCCCACAGAGAACAAGTTGTTGTTCGAGAAAAGGATTGATGTCAGCTTGATTCTCCTCGATAGCACTGCACCTCTCTTCGTCCAGAATAGTGAAGGAGAGATTGAAGCGGCGCAACATCTCTACAAACCATTGGTGAACCAACGGCTCGGGGACGATAATCAGGATTCTGTTTGCTCTGCCAGTAAGGTGAAGTCGGTGGAGTATCAGACCAGCCTCGATTGTTTTGCCGAGACCGACTTCGTCGGCGAGTAAGACGCGGGGAGTGAGTCGCGAGCAGACCTCAACGGCAATCGACAACTGGTGAGGGATGATGTCGATACGTCCGCCGACATATCCTCGAACAGATGAGCCGAGGATTCTGCTCCACCGGTCGAGTGCCTCAGCCCTTAAGTTGTAGGTCTTCAGGTTGCTCACCTGACCTGCGAGAAGGCGTTCCTTCGGACTACTGAAGCTAATCGTATCGGAGAGTTCTGCTTCTTCAACAAGACGATCTCCGGAGTGGTAGGTGAGAAGTCCGCCTTGCTCCTCGACACTCTCCACGACGTACTCTTCACCACTGTGAACCTTAATCCGATCACCCTCCCTGAAGACGACGCGACGAAGTGGGGAAGAGGAGAGAGCGTAGAGTCGCTGCTCACCGGAGGCAGGAAAAAGAATTTCTACCCGACCTACCTGAAGGCTCAGGATAATACCGAGACCAAGTTCCGGCTCGCTGTCGCTGACCCATCGCTGTCCTGTAACCGGTGTAGGATTCTGCATAAACGTCTCTATCTATCGCCGTTGTTTCGCACCAGACCTTGCTTTGATAAGCAAGGTCTGGTGCTGAAGTTGGCCTAAATTATTGGTTCAATTTACTCTGGTGAGAATGAACCGAAAAAAGTGAGATAAAGCAAGGGATCCGATATTCTGTACAACTTTCAATGATTTTGGAGGCAGCAATCTTTCACCATTCTCTTGACTTCGCAGAATTTGAAAGGAATGTGGGTGGGTGATTTTCGAGCGGTGCAGAATTGACTGTTAGTGCTCCCGATGTATTTTGCATCCTCTTCTCAGACACAAAGAAATTTCCGACAGCAACTTCAAAGTGTACTGAGAAAGTTGTAGAGTTAGGGCAACTTCTGGTAGAGGTAGAGAAGCCGTTTTGGGAGTTCTTCAATCCAGCCAGGTATATCGAGGATTCGGTAGTGATGTATATCGAAGAGTAGGGGGAGCCTCGACAATCTCTATATTCACTCTTGTTATGCAGGAACAAGAGTGTGGTGGGTAGGCGCGGGTCTTCAGCCTGCACTGGAACAGGACTACCGAGCGTTGAGATTAACGGAACAGGCTATGACTGAGACTTCTTACATTATCAAAGGTGGAGATTCTGGAGCAGATAGATTGCGGATACTTGGCGAGGCGACCTGGCCTAGTACCGAGCGGTTGCTCAACAAGCTCCACATCTCCAGTGGGATGCACTCTCTGGACTTCGGATGTGGTGGTGGAGATGTTTCGGTGAAGCTGGCACAGCTTGTTGGACCATCTGGATCGGTTACCGGCATCGATATGGATTCGACTGTTCTGGAGCGTGCGCGCGGACTTGCTCTTGAGAATAATGTCAGCGTTGAGTTTCTCGAGAAGCATTGCGAGGAATTTGATGAGCAGAATCGGTACGATGTTGCATACGCTCGCTTCATTCTCTCACACCTTACCGATCCTCACGACGCTCTCCGTCGCATGAAGGAGTCGGTGAAGCCGGGGGGCTGGGTGGTTGCTGAGGATATTGACATTGCATCCCACCTCTACTATCCAGACAACGAGGCCGTTGCACGCTACGTAAATATCTACGAAGAATCTGCCCGCTATCGTGGTGCAGATCCGAACATCGGCCCGAAGCTCGTCTCAATTTTTGTAGAGGGGGGGATTCGCGACCCAGAGGTGAACGTCGTTATGCCAACCTTCAGAGCCGGGCCGGGGAAGAGCATTGCCCGCATTACCTTGCGGAACATTGCCGACACTGCAATCGAAGCCGGAATAACTACGCGTGAGGAAGTGGATGATCTACTTGAGGAGCTTTCCAGGTTTGAGGCCGACCCCACTTCGATTATTAGTACCGCCCAAATTATCCAGGTGTGGGGACGGAGACCAACCTAAAGTGGGGAAGTCAGTGAAGACGATAAAGTCTAATGAGACAGATAAGATCTCTGCACTGGCGTCTACTGCCGGGCAATAAGTTTGCGAGAGAATGCGATATCGCGTTTCGGAGTCGTTCAGGAATCTGTGTGAATCGTCTTCTCACCAATCCCTTTCAAACGATCATCAAACTGCTCCCGAAGGGAGCACTCGTCTTTGGCCGTGGAGAAAGCCGCAGGCTGCACTCCACGGAGTTTGTCCACTATCTGATGCTTCCGCCCTGAAAGGGCGGCTGAGTTGGATATCTTGACATTGCCTCTCTTTCATTCTGCCCCAACGGGGCGAGGAGAACCGCGAATGCTTTTTTCCGGGGATTGTCATCCCCGGCTATCCGCCGCGGCGGATCGTAGCCCCTACGGGGCAGTTTGTTGCTTGCACTTGCCAAATGATGATCGAACTACTCCCGAAGGGAGCACTCGCTTTTGGCCGTGGAGAAAGCCGCAGGCTGCACTCCACGGAGTCTATTTGCTATCCGATGTTTCCGCCCTGAAAGGGCGGCTGAGTTGGATATCTTGACACTGCCTCTCTTCCATTCTGCCCCTTCGGGGCGAGGAGAACTACGAATGCTTTTTTCCGGGGATTGTCATCCCCGGCTATCCGCCGCGGCGGATCGGTAGCCCCTTCGGGGCAGTTTGTTACCTGCACTTGCCAAACGATCGTCGAACTACTCCGGAAGGGAGCACTCGTCTTTGGCCGTGGAGAAAGCCGCAGGCTGCACTCCACGGAGTTTATTCACTATCTGATGCTTCCGCCCTGAAAGGGCGGCTGAGTTGGATATCTTGACATTGCCTCTCTTCCATTCTGCCCCAACGGGGCGAGGAGAACCGCGAATGCTTTTTTCCGGGGATTGTCATCCCCGGCTACGAATCGGTAGCCCCTACGGGGCAGTTTGTTGCTTGCACTTGCCAAATGATGATCGAACTACTCCCGAAGGGAGCACTCGTCTTTGGCCGTGGAGAAAGCCGCAGGCTGCACTCCACGGAGTCTATCGGCTACAAATCGGTAGCCCCTTCGGGGCAGTTTGTTGCTTGCACTTGTTTTGTAGAGTTGTCATTATCTGATATAACAACTCCGATACTGAACAGGAGAGATATAACCACGTGACTTTCCATTTCTCTCAACTTACTTCAGAGCAGTATCTTTGCCCGGTAACCGGAGTATCAGCAACACAACCTTTGGCCAGATGAAAATTTTCTTCCGTCTACTCTCTGCTCTTTTCATTCTCACTCCACTTGTGGCTCCGTCGGTATCAACGCAGCCTGCGTTGGCTTCGGGTGAGAGTCGCACTGCTCGCCACTTCGATTCAATCAAAACGAGACCACTTTTGTTAGCTGCGTTTCTCCGGGAGATGCCAAAGGGTGGAGACCTCCACAACCACTTGAGTGGTGCGATCTATGCTGAGAGCTTCATCAAGTGGGGAGCAGAAGCAGATGCTTGCTTGGACACTGCAACAATGTCCGCAATACCCTGTAGGGCTGGGACAATCTCGATGAAGGATGTGGTTGCCAACCCTGTGATCTACCGTGCTGTCATCGATGCCTGGTCCATGCGGAATTACGAACTCTCTGGGCAGAGTGGGCACGATCACTTCTTCGACACCTTTGGGAAGTTTGGATATGCGGGGAATGATCGAGCTGGTGATATGTTGGCAGAGGCAGTTGGTTTAGCAGCGCGAGACAACGTTCTCTACCTCGAACTAATGATGACGCCAGATGAAGGACGAGTAGCCGGACTTGGGCGCAAGATTGGGTGGAACAGTGATTTCGCAACCATGCGAAATAGACTTCTCGCTGAAGGACTTCGCGATTCGCTGAAGGTTGCGGTTAGCGGGCTAAACCGGTGGGAAGGTAGGATGAGAGAGCTTCTAAACTGTAGTGGGGCTGGAGGAGGGGAAGGGTGTGATATTCCCGTTCGCTACCTCTACCAAGTCGGGCGAGGCTTAGCACCAGAGATGGTCTTCGCGCAGATTCTCGCTGGGTTCGAGATGGCGGAACTCGACCCACGTTTCGTTGGGTTCAACTTAGTGATGCCAGAAGATTATCCGGTTCCGATTCGTGACTTCACACTTCACATGGAGATCATCAACTTTCTTCGACCTCTCTACAAGAAGGCTCACATCTCACTTCACGCAGGTGAGCTTGCTCCCGGACTTGTTCCCCCCGATGAACTCTGCTGCCACATTCGTCAGTCGGTTGAGCTTGGCCATGCCGAGCGTATCGGCCACGGCGTTGACGTTGCCTACGAAGATGATCCGTTCGGACTCCTGAAGTTGATGGCCGACCGGAACGTAATGGTAGAAATTTGCCTGACGAGCAACGAAGTAATCCTCGGCGTTACAGGCCAACACCACTCGCTCCACCTATACCAAGCGCACGGCGTCCCAACAGCCTTAGCAACTGACGACGAAGGGGTCTCCCGCATCGACCTAACGCACGAGTTTGTGAAAGCCGTTCGCGACCACGGATTATCCTATCTCGACCTAAAAGCAATGGCGCGCACCAGTCTTGAACATTCCTTCCTCCCCGGCAAAAGCATCTGGAGCGACGCGAAGAGCTTCACCCTCGTACCTGAGTGCAGCGGAAATACTCTTGGCTCGGCAAAGCAAACCCCATCCTGCAAAGCCTACCTCGAAGCAAACGAAAAAGCACGGTTGCAGTGGGAATTGGAGAAGAGGTTTGGGGAGTTTGAGGGGGGGAGTTAAGGAAGACCATCTTCTATTCGCTACTCTCACAAATCAATGGTTTGCAAGTAATGTTCTTTGGGTTATCAAGGTAATCTCAACATTAACACTCTGAGTCATCGGGGTGTTCTGGAGCATTAACAGAGGAGAAAATGGCTTTAAGCTGTTTCTTGCCCAGTTCTAATATATGTTGAGGTATTGTACCTAACTAATTCCGTAAAGAGCATCACTGGCAAACGCTACATTGAATGCAGAATATGTTGTTTGTGCAGACGAGTTGTCGAAAACTGAGAAGATTACACGGCGGAAACATCCTGCGTAGTTCCCAAGAAGGTGTGCCGCGAATGCGTTGGCAACCACTTTGGGATCATTGCGGAAGACACCGCAACCCCACGCGCCGAGGATTAATTGATCGTATTCAAGGTGTGCGGCTAAGGCAAGCACAAGCTCGGCGCGGTCGTGCAATACTTGCGGAACCTGTGGCAATTCTGATGGTCGGTTATCTGCGGTTGCGCCAGCGTTTGGGGCAGCACTCGTGATAAACGTTGCGAGCTGGGGTTTACTTAACAAGTCTCCTTCGTCGTTCCGAAATACCGGACAATTAGGGGAAAGAATCATAGCGTCAGAGTAGAGGAGAGTAGGGTTCTTGCGGTGTCTCTCGTAGAACTGTGGTGCTTTCAAGAGGGAAGAGTAGAGGGCACTACTTCGAGCCAACGATTCTTCTTGTGCTTGGCTACCGTTGAAGAACCCACCCCCGGCATTCTTTGCCGAAGCAAAGTTTAGAACAGCGATTGATCCTTCCCCTTCTCCCACGATTCGATTTAATCCTGCAAGTGTTGTCTCATTCCGAACTTCGATCTCTGTCTTCGACTTCTCTCGATTCGACGCGAGAAGAGCATTCCGCAAGGTTGTGAGTTGCTCTCCAGTGTAGAGCCTTGTATGAGTGTGGCACTCTTGGATTGCGTCACCTATATCAATCCGCTCTCCATCAAGTTCATAGTAGCCACGTTCTACGATGTCGATTGTTTGGCGTGCGATTTCTATTCGTTCAGATCGATTCATTAGTTGATGATATGGTCAGTGAAAGTGATATTGAGCAATGTAGCTCTTGAACCTGCGGAAGTATTCGATTCCATGTTTCCTTCCCAATCCGAAAAATCACCCCCCCGTCTTCTTCCACTTCAGCGAGCGGTCGTCGAGCATTGAGGTTACTTGCTCCAACTTCTCGCCGTGAATCTCAATGAAGTCATCTTTATAAGCTCCGCCAGTCCCTAACCCTTTTTTGAGTTGGCTGGCGAGGTCTTTGCACCAGCTTTTGTTTCGGGGTAGACCGGTAATCTCAATCACCGTTCTTCCCTTACCGGAGGTGAGGCGACGGACTTTTAGTTGAAGAGTGGATTCGTCCACTGTGGAGGTTCCTCCGGCTCGCTTCTTTCGTAGGTCGCCACCATCACTGCTCCAGACCAATCGACTGTTGTTCATAGTATTGTTCGCGTTGTCATGCCGCTTGAAAGACTTTTCTCTCCGGCTAATACACTGTTCTGTTGAGCAATATAAAATATCTACTCTGTGTTGAGTTACCCTCTATCCTACCCATCAACAATGATTTGCTCAATGATAGCTTTTGAACTTTGCACAACGCTTTGATCTGCCCTGAGGTTATTGGCGAGGAGTAGCATCGATTTCCAGAGAACCCAGCCCTTACCCCGTTCCCACGTCGCTTCGTCGAGATTCAGTTTCCTCGTGAGGAGGGTGCGGGCCTCTGCTCCGAAAAATGTCCAAGCAATTGCTGTGTCACATGCCGGATCACCTACTGCTGAACTTCCAAAGTCTATAACAGCTTTCAGTCTGCTTCCGCTCACTAAAATGTTTGAAGCACTGAAGTCCCCGTGAACCCAGACTGGCTCTCTCTTCCACTCCGACTTGAGTGCTCGAGCGAAGATTCTACCTACGGCATCGGTGTCGATAATTCCGTCGAGTTGCCGTAGAAGGGAATAGGTCTCATCCTCGTAAACGTGAAGCGCCCCTCCTCGATAGAAGTTGTGTGCTCCGGGGTGGGGAGCATCAACAGTTGTGCAAGCGTGAAGTTGCGTCAAAAACTGTACGATATCATTTGCAAGAGTTATCTCGTCGACAACACTCTCTTTCGACCCAACTTCACCCGGAATCCACTTGTAGATCGACCAATTCCACGGAAAGTCTTTTGACGGAAGCCCCATCGCAACGGGGGAGGGTATGTTGAACAAGATAGCGTTTGAGAGGAGGGGGAGCCAACGCTGCTCCTTCTCTACTTGAGGGGCATATCTGGTAGCACTTGGAAGCCTTACCAGGAGTTCTTCACCCAATCGGAATGTGACGTTGTCCCACCCTCCGGGAACTACTTTGCAAACAGTTAGCTCCTGCCACTGTGGAAACTGCGAGCTGATAAGTTTCCTCACGAGAGTTGCGGTAATGCTTTCCTTTGCAATAGGTTCAGATTCTCTACTCGGAGCGTCATTCTTTTCCAACTTCACGATGCAAAATCCCTTCCTTCGTTAATCCAACCAATGTAGTGAGGTAGCTGGGTATTAGTCTTTGATGTATGATCTGCTATAACCTGAAAGATATGCGCACAGGAGCCCACTGCACCCAATAGTCGCCGCTACCGAAGCTGCCGGCAATCCGAACAACACGAAGTTCTGAGCCAACTCCAATTCGTTCCCAAAAATAACTTATCCCGAAGCGTCCACTTGGGTAGATTGCTGCAAAGTCATTCCCCACGACTAAAGCTAACCCTACGGGACTGAGGGCAACTTGCCAGTGCTCGTTCGGTCTCCAACCTGCCCCTAAGTAACCAGTGGCATATGTAGTAACTCCAGACCCCTCGTCAGTTACGTCAACAACGAGATGTTTCCCAACGCTTAGGTCGAGGCCAACCGACCAGCTCGACTCAGGAGGGAGGGTAAAGTATCCACCGACAGCGAGGGCTTCTGCATGTAGTTCCACTATTCCGGGCTGCACTTGGGAGACCGATACTTGCGTGGCAAGCATCGAGGCAAGTATGAATAGGTTGAAGTTGACGAAGAGTTGTTTTGGCACGATCAAAATATAGTTCTCGAGGTCATGTGTTCCCGTAGGGTTACAGAGTATCTACAAGGGTACACCAACTGTTATCGAGACTTCCTCCACTGTATCAGGCCATTGAGGACAAAGCAGAGTCCTGCAATCACCTCGAGAGCAATGACAAAGTTAGATTTGCCACCTTCAGTCGAAAAGAATAAATCGTAAGCTCCCACAATCAGAAAAAGAACTCCTGCTATCGATGTCAAAATAACGAATTGCCTTTTTTTCGTGTTCATAGATACTCCATACGCTTGTATAGGAATTGGTTTGCACTCGCCTGCACAGGAGGACATTAGCCTATATCAAGTGGAGCACTTCCACTTTGCGTTGCAGTTGAGCTACTATTCAAGCCGGAGCCATACGGAGAAAAATGAAAGTCGTTTCGATTGCATCAAACATTTGTTCGGCGTATCTCATTTCGAACGTATCGGCCAACCTGCAGTAGTACCGGTGCAGTAGGGCTGGCGCGGTGGAGAAGCACGATCTCCTTACCAACGCGACTCATTGCAATTGCTCCACCCGACTGGCACTCGGCGTCGAAGAGTGGTGATTGCTTGCTCCAACCAGCCTCGGCAAGTGTACCGAAGCCGTTGCTGGCGGTGGCCGAGTTCGAACTCTTGTAAGATACCGGTTGCGATGGTGTCATAACGCCTGCTATTGAGAAGGTCTCGGTCATCAAGAGTGGATTGCCTACTCCGGGATGTATTAAGTGCATCACTCCGTCTAACGTGGCGGTGGCCATTGGACCGGTGGTCTCGTATGGACGAGCCAACGGTTGGAGTTGCCTGGTACTGTCTGGACGTGATGAGAAGTGAGCAACTGGAAATGCACTTGGTGACCAGGCGTTAATTGTAGTGTTATCCTGTGCTCCACCATACGGATTTGTCGGTACGGTCACAACGTTGAAGGGGGCAATGTTGTAGGAGATCACATTCATCGATTGAGCACCGGGTGCTTTCACTATCAAATAGAGAGATTCACTCTGTGCGCAGAGTGTCATTCCACCATCAGTCTGGGCAGCCGGCACAGGTACAGCATCTTCCCAGATACCTGCTACTCCGTAATCACTTCCACTACGGATGTGCGATGAGACGTTGCCATCCTGATCGGCGTAGGTAAACATGATCTTTGTCTCCGCAGCAAACGAAGCAAGCGCGAATGATTGAACTGCACCATCGGTTGGGAATGCTTCGCTTGTCCAGCCGTTCGGCAGATCGTACCGCATACATTGTAGCTCACCCGTTGCTGAGCGAGCCAGCAATACCAGTTCAAAAAATGTGGAGGCCATTGCCAGTCCACCAGTCCCATCAAGTTGCAGCGTTGTCTCTGATGACCAGGACTCGCGCTCCGTCACCCGGACTCGAACTCGGACTGTTCCGTCCGATGCAGCAGAGGCAACGTAGAGAGAGCCGCCGAAGTCTGCCCCACAGAGTGGGCCATCAGCGTCACCTGTAAATGGTGTTTCTGTGGGAGCACCCCACTCGAAATGCTTATCCCACAAGAACTGGAACCAGTTCGCCCTCGCATCATTTTTGCCGAGACTACCAAGACCGAAGTTCTTCTCGATAGTCCGTATCAGGCTGTAGTGATTGTACCCCTCCTCTTCATATCCCGGCTGAATACAATCGCCGAGCAGCACTGTGTATATCTGGTTCGGTCCGTCGTAGGAGGAGACAATGTCTGGTTCCGACTCAAAGTCCGATTCATCGAACGTTACCACAACCATTGTGCGGGGGGGGAGGTGAGAGTCAGGTCCGGGAAAGCGGAGCCGATTGAAGAAACCTTCAAGCCACTTTGCCAACTGGTCAACCAGGATCGGCGCACGTGGCTGCACGTCATCTTGTGTCCCATCTACCCAGTGCCCATCACTCCAGATATTTGGAGTATACCAAGCATATTCTGGCAACTCGCCATTGAGGATGTCGGCAAAGAAGGCTGCATCGTTCTCAATTTTCTTCCACCGTTCCTGATTCTGTATGATCGCTGTGAAGGAGGAGTATGGATTGTGCTTGATTAAGTATGGGGAGGCATCCTGTGGCACGTAGTCCTCAGGTTGCCACGGTGCTGCCTCTGCTACGTAGCTTTCCATATATCCCTTCCAGCGGAGTGATCCCGGAGCTTCTTCTATCAGATCGACAATTGTCCGTTGGGAGAGGGTAGGGGTGGGGCGGTCGTCGCTTGTGACGTTGCAGAGTTCGGCTGCTGTCGAGGCGATGTAGTTTGTCTGCGACGGGTGCATTACGCCGAAGAAGTTCTGAAGCTGAATACCCTGTTTTGCCAGTCGACGCATGTATGGATTGGCCATCACATACCCACGGTACTGGTTCTCAAACATGATAATCAGCACGTGATCGAATGCTCGCTCGGTCTCTCCGCTCTCTATCACTTTTAGGTTCGGGTTTGAAAATATGTTGGACATTATTCCCTATGGATTTACTGTTATCGGTGCGCGCCATTCAAAAGTTGGGCATCCAGTTCTACCTTCTGGATCACCATTAATCGGAGTCTGCATTATTGCCTGAGCAATCGGGGTAAGTCCCCGCATTCCGTTCATGATTGCCGTGTATAAAACAGTGGGATCATCTCGGAAGCCTTGCTCCAATTGGGAAAGCATCATTGAATAGTGTGCATTGAATCGGTTATTCAAATTCTCCAACTCTGGAGTTCCCGCGAAATCGGCACTTGTGCAATTTGGTTTTATTGGATAGACATCATCGTATGTTACCGGAAAGATCGGACCAGATGGCTCGCTGTGGATGTTATCCGTCTTCGCATAATACCGTTCGGAATATATCTGTTTGAAGCGGAAGTAGTGTGCAATTTCCTCAGGTTGTCCGAAGAAGTGGTTGTCGCCATCGAATAACGTTCCATCGGCTCCTTCGCCTTGGTCGCAGATCACGTCGATTGCCTCGCTCGCGTCCGATAAATTCCTCACAACAATTGGCTTCCCTCCCCCATGCCAGTAGAATTCCTCCGACACCTGATTGCGTGGGTCACCACTGAAGACAGCCTCTTCGCCATATTCTTCTACTAAGTCGGTTAAGTCACTCTTTATCCCTTGATAGAATTCACCAATTGTGAAACCAGGGACTTCTAACTCTGCTTTCTCCTGCGGTATCTCATCAGGTGCAAAGTTGGCCGGTAGCTCAATCTGCATAAAGGTCCACATTGACTCCTTTGAGAAAGGGGCAAGTTGG
This sequence comes from Ignavibacteria bacterium, assembly GCA_020635205.1. Lineage (GTDB taxonomy): Bacteria > Bacteroidota > Ignavibacteria > OLB7 > OLB7 > JAGWAZ01. The sequence continues at coordinate 920,853 of JACKAE010000002.1, forward strand.
ATGTCGACTTCCCGGTCTTTGAAGCGGGTTCCATCAAACTCAAGAACCAGTGGATATTTTGGGATTTCAGCCTCACCTAATCTGACAGAACCACCAATTGACGAGAGAATGTTAGTGGCTAAGGTTAAGTGGAGCATCTCTTCCATAAAGACGCTTCGGATTGCAACCGATGAGGGGATGTTTGTTCCTGGTTTGATGCTCCACATTGCTGTCAGATAGGGGGGGAGTGTGGCCAGTTCGAGTTCTGCACCCTTTTGCAGTTTTTCAAATAGTGGAGCCTTGGCAGTAGTAATATTCATGGATATCGTCGTTTAGTTAATTGGATTGGGAACCTACTCACTCAAATGCACCGGTATGAAAAGCTATTGCCCTCCGATTAATCGATCGCCAAGCCGTAGTGAGAGTGCCACAAGAGTTAACGTTGGATTGACTGCCGACAACGTTGAAAACGATGCGTTCGAGCAGACGTAAACATTGTCGACACCATGAATTTTCAAGTTAGCATCTACAACTCCCAATTCCGGTGAATCGCTCATTCTGGTAGTGCAGGTAGCGTGGTGCGCCCCCCACGAAGCGTCGGTAGTGACCGGCCCGGTTGCCCCCATTGCCTTGAAGACCTCAGTGGCAGTAGCCTCCACAGCTTTCATCTGATTGGTAATAGTCGGATTCACGTTGAAGTTGAGAAGCGACTCAATCATTCCTAAGTGGCTGATCCGGTTCAGGTTCGTTACTTGGTAGTCGTGATGGCTGAATATCTCAAACATTGCGTTGAACTGGATGGTGGTCTTTCCAGATACCATCTCGTCAATCTCTTTTCGTGTTTTCCCATCTTGCATTGCCTGCGCAAGGTTAATCACAGGAGTCGAAGGTGGGTTTATCAGGACATACTTTCCATTTGCCTGTTCTTCTTCACTGTCGTAGTGTCGCGAGACCAGTGTTGGAAATGCCATCTCGGGTTGCAGGTGGAGTGGGTTCCTGTCGAGGGTCGTCTCGAACGTTATCCAGGGGTGCGTAATGATATTCCGGCCAACCAGATCGTGATCGTTCCCAATTCCGTTCTCCCAGAATGAAGAGACCGACCGCAACAAGAGCTTCGGCGACTCGACAGTTCCTGACGCAATCACCACTGTTTGCGCCTCTACCGTAACGTACTCCCCAGTGTTCTTGTCGAGGTAGAGAACTCCTTTAGCTCGAGACTTCGAGTCCATAATCACCTTCTCAACTACGGCGTTGGTTCGCACCGATAGGTTCGGGTAACTCTCGAGTGTCTGCATGTCATCCAACGTGTTCGCGGCGTTGTATCGAGCACCGAATGGACAGTAAAGACAGGTTCCTGTCGTCTGGCAGGGGGCAGTAGGGGATGTCGTGTCGGTTATCCCATGCCGAGCGATAGGGAGATGTGAGTACTCAAGCCCAAGCGAATCGAATGCTTCAATTGCGAGCGTATCTTCTAAGCTGTAGGGGAAGGGGATGAATGGATAGCCGGTTGAACGTGGCACGGAAGGGTCGTTCGAATCGCCTGAGACCCCTAAAAATCCTTCAGCCTCGCCATAGTATGGTTCTATATGGTCGTAGGAGAAAGGCCAGTCGATACCATGTCCTGTGTTCGTATAGAGGTGAAAGTCTTCCGGCTTGAAACGGAAGGAGTAGCCATCCCAGTGAACAGTTGAGCCGCCATACATCATCAACCGCGATCCTTGTAGCGACATTTCCGTATTTCCGGTGAAGCGATTCTCCCCTTTGCAACCTCTTGTTGGAGGTGCTTCATCATAATATTCGTTGTAGGGGAGGCCTCCAGTTGCAACGTAGTTCTGATAGATGGAGAAGTCTTTCATCTTCACTTTTCCACCAGCCTCAAGTACTAAGATGGAAGTTGTCGGTTTCGACTTCAGAATCCTGTCTGCTACTGCCGCGGCTGCGACTCCGGAACCTACGATTACTATTTCTACATTCATTTTGGCTCCTTCGTATATGTTCTGTATGGAGTATCACCTTCGATATTTGCACCACTGATATATCCGAGATAGTTCTTTGCTCCACCGAAGGTCTTGAACCCACCTAAGGCGAGTTGAAGTGCAACGAACTCATTGGAGACAAGCTGCCGCGCCCGAGCCAACTTGGTTGTAGGGGGGCTGATGTTTGCGCTTGGGTCGGTAAACAATTTCTTGTATGCCTCAGCCTCACCCAGTTCGCTGATTAGCTCGTCAATCACTTCCTCAGCATTTGCGTATTCAGCTACGTATGTAGGATTGACCTGAATGCGATTCGACATGAAGACAACAAGGTTGGAGCTCATCGCTTCGATGTCAGCGTCGATTTCCCAGAACTCTCCAATTGCCAAGAATAAACGCCACATGGCATCCATAGTTTGTTGCGTTGGAAGTTCTTCCTGATATGGATAGGGGTGGTGGAGTGCCTCCATATCGTACTTCGACTTGTGAGATGTGTTAGCAATCATAGTAGACTCTCCTCCTAATGTATTCCTGATGAAAATCGAACATTGCGATAAAGAATTCAGACCATCCACCTGTTCGGTTGCGAACTAAGTCATAGCGCTCAGGGTATTCCATTGCTTGCTCGTAGGTGCTTGGGTCTGCACAGGTAATGGTCATCATGTTCGACCCAAGTTCGCTCTTCGCGAAGGCCTCAATCAACTCGCAAAGTTTGTTTTCCGGGAAGTTCTCTGCGATGTTCAGGTCGTTTGGTGCGCCGTTGGGGAGGCCGTGGCCAATCGATTGGATGTTCCAGTCGTTCAACGAGACGAAAGCGTTTGTGGTGCGAGCCTGGAACGGAAGATCCGGTGGTTGTGGCATTGCGGTGAAGTCGGCAGCAATCGGCTGCGTGTTTCGCCTTCCGTTCGCCGATGCACCAAATCCAAGTCCAAGCCCCACGTTGTCCTCAAACGTACCGATGCCGGGCGTTATCGTGAACTCGAATGGACGTTCTGGCGTGCCATACTTCTGCTTGAGATTCTCGTATCCAGAAGCAATCTCTGGCAGAGGATCCTTCAGAGTATCGTGTACAATCTGAACGCACGTTGTTATCACCTCATCTGCCAACTCTCGCAGGGCAGGGTCTGAGTTGATCCCAAACTTCGGGAGAGCAAGTGCTGCTTCTCGCAACTGCTTGAAAAAATCGCTGTCAGCTTCGCGACGGGCAGCCCCCTCGGTTGTGGTGTAGAATGGTGGCTTCATATCGTAGCCCCAATCGCACTGCAAGCTGAGGAGCAACTGTGGTAGACTGCATAGAGCCGATTCGTCGTCGTAGACCAACTTCTTAATGGCGTAAAGAGAATCTATCGCATCGCCGATGCCGCAGAAGAGTGGCGCAACAATGTGATAGCGTGCCCCCCCGTTCGTCAGGTCGCGTCCGGTCTCCAGTGTGTCGGATAGGAATGCCGAGAAGAGGGGACTTGGAGAGTAATTCACCAACGACCCATAGTTGAGCATAAGGGAGTTGAAGAATCCACTGATTGCCCACTTCCAGTGTGTATAAAATATCTCCATGAAGTGCTTGAATGAGAGGATGGTCTCCGGTGGAGGAGAGTTCCACGATAGCTTCAACCCTCTCAGGTTAATCGGTCCTGCACCTTGAACGTTGCACCCTTGGTTCATGCTGTATTCTACCATTGGCAAAATTGGAACGTAGCTGAACGCCCACTCAGTCTTGCCAACCAGAACCGCTTCAAAGCAGCCATCGCAAGTGTAGTCGCGGGCATCTTCCAACGAGACAGGGCCGCAGTCCTGCAGAGCGGGGACCATCTTGTCGTCGTTCAACAGTACCGGGTGAGCACCACCACTCAACACAGTCTTTGCAGCCTCGGCGATAATCGTCTCGTTCATTTTCTTGTGCAGCCGAACCGACAAGCATGGGGCGTTCAATGGCAACCGCCGTGCCGACCGGAGACACATAACTGTGATAGCGTTGGTGGCATCTTCTGGCTCTTCGGCATCGTTTGCCTTGTATCCACCAACGGTTACCTGCTGCACCCACTGGTTGATGGCTGCTCCCTGCGGGAAGTTCCCAGCCGAGTAGAAGACTGCACCAGTACCGTAGGTGAGGTAGTCATTCAAGTGGTTGTAGTTGTAGAGAACCGTCTCGTCCATCTTCAGCCAGAAGGCGTCAATCATCTCTTGAGCCGAATCGGCAGTAATCAGACCAGCTTTTAGATCTGCCTCGTACAGGTCGATGAGCTGTTGATCGAGTCGCCCAATGGAATGTGGCTCTCCCGTCTGGTGCAGAGCACAGTTGGTGATGAAGACCAGTTGCAGCGCTTCTATGAAGTGGTCGGGCTTTTGGTGGGCAATCTTCCGCATTCGTGCTGCGATTGCTAACAGGTTTGCTTTCTCTTCGTCGCGGTATTGGTCGTCGGCTGCCATCTCCTCAGTTAGCTTTGCGTATGCCTCAATAAAAGCTGACAAGCCATCGAGTGCCCAGACTACCGATTGGTAGAAATCCTTAGTGTCGTCAGATGCACTATTCAGCTTCTCTTGGTATGCTGCGGAGATCGCATCAATGCCCTTCTCAATCAGGAGAGGATAGTCTGGCGCGTTGTGGCCGCTGGAAGAATATTCGTTCAAGGTGGCGAAGAATCCTGTCAACCTCTCTTCATCGGTAAGATATTCCATCACCTGCGAGCCGATACCGAGCGAGAGTTGTGGCATGTTCCCCACAACAATCTCAGCCGGATCAACCTGCATCAAGTTGGCTCTCTTGCTATACTCTGGACTAATCAACACCTTCGACAGACTGAGCTGCGCAGCTTTTCCCTTGCGCAGGGCAATCGAGGCAGTGAGGAGATCCTGTTCATCGGCAGAAAGGTAATCCTTTAAGTGGCCAAGTGGTGGCGTCTCCCGCTTCCTATACCAGGTGTCTTGCCACCGAGAAAACTGCTTGTTGATGAGAACCAAGATGCGGTCACTGATTGGGCAATCTTCTACCAGTTTAGAACTCCGCACTTTGTGTTGGTAGTCCCGTGCATTGTAGAACATATAGCCATTAGCACTTCGCACGTTGAAGTACTCATTCATCGTGATCTCTTCGTTCCCATCTCCCGGCTCGATGCCACACTCTTTCAAACTCGGGACATACCAGTATGACCCCAGCTCGCTCCGCGTTACGCTGAAAAGTTGGTCCTGAATGAAGCCACTCTTGTCTCCGGCAATTCCTTGTAAGATGTCGTCGAAGGCAGTAGTCGACTGGGCGTAGCCAGCAAAGAAGACTCCCTTCTCATTCGCCTTGTTGTGGGTTGCACGTCCGTAGGGGAGAGCCTGGCGTACGATCCGGTAGTTGATCCGCTCACCATCTAACTGCCGTACTCGCTTGATGTGGCTGGACTCATCTTCCATTGCTAAAATTCTATCCTTCTGATCTCGACCGATCATATTCTGCTTCTGCTGTTCGGTCATTGCGTTCAGCTTTGTCCAATCGTGGACAAACTTTTGAGTGATAAGGAATGCCGCCCCTCGGTGATCTGGGTCTTCATCGCCAACGATAACGCGGTTCGAAAGATCCTCTGCATCTGCTGGATTCTCTAAGCCGTCGATAAATCGTCCACCAAGTACTTTCCCTTTGTGCCGTTTCTCAGCTGGCACTATCAGGGTTCCCTCGGCTAAACTCCCTTTCAGACGCCGTTCAATCAGTTCGATGGCATTGCGGGCATCTTGGGCAGAGTCGGACTTGATGTGATACCAAAGGTCGCCCCCGGCATTCCCGAATGCTTGAGAAAGCTCCGAGAGTACTTCCTTGCTTCCCATTCCCTTCGGCAGAGGAAGCCCCAGTTCATTGCTCCAGGCTGTCCAGAGTTCAAATCCAACACCGAGCATGACAACAGTCCGGTAACCGGTTCCCATGCAGAACTTGTCGAGGTCAGTGGCAAGGCTTTGCCACAGGTCATGACTTGCTAAGTCGTGCTCCTGAAGGAAAAAGGTGGCGTAAATAGCATAGTCGGGGAAGTAAGCCAATCCTGTTTGGCTGTGGAATATGTTTAAGTCTTTCACGGTAATTCTCTGTTTTGCTATTTGATAGGAATAGTTCTCGGTAATCAGGCTGACTTCTTGGCTTTGTGAGGAGTTCTATCCTCTTGCGTGAAGAACGAGGAGTAGTTGGTCTTGATATATTCAAGAAGATCATCCGCATCTTCCTTGGAGTTGCCAGTCATGTCTTCTAACACCGAGGCAATCACCCGGTGCAGGTCATTTATGTGGGACTCTCCAGCCTGAACATCCCACTCTAAAGGAGTTACCTCTGGGATATCGTCAGTTCGTGGCTCGGTCAACGTGAGTAGACCGGAGAAGTCTGGAGCTGCCTTATCCCTCTCGGTAAGGTTCCCCGTAAGCTGGAAGCAATTCTGAATTGTTTTGATTACCGATGTGTGGTCGAATGGAACATACCCGGAAGGTCTGGCGATCAATCCCTTTTGGATGTAGGGGCTTACAACCACGCAGGGAACGCGCACACCGAAGCGGTTGAAGAGAAATCCATCTTGTCCCGGCAAGTTATGTGGGTCTGGATTCTTTGCCCCTCCCGGCGGTGGAACATGGTCGTAGCATCCACCATGCTCATCGTATGTGATGATAAACAAGGTGTTCTCGAATGCCGGAGATGACTTCACAGCGTTGTAGATGTCGGCAATCAGTTGCTCGCCGGGACGAATGTCTATTGGTGGATGCTGGTCGTTCTGATCTGGCCCACCATAGTTCGGTTCCAAGAAGGAATAACTTGGGAGTGTCCCGTCCTGGCACATGCTCTCAAACTGCTTCAGTGTACCGAAGTTATCGTCGTAGCGTGAGTCGTGCAGTTGCGTCATCATTAACCGTGTGAGCGAGAAGCGATCCTTGCCAAACTCTCCCTCCTCATCCTTATCGTCAGTCATCGGATTGTCGCTGAAGATTCCCCAACTCAGATCAGTTCTCCCACCATCGATGGCATCCTGAATTTGGTTGTAGATAGTTCGTGCGTCACACTGGGAGAGAGGGCTATTGTTCACATATCCAGTAGAGGTCGCGGCGTGAATGAAATCACGGTTCGGCAAGGTCTGGCTCGGTATCGAGCAGTGGTAGTGGTCGCAGACTGCAAAGCCCTGTGCCAAGCCACTCAGAACCGGTGTCTGCTCTCGCGTGTAGCACTTCATGATTGATCGTGGGTTCGCCGGTTCATCTCCAAAACTGTAGGCTCCGTATAGCATTGCGTTCTGGTAGTTCTGCACAAAACCCATATTTGTCGGCGCTGGAGGATACTGCAAGGGGACGTTGTACTTCTGGAACAACTGGTGGTTGGTATCCTTGAACCCTTCCCCCGGATCAGGGTTCGGGAGTGTGAAGTCTACCGGATTTGGAACCGGCTTGCCATACGATTCCTTCTTCTGGCCATTCTGCTCAATCGGTACTTTCTCGATGAAGGGGATACCGTCGGTGTCGATGTTTTCCAGCGGGTTCCACAGATTGTAGCTGAGTCCCTCATAGTACTGACCATTGGGTGGTTTCTCGTCGGCATAGAGCCAACCTAAGAGGTTATCGAAGGATCGATTCTCAAGCATCAACACAACGATATGCTTGATTTTGTCTTGCAACTGTTGAACGTTCGGTTCCAAGTATTGGTTCATAGTTAAGAGCCTCGATGTCTTACAATTCATGAGTAGGTTAGTTGGACTGTGGGAGTGCTGGACATGGTTAGACTGACCGTTGTTCTCCTCACACATAGTGCGATCACCTTAGCTACGCTTCGTCTTCTTTGATGTCCTCTTCTTCGCGGTGGTCTTTTTTGTAGTTGACTTCTTGGTAGCCGTTTTCTTCGCCGCACTCTTTTTCGTTGTACTCTTCTTCGTAGAAGATTTCTTAGCAGAGGTTTTCTTGGTAGTTGTCTTCTTGATGGTGGCTTTCTTGGCTGTAGTCTTCTTCTTAATTAAAGACTCCGGCAGCCGTTCGTGCGTAGTCTTGTGGGTCTCCTTGATTAGCTTCTGTGCATCAACACGCGAGTGCCCGGGTGGAGCCACAATCAGGTCTGTTTTTGATAAGGCTGCCCAGAGATTCGCATCTTGGAATGCAATTGTTCCTCCTCCACGTCTCTCCTGCGAAATCATGCGGTTGATGTCGCCAACACAAACCCAGTCGGAGTCAACAGTGATACCCCATTTCGCGTGATCGTGGGTTTCCGGCCAAGTCCAGGGAATGCCGAGCGGACTAAGGTCAATAAACTTAACGTCGAATGTTTTGTGAATGCCGTCGCTGTCGAGCGTAGGAGGAATCTTTCCGCGAATCCAAGTCTCAACATCCATGTCGGCCTTTAGCGTTGGGCCTACTAAGTCATTCCAGAAATCCTTTCCCCACTTTCTATTCTTGGCAATTACCTTAAATGGCCAACCGCCACGCGAGGTACACTCGATCACGTCGGAGGCTCCGGTTGCGTTCGGGTTCAAGGTCTGCGTTAGCAGGTAGAGAGGATCATCTTTGGCGAGCGATGCGGGAACGCGAGGGAGGTAGACTTGTGGTTCCTGATGGTTCGCCATCTGTTGAGCAATTTTGCTTGCAGTGGCAATGTCGAGCGATATGCAGAGGAACGTTTGTCCGTAGATTGGGGTGGGCATTTCCGAAGCGTGTGGATCGGCAAACTTGGGCCAAGAGTGGAGCAGCCAAAGTGCAGTCTTCGAGGCAGTGTCGAAGGCGAGTACCCCTTTCGTGTGACCGAAGCTGCTGCTGTCATCCCGTTTTGCCTCAGCCGGCATTTCATCGTTGTAGAGTATCCAGCCAGTTGTGGGGTCAGGGTTATCGAATAGGGTGTTGAGTGTTAAATCCAGCGCGCCACCATTGTCGGTGAGTAAGTTGGGAGACCTCTGTACGCTTCCAACCTTCGAATCGTAATAGAGATATTCGTATCCGATTGCCGAAGCAGTGCTTGCATCTTTGGCAAGTTTTGGGATCTTGTACGCAAACCACCAGTCAACCGGTTTCCCACTCTCATCCAGTGCGCTCAGCGTCATAGGAACTCTCCTGTTGTTTGTGTTCTGAATTGCCTTATCTCTGCTCCTCAACTTCTGACTCTCAGCAGAAAGTTTCTAAGAGCCAAATCTGTTGTGCGAGTGAATTCACTTCAATCTATACGCAACCTTTACTCATAGATCAGACATATATCATATCAATCCAAGTGAACGGAACAAAATCTGGTGGTGAAGAGCCACCCTGCATCTCACTATCGCTTCTAACAATCTCATATATGCATTCTACGAGATTCCTTCCACTCTGGCCGTACTACTTTAGTACTACTTTTAGGGAGAGTGTGGCGTGCACTCAGGATTTTTGAGAGCTTACCACTTTAATTCCGAAGTTCTGTTTGGCTTGCATCGAACACTTCCCTAATTTCAGGCAGCAACTGGCTGAGAACGATAAGACCGATTTGCCCGAGCAAGCGGGAACAAGGACTCCCTGTGAAACCTACTCCTCATATTTCCTCTTCTGCAAAACCTCACAGCAATAGTGTGGCCGAAGACTCTACCATCTCTACGAGGAGATACGTTGCACCATACGTTGGAAGTACTCTCTGCTTCTTCGGTGTAGTCCTGACAATTGTTCGTCATCAACAATGCTGATTGATTTATCAACAATCATTCTGTACGCAAGGAGCGTGCAGTTACTGGATATTCAACACAATCAGAGTGAGGTGCATTATGAGCAGCTTCGGAGAGAGAGTACAATTGTTTTGGGGATCAATTGATGGTTCCGATGGTACGGGTGGTAGTGCAAGAGAAACCGATGGTTTCCTCACGGTAACCCTAAGTGGCAAGGATGAAAGTTGGACATACGCAACAGCTAAAATTACCTCATCGGAGAGAGGAGGAAGCGAGGTGCTCGGTCAACTTACGTGGGCTTATTCGGCACAACAGAATTTCATGAAGCACATTTCCCTAACCGTTCCGGTTAAGAGAGGGGAGAGCTTTCACGTTGATTGGTCCGATAAACGTGAGGCGAAGTGGATAACTGCCCGGCTGTTGTGGACGCCGTTGTTGCCGTAGGTGTGTTGAGTGATACGATATGGTCTCGAAAGAGAAGTCATGAGATCAACTCCCGACTACGAGCATGAGAAGCAAGAGGCAGAGGTAGTAGAAAAGATAGGTGTTCAGTGTTCTTAAGTAAAAGCCTCGAAGTCTAAACGACTTCGAGGCTTCTGATTTGTAATTCTAACAAGAATGCGTTTTCTTTTTTTTGATGAAATTCGATCTATTGAGTGGGGTTTAGGGTAAAGCCTCCGGCTTCATGTCCCGCAAGTTTAATTTTTCTTAAATGATCTGTAGCCTATCTTCGTTGGCAGTCTTGAACATTCAAAAGAGGAGCAATGCGCAATGACTCAAGCAATTGTAGTAAGGAAGATCGGCGGTTGTTAGGATTTATTCTCCCCAAAGCCGTTCTCGATTCGCTGGCTTTAAAGGAAGGGGATGAACTGTACGTGACAGCAACTCCTGAAGGTCTTTCGCTGACTCCTTATGATCCAGAGTTTACTGATGCACTGGAAGATGCACGAGAATTCATGAGGACACACCGGGACGCATTTCATAGACTTTCCAAATGAGCAATCAGGCAGAACCTCAATGGCTCACGGTCGCTCGTATGCGTATTCTCCACGCAGAAACGATTCGGCTTTTCGGGGGACTTCCCGGTGTGTGGGATCTCGGCTTGCTGTAAAGTGCCGTAGATCGACCACGCAATCTCCACACGTATAACCCTGACCTTACGTTATTCGATCTGACCGCAGCTTATGCGTTTGGTCTGACACGCAATCATCCATTCATCGATGGAAATAAGCGGGCTTCTGCCCTTGCTATCCGTGCTTTCCTTTTCCTCAATGGTTGGATGTTCAATCCTCCGCAGGAAGCGATGGCAATAATGATTGAAGAGCTTGCAGCAGGGGAGGTGGAGGAGGAAGCACTGGCTACTTGGATTGAAGGGAATTGTGCGGTGAGATAATCAGCAATACAAAAACAAGGAAAGCCTCGGATCGCAAGATTTCGAGGCTTTTTGTATTCCCGAGAGGATTCGAACCCCTAACCTTCTGGTATGGCTTGAAGATAAGCCGAAACAAAAATCCCTGAACTCATTACGAATTCAGGGATTTGGTACTCCCAACGGGGTTCGAACCCGTGCTACCACCTTGAAAGAGTGGTGACCTAACCACTAGTCGATGGGAGCGTCTGTTTTTCTCCCTTCAGTAAGAGGGACTACAAAGATAGGAGTTTCGCCATCCTATTTCTACCTTCGCAACGAGTTTTTACGGAAAGGGTGGGGGCTACACGTGCTCCCTCTATTGCCGGTTCAGGACGTAATCGTCGCAGTTTAGATTGTTTTCTCCTCTGCTTTCCTTAAGTTTCCGTTTCTGCTTCTTGGTCTGCTGTGGTGGACGTTGTGGGGGGATCGGAAGCATATCTCTGATTTGGGCATAACTGACAGGATCGACAGTGGCGGCCAAGGCTGTCTGCTGGTTATATACTCATCAGATTTGTAGTGAGGGTTGTATGCCGGAATTTGTGAAACTCCTGACTGACGACCAGAATACGGTCACTCATCTGCTCAGCATCGACGAAGAGTTTGTCTCCGTTGAAGAGCTTGCACACTTGATCTATAAGGGGGAAGAGTGCTATGTCACCTTCGGTGATGGTGAACGCTTCTCTCTCTCGATGATGGCTGAAGATGGGAGACTGGAACCGACGATCGATGATCCGAATGGTGCAAGGTCGATTTGGGATTTGCCGAGTGAGGATGACCCAACTGAAACTGAACTCGACTTTATTTTCGATGAGATGGATGGCTCCGGCGAGTTTGATAGCGAGGGACGTGAGCCAAGAGGAGATGAAGATGAACTTCAGAAATATCATTAATCAGACATCTGAAGCATGAAGCGACGCCGCTTCCGACCAACTGCGTTAACATCACGACGCAAGCTGCTGCTGATAGCTCTTGTGGCACTCCCTGTACTCGCTGTTTTTACCTTCGGCAACCGAGGACTCCTGAAACGCTTTGAACTTGAATCTCGCTATAATCAAGCACACGAAGATATGTATCAGGAGCGAGAGACAGGTGACTCGTTGCGAGGGGCTATTGAACGCCTGAAAACAGATTCGCTCGAGGTTGAGAAGTTGGCGCGTGAACGATTTGGTATGGCACGGAAAGGAGAAGAGGTCTACAAGATTTCGGAGGATAAATGAGCCAGAAGGTTGCCCTCGGCGTTGATGTCGGCGGTAGCACGGTGAAGTTCGGGCTGGTTGATGAGGAGGGGAATGTCCTCACACAAGAAGCCTACTCTACCGATGCAGAACATGGACCGCTCGCGGTTCTGCGCAGAATTGGAGAGAAAATTGCTGAGTGGCTTGAGAAGAATCCGGAGATTGTTGGGGTTGGGGTTGGGTTCCCCGGTATGGTGAACCGTCAGAAGGAGGTCTGTTGGCCTCCGAATTTCCCCGGTTGGGAGGTGATCGACCCTTCCGAACACCTTCGTCCCCTGATCGGCGAATCCATTCCTCTCATCGTTGAAAACGATGCAAACGTCGCTGCCTGGGCCGAAGCAACTATCGGAAGTGCGAGAGGGGAACCAGATTTCCTTTACGTGACGCTCGGTACGGGGATTGGAGGGTGTATTGTTTCCGATGGAAGGATCTGGCGTGGGGCAACTGGTGGAGCCGGTGAGATCGGCCACATGACTGTGGATGTGAATGGACCAATCTGCAATTGCGGAGCGCGTGGCTGCGTGGAGGCCTACATCGGAAGCCGCTACATGACAACTTACGCCCGCCAAAAAATGCGTCGCTATCCTGAATCTCTTCTCCACAAACTGATGAACGAAGGAAAGGAACTGACGCCAAAACTCATCAACGAGGCGGCTGAAGGTGGAGATATCTTCGCGCAAAATTTTCTGACTGAACTTGGAAGGATATTGGGGGCTGCCTTAGCAAGCGCCCTGAATGCCTGCGATCTCCACCTCTGCATTGTCGGTGGTGGACTCTCCCAAGCTGAGACGTTCCTTCTCGGACAAGCTCGCCGCACTCTTCGCGCTCGGGTGCTACAGCCAATTGCAACCGATGTGCAACTTCGCGTTGCCGCATACTCAGTGAATGCAGGAATTGTTGGGGCAGCAATGTTGGCAATGGGGAGTCAATTCAAAAGTCAAAATTAAAAATTCAAAATGGGAGAGGGAGGGGGTGCTCGCTGTGGTGTGTCTTCGGGCATCGCTACTTCAAAAGCCGAGATTTTGAATTGAAGTTTCGCAAGAGCGGTTACTTTGGCGCGGCTCTTTAGGTCGCGTTCAGGACTATTAGGGGAGACTCACTACCTCATCATTGCTGAATTATTCACGCAAAAGCGTTGCCGACAACTCAAGGGGCAAAATTGAGTCTTAAAAGGAGGAAGATTCCTCTTTGCGGCTTTGCGTGGTTTTCTCTTCGCAAGGAAAGAATTTAGGAGAGTAAGAGATCATCGTAAAGACTTCATCTTCTTGATGTTTGGTTGTTCACCCCACAGGTCTATTTTTTTGAATTTTTCCTTTTTGAATTTTGAATTCCCAACGCATTGCATTCGATAACGGACGGGGTCAGAAACTTGCTGCAAGGCTCGACTTCCCGGTAGATGGCACTCCTGTTGCTTGGGCACTCTTTGCCCACTGTTTTACCTGCTCTAAAAATCTCCGCGCTGTCGGCAATATCAGCGCTGCGTTGAACAGAGAGCGGATTGGGGTGCTGCGGTTCGACTTTACTGGTCTTGGCGAGAGCGAAGGGGACTTCGCAGACACAAACTTCGGTTCAAACGTTGAGGACCTCGTTGCTGCCGCCGATTATCTTACCAAAACGTATGGTGGGCCTGAAATCTTGATTGGCCACTCGCTCGGGGGGGCTGCTGTCTTGCAGAGTGCTGGACGAATGAAGAGTGTGAAGGCAGTTGCCACTATCGGTGCTCCATACAATCCCGACCACGTCACTCACCTGTTGAAGAGTTCTCTCGATGAGATCGAAAAGCGTGGAGAGGCGGAAGTGGAGCTTGCCGGACGAAAGTTCACGATCCGCAAGCAGTTCTTGGACGACTTGGATCAAACGAAAATGGATCAGCAGATTGCTGGACTGAATCGTGCGCTCCTCATCCTACACGGTCCGCTTGATGAGACAGTTGGTATTGAGAATGCGGCAAGCATCTTTCACGCTGCGAAACATCCAAAAAGTTTTGTCTCCCTCGATACGGCTGACCATCTGTTGATGAAGGAGGAGGATTCGGTTTACGCCGGAAGTCTAATCGCCTCGTGGGCACGGCGTTACCTTGATGTACCTGAGGAGATTGCCCGCATCGAGGCGAACCCAGCCGACAATCGAGTGGTTGTGCAGACCGGCAGTAGTGGCTATCGGACAGAAATTTTAGCGAACGGACACTCACTAATTGCAGATGAACCTCTCTCCGTTGGTGGGGGGAACACCGGTCCAACTCCATACGACTATTTGGTCTCCAGTCTCGGCGCCTGCACCTCGATGACACTCCGAATGTATGCCGACCACAAGAAGTGGCCTTTGGAAGCGGTAATAGTGCGGCTAAAGCATGAGAAAGTCCACAAGAACGATTGCGAAGCCGGTGTTGAAGGGGGGAAGATCGACCAGATTGAGCGAGAAATCGAGCTTGTTGGAGAGCTTGATGAGGAGCAGCGGAAGCGCCTTATCCAGATAGCGGATCGATGCCCAGTTCACCGAACACTGCATGGCGAAATCGTTGTGAAAACAACGGAGTTTGTAGAGAAGTCAAAAGTCAAAAGGCAAAATTCAAAAGGGGGATAGGGAGGGGAGCGTTGTATGGCTTCGGTCTGTTTGGGGTGATAGGGTTGAGCATCATCGGAAGCCTGAGGTTGTCACTCTGAGTCCCGATGGAATCGGAATGAAGAGTCTCGCCGGGAGAGAGGAGGAAGAGGTGATGGAGTTATAGGTGCGGGTTTCTTATCCGGCGAGATCCTTCAGCAGACTTCAGGATGACAATCTTTGTTCTTCTCTACCATTTTCCGGCTGTCGCTCTAAATGAAGCGAAGCGGAATGGAGAGTCTCGCAGGCGTGAAATAGGGGGGCGTGATAACTCTATCGCAGCCGATTTACGCCACGGTTTTCAGCATAACCACCTGTGCCATATACCGCTTCGGCACTGTAACTGGGAATACCTTTGGTATATACTGCTTCCAACTTCACACGTCTTACTTCCCTCTTCCTTCCTATCTTCCCGATGTTAAGCGAAATTGTTGTTAGGTTGAACGATCACTATGGCTGAGAACGAAAAGATCATAACGTCGGTTGCCGTAAATAGGAAGGCACGGCACGAGTATGAGATTCTTGAAAAAGTAGAGGGGGGAATTATGCTGCACGGAACAGAAGTGAAGTCTGTTCGGCAAGGGCATATCTCTCTACAAGAAGCCTACGTTGTTCCTCGCAATGGGGAGTTATGGCTGGAGGGATGTCGGATTAGTCCATACGATCATGGCAACATCAACAATCACGACCCAATGCGGTCTCGCAAACTACTGATGCACAGACGAGAGATCGTGAAGCTGAGCAAACGGGCTGCCGAGAAGGGGCTAACACTTATTCCGTTGGCTGCATATTTTAAGGGACGGCGATTAAAAATCGAGGTGGGTTTAGGACGCGGAAAGAGATTGTACGACAAGCGTCACTCAATCAAAGAGCGAGAAGTTCAACGAAAAATCCAACGGCTCACAGCGTAACACAGTCGAGCATTACATCTGGTTGGCAGAACAAAGCAACCACGGTTCGGAACTTCCCCCTCTATAATTTTGAACTTTTAATTTTGAATTTTGAATTGAACAATGGCCTGGTGGAATAGAACAAAGAAGAACATTGAGGATCAGCAGCAGAGAGAGATTCCTGACGGACTCTTTTTGAAGTGTTCTGGTTGTGGGTATATCATATACAAGCGCGAACTGGAGGAGAATCTCTACACCTGTCCGGAGTGTGGAAAACATGCGCGGATAGGTTCGGATCAATACATCGAGTTTCTGATTGATGAGGGGACGTGGGAGGAGACAGATGGCGAGATGATCTCGGTTGATCCGCTGGAGTTTGTGGATGAACAACCCTATACTGAGAAACTGGAACGTGCCAGAAAGAAGACTGGATTGAACGATGCCATTCGAATAGGGACAGGGGATGTAAAGGGAAGGCGTATTTCGCTCGCGGTGATGGACTTTAGTTTTGTTGGGGGATCAATGGGGTCGGTAGTTGGAGAAAAGATAACCCGCGCAGCCGACCGAGCGCGGAAGGAGCGTATTCCACTGGTAGTAATCACCGCAAGTGGTGGTGCGCGCATGATGGAGTCGGCAATCTCACTGATGCAAATGGCCAAGACTTCGGTTGCCTTAGCGCAGTTGGCTGAGGAAAAAATTCCCTACATCACAATTTTAACTCACCCAACAACGGGGGGGGTTACTGCATCGTTCGGAATGGTTGCCGACATTACCTTAGCTGAGCCGGGAGCGCTAATCGGTTTTGCAGGTCCTCGCGTTATCGAGCAGACAATTAAGAAGCGTTTACCCGATGGGTTCCAACGCTCAGAATTCCTGCAAGATCACGGCTTCGTGGACCACATCGTTCACCGAAAAGAGTTAAAGGATACGCTGGCGAGAATTCTATCGTTGCTTGGTTCGAGTTCGTAGAGTTGAGAGTTTATAGAGAGAAGAGATGAGGATTTGTCCTCTCTCCAAAAGTTATTCGCCTGAGAAGAACACGTTATTCTATCACAAATCCTGTCTGTATGAATACTCCTGATCGTCCGCCCGTTCACATCATTGGCTTTCCGATGGATCTCGGAGCCGATCGCAGAGGTGTTGATATGGGGCCGTCCGCCCTTCGCATTGCTGAAATCGATAATCGTATTCGGCGACTTGGGTACGAAGTTTACGATGAGGGGGACGTTCCGGTAAGCAGACAAGAGGTGCTGACGCTTGAAAATCCGAAGTTGAAGTATCTCGGGCAGATTGCCGATTCGTGTGATAACCTTGCTAAGAGTGTGAAGCGCGTGTTGGATGAGGGTGGCTTCCCTCTTGTGCTTGGCGGAGATCACTCGATGTCGATTGGGACGATTGCAGGTGTTGCCGCACACTGTCGAGAGGAGGGGAAGCGGCTCGGTGTGATATGGATTGACGCACACTCCGACATCAACACAGGAGATACTTCTCCAACGGGGAATATCCACGGAATGCCGGTTGCCGTTTCAATTGGCGTTGGTGTTCCAGAGCTGACGAATGTTGGGGGCGAGTTTCGGAAGTTGGAGCCGGAGAACATTGTAATGATCGGCTTGCGTTCTGTTGATCTGGGCGAAAAGCAGATCATCCGCGAGAAGAATATCAAAACCTACACAATGACCCAAGTAGATAAGCTCCGGATCGATCAGGTTGTTGAGGAGTCAATCGAATATCTGCGCGACCGTGTGGATCACATCCACGTCAGCTTCGACCTCGATAGTGTCGACCCGACGATTGTTCCCGGTGTTGGAACCCCTGTTCCCGGTGGCCTCACATATCGCGAAGCTCACCTCGCAATGGAAATCATAGCAGAACGTGGAGCACTCAGCTCGCTTGAAGTTGCCGAAGTCAATCCAATTCTCGACACAAAAAATCAAAGTGCCCTCTTCGCCGCAGAGCTTGTAGCCTCAGCAATGGGAAAGAGAATTTTGTAAAGGTATGCGGAAAAGCAAGCCAACAACGAGAAGCGAGTATTCAGGCGAGAGATATCTATCTCTCGTCCAAACTCCTACACTCACCCACTCCGACACTTACTCACTTCCCACTCTATGAACTCTACGAACTCTCAACTCAAACAACTCAATGCAGATAATCAAAACAATTGAAGAGTTTCAGGATTGGCGAAACGGAGTGGAGAGTGGCCTTCAGATTGGTTTTACTCCGACAATGGGGGCATTGCACGAGGGGCATCTTGCCCACATTAGAAGTTTGCGGTTGGATGTTGACGTAGTTGTTGCGTCGGTTTACGTTAACCCATCACAGTTTGCTCCGGGTGAAGATTTTGAGAAGTATCCTCGCGACCTTGAAGGGGATGGAGCAAAACTGCGTGATGCTGGGTGTGATATTCTCTTCTATCCGACCGACCTACAAATGTATCCTTCAGGGTATTCAACCTACGTATCGGTTGAGGGAATTACCTCTCGGTACGAAGGATCGTTTCGGCCATCCCACTTCCGCGGAGTTGCCACGATCGTCTGCAAGCTGTTGAACATCGTGCGACCTCACGTTGTTACCTTCGGGGAGAAAGATGCGCAACAAGTGGCGGTGATACAACGGATGGTTGCTGACTTGAATATGAGTGCAAAAATTCGGCTGATTCCAACTCTTCGTGAGGTAGATGGATTGGCAATGAGTTCTCGGAACGTTTACCTTTCAGAGAGTGAGCGGAGGGAAGCCTTGACAATCAACCGGGCACTTAACCGAGCCAAAGAGCTGATAGCTGAGGGGGAGGATGTTGCGTTCGTAGAAGCGGAGATGCGAGCAGCCATCTCACCGGAGTTCCGCTTGGACTACTTCGATATTATTGACCCAGCTACTTTTGATAGTCCAGCAGATCAGAATGCCCCATTAATGGCTGTTTTTGCCGGTTATATCGGCACAACGAGATTAATTGATAACGTGCGGCTTCGCTAAGCGTACTTCTCCAATCCCATCGGTTTGCAACGCCCTGTTATTGCTGCAATCCCTTACCCCTTCGGCTCGTCAGTCAGCCGGAACTTTCTTAAGTTCAGCCCGTTTTGTACCACCCTCGATAGTTTTTGGGATTGATTTTTTCAGGAGAGTGTAATGCAACGCTTCATGTTCAAGGCAAAAATTCACCGAGCAACAATTACGCAAGCAGACCTCAACTACGAGGGAAGTCTGAGTATCGACCAAACGCTGTTAGAAGCGGCGGACATTCTTCCGTACGAGAAGGTCGCAGTTGTCAACATCACCAACGGAGAGCGGCTCGAAACCTACGCAATTCCAGCCGAGCCAGGTAGTGGGGTGATCTGTCTTAACGGGGCTGCTGCCCGCAAGGGAAGTCCGGGTGATCTTATCATTATTATGACCTACGGAATGATGAGTGAGGAAGAGGCTCGGGCATACCGCCCTACTGTTGTCCACGTCGACCGCAACAACAAGATGGTAGAAGTTACCCACGAGCAGGTTGCAGGGAAGGAGTATGAGTATGTCTGATCTGATCGGGGTGATAATGGCAGCGGGGAAGGGGACGAGAATGAACGATCCCGAGCGGGCGAAGGTGATGTTCCGCATTGGTGACCGGCCAATGATTTCTCACGTGATAGATCGTGCGCACGATTGCGGAGCAGAACGGGTAATTCTGATTGTTGGCTACAAGGGAGAGGTTGTTCGCAATTGGATTGAGGAGGAGTTCCCTAATAGCTCAATCGACTTTGTAGAGCAGAGAGAACAACTCGGAACCGCCCACGCCGTGATGCAAGCTGTCCCGAAGCTGGAAGGATTTCTTGGAGATACATTAGTTCTCTCCGGTGATGTTCCACTCCTGAGTGGCGAGACATTGAAGCGGTTGATTCAACTCCACCGCGAGGAAGAGGCTGCCTGCACTCTGCTGACAGTGCTTGCCCCCGATCCAACTGGCTACGGTCGAGTTGTGCGGAATGAGAGTGGAGCGGTTACGCGGGTTGTTGAGCACAAAGATGCTACCAACGAGGAGCGTCTGGTGAAAGAGATCAATGCCGGTGTCTACATCTTCCGGTCTCCTGACCTGCTTCGAGCACTTCCGCAAGTCCGCAATAACAACGTGCAGGGAGAATACTATCTCCCCGACGTTATCTCGATCCTTCTCAACGAAGGGCAAAGTGTGGCCGCCTACTGCTCCGAGCAGTTCGATGAGATTCAAGGAATTAATACGCCAGACCAACTTGCCGAAGCCGACAAAGTATACCGGCAGATGATGGTAGGGGGGTAATCTCTACAGGCCACATTGTTGTAGCACAATCGTTGCAGAAAACATTTCTCAACCTGATATAATTCTCTCAATGAAAGTATCCCACATTGGCATTGCCGTTCGTTCGCTTGAGGAGGCGGGGGTTAACTACGCTTCACTATTTGGCGAAGAGAATCTTCACCGCGAAACAGTTGAAGAGCAAGGGGTCGACATCCTCTCATTTCCTGTGGGGGATGCTGTTGTCGAGCTAACGGCGGCAACTCGTGATGAATCGCCAATTGCAAAGTTCATTGAGAAGCGTGGGGAAGGAATTCACCACATTGCCTTTGAAGTCGAGAATTTGCAGGAGGAACTGGATCGCCTGAAAGCTGCCGGCGTAAAACTGATTAACGAAATCCCGAGAGAGGGTGCTCACGACATGTTGATTGCCTTCATTCACCCCTCAAGTTATAACGGCGTGCTCGTTGAGCTTTGTCAGAAAAAAGGCTGATGTCAAACGGGAAGAAATTGCGATCAACGTATATCATCATTGTGGCCACGATATTGTCCCCTTTTACCTCTTGTCCGTTCCATTCCCCCTCCGTATACTTCGCGCCGGATTGATCACAATCACACGGACAGTTTGCTCTATGCAATCAACTCATTTGCTCACGCTTGGTTTGTTCTTCACTCTTCTCATCCTCGCCGGATGTGGAGGGGGAGGTGAAGAAGTCGAGAAGGAATTTCGCCTTTCAGAGACCCCAGCAAATGAACTTAGTCCGAAAGGGATGGGGAAAGATTTTATTGGTGATACTCTCGGGATTTCCTTTCCAAGCACGAAAGTTCACTCCCCCGACAGTAGCAAAGTTGCTTGGTGTGAGGGGAAAACGCTCTTCGTCGCCGATGCTGATGGGAAAACTCAACAAGCACTCCACACCGAAGTGGAAGACTCATCTGTCTTCATCTGCTTTGCACCGAAGTGGGGAACGGATGGGAAGAGTCTGACATTTAAGGAGGGACAGAGAGTGCCGGGCGATACAACTATTCAGGTTGTCACAGTTGACATTACGCTTGGGCAGAGTGGAGAGGAATAGTAGTGGGGTGTAAATAAAGTGGAGAATTCTATCGGAAAGAAAATACGAGTGCGAGGTCGCGTGCAGCGGGTCGGTTTTCGCCTGTTCGTTCGAGATATAGCCGAGGCTTTCGACATCAACGGAACAGTCAGAAACTCTGCCGATGGGAGCGTGGAAATCGAGGCGAGTGGGAGTGAGGAAAACCTGCGAAGTTTTATCGAGCAGATTGAAATTGGACCGACCGGCTCGCGGGTTGAAGAAGTGGACGTGGTGACGTTATCGGGAGTTCCCGTGATTTCTGGCTTTCGCATTATTCCTTGAGTACTCGGTGCTCAATGCGAAGTGTTTAATATTCCAGACCTAAATTGGTGAGAGCTTCGTTCCAAATAGGCATGCCGCCAAACAGTTTCCGCAACCAGAACCGAACACGTTCTACAACTTAATTTATGGGCACACAACACAACGTTCTAATTACTGGAGCCGGTGGTGAGATTGGTCACGGACTGATAAGACGCCTTGCAGAAGAGGGCTCCTTCAACATTGTCACCCTCGACCTGAAAGGTCTTAACCCCGAACTTGCCGCACTCTGTACAGCTTCCCACACCGGTGATGTGCTCGACGCAGGGTTGATCGCACAAATTTTTTCCGACCACAAAATTGACGGTCTCTTTCACCTTGCGGCGATGCTCTCTTCAAGTGGTGAGAGAAATCCAGAGCGAGCGTTTGATGTGAACGTTGGTGGAACAATGAATCTGCTGAAGAGTGCTGGCGAACAAGCTCGTCTGATTGGTCAGCACGTGAAGTTTATTTTCCCGAGTACCATTGCTGTCTACGGACTTCCCGATCCTGAGACGAAGCAGAGAGCGAACAAAGTAAAGGAGGATGAGTATCTCTTCCCGATTACAATGTATGGTGTCAACAAACTTTCGTGCGAACATCTTGGGAGATATTACGCTCACCACTACGGCGCACTTTCTGAGAAGAAGAGTCAGTGGAGTGTCGACTTCCGGGCACTTCGGTTTCCTGGGTTGATAAGTGCCCACACCGTGCCGAGTGGGGGAACAAGCGACTATGTTCCAGAGATGCTTCACGCAGCGGCTGCTGGGCAACCCTACGCCTGCTTTGCTCGATCCGACACACGCATTCCCTTTATGACAATGCCCGATGCCGTAGAGAGCATACTTCGTCTCTTCTTTGCCTCGCGTGAGGTGCTAACAACCACTGTCTACAATGTCGGAGCCTTTGCACCCTCCGCTGCTGAAGTGGAGGCACTTCTGAAGGAGTCGTTCTCGGGAGTGGAGATCAGCTACGAAGTAAACGAGAGTCGCCAATCGTTTCTGGATACGTGGCCAGCAGATGTGGACGATACGGCGGCGCGAAACGACTGGGGACACAATCCGCGCCATGGGTTCCGAGAAGCCTTTGCTGACTACTTGATTCCGGCTTTGAGTGGTGCTCACGCTGATTGATCCGAAACTGCCGATCAGTCAATACTCTGCGAGGAAGGAAGAAACTTGGCCGAAGCTCTTGTGTTATATCGCCAGAAATTCGATCTTCGCGGCAAAGACAAGATCATCTGGGAGGCTGTAACCGAAATCTTTCCAGAGAGTCTTTCGAGCACTACAGAAGAAATTCCGTACACAACGATTATTAGAGGGAGAAGATATCATGCTCTGGACACCTGAACTTGCACTGTATCTTGAAGAGGCCCCCTGGCCGGCAACTAAAGAAGAACTGCTCGATTTTGCCAACAGAACTGGTGCTCCGATGCAGGTACTCGAAAACCTTCAAGAACTTGATGACGAGGAGACTGAAGTCTTCGAGAGCATCGAGGATATCTGGCCTGAAGCTGCCAATCATGAAGATATTTACTTTGATGAAGACGAGGACGGCGATTACGACCTTGAGTATTGAGCCGAACTACTATCCCGTCGTTAGCAGGGCCGAATGTTTGTCCGGGAAGTTTTGCTTCACCTACGGGAGCATTCTTCCCGGCTTTTTTTGTTATAGGAGGGAAGGGGGACGGTCATAGTAATCGACGAGGAGAAATTGCTGAGTGTATGTCTCAGGTAGGCTAACAGATTTCACGAAGAGACTGTGTGAATGTTTTTGAGATCGCTCGCCATATTTGCGGTTCTATTGCTTTCCAACCTTCCTACTCTCATAGCTCAGGGGGGAGGAGGAAAATCCCCGGTTACCCGGTCGCTTCGTCCGATATTGATTGACTTGGTTATTGAGGGGAACAGCACAGTTTCTGATGTCGATATTCTTGCCCGCATCCGCTCGCGCGCAACCAACCGTTCGAATCTCGATCGCTACGCTCGAATTGCTCTACCACTTTCCACTCGGCTCGCCATTTTTCTGAAGCAAAAGGCTGGCGAGGAGAGCGAGTTCCGCTACCTTAACACCTCTACAGTTCAGGAGGATAAAAAAGCTATCCTCGCCCTCTATAAGGAGCGAGGTTTCCACTTAGCTGAAGTGAGGGCGCAGTATACTGTCGACACCGCCCGAAATATCGGGAGGCTCCAATATTCAATCGTAGAAGGTTCGCGGGCAAAAGTTTGGGGAGTTCGGTTCGATGGGCTAAATAATATTCCGGCTGAGCTACGAACGAAGATTGAAGACCTACAGTTTTTGAAGAGTGGTAGTCCGTTTGATGTACTGAACGTCGATCAGGAATTGCGCCGTGCCCTTACCATACTCCGAAACAATGGATACGCAGATGCAGGTGAGCGTATTCCACCAAAGATTCTCTTCTGTTCTCCACCACGATGTGAGGAACCACAAGATAGTGTGCTGATTTTCATCACCCCCGGCTTACGCTATCGTTTTGGTACCACCACGATCACTCACATCCCGGTTGATACAACAGGTGCTTCTCCTCCTGTTGAGGAGAGTATTATCCAGAGTCGCCTGCGGTATAAACCGGGTGAATGGTATAACCAATCAACAGTCGACGACAGCAAGCGCGACCTCTACCGACTTCTCATATTTGACCTTGTCTCGATTAACAAAGGGGCGCAGAGTCGTGTGGGAGATACGCTCAACATGGAGATCACCTATACGCTCAACGATTCACGAGAAATAGAGGGGTCGTTGGAGTTGAGCCTCTCGGATAGAACAGATGAAACGGTTTTTGCCGGTGGTGTCGCCGGTAGAACTACTTTCAAGAACATTCTGAGGCGAGCAATACGTGGGTCGGTTGGTGGTCGGTTTCAAACTCGCCTCTTCGCCTTCGACGAGATTGAGTTCGGAGTTGATGGGCGTCTGGATGTTCCTGTCCCTCAAATACTTCCGGTAGATGTCTTAAGCATATACGCAAACGTTGGGCGTGGTGTGGAAGATCGCGTAAATGGTGTCAACCTGAATTCTCGCCGTTACGCATTTGGTATCGACGGTGGTTGGCATCTTCCATCTTCTTCAATTGTGACCGCAATTTCGGCACGCACTCTCTACCAGAGCAACAGTTATACAAACGTTGAGGAATACATCCGCGCAAAGGCGGTCTCCCGTTTATCAGAAGTTGTGCTCCCCGATACGTGTGATACCGAGGCCTTAGTCGACCAGATTATTCCCGCACTTGCCCGCGATATTTATCGGGTGCAAGTGCTTCAAGGGGATAGCCCAGACTTGAAGCCAAATCAAGATGCTCGGGAGAAGGGGAGTGCGCTTGAAAATACTTTCATCTTGGGTCTTACTGCCCTTGGGGATCATCGCAACAATATCTTCTCTCCAACGGAAGGATACTACCTCGAAGGACGTTTTGATGTCGGCCTCACCGGAGACTTTGCTGGTGGGTTTGTCAAGTTTGAGCTTGATTACCGACGCTTCCTACCGGGGAGTAAGGGGAGTGTTTGGGCGTTCAGGGTGCATGGTGGAGCAATCGGTCAGTTCGGTGGTTTTCCACTCACTCCAATCGACAGTCGGTTTCATGCTGGAGGTGCAAACAGTGTCAGAGGATGGGGAGGACGTGAGATGTTGGTAACAACACCACCGGCTGAGTTTGCTGGAACTTGTGCCGACACGATTCTCCGCGAAGTTCTCAACGAAAGTCGTCGGCTGCTTGGGGGCTTGTGGCTGATTGAGGGGAGTGTAGAATATCGCCTACGCCTCAACGAAGTGTTAGTTCTGGTTCCCTTCGTTGATGTTGGGAATGCCTATTTCAGAAATTATAGCGATGACAAGGATCTGGTGACATTCAACACATTTGTTGAAAACCTTGGTCTTGCAACTGGGTTGAATCTTGGGATTGAAACCCCGGCTGGTCCAATTCGTTTGGGAGCAGGTTTCCCAGTCTATAATCCACTCGACTATCAAGGGGCAGATCGCTGGTTCTGGAGGCATCCACTCTCCCTTGCATTTCAACTCAGTATTGGATATGCCTTTTGATTATGTTTGCTCAGATCGACTCACTCAAGCAGATCATCGGGATTCGTGCTGAGCTGTTCAATCGATTGCACCTCACTTGCTTTACAGATAACGCCAAACATCACAGATAAAAACTATGCCAACGTACGATTACCTCTGCAAGAAGTGTGGCCATCGCTTCGAGCACTTTCAGTCGATCACATCGGATGCCTTAACTACCTGCCCAATCTCAGAATGTATAGAGGAAGATGCTGAGGCGAAGGGAACTGGTGCGGTACAGCGTATTGTCAGTGGGGGAGCCGGACTTGTCTTTAAAGGTGAGGGGTTCTATCTGACTGATTATGTGAGAAAAGGGGGAGAAGGGAAGGAAACGTCGTCCGGGTCTAAGGGGAAATCAACAGTGAAAGAGTCGAAAGCAAATGAGACGAAAACAAGTAGTGGAGCTTCGGCTTCATCGGGAGAGAAGGGTTCGGAGAGTTAAGTGCTTGTAGAGTATCGAAGATGCTATACTGGTCTGTTAACCCAGCGAACTTACTGTTTCTTCTGCTCACCAGAATCCTCTCACCTACCAGCTCTTTTTTCGCGCAGCAACCAACATCACAATAGCTGCTACCACTGTAGTGTAGAGCACTCCGGCAAGTCCTCCGCGGAGAAAGAAGTTCCAGAACGATAAGTCTGCCGGCTGGACGTAGAAGAAGTAGTAGATAATGTTGTGAGCTAAAGTAGCGCCAGCGGTGATACCGAGAAACCGAAATGTGCCAATCGATCCCTGTACTTCCAACCCTTCTTCGTAGAAGAAGCCAGCAATGAACCCAGCAAAGAGCTTGCTCAAAGCATTTGTTCCGTCGATGTCGCTGCTGATCCAGTCGTATGCAACACCTACCAGAAATCCGGCGATGATGCCAGTAAACTGTCCTTCGAGAAGTGCCACCACAACAACGTAGATTACCAGAAGGTCTGGAACAACGTTTTCAACCGAGATAAATCCCAAGTTCAACTGAGCCAGCAGTAGGAAGAGTGCTGCAATAGCATACCAGATAAGTCGGTTTGAGGAAATCATTGTTCCTGTTTTCCTCCACTGGCACTCCCGACCTGCTCCAGTACTTTCCGTTCAAGTTCTAAGCGTTTCGTGTCGGGTGTGAACAGGACAACGTAGACCTCCTCGAGAGTGGCGAAGCTGACTGTGGGGGTAACTGTAATCTTGTGGTAGAGTGTTCCCTGTTCTTCCTCCACTTCACTTACAGTCCCAATCACAATATCCTCTGGATAGAAGGATGAAAGACCGGAGGTGATGACAGTATCTCCAATTTCTTGGGTGAGAACTGATGGAATGTTTCGCAGGAGAAGTTTCTCTTCCTTATCCCAAAATAGGATTCCGTTGTTGCGCCCTTGTAGTGTGCGTGCAGCGATCCGTGAGTCGGCATTGATTACCAGAAGAACAACCGCATTTTCGTCGTCGAGGCCGACAACGCGACCGACCAAACCTGCTGGGGTGATAACTGGCATTCCCTCCTTAACTCCATCCTCCGAGCCAACATCAATGGTAATGTAGTTCCGAAGCTGAAGTGTCGGCTTCCCGACTACTTCGGCTGCAACTAATTTCATTGGAGATTTTTCTTTGAACTCCAGCATCTTGCGCAGTTCCTCAACCTTCACCCCAGCATCGCGAAGGCGCATTGCCTCAAGCGAAAGGTCGCGGTTCAGACTCCGGAGCGCGTGATTTTCGGTTTCGAGTGCCCAAGGATTTGGAACCCAGTCGAAGGCAGATTGCACGGAAGCGATAATGCCGACCGAGATCGTTCTGAAAGAACGAATACGCCCTTCATCATCGCCAGA
This sequence comes from Ignavibacteria bacterium, assembly GCA_020635205.1. Lineage (GTDB taxonomy): Bacteria > Bacteroidota > Ignavibacteria > OLB7 > OLB7 > JAGWAZ01. The sequence continues at coordinate 948,057 of JACKAE010000002.1, forward strand.
GATAAGCAGCAATGAGATAATTGTCAGGAGAATCGTCGCAGCGTACTCCTTATAGCGCAGGATCAGATCGACGATGCGATACATAAACCGGGTTGAAACTAAAGGATTAGTAGCGGCGGCTCTTTATCAATACCTGACTGTAGATCGGGAGGTTTTCCAAGACTTTACCTGTTCCCCGAGCCACTGCTGTCAGTGGGTCTTCGGCAACGAATACTGGAAGAGAAGTCTCTCTACGAATACGTTCATCCAATCCGCGAAGGAGTGCTCCTCCACCGGTTAACATGATTCCTCGATCGAGTATATCTGCTGAAAGTTCCGGGGGAGTCCGTTCCAGCGAGAGCTTTACCGCTTCAACAATTGCCAGAATCGGTTCTGCTAACGCCTCACGAATCTCCGCACTCGTGACTGTCGTCATTCTCGGAACTCCGGCAACCAAGTCGCGACCTCTCACTTCTACTTGAATCTCCTCGGCAAGTGGCATTGCACTTCCCACTTGGTGCTTGATTGCCTCGGCAGTTCGCTCACCAATCAGGATATTGTGGTTCTTCTTGAAGTACTGAACAATCGAGTTTGTCATCTCGTCGCCAGCAATCCGAATCGACTCATCGTTCACGATGCCACTCAGTGCAATCACTGCAATCTCGGTAGTTCCCCCTCCGATGTCGATAATCATGTTTCCAACCGGAGCCTCTACGTCGAGTCCGATACCAATGGCGGCTGCCATTGGCTCGGCAATCAAGTGGACTTCTTTTGCTCCGGCATGTTCAGCGGAATCGCGGACCGCCCGCTTCTCCACTTCAGTGATACCGGAGGGGACGCAGACAACAATGCGACGTGCTGGCTGCCACGTCGGAGATATTTTCCGAATGAATGCCCGAAGCATCCCCTCGGCGATCTCGAAATCAGCAATCACACCATCTTTTAACGGGCGGATTGTTCTAATATCTCTATGTGTCTTTCCGATCATCGCCTGAGCTTCGTGCCCAATAGCAACAATCTTCTTAGTCGTTCTGTCGAACGCGACGATTGACGGTTCGTTCAGCACCACTCCCTTCCCTTTCATCCAGATAAGGGTATTGGCGGTTCCGAGGTCAATAGCGATGTCGTTGGAAAAAAATCCGAGCACTGGCAGTCGATTTCCGGATGCGGTTGGACGTTAGTGCAGCCTCTTGGTGCTGGGCTGCCTGTAAAAACAGTACAAATATCCTGAATCCCCTCTCCCCAAACAAGCCGCGTACAAGAATATTCAATTTAGAAGGAAAGAAAGTCGGCACTTGAAGTGATTTGGGAGGATATCTTAACGCAAATCAGAGCAATAATTGAAGTGAACGTATTGGATAGAGGAGGAATTCAAAATTCAAAAGTAAAAATTCAAAAGGTTGGGATAATAGATTCGGAGCAGTCAGTCTTGATACAGACTCACATTACCTCCAATCGAGGTGTTCGTTGAAGGTAGCTCAATACGTGGTCAAAGATCATCAATGAGGTCGGCACTCTCGCCTCAAACCTTTCGTAATCGTTCAGCTAAGGAATCTCCCACACGATATGCCTCAACCTCATACGAAATCGCTCGGTAAGCAGCATGTCGATGCCCGAATCGCTTCCTGAACTGGCGGAGTTTTTTTGACGGGAATGGGATCAAAAAATTCCCAAGCCACGAGATGAAATACCGAGGATAGAAGAGTATCGGTTCTCTTCGCTGTTGCGCAACGTGCTCAGCTTCGTGGCGGACTAAAGAGAGGAGAAAAATTGGATGACCGTTTCGCGCCTTGTTTAACAGCCAAACCTTACCCCGAATGGTGATACCGACCATACCAAACCTGTCGACGAAGAATGGGAGTCGACTTGCGAAGTAGATCGGAAAATCGAGAGGGGAGTCGGTGAAGAAGGAGAGAACTTGCTCTTCAGAAAGCCCGAGCTGCTCACCAAGCTCAACCACAAGATCGTAAGCCTTTACTCTGTGTTCCACAGTCGGTCTCCAGCATCGCCAAGGCCGGGAATGATAAAGCCCTCCTCGTTCAGTGCTTCGTCAACCTTTGCCGTGACAATCTTGACATTTGGAAAAGATGAGTGAACCGAGGCAATCCCCTCTGGTGCTGAGATAATCGAAACTATCGTGATTTGAGAGGAGTCGACGTTGTTTAGTGAGTGGAGGGCGGCTCCGAGACTCCCTCCGGTTGCTAACATCGGATCGAGTAGGAAAATAGAAGCCTCGTCGAGTTGGGGAGGGAACTTCCGATAATACTCAGTAGGGAGTAAACTTTCCTCGTCGCGAGCCAAGCCGAGAAAGCCGACTTCGGCTGTGGGGAGAACATCCAAGAAACCGTCAACCATCCCGAGTCCAGCCCGCAGTATCGGAATCAGCACAATTCGCTCTTGAAGAAGTCCTCCAGAGGCGGGCAGACCTGTTGGTGTCATTACGCTGGTTGCCGATAGTGGGAGGTTCGTGCTGCTGTAGACAGCTAACAGTTGGGAAAGTCGGCGCATTGCTTCGCGAAACAGACGTGGAGAACAGGTCTCCTCGCGCATTCGGGTCAGCTCGTTCACAGCCACCGGATGGTCGATCTCGATAACGACTTTTGAGAGATTCTCCCCACTCATAGTTACGGAACCTGTAGTCCGAGGAATTCGCTGATCTTCGGGTAGAAGATGATCCCAATCCGGCTCTGGGTTACCGCATACGTATCACCGTGGAAGAGTGTCAGTTTGCGGTCGCCAAGAATCTGTGAATAGTGAAGCTCAACTGTGGGAGCAACGATGCCGAACGGGGTTTCCAGATTCATTGTCAAGCCAAGTCCACCCCCGATTCCCGACTCAAGCTCATCATACCGTTGGATTGAAGTATCCCCAGCACCAGTTGCCAAAATTCTATCGACCCCATAGGAGTTGTAGAAGAGGGTATAGCCAAATGATGCGTGAAAGTTGATAAAGGATTTGGGATTCCAGTTAAATCGAAGCAGGAAATTGTACGAGTTGTGGATATTTACCAAGTTCGTATCCCAGTCGTTACCGGTGCTGAATTTATTTTTGATTACCGAATCTGAGGCTTGGTCGGGAAAAATATCTACGCGAGCAGGTGTGTAGATAAAATCGAACTGCAATCGATCGAAACCGAGAGGCTGTAGTGGTGAGACTGTGAACCAAAGACCGGGGGACAAACTACTCGTCTGCGTTACCCGATCGATAATGAAGGTGGTTGATGTCAAGTGTGGGCCGATGCCTATCAGTTTGTCGAACGGGCCTCGTTGCCTGACTGTGTCGATGGCCGTTGTTGGTTCTGGGGTTTGTGCTTGCACTCTCAACAAGCTGCAAGAGCAGATTGCGATCAAGATCAGGAGTGGAAGGGCAAAGAATCGTCGTGCGTTCTGTGTGGTCATCTGAGCTATCGTTTCTGTTGGTACGTTTCGGATCTCCGCAATTTTTTCGGCCACGCGACCGACGAACGAAGGTTCATTCCGTTTACCCCGGTGCGGAACCGGTGTCATATATGGTGAATCTGTCTCAATCATCAGCCTATCATCTGGAACTTCTGCTACTAAGGCATCGAGAGTCGATTTTTTGAAGGTGATATTTCCTGTAAACGAAATCATTGCCCCCAACTTCAGAGCACGTTGCAGGACTTCGGAACTACTGCTAAAGCAGTGAAGTTGAAATTGGAGCGATCCATCCTGTTCTTCTTCAATGATTCTCAGCAAATCTTCGTCCGACTCTCGATTGTGAATCACCGCCGGGAGATCAAGCTCCTTTGCCACTTTCAACTGGTGCCGAAAGACATTCTGTTGTCGATCTCGCGGTGCAAAGTCATAGTAATAATCCAAACCGATTTCCCCAATGGCAATCGCTTTGCACTCACCGACAATTTCAGGAAGCCGATGAAGGTCCCGATCACTCACTTTTGCCGCGCTGTGGGGGTGTGTGCCCAGTGCGATTTCAACCGATTGGTATCGCTCCTTCAACGTGGACAACTTCGGAAAATCATCCGGTTCTGTTGCTGGCGAGATAATTGTGCATACTCCCACTTCGGCAGCCCGTCCTAACATCTCTTCGAAATCTTCCCCAAATCGCTTATCGTAGATGTGGGCGTGTGTGTCGATCAACTCCATTCCCTGTTACCTCGCTTCATTCTATTGGCTGAGTGCTTCGATCACTTCGTCGACATGCCCCGACACACTAACCTTCGGAAATATCTTCTTGATCGTCCCATCTTCGCCGATGATAAATGTTGTCCGTTCTACCCCCATATACTTCTTGCCGTACATGCTCTTCTCCTTCCAAACACCGTAGGCGGTGACAATTTCCTTCTCTTCATCAGCCAGAAGCGAGAAGTTAAGCGACTCTTTCTCAACAAACTTCGCGTGGCTCTTCACTGAGTCAGGACTAACGCCGAGGACTTCGGCTCCGTGATTCTTGACCCGGGCAAGGTTATCACGGAAATCACATGCTTCAACGGTACAACCCGAGGTCATATCCTTCGGATAGAAGTAGAGTACCAGTTGTTTCCCAGCATAATCTGCTAAGGTGTGGACGTTCCCTTCCTGATCTTGTGCTGAAAAGTTGGGGGCTTTATCTCCTTGCTGTATCATATCTCTGATTTCCTCTCTTGATAGTATTCAGGTTCACTCTCTTCTTTCTGTTGGTCGGTCACCTCTGAAGGGAGGAGGGGCGCTTCTATTGCCTCACTCTCATGGTCTTGAATCTTGGGAGCAACAATGTTCGTTTCTATCTCCTCAAACTCTTCTTCCTCGGTTACAAGCGGGGCTAAAATGACAACAAAGTCTCCTTGGAATTTCTTGCCAATAAACCCCTCATAAATGGGTCGTAGTTGACCTCGGAGAATCTTTTCTCCCGGAACAGTGGGGCGTAGAACAAGAACTGCCTCCCGTTCCGGCATTACGTCAGCGAGTGTTGCCAGCGAAGGGAGAATCCGAGCCATTCCTCCCGGAAGAACTAATGTTTCGGTTCTCTCAACCAACAACTCAGCAAAAGCTACGCGAGCCTCGCGTCGTGTAGGGATTGCTCCGACAACCGCGTAGCATTGGGAATCAAACCCAGACATAGCGAGTGCCGTTGCAATCAAATCTACTCCCGGAACTACTCGTGGCTCAAGCCCAGCCTGACGGATTGTTTGAATCAAGTGCGAGAGTGAGTTGCTGAATCGGAAGGAGGGATCCGAGAGAATCACGATTCGCTTCCCCTCACGCAACTTCGACCTAACCATGTCGATCACATCATCGGCAATCTCCTCAGAAATGCCGAGAAGTTTTTTCGATAGGGCAAATCGCTTCAGCAGACTGGCCGCATATTGTTCATTGGATGTCACTACAAGGTCGGCGGTCTGTAGTGTGCGAATCCCTCGCTGGGTTATATCATCTCGCTCCTCAATTGGAGCACCAACAATAAAACATGAACCGCTCAGCGGTTCTGCATTTTCTTCTTGGTTTGAAACTGGCAGAGTTGTTTCCATTTCTATGATACACTTACTCCCAACAATAATGAACAATCAATGAGATAATCATCAACTCCGATTAACACCCCAATTCATCGGGGTGCAAGAGAGTCTCAGTAGAGGAGAAAACGGCTTCAAGCCGCTTCCTACCCAGTTTCCATATCAATTCTCCCCGCTATGAGTTGGGGGGACTATGAGTCGTGAACAGACTACCGCTTCCCCAACCAATTGGCAAAGATCATGGTAGTTGGTCTTCGTTTTTCCTACTCTGCCTTTCGTTTCTCGAGAATGCTTGCATACTGTTCTGGCGAAACCGCAGTTGGAGTGAGGGTTGAATTATACCACTCCTTTAGGAACATCAGAACAACGGCCGTTGTGGGAACCGCAATCAACAGACCGACAAACCCCATGAAATAGGCAAAGATGAAGAGTGATGCAATAATCAGAACCGGGTGAACTCCAACTCGAGCGCCGAGAATTCTTGGCTCAATCATATTTGCGTTCAGGGCGTGAAGTCCTAAAATTGTTCCCGACATCACGGCTGTATTATACAAGAAATCTCCGGGGACGAGGAGAAAGATAACAATTGCCACACCGAGGTTCAGAAACATTCCGAGCGTCGGAATCAAATTGAAAAGTCCCGTGAGGACACCCAGCACCAGAGCGTAAGGAACTCCGAAGATAGTCAGAACGCCGACGGCAAGTGTTCCAACAAGACTCGACGTGAGAAAAATTCCACGAATGTAGGCGTTCACAATCTTGTCCACGTTCCGAAGGTAGTAGACATAGCGGGGGTCATCCCGCAGAAGCGTTGTCCGGGTGAACCTGCGGAAACGGTTGAAGTCGACTGTCATATAATAGGAGAGGAAGGGGATCAAAATCAGGTTCGCGAGACCAGCCAATATCCCGGTGACGTTCTGAAGGAAGTCGGTCAGCCAGTGGAATAGTCCGTTTGCAACGCTCGACATCTGCGGCTGAATGTATTCGGCAACAATCATCTCCGCCTGCGACTTGGAAACACCGTAGCTCGTTAAAAAGCTAACCATCCGCTCAGAGCGCAAAATCTCATCCGCCCCCTCAACAATCGTGTTGATAAGTGAGAGAAGTTGATCGAACTGATCGATAAAGGCGGGAATTAGCAGAAATCCAATCAACGAATAGACCCCAACAATTAGCAGCGCGACACTGAGTGATGTGATCCACCGCGGTATCCCTCTTTCGGCAAGTTTCTGGACGAGGGGAGCACAGAGGTAGGAGAAGACAAACGCGACAATAAAAGGGAAGAGTACGCCAATCAGACTTGCAAACATCCAGAACCCAAACGTTAAGAGTCCCAGTTGTATCAACCGTCGAGTAAGGACACCACGACTAAATGGGTAGAGGAAGAAGATCAGTGCTGCAGTTGGGAAGATTGGGTGAATCGGCCCACTACTAACTATTGTGTAGAGTTGCAAGCCGAGAAGCCCGAACCCACCAATAATCGCAAAGCGTTCCTGTGGACGCAGGTCCTCACGCAACATGCCTCGCAACCCAAGTGTTGGGCTGGGGGAAACATACGGTTCTCTTCCGATCTGCTCCGAACTCTGTGACGAGTTGGACGGATCAGATTTTGCCGACCGGTTGATATGCTGGTTCTCTTCTGACATTTGTGGTAGTAAGATAGGGGAGGGGAAAGGTCTGGACAATCGAGAAGGTTGCTGAATACGAATATGCTATATCAGGTTATGATAAAGTCGACACGTGAAGAAGAATTCAAAATTCAAAAGGAAAAATTCAAAAGTGGGAGTGAGGAGGTCTCGACAAGGAATCGATCGTGAAAGAAAAATCACTCGACAACGATTCTCAGCCTGCATATCATACTGTACCTGTTGCCTCCACTATCCCTTAATGATGCCGTTTCGAGAGGGGAGTATCTATTTTAGAAACTATCCTCAACCTTTCCTTTAGCTTACGATTTTCCAGTACTTCCAAATCCTCCGCTGCCACGATTGCTTTCCGGTAGCTCGCCGACCATTTCCCAGGTAATGCGCTCGTATCGAGCGATCACGATCTGAGCAATCCGCTCTCCACGCTCAATCGTGAAGGGTTCTTCGCCGTGATTAATCAGGAGGACACCGATTTCACCACGATAATCTTCATCGACTGTTCCCGGATTGTTTACCATCGAGATGCCATGTTTCATCGCCAACCCACTTCGTGGACGTACCTGGCATTCAAACCCACGTGGGAGAGCAATTGCGATGCCGGTTGGAACCGATGCACGCTCTCCCGGAGCTAACGTTATTGGCCGGTCCACTGCTGCCCGGAGGTCCATTCCCGCCGCTCCATCAGTTGCGTAGGATGGAAGTGGAAGGTCGTCGAATCCTTCTCGAATTCGTATGATTTGAACGTTCATGCTCTGGTAGCTCCATTTGTAGTTTTGGGAGAGATTTTGGGGCGAAACGTTTTTCGCCCCTACGTGAATGCTGGAATGTCAGTAATGTCATTTCCGATAATGAGGGTGTGGATGTCGTGTGTCCCCTCGTATGTTTTTACCGATTCGAGGTTCGCCATGTGGCGCATTATCGGATACTCGCTCAAGATGCCGTTTGCTCCGTGAATGTCGCGTGCAGTGCGGGCACACTCCAATGCCATCCAGACGTTATTCCGCTTTGCCATCGAGACTTGCTGTGGTCGCCACGTGCCGGCATCTTTCATTCTGCCGAGGTGGTAGCTCAGAAGCTGCGCTTTCGTGATTTCGTTCAACATCCAGACAAGTTTGTTCTGCACAAGCTGGAAGCGGGCAATTGGATCGTCGAACTGAATGCGGGATGTGGAGTACTCTACCGAGGAATCATAACAGGCCATCGCCGCGCCGATTGCCCCCCACGAAATACCGAAGCGTGCCTGATTTAAGCAGGAGAAGGGGCCACGCAGTCCTTTGATCTCTGGAAAGATGTGTGTCTTCGGAATCTCGCAGTCTTGGAAGACAAGCTCGCTCGTTACCGAGGCGCGGAGTGAGTGCTTGTTCTTCATCACCGGTGCTGAGAAACCGGGTGTTCCCTTCTCTACCATAAAGCCACGGACCACCCCGTCGAGCTTTGCCCAAACTACGGCGATGTCGGCGAGGGTTCCGTTCGTGATCCACATCTTCGCACCGTTCAACACATAGCCGGAGTCGGTCTCCTCAGCCGTTGTAATCATGCCACCAGGATTAGAACCGAAGTCTGGCTCCGTCAATCCGAAGCAGCCGATAGCCTCCCCGGAGGCGAGTTTCGGAAGCCACTCACGCTTCAAATCTTCGTTTGCGTACTGCCAGATCGGATACATCACCAACGAACTTTGCACCGAAACAGCACTCCGAATTCCAGAATCTCCCCGCTCAAGTTCGCGGTTGATAATGCCATAGGTCACAGAATTCATGCCACCACCACCATACTCTTCGGGGATCGTCGCCCCAAAAATGCCCAACTCGCCACACCGCTTCACGATTTCCATAGGGAACGTTCCAGCTTGGTAGTGTTCTTCGATAATCGGGAGAATCTCCTCGTCCACAAACGAGCGGACAGTCTCCCCAACTAATCTCTCCTCTTCACTCAGGAGAGCATTCACATCGTAGTAATCTGGATTTGTGATCGGCATGATCCGGTCTGTTATAGTTGATACATGATTGAGAAACGACAAAGATACGAGGAGTCGATGAGGGGGCTATGGTGGATGTTGCGAGAGATTGTGAGGATAAGAAGCTCCTTGCGCTTTCTCTAAAAAACTCTTGTGCGACACTAATCAAGCTCTTCTCGCAGCATCGTATTTCACTATGAAAGGTTAGGGATAACAAAGTGCATCCCAAATTCCCCTTCCGGTTCGGGGAATCTTCGGTATTATTACGGTTCTACAGACGAAATTCTGTCGAATTATGAAGAAAGCACTGATAACCGGAATTACTGGGCAAGATGGTTCCTATCTGGCTGAACTCCTTCTCGCGAAGGGGTATGAGGTCTACGGAATCATCCGCCGCTCCAGCTCGTTCAACACCGAACGGCTCGATCACCTCTACAAAGATCCACACGAGCGGGATGTTCGGTTGAAGCTGATATACGGCGACCTGAACGACTCATCCTCGCTCAACAAGATTCTTCGGGATATAAAGCCAGCCGAGATCTACAACCTCGGGGCGCAGAGTCACGTGCGGGTTTCGTTCGATATTCCAGAGTATACAGCCGAGATTACTGGACTCGGAACTGTTCGTCTACTTGAGGCAATCAGGGATACCGGGATTGATACCAGGTTCTACCAAGCCTCCTCAAGTGAGATGTATGGTCAGGTACTTGAAGTACCACAAAGTGAGGCGACACCTTTCTACCCTCGTTCACCCTATGCCTGCGCAAAAGTCTACTCCTATTGGATCACGAAGAACTACCGCGAGAGCTATGGGATGTATGCCTGCAACGGGATTCTCTTCAACCACGAGTCACCACGGCGTGGACCAACGTTTGTGACCCGGAAAATCACCCGTGCCGTTGCACGCATCAAAGCTGGGTTGCAGAAAAAACTCTTTCTCGGCAACCTCGACGCAAAGCGTGACTGGGGATATGCACCCGACTACGTCGAGGCGATGTGGATGATGATGCAGGGGGATGAGCCAGACGATTTTGTGATTGCAACCGGTGAGACACACAGCGTTCGGGAGTTTTTAGAAGAATCGTTCAAGCATGTTGGACTCGATCCGTGGGAGTTCGTGGAGATCGACCCAAAGTACTTCCGTCCGGCTGAAGTTGACCTCTTAATAGGTGATGCAAGTAAGGCGAAGGAAAAACTTGGCTGGGAACCGAAGGTGAAGTTCAAGGAGCTGGTGAAGATCATGGTGGAAGCCGACATCGAAACGCTCGACCGGCAGTTGAGCGGAAAAGTGCCGACCGAAGCAGAACATTAGGGGTCAATTCAAAATGCAAAATTCAAAAGGGGAGAGGGTGGAAGAATTCAAAATTAAAAAATGCAAAATTCAAAAGGGGAGGAAGGCTTGGTTTTGCATTGTAGGCTTGACTCAGTTGGGTTACTGTTGATGGTTCTCATACATAGGAAAGGTTGCTGAGCAAAGTCTCACTACAAACAGCCTAAAGTAAAAATTTTGAATTTTGAATTCTCTTTCCCGTACATATATCGCAGGACATCGTGGAATGGTCGGCTCGGCTATTCAGCGGAAGTTGGAGAGTGAAGGGTATCAAAACCTTATCACGAGTGATCGGAGCGAACTCGATCTGCGGCGTCAGGCAGACGTTGAGAAGTTCTTCGACGAAGAGAAGCCGGAATATGTCTTCTTAGCTGCGGCGAAGGTTGGTGGGATTCAGGCTAACAACACCTACAAGGCCGACTTTATTCTCGACAACCTTCAAATCCAGACGAACATCATTACTGCTGCTCACCAGAGCGGGGTGAAGAAACTTCTCTTTCTCGGTTCCTCTTGCATCTACCCGAAAATGGCTCCGCAGCCGATTAAAGAAGAATATCTCCTCACCGGTTCGCTTGAGCCAACAAATGAACCCTACGCGATTGCCAAAATTGCTGGACTGAAAGCCTGCCAGTATCTGCGTGAGCAGTATGGTGCAGACTTCATCTCGATGATGCCGACCAATCTCTACGGTCCAAACGACAACTTTGATTTGAAGACCTCCCACGTCCTGCCAGCACTTATCAGGAAGTTCCACGATGCTCAGGAGTCGGGTGCTCCGAGCGTTGAAGTCTGGGGGAGTGGTACGCCACGGCGGGAATTCCTCCACGTTGACGACTGTGCTGGCGCTGCTATCTTCTTAATGGAAAATTATTCAGAGGGAGAGACAGTAAATGTGGGGTGGGGAGAAGATATTTCGATTGCAGAGCTTGCACACCTTATCAGCGACGTTGTCGGCTTCAGTGGAGAGATTATCTTCAACACCGACTATCCCGACGGAACACCCAGAAAACTGCTCGACACCTCGCGTATTAATAATTTAGGCTGGAGACCGAAGATCGCCTTGCGTGAAGGTATCGCAAGCGCGTACAGATGGTTCCAGGAAGGGAGACAACCGGCTTGATGAGTCAGAAAGTAGTTACTTCCAACGGACAACCGCCACAGCCCGGTATCTTTAAACGGTATTACCGGAAACTGATAGCAAACTATCTGGGGTTCTACCTTCCGCCCGGAGCTAACGTGCTCATCGTTGGGGATGATGCGTTACGCCTTGCCTATCGGTTGAATCCAGAGAAGTGTACGGCGATTGCTACAACAGAAGAAGAGGCTGCCGAGTGGCGTTCCTTTTTAGGAGAAAATGTCAAAGTTTTGGTTGGGGTCGATCCTGCCACACTCAATGAGCAGTTCGACGTTGTGATCCTCTCAAACGTGATCGGTTATTGGAGTGATATTCAGACAAAGCTCGAACAAATTCGTGCGATCTGCCACTCCGGTACACGCTTGATGATTACTCACTACAGTGCTCTCTGGCAACCTCTGATTCGCTTAGCTGAGCGGCTCGGAATGAAGAAGCGACAGCCTTACGCTTCGTGGCTTGCACCAGAAGACATTGCCAACTTGCTCCACCTTGCAGACTTCGATGTAGTTAGGAAAAACTTTAAAGTTCTCTGCCCGATCTACATCCCACTGATTGCAGAGCTTTGCAACTACGTTCTGGCAAATCTTCCCTTCTTCTGGCGACTAAGCCTTGTTGAATTTGTCTCCGCACGGTTAGCACCGCAACCAGAACATCGAACAGAGCAATCGGTAACGGTTTTAATACCGACACACAACGAGAAGGGGAACATCGAGCCGGCACTCCGTCGCGTTCCAATGATGGGGACACACACGGAGATTATTTTCGTTGACGGACACTCATCCGATGGGACGATGGATGAGATACAAGCACAGATGAAGAACTTCCCTGACCTCGACATCGCAGCCTATACCCAAGATGGAAAGGGGAAAGGGGATGCTGTCAGGAAAGGATTCGATTTGGCGAAGGGAGACATTCTAATGATTCTCGACGCTGACTTGACCGTACCACCAGAAGACCTGCCAAAGTTCTACGAGGCGATTACCTCCGGTAAAGGGGAGTACATCAACGGCACACGACTTGTCTACCCGATGGAGAAGGAGGCGATGCGCTTTCTCAACACTCTCGGGAACAAGTTCTTCAGTAGAGCCTTTACCTATCTATTAGAGCAGCGCTTCAAGGATACGCTGTGCGGAACGAAAGTGATCTCGCGGGAGAATTACCGGAAGTTAGCGGCTAACCGGCACTACTTTGGCGACTTCGATCCGTTTGGTGATTTCGACCTGATCTTCGGTGCAGCAAAACTCAACTTGAAAATCGTTGAAGTTCCAATTCGCTATCGTGCACGAACCTATGGTGACACGAGCATCAGTCGCTTTAAGCATGGTTGGATTTTGCTGAAGATGTGTGTCTTCGCATTTCGGAAGATCAAACTGACATAAATTTGGGAATACGGCCACACAATCCGCAGTCCGAAATCAAGAATCCGCAATCGTTCTAAATGTCTCATAGGCTCCGCGTCATATTGCTTTCACTAACTGCTATCGGCTTCACTCTGTTCAATGCCTTCACGCATTACGATCAGGGAAGCCTTATCTATGACGAGGGGGATTACTATCAGGCAATCCGCAACGGATTTTGGAACAACTGGATGGATGCCGACGACGTGCCGACAATCGAATTCATCGAGACTGGCATCAAGGCTGTGAGAGGGGAGATTGCTCGAAGTGAAATGTCGAAGATGATTCGCTCGCGGGGAAGTTCCGCATTCTACCGCCACTACCATCCTCCCTTTGCCTTCTACCACCCGATGATAACGAAGGCTATCGCACCCGATATGCCACCAGAGAACCAACTCCGTTTTGGAACATTTGGGTTAATAATTCTCTGGATTCTGATCCTTGCTGCTCTCTCGCTGAAGGAAGAATCACTCTTCACACCTTGGTTTGTTCTCATTCCCGCTTCGGCAAACTGGGTCGCCTCCGCTTGTGGCTTCAACATGCACGTTCCCTTCGGACTTGCCCTGACGACAATGGCAATTGCTTGGTATGCCTACGAGGGTGACCGTTCAAAGGTCTGGATCAAGCGGGTGAGCCTCTTCTTCCTCGCCGTTGCTCTCTGTAGTGTGGAATATAGTCTCTTCCTGAATGGAATGCTTTTCCTGTGGGGAATTTTTACTCTCTGGAAGAAGCGAAAGGAGTGGAAGGCACACCTGAAGGTTCGGTTCGTTGACTTAGCTTGGCTTGTCGGGTTCATGTTGGTGATATGGCCTGCTGGCGTTTTGAAACTTGGGTTGTTGAAGTCCTACGCACTTCAAGCCTACATCGCACTCTTCCGACTCGACTCAAATGTTGACGGGTTCACAACTTTCCGCGAGATGATCGAGTGGAAGTGGACCGGCTCACCTATCGAGATGTTGTTATTGGTAGGGATTGTTGTTGGTATCATTTGGGGATGGCAGAAAGTTTTGAAGCGTGGGAGTCTCTTCGTTTCACTCGGTGTTGTTCTGGCGATTATCTACACGCAACTTAATCCTGCGTTAGTTCTTCGCTGGTATCTGTTCCCAGTCTTTTCCGTTGCCTTTGCCTTCTACCTTCACATACTTTCTGAGCGGGCTGGATTCAGTCACGCTCGCGAGTCGGCAATTGCGTTCCTGACAGCATGTACTCTCTTTGCTGTCACCCAGTTGGAGATCAAACTCCCTTCCTATACCAAGGCACGCGAAGTCCGCGATGCCGTCCGCACTCTCTCCGGGGCTGACTCGGCGATGCCGATCATCACCGTACAGGGGATGGCTCCCCCACTCGGAGCCTACTTCCCGGAACGTCAAGTGCGTGGATTCCATCCCGAGGATTTCAAGAAAGGGGATATGGTCGATAGTCTAAACGCTTGGATGCCCGATCATATTCTGGTGATACCGGGAGATGTAAGCGTAGAGAGTGAGAACGGAATCAAGGTCGAAGATTTGGTGATTATAGGTCCAGGCGGAAAGTAGGGGAGAACTGTGGTAAGGTAGCACCGCAGGTAATCTCGCAGTAAAGGTAGTGCGATACGACTGGCTCTACATATTCTGCGAGACTCTTCGGCAGACCTCAGAGTGACTGGGAAAATGTTGATTTCGGAATTCGGGTTGCGGATTTCGGATTGAAAAGAGTTTGCGAAGTGAAGTGCTTGACCCAGGTTCAAGCCACGACATCATCCCCAATCCCCAATTGAAAAACCTCCTGACATCCCCTTGTCACACTCAATTCATAACTTCTCTGCATGGACTTCAAAATCGTTTCAGAATTCGAGCCAACTGGCGACCAGCCGGAGGCGATCAGACAGCTTGTTGAAGGTCTCAACCGGGGTGACCGGTTTCAGACATTGCTTGGGGTGACTGGGTCGGGAAAGACCTTTTCGATGGCACACACAATCCAGCGTCTTCAGCGTCCAACGCTCGTTATCAGTCATAACAAGACACTTGCCGCGCAGCTATATGGAGAGTTCAAGAGCTTCTTTCCAGATAACGCCGTCGAGTTCTTCATCAGCTACTACGACTACTACCAGCCGGAGGCCTACATTCCTTCAACTGATACGTTCATCGAGAAAGACTTCAATATCAACGATGAGATCGACCGGCTTCGCCTCCGCGCAACAAGTGCTCTGCTGGATGGACGGCGAGATGTGTTGATCGTCGCCTCGGTCTCCTGCATATATGGCATTGGCTCGAAGGATGCTTACGGTGCTCTCCTCTTACAGTTGAAGAAGGGACAACGAATCGAGCGGAACGACCTTCTCTACAAACTGAGCGACATCCACTATTCAAGAAACGATGTCGACTTCTTCCGAGGCAATTTTCGGGTGCGGGGGGATGTGGTGGAGGTGATTCCAGCCTACGAAGATGATGAAGGGATTCGGATTGAGATGTTCGGTGATGAGATCGAACGGCTCACCAAGATCGATCGATTAACCGGCAAGGTTCTGGAAGAACTGAACTCTGTGATTATCTATCCAGCAAAGCACTTCGTGACAACCAGACCTGAGTTGAATCGGGCAGTTGGGGAGATACGGGATGAACTTGAGGGACGGTTGAAGGAACTGCGAGGTCAAGATAAACTGCTGGAAGCTCAGCGATTAGAGCAGCGAACCTTGTTCGACATTGAGATGATGAAAGAACTTGGCTACTGTTCCGGTATCGAAAACTACTCCCGCATTCTCGCAAACCGTGCGCCGGGAGAAGCACCGGCGACGTTGATCGACTACTTCCCTGAAGATTTCATCACTATCATCGATGAGAGCCATGTAACACTGCCACAGATACGGGGGATGCACAACGGAGATCGGGCACGAAAGCTAACTCTCGTAGAGCATGGCTTTCGTCTTCCTTCTGCTCTGGACAATCGTCCTCTTCGGTTTGAAGAATTTATGGAGCGGATTGGGCAGGGTGTTTTCGTGAGTGCAACTCCAGCCGACGCCGAGCTTGAGTTGTCTGGAGGAGTGATTGTGGAGCAAATCATTCGACCAACCGGATTGCTCGATCCGTTGATTGAAGTGCGTCCGGTGAAGAACCAGATTGACGATCTGATTGCTGAGATTCGGGATCGAGTACAGAAGTCAGATGAAGAGAAGGAGCGGGTGCTGGTGACTACGTTAACCAAGCGGATGGCCGAAGACCTTGCCGAATATCTGATCGACCTGAACATTCGGACGCAATACATTCACTCGGAGATCGATGCGCTCGAACGTGTAGAGATTCTGCGTGATCTCCGGTTGGGAGAGTTCGATGTCTTGATCGGCGTCAACCTTCTCCGCGAAGGACTCGACCTTCCAGAAGTCTCACTTGTCGCAATTCTCGACGCCGACAAAGAAGGATTTCTCCGGAGCGAACGTTCGTTGATGCAGACTGCTGGCCGGACAGCACGCCACGAGCGAGGATTGGTAATTATGTACGCCGACAAAATGACCGACTCGATGAATGCTGTGATAGGGGAGAGTCGCCGTCGCCGAGAGTTGCAGATTGAGTACAACAGCGAGCACAATATCACTCCACGCACAGTTCGGAAGTCACGCGAGAAGATCATGGAATCGACCGCAATTGCCGACGTGAAGGCAAGTCGTGACAGAAAGAGAGCCGATGCAGAGAAGAAATCGACACTCTCACTTGTAGAAGAACCGATGTTCCGATACATGAGCGACGATCAAAAGAGAGACCTAATCGAGACGTTGCGCCAGCAGATGAAGGAGGCCGCGAAGAATTTAGAGTTCGAGAAGGCGGCGGAGATCAGAGATGAGATTGGGAGGTTGGAGGAGGGAATTCAGTAACTGTTAGCAGGAATATTCCCCCCACAATAGACAACGTCGAACTCTTCAACTTTAAAATCACTCCACATCTATCTCGATCAGGGTGTCTACCCCTATCTATACACGCAGACAGTCAGTTTGCGAGTTTGCTATTCACACCCGACTTCCAGTCGGGTGTAGTGAGACTCACTGCTTCGGCTCCCCTCTCCCACCACGAAAACTCTCGGAATACCTGACCAAACTTTGGGAGAGGGGCAGGGGTGAGAGATTGCACTGAGAAGAATCAGGCAAGATTCGTAGAATCGGATGTTGCGATTTCCAGCAACCCATTGCCTTCGGATCATCTCGCATTTCTTCGTCCAACAGTATAAAGGGCACTTCCTGTCGACAGATAAATGGCCTTGATTTTTGCGCAAAAACGCCTTTTTCCCCTATCCGTGGCCAACCTCAACCCCAACCGTGGCCGAGAAAACTTTCAACTACCAATCTTTCCTTTCAATGGTGGTCGACAGATTGGACTACCGTTTCCACTCAACTTTACATTGTATCCCGGTCGCGCAAAGTGACCAGAACTCTGTTGAACAGGAACTGTTTTCACAACATAGAAAGGGATACGATCATGAAAAAAATGCTACACCTTCTCGCCGGACTTTTGGTTTGTGCCGTTGCCACAGCAACAGGGCAGCCAGTGCCGAACATGCCTCCAACGGGAGCATCAAATCAACCAATAAACGTGACGCTCGGCTGGAGGGCACTTACTTCCGTATCAGCTTACGAGGTTGAGTATGGAACCGATCCAGACTTTGAAGATGTAGAAGGGTTAATAGGAGAGGACTCTGAGATTGAGGTGAAAAACCTTGCATACGCAACGTCCTACTACTGGCACGTGCGTGGATTGGACGCAAGTGGAGAGCCAGCCACAGACTGGTCCGCAGCGCAAACATTTAAAACCAAATCTGACCGTGGCATTGCTCAGCCAATTTCACCAGCCGACGGCGAAACGGAAGTTCCCACGACAGTCCCCTTAGTCTGGAGCGTTGTTGAAGGGGCAACAGGATATGAAGTGGAGTATGCCAACGATCCCGAGTTTGTTAGTGGGGCAGCAGTAACTGTTTCTACGTCGGGAACGACACATACACTTTCAGGTCTCGAAAATGAGACGACAATTTTCTGGCGTGTTCGCTCAACTACAGCAGGGGCTGGACCGGCAGAGTGGTCGCGGTATGTCTCCTTCACAACCGAGTATCGCAAGCCCGACCCACTATTAGCACCACGACTTCTCGCCCCTGCGAATGGTTCAGAGGGACACACAAAAGAGGTGAACTTCTCATGGGGAGATGTACCGGGAGAGAAGGTCAACTACACTCTTGAGGTTGCTCTCGACAAAAATTTCGATTCACTGACGCTGACCTCCTATGCTCAAGATTCTACCGGGGCAATCTTCTCAACGCTCGAATCAGGTATGCTCTACTATTGGAGAGCCAAAGCTGCAAACGACGAAACCGAGAGTCCGTGGTCGGAGACGTGGACCTTCAGGGCGGCAGAGGATACGGTGGTTGGCCTTATTGCCCCCGAGCTTTTAACTCCAATTGATAAGGCAGCGGAACTTCCTGTTGATCTTCTTCTGACTTGGGATAGTGTAGAGGGGGCAATCTTCTACGAGATTGAAGTGGGGCGTGACGGAGCGTTCGACAAAGTGGATACAGTACTTGTTGTTGACTCAACATCGGTTGAGATTGCCGGGCTGATAGAGGGGACAACATACTTCTGGCGTGCGAGAGCTGGAGTGAGTGCCGCGATGAGTGCGTGGTCGAAGCCATTCGCATTTTCTACAGAGACAGCAGAGGAGAAATTGCCTGAGGCTCCGATCCTTCTCTCTCCCGAGAATGGGTCAAAGGATCTCGAAGGAGCAATCACCTTAAGCTGGTCCTCAGCTCAATTTGCGGCTCAATACTTTGTGCAGTTATCGGCAACCGGGAGCTTTGATGGGGATGAAGAGCAGTATACACAGATCACCGAAGACTTGACAATCGATGAACTAAAGCCGGGAGTTCAATACTTCTGGAGAGTGCAGGGTGTGAATCAGTACGGTGAGAGTGCGTGGTCCGACACTTGGTCGTTCGTGGTGAAAGGGGAGAAATTGCCTGAGACTCCGATTCTTCTTACTCCGGCAAATGGATCAAAGGATCTCGAAGGAGCAATCACATTAAGCTGGTCCTCAGCTCAGTTTGCGGCTCAATACTTTGTGCAGTTATCGGCAACCGGGAGTTTTGATGGAGATGAAGAGCAGTATACAGAGATCACCGAAAACTTGACAATCGATGATCTGAAGCCGGGAGTTCAATACTTCTGGAGAGTGCAGGGTGTGAATCAATTCGGTGAGAGTGCGTGGTCCGACACCTGGTCGTTCGTGGTGAAGGAGGAGGCGCTTGGTGTCGAAAGTGAAGAGATACTTGCAGGTAAGCTTCGGCTTTATCCGGTTCCAGCAACAGATGTTATCTATATCGACCTTGACTCCGAAGTGACAGGGGATATAAAAGTCGAGTTTGTGAACAGTCTCGGAACAAGCATCCTAACACAAGATGTCGACGAGACGTTTAGTGCGAGCCATCCTTTCGCTATTTCGCTCGACGGAATTCCATCTGGCATTCTCTACTGCCGCATTCATACCGAGAAAGGAACAATCACTCGCCCAGTGGTTGTCATCCGATAGTGATCCGCAAACGTTTTGAATATCAACCATATATAACATAGAGAACAATGAAATCAACATTCAGCATTTTGCTTCTTATAGCCGTGGCTTTGGTACTAACGAGTGCGAGCACTACGGCACAACCAGAACATGCGAAGACAATCAACGCCTATCAGCTTTGGAGTGCACCATATAATTTGAGTGGGAAGGGAACCTCAATTGGCATCTTCGAGCTTCAGACGAAGCCATACAAGTACCACCCAGAGTTCAAGACGCCGACAGTTCCAATTACACTCACTTCTCCGAACAATGTGCCCTATAGTACACACCCAACGCACGTGTTTGGGATTGTGATGGCAAACGGAATCAAGGATAATGGTTTAGCTCGGGGAATTGCAAAGGGCGCTTCCGGCTACTGGTATCTTACTGGCGTAACAATAGAAACATATCTCGATGTGATTGCAAACTCGTTCCAAAAGTGGACAATAAGCAACCACTCATACGGACAGACTCGAGGTTGGGCGCAGGATAACGGGCAGTGGATTTGGTTCGGTACATCTGAAAGTGCTTCAACAAATACACCAAACAGTGAAGACTTCAAGTTCGGATACTACGACGAGTGGGCGAAAAGGTTGGACAGTCTTCTCTACGAAGAGCAAGATCAAATACCAGTTCTCGCTGCTGGCAATCAGCGTGGGAATGGACCGAATAGTGCAACGGGGAACTATGTCTTCTTGCCGGGGAAGGTGATTGATACCACGAGCGTTCCCCACCCGAAGAATGGGGCAAGTGGTTACGATGTTCTTCTCTCACACACCACATCCAAGAATGCGATTGTTGTTGGTGCAGTTGATAAGAACAAGGTGTTGTGGGCGAACAGCAACACCGGTCCCACGGACGATGGTCGCATCAAGCCAGATGTTGTTGCTCTCGGAAAAGATGTTCGGGTCTGCACAAAAACTAATCGTGGGTACGGCTACACAAATGAAAGTGGAACATCGTTTGCCGCGCCAGCAGTAAGTGGTGCGCTCCTTCTGCTACAGAAGCTGTGGAACAGCAACTTTCCTGACCTATCATTTCACTCGGCAACTGCACGAGCGTTGTTGATTAACACTGCCACTGATAGGGGGAAGACTGGACCGGATTACCAATATGGCTGGGGTGTAGTAAATGCAAAGTTGGCTGCAGATCTGATTCTCCAGAACGCCAAAAATGCTCGTTATTCAATTCGGCGTAAGACGTTGAAGCAGGGGCAGGAGTATGTCTTCTACTTCAAGGCAAAGCCAAACGAGACCATAACGTTGACACTTGCTTGGACCGATCCAGCCGGGACTCCGGTGACAGGTGGCTCGTTCCCTCCCATTAACAATCGGAGGAAAATGCTCGTGAACGATCTTGACATGCGGGTAAATTCTATCGCGGGTGAAGCGGAAGGTTTCCAGCCATTTAAGCCCTATGTCCTCAACGTTGCAAATCCTTCAGCAACGGCGACAAAGGGAGACAACACTACGGACAATGTTGAGCAGATCCGTTTCCGACATACAAGTGGCATATCGTTTCAAGAGTACAAGGTTGTGATTAGCCACAAAGATGATTTAAAAGATGGAGAACAAGATTTCTCATTAGTTGTGAGGGGGGGTGAAGAATATCTGCTTCCTCCGGGAACAGTGGATGTGAGCACAAGCAGTGCAGAGCGAGAGAAGGACCACTCTACGTTGGCCGGCGCAAACTCTGCGCAGATTTCGTGGAATGCAACGGCGGGAGCAACGCGATACGATGTTATCTATAAAGATGCGGCAGCTAAAGGGTGGAAGAAACGCTACTATCTGACGACCACGCAGACGCTTCTGAACAACCTTGAGCAGAAGACCTACCAGGTGAAAGTCCGCTCGCGAAATGGGAACGTTGTTAGCAAGTGGTCCGACGTTGTACAGTTTTACGGAGGGACGCCAAAACCACCAGCTTCTGTGTGGGTAAATTCAGTTGCCACGACATCGGCCAAAGCAAATTGGAGTGGGGTAACCGGCGTTAGTCAATACAAGGTGTATTGGGGACAGCTAACAGCCAACGGACAGTTGATAGGGGGGTGGAAATCGAAGACTGTCACAGGCACATCTACAACCATGCCATTCCTCACTCCTGATAGTCGATACGTTGTCTACGTCCAGTCACTATACTCAGCCAACCTTAAAAGCGATTACAGTGATGGGAAAACTTTCACGACAAAACTTGACTGTAGCGTGTTTGCCTCTGATGGTGGCCCAGCCGGAGCAAGAGTTCTGAGGACGGGCGACTACCTGAACGGACTCATCTGTAAGGGAGAGGAGGAGGATTGGTATCGAATTTCAAACCCAACTTCGTACAAGAAGAACCTGAAGGTGATTCTATACTCCCACCCAAAAGGATATCGCGTTTCGCTCTATCGTAAACAGAAGCCATCGGGGTCGGTCTCGCTTGTAAAGAGTGGACCAGTGGGGACGGGAACAAAGATTCTTGTGCTGAACGGTGCTGACTTTATCACGTATGAATACTATGCAGTTGTTTGGTCGCCAAACCCAAATTCTAACTACGACGAATCGAAGCCTTATACGGTAACGGCGTTGGTTAACTCAACCCCGTATCCAAACGCTTCTTCTGGTGGTGAAGCCGACGAGTGGAAGAAGGAAGTTGGTAGTGAGAGCCTTACGTTCACTGGCACGCAATCTATCTATCCAAATCCAGCAATCGGTTCGGCTACACTTCAGTTTACAGTTGCTGAGGGGAATCTCCCGGCTCGAATTGTTCTGCTGGATGCTTCAGGTAGAAGTGTGGAGGAAAGAAACGTGACGACAGTAGCTGGAAGAAACGAACTTCGCTTTGATCTGCGGGGAGTTAGCACTGGCATCTACTTCGTTGCGATAGAAGTAAATGGTCAGCAGCGTACAGTTCCGCTATCGGTAGTGAAGTAACCTGTCGTGCTCGGCTCTGATTGTTTAATATCAAGGTGAGCAGAGAGGCGAAGGAGAGTAAAGAGCTTTCCACCTCTACAATATCGAAGGGAGAACTCGGAACATTCCGGGTTCTCCCTTCGTTTGTTCGGATCAATAGTGGCTATCTGTAGGGAACTCCTGAAACCCATCCAACAATTGAGCGGCGAGTGCCTCTGGTAATTGGCGTTACTCGGTGCATGACAAAGGAGGGGAAGACGACGATTGTCCCCTTCGTTCGTGGAGCATCCACAATCTTATCGTTAATCATAAACTGGAGCGATCCCCCCTCGTAGTCTTCAGGGTCGGATAGCTGTACTGTCAAACTCAACTTCCTGTTCGAGATCCCACCTCCACCAAAGTCCATGTGCCACTCGAAAAAATCCCCTTCAGCATACTCGGTCAGTTGAAGTTCTTGGGCAAAGCCGATGAGGTCAAATCCAAATCGTTGGAAGTTACACTGCTGCGCTACCATTGCGAGCTTTTCGTATATCCAATTATACTCGTTACCTGACGGTAGAAAAATCACTGAAGATTTGCGGAGGGTTTCATCTTGAGTCTTCTCACCAGAGAGTGTTGCCTCTCTCCGCTCATCGCTCTTCCAATAGCTAACAATCTGGCTAACTTCGTGAGGAAGAAATAATCCTTCGTAGTAAGTGTAGGGGACAAAATTTGGATTTTGTGGAAGCTGTAAAGCGTACATGGGAAGTTCAGTTGTTTCGTGTGAAACCGCCGCAGCGGATTGGCCTGTTCAATACAGCAGTGTGCAATCTACGTCGTTCCAATGTTTTCGTGACTACTCTTCAACCGAAAACAAATTGCGCGCCCCCTTCATTCCACATTTCTGGTAGGTGTTGTATGCTTTCGCCACGTTGGTATGGATTGCACTTGGATCCTTTCCCCCGACGAACCCGGTGATTGCTGCGTCGAGTGCGTATGCTTCGGGAGCCATCAAGTTTGTCGTCAGCAGAAGTGGATGTGACCCGCCAAACTGGAGAACCTTGAGAAGGTAGGGTTTGCTCGCACATGCGAGGGCGAGGGCACTGCGTGCCGGACGTGTTGTGTCGGCTGCCGGATAGTTATCCAGACGAAACTCCATCAACCCATTGTGGCCGACGTATGCGATAAGGTGGGCATCTCCTCCGGCTTGAATCGTGCTGCTGCTATCGCTGCCATCACGTTGAACGCTGAGGGGCGTTCTTCCTGCGGCCATATTTGCGAAGCGTTGCATTGCATCCTTGATTTTGCTCCCGTCCCAGGCTTCGGCAACAAGGTAGGTTGTCACATCTTTTCCAGATCGTTTTATCGTTTTCTTCAAAACGACTCGTTCTAAAATTCCCTGATCTGCGAGAGTATCAGTTCTCACCCGCTTCCACTTTCCCTTGCCAGTCATATATGCGCGGACTCCATAGGCTGCTCCCCAGTAGAGATTCGCCGACGGTTCTTGTCCATTCCCCAACTTCTTCGGCACAGGGACAATCCCTTGATTCACGTTATCGCAGAGAGCAACGATTACGTGGATTACTATCGGGCGATTGCTATCCAGATCTTCTTGCAACCGTTCTTGGACAGTCTGGTAGGAGAGGGGGGATAGCTTGATAGTATCAGGTGGAATAGGAACAGGGGCTGCCACAACAATCTGTTCCTTTGTGGAGATGCTGGCTATAATAAAGGGGAGAGAAGCCATCAACAGAAACTGAATGAATGTCCGCTGGGTTGATTGTTTCAGTTGCATTATCTCTTCTTGTTAGAGTGGAAGTGATTTCAGGCGAATTCAGCAAACTATTGACACTCTTATCAACGTGACGACAATCAAGACTGTAGAAGGATAGAATCGCCGCACCTATGAACCGCGTAATAGCTCAGCAATCTGCACAGCATTTGTTGCTGCTCCCTTCCGAAGATTATCGGCCACGACCCACATGTTCAGACTCATACTTCGTGATGGGTCTTTTCGTACCCGTCCAACAAAGACTTCGTCGCGGTCTTCGGCATCGAGGATTGTTGGGTAGCGATCGTTTGATGGATCATCCAACAAGACAATACCAGGTGCGCGCTCGAGGGTCTTGCGTGCTCGCGTAACTGAGATCGAACGTTCACACTCGATGTTCACCGCTTCGGCGTGGGCGCCAGTTGTCGGTATTCGAACGCAGGTGACGGTAATAGGGAGTCGTGGAAGCCCCATAATTTTTCGCGTCTCGTTCACCATCTTCAACTCTTCCTCGGTAGAATCACTCCCTTCGGGGAATGAGTGGAAGATCGTGTTGAAGGCAACTTGACGGGAGAATTTCGGGTTCTCGAGTTGCTTCCCCTTCAGTTCTGCTATCAACTGATCCACTCCCGATTGACCAGCACCGGAGATTGACTGGTAGGTGGAGACAATTACTCGACGCAAGCTGAACGTATCGTGGAGTGGTTTCAGCGCAACAACTAACTGAATCGTTGAACAATTCGGATTTGCAATGATCCCCTTGTGTTTAAATGCTGCATCGGGGTTCACCTCCGGCACAACTAAGGGAACACTCTTCTCCATTCTCCAAGCACTCGAGTTGTCGATCACGACAGTGCCAGCGTTGGCGGCAATTGGCGCAAAGTGGCGACTTGTTCCCCCACCTGCGGAGAAGAGTGCAATGTCGATTCCATTAAACGACTTCTCGTCGAGCTTCGCTACGGTGTGATATTTGCCGTTGAACTTTACTCGCTTTCCGGCAGAGCGTTCCGAGGCGAGGAGTGTGATTCGGTCGAACGGAAAATTCCGTTCTTCGAGAACCTTTAGCATAGTGCGGCCAACGAGACCAGTTGCACCTACAACTGCGAGAGAAAGGGACATCGATTTTCTGTGCTGTTTGTTCAATTAGTTCAAAAAGAAAAGGCGCGATTGCTCGCGCCTTAAAAGATACGTCCCTTCGTGAAAACCGTTACTCAGGAATCACTTCTTCAGAGACTGGAGTTAAGAGTAAGGCCGACCCATCTACCCCGCGTGAGAGGAAGATCGTGTAGGTTGTTCCTCCCTTCAGCGTAACTCCACTCTCGGTGTGAACCGTTGCTCCGGTTTCATCCAACAAACTTAATGTCAGATTGCTGCCAGCCGTTGCTGTAAACGATTGCGCGATAGGGTCAGGCGATTCCCCGTATGACATTTCAGGACTTGTAGCACCACTCACGCGAACGCGCAGTTTCTTTGAGATATTTGTTCCGAAGTCTCCGTGGAAGAAGCGTAGTCCTGCCGATCCCGGTGGCGGTGCAGGAACTCGGTCGAAGATTGTTACTGCCTTTGCCTGCCCTTCAACAAATGGTCCGTAGGCGGCAACCGTGTAGCGGTTATTCGAGGCGATTGGAAACTCAACTCTCGGAACAAAAACAACCTGTGCTCCCGTTCCTCCCGGATCAGCTTGGTTCGTCACCTCAACCCGATAGGGAAGCTCAGTGTAGAGGAAGGTGCTGAGGAAGAAATATCCTTTTAATGATTGGTCGGGAGGACTTCCAACGGGGGCTACGTTGATTGTTGCCCCAAGTTGATTCGGGAAGTTTCGCCGGAAGTTGTCGATAAATCCTCCTCCGAACTGCTCATCGTAAAGTGTCAGGTCGAGTGTTGCGTTGCCACTGTTAATCAAGTTGATAAACCTGAGGGCCAGTAGTTCGAATGCGAGAGGTAAACCACCGTAAAGCTCGGTCTGCGGATCGTAGCGGCTATCTTGCAGCATCCCGAGGAAAATCATCTTCTCATCCCCAAGAGGGCGAAGTTTTCCGCTGAGAACGAGTGTAATAACGGCATCACCGGATAGGAGAATACTCGAAACTTGGAAGATCGTCTTCCCCGTCGAGGTCTCTTTCACGGTCATTCCACCACTTACGATCCCTGCTTTCCGCGTCAAAATTTCGCTGGTATCACCGTAAGCAAGGTCTTGCACCACTGGTGGATCGCTTGCGAACGATACGTCGACAGTTGGAGCACCTACAGCTAAGTTGACGATGCGGTAGCGAACGTTCGCACTTCCGGGCTTGCTGGTTGGGGCGTCGGAAGTTACCAGTATTTTGTATTCACTCTCTTGCTTGAAAAGGTAGGCGGTGTGATATGTCCCTGCCGCAAGATCTACAGTAGTTGTTGCTATGGTGCTTCCATTAGGTAGAACAAACGCAAGCTCACTTGAGCCGGTATCAACCGGCCAGAATTGTGCTTCGTATATATCTTCTGGATATTCAAAGAAACCGAGAGGTTGTGTGAAGATTTCTTCGCTCTTGATAAGAATCTTGGCTTGGCCAATGTCTTGATCTGTAATGACAAAGCGGAGAAATGCAAGCTTGTTCGAATCAGTTTGGATTGGGGGCTTCGTGGGAACGAACGGGTCTTCTGGACAGCAAGATGCAAACCAGAAGAGAGAGAGGGAGATCAGCGTCAGTGAAACAAGAGAACGAACCATTTACACTCGTACTGTGAATGATAAATCTGAATGTGGCAATTCATACCAAAGATAGAGACTCTTGCAGAAACTCCATCACTTATCGTACCATTGAGCAGTTGAAGTGCAACACTGGCTCCATATTATGCGAAGAAGGAGCCGCTCAACATGCGATTACTATATACAAACAACAGGATATTCTCTATGTGGTTACCACTACGACTTCTTACCTTCGTCTCGACACTTGCATTCCTTTATCTCGCTACCGTCACTACCATTGCTGCACAACCCTCAATTGAGGGGGAGTGGGAGGGAGAAGTCGTTCTTCCGGGTCAGGCTCTTGAGTTTGCAATTAGCCTTCAATCGTATGAAGGCTGGAGCGGAGTCTACAGCATTCCTGCCCAAAAAGTCAACAACTTTCCGCTGAGTGATATTGTGGTAGAACTTCCCAATATCACTTTCAAACTTGGTGGAGGAATTCCGGGGAATCCACTCTTTACGTTGAGTCTATCGACGGAAGGAGATGAGATGGTTGGCAAGTTCACCCAGTATAACCAGACGTTTGATGCGAAGTTTTGGCGAGCAGGCTCCGAAAAGGTTGGGGGGGAAGATGCCGGCTCAAAGAAAAGTCTTGAAGAGCGAGTCGAGGAGATTCGGATGGGACTTGAGAAGTCTCGAAAGAACTTTAACATCCCCGGACTTGCTGTTGCGATTGTGAAGGGGGATACTATCCTTATGGCTGAGGGATTTGGCGAACGGAATATAGAGAAAGGACTCCCCGCCACATCCTCTACACTCTTTGCCATTGGCTCAACAACCAAGGCTTTCACCAGTGTTATTATTGGCACACTTGTCGACGAAGGAAAGCTCGATTGGGATGGACGTGTCATCGACTACTTACCTGATTTTCGGCTCTACGACGAATATGCAACCAACCACATCACCCTTCGTGATCTGCTTAGCCATCAGTCCGGTCTCCCACGGCATGACTTAATGTGGTATGGCTCGGATTTCAGTCGGGAGGAGTTGTTTCATAGGCTCCGCTACCTAAAGCCGACTGCGGAACTTCGGGAGAAGTGGCAATATCAAAACCTGATGTTCATGACTGCCGGATTAGTAGCCGAGCGGGTGACCGGGAAGAGTTGGGAAGAACTTGTGCAGGAGCGGATATTTGATCCTCTCTCAATGAGAAGGGCAAACTTCAGTGTCGATGATATGCAAAAGAGTGCTGACTATGCGATGCCATACGCTGAGGTTGAGGGAAAAAGCAAAGTGATTGACTTCAAGAATATCAACTCGATTGGTCCAGCCGGTTCTATCAACGCAAGTGTTGAGGAGATGGCGGCTTGGCTCCAGTTGAACTTAAGTGATGGTGACTATAAAGGGAACAGAGTAATCTCCCCTACCAGTCTTTCTATGATTCACTCTCCTCAGGCAATCATTCCGGGTGGGGGAAGCGTTCAAGGTCTCCGCTTCAACTTATACGGAATGGGGTGGATGATGAACGTATATCGAGGGCACAAACTGATTCACCACGGTGGAGGAATCGATGGGTTTGTCTCCCACGTTGCGTTACTCCCTGACGATGATATCGGGATTGTGGTTCTGACAAACCAGCCGAGTGGATTACCGCAACTCGCCATCTTCGACATTGCCGACAGGTTGTTGGATTTAAAGCCGTTCAATCACTTAGCGACAGCCGCAGCACAACTAAAAGTCATATCAGATAACAGTTCAGAAGACCCGCAATCCGAAGATGTGGCTCGCGTGAAGGGAACTTCACCATCGTGGGCACTTGAAGAATATGCTGGTGAGTATGAAGATTCAGGGTATGGTATTATTCGTATCGGAGTAGAAGGGAAGAGGTTGGTTGCCACCTTCCACGGCGAAAGTCTTCCACTGAGCCACTACCACTACGATGTGTTTCGTGCCGATCCAGAGGGAGAAGAGAGAGCGATTCAACTTCTGCTATCGTTTCAGCCCGACGTCGCAGGTGGCGTAGCTGCTTTAGAAGTCCCCCTTGAACCGACACTCGATCCGATAAAGTTTCTCAAACTTCCTTCACCACAACTCCGCAATCCAAACTATCTGAAGCAGTTTGTGGGGAACTACAACCTCCCGACACAGAAAGCCGTTGTGACTCTCCGCGATTCAAACCTGACAGTAACATTGCCGGGACAGCCAGAGTACCAACTTCAACCGAAAAGAGAAGTCGTTGGCAAGTTTACCGATTTCTATCTGGCGAACATGTCGGGCTTTTCTGCTCGATTCGAAGTCGAGGGAGGAAAAGTCAAGCGGTTGATTTTCATACAACCGAACGGAACATTTGTGGCTGAACGGCAGAAATGAGGGAGCATGAGTTGTTACGGAATGGCAAGGAGGATTCCTTCGAGGGCATCTTTCTACTTACTATTTTTGAAGCTTTCGTAAAAGTCGAGGGGAGTTGGTTCTCTTTCGACCACTATCAACCAATTTTTGTACGTCAACATGAAGCGTTTTATCACGCCACTCGTCGTCGGAGCCGTTCTTCTCATTGCAGGATGCGATAATGGTGGAGGAAAAGTCGCACTGAAAAGTTTAGATGACAGTGCCAGTTATGCCATTGGCATGAATGCTGCTCAAGGAATGCTGAAGCCACAGTTGGATCAGGCATCAAAGCAGGGAGTAAATATCGATCGAGCAATCTTCGCAGCCGCTATTCGCGATGTTCTCTCGGACACATCTGGTAAGGGGATACTTGAGGATACCGTTGCTCAGGCGGTATTAGTCCGTTGGCAGGAAACTATGACTGCGCAGAAGAAGCAAGAAAACCAAAAGTTCCTGGATGAGAACAAGTCTAAGGCAGGCGTAAAAGTGACCCCAAGCGGGCTACAGTATGTTGTTGTTCAAGAGGGAAGTGGTGAGTCGCCAACAGATATGGATTCAGTTGTTGTCAACTATAAAGGAATGCTTGTTGACTCGACAGTTTTCGATCAGTCACCTGAGGGTGAGCCGAGAACATTTATGGTTGGTGGGGTTATCGAAGGGTGGAAGGAAGCGCTGAAGATGATGAAGCCGGGAGCAAAGTGGAAGCTCTTTATCCCATCGAGCATCGCCTACGGCGATCAGGGGACAGCCGGAATTCCTCCAGGTGCAGTTCTTATCTTCGACGTAGAACTCGTATCAGTCAAGAAAAATTAACCAGAGTGTTAACTAACCGGCAACAGCAACCAGAACCAGGGGGCTGTTGCCGGATTCGTTCTTCGGATTAAGATTTTAACCTAATTGTCTGTGTGAATAGAAAACTATGCAAAGGTGTTCAACGATGATAGTTCGTTTGTTTGCGTTGGGAATCCTTCTTTCCCTTACTTCTTCTGTTGGCTTTGCTCAAGTCAACCTTGAGAATTTAAATGATAGTGCCAGCTACGCAGTTGGTGTCAACTTCGCGCTGGCTCAACTGAAGCCGAATCTCGATCAAGCGAAAGCTCAGGGGATTGAGTTCAATGTCGAGGTTCTGATTCAGGCAATGCGAGATGTTATTGCCGAAGATGGTCTTCTGATTAACGAAACGGCTGGGCAACAAGTATTGGTTCGTTGGCAGCAGGCGCACATGGTGGAGATGCTTCAAAAGAATAACAAAGAAGCTGCGAAGTTCTTTGTAGAAAATGGATCAAAGCCGGGTGTGAAAGTTGCGGCGAACGGAATGCAGTACATGGTAATTACGGAGGGGAGTGGGACACCACCGGCTGCTACCGACTCGGTTGTAGTGAAGTATCGCGGTACTCTCCTCGATGGCACAGTCTTCGACCAAACGGCAGAGGGAGAAACCAGAACCTTCTACGTCTCAGGGCTTATTCAAGGGTGGACTCAAGCACTGCAAATGATGAAGCCAGGTGCGAAGTGGAAAGTTTTCCTTCCTTCAAACTTAGCTTATGGGCAACAGGGGACCCAAGGGATACCTCCCGGTGCTGCGTTAGTGTTTGACATGGAACTTGTTGCGGTAAAGAAGCCGTAAAAAGGGAGGTAAGGGTAAGTGCCGACTGCGGTGCTCTCCTTCGTGTACATTCTCTTTACTAAGGGGGACAAATGATTAGGCGAAACAGTATTCTTCAGTTCGTTCTGGTTTTTCCACTTCTCTTCTCAGGTTTAGCAACTGTAGCACAAAGCCAGAATAGTTTGAAGGATTTAACCGATAGCGTCAGTTACGCTATTGGCATGAACTTCACGGTGACCGAGTTGATTCCATCCTTCGAAGCGTTCGGTGAACAGGGGGTGGCAGTGAATCCAGAGTTTGTGGGACGCACCATTGGCAATCAGCTACTTGCAAAGACTACGGAGTACACCGCTGCTGACAGTGTGAGTTATTCCCACGGCCTGAATATGGTCAATAAAACACTGATGCCGGCACTGCTAAATCTTCAAGCACTTGGCATCGCAGTAAACCGTGAGGTGATGGCGCAGGCAATCAATGATATTCTGGCTGGACGGAAGACGGTGATTTCTGATTCTGTTGCCCAACGAGCCTTAGTAGTGCTTCAGCAAGTAATTGTGGAGAGGACAGGAGATTTCGTAGCACAGTTTGCAGAAGAGAGCAAAAAGGAGGAGGTGAAATTCTTAGCCGATAACGGTACGAAGCCGGGAGTGAAAACAACGCCGAGTGGCCTTCAATATCAAGTGCTTGCTGAGGGGAGCGGGGCTTCGCCAACAATCAAGGATTCGGTAAGTGTTCGCTGTTTAGGT
This sequence comes from Ignavibacteria bacterium, assembly GCA_020635205.1. Lineage (GTDB taxonomy): Bacteria > Bacteroidota > Ignavibacteria > OLB7 > OLB7 > JAGWAZ01. The sequence goes on from JACKAE010000002.1 coordinate 979,565, forward strand.
AAGCTCATCAACGGAACAATCTTCGATCAGACTGAGGAAGGGAAGAGTGTGAAGTGTGCTGTAGCCGGAGTTGTTCCGGGGTGGAGTGAAGCCTTGATGATGATGAAGCCGGGGAGTAAGTGGTTACTCTACATCCCCTCAAATCTCGGATATGGTAGCCGTGGCGGACTGGGTGGAAAAATTGGTCCTAATCAGCTTATGATTTATGAAATTGAGCTTATTCGAGTGAATTAAGATTTAGGATATTGATACTTCTCCCGGCAATCTCTGCTGTGAGAAGACGTCATTCGGCTCGTTTATTCAATGAAAAACTATGTCTATTAAATCAGTTGCGTTATTCTTCCTCCTCTTCTGCTTCAGTGCAGGAGCAGCCTATGCTCAAGGAGGTGGGCCGGGAACTAATGGTAGTAGCTACTACTTGAAAACGATTCAAGACTCTGTTGGATATTTGGCCGGATGGAGTTTTAGTGAGCAGGTAAAGAGGGAAGGTCCAGTAAAACCTGTCTTGAACTATCGAATTCTTATCGCTGGCGCAGAAGATGCACTGAAGTATCTCGACGCGAAGCTTACCCTCGGTCAAGTAGATCAAATTGTTGAATCGGTTAGGCAGAAGCTGGAGGAAATCTATGAGAAGCAGGACTCAACTGTTGATATTCCGAAGGTAATTTACGGCACACCAACCAACAATCTTCCCGACAGAATAAAGGCTCGAAATGACAGCGTGAGTTATGCTATTGGCTATAACTTCGGGTACAGCATACGATCCAATAATCGTTCATTAAATCCAGTTGCTGTCTCGGTCGGATTGTCCGATTGTCTCAATGGAAACACCTCGCAGCTAACCGATGACGATATTCTCGCTTTGCAAATTCGTATGCAGCAAGAGCGCCTTGCGGAGAAGGAGGGTAAAGAACAATCCTTCCTTAAGCAGAGGGCAATGCTCGACGAGAATGCCAATCGTCCAGAGGTGAAGAAGCTGCCGAGTGGGATTCAATACGAGGTTCTTGAGGAGGGTAAAGGGAACGTTGCTGATGAGAAGGCGAGCGTTAGCATTCATATCGTAGCCTACAAGTGGGACGAAGCGTCACCCTACTACAATTCCCGAACCACTGACCAACCACTTATCTACAACCTGAGTGAGACTTCCGACGAGTGGGTGACAATCTTAACCCAGATGCCAGTGGGGGCTATCTGGAAGCTCTGGATTCCACCCGATGCCGTCTCCGATCCAGATATGGCAGCGAAAGCAATTCCCGAGACGTTGATAATGGAAGTAGAGATGATCTCAATCAACGGCAAGGAATAATTCCCTAAAATTTGTGGAAGCGGTTCGCGTGAACGTACACTTCATGCGAATCGCTTTCTTCGTAATCGGCTGAATCTTCAGCCAATAAAGTTGGTTCGTCAGAAACGTTTTCCATTGTATCATATACATATTAACATTACACGAACATCCTATGAAGAGACTATTTTTCAACGGAGTGCTTGCCTTCACCTTTGTCGTACTTGGCGTAGCTGCTATTGGATGCCAAGATCAGAATCAAGCAGGTGGCTTAGGTAGTGGCCCAGGCAAATTAGAAATTGTTGGGGGAGATACAGTTGACTGGGGAGACGTAGGGGGAGGCAAACTTGATCGTAAGCTGAAGCTCGTGAATGCCGGTGGTGACTCTCTCCGAATTTTTGAAGTGAAGCCGAGTTGTGGCTGCACTGCCACTGAGATTGATAAGGAGTTGCTGATGCCGGGTGATACCGCAACAGTTGGAATAACGATGGATGTACACGGAAGAAAGGGAGAGTATGTGAAGTACGTTAACATCATGACCAGTGACTCCACAACTGGCGGCACACGCCGAGTGACTTTGAGAGCAAATGTTATTCAGGAGATTGAGGTCGATCCGGGATACTTCTCGATTGTTAACGTGAAGCCAGGTGAGAAGGGGAGTGCAACAATTACTCTCCGGAATGTGAGCGATCACGCCGTAACCATACAGCCTCCGAAAGCTGCTGGTTCAACACTGATTGATGTGACCTTTAGTATGAAGCAGGCGATTACGTTGCAGCCGGGAGATTCTACACAGGTTACTGCTACTGCTATCACACTGGAGAAAGCTCCTGCTGGGGTTGACTATCTCTTCACCACCGATAGCAAGATGACTCCTGAAATTACTGCACGCCTGAACCTGATCACAATGGCCGACGAAACAATCGACGCCTCAACGGGGACAGGAGCACCACCAGTGAGAATGCAAGGAAAGTAGAGTTGTCTTGGGGGAGAAAGAGCCAGAGGAGTAAGAGAATAGCTGCTTGGCCAGCATAACATTTATCGCAGACTATGAATATTGAAACACTCCACATAGGTATGCCGGTTCGTCACCCGGCATACGGAACCGGAAAGGTTGTGGCGATTACGCAGCATACCTGCGACATCGCCTTCGACGATGGAAACAAACGAACGGTCTCTCCAACCGGAAGTGGACTTGCTCCCGCTGAGGCAGAGATCGATGTGAAAGGGTTGACTATTCCACTAAAACAGTTCGTTGCTGATGTGACGCGACAGGTTGTAGATAAACTGGGGCTTGAGGATCCGAAAGCGACAGTGAAAGGACTTGGAGCGCGTTGGAGTGGAGGACAGTTGATAGTGAAGCCGAGAGATGAGTCGTTGCAGAGTAAGGAGATACCTATCGAGACCTTCTTCCACAAGATCGTGATGATGCGGAATCAACTTCGCGTGTTGGAGCAGAAGATCAACAGCAACAACGAACTGAGTGATGCGGATAAGGTAGAGCTTCAACAGTATATTACTCGCTGCTATGGCTCGATGACAACGTTCAACATACTCTTTGCGGACAAGGGGGATCAGTTTTCAGGGAGTGGGGGATAGAGAGCTTAATCGGCTTTGGAACCTTGAGGGAAAATTAGAACGGTAAGTAGAATGGCGATTTCCGATAACTGATAGCAAACGGAAATCGCCATTCGCATTTCTCAAGTTTGGTCTTTTCCTGATAAGGGAATTTTTCACCACCAAGAAGCACCAAGGGAACCTTCTACTACTGGTCTAATAGATCCTTCAATACTCAGCATCACTCTTCTTCAGCCCCAAAATCACGAAGTGCATCGAGATAGTCGCGAAGCTCAAGTGCTCGCTGTTTAACGATCTCCATTTCTCGGTTGGCAGCAAAGATGTGGTACATCGTGCCGTCAAGGTTTTCGTAGTGGACACTTCCGTTTAGCTCGAACTCAGCGTCACGGTATGCAAGCCATGCCCGTTGTGCTCTCCGCAGGCTCTCCTGCCCAGCCGAATCGAGTGATCCCATCAGCTCCTTATAGGTAGCATTCAGTTCGTAATCCCAAGCCTCTTCTGCTACTTGAAGGCAACCCATCATTCCGAACGTAGATTGATTGGAGTCAATGTCCAAGCAGTCTGTGAGTGCAAGGTCAATTGGATGTACCAGATCAATCTCTGTATCCTGAGAGTAGAGTGCAGGTGCAAAAACTATCAGGGCACACAGGTTAATAAATAGAACAGCAATGATGCGCATTGTTCATCCCTTTATTCGTTATGCGTTAGCGGAATATAGAGGCAATATGTGAAGTAGGATATACAGACTGAGAATGGTCATCGGCTGATTCTTCTGTGATGGTCGACTCCACTTCTATCCCTACTGACTCTCACCTTTGAATTTTTACTTTTGAATTTTGAATTCTTCTTTCTACATCTCTTGATATACCTCGCTCCCTTTCTCAACGAATTCCTTCGCCTTCTCCTTCATTCCACTCTCAAGTGCTTCGGTCTCACCTAAACCATGTTTGGCGGCATACTCGCGAACGTCTTGAGTTATTTTCATTGAGCAGAAGTGGGGGCCACACATGGAGCAGAAGTGAGCAACCTTCGATGATTCTTTCGGTAGCGTTTCATCGTGATATTCACGGGCGCGATCAGGGTCGAGGCTTAGGTTGAATTGATCGTTCCAGCGGAACTCGAAGCGTGCCTTTGAGAGTGCGTCATCCCTCACCTGTGCAGCCGGGTGACCTTTTGCAAGGTCTGCTGCGTGGGCAGCAATTTTGTATGTGATAATCCCCTCGCGAACATCGTGTTTGTTCGGCAACCCTAAATGCTCTTTTGGCGTTACGTAGCAGAGCATCGCGGTTCCGAACCATCCAATCATTGCAGCCCCAATGGCACTGGTGATGTGGTCATATCCCGGAGCAATATCTGTTGTGAGTGGCCCGAGAGTGTAGAAGGGAGCTTCACGACAGACTTCTAACTGCTTCTCCATATTCTCTTTAATCAGGTGCATTGGCACATGCCCCGGTCCTTCGATCATTACCTGACAGTCCATCTCCCACGCAACCTCAGTCAATTCTCCTAACGTCTCCAGTTCGGCGAACTGTGCAGCATCGTTTGCGTCGGCAATCGAACCGGGACGCAACCCATCACCGAGCGAGAAGCTGACGTCGTAGGCTCGCATAATCTCGCATATCTCGGCGAAGTGTGTGTAGAGGAAGCTCTCCTCGTGGTGAGCCAAACACCACTTTGCCATGATTGATCCACCACGCGAGACAATGCCAGTGAGGCGATTCGCGGTTAAGGGAACGTAGGGGAGACGAACCCCTGCGTGGATAGTGAAGTAATCTACACCCTGCTCAGCTTGCTCAATTAGCGTGTCGCGGAAAATTTCCCACGTCAGTTCTTCAGCTTTTCCGTCGACCTTTTCCAGTGCTTGGTAGATTGGAACTGTGCCAATCGGAACTGGTGAGTTGCGCAAAATCCACTCGCGAGTTTCGTGGATGTTCTTTCCAGTAGAGAGATCCATTACTGTGTCGGCTCCCCATCGAATTCCCCAGGTCATCTTCTCAACTTCTTCTTCAATTGAACTGGTGACGGCAGAGTTGCCGAGGTTGCAGTTGATCTTCACCAAAAAGTTCCGACCAATCACCATCGGCTCTAACTCTGGGTGGTTAATGTTTGCGGGGATAATGGCACGGCCACGCGCAACTTCATCTCGCACAAATTCTGGGGTAATGATGTCAGGAATAATCGCTCCGAGTCCTTCGCCACGGTTCACCGGCTTGGATGGAATTCTCCCTTCGCGTTGCAGTTCCTCAATCCGCATGTTTTCCCGTATGGCGACAAACTCCATTTCAGGAGTAATAATCCCCTGCTTTGCGTAGTGCATCTGCGTTACGTTTTTGCCGGGAAGTGCTCGTCGGGGTTTTCGGATATGTTGGAATCGGAGCGCCTCGGTTTTAGGATCGTTCATCCGTTCTTGACCATAAGCACTACTCAATTCATTGAGGATTTCGGTGTCTCCACGCTCCTCAATCCATCCAGTTCTAACTGCTGGCAAGCCTTCGCGTGTATCTACGCTCACTGTTGGATCCGTCCAAGCTCCGCTCGTATCGTAGACGAGAACGGGTGGGTTCTCTTCAGCTCCGAATGAAGCCGGTGTTGAGTTGAGAGTAATCTCTCGCATCGGAACCCGAATGTCTGGACGGCTGCCGACTACGTACACTTTCTTTGAACAGGGGAACTGTTTCACACTCACTGGTTCCGAATGAAGTTGAGCCTCTCCGTTCTGGTCATGACCGTTCGTTTTCATACGTTCTTCTCTCACGCTATGAGCTATGTATTGTTAATGATTCTGTTCAAAAGTTCCTCAAAATCTTTCCGCTTTCTGTTAGGGATAGATTCTGAAATGTATTGAATGCTAAGATGTTTTTGATTCAATAGTTCAGCCCTGTTATCAGCACTGTACTTGAGTGGCAGAGAAAGTAGAGAGAGGAAGGGGAGGAGACCTGATCTCTGCTTCCCTCCGCCGGTGCTAACCGGATCAGGTTCAAAGGGTTCTTCTCAGTTCCGAAACTTGCGGAACGCCCCCAGCAGTCAATTATGTTCTGTTCAAATGATGTTATTGAACAATCGTGATCGCTCGTGCGAAGACCACTTCCGAAACGGCAACATACGTTTTTCCAGAGACATCAAGAGTCTCCATCCTGTACTTCGCAACGTTCAACACAACCGAGCCGGAGATAGTGCCGAGATCAGCGGCCGAGAAACTATAGCTGCCACTATTGGGAACGTCTTTGCTGATAAAGGTTGTTGCCTGGTTTGATGCTGTCGAGGTGATGCTAATCAGCACTCGTTCGTCAGACGTCGCCGATCCGCCAGTCCACTGAATGTCTAAGCCATCGGCTCGATTGATCTGTGAAGCTAACAGAGGCTTCAAGAGAAGAAAGTCAGTAGCTCCAGGGACTGATACTGTTAGTGCAGGGATGTTGCCATTTCCCTCAACGTTGAACTCATGATCCGATCCGTCGAAATTCACACCCGGAATGTCTACTGTAGGAGTTGAACTTCCAGAAGAGGAATAGATAAAGGATCCGTTGACGAGTTGTTGTGCGAGGGTATATCCATTCAAACTGACTTCTCCAGCATCTACACCTGTCGCACCAAACTGTGCAAATGCCTGCTCAATCGAGATTCCGAAGTTCTGCTTGATAAGATAAGTTCCGAGAACGCCACCAATGTTATCGATGTCAGAAATATCAGGTAGAGGCTGGCCGCTTGAGTTTGCATAGCTTTCTTGTGGGGTTGGTGCATTCGGTGCATCCTTGCACGAGGTGACAAGGAAGAGGAGGGAGAAGGCCATTCCGCAGAGGATTATCTGTTTCATAAGACATTGGATATTCAATTTCTGTTCGCAGAACACTGCCGATAAACATAGGGTTTTCTGTCGGTACAATCAAAACCAAACTCCTTTGATTCTGGTGTTCGAATAAGGTGAAGGTGGGGAGATTTCTACCCTGACATAAATCCCTGTTTTTTTTTGCGTAATTGGATGTTTATCCATTTGTATCACCCTATTCCCACATAATAATAAGTGCTCAAAAATCGCTGCGATTTCGTAAATTTGCAAGGTTTAAGACAAGTCCTACCGTTTCAATAACGTAATCTTTATGTCTTCGATTTCCGAACGTCTGATTCCAGTCACGCTCGAAGAAGAAATGTCGAGTTCCTATCTCGACTATTCGATGTCGGTGATTGTTTCGCGAGCCTTACCTGATGTCCGTGATGGTCTGAAGCCTGTTCACCGACGCGTCCTCTACTCAATGTCGGAACTCGGGCTTAGTCCGAACCGACCGTACAAGAAATCGGCCCGTATCGTTGGTGAGACGATGGGTAAGTACCATCCACACGGCGACCAAGCGATTTACGACTCTCTCGTCCGGATGGCTCAAGATTTCTCGATGCGGCATGAATTGGTCGACGGTCAAGGAAACTTCGGCTCAGTTGACGGAGACCCTCCAGCGGCGATGAGGTATACGGAGGCTCGCCTGACAGCTCCTGCAATTGAAATGCTTCGGGATATTGACAAGAACACTGTCGATTTTGTTCCGAACTTCGATGATTCGCTTCAGCAGCCATCTGTCCTTCCAGCAAATCTTCCAAACCTGTTAGTGAACGGTGCTGGTGGTATTGCCGTTGGTATGGCCACGAACATTCCTCCTCACAACCTCGGCGAAGTTGTTGATGGGTTGATCGCAATGACGAAAAACCCAGACATTACAGTCGAAGAGTTAATGAAGTTTGTGAAGGCTCCAGACTTCCCAACGGGGGGAATTATCTACGGATATGAAGGAGTTGTGGAGGCGTTCAAGACAGGGCGGGGGAAAGTGATTGTTCGGGCGCGAGTGAGTACCGAGCAGTTGAAGAGTGGTAAAGAACAGCTTGTTGTCACCGAGTTGCCCTATCAAGTGAACAAAGCAAATCTGATTGAGAAGATTGCTGAGTTAGTGCGGGATAAGAAGCTCGACGACATTTCGAATGTTCGTGATGAATCTGACCGTGATGGATTGCGCATAGTGATCGAGCTAAAGCGGGATGCTATGCCGGAGATTGTGTTGAACAATCTCTACAAGCAGACCCAGATGCAGAACACGTTCGGTGTCATTACACTTGCTTTAGTAAAGGGGCGTCCTCGCGTGTTGAACCTGAAGGAGGTGATGTACCACTTCCTGCAACACCGGAACGAAGTAATTGTTCGGCGGACGCAGTTCGAGCTGGATGCTGCCGAAAGGCGGGCACACATCCTCGAAGGATATATCATTGCCCTCGATAATATCGATGCGGTGATCGAAACTATCCGGAAGTCAAAAGATGCTGAGACGGCTCGCGCAAACTTGATGAGCCGGTTCGAGTTGTCGGAGATCCAAGCCAAGGCGATTCTCGACATGCGCTTGCAGCGTTTAACTGGACTTGAGCGGCAGAAAATCGAGGATGAGTATCGGGAGACATTGAAGCTGATTGAGCGCTTGAATGCAATCCTTGGATCAAAAGATTTGCAGTTAGAGATTATTCGGCAAGAGCTGGCAGAGATCAAGGATCGGTTTGCCGATCCAAGACGGACGGAGATTGTTTTCGACTACTCCGAGTTTACAGTTGAGGATATGATTGCCGAAGAAGACATGGTGGTGACAATCTCCCACAATGGCTTCATCAAACGTTTTCCAGTCTCTGGTTATCGTCGGCAGAATCGAGGAGGAAAGGGTGTAACTGGTATGAAGACACGAGATGATGACTTCATCGAACATGTCTTCGTAGGATCGACGCACCACTATATGGTCTTCTTCACTGACAAGGGAAGATGTTTCCGTCGAAAGATATATGAACTTCCAGAGGCTGGACGTGCAGCAAAAGGACGTTCCCTTGCGAACCTACTTCAGATTGAGAAGGAAGAGAACGTGAACGTGATCCTTTCGGTGAAGGATTTCGATACCGATGAGTCGATCATTATGGTAACGAAGAGCGGAACGGTAAAGAAATCTCAGCTTCGGGACTATGCAAACATCCGGACAAATGGAATTATTGCTATCAACCTGAAGGATAACGACACACTGGTTTCAGCTCGACTGACTGACGGCACAAATGATATTCTGATTGGAACGCATTACGGTAATGCTGTTCGATTCCGTGAAACAGATGTGCGTGATATGGGGCGGACAGCAACTGGAGTGAGGGGCGTAACCCTATCGAAGGGAGACTACGTGATTGAGATGATTACTGTGAAGCGTGCTGACGCAACTGTGCTTGTTGCCAGTGAAAATGGCTACGGCAAGCGGAGCCGTGTAGATGATTTCCGGTTGACGAGGCGAGGTGGTAAAGGAGTGATTTCGATGAACATCACTGACAAAACCGGAAAAGTAATTGCTCTGAAAGAGGTTGTTGACGGTGATGACCTGATGTTGATGACTGTGGGGGGGATGGCAATTCGCCAGCACGTTTCAGACATTCGGGTGATGGGGCGGAACACTCAGGGAGTACGTCTAATCAGGTTGAACGATGGTGACCATCTTGTTGGCGTAGCCGTTGTTCCAGTTGACGAGGATGCCGAGGTAACGCCAATTGCTGAAGATTAATTAGGAGTTATGGGCTGAGGAGTGCCTGACTCTAACACTAAGCTCATACTCTGAGTGATAAACGAAGAACCCGGAAGGTCAATATCCTTCTGGGTTCTTCTATTATGGGCAAAAAAAGACCCCCGACACAGATTTGCATGGAGAGCAAATTCTATGTCGGGAGCCGGACAGAGACGCAAAATAGAGGGATGCGACTCTATCATGATAACCAGCATTGACACCACATACCAACAGTTCAGTTCCTCCACGTTCCGTTCCCGAACTTCCGGCAAACCCTTTCATTAACCGGATGGGAGGAGTAACAGGGGTAACGCCCCCTGCTACTCGGGTTAACGGCTACGGCATAGACCAATCTCAGCCACGAGACTTCAAAAAACTTTTTCTTTTAGCTCCCACAGGTACTTTGATACCCAGTACCACAACTGGAGCTTCCGCACGTTGACGAAACGAGGGTAATTGTTGGGGTCCCTCCATCGCAACAGATATCGTATGTGTTATAGCTAAAATCCGATGTCGGTTCAGCAGTAATCACAGGACACGAACCATTAATATTTCGATTCACACACGTCGGGTAGTAGACCTTGATCCCATTCCCAGAAGGACAGCTTGTGGGACAAGAAACATACCCTAACTCAATCGCTTTACGAAGACCGTCAATGCCGGCTTCATTCATCAAGTCATCGAGTGGAAAGGTTCTCGCCCAATCGCAGTCATCAGGAAAGCTCATACTATTTACATTGATAGAAATGACGTGTGTTCCTCCTACATTCCATGCAATGAACTCAAATTCGCTTTCGCTAGTGCTGTTTCCAAGGTTTGGGTTATTCTCTCCAATTTGTACCAGTCCAGTAAACGTGCCAAGCATCGTTGCACCGGCAACTGGAGGAATAGTTTGCGCCGAAACTGAAGTTTGTAAAAGAACATAAAGTGTAAGGGACAGAATTCCCTTTAGAGCTGTCTTCATAGATTTTCCCCATTATTTTTGGACGGTTGTTGTTGGTACTGCAAATAAAGGGGGTACGACCAACACCGTTCTATCGGGGAATTCCCGTAATGAGTAGGGTAGAATCAGTCACAACTCGTGTAAAGAGTCATAACAAAGATAATTCATCCTATTTTTAAAATTGCTGCGGGCAGTATGCCGGAGCAAAACTGCCCACAGCGTTTTTCTATGAAGACGCTACAAATGTAGCCTCAATTGATATAATCAATCTATCAGGGAAAACCCTGAATTATAAGTATAAAAAGAGTCAGAACTGCTTCGAAGAGTCATAACCTGCCTTATGGTTCTTCATCTTTGTTCTGTTTACGTCCATAACCAAGAGGCGTCTGATATCGAGCAAACAGTTCATTCATCTTAGTTACCCCAGTTTTTCTGTATATCGATCTCATATGCGATTCGACCGTTTTGACAGAAATTTTAAGAACGTCGGCGATTCGTTTTTCAGTATAACCGAGTAATACTAAACCCAAGACACTTTGCTCTCGATCCGTCAATGATGCCTCACCTGCAATTCGTGCCAATGATTCGCGGTAGAATTCCATTTCTGGAACTTCACGCCTAATGCGAATGATGAAATCAGTCATTACATAGGAAATGAATGGTCGAATTCTTTCAATCAGATCAATTGTCTCAGCGGAGAAAGGAGCGATGTCTTTTGAACGGAAGAGTAGAACACTACCAACGCATGTAGAAATAGTGTTGTGTTTTCGTTCGCGTGTTCCTTGATTTATAAAAAAGTCAAATCCAACCGGAGGGAAATGATACTTGTCGAAGGGAAAACTTTGTTTTTGTCCTTGTGCTACGAGTATTTCCCAATTTCGGTTAGTGAGCTTTTCTACAGAAGGGATAAGTTCTTGTTTTAGGTCGCTGGTTTTGTCTTCATGAAGTCGAAATACAACTCGCTTTTCACCCTGATTTCCGTTTTGAGTATCGACACTTACCTTCACACTAACCACAGCATAGTCGACTTCATGTATAGAAGTCATCATTGCATTACCAAGTGCTCTCGCCCATTCTAAAGGATGTTCAATATCAGCAATACTTGCTACAGCATTAATAAATGCTGGGTAGTCCATTAATGAGATCGAAGCTCTCGATGCTTCAGATGAATGTGTTTGGAACAAAGTTGAGGCATCAGTACGTGGTAAAATCACCTTCTTCTGCAACTCATCACGACCCCACGCACGCCGTTCGAGCAATCCTTTCAGCCCTTCCTTCCGATAACTCGTCCACCAGTATCTCCCTCGTCGGGTTGTGATGCCGATATGTTCGGCTGCTTCAGCTAACGGATCATCTGGATGTTCTTTCAAGTAGCGGAGAAAGCTCAACTTCAATTCTTCGATTGTGCCGTCGTAGAAGTGCCGCAACTCGTTCAACTCTTCAACGCTCTCGCGAATTATATGTGTTCGGGGTCGCATGTTGGTACCCTTGTTATGTCAGCATCTTCAGAGAACTAAAAATAGCAGGTCTACAGAAAACTACCGAAGAGGAGAAAAATGCTTTGAAATGAAAGTTGGGAGATGTTCTCACCTCTAATATAGAGGTGGGATCTACTTGAGGAGAACAAAAAAGGGACTGACTGCCTAAAAGCAATCAGTCCCTGTGTACCGCGTACGAGAATCGAACTCGTGTTACCGCCGTGAGAGGGCGGCGTCCTAACCGCTAGACGAACGCGGCAAATCAATTCAAAGTTCAAAAGGCAAGATTCAAAAAGGAGAGAAGCTCAGTTTTTGAATTTTAACTTTTGCCTTTTGAATTCTCTTCGTTGCCCCGCCAGGGCTCGAACCTGGACTCTTCTGATCCAGAGTCAGACGTGTTGCCAGTTACACCACAGGGCAGTTATAGGAATCAATTCAAAGTTCAAAATTAAAAAAGGGGAGAGGTCTCAGTTTTTGAATTTTTACTTTTGCCTTTTGAATTCTCTTCAATGTTCCCGTGGACCCGATCGGGATCGAACCGACGACCTCTAGAGTGCGATTCTAGCGCTCTCCCAACTGAGCTACGGGCCCGATTCGCTAAAGAGAAAGGCAAAGTTAGGGTTGTTGCGAATGTTTTGCAAGTGCTATAACATTGAAAAGTGTGACCCCACGTAGTCATCTGGTCTGCTCTTCGTCACGATCCGAGATTGTTCGGTTCACCACTCTTCGCTATGTTGGTAGTCTTGATATGGGCTTTTCACTACAATGCTTGATGATATGAATAGATCGGACGCCTCACGCAAATATATTTCGAGGAGCACTCTTTCTCGGCCTCTCCCAGAACGTCCTCGCCAGAAATTGAAAGTGGTCGCCGCCGACTTCCTGAATTCTCTACCCCTTACAATCGAAGTGGCCGAAGATGATTTTTTTGACTTCGAATACGTTGTGCCGAGTGAAGGGGCACGCCGTTTAGTGGAGGAGGAGGCAGACATCGCGTTGCTTCCAGTTGCAGCCTTGGCAGAGATCGGTGGACTTGAAGTAGTGCCAGGTCCATGTATCGGCGCAAATGGTCGGGTTGACTCCGTGGTAATTGTTAGCGAGGTTCCGCTCGACAAGATTGAACGCCTTTACGTTGACAGTGCAAGCCGCACATCAGTAATCCTTGCGCGCATTTATCTTGAATCTATTGGGATGTCGAATATTCCATTTGTTCGACTTCCGGCAACAGATATTCTTCCCTTAATCAGTGGAAATGATGCAGGTCTCTTGATTGCTGACGTGGCATTTGCTCACTCCAAGCAGTACAAGTATCGCCACGACCTCGGCGATGCTTGGAAACGTTTAACAGGTGAACCCTTCGTCTTCGCTGTCTGGGCGGCAGCCCCCGGCGTTCTTACAGATGAAATTGTTGAACGACTGAATCACCGTTTTTGGGATGGCCTTGCGCGCAAACATCAGATTATAGCAGAGTGGTCCTCCCAGCACAATATGTCGCCGGTAGATGTTGCCGACTATTTAGACGAGCGAATCCAGTATAATCTGAATCGCTCTGCTTGGAATGGAATGCAAGAGTTCTTTCGAGTGGCGAGCAATATGGGGCTTCTTCCAGATGCTCGCGTGGAGTTCGCTCAGCGATCTGAACGTTCCAACGAATCTTCGCTACTTCTCACAGGCAAAGTCAATTCTTTCGGGCGGTGGATGCCCGAAGTGGTTCCCTACAATAAGTCCTACGGTGTTGACCGAATTCTTTCCAGAGCAGAATCGGGGCGTCGAATCTCGTTGCACGATGCAGAGCGGCTATACGAAGAGGCAAATCTGACCGATCTCGGCGAGGTTGCGCACTCGATCCGTACGCGGATGAATCCTGGAAACCGTGTCAGCTACATCGTGGCGATGAATTTGAACTATACGAACGTTTGCAATGTCGACTGCAGCTTCTGTGGATTCTATCGCAGCCACGATCCAAAGCGGAGAGGGCACGATGAGGGGTATACCCTCAACAGAGAGGAGATTCGTGAGAAGATGAGTACACTCTCCGATGCAGAAGGGGTTCAAGTGCTGTTTCAGGGAGGAGTAAATCCAAATCTGCCGATTGAGTATTACACAAGAACGTTCCAGTGGTTCAAGCAGGAGTGGCCACAGATTCACCTGAACTGCCTTTCAGTAGATGAAGTACTTGGTCTCTGTCCTGATGGAACACCCGAGCAGATCTCCAACGTTCTCTCTCAACTGAAGGAAGCCGGACTTGATATGCTTCCCGGAGCCGGTGCTGAGATACTTGTAGATAGAGTACGGCGGCGTGTGTCGCGCAAGAAGAGCCGTGCTTCGTACTGGCTTGAGACAATGCGCCAAGTCGGGAAGTTGGGAATGCACGCATCCGTGACGATGCTCTACGGAATGCGGGAGACGACGAGGGATAAGTTTGCACACATGGCAAAGATTCGCCAACTCCAAGATGAAGTCTCTCCGTTCAAAGTTTTCATCTCATGGCCTTACAGGAAGGCTGAGAGTCTAAAACTTCAGGCAACAGATCAATCCGGGGCAACCTATCTGCGGATGCAGGCTATCTCACGAATCTTCTTTGATAACATTCCGCACATCATGTGTTCGTGGGTAACGCAAGGACCGGAGATTGGCCAGACTGCACTTTGGTACGGAGCCGATGACTTTGGAAGCGTGATGTTTGAGGAGAATGTTGTCTCGGCAAGTGGCGTTACCTACCGCATGGATGCCGACGCAATGGAGTTCTACATTCGTGATGCTGGGTTCGATCCGTTCCGGCGGACGGGGGAGTTTGAAGAGTGGAGTAGAGAAGAGCATCGCTCTCTGCAAGCTACAGGTCGTCCTGTAGTGTTTGAGCCGGGAATTGTCTATTAAGTGCTCGGGTAGAAGTAGACTCCAATCGATGTCGGCAACTAAAGTCTGTTTTCTCCTTTACGTTGTTTCTCTGAACTTACGAACAAGGTATTCTTGACATGCTCTCGAACAAAAGTCAAAGGAATATGCAGAGCCGACCTTTTATCGTCCTGTTCATGTTTCTGCTTCTGAGTAGTGTCGGGGGAGGAAGCGTAAATGCCCAAGACAAGGGGTTTCATTTCGGTCCGCTGATTGGTCTTCACCATGGAGAAGAAGTCTCGCTTGAAGCTGGGCTTGGTTACGGAGAAGAGTGGATTGTAGGACACAACTTAGAATTAGGCCGTGGGGTAGGACTCTCAATAGAGAGGGTAATGGCCAAAGATCCAGTTGTTGGAGCACGGCTTTCTGCGTGGTATCACATCTTTCTCGCTCTTGGACTCAGTGCCGGTTACTATACGGACTTCGATCAAGGTGCAGTTGTGCTCCAACCTGAGCTTGGGTTCGGTTTATCTCAGGGGCGGATTAGCTGGCGTACAACAATTCCATTTTCGAAAATGCCACAAGGGATGAGTTCAAGTGATGTTACGGTTTCGTTCATGTTCGGACTCTAAGATTGGGGGAATCCGTGCTGGCTCGGCCAAGCTTGAAGAGGCATCCATTCGATTCTCACTGTAGGCTCAACAATGGTTCTTGCACTTATCCTCTTCACCATGATAGTTGGTGTAAGCAATGTATCTGCCCAGGTGAGTGATGGGGCTGAGGTAGGGGTTGTCGCTTCATCCCACTATGGACACCACCTAACCTTAGAGACTGGTATAGGATATGGTGAGACGTTTGGAGTCCATACTGGTATCTTTGGAAAAGGTCTTGGAGCGACGGTGGAGACAGTCTTGACAGAGAATGTCATTGTAGGAGGGCGACTCGTTGGCTGGTATCACTCTCTCTTAGCTTTTGGATTGGGCTTCGGGTGTTATAGTGATTTCGATCAAACGATGTTGGCTATTCAGCCCGAGATTGGACTTGGCTTCAAGCATGGTCGAGTCTCATGGAGATGGAATTTGATGATGTATGCTGAGTTGGCAGAAATGAACGCTTGTGACCTAACGATCTTCTATATGTTCAGTCTCAATGCAGAGGCTGATTGAATGCTGGAGGATGCAAGCAAAGTCTATATAACGTAGATCAAGATTCGACTTCGGCTACGATTTTTGTCTGTACCGGTCGGACTACAGCACTCATAGGTTTCCTAATAATAGAAATCGCTATCATCGCAACCCGTAGCTACTCGGTAATGAACGTACGAAGGGGAACAGAATCATAAGCTCTGTTCCCCTTCTCTATTCTGCAGATGTCAGAGATAGCGATAATCCTGAGACTATCCTTTTACTTCCTCGTCTTCACATGCGCTACCACAAACTCACCAAGCTGCCACCCTTTTTCTGTTCCATTCAAGCAGGCTTCACGATAGTGAATGCCTCCCCAAAAACGACTCCACGTTACTTCCATTGCTGCGTCGCGGAATGACTTGAATGAACGAACCGGAAGTCCAAGATATGCCTCAGTCCAGTCATCGAACTCATAGTCGTCACCAAACCGATTTGTCAGCACAGCAGCGGCGGCTGCCGAAATTGTGCTGTGTGCGCTGGTCCACTCAGGGAAGGGAGGTGTTTCAATGTAGGGGAGCCAAGTTGAGTCGACATACTTTTGGATATAGGTTACCGGACGAATCAGGTTGTAGCGATACTTGGTGTCCCACGCGCTGATAAATCCGTCGGCCAGTGCGGCGGAGACTTGAACGTACATTTCAAGTGACTCCATCATGCTGAGACCTTTTTTCTCTGCGGCGATTGCGGAGATACTAATCCAATGTCCTCCCGGGCTTACCTGACGGGTGTTGTACATGAAGTGCCCTTCGAAGTGTGAGTGGATTGGATTGCAGTCCCAGAACTGTGCAATCAGGCGTTGTTCCTGCGTTGCATTCTTGTCGGCATTGTAGACGGCCATTACCATCTTGTAGAACTCGGTGTTCGGATCTGTGCTAAACTTCGGTGGTGCTACTGGTGCAAACTGGCTGGCTGAGTCCATAATAAAAGGACGATGTTGATTCCAGTACGGGTCTACTGGATCCCAGAAAGCAGGTGGTGTTCGTTCCCACGCTCCAAGAAAAATTGGAACTTCATAACGTGTCTTCGCTCCAATCTGCACAAAGTTATCTTTCGACATCCACTTGATAATGTGTTGTGCAACAGCCTTGCCGTATGCTTTTGAGCGCTCCATCACGTCTGGAGCAACCCCCATGTCGGAAAGAATTGCATAGTGCGCTTCGGCTGCACTGTCAGAAATGTAGCGTCGATAGATGAGGTTTGGCAAGGTGTTTTGGTATGCTGAGACGATAGCAACTCGCCAGTCATATTTCTGTCCTTTCTCAGGCTGTGGTCCAGGAGTTAGGCCATTTAACTGTCCTGCCATGGAGCGACATTCTGGGAAGCCCGGAAGAGCCGCCTCGTATGCTGCAACGTTGGCATAGGCATAGTTGCGCGCAGCACTTCCCGGAGTAAAGCCGTCAATTTTGATTATCTCAATTCCCAAACGATTCCATTCGTGGACAAACGTTGCCGGTTTGCTGAAGTCAAGTGCTGGAGGTTTCCAGGTTGTCTCATCTTCTTGGGCAAAGAGAGAAGTTGTAAGGGTCAGAGAAAGGAGGAGGGCAAAAACCGGTTTCAGACAGTGCATAAGAGATACCTCGATATCTGTGAATTCATAAAAGTCGTGCGTTAACATTGGCTACGCGATAGCCGTTAGGACGAAAAATGAACTATCAGTATTGAATCATTGTAGAGGAACTGATAACTCTGTAGGAATGATCCCACTCGTCTTAATGTTGGGAATAGTCACAGCAAACAAAAGCATAAGTAAATAATTTACGGGAATGATATAGATGGATCAACTCCTTTTCGCTATTAGACACGAATCGCATCGGCAAGAAACCGTGAGAGTTGTTAGGTTGAAGAGATTTTTCTTGATGGAAGTTTGTATCATCAAGCGAATGGTATAACAGGATTGGAGGAGAATGTTTCATGAGTTCTCTTGAACTTTCTCAGCTCAGTCCGATTGTGAGTAGTGGTTCGAAAAAGAAGTGGCTCTACATATCCACTTGCATCGCTTGGATATCACCTCTCGTTTCAGTTGACTAACAGACTATAAGAAATTTGAATAATGACAAAAACAGATAGAAGTGGAACAGTAACTACAAGTCGAAATTTGTTCTCCCGTGCCCAACAAGTAATCCCCGGCGGTGTGAACTCACCGGCACGAGCCTTCGGTGGGGTTGGTGGAGAACCAATCTTCTTTGCGTCGGCAAAGGGTTGCCGTATGACTGACGTTGACGGCAATCACTACATCGACTACGTGGGGTCGTGGGGGCCATTTATTCTGGGACATGGGGATGAGCGTGTGCTAAGGAGTCTGCGGAGTCAACTTGAATTGGCTACAAGTTTTGGTGCTCCGTCGGAAGCTGAAGTAGAGATTGCTGAGTTGTTGACTACGCTGATTCCGGGGCTTGATATGGTGCGCCTTGTCTCAAGTGGAACCGAGGCCACAATGTCGGCAGTGAGGGTTGCCCGTGGGTATACAGGGCGGAACAGAATCATCAAGTTCGAGGGATGCTACCACGGCCACGGTGATTCGTTCTTGATAAAGGCGGGGAGTGGATTGCTGACATTGGGGGAGCCAAGTTCTCCCGGAGTTACTCCCGGCACTGCAGCCGACACACTCGTGGCAGAGTTTAACAACATTGATTCTGTTCGCAGACTTTTCGCTGAACATCGAAGTGAAATTGCGGCGGTGATTATCGAACCGATTGGTGGGAACATGGGGGTCGTTCCATCAACACCGGAGTTCCTATCCGCTCTGCGTGAGCTTTGTTCGGCAGAGGGGAGTCTGTTGATTTTCGACGAAGTGATGACTGGGTTCCGCGTAGCTTTGAAGGGGGCTGCCTCAATCTACAATGTGATTCCAGACATGTATACCTATGGGAAAATTATTGGTGGAGGATTGCCAGTTGGGGCGTATGGTGGGAAGAAAGAAATCATGGAATCTGTTTCCCCAGTCGGTTCTGTGTACCAAGCTGGCACTCTCTCAGGAAATCCGATGGCAGTCTCTGCGGGGCTTGCCACACTTCGTGCTCTGGTGGAAGATGATCCCTATCCAAGCCTTGAGGAGAAAGGGGGGAGGATAGAGTCGGAGTTGGAGAGAATGATTGAGAACTATAACCTTCCAGGTGTGATTAATCGGGTTGGATCGATGTTCACCCTTTTCTTTACTCGTGAACCTGTTCAGAACTATGCGGGTGCTGTCGCGAGCGATACAACACTCTTCTCAAGTTTCTTTCACGGTATGCTCAATCGTGGAATTTATCTGCCCCCTTCGCAGTTCGAGGCTTGGTTCCTCTCAGCCGCCCACGCTGACCACGAGATTCAAACAACTCTTGAAGCTGCCGATTCTGTTCTATCTGACCTTGCACGACTATGATACTCTGGCTTGTAGGACCATCAGGGAGTGGGAAGTCGACCCTTGGCTCAATTCTCGCCGAGCGTCGAAACGGACAATTTGTTGACACAGATAGAATAGTGGAGGAGAAGGCGAAGGAGAGCGTCGATGAAATTTTTCGTCGACAGGGGGAAGAGGGCTTCCGTAAACTTGAGGCTGAGGCCATTGAAGAATTGGTGCGAAAAGTCAAGTTTCGTGAGCAATTGGTTGTGGGGACTGGTGGAGGGAGCGTGATTGATCCTCGCAACCGTGATCTGATGCGCTCGTCTGGTCTTCGCATTTATCTCGATGTAGATTCAGCAAGGGCGATTCAACGACTTGTTCACTCTGAAGAGCGTCCTCTACTTTCGCAGAGTGATCCGATGGAAGATTGGTTGCGGCTTCGTGCCGAGCGGGACGAAGCCTATATGGATCACGATTTGCTTATCGATGCGAATGGGAATCCACAGGAGATTGTTGATGCGATTGTACAGAAGCTACATCGCTTTCACACATCTTCTTGGAAGATTGATGCCAAGCTCGACGGAGTTACGTCACGCATTCGAGCCTATCGTTCTCCTTGGTCTGCGATTCGAGCGTACAGGTTGGCCACACGCCTGACACGATCGTTTATCATCACCGACAGTAATTTAGCTCACCACTATCCCGAACTGCTGAAACGGCTTGCCGGATCAAAGGGGGTTGTTCGGGTTGTTGATCCGGGAGAGGGGGGTAAGTCATTCTCAATCGTTGAACAGCTTGTTGAAGAGATTGCAAGCCATGGGATTAGTCGCGAAGATTGTATCCTTGGGTTTGGTGGTGGAGTGATAACTGATTTGGCTGGGTTCGTAGCCTCGATCTATATGCGAGGGATACGATCCTTTGCCATGCCGACATCTCTCCTCGCCATGGTAGATGCCTCCGTAGGGGGGAAGACAGCCATCAATGCTTCTGATGTGCGGAACCTTGTTGGGACATTCAGTCAACCTGAGCGAGTGCTTATCTGCCCTGCCTTTCTTCGGACTCTCCCCCAGCGAGAGCTTCGCTCTGGTCTTGTAGAGTCGATGAAGATGGGGATTGTCCGTTCAAAAGTGTTGAGTGATTTAGTGCAAGATGCTCTCCCCGATGTGCTGGAAGGAAAGATACCTATGATGGTTGATGAAGTGATCCGCATGAGCATTGCAACGAAGTTGGATGTAATTGGTGAGGATGTCTACGACAAGAACCACCGGGCACTTCTCAACTTCGGTCATACCTTTGCACATGCTTTAGAAGCGGCGGCTCCCGGTGTTTGGACTCACGGAGAAGCGGTTGCATTTGGGATGATTGCCGTAACAAAGTTGGCATCTTCCGAAGATGGTGGGCAAAGTGACAAACAGCGAAAAGAGTGGGGCGAGCGTACTGAAGAGATTGTTAAGAGAGTTCTTCCCCTAACTAATCCTGACGGAGAGCGGCCAGAGGTAGAGGAGATTATCAAGAAGATGCAGAGAGATAAAAAGACGAAGTGGTTCCTGGTTCGCTTTGTCATTCCAGTTGGCAAAGTTGGAACTGGCTGGATGGTTCGCGGAGGATTTTCCGAGGAATCAATTCCGAAAGCAATAGAAGAAGCGTGGAAACTGATCGACGACTATCACGGGAGAACGTTATCATGAAAATTGCAGTTGTCAACGGCCCAAACCTAAACCTTCTCGGCGTTAGAGAACCGGAAATATATGGACACGACACTCTCGCCCACATTGAAGTAAAAATCCGAAAGGCTATCCGAGAGTCGGAAGTCGAACTACAGTTCCACCAATCGAACAGCGAAGGGGAGATTATCGACCTTCTCCACTCGCTCCGCTACGACTGGGAGGCCGACAGCATTGTTATCAATCCCGGTTCATACTCCCACTACTCCTACGCAATTCGCGACGCGATCAGTGCTATCGAAATTCCTGTTGTAGAAGTTCATATCTCCAATACCCAAGCTCGCGAAGAATTCCGCCACCACTCAGTCACCGCCGGAGCCTGCGTCGGAAAAATCGAAGGGTTGGGGTGGGTAGGGTATGTGTTGGCGATTCTATATCTGAGTTCGTAGAGTCCAGTGTATGAGTTTGAGAGTGTGTGAGTGAATGAGTTGTTGTTGTACACCCTGGCGGAGAATTTGCATGCCCCTGATTAAGTCTTTTGAAGAGTTAGATATTTGGAAACGAGGTCGGTTGCTTTGTACAACCGTCTATCGTGCATCAAGGCGAGATCTGTTTGTGAGAGATTTTGCTTTGCGAGATCAACTTCGTCGTGCCGTTCTCTCGGTTCCATTAAACATTGCTGAAGGATTCGGACGCAGATCGAAACGGGAGTTTCGGCGCTTCCTCTTGATTGCGCACGGCTCTCTTGCCGAAGTTCAAACGTGTCTGTACATAGCTCTTGACCTACAACATTTTGAACAAGAAGAGTTCAAAATGTTGTACGACGAATCCGAAGAGCTATCACGAATGATTAGCGGATTAGTGAGTAGACTCGAAGCATAATCGGCAAGCGTTTATAACGCCATACTCACGACTCCAGCACGTTCTCACTGGGGTCAGGATAACGACAATGCAGGATGAGAAGTTGGAATGCATAGCTAACAGTCACAACCTAACTCATACACTTACACACTCTCAAACTCATACACTCAATATGAACACCTTCGGCAACATATTTCGACTTACGACATTTGGGGAATCGCACGGGGTGGCTGTTGGGGCTGTGGTTGATGGTTGTCCGGCTGGGATTCCGTTCGATTTGGAGACCTTGCGGAGAGACCTCGCTCGGCGTAGACCGGGGCAGGCGTATACTACCGAGAGGAATGAGTTGGATGAACCAGAAGTATTGAGTGGGGTTTTTGAAGGTCTCACTCTCGGTAGTCCTATTGCCGTGATTGTTCGGAACCACGATCAGCGGTCGAAAGATTATAATCGCCTCAAAGACCTCTATCGTCCCTCTCATGCTGACTATACCTATCAACAGAAATATGGCGTTCGCGATCACAGGGGGGGAGGAAGAAGTTCTGCACGCGAGACACTTGCCAGAGTAATCGGTGGCTCAGTCGCGCAGATGGTACTTGCAGAGAAGACGAGTATTAGGGTGAAGGGAGCAGTGACAACTCTCGGCACGATCCAAACAGAGCGACCTCTTACCGAGATGCAGGTCGACAATATCTACGCATCTCCTGTTCGGTGTGACGACCCTGATGTAGAGGGGAAGATGGCTGAATACCTTGAGCAACTGCGAGCCGAAGGAGATTCCACCGGAGGGATTGTCTCTATACAGGTTGACGGTGTGGAGGCGGGTCTCGGTGAACCAATTTACCGCAAGCTGAACAGCATACTCGCGGCAGCAATGATGTCGATAAACGGAGCAACAGGTTTTGAGATGGGAGCTGGGTTTGCTGTGGCGAATAGGCGTGGTTCAGAGAATAACGATCAGTGGAGTGAGGGTGGAGGGGGGCTTCGCACTACGACAAACAACTCCGGTGGAGTACAGGGGGGCATCTCGAACGGAATGCCGATTGTATTCCGAGTAGCCTTTAAGCCCCCATCTTCAATTGCAAAGGAACAGACTCACGGAACAACGTCTGGTGAGACAGTCGAGCATACAATTGCTGGACGCCACGATCCTTCGATCGTGATCCGCGCCTTACCGGTTGTAGAGGCGATGACATTATTGGTCTTAGCCGATATGTGGTTGCAGAGCAAGGCTTGGAGTTAAGGTCTGTCTCACCCTATCTTCCTGAGAGCAGTAGAGTGACAACGCATCTTTTGCTGTTAACTAAAACCAACATCATGATGAGAACCTTATTCACTGGGTTGATCGCCACAATTCTTTTTGCCGGTTGTTCGGACGAGTGGAGCATGGACGAGACTTCAGACTTTTATGTGAAGTGTACGGACGTAATAGGAAGCAGCTACGATAACTCAAGTGAGGCTTGTGCATGTGTGCGAGATAAGTATATGGCGGAAGGAAAAACCTTTGAAGAAGCCTTCGAAACCGCCTTCGCTTCGCTCGACAATCTAAAAAAAGAAGTCGAGGCGTGCGGTGCTACTCCGCGCAAGTAAGGAGACTTGGTGCATACTGACAGCTTTGATCTTTATCTGCTACCACTGAGCAATACAAACGAACTCACCTCGTGCGGGTGGAGTGGTTTGCGTTGCAATGTTAGGTAGATAGCGTTGCAGGAGTTTATCCGTGTCGACGATTTCATTCAGCACAATATCCAATTGTCCGAGCCACTCCACTACATGCTCACGTTTTATCCCCCACTGGAACGGTTCTCCTTTCAGCTTCAGCCAGAGATTCACAAAGCTGGTTGCGCTGGGGAAGTTCACTTTTCCCTCTGAATCTCTTTCCATAAATGTGAAGATGATACGGCTCCCGTTCGATCCGTTTGCACGAAGTGTTTTGAAGAGGAGTGCAACTTCATCCGATGTCAGGTACATCGTCAAGCCTTCGGCAATGAAAATAGTTTGCGTTCCCGGTTGGAAATCCGAGCAATTGTTCAATACTACATCTAATGAACGTTTGGTAAGGTCAACTGAGAGGAAGTGGAAGTTTGGGGGAGAAAGAATGCAGCTCTTCTTCTCAACAACTTTTCGCTTCACTTCCTGCGTTGCTGGGTGGTCGATCTCAATAAATCGAACGTGAGGGAATTCATTCCCGAGTCGCAAGGCGAGTGTGTCAAACCCGGCTCCAATCACAACAACTTGCATTGCTCCCGAATCGATGCCTTGGCGCACAGCATTTTCTATACTCCGCTTCCGCAGTACGTAGTGGAGGGCAATGCCCGGAATCGTAAATCTCTCTGCGATGTAGAGAAGTCGACGATAAAAAGCACTCGACATCAGCCGAGTACTAAGTGCTCCCTTGCGTGAGCATTCTTGCAGTAGTGTCGCTGTTATCGCAGCAACCGATTCGGGGAGAAGGTGTTGGAACGCCGGGTTCATTGCTGTAAGCAGAACTCCACGCGCCACAACCTGAGCAGTAGCACTCGGGCTTCTCTCTCTCATTCAATCACTCCTGAAAAGATTGTTCGATAGTGTCTGTACCAATCACTCTGAAAGCGTTCCTCTGGGTCATACTTTCGTTTCAACAGGAGAAACTCTTCAAACTGTGGGTAGCAGGTCACTACTTGATCTTTCCGCGCAAATCGGTGGTAGGTAAGATAGTAGCTGCCACCTCTAATAATTGCCATATCAATCAACCGTTGAAATGCTTCGGCTGAATGCTCGATCCCTTCTGGAGAGTGTTCAGTGTGGAGGTTGAAGATAACGCAAGCGTAGTTCTCGGTAGCCCATCGAAGGAATGTTTCCTCTTCAGCTTCAATCAGGCGGACTGTGCCGTAGATCAGGACAACGTTGTTGTGACGGAAATCTTCCGCAACTTCGCACAGGAAATCTTCCAGACGTTCGCGCGGTACGTAAATCTCAGTAATGATCTCGGAGCCAGGATGCTCAGCTCCCAACATCTCGTCGAGAGTTCTGTGATAGTCGTCGAGATATGTACCGAGCTGGTGGAGGTCAGACCAATAGACCTGGCCGGTGGTAGAGAGATAGTAGTCTGCATATCTCTGAAATCCTTTTGCTCGATCTGTGTGTGCTAAGTAGAGGAGTTCCATCCAGTTATCTTCGGAGAGTTCTTGTTGGTTGTTGGGGATCGATGTCTCCAGTGGAAGAGGATGATAACAGGAAAAGACTCCACGTTGAAGGAAGTCATCACTCTTCTCATCAACTGTAAACTGCCAATCGCCGTAGAGAAAGCCGTTGACAATACGATCTTCAAAGCGTTTGATAATCCCCTGTAGTGGAGCAAGCTCTACAACTCGCCGTAGTATCTGCCGTTGCTTCAGGCGAAGTTGCACTGAGTAGATGATTCCGAAGAGTCCATATCCTCCAATCACGAGATAGAAAAGCTCAGAGTGTTCTCTTCTGCTGCATCGAAGTGGTTTGCCGTCAGCCATCACGATTACAAACGACTCAACATCTTGCACAAAAGGGGAGAGCTGCAATCCTCGTCCGTGGATATTTGCTGAGAGTGCCCCACCCAAGCTGAGGCGGCTTGCGCCAGTCTGCGTTTGCAAAACTCCCCACGGTTCAGCAACGCCCACCTGCTTTCGTGAAAGTTCCTCAATCAATTCCGGCCAGAAGATCCCACCCTCAGCCTCAACGATGCCGGAGGATTGATCGAAGTGAAGAACTCGGTTCAAGCTGCGAGTGTCAATCAGAAGTGCACTCGTGGCAAACTGCTGCCCTCCCATCGCATGGCGTCCTCCCGCAATAGCAATAGAATTCTCTTCAGAAGCAGCCAGGCGAACGATTGAACAGAGTTCTTCGAGTGATGAAGGAGAGTGGATGGACTGAACGGATGTGGGGTTCAAACGAGAGTGAATGTCGTTGACCATATGCAATTGATTGAGTGAACGTTTTCTCTTTCAAACATCCTTTAAATAGTTCCTTGTGAAGGGTCGATCTATTGTACTCAGGATAAAAACAACTGAAAAGGGTAGATATAACATCCTTCATAAGTATAACCACCAAGTATGACCATTCTCAACATTCATAGCATACTCCACATGTTGGCTCTATATAGGCTATCTGTTCGGGAAGCTATAACTATGTTGTTTCCTAAAGATGTTGCTGACGAAAGTTCTGTATCTTTCGGCTTCCTAATTATCATCACAATAACACTGTATCACCAATGAACACCTTCTATAGTCTACTTCTCCTCGGGTTAGCTCTTTGCTCTGCATCTCCCCTTCAAGCTCAATTCGAGATTTGGGAACCAACATTCGGCCCACATGGTGGCGCTGTCACTGCTCTTGTAACGTCAACCGAAGGTGTGGTAATTGCAGGTACAGATCGAGGTCTCTATCGAAGTGTAGATAGTGCCAAAACCTGGAGCCGAGTTTCATTTGATGAATATGAAATTCACGTCCTATGCCGTGACTCATCAGGTCAACTATACGCTGGCACTGACAATGGACTGTTTCGATCAACAGACCACGGGCGTGAGTGGCTGTCGGTCGGTTTTTCAGATACGGCAATTCTGGATATAACCGTTCAGACAAATGGGATGATGTTTGTTGCCGGTGACTGGGGACTCTTCAGAAAAAGGGGAGCTAATGATCCGTGGGAGAAACTACAAACTGAACAGTATGAACTGCGAGTTGTGGACGCTGCCGCTGATTCGGTTCTCTACATTGCTGACAAGAGATTGGTGAGTCAATCAAGAGATAATGGTGATACATGGTGTCCAGTCTATCAGCGGAAACTTATTCTCTCCGAAAGTGAAGAAGATCGGGGTATTGTTGACATAGTCTCGACTAAGGAAGGTACATCAGTTGCTGTAATCGAAGGGGATTATCTTGGGTTTGTAGCTCAATGTGGTGATACGGTTGCCACAGTTCTCCCCAAACGAATTCAAGAACGTAGCCAGACCTTTTATCGTTCCCACGACGGAGATATTTATGTAGGAACCATCTTTACTGGAATCCGACGTTGCTCAAATCCTCCTTCTTCTTATTGGTCTTTCTACAGTAGTGGAGGAACACCAGTAACAGCTATTGTTCCTATGGTTGACACACTCTTCTACGTTGGAAGCAATGTTTTGGGAGTTGCACGAATCGTTGTGGATCGAAGCCAGACCTTGGGTACAAGATGGGATCACTCGGCAGATACCATGGCATTAACCAGAGGAAATGTTATTCGACAATTTCAAGGGCAACTCGTTCTCGGGACAAAGGAGGGCTTGTTTGTCAGCAAGGATCGTGGAGATAGGTGGGAACGAGTTGATCGTACTTATATGGATATTCACCTGATTGATGCTACTGATAGTCTGGTATGGTATGCCGGAAGAGACTGGGAGGGGGCCATGAGCACAATTGATCCGACAGCTCCCGGAAAATATCATCGACTCGATTTTGCGGATGGAGTCTTGAGTTTAAAGGCTCGTGGTCGATACGTCTTTGTAGGGTTGCAGGGGAAGAGACCAGCGTTGAGTGATCTTCCCTTCATTCCTCCCGGTTCTCTCTGGCGCACTATTGACAACGGAACTAAGTGGGAGAAGATTCTCAAGTCCATCAATGTGAACACGATCGCCGCCATAGATGATGCTACGTGGCTTATTGGTACGAACCAAGGGATGCTTCGTTCAACCGACTATGGCGATACATGGAGCGATGTGCAAGATATGAGGGACACTACGATCTTCGATATTCATTACTCACTAGACAGAACTGTTTATGCCTTGCAAGTAGGAGGATTCTTCAAGTCATCCGATTTTGGACTAACGTGGGAGCGCATTGTCTCGTTGAACGGCGTTCCCAGTGCTATCACAACAAACTTCTTGGGGAGAGTTTTTGTTGAGTATCGTGGACAAGTCTATAGTTCCGAAAACAAAGGGAGGAATTGGGAGCTGTTTGATTCCAGTCTTCCTATCAACAAGTGGGTACTAACTGTAGATGAGGCTCATCGCCTGATTGCTGCCGGAGAGTACGACAACGTTTGGAGAACGAAGCAATCTACTGCGTCAGTAGAGAATGATCCCGGTGGAACCGTTACGTCGACACGGCTTCTTCCAAACTATCCTGAACCAGCCACAGTTTCAACGCAGATAACATATCAACTTGCTCATCCCGAGGTGATTCGTTTGAGTATTGTGGACATTATGGGACGAGAGCAACGTATGCTACGAGAGGGGAGAGTGGAAGAAGGGATACACAAGGAGGAGTTCGACGTAGCAGGGCTTCCATCAGGACTCTACTTTATCCGCTTAGTAACTGAAACGGAAATGGTTGTAGAACCGATCCGCATTGAAAATTCAAAGGGTTCTTAGGAAGCAAAGTATGTGAGATAACTTCTGCGTTGCTTTGATCTGGATATGACCGTAGCACTCACTGCCGAACTCACTCGGTTGTCTGTGAGGTCAGTCAATACTATCTCCTTGTGTATGCGACAGCACCGAGTATTGTCAGGAGTCTTCTCCGGTAGTTCCTAAGAGCCACTATACTAACTGATGAAGTTCTATATTTAGAGATCATTGGCGTTCTTCACTACCAATCACAAGGAGTAAACATGGTACGTTTTCTATGCTCTTTACTTGTGTGTCTTCTCCTCTCTTCCCTCCCAAATATTTTTGCACAGACCTACAATGATGAATCAGGAAAAGAAGTGATTCTTCAGCGAGTAAGCGATGATGGAGGAGGATCGTATCCAGAAGGAGACTCGTCTTATGCTCCGTTAGCTACTGGATACTACATCACCGACAATGCCGACCCTACCATTACTTCACCTTGGAGACCTTCTTTTGAGTTTATTGATACTACTGTAAATCCTGAGCTGTGGCACCGAGTAAGTTCCGGTCCAGGGCAAGAGAAATCAGTCCAGTTTCCCGAAGCCTATTTTCGAAATCCGTCGGATGTGAGCGACTCAACGGATAACGCGATTGCTGGACCAATTCCAATTGGTTTTACTTTCTACTATTACGGCCATCCATTTGACCACTTCATTGTTACCACAAACGGTCGCATTCGTTTGACAACTGCGGATGGTGACACAGCAGGGTTGTTTGTTGAAGAAAACAGTTCGCTGAAGGGTAGCAGGTCTGGGAACGACATCTTTCCCCTCTGGGATGACCTTGAACTATCGCAGAGTCGACCAAGCTCAGGCACACCAGATGACTTCGGCCGCGTCTATTGGAGCCAGAGAGAGAACGAGCTGTTGATTACCTACTATCGGATTTCGATGCCGGCGAAGAGCTTGAAGAAAAATCCAGGAGGTTCAGAGCGCATTACCCTTCCATCGAGAGTGATTCACGCAACATATCAAGTTGTGCTTCGAGGTGGAGATAGTTCTATTCAGTTCAACTATGCTGATTTTTCGGGCGAGTATTCACCACTTCCTGAATCCGAGCTTCTCGTGCCAGCCTCCCATTTCTTTCGGGCGAACAGTACTGTTGGATTGCGCCACGTGACGGAGGGGAGAACAGAATATCTGTTTAGTTATCCAGAGGGAGAAGGAGGGGAGAGTGGTTCCTTTAACGTGTCAGGAGGAAAGTCCAATCGTCTGCACAAGGGGCTTGCCGTAAAGTTCAGCCAGTGGAGGAATGTCGGGCGGATTGTTGACCTGTATTTCCAGCAGCCTGACCCTACCGATTCTACCCGCTACATCGGTCAGTACAATCCAGAGAACTTTGAAATGTTGGTTACTCCTACTGGCTCGACTCGGATACGTCCGTTCGCAATCATCGAAAACGTGTCGAGCGATCGAGGAAGAGTGAATGTGACTCCGCAACCGCAGCAGTTCAACGTGAGGTTCCGAATTCGGAATGAAGTCAACCCAACTCTCCCCCCGATCTTCGAGCAAGTATTGCAAACCAAACTGCTCTATCCAACTGAAGGAATGCCTGGAGAGCCGAATGCAAACCGAACCCGTAGCAACCTCGACACTCTCTACTTCGATCCATACATTCCAACCTTTTTTGCAGAGAGCATCGGACGTTTTGTCGTTGAAGTGGAAGCAACTCCAGTTCAGGGAGAAGATCGTTGGCCGTTCGACAACTGGTTCCAATCACATCTCTTTGTTCTCTATCGTCAGTCACTTTCATATACGTGGTGGAGTGACTATGATCTTGCCGATCAGATTCCAATTCCCGACGTAAGGCAGTGGGTATCGCGTGGGGCAACTGTAGTGGATGGCACTGCTGAGACGTGGAATCCGAAGGTGGACCCTTCTCCAGTTGGCAAGTTAAATCTTCAGGCTCCCGTTATCAAGTTAGATCGAAGGGATCTTAATGGTCGATTCTACAACGACAATGAGATTGGGGTTGTAGGAGGTGATACCTTAATCTCAGCCCCAATTAATATCCCAGCTATTTGGGCCAAACTTTCCCCTCCCTACCTCCTCTTTTCCTACCAACGTGGAGGAGCGATTGAATACCATCGAGGGTGGAGCAGCTCCGTGCGGCAAGGTCCAGAGTCTGCTCTCTACAATGTTACGAAGACGGGGTTCTATCAGATACCAGATCATCTCCTTCTTGAGTTTGCTGAGCCAAGTAGTGATTCACTCGGTGTAGGCAATCCTTTGAATTCTGAGAACTGGATAGAACAAGGGTTCCTCGGAAGTGAAGGGTCTATTTCAGCAGCTACGTATTGGGGAGAAACTGCTGCTCCACGTTGGGCCGTGTTTGGTGGTGGTGGAGGGATGGATACTGTCGGACTGATTCACGTTGATTCGCTTGACGCAGGGAATGATCGGTTCTTCAAAAAAGTCTGGGTGCCAATTCCTTCTCGATTTTTTGAAGATTCACTTGCCGGCAAGAATTTCCGCTTTCGCTTTCGAGTCGTTGCGAAGAATGATGGGCATCCATACGGGTTGCCAGTGGACGACGAGGATGCGTTCTATATCGACAATGTATGGGTTAGAACACTTGACCATCCTGAAGTAGAGATTACCGGTATTGAAGTTGATCTCCCATATACAGAAATCCCACCATCACAAGGGAGGGCAATACCGTTGCGGGTTCAGCTCTATAACAACGACGCTCCGTGGTTAGGTATTCCCTCGGTCGAGGTGAAAATCGAACGATTAGAAAACGGGATACCTACCGGGCAGATCTTTTACCGAGATACTATTGGAAAAGTTGGAATCCTGAAAGGTGAAACCGTGATATACGAGTTCCCTCCGTGGGATGCCACTCAGTATTTGCAGGAAGATGAGGTAGGGGAAGGAAAAGTAGTACACTACCGGATCAGTGCAGAACTGAAGCCGAATTTTGACTACTATTTTTATAACGATAATTATACAAGAGAAGTTGACATTCGCTTCGGTTCCACGCTCGCTTATGATGGTATTAGCTTAGCTGGCACGAGCCATAACGATATTCCAAACCTTCGTGGAATTGTGGGGAGTGGTCTCAATCTCAGCGCTCAATATCCTGATAAAAAGGGACGCTTTCCGTTTGGATCAGAGTCGGGGCAAGGTGCAATGGCAATCCCATTTCGACTGAGTGAACCAGATACTATTAGGGGCTATCAAGTTTGGTACGGATCCAGTAGCTCAGGACTCAGTTTCGTCCAGCTTCAGCTTTATAGAGTGCCGCCAGATTCTACTCAGAGTAATGCAAAACCTATTCCTCTTCCCAACAACCCACTCTTCGGATTTATTGAAGAGACGAGAGTTGGTGTCCGCCGTGGAGTTGGAATACCTGCCAATGAACTCAATCGAGGTGAGGTCTTCGGAGTTTTCGATCAGTACTTGATTCACCCCATGGGGAAGCCATACGTTGCCGAACCGGGTGAGTACTATGTGGTGATTACGCAGCTGAGCAACCCATCGTTGAACTTGGGGGCAAGTGTTTGGAGGCAAGGAGGGAAGATGATTTTGCTCAATGATGAGGAAAGTGGAGTCCAGCCACTCTATGAGAGACTCTCACCCGAGATGCAAAACGTTCAAGTTTGGTATTCGAACGGAACTAACTACAACGAGTGGTTCCCGATGTTAAGTCGTGAGGGATATACAGGATTCCCATTGAGCGACGTTGTAGGAACTGTGAATGGAATTGCAACCTACCAACAAGGGTCGTGGATGCCGATGGTTCGTCCTCGGTTTACTATCGAGGGATACGTTTTCGATACCTCTTCGGCAGTGCAAGAGTTCTCCGCGGTGAGTGGAGACCAGATACCTACACTTCGTGTTGACCCGAATCCGGCAACAGAAAGAGTTCGAGCACGCTTCTCTATCGGAGATTCTCAGAGACTTCGGTTGGAGCTATGTAATCTATATGGAGTTCCTGTTCGCTCGACAGTTCTCGATCACGTTAAGAGTGGAGAAGTAGAGTGGGATATTCGAGGGGGGGACGGGGGAAGCCTACCATCAGGTCTTTACCTGTGCAGAGCCATTGGTGAAGGAGTATTGTTAGTGCGGACCGTAGTGATTGTTGAGTGAGGCCGTGAGTGGAAAGAACCTCAAAATAATTTTCTTAGGATAGTGCTACCGAGACAGGTGAAGAATCTGATAGATATATCACCGTGGATAAAGGGGCATGGAGAGTACCCTTAAGCCCCAATCTTCAATCGCGAAAGAACAGACTCACGGGACGATACCGGGCGAGACAATCGAACGTGCGATTACTGGACGCCATGATCTCTCAATCGTTATCCGTGTACTTCCCGTTGTCGAGGCAATGACCTTACTTGTCTTGGCCAATATGTGGTTGCAGAGCAAGGCTTGGAGTTAAGGTCCGTCTTACCATATCTTCATACGTGCAAGTAGGTTAGCAACAGAATCTCTCGTTGCTAACCTATTCTAATATCTTGCCCGACAACTTATAAAAGAAGCGGAAGCCTGTGGACAAATCCGCGAGAGTCGTGATCGAAGACCTGCTCAGTTATAGTGAGTTATATAACTCGAACGAAAAGCCCACGTCTTGATCGCCGACTACATACCTTTCATTAGGCTGGTTCTTGCACCTCCCCCCCTGAAAGAGAAGCAGAGTAGTTCCTACTATTCATAGAGTAGGATAGTTCAATCAACAGAGGTCGATATGATCACGATAGGTACAGATTCAATTCTCAAGATGCTAAGGCTACTGGTAGTCGTGGCGGCAATTCTCAGTCTTGCGAGTGGTGTGTCGCAGAGCCAGCCGGGACAAGTTCCCGCCGAAGGAGTGAGTGCCGATCAGATGCTTCTTGAGAAGGCAGCGGAGTTGATGGGGGAGGAGTCGGCTCTGTACATCGAGAACCGAGGTCAGTGGGAGAGCGAGGTATCCTATTTGGTAGAGACCGGAGGATTGAACACGTGGATAACGCGCGATGGTGTTGTGTATGATCTTTTCGAGCATGTTGAGGGAGAAGAGGAAGGTGCAGAAGATGTGGGCAAAGATAATGAGGGGATTGGCAGAGATGATCGTGAGGGACTGGAGGGACGTCGGGGTCACGTAGTTAGGATGCGGTATTTGGGTGGAGAGTCAACGTCAAGAGTAGTAGGAGTCGACCAAGCAAGCGGCGAGTGGAATTACCTTTTGGGTAAGGATGAGAGTAGGTGGGCGCGCGGAGTTCGCCGCTACGGTCGAGTGCGAGTAGAGGAGTTGTATGCTGGAGTAGATGTGGTTTACTATGTAGAGGGAGGTCGTCCACGTTATGATTTGGTAGTAGGATCGGGAGTGGATCCGAGTGTGATTCGGATGAGTTATGAGGGAGCCGAGGGATTAGAAGTCGGCAGTAGTGGAGAGTTGCGAATCGAGACGAGCTTGGGAGCCATAGAGCAGCGTGGATTGTATGCGTATCAGGAGATAGGTGGAGAGCGACGTGAAGTGTCGTGTGGTTTTGAGGTAGATGGATCAGGTAGAGTGGGCTTTAAGTTAGGAGCGTACGATCGAAGTCGAGCGTTGGTGATCGATCCGTTAGTCTGGTCGACAGTTGTTGGAGGCAATCTAATTGACGACTGTTCTGGCATCGCAGTTGACGGCGAGGGGAATGCCTATGTGACTGGGTATGCCTATAGTTCAGTCTACCCGACGACGACTGGAGCCTACGATGAGTCGCACAATGGAGAAACTGACATCTTTATCACAAAGTTGAGCAGTGATGGAAGTCGGCTCCTCTACTCGACATTTATAGGGGGAACATTAAATGACTATGGTAGTGGTATCGCCGTTGACGGCGAGGGGAATGCGTATGTGACAGGGTATACTAATAGTTCAGACTACCCGACAACGGGTGGAGCTTATGATGAGTCGCACAATGGAAAAGATGACATCTTTATCACGAAGCTGAGCAGTGATGGGCGTCGGCTCCTCTACTCGACATTAGTAGGGGGACCATCATTTGACCAATGTTTGGGCCTCGCGGTTGACGTTGATGGGAATGCGTATGTGACGGGGTCTACTGATGGTTCAGACTACCCGACAACGGGTGGAGCCTACGATGAGTTGTACAATGGAGGAGCTGACATCTTTATCACAAAGTTGAGTAGTGATGGAAGTCAGCTTCTCTACTCGACATTAGTAGGGGGAAAAGAGAATGATTTTGGCTTTGGCCTCACAGTCGACGTTGATGGGAATGCGTATGTGACGGGGTATACTCATAGTTCAGACTACCCGACAACGAGTGGAGCCTACGATGAGTCGTACAATGGAGAAGGTGACATCTTTATCACAAAGTTGAGCAGTGATGGGCGTCGGCTCCTCTACTCGACATTAGTAGGGGGACTATCATTTGACCAAGGTCGAGGTATCGCAGTTGACGGCGAGGGGAATGCGTATGTGACAGGGTATACCAATAGTTCAGACTACCCGACGACAAGTGGAGCCTACGATGAGTCGCACAATGGAGGAGCTGACCTCATCATCACAAAGCTGAGCAGTGATGGGAGTCGGCTCCTCTACTCGACATTCATAGGAGGAACATTATCGGATATTGGTCTTAGCCTCGCAGTGGACGTTGATGGGAATGCGTATGTGACGGGGACTACCGATGGTTCAGGCTACCCGACAACATCTGGAGCCTATGATGAGTCGCACAATGGAGGAACTGACCTCATCATCACAAAGCTGAGCAGTGATGGGCGTCAGCTTCTCTACTCAACATTAGTAGGGGGACAATCATCTGACCAAGGTTGGGGTATCGCAGTCGACAGTGAGGGGAATGCATCCGTGGCGGGGACTACCCGTAGTTCAGGCTACCCGACAACGGTTGGAGCCTACGATGAGTCGCACAATGGGTTATCAGACATCACTGTCAGTAAGATCGCAATTCCATCCATTCACCTCCTTTCACCTGACCAAGAAGTGACCTTGTGTGGTGGAGCAACAGAAGAGATTCGCTGGAACTCCTTATCCGTAGAGAAAGTGAAGATCGATCTCTCCACCGATGGTGGAGCCACGTGGAGTCCCGTCGTGGAGTCAACCTCTGGCTCGCTCGGCTCCTACTCGTGGACAGTCCCCTCCGTCGCAACAACCGAGGCTCGCATCCGAGTGATGTCGGTTCTCTCAGAAGTCGTGGTTGATATCAGCCAGGAGAACTTCAGTATCGCAACGATAGAGATAACGAAGCATCCAGCGAATCAGACGGTGATCGGGGGGGGGCAGGTCAGCTTCACCGCAGGGGCCGCGGGCAACCCGAGCGTACAATGGCAACGGAGCAGTGACGGAGGTTCAAGCTGGGCAGATATTCCGGGAGCAACGACGGACAGTTATAGCTTTGTTGCGACAGTAAAGGAAATCGCAACAGAGTATCGCGCAGTCTACGACGACGGGAACTGCCAGCGAGCAACCACCTCGGCGAGTCTTCAGGTGATAGTGAACCTTGGGGTGGCTCGTCCGAATGGCTCGGAAGTATGGTGTGGAAACACAAAGCAGGTGATCGAGTGGGAAGCTATCGGGATATCGTCGGTGAAGATCGAGTATACGATCGATGGGGGTACAACGTGGAAGGTGATAGAGAATAGCGTCAGCTCGACGGGACTCTATGAGTGGAGAGTCTCACCTGATCAGAGCCGTTTGGCACGCATCCGACTGAGTGCAACGGAGAACGAGGTGGTCAACGATGAGAGCGATGGGAACTTCACGATTAGCACGGTGGTGTTGACGAGTGAACCGTTAGATCAGGATGTAGAGGAGGGGGGGCGTGCAGAGTTCAGTGCGATGGCGAGTAGTATCCCGAGTCCGACGGTACAGTGGCAAGTGAAGGAAAGAGGAAGTAGCCAGTGGAAGGATATCGAAGGAGCAACAAGTGAGGAGTATGGTTTCACTGTACGAGCGGCGGATCATTTGAATGAGTATCGTGCGGTGTTTGATAATGGGGCGTGTCAGGAGATGAGTGGGAGTGGGGTGTTGCGCGTGTCGGGCGTGTCGCAGGTGGATTTTGGAGGAGAGGAAGCATTGGGAAGTGTCATTATTCCGAACCCAGTAACAGGAGATTATGTACGTGTGGAGTTGGAATCAGGGTTGCAGGATGAGGAGTTGTCGTTGCGCGTGTACGATAAATTAGGAGAGGAGGTAGTGCGGCCAGTAGAGTTTGTGAAGGAGTCGGGATCGAAGCTGAGTGGGAGAATAGATGTCACGGGGCTACCGACGGGTGACTATCTGGTGGTCGTCCGCAGAGGGAGCAAGGTGGAGACGCTACCGATGCGCATTCTTCGCAAGGGAGAGTAGCGAAGGAGAGGAGGAGAACCAAAGGTTATGTAGGATGAAGATCACACAATTCGCAGATGCAACTGCATTCTTGAACCATACTCGGCTCTTCCTTGAAGAGAGGGAGGCCGAATATAATCTGATGCTCGGGATTGCAGATCGAATTTCCCAGAACAGATCTGAACAGAATCTATTCTTCGCAGTTGTTGAGAGTGGGCAGGGTGAAATCACAATGGCTGCACTGATGACTCCACCCTGGCAGGTGGTTGTGACACGGGGAGGAGAGGAAGAGCTTCGCTTGTTGACGACAACACTACAACAAGGTGATTGGCATGTTCCCGGTGTACACGGTCCAATTGATGAGGCAGAACAGTTCGCCAGAATTTGGTCTACGTCAACGGGTCAGAAAATTGTAGAGGGAAATCGACTCGGCATCTATCAACTGGGAGAACTGAGTTTGCCAGAGTTCAGTGAGGGAAAGATGCGGCCTGCAATGCCGGAAGATGAGGAACTCTTCGTGGAGTGGACTGAAGGGTTCTACAGAGACGCCGACACAAACGCTCCGAAGGAGGAACGGCTTCCACGCATTCGCGCATTTTTAGGTGAAGGACGACTCTTCTTCTGGGAAGTCGATGGAACGTTAGTCTCAATGGCTGGGTGGCATCCTGCGGCCAGGAGCAGTGCCCGCATCGGTTACGTCTACACTCCTCCTGAATTTCGTCGACGTGGTTATGCAGGACTTCTCACCGGAATGTTGAGCCAGCATCTTCTAAACTCGGGAAAAAAGAACTGTTTTCTCTTCACTGACTTGGCAAACCCTACCAGCAATAGCATCTATCAGAAAATTGGCTATCGGCAAGTGACAGAGAATCGAGAGTACAGGTTTGTGGAGGGAGATGCCTAAAACTTGCATAGTAACTGGCAATGCTATTCACGTCACTACTGATAACTTTTCCCTACGCTCAACCGGGTGATTCCAAGAATCACCACTGCTAATCCCAATGATAGTAAAGCAATAGCCAACACAGTTTCTGGTCCATACGACTCAAAGAATTGTCCCACAAGCCACGGCATTGTCATCCCACCTGCTGCTGCTCCAACGAAGAACAAGCCTGTGACGTTTCCAGTCAACTTCATC
Organism: Ignavibacteria bacterium; assembly: GCA_020635205.1. Taxonomy (GTDB): domain Bacteria; phylum Bacteroidota; class Ignavibacteria; order OLB7; family OLB7; genus JAGWAZ01. The sequence continues at coordinate 1,017,069 of JACKAE010000002.1, forward strand.
TTCTCCCCTGCGAACGCCATCGTCATCGGAAAAATCGACGCGATCGCGAATCCGTACACGGTTGTTCCGATTGCAAGGGTGGAAAACGTTTCCCCAAGTAGTGCAATCCAAACAACGGCGAGAATTCCAAAGAGCATATCGAACGGAAGAATTTGTTGTGGGGCAAATCTTTTGGCTAAGAATATCCCTAACAACCTACCTACGGTTAGTCCTGTCCAGAAGAGAGCTGTAAGCATTGCCGCCGAGGTTTTGTCTGCAAGGTCTCGCGCAATCACATAGGAATATATCCACCCACTGAATGTTCCTTCGGCTCCTACGTAGAGGAAGAAGATAACCCCGAGGAGAACCGGGAGGCTTCGCATCCTCGGTACTGTTTCATCGTTGCCAAGTAGTGGAGAGTGTGGTTCGGGAGTTGGAGTTCTTAAGAAGAGGAGAGGGAGCAGAGCAACAATGAGAGCAATGGCAATGTAGACCCCAAGAATTCCTGTCCCTATACTGTAGGAGACTCCAAGAAGAGCCGGAGCTAATACAGCCCCAATGCCGAATGCAAAGTGGAGTCCGTTCATGTATGGAGTTACCTTCTCACGGTGGAGGCGGACCAGCAAGGTATTTGCACCGACGTGGAGTCCCCCTTCGCAAACGCCGCCAACAAAGGTTAGGAGGAGAAGGAGAGAGAAGCTATGAATAAAGGGTGTGGCGACGAATGTGGGGAGGAGCAAGCCGAGTGCCAAACTCATCACCTTGTGGCCAACGAAACGATCGTACATCCTTCCGATGCCGAACGCCCCGACCATAGCACCGAAGGCTTTAGCAGTAAACAACAGGGCGATAGTTTCTGTAGTAACGCCAACGTTCTGTTGCAGTGCTGGCAGAGCCGGCCCGAGGATCGCGCCTACTAAACCCATTACAAGCAAGAGGGTGAAGTAGTAGTAGGTTGTTGTTCGTTCCGCCGGGAGCATCGATAGGTTGTTGAGTGAATCGTTTCTAATCAAAGAGTGTCGAGGGATCCTGTCCTTGTGCAACGTAGAGTAGAATCACGAGAGTGACACTGACGATAAGTCCGAGAGTGGCTTTGCCGAGATCGCTGAAGATCATCGACTGCACCCTCGTTTTCAGCTTCATGCCGAGTCGAGCACGCATTGCGAACTCTCTTCCTCCTAACAGGCCAAGAAAGACCCACGTAGTACTCATCGGGAGCTTTGCTTCCCAGAGACCGAGAAGATTGTACTTAAAGAGCATCAGGATCAAACCATAGATCAAGTCGATAACCGTTGCCGAACGAATATCGCTTGTATTTGTCTTGCGATTGACAATCTTCTGGATCGCCCCACCATGTGAACGAAAAATAAAGCCCAGCAGACCGATAATGATAACTAACGAGAAGATGAACTCGATAAGAGTCAGGTTCTTTCCTCCGCCTAAATAGATATAGATGTTTGCAAGGTCTTGCTGAAGCCACTGCCACCAGAGAAATCCGGTGGAGAGCCACTGTGCTACGGTCCAGAGCTTTGTGTTGGTCCAGAATGATGTATTAGAGCCGAGTGGGTGATCGTGAAATCGTTTTTCAGTTGTCTTTGCAATCAAATAGTAGATGATAAGGGCAGAGAGGAAGGCAACACCGTAGCCGAAGAGGGACTTGTTGAGCATGCCGGGAAGGCTGCTTGCTGAGAAGAAGGTGAGGATAAGAAATGTTGTGCTTACCGGAAGTCCAAGTCTGGTGATGATAAGTAGAACAAGTGGAGGGAGTAAGTACCAGAGGGAGAGAGTATCAGGGGTTGCAATTTTATCGAGTCGACCATAGGTAATGTCGTTGTTCACATATCCCATTACCAGAGCAACAACCAAGATTGATCCTGCGAAAATCCAAAGCACCCACCAGGGGCGATTCTTATTTGAACTAAGGTACGTTCCAAGAGTTTGGATGACGTCGTTTCCGACAACTGAGTAGGAGGCCAGCGCAAAGCCGGCATACATGACGAGAGTCGATAGATCCATTCAGGCTTGACTTCAGTATGTGAAGTGGTTAGTCTTCGGCAATCCAGAGACTTCGGTTTGAATATCAAAGCAACAAAGATACCATTTCCTTTTCAGGAGAGATTCTTCTTTTTCCTATCTTCTCGCCAATAGTTTTGGTAGTTCAACAACCTGGTAAACAGAAGGCTATGCGACCACGCATTTACTATTCTTCTCACCACCTGTGGGCAGCGAACAGGTGGGTGGAGGAAGCAACACGAATTGAACGAGAGTGGGATGGCCTATCCCGATTTAACATTGAGCATCGGGCGTTAGTCACCAACGCCATCTTTTCATCGGTCGCCTTCCTTGAGGCTGCTATCAACGAGCTGTTTCAGGATGCCTACGAAGAGCATCTCGCCTATATTGCTCCCCTTAGTCCAGTTGTTCGAGAGTCGATAGGAGATTTCTGGCGGATCATCGCCGAGCACAACGTGCGAGCACGTTCTCGTTTCGGCACAACGGAAAAGTATGAGATTGCACTTGCCCTAACCCAAAATGAACCGCTCGACCACGACGATTCAGTCTACAGAGATGTCCGGTTGGTGATTCGTATTCAGAATGCTTTGGTTCACTACAAACCGAGCACATTAATGCAGATCGACAAATCTGGCTTCGACGAATCGCTTCACGGCAAGTTTTCCCTCAACCCGATGATGGTTGGAACCGAAAATCCTTTCTTCCCCGACAAAGCTCTCGGAGCAGGGTGCGCTCGTTGGGGAATTGACTCGTGCCGCAGGTTTGCCGATCAATTTTTTGACAAACTTGGGGTGAAGCCAAACTATCGGGGAGCAACCTTTGAGTGAGTGGGAGACTGAAGCTGCATATCGGAGGGTGATATACATTGGGGGCGGTTGAGTGAAAGGGAAGTATGACAGATGATTGTAGTACCAGATATGAGGGGAAGTGAGAGTGAAGGGGAGAAAAATCGTGTTACGTCAATCTTCACATCCGTAGACTGACACGTATTCACCATTGTAGAATCACCTCCAGTTGCCGTAAGTTATCTGCTCATTATGCGACAACAGCTCCGACAACTCTCAGGAGATACTGCGGTCTATGGTCTAACAACCATTATCCAACGCTTTCTCTCGTTTCTTTTAACCCCGTTCTACACCCATTTCCTTCGACTGGATGAGCTTGGGATACAGACAGATCTCTTCGTTATCATCGCCTTCCTGCTAATTCTGGCCAACGCTGGGATGGAGTCTGCATACTTCCGATTTGATGCAGCGGCAACAAACGAAGCTGAGCGAAGGTCAACCTTCTGGAATGCACTCGGGGTGAACTGGAGCGTAGCCGGGTCGCTTGGGGTTCTCTTTATTCTCTTCCCTGAGGTCTTCAACCAGATCACCTTCATGAACCTCTCCGAAGAATACCTCTACTTAGTTCGGATGGCTGGAGTTATCATGGCTCTCGACTCGATGAGCATGATTCCTCTGGGACTGTTGAGGATGCGTAGGCGAGCGTTTAAGTTCGGAGTGGTGAAGATTGCTTCGATTGTAGTGAACGTGATTCTGAACGTGATTTTAGTCGGTTTTCTCGACATGAAGTTGGAGGGAATCTTTATTGCGGGCATTGCCCAGTCGGTAACGCAGTTTGTTCTCACACTCCCCTTTGTATCGTTGATGCGTCCAATCCGCTTCAACGCTGATTTGCGGCGGATGATGGTCAAGTTTGGGTTGCCCACAATTGGTTCTGGGCTTTCAATGATTGCCTTGCAGTTGGTGGACCGAACAATCATTCGTTCAACATTAGGGCACGAAGCTCTTGGCCTCTACCAAGCGAACTATCGCCTCGGGATCGTGATGATTGTTTTCGTCTCAGTCTTTGAGTTTGCGTGGCGTCCATTCTTCCTACAACAGGCGAACAAGGAGAATGCACGTCAACTCTACGCCCGAGTCTTCACATACTACAACCTGATTGCCGGAGCGATTCTCTTATTGTTCTCATTCTTCATTCCAAACATTGCTGCTTTTCCAATTCCCTTTACTGGGGCAACCTTCATCAAGGATGTCTACTGGCCTGGTCTCGGCATTGTGCCCATTGTCCTAATGGCCTATCTCTTTAACGGATGGTATACAAACTTCATCGCCGGAGTGTACATCGAGAAGAAGACAGCTTCGTTGCTCTGGATTACGCTTACCGGAGCAGTTATCGAAGCGGTTCTCTGCTTCATTCTTGTTCCTACGATTGGGATTGCTGGTGGAGCTTGGTCAACCGTAAGTGCTTATCTCATTATGGCTGTTGTTCTCTATCTCTACATACGCCGTTACTATCCGATTCCGTACGAGTGGGGGAGAGTGGCGTTGATTCTTCTCGGTGTCTTAGGATTGCTCGCTGCAAATATGCTGTTAGTTGATTCTACTGATCTTTCGTTCCAGAGTGGAATGGTGCGGCTCTTACTCTTGGCAGCCTTCCCACTTTGGTTGGTCATCACGGGATTCTTTACTCGAGCCGAACGAACGGAGATGGCACGGTTGTTCAAGATGTTGCGGAGGAGAGGGGCATGATGTTCTGGGAGAGGCGAAAAACTGGAGTGAATATCGCTGGAGCAGGAATTGCAATTGCTCTCTCGGTTCTTCTGGCCCTCTCTGTAATTGGATTGCTTTCGCTCTGCAAGATTTCGATTCCGAGCTTTTGGGAAGGCCCCATCTTTTACGCCTCTCTTCTGATTGCAACGCTTCTTACGGCGAGGTACTTCGATCGAATGTCTTCAGATTGGGTTGGCCTCGGATTCCATCGATGGGTTCCTCGCGAGATTGGGTGGGGGATTGTGATCGGCGTTGGAATGGCATTGATCGCTTGGTCTCCGGCGCTGTTCGTTGGAAGCGTTGAGTTTCGTGGGATTGAGCGATATGATCGACTACTCTACTGGATCCTTTTTGTTGTGGCAAGTGGCATCGGTGAGGAACTCCTCTTTCGTGGCTACCTATTCCAACGTGGGATAGAACTGTTTGGAGGAGTAGGGGCAACATTTCTTTTCTCTGTTGGATTTGCCCTTGCCCATCTCAACAACCCAGAGATCACAACAACCGGAATTCTCAACATCTTTCTCGGTGGTATCTTCTTTTCGGGTTGTTATCTTGCTACCGGTGGACTCTGGTTTCCGATTGCAACCCACGTTGTGTGGAACCTGACCCTTACGTTGGTTCTGGGAACACCTGCAAGTGGGTGGATGTTCGATGAATCGTTCTTCTGGACTACTTCCAGTAGCTACTCGTTCCTCACTGGTGGTGGATTCGGTCCAGAAGGGGGGATAGCGGGGACAATTGCTCTTTTGGTTGGCGGGGTGCTGTTAGCGGTTATCCCTGTGATACAAATAGCACCCTGGAATTTCTCACGTATCTTTTGGTCGTTTTATCGCCGTCAGCGCAACTAAGGGGGATGTCACACCCTGCAAATCTTCCATCTCAATGGGAGAACAAACCTAAAATCATGATGTAAGTCTATCCCGGCGTTGTATCCCAACGGGAGCACGCTACCCTGGATCAATTATCTGGAGGAATCAATGAAACGAACACATAGTCTGGCAATCGCCACATTTTTCGCACTTGTTATTCTGGTTGCTTTCCCTCGCTCCTCGCAAGCTCAGTGGATTCTCCTCGAGGATACTGCCCACCGTATGGTGCAGGAAGGGCTTGACGAGATGTACAACATGAACCATACCAAAGCCAATGAAATTTTCACCTCCCTTACCAAAATGATGCCGGGGCATCCTGCAGGACACTTCCTGCTTGCATTAAATGATTGGTGGAGGATCAAACCAAACATTGCCGATAAAGCTGCTGTCGACAAGTACTCGAAGTCGTTCAACAGTCATATCGACCGTTCTTTAGCTATCTGCGATTCACTCCTAAAAGAGAATGAATTTGATATTGTTGGGCTTTTCTTCAAAGGTGCTGCCTATGGATACCGAGCCAGGTTGAAATCATCTGACCTTCGGTCGAAGTCGGTAACCGATTGGATTGGGGTGCTCAAAGATGCCAATGAAGGGAGAAAGATGCTCTTGGAGTGTCAACGACTTGCCCCGAGCAACAGCGATGTTCTTCTCGGTTCTGGACTGATCCTCTACTGGTCGGAAGAATTGCCGAATCAAGTCTCTGCACTTAAGACGTTGAGTCTGCCCCCGGGCGACAAGCAAATTGGCTTACAGATGATCCGTATCTCTGCCGAGAAAGCCCTCTACACGAAGGTTGAGGCAAAGTACGCTCTGCTTGAGATTATGGCCAACAATGAGAAAGATTGGAGGCAAGCACTAACGATAGCTGACGAGCTGTATGGATTCTATCCGAACAATCCGGACTTCCACAAGTATTATGCTCGTGCTCTCTACTATCGCTCGCAATTCGATGAATCTGATAGAGAGTGGAGAAAACTCTTGAAGCGGGTGAAAGATCGCCAGTTTGGCTACGAGTTATCGTTGGTTCGGCAAGGACTCTATTATTTAGGTGATATTCAATTGCGAAAGAAACCAGCCGAGCCAGCAGAAGCTGTGACAATTCTGCGTGAGGCGATTAAAGTGAACGAGAGGCTTGACGAAGAGGATTCTGGGTACTATATCGCATCTATCCTACGTCTCGGCAATGCATACGATCTGTTAGGAAAGCGGAAAGAGGCTCTGGAACAGTACAACAAAGTACTGAAGCTAAAGGACGTTGGAGATAGACACACAAAGGCAAAAGGATATCTGACGAAAGCGTACGACGGCAAATAGTGAAGTCTTTGTGCTCTATCGGTCGATTCGCCACAGGGTAGATACGAACAAGAGAACAAGACAACGTCCTGACTGGTACTACCAGTCAGGACGTTTTCGTTTAGGTGTTGAAATTCAACTGTGAAAGTATCCCAAACTCATACTGGGAAGAGGTACTTAGGAAAGAACTGGATCAGCCAATTCATGGATGTCACTCTAATGAGGCGAAGCGGAATGGAGAGTCTCGCAGAGCGTGTAGGGAAGTCGATCTGTGTGCTACTGATCTTGCAAGATTACCCTACATTGTTCCTCGCAGAGGTGAACTTGGTATAACAGAAGTAGGGAGAAGAAAGCCAACGTGAACTGTTGCGTCGGAGGCGCAATTAAGATTGAAGCACAGGATTGAAAATAGCGAGAAGCCTTGCCGAGTAGTCTCAGCAAGGCTTCAGAAGTGTAATAGTGCTGATGTTTAGCTTAGAGACCGGCTTGGCTGCTGGCCATCTCGCTCCACTCCATCCATCCACCATGGTAGACCATGACGTTGGAATATCCGTCCTCAATTACTTTCCGCGCTGCTTTTGGAGCGGCTGAGCACTTTGGTCCGCCACAGTAGAAGACCATTGGTGTACTCTTATCTTCAGGAAGGGTAAAGTTTGCGAAGAGAACTGCTCCGTCGATGTGTCCTTCATTGTAGGACTCTTCACCACGGGCATCAAGCACAACTGTTCCCTCTGTAATCAACTGAAGAAGTTGGTCGTGCGTAATCGATGAAAACTGGATTGTCTCTTCAGCCTTCTTCTCATTCTTCTTCGTGCACTCGCTCTTGCTCTTATTTGAGCAACAGCCACCGCCAGCTTGAGCTTGCAATCCTTCTGCACTGAAAAAGAGTGCTGCGGCTGCAGCAAATGGGATTAGTTTTTTCAACATAAAAGCCTCGTCTAAATGAATGATGAAAATATCTGGTTAGCAAAGGAAAAAAGCGACGACGCTAACCCGATGGGAAGATTGTCTCAAATCTTATTAAACTGACGCTGAGTGCAAGAAAAAGTTCCTGTGCATCAAATCAGAACTCGATTGAGGTGTGGAGAGCAATCTCCTCCAAAATTGAACTAACGTGTAGACAGCTATCTAATTCACCTTCGAAAACAGAGGCAAGCCCTCGTGTATCAACCTCAAATGCAATTCCTTCTGCTTCTGCGGAGGTACATCTGATTGCCTTAATCAACTGGTGGATCACCTCATCGAAGGTGTGAATTTCATCGTTGTAGAGGATTACTTTGGCAGGCAAGCCAATCATTGTCTCCTCTGCAACCATCACATCTTCGTCTGGTGAGTCAAAGATTGCTGACCGGATTGTAGAGACTGGCGTTGTTGTTCCTTTTTCGGTTGATGGAGCAAAACGCCGCTTCAATCTCTCTAATTGTTGTCGTAACAGATCAAACATATCTGCAAAATACTTTCTGTTTGTGGATGATACAACTGTGTTCGTAAACACAGTTTCCCCTCATGGAGTTACGGTGCTGTAAATTTATAGACAACACTGTTCTTCTCATCTGTGACAAAGAATGTTTTTCCATCTTTGCTCCACGCAATTCCAACTGGTTGTCCCCAGAAATCTCCTTGGGAGTCAAGCCATCCACTAATAAAATCGGCTTGAAATGGGTCAGAACCATCATTCTTACTCCGAACTCGAACCACTTTGAACCCTGTCCGTAATTCTTTTGGACGGCTAACAGCTCCTAAAACGTAGCCCTTAAAGACGATCAACATGCTATTCTTCCACTCCGAGCCAAGGGCATCTTTTGTGTAAAACTGCATGTCAGTTGATACTGAATATGGTTGTAACTCGATTGCTGGAGATGTTGGATCTTTCGGCAGGCGAACATCCCCATCCTTATAGTCGGCATATTTGGGGTTGCGATAGTTCTGTGAGTAGTAGTATGGATGCCCAAACTGTCCACCCGACTTTAGAATATTGATCTCATCTGGTGCAAGCTGTTCAGCCAAGTTATCCATGCCCTGATCAACACCCCAAAGATCTCCAGTTACTGGGTGAACGTCTATTCCCATTGTGTTGCGTAAACCGCCGATAAACATTCGGGTTGGTCGCCCTCCCTCTAAGTCCATCCGAAAAATTGTAGCATGTTCACGATCTCTCTCCTCCCCATTCGCTTCAGTAGCACCAATAGTGATGTAGAGCTTCTTGTCGGTTGGACGGTAGCGAATCGTTCGAGTATAGAACTCCCCCGCGTCAGGTAGCTGGTCTGTTAACTCAGTCTGAGTCCCCTCAATTGAAGTTGGGGAGGTAAAATCAAAGCGATAGACACGTCGCTCATCAACGTAGTAGAGTGAACCATTCACCATCTCAAGACCGTGCGGACTTTTCAGCCCTCCGGCAATTTGTGTTACTTGCCCACTTCCAGTAACTGCGAGGATACGTCCACCTTGGTCGCTGATAAATAGTGTCCCATCATCGCGGACTATCGCGTCACTTGCATTGCCTAAACCCCAAGCGTAGACTTCGGCTTTAAAACCAGTAGGCATATAGAGCTTGCGGTCGACTTCGAAAGCCCCAACGGTTGTTCGAACTTCGGCTGGAATTGTGAGCGACACAGAATCCATCGATGGCAACTTTTCTACTGTTGCCAGTTTAATGATTCCATTTCCCTTGAAGTCTGCATAGTCAATCCACGAACGAATATCACCCGAGGTCAGCACTGTATCTCGTTGCAGTGCTTGCGGATTTTTCTGTTCATAGAAGATGGATGCAAAGCGAGCTCCGCACGAGGAGAGAGTCATCCCCAAAATGGAGGTGAAAAGTAGAAGTTTCCCATACGAGGCAGGAAGTAAGCGTTTAATCATGGTTCCTGATTTTTTTCTGCGGAATAGAAAGTTCTCTAATCTACTGATTTTGCCGAAACAGATAGGCAGCCGTACTTTTCAATTTTCCAGAAAGAAGCAGAGAGAATACACACATACTTTAGAAAGCAAATATGAAAGCAGAAACGGCATCGCGCTTGGTTCGTGCTCCCCGCGGAACAGAACTTACCTGCAAGAACTGGCAGATCGAAGGGGTCTACCGGATGATTCAACACAACCTTGATCCTGAGGTAGCCGAGAGGCCGGATGACCTGATTGTCTATGGGGGCTACGGAAAAGCTGCCCGAAATTGGGAGTCGTTCGAGGCGATCCTCGAAGTGCTTCGTCGACTTGAGCCGGACGAAACACTCTTGGTTCAGTCTGGAAAACCAGTTGGCGTAGTTCGTACACACACTGACGCTCCCCGAGTGCTGATTGCGAACAGCAACCTCGTTCCGAAGTGGGCAACGTGGGAAGAGTTCCGCCGGCTTGATGAGCTGGGGTTGATGATGTATGGCCAAATGACCGCCGGAAGCTGGATATATATCGGAACGCAGGGGATACTTCAGGGAACGTACGAAACGTTTGCCGCCTGTGCTGACCAGCATTTTGGGGGAACATTGGCGGGGAAACTTGTGGTGACTGCTGGTCTTGGAGGAATGGGGGGAGCACAACCCCTCGCAGTGGCAATGAATCGAGGTGCAGCTCTCTGTGTAGAGATCGACGAGACGCGCATCGACAAACGTATTCACGACCGGTATTGCGATCGGAAGACATCAAGTTTAGATGAAGCACTCGACTGGTTGAGTCAAGCTCAAGCCGAAGGGGAGGGACTCTCCGTTGGGTTGCTTGGAAACGCAGCTGAAGTTCTGCCGGAGATGGTACGGCGTGGAATTATTCCCGATGTCGTCACCGATCAAACGTCGGCGCACGATCCGCTCAACGGATATTATCCAGCAGGGATGACCAAAGAGGAGGGAGATCGCCTTCGCCAGAACAACCCGGACGAATACTTGCGGCTTGCCGGCCAATCTATTCGCACCCACGTCGAGGCAATGGTGGCAATGAAGGATGCCGGAGCAATTGCCTTCGACTACGGGAACAATATCCGAGCGGAGGCAGAGAAGGAAGGATTTAACCGCGCATTCGACATACGTGGATTTGTTCCAGAATACATTCGCCCACTCTTCTGCGATGGCAAAGGCCCCTTCCGGTGGGTTGCACTCTCTGGTGACCCAGAAGATATTTATGCCACCGACCGAGCAATCATGGAACTCTTTCCCGACAATGAACCACTTCACCGATGGTTGAAGATGGCGGGGGAGAGGGTTGCATGGCAGGGGCTTCCATCCCGGATTTGCTGGCTTGGATACGGCGAGCGAGCAAAAGCTGGTCAGCTCTTCAACCAAATGGTACGGGATGGGCGGGTCTCTGCCCCGATTGTGATCGGTCGCGATCACTTAGACTGTGGCTCAGTTGCCAGTCCGAACAGAGAGACTGAGGGAATGATCGACGGTTCGGATGCAGTGAGCGATTGGCCGCTACTCAACTTTGCACTGAATGCTGTGGGGGGGGCAACCTGGGTCTCGTTCCACCATGGGGGTGGGGTTGGCATGGGATACTCACAACATGCCGGAATGGTTGTGGTTGCTGACGGAACAGATGAGGCTGCTGCACGACTTCAGCGAGTGCTGACCTACGACCCAGCAATGGGAATCTTTCGCCACGCCGACGCCGGATATGAGCGTGCAATCGACAACGCTCGCTCACAAGGAATTGACATTCCAATGTTGAATCCAAACACGAGGCAAGCATAATGAGCAAAGGAGATTCTTTATCAAAGAGAATACAAGGTTCTCTCCCCATAGTACTTGGTGTTACTGGTCATCGAGATATTAGAGAGGGAGATATTCCTGCTCTGAAGCAATTAGTGCGCGAGCTGTTTCTATCTCTTCACGAACAATATCCACATACCCCAATCCAATTGTTGAGTCCCTTAGCTGAGGGAGCCGATCAACTTGCCGCCGAAGTTGCTCTGGAGTGTAATGTTCAGCTTGTAGTGCCGATTCCTATGCCGATCGACCTATACAAATCGGACTTTGAGTCCCCTGAGTCGATCCAGAAATTTGAGTGGCTGTTAGGGCAAGCCACCAATTCCTTTGAGCTTCCGTTAGGCGAGGGGCTTACGATAGAATCTGTGCGTGAGCAAGGGGAAGGGCGGAACCATCAGTATGGTTTACTCGGAGCATACATTGTCAGGAACAGCCACGCACTACTCGCACTTTGGGATGGGGTTCTGCCCGAACGATCGAACGGAACCGCAGATGTTGTGGGATTCAACCTGAACGGTATTCCAGAGGCCTTTGTTGAGAATCGAAGTCTGCTGGAGCCAGAGGAGAGCGATCCAGTTTGGCACATTATCACACCGAGGGTGAGCAATCCTAACCCTGTTGGAACACCGTTGACGATGACGATGGTCTACCCTTCGCGGTTTGAAAGCTCCGAACAGGGGAAGAAAAAATTTCATGAGGTTCTCAAGACTACCGACCAATTCAACCGCGATGCAATTGAATATGATGAGAAACTTGCGGCTGAGCGGGAAAAGAGTAAGTCCTACCTGATTGACCCTTCAGAGAAAATCATTGGAGACCCTTCGTTAAAAGCCACAGTTGAACTCTTTGGAGTTGCTGATTCTCTCGCTGGGCATTTCCGGAACTCTACGCACACAACGTTGAAAGTTCTCTTCCTCATCGTTACCGGAGCGGCCATTATCTTCGATATTTACACACACGTCTACATCACTATCTGGACGCTTCTCTCTATCTACTTGCTTCTCTTGGTAGTAACCTACGTTGTAGTTGTGCGGAGCCAGAAAAATTCTTTTCAGACTCGATACTTAGATTATCGTGCCTTAGCCGAAGGGATACGTGTCAGGTTCTTTTGGAGCATTACCGGAATTAGTGATGAGATTGCCGATCATTATCTCCACAAACAACGGAGCGAGCTTGACTGGATACGCTATGCGCTCAGAGTTTGGAATCTGGGACAAAGTAGTCTGGAAGAAAATGTAGAGAAGAGCGAACGTTTCCGAATTTTGCGGAAGTACTGGGTGGACGATCAATTCCAATACTACACAAGGGCGGCAAAACGAGAAGAGGGATTGGTAAAGCGAGCAGAGAAGTGGGCGGGGGGCATGGTAATCGTTGGCATCCTACTCGCATTCTTCCAAGTTATTCAGCAGGGAGTTATCAATCCTTCTCCTGATAAACATCCTATCCACTGGCTGTTGGTTGCCGTTGCGTTGGCTCCAATTCTGGCAGGATTGCTGATAGGATATGTTGAGAAGCGCGCACACGGCGACCATGCAAAACAGTACGAACGAATGAGCATCCTCTTCGCGAACGCACGTGAACATCTATCGGAGATTCTACAAGATGGTGATGTTGAAAAGGGACAGCGTCTCATTTCCGAACTGGGTCGCGAAGCCCTCGCAGAGAATGGGGACTGGGTGCTGATTCACCGTGATCGTCCAATTGAAGTGCCGAAGGCATAACATTGCATTCTACATTTTACGTGGCCTTTACATGCAAAGAGAATACCCGAGGAAAACTCTACCAGATGTAGAATAATTTTTGCACGCAATGCTCCTCACCTCCCGGAGTTGCGTATCTTCTTCGTTTCTGAATGTTTCTTATAGCATGACTCTGCATTTTGCTCATTGTCAAATGCAGAATCTGTTCAATAACTAATCACTAACAGGTGTTACTGGTCAGCGATCAAGGCACCAGGAGTTTATTCTTGGCAACACAACCTGAAACCGTCATCGTTCCCGGACCGAAGGTCGGTTCGCGGTATAACGGCTCCAACACAGTCCCGATGGCTACGCTTGTCGAGGATTACATTCATGGTCGCATAGACATTGAGGGCGACTTCCGAGATTTCATCAAGAATCGGACAAAGCATGTTAACTACAAACTGGTGGCCGACCACTTCAAGTTTTTCTTGACACGGTTTATCCCCGAAGTAACGATTCACTCTAAGAAGCAGGATGAGAGAATCGTGCAAGAACATTACGACCGCGGGAATGATTTCTTCAACTGGTTCCTCGGACCCCGCATGATATACACCAGTGCTTTTTTTACCGACGTAAATCAGGATCTGGAGTCCGCTCAGGATCAGAAGATGTCGCTTGTTTGTGACAAGCTCCACCTTGAAAAGGGAGAGTCGCTTCTCGACATTGGTTGTGGTTGGGGAACGCTTGCACTCTACGCAGCACGGGAACGTGGAGCCGACGCAACAGGTGTGACAATTGCAGAGCAAGGAGCCGCATACGCCACGCAGCAGATTGCCGATGCGGGCTACAGCGATTCCGCTCGCATTCTTCGGATGGATTATCGCGATATTCCTCGGAAGAAATACAACAAAATATCCTGCCTCGAGATGGCCGAGCATGTCGGCGTGAAGTACTTCCGCAAGTTCATGAAGCAGATCAACTCGATGTTAGAAGATGACGGCCACTTCTACTTGCAGATCGCTGGACTGAAAGCCGGAGTTCACCCGGAAAGTCTTGTCTGGGGACTTTTCATGAACAAGTATATCTTCTCAGGTGCAGATGCAAGTATGCCGCTGAGCTTTGTGGTGAAGAATCTTGAGAAGGCAGGCTTTGAAATTCACTCGGTTGAGAATATCGGAATTCACTATTCGATTACTATCGACCGTTGGTACGACAACTGGATGCGCAATCAATCCAAAGTTGAAGCCAAGTACGGTCAGTTCTGGTTCCGCCTCTGGCAGGTCTTCCTCGGATGGTCGGTCTACATCGCTTCGCAGGGGAACTCGACATGCTTCCAAATCCTCTGCAACAAGAACCATGAAACGTTCGACCGCCACCGTTGGGTTGGCGAACTTGGTCTTGGCGAGAGAATTACCAGAGAGAACGGCATGGTGAACGCCGTAGAAAGTTCTGCTGTCGAAACTGGAGAAGTTTCAATGTAGCTTCACTTGCTTCTCAGGTGAAACAGAACCATAATTTCATGAGAGAAACGGAAGGGTGCTTCACGTGTGAAGTGCCCTTCTCCGTTCCGCAGACCCACATTCAACAATGAGCATTCTCACAGTAGAAAATATTGGCAAGAGCTTCGACGATAAACCACTCTTCCAAGCCGTGACGTTTGGGCTTGAGGGGGGAGAGAGAGTTGGGCTGATTGGTGCAAATGGTGCTGGGAAAACAACGTTGCTCAAGATTATCTCAGGTGAGGAAACTCCAGATACGGGACGAGTCTACCACTCAGGCACACCAGTTGTCCGCTACCTGTCGCAAAATCCTCCCTTCAATCCTGAGATGTCAGTACTCGACTCCATCTTTACTTCCGATAACGAGACACTCCGACTTCTTCACGACTATGAGGAGGCCTGTCAGTTACTTTCAGCAGGAACGGGGGATCAAGAAGGATTGCTTGCAACCGTAAACAACCTGACGGCAAAGATGGAGGCTTCCGGTGCGTGGAGTCTTGAAACCGAGGCGAAAATTATTCTCGACAAACTTGGGATTACCGACGTATCGGCATTGATGGGGACTCTCTCTGGAGGACAGCGAAAGCGGGTTGCCCTCGCCCACGCTCTGCTCGAACGCCCCGATTTGCTTATTCTCGACGAACCGACAAACCACTTAGATGCCGACACAATTGGGTGGCTTGAAGATTTTCTCTCCCGCTATTCTGGGGCACTCCTGCTGGTTACGCACGACCGTTATTTTCTGGAACGAGTTGTAGATCGAATTATCGAAGTTGATCGTGGGAGCGTGCAAAGCTATGCTGGAAACTACAGCTACTACTTGCAGAAGAAAGAGGAAGAAGAGGCGCGCAAAGAGGTAGAAGCTCACAAGAGAGATATGCTGATTCGGGGTGAGTTAGCTTGGCTCAGAACAGGTGCAAAGGCAAGGCGAACCAAGCAGAAGGCTCGGATTGAGCGTGCGGAGGAACTGATGAGCGCCCCACGCGAGACGAAACGAGAACAACTCGATATTTCTGTTAGCTCGCGCCGACTTGGGAGCAAGATTGTTGAGATTAAAGGGCTTAGCAAAGCGTTCGGCAATCTGAAGTTAATGGAAAATTTCACCCACATAATGCAGCCCGGTGAGCGCGTAGGAATCATTGGTGGAAACGGAACGGGTAAAACAACGTTGCTGGAGATGATCCTCGGGCGTACTCATCCAGATAGCGGAACGATAGAGTTAGGAGAGACCGTTGTTATTGGGTACTACGACCAAGAGAGCCGTGCGCTGGATAATGATGTTCGAGTGATTGACTACATCAAAGAAGTTGCCGAAACCGTACGAACAGCCGATGGCAGAAGCGTGACGGCGAGCCAGATGTTAGAGCAATTCCTCTTTACCCCAGAAAAGCAGTATAGTCCAGTCGGAAATCTTTCGGGGGGAGAGCGCCGTCGCCTTTACTTGCTGCGGATCCTGATGAAGGGGCCAAACCTTCTGGTATTAGATGAGCCAACAAACGATCTCGACATTCAAACGCTGCAAGCTCTGGAGAACTATCTCGACAGCTTCAGTGGGTGTGTGATTGTTGTTAGCCACGATCGATACTTTCTCGACAGAACAATCGATCATCTCTTCCGATTCGAGGGAGGGGGGTCTATCCGCGAGTATCCCGGTAACTACTCTACGTTTCTCGATATACGTGAACGTGAAGAGGTGGAGAGGGGGTTGATAGAACGTGAGCAAGCTGAGGGGCGGCGGGCAGAAGAGCGAACTGCTGAAGTTGCTACGAAACCTGCTCTGAAGGGGGGGAAACGCAAGCTGACCTATAAGGAGCAAAAAGAGCTTGAAGGGTTGGAACAGACTATTGAAGCAGCCGAAGAGCGTAAGAGCCATCTCGAAGAAGAACTTCTCACGGCCGACTATGCCACGGCCAACACTCTTGCCGAAGAGTTAACCGCATTGAACGCACAACTCGATAGGGATGTAGAGAGGTGGAGCGAACTGGCCGAGTTGATGGAGGGGTAATTCGGTTCTTGCAATTGCAGCGATGTGACAAGTGGCACTACCTATCATTAACACCCCGATTCATCGAGGTGCTCAGGCATGTCAGAAGGGGGGAAGGGCTTCAAGCCGTTTGTTGCATAGTTTTGACCTCACTTCCCCCGGCTCAAAGCCGGGGGATAAAATGAGCCGAGATGAGAACGCATCTCACGTAACCAATTCTGCAAACTTCATATAGCCAGTTTCTTCACAGAAGGCTGTTTGAGAAGAAATCCTGCAAAGGGGAGTTTGCACTACCGATCCTTCCGGATCATCACTCGCTGTGTCTCGTTCCACTCACCAATTGTCAGGCGGAGATAGTAAACCCCCGAGGCATACCCGACTGGATTCCACGTTGTCCGATATGTTCCTGACTTCAAGGTCTCATCCACAATCCGCTCAACAAATTGCCCAACACTGTTGAAGATGTCGAGCGTAACATCATCTTCTGTCCCAACATTGAACTCTAAGCGTGTCTGGTTAACAAGTGGATTCGGGATAGCGACTGAAAAGTGATTGTGGCTGTTCTTCCCTCCAAGGAAGTCGAGGGGGACAGATGTTGTGGTGTCCGTACTATCTGGCGCGTATATGGCAATTGTTGATTTCGCCCCACGAGGACACTCTTCTGGAGAGTTCGTGTTGAAGTAGATCGTCGTCTCATAGCTCCCGGGTTGATCGGAGATGAATTCGAGCAGGACTATCCGGCTTTCTCCAGACCCAAGTATTGCCCCGGCCAGTCCATCAAGTTCACTCTGTGGAATTGAGAATCCATTCTCAAGCCCTGTCACCAGATTGTTCACATCATCTGAAAACTTTAACTCTCCGATCCCAGTGTTTGTGAGGGATATCGCCCCTTGTGCGCGACTATTGATTTCAGTTCTTTCGAATGCGTAGCCAAGAGCATTTAAACAGGGGAGGAGAGTAGTTCCGCGAAGCTGGAATTGACGCTCCCGAGCGCATCCGTATGCAACGGTGAGAACTCCTTCACTTGCCCCCCCCGCCCCTTTTGGAGTGTATTTCACAACAATACGAAGGCTCTCTCCGGGAGCTAACGTTAAGGGGATCGGCTTCTCTGTTTGTATGGAGAAGGCTTTGTCGGCGTTTGTGAGAGTTACCGAGGAAATCACAAAGGAGCTATCTCCTTCGTTCACTAAAAGAATGGTTGTATCCTTCCCCTCAAAACCGATAGTAACAGGGTCGAACCGGACTGTATCAGCCGTCGGGAATCGTCCCATTCGTTCAGCTTCGTAGCTGTATCGAACAATCTTCTGAGCACCCGTTCTATCGCTGATAAGTACCTGCGCAGAAGCATCTTTCTCTACGTTGATTGGCCGGACGTTGAATTCAACTGCTGTGCTTCCATTTACAACACCAGAAGGAGGGGAGACGACCTCAATCATGCTGTTCTGGCTCTGGGGGTCGAGTGAGATTGAGCGGAGGCGTGCCGCGGGCAGAGAGAGGTCAACTACGGAGACGTTCAGCTTCTCACAGGCTCGTTTAGTGGTTATCAAGAGACTGTCGGCAGGACCAACGACAAAACGATTTGGTGCAGCCGGATAGCCGTAGGCAAGGCCAACCTGTTCATCGTAGCGTGCCGGAACTCTCGAGTAGGTCTCGAATCCTTTCGAGACCCCGTATATCGTAGCTGCGAAACGTTTCCCACTTTTACCCCGAAGGTAGTAGGTTGTTCCGGGAAGAATGCTGGTTGTTCCCCACACGTAGTTCGTTCCGGGGATTTTCCCCCGATTGAAGCCAAATGGTTGCTCGGTTCCATCTCCAATTTTTATCCGAATCGAATCGACATCACTGGCTCGCGTAATCACGTTAACGAAGTGCTCTAAGTTGCCAGGGTTGGGGGGAGCGATAAATGGGGCAAAACTTGTCCACTGTTCAACGGGGACAAGCTCAGTCATATAAGCGCCCCACCCTTCATATTCGAGGCGCGTTATAACTCCACCAAATCCGGTTTGGCTCTCAATAAGGGTGCTGATAGGTGTTGACGCCATATAAATCTGTGATGGCTTATTGGTCTTTAAAAATCCAGCTCGTGCCTCTCCTGAAATTCTTTGGGTGTAGAACTCTCCTTCTTGGACAGAAAATCTTTCTTCGCCAGCTGAGAACACATCTTGGTAAGTTCCATCAGTCTTACCGCTCGACGTTCCGTAAACGTAGGCGAACTCAGCACTTCTTTTCCCACTTTGCTCTTCCCCGGCTCCACCCGTAATCCGCCGAGAGTCCCAAGTTGGCGTGTAGACGAATTGCGTGCCGTGCGTCTCAATCGGGGCTAACCACTCGTACATCGCGTTCTTCAACGAGTTGCGAGATATTCCCTCAGCCCCGTCGAGGACGATTGTTCTCGTGTTACCAGTGATAACGCCAATTGGTCGAGATGCGTGAATCGTACTTCCCGCTAAGGAGGTCTGCGTCTGTGTCACACCCTCTTCTGTTGTATCAACGCTACTCTGAACCTGGTAGACCTCTCCGGCATTCAGTAGCACATTTCTCGGCGCGTTGCTGGAGAGTGGTGCTGTTGGCTCTATCGAAACTGATGTCCCGTCGTATGCTGCGATAATCAGAATGTCAGCCGGTGCTTTCGCGGGTGATTGGTTGAGAAGAAAACCGGAGCGGCGCACATCGGAAATCACCTCTCCCGGAAGAGTTGCTGCAACGTAATCAGTTCCCCAGTTCTCAACTGGTATTGGCGTCCAGCCATCCGCACCGAAAGGAGTAGCCATATAGCAGTATGCAATTATCGGAGAAGCTGCCTCGACAATGTATGCCCCCCTCGCTGGACTCCCAACGGTTGTTGTCACCACCCCACGGTCAGGGGTCAGGTCAATTAGTGCAAATTCTCCAGCAGTGAGCGAGAACGAACGGGAGGAGGCAGATGGATAGGTTATCTGCACACTGGTTTGTACTGCCGAGTATAAGTAGAGATAGAACGAGGCCGCAATATTCTCAGTTCCTCCCGGATCGGCATTTGAAGCAGTGTCAGGGAAGGCAATCACGTAGTGCTGGCCGGAATTCCCTGCATCGTAGGGGAGTATCTGTGCTGAGAGATTTACTACAGCCGATAGCGAACTAAGCAGGAGAAGGAGTGAAAGAAATCTCCACTGAACAATTGCACGTTGCTTTGAAACTAAAGCAGAACCTTTAGGCACTGGAGCGTTTGAACTTAACTGCATAGCAGAACTCACGGTTATTTCTTTCTGGATACTGGTCTGTTATATGTCAAAACCAGAATGCAAAGTACGGACTGTTTTCAAACCTTGTCACGCCTGATTGCGGTGAGCTTATGTTCGAGTGTAATAACGCGGAAGGAGGGGGAGAGGCCTACTGCGTCGATTACATTTGGGGTCTTGTCACATTGCACAGTCTTGGCGTCAGGGAGACTGATCTTGGGAACAGAATCATTCTTTTAACACGAAGTATCTATCATGAAGCAAACACTTTTCGTCCTCTTCCTTCCACTTATTCTAATCGGATTGGCACTCACGTCCAGAGAGAACAGCCATCCAGATATTGACCAGATCATCGCCTCGCCAGCATACAATCGCGTTCATCCTGTAGCCGATGCTGACTGGAGTAGTTACAGAAGCCAAGTGACAAATCGCCTTGAGTATCTCGAAGAACTTCTCCAAAGTCGAGACGTGAGCGCTTGGCCGAAAGAACTACAGGCTGAGAGAGCAAAGAATATCGAACGCCTTCACAACTACCGGGTTGCTCAGCGTTTCCCAATCAACTACGATCATCCTGAGAAACAGCTCCCATGTTTTCTCGACCGTGACGGAAACCTCTGTGCGGTGGCGCACCTAATTGCGGAGTCGGCTGGGATGGACTTGGTGAGAAAGATTAACTCCGAATATCAATACGCGACGGTTTCAGAAATGGATATGGAAGGGATCGATCAGTGGATTGCTTCTTCCGGGTTGACGCGGGAGGAGATCATCACAATTCAGGAGCTAGGGTTTTCGGGGGGCCAACAGTGGATGGAGGAGAGGTTTCACACCTTACAATTACCCGACACGCTGCTTGTGTACATCCCTGTGGATACAAATACAACCACGCTTCATCAGGTTGATTCGACAAATCTTAGTATGAGGCAATAAGGTGCAGAGTGGGAAAGAGGGAATAACAAGAAGAGGGTGTCCAGACAAAACTGGACACCCTCTCCCTTTTACTTCAGTGAAGAGTCCTTTCCTCAGCGAACCACCTTCATTCGTTGAATCACAACATTCCCCTCAACTTCCAACACGACGAAGTATGTAGCTACAGGAAGATTGCTCATATCAGCCTGAAACTCTCTCTCCCCAGCTTTCTGCACCCCCCCCTCAATCGTCTGAACCAATCGGCCATCGAGAGTGTAGATGTTGCAGAGAACGTGAGAATCGTTTGAGAGGGTATAGCCGATTGTTGCCAAACCAGATGTTGGGTTCGGCGCAATCTGCACCATCATTGTTGCCGCAGTAGTTAGCGCCGAACGCTCCTTATTGCTCTGGAATTCCTCACCACTTTCGTGGGAGGTAACCGACGGATTATCGACAACTGGTGCAGTAGTTGTCCCCTCACCACCGAGTGCGATTGTGCGCGGAGTGTTTGGCTCGTTGCTGTGAATCTCAATCGTGGCAAGGTGAACACCCTGCGTTGTTGGTCCAAAGGTTACCTCGAAAAACTCGGTCTGTCCCGGTTCAAGAACTCGGCGACGAAGTGGCGTGATTGTGTAGTCAGCCGCACTCGCTCCGGTAATGTCTATTCTGTCGAAGACAGTTGGAAGTGTCCCGGAGTTAGTTACGGTAAAGTAAGCGCGTGCCAACTCACCAACAGGTACTCCCTTATTCTCAAAGAGAGAAGTTGGATTTACCGTTAGTGTTCTTGTGCCAGCATATCCCCGAATCGTTGCGCGGGTTGTATCCCCATTCGTCAGAATAATCAGAATCTCAGCCTCACGCATTCCGTCCGTGCTGTTCGGGTCTGGAAGGAGGGTTACGCCGAGATTAAGCTGCTCACCCGGCTTTAGCGTATATGGAACTGCTGGCCACGGATTGTTTGGATCCATAATAATGTCTCCAACACCACCCACGATCACGATGCTCTTGATAAAGACATTCTCCATCTTCGTGTTTTCCAGTGGAACAACACCGCTGCTCGACTCTGCGCCGATAGCTGCCGGGGCAAGGTCCAGGTCTCTTGCTTCTAAGTCGAACTTACCCTGTCCGTAAAACTCCCAGTAGTAGATACCACGTTCGGTAACTTCAGGAACGATCAGTGAAGAGTCGTTTGTAATAAGCCGAACGGTTGCTCTACGGCTTCCTGAGCGGATAGGGGTAAAGCGGACGTTCAGGTCTAAACTCTGCCCCGGAAGGAGCGTGTACCCACCGTTGATTTTTGTTCCACCGGTAACGCTTAGAATCTCAAACTCATCAACGTCTCCCGACTCAAATCGTAGCCCTTCCTCCGAGATTCGTAGATCGCAGTCGCCGTCGTTGTAGAGAGTTGCCGTTGTGGTACTACTCTCCCGCACTTTTGTCTTCGAGAAAACAACAGAAGTTGGACGCCCTTGGTTCGGGCCTGAAGTAAGTTCAGAGCCGAGGCCACGACTGTAGATGGCGGCTGAGAGAAGGCCTTGTGTGGAATCACCAAACACGTTCGGATTCCGCAAGTTGAAGGCATTTGTTGGGAAGTAGATCTTCGCGTACCGCTTGCCCGACGAGACTGGAATAAAGTTGAGGTAGAAATTCCTCGACTGACCTTCAGGAACAATTAAGCTGTCGAATCGACCATTTGCAGAGCGAGGAGCAACGCCCGGTGCGGCACTTAAGAAATAGTCTTGGCTTCGAACTGGCTGACCAAAATTGTCGAGTAGCAGAGGATAGGAGGGAACACCTTGGCCCAAGAGAGTGTCGAGGAAGTAGCTCTCCAAGTTCCGCACAACAAAGTCACCTGTTCCAAGGTTTACGGCCTGAAGTTGAACGGAAATCACTGACTCACCAACACAGGTCTCTTGATCTCGCAACAGTCGTGTGTTCGGTGTTATTGGATCTCCTCCTAAATAAATCTGACCACCAGGAGCAGAAATAAAATTCCGTAAGACGAAAGTCCGTACCTCTCCATCAGCCGTTACCTTGAGAGTCGCCTCTTGGTATCCAACGCCGTTAAACGCGTTGAACGTAATCGTTGGAATCGATGATCCTCCAGCCGGGACAGTTTCAAACGTCGGAGAGATTTCGTACGACCCGGTTGGATCGTTCAGGGTATACGTCACATTAAATGGTTGGTCGCAACCCTTTGCGTTCGTTAGTTGGCTTATCCGAATTGGTGTATAGCTATCAGAAGAACCAATGGGAACCTGAATTCCCTCAAACAGAACGTCTTGACTTTCCAACGTTGGCGTTCCACCTTCTGACTCATCACCAACCCACTCGATACAGCGGAACCCTTCTCCTTTCAACGTATAGCTTCTGTCGAATCCTTTGTTGCTGGTGATCCGAAGCGTTGCCTCACGCAATCCAGTGTCTGTTGGGATAAAGTTTAGTTGTGGTGTTATCGTCTGAAGTGAACCGATGGTTCCCGACGATGGAGTAATTGTATAGTCGGCTGCGGCTGTTCCGCTGAAGACGAACGAGTAAGTAACAGCACCGCAGGGGAACTCACCCATAGTGAGACTAAAAGGTTGTAGTGACAGAGTATTCCCCACCTTCCCACGTGTTCCGTTGAGTAGTACTGCACCACTGTCCATCGTTGCTGTCCCTCCCTGTGCAGTGTTGCCAGCAATCGAGAAGTTCTTCTCGCAGGGGCGTAGTGTGAAGAGTGTATTCTGGCTGATTGTTGTGGCACTTAAGTCGTTGATAGCAATCGAGCCACTTGCTGAATTTGGATTGCCAAGAGCAACTGCGAGGAAGTTCGCCGTTGTCAAGGCAGTACCAATTTGCCCATTCCCGTCAGTTGCATCGGTCGATCCCATCGAGCCGTACCAAAGTTCGATTTTGTTTGAACCTTCGTACAAGCGTACCTGGAAGTGATACTCAGTTGTCGTCCCGCTGCCATACCAGAGGTAGGCTTCCCAGTCAACAACTCTGATTCTGTTTGGAGCAGAGCCTACCAGCTTCGTCCGTACTCCGTTGCCGCTTGCCACAAGGTCGTCGAAGAAAGCAGTAACAATCGGGTGTGGGCAACCAGATTCATTGAAGCTGTAGTAGGCATAGATTGTAGGGTAGGAGATCGAAGAAGTGCTGCCAAGCATCATCGGCCCGTTTGTACTGGCGATGAAGTATGACTGCGTCTGGCCATCTAACAAGAAATCAAAGCCGATTGATTGAGTGGATGACCAAACGTCGTCGTTGCCGCTCGACATCAACGTTGTGGAGCCAGTCATATCAATGGCTGAGCCTGAGCCGTCGATGAACACATAGTCGGTAGCAAGATTTGCTCGGGCTATGCCGAAGGTGCTCATCAGAAGAGGAATTACTAAAGTCGCAATGCGTCCGGGGATTTTCATAAAGTTCACCTATGAAGTTTAAAGTGGGAAAGAGCGTGTAATATCTGTGGAAAGGAGACTGAAATGGTAGAAGGAGAGGAGGCGTACACCTCACAGTTCGTGTTGCTCAGTAGTACTTATCTAAGAGCTACCCTGTACATTTCAGCGATTGCTTGTTTTGGTATTCGATGAGTCGGCTGAACTATTCACCTCCATGAATAATTAATGTGACACCAAAACATCGTGAAATCTGACATGAGATGCAAAGGAAAAAAGGTTTTGAAGGAACAAAGCAAAGATTTCTTAGTCCTTACTTGGTTAATCTTGATGATGCAAGGAGAGTGCATCGTTCCGTTCCTGTTGTTATTGATGATCGTATCAAATCACCTACTTTGCAACCTCAGCTATAGTGGTGGAGTACTTCTTCCTCATATACGTGAATGGTTCTCTTTAATGATTCCCTTTTTATGCTTGGATTTCTGAAACGGTGGCTGAAGATCGATGAGAAGAGATCAGCAGAGATAATCTTCAGAGATGAGTGGAGAGAGATTCTTCGGCACAATGTCTTCTACTACCATCTTCTCCCATCCGATAAGCAGACAAGGCTCGAGCAGTTGGTGATCTCATTCTTGAGTGAGAAGTCATTTGAGGGGGCTGGAGGGTTGCGTGTAACCGACGAGATGTGTGTAACGATTGCCGCCCAAGCCTGCATATTGATCCTTAACCGAGAAGGGGAGGTCTATCCTGGACTTCGCACAATTATTCTCTATCCCGCTGCATTCGTTTCTGAGACTCGTCGCTACGAAGGGGGAGTGATGCACGAGGGGAGGCAGGTTCGGCTTGGGGAGTCGTGGGATCGTGGCATTCTCATTCTCTCGTGGAGCGATTCGTTGCGTGGCGGATTGGGTGGGGGGGACGGTTCAAACCTTGTCTTCCACGAATTTGCTCATCAACTCGACAACGAATGGTTGTTCGGAACCGGGGTTCCCGATCTGGGAAAGAAAGAGTTGTACGAACGGTGGAGTCGAGTGATGAATCGGGAATTTGGAGAACATGTTCGGCGGGTCAGTTCGGGTGAACCGACAGTGATTCATCCATACGGAGCCACTAACCCGGCAGAGTTCTTTGCTGTCCTCACTGAACTCTTCTTCGAGCAGCCAAACCAACTTCAAGCTGCCCACATAGAAGCCTATCAACTCTTGAAAGAATACTACCGGCAAGATCCAGCACTTCTCTTTCCAGAGGAACCGCTCAGCTAAAAGAGCCTCTGTGAGGAGTAAGGCTTCTGGATTCCTTTACCAATTCTACTTCCAACCTTCCACACTTCCATAAATCTGGCGAGAGGCTTCGGCAGCCCTCAGCCTGACAGAGGATGTGTTCACAACAACACTGGCTTTGTCACTCAGAACGAAGCGAAGCGGAGTGAAGAGTCTCGCAAGTATAGTGGAGCATTCGGTGATTGCTCAACAAATCGGGCGAGAGGCTTCGGTGGCTCTCAGCATCGGCGGTGTTACCACGAAGTGGGCGACGACAACGTCAGGAAGTGAAGCCAAGCTGACGAAGTGGATCAAGGAGGAGAAAAGGGAGCCTAAAAATGATGAGGTACGGATTCTTCCCCTTGCTTTCGCCAAGCAGTAGAAGTATGTTCAGGGAACGAAAATCCAATAGGTTGAAAGATGACACTTACTACTCTCATACAAAGAAGCCAAGGGGCAACAGCGGCGTTGGTATTGTTGTTGGTGCTTCAATTTACCCTGAGTGAACCGGCCAGCTCGCAAGTAGTGGAAGAGATCCGCGCCAACCCTGAGTTGTGGACGTTGCGCTCGATATGGAAGGTGACAGGGCAGTTCAGTGGGAACCAAGTCGGTTTGGCAATCAGTTCACTTGGAAAACTTCCCGGAGACTCTGTCGGAAGTTTTGCAGTCCATTATGGAGATGTCGGAGATTGGAAGGTCTACCGAGGAGTAAATCAATCTGATCCCCCAATTTGGGAAGCACAGATACCGACTCCAGTGCCATCGTATACGGTTGTGGGAGATTTCTATGGGGATGGTCGAGGAATGTTTGTGATTCCACAAGATCGATTTTGGGATGATCCAGATAAGTATTGGCTCTACTTTTATCCGATAGAAGAGGGAGGAATAAGTGAGACGATAGGGTTAAAACTCGACCCATTAACGACGATGACCCCACCGGTGTTGATTGGCCCGAGAGAGGTTATCGCAGAAGATATGGATGGCGAGAAGGGAGATGAGTTGTTGCTGTCGATTAGCGTGACAGTCCGTGAGGGTGTTCGCAGTCAAGTAGGCGAGATCTGGTTGTACAAGGGAGGAGCGGACTTTCAGGTCGATCAGCCAACGCACGTGATCGTCGATGAACAAGCAAATACCAAAGAAGATGAATACCGACTCTTTGTTGCGGACTTCGACGGAGATTCTTTCGCTGACTTGATTCTGACAGCGCGCTATGCCGATGGCTCAAAACTCAAACTCTGGTTCGGTAATGAAGGCTCCCCGTGGAACTGGACGAATACTCCTGATCGAACTCTGTTTATCGACGGTCTTGGCTTGAGTCGACAACTTTCAGTCGCCGATTTCGA
This sequence comes from Ignavibacteria bacterium, assembly GCA_020635205.1. Classification (GTDB taxonomy): domain Bacteria; phylum Bacteroidota; class Ignavibacteria; order OLB7; family OLB7; genus JAGWAZ01. The sequence continues at coordinate 1,043,743 of JACKAE010000002.1, forward strand.
TGGAGATCGCATAGTCGACATCGCAGCAAGTGTGGGCAACGCGCCGGAGCCAGGGACATATATCTATCTATCATCGAAAGGGAAGTCAGTACGCGACCGGAGTTTCAACTACAGCGATGCCGATGTCGAGTTGCAGAGTACGCAATACCAGATACCCATCGGGGGTGGGCACGGAGGGTATCTGGCAGACTCGAGTGGACGGTATGCGATGTTAGGGTTGATCGGTCCGAGTAAGTATGATAGCCACGAAGCGATGTTGCTGTTGTTCGGTGGAGGGAAGAATGGTCCGAATGGGACGTGGGATGCGGAGTATGCACCGAGTCGCGACGGAGTGACCCCAGGTCCGGTGATGCAGCATATCGTACCGATTGGGGATTGTGATGGCGATGGATGGTCGGATCTACTTCTAAGTGACGACGACTGGTATCTGTTCGACCACGGCATCGCGATGGTGATAGCGGGTGGACCGGAGATACCGACCGACGACACGACGTTGAGTGTACGGGCGGTATCGACGGAGGAGCACAGAGGAGCGTTGCATATCTGGCCGAACCCGATGGGAGATGAATTGCAGATCGTGTGGCGGGGTGATTTACTGAGGATGCCATCCCGTTTTACCGTACACAACGCATTGGGAGAGTTGGTAGCTGAGGGGGAAGTGGAGCCGGGAGTTGGGGCGGCTCGTTGGGAGAGTCAGGATTCACCGTCGGGTCTCTATCTCCTCACAGTCTACGATAGCCAAGGTGAGGTGCTTGCCACAACGGAGGTGGTGAAAACGGAATAGTTATCAGGGCAGAAAGTGAAGCCAAGCCGACGAAGTGGATCAAGGAGGAGAAAAGGGAGCCTAAAAATGATGAGGTACGGATTCTTCCCCTTGCTTTCGCCAAGCAGTAGAAGTATGTTCAAGGAACGAAAATCCAATAGGTTGAAAGATGACACTCACTACTCTCATACGAAGAAGCCAAGGGGCAACAGCGGCATTGGTGCTGTTGTCGGTGCTTCAATTTACCCTGAGTGAACCGGCCAGCTCACAAGTAGTGGAAGAAATCCGAGCCAACCCTGAGTTGTGGACGTTGCGCTCGATATGGAAGGTGACGGGAACATATTCAGGTGAAGGTGTTGGTGCAGGTATAGGTTCTGTCGGCGACTTGAATAAAGATGGTCTCGGAGACTTTGCGTATTACACAATTGATCCACCAGTTGTGGGTGGAATATGGCGAGTCCATTATGGATCAGAAGGAGGTCCGTCAAAGGATACGGCTTGGGTTTTTGGACAGGGAGCAGGTGGAGTCTCACATCCAGTAGTCGGGAAATTTCGAGGAGATGATTCACATGATGTAGGATTTCTGAGCTATCGCTGGGTAGACTCAGGAAAAACAACGGATTTCTATTTTCAACTTCGCTTCTTTGCGGTTGAGAATGACAGTCTTAGGAGTGTCCCATCGTACACCTGGGATCCGGGGCTGACAATGGACAGTAATTGGTTCACATTCCCGAATGATTTTCTGGCAATGGATATGGATCAATCGGAAGGTGATGAATTGGTAATGGTAAGCAGTGTAAGTCTGCGGAATAGAGTTCGCAGTCAAGTAGGCGAGATCTGGTTGTACAAGGGAGGAGCGGACTTTCAGGTCGATCAGCCAACGCACGTGATCGTCGATCAAGAAGAAAACTTCCTCGAAAATCAATACTACCTCTACACCGAAGATTTCGATGGAGACTCCTATATCGACATGGTACTCGGGACACAATACCGCGATGGGAACTACAAACTCAAGTTCTGGTTCGGTCGTGAAGGGTCTCCGTGGAACTGGACAAATGAACCTGATCGAGTGTTGCTGCTCGGTAGCACTGGGCTGAACCATGAGTTGTCAATGGGGGATTATGACGGAGACGGCACAGTTGACCTTGCCGGAACAGTCTATGACGGAGACCTCCGCTATATCCACATCTACTTATCGTCGTCAGGAAAAGATTTCCGCACGAGGAGTTTTGCACGCAGTGATGCAGAGAAGGTTCTTCAAACGACATTGTTGCGTCCATTTGGTCGGGTAGGAGCGTTGAATGATAGCAGTGGTCGTTATGAGATGCTGTCGATGATCGGTCCGAGTATCTACCATGCAAATGAACCGATGCTTGTGTTGTTTGGGGGAGGGAAGTCAGGTCCGAATAATACGTGGGATGCGTATTACTCTCCGAGTGCAGATGGGGTGACTGCAGGAGGTGTGGTACGACATGTTGAACAAGCCGGTGATGTTAACGGCGATGGTTGGCCAGACCTATTACTGAGTGATGACCGGTGGTATTTATTCGATCACGGCATCGCGATGGTGATAGCAGGCGGCCCGGAAATACCGACCGACGACACGACGTTGAGCGTACGAGCGATAGCGACGGCGGAGCATCGAAGAGCGTTGCACATCTGGCCGAACCCGATGAGAGATAAATTGCAGATCGTGTGGCGAGGTGATTTGCGGAGGCTGCCACGTCGTTTCACGATTCATAATGCACTCGGAGAGTTGGTAGCCGAGGGCGAGGTGGAGCCGGGCGTAGGTGCAGCACGTTGGGAGAGTCAGGATTCACCGTCGGGTCTCTATCTCCTCACAGTCTATGATCGGCAAGGTGAGGTGCTTGCCACAACTGAGGTGGTGAAAACGGAATAGTTGTCAGGGAAGAAAGTGAAGCCAAGCCGACGAAGTGGATCAAGGAGGAGAAAAGGGAGCCTAAAAATGATGAGGTACGGATTCTTCCCCTTGCTTTCGCCAAGCAGTAGAAGTATGTTCAGGGAACGAAAATCCAATAGGTTGAAAGATGACACTCACTACTCTCATACGAAGAAGCCAAGGGGCAACAGCGGCATTGGTGTTGTTGTCGGTGCTTCAATTTACCCTAAGTGAACTGGCCAGCTCGCAAGTAGTGGAAGAGATCCGCGCCAACCCTGAGTTGTGGACGTTGCGCTCGATATGGAAGGTGACGGGGGTGAATTCGGGGGATCGTGTGGGGGATGCAGTCGGTCAATTCGTCAACGTGGATGAGGATGAGTATATGGACTTCATAGTTCACTACGGTAAAGAGTCAACCTGGAGAGTGTACCGCGGAAATTCCCCGAAGCCGGATACGGTATCGTATTGGGAAGCAGTGATATCGGCTCCCCAGCCATCGTATGCAGTGATAGGGAACTTTGAAGGAAATGAGAGTCGATACTTCGTGAGTGGTCAGTATCGGATACAAGATGATCCGGATCGGTATCTGTTATACTTCTATCGGATAGCAGCGGGAAGTATCGAGTCGAGTCCAAGCAAGGTGCTGAATCCGGTAGAGACAATAGAGCCATCGGTATTGATATCAGCGACAGATGTAATTGCGGAGGATATGGATGGAGTGGTAGGAGACGAGCTAATACTATCGACAGGGATCACAGTACGTGAAGGAGTTCGCAGTCAAGTAGGCGAGATCTGGTTGTACAAGGGAGGAGCGGACTTTCAGGTCGATCAGCCAACCCATGTCATCGTCGATGAGCAAGCAAATACCAAAGAAGATGAATACCGACTCTACATCGCCGATTTCGACGGAGATTCTTTCGCTGACTTGATTCTGACAGCGCGCTATGCCGATGGCTCAAAACTCAAACTCTGGTTCGGTCGAGAAGGCTCCCCGTGGAACTGGACGAATACTCCTGATCGAACTCTGTTTATCGACGGTCTTGGCTTGGGCCGGCAACTTTCAGTCGCCGACTTCGATGGAGATCGCATAGTCGACATCGCAGCAAGTGTGGGCAACGCGCCGGAGCCAAGGACATACATCTATCTATCATCGAAAGGGAAGTCAGTACGCGACCGGAGTTTCAACTACAGCGATGCCGATGTCGAGTTGCAGAGTACGCAATACCAGATACCCATCGGGGGTGGGCACGGAGGGTATCTGGCAGACTCGAGTGGACGGTATGCGATGTTAGGGTTGATCGGTCCGAGTAAGTATGATAGTCACGAAGCGATGTTGCTGTTGTTCGGTGGAGGGAAGAATGGTCCGAATGGGACGTGGGATGCAGAGTATGCACCGAGTCGCGACGGAGTGACTCCAGGTCCGGTGATGCAGCATATCGTACCGATTGGGGATTGTGATGGCGATGGATGGTCTGACTTACTTCTAAGTGACGATGACTGGTATCTGTTCGATCACGGCATCGCGATGGTGATAGCGGGTGGCCCGGAGATACCGACCGACGACACGACGTTGAGTGTACGAGCGATAGCGACGGAGGAGCATCGAAGAGCGTTGCACATCTGGCCGAACCCGATGAGAGATAAATTGCAGATCGTGTGGCGAGGTGATTTGCGGAGGCTGCCACGTCGTTTCACGATTCATAATGCACTCGGAGAGTTGGTAGCCGAGGGCGAGGTAGAGCCGGGCGTAGGTGCAGCACGTTGGGAGAGTAGGGATACTCCGTCGGGTCTCTATCTCCTCACAGTCTACGATAGCCAAGGTGAGGTGCTTGCCACAACGGAGGTGGTGAAAACGGAATAGTTATCAGGGCAGAAAGTGAAGCCAAGCCGACGAAGTGGATCAAGGAGGAGAAAAGGGAGCCTAAAAATGATGAGGTACGGATTCTTCCCCTTGCTTTCGCCAAGCAGTAGAAGTATGTTCAGGGAACGAAAATCCAATAGGTTGAAAGATGACACTCACTACTCTCATACGAAGAAGACAGAGGGCAACAGCGGCGTTGGTGCTGTTGTCGGTGTTTCACTTTACCCTGAGTGAACTGGCCAGCTCGCAAGTAGTTGAGGAGATCCGCGCCAACCCTGAGTTGTGGACGTTGCGCTCGATATGGAGGGTGACAGGGGTGAATTCGGGGGATCAAGTTGGTTCAGGAATTGGCAGTGTGGGTAGAATCAACGGTGATTCTCTTGAAGACTTCGCCTACCGGAGCACACGTACAGGATATTGGTATGTGTTTTTTGGCGGGTCACCAGCACCAGATACAACAGCAGATTGGATATGGGAAGAAGAGCGATCATCGGGAGAGTTAACGCATCCGGTTGTCGGTAACTTTTTAGGAACAGGCCAACATCATATAGGGTTTCAAAGCTATCGTCGTCACGATCCGAATAACAGTACCGATGTCTGCTTTATTCTCTACTTGTATAGAGTAGCTGGAGGGACGATAGAGACGGAAGCAGAGTATTCATGGGATCCAGGCAGAACAATGGATACAACGTGGCGGATATTCCCGAATGATATGTTTGCGATGAATGTTGATGGGGAAGCCGGCGATGAGTTGATAGTTCCGTTCAGTGTGAGTGTACGCGAGAAGGTACGTAGCCAAGTAGGCGAGATCTGGTTGTACAAGGGAGGAGCGGACTTTCAGGTGGATCAGCCAACGCACGTGATCGTCGATGAGCAAGCAAATACCAAAGAAGATGAATACCGACTCTACATCGCCGATTTCGACGGAGATTCTTTCGCTGACTTGATTCTGACAGCGCGCTATGCCGATGGCTCAAAACTCAAACTCTGGTTCGGTAATGAAGGCTCCCCGTGGAACTGGACGAATACTCCTGATCGAACTCTGTTTATCGACGGTCTTGGCTTGGGCCGGCAACTTTCAGTCGCCGACTTCGATGGAGATCGCATAGTCGACATCGCAGCAAGTGTGGGCAACGCGCCGGAGCCAGGGACATACATCTATCTATCATCGAAAGGGAAGTCAGTACGCGACCGGAGTTTCAACTACAGCGATGCCGATGTCGAGTTGCAGAGTACGCAATACCAGATACCCATCGGGGGTGGGCACGGAGGGTATCTGGCAGACTCGAGTGGACGGTATGCGATGTTAGGGCTGATCGGTCCGAGTAAGTATGATAGCCACGAACCGATGTTGTTGTTGTTCGGAGGGGGGAAGAATGGTCCGAATGGGACGTGGGATGCGGAGTATGCCCCGAGTCGCGATGGAGTGACCCCAGGCCCAGTGATGCAGCATATCGTACCGATTGGCGATTGTGATGGCGATGGATGGGCAGACCTACTTCTAAGTGACGACGACTGGTATCTGTTCGATCACGGCATCGCGATGGTGATAGCTGGCGGTCCAGAGATCCCGACCGACGACACGACGTTGAGTGTCCGAGCGATAGCGACGGAGGAGCACCGAGGCGCGTTGCACATCTGGCCGAACCCGATGAGAGATAAATTGCAGATCGTGTGGCGAGGTGATTTGCGGAGGCTGCCACGTCGTCTCACGATTCATAATGCACTCGGAGAGTTGGTAGCCGAGGGCGAGGTAGAGCCGGGCGTAGGTGCAGCACGTTGGGAGAGTAGGGACACTCCGTCGGGGATGTATCTGCTAACGGTATACGATACGAAGGGGGAGGTGCTTGCGACAACGGAGGTAATCAAAGTGGAATAGTCAGCTTCAGCAGACTCAAAAAAGAACCCGACGCCTCGGTCTGACTCACCGAGACGTCGGGCATTCGGACGCTTCAACGCTTAACGGTACTATGTGAACAGAACATCCATTAAACAGAGGAAACGTCTCATGAGAACTCCAATGAAACTACGAAGAAGTCTTCGCTCACTCAAGAGTGTCACTCAGAATCCGCCGCAGGTAGATGAAGAGTCTCACGGGGAAAGTAGAGCATTCGATGATTGCTCAACGAATCGGGCGAGATGCTTCGGCAGCCCTCAGCATGACAGGGGGGGAGCAATAAAACCAAGTGATGGCGGGCTAAGATTTCGTTATCGTTTGTTTCTCCTCCTTCTTACCGCACTTCTTCTCTTTCCACGCATTGGTTGGGGGCAAGATATTGACTGGAACATCCCAGACAGTGCAGCCCCACTCGTCCCCTTCTATGGCTTCGACAACGACGAGTTTATCATCGGTGGTGTGACTACGAAGTGGGCTACCACTCCGGCAGGTTATGTCGATCAGTCCTACATCTGGCCATACCTCGACTCGCTCGGACTGAACCTTTGGTGGTTTACCCACAACAATCCCTCTGACGTAACCAGTATCTATAACTCCCAGTTCCGCCAACAGGGAGTACACCGCTCGTGGACAAACGCAGCGTTGAAAGTTGAGAATGCAGGACGGTCGAAGGAGATTCGGTTCTATCCCTTCGATTCGGTGCAGTCGCCATACAATGTTTGGCAGTTCCTTACGAAGAATGGTGGGGAGACTGACACAAACAGTGTTGAGTTAAATGATTTAGGAAAACCTGTATTAGAACAGGTTTTCGAAAACCTTTCCGATACTGGACTCATCGCCTCAACACTCGTCCTTGAATACATTTCGCAGCGGGATTCTACCCGAGTGCAACAACTGAACAAGTTCTCCGAGTGGTTCAAAGATCACCGGGCCTGGAATAAATTTACCTCACAGGAGCCACGCACATATTACACAGCACTGATCGGCCACCTCTTCACCGGTGGCTCGGCTGCAGACACAGACACGATTTTTACCGTTGCTATCTACCACGAGATGCAAGAGGGGAAGGAGTACTTAGATGACTCGTTCCAGACGGCTACAGTCGGTTCGGGTGGGTTGGATTTGCTCGTCGATTCGTTTGCGGTGACGAAAGCAGAGCTGACATTAGGATTCCCAGATACTGTTTTAGCTCGTTATCGCACCATCGTCCGCGCCACCGACCTCCGCTACAGGCTCGGGAACACGAGCAAGCCGGGACCGCTCCACCCGAGCCAGCCGGAGGAGAAAGAACAAGCAATCGACATTCGGGTCTACTGGACCGGGAAGGAGAAGGCAGCCCTCCACGCTGTTGCCCTGCGCGACTCTATCGCCAACCTGATTTTGGGAACCGGAACGCCGAGCGACAACTTCCGTGCGAGCCTAATGGCAGATGCGAAGAGCATCATGTTGGGGAACGCTACCGGTTCGATAGCAAACCTCCGCACCGATATGGTTGCAATGCAATCTGGTGAGGAAGCACGTCACCACCCTATGGACTTTGCCTCCTTCGAGGCACTGAACCGGATGATGCGGGACACCTTCAACCTGCCACGCTGGCGCGTTGCAAACGGTCAGGGGGCAAACCCACAGCCGGGAGACTCCATTGGTTGCATGGAATTTGAGAAAGCCGGGCAAACCTTCCACCTCCTAACAACGGCGCAGGCCATTACCAACTACAACTACTTCAACGCTGTGAACGACACGGTGGAGGCATTCTCCGAACCGGGAGTCCCTTCCGGACATTTCTTTAAAGACGTTCTGGAAATCCCACACCACATTGTTCCGAGCTTCAAGCAGATGAACGGAGGGCGGTTTCACCTCCCGGAACTACTCGACCTCGACTCGGTGGGGATTCCAGCATACGACGCTACGTTGGAGGAGAGAATTGAGGGGTACGAAGAGACCCTGCAACGGTTGATGTTCGGTCGGTTCGATCCAGATCGAGGAGTGTTCTACGATGGACGCACGAAGGCTTACCCGAACAATCTCCTGAAGGGAATTGTGGGAGATTTAGGGGCTGAGGCAATTCTCTCCCGCAAGACTGGGCGTCGGCTGATTCCTATGCCGGGACCCGTAACTCACGTCGGTTTACGGGATGGGTATACAAAGCAGTATGTAGTGTACGACACAACTTATATAGAGGCCGATTCCATAAATGATGCTGATACATTAGTTGATTCAACAGTCTATCCTCCCGTCTACATTACCGACACATTGGTAAGCCACACTGCTACGGAGAGTGAGTTGTTTGCAGTAATTGGGTTGGATCTTACTTATGGTGCTCGAGGTGTGATCTACTGGCAGACGCGGGGGTCGCCGGCTGTCGTTAAGTCAAAGGTCGACCCCAATTTTTGGGTGACGAAAGAACAGTGTTGTTGGGGAAATGCAGGACACTTCACGCGAGATTCAGTGCAGAATACGTTGAGACCGATGAGCCTCTACGATGAGGATCTACCAATGTGGAGTTCATCTGCAAAGAGAGCCGAAATCCCCGACTTCTACGTCGGTTGGTTCGATGGCGTGCGGGCGATAAAGACGTTGAACAGGCGGTTGAAGATTATTGGGAATGAAATGATGAAGTATCGGTGGCGGAACAGCTACAGCATTCACTTCACCACCCTTCGTCCCGGCTCGGCTCGCGACACAGTCTACCGTCCGATACCCTCAACCGAGATTATTACTGAGGTCAGGAGCCGTTCCCCGTTCAAAGCGCAGCCCGATTCACTCTACAAGACATATGTAGAGATGGGGTTGTTCGACAAGGTGACCGACTCGACCGACGGGGTATACGATCCGTTGAAAGATCGGCACATTGTCTACCTCACAAACCGTCGCAGCTTTCGGAAACCGATCTATGGCTGCTTCGAGGATACCTGCACGGGGGCAACGCCCGACACTACAGTGAACATTCTCGATACGCTTGCCGGAACGCGGGTCATCACCTGTCGCCTGAATCTTCAGCATCCCGACACTACTGGGTACAATCTCTGGCGCGTGCGTGAAATCAAACCAGATAGCACCGCCTTGCCCCACGCCCCAAACCTTGCTCGGCATACACTCGACACGGTGGTATCAGGTGACTCCGTTTTCGCCCTTGTCCTCGGCCCCGGTATGTCGACGGCGGTTGAGATTAGCCCAACCTTCCCAGACACAAGTCTGCTTGCAGGTGACCTCCGTTGGCCAGGTCAGAGAAAGTTATTCTTTGATGGCAAAAGATATCACGCCGTTGTTCACACTACCCGTCCGCTACCATTTCCGATGACTGGAACTGAAGATGTGATTGCCTGGAGACTCTCCTACATTATGGATGATACGAGTGGAGCTATTCGTTGGCTTCCCTACACATACGTGATTTCAGATGCTCTTAAAGGGGGGGATACGGCGAGAACGCAGAACCGCTTCCCATCCTTTACGTTCAAGCGGATACTCGACACCGTTTACGTGACCTTTGTTTGGAGTTGTGATTATGCAGACACAAGCTCGCCGGGAGACCGAGAGATTGTGATGAGGAACTTTAAGGGAGTTGATCTCAACACTGGGAGCGGATGGTATGTTGCGGTCTACTTCTCGAATCTAACTCACGTCGATTGGCACAAGGGGTTCAATGCGGAACAGTGGGGAACTCCGGTTGTCGGATACAGTCACGGCGGAGTTCACTACGCTTGGTCCGATTCGGTGTTAGGAATTGTGGGAAGGTTGCAGCCACTTACGCTGAGTACTTTTGGTGGATCATTTGGTACGATAACGTTTTCTCCTCCTGACTCGATCAGTTGGGCTGAGACACAGTCGATAGGGTTGGCCGCCCAATATCCGAGCATTGTTCCACTTACTCCGGTTTCCAAAACTGACTCGACTATCGGCATTACGTGGCGTCAACCTCGGACAGGGCAGCAAGATATACGCTACAATAGACTTCAGCATACGGCAACTGACGCGATGGTGAACGTGAATCCTTCGTCACTTTCGCTTGCTCCGTGGTACGCTCAGCGATGGTATCCTTCCATCGATATTATCTCCGATACTGTAGCAGGCATATCTCGTGAGGGGATTACGTGGGAGGACGACTTGACCTCGTTGAAGGTAATCTACTTTCAGAGTCTCTTAACACCATCTTCTGGAATCACGGCAATGAGCAACCGTGCATACTATGTGGTCGCTACTAATGGAGGAGGGGTAACATGGCCGAATGGGGAAATCTATCCACAGACTTCATATTTAGGTGAGCACGATACGTCGTTGGCCGGTGCGCTGCAATTTGCAGTTGGCTATCAAGTTCCAACTACACCTCCCGATTTGTGGCAGACCTTAGTTGATTGGGATTCAACGACGTTCAAGACGAACTGGCCGCAGCAGTACACACTTGGTGGAAGATACCCGAACGTTGCGTTGAACCACGATGAGACGTGGCGGCGCTTTGCCATTCTCTACCAAGCAAATGGTATTGGGGGGAGCGATTCAACGCTCCGCACTTCGCGCCAGTTTTTTGCAAAGCATTCTCGTCCCGTTGGCTACACAGCGCAGGGACGGGACACCCGCTTTCGGATCGACGATTCGACTGGAACAGGCTTCCACATTCTTCTCTACGATCCGTGGTTTGCTGATGCGAATAGTGCTGCCGGCTTGTCCATGGTCAAGCGGGGGAGTGAGCTTCAGGTTGTTGACAGTGTCGAGCAACTACAGCAACTCTTCCGAACTGTTCCGTTCCATACCTCGGACAGCGTTACCCTTGGCTGCTATCTCTACGCTAAGTTTTATGGAGATTCTTCCGTCGCGATTGGTGATCGCGTTGACGCAATTGTTGAGGTAGTGGATTCAGCAAGTGGAGATGTTGTAGCTGAGCTTGACTCGATTTCGGTTAGTGGTGAAGGTGGGGACTATTCACTTCAGGTTGAGAAAACGGTTGATCTTCTCTCTGGAACCTACTATCTCCGTTTACGCTTTGGTTCCGATGATTTCCCATCCGATCAGACAGCGTACGACTACCGTTATCCCGTAGCAGAAGTAGCCGGGTGGATTCCGAACCCCGTTGTTGCAAAGGGGGTACGTCGCATTGATGGTGAAGTTGGGAATGGGCTGCGTATCTCCGCACAACCAAATCCTTTTACAGGCGAAACAGAATTTCGATTCTCGATCAGCAGGGGAGAACATGTAACCCTATCGGTCTTCGACGCTTTAGGGCGTGAAGTCTCACGATTGGTAGAGAGTGAGTTCTACGAAAGGGGGCGCTATGCAGTAGACTTCGACGGATCGCAGTTACGTCCGGGAACATACATCGTCGAGTTGAAGACATTGAACGGTCGGGTAGTAGCGAAGATCATCGTACAACGGTAGCCACGACTCTGGTAACCGGGACTCTTTAGGTCGCGCTATGATCAGTAAAGGTTGTCGAGAGTCGAGAGTCGAGAGTCGAGAGTCGAGAGTCGAGAGTCGAGAGTTAAGAGTCAAGAGTCGAGAGTCAAGAGTCTGGAGTCGAGAGTTTGTTTTCGACTCCTGGACTCATCGACTCCTGGACTCCTGGACTCCTGGACTCCTGGACTCATCGACTCCTGGACTCATCGACTCCTGGACTCTCCGACTCCTGGACTCTCCGACTCCTGGACTCTCCGACTCATGCCGTTCTCACCGGAAAGAGTAACTTTGTCAGCGCGTTGAAATCGTGAGGTTCACGTTTGATTTCGATGCGGATTATTTAGCAATTCCATCTACTACAGAACAAGAAGATCGTATGAGCGACTACAAACAGTGGGATAGCCCACCAGCAATGGCAATTGAGGCGAACGGAACCTACAAAGCTATCGTTAACACGAACAAAGGGAAAATTACTTTAGAACTCTACGCAGAACACGCACCTATCACTGTCAACAACTTTGTCTTCCTCGTTAACGAAGGATTTTATGATGGAGTGAGCTTCCACCGGGTTATTGATGACTTTGTGGTTCAGGGTGGAGACCCAACTGGAACGGGAGCGGGTGGACCAGGATACAGATTCGAGGATGAAACGGTAGGAAATCCACTGAAGCACGGAACGGGAGTGCTCTCGATGGCAAACGCCGGACCGAACACAAATGGAAGTCAGTTCTTTATCACGCACTCACCGCAGCCACATCTGGATGGACGGCACACCGTCTTCGGCAAAGTGGTTGAAGGGATGGACGTTGTGAACGCTATCGAGCCGGGAGATGTGATGCAGGTGGTGACGATTGAGTCGTAATGAAGAAGTGATATATCTATCAGCTTCAACGATGCCACTCAGAATTTGCTGTGGGGGATCAACATACCAAGCGGGGGCATGAATCTAATCGTGAGGAGGAAGAGTCCCACAGGCGTTGAAGAGAAGTCGATACAAGCCCAACGCATCCTGCGAGAAGCAACGGTGGCTCTCAGCACGACAGGGCGAGTGATACTCGATCATACCCAACCTGTCACTCTGAACGGAGTGAAGAGTCTGGCAAGGTTGGTGGAGGATTGGTGATTGCTCTACAATACCTGCGAGATGCTTCGGCAGCCCTCTATTAGATTAGTGAGCGACTGCAATCGTCCGAGCAACCCTATGATGGCCCTTACTGGAGAACAGTATATGCTGAAGCAGGGACGGACGATGTCAATGCCCATGCTAGATAGACGCGCCAGCGATCAATAGAGCTGGATAATAGAGGAAGCAGTGCATTGCCACGCAGTCATCGATCAAAACATTACATCACAGGAGGATCCATCGATGGAACACCTTGAGTGGACAGTCGGGATTGATGTTGCTGCCGAGAGCTTCGTTGCAGCGGTGTGGAAGGTATCAGAACGACGGATTGTCGATCGTGCGAGCTTTGCGAACACTCCCGACGGCTTTGCGGAGTTGTTTTCGTGGCTTCTTCAGCAACAGGTGCGCTCAGAAGAGAGTCTCATCTGTCTGGAAGCAACGGGAGTCTACAGCGAGGCGTTGAGTTATCGCTTAGTTGGCGAAGGATGGTCGGTTGCAGTGGAAGCTCCGCAGAAGGTTCATCGCGTCTTTCGCAGAACACAGAAGAATGATCTGCTTGATGCTATGCAGATCGCCGAGTATGCCTGGCGCTATAGCGATCAACTCACCAGATGGCAACCAAGCTCACGAGCCGTTGAGGAGTTGCGTGTGCTGTTAAGTACGCGTGAACAACTCGTCGGCTATCGCACAGCGCAGCAAAACTCTCTGAAGAGTTTGCAGCGGAAGGTTGTCATCAGTCGTGTTGCTCAGCAGGTGCAGGAGCAAACGATTGCGCACCTGCAACAGCAGATTCAGCAGATTGATGATGCGATTGCAGCGATCGTTGAGGAGGATCGGCAGATTGGTGATCATGCCCGTCGTTTGCGGAAGGTTCCGGGTGTCGGTCTGTTGTTGATTGCCAATCTGGCTGTGTTGACCCAGGGGTTTGTTCTGCGTGTGGAGTCGCGCCATCTCTGCTCATTGCTGGGGATTGCTCCACGGGAACACAGTAGTGGCACATCGATCCGCCGGCGTCCGCGCAGCAGTGGGCATGGTCCACATCGGATACGGAAGTTACTCTATTTGGCAGCAATGAGTCGTCGACGCAATGACAATGGGGCGCGCGTGTATTATCAGCGAAAGATTGCTGAGGGCAAGCCCCCGCGTGTTGTCTTGAACAACTTGGCAAACAAGCTCATCGCTTTGCTCTGTGCGTTGATTACCTCAGAAGCGGAGTATGACCCACGGCTGCAAGCCGTACATCTTGCTGAAGCGTAGATCGCTTCACAAACTCAGTTTTCTCTTGCTTTTGTCATAGACTTCAGCATGACAAAGGGTGTGAACGTGAGAACGGGTGAAGGTGTTAACATCTTCACCCGTTCCCTCACAAATCAAACTTCCCACTCTCCACTCTACAAACTCAAAACTCTACGAACTTCCAACTCTTACTGGCATGGCTTTCTGACCAACGCCGTTATCCGTCTGTTCTGACCTCGCACTCGCTCGAGCGATTCAGCGGAGAGGGAATTCGAACCAGATTCTGGTTCGTTGATTTTTGGCAGGCGGCTTCCGTAACCTACGGTGCCGAGTAACTTGTTCGGACTGACACCGTTAGCCACCAACCAATCGCGAACGCGATCGGCGCGCAGTTTCGATAACTTGAGATTCCAGTCTGGATTCCCTTCGCTTGAAGTATGCCCCTCAATCAGAACCCCGACATCGTCACATTCTTCGAGAAAGTTCAGCAACTGCACCAAGTTCTCACCGGTTTCGGGGCGTGTGAAGTCAAGGTCATCACTGTTCTGCCGGAAGTAGATGTTCGAAAATTCTTTCCGTTCACCAGACTCAAGTTTTGGATAGCCACCTAAGTCAGGGTCTATTAGTGGGTCAATTCCTTCTCTGCCGACTGGACAGCCGTCGTTCTCAGGTGGTCCCGGAATCGTTGGGCAGTTATCGACGCCGTCGAGAACCCCATCTTCGTCGGTGTCGGGGGAGAGGGGGTCAGTCCCAGTTCTGGCAAGTTCTTCGTTGTCGGTAAGTTGATCTTGATCGGTATCTACTGCCCGCGGACTCGTGCCGTGGCGTTGCACTTCGGACATATCGGAGAGGAGGTCGCCATCAGTGTCGGCGGCTAAGGGATTGGTATTGTAGAGCATTACTTCCTCGCCGTCGGTCAAACCGTCGCTGTCACTATCCTGTGAGAATGGATCGGTTCCATACTCTTCACGTTCGGCTTTATCGCTCAGGTGATCTCCGTCGCTATCCAGCTCTTCACTATCTGTCTCGAAAGCACTGTTCGGCGCGTTCGGTTTATCCATAGCTGGTGGCGTGGGTGCTGGCTGTTCGGGTGAAGATTGGCCAGTTGGTGGAGATGGATCAGTTGGAGGAGGAGGATCTCCAGCCGCGAGAGGTTCGTTCTCCGGCTTTGGCTTGTGCTGCCATATTCGATAGGAGAGTCCAAGGCGAATTGCCGTATAGTGATCTGACTGCGTCGGTTGTGTCCCTGGCCCGGTTGTAATCAACCCGTCGATATAGTCAACATAGTTGGCATATCCATCCAGGTAGTCTGTGAAAGTTCTGTGGTATACCCCCTCAAGCCACGCACGCCACTTCTCAGCCACTTGATATTCAAAGCCTATTCCCATTGGGATAGTGAATGACGTTGTGCTATAGCTTCCGGTGATGTTTCGTGGCAACGGGTCTCCATTCTCATTTTTCGGATTAAAGGAGGTAACACCCAAACCGAGAAGTGCGTATGGTGAGAGCTTCTCCTGCATGATGTACCACTTCCCGTATACCTGTGCATTAGTCAACCCAATATCGTTCTGCTCAGTAATTGGGACTGACGAGCCGGGGTAGGTTGTGCTTCCTGCCGGTCCGAAGAAGTTTGATGCGTAGAGTGCTCGGGAGTCGGCTGTGACGGCGTAGGGGAATGATGCAATCATGTAGTGTCCGCCGATAGCTACCGAGGAGGTAATGTTGTACTGCAAGTTGAGAGTTGCATTTTGGCTCAGCACTGGGGAGAATCCGGCTCCTTGCAGACTATTAAACTCGCCATGGTAGATACCAGTGCCAAGTCCAAGCCCTAACATTATCGAGCGGGGGTCAGGTTGTGCTAAGAGCGAAACTTGAGCAACAATAACCAGAAGGCAGAGAGTGAACACTTTGCCAGCGTTCCGTTTGTTTGGTCGAGGTGCCATACAGTTGCGTTGTATTATCATCTGATTCATCTCCATTCAGGATGACGTAAGAGAGCCGAACGAAGGGAATTCCACATCAAAAGCCCGATTCACAGTCAATTCAGTAAAAGTACTGAAAAAGAAAGACTGTGAGATCGGGCAGAGAGTTACAGGGTAATTATAGATTGTCGTCCAGTTATAGAACCATCGGTTCAAGCGTTCCGTTCAAACTGATAGAATATCTGGATTCACTTTTAAGCCGTTCACTCACTAATCGCCAGATAATGCCCTGAATTTCATCGACACTCTTTCCACCGTCGACCACGAAGTAACGTCCGGCATTGATGTTTGCAACGCGCATATATCCGTGAATCACTCGCTCGAAGAATGTAATACCTGCTTCTTCCATTCGATCTTGTACCACACCCTCTCTTCCGGCTGTTCGCTCAAGTGCAGTCTCCGGTGAAATATCCAGATAGAAGGTCATATCTGGTTCAGTCTCCTGCGTCGCAATTCTGTTGATATGAATGATGTCATCTAAAGGAAGTCCACGCCCATACCCTTGATATGCAATCGTAGAATCTGAAAAGCGATCACAAATCACGATCTTTTCTTGCTGAAGCGAAGGAAGAATCACTTCGGCAACAAGTTGAGCGCGGCTTGCAGCAAAGAGAAGAAGTTCGGTACGTTCGTTAATTTCGGAGTAATCTTTGTTGAGGAGAATTTCGCGGATATGTTCTGAGAGTCGGGTGTTTCCAGGTTCTCGAAGTTCGACTATATCGTGCTGAGCTTCACGAAGTTTTTCGGCCAGTAGCCGCGCTTGAGTAGATTTGCCGCTACAGTCGATACCTTCAAATGTGATGAACATAAGCGCACCTCCGAGTTTATTAAGTTGTAGAGAACATCGCTGAGAGACATGGTGGATTCGATGAATAGCCGGCGATTTGCTATTCTCTCCGTCAGCATGTATTGCCGATTCGTAACATCGCCTGAAAATAGAGTTCAATAGAATGAAAGTCAATAACCTGGAACAGATTAATGATAATAACTGGGAGATTTTTGTCGGGACTGTCCTATAACATTCGGTTCTGCGGAAACATAGGAGGGATTCTCCTCCTCTTCTTTCTCATCTTTTCTTTGAATGGCTGTTCAGGAGGGGGGAAAGAGTCTATTCGGTATCAATCCGATGTTTTAATCGAGTCGATTGAGGGAATTCGAGATACAATCGAGTTTCACATCGGCTCTCCCCTTTTCTTAAAACTTGGTATTCGTACTGGGCGAGCCTGCGAATCGTTCAACGGCCACCCCTTTTTCTTTGATGAACGTGGCGCGCAAGTTGGTTGGGGATTTGAAGAGGTGAGCGATACGCTAATGTTTCCCGATGCAGAGGCTTCTTGTGAACGCTACTTGATGTTGAGTTCTGAGGCCTCAAATCTCTTAGCTGAAGGGTATTATTCGATGTCAGTCGCCCTTTTGATCGATGAGAAGTCGGAACTCCGATCAGATACCATTGTTCTCCACCCAATTCATGCCTCAGGAGCCAACGCACTCTCATACAGCCGTTTTATCCTCGAACAGATTATCTTGAATTCACCTCTTCTGGAAGATCGTGCAACGCTTCGCGAGCTATTCTCCGATCACCTTCCGCAGAGCTTCGCTTCAGATGTCTATCGAGCCGCGATTTTCTATCGTGGAGGTGACCGGGTTGAAGCGAGCGACGCTTTGGCCGCTGCCGAACGCCGAATGAAGAGTGATGAATCCTCCTCAACAGGCTCAGCAAATACGAGCAGACTTTTCAAGAAACTACAAGCGAATCTGAGTGAAGAGATGAAGTAGCCTACTCTCGGAATCCAGTTTGCGTAAATTCCTGAAAACGGCTAAGTTTGCAAGGTTTATATCGTTTCAAAGTGAGCAAGTAACGGAAGTTGAGGGGAAACGTGCAGGGGAGGACATTTCCGTCAAGAAGTTCTGGGGTGGCTGCCGCAATAATCTACGACAAGAAAAAAGTTTTCCTGTCACAACATTATTACGGCGAAAATCGTCACCCCGTGCTGTAAATGATAGAAGTAATCGCAATTCAATAACAACCTGAAGAGGTTTACTGGTGCGCATCACAAAACAGTACACGAACCGGGAGAGCCAGTCTCTTGATCGTTACCTACAGGAAATCGGCAAAGTAGAGTTGCTGACGCCTGATATGGAAATTGAGCTGGCAAAGCGGATCAAAAGGGGAGGAGCCGAGGGAGAGCGGGCACTTGAAGCTCTCGTGAAGGCAAACCTTCGATTCGTTGTCTCGGTAGCCAAACAGTATCAGAACCAAGGTCTTTCGCTCGGTGATTTAATCAACGAAGGAAACTTAGGTCTGATTAAAGCGGCCAAACGTTTCGATGAGACGCGCGGATTCAAGTTCATTTCCTACGCCGTTTGGTGGATTCGGCAGTCTATCTTGCAAGCACTCGCCGAGCAATCCCGTATCGTTCGGCTTCCCTTGAACCGGGTTGGTGCACTGAACAAAATCGGCAAGAAGTTTAGTGAACTGGAGCAGAAGTACGAGCGCGAACCAACCGCTTCAGAAATTGCTGAAGAGTTGGAGATGACGATGAGTGAGGTGACCGAGACGATTAAAATCTCTGGACGTCATCTCTCCGTTGACGCTCCATTTGCTCAGGGTGAGGATAATCGTCTGCTCGACGTTCTGACAAATGATGCTCAGCCCTCTCCAGATCACGGTCTGATGAGTGAGTCGCTGAAGATCGAAGTGCGGCGCGCACTCTCTACACTCTCTGAGCGTGAGGCAGAGGTCATTCGCCTTTACTTCGGTCTTGACCGAGAGCATTCGTTGACACTTGAGGAGATTGGTGAGCGGTTCAACCTGACACGCGAACGTGTTCGGCAGATAAAGGAGAAAGCAATCCGGCGTCTGCGTCACACTTCGCGTTCGAAGGCTTTGCGAGCCTACCTCGGGTAAACGTGAGAAATACTACATTATCGGCAGTGAAAGCCTCGGTGACTGACCGGGGCTTTCTTCTTGCCGGGCATAACAAAGGCTTTTTTTCGTAAGGATATGCAGACCCTTCTGACAGACTCTGGAATAGAACAGATTCTCGACCGCGTCGGCCGCGCACGGATTGCCGTTGTAGGAGATGTAATGCTGGATCGATATTATCGGGGCAAAGCATCTCGACTCTCTCCAGAAGCACCTGTTCCTGTCGTCGAAATTGAAGAGGAGGCAGAACATCCCGGTGGGGCTGCCAACGTTGCCTACAACCTCTCATCGCTCGGTGTTCAGACTTCAGTCTTCGGTGTGATAGGTGGCGATCGGTCAGGGGAACAACTCTCGTTTCTTCTCGACGATCTCGGCATTGCATGCCGTGGGCTTGTTGTGGAGAGTGAGCGGGCAACAACCGTAAAGACTCGCGTGATTGCCGAGGGGCAACATATTGTTCGAGCCGACAGGGAGAGTCGTGGAGCCATAAGCGAAGATGCTCAGCAGAAATTGATGGCGAAACTTCAAGAGCAGATCAGCGATCTCGACGGGATTATTCTCCAAGACTACAATAAAGGGGTCTTCTCCCCGAAACTCATTCACGATATTATTTACCTTGCCGGAGAGTCTGGAGTTCCAACCTACGTCGATCCAAAGTTTGAAAACTTCTTTGCTTTCCAGGGGGCAACGCTCTTCAAGCCCAACAGAAAGGAGACTGAAGATGCACTCCAGCGAAGACTTGAATCACTTGAAGAAAAGCTGAGTGCTGCCCAGGAGCTGAGAGAACGACTCCAAAGCCGTTACGTAGTTCTTACGATGAGTGGCGAAGGGATGATCTTGATTGGTGATGGTGAAGAACCAGAGCGCATTCCCACACGATCGATTCAGGTTGCCGATGTTTCCGGTGCAGGTGATACTGTGATCGCAACACTTGCAGCAGCCTCGGCAGCCGGAAGTCCGATGCGGGAAGCTGTGGAGCTTGCAAACATTGCCGCGGGGATTGTCTGCGAGCAGGTTGGAACCGTTCCCATTACTCGTTCTGCTCTTCAGCACTCGCTTCACAACATGCACGCCTGATTAGATATGCAAAACAATTCTTTCGCGTCACGTATCCTCGACATTTCACACATTGGTGACCTATGCGAGCAACTGCGAAAGAGTGGAAGCCGAATAGTCTTCACAAACGGTTGTTTTGACATCCTCCACTTAGGGCATGTAGAATATCTCCGCCAAAGTGCAGAGCTGGGAGATATTCTGGTTGTCGGCGTAAACTCGGACAACTCCGTTCAGCGATTGAAAGGGGAGGGGCGTCCTATCGTGCCGGAAGGTGAGCGTGCGGCTCTCCTTGCAGCACTTCGTTCGGTTGACTATGTCTCAATCTTCGATGAAGATACTCCACTCAATTTGATCGAAGCTATCCGGCCCGATGTTTTGGTGAAAGGGGGAGACTATGATCCTGCCGCTCTTGATGGATCGCGATACATCGTTGGAAGTGATCTTGTCCGGTCGTATGGTGGTGAAGTAAAGGTGATTGATCTTGTGGAGGGGAGATCAACTACGAATATTGTCAGCGCGGTTTTGCGTGCATACGGTCAAGTAGGGGAGTAGATAGAAGAATCGGACGTAACTTATAAGGGTAGGATCAAACCCTGCTAAGAGTTACGTGCCATACCGGACATCTCTCCTTTCTCAGACTGTTATGGTGAAGTGAAGCATAGTATGTGAAGCAACGTCCTCAGGATGCAGCAGAAGATCTACATTATTGCAAAGGCGTTAGCCAAGTTCGGCGTTCTGATGATCGCTCTACTCTCCTTTGCTGGTGCATTCATCGTTGCAATGACACAGTATCCCCCTTTTCGCCAGTGGACTATCGACGAAGGATTGCACATTGCCAACAACGCGCTCAGCGGAAAGCTTTCGGTAGAGGATGTGCAGGGAAATATCATTACGGGGCTGACGGTGACCGGTGTTCGCCTTGAGGCTGCAGATACCACCTTTGCATACATTCCACGCATTTCTCTTCAGTATCATCTCAATCCTATTCTCAGAAGCAAGACCATTCAGGCTTCGGTAATCCTTCACAATCCAGAAGTCTACCTTCGCAAAGCACAGAATGGCGTGTGGAACTTCAGCCAGATTGCCAAGCCATCAACGGTTGTCGATACGATGCCGAGTAAGCCGTTGGATTGGACTTTTGAGATTGAGAATCTGGAATTGCGGGATGGGGTTATTATCCTTAATGATGAAGGGAGTCCGCCATATCACTCCGAGCAGAAGAAAATTGATTTCCTCCACTCCAAACTACGTCAAGTGAACTTGGCGACAAGTGTCTATATCTCTGCTTCAGAACAACAAGTTGATATTGAACATTTCTCGTTCAAAATTGATAGTTCCGATCTGAACTTGGTCGATCTTGCCGGTAATATCTCGGTTGACGAGAGTGGACTTTCGGTTAATGGCTTACGGGTGGAAACCGAAGGGAGCTTTTTCAAGATCAACGCTCAGATGGATTCGATCAGTCTCTTCAACTCGAAGCCTAATGGGGATTGGATGAACTATCCATTCAATCTCACACTCGATGCGAACCGGGCGGATATGTATGAATTGCGAAAAGCGATTCCGGGGCTGAACATCTTGGGCGGAGTTGCATCCCTACAATTGAAGGGGGAGGGGACGTTTAGAGATATAAACGTGAAGCAGCTTGACCTGACGCTTCAACGTTCAGTGATCCACGCAACTGCACGCCTTTTAGGGTTGGATAACGCAGAGAATTTGCGAATCGAAGCCGAGCTGAAAGATTCACGAATTTACAATAGTGATATACCTCTTTACCTCGTCGGCATTCCGATGCCCGATCTGAACTATCTCCAAGAAGTTGAAATTCATCACCTAAACTATTCCGGGACAAATCGGGATCTGGTCTCAGTCTTCGATATCTCCACAACGGTAGGGAATGTAGAGGGGGGGGGCTGGCTTCATTATGAAGGCACGCCCCAGTGGAAAGTTGATCTGTTGGTAGAGGAGGCAAACCCCGGTCCAGTTTTGCAAGATGATCTCTACAACGGATCGGTGACTGCAAGGCTTGTTGCTGAGGGGGTTGGGTTCGATCCAAACCAGATGAGTACACGGTTTCGGTTGCGTGCTGGTCCGGCACGACTGGCTGAGCGAAACGTTGGGCGGCTCTGGGTAGACGGAGCGTATGGTGATGGGGGATTGCTGACGTTAGATACCGCAATGGTTGCTTGGGGTGATGCCGGAACGTTCAATGCAAACATCGGCTCGCTTGAAGCTCTTCAACAAGAATTGCAAAAGATTCGTGAAGGCAAAGGTGGAACAAACTTTGTGGAGAGGGTTTCGTTGGCGCAGCAGGATGCCGATATCTTTGACGGTCTTCCCTCGCTTCGTGCTAAGGGGTGGTACGACATGCGAGATCCTTCACAACCGAAGTACAAGGGGGAAGTCGAAACAGATCGCCTGAACTTAGCTGAGATCACGCTTGATCCTGAGCAGACAACTCGACTTGGACTCACCTTCTCGGTGGAAGGCTCCGGTATCGAACTCGACAAGGTGGTTGGGAAGGCTCAGTTAGCAGTCTTCGATGCAGTCCTTCCTGATGAAACGATCATCGGTCCATTCAACGCAGAAGTAATGTTAGCACTTGAGGGGGATGACCGTATCCTTCAACTGAAATCAGATGTGATGGATGCCTACCTCAACGGTAGTTGGCGTTTCTCAACACTTTTCCCAACTCTCTCTGCCGGAATTCAAAAGCTTGTAAGCTACGTGTCGAGGAAGGGGAACTACAACAATGAGATGGATATGGATTTCCTGACAAGTGATGACAGGGAAATCGAACCAATCATTGCCTCCTATGAGTTTATTCCAAAAGATCTCTCTCTGCTTCAGGCATTTATCCCGAATGTCACTATCGAAATGGATGCCACCCTGAAGGGGAGCATTTCGGGAACTACTCAGTTGCTCGGTATCACTGCGCGTGGAGAGATTCGTCGATTCCACTATCAAGCGGGAGATCAAGATATTCGTTTCGGTGGAACGAACGTTGATGCCGAAGTCCGCAACATCAGTTCTGGATCGATGGACGACCTTCTGGATGCAGAGATCAAGATGACCAACGATTCGCTGATACGGATCGGTGATCTGGACATTGCTCTCCCCCGTTTGGACATGGCATTTCGTGATGGCGAGTTGAGTGCGAACGGCGCAGCCTTGATTGACAACACATATTCAATCGCCCTCGATGGCAAACTGAACGTTCTGGACGAACGGGGATATGCCGTGGTAATGGATACGTTGTTTATCGGTTGGTCGCGTGGGCTACAGTGGCGCAATGCCGATCCTGTCCGCTTTACGTTGGGGAGTGATGGTGTCGCTATTGAATCGTTCCGGTTGTACAGAGAAGGAGCCGAACTCTTCTCTATTACTGGACGGCTGGAAAACTTTTCGGAGTTCCGCAACCTCCGGCTCAGCGTTGCCGGAACATCGCTCCGCTCACTGCAACCCCTTATTCAGGATCAGAGAACACTCGAAATGGTAGAGACTCTTTCGGGTAATCTTGAGGAGGCTGAAGTACTACTGAACGGTTCGCTCGAGGAGCCAACGATTGAGGCGTTCCTCAACATCGACGACTTACGGTATACCAACACACGCATAGGCGATCTTGAGTTAAATCTGGGGTATCAAGATCAGAATTTGAGTGGGACGATTCGGATCATGCGACCAATTACCTCGGAAACCTCTTCAGACAGTGCGCTCGCTTTCGTTACGATCACATCACTTCCTCTCGACCTTGCCTTTGCTTCGCGTGAAGAGCGAATGATTTCAGGACGACCAGTCAACATCAAGGCGAAGGCAGATGACCTACCGCTGGCAATTGTTGGTCCTTTTACTACCGGTCTCATCATTCACGATGGCACAGCCAACCTCACATTTGATTTGAACGGAACGTATCCGAACATTCGATATACAGGTGGTGGAAAAATTCTTTCGGGGCTGTTAACGGTTGAGAGTACCAACGTTCCCTATTTGGTGGATGGAAGATTCGAGTTTACCGACAACCGCCTACTTATCCCAGGAATTGTTCTGAAGAATCTCCCCAGTGACTATTCACTTGGTAAGGCTATTGTGAACGGCAAAATCATCTTCGATGGATTTGTGCCGGAAGAATTCGATCTGAACATCAGAACCGAATCATCTGGGCTTCTCGTTTTGAGTGATGCTACCCAAGCGGTGAACGATACGTACTACGGCGACTTGATTATTGCAACGGAAGCTCAAAAGCCACTCCACTTCGGTGGATCGTACGACTGGCCAACTCTTGAGGGGGACATCTTGGTTCTATCAAGTGATTTAAAGTATCCCTATCGTGCAACAACCGCTTCGATCGGCGACCGGGTAGAGTTTATCGACTATGAAGAGTGGATTGAACGAAGTGAGCAAGAATACGGCCCACTACCTTCGGATGAGGAGTTTAAGGATATGGGGGTGAAAACTCCCGATGAGTTGAAGGAAGCCGACACGTCGAAGGGGGGACTCCGTGCTGATTATGAAGTGATGAAGAAAAGGCTTGATAGTGTTGAAACCAAAAAAGAGGTACGAGGAACGTTTACTGATCGGCTTAAGACATCTCTTCGCCTTTCACTCGGCGAGGGGGCAAACATTAAAGTAGAAATTGGCCCGCTGCAGGAGTTGACCTTGAACGTTGTGAACGATGGACCGCTCTACTTCACAATGTTGGGGGCTGATATGACCTTGAGAGGGAACATTATACTTCAGGAAGGATCGAAGTTGCTCTACTTCAAGACCTTCGATGCAACTGGTGCGATCAATTTTGAAGATGACATTCTGAATCCATCAATGGATATTAGTGGAACCTACGAAGGAACCAGGACGACTGATGGAAAATCAGAATCTTATACGGTAACTATCAGCCTTACCGGAACTCTTGAGGAACTGAACATCAGTTTTTCATACGCTATCAACGGAGTGGCGACTTCAGCCGATGCAACACAGGTTACAGCCAATGCACTCGCTCTCCTTTTAACTGGACGGCTTAGTTCAGAGTTACGTGACACAAAACTTGAGGAGGTTTTTGTTTCCAACGCACAAGAGGTGAGCAGTGCCGTGTTAACACCGATTCTGAACACTCTCTTTAAAGAACTTAACGTTAACGTAAATCTCGGGAATTCGGTCGACCCAAGCCAAGCACAGGTTGAGTTTGTGCAGCAACTCGGTAAAATCCTCTTCCGCTACGATGGGCGGGTGAGTGCTCCCGGCAATGGGACAATCTCAGTTGAAGTTCCGATCTCTGTTGTTCTCGATACTGAGAAATTCAGCAATCTTGTTCTGGAGCTGCAGCGGGCAGTTGTCGATCAGTTTAACACGACCTCGACGAACTCATCCTCCTCCTCAGAAGGTGATAACGTTTTCCGCCTTCGCCTACGGTTAAAACACACGTGGTAGGGAGAGGGGGCAAATTCAAAATTCAAAAGGCAAAATTCAAAAGTAGAGGAGTTGGGTTTTGCTTCTCTTAGGACTTACGTTGAGAGGTCTAAATTTTATCGACTCAGATTACAACTGAAAAGAAAACGGCTTCAAGCCGTTTCTTGAGTGTCTTTCACGTTAATTTCCCCGACTCAACGTCGAGGGCGAATGAAAGTTCCTATCACATCTGACCTGATGGCATCACAGTCAGGATTTTGCGTAAGTCCTATTCCTTTCGGTTATTGAGCTTCCTGCTGCTCAAACTTCCACAGACAACCTGAGTGCTGGTACAATCAGGATGACAGCCTTGTTGCTCTCTACTCTTTCTCGACCTGTCACTCTGAGCACAACGAAGTGAAGCGAAGAGTCTCACAGGAAGAGGAGAGGCAGTGGTAAGCCAGAGCCTGACGTTGAGTTTTCTTATCTGCTGAGATACTTCGGTAGCCCTCAGGCTGCCTGTCAAGTCATTCTCTCTGATTCTTCAGTTGTCACTCTGAGCGGAGCCGAAGGCAGAGCGAAGAGTCTCGCAGGAAGAGGAGAGGCAGTGATAAGCGAGAGACTGATGTCGAGTTTTCTTATCCGATGGGATCCTTCGGCAGCTCTCAGAATAGCAGTCCCGGCTACTCTACCATTTCCCGGCTGTCACTCTATCAGACCTTTCACCTCTGCTATAACCCTCATTGTTCTTCCACAGTAGGGGTGAAGTACCAGAGTTCCCACCGAAAGAAAATTTGAATTTGATCTCGACTTCTTCCATTTTTGCCACACAACACCGTGACGAACGGACACGCTTCACGATATAAGGTGCGGTATGAGTCTTACAATAGTTCCTGTCAAAGCAGCTTCCGAGCGAAAACAATTCATTACGATGGTCTGGGATCTCTATCGAGATGACCCCAACTGGGTTCCGCCACTGA
This sequence comes from Ignavibacteria bacterium, assembly GCA_020635205.1. Classification (GTDB taxonomy): domain Bacteria; phylum Bacteroidota; class Ignavibacteria; order OLB7; family OLB7; genus JAGWAZ01. The sequence goes on from JACKAE010000002.1 coordinate 1,070,237, forward strand.
TAGCCGACAGGAAAAAACTTCTGGATCCGGAGAGAAATCCTTTCTGGAGCCATGCAGAAATCGAGATGTTTTTAGCCAAACGTGACGGAAAAATTGTCGGACGCATTGCCGCAATCGTCAACTGGGCACATAATCAAGTCCACAACGACAAAGTGGGCTTTTTTGGTTTTTTTGAATCAGAAAACAAGGTTTCTACTGCTCACGCACTATTTGCGGCTGCGGCTGAGTGGCTTGCTGATCGGGATATAGAGGTGATGCGGGGGCCTGTCAATCCGTCAATCAACGATGAGGCCGGTCTACTTGTGGATGGTTTTGATGACCCCCCACAAATCTTAATGACATATAACCCCGAATATTACGCGACGTTAATCGAATCGTATGGCTTTACAAAAGTGAAGGATCTCTACGCTTGGAAATTGACTCCCGATTTTCTCTCTCCAAAACTTGAGCGGGTTCAAAAAGCTGTACGTGAACGGGAGAACGTGACCATCAGAACCTTTCGATTCAGTCCAAAATCAGCTTTTCAACAAGATATTGAGATCCTTCGAGATATCTACAACACTGCTTGGGAACCGAACTGGGGGGCTGTGAAGATGAACCGAGATGAATTCAACGCACTGGCTGCTGACCTAAAGCCTGTAGCTGCAAAAGACATAGTACTGATTGCAGAATCGAGCAATCGTCCAGTCGGTTTTGCCTTAGCACTTCCTGACATCAATCAGGCGTTGATACAGAACAGATCGGGGGGGATGGTTGGTGCTTTATGGCACTTGTTAACAGGTAAAAAGCGGATTAAGCGGGGACGAATCATTGTTTTAGGAGTAGTTCCCCCTTTTCAGCGGCGCGGAATTGATGCTGCCCTTTATTACGAAATCGGACAACGGATGGTTGTAGACCATAAATATACCGAGGCGGAGGCTTCGTGGGTTCTGGAAGATAATGAAATGATGAACCGAGCAGCCCGGATGATGAAGGGAGAAATCTACAAAACCTACCGACTCTACGACAAAACGATTAAAGAGAATTAAGGTTCCACAAGGCACGTTCGGCATACATTTGGTCGTTATGCAGACCCGTGAGGGGAAGAGAACCCTATCACGGAACTCCCGCGAAGGCTGGGAGGGTATGTTGAACAACTCAGAGAGGTAATCTTGAGTACTTTGTGGAAAAAAGCTTCGGCACGACGTGCGACCCGTATTTGGGCAATAGTTGTTGCTGGAGTAATCGGCATATTTGCTCTCTCAGCAGATATGCTCCAGACTGCTGAGGCAACGTCACAAACGGATGAAGAGGGGAGACAACCATCTCCAGAGGCTGAAGCTTCCGTTAACCTTGACTCACTTTATTCTGCCAAGGCAGCCGACAACGGGGTAGGTGACAGCAGTTTTGTTGCACCTGTTGACCCCGGCCAAACAATAGAAGGTCACGTCAGTTGGTATGGTTCCCGCTTTCACGGTCGCAAGACTGCAAATGGTGAGCGGTTCAATATGAACGATATGACTGCCGCACACAAAAAACTTCCTTTTAACTCTATTGTTCGCGTTGTCGACACTAAAACCGGCAAAGCAGTGCTCGTGCGAATTAACGACCGCGGGCCATACGTTGGAAGCCGTGTTCTGGACTTGTCGCGCGAAGCCGCTACCCGACTTGGAATCAGAGGCCGTGGAACTGCCAATGGGCGCTTGGAGGTATTCGTTGACGAAGAGCGTGTAGTAGAGAGCGAGCAGGGGAAGAAGAGTCTTCGTTTCGTTACCTTCGATGCTGATGTAAAGGGAGCGAAGCCGACCGGATGGTCAGTGAACGTGATGGTGAGCAGCAGCTTTAGTGAAGCTCTGAACGTACACAATCGTTTGGTTGAGCAGTATGACCAAGTCTTTTTGTCGAGGGTAATTGAGGGGGGAGAAACAAACTGGTATGTTCTCGTTGGCTTGCAGAGTGAGGAACACCTTGCCCGCGATTTCCAGTTGGAGTTGGCAGAAACATTTTCTGAATCTTCAGTAGTCCGTTTCGACAACGGGTTGCCTCGGAAAGAATCATCGCCAACCTTTGCTTCAAGTTCGAGCGAAGCATAATCACGGTTAGTGAGCTTTCCCAAACTGAGGAAATACTTTTAAAGGAAGCCCCTCTCGGATTTACCGAGAGGGGCTTCTGTTTTCATAAGGATACTTGCTTGCTCGAGCCGAGCATTGCCTCCCCGAGGATTACCTGTTCAGCAGGCTCAGATTGAGTAGTTCATCTCCTAACTGGTGTGTAAGGTTGCGGTAGATTACCGTCCCAATGTCTGGGCGGAGCCGCGAGAGGCTTTCGAAATCATTTCGCTGAATTGTGATGAGCGTAATATCTGTCAGGGCAACCGATGTTGTTCTGTGTATTGACTGCGACAGCGTTGAGATCGAAGCAACTGTTTTTCCTTCACTACTATGTGTGCGGGCAGTTCCACTCCTCATCTCCTCTACGGTTCCATCAAGAATTATGTAGAACGCATTGCTCTCATCCCCTTCGCTGAAGAGTACGTCTCCCTGCTTGAATCGATCAACTGTGCAGTAGGAGGCAAGCCGACGTTGTTGTTCAAGGTTCAAGCCGTTAAAAATATCTTGCCGACTGATTGCCTCGATAATTTGGGTTGGCACGGTTTGCGATGCAAAACTTCTCACGACAATATCACCAACTGGTTCAGCTTCGGGAATAAGAATATCCTGGCTTGTGTCGAGCGGAACGAATATCCGCACCATCTTCAGAATGTCGAGGCGTTCCACTTCGTTGAAGACCATTGCCGGAATGTAGGCGGCGGGAAGAAATCCTAACTCCAACAACGTCCTCTGCATTCTGGGTGCGTATGCACTGACGTTGATGTCTACATAGCAGCTTCCCAGTTCGTTCTCGGCAATTCTCACGAACTCACTCAGTAGGGGGTAGATTACTTCGTCGTTGAGGGCGATTAACTCGAATATCCGGGCATCTTTGTCAACGTGATCGACAGTGTAGCCGATGGCTCCAACCAGAACGTCACCTTGCCTTGCAAGGATGTAATGCGAGTCGGTTGCTTGCAGTTTGAAGACTCCGTAGTGTAGCCGGAGTGCGCCGAAGACTTGGCGGTGTCGTGTACGCCCCCGCGCAATTCGAAGCAAGTCGGCGTAGCCATCGCTTGTCATTGTCGACATCGTTAAATCCTCACCGGCTGGATAGGGCGAAGCTGTGTCGTCAACAATGGCGTAGGGGTGGATGCCACAATTCTTCATCGATTGATTTGCAAGTTGCCAAGCCTCAGGAATGATATGGGGATGGTTGCGCCGGAGTTCTAATGCAGGGCCAAAGTGCCGTGCAAGTAGGATAACGTTTTCGCGGTTTCTGTTCGCAATTTTGGAGGGAAGATATCCAACAACAGAGAAGTCGTGAGAGACGGCAATTTTAGTCGAACGAGGGTGAACAATCCGCGCGTCGACGATGCCAACGTGGATGCGATCTTTTACGTGCTCAACACGCCCTTCCATCAACCTGTTCCCAAGCCCCATTCCTCGGGCGTCTGGGTGAACCACAAGCCGTCCGAACTCAGCTGTGAGGTCGCTGTAAGCACCCCGTTCTTCCAGTACAGAAGCTGTTCCATATATCCGTCCACTTTCAGGGTCTTCGGCAACAATCATCACCGTATCGTCGGCGTAAATGAGCTTCCGAATCTGCTCTGGGTCGTAGAACTTTTTGTAAGGATAGTCTTCCCCGTACACTTCGTGAAATAATTCACTGATGCTCTCGGCATCTTTCGACACTGCCTCTCTAATGATTGTCTCTGCCATAACCTCTTTAAGTTGTTGAGATTTGATTCTGAGCACTGACTCACAATCCAACGAAGATAGAAACTATCTGGGGCAATTCTGTTCTCTGGCGTCAAGTTGTTCCAAGGTGGAGAAAAGCAGGAGAATGATTGTAGAGGGAGACAATCCTTTGTAATTTACTGGCTAATGTATCTACAACAATGACTATGAAATACCATGGCACGTCGTTTTGTTTCTAATCAGGATGAGACTGTACGAATGTTCGACAGTAACTTCATGGAGTTCTTCTCGCACATTCATCCATCAACGCCAGTTGTCTTCTTCTTACCGGTTGTTATCTGGATGATCTGGCTTTCTGCCGCGGTCAACGAACTGTCGGCAATCACAATTGTCGGTCTCTTCTTTCTCGGTCTCTTTTTCTGGACCTTTATCGAGTATGTTCTCCACCGCTTTGTCTTCCACTATCAGCCGAAGACAAAATGGGGAGGACGGCTGCACTTTATCTTGCACGGCGTCCACCACGACTACCCGCAAGATTCAACTCGGCTTGTGATGACACCATCAGTCAGCCTTCCGTTAGCTGCCTTCTTTTACGGCGTCTTCTGGTTGGCCTTCGGGTTTGAACATGTGAATGGCATCTTCGCCGGCATGGCTTTCGGCTACATGTGCTACGATATTATCCACTACGCTACGCACCACTTCAAAATGAATAAGGGGATTGGTAAGTGGCTGCGCCAGTATCACATGCGTCACCACTACCAAGATGACGCAACCAAATATGGCGTAAGCGTCCCAATCTGGGACTACGTCTTCGGCACAGTTGAAAGGAAGAAGAGAGATAACGGTTAAGAGGATTTAGTTCTCAATCGCTTGCTGAGAGCAGCCATAAAATAGAAGTGGGCATACTGTTGGGAACAACGGTATGCCCACTATCTTTTACGATCTACGACCTCAACGACATTACCGTTCTCCACTCCTCTTCTGTCACTGGCTGCACAGAAAGTCTTGACCCACGTTGTGTTACCACCATCTTCTCAAGTCCGGGTGTCTCCTTCAGTTCACTTAGGGGGATCATCTCATTGAATTTGCTGACAAACTTTACATCCACCATTAACCAACGTGGATCATCCGGGGAAGACTTCGGATCGAAGTGATCTTCATCGGGGTCAAACTGTGTGTGGTCGGGATAGCCTGATTTCGTGACAGTCATTACTCCGACAATGCCGGGTGGTTCTGTACTTGAATGGTAGAAGAAGGCAAGGTCGCCCGGCTTCATATCATCCCGCATGAAGTTTCGCACCTGATAGTTTCGGACACCGTCCCAAAACGTTTTCTTCTCCCGTTGTAGATCATCAATTGAATAACAATCTGGCTCTGATTTCATGAGCCAGTAACGTTGCGCTGCCATAGGTTGCTCCGGTTTTCTTTGGTTACACTGGGGGCGATGACTCAGGGGGAGCTTAAGAGGGGAAAGAGTGTTTTAGGATATGTGATCGGCGATCAAGAAGTTATAGCAGGGTGGCGATGGCTCGGATCGTGATGTATGTTCCTCACTCCCCAACGTAGCCAACTGCTAACAGGGTTATCAACGTTCTACCAGTTCCTTCCGCATTTTCCAGTGGGGGATTGTCACCTCCTCAAAGCGTTCGCCATATCGTTCGTAACCCAATCGCTCGTAGAAAGGGACTGCCGACTCGCGGGCGTGCATTGTCATGCAACTGAACCCACGTTCCTTTGCAAATTCCTCGGAAAACTGTACGAGAGTAGTTCCTATTCCTCCACCTTGAAGGTCTTCGCGAACGGCCACCTGTCTCATGCGTATGTTCTCTGTATCTTCTGGGGTCAGAATTAAGCAGGCAAGGAGTTCCCTCTCATCACCGTAACAGGCAAGGTGAAAATCGCTTGACTCGGCTTTGAGAGTTTCTGAAGAGAAGATGAGGCCGAGAGGGCGTCGGAGTACAACGTCTCGCAAGGCTACCGTCTCTTCGTATTCTCGACTACCGTGTAGTATCTCTCGACAGTCCATTATTCAGGTAGAAAAGTAATCATCGAAGTTGGAATGCAAACGTAAGGAATGTGTAATGTGAGGCGTGCAATCCCCTCAACGATTCTAAAGATCACACTTTCCACTTTCACTTTCACGTTTCATACGTCAAACTTCCCGTATTTTTCTCGATAATACCGAACAAGAGGAAGATGAACAATGTCCGATACACTTACTGAGAACTCAACCTCAATTTCGCTCTCGCCGGAAGTTACCAACTCATACGAGGTGGTGATTGGTCTGGAAGTCCACGCGCAACTTCTAACTCAGTCGAAAGCCTTCTCGCGAGCAGCAAGCGATTTTGGTCCAGCACCGAACACGAACACCGATCCCGTTGTTCTCGGCCATCCCGGTACGTTGCCGACGGTGAACCGTGGACTTGTGGAGATGATTGTGAAGATGGGGCTTGCCACAAACTGCTCAATTCGTCGGTTCAGTACCTTCTCGCGAAAGAACTATTTCTATCCTGACCTTCCGAAGGGATACCAGATTTCGCAGTACGAAGACCCGATATGCCACGATGGTTGGATCGATATAGAACTGGCCGATGGCTCCACAAAGCGAATTGGTATTACCAGAATCCACATGGAAGAAGATTCTGGCAAGTCGATCCACGACTTAACGCCAACTGATTCGCTCGTCGACCTGAACCGTGCTGGTGCATCGCTAATCGAAATCGTCTCCGAGCCAGATATTCGGTCGTCCGAAGAGGCATACCTCTACCTTACGCAGATTAAGAGCATCGTCACGTGGCTCGACATCTGTTCCGGTAACATGGAGGATGGAGCACTCCGCTGCGACGCAAACGTCTCGGTGAGGAAGAGGGGGGCGGAGAAGTTTGGGACGAAGACCGAGGTGAAGAACATGAATTCCTTCCGTGGGGTGGAGAAGGCGATTGAGTATGAGATACTTCGGCAAATTGAACTGATTGAGTCGGGGGGAAGTGTAGTGCAGGAGACGATGCTCTGGGATGCCAATCTCCGTCAGACCCGCGCGATGCGCTCCAAAGAGATGGCTCACGACTACCGCTATTTTCCAGAGCCTGATCTGCCCCCTGTGATTGTTTCTGAAACTGATATTGAAGAGATTACCAGTAGACTACCAGAGCTTGCTCCGGCAAGAAGGAGGAGATTCACTGAGGAGTTTGGAATTCCTCTCTACGATGCGGGGGTACTTACTGACTCGCGCGAAGTAGCAGAGTACTTTGAAGAAGCTATCGCTCACCTTCCTACGAAGAGTGAAGATCGATTTAAGGGAATTAGCAACTTGATGATGTCCGAAGTGATGCGCGAGCTTTCGGAAAGGAAGATCGGTATCGACCGGTTTACAATCGATCCAAAGCGGATTGCAGAGCTTGTGGAGATGTTTGCAAGTGACACCATCTCCTCCAGAAACGTGAAAGACATCTTCGCCGAAATGCTCACTTCGCCAAAGTCGCCGAAGGAGATTTCTGAGGAGAAGGGATTTGTGCAGGTAAGTGATGAATCCTTTATCGAGGAGACTGTCGATGCAGTTCTCGCAGAAAATAGTGATGCCGTTGAGAAATATCGAGATGGGAAAACAAGTTTGATTGGCTTTTTCGTAGGAGAGACAATGAAACGGACGAGGGGGAAGGCAAACCCGAAAATTGTGAATGAACTGTTGCGAAAGAAGCTGGATGGGGGAGCGTAAATGGGTGAGAACGAGGGTGATCGAATCGTGAACTCTAACTGGACTTCAAGGAGTCTCCTTTTACTCCTCCTCTCTCTGTCCTTTCTCTGGTCAACGTTCATGTACGGACAGGATACGACCGGGGTTGAGAAAACTCCTGCACCACGGATTGAGGGGGGGAGTGGACAGATTGCCTCTACCAACGGCGAGTTCGTGATGACGAAAAGTCCAACAACGGCTCTTCTCTGGGCAATTATCCCATCGGGTGGCCAAGTCTACACAGAACAGTATTGGAAAGTCCCAGTCTTCCTCGTCCCAATTGGGGCACTCGTTGGTATCGGTATCTACAACAACGGCCGTGCATCTGACTACAACGACCAACTGCAATCGTTAACGAAAGGAAGTGCTGAGTACAACGTCACACTCGCCAACCGCGAGCTATTCCGCGACAATCGGGACTTAAGTTGGGCGATTGCAGGTGGAATCTACCTCCTCTCATTCATCGACGCATACGTTGGCGCGCACCTGTTCGACTTCGATGTAGGTGATTCGCTCAGTTCAATAGAAATCTATCCTGACTTTGAACACAACGGAGTAGGGATTTCGGCACGGTGGTAGGGGAGGAATTCAAAATTCAAAAGGCAAAATTCAAAATTTAAGAGAGTGAGATACTGAATAGAGGTAGCACGTGAAGTATGATAGAGAGGCAGACTGCTCTTCGTGGTTCTTTGTCCCCTTAGTGTTTGTTCTCTGACAATCAACTTCTCTTGAAACACCTTGGACATCTATCATATTCCAACTTTCAACTGCCAACCCTATACTTCTATAAAAAAGTGAGACCGGATCGGGAGTGCCGATCCGGTCTCTTTGTTTTGCAGAGTTGGGATAACTCTCGTTTCCACTACTGAAGAATAATGATCTGTCCTGACCAAAGAGTTTCCCCAGTGTAGACCGATATGCGGTATGATCCACTTGGGAGATTCTCGGTGTCGAGGTAAATCTCACCAGTTGCATGAGATATTTGCCGAACGTTGGCAGGAAGGGTTTCACCGAGAGCATTCACGATGTTCACCCTAAGTTGATCGCTCTGTAATAGGTTCGGCACGATCAAGATCACATCTGTGCCGCTGGCTACAGGGTTTGGCTGCGACGTAAGCGCGGAACTCTCTTCCTCAGAAAGCTGCACCCGCTTCGCACCATTGGTTCCATTTGTACAAACCTCTTGATACCAGTTATGGCTTACCATCGGTGTGAATGGATCATCGTCTGCATAGAATGGTGCATCGAAATCAGGAGTGATACATTCGTGCGGATATTCAGGGTATTCTGGAATAACGAGGAATGGAACCTCACACGGATGTTCGCTGCTTCCGTTGCTGTTCGTCTTGACTAAGTACATGTCGGAAGGATCACCGTTAGCATACCAATCGGAGAGGGTAAAGCCGCAGAGGATAAATCCCTCAGTCCGACCACTTCCTTGAGCAACCGGGAAAACGGACCACCCTTCGTCGACATCTTGGTGACCAAATCTGTTGTTAATCCAGCCCGGAGTGAGCGCAGGTGTTACCGTTTTGATAATCATATCGCGAGTTGCCCCTTCATCGGTGTAGCCAGTAAAGACAAGGTCCCACTGGCTGAACTCACCACCCCCTGAGGAGGGAAAGGGAATTTCACGAATCGTTTTGGCCTCCTCGTCGTCATTTGACGGGGTTCGATAAATAACCTGTGTTGGTCCAGCGCATGGATCTGTTCCGTTAAACTTTACTAAGTAAATATCTCTGTCGGTGGTAAAGCTGGAGGAGTATCCCGCAATTACAACGTTGGGAACGCCATTGTTGTCAACTTCCACTGGATTCTGAAGCTCAATCACTGAGTAGAAGACTTCATCTCCTGGCCCTCCAAATTTTCCTGAAGAGATAATGGCTCCCCCCAACGGCTCAACCTCTACAGTGAACCCTTCGGCTGATCCTCCAAGCTCGTGAGTATATCCAACTGCCATTAAGTTCCCACTGGCCAATTTTGTCACAGCATTGAATCCGTCCAGAGTTGAATGGTTGTAGGTATCGAACCACACCACACTTCCAGCACTTGTGGTTCGAAGCATTAATGCGTTAGAAGAGTTCGTGTAGCGAACCTCGCCAACAACAATAATGTCAGGACTCGACCCACCGTTAGGTTTTTCAATCAAGTCCAGACCTATTTCTGACTCAAATAGGTCATACGTTCTCAACCATACGAGCGTACCATTGCAATCGATTTTCATTAGGACAACGTCGGTGTTCGAGCCTGAGGTGGTATGTCCGACAACGATAAATCCCGATCCATCAACCGCCTCGACAATGCTCTCTCCAACGTCGTGATTGCCGTTGTTTACGTCATAGGTATTCTCCCACAATGTTACGCCATTATTGTCAGTTCGCACGACGTAAATATCACCCAAGTTTTCTTGAGAATATCCAACGGCGACATATCCATCGCCAACACTTGAGGCGCATGCACCGGTTACTGGAATTACTCGTTTGTGCCCACGTTGGTGATTTAAATCACCGTAAATAGCCTGCCAAGCCTGCCCGAGAGTATCGGTGACGAGAAGGGGGAGGAACAAGAGGGAGAATACCAGAATACCGAGGTGGGGAGAAGGTACATTTCTCAATCGTTCTGACTGATGAAGGTGTACCGAATGCGAAGTTTTGCGCACTGTTTTCATGAGGAACTCACTAAATGGTTAATGTAGAGTATTGTGCATAGCAATGCGTAGATGTTGATTGCTATACACTGTTTTTTGGCATTGGAGACGGGAGCACCTCTACAAAGGGATGATGCAAGATGCACTCATTGAACGCTCAATCTCAACAAAGAATGGATATCTGTGTAGAAGAGGTTGATAAGTGTTGCTTTTTTCGTGACAAGTGTGGTGGAGGCTTTGGGTCTTCACGGTTGGTTCTGGCAAGCCCAGCGTGAGATGTGGTTGAGCAGACGAAACAGATGTCTATCAGCACACATACTTAAACTGAAAGAGCGAGGGCACTACCATTCTCCCCACGCAACTTCACGTCGTGGAAGAGAATGTCCGGCTGCACTGACTCGATGACCTCTTTTCCAGTTGCCACTGAGTTTGCTTTGCCGACTACAGTTATGTGCGGACAGTATTGGGCGATGAGTGCCGAAAGATTCAGTATGCTCTGTTCTTCATCATCGACGATAACAGCAGTATACAACTCATTGCTGAGGGATATGGAAGAGCTACTGGTCATTCTTCTCGCTTGATATGGGAAATGGGCATGTTAGCGCAAACTTCACTACAAAAAATGCACGATACACCCGATACGTTTTTCCATTATGTCAGTACTGTGGTAGAGTCACGTCACTTTCGTAGATTTGCCACGATTATTGGTGAGTGGAGGGGGACTCCGCCACCTTCACAGAGCACGCGATGAACCGTTAGATAGCATGAACTTAGAAGATTATCTGCCGCTCATTATCATGATCCTGACCGGTCTTGGATTCGGGGTTGTCTCGATCAAGGCGCACGAAATTTTGGGGCCACGGCGTCCAACTCGCGAAAAGGAGAGTACCTACGAGTCGGGTATGGAACCGGTGAAATCGGCGCACGAGCGCTTCTCCGTAAAGTACTATCTCGTTGCCATGCTCTTTATTCTCTTCGATATTGAGGTGGTCTTCATGTACCCGTGGGCAACCACATTTAAGGATTTCTTTGCCGGAGGTTTTGGAACTCTTGCCCTCTTGGCAATGTTACTCTTCATCGTCACTCTCTTGTTTGGCTATATCTACATTCTGAAGAAAGGAGCGTTGAAATGGGACTGAACGAACAGCTTGAGCGGGATGGCTTCCTGACGACAACAATTGAAGCAGCGATAAACTGGGCACGAAAAAATTCTGTCTGGCCGATGCCTCTCGGGATTAGTTGCTGCGCTATTGAGATGATGGCCTTCGCCGGACCGAAAACAGACGTTGCAAGATTTGGGTCGGAACGCTTCAGCTTCTCACCGAGGCAGTCTGATCTATTGATCGTTGCCGGAACGGTTACCTATAAAATGTCCTGGGTAGTACGAAAAATTTACGACCAGATGCCCGACCCGAAGTGGGTTCTCTCGATGGGAGCTTGCGCAAGTTCGGGGGGGATGTTCCGCTCTTACTCAGTGGTGCAGGGGATTGACAAGTTTGTGCCGGTCGACGTCTTCGTTGCAGGTTGTCCGCCACACCCAGAGAACCTTGTGAAGGGGTTGATGGCGATTCAGGAAAAGATCGGCAACTCGAAGGGGCGGTTGATTGAACGGGATAAAGAGCCGATTGTGATTGGGGCATAATCTATCCGATCCAGATTGAACAAATAAAAATGCCGATGTGTCTCTACGACATGTCGGCATTTTTTTGATGTAGATGATTTACCCACCAACGTTCAACAGAGGGGGTGTGCTTCTAAACCGATCGTTCTTGGATTGAAACGAAATCCTTCTTCCATCATACCGTATCTTTAGCCTTTTATCTGTTCACTACAGTTCAGAATTGCACACATGGCAGATCAACAAGGATTATCAATTGGTGGACGTACTGCACGCTCTCTTGTCGAGGAGTTCGGAAGTCCACTCTACGTTTACGATGGAAGTGTTATTGAGCGGCAGTATCATAGGCTTGCCGATGCCTTCAGTGAAGTCAAGCTCCGGCTTCTCTATGCGATGAAGGCAAACAGCAACATCGCAATCCTGAAAAAGCTCCACCAGCTTGGGGCAGGTGTCGACGCGGTCTCTCGATATGAAGTCGATACGGCACTTCGCTGTGGAATACCTGCTGAGGATATACTCTTCACACCCAACTGTGTGTCGTTCGAGGAAATTGTTGGGGTGGTTGATAAGGGAGTGCTCATCAACATCGACAACATCTCGGTACTTGAACAGTTTGGCCAACTCTACGGAGATAAACCGTGTGCAATCCGAATTAACCCTCACATTGTTGGGGGGGGGCACGCCCACATTCAGACCGGACACATCGACTCGAAGTTTGGAATCTCGATCCACCAGATACGGCATGTGATGCGGATCGTAAAGGCCTACAACATGCGGATTGAAGGACTCCACATGCACACGGGATCGGATATCTTAGATGCTGGAACGTTCATTGCCGCCGCCGACGTTCTCTTCGATCTCGCGGTCGATTTCCCGGACTTGCAGTTCATAGATTTCGGTAGTGGGTTCAAAGTCCCATATCGTCCAGACGACATTGCAACTGATGTCGAACAACTTGGGCAAAAACTCTCCCGTAGATTTCTCGACTTCTGTAGCGAGTACGGGCGTGAGCTTGAACTCTGGTTCGAGCCGGGCAAGTTTCTCGTCAGTGAGTCAGGTTACCTTCTAACGAGCGTAACTGTAATCAAACAGACCCCTTCTTGTGTCTTCCTCGGCACAGACTCTGGTCTCCATCAACTTCTTCGGCCAATGCTCTACGATGCTTGGCACACCATTGTCAACGCCGAGCGAACCGAGGGGACAGAGCGTATCTACACCGTGGTCGGGTGTATCTGTGAGACCGACACGTTAGGAGCCGACAGAAGACTTGTTGAGGCGATGGAAGGAGATATCCTCGCAATCCGAAACGCTGGTGCGTACGGTTTTGCAATGGCAAGCACCTACAACTCACGTCCGCGACCTGCCGAGGTGTTAATCGAGAGTGGAGAGGCACGGTTGATTCGTCGCCGCGAAACTCTGGACGACATTCTTGCACTGCAAGGGGATGTTCAAGAGGGTGTTGCAGGATAAGAATATGTGATAATAATCGTAGAGGATAACTACTCTTTGTGAACTTGGTGTTCTTGGTAGTTATCATTCTATAGCTACAAAAAAACGATATACCATGTCAGAAAAGAAGCCACGTGTATTCAGCGGAATTCAGCCAACGGGCGAGCCTCATCTCGGAAACTATCTCGGGGCAATCAAGCAGTGGGTAAAAGGTCAAGATGAGAAGGAGAACTTCTTCTGCATCGTGGATCTCCACAGTTTAACGGTTCCGTACGATCCTGAAGGATTGCGTGAGAGAACCAGAAAGCTCGCATCCGTTCTCTTCGCTGCCGGTATCGATCCGGACAAATCTGTACTCTTCATTCAAAGTCACGTCAGTGCCCACGCTGAGGCATGTTGGCTTTTGAACTGCGTGACTCCTCTTGGATGGCTTCAGAAGATGACACAGTTCAAAGATAAATCTGCGAAGCAGGAATCGATTGGCACAGGGTTAATCGACTACCCTGTATTGATGGCTTGCGACATCCTTCTCTACAATGCGGACGAAGTGCCGGTAGGTGACGACCAAAAGCAGCATGTAGAGCTGACCAGAAATATCGCCGGTCGCTTCAACAACATCTATGGTGAGACCTTTGCAATGCCAGCACCGGTTATTCCGAAAGTTGCGGCGCGGGTGATGGGGCTGGATGATCCGATGGCGAAGATGTCGAAGAGTAGTTCATCAGTGCGGGGACATGCAGTTGGTGTTTTGGATGATCCAGATGAAATCCTCTACGTCTTCAAACGTGCAAAAACTGATTCGTACAACGAGATTCGATTTAGTGATGAAGAAGATCGTGCTGGCGTGAACAACCTGCTCAGCATCTACCAGGCAATTACTAGAAAGAGCAAAGGTGACGTGGAGGCTGACTTTGCCAACGCACGAGGATATGGTGACCTGAAGGTAGGAGTTGCTGAGGTAGTGATCGACGCTCTGCGGCCAATTCGTGAGGAGAGTGGGAAGTACTTGGACGACCCCGTAGCTCTTGATGCGATGTTAGCTCGTGGGGCAGAGCAGGCGAGAGAGGTTGCCATGCCAAAGCTGCGGGAAATGCAGGAGAAGATGGGATTGATTATGGGGCTATAATCATCTTTTGAAATTGTTCTACTACATGATGTACGTGCTGCCTTCACTTGTGGAGGCAGCACGTGCTGTATATAGATATTCACATTCTTTCTGGACGATTTCGTTCACATTTTTCTCGCCAGATGGCACTCTATTCTTGAAAGGCCTTTCGCACACAGGTGAGTTGTAATGGAAAATGTATCGCTATTAGTTCGCAGGGCACAGGGGGGAAGTCTTGAATCATTTGCTGAGCTAGTCAAACGATTTCAGGATATGACCTTTACCATTGCCTACGTACGCCTTGGTGATGAATCACTTGCAAAAGATGCAGCCCAGGAGGGATTGATCGAGGCATACCTTCACATTCAATCGTTGAAGGAGGCAGAGGCGTTTGCAAGTTGGTTACGGCGCATTGTTCTCCGACAGTGTACTCGGATTCAACGGGGCAAAACTGTTGAGACAGTCTCTCTTGAGAACGCGCTCGATATCTCTGGGGATCAACCAGATCCGTTTGATATAGTTGTAAACCAAGAGACTCTCAACGTGGTACGGGGTGCGGTTGACGCTCTTCCTGAACAGGAGCGAGTTGGTATTCTTCTTCACTACATCTCAGGATATTCTCAACAACAAATCGCCGAATTTCTTGACGTTCCTGCATCGACTCTGCGCAAACGATTGCAGCACGCAAGAGAGCGGCTGAAGGAGAAACTCACAACAATGAGTGAAGATTATTTTGAACGCAGGCCATCGGAAGATGAGAAGTTCAGTAAGAGGGTGCAGTTCTTTATTGCGGTGCGGACTGGAAACTATGCCGAAGTCACCGAACAGCTTAAAGGTGACGCAAGTCTGGCAACAGCTACAGAGAGGTGGAGCGAAACACTCGCACAACTCTACCCACGAGCACAGCCAACTGAAGAAATGAAAGCTGTGTTTGAGAGTCGGCGCCTTGGATGGACTCCGCTCTACTGGGCAGTCTTGGCCGGCAATACAAAAATGGTACAGCTTCTCCTCGATTATGGAGCGAAGATTGATGACAGTGACTGGCGAGGAGTGTCGGCGTTGCTTGTTGCGATATGGCGGAACGACCAAGAACTGCTCTCACTCTTGATACAGCAAGGAGCTGATCCAAACTCGGCGCAGACAACTCGTAGTCCACTGCATGCTGCGGCAGCACTCGACAATGTTGAGATTGCCACCAGCTTGTTGGGTTATGGTGCGGAGATCGACTATCTCGACAGGTTTGGACGAACAGCTCTTTTCTGGGCTGCTATTCCGGGACACCTCGATATGGTCAAATTCCTTCTTGAGAGTGGGGCTAACGTTGATGTAAAGGATGAAAAGGGGCGTAGTGCTCGATGGTGGGCAGAGCATAGCGGGCACAGTGAGATTGTGCAGGTATTGGATGAGGTAACAGAGCAGTAATCAACACAAAGAACGAGGGAAACTATCGTGGACATAAACTATACAGTTCCAGTTGGCCAAGAAGTTGTAGGACGAATTCTGAGTGCTGGCGGAAAAACAATTGATGGTCGGGGAGAACTATTGACAACGAGAGTGCCAGTTGTGGATGCACACACATTACGAGCTACTGAAAGCGATGCTGTCGGGACAAAGAGTGAACTCTTTGAAATAGGAATAAAACCGTTTGATCTATTTGCTCCAGTCCCACGTAACGGTGTTATCAGTTTGATTGCTGCGTGGGGAGTTGGGAAAGTGGTTCTCCTCCACGAGCTGATGCGTACAATGAAGATGTGCTACAGAGGGCGAACGGTGGTGGTCACTGTTGCCGGAGGTCCGGGTGAACTTGAGGATATGAAGACAGAATATCAGGAGTCGGGTATTCTTGATTCAATGACAGCGATTCTTCTCGAGAAGGATGCGTTGATGGAAGAGAGACGCAGTGCTCTCCTTGACGGGTTGACGATAGCTCGCCATTGGAATAGAGAAGAGGGGCGCAATGTACTCTTCATCGTCGATCAATTAGCTCTCGACGAAGAGACCGCGCCACTTCTAAGAACTTGGGGAAGTAGTGAACGAGGTGCCTGTCTTACGCTTATTTCCGGTTTCTCTCAGGATGAACTTGAAAGGGGTGAGAGTCTCGTTGATGTAGAGGCTGATACTGAAATTGCATTGAGTGGTGATCTTTCCCGACGTGGACTATATCCTGCAATTGACCCATTGAAATCTTCATCTCGATTATTTCAGGATCAACTTATTGAGGCTGAACATAGGAGAGTCAGGGAAGAAACGCTTTCCGTTTTAAGCAAAGGAGCACGATTGGTTGAAAAGAGTTCTGAGGCTCTCACAGAAGAAGAGAAGAGAGAGCTGGACAGAGCTCGACGTATCGAGCATTTCCTTACGCAGCCATTCTACGTAGCGCAGCTTCACAACAACATTCCCGGAGTGCAAGTTCCTCTTGCAGAAACGCTCCGTTCGCTTCAAGGAATTCTCAGTGGAGTGTACGACCACCTTCCTACCGAAGAGCTTTTGTATACTGGAGCATTGGAATATCTGCAGCCGGAATTGTAGTGGGAGAGACGAGAGATATAGCAGAAGGCCAGATCAGTCTCTGATCTGGCCTTCTACAATTTTACTTTGCTTGCTACTTAGTACGAGATGCAATCTTCTGAGCTTCTGGGAAGAGCGTTAAGGCTTTCTTGTACTGCTTGTCAGCTTGCAAAGCCACTTGATAGAATTCAGTATCTCCCCAAATACTCCGCGCAATTCGCGACTTAATTCTGTTCTTCAGTAGAGGTGTGTCTGCTTTTATTAGCTCGTCGTCAATCTTGATTCCCTTCTTACGAGACATGTTCAGAAAATCTTGGAACATTCCCTCGGTCACTTCATAGCCATTGAGGAAGCTGCCAAAGTTATTTTGATAGCGACTTCTCAGCGAAGCTCCATTGGTCGCCATATATCCCTCAACATATTCCCACGTAACGTTCTTCGTGATAATATCCCACGAACCTGATTTGCTGTGCAGTGTGTCGGGCTTCACAATGTAATCTGGAGTGATGCCACCACCACCAATCACCATTCGTCCACCTAAGGTCTTGTAGGTCGGTCGTGATGTATCTTTCGTGTCGTGATTGTGATCGATGTTTGCCCCTTCCTCTCCTTCATCACGTCCTGCAAGAGCATAATAGCTTTCCAGGCCACTGTCGTAAGGGCGTTGAATCAACCGACCAGAGGGGGTATAGTAGCGAGCCACAGTCAGCCGAAATGCCGATCCGTCTGAGAGTGAAAACTGTTTCTGTACGAGTCCTTTCCCAAACGTTGTTTCTCCCACAATCAAACCACGGTCAAGGTCCTGAATAGCACCAGCCATAATTTCCGATGCTGACGCTGAACCGGGACTTACCAGAACAATCAGCGGAACCTCTTCATAGTTTTGGCCGTTGTGCGACCAAAAAACCTCTTCGTCGTTATTCCGAGCACTTTCGGTGTAGACAATCTTTTGTTTCCCCCCAATAAACTCATCGGCCATGCGAACAGCACGTTCTAAATATCCACCGGGGTTACCTCGAAGATCGAGTATCAGTCGTTTCATTCCTGCCGAAGAGAGCTTCTCCAAATGCTCTACCATTTCTGTGTAAGTGGGGTCGGCAAAGCGATTGATCTTCATGTATCCCGTACCATTCTCGTCAACAAAGGAGGCGTCGACGGTATAGAGAGGTATCTCATCCCGTGTAATCGTAAACTCAAGAGGCTCTGTGCCGCCGGGTCGCATAATCGATACGTTCACTTTCGATCCTTTCTTCCCACGTAATTTATTCGGGACATCGGAGCGATCCATACCGACGGCGCTCTGTCCGTCAATTCTGACAATCTTGTCGCCAGAAATAATGCCGAGAGCTTCCGAAGGTCCACCAGAAATCGATGCGACAACAGTGATGGTGTCGCGAATCACATCGAACTCGACACCAATTCCCTCGAAACTTCCCCTGAAATCTTCTTCAACGCGGCGTTGTTGTTCCGCAGGGATATAAACGGAGTGGGGGTCGAGCTTGGTCAGCATACCAGCAATTGCCGACTCCACAAGTTCAGGTGTGTTGACATCGTCCACATAGTTCTTTTCAACGGTGAAGAGGACATCCTTGAACTTATTCAACTGTTCATAGATACTGTCGCCGGAAATCAACGGCTGAATGTAGATGCCAATGAGAATTCCGAGCGCAAGCCCGAATATCGTGAACCACATTTTTTTTGATTGGCGTTGCATCAGATTATGTAGTAGTGAATGCTTTTTGTTTTGCGATATCTTCATCACTTAAAGAGGATTCAGGGGGGAGACTCCTCTAAAATGCCGTGTAACGTCGATTTGAGCCAATAAATCGTGTACACCCATCAATTCCGGGACAATTCTTCAACTTCCATCAGCATTCGCACAGCTTCACTATAGCGCTCTGCCGTTCCGCTTATCACGTCGAGTGGAAGTTGAGGCGGGGGGGGCGTTTTGTCCCAATCGAGGGATTCCAGCCAGTCGCGCAGGTATTGTTTGTCGAAATTGACAGGTTCGGTTCCAGGATTATATTCTGAAGCAAGCCAGAAGCGAGATGAATCGGGTGTCAACACTTCATCGATCAAGATAATCGAGCCGTCGCTATCTCGACCGAACTCGAATTTGGTGTCAGCGATGATAATGCCGTGTCGAGCCGCAATCTCTGAACCTCTCGTGTAGAGTGCCAAGGTCAGCTCTCTCAACCGAGTTGCAATCTCTTCACCAATTATTCCGGCTGCCACATCGAAAGAGATGTTCTCGTCGTGTCCCTCCTCGGCTTTCGTAGCTGGGGTAAAGATCGTTTCAGGAAGCTTATCAGCTCGATGTAATCCTCCCGGTAGGGGAACATTACATACAGACTGGTTTACCTGATATTCTTTCCATCCAGACCCAGCAAGATATCCTCTGGCCACGCATTCAACAGGAAAGGGGGCAGCTTTCTTCACAATCATCGACCTTCCCTGAAGTTCTTCAAGGTATGGTTTGCACACCTCAGGGTATTCGTTAACGTTGGCAGTGATTAAGTGATTCGGAACAACGTCCGCAAGTTGTTCGAACCACCAGAGGGAGAGTTGGGTCAGCATTGCACCTTTTCCCGGAATTGGATCGTTCATCACCACATCGTAAGCGCTGATGCGATCGGTGGCAACAATCAGAAGAGATGTGCCGAGATCGTATACGTCACGTACTTTTCCTCGTCGCCAAAGTGGAAGGTTTGTAAAGTTGGTTGTGTGTAGACCCTGTGTTCTCATATCTCACTTCAGAGGCTTGTCGGTTTTTCTGTCCCTTTCGTTTGGTAAACGAGGCCAAATATGATTAACTTGACCGAAAGCCGTTGCCTGAGAGCAATGGCTTTTCCCGTAGTTATACTGCGGTGGAATTATCTCGTATTCAAAATAGGAAAAGAAGTTCAAGCAATGGCAGAACATGTCTACTTAACGCGCGAGCGAATGCGCGAAATAGAAGAAGAAATTCAGGATCTGAAGATCAATAAACGGAAAGAGATGGCAGAGATGATTGCCGAAGCTCGTTCCCACGGTGATCTTTCTGAAAATGCTGAATACGATGCTGCGAAGGAGGCTCAGGGGCTTCTCGAATCGAGAATTAGCCGGCTTGAAGGCATTATCGGGCGGGCGCGGGTTCTCGACAGCAAAGATCTTCCAAACGATAAAGTCTATATTCTCACTCGTGTGAAAGTGAAAAATCACACCTCTGGAATTGAAGCGGAGTATACACTTGTCTCTCCTGAAGAGGCTGATCTCGAGAAGCGGAAGTTGGCAATCACTTCCCCAATTGGTAAGGCGTTAATGGGCAAGACCGTTGGTGATCTTGTGGAAGCACACGCTCCAGCAGGCAAAGTGCAGCTTGAAGTCCTATCGATTGAGAGGAGCTAACGAACTTCTGCCGAGTCTATAATGATTTATTTCTTAGCCATAACTTTACGTTAAACGTTCAGGATGCCGGGGAGTCAGAGGGCAGATTTTTGCTGGCAAGCGCGCCCTCGTATTGACTGAGACCCCGGCCCGCAATCAAGGGCAATATGGTCGAACTCGACGACAAAGAGCTTCTTGAACTCTACCACTCCGGCCAGAAAGAACGGATGTTCAACGAACTGGTTCGGAGGTATCAGAAGCGAATATACTGGGTGGCGCGACGCATGGTGAAACGCCATGAGGATGCGGACGATATTGCTCAGGACGTTTTTGTGAAGGCCTACACAGCACTTGAGGGATTCAGGGGTGATTCCAATATCTACACCTGGCTCTACCGAATCGCTGTTAACCTCTCAATCAACCACCTGCGCAAGCAAAAGGTTCGAAACGCTGTTGACTTGGACGACTACCTTCCATTCCTTTCCAAGGATGCCGACCAAGATAAGAAGATGATGCGGCGTGAAAATGTCTCTCTCATTGAGGAGGCAATCGCAACCTTACCTGAGAAGCAGCGGGCTGTCTTTATCATGCGCTATTATGATGAGATGCCCTACGAGCAGATATCCGCGATTCTCGGGACTACAGTCGGTGGGCTAAAGGCAAACTTCCACCACGCTGTGAAAAAGGTGGCAGCATACGTTAAACAGAATCATGGCAGTTTGAATGTAGAGGATGCCGAAGGGTTACTTGATGACGACGAAGACGATCTGTAGGGTCAATAGTTCATCTCACCAAAGCATACAACAACTGAAAGTATTTACGTTTTACCATATACCGTCAGCTTTTGCTGACATTGAAAACGATTGAACTATGGGAAAGAAGCTGAATAGTGAGGGATATGAAATGAACAGGATGGATGATGTGATTGAACGGGATGTGGCCGACCTACGTGCCATGCTCAGCGAGATTCCTGAGCCTTCAGAGCCACATCCGGCTTACTGGAATAATTTTCTTCTGCGTGTACATGAACGGATCGACGAAAAACAAGCACCAAAACGAAAGGCATGGTGGTCGCCAGCACTAATATGGGGATCACTCTCTGGCGTTGCGGGACTTCTGTTGATCGCATTTATGACTGGTGTGTTCCCATTTGGCTCGGATGGAGTGGTTTCTGGAGAAGAATTTGCTCACCTTAGTAGCCCGGGTGATCTGGAACTAACGCCGAGGCCGCTCGATATGGATACGGAACTCTACGTACCTGGTATTGACGAGGAAATTGATGGAAGTTACAGCATCGTGTTAACTGAGAGTGAGTTGAATATGATTAACGCAATCAGTGATGGTGACGATGAGGCGATTCTTCAGGCGATGATCGACGATGTTGATTTCGAAATTTAGTTCTCGTTATGAATTCCCCCGTCTCCATGCATTGAAACGAGAGAGGATAAGACGGGATTCATAACGCGGGAGGAAGCTGCACAGCTTCCTCCTGTTGTTTTAAAGGGGCAAGGTTAAGGTTGCTCTACTCTGAAATACTGATTCCCCACCGCCACTTCAAACCCTCATCTTCCAATAATGTTGACGATGTCCAGAATGGTATGTAGAGTGATAGACGAACAGGGTTCGGACTGTCAATAAGATCTTTCTGCGGTTGAGAGAAGAGAAGGTTCAGTAAATCAATCGAAACGATGCTTCCTCCCTCAACGTGATATTGCTCAAAGGACTTGAAGGTGGCAACGTCGGGGAGAACCCAGCCTCCGGCAGCGTAGAGACTCAAGCCGATGTGGTCGAGAGGCCAGATATTCACCAGCGATGAAAGTCTCCTGAATCCTACAGTGACTCTCCCGTTTGCAAGATGGTTGCCATACCGAAGTGAATCGGGAGCCTCTGTTAGGCCGATTAGGTATCCTTCGGTAGGTAGTATTAGGTGATTGCGTTCGGCAAAGTCAGGAGCAGCATTCATGCCAAGCCGGTTGATCACATTGTCGTGCATCGTCCGAGAGGATGAACCGGCTCCGTTGAACTTGAATTGTGAAGAGGGTGTGCCGAGGCTCGTACCAAGAAACAGATTTTCCTCAACATCCAATCCGAACAGACGTTGATTCGATGAACCCTGAATCTTCCACTGCGCAAAGCCATTATCTGCCCCAGCCGTAGCTGAAACTTCAATCGAAAGCTCATTCCTCTGTTCCCAGCCTCGTTGCGTTAGCTGATACTCCAAACCGATTCGGTTCACCCCTTCGGAATCCCACACAGCGACGGCATTAGGGTAGATCTTTCCTGTCTGCTGTGAATGTTCAGCGTAGAGTTGCAACTTGTGGTGGAGACTTGTGCTGTAGTAGAAGGGGCGAAGTTCTTTGCTGAGACCAACCCGCCACAGTTCCAGACCGTCGTTGTTGGTAGCCATCATTTCAACGCGACCGAGACGCCCTAAAAATGAAACGGGTGTTTCATAGCTCCCGTTGTAGTTGATCCGACTTGAACCAATGTTATAGTAAAGACCGAGGGAGCTGTTGTAGCGGTCGAAGGCGTAGCCTCCATCAGCAAGAAATCCAACTTGTCCCCCTTCAGCTTCAGAATACCAGATCGTAGGTCGCAAGCGGATCGAATATTTATCGAGTGGACGTTGTAAATCCCAACGACGCCAGAAGGCGACGTGGGATGGGGGGAGAAGATGGCTTACAACTCCTGTTGTGACGATGTTGTTCGTTCGGTCAAGGTCGAGTAGAGTTATCGAAGGATCGATCTCACTTTTGATAACGTTCTTCGGAGATGTGAACGTTGCTCGGTACGTTCTATCCACCCAAAACCAGCGGGGTAGATGATAGTCAACACCCGGCTTCTTCCAATTCTCTGCTGGAATGTTTGCTGTTGCCGTTGTTCCATCTTCGTAGGTTAAGGTCAGGTCAATCGGCATCACAATCTCATCACGGTTCGATAACTCGAGAGTGATTTGCCAAGTTCCGTCTCCATTCTGTTCAGAGGTGATCGACTCCATTGCGTAGTCACACGTTTTGTCCGATCCGATCCACTGATTGAAAAACCAATCAAGACGCATTCCGCTCGATTCTTCCATCGCTCGTTCAAAGTCTCGTTGGTCGGGATGACGAAACTTCCACTGATTGTAGTAGCGGCGCATTCCCTCATCGAAGAGTGAATCACCGAACATATACTGAAGTTGTCTGACAACTGCTTCCCCTTTAGAATAGACAAGACTTGCCGTTGTTGGCTCTCGAAACCTATCGTGATAAGTGTTCAGTGGTTCATCGTAGCCAACAACGGAGAGTTGACAGTAGGGATAGACTTCTCTCCACCGAGCATGATCCAGAGGATAGACGACACGACGCAACCAAGAAGCATTAGAGGCCGGTTCTCCGTTTAGATTTCGATTAGCTTCGTCGGTCAAAAACTGCGTCAAACCTTCGTCGAGCCATGCCTGCTGCGTTTCGTTGTTTGCCATCATGCCGTAATACCATTGGTGACCAGCTTCGTGGGCAATCACTCGATAGAGAGAACTGAACCCTCTATACCCAGTTATCATGATGAGCATGGGATACTCCATTCCTCCATCACCAGCATGTGCTACAGTAAACTGTGGCCAGGCATACTGACCGAAACGCGTGCTGTAGTATTCCAGAATCTCTCTTGTCCACTGGGGGGCATACCGCCAAGAGGGGAAGCGCTCGAGATAACTTCTCTTGACCAAGATGTGGATTCGCGTCTCACCGACGTGCGTAATCTGGTGCGCATACTGTTGGTCAGCCACCCATGCGAAATCGTGTACGTTCTCAGCATGAAACTTCCAGGTCTTTTCTCCACTCCCCGATGCTGGTGAGAGAAGAGTCGTGTCTTGTCCCTGAAAGTCATATCCACACTTCACCTCACTCGGGTTCGTAACGATTCCAGTGCCACCTACAACGTAGTTTGCCGGGAGCGTTATCTCCACATCAAACGTACCGAAGACACCGTAGAACTCTCGTTCCACATACTCATCGGGATGCCATCCGTTGCGGTCGTACTCGGCAAGTTTTGGATACCACTGCGACATTGAAAATTCTATCCCTTCAGGACTGTTCCACCCACCCCGTCGTTTCAGAAGTGGAATAACAGACTTCCACTCCATCACAAATTCAGTGGAATCGCCCGGCAGCAAAGGTTGAGCTAAGTCTGCCGTGAGAATTGTCTCGTAGACTGACCACTGTAGCGGAGTTCCCTTTTGAGTAAGCGAGCGAACTTCGACGTTGCCACGTTGATCGGGGGTAAGTTTGTCGATGCTTTTCCAACTTTCGGGAAGTGATTTATCGCGGCGATCCATCCCACTTCCCGGAGTAAATGCGTTGTAGAAGAGATGATAGTAAACTGTCTCGATTGTGTCGGGGGAGTTGTTGACGTAGGTCAGGCGTTGTGTTCCTCTATAGGAGTGGGTGCGAGCCTCAAGGTGAACCTCCATTTGGTAGTGAACACGTTGCTGCCATGCAAACAGATGCGAAGAAGTAAGAAAGAGAGCAAAAGAGCAGAGGGCAAAACGAAGGTGTAGATGTCTGATCATTCTGTCGTGAGGCTCAATTCTAATGGAACATGGCTTAGTTTGCATAGAGGAAAATAGCGAGTTCCGTGCAACCAGCCTTCTCTTGGAGTTTGCCTGCTGAGTGAATCTGCTCGATTACTTACCAAGCAGAACGTTGAGAGTTGTGGACACTTCTTAAAACGCACAGGGGAAGAATACAATTGTTGGAGGGTACAAAGTGAGGTTTAGAATTGTCTTGTAAGGCTGGTTCTATACATCTTCAAATCAAAAGAAATGCACAGATGTTTACGAACCGCATACTCTGGGAGATCGGGTCTGTGCTATATTCTCCCTTCACAAAACAACGTTTTCTACATCTAAAAGAACCGATGCAACTATACAGACCTGATGAAAGCGAGTATGTTAGCCTAACGAACGGTGCGGCGTTAGCCATATTGAATCGTGGAGTTATTCGTGGTGTAGGAAGTGATCGACTCGACCTACTTCACCGGCTTTCAACTGGCGATGTCGGAAATTTGAAGCCGGGACAGGAGAGAACAACCATCCTCACCACAGAAAAGGGAAGGATTCTTGAAGTGCTCCGCGTTATAGCCATGCAGGATGAAATCCTCATTCTTCTTGATGGTAACGATGTTGAGGGGGTACGTTCATGGCTTGATAAGTATACAATCATGGATGACTTCGAAACATCCGATGTCACCAAAGAGTATGCCTTGGTTGGCCTCTATGGAATGGGTGTGCGTGCGGTTGTGAGTGAACTCTTTGGCATAAGTCTACCAAAGAGTGGGGATTTTACCGAGTTTGACGTTGATGGTGAGCGGGCACTTCTCTTGCGTGATGTCGGTCTGGCCGGACCTGAGGGAGCTGTTCTCGTTGTGGGTGTAGGGAAGTTGTCTCCACTGAAAGCGATGTTTGTTCAGAGAGGAGTTGAGCAACTAAGTGAGGAGACTCGCCAAGTTTTGCGTGTGGAGGCTGGGAAGGGGGAGATGAATGCGGAGCTATCGGGAGACTACAACCCGTTGGAAGCCGGTTTGGTTTCCAACGTCTCGTTTACGAAGGGATGCTACATCGGTCAGGAAGTAATTGCCAGACTCGATACCTACGACAAGGTGAAGCGGCGATTGATTGGGGTGAAAGTTCATGCTGACGACGCAGAGGAACTTACGGTAAATGGGGAGGTTGCTATTCGTGAGGTTGTTGAGAATGAGCCTGTTGGAGTGCTCACAACTCTCGCAAGCTCTCCGCAACATGGTCTGATTGGGCTTGGGTACATTCGGGCTGCGTATGCAATTCCAGACCTTGAGGTTGAGTTGTTCAGCTCTAAAAATCCAGAAGTGACAATTGCGAGTGGCAAGCTGAGCATGCTTCCGTTTTGACAAAAGTTCTGGGAATATGTTCGGGCAAAGGTAGAGGTTGGATCAAAATTTTGGGTGGATTTTTTTGTGGCAAATAAACGGTATTAGAAGAGATTAAAGAGAATGAATCAAAATCCATATGGAAAAGGGCCTGACAGCCCGATGGTGAAAGCCTATAACAACAAAGAGTTCCTGAATAGTCGAGAGGCCCGCATTATTCGCATTATGGCCGAATATCTGGAACCAGTTACTCGACTTGAACAGCACAACATCGACGGTGCAATTGTAATCTTCGGCTCGGCTCGAGTTCAACCAACGGAATCAGTGCAGGCTGAGATTGCTGGACTTGAAGAACTGATGAGCCAAGAAAGTGACTCTAATGATGCGTTGGAGCTGCAACTGAAGCGACTTCAGTATAAATTAAAGATGGCTCGGTACTACGACGATGCAGTGGAGTTGGGGCGGCGACTTACTGAGTGGGGAGAGATCGTAACAACGCCAGAGGGGAGCCGGTCGTTCCTGATATGCAGCGGAGGTGGCCCAGGCATTATGGAGGCTTCGAACAGAGGGGCACACAAGGCAGGGGGAGATTCGATTGGACTGAACATTTCTCTCCCCTTCGAGCAGACTCCAAACCAGTACGCAACGGCATCTCTCAACTTTGAGTTTCACTACTTCTTCATGAGGAAACTCTTCTTCATGTCACTTGCAAATGCTGTGGTGATCTTTCCGGGAGGCTTTGGTACGCTCGACGAGTTGATGGAGGCTTTAACGCTTGTGCAGACCGGGAAAGTGACAAAGCACTTGCCAATTGTTCTCTACGGCAAGGAGTTCTGGGAGAACCTGATTAACCTCGATTATTTGGTAGAGACCGGTATGATTTCAGAAGAAGACTTGAATCTGTTTCACCGTAGTGACTCGGTAGACGATGCCTTTAAATACTTAACGAACCGACTGGAGGCACACCATCAAGTAGGAGAGGGGAGAAGAAGTGATCCGGGGCACATAAGAACTGACTTGGAGGATCTTTGATGGTTGATCGGGAACTTGATTCACTTGTCCGTCTGCTGGACGATCCTGATCCAACAGTACGTGAAGCTGTCTTCGGTCGGTTGACCGAGCTTGGGACAGTGGCTACCGTGCAGCTCCGTGATATTATCAATGGGAAGGGGGAACTTCAGTACGACAGCGAACTTCACCTTGCAGCACAGGATGCACTCAGCGAGATCGGGATGCGGAGAATGCTCGACGGATTGCGAAAGGTGAGCGAAAGTGAAGCGGACAAGAGTGGCGGTGATGATTTCGATCTTGAGGGGGCAACCTTGGCTGTGGCATTGCACCGTTATCCAGATTTGGATGCGAAGGTTTATCGTTCCAAACTCGATACGATGGCCGAACTACTGCGGTGGCGTACTCGTGAGTCGAACGTTGGAATGGAGGCGATTCGTGAATTCCGAATTTACCTCGTGCGCCAACAGTTGTGGAAGGGAGTTTCCCAGAACAAATATCACGATCCAGAAAATTCCTGCCTGAACAGCGTTATCGATCGGCGTCGTGGAATTCCTGTGACTATGACAGTGGTCTGGCTTCTCCTTGCGCAACGTCTCGGGCTTCCCCTTCACGGGGTTAGTTTTCCTGTTCACTTCCTCGCTCGGTACAAGAGTGATGACGAAGACTTCCTGATTGACCCGTTCAACGATGGTGTAGTAGTGACCGAAGAGCAGTGCAAGACGTTCCTTCAGTCGATTGGCGTAGAGTTCCACCCCGGTTTTCTTGAGCCAGTGGGGGGACGTCACATTGTGGCGAGGATGCTCCGTAATCTTGCTGAAATTTACCAAGAGTCAGAGCCGAGGCTTGCTCTCGGAATGGAAGAGGGAATACGCATTCTATCAGAGGGAGAATAGTGGAAGTATCGTCAAGGCTGATTACTCGCTTAACTTTTTTTCTCGTCTCTTCTCTCTCCCTCTCATTACCAACCACCTCACAACAAAGAAGAGAACCGCGCCCCCAAAAATGATGGAGACAACCAGTCCATACTGACGCAGAATCTCCTCTCCTTTTTGCCAGTTCTCACCTAAGAAGCTCCCAAGCCAAATCACAATGCTGTTCCAAGCGAGTGCAGATATTGTGCAGAAGAAGGTTGTCCTCTTAATCTCCAGCTCCGACATCCCCGCAAAGAAGCTAACAACGGCTCGTGTCCCTGCCATAAATCTGTTGATGATAATTACGCCGAATCCGTATTTGTCGAACCAAGCATCAACTTTCTCAACAGATTTTTTTGTGATGAAGGGGAACTTCGTAGAGTTGGTGAGGGCACGTCCGAAGCGGCGTCCGAGATAGAATGCTGTGATAAATCCCAACACGCTTCCTGCTGTAGAGATGAGAATTGCAGGAACTATGTTAATTGTCCCAATACCGATTAACGTGGCTATGAACAGCATCAAGACATCGCTCGGTGAAGGGGGGAAGAGATTCTCGATATAGGTGGTGATGAACAGTGCTGTGTAAATGCCGAGAGGGGACAAGCCCTGCAACCATTCGATCAGAGACTGGATGTTGAAGGCATCAAACATGGCTGGTCAATTCAAAATTCAAAATGAAAAATTCAAAGCATCGGAGTGTGCCCAAGTAATACACAAACAGTTGGTGACGGTACTGCTGACCTCAATATGCCCTTTCAACCTACGATAAAAAAAGACCGCTACCCTTTATGAGCAGCGGTCTTTACTTGTAGTGAGAAAGAAAGATTCTCTCCCTTACTTTCCGTTAAGTTCTTTCATCATCGCCTTGTAGCCCTTTTTATCCAAGGTCTTCAATGCTTTAGCTGTGGCGCGGACGGTAACCCACCGACCTTCATCTTCCAGCCAGATGCGTTTCTTCTGCAAGTTCAGCAGGAAGCGGCGATTCGATACGTTGTGGGCGTGTGAAATGCTCCGCCCGAATACCGGCTTCTTTCCGGTTAGTTCGCAAACGCGTGACATAATGTTCTCCCTCTTTATTGGTGTTATTTTTGTACTATCATCGCAAAGAATCACAAAGCTACAGAAATTCGGGTCGGAGGCCAAGAACCGACTCGGTGCAAACTGTAAACAAAGTTACAGGGAATAAGAGGAGATCGGGACAGTAATGCAGACCCAACTACTCGAAACAACGAGCAATTTTCGAGGGGCGATTGCTCAGGCAGCGAAGTTGATTGAGGGGGGAGAACTTGTGGCTTTCCCGACGGAAACGGTTTACGGGCTTGGAGCTGATGTTACACGCTCGGACGTAGTCGAGAAGGTGTTCCGAGCAAAGGGGAGGCCGATAGATAACCCTATGATTGTTCACGTTGCAGATATTGAGGGGATGAGGGCTGCCGCTGTAGTGGATTGGCGAACGGAGAGAATCGTCGGGGCATTCACACCCGGTCCCCTAACGTTGGTGTTGCCAGCGTTGAGTACTATTCCCGCAATTGCCCGTGCTGGGCTGCCAACAGTGGCCGTAAGAATTCCAGATCATCCAGTTGCTCTCGCTCTGCTTCAGGAGACCGGCCCTCTGGTTGCTCCGTCGGCGAACCTCTCGGGTCGCCCAAGCCCTACCACTGCGCAACATGTGTTGGATGATCTCAGTGGACGGATCGCCGCTGTTCTGGATGGTGGACCATGTCGCGTTGGGATTGAGTCAACAGTGCTCGATCTTACAACAGATAACCCGATAATCCTACGTCCTGGAGTTATTGAACTTGAGGAAATTCGGGAGTTTCTTCTTAGAGAATCTGCAAGTGTAGCAGATGTCGATTCAGACTATCCCTCAACAGAAATAGATGCCTTGAATTCCACCTCACCCCGCGCACCAGGAATGAAGTATCGGCACTATGCCCCCCAACTGCCGGTGCATTTGGTTTTGAGTGGTGATCTGCCATCAATAGGAACAGATACCCTTGTGTTGACAACCAACAAACACATCGAGAAGTTTGAAGGTAAACGTGTAGAGATCGTCTCGGAATCTTCTCTCTACGAGCAGTTCCGCCGCGCAGAATCGGAAGGGCTAAGGGAGATTCTGATCTATGCTGATCTTGGAGAACTCCCCTCTGGACTTCTGAACAGGATGGAGAAGGCAGTCGCAGGGGAGTGATGAGTGATCCTACCGAAATGCAGTAGTTTTAGTTCTTCCCAAGGGTTCTATTTCCTTCCTTTTGTCGGATGTTCTATCTTACGTTATCATAATTCGTTCATCTTGACTTACTCACCATCTTCTACGGTTCCCAAATGAGTACACAACCGTTTTTGCTTCCAACACTTCTCATCTCACTTATTTTCTTGAACTTTTTTGAGCTATCTGCACAACACGTGGAGTTAGATGTTCAAGCTGATAGCCTTCACTTCTCAATTACTACGGGAAGCTCATCCGAGCCCTTTTTCTCACAACGCCTGCCGAACGACATTTTTGAAAATCGGACAACACAACTCTCTTCGATACAGACGTTTGTTACGAACTATGGAATCATAGGGTTAAATCCTGCTCCAGGAAATGCTGGTTTTGTTTGGCCTAAGGGTTCTGGAAAAGCATACATGTTTGGTGGTGGATTTTGGTTTGGGACGAAGAAGCAGGTGAGTGGTACGAGTGCAATGAAGGAGTATACCGTACTCGGTTATAACCCTAATACTGGTCGCTCTTGGTTTGTTCCCGGACCAATCACTCAACCCTATTTGAATTCAGGGATAGACACCACCTATGAAGGTATCCTTAACAATCGCCTATACATATCAACCGATTACCGTAATGGAACTGGAATTCCCTACGATACACACGATGTCGCTAACGGTGGTTCGGGTTGGCCAGTTTGGCACACGCAGGAGAAAGAGGAGGGGGGAAAGAATCACTACTTCGGAGATATGATTTTTCCTGTAGGAGATCGAACGCTCGACAACTGGCCGAAAGGACCAGTAATGATTAGCGATCAAGATATGGTTGCCGTTTACAAGGATACTGATTTGAGTCGATACGAAATTGGTGAACAGGAGGCAATGGATGAGGGATACCCAATCGGTTTGCAGGTGGAGCAACGACTCTACTCGTGGGGAACTGGACCACTCAGTGATGTGTTGATTATCCGCTATGCCTTTATCAACGTCTCTAACGATACGCTCTTCGACTCATTCTTTGCTCCAGTCTATGATGTTGATATTGGTGCGGCTGGTAATGATCGTATGAGGACAGTTATCGTCGACCCAGATGAGGATACGCTCGACCTCGGGGTGATGTGGTCGGAGTCGACAGGTGGAGATCAAGGGTACGGGTATTTGGGATTTGACTTCATACAGTCTCCGGCAGTCTACGAGGATGGAGAGAAGAAGGGATTCATCAGAAATGACAAAATCTACTTCCGGAACGAAGAGCAGCTTGGACTACACTCCTTCCGAAACTGGGTGATTGATATCGATCCCGTTACACATGAGGAGAAGTACCCGTTTATCTCAACAGAGGCCCGTGATGGTGACAATGGTGCTGGAGACAAACGGATGGCACTCTCCACTGGCCCGTTCAACATGCTGCCGGGTGATACAGCAGTTATTGCGTTGGGAATTGTCCTTGCAAATCCCCGAGGGTCTACGCCAAGTGGAGAGTGGGAGGATATGGAGAGCCTGATTGAGAAAGATCTGGCCGCGCAGAGATTCTGGGATACGTTCACCAGAACAAACAGCGTGGAAGATGCGTGGGAACGGCTGCTGATCGGTCCGCTTGACTTGCGCTAAGGTGAGAGACTTGAAGCAATAACTTCTCCACTTACCAATCGAAGTTGGAGTTGATAGTTTAGATAGGATACGTGTCACTGGTGTTAGAATCACCACCAAGGGAAGACTATTTCTGTAGCACGTTTCTTTATAACAACTAAAGAGGGGAGAATGTTCTGGTGAACGTTTTCCCCTTCTCCCATTCTTCAGCGAGCCTTATGATGGACGTTCTCTCCGTTCGTTTTCGCGCTCTTCAGTTTTGTCGCGGAGTGGTCGTCCTTTCTCTGGAGTTGGATCTTTTACCATACCGTACATCGCTAACCCTTCGTGGTCTTCGGGTAGATACTCAGTAATTGGCAACCCTTCTTCATTTACGAAGAGGAGACAGTGGCAGTACTTATAGATTTGCATGTCGTCGCAGGCACAAATCCAAGTGCGGTGTTGAATCTCTGCTTCTTTATCAGGATAGAAGCGGCAGGGGCAGAGTGGCCTGCCGAGCGTGTCGATGTGGTGGGCCAATCCCTTCACAACTGCCTCCGTAACGTCAGGGTTTGGGTGCTTGTACGTTCCCGATTTCCCGCAGTAAGCGTCGACAAACTTCTCCATGCGGGCTAACGATTTCTCGGAAGGATCGGCTCTCATCATCTGCTCCGGTTTGGTTCAAGAGTTACGTTCTGAAGAAAGGGAATTGCTCACTGTTCTCTCACGCTCGGCAATTCTATTAGTTGAAGAATATAAGAAGCTCTCGATGAACAGAGAGATATGTTTTTCGTCTGCTGAAAGGGAATGACAGTAGTCAGTTGGGGGGGAGGTTGCCTCTTCTGGTGAGAAGAAATTTCGGCACAATGTTTGCCTGTGTGTGGGGCACAATCGCACTCTGCCACAACGATAACTGAAGAAAAAAAGTATGCGACGCATCGCAATCGTAGGCCCTTGCGGGGCTGGAAAGTCGACTTTGGCCAGAACTTTGGGTGACCTTACTGGCTTACCAGTTTGGCACTTAGATAAAATCTGGTGGTTGCCCGGGTGGATTGAAGATACGCCTGAACGATTCGACGAGAAGCTGAGGGACGTTGTTGATGGGGAGGAGTGGATAATCGATGGGAACTACAGCCGTACCTTCAACATCCGCCTCCCTAAGGCTGACACAGTAATCTACCTCGACTTCCCGCGCAGAATTTATTTCCGTCGCGTTCTCTGGCGTATCACGAAAGGATATGGGAAGACGCGACCTGATCTCGCTGAAAACTGTCCCGAACGTTTCGATTTGGAGTTCCTACATTTCGTCTGGAACATCCCAAAGAAATCTCGTCCTCGTACCCAACAGCTCCTTGCTGAGTATGCAAGTGAGTTTACACTCTACACATTTCGAAAGCCGAAGGAGGTTAAACAATTTCTCGAGGAGGTGAAGGGAAAGCTTCATAGCGAGAACGTAATTCAAAGCGATCAATCCTCACCAGTGCTCAATCGCTGAGGTTGATCTATGGTGAAGGATATCTGAAAGCTGACGGCGTTAACATGAACAGAGGTCCCTCTTTTTAAAAGTTGGTGCGCGACCTAAACAGTCGTGGCTACCCATACCTTGCACTCACGTACTCCCACACTCTCAACTCTATAAACTCTCCAGACTTACATCCCCATCTCAACCGAAACATTGCAGTCATCGGTGGCGATGTGAATAAGCCGGTCGTCAATTGCTACGCGCATACTCTTTACATTCTCTGGAACAAGTTCTTTCGACTCTGGATTTTCGATAAAATCCATCAGCACGAGCCAGTCCTGTTGTGTCAGGGCAACTTCGGACGTGTCTCCTTCCTGCATCATCGGATAAAACTTGAGAACCTTCTCCAAGAGAGTAAGTCCTTGCTTCAAGTGTAGTGTTGGTTCCATTCCTTTTGAATATTTGAATAATCGTGGCGCTGCTCTCTGTTAACGAAGTCCACGAAATTACGTGATGAAAAGTTGGGGGTGAGTGACGAGTTGTTGTGATGTTTGTCTGAGTTTAGTGTCTTTTTTTCTATCGTCAACCAAGTATTCATCTTCAACAAGCTACTGAACATGAAGCGCAACCTGTATTCATTTCTCATCTCTTTTTTGAACATTCTCCTCGTTCTCTTTCTCTTTTCTTGTTCTTCGAATCCAAATAATCCGGGAAATGGGTTATCAGGAAACCTGTCTGGAAAAATCATTCTCGAAAACGGGTTTCTTCAGGAAGAAAGCGACCACAGTGGGGCGATTGTCGAAGCTGTGGGGACATCCTATCGAACAGAATCTACAGTTGATGGTTCGTGGCGGTTAGAGAATTTACCAGCCGGAACGTATGTGATTAAGGTGAGCAAAGATGGTTATACTCACCGCAAAGTTTTTGGCTATCAGTTCGTTGGTGGGGGAGAGGCATACTTCTATAAGACATACCTTACACGACTTCCTTCACACAGCGCAAAGAACCTGACGGCAGTAATTGAAGATACAGTGCATCAAGATAATCATCATCCAGACTTACCCGACTCAATTCGTCAAGTTGCTCCTTACGTCCGTTTTGCGATGGATATATTGAACGCCCCAATGACAGGTGACGACATCAAGCTTCAGATGTATGTGTCGCGAAACCCGAACGTCAGTTATCGGGAGGGAGAGTATGACACTCGGAGAATATTCTATTTGCCCGGTACGTTTACCAGTTTCTCTTTTCCAATGAACGATTACCTGAACAGGGGAGATTTCACTTCAGGGGAGAGAATCTATGTGGTCATTTATCCTGCGGCTAACGGGACACATGGGGGGGAGTACTTCGACAATGAGTTAGGACATGAAGTGGACAGTGACGTTGTGGATAATCCATCGAATGTCGTTTCAATTGTTATACCGTGATCCTTACCTGGTAAACAGTCTCTTTGGGGTGTAAAGTCTTCATATTCATTACTCGACATTATCCACGATGAAAACTTCGCAGCATTACTCCTATCCACTTTTGTTTGTTCTCACTCTCATTACGTTAACCACCCTCAGTTCATGTGGGAGCGACCCTTCAGATCCCGGCAATCGATTGACTGGGGTTCTCACAGGCAAAGTCATCGTGTACGACCAATACGGAAACAAAGAGCAAGACCTGAGTGGCGTAAAAGTAGAAGTTGATGGGACTTCGTATAAGGGAATTTCAGAGCAAGATGGCTATTGGCACATTGAAAATCTTCCTGCTGGTACGTATGTTATTACGATGAGCAAAGATGGGTATAGCCAGTACAAATATTATGCCTATCCATTTGTTGGTGGGGGGGAGGGCTTTCTCAACGAAACAGCCATATATCAGATACCTACGTACAAGATTGAATCGTTATGGATGGGGTATGTCGATACAACAACCAGAAGAACTGACACCTTAGTGTATGACTCCGCAACGGGAAAGGCCTACCATGACGTAAAAGATACTCTCGTATCCGTAGAACCATACTTTGTGGCATACGGTCGTATGAACCAACCTCCTCCCGTTAACAATTATCAGAGTCTAATTCTCTTCTCAGGCAGAAACCCAGATGTATCGAGTGCTCCGGGGAAATACGAACATTTAGAGATACTTCGGTCTGAGTCGGAAAGCCAAGATTTTGACTTTAAACTGAATGTGACGCTCACGTACTACTCGGCTGGGGAAACTATCTACCTCAGAGCCTACCCAATAGCGTCGGCTGCCTATGGGAGTTACTACTCCAACCCCTTAACCGGAGAGCGATTCCTCCTTGGGCTAAGCGAGGAGGGATCGCAAATACTCTCGGTTGTCAAACAGTAGTATGTCTTCGCGAACTATTCATAACTATTCTTTTCCCAGCAAACATTCACCATCAATCCAATAAGGGCAAAGTGAGCAGTGGGCTGATGTCAGCGGAAGCTGGCGGCGACCCGAATAGCTGAGGGCGCGGATATCTTCGATTGTCGCAACAATCTCCTCTTCGGTTCTCACAAGATCAAACTTGCTGAAGGTGAAGTCTTGTGGTCTGTTTAGTGCTTCGGTGAAGAGAATCGTGCCAGTAATCGAGCGTTGCTTTGAGTTCAATTTCGAAATGAGCCAAGCGTAGAGGCGAATCTGTGGTAGGTAGCTCTCTGCAATTGATTCCGGATCACGATCGCGTAGCCGAAGCGTCTTAAACTGAGTGAAGGAGAAGGTTCCATCTTCTGCAGTTACGAGGCGATCCATCACACCGACGATAAACTCGCGGTTCGGTCTCGTGCCGAGTGGGGTGCGCAGTTCCTTTGCCCCTTCGGAGGTTGATCCTTCAGGAAACATTCGTTTGCGTCCCTCATCTGAGGTGAGCAGATTTCTCACCGTGGCAATCAACTGCTCACGCAATCTGGTGAGGGTCATTTCATCCATCGGTTCTAAGGAGAGGAGGCGTTCAACGATCCCTTCAACAGTTGAGACTTCTTCTTCGCTCTGAGAAGCATCCTCGCTCTCGCTATCAGTTGAAGCTCTACTTCGAGTGCTACCGGTAATGCGTCGTGCCACTTCTCTGAAAAGTCGGGCAAAGGTTGTCCCATCCTCACTATCACTCTCGTCGGGATTCTCCTCCCACGCGGCGGCAATCGCTTCCGGTATCCCGAGTCGGTAGCGGAGATAGTACTTAGTTGGACACTGCGAGTAGGTGAGGAACTGCGTCGCCGAATAGATTTCGCCACGCGCCCGCGCCGGAATTTCACCGATCTGCAAATACTCCGGGTGGAAGCTCGACTCACTTTCCCCTTCCGGTCTGTACCGTTCCAATTCTGCGATCGATCGCCTTACGTAGATATTCTGGTTCCAAGGGAGGGAGGTGATAGTTGCCCCATCCTCTTCAAGGAACCTGAGCGTTCGCGTTTGCACTGACACCTCTCCTTCCTCAGGAAGGGAAGGGAGTGGGGCAAGGCTCCACTCCAACATAGTATTTGCGGCTGGTTCATCCCCACACTCACCAGAGATCACCAGCATATCACGTGCCCTTGTCAAGGCTACGTAGAAAATGCGAGCCTCTTCAGCACGTTCTTTTTCACGCCGCCGCATCTTCATCAGGGCTGTCACCATCGGTCTGAACTCATCCGCATTGAAAGTCCAATTCCAACCGAATCCGAGTTCTTTATCGAAAAATGGAGGATTGGAAACGCGAGTGGGTGAGTTCAAGTTCGGGAGGAAGACAACGGGAAATTCCAGACCTTTTGCTCCGTGCATTGTCATCAAACGGACGGCGTCGCGACTCTGGTTGATTGCCGCCTCCGACTCCATCTCTTCCGATTCAATCTGCGCGGTCAACTGTTCTACGAAGTCGAAGAGATTCGTAAACCCTCTCGACTCGAAGTCGCGAGCCATGTCGATCAACTTGTCAACGTTGGCCAGCATCTGTTCACCACGCTCAGCTCCAACTACTGCTCCGCGCCACCCGGTCCGCTCGATGATTCGCTTCATCAGAAGAGATACGGGAATCCTGCTCGCCATTGCGCGATCATCCTCCAACAACTGAACGGCTCTCGTGATCGGCTCACTCCCTTTTTTTGATTGAACCCAGCCAACCGCCCGCGACCACAAATCACGCCCCTCATCCTTCCCAGTGCTCTCACGACTTATTCTGTAGAGTTCAGCGTCGGAGATTGCGAAGAAGGGGGAGCGGAGCAGACCGAGCAGGGCAATGTCATCTCTACTGTTGAGGAGAGTGCGAAGGTAGTTCGTCATGTCGTAGACTTCCTGTGTTCGGAAATACCCTGAACTGCCGTGGGTTAAGAATGGGATGCCGTGCGACCGAAGAGCACGTTCAATATCCTCAAATGTCTTTCTCTTTCGGCAGAGGATAGCGATGTCGCTGAAGCGGACTGCTCGGGTTTCTTCCACCTCTCCACCTTCAGGAACTTCCCATACACATTCTTCCCCCTCGGCTACCATCAACAGAATTCTTCGGGCAATGAGTTCTGCCTCTGAGAGTTGCGTACTCTCTACGCCACCTTCCTCTTCGTTCGACTCAGGTGGAACTAACAGCACCTCAACATTTCCTTTCCCTTCGGAGTGGCGTGCGCAGACTAAGGGTTCATATTCCACACCGTAGTCGGAGCTTGCCGACGAACGCATCACCGGGGCACACGCTTCGTTAACGTAGGCACAGATGTTGGGGAGCAGCCGGAACGAGGCATCCAAACGAATCTCACCCAAACTCTCGTCGCGTGACTCTGGCTCGATCAACTCTTCTCGGTACTCCAGCAAATAGTCCGCTCGACCTTTATCTCTGTTGACCTTGCGAATCTCTCCAGTTGCTTCGGTGAAGACTTCTACTTCCGCTCCTCTGAAACCGTAGATCGATTGTTTTCGATCTCCTACAACGCAGATTAAATCCAGATCCTGCAGTTGCCGCGCCATCCGGCGAACGATGCGATATTGTAGCTCGTTCGTATCCTGAAACTCATCCACCATGATGTAGCGGAAGCGTCCGGCAATTCGCAGCAGAGCATCTTCTTGATCGAGTGCATGGTAGAGGCGAAGCTGCAAATCTTCAAAGTCTAATCCTCCAACAAGCTCTTTCCGTTGGTTGTATAGGTAGAGTGCCTTGTCGAAGATTGCGAGTAATCCCTGAGCATCGTCGTAAAGTTGTTCGTGAAGAGTGGGGGAGGGGTCGGCAGTTAAGAAATCTTCAGCATTCTTTAGCGCACGCTTTAGTACTTGTACGAATGGTTCAAGCTGATCGAACTCAGCACCGGAAAGATCATAGCTCCTCTTGCGTAGGTCACCACTTTTATTGAGAAAAATTTCTCTCAACAACTTGGCAATGCTTGCCAAGTATTCGCCAGCAGATTCAGCACGTTCGGCGGCACTTAGTAGCTGTGTAGCCTGCGCAGCCAAGTCCGGTTTTAGAAACCCAATCAGTTCAGCCACTATTGGACGAGTTTCGGCATTGAGCGTCATGCTCCTAACGGCTGCCTCCACACCATTATTCCACCGCTCCAACAGTTCATCTCGTCCCAGACTTAAGCCCCCTTGACTTCGACTGAGGAGAATGGTCTCACGGTTCGCGAGCATCAAACGGAGAATGCTCTCCATCTGCTCACGGCCAACCCTTCGGGCAATATCGTATGCACCATCAAACTCGGCTGGGGGATTGTCGGCCAGTGCCACCTCGATTGCTTCCATCAACGCCACATCTTCCATCACCCCCCGTTCGTATCCGCTGATAACAGCGAAGTTGGCTGGCACTTCAGCCTCAATCGGGAACTCGCGAAGCATCTGAGAGCAGAAGCCGTGGATTGTGGTTACGACCGCAGAGGGGAATTTCTCACGAACATCTTTCAGTCGCTTCCACGAACGTTTGTGCTGGTCGTCGGCAAGGCGTAGGTCAATCTCGCGTGCAATGCGCGAGCGAAGTTCTGCGGCAGCCTTCTCAGTGAATGTGATTGCAGCGATCTCCTTCGGCTCATATCCCCGATACTCGATCAGATCACAATACCTACTAACGAGCACACTCGTCTTCCCCGAACCAGCATTTGCCGTGATCGAAATGTGACGCTGGGCATCGTGTGCCTTCTTCTGGTTGAGTGTAAACTGTGGCATGGATAAAAGTACGAAAGAAGTGTGGGAGAGTGTATGAGTGTGGGAGTATAAGAGTCTAAGAGTGCAGGAGGATTGGAAGTCGAGAAGAAGTGTATGAGTATATGAGTGTGGGAGTCTAAGAGTGAAAGAGAATTGGAGGTGGCCGATGGTTTTTAGCTAACATCGGGACAAGTGGAGGTATTTGATCTGTGTCGTCGAGAAGTCAAGACAACTCTACACCGAGCGATTGGGATAATCTGATGCCAACTCTTTGCCGTAACTTCCTCTTTTATCAACTACGAATCGTTTTACATGAGTTGGTTTTTTGTTGTCAGCGGCGAGGAAGAGGGGTCGAAAGATCGTACTCATCCTTTCAGTACCTCTCCACTCTTTTCACTCAGTCTTCCGGGTCTTTTCATATCCTTCGGTGGGATAGAGGAGACCTGTCTTTTCGAGTATAGCGAGGTAGAAGCCAAAGGGTGGGGTGTTGTAGGCGTTGGCATTCACGAGAGGGGTGGAGACCGCCAAATCATGTCCAAAGAGGAGTGGCGCACTCAATTGAGTGAACCTACCTTCGATCCTTCCAAACTTGACGGACACTTCGTCGCCATCCGGTGGAAGGATGGTCTCCTCGAATTCTTTGTCGATCAGTTAGGGTTGCGAACCTTTTATTATGCGAAGAGTAAGGGAAACCTTTGCATTTCCTCTCGCCTCGACTGGATATCCACTTACACCAAGCTGAGCGACATTGATCTTCGTATGCTTGGTAGCCGTTGGCTTGCCTACAATCAGTTTACAAGAAGCTCTCCAATTCGAGGAATCGAAAGGGTTTCGCAATCAGGGTATCTATGCGTTGAAGGTGGCAGGGTAATTCGCTCTCATCATCTTCCCTTCTACCATACATTTCGGTCAGAATCTATCGCGAACGGACTCAATGTTATAGAGTCGATTGTTAGGGGGGTAAAGAAGTTCAACGCTACGCCATCGCTTGCACTTTCCGGCGGACTTGATTCACGAATGCTGTTAGCATTGATGTTAAGGAGTACGGAGAAGGGGTGGCGAGTACACACGTTAGGTGATCCTACCCACCCAGACGTTCAGGTTGGCAGAGCAATTGCCGAGAAGCTCAACCTTGAATACCACCACATTCACCCAACATTATTTGATCCCGATGTGATGTTCGAACGGATGACATCGTATGCACTTCAGGCTCAATTGATTGAATTTGCATCCACCGCCACAAAACTTCAGTATGGAGAAGAATTGCGTAGCACTGGGCA
The DNA here is from genome assembly GCA_020635205.1 of Ignavibacteria bacterium. Lineage (GTDB taxonomy): Bacteria > Bacteroidota > Ignavibacteria > OLB7 > OLB7 > JAGWAZ01. The sequence goes on from JACKAE010000002.1 coordinate 1,110,841, forward strand.
CTTTGCAATCGACGGTGGGTTTGGTGAGATAGGGAGAAGAAGTCTGTTTAAACGCTTAGCAAAATTGGGAAAGAGAGCAATCGATGCCGAAAACATTCCAAAGCTGGTAGGATTATTGCGATACGACCGCCCCCAAATTTTTCGTCCAGAAATTCTCACCGAAATGGAGCGTGGAGTGGAGGAAGAACTGAGGAGTGTGATTGAGGAGATGCCGGCAATTCATGAAGTTGGATATGAGAACTACGTGGATATCTTCGCTCTTCGAACCCGGATCCCGAACTATGGAGGCTATGAGCAAGCCCGCGTCGATGCCGAGGTTGTGAACCTAATGCCATTTATGCAACCCTCCTACGTGCGGGCAATGTTAAATGCTCCACTCAGCGAGAAACTTGGTGGACGATTCTACAAAAACTTTATCAGGGAGAATGCCCCCTCACTCACAAACTTTCCTCTCGTGAAAGGGAGTGCTTCCTATCGATTTTCCCTCTCTGCAAGGTCTGCTTGGGTAGCTGGAAAAATTCAGCAGAAGATGGGGGGGGGATGGGTGAACAAGGCTCCCGACATTCTCTTTCACCACATCAAGGCACATGTTCTGGATCTGCTTCGCTCATCTGAAGTACAATCGAATCCGCTATACGATCTGAACACGATTACCCGTGCCGTTGAAGGATACTATCAGGGGAACGGGGAGTATCGTCCTCTACTTGATGGGTGGCTTACGTTTGAGTTGTGGAGAGGGGGATTCGGTAGATAGAGAGGCCTTAAAAACTCGGGCACGACATCGATGATCTATCAAGCCCTTCGTGCTCTTGGTGGTGAATCTTTTCTATAAAAGAAAACCACCAAGAGCACCAAGAATAGTAATGAGACAGCTTCACTCAAAACAATGAGTTTCAGTCTACGCTGACTCCAGTTCCTTCTTTCCTGGATCAAAGTTCTTCTTCAAATCTTGCCAGCACTTATAGTAGTCTTCTTGGCGAAGGTCGGTCTCGAGAGCAAACTTCGATGGACGTGGAACAAATCTTGTCTCGAACATAAATGCCATTGTCGAGTCGATATAATGTGGTGCAAGCTCCACGTTCGACGCCTTCTCGAATGTCTCAGTATCTGGGCCGTGCCCTGACATACAACTGTGAAGACTGCTTCCCCCCGGAACGAAGCCATCTGCTTTTGCATCGTACTCACCAACAATCAATCCCATGAACTCATTCATGAAATTGCGGTGGAACCAAGGTGGGCGGAACGTGTTCTCGGCAACCATCCAGCGTGGCGGAAAGATGACGAAGTCACAGTTTGCAGTTCCGACGATTTCTGAGGGTGCAGTAAGCACGGTGAAGATTGAAGGGTCGGGATGATCGAAACTGACCGTATTGATTGTTTGAAACCTTGTTAGGTCATAGCGATAGGGAGCGAAATTTCCATGCCAGGCAACAACATCGAGAGGGGAGTGCCCGATCTTTGCCTCCCAGAGTCTTCCCTGGAACTTCCCAACCATCCTGAAATCACCTTCACGATCCTCGTATGCTGCAACTGGTGTCTCAAAATCACGCGGATTAGCCAACCCGTTTGCGCCAATCGGCCCGAGGTCGGGAAGCCTAAATGAAGAACCATAGTTCTCGCAGATATAGCCTCGCGCTTTTCCGTCGGGCAGCACAACGCGGAATTTGATGCCGCGTGGAATCACTGCAATGTGGAGTGGAGGAACATCCATCACACCACACTCAGTATGAATAACGAGAGTTCCGAGTTGTGGAACAATCAACATTTCGCCATCTGCATTGTAGAAGAATCGATCTTCCATCGAGCGGTTTGCAGCGTAGAGGTGGATTGCGAGGCCAACCTGCGTACCCGGATCACCATTCCCTGCCATCGTAGTCAGGCCATCAACAAAGTCGGTTGGCTCCGAAGGAATCGGCAGGGGATTCCAACGCATCTGGCTTGGTGTTGGGGGGACTTCGTCGAACGGGCCGCTTCGCAGCAACTTCGAATCGATTTCATTAAACGGTTCGTGGATAACTGAAGGGCGAATTCGATAGAACCAATTCCGCTGGTTCTCTTTCCTCGGCGCAGTAAATGGAGTTCCGCTAATCTGCTCAGCGTAGAGTCCATATGCCACCTTCTGTGGTGAGTTCCTCCCAACAGGGAGTGCGCCCGGCAAGGCCTCCGATGCAAACTCGTTTCCAAAACCACTACTGTATAGTCGTGGTGCTCCGTTGTTACTGCTCATGATCGTATCTCTTTGAATAGTCAACCAACAAAAAATTCTGCTTGAAATATATGAAATGCACCACTCATGAAATTGCTTTGTAAAGTTTTGGAAACCTACAACCTACAGTGCTCGGCAAAATGAGCAAAGTGGTCTCCCCCAAATGATCCTTGAATAATTTAGGCAACTACTACCTCATGTTAAACACCCCGATTCACTCGGGATAGTCTGGGGTCTTTGCAGATATAGAGCTGTCAGATCAGATGTGATAGGAACTCCCATTAACCCTCGACTTCCAGTCAGGGGAGATCGGTATCCTCGATCCCAGCTCCCCATACTCACTCTGAGAAGAACAGGTTGATCGGATGATACTTGGAAGAGGGGCTGGGGGTGAGGGCTACCCGAGATTTCCCACACAACTCAATAACTCTATCAGACATGAGTTGATTCCTCTATAAGTTCAAGCCACTTCATTGAAAAAGCAAGAGGAACCAACGTCGTTGGTTCCTCTTGTTGTGTGATGTGAATGAGAGAATGATTAGCTGAGAGTTGTAATCTCTTGGAAGATTCTGATTGCAATCCCTCTTATTGAACGATAACCCGAGCCGTCTCTTTCCACGAACCACTCTGAATGGTGCAGAAGTATGTGCCTGCTGGTAACCCTGATGCGTCCCAGTCGAGAGCATGATACCCAGCCCCCATTTCACCACTGAAGAGAAGAGCAACACTCTGTCCGAGCGCATTTGTGATTTCAACTCGAGTATTTCCACCCTCACCGAGTGTGAAGGTAAACCTGCCCTTCGCCTGAATTGGATTCGGTTCGACTTGATCGAAACGATACTGAACGTTCGAAGTACTCCCCACCGATGAGGTTATCCCCACATGCTCAAACTCTACGGTCTCTTCACTACCAGTTCTATCAGTAATCAGCAGAAGTGCTTCGGAGTTTTTGCTCGGGTCAACCGGATATACTCTCACCAGTGCTTCGGTTTTGCCGATTAGGTCGAGAGGATCGGTTGGGTCAAGAAGTTCAAACTCTGCGTTTACGCTTTCTGGGTGAAGGGAGATGGAGCGAAGTCCCGGCAGTTCACTATCAACACCATCTGGACTTTCTTGGCGGATGCTAACTCTGAGGATTCTTCCTTTCTCGCCGTTCCCTGGCTCCTCGTCGATGACGTCGAAGAAAGAAGGTCTTCCCAACCAACGCCGGAGTGGGGTGAGGGGATAGCCGTAGGCTCTCGCTAAATTTTCTTCATACTCGGAAGGGTGGAGATTTGATGTAGAGTTCCCCTTGCCATCAAACATTGGGCTGTTCGGACGATAGAGTTCATATCCAGATAGTTGCCCGTAGAGATTTCCAGCAAATGTCGCTCGGTTGTCCCCTTCGATTCGGTAGGTGAGTCCTTGGTTGATAACTATTCGTCCCCAGACAAGACTTGTTCCGGGTATTTTTCGGTTGAGTGGGAAGAGTTGTCGAGAACTATTTTCTTGACGGAAGTAGATGTTGAATTGGTCGTTTGTATCCGCTACAATGTTCAGGTAGTGAAGCATACCACTTAGTGAGCTTGGCGCTTTACAAACAGCTTGAGATGTCCACTGTTCACGTGGCGTCATTTCCGACATATATGAACTCCACGACTTATAGCTTGCACCGATAAAATTTCCTGATCCAGTAGTACCATTGAATTTCATGAAACTTGCTGGATAGAGCATCCCCTGTGAGGGTTGGTCGGTTCTAAACATTCGGGCTTCGCTTACGTTGAACTCTTGTGTGTAGGTTCCGCCATTCTGTAGTCTGAATGTGCTTCCACCCCCAGTACTGTCGACAACGATCCCATTTGTTCTTCCGGGAGAAGTGCCAAAGATGCGGGCAAACTCAGCCTCCCGATTTGTTTCTAAAGAACCTTCGAGCATTCGCACATCGTCCAAAGCAGGGAGAAAGACAAACTCAGTTCCATGCTGTTCAACAGGCGCGAGTGATTCCACCATCATGTTTTTTACTGAGTTCTTTAGCAGGCCGATCGGTTGATCGATAACAGCAGCGCGGGTGTTCCCCGTTGTGACGCCGATAAGTTTGTTAGAGACGATTTTCGTTCCGGCAAGGTCGTCACCAAAGGTAGATGTGGTGTCAGTTGTGCTGACTACTGTGTAGGCTTCTCCAGCATCTAAGGCGATTGTGAAGGGTGCGCCAGCCGAGCCATTTACGATATCAGCATTTGGGGTGACAACTACGTGTGTATTGTTGAAGGCAGCAGTGATAATAATCTGCGACGGTGCGCCAACAGTGCTCTGCCCATAGTTATTCTCACCGACTGGAATTTCGTCCTTAACGATTTCTGATGAAATGGTCGCTGCGTAATATTCCTTCCCCCACGCTTCAACAGGGAGTGGAACCCACCCCTCAGTGCCGAAGTTCGTGGTCATATAGCAGGTGACGTAAATAGGACGAAGAGACAAAACTCGGAACACATTATTCGAAGGATTAGAGCCTCTCCCAACAAATTGCCATCCGTTCATCGGGAGTGTGATCTCACTCATTTTTCCTCCCGGCAGAGTATATGCCGTAGTTCCACTTCCATCACCTAAGTTGGTTATCCAAACTGGTGTTGTCGCATCACTGTAGATCATCAGTGTGATACTCTCAGGTCCCCTGGAAGGGAATCGTACATCTTGTAGGTTCTTCAGAGGTTCTGGGTACGGAATCAAGTAGATATGTCCCGTTGCAGTTGAGGGGAGGCGAGGCTGATTCCACTGCTGCTGGCTCCAGGTTAGTGTGGGGATCAAGGAGAGGGCGAGAGAGAAAAGTATGTAGCGAAAAATCTTGTTCATAGTTTTGTTGATGTTGAGTTCAAGGTTGATGGATGACCGGTCTGTAATGATAACACGTGAGGGCTACCTGAACTCACACTGGAAAGTTGCTGGAAGGCTTTTTTATGGGGTTTTCCTTTCGTCGATATCGAGATCAATCTGAACCCGAACGCTCCGAGAGAGTACTCTCCCTTCTGGGAGAGCATTATCGAAGTATAGCGTATCCATTCCTGCCCCTGTCGCTTTTATCTCGACTGAGTCGATTCCATTTCTCGTGAGGTAATCACTAATCCAGTCGGCAACTCTCTCGGCTCTTCTCTGTGAAAGCTCAAGGTTGTGCTCTTCGGTTCCCGTTCTGTCCGTGAAACCGGTGATTGTCACCAAGCCTTCAGGTTCAATAAATTCCATGATTCGTTCAAGTTCTTTTCGCTGTGCTTCGGTTAGCAAATCGGAGTCGTATCCAAAACCGAGCAGCCAAGAAGACCTGCGAACGTGGTCGATATGAACTTCAAGGTCGTCGTCAACAGTGGCGAGTTCTTTCTCTAAAATCAGCGGGATCGTATCGTAGGCAACTGTTGTTCTACCGAGCGAATCGGTGACTTTGATGCTTGCAACGATTGGGGCAATAGATGTATCGCCACGCTTTTGCTCGATTCGCCACTGAAAGCCCGGGGAAACTCCTCCCTCTTCATCTTCTCTGGAGTAGCTCGCCATCAGGTTGCCATTTTGCGTCACTCGCATCTCCCAATCTTGAACTCCTGCTGGAGAAGAGAAATCTGGAATAACGCGGATCAATGGAGGAGAAAAATCTCGTTCTATCGACTCTACAATCAGTGGTGCTGTGAGGAGTGAATCTTCTGACCCAACTTCAAGTCGTCTGTTCTCCTCTCTTCCTTCGCTCTTTCGCTCATCCGAGCGAGTAGAAGTAGAATTATGAACTTCGACGTGATCTGGACGAATGCCGTTGGCAGATAGAAGCGTGCGGAACGATTCGACCCGTCTCTCAACAATAGTGCTCGGTTCCTCAGTTGAAGCTGAGCCACTCAACGTGAGTTTGCTCTCGGGGCGATTCTTTAATCTCTTGATGAGAATTTGTGGTAGGTGGTGGTATGCGTCAATAATAGACCATTCGTGCTCGCCGCTTTCATCGTTATCGTTCAAATCAGTGCGATAACGATTCGGCAATTCACTCTTTCCTTCGGGATAAAAAAGCCATCCCAACAGTGGAAGTTGTCGTCTGTGCAGAACTTCCTGTGTGCTGATCTGAGAAACATCACTCTCATTTCCGTCGGCATCAATACCGATGATTGCAATGGAGGCAACAATGTCTGGTATCAGCGGAGCCGGTGGTGGAGCTGGTTCATCTGAAGGGAGGAGTGGAGGAGGTGGAGGGGGAGTGAAGTCGAAGAGGAGTGCAAGGCTTCCAGATGCACGAAGCGAACTCCACGAGAGTTCTTTCGCAGGGGAGAGTAGGTCCCCCTGCAAGCGAAGAGTTGGAACGATAACCAGTGAACGATTCAGGGGAGTAGCGTACGAGAATCCTAACGATCCACCAAGCCTGTAATCTCGTCCGCTAAGGCTAATGCCACCTTCCATATCGTGCGTTCCTTGCCCATCGTCAAAGCGAGTCTCGCCAGGTCCGAAAACGTTGTCAGTCTGGCGAAAAGTTGAAGAGAGAAGGTAGCCGAACGATGGACCAGCTTCAAAGGAAAAGCTCTTTGTCCATTCGTAGCGAAACAAGATGTCGAGAGAAACAGATTGGAAGTCTGCGTCGAGCAAGAAGGCGCGATCGATAGTGACAAGCGTTGATGTAGCCGAGTCGAACGTCCGTTGTGGGTCAACTGGATCCCCCCGAAATTGCTGGCTTGTTGTGGCATATCCAAGGCGAAAAGCCATGCCGACTTTTGAGGAGAAGAGTGATGGGAATGCACCATAGCCACCCACTCCGAGACTAAATGTCTTTCCGACGTTTGCAAAGGTTCCACAGCCGGGGGAGAGAGCATAGACTGGAATGGAAGTTCCCGCAACTATCACCCCTCCTCCTACTTCGGTAAAAGGACCGACCAATAACTGCGTTTGCTCCTGCGCGAAAGTGGGAAGGGAGGAGAGCAGAAGCATTCCGAAGAAAAAGGTGCGGGTGACGATATGGGCAGAAAGCATCATCGAACAATAATTAGAGGAACTGTTGTCCGCTCGGCTCGGTCGATCATCTGTAGTCTGTAGTGACCCGGTTGTAGTTCGCCGAGTTCGAGAGTGATCTCGTTCTCTCCCTCTGTACCACTTTGAAGAGTCTGGTGAATCGCTGTGCGCCCAAGTTGGTCAACCACCTGAAGCTGAGGCTCCGCTCCCTGCGGTGCGTGCCAGCGAATGCGTACAGCATTGGAGACCGGATTCGGGTTGATCGATGTCACCCCGATCCTCCGTCCGAACCCAACACCACGTTCAATATCGCATCCTTCGAGGTAGACTCGGCCTCTCGCCGTATCCACTGGTCGCAAAAGACCGAGAAAGAAAACCTCAGAAATTGGAAGGTCATTAATTGGCTGACCACTTACCAGTCCCTCAAACTCAAGTTGAAACAGCACCGAGTCAACCAAAAGTTCACCAAGAGGGCGTTGAATCAGTAGGTGGCCATTCATTAGCTGAATCACTTGTGCTCCGTGCCCTCCAACAAGTTGGTGAAAGAAAAGAGAGTTCGGGTTGAACGTTACTCCAATCGCGAAGCTATCAACGGCAGCATCTTCGGTTAGAGGAGGGGAGATATTTACACTCAAGCGAAATCGGTTCCCGACGTGGGCTGTGATTGTGTCGAGGCTGAGGTAGTAACTGGTCTTATTTCCCTCACCGATCCCACGGAGAAGTACCGGACGTTCACCAGCATTCGTTTTGATGTGCAGGATTGCTTCAAAACTTCCTGTACTGTTTGGGCAGAAGCTGAGGAGAAGTGAATCTTCTACGTTTGGTGGCAGGGCGAACTCCCCATCATCGTTGATTGTAAAGACTTGAGTGTCGCCCTCAATTGAGTGTGGGGCATTGCTGCTTAGCAGACCGGCTCCAACATTCTTCACCCTCAATGCTGAGTCACGGCACGTTCCTACACGAACAGTGCCGAAGTCGATCGTGTCGAGCGAAACGGAGAGAGCTGGTGCGGGTGTGAGAAATGTGGTCAGGAGAGCAATCTCGTTCTTGTCGAGAGGACTCGTTCTACCGGGGTCAATCTTTTCAAACGTTTGATAGGCAATTGCCAGAGTAGAGTCGTGCCGGGCAATAAACCTTCCTCCACTTCCTCCGGCAAAGTCATCCACATCGTTTGCCGTCAGGTCTTGCTCTCCAATCCATGCTCCGTTGCGTTGTTGAAGGTAAACGATGTCCCAATCGTTTCCATCAAATCGTTCGGCAGCAACGTGAATATTCTTGTTCTGATCCAGTGTAATCGATACTCGATTATAGAAACCAATGTTTGTGATACTTTCCGGATCGCTCCAACTTCCAGCCTGATTGTTCATATACAGGATGTGCGAACTCTCAGGGTTTTGGCCGAAAATCGAAGTGAAAACGATATGGCAGATGCCTTCGCCATCAACAGCTATCGATGGAGCGTGGGGTGGCCAAGTGTAAGGTTTGCTAAGCTGGTTTACACTTCTGGAGAGAAGCCGAAGAGAGAGGGGGGAAGAGAAGTTCGTCCCCGATCCGCTAACGTAGTAAAGTGTTTGCCGCGTTTGGGAATTTTGTCGGTAGAAGACGATGTGTACAGTTCCAGATGAGGAAACCGCAATTGAGGGGAGGTCATCATCTCCACCACTTCCAGAGATATTGATAGGAGAAGACCACGCCCCTGAACTGCTCCGACTGAGGTAGAAAATCGTTCCGCTCAACACATATGTGACGTGAAGTCTTCCAGTTGGGTCTACTGCAGTTGCTGAGAACTTTCCACTGCATATATCAACGTACTCATCTTCCCAAGTACCCCCCGGCTCGATGCGCGAAAGCTGAAGACATTGCGAGTTTGGGAGTCGGTCGGCAGTGTAAAGTGCGGACAGAGCCAGATTGCTATCGAGTGCAAATGAGTTGAACGGAGAGCCAGCACCGTCGAAAATTGTTTTTGGTGAAGTAAAGAATCCACTGCTATTGCTGGTATAGTGGAAAGAGGTTGCCCTCGAAGAAAAGGTATCTGATGAGTCAACTTGAGTTGTACGTGCGTAGAGAACGTGAATCACTCGGTTCCGGTCAACGACAACAGTCGGCAGAATTGTCTCTCCCTCGAAGCCGTCACTCCGGTCAGTGATCTGAATCTTCGTCCACTCCTGTCCTCTCAACAGCGAAGCAGAGAGGAAGAGCAAAGTGCAGAGGCAGAGTCTACAATATCGTGTGCCTCCCTTATGTGAAGCCTGCCCATTCATAAGATTCAAAATAGTGATGAGGAGTGCCACAATGTATTTGGATGCAATGATAGACCAGGTTTGCGAATCAATGACCTGTGAAGATGCAGAAAAGAGTGGGCATGTTACACGAACTTTTTTTTCGTGTGAGATTTCACCTTCTCGCGGTGTTATAGAAGCGGAGGAGTAATGAAAGGATCCAACATTACAGTTCCAGCCAGTGGGGCGGGACTTTTAGAACGTGTGAGCAGAACAGCCGAACGTCATCAAAAGGAGCAGAGACCTGCCGTGAGCGATGTTGATCTCTTCGCCCGTCATCTTCGCGGAGATCACGATGCGTTGATGAGGCTTTTCGATCGCCACAACGAACGGCTTTGGCTGTATGTTGCCCGGATAATTAGTGATGGGAGTGGAGCCAACGACATCATGCAGGATTTGTGGGAACGGATCATCTATCTGAGGAAGAAGAAGACGGAAACTCCCCAAAATCCTGTTGGATATTGCTATCGGATGGCTCGTAATCTCTCACTTAACTTCATCCGTTCACGCAAGGGGAACGTACCAATCGACGACCTAACAGAAGCCGAACATCCAATAGTTGAGATTGTAGAGCCAACAGACCAAGAAGAACTTCTGAGGCTTGCACTCGAGAGACTCCCCGAGGCATACAGAGAAGTTCTGGTGCTGAACGCTTGGTCGGGATACAGTTTTGAAGAAATTGCTGAGATGCTTGGGAAACAACCGGGAGCCATTCACACCACAGCCTATCGTGCGCGGAAGCGGTTGGCAGAAATTATGGAGACGTTGTCAGGCGAAGAGGAGAGAGAATAACCGTAGGTAGGGGTGGCCGCCCGAGTGTCGTGAGTTCGTTCAGGGAGGCCTTTTTTCAAAGTAGATTGTTAGAATATCATGCCGAAGATTGAATTGCAATGAGTGATAAAGCCGAATACCAAAAGCTGCTCCAACGGTGGATCGATGGTGGAGAGGTGAGCAACGATGAACAGAGACTTCTGGAACAACTCCTCGCGTCGGATCCCGAATTTGCCCACACCCACCAGCAATTATTGCGCCTGGAAGAGTCGGTGCAGGTGAGCCGTGCCTCACTTTTAAGGAGTGGAAGGGGGGATAGTTTGCGCTCCACTGTCGACACCCTCTCGCGTTCGGTTCCTTCAACCCTATCAGTTGGGGGTGGAGTTCTTGCCAAGATTATCGGGAGTGCCGTTGTGCTGATCGTAGCCGTGACAGGAGTCCTCCTCTTTGTCGGACGGAACAGCGAACCGACACCTGAGCAAACAGTTTCTACGCAAAGTAGACTTCAAGAGCAAATCTCGCTTGAAGAGGACGCCAACACATACTCACCTATTGACTCATCTGCTGTTCTGAGTGAAGGGCAAGTTGTTCGTGCGGTCGAGGGGCGAAAAGGTGTGGCAGAAGGGGCTAAAGAGAATTCGACGTTGGATAGAGAGCTTCCTTCTCTAACTGAGGAGAGGATGACTGATACTCCGGGTATGAATCCTGATGCGAAGAGTAAGGAGCCTGTCGATAATCTGAATTCTCCATCTATCCACAGGAACGAAAACGATCACTTTAAAGGTACTGGGGTTTTTGAATCAAATAAAAGTGGTTCAAATAACTAAGGCGTATGGATCTGTGGGGTAGAGCAGCGGAGGCTCTACCTGTTGTGCTGTAGTGTGGGTGTTCTCTTCAGTAGTCTTTAACTAACATCGAATGGATATAATCTTAGTGCTTCTTTGTGCCCTTAGTGGTGATCTTCTTACCGGCACTATAATAGACTTCGGCATGCAAAGAACCAGCACTACTTCAATCAAAGAACAATTTGGGGAAAGCGAGTATCCATGCTTGCTTTCCCTTTTTTCAAACTGTATCTTGTAAACTGTTCTTGGTAGTGACAACGCTGTCCGATTAGTGTGAGGTAAAATCATCCCCTCATACCAACCACAACCCTGAATGGAGGTACGCATGGCTGCACGTTCTACGGCTTTTACACTTTCCCTCCTCCTACTCTTATACGGTACAGATATCTGCGCCCAGTCCTCACTTCACGTCTTCAACATCGATCCCTCAGATTATCCGATTGTCTCGGCTGATTTCTACGCCTTTGGAGAGGATGGCGAGAGACTTCGAGGGTTGACACCGGACGATATGATTGTCACGGAAAATCTTGTCCAAGCCCCAATCCTAAGCATTTCATGTCCCGACCCAGTTCCTTCTCCTGATTTATCAGTGGTGCTCTCAATCGATATTTCAGGTTCAATGAATGGGAAGGTCTCCGACAACCAACGGACACGACTCGATGTAGTGAAGGAAGCGGCGACATATTGGGCGCAGGAGATGCAGATGAATCCATCGGTATGTGCCGTGACGAGCTTCAACAATCTTAGCTACATAAACCAGCACTTCACCTACAACCGCGATCGTCTCGTGATGGCAATCAACAACTTAAAGGCTTCGAACGGAACGAACTACGACGACGCGATGATGGGGTGGCCAGCAGGAGGGTTGACCGTTGCGAGAGCCGGAGCGCACAAGCGCGTTCTTATTTTCCTGACCGATGGAATGGGAACGTTTACCGACAGCAAGGCTGTTATTGACTTTGCTAAGAATAACAACA